>NZ_JAFCKS010000001.1:0-340000 GCF_018129995.1 Bradyrhizobium sp. SZCCT0153
GACGTCCTTGCACGCCGGGCACTCAAACGTCCGGATATCGAAGCCAAATTGGCCGAGCGTAATCCGAGCCAGCACCGCTTCTGTTCGGCACGCTGGACATAGCGTTCGGGGATGGCGGAACATGTTGCACGCCTTGATCAGGCGGGAGCGTTACAGAACTCTCAGTCACCGGTAGTTGCCGTGGTGGGCGGTGATGGGACCCACTGTGGAACCGCCGCTGGGCTCGGCGCTGGTCAGTAGTGCTCACATGCCAAAGGAAATTAACGTGTCGTTAGTGAGTTAGGTCGCCGCTAGATATCTACAGGCCGACTTCTTCAACACAATCGCCCAGAAGTGGACAGCCTGAGATCATCATTGGCGGGCGTCCCTGAGACGACGCCAAACCCCGTCAGCCATCGTCCGGGGCCAGCGTTCATTCCCGCAAGCACCCGGTCGCGCAAGACTGTGGGGCAACGTTCGCCGCGCTGGGCCAGCTCGATGACTCTCGTGGCGATGGTCTCGCGAGCCCGTGTGTCGCCGTTGATATGAAGGTAATGGCAGACTTCCTCACAAGCCAGGGACATCGCCTCAATATCGTTCGGCTCGAACACGCCCGCTGATAAGAACGGAAGGATGACACCCATAATTCAGCTCCTCTGTTACTGGGACGCCTCTTGGTTCGGCATCTCCATAACGAACGAGTCTGCGCACATTTGGAGCCGAAATCTGAGCTTTAGTGCTCACCTGGCCGCCGGGGACACGTGCCACTACACTGCCACCGACATCCGGGCCGGGTTTTCCTGATGTTCGGTTTGCCCTAGAATGTAAGCCAGTTGATAATTAAAGGCGGGAAGCGTGGCCAAGGCAACGAAGAAGCAGCCCTTCGACGTCCAGGAGTTCCTCCACACCGTGGCCTCGGGGAGGACCGTTTCAAACTATCGGAAGAATCGGAAGGTCTTCTCTCAGGGAGACCCCGGTGATGCGGTCTTCTACATTCAGGAGGGCAAGGTCAAGGTCTGCGTCGTCTCCGAGCAGGGCAAGGAGGCGGTCGTCGCGCTCCACGGAAATGGGGACTTCTTCGGTGAGAGCTGCCTAAATGGGCATCCGCTGCGGGTGGCGACGGTCGTAACGGTGACGGAGTGCGTCATCATGCGGCTCGAAAAGGCAGCTATCGTGCGTGTGCTCCATGACGAGCCGAAATTCTCTGAGATGTTCATGGCTCACCTGTTGTCTAGGAACGCCCGAGTCGAGGAGGACTTGGTCGACCAACTTTTTAATTCCAGTGAGAAGCGTCTGGCGAGGGTGCTCCTCTTGATGGCGAACTTCGGCAAGGAGAGTAAGCCCGAGCCGGTCATAGCGAAGATAAGCCAGGAGACACTCGCGGAGATGGTCGGGACCACCAGGTCGCGCGTCAGCATGTTCATGAACAAGTTCCGCAAGCTTGGGTTCATCAAATACAACGGATCACTGGAGGTCCATAATTCCCTGCTGAACGTGGTCTTGCATGACAGTCCTCACCTAAGAAAGCGTGCCGAAAAGGAAAAATGAATTGAACCTGCTCGGACGTTGCCCCTCTGGTCTAGCTGCCGCACCAGCGTGGGGTCATCTAGCCGGCTTGTGAACCTGACAGCCTCACGACCGCTCTGGGTCATTTTCGACGCATTTGGCAGGGATTGAGGACTGGTTGATGTCCGCTCATGTCCGTAAGCGCCGTACCAAGAGCGGGCCAGGAGAGTTGCGTTTGGCCGGACTGCCGTGATTCAAGCTCCCGAACTGGGGACTCGAATCATGCGCTACGAACTCGCCGACCATGAATGGACTGCCATCAAGCCGATGCTGCCGAACAAGCCGCGTGGCGTTCCTCGGGTGAACGACAGACGGGTCCTGAATGGCATCTTCTGGGTCCTCCGATCAGGAGCACCCTGGCGTGATCTGCCGACGGCGTTTGGCCCATACACCACTTGCTACAACCGTTTCGTTAGGTGGCGGCGGGCAGGTGTTTGGGGCCGCATCATAGAAGCGCTTGCCACTGCCCATGATGCCGCTGTCCAAATGATCGACACCTCCATTGTCCGCGTGCATCAGCATGGAGCCTGCATCACAAGGAACCAGCGCCAATCGATGGGAAGGTCCCGCGGCGGCTTGACGAGCAAAATCCATGCGGTGGTCGATGGCAATGGTCTGCCGGTACGGCTGGCGCTGAGCCCGGGTGAGGCCCATGACGTTCGACTCGCCGGAAAACTGCTGTCTCGTCTGAAATCCGGGTCGATGCTGCTTGCTGACCGTGGCTATGATGCGGACTGGATCAGGGAGCTTGCCATGAAGAAGGGCGCGTGGGCCAACATCCCGCCGAAAAGCAATCGAAGCGATCCGATCTGCTTCAGCCCCTATCTCTATCGTGCTCGCAACCAGGTCGAGCGGTTCTTCAACAGGATCAAACAATGTCGTCGGGTGGCGACGCGCTACGATAGGCTCGCTGCCAACTACCTCGCATTCGTTCAACTCGCGTCAATCAGACTATGGCTGCGCCTTAATGAGTCCGCGTCCTAATATCGACCCTGCCGTGAACTGGGCGTAAGGGCAGTCGCCGGGCCTACATCAGCGTCCAGATCCGTCCATAATGAGACGGGATATCTAGATCTACTTGCCGGAGCGAAAGCACGTTTCTCAGGTCGAGAGCGCCGCCATGCAGCTCTTCGACGTAGTTGCCGGCCATTGGAAACCAGAAGGGGATGGTCCGGTCGGTGTCGCTGAAATTGACAGCAACCAACGTGTACTGGGCGCCTGCGTAGCGCGCGAACAGCAGAACTCCGAACTGCTGATAGCGATCCCAATCGTTGAAGAAGAAGTACGTGCCCTGACGAATGTGGTCGCGTTGCCGCCGGATCCGCAGCAGCCTGCGGATCAGGCTCACGATCGGTCGGCCGGACTCATCGTAGAAGAAATCCCATCGCATCGGCCGCAGCAGCGAGACCCGGCCCATTCCAAAGTCGGGCAGAAAGTAGTTTTCGGCGAATTCCTCGCCTTGCCAGAGCATCGGAATGCCCTTGCTCATCAGCAGGCAGATCAAATAGGGCTGCAGCATGTACCAAAGCGTCCGGTCGCCCTCGGCGAACAGCGGATTGCCGGCTTCGTCGGGATTGGAGGTCCCGAAATTGCAGAGGAAGCGTTCGTGATCGTGGTTCTCGACGTATTGAAGCGCAGTCTTGGGGATCTCGTCGCCATTGACAGTCTCCCGGTCGGGGTAGCCGAAGAGGCCCAGCTGCAGACCGAGGTCGGCGAGCCGGCCGTGATCCCCATGGGCAACCGCGCGCGCAGCGCCATAGGTGCCGTTCTGCCAGGTGCAGTTGGAATAGGTCGAGCGCAGCACGTCCTCCGGGGCTTCGAGCTGTTCGGCCATTTGCACCAGCGTCAGCGGCTTGCCCGCCCCTGCGTCGAAGCGGCTCCAGTAGGGGCGACCTGCCGCGATGTTCGCCTTGGTCAGTTGGTGCGTCTCATAGACGAGGCTCGCATAGCCCACGCCCATCGGCCCGTCCCAGTAGTTCGGGACGCAGTCGTAGCGGAAGCCGTCGATGTGATAGACCTCGAGCCAATGGTGATTGGCGGTGAAAAAGAAGTCCCGCGTGATATCCCGATTGAAATCCGTGCTCTTGCCGAAATTGCTGAAGAAGTCCTTCGCAAACGGCCCCATGAACGGATTGTCGAGGTACCGCAGCCGCGTGTAGGCGTCGTAGTACGGGAAATCTACCCCCGTATGGCCATAGACGACGTCCACGATCACCGCGATCCCGTGCTGATGGCAGATGTCGACCAGTTGCTGGAAATTCCACCGGTTGCCGAAGCGTTCGTCGACGCCGAAATAGCCGATCGGCAGATAGCCCCAGTCGACCGAGTTGCCGACGTTGGACAGCGGCATGATCTCGATGGCGTTGATACCGAGGTCAGCGAGGTAGGCGGCGAAACCGCGGGCTCGATTGAGGTCGCTGCCGAACTCGCCGATGTTCACCTCATAGAGGATAAGATCTGCCAGCGCCGGCGTCCGCCATCGCGCCTCGCCCGCACTCCAGGCGTAAGGCTCATAGCCCAGGGTGAAGGCGGACTGCTTGCCGACACCGAACTCGCGTGCGAAGGGGTCGATGATCCAGTCGAGCGTGCCTACGGTCGGATTCGTGATCGTGTAGCGATAGACGTAGCGGCCCGGATTGCCCCAGGCTGAGCCCGGCACTGCGGGCGGCGTGCCGGCGACGGGTACCGTGACCGACCAGAAGTCCCCATACGGCGGACGAACACTATGTGTAAGCTGGAACTCTCGAGCTGGAAACGCCTGGAGAAACTGATCTGCCTCATGAATGATCTTCACGGTGACGACGTTGCCGTCGGCCGCCGACACCCAGGGGAGCCACAGTCCGAACGTCACCGTTCCGTGTGTTTCGACGGCGCCCAATGATCCGAGTGGCATCAAAGTCATGCCACAGCGCCTTCCAGCGGCTTCCACTGGATGTTGCGAAAGAGCACTTGGCCCGTATGTGTCTGCAGGCCGATGAAGCGCGGGTCCTGCGCGGTCGACGGCAGACCGCGGCGCGGAGACTGCGGGTCGCCGGTGAAATGGAAGATGTTTACCGTCTGACCGTTCAGCACGACGGTGATGTCCGTACCATCGACGGTGATCTCATAGCTGTTCCATTCTCCGACGGGATGGACAGTCAGCGGACCCTCGGTCGGCCCCTTGAAGGAGTATACTGCACCTGTCCTGTGGATCGGTGCCTTGTCCGGTCGGGCCAATTCGTCGATCTGAATTTCGAAGCCGAAGTTGACGCCGACATAGGCCGTGTTGTCGTAGCCTTCGTTTCGAGGGTCGGGGAAGCCGATGAAGACGCCCGAAATGTCGTCGGGTGCCGTCATCATCCATTGCAGCCGCAGAACGTAGCGAGGAGGCGTGGGGCGCTTCAGCCAGAGCAGCCCGAGGTTCGTTCCCGTTCGCGCCTCGAGCACGCCGCGCCGGACGCGGAACGAGCCAGGGTCATTCCGACCGGGCTGGTTGCTGATTGTCGACATTGTCCAGTCGCCAAGAGTGGTACCATCGAATAGCGTCTCGAACCCCGCATCGGCCACGAAGGGTGGCGGCGCCATGATCAGGTCGCCCGTGCGGCGCGACAGCGCGATCCCGGTCAGCATGGGGTTGGGAGAGCCGATGCTCGGGAACAGCGCGGGGCCTGCCGCATACAAGTTTTCAGTGTGATGGAAGCGTCCGTTGCCATCGGTAACGCTCGCGGCCGGGTCGGTGCCCATCCAAAGCGTCCCGGCTTCATGATGCGTCGTCCCGAGCCCGTCCTGGTTGCTCTGGAGCACCTGCATCGGCTGCCCGTTCGCGAAGATGGCGGCGACCTTCTGCATTGTCGCATCCATAGCGGCCCAAAGATCGCGATCTCGCTGTGTCGGTGTTAGTGCAACCGATGCGCGACGAACCCCGTATTCGTCGGTGCGCGCGCTCAAATCGACCCGGCTTGGATGAGCGGCGGGATTGGCCGGATCGGCCGGCTCCATCTCTCCGAGGCCCCTGATTGCAATTGCGACATGCGTATCGGTCGAAGTCCGCAGTTGGTCGTAGAAGTCGACGTCCGGCACCTTTCGATAGAGTTCGTCCTCGCCGCCTATGGTATTGCCGCCGCCGCTCGCAGCAATCTGAAGGTGGAAGTGACCGATAAGGTCACCATTGGGGCGCGTCGCCCGGCCCTTCACGAACATGGCCGCGGTCTGCAGTTCGTTCACCGCCGACGAAAGCCCGGGAATCGCCGAGCGCGGCACGCGGATGACGATGTTCGAGCGAAGGTGAGCGATCAGGTTCTTGCCGATGAGCGGCAGGGTCGGAAGTCCGGCATCGAACGATGCCAGAGCGAGCCGCGCGTTCTCGATCGTGCCGAGCGCCATGATGACAGCACCGCCCGGAGCCAGGTCAATCGGGCCGCGGCTCGTCTCGATGCCGGAGATGCGCCATGTCCCTGCCGCGGTCGGCACGGAGCGCAGCGTCAGCACATGCGTATCGGGCAGCACCATGAATTCCTTGACGGAATCATTGCCGTTGGAGTCGCTCGCCGCGGTCCGGGCCGCCTTCATGAGCAGCGGAACGACGCTGAACTTGTTGAGCGGGAAGAACCCCGCATGTGGCGGGCGCGCCTGTACGGCAAGCGGCGCTTCGAGCTTTAGCATGTTCAGCAGGTCGTTTTGCGAAAGCCCGCCGCTTGACGACAGACCGAGCAACTGTGCGGGGTCCGCGCCAGGCTTCAGCAGCGGCGAGGGCGGGAGCGCGTCGAGCGTAACCGCCCCAGGCACGCTGGACAAATTATCGAAGAGCTGACGACGAAGCGCGTTCTGTAGTTCGCCGAAAATGAAGTCGTTCGCCTCGTCGACACCGATCTGCCGCGAACTCTCGTCGAAATAGCGGCAGTTCAGATCGGCTACGGTATTTGCCGGCCAACCCGACATCTCCTCGTCCAGCAGACGAGGCGACCAACCGCCCCAATAGAGTGATCGGCCTCCGAGTGTATACGCCAGTCCCTTGAAGGGAATGGTCGATTTCCAAGGAATGCCCCAAACCTCGTTGCGTGGCGGCTCAGGCTGCGGCAGGTTTTCGTCCAGAAAGAATGGATTGGCCGGATCGCCGAACCCCTGGATCCCCGTGTTCTGGACGTGCTCAGGAACGGTGAACAGCCCGGCGTCTACGACCAGTGTCCGCAATGCGCCGCCACTCTGCTTCTGTCGGAACCACAGATGCTCGGCGATAGCCGAGCCGAACGTACCGCCTCCCACGATGATGAAATCGAATGGTCGCCCGCCTGTGGATTTCCACGCATCAACCTCCGCTAGGTTGTTGCAGAGGTAGCGGCCTTGGATGTCTTTGGTGAACGAGGTCCTCTCGGTGGTGATCGCCATTGCCCGCCTCCTGGTGCAATCCTCGAACTCGACTTCCTCTTAGGGCACGATCTCCTTCAACCTAAAATGAGCTAGTTCACAGATTGCTCTTACTTTTAGCGCCGCAGCGGGAGGGCCCTCGCTGGCGATTCGGTCGAGTTCCAATCTAGGTACTGGAACCGCTCGATACTCAGGTCAGAACTCCAGCCTGTCGCGGATGGCGTCGATACCGTCCCTCGCGCATGCTTCGTCGGCGTCGCCACCCGGAGCTCCGGAGACACCTACCGCTGCGACCAGCGAGCCGGTGGCTTCGACCACCAGTCCCCCTCCTATGATGACTACTCCAGGAAGATGGCGAACGCCCGCCTGCATCATGCCGGGTTGACTGATCGCATTGAGCTCAGTCGTACTGGTCCTGAACGACGCGGCCGTCCAAGCCTTGCCTGCCGCCGTTGGCGGTGTGTGAGGACCTGCAAAGCGATCACGCAGCATTACTTGCGTCACGCCGAAACGATCAACCACGGCGACCGCGACTTGGAATCCCCGGGAGCGGCAGCTGTTCAACGCGGCGCGTGCGAGATCGAATGCCAACTCTGGAGTTAGTGATTTGTAGGCGACCAAGTTTTCGTCTGCCCGCAGCGGGCAGACGGAAGCGATCACCAAGGCAGTCGCGACCATCAGGGGTCGAGAGTTCATCGTTATCTCCGGCAACGGGACAGGGACCTATTTGACCTCACCATACGTCAGATCATCAAACAGGGTCACGCTATCCGCCTTGGTCCACAGGCCGATCATGCCCGATTGGGATATTGTGGCGTCCTCCACATCGAACAACTGCCGTCCGTCGTACGTCACCCTGAACCGCGTTCCTGTGAAATCGCAGCGCAGCACGTGCCACTGGCCGGAGGCCACGGGCGCTTTCATGCCATATCCGCCTTTGCGACCTACGATATCCAGAGACGTTCGAACGCCGTTGAGCGTCTTGTAGAGCACGACATTGTCCTCCAAAGCGTTTGCCCGGACGACGTAGTAGTTGTCGGCGTCCTTCGCGCGCCAGATGAGTCCCGCAGCGCGATCCTCGGAGCCGGCGACCGCCTTGAATTTCACCTCGACGAAGCCGTCGCGGATGACGGTACCCATTTGGAGCGCCACTGGGAAAGTCGCCCTGCCGGATTGCTTGAGGACGTTCGGCTTGCTCGGCGCCGTGTGGTCTGGCTCAACGGTCCAGTTCGCCTCTCCCCGGCCAGTCATCGTGAGGATCCAACCTTCAGGCGACGTTCCCGCGGGAGCGTCATCGAAATTCAAGGTCTGAGCCACGGCGGACGCTCCCATCAACGAGATCGACATGAACGCTAGGGCGAGCAGCGGCTTGGCCCGGTAGGACATCGGATCGCCTCCTTTGCGATTTTCGCCTCAGTTCTTCGTGCTCGCCGTCTTGTCCAGTGCAGCGCGCAAGCCTTCGGCAAGCCGGATCGCGCCGTCATTCGCCCAAAAGTGCATGAAGAACAGCCTCGGCTGCTCATCGAGCATGTGACTGTGCAGCGCCGTCACCTCGATGCCGTGCGTCTGGAGCGCCACGATGACGGGGTTGACCTCGTCGGCCGTCAGCACGAAGTCGCCCGTGATGGCGGACTTCCCGCCCCCGGTCGGCTGGAAATTGATGCCGATCGCCACGCCCATCGGGCCGACGGGCGTCAACGGCGTGCCGTCTTGCGTGATCGGGTCGAGCCGCTTCACGTTGAACTGGTAGACGCCGCCGTTTGCTTGGCCTTTAACGCCGATGATCTGGTCGAGCTTCGCCGTATCGAGGTCCACGGCGGGCGGTGGGCTCGCGGGGGCCGCGATAGTCAGCGGCGTCGTGCTCTCGGCCAGCGCATCATGGATCGCCGAGGCCAGCTTGAGGGGGTCGCCGTGACCGGCCACGTGCATGTAGAACGTCGCCGGGCTCGCGCGCAGCAGATGATTGTGCACGGCTGTGATTTCGAGACCGCTCGCGATCATCTTCGCCATCACAGGGTTAATTTCGGTCTCGAGCAGCACAAGGTCCCCCATGACCATGGCGCCACCGTGCCCAGGTTTGAAGGCGACCCATCCGCCAAGCGCCAGTGAAGGCTTGATCGTCACGCCGTCCAGGGTCACCGAAAGGTCGCTACGTGGGAAGCCGTAGCGGTGGACGTCATCGGAGACCGCAGCCTTCCGGCCGAGGGTCTCGTCGACCTTTTGCCAATCGATCGCTTGCGCGCGTGCCATGTAGACGAAAGGCAGGTAGGCGAGAACGAGGCCGATCACGATGAGGGGCCAGACTGCGCGTTTCATCGTACTCCCTCCACCTCAGTTTCGTTCTTTGATCTGGCCGCTGCTGTCAATGACGAGCGTCACCGGCTTGCCGTCCTTCACCGCCTTGGCGGTGATGCCTTCGGCGGTCGATTTGACGTCGGTTACCTGCGAGTAGCCGGCCGCCTGGATCTTGGCGACAAGCTCGTCTTGGGTAAGGGCGCGGGAAGGCGCGAGTCCCGCCGCAAGGGTCACGATTATCGCTACCTGATAGATCATCGATGTTCGCATGTCTGATCTCCTGGTTGTCCCAGCCCCAGAAGTAGTCCCGCATCCGGCCTCACCTGACCTTGTTGGCCGGACCATCGTGCGATCCCCTGATCGTGTCGCGGCAACCTCGGTCGTGTAGGAAGAGACCTGGGTTCACCCGCTCGATGGCGTCGTCGAACATGCGCGAAGCGCAGCGCGAAGCCGCGAGCTGGCCCAGCGTCGGCGCGGCCGCCGAGCCTAACAATCGAGATAGTTTGTCGGGTGAAAGGTAGGTGTACAATGCTGACATGCTGCGCCCTTGGTGATCAGGACGCGATTCTTGAGCATGACGCCTCGCGGGGAGATCGCATATCCCCGTCACGCGACTAAAAACTCACTCGGCCAGGCTGTCAACCCGCGATCGCTCGGGCGCGTGAAACCGAACGTCACGAAAATTTCACCGCCGTCCGGAACGGAAGCGACCTCTTCCCTGCGTCAACACGCCAGTCAAGAAAGCCGCCGCTTGAAGGATCCTCGCGATATCACGTAGACTGCCTGGGCGGGATTAAGCAGACTCCCGGCGAGACTTCGGTCCAAGCTCTGCGCAGCACGCAACACGTGGAGCTTGCGCATGGACACCGAAAAACACTCTTCTGCCCGACGCACGGTAGCCATCCTCTCGCGAGGAGACGCCGCCGCGCGTCGAGATGCCACCCCGAAAAGCGGTCGCTTCGTCGACGTCTTCGATGCGCTTGCCGCCGTCGGCGTCAAAGGGCGCCCCGTGATCTACGACGAGAGCTTCGCAGACGCCGTCCGCGAACAGCTGCTCGCGGTTGACGGCGTACTCGTCTGGGTCAACCCTATCCAAGACGGTCGGAACCGGGCCGGTCTCGATGCCCTGCTGCGCGACGTCGCCGCGCAAGGCGTTTGGGTAAGCGCTCATCCGGACGTCATCCTCAAGATGGGCACCAAGGAGGTCCTCTATCGCACCCGCTCCATGGGCTGGGGAAGCGACACGGCGCTGTACCAAACCGCCGCTGCGATGCGCGCGGAGCTGCCGGCGCGGCTCGCCTCCGGCCCGCGCGTGATCAAGCGCAACCGGGGCAACGGTGGCCGGGGCGTCTGGAAGGTCGAGAAGCTGCCGACCTCATCCATGATCAGGGTGCTGGACGCGACCAAAGACACGCCCGAGGAACTGACGCTGGACGATTTTCTCCGCCGCTGTGCGGAGTATTTCGAGAACGGCAGTGTGGTCGACCAAGCTTTCCAGCCCCGCTTAGATGAGGGCGTCGTGCGTTGTTACATGGCCGGCAACCGATGCACCGGCTTCGGTCACCACAAGGTCAAAGCCCTGGTGGAGACGCCGACAGCGCGTGCCGGGGCCGGCCCGCGGCTCTACACGTCAAACGCCGACCCTCGCTTTCAGCGGCTGCGGCGGCTGATGGAGAACGAGTGGACGCCGCAGCTGATCTCGTTGCTGGATATCGCGCGAAGTGACCTGCCAGCCATCTGGGATGCGGACTTTATGCTCGGTGCTGTCCAGTCCGACGGGAGCGACAGCTACGTACTCGGCGAGATCAACGTGAGCTCGGTGCATCCGTACCCGATCGAGGCACCGGCGGAGATCGCCCGTCGGATTGCCGATCGCTTCCAGCTCAAGCTTTGACGCATGCTGACGGTCAGCAGGCTCAAGCGCTTGCACATCTCAGTGTCATTCGATCTGCAGGACGGCGAATGCGTCGCCCTGCAGGGACCATCCGGCGTCGGGAAGACCTTGCTGCTTCGCTCGATCGCGGACCTCGACCCCAACGAAGGGGCGGTCAAGCTTGACGGAACGCCTAGGGAGTCTATGCCCGCCCCCACCTGGCGAAAGCGAGTGACCTATCTCGCCGCCGAGCCGGGCTGGTGGTCCGACATCGTGCAGGAGCACTTCACGGCCTGGGATGATGCGCTACCGCTGGTCATGCGTCTTGGCCTTCCAGACGACTGCGGACCTTGGCCGGTTCAGAGACTTTCGACGGGCGAGAGACAGCGATTGGGGCTTGTGCGGGGGCTGATGCTGCGGTCGCGCGTCCTGCTACTGGATGAGCCGACTTCGGCGCTCGACTCGGCATCCGCCGCCGCCGTCGAGGCTTTGATTGCCGAACGTGTCGCGGATGGAACGAGCGTCATCTGGAGCACCCATGATGACGCTCAAGCGCGACGTGTCGGATCAAGGATATTCGCGATGAGCCCTGACGGCTGCATCAAGGAAAGCCGGCAGTGACGTACATTCAGCTTTCGTACGGCGATCTGATCCTACCCGCGCTCCTTGTCGTCATGGATGGCGTCCTCTCGCTTGTTCTCCGCCTCAAACTTGAGAAGCAACTGGCCATCGCGACCGTTCGGATGGTCGTTCAGCTCGTTCTCGTCGGATACGTGCTGACGTTCCTGTTTGCCGCGGTCTCGCCGATCTGGACCGCACTCGCCGCGTTCATCCTGGTTCTCTTCGCCTCGCGGGAAATCGTCGCGCGGCAGAAGCGGCGTCTTACGGGCGTCTGGAAATACGGCCTGGGAGCGACATGTACGCTACTCGCTGCCGGTACCGTCACGATGTTCGCGCTCCTGACCGAGTTACGCCCCGATCCTTGGTACCATCCGCGCTATGCGCTGCCTCTGCTGGGCATGATGTTGGGCAACACCATGACCGGAATAAGCCTTGGCCTGGACGTGCTGACGAACAGCTTGGTGCGCGAACGGGCCGCCGTAGAAGCTTGTCTGGCACTAGGCGGCACCCGACACCAAGCAATGCTGCCGATCATACGGGACGCCTTGAGAAGTGGGTTTATGCCGATCATGAACAGCATGGCGGCGATCGGCCTCGTTTCTCTGCCCGGGATGATGACTGGCCAGATCCTTGCCGGCGTCGAGCCGGTCGATGCGGTCAAATATCAATTGCTAATCATGTTCCTGATCGCCGGCGGCACCGGCCTGGGAACGCTGGCGGCCGTCCTGGGAGGCGCTCGCCTGCTTACCGACCATCGACACCGGCTACGTCTCGACCGCATAGACGCCGGGAAGTCCGGATAGAGCAACGGTCAGGGCGACCGGCGACCTCAAGCGTCTCGAAATCGTCCGAGATTGACGGCCGAAATGGCCGTCGCGGTGGTACACAACGGTGGTCACAAAATCCGGCCGGGCTTTTCGGGAATCCTTGTTTTTCGGCTGTTTTCGGGCAATCGCGGCATAGGGGATGGGAGTCCCACTCTCTCCGCCATTGAAAGGATTTCTGAGGCTCTCGCTCGTCACCTGCCCGGTGGCGCTGTACCCGGCGACCTGGGAGAGCGAAAGATCTTCTTCAACCAGCTGAACCGGGCGACCGGTCATCGCATCAAGTACCTGAAGCTCGATGCCGACACCGGCGACGAGGTCCCCCAACGAGGACATCGTCAAGGGCTACAAGGTCGACACCGATACGTTCATTGAGGTCACCAAGGAGGAACTCGAGAACGTCGCCCTGGTCTACTCGGACGATCGAGATCGACGAGTTCGTCGACCGCAGCGAGATCGACCCGCGTTTCCTGATCCGCCCCTACTACCTCATGCCCGACGGCAAGGTCGGTCACGATGCCTTTGCGGTAATCCGGGAAACGATCCGCGAGATGGAGAAGGTCGCGATCGGGCGCGTGGTGCTGACCAACCGCGAGCACATCATCCCGCTGGAGCCACTCGACAAAGGCCTGATGGGGACGCTACTGCGCTACCCGTACGAAGTCCGCGATCCGGCCGAATATTCGACGAGATCCAGGACGTCAAAGTCACCCAGGACATGCTCGATCTCGCCCGGCATATCGTCGAGCAGAAGGCCGGCAACTTCGAACCCGACAAGTTCGAAGACCGGTACGAAACCGCTCTGGTCGATCTCATCAACGAAAGCCGGCCGGCAAGCCGATTACGCCGAAGGAGCGCCCGCGGCGCCTCGAAGCATTAGAGACACGTTTGCGAAAATCGGATGAAGTATGGCCGCTTGGTTCAGTAGCGTGCTCCCACCCGATCGCCGCGATGGTGCCAGCCGTTCGCTTCCTCAACTCGGCGGATGCCTACTCGGCTATCACTGAATTCTGGAGGACGCCAATCCCAGATATCTCGACCTCGACGGTGTCACCGGGCTTCATCCACAGCGGCGGCGTGCGTTTTAAACCAACGCCGCCCGGCGTGCCCGTCACGATGACGTCGCCGGGGACCAGGGGGCAGATGGCGGAGATGTAGGCGATCAGCTCGGGGATCGCGGTGATCAACAGATCGGTCGTGGCGTTCTGCACCACGGTGCCGTTGAGGCGGGTCTGGAGCGTGAGCTTCGATGGATCGGGGATTTCGTCAGCTGTCACCAGCCAGGGGCCGAAACTGCCGCTGTTGGCAAAAGTCTTACCCGACAGAAACTGGCTGGTGTGACGCTGCCAGTCGCGTATGCTTCCTTCGTTGTAGCAGGCATAACCGGCGACATGATCGAGCGCCCGGTCTGCCGGGATATGTCGGCCCTCCTTGCCGATGACCAGCGCGAGTTCGCCTTCGTAGTCGAAATTGTCGCTGACCTTCGGCCTAACGATCGGCTGCATGTGGCCGACCTGACTGCAGGCGAAGCGCGCGAACAGCGCCGGCTTCTCGGTGACGGTCCGCCCAGTCTCGGCGACGTGGTCCCGGTAATTGAGACCGACGCAGATGATCTTGCCGGGGTCCAGGATGACCGGTGCGAAGGCGATCTTGTCGACCGCATGCTCGGGGACGTTGGCTGCGATCAGTTCAGCGGCCTCGGCGACGCGGTTGGTTTCGAGCAACTGCCGCAGCGAGGTGCAACCGGACATGCGCGTGGCAAGATCGACGATGCCGTTGTCTTTGATGGCGCCAAAGGAGGCGCGGCCGTCGGCGATGAAAGAAAGCAGCTTCATGGGATATCCTCGGGAATGTGTTCAGGCCGCGAAGGCACGTGGATTGGAAGGATGACGGCGGCGGCGAGCCGGTCGAGCTCCCCGTCGTTACTGGCGGCGCCGACCACGTAGCGGTCGGGTCGGACGAGGGCGGCCCTGAGGCCCTTGTCGCGCAACCAGGTGCCGACGCCGGCGGCTGCGTCGCCGGTGAGCATCGACACGCCGTTCTCGCCGAACGCGCGTTGCAACGGCCGGGGGATGGCGCCGGCGGACTCGGTGAGAAGGACGTAAGCGTAACCGATGGCGTCGTCGCTTCGTCGGCCATCGTGCAGCGTGAATTGTGGCGCGAGATGTCCGGCCATTGGTAGATCCGACAGCGCAAGCCCGGGGCCGAGCAGGGGCTTCTTCACCTCGAGTTTGACCGGCGCGTTCTCGCGTGCTTGGCCGGCGGCGAGGCCGGCTTCGACCGCCTTGGTGTTGATCAAGCCGCCGAGCCGAATGGCCAGCTCGACGAACTCGCGGACGTGCGGCTGGCGCTCGCTCTGATAGGTGTCGAGCAGGCGCGCGTCGGCATGGCCGCTTAGGATGGCGCTGAGCTTCCAGGCAAGGTTTGCGGCATCGCGGATACCGGCGCACATGCCCTGCCCTAGGAAGGGCGGGGTCTGGTGGGCTGAATCGCCGGCGAGGATCAGGCGGCGGTCGCGCCATTGCTGCGCGATGGTGGAGTGGAAAGTGTAGACCGCGGCGCGCTCAAGCTCAGCGTCCTCGGGCGTGATCCAGCGCGACAGCAGCTCCCAGACCTTTGTCGGCTGGGCGACGCCCTGCGTATCCTCGTCGGGTAGAACCGTGATCTCCCAACGGCGGCGCGTGCCGGTGCCGCGCACATAGGTGGCGGGCCGCCGGGGGTCGCAATGCTGCAGGCTGTAGTCGCCGAGATCGTCGCGGTTTCGCTTGAGCAGCACGTCGACCACGAGCCATCGCTCGTGAAACCCGAGATCGTCCATGCCGGATCCGATGAAGCGGCGCACCAACGAACGGGCGCCGTCACAACCGATCACATAGCGGGCGCGGACCTCGGTGAGCTGCCCGTTCGAGAGATCTTCGTAGCGCACCCGCACGCCGGTCTCATCCTGGTCGAGCGCGAACACGTCGCAACGGTTGCGTGTTGCCACGTGAGGCCAACGTTGCAGGCCGCCGATCAGCACTTCCTCCAGATCCGGCTGGTGAAAGCGGTAGCTAAGGTTCCAGCCCAGCGGAGTTAGTGTCAGGGGCCGCGACCAATCCAGCAGCATGCGGCCGTCGGCGTCGAGAAAGAGCATGCCAGGACTGACGATTACGTGGGGCAGGATCGCCTCAGCCAGGCCGATGGCTTGGAACACGCGCATGCATTCGTCGTCGAAGTGCACCGCGCGCGGAAGATGATACGCACGAGCCTCGCGCTCCAGCACCAGCGTCCTGACTCCGCATAGGCCGAGCAGATTGGCGAGCGTGGCCCCGACGGGGCCACGACCGATGATCACGACATCATAGCTCTGGAAGGCACACCCATCCTGCATGACTCCATCTGTTTCCCAGCCGTCCGCCACCTTCAAGGTCGTGTCGCCAAGTGTCCGCACATCGGACGAGCCCATCCAGCGGCCGTTTGTCCGCCAGCCGGACAAGTTGGCGATAATGCTACGCGCAAGCATTCCGGTTTCGCTAGGGAGAAAGCAAAGCCAATAAGGCTGATCTGCCGAGGCAGTCCAAAGCGGAGGAAACGACGATGCTGCGATCCGTGCTGCGTGCATGCCTTGTGATGCAATTGTTCGCTGCGCCGAGCTTTGCCGCCGACATCAACGTTGGAATCATTCTGTCGGCGACGGGTCCCGCTGCAGCCATCGGCAACGCCGAGCGCAACGGAACAGCCTTCGGTCCCACCGAAATCGGGGGGAAAAAAGTCAATTACTTGTTCCTTGATGAGGCTTCGGATGCTACGGCCGCCGTTTCTGCGCTGCGCAAGCTGCACGAGGAAAGCAAAATTGACCTACTGATCGGGCCGACTACGACACCCGCCTCCTTCGCGGTGATCGAGCCAGCGGTCGAGTATAAGCTGCCCATGATCACCCTGGCGCCCGTCAACGCGCTGGTTGCGCCAGTCGACGCCAGGCGGCGTTGGGTGTTCAAGACCACGACCAACGACGATCATGAAGCGACGCCATTGTTCGCCAACATGAAGAAGTCCGGGGTGAAGAAGCTGGCTCTGATCGGTTTCGGCGATTCCTACGGCGATGCCTGGAGCAAGGTCAGCGCCAAAATGGCCAAGGCCGCCGACATCGAGCTCGTCGCCAACGAGAAGTATGCACGGACCGACACCACGGTTGTGGGACAGGTGCTGAAAATCGTAGCAGCCGGTCCGGATGCAGTACTGATCGCGGCGTCAGGCGCGCCAGCCGCCCTTCCGCTGTTGCAATTGCGCGAGAAAGGATATGAGGGCCAGATCTACGGCACGCTAGGCGCGACGTTCGGCGACTTCCGGAAGCTCACCAGTGCGCAGGGCGATGGGATCTTCTTCCCGCTGAGCCCCGCCGTCGGGGCCGCGTCCTTCCCCGACGACTATCCTGCGAAGAAGTCCGCGCTGGAATTCATCCGGCAATACGAGGCGAAGTTCGGGGCGGGAAGTCGGAACATCTTCGCGGGGTCGTCCTACGACGCCTTGCTTCTGCTCGAGAAGGCCGCTCCCATGGCTCTGAAGACCGCCGAGCCAGGCACGCCGGAATTCAGAGAGGCTCTGAGATCCGCGATCGAATCCTTGAACGGCGTTGCGGGGTCGCGGGGTGTCTACAATTACGGACCCGATGATCACACCGGACTGGATCAAAGCGCACTGGTTCTAGGCAAGCTCGAAAAGGGCGAGTGGACCGCGGTCCGCTGATACGCGCATGCAAGCGGACAGAAGGTCATGAACATAGCCCATTTGGATGTGCCTACCTACGACGTCGATCTCTACAGTGACGAGGTTCTTCGTGATCCTTATCCTCACTACCGAAGGCTCAGGGAGCTCGGCGCCGCCGTCTGGCTTCCGCGACACGATCTCTACGCCATCGGCCGCTTCGACGAGGTCCGAGCGGCCTTGCGGAACCCAACCGTCTTCTCGTCAGCGGATGGCGTCGCAGCCAACGGCAATGTCAACGAAATGTCGCGAGGTACGACTCTCGCGAGTGATGCGCCTTTGCACGATCGGCTCCGGGCGATCATCGGCGCTCCCCTGTCGCCGCGATCCCTCGAGGAGATCGGTCCTCAGATCCGGGCAGAAGCAAGGCGGCTCGTCGATGACCTCCTGGAACGGAAGCAATTCGATGCTGTGACAGATCTGGCGCAGTACTTGCCCCTTACGATCGTGTCGAAGCTGGTCGGTCTCGAAGATTATGGGCGCGGCAGCATGCTCAGGTGGGCGTCGGCAACGTTCAACGTGCTCGGCACGATGAACGAGCGAGGCTGCGCCGCCATGGCGGATATACATGAGATGCGCTCCTACCTCGGCGTCCCCGATATTCGCGAACGATTGCGGCCTGGGAGCTGGGGCAGACGGATCTTCGAGGCCGCCGATCGTGGCGAAGTCGAGCCGGAGCGTTGTCCTGTCCTGATGCGGGATTATCTCGGCCCCAGCCTGGACACGACGATCTTTGCGACGGCTAACCTGATCCTGCTGTTCGGCAGACATCCGGATCAATGGCAGCTGGTCCGTGAAGATCCGAAGCTGATCCCAAGCGCCATCAACGAAGCGCTGCGCCTGGTGTCTCCAATTCGCGGCTTCACGCGTTGTGTCAGCTCGAACGCAACCGTCACGGATGTGCTCATTCCGGGCGGAAGCCGGGCGCTGCTGCTGTACGCGTCGGCCAATCGTGACGAGCGGAAATGGCAAGATCCGGAGCGGTTCGATGTGCGCCGGCGCGCCAATGACCACCTCGGTTTTGGAAACGTGTGCCGGCCTGCATCTGGCTCGTCTCGAAATGACGGCTCTCTTGGAAGTGCTGGTCGAGAAGGTGCGCAGCTTCGATATCGGCGAGCCGGTGCTCGCCTTGAACAACGTGCTACGCGGTCTGGCTTCTCTGCCCGTACGGGTGAACTAGCCGTTGATCGGAATTTCGGCCGCCGCCTTGCGCATGGGAATCAAGAACTGCGAAACGGCCTCCTCCAAGGACAGGGCGGAACGGATCCAGATGATCGAAATACAGCCGAAGACAGCCTCCTCTCGAACGATCGGCACGGCGATCGAGGCGGTCTTGGGGTTGTATTCGCCCTCATTGCGGACTGCGTAGCCACGCTCACGGGTCTCGGCGATCATGCGTTCGAGCCAGTTCCCCCCAAGAAATGGGCGATCTTCCACCTCGTCGATCCGCCGCAAGTGATTGACGATCAAGTCTCGCTCGCGCGCCGCTGAGGCTGCCAGGTACGCCCGACCGGCCGATGTCCGCAAGATGGGCAGGCGTTTGCCAATCATGCCGCGGTCGATCGACATGGGGCTACGGGAATGGGTGGTCTCCTGGACCACCATTGCGGCGTTCTCGTAGGTGGAAAGGTCGACGGGCCAGACCAGGGCCTTGCTCAACTCGCCGAGATAAGGCGCCGCCGCCTGGCAGATCACGACGCTCGGATCGTAACCGTCGCCAAGACTGGAGGCCAGCCGTGTCACGCGAAAGCGGTCGTCGCTCGCTGAGCGAGCCACATAACCGAGCTCTTCGAGGGTCTCGAGCAGCCGGTAGACGGTCGGCCGGGGGAGGCTAAGTGCACGTGCCACGTCGGCAGCCCTCATGCCGCCGGACCTATTTACCTCGGTGAGGACGTCGAGACCGCGCTTGAAAGCGCGTACACCCGCCGAGGCTTTCGGTTGCTCGTCGCGCGTCCGCTCCTTGGACAATTCAATTTCCTTCCTTGTGCCGGACGGTACGGAGCCTAACGTGTTGCAAACGCGAGGCGTCCGCAAAACTTAGTGTACGATCGCGGTGCGTCGGCATCAACCTCCGGCGAAGCCGCCGCGCGGCCAACAGACGCGATGAACACAATGGAGGAGCCTGGATGGAGATCTCCGCACTCGGCTATATCAGCATCGGCTCGTCGCAATTGGATCAGTGGAGTCACATGGCGACGAAGTTGCTCGGCATGCAGCAGGTCGATCGCGGCGGAAAGACGCGAGCGTTCCGGATGGATGACCGAAAGCAGCGTCTGATTGTCGACGCCGGCAACGACGCCGGTCTCACAGTGATGGGCTGGGAAGTTCCGACAGCCGCGGAGCTCGATCGTCTCGCCGCCAGGCTGGAAAGCCATGCCGTCGAAGTCACGCGCGGATCGCGCGCGCTGGCCGATGAACGCCATGTGCGCGAGTTGATCCAGTTCGCGGATCCCGCGGGCAACCGGCTTGAGGCGTTCTGCCAGCCGGCGCTCGCGACGGAGCCGTTCCGGCCAGGGCGGCCGATCTCCGGCTTTCGTACCGGCGCCCTCGGGATGGGACACGTGGTTCTGAACGTCGAAGACGTCGAGCCGCTGCTGCCATTCTATCGCGACGTGCTCGGCTTCCACGTCTCCGATTTCGGGCTCAAGCCCTACGGCCTATATTTCTTCCATCTCAACGGCCGCCACCACAGCTTCGCAATGGTAGGGTCGGGCCGGAAGGCGCTGCACCACTTCATGGTCGAGCTCGGTAGCCTTGACGACGTTGGGCAAGGCTATGATCTTGCGCAGCTGGATGACGGGCGGGTCGCCTACACCCTGGGGCGGCACACCAACGACCATATGACCTCGTTCTACGTCAACACGCCGTCTGGCTTCTTCGTTGAGTACGGATGGGGCGCTCGCGTCATCGATCCGGATACCTGGCAACCGCACGAGACGTTCAATGGACCGTCGCTCTGGGGGCATGAGCGCCTCTACATGCCCGATGAGCAGCGGAAGCGCCTACGCGACATGCGGATTGACGCGGCGGCACGCGGCGTACGTGCGCCCGATCCGATCGTGCCGCCCCTGAATTGCGCATGGTTAGATGCCGTGGTCGCTAGGGAGTAGGCCTCACCCCGCATCGCTACAATCGTTCGCGCCGCGACCAGTACGACGGCGTGCCAAGCTACGCATGTTGTCCGAGTGTGAAGAGGCGTCCAAGGTTGCCCCATCGCCGCTTGCTGGACCAATATTCTAGCTCGCCCATCGGTGTCGGCCCCTACCCCGATTTACACCCAGGCAGAGAATCCCACTCTCCACGCCAGCTGCGCGTGATCCGTTTGGAATCAGGCTGCGAGCTTGGCTTGTCGCAAGTCGCGAAACTTCTGCTTTTCCTTCTTATACGCCGCGAGAAGCGCTTTTACCCAGAGCGTCATGCCTTCCGCCTTCAACCCGATCCTTTGAGAGCGGTTGTAGTGCTGCTCGGTCACGGTCGCCATTCTTTCGCGTTCATCGACGCGGTCGTGGACCATCTTGTGTCCGAGTATCGCGGTGGCCGCTCCACCGAGGCGCCTGTCGTCGAGGAATGTCGTCATGGTCGTCCTGCACTCGTGCGGCGTCCAAGGCTCTATGCCATAGAGCGCGAACAGGTTGGGCCGCAGCTTCTTGGGCTTCGGTTTGGGACCAGGCTTGCCATTGCGCTGGGGCTTCTGCTTCACCGTATGGTCGTAGACGCGTCCCTGAAGTCGGTGCAGCAGAAGGTTCAGCGCGGACTGGCTGATGTGCGCCTCCGCATCGCGGCCGCTGAACATCCATTCCGATTCGCCTCCCGATTCCTTGTGATAGGCCGCTAGGATCCCCAATGCCTCCGGGGGGATAGGAAGCGAGAAGGGACGCCCTCCGTCGCGTCCGCCTTTCATCTCCTCTTCGGTCCAGTTCGCGATTTTCCATCCTCGCAGCTTGCGGTCCTTTCTGTCGGGATCGAAGAGGCGGTCGGCGCGCAACTGCAGAAGGCCGCCGGTTCTTTGCGCCGTCAAAGCGACCGCCCACAGCGCGCCCAACGTACCCGGATAGGTCTCATGTTCTCCCTCGGCAAGCTTCCGAAACTTCTCGGCGATCACCAGGGTGCGCGCGATTTCCTCGATGGTTGGAGCGTGGGTGCGTTTGCCCGAGGCGTATTCGAACGACCACCGGTGCCAGCACCCCACTTCGACGTCGTCCAGTCCGGAATCCGTTGCGTGGAATTTCCATGCCCACGTCAGCATGCTCTTCGATTGCGTGACGGCTCTGTTGACGGTCGACTTCTTATGAGTGGAAAAAATATTGTCTCGGAGACGCTCGAGGTCCCGCAGCTTGATCTCGCCAACCAACTTTTCGTTGACCGACGCATATTCATCGAGTTGCAGGAAGCGGGCGTACTTCTCGCGGTACCTGGCCTTCAGCTTCGGCAGCTTGTACTCGAGAAACTTCGCGGTCAGCGCCTTCCAAGTCCAGGTGACGCCAGTGTCGCCGGTTCGCTTCCGGTAGGCGAGCAGCGACGTTTCGTCGGCGAATTGATCCGCCGCTTCGTGGTGTCCCAGTTCATCCTTGTATTTCGAGGTGAGCGTCAGTCGCACCAGCTGGTCGACGAATTCGCGCAGATCACGCTTGCGCTTGGCGGCGAGGTTCGTCTGCCCGGCGAAATACCGGGCCTGGTCGAGATTGATTTCGGAAGCCGAGCCCAGCCTCAAAGTTATTTCACGACGGCGCACGTACCAGACGACCTTGCCCGGCGTGATGCGCAACGTCAGTCCCGTCGTTTTCTTATCGCGCCATTCGGCTACCTTGCCGGCCATTGCGCCGCTCGCGCTGTAGGAGATGGCGCTTTGGACGTCGTTCTCGTTCAACGACTTCACTTCTCGCTCGTAGACCGGACTTTTCGACATCCCACGCCCATACAACAATCGTACAAATGCAGCTTCCGAAACACCCGAAATGTTCTACGCTCGGAATATCGCCATAATACCGAAAAATTACTACATTTCAAAGATTTAGCTTTGCCTTGGTTAAAGCTTTTCACTCTCCGTTCTTCGCTTCCCAAGCTGCATACGAGGGTTCGATTCCCTTCGCCCGCTCCAAGCTCCTCCGAGATTTCCTTCCGATCGACCTGACAGGTGCAAGCGCACGTCGCGCAGCGCGCGAGATTCCAATATATTAGCCACGCGATGCCGGCGTTCTTCGCTGCGCGCGCTAAGCTCCTCTCGCCCGGCGGCTTGCGGCCCTCGTCGCTGCGGCACGTTCGGACAACGGCCACGACTTACAAGAAATGGACCAGCAAAAACTCGATCGCGCGATCGGTCGCCGCCTGAAGACGCTGCGGACGCAAGCGGGCATGACGCTGAACGAACTCGCAGGCCGCTCCGGCGTCAGCCGGGCGATGATCGGGCGGGTGGAGCGGGCGCAGAGCAGTGCGACGGCTGCGCTGCTCGGAAAGCTGTGTGCGGCACTCGACGTGTCTCTGAGCGATGTCGTCGCGCTGGCCGAGAAGCCGCCGGAGCGGCTGGTGCGTCTTGCCGACCAGCCGCACTGGCGCGATCCCGAGAGCGGCTATCGCCGCCGGCATGCTTCGCCGACGGACGCGGCGAGCGGCATCGAGATCATCGTCGTCGATCTGCCGGCCGGCGCGCGGGTGCCATACAGCCCGTGGGGCCGCAACGCCTTCACCCAGCAGCTCCTGATGCTGGAGGGCGCGATCGCCGTGCATATCGACGCCAAGGCGGTGCGGCTGCGCGAGGGCGATTGTCTCGACTTCGACGTGATGCGCGCGGTGATCTTCGAGAACGAGACCAAGCAGGACGCGCGCTACGTCATCATCACGCGCCGCGGCGCCTCCTACGGGAAGATGTGAGGATGCCGATGCGATATGAAATCCTCGAGTGAACCTGACGATGCAGATCCGCACCGGCGACACCTTTGATCCGCGCGTCATCGCACTGCTCGATCATCACGTCACGGCCGCGCGGGCGCAGACCGCGCCGGGCAGCGCCCACGCGCTGGACCTCTCCGGCCTGCGGGCGCCCGACATCGCGTTTTGGACCGGCTGGGACGGCGAGACGCTGGTCGCCGTCGGCGCGCTGAAGACGCTCTCGTCCGAGCATGGCGAGGTGAAGTCGATGCACACGCTCCAGACCACGCGCCGGCGCGGCTTTGGCGGCCGGATGCTCCGCCACATCATCACCGAAGCCCGTGTCCGCGGCTTGAAGCGCCTCAGCCTCGAGACCGGCTCGTGGGATTATTTCAAGCCGGCGCACGCGCTCTACCTGGCGCACGGCTTCGTCGCGTGCGGTCCATTCGAGGGCTATGTCGAGGATCGCAACAGTCTGTTCCTGACGCTCGACCTTGCAGCCGGGTAGGGCGGCCGGGCGCAACCCCGGCTCGAAATCGGCGATCCATCCCTCAAAATGAGTTGCGTACCTCAAAACACCTCTGCTAGCCTTCATCCATGGCCGACACTCTCACCGCAAGCGCGCTGACGCTGAAGGACATCGCCCGCCAGGCGGGCGTCAGCCTCGCCACGGTCGACCGCGTCCTGCACAACCGTCCGGGCGTGCGGCCGGACACGGTCCGGCGCGTCAGGGAGGCCATTGAACGCAACGCCTTCCAGCCGCACGTCGCCGCCGCGGAGCTCGCCCGCGGCCGCGCTCGCCGCTTCGCCTTCGTGATGCCGTCGGGGCCCAATCCGTTCATGCAGCAGATCGAGGCCTATCTCGGCGAGATGTCGGCCTGGCTCGCCGCCCGCCGCCTCGGCGTCGAGACGATCGCCACCGACGTGTTCGATCCGTCCGTGCTCGCAGCCTCGCTGACGGCGCTGGCGGACGATTACGACGGCGTCGCCGTGGTGGCGCTGGATCATCCGCGCGTCCGCGCCGCTATCGACGATCTCGTCGATGCCGGCACCAAGGTCGTGACGCTGGTCTCGGACGTGCCGTCGTCCCGCCGACACCATTATGTCGGCATCGACAACATTGCGGCGGGACGCACCGCCGGCGCGCTGGTCGGGCGGCTGGCCGGCGGGCGGTCCGGCAAGGTCGCGATCGTGGCGGGCTCGCAGGGTCTGCGCGACCATGCAGAGCGTATTTTCGGTTTCAACCAGGTGATGGCGGCGGAATTCCCTGGTCTCAGCGTGCTGCCGGTGCTGGAAGGGCGCGACGAGGACGAACGTTCCGGGCAGCTGCTGACGCGGCTGTTGGGCAGGCATGTTGACATTGTCGGCCTTTATAACGTCGGCGCCGGCACGCAAGGTGTCGCCAAGGCGTTGAGCGATCGGGCGTCGAGCGATGCCGGCCGCGACAAGGTCGTGTTCGTCGGGCACGACGTCACCGCGTTGACGCGGCGGCTGCTGTTGCAGGGCGTGATGGATGCGGCGATCTCGCAGAACCCCGGGCACGAAGCCCGCGCCGCCGTGCGCGTGCTGCTCGCGCTCGCCCGCGGCGAGCCGATCCTGCGCGAACAGGAGAAGATCAGGATCGACATCGTGATGCGGGACAATCTGCCCTAGCGGCAGCGCGACTTTGAACGGCAGTTTGCGGGAAAAGGCGACGAAAGTTCGCAACCCTGCGACAGGGATGAAAGGGAGGACGGCGTGTATCTCGGAATCGACATCGGCACGTCCGGTGTGAAAGCGGTGCTCGTGAGTGATGCCGGCGCGGTTCTCGCGACGGCGGTGCGCGAGCTTGCGCTGTCGCATCCCGCGCCGCTGTGGTCCGAGCAGGATCCCGATGCCTGGGTCGATGCGGCGGTCGGCGCCGTCGACGATCTCGCCGGCCGCCATCCGCGCGAGGTCGCGCAGGTGCGAGGCATCGGGCTATCGGGCCAGATGCACGGCGCGACGCTGCTCGACGAGGATGGACGGCCGCTGCGCCCTGCGATTCTTTGGAACGATGGCCGCTCGCACGCCGAATGCGTCGAGCTGGAGCGTCGCTGCCCGTCGCTGCACACGATCGCCGGCAATCTGGCAATGCCGGGTTTCACCGCGCCAAAGCTGCTCTGGGTCGCGCGGCACGAGCCGCAGATCTTCGAGCGCGTGGCAAAGGTGCTGCTGCCGAAGGCCTATGTCCGCTATCGCCTCACCGGCGAAATGGTCGAGGATATGTCCGACGCCGCAGGCACGCTGTGGCTCGATGGCGGTCTGCGCCGCTGGTCGGCCCTGCTGCTGCATGCCACCGGGCTCGATCTCCACCACATGCCGCGCCTCGTCGAAGGCAGCGGGGTCAGCGCGATGCTCGCCCCGGAATTCGCGCAGCGCTGGGGCATGGCGAAAGATGTCGTGATTGCCGGCGGCGCCGGCGATAACGCCGCGAGCGCGATCGGCCTCGGCGCGATCACACCGGGCGATGCGTTTCTGTCTCTGGGAACCTCAGGTGTGCTGTTCCGCGTCACCGATCGGTTTGCACCGGCCCCGGCTTCCGCCGTGCATGCGTTCTGCCACGCGCTGCCCGGCCTCTGGCACCAGATGGGCGTGATGCTGTCGGCCGCAGCCTCGCTGGCATGGCTCGCCGGCGTGATGGAGACGCCGGCGGCCGCGCTGCTGGCGCCGCTCGGCGAGCGCGTCGACGGACCGAGCCCGGTCAGATTCCTGCCCTATCTCGACGGCGAGCGGACGCCGCACAACGACGCCGCCGCCAGCGGCGCCTTCGCCGGTTTGCGCGGTGCGACCGGGCGCGGACAGATCGTTCAGGCCGTGCTCGAAGGCGTCGCCTTTGCTGCGCGCGACAATCTGGCGGCGCTGAGTGCGGCGAGCGGGCCGGTCGCGGAGGTTGATCTGGTCGGCGGCGGCTCGCGCTCGCCGCTGTGGGCGCAGATCTGCGCCGACGTGCTCGGCATCCCCGTCCACCGCGTCGAGGAAGGCGAGGTCGGGGCCGCGCTCGGCGCCGCACGGCTCGGCCGCATCGCTGCGACTGGCGAAGACCCGGCACAGGTTTGTGTTCGTCCGCGGCGGCTCGCGAGTTTCGCGCCACGGGCATCCGTCACTTCCGCCTACGACGATGCCTATCGCCGCTGGCGCGATCTCTATCCCGCGTTGAAGGAGCCGATTTAAGTGAACGCGCCAGCAAAATTCTTCGATGCAAGCCAACCTGTCGCCTTTTCCGGCAAGGATGCCGCGAGCCCGCTCGCCTTCCGCTGGTACGACAAGGACCGCCTCGTCCATGGCCGCAGGCTCGAGGATCATTTGCGTTTCGCAGTCTGCTATTGGCATTCGCTGTGCTGGCCGGGCGGCGATCCCTTCGGCGGCGAGACCTTTTTGCGGCCCTGGCATCACGGCACCGATGCGATGGCGCAGGCGCGCGCCAAGGCCGATGTCGCCTTCGAGCTGTTCCGCCTGCTGGATGTGCCCTTCTTCACCTTCCACGACGTCGACGCGGCGCCTGAAGGCAATTCGCTCGCCGAATCCGTTGCGAACCTCAATGCGGTCGCCGATCTGTTCGAACAGAAGATGGCCTCGGCAAAAGTCCGCCTGCTCTGGGGCACCGCCAACCTGTTCACGCACCGCCGCTACATGGCGGGCGCCGCGACCAACCCGGACCCCGAGATCTTCACCTACGCCGCCGGCCAGGTCCGCGCCGCGCTGGAGGTGACGCACCGGCTCGGCGGCCAGAACTACGTGCTTTGGGGCGGGCGCGAGGGCTACGAGACGCTGCTCAACACCGATCTCAAGCGCGAGCTCGACCAGCTCGGCCGCTTCGTGTCGCTCGTCGTCGAGCACAAGCACAAGATCGGCTTCAAGGGCCCGATCCTGATCGAGCCGAAGCCGAAGGAGCCGACCAAGCATCAATATGATTTCGACGTCGCCACCTGTTACGGCTTCCTCGCGCGCTACGACCTGCTCAAGGACGTCAAGCTCAACATCGAGCAGAACCACGCCATCCTCGCCGGCCACTCCTTCCATCACGAGGTCGCGCTCGCCGAGGCGCTCGGTGTCTTCGGCTCGCTCGACGTCAATCGCGGTGACGACCTGCTGGGCTGGGACACCGACCAGTTCGCGATGAACGTGCCCGAGCTCGCTTTGGTGTTCCACGAGATCCTGAACCGCGGCGGCTTCACCTCGGGCGGACTGAATTTCGACGCCAAAATCCGCCGCCAGTCGATCGACCCCGACGATCTGATCCATGCCCATGTTGGCTCGATGGATGCCTGCGCGCGCGCCTTCCTCGCCGCCGCGGACATGCTCGATGCCGGCGTGCTCACCGCACCGCTCACCGAGCGTTATGGCGGATGGGCCGGCAGCGAGGGCCGCGCCATTCTCGGCGGCCAGCGCTCGCTCGCCGATCTTGCCGATCGCGCGCTCGGCCCGGGCTTCGACCCGCAGCCGCGCTCGGGCCGGCAGGAATATCTGGAATCCCTGGTCAACCGCTACGTCTGAGGAAGGCCGCTGATGACACATGCTGAAGCGACACCGGTGCTCGAGCTGACCGGCATCGGCAAGGAGTTCGGCGCAATCCGCGCGCTGCACGAAGTCGACTTGAAGGTCCTTCCCGGCGAGGTCGTCGGCCTGATGGGCGACAACGGCGCGGGCAAGTCGACGCTGGTCAAGATCATCGCCGGCAATTTCCGTCCCAGCCATGGTGAGATCCGCTTCGCCGGCAGCGCGGTCCATTTCAATCGCCCGGTCGATGCACGCGCCGTCGGCATCGAGGTCGTCTACCAGGACCTCGCGCTCGCCGACAATCTGACGGCGGCGGCCAACGTCTTCCTCGGCCGCGAGCTGAAGCGCAAATTCGGCCCGCTCGCGGTGCTCGACCACAAGGCCATGGCGGCGCGCGCGCTGGAGCTGTTCGGCGAATTGCGCTCGGAAACGCGGCCCGACGATCTCGTCAAGCAGATGTCGGGCGGCCAGCGCCAGGCGGTCGCGATCGCGCGAACGCGGCTCTCCAACGCGCGGCTGGTGATGATGGACGAGCCGACGGCCGCGATCTCGGTGCGCCAGGTCGAGCAGGTGCTCGGCCTGATCCACCGGCTGAAGGAGCAGGGCGTCGCCGTGATGCTGATCTCGCACCGCATGCCCGACGTGTTCGCGGTGTGCGACCGCGTCATCGTCATGCGCCGGGGCGAGAAGCGGGCCGACAAGCCGATCCAGCAGACGTCGCCCGAGGAAGTCACTGCCCTGATCACCGGCGCGAAGGAGGCGGCGTGATGGTCATGCCCTTGGAATCCCCGATCAGCTTCACCAATGTCGGCCGGATCAGATGGTGGCAGCGCGGCATCTTCGCGTCCCAGACCGGCTATGTCCTGCTCGCGCTGGCGATCCTGCTGGTGGTCATGCATTTCGCCAGTCCCTACTTCTTCACCGAAGGCAACATGCAGAACGTGGCGAAGAACTTCTCCTTCATCGCCATCGCCACCCTCGGCGTCACCTTCGTGATCATCACCGGCGGCATCGATCTGTCGGTCGGCTCGATGATGTGCTTCTCGGCCATGATCACCTCGATGGTGATGACCGAGCTGTCGGCGCCCGGCTCGCCCGCAGGCTCGCTGTTCGTGCACATGGCGGCCGACGGCAAGACCGTGCTCGCCAACGTGCCGGGCCTGATCCTGCTGATCTCGCTTCTTGCGGGGCTCGGCGTTGCGCTGATCGCCGGCCTCGTCAACGGCTTCTGTATCGCCGTGCTGGGCCTGTCGCCCTTCGTCACCACGCTCGGCATGCTCTCGATCGTGCGCGGGCTCGGCTATGTCGTCTCGAACGGGCGCGGCAGCTTTCCGGGTGGGCCGGATGCCGACTACTTCTATGCGCTCACCTCGGGCGACGTGCTCGGCGTGCCCGTGCCTTTCATCTACCTGGTGGTCCTCGCACTGGTGATGGCCGTGGTCCTGCACCACAGCGCGTTCGGCCGCCACGTCTTCGCGCTCGGCGGCAACGAGAAGGCGGCCGAACTGACCGGCATCCCGGTCGTCCGGGTGAAGATCGAGGTCTATGTGATCTGCGCGCTCGCCGCGGGCCTCCAGGGCATCATCATCTCCGGCTGGCTCGGATCGGCGCCGGCCAACATGGCGACGTCCTACGAGCTCAACGTGATCGCGGCGGCTGTCATCGGTGGTGCCAATCTCGCCGGCGGCATCGGCGGCCCGTTGGGGGCGATCGTCGGCTGCGTGCTGCTCGAAGTGATCCGCAACGGCCTCGTGCTGGCACAGGTCAGCTCCTACTGGCAGCAGACGCTGGTGGGCGTGATCATCATACTGGCCGTGCTGGTCGACCGCATCCGCTCGCGGATGGTCTGAAGTGACGTCTTCGGGAGGGCAAAAGAACCGTCTATCCGCCTCCCGGACGATTTTTCAATGGATAGGCATAGGACGTATGGAGGAGACAATGAGGAAATTTCTACTTGCCGGCATCGCCGTCGCGATGATGGCGACGCCGGCGTTTGCCGCGAACTACCGTTTCGTGATCGTGCCCAAGGCGATGAACAATCCGTTCTTCGACTTTGCGCGCGACGGCTGTCTGAAGCGTGCCAAGGAGCTCGGCAACATCGAGTGCATCTACAAGGGACCGGTGGAACATGAGCCGGCGACGCAGGCTCAGATCATCCAGGATTTCGTCACCCAGAAGGTCGACGGCCTTGCGATCTCGGTCGCCGACGTCGCGGCCATGACCAAGTCGATCGAGGCGGCAGCCGCTGCCGGCATCCCCGTCATCACCTTCGATGCCGACGCGCCGGGCTCCAAGCGCACCGCCTATATCGGCACCAACAACAAGGAGTTCGGTGTCGCGCTCGGCAAGCAATTGCTGAAGCTTCGGCCCGACGGCGGTAAATACGCCATGGTCTCGGGCGGTCCCGGCGCCAAGAACCTCGCCGAGCGCGTCGATGGCGTCCGCGAGGCGCTGAAAGGCTCGAAATGGACCGAGGTCGCGGGCTCGCCGACTTTCTGCAACGACGATCCGGCGCTGGCGGTGCAGCAGATGACGGATATGCGCACCGCAACGCCCGACCTTGCCGCGATCGTTCCCATCGGCGGCTGGCCGATGTTCGCGCCGGAGGGCTTCAAGGCTTTCGCCAGCAGATACAAGAAGGACATCGACTCCGGCAAGTTCACGCTCGTCGTCGCCGATACGCTGAAGATGCAGCTCGAATTGCTGCGCGACGGCTATGCCAATGCGCTGGTCGGCCAGCGTCCGTTCGAGATGGGCGAGAAGGCGATGGACACGCTGCTCGCCATGAAGAAGGGCGAGAAGGTGCCGGAGATCGTCTACACCGGCCTCGATCTCGTGACCAAGGACAACGTCGCGCAGATGTTGAAGTAGGAGCGCTGCCAGCCCCGCGCTCCTGCCATCTCTCCCGCTTGCGGATTTCGCAAGCGGGAGAGATGATCTTGGCTATTGAGACAGGACTGTTGGAAGGCAATGGGAATGAAAAGGTCGCGGCTCGGCTCTCTCGACGTCACCTCGCTCGGCCTCGGTTCCGCCCCGCTCGGCGGATTGTTCACGCCCGTCAGCGATGCCGATGCAGAGGCGACGGTCGCGCGCGCCTGGGCGCTCGGAATCCGCTTCTACGACACCGCGCCGCTCTATGGCTTTGGCCTTGCCGAGCGGCGGCTGGGCGCTTTCCTGCGGCAGCAGCCGCGTGACTCCTATGCCATCTCGACCAAGGTCGGTCGCCTGTTGCGCGCGCCTGATGGCGATGCCGCCGAGGACGAGCACTACAAGGGCGCCGGGCGCGAGCGGCCGGTGTTCGACTTCAGCTATGACGGGGTGATGCGCTCGGTCGAGGAAAGCCTTGTCCGGCTTGGGCTCGACCGTGTCGATGTTCTCCTGGTGCATGATCCGGATGATCACTATGACGATGCGGTGGCGGGAGCCTTCCGCGCGTTGAAACGCCTGCGCGACGACGGCACGGTCAAGGCGATCGGCGCCGGCATGAACCAGTCGGAGATGCCGGTGCGGTTTGCGCAAGCCGCACCGGTCGATTGCTTCCTGCTCGCCGGGCGCTACACGCTGCTCGACCAGGGCGCGCTGGATGCGCTGTTTCCTGTTTGCCAGGGCGGGAACATCGGCATCCTGCTCGGCGGGATCTACAACAGCGGCATCCTGGCCAATCCGCGAACGTCCGCGAAGTTCAACTACCAGGATGCCGATGCGGCGCTCGTCGCCCGTGCGCTCGCGCTCGACGAACTCTGCCGCAAGCACGGTACCGAGCTGAAGGCTGCCGCGCTCCAGTTCTGCATGGCCCATCCGGCGGTCACGATCGCTGTGATGGGCGCGCGCAACGCCGGGGAGGTTTCCGACAACATCGCAATGTCCGAGCTGGCGGTGCCGCCGGCATTCTGGCAGGAGTTGCGCGCGCGGAACCTCGTCGACGCGCGAGCCCCGTTGCCGGGCGGAGCGTAAGCCATGATCATCGACGCTCACCAGCATTTCTGGGATCCCGCGCGCGCCGACTATCCCTGGATGGACGCGCCTGAACTCGCGCCGATCCGCCGTGCCTTCGGCCCCGCCGATCTGGCGCCGCTGTTGAAAGCGAACGGCATCGACGCGAGCATCGTGGTGCAGTGCCGCTCGGCACGCGAGGAGACCGTGGAATTTTTGCAGATCGCGCATGCGACGCCTTCCGTCGTCGGCGTCGTTGGCTGGGTCGATTTGACCGACGGCGCGGTTGGCGACACGCTCGATCGGCTGCGCGCCGCGCCGGGCGGCGACAAGCTCGTCGGCATCCGCCATCAGGTCCACGACGAGGCCGATCCCGACTGGCTGCTGCGCGCGGAGGTCCGGCGTGGCCTTGCCGCAATATTCGCCCGCGATCTTGCTTACGACTTCCTCGTCCGCGCCCGCGAGCTGCCCGCCGCGATTGCGACGGCGCAAGCCTTTCCGCACGCGCGCTTCGTGCTCGACCACGCCGCCAAACCGCCGATCGCCGACGGGGGCAGCGCCGACTGGTCCGACCGCATCGCGGCGCTTGCAGCGTGCGGCAATGTCTGGTGCAAGGTCTCGGGGCTGGCGACGGAAGCTGTTTGGAACGATTGGGATGCGGAGCGGCTGTTTCCGTTCGTCGCGCATGCCGCGACATGTTTTGGCGAGGACCGCCTGATCTTCGGCTCCGACTGGCCGGTGTGCCTGCTCGCGGGGAGCTATGGCGCGATCAAGGGTGCGCTGGAGGCATGCCTGACGAAGCTCGGCCAGCAGCTCCGCGACAAGGCCTTTGGCGTGAATGCGGGGCGTGCCTATCGATTGGCGGAAAGCTAAAGGTTCTGTCTCATGCTTTGGATGAATTTTTCTTTTTCGCCGGGCGCGTAACCCTGGGACGCTCCATAATACGGTTCGAATTGATTGTACGGTGCGGCCCGGTAGTGGGTCGGCCGAGGTGGCGCGTACGATCGGGTCCCGGCGTGCGAGGGCGGTCTCGATTTGATTTGGCCGGAATAGCGCCGATTGTCCCGTTTTACCGGCGCCTTCGCAGCAGCGTAATACGGGTTGACGACGCACGCCTGACCGTTGGCCGACGCCCTGCATTGGTCCATCGTGGTGTAGCTGCATCGATAGTAGGGAGTGGCTCCGAACGAGACCACGTGCAAGCAAACGGGAAAAGCCGGATCATATGTCTGAGCCTGGACGTGCCCTGCTGCCAAAGCGGTGCCCATGGTCAAAATCGTCAAAGCCAATGTGCGCATTGGACTTTCCTCCAGGCCGGCACAACACCGGTGCACTCAGACCGGAGGCAGTGTTGATCCAGGTCAACGTCAGCGGGACACGTCCATGCGCGTGCAGTGAGGGGCCGCGCCAGTCTCGTCGAGAAGCCGTCGCGGTTTACCCTCCCAAGGGAGGGTAAACCGCGGTCCAGCGACCCTCACGCCCCCGCGGGCACCTGGTCCAAAAAGCCGGTGATGCTCCTGATGCGGCCGTCCTTCAGCACGGCGAAATCAGTCCCTTTGATCGGGCTGTCGACACCGTCAGGGCCGAGACCCCAGCTGAAGCGCACATTGTCGCCGTAGCCGTTCGGCTCGCCGATCAGCTTGAACCTGAAATCGGGAAAGCGCTGCTGCACGCCGGCGATCAGCGCCTCGATGCCATCAGGGCCGTCGCCCTTCATCAGCGGATCGACATAGCTCGCGTCCGCCGTCCAGTTCTCGCTGAGCAGTTCGCGCCGGCGACCGGCGGCGCGCTCGTTCCAGAGCTCGATGTAGCGGTGGGCAATGGTGATGGGATCGGTCATGGTGCTCTCCTTCGATGGCGCCGTATTCGGCTGACCGCCACTATCAAAGGTTCGCGCGCGCAGATCGATTACCTCGGAGATCATGCGTCGGGAAAAAACTGAAGCGCGATGATGCTCTCATCGCGCTTCAGTCGCATGCGAAGTTCGCGCGAATTTATTTCGCCGCGGTGACCATGATCTCGACGGTGTATTGCGCGGCCGCCAGCTTGGCTTCCACGGTGGCGCGGGCCGGGGTGTTGCCGGGCGAGACCCAGGCGTCCCACACCGCGTTCATCTCACCGAAGGTCTTCATGTCGGTGATGTAGATCGTGGCCGAGAGCAGCTTCGACTTGTCGGTACCGGCCTTGGCGAGATGGCCGTCGATCGTCGCCAGGATGTCCTGGGTCTGCTTCGTCACGCTTTCGCCGGCGGCGTTGCTGGCGACGACACCGGCGAGATAGACGGTGTTGCCGTGTACGACGGCCTGGCTCATGCGCGGGCCGGTTTCGAAACGCTGAATGCTCATTGGGGATCTCCTGGTGGAATGGCGGCCCTGTCTAGCCCAGCGTCCCGCGCTCTGCCACCCCCGGTACGCATGCGTTGCCGGGCACGCATGCGTTGCCGGGCACGCATGCGTTGCCGGGCACGCATGCGTTGCCGGGCACGCATGCGTTGCCACCGGTGCATGCGCGCCTTACGGAAACTGACTGAAGAACGTCCAGATCGTCTCGGCGCCGTCGATGTCGCCGTTCTGCTGCCCGAGCAGGCCGGTTGCGACCTTTGGGAAGCGGGCATCCGAAGAAAACCCGGGCATGCGGTGACCGCCTTTATTGATGCGATAAAGCACGACGTCGTGCCCTGTGGGACAGCGCGAGGTGATCCGCGTGACCGTGGACTGGTCTGCGGGCGCCCTGTCGGGCAAATCAGTCATTTCGCCGTCGTCGGTCTCGCAGCCGTTGAGCTTGCGCCAGAACGCCAGCGTCTCCTCGGTGGACCAGAACCCGTCCGCGGCAAAATAGCTCGATCCGCGTCCGCCTTCGTAGGGCACCAGCGGGTCGGCCGTGCTGTTCATCAGCAGCATCGGCAGCGGCCGCGACGGATGGCAGGTGATTGCGGCCTCATCGGTGAGATTCATGATCACGCTCGCGCCCGCCGCAAACAGGTCGGCGCGCGCGCAAACCAGCGTCATCGCCATCGCGCCGCCATTGGAGATGCCGGCGACATAGACGCGCTTTGGGTCGGCCGTGCCGTTCGCGACCAGCTTCTCGACCAGCCTTGCGATGAAGGCGACATCGTCGGTGCCCGGCGGCGGACCGCGCAGCGCGGGCCCCGCCCTGGTCCTCGCATCGGCCCAGGCATGGTTGAGCCCGTCCGGGAAGACCACGGCAAAACCTTCACGCTTGGCGACCTGCGGCCACGCCGTCCGCGCGGCCATGTCGGCGCCGCGCTGGGTCTTGCCATGCAGCACCACCACGAGCGGCACGAGCCGCTTCGCCGGCAGCTGCGCGGTGTAGGACCGCTTTACGCCGTCGATGTCGATCGTATCGGCGGATGCAGCCGAGACGGCGGCCGATGCCGCAAGACACGCTGCGATGCGCATCCACCGCCGCATGATCTATCCCACCGCCCTGGCCGCGGCACGGCCGGCATTGCGGCCCGAGAACAGGCAGCCGCCGAGAAAGGTGCCTTCCAGCGAGCGATAGCCGTGCACGCCGCCGCCGCCGAAACCGGCGGCTTCGCCCACCGCGTAGAGCCCGGGAATGACGCTGCCCTCCGCGCCGAACACGCGCGAAGAGAGGTCGGTCTCGAAGCCGCCCAGCGTCTTGCGGGTGAGGATGTTGAGCTTGACCGCGATCAGCGGCCCGTGCGCCGGGTCGAGGATACGGTGCGGGGAGGCGGTGCGGATCAGCTTGTCGCCGATGTAGCGCCGCGCATTGTGGATGTTCATCACCTGCGCATCCTTGACGTAGGGATTGGCAATCTCGCGGTCGCGCGCCTCGATCTGCATCTTGATGTGCTCGGGCTTGAGCAGGTCGCTGCCGGCAAGCTTGTTCATGGCGGCAACGAGATCCTCGATCTTGTCGCGCACGATGAAGTCGACACCATGGCTTTTGAAGGCCTCCACCGGCGCCGGCGCGCCCTTGTTGGTGGCGCGCTTGATCGTCATGCGCCAGCTCTTGCCGGTCAGGTCAGGGTTCTGCTCCGAGCCCGACAGCGCGAATTCCTTCTTGATGATGCTCTGGGTCAGGATGAACCAGGAATAATCATACCCGGTGGACATGATGTACTGGAGCTGGCCAAGCGTGTCGGAGCCGGGGAAGAGCGGCGCCGGCAACCGCGTGCCTGTTGCGTCGAACCACATCGAGGAAGGGCCGGGCAGGATGCGGATACCGTGTCGCGGCCAGATCGGTGACCAGTTCTGGATGCCCTCGACGTAATGCCACATGCGGTCGCGGTTGATCAGCCGCGCGCCGGTCTTTTCCGTGATGCCGATCATGCGGCCGTCGACATGCTCGGGCACGCCGGAGATCATGAATTTCGGCGGCGTGCCGAGCCGCTTCGGCCAGTTCTGCCGCACCAGCTCGTGATTGCCGCCGATGCCGCCGGACGCCACGATCACGGCCTGCGCCTTCAGCGCGAACTCTCCGACGACATTGCGCGACGAACTCTTGCCGCGCTCGATCGTGTCGGGCGCGAGAACGGCGCCGCTGATGCCGTCGACCGTGCCGTTGGTGATGGAGAGCGCATCGACACGATGGCGGAACCTGAAGCTGAGCCGACCGCTTCTGACGGCCTCGCGCGCGCGGCGCTCGAACGGCTCGACGATCCCCGGCCCGGTGCCCCAGGTGACGTGGAAGCGCGGCACCGAATTGCCGTGGCCCATTGCGTCATAACCGCCGCGCTCGGCCCAGCCGACGACGGGGAAGATGCGATGGCCCATCGCGCGCAGCCAGTTGCGCTTCTCGCCCGCCGCGAACGCCACATAGGCCTCGGCCCATTGGCGCGGCCAGAAATCCTCGTCGCGGTCGAAGCCGGCCGTGCCGATCCAGTCCTGCATGGCGAGCTCGAAGGAGTCCTTGATGCCAAGCCGGCGCTGCTCCGGCGAATTGACCAGGAACAATCCGCCGAACGACCAGAATGCCTGGCCGCCGAGCGACTGCTCGCCTTCCTGGTCGACCACGATCACGCGCTTGCCCGCGTCCGCGATCTCGGTGGCGGCCACGAGGCCCGACAGGCCTGCGCCGACAACGATGACGTCCGTCTCGTCAGCCATGTGCTTCCCCCTCCATCGGTTCCCCCCTGTAGTTGCCCGGATTGAAGCCAGCGGTTGCAACTGAGATCAAGGGCGCGGCGCGCAAGACATCGTTAACTTGTTCCACTTTGGGATAGAGACCGGCCGAGTGCAGCGCGGACGCAACACTGGATTTGAATTTGGTTTGAGTAAGCCGGCCTGCCTAGACAAAACCTCGGTTACGACGGACGCTAGCAGCGCATCACCACCTGACACGCAGATTCGAATTCGACTGGGGCGGGGGACAATGAAGTTTCTGACGGGGTTGCTCGCGGCGGTTCTCCTGATCGCGGGCATGGGGGCTTCTCACGCGGTGGTTCGGATCGCGGATGACCGCGGCGGCCGGATCGGAACCTACGTCGACAAATACCAGGACCTGCGGCAATCGGGCGAAACCGTCATCATCGACGGCCTTTGCGCCTCCGCCTGCACCATCGTCCTTGGCGCCATCCCGCATGACCGCATCTGCGTGACCTCGAGCGCGACGCTCGGCTTCCACGCTGCCTGGGATTTCGGCGCCAATGGCCGCGCCGTCACCAATTCCGAAGCAACCCAGATGCTCTATGCGATGTACCCCTCGCAGGTGAGGCGCTGGATCAACCAGCGCGGTGGCCTGACACCACACATGCTCTTCCTGAAGGGCAAGCAGCTCCAGGCCATGTACAAGCCCTGCTACATGGACGCACAGGCCTCGGCGATCAAGCCAACGCGCCGGTCTCTCCCGCAATCCGAGCGGATCGAGTCCGCTCGGGGCCAGCTCCTGCACTGACATCATCAGCATGACGGGATCGTTTTAGCCCGCAAGCGGCGCCTTGCCCGCAGGCGGGCTAAAGCTTATCTGAAAACCTGGGAACCGGGGTTTTCGTCCCGGTCATTGTCATGGCTCAACCAGTGCACCCGGCCCACCCGCTACAGGACAATTCGCCCACTGCCGGCCGGATGCCGTCCGTGCTGCTATTGGCAGGTGCAGGGATCGGCGGGCTGGTCGTGCTCGGCGCGCTCGCGCTCTGGTTCCACTACGGCAGCCAGGTGTTCTTCGAAATGATCAGGACCGGCTTCGCTGCCTGCTTCTGACTCCCGACAGGAAGTTTTCCGCTCATGAGCTCCGCCGCCCGTCCGCTGGTGATCGCGACCGCCTTCGCCGCAAGCCTCGTCGTCGGGCTCCTGATCATGTTCTGGGCCATGGGCGGGGTCGGCAAGGTGGCGCAGCCGGCGGCAATCGGCGGCCCGTTCCAGCTGACCGACCAGAACGGAAAGGCCGTCACCGACAAGAGCCTGAAGGGCAAGCCGACCCTGATCTTCTTCGGCTACACCCATTGCCCCGACGTCTGCCCGACCTCGCTGTTCGAGATCTCGGAAGTGCTGCGCGCGATGGGCAAGGACGCCGACAAGGTCAACGCCATCTTCATCTCGGTCGACCCCGAGCGCGACACGCCGGCGACGATGAAGGACTATCTGTCGAGCTTCGACCCGCATCTCGAGGGTCTCAGCGGCGATCCCGCCGAGACCGCCAAGGTGATCACCTCCTACCGGGTCTACGCCAAGAAGGTCCCGACCAAGGACGGCGACTACACCATGGACCACACCGCGCTGATCTATCTGATGGACCGCGACGGCCGCTTCGTCTCGCCGTTCAACCTGAAGCGGACGCCGGAAGAGGCCGCGGTCGAGCTGAAGCGGTATCTCTAGGCGTCCGATCAACTGCAATCGGCGCTCGCGTTCCCGGCCCGATGGTCTATAAGGCCCTCCGATCCCAACGAAATTCGTTCATTTCTGGCCGATGGCTCCATCGCAACAGGCGAAATCGTCGAAATCTGCCGGTGGCTTGCTGACGGCGCTGGCCGTCGGCGTGTGCCTGTTCGCCGGCCTGCCGGGCGCCGAGGCCCAGGCTCCGGCCAAAAAACCTCCTGCGGCGCCCCAGGCCACCCCGCAGGTCACGCCCCAGGCCGCCCCCCAGGCAGTGCCCGGCTTCTGGGACCCGCGACGGCGGCCGGAGCGGCCGGACCTGTCGCGCCTGACCGTGATCCGCTTCCTGACCGAGACCGACTATCCGCCTTTCAACTACACCGGGGCCGACGGCAATCCGGCCGGTTTCAACGTCGATCTCGCCCGCGCGCTGTGCGAGGAGATCAAGGTCACCTGCACGGTGCAGATGCGCCGCTTCGAGACGTTGGTGGACGCGCTCGCCTCCAACCGGGGCGACGCCATCATCGCCTCGATGGCGGTGAGCCCGCAGCTGCGCGCCCGCGTCGACTTCACCGATCCCTACTACCGCGTGCCCGCGCGCTTCGCCTCGCGCAAGGACGCGGTGATGCCGGAGATCCGCCCGGAATATCTCGAGGGCAAGAAGGTCGGCGTCATCGCCGGCTCCGCGCATGAAGCCTATCTCAAGGCGATGTTCACAGACGCCGAGCTGCACTCCTATCCCAGCGACGACGCGCTCCGCACCGCGCTTCGCAAGGGCGAGGTGGATTTCATCTTCGCCGACGCCATCTCGCTCGCGTTCTGGATCAACGGCACGGATTCCGGCGATTGCTGCGCCTTCTCCGGCGGCCCCTTCGTCGAGAGCCGCTTCTTCGGCGAGGGCATCGGCATCGCCGTGCGCAAGGGCAACGACGTGCTGCGCCAGGCCCTGAACTGGGCCCTGTTCCGGGTCTGGGAAAAAGGCCGCTACACCGATCTGTGGCTGCGGTATTTTTCGGTGAGCCCGTTTTAGCTGCATCGCCGCTCTTGGTTCCTCATCCTGAGGAGCTTGCGCAGCAAGCGTCTCGAAGGATGAAGGCCCCGCTGGTGGCCTCGCCCTTCGAGACGCGCGCGAAATGCGCGCTCCTCAGGGCGAGGGTCTGACACCCGCCCGCAAAATTGCATTCTGCCCGGAAATCGCTATTTTCCGCGGCCCGGAGGCCCCTTGATGTCCGTTATTGATCTTGCTGCGAATCCGAGCGACCTGCGTGCGCTCGCCGAACAATCCAACGCCTGGCCGTTCGAGCAGGCGAAGGCCATTGTCGCGCGGCTGAAGAAAAGTCCGAAGGACGAGGTGCTGTTCGAGACCGGCTACGGCCCATCCGGCCTGCCGCATATCGGCACCTTCGGCGAGGTCGCACGCACCTCGATGGTGCGGCATGCCTTCCGCGTTCTGACCGAGGACAAGATCAGGACGCGCCTGCTGGCCTTCTCCGACGACATGGACGGCCTGCGCAAGGTGCCGGACAACGTGTCGAACAAGGCGCCGCTGGAAGCCAATCTCGGCAAGCCGCTGACGCGCGTGCCCGATCCGTTCGGCACGCATGACAGTTTCGGCGCGCACAACAATGCGCGCTTGCGCGCGTTTCTGGATCATTTCGGCTTCGACTACGAATTCGCGAGCTCGACCGACTATTATACGTCCGGCCGTTTCGACGCGACGCTGCTCAAGATGCTCGCTGCCTACGACAAGGTGATGGCGATCATCATGCCGACGCTCGGACCCGACCGCCGCGCGACCTATTCGCCCTTCCTGCCGATCAGCAAGACCACCGGAGTCGTGCTGCAAGTGCCGATGATCCGCCGCGACGTCGCGGCCGGCACGGTGACTTACGTCGATCCCGACACGAACGTGGAAGTCGAGACGCCGGTCACCGGCGGAAATGTAAAATGCCAGTGGAAGGCCGACTGGGCGATGCGCTGGGTCGCGCTCGGCGTCGACTACGAGATGGCCGGCAAGGACCTGATCGATTCGGTGAAGCTCTCCGGTGCCATCGCCAGGGCGCTCGGCGCCACCCCGCCGGAAGGTTTCAATTACGAGCTCTTCCTCGACGACAAGGGCCAGAAGATATCGAAGTCGAAGGGCAACGGCCTCACCATCGACGAATGGCTGCGCTACGCCTCGCCGGAATCGCTGTCGCTGTTCATGTATCGCGAGCCGAAGGCGGCCAAGCGGCTGTATTTCGATGTCATCCCGCGTAACGTCGACGACTACCAGCAGTTCATCGACGGCTTCGCCAAGCAGGACGCCAAGCAGCAGCTCGGCAATCCGGTCTGGCATGTCCATAGCGGCCATCCGCCGAAGGGCGACATGCCCGTCACGTTCCAGCTCCTCCTGACGCTGGTGTCGTCGTCGAACGCCGAGAATGCCGAGACGCTGTGGGGCTTCATCGGCCGCTATCGTCCCGGCGTGAGCCCGCAGACGCATCCCAAGCTCGACGCGATGGTCGGCTACGCCATCAACTATTATCGCGACTTCGTGGCTCCGACGAAGCAGTTCCGCGAACCGACCGAGACCGAGCGCGCGGCGCTGCAGGATCTGCGCGATGCGCTGTCGCAACTCACGCCGGACGCCTCGGCCGAGGACATCCAGAACGTCGTCTACGAGATCGGCCGCCGCGAGCCATTTCTCGACCAGGTCAAGAAGGGCAAGGACGGCCGCCCCGGCGTCACGCTCGACTGGTTCAACATGCTCTACCAGGTGCTGCTCGGCCAGGAGAAGGGCCCGCGCTTCGGCTCCTTCGTCGCGGTGTATGGTGTGCAGAACGCGGTCAACATGATCGACGGGGCGCTGGCGCGGAGCGCGTGAGGGGCGTGCAGCCCTCACTGGCTCGCCCACACGATCCTTGCGATCCACGCCAGCTCGCCCACCGTCATCGTCCGCTCCGCCTGCGCCGCGTTGAGCGGCCGCAGGTCCAGCGCCTTCGCCGTGCGGCGCTTCAGCGTGGCGATCGTCACCTCGCCCGCTTTGGTCTTCACCACCACGCGGTCCCCTTTCCGGACCGGTGTGCCGGGTGAGACCAGCAGGACATCGCCGTCGCGATAGGCCGGCTGCAGCGCATCGCCGGAAATCTGAAGCGCGAAGCTGTGGCTGTTCTCGGCGGCGGGAAACGCAAACTCGCTCCAGCTCTTGCCGATGGGAAAGCCGGATTCGTCGAAGGCGCCGCTCGCGCCGGCCAGCGCGAGGCCGAGCAGCGGCACCGAGCGGCCGTCGCCCGAATCGTCGCCGACCAGCCTGGCGAAGGTGTCGATCGACGAATCTGCCGCCGCCAGCGCTTTCGCGATCGATTCGGTGGAGGGCCAGCGCTCGCGGCCGTCGGAGGTGACCCGCTTGGACTTGTTGAAGGTGGTGGGGTCGAGCCCGGCGCGTTTGGCAAGGCCCGACGGCGACAGGCCGGCGCGCGCCGCCAGCCGATCCAGTGCGACCCAGATCTGGTCGTGGGTCAGCATCCTCTGCGCTTTGGCCTGCCTGACCATGGAAGGTCTCCAGCCCGTCGCATCTCAGGAAAACTGTCCTCAAATCAATCGGTTTTCCGTTTTTCGCGCAAGAGGCGACAGCCAAGGCTTGAGTTCGGAAGGGGCCGCCTCTACGGTCGCGCCCGGGTTTTCAGACCTGCAAGAGACGAAAAACCCCAAGAGACTCAATGAGCTGACTCGATGAGCTGGCTCAACGAGCCGACTCAACGGCAAACAGGGCTGCGCAAGCGGTGGTCAAGATCTACAAAATCTGTCCGGCCTCGGCCTGGCGCGAGGCGGAACGGCAAGGCGTGTACCGGGGCAGCGCGGACGACGCGCGCGACGGGTTCATCCATTTCTCGACCGCGGCCCAGGTTCCCGAGACCTTGCGCAAGCATTATTTCGGGCAGCGCGCGCTGTTCCTGGTCGAGGTCGACGGCGATGCGCTCGGCGGTGAGCTGCGCTGGGAGCGCTCGCGCAACGAGCAGCTGTTTCCGCATCTTTATGGCGAGCTCGATTTCGGTGCCGTGCTCTCGGTGATGAACCTCAACATGCGCTCCGATGGCGGCCATGATGTCCCGGAGCTGGCCCCGTGATCCGCGCCTTCGACGCTCTCTCGCTGCCGGTGCTGCGCTGGCTCGATCCGGAAGATGCGCATCGCCTCGCGATCCAGGGCCTGCGCTTCCTGCCGCCGGTCAAGCCGCGTGCTGACGATGCTAAGCTCGCGGTGCGCGCCTTCGGGCTCAACTTCCCCAATCCGATCGGCATGGCCGCCGGCTTCGACAAGAGCGCCGAGGTGCCGGACGCGCTGCTGCGGCTCGGCTTCGGCTTCGTCGAGATCGGCTCGGTGACGCCGAAGCCGCAAAGCGGCAATCCGCGGCCGCGGCTGTTCCGGCTCGAGCGCGACGAGGCCGTGATCAACCGCATGGGGTTCAACAATGACGGCGCGGACGTTGCGTTGCGCCGGCTCGCCGCGCGCGCGCAGCACGGGGGCATCGTCGGCGTCAATGTCGGTGCCAACAAGGATTCGCCGGATCGCGTTGGCGATTACGTCAAGCTGATCGAGACCTTCGCGCCGGTGGCGAGCTATTTCACCGTCAACGTCTCCTCGCCGAACACGCCGGGCCTGCGCAATCTGCAGGAAGGCGCGCTGCTCGACGATCTCCTCGCCAGGGTGATCGACGCGCGCGAGCGGGTGCGTCAGAAGGCCGGCGACACGCCGGTGCTGCTCAAGATCGCGCCCGACCTTAGCCTCGCCCAGCTCGACGACGTCGTGCAGGTCGCGCGCTCGCGCCGCGTCGACGGCATGATCGTGTCGAACACCACGATCGCGCGGCCGAGCACGTTGCGCGAGGAGATGCGCGCCAAGGAGCAGGGCGGTCTGTCCGGCCGGCCGCTGTTCCGTCTGTCGACGCGGATGGTCGCGGAGACCTATGTGCGCGTCGAGGGCGCGTTCCCGCTGATCGGCGTCGGCGGCGTGGATTCCGGCGGCGCCGCGCTGACGAAGATCCGTGCCGGTGCGAGCCTGATCCAGCTCTATTCGTCGCTGGTCTACAAGGGCCTCGGCCTCGTCGACGAGATCAAGCGCGACCTCACCTCGACGCTGCTTCGCACCGGGAGGGATTCGCTGTCCGAGATCGTCGGCGCCGACGCGGCGACGCTCACGGCGGAAGACTGGCCGGGGATGTAGGCCAAGGCATCCGGGCTACGATTTCGGAAACGTCTTCCTGTACTGCGCCGGATAGCGCGCGGCCTGCAAACCGCCACGCGAGACATAGGAGGCGATCAGCGCCCACCACAGTCCGGCATTGCCGAACGATTGCAGCGCCCACCAGGTGCCGAGGAAGATCGCGAGCGAGGCCAGCATCAGATTGCGCATCTCGCGCGCCCAGGTCGCGCCGATATAGATGCCGTCGAAGCCGAAGGCGAACACGCCAGGAATGGGCGCGAGCACGACGAACGGCAGGAATTCGCGCGCGCTGCGGCGAACGGCGTCGCTGGCGGTCATGAAATCGATCAGGCGCGGTCCGAACAGGGCGAACAGCACGGAGACGACCAGTGCAAAGCCCAGCCCCCACAGCAGCACCAGCCGGGTCGAGTCCGCAAACCCTTTGGCGTCGCGCGCGCCGAAGGTGCGGCCGCAGAGCTGCTGCGCGGCGTTGGCGAGACCGTCGAGGAAGAAAGCGCTGACCAGGAGGAAATTGTTGAGCACGGAGTTCGCGGCCAGCGTGACGTCGCCGGCCCGCGCGCCCTTGGCGGTGAAGAACAGGAACACGGCGATAAGCGCCGCGGTGCGGATCAGGATGTCGGAATTCACCGCCAGCAGGCGCATCAGCTTGTCGCGGTCGAACAGGGCTGCATATGGCACCGCGAATCCGTCATCCGCATAGCGGCGGCACACGATCACGCCGAGCCCGAATCCGGCCGCTTCGGACAGCAGCGCTGCGATCGCTGCGCCCGCGATGCCGGTGTCGTAGACCAGAACAAGCAGGATCGTCGCCGCCATGTTGACGAGGTTGATGACGACCTGGAGCGCGAGCGCCGGATTGGCCCGGGCCTGGCCGACCAGCCAGCCGAGGATGACGTAGTTGGCGAGCGCCAGCGGCGCCGACCAGATCCGGATCACGAAGTAGGTTTTCGCCGCGCCCGTGACGCCTTCGCTGCCGCCCATCAGGTCGAACAGCGCGGCGGCCAGCGGCAATTGCAGCACGATCAGCGCTGCGCCGATCAAGCCGGCGACGATGAAGCCGCGCACGAGGATCGCGGTCAGCTCGCGCGTCTCGCCGGCGCCGAGCGCCTGCGCCGTGAAGGCGAGCGTGCTCATGCGCAGGAAGCCGAACAGCCAGAACAGGCAGTCGAAGATGACGGAGGCCATCGCGACGCCGCCGAGCAGCGCGGGATCGTCCAGCCGGCCGATCGCCGTGGTCGAGACCACGCCGATCAGCGGCGTGGTGAGGTTCGCCACCATCGCCGGACCGGCGATGGCGAACACCTGGCGGGAGCCGACTTTGGGATGAACGGGCGCGTGCATCAGTTGCGTCTACCCGACCAATCGCCTGATTGCACCATCGCGGACGACATGAGGTGCCTGCGCAGGCCGCGCGCGAAAGGCTCTATCGCCCGCGCGGCGCGCCGAAGACGCGCATCAGCAGCCAGATCGGGATCACGATCACCGCGCCGAGCAGGAAATAGCGCCACACCCAGTTCACGGTATCGAAGCCGAGATCCCAGAGACGCTGGAACAGCAGGCGAATGCTGTAGATGATGTTCCAGGGATCGAAGCCGATCGCCGCCAGCACGACGCCGACCAGGATCGAGAGCAGCACCAGGCGAAACGCGACCGCCAGCGGCGAACCGCCGAGAAAGCGGTTCAGCCCATCGCTGCGGCCGGCCGGCACATCTCTGACGTCTTGGGCCATCGCGAAAAACTCCTTGGCGGATTCGACCCGATTATAGGGCACGGCGGGGCAGATGGGGAACCCGCATTCACCCGTCAATCAGCTTACCGCGTTTTAATTTGGACAGCACATGCGGCGGGCTCGCTGCAACCTCTCCCGCTTGCGGGAGAGGTTGCGCCGAAGGCGCGGGTGTGAGGGTTCTCTCCTCTTGGGGAATCCCAATGCGGAGATACCCTCTCCCCGACCCTCTCCCGCAAGCGGGAGAGGGTGCGCTCCTGTCACGCTCCAACCTCCGCCGCCTCCGCCTTCAGCATCTTTTCCAGCGTTTCCAGCCGGTCGGCCTCGCGCGGCGGCTTGTCCCAGCGCAGGCGGCTGATGCGGGGGAAGCGCATCGCGACGCCGGATTTGTGCCGCGGCGAGCGCTGCAGGCCCTCGAAGGCGACCTCCAGCACCAGCCCCTTGTCCGGCTCGTGCACGACATGGCGCACGGGGCCGAATTTTTCCGTGGTGTTGCGACGGACGAAGCGGTCGATCTGGAGCAGCTCCTCGTCGGTGAAGCCGAAATAGGCTTTTCCGACCGGCACCAGCTCATCGCCCGTCCAGACGCCAAATGTATAGTCGGAATAGTAGGACGAGCGCTTGCCGTGGCCGCGCTGGGCATACATCAGCACGGCGTCGATGATGTGCGGATCGCGCTTCCACTTCCACCACTGTCCCTTCGGCCGCCCCGGGAGATAAGGCGCATCGCGCCGCTTCAGCATCACGCCTTCGACGGCGTCCGCGTCTTCGCCGGCGCCCGCGCTGGCGGGATCGGCCCGTGCGGCGGTGAGTGCGTCCCAGCTCGCGAAGGGGACGGTCGGCGACAGATCGATGCGGGAATCGTCGATCTTCCCGATGAACGTTTCCAATCGCTCGCGCCGCTCCGCAAAGGGCAGCTCGCGCAGATCATTCTCGTCGTCGCCGAGCAGATCATAGGCGCGCAGGTGAATCGGAAACTCCTTGATCAGCTTCGGCGAGACGACCTTGCGGTTGAGCCGCTGTTGCAGGACGTTGAAACTCTGCACACGGCCCTCGCGCAGGATCAGAAGCTCGCCGTCGATCGCGCCGGGTGAGCGCAGCGACGGCACGAGGTCCGGAAAGCTGCCCGTGATGTCCTCGCCGGTGCGCGAATAGAGCCGTGCCGTGATGTGGCCGCGCTCGTCGCGGCCCGCCACCGCCTGCACGCGGATGCCATCCCATTTCCATTCGGCGATGTAGTCGGCCGGATCGAGCGCGGCGAAATCATTGTCCTCGATCGCATGCGCGAGCATGACGGGACGGAACGGGGCGGGATCGCGATTGACCGGCTTGTCGCCGCGGCCCTCCAGCCAGGCGAACAGGTCGAGATAGGGGGGGCTGAGACCCGGCCAGATCAGCTCGACGTCATGCGGATCCTTGTCGCCGAGCGCGGCCGCTGCGGTCTTCGCCAGGCGTGCGGAGATGCCGATGCGCAGAGCACCGGTGACGAGCTTCAGCAGCGCCCAGCGGCCGGTCTCATCCAGCTCGTCGAGCCAGCGTTCAAGCTGCTTCGGCAGCTCGGTCTTGCCGAGCGTGCGGAGCGTGGTGACGACTTCGCTGAGGGTTGGGGGAGGCGGGTTGTTGTGCTTGCTCGGGTGGAGCGCATCGCTGGCATCTCGCCCGCGGCACCCCCCTCCCTGACCCTCCCCAGCAAGGGGGGCGGGAACGGTGAGAGAGGTGCGTCGACCACTCGCTGAATCACTGTCAGTCGTGGTGCTCGCCGGTGGCCGCGCGCTCCGCTGCGCTCTCTCCCCCCTTGCGGGGGAGGGCGGGAGAGAGGGGTGGCCCGGAAAAGACTCACCATGACCAAGCAACCGCCTCGGCCACATCAGCGCCACCGTCTCCGAGAGGTCGCCGACATAATCGTAAGACAGCCCGAACAGCACCGGATCGGTGCGCGACGCGATCAGGTCGCGGATCAGCGCCGGCTTGGCGTGCTTGAAGCTGAGTGCGCCGGTCAGCGCGGCCAGCGCGTAGCCGCGATCGGGGTCGCCGACCTCGCGGAAATAGCCGGTGATCAGCCGCAGCTTGTTGTTGCGGCCGGGCTCGTAGGCGAGGCGGTCCAGCAGTTCGGCGAAGCGGTTCATGCCTCGGCCTCGTCAACGATCGGCGCCTCGCTCTCCTCCTCGTCGCCATAGCCGACGAGATCGAGCGGCTGCGCCCGCAAACCCTTGCTTTGGCACCAATGCACCAGCGCGTCTTCCTGGCCGTGGGTGACCCAGATCTCACCGGCCCCGGTTGCCGCGATGGTCGCGGTGAGGCCGTCCCAGTCGGCGTGATCGGAGACCACCAGCGGCAGCTCGATGCCACGCTGCCGCGCGCGGGCGCGCACGCGCATCCACCCCGATGCGAACGCGGTGACCGGATCGGGAAAGCGCCGCGTCCAGAGATCGGAGGTGGCCGAGGGCGGCGCCAGCGTGATGGTGCCGGCCAGCGCCGCTTTCTTCACGCCCTTCACCGGCCTGAGGTCGCCGAGCTCGATGCCGCGGCTCTGGTAGTAATGCGTGATCTTCTCCATCGCGCCATGCAGATAGATCGGCGCGTCGTAGCCGGCCTGCCGCAGCAGCGCGATCACCCGCTGCGCCTTGCCGAGCGAATAGGCGCCGACGAGATGCGCGCGCTCCGGAAACAGCGCGACCGACGCGAGCAGCTTCTTGACCTCCTCGGCCGCATCGCCGTGCCGGAACACCGGCAGGCCGAACGTCGCCTCGGTGATGAAGACGTCGCAGCGCACCAGCTCGAAAGGCGCGCAGGTCGGGTCGGGCGCGTCCTTGTAGTCGCCGGAAGCGACGATGCAGGTGTCTCTACAGGTCACCGCGACCTGCGCCGAGCCGAGCACGTGGCCGGCGGGGTGAAACTTCACGCTGACGTCGCCGAGCCGGATCTCCTCGCCATAGCGGATTGCTTGCGTCGATCCGGCAAAATTCTCGCCATAGCGCAGCCGCATCATGTCGAGCGTTTCCTGCGTCGCCAGCACCGCGCCGTGGCCGGCGCGGGCATGGTCGGAATGGCCGTGGGTGATCACGGCCCGCTCGACCGGGCGGACGGGGTCGATATGGAAGCCGCCGGGCTTGCAGCACAGGCCGGCAGCAACTGGCAGCAGGATGTCTTGCGGACGCATCCGCGTCATATAGGGAGTGCCGGTCACAAAATTCACCCGTCATGCGCGGGCTTGACCCGCGCATCCATCCTCTTAAAGAGTTCCTTTTTTGATGGATTGCTGGGTCAAGCCCGGCAATGACAATCGGTTCCCCGATGCCCCTGCGTCTGTTCCAAACCTCCGGCGATCTCATGGCCGACCGCCGCTTCGAGTTCGCGCGCGACCTCCAGCTCAAGGGCGATCTGCCCGCCGCCGCCGACCTCATCGAGCAGGCCATCGAGCTCGCGCCGAACTTCACCTCCGCCTGGTTCACGCTCGGCGAAATCCGCAGCCAGCTCGGCGAGCGCGACAAGGCGATTGCCGCGTTCCGAGAAGCGCGCCGGTCCGATCCCGAGGACCAGCACGGCGCCCATCTGCATCTGATACGCCTCGGCGACGAGCAATTGTCCGAAATGCCCAAGGCCTATGTGCAGGCGCTGTTCGATCAATATGCCCCGCGCTTCGAGCACACGCTGATCAACGATCTCGGCTATCGCGCGCCGTCCCTGATCTTCAAGGCGGTGCTGGCCGCGCGCGTTGCCGCGAAGAAGCCAGCCCTGTTCAAGCGCGCCATCGATCTCGGCTGCGGCACCGGGCTTGCGGCGGCTGCTTTCGCAAGACAGGTCGATCATTTCACCGGCATCGATCTGTCGCCCGGCATGATCAAGCAGGCGCGCGCCACGGATCTGTATGCCGAGCTCGAAATCGCCGACATGATCGAGGGCCTGCGCGGCAAGGGCGACGCGAGCGCGAACCTCGTCGTCGCTGCCGACGCGTTCGTCTATCTCTCCGATCTCGCGCCGGTGCTGAGCGAAGCCAGGCGCGTGCTCGCGCCCGGCGGCGTGCTCGCCTTCACGCTGGAGACGCATGACGGCAGCGGCATCGTGCTCGGCGAAGGGCTGCGCTATGCCCACTCTGCGGAATATGTCCGCGGTGCCATCGCCGGGGCGGGCCTCAAGCTTCTGACGGTGGAGCCGGCCTCGCCGCGCAACGAAAACAACGAGCCGGTGCGCGGCCTCGTCGTCGTCGCCGAGAAAACTTGAGTCTAGGCGCTAAAGGCCCTGCCATTTAAGCGTCATTGCGTCGCAAAGCGGCGACTTCTCACTTGCGATGCGCGAGGCGATGTCAGCACAATGCGCGCACCAGGGAGAGACAAATAATGACCAAGAATCCATCGCGGCGCGATTTCAGCGCCGGCGCATTCGCCGCCATCGCTGCATCGACCTTGCCCGCGCCCTACGTCTGGGCCGCGGAGAAGAAATACGATGCCGGCGCCAGCGACACCGAGATCAAGATCGGGCAAACCGTGCCGCATTCCGGCCCCGGCTCGCTCTACGGCGTGCTCGGGCGCATCGGCGAGGCCTATTTCCAGATGCTGAACGAGAAGGGCGGCATCAACGGGCGCAAGGTCAAGTTCCTGACCATGGACGATGCCTACAGCGCGCCGAAATGCGTCGAGGCGACGCGGCGCCTGGTCGAGCAGGAAGAAGTGCTCGCGCTCTACGGCTCGCTCGGCACCGCGCCGCAGACCGCCGTGCACAAATACCTGAATTCCAAGGGCGTGCCGCAGCTGCTGCTCAACACCGGCGCGTCGAAGTGGAATAATCCAAAAGAGTTCAAATGGACGATGGCGGGCCTGCCGCTCTATCCGACCGAGGCGCGCATCCTGGCGCGCCACGTCGTCAGCGTGAAGCCGAACGCGAAGGTCGGCATCCTCTACCAGAACGACGATTTCGGCCGCGACTTCCTCGGTCCGTTCAAGAAGGTGCTGGCCGATGCCGGCGGCACCGCCCAGGTGATCATGGAGCAGACCTACGATCTGACCGATCCGACGGTCGATTCCCAACTCATCAACCTCTCGAAGTCGGGCGCGGACGTGTTCTACAACATCTCCACCGGCAAGGCGTCGTCGCAGTCGATCCGGAAGGTCGCCGAGCTCGGCTGGAAGCCGCTGCAGCTGCTGTCGGCCGGCTCGACCGGCCGCTCGATCCTCAACGCCGCGGGTCTCGAGAACGCCGCCGGCATCGTCGCGATCCGCTACAACAAGGAGGTCGGTCTGCCCAAATGGGAGAAGGACCCCGACGTGATGGCGTTCGAGGAGCTGCGCAAGAAGTACACGCCGGCGATCGATCAAGACAACACGATCGCGTTCGCCGGCTACGGCCAGGCCGTGACCATGGGCGAGATCCTGCGCCGCTGCGGCGACGATCTCACCCGCGCCAACGTGCTGAAGCAGGCCTCGAACCTCAACGGTTTCCACTCGCCCTACTTCCTCGACGGCGTCACCTACAGCTACACGCCGGACGACTACACGCCGATGAAGACGCTCTTCATCTCCACCTTCACCGGCAAGGATTGGGATATCTCCGACAAGCCGATGTCCGAGTAGGGGCGGCACCGCTGTTTCTCTCGCCTCTCCCCGCAAGCGGGGAGAGGCGAAGACCGCCCCCTCGACGAACCCACCCCCACGGCTTACCTGTGATGCCGTGCCGCCCCGCATCCTGAAATCCTCGGCCGAGCCGGCCGCGCTGCTGCCCGACCGTTTCCAGCAATGGTTCGCGGCCCGCGGCTGGTCGCCGCGCGCGCATCAATTGGCGCTGCTGAACAAGGCGCGCGAGGACCGCTCGGCGCTGCTGATCGCGCCGACCGGCGCCGGCAAGACGCTGGCGGGATTTTTGCCGACACTGGTGGAGCTGTCTTCTCCCTCCCCCCTTGCGGGGGAGGGGCGGGGAGGGGGGTGGCCACGGGCACCGCTCGTGGAGCTACCCCCCTCCCGGCAGCCGGCGGCTGCCGACCTCCCCCGCAAGGGGGGAGGTGACAACAAGCTCGTCTCTACCGGCCGCAGCCTGCAACGGAGCGGCGGCCTCCACACCCTCTACATCTCGCCGCTCAAGGCGCTCGCCGTCGACATCGCCCGCAACCTGGAGCGGCCGATTGCCGAGATGGGCCTGCCGATCAAGGTCGAGACCCGCACCGGCGACACGCCGGTGTCGCGGCGGCAGCGGCAGCGCCGCTATCCGCCGGACATTCTGCTGACGACGCCCGAGCAGGTCGCCCTGCTGCTCTCCTCCGACGACGCGCCGTTCCTGTTCTCCTCGCTCAAGCGAATCGTGCTGGACGAGCTGCATGCGCTGGTCACGTCCAAGCGCGGCGATCTCTTGTCGCTGGGCCTTGCGCGGCTGTGGCGGCTGGCGCCGCAGATGCGCGCCATCGGCCTGTCGGCGACGGTGGCCGAGCCGGAATCGCTGGCGCGCTTCCTGGTGCCGCAACCGAAGGACAAGGCGGAATCGGCCGACATCGTCATGGCCGGCGGCGCGGCGCCGCCGCTGGTCGAGATGCTCGACACAAGCGAGCGGCTGCCCTGGGCCGGCCACAGCGCGCGCCATGCGCTTCCCGAGATCTACCAGCTGATCAAGGCGAACAGGACCACGCTGGTCTTCGTCAACACCCGCAGCCAGGCCGAGATGCTGTTCCAGAATCTCTGGAGCATGAACGACGACAACCTCGCGATCGCGCTGCATCACGGCTCGCTCGACGTCGCCCAGCGCCGCAAGGTCGAGGACGCGATGTCGGCCGGCAAGTTGCGCGGCGTGGTCTGCACCTCCTCGCTCGACCTCGGCGTCGACTGGGGCGACGTCGATCTCGTCGTCAATATCGGCGCGCCCAAGGGCTCCTCGCGTCTGATGCAGCGCATCGGCCGCGCCAACCACCGCCTCGACGAAGCCTCGCGCGCGGTGCTGGTGCCTGCGAACCGCTTCGAGGTGCTGGAGTGCCGCGTCGCCATCGACGCCATCGCGGAGAATGCGCAGGACACGCCGCCGCTGCGCACCGGTGCCCTCGACGTGCTGGCTCAGCATGTGCTCGGCTGTGCCTGCGGCGAGCCGTTTTTCTCCGACGAGCTCTACGACGAGGTGCGCACCGCCGCGCCCTACGCGGATCTCACACGGCAGGATTTCGACGACGTCGTCGATTTCGTCGCCTCCGGCGGTTACGCGCTGAAGACCTATGAGCGCTTCGCCCGCATCAAGCAGGACAAGGAGGGGCGCTGGCGCGTCGCCAATCCAAAGGTGCGGCAGAGCTACCGGATGAATGTCGGCACCATCGTCGAGGACGACATGCTGAAGGTGCGGCTGGTGCGCTCGCGCGGCGGCGGTCAGGGAAAGGCAGGCGGCTCGACGGGCGTGATCGCGCGCGGCGGCAGGCTGCTCGGCGAGATCGAGGAAGCCTTCATCGAGGGCCTCAGCCCGGGCGACACGTTCGTGTTCAGCGGCGAGGTGGTGCGCTACGAGACCCTGGTCGAGGACCAGGTCTATGTCTCGCGTGCCAACGACAAGGACCCGAAAGTGCCGTCCTACATGGGCGGCAAGTTTCCGCTCTCGACCTATCTTGCCGAACGCGTTCGCCGCCTGCTCGATGACGCCCGCGCCTGGGGCGCTTTGCCGGAGCAGGTGCGCGACTGGCTGGCGCTGCAAAGGGACGTCTCCCGCGTGCCGGCGGTGCGCGAGCTGTTGGTCGAGAGTTTTCCCCGCGCCAACAAGCATTACATCGTCTGCTATCCCTTCGAGGGACGTCTCGCGCACCAGACGCTCGGCATGCTGCTGACGCGCAGGCTGGAGCGGGCCCGCGCGCGGCCGCTCGGCTTCGTCGCCAACGAATATGCGGTCGCGATCTGGGCGCTCGGCGACATGTCGTTCATGATCAGGGACGGCAGAATCGACCTCAATGCGCTGTTCGACCCTGACATGCTCGGTGACGATCTCGAGGCATGGCTCGCCGAATCCGCCCTGATGAAGCGCACGTTTCGCAATTGCGCGATCATCTCCGGCCTGATCGCGCGCCGGCATACCGGCGAGGAGAAGAGCCGCCGCCAGGTGTTGTTCTCGACCGATCTCGTCTACGACGTCCTGCGCAAGCACCAGGCCGACCACGTGCTGTTGCGCGCCGCCCGCGCCGATGCCGCAACCGGCCTGCTCGATCTGCGCCGCCTCAGCGACATGCTCACCCGCATTCAGGGCCGCATCACGCACCGGGAACTCGACCGCGTCTCCCCGCTCGCCGTCCCCGTGATGCTGGAAATCGGCCGCGAGTCAGTCTATGGCGAAGCTGCAGACGAGTTGCTGGCCGAAGCCGCCGACGAGCTCGTCAAAGAGGCGACGGGATAAGGGCAGGTTTTGACGTGACGCTAGGCGCGCTGGTTTCAGGGGATGTCGAGGACATGCGCGTTTCCAGAGTCACCGTCAGCGACGTGACCTTCGCCGCCGATCTCTCCGGCGCCCTGTTCTGGGAAGCGCAGCGCCTGCTCGTCGTGTCCGACCTGCATCTGGAAAAAGGCTCCAGCTTTGCCACCCGCGGCGTGCTGCTTCCGCCTTACGACACGCTCGCCACGCTGGGCCGTCTCGCTGCTGTCATCTCCCGCCATGATCCGCGAATCGTCATCGCCCTCGGCGACAGCTTTCACGACCGCACCGCGCATGAACGCCTTTCGGCGGATGATCGTGAGGCCGTCAGCGCGCTCCAGGCCGGCCGCGACTGGATCTGGATCTCGGGTAATCACGATCCGATGCTGCCGCGCGATCTCGGCGGCACCATCGCGGATGAAGTCGCGATCGGCCCGATCACCTTCCGCCACGAGCCGACCGGCGCGCATGGCGAGATCGCCGGGCATCTGCATCCCAAGGCCCGCGTCTCCGCGCGCGGCCGCTCGATGGAGCGCCGCTGTTTTGCCAGTGACGGGATGCGCGCCGTGATGCCGGCCTTCGGCGCCTATGCCGGCGGCCTCAGCATCCGCGACGCCGCGTTCGCAAAAATCTTTCCGAAGAACGGTTTTGTCGCGCATCTGCTCGGCGACCGCCGCGTGCACGCGATTGCCGCGTCGCGGTGTTATTAGAGCATGATCCGGAAAAGTGCGAAGCGGTTTTCCGAAAAGATCATGCTCAAACAAGAACATGAAGCGCGATGACGATTCATCTCAATCTCATCGCGCTTTAGGCCGCCTTCGCCTGCACATTGTCGCAAAACTCCGCGAGCCGGTCGGCCAGCCGCAGCGTCGCGGGGCTGGCGCCGGGCGAGGCCATCAGCGCCACCTCGGTCCGGTTGATCGGCGCAAAGCCGTCCTTCGCCGTCAGCACGCGGTGGTCGGACTGGATCGACATTTCCGACAGGATGCTGAGGCCCATGCCGGCGGCGACGGCAGCCTGGATGCCGGCGAGGCTCGATGACGAATAGGCCATGTGCCAGGCGCGGCCTGCGCTTTCCAGCGCGTGGATGGCGCCGGCGCGATAGAGGCAGCCGAGCGGAAATCCGATCAGCGGCACCGACGCGGCGTTGACGTCGATCGGATGGCTCTTGCTGGTGACCCAGTGCACCTGCTCCGGCCACACCGCGATCGCGCCCTTCTCGCCGGCCCCGCGCTTGAACAGCGCCAGATCCAGCTCGCCGCGTTCGAGGTCCCGGGACAGGTTCTTGCTCTGGTCGGCGCGCACGTCGAGCCGCAGCCCCGGGTGCGAGCGCGAAAACGCGCCCAGCAGCTTGGCGAGACGATAGGCGGCAAAATCCTCGGGAATGCCGAGCCGGATCGCGCCTTCGCCGCCCGGCTGGCGCAGCACGTCGCGCGCTTCCTCGGCGAGCGAGAGCAGCCGCCGCGCATAGGACAGCAGTCGCTCGCCGGCTTCGGTCGGCCGCACGTCCTTGCCGTCGCGATGCAGCAGCACCTGGCCGACATCCTCCTCCAGCCGCTTGATCTGCTGGCTCACGGTCGATTGCGTGCGGTGGACGCGCTCGCCGGCGCGGGTGAAGCCGCCGGCATCGACCACCGAGACGAAGCTCCGCAGGAGCTCGAGGTCGAGCATGGCTACCTCCATTGGAAAAATCACTGATAGCGAGTTAATCATTTAATTTCCAAATGGCAAGCCTCCTCCCTAAATCGGGGGCTCAGGAGAATGCCCCCATGTCGCTCGCCCCCTCGATTGCCGTTCCCCGCGGCCGCTTCAATACGCTTCCGCTCGCGATCGGCCTGTTCTGCCTGCTCTGGAGCTATGCCTTCGTCGCCGGCAAGATCGGCGTCACCCATTGCCCGCCGCTGATCCTGCTCGCCGCGCGCTTCTCGCTCGCCGGCATCCTGATCCTCGGGGCCACGATGGTTCGTGGCGACTGGTCCTTGTCATGGCGCGACGCCGCCATCTTCGCCGTGCTCGGCATCGCCAACAACGCGCTCTATCTCGGTCTCGGCTACACCGGCCTGCAATCGGTCTCCGCCGGCCTCGGCGGCCTGATCGTGTCGGCCAATCCGGTGTTCACCGCGGCGCTCGCCGCGCTGTTGCTCGGCGAAGGAATGACCTGGCGCAAGGCGAGCGGTCTGTTGCTCGGCATCATCGGCGTCACGCTGATCGTCTGGCATCGCCTGTCGGTCGGTACCGACAGCCTGCACGGCATCGTCTTCACGCTGGCCTCGCTTGCCTCGATCGTCGCCGGCACGATTCTGTTCAAGCTGCTCGCCCCGAAGGGCAGTCTGTGGATCGGAAACGGCGTGCAAAATCTCGCTGCCGGCATCGTGCTGACGCCGGTCGCGCTCACCTTCGCCGACGTCCACGCGATCGATGTCACGCCGAGCCTGATCGGCGCTTTCGCCTTCCTGGTGCTCGGCGGCTCGATCCTCGCCTACTGGCTCTGGTTTCATCTCCTGAAAGTGTGTGGCGCCACCGCCGCCAGCGCCTATCATTTCCTGATGCCGCCGCTCGGCATGCTGTTCGCCTACCTCGTGCTCGGCGAGCATGTCGAGGCCCGCGATCTGCTGGGGATCATTCCAGTGGCGCTCGGCATCTACCTGGTGACGCGGCCCGCAACAAAGCCGGCCGCGTAAGAGGAGTTCATCATGCCCATTTCCATCACCCTGATCGGCGGCCCCACCGCACTGATCGAGATCGACGGTTTCCGCCTGCTCACCGATCCGACCTTCGATGCGCCCGGCGCTTATCAGCTTCCGCATGTGAAGCTGGAGAAGACCACCGGCCCCGCAATGAAGGCCGATGCGATCGGGCCGATCGACGCCGTCCTGCTCAGCCACGACCAGCACTCCGATAATCTCGACAATTCAGGTCGCGAATATCTGCTCAAGGCGAAGCGCGTGCTGACGACCGAGGCCGGCGCCAAACGCCTCGGCGGGCATGTCGAGGGCCTCGTGCCCTGGGGCACCGCACATCTGAAGGATCGTGACGGCAATTCGCTGACGATCACCGCGACGCCCGCGCGTCACGGCCCGGCCGGCATCGAACCGCTGTCGGGCGACGTCATCGGCTTCGTGGTGTCGTCGAGCCGGAAGGACACCAGCCCGGTCTATATCAGCGGCGACACCACCTGGTTCGACGGCGTCGCCGAGGTGGCGCGCCGCTTCAAATGCGGCGTGGTGCTTCCCTTCGCGGGCGCCGCGCAAACGCGCGGGCCGTTCCATCTCACCATGGACACCAACGACACCATCGAGACCGCGCGCGCCTTTCCGGATGCGACGATCGTGCCGGTGCATACCGAGGGCTGGGCGCATTTCCGCCAGAACGGCGAGGACCTGCGCAAGACGTTCGACCTGCTGGGCTTCGGGACGCGGCTGCGGCTGCTGGAGCCCGGCGTGCCGACGGTGCTGGAGGCGCCGTGAACGCGCCACACCGTCGGAGGATGCCTCAATCCTTCCGGAACACGATCGAGGCCATCCATCCCGTCATCAGCGCCATGGCGGCGGTGACGAGGCCGTAGATCAACCCGTTCTGCCGGGCGGTGGTGGCGACGAACTGCTCGAAACCGACCTTGACGATCTCGAACGCGGTCTCGGTCTTGCCGATGAACGCGCCGTCGGCAAACAGCTTGATCTCGACCTCATAGGTGCCGATCGGCACCTCCGCCGGCAGCGGAATGCCGGTGCGGAACAATGTCGGCGTCAGGAACGTCACCGCGCTCGGATCCTCGCGATAGAGACCGCGCTGGGTCCGCAGGCGGATGAAGCCGGAGCGGAACGCGTCGTTCGGTACCACGTCGGCATAATCGCCGCTGACGCGCTGGGTCAGCAGCACGTTGTTGAGCCCGACCTGCTGCCGCCGTGCGATTTCGGGCGAGGTGATCGCCTCGAAGGAGCGGTTGGCGAACAGCGCGAGATAGCTCGGCACCTGCAGGAATTGCCGGTAGTCGGTGTTGATCCAGATCCCGAAGACGCGCTCCTTGCGCCGCGTCACCATGTCGGCGCGCGGGCCCATCACGGTGACGACGAGATCGTAGGTCTTGCGGCCGGCAGGCGTGGCGGTGTCCTTCTCGACCGAGCCGAACAGCACCAGTTCCTCGCCGGAATAGTTCGGGGTGACCGTGACGCGATGGTTGGAGACCGACACGATCAGCCGCTCGGCGCGTGCGGCGGAGCCGAGCAGCAGAACGAGCAGGACCGCGAGGGCTGCGCGCATCATCCGCTCACTCCCATCTCGCGGATGGTGAAGAGATCCTCGGGCCGGATCACCAGCTCGATGGCGAAGCGGACGCCGACCGAGAGGATCAGGAGGCCGAGCAGCAGCCGCAGCTGCTCGCCGCGGATCTTCTGGCCGGCGCGGGCGCCGAACTGCGCGCCGGTGACGCCGCCGACCATCAGGATCAGCGCCAGCACGGCGTCGACGAGGTGATTGGTCACCGCGTGCAGCAAGGTGGCGAACAGCATCGTCACCAGCGTCAGCACCATCGAGGTGCCGATCACCGTCGAGGTCGGCACCCGCAGCAGATAGATCATGATCGGCACCAGGATGAAGCCGCCGCCGATGCCCATGATGGCGCCGATGAAGCCGATCACGATGCCGACGATCACGACCGGAATCACGGACAGGTAGATCTTCGAGCGCTTGAACCGCATCTTCAGCGGCAGGCCGTGGATCCAGTTGTGCGTGCGCCGCGGCGGCACCGCGCCGCGCCGGGTCCGCATCAGGGCGCGCAGGCCTTCCGAAAACATCACGCTGCCGACCGTGGTGAGCAGCACGACATAGGACAGCGCGATCATCAGGTCGAGCTGGCCGAGCGCGCGCAGCTGCGTGAAGGTCCACACCCCGAGCGCCGTCCCGGTCACGCCGCCGCACAATAGCACGCTCGCCAGCGCGGGATCGATCGCGCGTCGCCGCCAATAGGCGAGCGCGCCGGAGAACGAGGACGCCGCGATGTGGCTCGCGACGGAGGCGACCGCGACCGCCGGCGTGATGCCGATGAAGATGAGCAGCGGCGTCATCAGGAAGCCGCCGCCGATTCCGAACATGCCGGAGACGAAGCCGACCGCGGCGCCCATCGCCAGCACCAGGAAGACGTTGACCGGCAGATCGGCGATGGGGAGATAGAGCTGCATCGAAGGACCACGCTCCGGCGAGACGGATCGATTGCGCGGAATGCTCGCAGGAGGGCAGAACGATTGCCGCGTCCCTCAATAGCGGAATTCGCCGCCGGGAGGGACCAGGAATTTCGGGCGTGGTGAATGTGGCGGGTGAGCGCTCGAGCGGAATAAACTTGGTTGCTACGGAGAAGGTGCGCTTCCTCCCCCGCCTGCGGGGCGGGGCTATCGCATATGAAGAAAAGCGTGGCTGGCAGCTTGCTTGCGGCCCATCCTTCGAGACGCCCGCCTACGGCGGGCCCTCAGGATGAGGTCGCGTTTTGCGGTGAGATATCAGACCCTCATGGTGAGGAGCCCGCCAAAGCGGGCGTCTCGAACCATGCAGGCCGAGCTCTTTCGGAAACCTCCCGCTGTCATATGCGATAGCCCCGGCCTGCGGGGGAGGGTTGGGGAGAGGGTGTCTCCTCAATCGAGAATCCCCAAGAGGAGAAAGCCCTCACCCGGCGCTACGCGCCGACCTCTCCCGCAAGCGAGAGAGGTGCACCGAGCCCGCGGCCCGCTGGTTTGATCCGCTGTCCGGATTTAATGCGCGGCGGAGGCCGCGCGCTTGGTTGCGACCGGCTTGGCCGCCGGTTTTGCGTTCGCCTGCGGCGCGCTGTCCCAGCCACCATTCGGGGCCGGAACATTGACCGCATCATCCGGCTGCGGCTCGGCGCTGAAGGTCTGGATCGCGAGCTTGGCTGCGGCCAGCGATTGCGGGTCCAGACGCTTGGCGACGTCGTCGCGCTTGCCCGCCGCATCCGCATCGCCCTGCGCGGCCGCGAGGGTGAACCATTTGTAGGATTCGGCGAGGTTCTGCTCCACACCGATCCCGCGGGCATAGAGGATGCCGAGGTTGAACTGGCTGTCGGCGACGCCGCGATCGGCCGCCTTGCGGAACCATTGCGCCGCGCTCTTGTAATTGGCGCCGCGTCCGCCGCCATCGGCGTCGAGCACCGCGAGATTGTGCATCGCCTTGGCGTTGCCGCGCTCGGCGGCCTGCGCGTAGTAGCGGCGGGCGATGTCGGCGTCCTTCTTCACGCCGAGGCCCTTCTCGTAGAGCGTGCCGAGGCGGAAGGTCGCGGGCACCACGCCGGCCTGCGCCGCGCGATCGTACCATTTGGCGGCTTCGTCGTAATTCGCAGCGACGCCCTTGCCTTCGGCAAAGCGCACGCCGATCTCGTAGGCCGCGGTCGCATCGCCCTTCATCGCAGCGCTGCGCAAGCCCGGGCCGCCGATGGCGTCAGGCAGTTTTTCGCTCGGCGGCACCTGGATCATGGCGAGTTTCGCGCGGCTCGTGCCCGACAGCGCGCCGGTGACGTCGCTGGAGGCAGGCTGCGGGGCTGCGGCAGGCGCCGGCGGAATTTCGACCGAGGCCGAGTTGCCGGCATTCGCGGGCAGGGCCGGCGCGGCGTTGTTCTGCGATTGCTTTCCGATCGGCGTCGGTGAGGTCATCGACGGTGTGATCTGCTCAGGCGCCGACGGCTTTGTCTCGACCGGCGGCGGTGCCTGCGGCGCGGGCGAGGAATTCTCCATCGCCTGCGGTGCCGGCGGCGCGCTGCCGCCGTCGAGCAGATTCATCGCCATCTTGAAGGTGCCGAGCACGATCACGACCACGCTCGCGCCGACCAGCAGCGAGCGGATCTTCGAGGTGATGGTCGAGCCGCCTTCCTGGCCCTTGTCCTTGGCGCGGGCGATTGCGGCCTTGGCGCCGCGGGCCGGCTTCTCGGGCGGCTGCGCGGCGGCGGCCTGCGCCGCGCGGCGCGCGGCTGCGATGAAGCTCGATGAGGACACCGGCTCCTTCGGCGCGGCGGGAATTTCGCTGATCGCGCTCTCGGAGGCGGCAATCCGCTCCGACGGCGTGGCGACGCGTGCGCCCGGCCGTGTGCCCGGTTCGAGCGGATGATCCGGCGGCAATTCGGGCGCGAGCACGGCGCGTGCGGGCGCCGTATGCGGCTCCAGGATCTCGCTGATCGCGCGCGGCGGTAGAGGCGGCGCGGCTTGCGGCGCCATCGGCATCGGCGGCGGCGCCGCGGGGGCGGCAGCGGCGTGGAATTCGCGCGGCGCAGCGACGAAGGCGCCCGGGGGTGCGTGTTGCGCGGCAGCGGGGTTCGGCAGCTCGGGCTTCGGATCGTATTTCGGCTGCTGCTGCGCTTGCTGCCGCGGCTCGAGCGCCATCGGCGCGGGCTCCAAGGGAGCGGCCAAGGAAGCGGCCATGGGAGCGGCCATCGGCATGGGCATCGGCTGCGGCGCAGGGGCTGACGGCGCCGTGCGCACCGCGCGCAGATCGCCCTCGATCATCGAGAGGCGGTCGACGACGTGGCCGAGTGCGTTGTGAACGGCTTCGAGCGAGTCCTGGGTGGTGCGGTTGGTCTCGGCCTGGCTGAAGCGGATGTCGGAGAGCTCGCGCTTGACGATATCCACCACGCCGGAATCGGAAGGCGGGGTGGAGTTGCGGCTCTCGGCCAGCGCGGAATAGGTCGCCTGCTGGCGTTCCAGGTGCCGCAGGATGTCATGCAGCCCGTCCTCGACGCGGCTGAGATTGCCGTTGCGCGGATCGGAGGCGGCCTCGATCCGCTCCAGCAGATACGACACCCGCTGTTCGAGATGCGCGAACGTCGATGCGGAATCGTTGCCGACCTGCATGCGGTCGAAACGGTCCGACAGCGCACGGATCGCGCCTTCCAGATGCTCGGTGCTCTCGGATGGCTGAGGCCGCTCGCGCGTTTCCAGAGCGGCGGTGAGCGCCGCGATGCGCTGCTCCAGCACGGCAAAACTGTCGCCGTTGCCGGACGAACGGGTGACCTGGTCGACCTTGGACGACAACAGCTGTACGTCTTCCGAGAGCCGAGCCAGCGCTTCGTTGGAGGCGACGTTGGACACGATGCTGCGCAGCGCCGAGATCGCGCCTTCGAGCTGGCGCACTGTCGACGGATCGTCATTGGCGCGCAGGATCAGATCGAGCTTGGCGCCGAGATTGCGGATCGCCTCGTCATAGCCGGTGAGCTGCTCGGCCGGCGTCAGCGTGCGCAGCACCTGCTTGATGTCGGACAGCGCGTGCTCGATGCCGGACAGGACCTGACCGTCGGTGCCGTTGGAGCGGGTCTCGTCGATGCGCCGGTGCAGCGAGCGAATCTCGTTCTCGATCGATTCGATCGCACGGCGCGGCATCGCCTCGGTGATGGCGTGGCGGATCTCCGCAAGCTCGCTGCGGAAGGCGTTGATCGCCTGCTCGGTATTGTCAGGGCGCTGCAGCGACTCGATCTGGCTCGTGATCTTGAGCAGATGGCGCTCGAGCGCGGAGAAATCCGGCCCCGGCTGCGGTGGCGGCGGCGCGTAGGCCGGCGGGGGCGGCGCTATCGGGGCCACGAAAGGAGCCGCCGCGGGTGCGATCGACGGCGCGGCGCGCGGCGGCATCTGCCGCGGCGCAAAGCCGTCGAGCTCGCTCTGCCGTGCCGTGATCTCGGCGACGGCAACGTCGAAGGAAGCGGGGCTCAGGGGCGGTGAATTGCGATAGACCTGCGCTGCCGCGCGCTCGACCGCGTCGGCCTGGCGCTGGCGCGCGTCGATTGGAGCGGTGCGCGGGACCTGAGGCTGCTGCGGTTGAGACTGCGGCGGCTTCGAGATCTGCGACAGCCGCGCGTCGAGCCGCGAGATTGCGTCGTTGAGCTGGCGTGCCACGCCCTGCTCGCGCGAGACCTCCTGGCGCGGCGCGGGCTTTGAAATCCGTTCGATCTGCTGGGTGATCGCGTCGAGCCGCTGGTGGATGTCGGCGACTTCGCGGCTTTCCTGACTCGCGGCCTGGCTCGGAACGTTCGGAGGTTGCGGACGCTGGTCGTGAGGTCCGCGAAAGTTCGGCGGGGCAGTCTCGCCGAGCGTGGAGTTCAGCCAATCGTTGAGTGACATGCCGGCACGACGCGCAGCGGCTTCGGCCCGCTCCCGGACGGATGGATCGATGCCGTCAGCACTCCACGATACGCGCGAATTCATGACTCTGTCCGGTTCCGACTCCGGCGCCCCACCCGGCGCCTCCAGTCTCCCCTCGCGTGCCGGTTGCAAGACAATCGGATTTGGCGCGGGTCGTCTGCCTCGAAAACCGACTTTTGTCTGTTACGGTAAATAACGGGTTAAGGAACCGGTTGACGGTGTCTTAAAGTTGGGCGGCGGGAACCCAGGGGCGGACCTCTCCCGCTTGCGTGCCCTCAGCCCTTCCCCTCGCGCTTGCCGTCATCGAGCGGCACCACGGTGCCCTTGCCGCTCATCGCCGACAACGCCTCGAGAGCCTCTTCGCAAAAATCGGCGACCAGCTGCTCATGCCGGGCGCCGAGCTGAAGCAGGAGCAGATTGCCGAGGTCGAGCACGCCCGACGCCGTCCCTTCCGGAAAACGTTTCTTGAGAATCCGCTCGTAATTGTCGTGCCGGTCGCGATGGTGCTCCAGCCGGGCCATCAAATCGGTCCGCATGGGTTCGATCTCGATGCTGTCGAGCGCATGCAGCCGCACCAGGAGGTCGTCCTTGATCGACGGCGGGGTGCTTGGCCGCGCGGCCCAGTGCCGCAGAGCTGTTCGGCCCTCGGGAGTCAGCGTATAGATCAATTTATTGGGTTTGCCCGATTGCACGACCTCGCGACCCTGGATGTAGCCGCGGTCGCGCAGCTTGGAGAGCTCGCGGTAGATCTGCTGGTGGTCGGCCTTCCAGAAGAAGCCGATCGAGGAGTCGAACGTCTTGGCGAGCTCGTAGCCCGTCATCGGCCGTTCCGTCAGGCATGCGAGGATCGCGTCGCCCAGCGCCATGGCATCGGCCTCTCTTCATCGACATTAACCAACCAGCTTGACTTTATGCGCATCGGCGCATATGCGTCAATGTGCATATGAGGTAGCCCCGGAAAGAGGGCCAGCACCGCCCCAACAACCTCAACGGAATCAGCCTTCGCGCTACTGTGCATGGGGTTGTTTTCGCGTTTTTTGCCAAGGCCCTTTAGGGAGGCACCCTGACAATGACCGGCCTCGACTCCTGGTACGGGTACATGAAGTCCCACGACCGCGCCGCGTTGTGGGACCTGCTGCATCCCGACGCCGTCTTCGAAAGCCCCGTCGTGCATTCGCCGCAGCGCGGCCGCGACATCACCTTCAAATATCTCGCCAGCGCCGAGAAGGTGCTCGGCGGTCCCGGCTTCACCTATGTCGGGGAATGGAAGAGCACCAGCGGCGCCGTGCTCGAGTTCAAGACCATGATCGACGGCATCGAGATCAACGGTGTCGACATCATCACCTTCGATGCCGAGGGACGCATCACGCATTTCAAGGTGATGGTGCGTCCGCTCAAGGCGATCAACATGCTGCATCGCCTGATGGCGGAGCAGCTTGCCGCCCAATCGTAGAAACCACTTCGAGGCCCAACTACTTCAAGGTTATGCCGGGAGACCACCATGCCGATCTATAAAGCCCCCGTCGAAGACGTGAACTTCCTGCTCAACGACGTCTTCCAGATCGACCGCTACGACAATCTGGCCGGCTTCTCCGATGCGTCGAGCGACGTGCGCGAGGCGATCCTGGGAGAAGCGGCCAAGCTTGCCGAGGAAGTGCTCCAGCCGCTGAATCGTGTGGGCGATCTCGAAGGCTGCAAGCGCGCTGACGACGGCAGCGTCACCACGCCGAAAGGATTCAAGGACGCGTTCAAGCAGGTCGCCGAGGGCGGCTGGCTCGGTCTGTCGGCCCCGACCGAGTTCGGAGGGCAGGGGCTGCCGGTGACGCTGAGCCAGGCGGTCAACGAATTCCAGATATCCGCCAACATGGCGTTCTCGATGTATGGCGGCCTCACCATGGGCGCGACCGCCGCGCTGATCGTGCACGGCTCGCCGGAGCAGAAGCAGACCTACGTGCCGAAGATGGTGGCGGGCGAGTGGACCGGGACCATGAACCTGACCGAGCCGCATTGCGGCACCGATCTCGGCATGCTCCGCACCAAGGCGGTGCCCCAGGCCGACGGCAGCTACAAGATCACGGGCACCAAGATCTTCATCTCGGCCGGCGAGCATGACCTCGCCCCCAACATCATCCACCTCGTGCTCGCCCGTATCGAGGGCGCGCCGGCCGGCATCAAGGGCGTGTCGCTGTTCGTGGTGCCGAAATTCCTGGTCAATGCCGACGGTTCGGTCGGCGCCCGCAACGGCGTGGTCTGCGGCTCGATCGAGCACAAGATGGGCATCCACGGCAACTCCACCTGCGTGATGAACTACGACAGCGCCACCGGCTGGCTGATCGGCGAAGAGAACAAGGGCATGCAGGGCATGTTCGTGATGATGAACGAGGCCAGGCTCGGCGTCGCCGTGCAGGGCCTCGCGCAGTCCGAGGTGGCCTATCAGAACGCGGTCGCCTATGCCCGGGATCGCATCCAGGGCCGCTCGCTCACCGGCGTCAAGGCGCCGGACAAGGCGGCCGATCCGATCATCGTGCATCCCGACGTGCGCCGCACGCTGCTGTCGATCCGCGCCTTCAACGAGGCAGCGCGCGCCTTCGTGATGTGGACCGCGCTGAAGAGCGACGTCGCCCATCGCTCCGAGGATCCCAAGGACCGCCAGGCCGCCGACGATCACATGGGCCTGATGACCCCGGTGCTGAAGGGCTTCCTCACCGATTACGGCTTCGCCAACGCGGTGCAGGCGCAGCAGATGTATGGCGGCCACGGCTACATCGCCGAGCACGGCATGGAGCAGTTCGTGCGCGATGCCCGCATCGCGATGATCTACGAAGGCGCCAACGGCATCCAGGCGCTGGACCTCGTCGGCCGCAAGCTGCCGCGCGACGGCGGCCGCGCCATCATGGCCTTCTTCGGCGAGGTCATGGCCTTCGCCAAGGAGAACGGCGGCGACGAGGCGATGAAACCCTTCATCACCCCGCTCTCGGCCTCGCTCGGCCATCTCCAGCAGGCCACCACCTGGCTGATGCAGAACGCGATGGCAAAGCCGGACAATGCCGGCGCCGCCGCAACCGATTACCTGCATTTGTTCGGCTTCGTCGCGCTCGGCTACATGTGGGCGAAGATGGCGAAGGTGACGAATGCCAAGATTGCCGAGAGCGGGGCGACGCCCTATCTCTCCACCAAGCTCGTCACCGGGCGCTTCTTCATGGAGCGGATGCTGCCGGAGACCGCCGCCAATCTTGCGCGGATCCAGGCCGGCTGCGCCACCATCATGGAATTGCCGGCGGAAGCGTTCTGAGGCTTCCCGCTTCACCAATGATTGCGACCGCGCCGCGGTCGCCACCAACATAACTGCAATCAGGAGGCTCCCATGGCAGATGCCTATATCTATGATCACGTCCGCACCCCCCGCGGCCGCGGCAAGGCTGACGGTTCGCTGCACGAAGTCACGGCGCTCGCGCTCGCCACCGTGCCGCTGAAGGCGCTCAAGGACCGCAACAATTTGCCTGAGGATTCCGTCGACGACGTCATCCTCGGCGTGGTCGACCCGGTCGGTGAAGCCGGCAGCGACATCGCGCGCTTTGCCGCGCTCAAGGCAGGCCTCGGCGAAGCCGTGCCCGGCGTGCAGATCAGCCGCTTCTGCGCCTCCGGCCTCGACGCCGTGAACTTCGCCGCCGCGCAAGTGATGAGCGGCCAGCATGATCTGGTGATCGGCGGCGGCGCCGAATCGATGAGCCGCGTCGGCATCGGCGCCTCCGGCGGCGCATGGCCGATGGATCCCTCGATGGCCGTGCCGGCTTACTTCATGCCGCAGGGGGTCTCCGCTGATCTGATCGCCACCAAATACGGCTTCTCGCGTGACGACGTCGATGCCTATGCGGTGCAGAGCCAGCAGCGCGCGGCGAAGTCCTGGGACGAAGGCCGCTTCGACAAGTCGATCGTCCCTGTGAAGGACATCAACGGCCTCACCATCCTCGCCAGGGACGAGCACATGCGTCCCACCACGACGATGCAGTCGCTGGCGCAGCTGCAGCCGTCTTTCACCATGATGGCGCAGATGGGCGGCTTCGACGGCGTCGCGGTGCAGTCGCATCCGGAGATCGAGCGCGTCAATTACGTGCACCACGCCGGCAATTCGTCGGGCATCGTCGACGGCGCCGGCGCCGTGCTGCTCGGCAGCAAGGAGGCGGGCGCGAAATACGGCCTGAAGCCGCGCGCGAAAATCCGCGCCTTTGCGAACGTCGGCTCGGAGCCCGCAATGATGCTGACCGGCCCGGTCGACGTCACCGAAAAGCTGTTCGCGCGCTCCGGCATGAAGAAGTCGGACATCGACCTGTTCGAGCTCAACGAGGCCTTCGCCTCCGTCGTGCTGCGCTACATCCAGGCCTTCGACATCGACAACGCCAAGATCAACGTCAATGGCGGCGCCATCGCGCTCGGCCATCCGCTCGGCGCCACCGGCGCGATGATTTTGGGCACCGTGCTCGACGAGCTCGAGCGCACCAACAAGGCGACCGCACTGGTGACGCTGTGCATCGGCGGCGGCATGGGCACCGCCACCATCATCGAGCGCGTTTAAGGGTAGGGAGCAACCAACATGGCTTACAACAACTTCAAGGTCGAGACCGATGCCGACGGCATCGCGCTCGTCACCTGGGACATCCCGGGCCGTTCGATGAACGTGCTCGACGAGACCTCGACCAGCGAGCTCGACGCGATCGTCAAGGCGACCACGGCCGACGCCGCGGTGAAGGGCGTCGTCATCACCTCGGCCAAGGAGGCGTTCTGCGCCGGCGCCGACCTGTCCATGCTCGAAGGCATGAACCAGGCCTACGCAAAGGTGTTCAAGGAGCAGGGCGAGACCGCGGCGAACCAGATGCTGTTCGACCAGAGCCGCCGCTTCTCGCAGGTGCTGCGCTCGATCGAGACCTCCGGCAAGCCGTGGGCCGCCGCGATCAACGGCCTCGCGCTCGGCGGCGGCTTCGAGATCACGCTGTGCTGCCACTATCGCGTGGCGTCGGAGAATCCCAAGACGCGGCTCGGCCTGCCCGAGGTCAAGGTCGGCCTGTTCCCCGGCGCCGGCGGCACGCAGCGCGTGCCGCGCCTGGTGCCGCCGCAGGACGCCATGACGATCCTGCTCAAGGGCGATCCGGTCACGGTCGAGAAAGCCAAGGCGCTGAATTTGATTCACGCCATCGTTCCGGCTGCCGATCTCGTCAAGGCGGCGAAAGACTGGATCAAGGGCGGCGGCAAGGCCATCGCGCCCTGGGACGAGAAGGGCTTCAAGCTGCCGGGCGGTCCGGTGTTCTCCAAGGCCGGCATGATGATGTTTCCGGCCGGCAACGCCATCTATCGCCGCGAGACCTACGACAATTACCCGGCCGCGCGCGCGATCATGAGCTGCGTCTATGAAGGCCTGCAGTTGCCGATCGACGCTGCGTTGCGCGTGGAGTCGCGCTATTTCACCTCGGTGCTGCGCTCGAAGGAAGCGGCCGCGATGATCCGCAGCCTGTTCCTGTCGATGCAGGAGCTGAACAAGGGCGCGCGCCGTCCGAAGGATGTGCCGCCGACCAAGGTGAAGAAGATCGCCGTGATCGGCGCCGGCTTCATGGGCGCGAGCGTCGGCTACGTCTCGGCCCGCGCCGGCCTCGACGTCGTCCTGATCGACCGCGACCAGGAGAGCGCCGACAAGGGCAAGGCGCATGCGCAGAAGGTGATCGAGGAGCAGATCAAGAAGGGCCGTGCCAAGCCTGGCGACGCGGAAGCCCTGCTCGCGCGCATCACGCCCACCGCCGACTATGCCGCGTTGAAGGACGTCGACCTCGTCATCGAAGCCGTGTTCGAGGACCGCAAGGTCAAGGCTGATACCTTCGCCAAGGCGCAGGAGCACATGAAGCCCGACGTGATCTTCGCCTCGAACACCTCGACCCTGCCGATCACCTCGCTGGCCGAGAGCTTCAAGGACCAGGGCAAGTTCGTCGGCATCCACTTCTTCTCGCCGGTCGAGAAGATGATGCTGGTCGAGATCATCAAGGGCAAGAACACCGGCGAGGTCGCGCTCGCCACGGCGCTTGATTACGTCCGGCAGATCGGCAAGACGCCGATCGTCGTCAACGACAGCCGCGGCTTCTTCGCCAATCGCTGCGTCGGCCGCTACGTCGCCGAAGGCAACGAGATGTTCCTCGAAGGCGTGCCGCCGGCGATGATCGAGAACTGCGCCAAGATGGCCGGCATGCCGGTCGGCCCGCTCTCGCTGTCGGACGAAGTCGCGCTTGACCTCGGCCTCAAGATCATGAAGGCCACCGAAGCCGACCTCGGCCCGAACGCCATCAACCCCGATCAGAAGAAGCTGATGGTGGAGCTGGTCGAGAAGCAGGGCCGCCTCGGCCGCAAGAACAGCAAGGGCTTCTACGACTATCCCGAGAAGGGCAAGGGCCAGAAGAGCCTGTGGCCGGGCCTCTCGGCGCTGCAGCCGAAGCAGCTCGACCCCGACACGCTCGATGTCGAGGAGCTGAAGCAGCGCTTCCTGGTGGTGCAGGCGGTGGAAGCCGCGCGCACGGTCGAGGACCACGTCATCACCGATCCGCGCGAGGCCGATGTCGGCTCCATCCTCGGCTTCGGCTTCGCGCCGTTCACCGGCGGCACGCTGTCCTACATCGACTTCATGGGCGCGAAGACATTCGTCGAGCTTTGCCACAAGCTCGAGGCCAAATACGGCTCACGCTTCACGCCGCCGAAGCTTCTCGAGGAGATGGCGGCGAAGGGCGAAACTTTCTACGGCCGCTTCGCGCCGAAGAAGGCTGCGGCCTGAGTCGCAACCTTGGCCCGGATGTCCCGCAGCGGCATCCGGGCTCCGCCTCCGAAATATTGAGGCAACAAAGGCCGGATCATCGATCCGGCCTTTTGTCCTTCCAGGCGGTCCCATCACGGTTGCGTCAGGATCATTTCCGCTTTGTGGAACCCGTCACAGAATTCGCGTAGAGACCGTGCCAGAGTTAAAGGCGTCGCGATGTCGCGCAATTGTCATATGCGCGTCAAAGCGGCGCCGTTCTTTTGCTCGGCCTTGGCATTACTTTTGCTCACGGAATGAATCGACTTGGACTGCGAGCCTTGATGGGACACTTGCCGATCCATCGGCGGGTTGAAGACGAAATAAGAAAGTGCGTTTGATGAACTCTTTGGTCCTGCGGAAGACCGCGCTCAGTCGCGATCTCGCCGGGAAGTACGCGGTTGCCTCCGCACGAACATGCCCGCTGCCGATGCAGAAGCCTGCGCGTTTGCGCCGCAAGGGGCCGGTGTTTTGGGCAATGCTGGCGTTAGTCGTTCTGGCCGCGGATCTTGCGCTCGCCCTGCTCGCGTGGCTCGCCGTTGATCTCGTCATGAGCTGAGACGTCCTGCCCATACAGCAGATACGTCATGGCCAGATAGGCGAGCTGACAGACGGCAAGGCAGGCGGCAATGATGGTCACGCCGACGACTAGGCCGTACTCGTTATATTTGAGGACGCCTGCGGAAAAGATCGCGATCAACGGGGAAATCACCACCAGCGCCCAGATCCTGAAAAAATAACCTGTCGCCATCCCCACCAATGCGCTCGCAACGATCAGGACGAAGGCAATCGTCAAGCTCAACTCCAATGAGAGTGCAAATAATCTTCAATCAATTCTGACAAGCTCGCCCGCTTTGCGAGCAGTGACAAGACTGCACCACTTACTTTTGACGAACAGTAGTTCATAAGTATCATAACGTGCAGGTACGATGATCCGGCGGCATCCGTTGGCGCCGTCGCGAGGCAACAACCTGGGGCAAGAAAAAGGGCCGGATCATGGACCCGGCCCTTGGCAGACATTGTTGCCCTGGCTCAGGCCGCCTGGATCAGCCCTTCCTTCTTCAACGCCTCCTGCACCTGCGGCCGTGCCGCGACGCGGGCCTTGTAGGCGGCGAGATCAGGCATCGCCGAGAAGTCGAACTTCATCCGGTCAGCCCAGGTCAGCATCGTGAAGAGATAGCCGTCGGCCACCGTGAACTGCTTGCCCATGAGGTAGTCGCGGCCGGCGAGCTGACTGTCGATGTATTTCAGCTTGCCCATGACCCGGTCCTTGAAGAACGCCTTGGCCTCGTCGTTCAGGGCCGGGGCGAACAGGGGACCAAAGCTCTTGTGCACCTCCGAGGTGAGGAAATTGAGCCACTCCAGGAGCTTGTAGCGCTCCGAACTGTCGCGGGCCGGCGCCAGCGCCTTGGCCGAGGCCTGATCGGCGATCATCTGGACAATGACCGGGCCTTCGGTCACGATCTCTCCGCTGTCGAGGCCCAGCGCAGGGACCTGGCCCTTGGGGTTCAGCTTCAGATAATCCTCACCATTTTCGAGCTTCTTGGCCCTGATATCGACCTTGACCAACTCATAGGGCAGGCCGGCTTCCAGAAGCGCGATGTGGGGGGACAGCGAGCAGGCACCGGGCGAATAGTACAGCTTCATGGAATTTCCTCCTCTTGATGCTTGGTTCGGGCGAAAGAACGACTACATGCATCTGCTTGAAATAGTCAAGATTGATGCAGCTGCATCGAATGGGGTAAGAGACGGGCGACGAGCTTGAGCGGGACCATGAAACGCAAACCATCGACCGAGGCAACTGCCGCCTGGATCCGCCTGATGCGGGTGCAGAGCCGTGTGCTCGATTGCGTCGAGCAGGACCTGAAGAAGGCGGGGTTCCCGCCGCTGGCCTGGTACGACGCGCTGCTCGAACTGTCGCGGGCGCCCTCGGGCGAGCTCCGGCCGGTCGAACTCGAACGGCAGATGCTGATCCCGCAATATTCGACGTCGCGGTTGATCGACCGTCTGGTCGATGAAGGTCTTGCCTCGCGGCGCGAATGCAAGATCGACAAGCGCGGCCAGTTCGTGGAGATCACGGAAGCCGGCCGCGAGCTGCAGAAGCGGATGTGGGGCGCCTATTCGGCCGCAATCGAGAAATATGTCGGTTCGAAACTGTCCGATGCGGATGCCGTCAAGCTCAGCGGACTGCTCGACCGCCTCGGCTGCTCGTGCGGCGAGATGAAGCTGCCGCCGGCCCACGTCAACGAAACCACGCCGTTGCGATGATCGCGCGGCCAACCAGCTCGTCCGCGCAACCGGTGGGTTCGCGGACCATCCCTGCCACCCGCGCGCGTTCGGTCGAAGCGCCTTTGATTAGAGTTTGATATGGCGCGAGACCAGATCGATATGACGCCGCTGCAATCGCGTGACGAGCTCGTCGCGTGGTTCGAGGCCGGCTGCAAGGACCCGTCCGAATTTCGCATGGGCACCGAGCACGAGAAGACGCCGTTCACGCTCGAAGGCCACCGTCCGGTGCCCTACGAAGGCCCGCGCGGTATCGGTGCGCTGCTCGAAGGCATGAAACTCCTGCTCGGCTGGGAGCCGATCATGGAAAAGGGCAACATCATCGGCCTCTACGACGTCACCGGCGGCGGTGCGATCTCGCTCGAGCCCGGCGGACAGTTCGAGCTCTCCGGCGCGCCGGTCGAGAACGTGCACCAGACCCAGAGCGAGCTGATGGCGCATCTCGCCCAGGTGCGCGAGATCGCGACTCCGCTCGGCATCGGCTTCCTCGGCCTCGGCATGACGCCGTCCTGGTCGCGCGCCGACATCCCCGTGATGCCCAAGGGCCGCTACAAGATCATGACCAACTACATGCCGAAGGTCGGTCAGTACGGCCTCGACATGATGTACCGCACCTGCACGGTGCAGACCAATCTCGACTTCTCCTCCGAGGCCGACATGGTCAAGAAGCTGCGCGTCTCGCTCGCGCTCCAGCCGGTCGCGACCGCTTTGTTCGCCAATTCACCGTTCACCGAAGGCAAGCCGAACGGCTTCCTCTCCTTCCGCTCCGAGATCTGGCGCGACACCGACAATGCACGCGCGGGCATGATGCCGTGGGCGTTCGAGGACGGCATGGGCTTCGAGCGCTATGTCGATTACGCGCTCGACGTGCCCATGTATTTCGTCAAGCGCGGTGACGATTACATCGACGTGTCGGGCTCCTCGTTCCGCGCCTTCTTCGATGGCCGCAACAACAATCTGCCGGGCGAGCGTCCGACGCTGTCGGACTGGGCCAACCATCTCTCGACGATTTTCCCGGAGGTGCGCCTCAAGCGCTATCTGGAAATGCGCGGCTCGGACGGTGGCCCGTGGGGCCGTCTGCCGGCGTTGTCGGCGTTCTGGGCCGGGCTGCTCTACGACGATGTGTCGCTCGATGCAGCATGGGACCTTGTGAAGCACTGGAGCGCGCCTGAGCGCCAGGCCCTGCGCGACGACGTGCCGCGCTTCGGCTTCAAGTCGCGGATCAAGGACCGCTATCTGTTCGAGATCGCCAAGGAATGCCTCGTTCTGGCTCATGCCGGCTTGCGCCGGCGCGGCCGGATCGACCAGCTCGGACGCGACGAGACCCGGCATCTGGAGCCGCTTGACCGCATCATCGATTCCGGCCGGACCCCGGCCGAGGAGATGCTCGAAAAGTTCAACGGCCCCTGGGCCGGCTCGGTGGAACCGGCCTACGCGGAATACGCGTTCTAGAGCAGAGGCCGACGATCGGGACCTGCGCCGTTCATCGCCCATACAGGTTTGCGGCGATCAAATGACCGGCTGAAAAACCTGAGCGTCGTCAATAACTCGAAAGCTGTTCCGATGGGGAAGGGCCGCCTGTCCGGGGCCGTCATGGCAAGCGCCGTGGCCTGCGCCGCGCTGCTTTCGCTCGCGGTCGCGAGCGGGCCTGTGCGCGCCCAGACGGCGTTCGACCGCCCGGGCGGCGACTATTTCAGCACGCCGGTCACGTCCGGCGATCCGGAGGACTGCGCGCTGCTGTGCGAGCGCGACCGCCGCTGCCGCTCCTGGAGCTTCAGCTATCCCGATGTCGAAGGCGGCTCGGCGGTGTGCTGGCTGAAGAACACGGTGCCGTTGCGCGTTCCGGGCAGCTGTTGCATTTCCGGCGTGCGTGGCGCCGGCGTGATCGAGCCGCGCGTCGAGGGCGTGGAAACGTCGATCGATCGCCCCGGTGGGGATTTGCGCAATGTCGAGCTCAAGGACGGCGAAGGCGAAGAGGCCTGCAAGGCCGTCTGCACCGCCGACAACAAATGCCGCGCCTTCACCTACGCGCGACCCGGCTATGCCGGACGCGAGGCCCGCTGCTTCCTGAAAAAGGAAATCAAGCCGCCACGGCGGAAGGCGGGGTTTACGTCGGGCGTGGTGCGGTAGGCGGCACTTCACTCCGCCGCAATCACCGTGAGTTCCGGCCACAGCGCCTTCCAGCGGGCCGCCTTCGTATCGTAACTGGCGGCGGAAAAATTCGGGCCTGGATTAGGACGCGCGATCAGCTTCGCGATGTCGTCAAAGCCATGCGGTGCGTAGACGTCGTGGCTGTCGCAGGCGCGCCTGACGCCGACCTGGGTGTTTTGGGTGAGGAAGCGGTCGATGCCGTCGGTCGAGGACGACAGAGGCGGATAGGGCAGACCGTGCTTGGCCGAATACCACAGATGCACCCGTGCCTGATTGCGGATCTCGATCTTGGCGCCGAGATGCCCGAGGCGCGCTTGCAGCTCGCGGATCACCGCGTCCTCCGCTTCCCATGACGTGTCGGGATCGAAGTAGAACACGTCGTAGTCGGCGATGCCGTGATCGACGGCGCGGCCCGTGAGGACGTTCCACACCGTCTGTACAAGACATCCCGAGACCAGCCATGCGTCGGGCAGCGCCAGACGCGCGAGTTCGTCGATGATCGAAACATTGACGGGATTTCTCAGCGCGAATGCGAGGAATTCGTCGCGGTCCATCGTCAGGTGAGTGGCTTCCGCTCAATGCACGGCGGTGAAGAACCGCGCGAGACGGAAACCGGACAGCCAGGTCCACACCGGCTGGCCGCGCATGCCGAGATCCCAGGAGCCGAGCACGGCATCCGCGCGTCCGACCAGATTGTCGATCGGCAGCATGCCGACGCCGCCGGAGCGCAGGGGCACGCGGCTGTCCGCGGAATTGTCGCGGTTGTCGCCGAGCACGAACAGATGGCCGGCCGGCACCGTCACTTCCTGCGTGTTGTCGAGCGGACCGTTGTCGCGCATCTTGAAGATCAGATGCGAGACGCCGTTCGGCAGCGTTTCGACGTAGCGATAGGCGGGCTCGCTGCCGCCATTGTCGTCCTCGGCAGCCCCAACGCCATCCGGCTTCAGCTCGGCGGGACGGTCGTTGACGAAGAGCTGGCCCTGCCGCATCTGGATGCGGTCGCCGGGCAGACCCACGACGCGCTTGACCCAGGCCTGCGAGCGATCGCCGGGCCAGCGGAACACGACGACGTCGCCTTGCTTCGGTGTCTCCGCGAAGACGCGGCCGCTCTCCGGCAGGTTGATCTGGATCGGCAGCGACGAGGTGCCGTAGCCATAGGGGAATTTCGAGGCGATCAATGCGTCGCCGATCAACAGCGTCGGCTCCATCGAGCCGGACGGCACGTAGAACGGCTCGGCCAGCGCGCCCTTGGCGATGAACACGGCGGCGACGATGCCGGCGAGTTGTACGATCTGCCCAGCCCAGCCGCCGCTCTTCCGCTTGGCAGGGACGGTTACCTTGTCGACACTCATGCGCCCGTTCCACCCACCGTAATGCGTTCCATCAGAAGTGACGGCTGGCCGACGCCGACAGGCACGCCCTGGCCGTTCTTGCCGCAAGTGCCGATGCCGGTATCGAGCGCAAGGTCGTTGCCGATCATGCGGATGCGATGCAGATCAGTCGGCCCGTTGCCGATCAGCATGGCGCCCTTCAGCGGCGCGCCGATCTTGCCGTTCTCGATCTTGTACGCCTCGGTGCACTGGAACACGTATTTGCCCGAGGTGATGTCGACCTGGCCGCCGCCGAAATTCGCCGCGAAGACGCCGTTCTTCACCGAGGCGAGGATCTCGGCCGGATCGCGGTCACCGGCGAGCATGTAGGTGTTGGTCATGCGCGGCATCGGCACATGGGCATAGCCCTGGCGGCGGCCGTTGCCGGTCGGCTTCATGTTCATCAGGCGCGCATTCTGGCGGTCCTGCATGTAGCCGACCAGGATGCCGTCCTCGATCAGCACGGTCCGGTTGGTCGGCGTGCCCTCGTCGTCGATCGAGAGCGAGCCGCGGCGCGAGGCGATGGTGCCGTCATCGACCACGGTGACGCCCTTGGCCGCAACCTGCTGGCCCATCAGGCCGGCGAACGCCGAGGTCTTCTTGCGGTTGAAGTCGCCCTCGAGGCCGTGGCCGACCGCCTCATGCAGCATCACGCCCGGCCAGCCGGCGCCGAGCACGACGTCCATCTCGCCGGCGGGGGCCGGAATCGATTCCAGATTGACCAGGGCCTCGCGCAGTGCGCCGTCGGCGGCGTCACGCCAGTTCTTACTTTCGATGAATTCGGCATAGCCGGCGCGGCCGCCATAGCCCTTGCTGCCGCTCTCCTGGCGGTCGCCCTGGCCGGCGACGACCGAAACATTCACGCGCACGAGCGGGCGGATGTCGCGATAGCTTTCGCCGTCGGGCCGCAGGATCTCGACCACCTGCCAGGTCGCGCCCAGGCTGACGCTGACCTGCCGCACGCGCGGGTCCTTGTCGCGCAAATACGCGTCGATCTCGGCGAGCAGCTTCACCTTGGTCTCGAAGCCCGGCGCGTCCAGCGGATTGTCGTCGCCATAGAGCCGTACATTGGTGTGCGGCGGCGGCGCGGAAAAGCTGCCGGAATAGCCGCCGCGCACGGCGGCGACCGCGTCGGCGGCGCGAATCAGCGCCGGCAGCGACACGTCGGAGGAATGCGCATAGCCCACCGCATCGTCCTTCACGGCGCGCAGGCCAAAACCCTGCGAGGTGTCGTAGGTCGCCTGCTTCAGCCGCCCATTGTCGAACATCAGCGCTTCGGTCTGGCTGTATTCCAGGAACAATTCGCCGTCGTCGGCGCCGGCAAGCCCGCGCGCGATCTCGTGGCGAACCTGGTCGCGGTCGAGATTGGCGCGGTCGAGCAGGGAGGATGTGGCAGGGTTGGTCATGCGTCCGTCCATTATCGGAGAATGTGGGGCAAGATAATGGTTTCCCGCCGGTTCCGCGAGGGGCGGGCCGTCACATTACGGAAACGATAGGATGGGGTTGCCCGGCGTGACGACACGAGGCGGGGTGGTGCACGCGATCAAATGGCCTGACTTGGCGTGGACGGCGGCCCGTCCGCGTCCTGCGATCGAAAGGGCGAGCCGCCGTCCGAGGCGCTATTTCAGCGGCAGGAAAACCTCCGCGACCGTCTCATGCTCCGGCACCTCAGGAAAGAAGCTCAGCCGCTGGCAATAGATCGGAAAGTCGCGTGCTTCCTCGCCGCTGGCCGGAAGCCAGTCGCGGTAAAGGTAGAGCGCGGCGGGTTCCAGATTGTCGGTGTAGCCGACGACCCGCAGCACCGCGCAGCGTCCGCCGGGGATCTCGCCGGCCTTGATCTCCTCGCCATTCGCCTCGATCGGCCGGTCGGTCCCGACACAGAGATCCGTGCTGTAAGCGGCGGACGAGGAAGGACGCCGCTCGGACCGCCAGACGTTGAAGGTCGGACTGGTCTTGGGGTGCAGTCCGGCGGCCCTGCGCCACGCGATGAACCGCTGGATGGTGGCGCCGAGCGTCGCCGGGTCGCCCCGATGCTCCATGATCGCCACCTTGGTGGGGGGTACGTCGCGTATCGTCACGTCGTCACTGGTAAAGGTCTTCATGAGCTTGCTCCTCGCATTGTCGAGAGGCCCGAAGGCCGCAAGCCACGGCTCCCAGTCGGGAGAGTTGCGGAACGACGACGGCGATTGCCCGAACCGTTGCCGAAAAGCGCGGGCGAAGGCATCCGGGGCATCGTAACCGGCATCCATCGCGATGTCCGTGACGCTTTGGGCGTCCGTGTAGGCCAGCAGGTAGGAAGCACGTTTCATGCGGGCCAGCTGGACATAGCGATGCACGGACAGCCCGAAGGTCGCCGTGAACTGCCGATGGAAATGAAATTTTGAGAAGGCCGCAACGCCGCTCAGCACTTCCAGGTCCAGATCAGCGTCGAGATGCCGGTCGATGTGATCCAGCACGCGCTGCATCCGGGCATGATAGTGTTCGAGTGCCGCCTTCATCGTTCCTTCCTCCGTGGCGAGACCAGTTAGGCGCTCACGGACATCGCGCGCTCGACCGATATTGCGGTTCGGATGGATCAAAGGCGGCTGCCGGCAACCGCTCGCGGGCGGCTCGCGATGACGGGATCGGCTTATCCGGAAAAAGGGCGCCCTACGGCAGCTTGTCGTAACCCTCGCCGAGCCCATTCAGGCTGAGCGGGAAGCCGATGCCTTCTTCGGGGGTCTCGAAGATGATGAAGGTCGCGGTCTTGGCGGTGCGGAGCTGGCCGAGCAGCTTGTCGTCCATGACGACTTCGGCGACGCAGCCATTGGGCAGGCAGCGGACGAAGCCGGCACGGCCGACGTCCTGGTTGTCGAGCTTGAGGCCGAGGCCGGAGGGCAGGAGGACGCCGAGGGGGGCGACCACCCGCATCAGGCGGCTCTTCTGGTCAGCGGTCTTGAGCACGATCACGGTCAGGCCGGCATTGGAGCGGTCTTCGGCCACCACGCTCTGGATCAGGGCGCATTGCTCGGCCTGGGCGCCCGGCGGGGTGTCGCAGCGGATCTGCCAGTCGCCATGGACGGAGCGCACCGCGCCCTGCGCATGGGCAAGGCCAGGGAGCGCCAGGACGACGACCACCGCCAGCAGGGCGGCCAGCATCGCGAGGCTGCTAGCCCGCCTTGCCATGCATTTCGAAAACCCCATCGGGTCGGTCCCTCTGCTCGCCTGGGTCGCTCGCGCCTGGCGGACTGATACGGGAATGACGGCGTCTTGAAGGCAATTCGCAAGCAAATTCCGCGCCGCCCACACCGCCATCGCCCGCACGAATCAAGCTCCTGCGCGGCTATCTGCCAGTGCCTACCGCGGGCAAATCCGCTGTCAAGCCACAGCATCCCGGGAAACGGTATTTTTGTCTGATCTTACTAGGAAATATCTTGCGGGTGATGGCTGACAGACGAGGCTCAAGACTGCATTGCGATATATCAAGAATTATGGTTTGAGAGGCTTGATTTCGGCGTTCTAGCGATCTGGCCCCAATTCCTCTTAGAGGTATTCTTGCGCGGCGGTTTGTCAGACGGGCGGATCGAATAAGCGTTTCCCGGAAATAGGGGAATGCACTTGGGGTGATTTCGTTAGGGGAGCGCGAACGGCATGAAGATGTCGATGGGCCCGGTGGGCCGGCACTTGCTGGGATTGGCCGTGGCGGGTCTGACGCTGGCGACGGGCGGTGCGGCATTCGCCGAGCTCGGGCAACCGGCGCCGTGGGAGTGGAAGCTTCAGGAATCCGGCTCCCCGGTGATGGACAACATCGTCTGGTTCCACAATTTCCTGTTCGTGCTGATCACCCTGATCACGCTGTTCGTTCTGGCGTTGCTGGTGATCGTGGTCATGAAGTTCAATGCGAAGGCCAATCCGGTGCCGTCGCGGACCACGCACAACACGCTGATCGAGGTGGCCTGGACGCTCGTTCCGGTCTTGATCCTGGTTGGTATCTCGGTGCCGTCGTTCCGCCTCCTGTTCCTCGAGCTCGACGTGCCGAAGGCGGACCTGACCATCAAGGCGACCGGCAAGCAGTGGTACTGGTCCTATGCTTATCCGGATAACGGCAAGTTCGAGTTCGATTCGCTGATGGCCCAGGACAAGCAGCCCCGGCTGCTCGGTGTCGACAACGAGATGGTGGTGCCGGTCAACAAGGTGATTCGTGTCCAGGTTACCGGCGCCGACGTCATCCACGCCTTTGCGCTGCCGGCTTTCGGCGTCAAGATCGACGCCATTCCGGGGCGGCTGAACGAGACCTGGTTCAAGGCCACCAAGACCGGCATGTTCTATGGCCAGTGCTCGGAACTCTGCGGCAAGGACCACGCCTTCATGCCGATCGCGATTCGCGTGGTGGAGGACAAGGACTTCGCCTCTTGGGTCGAGACCGCGAAGAAGAAATATGCGAGCGGCGGCACCAGCACTTTCGCCTCCGTGGCCGGCCCGACGCAGTAAGCGTCGGGTGACGGCTGAAGGGGACTGAACGCGACATGAAGGGCGGGACCTCCAAAGGTCCGAATGGGACGCAAGGCAGGATTTGAAAATGGCAACGAGCGCAGCGGCACACGGCGATCACGCCCAGGACCACGGACATGACGAGCACGCCCATCCGACCGGATGGCGACGCTACGTCTATTCGACCAATCACAAGGACATCGGCACGATGTACCTGATCTTCGCGGTCATCGCCGGCATCATCGGTGCCGCGATGTCGATCGCGATTCGTGCCGAGCTGATGTATCCGGGCGTACAGATCTTCCACGAGACGCACACCTACAATGTATTCGTGACCTCCCACGGCCTGATCATGATCTTCTTCATGGTCATGCCCGCGATGATCGGCGGCTTCGGCAACTGGTTCGTGCCGCTGATGATCGGCGCGCCCGACATGGCGTTCCCGCGCATGAACAACATCTCGTTCTGGCTGCTGCCGGCCTCGTTCGGCCTGCTGCTGATGTCGACCTTCGTCGAGGGCGAGCCGGGTGCCAACGGCGTCGGCGCCGGCTGGACCATGTACGTGCCGCTGTCGAGTTCGGGCCATCCGGGCCCGGCCGTCGACTTCGCGATCCTGTCGCTGCATCTGGCCGGCGCCTCGTCGATCCTCGGCGCCATCAACTTCATCACCACCATCTTCAACATGCGCGCGCCGGGCATGACCCTGCACAAGATGCCGCTGTTCGTGTGGTCGATCCTGGTGACGGTGTTCCTGCTGCTGCTGTCGCTGCCGGTGCTCGCCGGTGCGATCACCATGCTGCTCACCGACCGCAATTTCGGCACGACCTTCTTCGCGCCCGACGGCGGCGGCGATCCCGTGCTGTTCCAGCATCTGTTCTGGTTCTTCGGTCACCCCGAAGTGTACATCCTGATCCTGCCCGCCTTCGGCATGATCAGCCAGATCGTCTCCACCTTCTCGCGCAAGCCCGTGTTCGGCTATCTCGGCATGGCCTACGCCATGGTCGCGATCGGCGGCATCGGCTTCGTGGTGTGGGCGCACCACATGTACACGGTCGGCATGTCCAGCGCGACGCAGGCCTATTTCGTCGCCGCCACGATGGTGATCGCGGTTCCGACCGGCGTGAAGATCTTCTCGTGGATCGCCACGATGTGGGGCGGCTCGATCGAGTTCCGCGCCCCGATGCTCTGGGCGGTCGGCTTCATCTTCCTGTTCACCGTCGGCGGCGTCACCGGCGTCGTGCTGGCGAACGCCGGCGTCGACCGCGTGCTCCAGGAGACCTACTACGTCGTCGCGCACTTCCACTACGTGCTGTCGCTCGGTGCGGTGTTCGGGATCTTCGCGGGCTGGTACTACTGGTTCCCGAAGATGTCGGGCTACATGTACAACGAGACGCTCGCGAAGGCGCACTTCTGGGTCACCTTCGTCGGCGTCAATCTGGTGTTCTTCCCGCAGCACTTCCTCGGCCTGTCCGGCATGCCGCGCCGCTACGTCGATTATCCCGACGCCTTCGCGGGCTGGAACCTGGTCTCGTCGGTGGGTTCCTACATCTCCGGCTTCGGCGTGCTGATCTTCCTCTACTGCGTGATCGACGCGTTCGCGAAAAAGGTGCCGGCGGGCGACAATCCTTGGGGTGCGGGTGCGACCACGCTGGAGTGGACGCTGCCCTCGCCGCCGCCGTTCCACCAGTTCGAAGTGCTGCCCCGCGTGCAGTAATCAGTCTCCCGCGGCGCCCATCACGGGCGCCGCGGATCTAGAACAAGCGAGTCAAAGCTAGTGTCCGTCCTCGACCACAACGCCATCGACCTCAATCCCCGCATCTCCGAGGCGGAGGTTGGCGACTACATCGCGCTGCTGAAGCCGCGGGTGATGTCGCTGGTGATCTTCACCGCGTTGGTCGGCATGGCGATGGCGCCCGGGCATTTCCACCCGGTGCTGGCGATCACCTCGCTGCTCTGCATCGCCGTCGGCGCCGGTGCCTCCGGCGCGCTCAACATGGCGCTCGAGGGCGACATCGACGCCAAGATGTCGCGTACGGCGAACCGGCCGATCCCGCGCGGCCGCATCACCCGTCCCGAGGCGATGGCCTTCGGCATGACGCTCGCCTTCTTCTCGGTGATGACGCTCGGCATCCTCGTCAACTGGATCGCGGGCGCGCTGCTCGCCTTCACCATCTTCTTCTACGTCGTGATCTACACGATCGGCCTGAAGCGCTGGACCGCGCAGAACATCGTGATCGGCGGTGCCGCCGGCGCGCTGCCGCCGGTGGTGGCCTGGGCCGCGGTGACGGGCACGGTCGACGTCGAGCCGTTGCTGCTGTTCGCCATCATCTTCTTCTGGACGCCGCCGCACTTCTGGGCGCTGGCGCTGTTCCGCTCGGACGATTACGCGCGTGCCGGCATCCCGATGCTGCCCAACGTCGCCGGTCCCGACGCGACGCGGCTTCAGATCCTGCTCTACACCGTCGTGCTGATCGCGGTCGCCGCGGCGCCCTGGGCGCTGGGCTATTTCGATGCCGTCTATGGCGTCGTCTCGCTGATCCTCGGCGCCGGCATGCTTGTGCTCGCCATCAACGTCTATCTGCGCCGCGAGCGCAGCCAGTCGCTGCGTGCGACCCGCAAGCTGTTTGCCTTCTCCATCCTTTATCTGTTCGCGCTGTTTGCGACCTTGCTGGCCGAGGTCGTGTACCGGGCGCTTGCTCCGATGGCAGGGGGCGCATGATCGCGGTAATGGTCGACAAACCCGAGCCCAATGGAATCGTCCTCACCGAGGCGCAGAAGAAGAGCCGTCGTCAGCGCTCGATCGCGATCGCGCTCGCGCTCGGCGTGCTCGTGGTGCTGTTCTTCGCCGTCACCATGGTCAAGGGTCCGGCCGTGCTAGTCCGGCCGATGTAGGGAAGATGGATCAGAAGCCGACCATATCGCAAAATCGGAACCGAAAGGCCAGGAAGGGCCTCGGTCGCGACGTGCTAGTCGCCTCGATCTGCGGCGGTGTGGTCGCGCTGATGGTCGGCGCGTCCTACGCGGCGGTGCCGTTCTACAACTGGTTCTGCCGCGCCACCGGCTTCAACGGCACGACCCAGGTCGCGACCTCGGCGCCGGCGACCGGTCCGATCGCACGGAAGATCGCGGTGCGCTTCGATTCCAACGTCGCGCCCGGCCTGCCGTGGAAGTTCGAGCCGGAGCAGAGCGAGATCGAGGTCAATATCGGCCAGGTCGTGACCGTCTTCTACACCGTGACCAACCAGGCCGCGCGCACCACCGCAGGCCAGGCCGCCTACAACGTCGCGCCGCTGACGGTCGGATCCTATTTCCAGAAGATCAACTGCTTCTGCTTCACCGAGCAGACCATGGCGCCCGGCGAGAAGCGCGAGATGCCGGTCGTGTTCTACGTCGATCCGTCGATCGCCGACGATCACGAGAACGACGGGCTCAACACGATCACGCTGTCCTACACGTTCTATCCGGTGCGCGATCCGGTGGTGAAGCCGCTTGCAGCCAGCGAAGACGACAAGCGCAAGGGAAATCTCTGATCGCCGGGCTCGCGCCAGGGTGGTTGGACACAAGGGGATAAGTGCCGGACAGGCACGGGATTGAGGAGAGAGACCGCAAATGGCAACGGCGCACACCAAGCAACACGACTACCACCTGGTCGATCCCTCTCCGTGGCCGGCGGTCGGCTCCGTCTCGGCCTTCATCATGGCGGTCGGCGCGATCACCTGGATGCACCACATGTTCTCGGCCGCGCCGATTCTGTTCGGGGTCGGCACGGTCGGCGTGCTCTACACCATGGCGAGCTGGTGGGGCGACGTGATCAAGGAAGCCCAGTACAAGGGCGACCACACCCGCGTCGTGCAGCTCCATCACCGCTACGGCATGATCCTGTTCATCGCCTCCGAGGTGATGTTCTTCGTCGCCTGGTTCTGGGCCTATTTCAACGCGGCGCTGTTTCCCGCCGACGCCGTCCACGCCACCCGCGATGCGATATTCGGCTGCGGCCTCGGCACCGCGGCCGGCGCCTGCGCTGTGCCGGGCACCTGGCCGCCGCATGGCATCGAGACCTTCGATCCCTGGCATCTGCCGCTGCTGAACACGCTGATCCTGCTCACCTCCGGCACCACCGTGACCTGGGCCCACCATGCGTTGCTCGAGAACGATCGTCAGGGCCTCAAATACGGCCTGATCCTCACCGTCGTGCTCGGCGCGCTCTTCACCTGCGTGCAGGCCTATGAGTACAGCCACGCCGCGTTCTCCTTCGGCGGCAACGTCTACGGCGCGACCTTCTTCATGGCGACCGGCTTCCACGGTTTCCACGTGCTGGTCGGCACCATCTTCCTGCTGGTCTGCCTGTTCCGCGCCTATGCCGGCCACTTCACGCCGACCCAGCATCTCGGTTTCGAGTTCGCTGCCTGGTACTGGCACTTCGTCGACGTGGTCTGGCTGTTCCTGTTCCTGTGCATCTACGTCTGGGGACACGGCGCCGAGACCATGGCCCACGGCGCGCACTGAGCCACCTTTGATCGATCAGAAAGGGCGGCCGCAGGGCCGCCCTTTCGCTTTCAGGCCGCCGGAAGCTTTGGCGGAAACTATGCTAGACTCTTTCATCATGAACGATACCTCTGACACCTCCGAGCCCAAGACGACCGTCCTGCAGAGTGCGATGCGGGGGCTCGCCTGCAAATGCCCGCGCTGCGGCCAGGGCAAGCTCTATGCGGGGTTCCTGACGCTGGCGCCTTCCTGCGACCGTTGCGGCCTCGATTACGCCTTCATCGACAGCGGCGATGGCCCTGCCATCTTCATCATCATGCTGGCCGGCGGGATCGTTGTCGCGTGCGCGCTCATCGTCGAGGTCAAATACCAGCCGCCGTACTGGCTGCATGCCGTGCTGTGGCTGCCGCTGATCCTGGCGACCACGCTGTTGCCGTTGCGCGCGATGAAGTCGCTGCTGATCGCGCTGCAATTCCACCACAAGGCGGCGCCGGGCCGGCTGGTCGACCGCGCGAAATGACCGATACGGCGCGCAAGCCTCGCGTGGCCGGCTTCGCGCTGTTCACGCTTTTCCTGATGGCGGTGTTCGTCGCGCTCGGTGTCTGGCAATTGCAGCGCCGCCTCGCCAAGCACGAGCTGATCGCCGCGCTCACCGAGCGTCTTGCGGAGGCACCGGTCGCCCTGCCGTCGCCGGCGCGATGGGCCGCGCTCGATCCCGCGCTCGATGAATTCCGCCGCGTCAGCTTCACCGCGACCTATGCGCCCTTGCCCGATGCGATGGTCTATTCCCCCGGGTCCGCCGTGCGCAAGGACGCCTCCGGTCCCGGCACCTGGGCCTTCCTGCCGGCGCGCCTTACGACCGGCGAGACGGTCGTGATCGATGCGGGATTCGTCGAGAACACGATGCAGGACCGCAGCGTCGAGGATAGAGCGGTCAAGAAGCTCGTCACGGGGCAGGCGGTCGCGCTCACCGGCTATCTGCGCTTCCCCGAGGCGCCGGGCTGGCTGACGCCGGCGGAGAATCGCGACAAGCGGCTCTGGTTCGTGCGCGATCATGCGGCGATCGCAAGCACGCTCGGCTGGGGCGCGGTCGCGCCGTTCTATGTCGATCTCGAGCAACCCGCGCCGGACAACAACATTCCGCGTCCCGGAGCGCTCGACGTGCATCTGAAGGACGATCATTTGCAATACGCCATCACATGGTTTGCGCTTGCCGGTGCGGTGCTGATCGCTTTCGGCGTCTGGGTGAAGGGACGGCGCTCAAGTTGAATTCCCCGTAGGTTCCCGGAAGGAACCCGGTATCGCCCGGGGTATATTATTCGGCGCACATTCACGAGTGTGGTCCTGGGCCGCAGCGCAAAATTTCGCGGCAGACAGGATGTTGCCGTGAGCGATTTCGATCAGATGGGAATTGTCGTCGATTGGGTGGACGCCTGCAGGAAGGGCGACCTCGCGACGCTGCTCGACCTCTATGCGGACGACGCCGAGGTCGAATGCACCTGCAACGGCACGCAGAGCTATCGCGGCCGCTTCGAGCTCGAGACCTATTGGGGGCCGCGGCTCAGCGCATTCTCGTTGGCCGGCTTCGGTCTCGAGGAGATCCATCCCGTGCCGAACGGCGTCGATCTCGAATATTCCGTCGCAGGCTCGCTGCGCGTTCACGCCACGTTTCGCTTCAGTGCGGAAGGCAAGATCCACAGCACGCTGTGCGTGCCGGCGCGACAGCACGCGCATCACGGCTGCGCGTGCTAGCTCTGCGCCGGCCCGTCGCGCGTCGTCTGCACCGGCAGACGGCAACGCACATAGGTTCGTTCATCCGCACGCAGCAATGACAGCGATCCGCTGAGTGCACGCACGCGCTCATGCATGCCGGTCAGGCCCCGGCCGAAGACGTTGTCTTCGGGAAATCCCGCGCCGTCGTCGGAGATCTCGATGACGAGCGCGTCGTCGGAGACGGCGGCCTGCACATGGACATTGCGTGCTGCGGCATGGCGCAGCACGTTGGTCAGCGCCTCCTGGATCACGCGATAGACGGTCTGGGCCAGCGGCCCGTCGATCCCGTTGAGGTCAGGATCGACCGTGGCCGTCAGGCCGATATGCGGGGCCTGCTTGCGAAAGTTCCGGAGCAGCGTCTGCACGCTGGTCTCCAGGCCCAATTCCTCGATATAGAGCGGCCGCAGCCGCTCGAGGATGCGGCGGTTGGTCTGCTGGAGCGCCTCGACCGATTGCAGCACCTCCTGGGCCGAATTGCCGAGATATCCCACCGGCGGTGAGGCCTCGACCAACGCGATCGTGCCGGCGCGGATGCTGAACAGCAGCGGGCCGAGCTCGTCGTGCAGATCGCGGGCGAGATCGCGCCGCTCGTCGTCCTGGAGCGACACCAGGCGGTGCAACAGGTCGCGATTGTCCTGGCTCAGTTGCGCGAGCGTCGCGGCGAGCGCATTGGCTTCCTCGCAACTTTGACGTATTTCCGGTGGTCCTGCTATCGGGATCGGCGTTGCGTAGTCGCCGCTTCGTAACCGCGTGAGACCGTCGCCAAGATCTTGCAGGGGGCGTAGCGCCGAGCCCGCAAGGACGTAGGCAATGATCGCCGTCAGTCCGATGAGCGCGAGAACGAAGCCGGAAAGCGCGAGAAAGCCGACCCACTTCTCGAACAAAGCAGCGGACAGATCTGGCGTGAACACGATGTTGCCGGCGTGCTGGCCGTCGACGGTAACGGGAAATGCGATATGCAGGTCCGGGATGGTGAGGAGATCGACGAACCATTTCGGCGGGCCGTGCAGAGGCCTCGGCGCCAACGAGGGTGAACCAGCCCCCACGGGGCGGAATTGGATATCCGAGGATGTGTCCAGCATCCGGACGAAGTCGTCCAAGGTCCTGCGCGGGTTACCGGACGAACGCAGGGCGCTGTTCAGGGCCTCCGCCACCGCCCGGGTCGATCGCAGCGCCGGCTCGTTCTCTTCGGCGAGCTGGCCGATCGTGAAGGCATGCAGCAGGACGCCGCCCATGAGCAACGCCGTGATGAACATCACACCGAGAGGGAGAAACAATTGGGCCCTGAACGAGAGTCGCTGCCACATTAGGTCGATTCTAACGCGCATCGGCGGAATTTGCTCTTTCCATTTGTTCCCGTCGGTCTATGAGTCGAAAAACGAGAGAGCGCGCGATGCAAGATACTGCCAGGCCGGCGACAAGGATCCTGATCGTCGACGACCATCCCGTGGTGCTGTCAGGTTGCCGCACCCTGTTCGCTTCCGATCATTCGATCCGGATCGACGAGGCGACCGACGCCAAATCCGGGCATCGCGCCTATGTCAGCAAGCGGCCCGACGTCACGGTGATCGACATCAGCCTGCCCGACGTCTCCGGCTTCGAGCTGATGCGACGCATCCGCAAGGAAGATCCGGACGCCAAGATCATCATGTTCAGCATGAACGAAGACCCGGCCTTCGTGGTGCGGGCGGTCGAGCTGGGGGCGCAGGGCTATGTCTCCAAGGGCGATGATCCCAGGATCCTGCTCAAGGCGGTGCGCAAGGTGGTCGCGGGGGACAATTTCATCTCGCCGCAGCTTGCGGAAGCCGTGACGTTTTCCGGCGCGGCGATCAAGGCCAATCCGGCCTCGCAGATGACGCCGCGCGAACTCGAGATCCTTCGCCTGCTGGGGCGAGGCGACAAGATCGTGGAGGTCGCCGAGGCCCTCGGTATCTCCTACAAGACCGTCGCCAACACCACGTCCCTGCTCAAGCAGAAGCTGGGTGCCAAGAACCATTCCGACCTGATCAGGATCGCGGTGGAAATTGGAATGAACTGATTTTCCGCCGCCGAACCGGCTGCTCCAGGATGCTGCCGGTTCGGCGGGTCGGACAGGTCTCGGCGCTCAGCCGGGCAATGCATGGATCGCGCCGCCACCCAACCGCCGACACAATGGGTTGAGGTGGCATTCGTTCCCTGAATCGCCCGTTGCCTGGGAAATAGCGGCAAGACGCGACGACCGGCTGCACGGAGGCGTTCCCCGGTGCACGACCCGTGACGGGAAAAATAGGAACATCTTCTCGCATTCGCCGTTTTCGCCCTTGACGGTTTCGTGACAGGCGACGAAAGCTTGCGTCCACAGTTTTAGCGGGTCCGCGACCCGCGCCCGGCAAACTGGTCTGCAAACGTCAACGACAGACCTTCCAGGAGAGAGGGCTGCGGCATCGCCGCAGCCCTTTTTCGTTGGGGTGGCCTTTTTCGTTGAGCGGCCCTTGTCGATGAAAAGGTCTTGGCGCGAAGCGGTTTCCCGATGCCACAAAACACTTTATGGTGGCCCAAAGCCTCTGGCTGTTGACAAGTAATTTCGTAAAATCAAAGGCTTGCGGATCGAGCCCGGCTCGGCCGGCCTTTGGAGGGCAGTTTGACTCGTTATATCTCGACCCGGGGGGAGGCCCCCGAACTCGGCTTCTGCGATGTGATGCTGACCGGGCTTGCCCGTGACGGCGGCCTCTATGTGCCGGCTACCTGGCCGCAACTGTCGACTGAAACCATCGCCGGCTTCTTCGGTCGTCCCTATTGGGAGGTCGCGGTCGACGTGATCCGTCCCTTCGCCGGCGGCGAGATCACGGACGCCGAGCTCGGCCGCATGGCCAACGAGGCCTATGCCACCTTCCGACATCCGGCGGTGGTGCCGCTGCGCCAGATCGCGCCGCACCAGTTCGTGCTGGAGCTGTTCCACGGTCCGACGCTCGCCTTCAAGGACGTGGCGATGCAGCTGATCTCGCGGCTGATGGATCATGTGCTCGCCAAGCGCGGCCAGCGCACCACCATCGTGGTCGCGACCTCCGGCGACACCGGTGGCGCCGCTGTCGATGCGTTTGCCGGCCTGGAGAATGTCGATCTCATCGTGCTGTTCCCGCACGGCCGCATCTCCGAGGTGCAGCAGCGCATGATGACGACGACGGGCGCGGCCAATGTCCACGCGCTCGCCATCGAAGGCAATTTCGACGATTGCCAGGCACTCGTGAAGGCGATGTTCAACAACCATCGCTTCCGCGACGCGACCTCGCTGTCCGGCGTCAATTCCATCAACTGGGCGCGCATCGTCGCCCAGGTGGTTTACTACTTCACCTCCGCCGTTGCCGTCGGGGCGCCGGCGCGCGCGGTGGACTTCGTCGTGCCGACCGGCAATTTCGGCGACATCTTTGCCGGCTATGTCGCCAAGCGCATGGGCCTTCCGGTGCGGACCCTGCGCATCGCCGCCAACGTCAACGACATTCTGGCGCGTACGCTGAAGACCGGCATCTACGAGGTACGGGAGGTACACGCCACGGCGTCGCCTTCGATGGACATCCAGATCTCCTCGAATTTCGAGCGGCTGATGTTCGAGGCCGGCCGGCGCGATGCCGCCGGCGTGCGCCGTCTGATGGATTCGCTGAAGCAGTCGGGGCGCTTCGTGCTGCCCGATGCGACGCTGGCCGCGATCCGCGAGGAGTTCGACGCGGGCCGCGCCGACGAGACCGAGACCTCGGCCGCGATCCGCGCCGCCTGGCGCGAGGCGGGCGAGCTGGTTGATCCCCATACCGCAGTGGCGCTCGCTGTCGCCGACCGCGATACCACCGACACGACGGTTCCCAGCATCGTGCTGTCCACGGCCCATCCGGCGAAATTCCCGGATGCGGTCGAAGCGGCCTGCGGCCAGCGGCCGCAACTGCCGGCCTGGCTCGACGGTTTGATGACCAAATCCGAACACAGGAAGGTGATGAAGAACGATCAGGCCGAGGTCGAGCGGTTCGTGCTGTCGGTCAGCCGCGCCGCAAAACAGGGAGTTGCCGGATGAGCGTCGAGATCTCCAAGCTTGCCTCCGGCCTGACCGTCGTCACCGACAAGATGCCCCATCTCGAGACCGCGGCGCTGGGTGTCTGGGCCGGCGTCGGCGGCCGCGACGAAAAGCCGAACGAGCACGGCATCTCGCACCTTCTGGAACACATGGCGTTCAAGGGCACGACGAAGCGCTCCTCGCGCGAGATCGTCGAGGAGATCGAGGCGGTCGGCGGCGACCTCAACGCCGGCACCTCGACCGAAACCACGTCCTATTACGCGCGGGTGTTGAAGGCCGACGTGCCGCTCGCGCTCGACGTGCTCGCCGACATCCTCGCCAATCCCGCCTTCGAGCCCGACGAACTCGAGCGCGAGAAGAACGTCATCGTACAGGAGATCGGCGCCGCGCAGGACACGCCGGACGATGTCGTGTTCGAGCATCTCAACGAGCTCTGCTATCCCGACCAGCCGATGGGCCGTTCGCTGCTGGGTACGGCCAAGACGTTGCGCGCCTTCAACCGCGACATGCTGCGCGGCTATCTGTCGACGCATTATCGCGGCCCCGACATGGTCGTGGCGGCGGCAGGCGCAGTCGATCACAAGCAGGTGGTTGCCGAGGTCGAGCAGCGCTTTGCGAGTTTCGAGGGGACGCCGGGCCCGAAGCCGCAGACAGCCCAGTTCGGCAAGGGCGGCACCAAGGTGGTGCATCGCGAGCTCGAGCAGGCGCACCTGACGCTGGCGCTCGAAGGCGTGCCGCAGAGCGACTTGTCTCTTTTTTCGCTCCAAGTTTTCACCAACATCCTCGGCGGCGGGATGTCGTCGCGGCTGTTCCAGGAGGTGCGCGAGAAGCGCGGCCTCTGTTACTCCATCTACAGCTTTCACGCCCCCTATACAGATACCGGCTTCTTCGGCCTCTACACCGGCACCGATCCGGCCGACGCGCCGGAGATGATGGAGGTCGTGGTCGACATCATGAACGATTCGGTGGAGACTCTGACCGAGGCGGAGATCGCGCGGGCCAAGGCGCAGATGAAGGCGGGCCTGTTGATGGCGCTGGAGAGCTGCTCTTCGCGGGCCGAGCAGCTCGCCCGCCACGTGCTGGCCTATGGCCGGCCCCAGACGGTCGAGGAGCTGGTGGCCCGGATCGACGCCGTCAGTGTCGAATCGACCCGGGATGCTGCGCGTGCTCTGTTGTCGCGGAGCCGGCCTGCGGTTGTCGCATTAGGCAGTGGCAGGGGTCTGGACACGGCGGTGTCTTTTGCGGAAGGATTGACGCGGGCACGCGCCAAGGCGCGGCTGCATTAGGAGCCGCCGCGTACGGGCTGACCCGCCTCGGGAAGCATCACCATGGCTCTCTTTCGCCTGCCATCCAGTGGACCCGCCGCCCTCGCGCCGCGCGGCAACGGGCTGCTGCTGCGCGCGCCGCAGATGTCGGACTTCTTGCAGTGGGCGCATTTGCGCGAGTCCAGCCGCGACTACCTCACGCCCTGGGAGCCGATCTGGCCGTCGGACGATCTCACCCGCTCCGGTTTCCGCCGCCGCCTGCGCCGCTATTCCGAGGACATCGCCGGGGACCGCTCCTACCCCTTCCTGATCTTCCGCGAGCTCGACGGCGCCATGGTCGGCGGCATCACGCTTGCCAATGTCCGGCGCGGCATCGTCCAGGCCGGCACCATCGGCTACTGGGTCGGAAAGCCCCATGCCCATCGCGGCTACATGACGGCCGCGCTGCGGGTGCTGCTGCCGACGCTGTTCGGCGAGCTCAATCTGCACCGGGTCGAAGCCGCCTGCATTCCCACCAATGCGCCGTCGATCCGGGTGCTGGAAAAGTGCGGATTCTCCCGTGAGGGCCTGGCGCGCCGCTATCTCTGCATCAACGGGGTCTGGCAGGACCATTTGCTGTTCGGCCTGCTGCACGAGGATTTCCGCGGCTGAGTCCGTCCATTCATGTGAAAGTCTCTTTGGGGCGACCCGGTTGCGCCTTGGGTTCGCCGATTTTGGCGATATAACGCGCAAGCCCGGCCGGCGCTCGGCCGGATGGTTGTCATGGAGTACGGGTGTCGATGGTGAATGAGCTTCGGTCTTCGCGGAATGCGTCGCGTCGGGCAGCGGCCGTGCTGGCGTTGTCGGTCGCGCTCGCCTCGGTCTCGCCGGTGGCGGCCCAGTCCTTGACCGACCGCTTCAAGGGCCTGTTCGGCGGCAGCTCCGACGAGCCGGCCCAGAGCAAGCCGGCGCCTGCGCCCGGCCAGCCGGCGGCCAATGACGACCTCGATTGCCCGCAGGTCACGGTGCGTGCCGGGGCCTCCACCTACGCGGTCGGTGTCACCGGCAAGCCGGCCGTCGGCAATGAGATCCGCTTCCAGGCCACCATCACCAAGATGGCGCGCGAATGCGCCCGCAATGGCGGCGATATCACCGCCCGGATCGGCATCCAGGGCCGCGTCATCGCCGGCCCCGCCGGCGCGCCTGCGACCGTCGAGGTGCCCCTGCGCGTCGCCGTGGTGCAGGGCGGTGTCGGCGAGAAGGTGATCGCCTCCAAGGCCTACCGGACCAAGGTCGAGATGCCGGAGGGCGGCAGCGTGCCCTTCACCTTCGTCGCGGAGGATATGGCCTATCCGATGCCTTCGGCCAAGGACGCTGATTCCTACATCTTCTATGTCGGCTTCGATCCGCAGGCGCTCTCGCCCGAGCCGAAGGCGCGGGCGAAGAAGAAGTAGGGTCGGTCTCGCGTGCGGGACACGAGAACAAGCCCGACAAACAAAAAAGCCGGCGCTCATCGCGCCGGCTTCTTGATTGGTGAAGGCGAAATCCGTCAGTTCAGCTTCTGCCGGACCTCGGTGATGCCCTTGGCGAGCAGATCGTCGGCGACCTGGCCCCTGACCGACTGCGACAGGATCGTGGATGCGGCCTGGACGGCGGCCTCCGCGGCTGCGGCGCGGACATCGGCCAGCGCCTGGGCCTCGGCGAGCGCGATCTTGCTCTCCGCGGTCTTGGTTCTGCGGGCGACGAAATCTTCCACCTTCGCCTTGGCCTCGATCGCGATGCGCTCGGCTTCGCTCCTGGCGTTGGCGATGATGTCGGCGGCCTCGCGCTCGGCCGAAGCGGTGCGCGCCTTGTAGTCGGCGAGCACCTTGGCCGCCTCCTGCTTGAGGCGCGTCGCGTCGTCGAGCTCGGCCTTGATGCGGTCGGCACGGTGATCGAGCGCTTTCATCGCCGACTTGAAGACCCCAAGATAGCCGAACACGACCATCAGGATCACGAAGGCGATGGCGACCCAGGTTTCAGGATCGAAGAACATCTCGACTAACCTTTCAGCGTCGCATCGACCGCTGCATTGACTGACGCAGCGTCGGGAACGACGCCGGTGAGCTGCTGCACGATCTGGCCTGCCGCATCGGCCGCGATGCCGCGGACGTTGCTCATGGCGGCGGCGCGGGTCGAGGCGATGGTCTTCTCCGCCCCGGCGAGCTTGGCCGCCAGTTGCTCTTCCAGGGCCTTGCGCTCGGCTTCCGCCTGCGCATTCGCCTTGTCGCGGGATTCGTTGCCGATCGCCTGCGCCCGCGAACGCGCCGCAGCGAGTTCGCTTTCATAGGCCTTCAGCGCCGCGGCGGACTGGTCCTTCAGCGCCTGTGCCTCGTTGAGGTCACCCTCGATCTTGTTCTGGCGCGCTTCGATCGCCCCGCCGACCTTCGGCAGAGCGAGCTTGGACACGACCACATAAAGCACGACGAAGAAGATCGCGAGCGACACCAGCTGCGAAGCATAGGTGCTGCTCTCGAACGGCGGAAAGCCGCCACCGTGACCGCCTTCGGCCCCGGTATGGGCGCCCGCCGCTGGACCCTTCGCCCCGCCATGACTCTCAGCCATGGAGTACTCCTGTTGCTGTCATGCGCGCCGCTTCGGTTGAAGCGGCGCGAAGAACGTCGTCCTCAGAGCGGAACGAACAGCAGCAGCAGCGCGATCAGCAGCGAGAAAATGCCGAGCGCTTCGGTCACGGCGAAGCCGAAGATCAGGTTGCCGAACTGGCCCTGAGCGGCCGACGGGTTGCGAACGGCCGCGGCGAGGTAGTTGCCGAAGATCACGCCGACGCCGACGCCCGCGCCGCCCATGCCGATGCATGCGATGCCCGCGCCGATAAGTTTTGCTGCTGCCGGATCCATTTTAGACTCCTTGGAAGAAAGATTGGGTTTTGGGTGGAAATTCCCCGGACTGCTCAGTGTCCCGGATGAATGGCGTCGTTGAGGTAGATGCAGGTCAGGATCGCGAACACATAGGCCTGCAGGAACGCGACCAGAATCTCGAGAGCGTACAGCGCGACCGTGAGCGCCAGCGGCAGCACGCCGCCGACCCAGCCGAGCGCGCCGAGCGAGAAGCCGAGCATGGCCACGAAGCCCGCGAACACCTTCAGCGCGATGTGGCCGGCCAGCATGTTGGCGAACAGACGGACGCTGTGGGAGACCGGCCGCAGGAAGAACGACAGGATCTCGATGAACATCACCAGCGGCAGGATGTAGCCGGGGACGCCGTGGGGCACGAAGATCGAGAAGAATTTCAGGCCGTTCTTGGCAACGCCGTAGATCAGGACCGTGAAGAAGACCAGGAGCGCCAGGGCTGCCGTCACGATCAGATGGCTCGAGATCGTGAAGGTGTAGGGGATGATGCCGACCAGGTTCGAGACGCAGATGAACATGAACAGCGAGAAGATCAGCGGGAAGAACTTCATGCCTTCCGAGCCGGCCGTCGAGCGGATGGTCGAGGCGACGAACTCGTAGGAGATCTCGGCGACCGACTGCAGGCGCCCGGGAACCAGCTGCGTGCCGCTGGCGAGCATCAGGATCGAGATGATCGCGACCGCCACCAGCATGTAGAGCGACGAATTGGTGAAGGCGATCGTTTGATTGCCGATATGGCCCAGGGTGAAGAGAGGCTCGATGTTGAACTGGTGGATCGGGTCGATTTTCATCAGCGCGGCATCTCTTGGTCTGCCGGGCAATGCCGGCGGGTCTCGGTCTGCCGGCCGGGCCGGCCCGTACCGGCGATGCCGGCACGATCATTCCTCTCCGTGCGGATCGCTTAAGAACCACCGCGCCTGTTTTGACCCGCGCCCGCCGTTCTCACCACATTCACCACGCCGGCCACGAAGCCCAGCAGCAGGAACACGATAAATCCGAAAGGCGACGTCGACAGCAAGCGGTCGAACCCCCAGCCAATCCCCGCTCCGACAACGACACCGGCGACCAACTCGGAGGATAACCGGAAACCAAGCGCCATAGCCGAAGCTCTGGCCGCTCTGTCTTCGCCGTCACCTGCGGGTTGCTCGGTCTTGACGTGGCGGCCGCGAAATTCGGACAACCGCTGGTCAAGATTTCCGAGCCGTTCGGAAAGCGCAGCTTCCTCGGACGATCTATCGCGATCTCCATTCTCGCCGTGCCCCGTGCCCTGTGCCATGCAACGAAGACCCGAAACGACGCGGCTGAATGGAAATTACGCCCGCCACCCTCAAAAGCCGCGCGGACCATACTGATGGCCCATAATCAAGTCAAGCCAAGTCACGATTGTGTCGATTTCAATTATGTATCTGATTTATTTGACGATATTGGCGTGCACGGCGGCGCTGTACACGGCGTGACGCCGCACCGCAGCAGCTCTCCGCATGATCGGCGAATGCCATCGCCATTTCGCCCTGCTGCCGGGATCAAAGCGGCCGCCGCGATCGTTCATGTCAGGTGGGGGTTTTGGGCGGCAGATCGTCTTGCCGGGGTGTAGAATCTGCCGGAATGCCACCTGCGCGTCGTGGCGGAGAGCGCGATGAGACCTGCGAATTCATCCACAACTTCATGGCTTGCGGCGGCGGCGTTCGTCGCGGCAATGACCATCAGCGGCGGCCTCGGTGCCGCGCAACCGGCCCCCGACAGCGAAAACGGTCGCTTCAGCATGACTCCCATCCCCGAGGGCGTGCTGCGGCTCGACACGCGCACCGGCACGGTCTCGACCTGTACCAGGAACGGCGCCGGCTGGGCCTGCTACGCGGTGCCCGACGAACGTTCTGCGCTGGACGCCGAGATCGGCAGGCTCCAGGCCGAAGTCGAGAAGTTGAAGGGACAGCTCGCGGCCGGCCCGACCGTATCAGGCAAGATCGACGAGGCGTTGCCCAAATCGGATCCGCTCAAGAAGACGGAGCCGAAGGTTGCGGAGGGCGATCGCAAGATCGAGATTCCGCTGCCGAGCGACCAGGACGTCGATCGCGTGATGTCGTTCCTGGAAAAGGCCTGGCGCCGGCTGATCGACATGGCCAACCGGGTGCAGAAGGACGTGTCGGGCAGGATTTGAGAGTTTGAATGACAACTGAGAAAAGCCTCACACGTTCGGCGCCATCGTCAGTGCAGGCCACTACCATCGCATCGTCGCTGCTGACCGTGCAGACGCCAGGGCGCGGCTTCACCGATCTCACCGCTGAAGCCGCGAAATTCGTCGCCGAGGCCCGCGCGCGCGACGGCGCGCTGACGCTCTTCGTCCGCCATACCTCGGCGTCGTTGACGATCCAGGAGAACGCCGACCCCTCGGTGCTCGTCGACCTCACCACGGCGCTGTCCCGGCTCGCGCCGGAGAACGCCGGATGGACGCATGATACCGAGGGACCCGACGACATGCCGGCGCATGTCAAGACGATGCTGACGGGGGCGTCGCTGCAGGTGCCCGTCCTGAACGGCAAGCTCGCGCTCGGCACCTGGCAGGCGATCTATCTGATCGAGCACCGCAAGCGTCCGCACCGGCGCGAGGTCGTGCTCCAATTCATCGGCAGCAATCAGTAGAGCGTTTTCGAGCGAAGTGGATACCGGTTCGCGTGAAGAAAACGCGTCAAAACAAAGAATCCGGAGCTCAAAACAAAACCGGCCGCGAAAGACCGCGGCCGGTTCGTGTTGTCGATCGGTGCTGTCGATCAGGTCGACTTGATGTCGACGTCCTTGGTCTCGGGCAGGAAGAACAAGCCGATCACGACGGTAATCGAGGCGAAGATGACCGGATACCAGAGGCCTGCATAGATATCGCCGGTCGAGGCCACGATGGCGAAGGCGGTCGCAGGCAAGAGGCCACCGAACCAGCCGTTGCCGATGTGGTAGGGCAGCGACATCGAGGTGTAGCGGATACGGGTCGGGAACAGTTCGACCAGCATGGCGGCGATCGGGCCGTACACCATGGTGACGAAGATCACCAGGATGAACAGCAGCCCGATGACCGCCGCGACCTGCGGACGGAAGATGTCGAACGGATGCGCCATCTTCACGATGCCGGCGTCGCCCGTCTTCGGATAGCCGGCCTCCTGCACGGCGGCGAGAACCGCCGCGTTACCGTCCTTGGCGTTGGCGTAGGCAATTTCCTTGCCGTTGACCATCACCTTCACGCCGGAGCCTGCCGGGCCAGGCGTGGTTGAGTACTTGACCGACGACTGGGACAGATAGGCACGTGCGGTATCGCAAGGTGCAGAGAAGACGCGGGTGCCGACCGGATTGAACAGGTCGCCGCAGCCTTTGGGATCGGCCACCACCTCGACCTTGGTCTGCTCGATGGCCTTTTCCAGCGCCGGGTTGGCGTTGGTGGTGATCATCTTGAAGATCGGGAAGAAGGTCAGCGCCGCGATCAGGCAGCCGCCGAGGATGATCGGCTTGCGGCCGATCTTGTCGGAGAGCATGCCGAACACGATGAAGAAGCCGGTGCCGAACAGCAGCGACCAGGCGATCAGGAGGTTGGCGGTGTAGCCGTCGACCTTCAGGATCGATTGCAGGAAGAACAGCGCATAGAACTGGCCGGTGTACCAGACCACGCCCTGGCCCATCACGCCGCCGAGCAGCGCGAGCAGCACGAGCTTGCCGTTCTGCCAGTTGCCGAAAGCTTCCGTCAGCGGGGCCTTCGAGCTCTTGCCCTCGTCCTTCATCTTCTGGAAGATCGGCGATTCATTCAGCCGCAGCCGGATCCAGACCGAGACGCCGAGCAGCAGCACCGAGACCAGGAACGGAATGCGCCAGCCCCAGGCGGCGAATTCGGGCTCGCCGAGGGCGGAGCGCGTGAACAGGATCACCAGCAGCGACAGGAACAGGCCGAGCGTCGCGGTGGTCTGGATGAAGGAAGTGTAGTAGCCGCGCTTGCCGTTCGGCGCGTGCTCCGCGACGTAGGTCGCCGCCCCGCCATATTCACCGCCGAGCGCCAGGCCCTGGGCAAGGCGCAACGCGATCAGGATGATCGGGGCCGCGATGCCGATCGTTGCCGCGTTGGGCAGCAGGCCGACGATGAAGGTCGACAGACCCATGATCAGGATGGTGACGAGGAAGGTGTATTTGCGGCCGACGATGTCGCCGACGCGGCCGAACACGATCGCGCCGAACGGACGCACCAGGAAGCCCGCGGCGAACGCCAGCAGCGCGAAGATGTCGCGGGTGGCCGGCGGGTAGGCCGAGAAGAACTGCGCGCCGATGATGCCGGCCAGCGAACCGTAGAGGTAGAAATCATACCACTCGAAGACGGTACCAAGCGAGGAGGCGAGAATGACGAATCGTTCGTCCTTCGTCATCCCTCCGGCGCGGGCTTGAGATACAGCCATTGTCGACATGTTGAGTCGCTCCCCGAAAATCGTTTCCTCGCGCCCCGGATGTCCGGCCATGCCAGATCAACCCAGGTCTTGCCCGCAAGGTAACATTGCCGTGAAACCCGCCCCAATACGACTTTCGGCCTTTCGCACTGACGCGCAGCTGAACGTGCGGTATCGGGGGCCGGTCTGATGCGCGAAGGCTCGGGATTAACCCCTTTGCAGCAAAGGGATAATGTGCACTTGCATGCCACGGCCGCTCAGGGAAGAATTGAGCTGCCCCCAGCGTTGACTCGCCGCCCGGCGCGAACGACAGCAAGAGAACGATGAGCGCTCCTTCCACACATCTCGTCATTGCCGATGACCATCCTCTGTTCCGCGACGCGCTGCGGCAGGCGGTGGCGGGAGTCCTGACCTCGGCCAGGATCGACGAGGCCGGATCGTTCGAGGATCTGACCGGGCTTTTGGAACAGACCTCCGACGTCGACCTGATCCTGCTCGACCTCTCGATGCCCGGGATCTCCGGCTTTTCCGGCCTGATCTATCTGCGCGCACAATATCCGGCGATCCCGGTGGTGATCGTCTCGGCCTCCGACGACAGCGCCACGATCCGTCGCTCGCTCGATTTCGGGGCTTCGGGCTTCATTCCGAAGCGTTTCGGCGTCGAGACGCTGCGCGACGCCATCCTCAAGGTGATGGAGGGCGACGTCTGGGTTCCCGCCGACACCGACCTGTCGGCCGCCGCCGACCCGGACATGACAAAGCTGCGCGACCGCCTGGTGACGCTGACGCCGCAGCAGGTCCGGGTCCTGATGATGCTGTCGGAGGGGCTGCTCAACAAGCAGATCGCCTATGAGCTCGGCGTCTCCGAGGCCACCATCAAGGCGCACGTCTCGGCCATCCTGCAGAAGCTGGGCGTCGAGAGCCGTACACAGGCGGTGATCGCCGCCGCGAAGATCGCGGGCGGTCAATGGAAGCAGGGCACCCCGACGGGGTAGGGCGTTCACCTTCCAAAGTTGCGGATCTCCGATGCCGAGGGCAGAGCGGAATGATTTCGCTCGTTCGAAATATGAACAGTTTCGCTCGGAGCGATCATCTGGCTGTCCCAATGCGAACTTCAACCTTAAAGGTGACAAATTTCGGACCTTGAGAAGAGCGGACGAGACCTGTTGCATTGAGTCGGAGTGCATGAATGGGCCCTTCCGGATCTTTGATCGCGATCCTCCCGTGTAATGACCTTGATGCGTCGGAGCGGTTCTACAATCGATTGGGCTTCACGCGCCCGGAGAGCCAAAGGCCTGCTCCGGGAGAACCCGACACATATCGCATGCTGTCGAACTCAAAAGGCGGATATCTGCATTTGACGGACGCAGTCGAGGGATGGCTAATACCGGGCAGAAATCCTTTCGGGCTTTATCTCTACCTTGAGAGTGTTGACGCTGCGGCGCGCGAATTTCGGCAATCACCCGAAGACAAGCCGTGGGGGATGTACGAATTTGCCATGTCGGATCCAGATGAAACATTGGTCCGTGTCGGGTGGCCAACCCGTCTCCGCGCCGCAGCTCAATAATTCGTCCGCAGTGGCCCAATCCCGAAGTTGGACGATAAGCGGATGGATTGAGCCGAGCCCCGCGCGATCGCCACGGCGACCGCGGTTTTGCCGACGCCGCCGGGGCCGGTGATCGTGACGAACCGTGAGGTGATCAGCCTGTCCGAGACGGCGGCGATCGCGTCGTCGCGGCCGACCATCCGATGCAGCCGGTTCGGCAGTTTCACGGGCGGCAATTCCGTTTGCGCAACGGGGCGCCGCTCCGCCGGGATTTCCACCTGCGAAATGGGCGCCACGAAGCAATAGCCGCGGCCGGAGAGTGTGGTGATGTAGCGTGCGCCGTCCTTGCCGTCGCCGAGCGCCTTGCGAAGCGCTGCGACGTGAAAGCGCAGATTGGTGTCTTCGACGGTCAGGCCGGGCCACACCAGCGCCATCAGATCCCACTTGCCGACGACCTCGTTCGGCCGCGACATCAGCGCGATCAGGGTATCGAAGGCTTTTGCGCCGAGTTGGAGCGCGACGCCGTCGCGCGTCACGAGCCTTTCATGCGGCGTCACGGTGAATGGCCCGGACGATAATGTTCCCGTTGCGGTGCCGGCCGGCTCGGTCATGGCGAAAACTCGGTCCTTTGACAGGACCGGATAGCCAGATGATCGCGATCGGCAAGGCCGTCGCTGCATCGGCATCAGACCGCGGACGCAGCCCTCGTTAGGCCCTGCAAACCTGGTCCTCACAACTTCTCACAAGTCCAAACGGGTGTGCTGCGCCAGCCGCTGCTAGTCAGTTGCGCGACGGCAAGGAGACCTCCATGACGCAAGCGGCACAATTGCCTTACACGGCCAGGACCCACACCAGCGGCGCGCGACACGACGGCATGTCGCGCAGTTCCGACGGTCGCCTCGACGTCAAGCTGTCGCCGCCGGGCGTCGTAGGCATCGGCACCAATCCCGAGCAATTGTTCGCGGCCGGCTGGTCGGCCTGCTTCGAAGGCGCGATCGAAATCGCGGCCCGCAAGCGGAAGATCGAGCTTCCCAGGAGATGCGCGATCGATGCCGAGATCGATCTCGTGCTCGATCGCGGCGCTTATTCGCTCAGCGCACGCCTCGATGTCAGCCTTCCCGGTCTCGATCGCGAGATCGCGCGCGGTCTCGTCGATGAGGCGCACCAGGCTTGTCCCTATTCCAAGGCCGTCCGCGGCAACATCGACGTCACGGTCGCGCTGATCTGACGTACCACCACCAACCATCAACGAGGTAGCACCATGAAACGGATCATTAATCAGCACCGGCGCCGGTTTTTCGGCGTCGCCGCGGGAACCGTCGCCGCCGGGCTCGGCGTGATCGGCCTCGCTCGCGCGGAATCGGAAGCGCCGCGCGCGTCGGCAACGAATGCGTCGTTTGGCGCGATCAAGCAGATCGATGCCGGCGTCCTCAACGTCGGCTACGCCGAGGCGGGTCCTGCGAACGGTCCCGTCGCGATCCTGCTGCACGGCTGGCCTTACGACATCCATGCCTTCGTCGACGTCGCGCCGATTCTGGCAAAGGCCGGTTATCGCGTCATCATCCCTTATCTGCGCGGCTACGGCTCGACGCATTTCCTGTCCGGCGAGACGCCGCGCAACGGCGAGCCGGCGGCAATGGCTTCCGACATCATCGCGCTGATGGACAAGCTCGACATCAGGAAGGCGGTCGTTGCCGGTTTTGACTGGGGCGCGCGCACCGCGGACATCATCGCCGCGCTGTGGCCCGATCGCTGCCGCGCGCTGGTGTCGGTCAGCGGTTATCTGATCTCCAGCCAGGCCGCAGGCAACGCGCCGCTGCCGCCGCATGCCGAGCTGCAATGGTGGTACCAGTTCTATTTCGCCACCGAGCGCGGCCGGGCCGGCTACGAGAAGTACACGCATGATTTCGCCAAGCTGATCTGGAAGCTCGCCTCGCCGCAGTGGAAGTTCGACGACGCGACTTTCGACCGCAGCGCGGCGGCGCTGGACAACAAGGATCATGTCGCGATCACGATCCATAATTACCGCTGGCGGCTCGGGCTCGCCCAGGGCGAAGCGAAGTACGAGGACCTCGAAAAGAAGCTCGCGGCAGCTCCCGTCATCGACGTGCCGACCATCACGATGGAGGGCGATGCCAATGGCGCGCCGCATCCCGACCCGAGCGCCTATGCGAAGAAGTTCTCCGGCCGGTACGACTATCGCCTGATCACCGGCGGCATCGGCCATAATCTGCCACAGGAAGCACCGCAGGCCTTTGCCAAGGCCGTCATCGACGCCGACGGCGGCGCTTGAGGATTTGTTCGACAGCTCGGTCCGGCACGGGCCGGACCGAGCGCTCGCATGCGACCGCACCTCGATGAAACGAAGACCATGAAATCCGAGACGACCAGATTTCCAACCTATCCGACGATGATCGTGCTGGCGGTGCTCCTCCTCGTCGTAGTCCTGACCTGCGTGCCGTATCTGGTCACGATCGCTTTTGCGGAGGACACCGCGGCTTCGCCGATCTTCGGCGTCACGATCCCGCCAGGCTACAGGCAGTGGGAATTGATCGCGCCGGCCGAGGAGGCGGCCCCCTTGGACGAGCTGCGCGCCGTCGTCGGCAACCAGATCGCGATCGATGCCTATCAGGCCGGCAGACTTCCGTTCCCGGACGGCACCATTCTGGTCAAGCGCGCCTGGAAGCGGAAGCAGTCACCCGAATTTGCGTCCGCGACGATTCCCGGCGCCGCCACCACCGTCCAGGTGATGGTCAAGGATTCGAAGAAATATGCCGCCACCGGCGGCTGGGGCTTTGGCCGTTTCGTCAACGGCAGGCCGGTCGACGAGGCCCAGCACCGCACCTGCTTTGCCTGCCACGAAGCCCGCGCCAAGGGCCGCGACTACGTGTTTACGAGGCTTGCGCCTTGAGTGCGGAGGTTCACTCCGCCGCCACCATCTGCTGCGTGCGCCACTGGCCGAGCAGGGCGCGGAGCGAAGCCGGCTTCACCGGCTTGTTGAGCACCGCTACCTTTTCATCCCGCGCGGCCATTTGCACGGCGGGGCTGCGGTCGGCGGTGATCAGGATGGCGGGGATGCCGTCGCCGAAGCGGCGGCGGATGTCGCGGATCGCGGCGATGCCGTTGCCGCGATCGAGGTGATAGTCGACCAGCAGGCCGGTGACACGGCGGCCGGCAGTTTCGATCGCGGCGATCGCGCCTTCAGGGTCGGCCACCGCAATCACCTCGGCGTCCCATGCCTTCAGCAGCGTGCGCATGCCGTCGAGAATCGCCGCGTCGTTCTCGATGCAGACAATGAGGGCGCCGGCGATCGGCGTGCGCGCCAGCGGCGTCGCGCTGGTCACGGCGGCGGTGTGGGTGATCGCCTTCGCCGTCGGCACGGTCGCCGAAAACACCGAACCGCCGCCGACGTTGGAGTCGATGGCGATGCCGTGGTCGAGCACGCGCGCCAGCCGTTCGACGATCGAGAGGCCGAGCCCGAGGCCGCGCGCGATCCGCGCGCCCTGCTCGAGGCGGTGGAATTCCTTGAAGATCTCGCTGCGCTTGGCCGGGGGGATGCCGACGCCGGTATCGTACACGCAGATCTTGAGCGAGGGGCCGCGGCGGCGACAGCCGACCAGCACGCGGCCGCGCGGGGTGTATTTGATCGCGTTGGAGATCAGGTTCTGGAGCAGGCGCCGCAGCAGGAGCCGATCCGACTCGACCGGCAGCGAGCACGGCACGAAGACCAGCTCCAGGTTCTTGGCGCGTGCGATCGGCGCGAACTCGATCTCCAGCGAGCGCATCAGATCGGCCATCTTGAAGCTCGAGATCGAGGTCGCCATCGCGCCGGCGTCGAGCCTGGAGATGTCGAGCAGCGCGCCGAGGATCTCCTCGATCGCCTGGAGCGATTCGTCGATGTTCTCGACCAGCCGCGTCTCCTCGCCGCTGTGCTGGCGCTCGACCAGGCTGGTGACGTAGAGTCGCGCCGCGTTGAGCGGCTGCAGAATGTCGTGGCTGGCGGCGGCGAGGAAGCGCGTCTTGGAGATGCTGGCGTCTTCGGCCGCGCTCTTGGCCAGCGCCAGCTCGGAATTCAACCGGGTCAATTCCTCGGTGCGGTCGCGCACCCGCTTTTCCAGCGTCGCATTGGCGCGCTCCAGCGCCTCGGCCGCCTCGAACGTGGGCGTGACGTCGGTGAAGGTGATGACGAAGCCGCCGCCGGGCATGCGGTTGGTCAAAATCTCGATCACCATGTGGCGGTCGGGCAGACGCTCGAGATAAGGCTCGCTGTCGGTGGTGTAAGCCGCGAGCCGTTGCTCCAGCATGGCCTCGCGCTGGAGCGGATCGGCCGGCTCGCTTACGCCCATGAATTCCAGGATCTCACGGAGCGGCGTGCCGAACTGGATGAAATGCGGGGGAACGTTGAGCAGGTCGCCGAACTGCCGGTTGGAGCAGATCAGTTGCAGATCGGCATCGAACACCGCGATGCCCTGGCGCACATGGTTGAGCGCGGTCTGGAGGATCTCGCGGTTGAAATGCAGCGCCGCATGGGAATCGTCGAGCAGTTTCAGCGCGGCCTTGGCCGACACGGTCCGCTTGCGCAGCAGCAGCGACATCACCAGTCGCGAGGAAGCCGCGCCGATCGAGGAGGCGATCAGGTGCTCGGCGTGCTGCAGCAGCTCGAAATCGGCGGGCGCCCCGGGCTCCAGCCGCACATTGCGCCGCGCGGAGAACGCCTCGAACGAATGCCGCGCGCGGTCGGGCCCGAGATATTGCGCAACGGTGGTCTGGATGTCCTGCACCGTGACGGTGGTGCGCCAGCGGCGGAAGTTCGGCGAGATCGGCGCCAGCGTGTTGGGCACGAACAGATCGGCCTGCACCAATTCGATGGAGGACGGCCGGCGTGCCAGCGATAGCAGCACATAGGTCAGGATGTTGAGCGACAGCGACCAGATGACGCCGTGCATCAGCGGCGGCAGGTCGGCGCCGAACAGCGCCTGCGGCCGCAGCGCCTCGATCCCGAACGGACCGTGCAGCAGCAGCAGGATGCCCGTCGTCGAGGTATCCATGAAGCTCGGCACGAACAGCGTGTAGAGCCACACCACGAAGCCGACCAGCATGCCGCCGATGGCGCCGCGCGCGGTCGCGCGCCGCCACAGCAGCCCGCCGAAGAAGCTTGGTGCCAGCTGGGCGATGGCGGCAAAGGAGAGCAGGCCGATCGCCGCGAGCTGGGTGTTGCCGAGGGCACGGTAATAGAAATAGGCCATCACCATGATGGCGAAGATCGCGAGCCGCCGCGAGCGCAGCAGGAAGTCGCTGAAATCGGCGCCGCCGGTGCGTCCCTCCGGCCGCCGTTGCAGCACCAGCGGCACCACAAGGTCGTTCGAGACCATGATGGAGAGCGCGACGCATTCGACGATCACCATCGCGGTCGCCGCCGACAGGCCGCCGACGAAGACGGCAACGCTGAGCAGGTTCGCGCCGCCCTCCATCGGCAGCGCCAGCACGTACATGTCCGGATCGGCGGCGCCGAACGGGAAGCTGACGAGGCCGGCGAGCGCGATCGGAATCACGAACAGATTGATGGCGACGAGATAGAGCGGGAACAGCCAGCGCGCGCGGCCGACCTCGGCGTCCGAGGAATTCTCCACCACGCTGACGTGGAACTGGCGCGGCAGCAGCATGATCGCGCAAAGCGACAGGAGCGTCATGGTCAGGAAGTTGCCGATCGACGGCGAATAGTTGATGACGCGAACCGCCTCCGGGGTCTTCATCGCGCGCTCGATCAGCTCGTGCGGCGAGAACATCCAGAAGGTGACGAAGATGCCGGCGGTGAGGAAGGCGACCAGCTTGATGATGGATTCGGTCGCCACCGCGAGCATCAGGCCGTGCTGATGCTCGGTGGCGTCGGTCTGCCGCGTGCCGAACAGCACGGCGAAGGCCGCCATCGCCAGCGTCACCATCAGCGCCATGTCGCCGAGGATCGGGATGTGGGAGAAGGCCTGGTCCTCGCTCAGGATGGTTTCGAGCGAGGAGGCGACCGCCTTGAGCTGGAGCGCGATGTAGGGCACCGAGCCGATGATCGCGATCAGCGCCACGGTGGCCGCCACCGCCTGGCTCTTGCCGTAGCGCGCGCCGATGAAGTCGGCGATCGAGGTGATGTTGTGGGCTTTGGCGAGCTGGATCACTCGGCGCAGCACGCCGGCCCCGAGCCCGATCATCAGGATCGGGCCGACATAGATCGCGAGGAAGTCGGTCGAAGTGCGGGTGGCAAAGCCGACCGAGCCGAAGAAGGTCCAGGAGGTGCAGTAGATCGCCAGCGACAGCGGATAGATCAGCCCCGGCGCGCGGCCGCGCCCGGCCGGCGAGCGGCGGTCGCCATGGCTCGCCACCAGGAACAGGAAGCCGATATAGCCGAAAGCGGCGGCGATCACGCCCCAGTCGTGCAGCATGGCGAGCGTGCTTCTCCCAGGGCGCAAACGCGCCCGCTCTCATTTTCCCTGCAAATCTAGCGCGTTGGGCTGGTGGAGGCGACAGCGAAATGCCCCGTCGGGGCAGGAACTGGGGTTGTCGTTAAGGTGAAAACCCCAACGCCAGGACGAACCAGAGCTACTCCGCCGCCATCGACTTCTCGCGGAGCGGCAGGCCGAGGCGGTCCCACACCTGCAGCAGCGCTTCGGCGAGCTGATCGATCAGGCCGTCGTCGTGGTAGGGCGAGGGCGTGATGCGCAGACGTTCGCTGCCCTTGGCGACAGTCGGATAGTTGATCGGCTGGATGTAGATGCCGTGCTGCTCGAGCAGCAGGTCGGAGGCCTGCTTGCACTTCTCGGCATCGCCGATGAACAGCGGGACGATGTGGGTGTCGCTCGACATCACCGGCAGACCGGCGGCGTTGAGGATCGCCTTGACCCGGGCGGCGCGGTCCTGGTGGCGCTCGCGCTCCCAGTTCGAGGTCTTCAGATGCTTGATCGCGGCGGTCGCGGCCGAGCAGATCGCCGGCGGCAGCGCGGTGGTGAAGATGAAGCCCGGCGCGTAGGAGCGCACGGCGTCGATGATCTGGCCGTTGGCGGCGATGTAGCCGCCGAGGCAGCCGAATGCTTTCGCCAGCGTGCCTTCGAGAATGTCGATGCGGTGCATCACGCCGTCGCGCTCGGCGATGCCGCCGCCGCGCGGGCCGTACATGCCGACCGCATGGACCTCGTCGACATAGGTCATCGCACCATACTTCTCGGCGAGGTCGCAGATCTTCGCGAGCGAGGCGACGTCGCCGTCCATGGAATAAAGGCTCTCGCAGGCGATCAGCTTCGGCCGGCTCGGGCCGGCGGCCTTCAACTTCTCCTCGAGATCGGCGAGATCGTTGTGGCGGAATACGACGCGCTCGCAGCCGGACTGGCGGATGCCCTCGATCATGGAATTGTGGTTGAGCTCGTCCGACAGGATCAGGCAGTTCGGGATCAGCTTTGCGATGGTCGCGATGCCGGTCTGGTTCGAGACGTAGCCGGACGTGAAGAGCAGCGAGGCTTCCTTGCCGTGGAGATCGGCGAGCTCGGCCTCGAGCTGCACCAGCGGATGATGCGTGCCGGCGATGTTGCGAGTGCCGCCGGCGCCGGTGCCGACGCGCGTCGCGGTCTCGACCATGGCGCCGACCACCTTCGGGTGCTGGCCCATGCCGAGGTAATCGTTGGAGCACCAGATCACGACGTCGCGCTTGCCCTTGGGCGAGTGCCAGAGCGCATGCGGGAACCGGCCGGCGATGCGTTCGAGATCGGCGAACACGCGGTAGCGCCGCTCGGTGTGGAGACGATCGAGGGCGGAATTGAAGAACTGGGCGTAATCCATCGGCAAAACCTGCAACGGAACCTGACCAAGGGGCGGCATCTTCTTAGAGCTTTTCCAGCTCTAATGTCTATGCGCTATCCCACACTTGGCGCTGTGGGGCATTTGGGCAAAATGCCCTATCGGCCAAAGAGCGATTTGATTCCGATCAAGGCGCTCACGGCTATTTGTATGTTGCTGTGCGGCGGGCCGGTGAAGCGCCGGTCTAGCCGGTCTTCGCCTTCTTGCGCGGCTCGGCGCGGGGCTCTTTGGCCGCGGCCACCGGCTTTAACCAATCCGAATTGCGCAGCGCGTGCGCGACGCAATCATGGATGTGGGTGTGCAGCACCTTGTTTGCGCCCTTGGCGTCGCGCTTCAGCGCCAGCTCCTTGAGGTCGCGGTGCTCGGCAGCCGCCATCTCGCCGCGGAAGACGACCGCGATCATCTGGTAGCGCAGATAGCGATCATAGACCGCAGCATGCGCATCGAGCAGCACCTTGGAGCCGCAGGCGGCGACGAGTGCGCGGTGAAACTGGAAATCGCACTGTTTCCAGCTCTCGGCGTCGGACCGTTCGCCCGACAACAGCATCCGTTCCATCGCCGCGAGCTTGTGATGCGCCGAGACGATGCGCGCCTCCCAGTCGAGATCGCCGGCGGCAAACGACTTCTCGATCATGTGGCCTTCGAGCAGCTCGCGCAGCTCCGCGATCTCCTGGAATTCGGTCGCCGAGATCGGCGCGACCTCGAAGCCGCGCTGCCCTTCGGCGATGACGAAACCTTCCGAGCACAGCCGGTTCAGCGTCTCGCGCAGCGTCGAGATGCTGGTGCCGTAGGCGGCGCTGATCCGCTCGAGCTTCAGCTTCTGGCCCGGCGCCAGCTTGCCGAAGATCAGGTCGGTTCGGATGCGGCGGTAGGCGCTGTCGCCCACCGTCTCGGCGGTCGTGTCGGGAAGGGTGTCCATGCCTCATCCTAGCGCTTCGGGCGTGCGTTTTGACAAATTTCCCATCTTTATCAAGTGTTTCTAATAATATCGGATGAAGCATAAAATATCGGTTGATTTATAATACGTCCCATAAGATCGTCCCACCCCTAAGAATGAGATCAACCGGGGGAGGGGGCGATGCCCGTTCGATTCAAGGGTCTGGCTGTGATGGCGGCGATCGGAGCGGTCGCCTTGTGCGCGATCGGGCCCGCCTCGGCGCAGGCCATCCAGGAGCGCACCATCCGCTGGGGGCACCTCAACAACACCGACCATCCCGTCAGCAAGGGCGTGCAGAAGTTCGTCGAGCTCGTCGCGGCCAAGAGCGGCGGCAAGATCAAGGTGCGCGAATATCCGGCCAATCAGCTCGGCAGCGAGATGCAGCAGCAATCGGCGCTGCGCGCCGGCACCCAGGAGATGCAGTCGCCGGCGACGACGTCGCTGGTCGGCATCGTCAAGGATTATGGCCTGATCGACTTCCCCTTCATCGTGTCGACGCCGCAGCAGGCCGACGCTTTGCTCGACGGTCCGCTCGGCGCGGCGCTGCTGGCAAAACTGCCGGAGAAGGGGCTCGTCGGCCTCGCCTATTGGGATCTCGGCTTCCGCAACGTCACCAACAGCCGCCGTCCGATCACCAAAGGCGAGGACCTCGACGGCATCAAGATCCGCGTGATCCCGAACCCGGTTTATCTGGAGACCTTCAAGGCCTTCAACGCCAATCCGGTGCCGATGAGCTTTTCCGAGCTCTACAGCGCGCTGGAGACCCGCACCGTCGACGGCCAGGAGAATCCGTTCTCGGTGATCCTGTCGAACAAGTTCTTCGAGGTGCAGAAATATCTCAGCGTCACCAACCACACCTATTCGACCAACATCATCCTGGTCAGCAAGAAGTTCTGGGACCAGCTTTCGCCCGACGAGCAGAAGATCCTGCAGGATGCCGCAATCGAGGCGCGCGACTATCAGCGCAAGATCAGCCGCGAGCAGGCCAGGGCCGCGATCGACGAGCTCAAGGCCAAGGGCATGGAGATCAACGAGATCGCGCCGGCCGAGCTTGATCGCATGCGCGTGAAGACAAAGCCGATCGCGGAAAAATTCTCCGCCGATTACGACCCCGCGCTCGTCAAGCTGTTCAACGGCGAGCTCGACCGCGTGCATGCGCTCAAACCCTGAGCGCGGCGAGCCCGACGCCATGAAAACGATCGTCGATGCCTGTTTCTGGCTGTTGCGCGCAGTCATCGCCGTGCTGCTTGCCGCCATGGTGGTGCTGGTGTTCGGCAACGTGGTGCTGCGCTACGGCTTCAACTCCGGCATCGCCATCTCGGAGGAGCTGTCGCGCTGGCTGTTCGTCTGGATGGTGTTTCTGGGCGCGATCGTCGGCATGAAGGAGCACGCCCATCTCGGCGTCGACACCCTCGTCAAGGTGCTGCCGCCGCTCGGGCGCAAAGCCTGCTACGGCCTCAGCCACGCCCTGATGCTCTACGCCTCGGTGCTGCTGACGGAGGGATCGTGGAAGCAGACGGTGCTGAACTGGGACACGGTGGCCCCGGCTTCGGGCCTCTCCGTCGGACTGTTCTATGCCGCCGGCATCGTGTTCGGCGCCGCCTCCTGCGTGATCATCGTCTACGAGCTCATCCGGCTCATGACCGGGCAGATCGCCGATGTCGATCTCATCGCCATCAGCGAATCCGAGGAGCTCCCGCATTCTCCTGACGCCGCCGGCGGGAAGCTGCAGGGATGACCGTCGCCGTCTTCACCTTCTCGCTGCTGGGCGCCATGGCGATCGGCATGCCGATCGCGTTCGCGCTGATCGTCTGCGGCATCGCGCTGATGACCTATCTTGCGATGTTCGACTCCCAGATCATCGCGCAGAACGTCATCAACGGCGTCGATTCCTTTCCGCTGATGGCGGTGCCGTTCTTCATCCTCGCCGGCGAGGTGATGAACACCGGTGGCCTCGCACGCCGCATCCTCAACTTCGCCATCGCCTTGGTCGGGCATTTCCGCGGCGGCCTCGGCTATGTCGCGATCCTGACGTCCTGCATCCTGGCGTCGCTGTCGGGCTCCGCGGTCGCGGACGCCGCAGCGCTCGGTGCGCTGCTGGTGCCGATGATGGCCGCCGCCGGCCACAACCGCGCCAGCGCGGCCGGTCTCGTTGCGGCCGGCGGAATCATCGCCCCGGTGATCCCGCCGTCGATCGGCTTCGTCATCTTCGGCGTCGCCGCCAATGTCTCGATCTCGAAGCTTTTCCTGGCAGGCATCGTGCCGGGCCTCTTGCTCGGCGTCGGCCTGTGCTTTGCCTGGTGGTGGGTGGTGCGCAAGGAGAACCCGGCGCGGCTGCCGCGCAAGAGCGTCGCCGAGATCTGGCGCGCGCTGATCGACGGCTTCTGGGCCCTGATGCTGCCGATGATCATCATCTTCGGCCTGCGCTTCGGCATCTTCACGCCGACCGAAGCCGCGGTGGTCGTCGCCGTTTATTCGCTGGTGGTCGCCATGGGAGTCTATCGCGAGCTGAAGCCGTCGCAATTGCCGGCGCTGCTGGTCTCGACCGCGCAGACCACGGCCGTCGTGATGTTCCTGGTTGCCGCCGCCCTGGTCTCGTCCTGGCTGATCACGGTCGCCGAGATCTCCGACCAGATCGTGGCGCTGACACAGCCGTTCGCCGGCAACAAGACGCTCCTCACCATGGCCCTGATGGTCATTGTCGTGATCGTCGGCACCGCGCTCGACATGACGCCGACGATCCTGATCCTGACGCCGATCCTGATGCCCATCGTCAAGCAGGCCGGCATCGATCCGGTCTATTTCGGCGTGCTCTTCATCATCAACAACGCCATCGGCCTGATCACGCCGCCGGTCGGCGTGGTGCTCAACGTCGTCGCCGGCGTCTCCCGCGTCTCGATGGACGATTTGATCCGCGGCGTCTGGCCCTTCATGATTGCGCAGCTGGTCGTGCTAGCCTTGCTGACGCTGTTTCCCGTTCTCGTCACCGGCCCGGCAAAGTGGTTCGGTGGATAACAAAGGACCCGTCCATGAAGCGCGTGATGATCCTCAACGGTCCCAACCTCAACATGCTCGGTATCCGCGAGCCGCACATCTACGGCACGACGACGCTCGCGGAGGTCAATGCCAGCTGCGAGGAAGCTGCCGCCAAGCTCGGGCTCAGGCTCGCCTTCCACCAGTCCAACCATGAGGGCGTGCTGGTCGACCTGATCCAGTCGGCGCGGCAGGATGCCGATGCCGTCATCATCAATCCGGCCGGCTTCTCCTTCACCTCGGTCGCGATCATGGACGCGATCAAGATATTCGAAGGGCCCGTGCTGGAGGTCCACATCTCCAACATCCACGCCCGCGACGAATATCATCGCCACTCCAGGATCTCGTTCGTGGCGACCGGCGTGATCTGCGGGTTGGGGCCGTTCGGCTACATCGCGGCGCTGCACGCGATTGCGAACATGAAGTGAGCCGGTGCCGTCGGGACGGTATGATCCTTCGCCCATGAGAACGGGGCGAGGGAGCAGGACCTCACCCAAAATACCTGGTCAATATCCCGCGATACACCTGCGTCAGCCGCTCCAGATCCTTGACCGGCACACGCTCGTCGACCTGGTGCATGGTCTGGCCGACCAGGCCGAACTCGATCACGGGGCAATAGCTCGAGATGAAGCGTGCATCCGAGGTGCCGCCTGACGTCGACAGCTCCGGCCTGCGGCCCGTCACGTCCTCGATCGCCGACACCGCGAGATCGGTGAACGGGCCGGGCTTGGTGACGAACACGTTCGAGTTCGACGGCTCCCAGACGATGCGGGCGCGGATGCGGTTGCCGCAGGCTTTGGTCAGCCGCGTCTCGACCAGCTCGCGCAGGCTCGCTTGCGTATGGTTGTCGTTGTAGCGGATGTTGAATTTCGCGCGGGCCTGGCCGGGGATGACGTTATTGGCGGTATTGCCGACGTCGACCGAGGTGAATTCGAGATTGGACGCCTGGAACTGCGCGCTGCCATGGTCGAGCGGCTCGTCGGAGATCGCCACGATCAGCCGCGAGATATCGGGCACCGGATTGGCCGCGCGATGCGGATAGGCGACGTGGCCCTGCACACCGTCGACAAAGAGCGTGCCGGATTGCGAGCCGCGGCGGCCGACCTTGATGGTGTCGCCGAGTGTCTCGACATTCGAGGGCTCGCCGAGCACGCAATGGTCGAATTTCTCGCCGCGCTCCGCGGCCCACTTCAAAAGCTTGATGGTGCCGTTGATGGAGACGTCTTCCTCGTCGCCGGTGATCAGGAAGGAGATCGATCCTGTGCCATCCGCGCGCGGCTTGCCGCCGTTCGCGGCGAGATGCTCGAGCACGGCTGCTACCGAGCACGCAATGCCGCCCTTCATGTCGACCGCGCCGCGGCCGTGCAGAAAGCCGTCCTTCACCTCGCCCGAGAACGCGCCGACGCTCCAGGCGCTCTCGTCGCCCGGAGGCACAACGTCGGTGTGGCCGGCAAAGCTGATATGCGGTCCCTCAGTGCCGATCCGCGCATAGAGATTGTCGACGTCGGCGGTGCCGGGCTCGGAGAAGGTCACGCGGTGGCAGGTGAAACCGGCTGCGCTCAAGGCTTTTTCAAGCACGCCGAGCGCGCCGGCGTCGGCCGGGGTTACCGAGGGGCAGCGGATGAGATCGCGGGCAATGGAGAGGGCATTGGTCATGTGCCCCGCTTAACATGCATGCCGCCGGGTGGGCTAGCGCTGGGCGGGACAATTTCGAGCTCGCTCTGTTGCTCCCAGCTTTTCGCCGCGGGCGAGGCGGTCGCGGAGCCGTCTTCGATGTCGGCCAGCGGGTCGGCGCCGAACCGGTTGTCGCCCGAGGTGCCGCGCAGGCAGAACATCTCGACGAGACCCCACAGCCATAGAATGGAGGCTGCCAGGGCGAATGGAAGAACCCAGTTGGAGTTGGGCAGCAGGTCCGAGAACTGGTCGAACAGGCCGGGCACGACGAAGAACGGGATCATCCACCAGCCGCTCCTGTTGCGATCGTGCAGCCGCTTGGTGGCGGTCGCGAGGTAGATCCACAGGAACAGCGGGGTTGCGAACACCTTGAAGATCAGGGCCGGACGGTCTGCGGATGCCAGCAAACGGTAGGACCGGGGGTCGACGGCGTTGAAGAGTTCGTCGAGATTGAAGTCGAGGGAGAAGATGAGGGTGGTGGAGGTGGATTTGTGACCGTTGAAGACGCGGATAACCTCACCGATGATCCCGAGCACCGCGGCCAGCAGCATGACGGCCAGCAGCGCCTGCCACAGCAGAGCGCGGTTGATGCGGCCGTCGAAGCGGAAGAGGTACCAGGTCCAGTCCATGCCAAGGGCTCCGGGCGGTCGAGGCCACCCGGTGATTGGTCGCGATGGAGGGAGGGCGGGTTCGATACCGCAGCCGGGCCGTCGCCCTTCGAGGGCCGCCGAAGAGGCGGCCACCTCAGGGTGACGGTGCGGGATGAGGGCTCGTGGCCCGCCAATTAATCCCGCAGCAGCTCGTTGATGCTGGTCTTCGAGCGCGTGCGCTCGTCGACGCGCTTGACGATCACGGCGCAGGCCGTGCTCGGGCCGATCTGGCCGTTCTTCATCGGCTTGCCGGGCAGCGCGCCGGGCACGACGACCGAATATTCCGGCACTTCGCCGATGAAAATCTCGCCGGTCTCGCGGTCGACGATCTTGGTGGAGGCGCCCAGGAACACGCCCATGGACAGCACAGCGCCCTTGCGCACGATCACGCCCTCGGCGACCTCGGAGCGCGCGCCGATGAAGCAGTCGTCCTCGATGATGACGGGCTCGGCCTGCAGTGGCTCGAGCACGCCGCCGATACCGACGCCGCCGGAGATGTGCACGCGCTTGCCGATCTGCGCGCAGGAGCCGACCGTCGACCAGGTGTCGATCATGGTGCTTTCATCGACATAGGCGCCGAGATTGATGAAGGACGGCATCAGCACGACGTTGCGGGCGATGAAGGCCGAGCGGCGCACGATGGAGCCGGGAACGGCGCGGAAACCGGCGTCGCGAAAGCGGTTCTCGCCCCAGCCGTCGAACTTCGAGGGTACCTTGTCCCACCAGGTCGCCTTGCCGGGGCCGCCGGGAATGGCGCCCATGTCGTTGAGGCGGAACGACAGCAGCACGGCCTTCTTCAGCCACTGATTGACCTTCCACTTGCCGCTGGCCTCGCGTTCGGCGACGCGCGCCTCGCCCTTGTCCAGAATCTCCAGCGCCTGGTCCACGGCCTCGCGCACCTCGCCCCTGGTCGAGGTCGAGACGCCGTCGCGCGCGTCGAACGCGCTGTTGATGGTGGATTCGAGGGCGGACAGGGACATCGGGATTTCCTCTTCGGAACGGGAATTTTAATGGATTGGGGCGCTTTTTCGGGATTTGGGGGGACGGAGTCAAGGCTGGGTTCGCGATCCCCCTCCTTGCTCGACCGTCGTCCGGGCTCTCGCCAGGACGACGGCGGTCAGTGTGGTGACAACTTCGCCAAAAACCCGGTCAGATCATCCGTGACGTGGTCGACATGGGCGGCGTCCCGGCCTTCCAGCTCCCAGTCCTCGCGCACCACCTCCTTGGTGCCGTCGGGCACCACCAGCACCGTGGTCATGCCGAGTTCGTGCGGGACGGTGAGGTTGCGGGCGAGGTCCTCGAACATCGCGGCCCGGGTCGGATCGACCGCATGGTCGCCGAGGAATTTCCGGTAGGTCTGCGGCGCCGGCTTGGGCTCGAACTCCGCCGCGATGATGTCGAACACACCGTCGAAATGCGTGGCGAGGCCGAGCCGCGCCAGCACCGCATCGACATGACTGACCGAGCCGTTGGTCAGGATCAGTTTCCGCCCCGGCAGTTTTGCGATGGCGGTGCCGAGCGCCGGGTTCGGCTCCAGCGGCGAATGATCGATCTTGTGCACATAGGCAAGATAGTCGTCGGCGGAGACGCCGTGCAGGCTCATCATGCCGCGCATGGTGGTGCCGAAGCGCTGGTAATAATCCTTCTGGATCTTCCGCGCTTCCGCGGGCGTGACGTTCAGCCAGTTGCAGACGAACTCGCCGATCCGCGCATCGACCTGCTGCCACAGATTGACGTGATGTGGATAGAGCGTGTTGTCGAGGTCGAACACCCAGGTGTCGATATGGCTGAAGGCGCGGGGTGGGTTCATCACAATTCTCTCGATCACGGCATCGCAAACCGCAGCGTCTTGCCGCCGCTCGACATGTCCACCGCACCAAAGCCGGTCGCCGCGAATCCGCGCGCGCCGCAATCTGTCTGCTCGTTGGTCTCGAACTTGGTCTCGCGCGTGCAGAGCTGCCTGTCGCCGCCCCAGTTCAGCGGCTTGTCCTTCAGCTTGATGGCGCGGTTGTCGGCGTCGATGGCTTCCGCGAAACTGAAGATCTGTTTCGGCTGGCCGGTCACATCGGGGTGCAGGCAGGTCCTGGGGTCGATTCGATACCAGCCGCGGCTCGTCACCGACTTGCCGTCGTCGGTGGCGACCGCGGCCATCACCTTGTGCGGCGTGTCGTTGCACCAGGTGAGGCCGGTCGCGGAGGGCGTCTGCACCGCGTCGACCATGGTCTTGAAGAAGTTCGGCGACGACACGATGTCCGACGGCAATCCGCGGCTCTTCAGGAACGCAGCCAGCGCGCCTTGCGTCTTCGGTCCGTCGACGCCGTCGATCGGCGCGGCGTCGTAGCCCGCGATCACCAGCAGCCGCTGGATGCCGGCGAGGCGCGCCTGCTCGTCGTCATATTCGGAATCCTCGGCGAGATAGGCGACGAGATTGCCGTCGGCGCCCTGCGTCGGCGTGATCTGGGTGAAGGCAGCCTGGGTCTGGCCGCTGCGGCACTGCCGCGCGGCCGCGATGACGAAATTGTCCTGCGCGACGCACAGCGTGTCGCTGCCGTTCTGCGGGATCGGCGAAGCGCCGTAGACGCCGAGCGCGCGGGCGTTGAGCAGGATGCGGTCGGCGGAGAGCGTACCCTGCACCACCACGCGGCAGGTGGCTGGATCGATCCTGAACCAGCCGCGCGTCGCGGTCGCCGCCTTGTCGTCGATGCCGATCGCGGCCTCGACGACATAGGACATGCGGTTGCAGATCTTGAGGTCGGCGAAGGCCGGCGCGGAGGAGAAGACGAACGAGACGGCTGCGGCAGGCAGCGTCATCAAAAAGCGCGCCAGGGCCGGGCGGCGGTGCCGCTGAGCTCTGCGCCCCGCCATGACGTCTTTCGTTGTCCGCTCCTGCTTTAGCTCTTGCCTCACTTGTGGATCAGCGTTCCCGTGCCCTGGTTGGTGAAGAGCTCGAGCAGCACCGCGTGCTGCATCTTGCCGTCGATGATGACGACGCCCTCGACGCCCTGCTCGAGCGCGTAGATGCAGGTCTCGACCTTCGGGATCATGCCGCCGGAAATGGTGCCGTCGGCGATCAGCTTTCGCGCGTCCTTGACCGAGAGCTGCGGGATCAGCTTCTTCGACTTGTCGAGCACGCCCGGCACGTCGGTGAGCAGCAGCAGGCGCTTTGCCTTCAGTGCGCCGGCAACCGCGCCGGCAAAAGTGTCGGCGTTGACGTTCAGCGTCTGGCCCTCTTTCGAGGTCGCAAGCGGCGCCAGCACCGGGATCAACTCATACCCTATCAGCTGGTTGAGCAGCGTGAGGTCGACCTTCTCGGGGTCGCCGACGAAGCCGAGATCGATTGCTTTCTCGATGTTCGAACCCGGATCGATGATGGTGCGCGTCGTCTTCGACGCCTTCACCATGTTGGCGTCCTTGCCCGACAGCCCCACGGCCTTGCCGCCGGCCTCGTTGATGTAGCCGACGATCTGCTTGTTGACGGAACCGGCCAGCACCATCTCGACGATCTCGATGGTCGCGGCGTCGGTGATGCGCAGGCCGGCCGCGAATTCCGAGACGATGCCGAGGCGCTTGAGCATGGTCGCGATCTGCGGCCCGCCGCCATGCACGACCACCGGGTTGATTGCGGTCTGCTCCAGCAGCACGATGTCGCGGGCAAAGTTCTTCGCGGTCTCCTCGTCGCCCATGGCATGGCCGCCATATTTGATGACGATGGTCTCTTCGTCATACTGCTGCATGTGCGGCAGCGCTTCGGACAGGATGCGGGCCTGGTCGAGCGGGGAGATTTCGGTCATGAGGCGGATCTCGCTGGCGGGACTGACGGGCGGCGTTCTATCCGATTGGCGGCCTCGGCGCAAAGTGCTCTTCTGCGGAGGGTCACCATAGCGCGTCGATGACGCGCGTAATCGCGCTTTGGGTGCCGCACCGCGTCCGGGACACGAACGCTACTTATTCGCCGTCACCGCCGCCAGTGTCACCGCCAGCCAGCTCCCAATCATCACCGTTCCGCCGGTCGGCGCCGCATAGGGAAACAGCGAGTGCCCCGCATATTGCCGCAAGGTGAGGTCGCCTGCGAACAGCGCGGCGCCGATCACGAAGCCGAACGCGGCGATGAGGCCAATTCCGTCGTGCAGAAGGCCGCGCGCGAGCAGGGCTATGGCGGCGAGTATGGCGGTTGCATGAAACAGCAGCATGGCGCTGGCGGAGGCAAGCCGGCTGGCGTCGCCGCCATGGGCGGAGGCCGCGGCCAGCGCCACGCCGGCACTGCCCATCAAACCGGCAAGCCCGATCAGCAGGCGAGGTGTCGCCGTCACTTGGTTCGCTCCTCCAGCAGCTTCGCCATCGCGGCGCGCAAGCTCTCCATGCCGGTCGAGCTCCGCGACGAGGTCGCGAGCACGTTCGGGAACGCGGCCGGATGCTTGGCGAGCGCAGCTTCGGTCTCGGCGATGCGCGACGGAAGCTCGGTGGCCTTCACCTGGTCGGTCTTGGTCAGCACGATCTGGTAGCTGACCGCGGAGCGATCGAGCGTCTTCAGGACCTCGAGATCGACGTCCTTGAGGCCGTGCCGCGCGTCGACCAGCACATAGACGCGCGCGAGAGAGGCGCGTCCCAGCAGGAATTTGTGGATCAGCTCGGTCCAGGATGCGACCTGGCTCTTCGGCGCCTTGGCGTAACCGTAGCCGGGCATGTCGACAAGGCGCAAGTCGGTCTTGCCGGGGACCTCGAAGAAGATCAGCTCCTGGGTGCGGCCCGGCGTATGCGAGGTGCGCGCGAGCGCGTTGCGCCCCGTGAGCGCGTTGATCAGGCTGGACTTGCCGACGTTGGAGCGCCCGGCAAAGGCAATCTCCAGCCCTGCCATCGGCGGCAGCGTTTCGATCGAGGGCGAGGCCCAGATGAACTGCCAGTCGCGCGTGAACAGCTTTCGCCCGGCCTCGATCAGCTTCGCATCTTCGTCGTCGGTCATGCGAAGGCTTTCTGTTTCCTCACGTCATTGCGAGCGAAGCGAAGCAAGCCAGACTTTCCTGTGGAAACAGTCTGGATTGCTTCGGAGCTTCGCTCCTCGCAATGACGGGCGCTACGTCGCCTTCTTCGCGAACGTCGCCTTGAGATTGTCGAACAGCTCCACCTTCACGCCGTTGCGGCGCATGATGAAGCTCTGCTGCAGCACCGAGAGCGTGTTGTTCCAGGCCCAGTAGATCACGAGGCCCGCCGGGAAGCCCGCCAGCATGAAGGTGAAGATCAGCGGCATCCAGTTGAAGATCAGCTGCTGGGTCGGATCCGGCGGCGTCGGGTTCAGCTTCATCTGGAACCACATCGTGATGCCCATGATGATCGGCCAGATGCCGAGCGCGAGGTAGTGGCCGAACAGCGGCAGCGTGGTCGGATCGAACGGGATCAGCCCGAACAGGGTGAACAGGTTGGTCGGATCGGGCGCGGAAAGGTCCTTGATCCAGCCGAAGAACGGCGCGTGCCGCATCTCGATGGTGACGAACAGCACCTTGTAGAGCGAGAAGAACACCGGGATCTGGATCACCACGGGAAGACAGCCGGCGACCGGATTGATCTTCTCCTTGCGGTAGATCTCCATCATCTCCTGCTGCTGCTTCACCTTGTCGTCGGGATAGCGCTCCTTGAGCGCCTGAAGCTGCGGCTGGACCGACTTCATCTTCGCCATCGAGGCGTAGGACTTGTTCGCCAGCGGGAAGAACAGCAGCTTCACGATCACGGTCACGAGCAGGATCGAGATACCGAAATTGCCGAAGAAGCGGTAGAAGAAGTCGAGGCCGAGGAACATCGGCTTGGTGATGAAGTAGAACCAGCCCCAGTCGATCAGCAGATCGAAATGGTTGAGGCCGAGCTCCTTGTTGTAGCCGCCGAGGCCGGCGAACGGGAACACACCGACGACGCCGGCTTCCTTGGCACCGGCGAACAGCCGCGCGCTCGCGGTCGCGGAGCCGCCGATCGCGACGGTGACGGGATCGAGCAGATAGTCGGTCTGGTAGGTGTGGACGTTGCCGACCGGGTTCGACGAGAAGCGCGCCTGAAGCTGCGCACTGGTGTCCGGCAGCAGCGCCGAGGCCCAGTACTTGTCGGTCATGCCGAGCCAGCCGTTGGTGGCCTTGAAGTTCACCGTCTTGGATTCGTCGATCTTCTTGTAGGCGTATTCCTGCAGGCCATCGAGATAGCCGATCAGGCCTTCATGCAGGATGTAGTAGCCGGAGACATGCGGCGTGCCGTGACGCGAGATCAGCGCGAACGGATAGAGCGTGACCGGCGCGTTGCCGACATTGCTCACCTCGTCCTTGACGGTGAAGAGATAGTGGTCGTCGACCGCGATGGTGCGGCGGAAGCTGAGGCCCTCGCCATTGTCCCATTTCAGCACCACCGGCGTCGTCGGCGTCAGGCTGCCGCTGCCGTCCTGCTGCCAGACGGTCTGCGCGTCAGGCAGTTTCGCCGTCACGCCCGTCGCCGGCACCCAGCCGAACTCGGCGTAATAAGGCTCCGCCGTGCCCGAGGGCGAATAGAGGATGATCGGCGGCGATTTCGGGTCGACCGTTTCGCGGTACTGCACCAGCGCGAGGTCGTCGATGCGGCCGCCCTTCAGCGAGACGCTGCCGGCGAGCCGCGGCGTGTCGATCTTCACGCGGGGGCTGGCTGCAATCGCGCTGTCGCGCGCAACCACCGGCTGGGCCTGCTGGTTCGCGCTCGGCGTCGACGGCTGGGCCGTGCTGCCGGCCTGCGGGGTTGTGCCTGGCGTCGCGGAGGCCGTCGGCTGCGGCGTGGTCTTCTGCAACTCGGCCTGCGTCTGCTGCAGGGCGCGCTGCTTCTCCATCGCCGGCACGTTGTAGAAATATTGCCAGGCGATCAGCACCAGGCCGGACAGAATGACGGCGAGGATGGTGTTGCGATTGTCGGTCATCATTCTCTCGTCATCAATCCGGTTTGCGGCCTGTCGCGGGGCCCGGCCTCTGGCCGCGCCCCTTGGCCGTATGACGCAGGGGCCGTGTGAACGCCATGCGCAGATCGTCGAGCATGGTGGCGAAGTCGCGCGAGAGCGCGTCCCTTCGGCCGACCAGCACATAATCATGATGGGGCTGTATCGATACCGGATCGAGCCGCTTCACGAGTTCGCGAAGCCGGCGCCGGATGCGGTTGCGCTCGGGGGCGTTGCCGTTCTTTTTGGTAACGGTGAAGCCGATCCGGATCGGGCCGTCGTCATCGCGGCGGCGGCTTTGCAGGACGAACGCGGCGCTATTCACCCGCGCGCCATTGGCAACGGCGAGGAAATCCGCTCGCTGCCTCAGCCGATCCATGATGAAATCCCAAAAGGGTCAGGCTCAGGCGCTCAGACGCTTGCGGCCGCGGGCGCGGCGGGCGGCGAGAACCTTGCGGCCACCGGCCGTGGCGAGACGGGCACGGAAGCCGTGGCGGCGCTTGCGCACCAGTTTGCTGGGTTGATAAGTCCGCTTCACGGGTTTTTCTCCGCTGACCGGGCAATTTGCCTGTAGAATTAAGGGTAAAGTCCGGAAGATGCGGCCCAAACGGGCCTTTTTCGGCCCCAAGAGAGCCGCTCCCGGCGTCACACCGGGTCATCGCGGACAATTTGGCCGGCTTATAAGCGAGCGCCTTCTTTTCGTCAACGCCGCACTAAGCGCGCGATTCCGGTGAATATCGCTGTTTGTGCGGGGTTTTTAACCCTTGAGGTGGCGACTCGCGATATCCGGGCTTACATCCCACCTTGGCAGATGAGCGATCTGTAATTTGACCGGGCCGGGGGTGGGCCGCATCCTCATGTCCGCCAAATCCTTGACCGGGCCAAACCCTATAAACCGGCAAAAGGCAGCGAGGGCGAATTTCGTGGCAGCGACAGACTTCCAGCCGGTCCAAGATCAGGATCAGCGGGACCCGCCCGCGGCGCGGCCGCGCGGGCCTGCCGGGCTGGGGCTGTCCGGCAAGCTGCTGCTGCTCACCGTCCCCCTGGTGATGATCGCAGCGGTCCTGCTCTACGTGCCTGCCATCGCCAATTTCTGGGTCAACCGGCTCAACGACCGGGTCGCTGCGGCCAACACTGCGGCGCTGGTGCTCGATGCCGCGCCGCTCGGCATGGTTCCCGATTCGCTGTCGCGCCAGATCCTGAAAAGCATCAATGCCCGCGCCGTCGCCATCAAGATGGGCCAGCAGCGCCGGCTGCTCGCCAGCGACAATCTTCCTGCAGCCATCGAGCATGACATCGACCTGCGCGACATGACGGCATGGGAGGCGATCACCGGATCGTTTCGGATGATGCTGGAGACCGGCAACCAGGCCATCCGCATCGTCGGCCCCGGCGTCGGCAACGCCCAGTTCATCGAGATCGTCACCGACGAGCTGCCGCTGCGGCAGTCGATGTACCGCTTCTCCCGCAACGTCGTGGTGGTCGCGCTGATCATCGCGGTGCTGACCGCGGGCCTCGTCTATCTCGCCCTGCATTATCTCTTCGTGCGCCCGATGCGGCGGCTGACCGCGAGCCTGGTCGGCTTCCACGAAAACCCCGAGAGTTCGGTGGGGATCATCGTGCCGAGCCAGCGCAGCGACGAGATCGGGGTCGCCGAGCGCGAATTGTCGGACATGCAGCGCGACCTGATGTCGATGCTGCATCAGAAGAGCCGGCTTGCGGCCCTCGGCCTCGCCGTCTCCAAGATCAACCACGATCTGCGCAATCTGCTGGCCTCGGCGCAGCTCTTGTCGGACCAGCTCGCCAGCGTGCCGGATCCGCGGGTGCAGCGCTTCGCGCCGAAGCTCGTCCGTTCGCTCGAGCGCGCCATCGCCTTCTGCCAGTCGACATTGTCTTACGGCCGCGCCCAGGAAGCCGCGCCTGACCGGCGCATGATCCTGATCGAGCCTGTCGTGCTGGAGGTACGCGAGACCGCGGGCCTTGCCTCCGATGCGGCGATAGTCTGGGTCGCCGCGATCGAGCGCGGGCTCGCCGTCGATGCCGACCCCGACCAGCTGTTCCGCGTGCTGCTCAACCTCGTTCGCAACGCCGCCCAGGCGCTGGAGAGCCATGCGTCGGCCGAGGGCGGCGCGCAGCAAATCCGGATCACGGGAAAACGCGAGGGCGCCGTCGCCATCCTGGAGGTCTCCGACACCGGCCCCGGTGTCCCCCAGAAGACCCGGGAACATCTGTTCGAGGCGTTCCAGACCTCGGGGCGCCCCGGCGGCAGCGGGCTTGGTCTGGCCATCGCCGCCGAGCTGGTCCGCGCCCATGGCGGCGACATCCATCTGGTCGAAGGCACCATCGGCGCCACCTTCCGGATCGTCATCCCCGACCGCCCCGTGGAACTCCTCTCCATCCGCAACGAGCGGCAGAGGGCGTAGAGCATGATCCGGAAAAGTGCGAAGCGGTTTTCCGAAAAGATCATGCTCAAACAATAACCTAAAGCGCGATGACTTTTCATCCCGACCCTTCGTCGCGCTTTTGTCGGCCAGCGGCCGAGCGCGCAAACTGTCATTTCCCTGCAAAATCTCCCTCACCCGGACCTTGCCAATCGGGGCAAGAGCGGTTAGTCAGAGCGCTCTTTCGCACCCCCTCCGGCGTCGCCGGGGGCTGCCTGCGGGCCAAGCCCGCGCTGTTTGCGAAAAACGCGCCCGTAGCTCAGCTGGATAGAGCATCAGACTACGAATCTGAGGGTCGGACGTTCGAATCGTTCCGGGCGCGCCACTTCGGTACAAAACTGGGCACTCCAAAACCTGCCGTTTTTACGCTTGAGGCAGCGACGAGCGTACCCAGAAGCACGCTTTTCGATCCCATGATGCGAACTTCTTTCGCGTCCACTTCCACGCGCTGGGCCAGAGCACGGAGGTGATCGCGGCGGTAGCCGCCCGACTCGGTCCGCACGCGCCTGCGGGCCTGGCGGGCGAAGGTTTTAAGCGCCTGGGGTGTGATGCTTGGCCCGGCTCGATCAAGCGCTCCCTCGGCCCGCTCTGCGTCAGCGCGGGCCTGGTCGCGGACGGACTTCAGCTCGGCCACGCGCTCCTTGAGCATCGGGTCGGAGACGTCAGCGACTCCGTTTTCAATCGCGTCGTACAATCGCTTGAGTTTGGCTTCTGCTTCGGCTGCGCGCTTGCGCAATTCGGCGATATGCGTCGTTCGGCGCTCGGCGCGCTCTTTCCGGCGATGGAGGACGGTCGAGAGGATTTGCTCGAGACGTTTGGGCTGCAACAGGCGCTGCTCGATGTGCTCGACCACTACACCGTCGAGCTTTTCCATCGGAACGGTGCGACCCTTGCAGCCGGTCTCGCCCTGCCGGGCCTTGGTTGAGCAGGTGTAATACCTGTATCTCCCACTCTTCCCGGTCCTCAGCGTCATTGCTCCGCCGCAGGCAGCGCAAAAGCAGATGCCGGTAAGGAGGGTCGGCCCGCTGACGACGCGCGGCGCACTCATTGCGGGGCTGCGCGTTTTGAGCAACGCCTGGACGGCCTCGAACTCGGCGGCCTCGATGATCGGCGGGACCGTCATCTCGACCACCTCGGCCTCTGGCTTTCGCTCGCGTGTTTTCCAATATTTGGCGTTGAAGCGATGGCGGCCGATGTACGTCGTGCGCGTGAGCACCTTGTGCACGGCATCGACGCCCCAGCGTCCGCCGTCGCGGGTTCGGATGCCGGCTTCGTTCAGATGTATGGCAATCGATTTGACGCCCATTGCGCCCGAAGAGCCGTTGCCTTCGCGCGCCAGGCGATAGATCAGCCGCACGGTCTCCGCCTGGATCGGGTCGATCTCCAGCGTCTTCTTGGTGCGATGGCCGCGCTACTCACTGGCTTCCACGATACGGTAGCCGATCGGCGGCAGTGCGCCATTCCAGAAGCCCTGGCGCGCGTTCTCCTTCATCGCTCGCAGCGTGTGCTTGGCATTCTCCTTGGACTGGTATTCGTCGAAGAGTGCCATGATCTGGCGGATCATGTTGCTCATCGGATCATCGCCGAGATCCTGCGTGATCGACGCCAGGCGCACGCCGTTCTTGGCAAGCCGGCGGACATAGAACTCAAGCTGGAACTGGCGCGGAAGAAGCGGCTGAAGCTGTGGACCAGGATCACATCGAACGCCGGTGGCTTGGCCGTGGCCGCGTCGATCATGCGTAAGAATTCGGGCCGCCGATCGTCCGTCGCCGATGCGCCGGGCTCGACGTACTCGGCGATGATCTCCCACCCGCGCGACGCGCAATAGCCCTTCGCCTGGCGGCGCTGGTCCGGGATGGAGAGATCACTGTCGGCTTGCCGCCCCGTCGAGACCCGCAGGTAGAGAGCCGCCCGAACCGCCGCTGCCATGGTGATGTCCCCCTTCAGCCGTCTCCAAATAGCTCGTCGAACAGGTCGCCGAACCAAGCCTCAAAGACGGCGATCTCGGCTTCAGCAACCGGCACGTCTTCCAGCCAGTCATCCGTCACCGTCCATGTCACCGAAGTGCGCTTCGCTCGTCGCCGGCCAGGACGCGCGGGCGTCACTGCATAGTCGTAGAGATCGTCGCATTGCGCGTTGGTCGACACGCGCCGCTGCGATTCTTGAGAGCGAGCCATGGCGCCATTGTGGCAAGCCTGGCCGATCCACTGAACAGCCGAAGTGCGCGCCACATCACGCTGCGGTGCTCCGACCTCGCGCTTCGTCTGCCGCGTGAGCGCAATCGCGCAGAGCAAGCCATGATCGCATGGCAGCAAAGAGCCGGGCCATCGGAGCGCAGTCAAGGCCGCAAGCCGGCGGAGCCGGTCGCGCGCAGCGCGAGCCTTGACGGCGTTCCGTTGGTCCGGCAGCGGCCTCCCATGCGATCATGGCGGGCATCCATGCCGAGCCTGCGCAAAACGACGCTACGCTGCGAACGATGGCGCTCGGAACGTTGATTTTGAATGCCTTCTCGGTTCGAACGGCACCAGGCCGCCTAACACGGTGCCGCTGCAGTGCCATCCAAAACAATGTGCAGACAAACACTTACGACCCCCGACGGCCCGGAGCGACACCGTCGCTTTTATCTAGCCGTCCTATTCGGACGAGATTTGCGCCCTAGCTCTCGGTCGGTTGATGTCGGGTATTGTCGATAGCGGACGAGAAGGCGGACTCGGCAATATCGACGCGAATGATCCGAAACGGGCATTAGCAGCGAGAGGTCAAGTGGCATTTGCAACGACTACGGCCTCACCGATGATCTTGCCTTCCCACAAATAGAAGGCACCGACAGCCCGAAACAAAGGCGCGGAGTCGGGTGAGAGGAAAACAACTCCGAGGCGGCGCGACTCGCCGGGCGACATCGACAAACCACCCAAGAGCAATCGACAATCCCTCGCGTCAAAATCATCGGGGCGAAGCTTGCAAGGGCAACCAAACCAATCACCTACTATCGGAGAACTGCGACCACCGGCAGAGGTCGCATAGAGCTTAACGTCAGCGATCAATTCAGGATGCATATATCGATCCAGTGAGGCCACTCAGTTGGCTGCCTCTTCCATATCACAGCCATGTCGCTTTGTGGCCCGACTGCGAAGTTCACCTCTCCTCTGGAGGCCGGTTTGTGGGGTAGTCCGGGAGTCGCTGACCTTTGGCCCGGCCGACGCGATTGACCCGGGGCAGACTCGCGCGCTCCAGAAAGGACGACGCACTCCACGCTGGCGGTTAGCTCCACGTCTAGCCTCGCAAAGGCTGGCTAGGGGAATTGATGTAAGTTGCCCCACCCAGCCCAAACCCGGGGCTTCAGTTGTAAAGCGAAGTTATCGAGGCGCAGTGGCGGCGCGAAAGTCGCTACCAAAGCCTCTTGTTGCGCGCTTGTGATAATCCGGATTGATTCCGCGTCGTGAAGTTCGAACTTCGCCAATTCGTGGCCGTTCACTATAAATAGCGTCGTGATCTTTCCATATGACGGGACGAGGCGACAACGGATCGTGATCTCCGCTCGAACTGTCGTAAACTCAAGCGTATTGTAGACCCAAGGATCGCCGGGAGTGAGTACGGTCGGTTCACTCTCAAAAAAGGCGAGGAGTTCATGGTCTGGCGGAAATTCACGGATCACACGGGAAGCCCTTGGCGGTCTAATTGTTCTAGCCCGATCAAGTAGCACAAGGCGACCTCGTCAACCAGCAGATCGGCGTCACCGAAATGTCACTATATGGCCCATCGCGCCGTTCCCGCGATTTGATCGAAATGGCGGCAGCCGAAGGGTGACCGGACCACCGGCGAAATCGGGCGGACAGCCGCTCATGAGGCGTAGCGCAGGATCGTGAGCCATCGCAGATTTGGCGATTGCGGCGTATCGCTGGCTCTGGAATCATAGCGCCACGGCGAAGCAGTAGTGCCCATCTTCATCGGCCGTGGCGCGCCATTTCTCCACTTTGTGCCCCTTCTTGGCTGCATCTACTGCGCTGGCCGCAATGTCGCCGAGCCGATCGAGCACATTCTCCGATCCAAATCTTTGACGGAAGGCAGAGGCCAAAGGGGCTCGCGCTGCTTTTCGACGGCCGCCGCGTATTCGCGCTTGATCCCTTGACCCGTACGTTTCGCAACGGGCGTTTTCGCCCGAAAGCTATTGTGGCTCGGTTGGCTTATCCCGCTCATGGCTTTCGGCTTCAACGGCCGCGCACGCGTCCATGCCATGGCATTTGCTTGAGTAATACCGAGCGCTCGCGACGATCGAGCAAACGATCACCACGGAAAGCAGCAGGAAGATCATCCACCGTCGATTCGACATTTCATGACCTTCTGCAGTGAGAGCCTTCTACGCCAGCGCGGCCGCTTGGCCGGCCAACCGAGGCGAAAGGAGTGGGGTGCCGAATCAAATCAGGCCTTTGGCTTCGCCTTCGGTCTAGCCTCGCGCTCAAGCCGCTCGGCTTTGAGGCGTTTGAGGTTCTCCCGAAACTCAGGAGTGGCTTGGCTGTCCGCTATGGTCTGCCTCGCCCCCGTCGGATTGAGGCTCCGTCGATCGACTTCGTCCGCAATCTGTTGCTCGGCCGACCGCGTAGGCTTGATCATTTGCTTTTTGCCTTCAGATCGATATCCACCAACGAACGTGGCGTCCATCAGTTCATTTCGATTTGGACGGGCGCGTCGGACGTTCTGGAATTCCCCGGATCCTTTGACGAGCCGCTTACGGCTGACTTGGCCGCTTGAGGTAGCTGTGGAGTCCGTCAGATCGTCTGCCTGCGAGCTCTTAACCTGCGACACTGCCGTGGGCTGAATGATTGGCTGATGGGAGGCGTCGCCGGGCCCGCTTCGCCAGCTCGGCGGCAAGCTAATCGATCTCCGCCTTGGTATTCAGTCCGGGCAGCACGGTGCGAACGTGCTCGGCCAGCGTTGTCGCCAACAAGGACGGCTTGGCCTCCGAGAATTCCAGCGCGATGCCGATCGTCGGAAGCAGAGGCAATCCGGCCGACACGACGTGAAGATCGAACGGAACGGCGGTTCGCGTCAGGACGCTGATCGCGTGACCGGACCGCGCGATCGCGATCAAGCCGGCGAGACTGTTGCTTGCGTAAGCGACCCTGTAACGTCGGTTGACCGCGTTCATCGCGGCGCAGGCTGCGCGGTAGTCCAGGCTCATCGGCGCCGCCAGGGCCAGAGGCAGGACGTCTTGCGTCAGTATTTTCGGTTCGGCCTCGTTCGCCACCCAGACGAAGCGCTCCTGGCGGATCACATCGCTCGCGCCGGCATCAGACAGCGAGACCAGCGCCATGTCGATCTGGCGCCGCGCCAGCATGGGGCGCAGCTCGGACGTCGGGGCGCAGACCATGCGCAGCTCGACATTGGGATGGAGCGCGCAGAACCCCTTCAGCAGCGCCGGCAGGAAGGCGATCGAGTAGTCCTCCGGGCAGCCCAGGCTCAACGCTCCCTTGAGGCCCTCACCGCTCATGTCGGCCAGAATCTCATCGTGCTGCGCCAGCAGCGTCTCAGCGTGTGCGAGCAGTTTCTCGCCGGCCGCGGTCAACCTCATTCCTGACCCGCTGCGGTGAAACAGCGGTTGCGTGATCGTCTCTTCCAGCCGTTGCATTTGCATGCTGAGCGCGGATTGCGTCCGGCCGATCTGCAAGGCGGCCAGACTGATGGAGCCGACACGGGCCACGACGACGAAATTTCGCAGGAGCGTGAGATCCAGCATCGGTATCAGTCTGATTGATATCCAGCTTGAATAATATCAATTAGCCTGAAGTCAAATGATTGACTAGAGGTCTGACATTCCAAGCGGAGGTGGCCTGTCATGACCTTGAACGCCGATCCCGATTTCTGGGCTTCCGCCAACACGCATCTGACCCGCTACGGCCCGAGCTTCGAACCCGTCATTATCGAGCGGGCGGCCGGCAGTTTCGTGTACGACGCCGACGGACGCGCCATCCTCGATTTCACGTCGGGTCAGATGAGCGCCGTGCTGGGGCACACGCACCCCGATATCGTCGCCACCGTCGCGCGGCAAATGGGTGCGGTCGCTCATCTCTTCAGCGGCATGCTCTCGCGCCCGGTGGTGATGTTGGCCGAGCGTCTCGCCGCGCTTGCTCCCGGCCTCGACCGCGTGCAGTTGCTGACGACAGGTGCGGAAGCCAACGAAGCGGCGATCCGAATGGCGAAGCTGGTCACCGGCAGGCACGAGATCGTTGCCTTCGCGCAAAGCTGGCACGGCATGACCGGCGCTGCGGCATCGGCGACCTACAGCGCGGGCCGGCGCGGGTACGGGCCGGCTGCGGTTGGATCGTTCGTCATTCCCGCGCCGAACGCTTATCGGCCACGTTTCAAGACCGCCGATGGCAGCAACGACTGGCAGACCGAGTTGGACGATGCCTTCGTGCTGATCGACAGCCAGTCGACCGGCAATCTGGCGGCCTTCATCGCCGAGCCGATCCTGTCCAGCGGCGGCATTCTGGAACTGCCGCTCGGCTATCTCGCCGCCTTGAAGCAAAAATGCGAACAGCGCGGGATGCTGCTGATCCTCGACGAGGCCCAGACCGGAATTGGCCGCACCGGGCACATGTTCGCCTTCGAGCGCGACGGCGTGGTGCCGGACATTCTCACGCTGTCGAAGACGCTCGGTGCCGGCCTGCCGCTCGCCGCCGTCATGACGACCCAGGCCATCGAGCAGGCCGCATTTGAGCGTGGCTTTCTGTTCTACACCACGCATGTCTCCGATCCGCTGCCCGCCGCGGTCGGCGTGACGGTCCTCGACGTCGTCGAGCGCGACGGGCTGGTCGCGCAGGCGACCGCCAGGGGCGACAGGCTCCGACAGGGATTGCTGTCGCTGCAACAAAGGTTCGAATGCGTCGGCGACGTCAGGGGCCGCGGGCTTCTGCTCGGTCTTGAAATCGTCGTCGACCGGCAGTCGAAGGCGCCGGGCTTCGAGCTCGGCGCGCGGATCATGGAGGAAGCCATGCGTCGTGGTCTCAGCATGAATATCGTCAAGCTGCCCAGCATGGGCGGCGTCTTCCGCATCGCGCCGCCGCTCACGGTGTCCGAGGCCGAAATCGATCGCGGTCTTGAGATCATGTCGGAGGCGATCCAGGCCGCAGCGAACGGGCACTGATCGCCGGGAAGCCTGAACAGATGCAACTCGCCAGGACATATGGCCGTCCGACGCTGTTCTCGCGGCACGGCATGGTCGCTGCCGCGCATCCGCTTGCGGCGCAGGCTGGTGCACGGCTCCTGATCCAGGGCGGCAATGCTTTCGATGCGGCCGTTGCCACCGCGGCCGCCCTCAATGTGGTCGAACCGTTCATGTCCGGACTTGCCGGGTTTGGATTGGCAACGATCTGGGCGTCAGACGAGAAGCGCGTTCGCGTGCTCGACTTCACGCCGCCGATGCCCGCGAGCTTTCCGGTTGGAAGATACACCAGCCGCCTCGATCTCGAGCGCGGCCCGCGGGCGGCCTCAACGCCTGGAAATCTCGCGGGCTGGTGTGAGCTGCTCTCGCGCTATGGCCGCAAATCGCTTCCCGACGTCCTGGCCCCGGCGATCACGCTGGCGCACGACGGCTTTGCTCTTTCGGATTTCGGTCGCGATGAGATCAACGAGCAAGTGCCGCTGCTCGAGCCTTGGCCGGAACTATACGGTGCGTTGGTCAAAAACTACCTGCCGTACGGCATGCCGGTGAAGCTCGGCACCATCATCCCTCAGCCTGAACTCGCGCGAACGCTTGCCGAGATCTCCGAACTGGGGCCGGAGCATCTGTATGGCGGCAAGCTCGGCCGACGGATCATAGATCATCTCGGCACGCTCGGCGGCAGCCTGACGCTGGCCGATTTCGTTTCCGTCAAGCCGCATTGGCTCGATCCCCTGACCGTGTCGTATCGAGGGCTTGAGCTTCACGTCCCGGCGTCGCAATGCGGCGGCTTCCAATTGGCCCTGACCCTCAGGATTCTTGAAGGTTACGACCTTGGGCGCCTGCCGAAGGACGGCGCGGATCATCTCGACACGGTCTATCGTGCGATCCGTCTTGCAGCCGGCGAGCGCATCACACACGATCATATGGGGCTGGATCAATCTGACGTCTTGTCCGACGCGGTGATCGCGCGGCTCCGGCAGCGCGTCAGCGACGGCCGGCCGATCACCGGTCCGACCGAGCAGTGGATGCCGCAGGATCGTGCCGACCCCGGGCACACCACCTCGTTCTCGATCGCAGACGCCGAGGGCAATCTGATCTGCATCACGCAAAGTCTAGGCAGCCCGTTCGGCAGCGGCGTCGTGGTGCCGGGGACCGGCGTTTGCCTCAACAACCACCTCCATTGGGCCGATGTGCAGCCGGGAAGCCCCAACCTGGCCAAGCCAGGCGACGCATTGCCGGTGACCCTGGCGCCATCGCTTGCGACGCGGAGCAACCGTCCGGTGCTCGCGCTTGGTACGCCCGGCAGCTACGGCATCCCGCAAACCCAGGCTCAGGCTTTCGTGCAGTATGTCGAGTTCGGCCTTCCGCTGCAGCAGGCTATCGAGGCGCCGCGTGCGCGGCTTTGGGATGGCCGCTTGATTCAAGCAGAGAACCGCATCGCGCCGGAAACGATCGCCGACCTGAAACGCCGCGGCCACGAGATCGAGATCCTGGACACCGGGTGGACCATGCTCTGCGGCGGCATGCAGGCCATCGCGCTCGATCCGGAAACCGGAGTGATGACGGGTGCCGCCGATCCGAGGCGGGACGGGTACGTCGTCGCCCTGTGAACGGGCCGCCGACCCGCGACAACTCGGGTGGCCCCCGTCACGCGCCGCGCCGCCTCCCGGCGAGGTGGGTCGACACTCCGCCGCGCGATCCTGGTGGTTGATTTGAAACAATGATGATCGCGAGCACAAAGTGCTAGGCTCAGCACGTGTTCGAATCCGAGGACCCCATGGGACGACTGCTCAATATCGTGACGCCGCTGCATACTGCGACCAAGCGCGACTACATGGCCCGCATGAACGACGACAAGATCGCCTGCTCGCTGAAGGCGCGGGAATACGAGGCCGATTATTGGGATGGCGACCGCCGCTTCGGCTATGGCGGCTACCGCTTCATCGAAGGGCGCTGGGCGCCGGTCGCCAAGGCGCTGATCGAGACCTATGGTCTGAAGGACGGCTCCAGCGTGCTCGACGTCGGCTGCGGCAAGGGCTTCCTGCTGTACGAGATGCAGAAGATCCTGCCGGGCCTGAAGGTCGCCGGCTTCGACATCTCGAAGCACGGTCTCGAAAATGCGCACGAGCAGGTGAAGCCGTACCTCTTCAGCCATCGCGCCCAGGACGTCTATCCCTATGGCGACGACAGTTTCGACCTCGTCATCTCGCTCGGCACCCTGCACAATCTCCGGCTCTATGAGCTCGATGTGGCGGTCAAGGAGATCGAGCGGGTCGGCAAGAACAAATACATCATGGTCGAGGCCTACCGGAACGTCGCCGAATTGCACAACCTCGAATGCTGGGCGCTGACGGCGGAGTCCATCCTGCACACATCGGAATGGGTCTGGTTGTACGAAAAGCTCGGCTACACCGGCGATTACGAATTCATCTATTTCGAGTGACCGGGCGCTCTGATGGACATCAAGACTGCCAAGGCTGCGATTCTGGTCGAATCGGGCAAGCCGCTGATCGTCGACGAGTTCACCTTGCCTGATACGCTCGAGCACGGCCAGGTGCTTGCGCACGTGCACACCTCGAGCATCTGCGGGGCACAGATCAACGAGATCGACGCCGTCAAGGGCGCCGACAGGTTCCTGCCGCACCTGCTGGGGCACGAAGCGCTGGCGACCATCGTCGAAACCGGGCCCGGCGTCGTCTCCTGCAAGCAGGGCGACACCGTCGTCATGCATTGGCGGCCGGGCAAGGGCGTCCAGTCCAATACGCCGGTCTATTCCTGGCGCGGCAGACGCCTCAACGCGGGCTGGATCACCACCTTCAACGATTATGCCGTGGTGTCGGAGAATCGCGTCACGCCCGTTCCCGCCTCGATCGATCGCAGCAGCGCGCCGCTGCTGGGCTGCGCGGTGACGACCGCGCTCGGTGTCGTCAACAACGACGCGCAGATCGCCATCGGCGAAGCCGTCGTTGTGTTCGGCGTCGGCGGCGTCGGGTTGAACATCGTGCAGTTTGCAGCGATGGTCGGCGCCTGTCCTGTCGTCGCGATCGACCGCCTCGACAACAAGCTCGAGATGGCGAGGCGGTTCGGCGCCACCCACACCATCAACTCCGACGCGGCAACGGATCTCGCCGCCGAGATACGCGCCATCACCGGAGCCGACGGGCCCGACAAGGTGATCGAGACCACCGGCGTCAGGAATTTGATCGAGCTCGCCTACGAGGTCACCGCGAAGAAGGGCCGCTGTATCCTTGTCGGGGTTCCCCGCGAGAAGGTCGAAATCTACACGCTGCCGCTGCACTTCGAGAAAGTGCTGAAGGGCTCGGAAGGCGGGCAATGCCAGCCGGCGCGCGATATCCCGCGTCTCGTTCGCCTCGACGAGGCCGGCAAGGTCAGTTACCGCGGGATCGTGACCGACGCGTTCGCGCTCGATGACATCAATGACGCGCTGGATTTGATGCGCAGCGGCAAATCGGGGCGAATCCTTCTGAACATCAGCTGACCGCTCACGGCTGGCGGCGCCGCACGCAAGTTCAGCTGTAATCTGCTTCACACGCAAAACGCGCCCGATAAGGCTAGATGAAACAGGCCGTGCCTCCGCGCGGCTCGTTCGGAGCTGGCGATGATGGCTGCACTGGCAAAGGCAATATCCCGCGCGACGAGAACCAGCGTCGATGTCGAAACCCTGAAAGTCCTCGTGATCTTCTCGGGCGCGGGCTTGCTGCTCTCTCTCGTGGCCGCAATGATCTACGGACAGGCTGTCAACGCCGCCTTGTTTTGAGCGCGCGGTAGACCGCGTCGGCGCCGGGCGGGCCGGGAATCATCGAAGATGAACCCGCGCGCGGCGGGTGCTCCCCCGTCCTCCGCCTGCCCTCGCTCGCTTCCAGCGTTCGGGGGAACTCTCACCCCCCATTGGGCGCATGGCGAGGCTACGAGCCATGACGGTTCTCGGCGGCCGTAACCGGCGGTTAACCATGGATATTTACGGTGTAGCAAGCCTCTGAGCTTGTGGCGGTCAGTTGATTTCGAGTCCAACCCTATGGCGTTCAGTAGAAGCGCATCTCCGCGAAGCATCGCCCCGACGGAGCCTGCGGCTTCGTGGGAAGCTCCGCGGGCTGCGACGGGCAAGCCCGACAGCGATGGTCCTGCGCTGATCAGGGGATCGCTGACCGTCTCCGGGGCGCTCTCCTTCCTGCGCGAGAATGGCCGCCGCATCCTGACGCTGGCGCTGGCGCTGTTCGCCCTGGGCGTGCTCGTTCTGATGGTTGTTCCGGTTCGATATGCCGCGACGGCGCTGGTCGTGGTCGATCCCCGCGAGCTGCGCGTGACCTCGGATCAGGACGTGCTGCCGGGTATCGGCCAGGACGCGGCGGCGCTTCAGAGCCAGATCGAGATCGCCAAATCCGACGGCTTTCTCCGGCCCCTGATCGAGAAGCTCAAGATCGCGGACGACGAGGACATCGCGGGCGGTCATACCGACATGACCCGTCTGCTCGAAAAATTCCGCAGCCGCCTCGAGATATCCCGCCGCGGGCTCACTTATGTCATCGCCATCTCCTTCACCTCGAACAGTGCGGATCGGGCGGCGTATTACGCCAATGCCATCGCCGATGCGTTCGCCGCGAGCCAGGGTCGCGTCCGCACCGATGCCACGGACGAGGCGGCCGACTGGCTCAAGGACCGGCTGAAGGCGCTGAACGAGCGCCTGCGCGCATCGGAAGACGCGGTCGCGGCCTTCCGCCTCGAGCACAAGATCCTCAATGCCGGCAAGGATTCCACCACCCAGCAATTGCGGGTGACGGATATCAATCAGCAGGTCTCCGCCGCCCGCGCGCGCACCGAGGAAGCCAAGGCGCGTTACGAGCAGGTGCAGCGCGATCTCAAGGCCAATGTCGAAGGTCCCGTGAAGCAGGACCTTCTGAGCATGCTGCGCGCGCAGCGCTCGACCCTGAACGACCAGATTGCGCAGAAGAAAGCGGTCTACGGCGACCGCCACCCCGATCTTGCGATCTCCTACAGCCAGCTTGCCGACATCAACCGGCAGATCGAGGTCGAGCGGAAGAAGAACATCGACACGGCGAAGTCCGAATACGAGTCGCAGCTCGAGCAGCAGAACGCGCTGGAAAAGCAGCTCAAGGCGGTCGAGACCCAGATGCTGGTCGACGGCCAGGCGCTGGTGAAGCTGCAGGAGTTGCAGCGCGACGCCGATGCCAACAAGAACATCTACGAGCAGTTCCTGTCGCGGTTCAAGACCACCAACGAGCAGCGTCAGCTGCAGAGCTCGCAGACCAAGGTCGCGTCGCCCGCGATTCCGCCGCTGCGCTCGACGCGTCCACCGCTCGCTTTGCTGCTCGCCGCCCTCGCGATCGGCTCGCTGCTGACCTCGACCGCCGCCGTTGCGGCGATGGGAAGCATGCCTGACAGGGCCGCGCCTGCGGAGGCTCCTGTTCAAACGCCTGTGGGCACGGAAGCGATCAACGTGCCCCATCGGCAAGCTCCGCCTGCGGCATCTGCCGCGCGCCAGCCCGAGGCGATGCCGAATCTCCCGGTCTGGGCCCGCATTCCCGATCTGGCGTCTGGCGCCGCTCCCAATACTGTCTGGCAAAGACCGGTCGCGGCCACGGCCGAGCTCGATCTCGGCGCTTATCTGCGTCCGCTTCTTGAGAGAATCGATCGCACGCCGGTGCGCGGCTGCAAGGTCGCCCTCGTGCTGTCGGTCGGCAAGAGCGCCGGCGGCAACACCGTTGCGCGCTCGCTGAACCGCGCGGCCGTCAATCGCGGCATGATGAGCGTGCTGATCCGGCTGCAGCCGGAATTCGCCGGTGCCCAGCCTCCCGTCACCGAATGGCAGGATGGCTCGACCACGGCGGGACTTCAGTCGATCGACGAGCTCTTGAGTGCCGGCCGCAAGGCCGATGCGAGGCCGGAGGACGACATTCGCTCGGAATTCGATCTCATCATCGTCCATGCGGGCAATCTCGCCTTGCAGCCGGACGCCATCGCGCTGGCCGCGTATGCCGATCTGATCATCCCGGTGGTTCGCGCCGGCGAGCTCGGTTCGGCGGCGATGCGGCGGGTGACCGCGGCGCTGTCGAGATACAACAATGTGCCGACCGGTCTCGTCGTCAATCATGCGCCCGCGGGTACGGCGGCGCCTCATCCCGAGGGCGGCGCATTGAGCCGGGCGGTGTGACGGTGACGCCGCCGCGCCATCGCCTGTTCGTCGCCGCGATCTTGCTGTCGATCTCGCCAGGCCCACCGGCACTGGCTGACAATTGTGTGCCTGTGCCGCAGACGGTCGCGCCGGACAGGCTTGCCGCACTGTCGCGCGGCTTCAATGCCGACGGCTGGATCAACGGGCCGGGATCCGCAGCCCCCCGCCGCGAGTTGCTGCTGCAGCTTCGCAAGGCGGGAATGAGCCATGTCCGGCTGCCGGTACCCGCCGAGCGCGTGATGCTTCGCTTCGCATCAAAGGCGGAGCGCGACGAGACGCTGCGGGCGCTCGACGGCGCATTGAAGCAGCTCATGGCGCTCGGCTATTCCACCTCCGTCGATCTCCATCCCGGCGACCGCTTCAATCGCCTGCACAAGGACGATCCGGACGCGGCGTTGCGCGAGATGGAGGAGGCATGGAGCGGTCTGGCCGGGATCATTCGCGCCTATCCGGCCGATCGCGTCTTCGCCGAGCTGCTCAATGAGCCCGATGTCGAAGCCGACCGGTGGCAAAAGGAGGTCGAAGCGCTTGCCGCCTTCGTGCGCCGATTGCTCCCCGCCACCACACTGGTTGTCGGGCCGGTCAACTGGCAGCGCGCGGACTCGCTTCCGCAATTCCGCCCGTTGCCGGATCCGAACGTCGTCTACGCCATCCACTTCTATGATCCCATGGTGTTCACCCATCAGGGTCACTGGGATGCGCAGGATCCGCTGCACGACATCATCGATCTGCCTTATCCGATCAACGCCGGTGATCCCAAGGTCCAGGCACTCCGCCGGGATTTGCAGGACAGGGGCGCGACCAAGGCGCTCGGCATGCTCGACACCGCGATTGCGGTTGCCAGGGACAAGCCTGATGTCGATCGCTGGCTCGCGCCTGCCGTCGCATGGCAGCAGCAGTTTTCGCGGCCGATCATCGTCAACGAGTTCGGCGTGCTGAAAGCAGGCGCCCCGCGGGACAGCCGGGTGCGCTGGCTGGCGGCGGTGACCGCCTATGCTAGGGAGCACTGCTGGGGCTGGACGCATTGGGAGCTGCAACAGGGATTCGGCCTCGTCGACAACAGCACGGGCAGGCCCGATCCCGGCGTGATGCGCGCGTTGCTGGGCGCGACCAGACCGGCCAGGCGTTGACCTTTATCGTTAACGAATCCTTACACATCCCGCCGCTATCGTGGCCCCCGCGCTACGCCAAAGGACGACGCCATGGTTGGCGGGACCTCACCGCAATATCAGACCGTGCAGGCTGGCACTGCCGAGCCGTCGCCGCTGCGCGAGTTGATCCCGACGTTCTGCATCGCCGTGGCGGCGATCGGCTTTGTTCCGATACTGCACGTCGCGAGCCCTGTGCTGTCCCTGACCGTCGAAATCCTCGTCGCGATCGCCATCGTCCTTGCGGTTCCGACCTATGCGCCGGCCGTCGCGATCTTCGTCCTGTTCTTCCAGAATCTGTTCGTCTCGACCCTGTCGCCGCTCATTTCGGTCCCGTCCGATCTGGACTTCATCAAGGGCTACAATTTCCTCCTCTGCTCCGTGATGTGGCTGACGACGTTCGGCCTCTACGTGTTCGGCCGGAGGAATCGGTCGGCCGAGGTCAACCGGATCATGTGCTGGGGTGTCGTCACCCTCGCGGTGGTGGCGCTGTATTTCGCGATCGGTTTCGTCCAGAACGGGCAGGCGGCGTCGGTCTATTTGCGCAACATCGTGCTTCCGCTGTTCCTGTTTCAGCTCTCGCTTCTGACGGCCGCGAGCTATGAGGTTCGCGCCACGCCGTTCCTGGTAACGCTCGGCGTCGCTCTCATCATCTGCGGCTATGTCGAGTTTGCATTCCGCGATTTTTGGCTGGCCATCACCAACGGCTACACGTTCTGGGGCTTCGACGAGCTCAAGGCGACCCATTCGGGCGTCTGGGAAGCCGAAATGCGCGCCACCGGAAACGTGCCCGTCGACCTCAAGGATCGCTTCAGCTTCGACTTCCTGAACACGCCGCTGCTCGAAGGCTTCGGCCTGTCGAAAATCCTGCGCATCCACGGGCCGAACATGAGCGCGATCAGCTTCGGCTACGGCATCGCCTTTTTCGCGCTGTTCCTGTTCTCGGTGGGGCGTCCGTTCCTGGCTCTCGCTGCGTTGCCGCTCCTGATCGTCTGCAGCGTCAAGGGCGCGCTCATCACGCTGGTGTTCGTGATCGCGGCCTGGATCTCGACCCGTCTGCTCGGTGCGGTGGTGACGCTGGTGCTCGGCTTGCTCGGCCTGATGGTGTTCGCGCTCGTCGCGATCCGTGTCGGCTTGCAGATCGGCGACTACCACGTCATCGGCCTAATGGGCGGCCTCAACGGATTTCTCGCGAAGCCGTTTGGCCGCGGTCTCGGCATCGGCGGCAACCTGTCGGACAGCTATTTCTCGATCGACTGGAGCGCCGCGCAGGCTGCCGGGACGATCGACGGCGCGGTCGAGAGCGCGATCGGCGTGCTGATCTACCAGATGGGCATTGCCGCGCTGGTGCCGCTCGGCTTCTATTTCGCCATGGCGCTCAAGGCGTGGCGCCTCTACGCCTCCTCAGGATATCTGACGCAGGGCCTCGCCGGCTTCGGCGTCATGGTCGTGCTGCTCAACGGCCTGTTCCAGGAAGAGGCCCTGTTCGCGCCGCCGGCGCTGGGCCTCATGCTCTCGCTCACCGGACTCGTGATCGGAAGCCAGATCAGGATGCGGGCGGCCGCCGGACAGGATGCCGAGTCTTCGTCGGATCGCTCCATTCCGCGTCCCGTCACCGCCACCCCAGCGCGGGCGCGACATGCGTGAGGATCGCCTCGATCGCATGCGCGCAGTAGTCCACGCCTAGCTGGTTCGGGATCGTCAGCAGCAGCGTATCGGCCTCGGCGATTGCCTCGTCCTGCCGCAACTGCTCGATCAGCGCATCCGGCTCCGCGGCATAGGAGCGGCCGAAGATCGCGCGCGTGCGCGGGTCGATGAAGCCGATCTGGTCCTCGCCGCCGCGCTCCCCGCCGAAATAGGCGCGGTCGCGATCGTTCATCAGCGCGAAGATGCTGCGGCTGACGGATACGCGCGGCTCGCGGCTATGGCCGGCCTCGTTCCACGCGGCGCGATAGGCGCGGATCTGGGCGGCCTGCTGCAGGTGAAATGCCTCGCCGGTCTCGTCGTTCTTCAGCGTCGAGCTCTGCAAATTCATGCCGTGCTGCGCGGCCCACACCGCTGTCGCGTTCGAGCCGGCGCCCCACCAGATTCGGTCGCGCAGGCCTTGCGCATGCGGCTCGAGGCGCAGCAGCCCCGGCGGGTTCGGAAACATCGGCTGCGGATTGGGTTTTGCAAAACCCTCGCCGCGCAGGATGTCGAGAAAGACCTCGGCGTGGCGCCGGCCCATGCCGGCGTCGCTCTCGCCCTCGGCCGGCTGGTAACCGAAATAGCGCCAGCCATCGATCACCTGCTCGGGCGAGCCGCGGCTGATGCCGAGCTGCAGCCGCCCGCCGGCGATGAGGTCGGCGGAGCCTGCATCCTCCGCCATGTAGAGCGGGTTCTCGTAGCGCATGTCGATCACGGCGGTGCCGATCTCGATCGTGCTGGTTTTCGCGCCGACGGCCGCGAGCAGAGGAAAGGGCGAGGCCAGCTGGCGCGCGAAATGATGCACGCGGAAATAGGCGCCGTCGGCGCCGAGCTGTTCGGCTGCGACGGCAAGCTCGATCGATTGCAGCAGCGTGTCCCCGGCCGAGCGGGTCTGCGACTGCGGCGAGGGCGTCCAGTGTCCGAAGGACAGGAATCCGATCTTCTTCATGGAGGTAATCTATGAATGATGAGGAGGCGGGCGTCTTCTGACATTCGGTTGAAACCGAAGGTGTGGTCAGGAAAATCCACAGGCGCCCGATGATGCCATCCTGCCCCTGTTTTGCCCGACGGGTCAACCGCTGCACAACAGCGCCTAAGCCATTGATCCCGCTCATGCCGGCTACTGTGCATGGGGTTGTTTTCGATGTTTTTATTGTGCGGGCCGCGAACGCCGGGGGCGCCATGATGATTTGTCACGGTGACGACGCAGCCCGCGAGGGCAACAATCGGCCGGGGCGGCCGTTTGGGCATTTCGCCCGAGACCTTGAGCGGCGCTCGCTTATTCCCAGTCCATTTTCAGGAGGCGCACATGCAGGTTTATAATGTGGTCAGGTTCAAGGTGAAGCTTGGCGAGGAAACCGCCTTCCTCGACGCGCATCGGAACGGCAAGGCCAAATGGCCAGGCCTCGAGCACGGAATCATCATCAAGACCGGCGAGCAGACCTTCTGCCTCATCGGCACATGGTCCAGTCAGGACGCGCTGGTCGAGGCGCGGTCCGCGATGATCAAGACCCTCGACAGTTTCAGGTCCGTGCTCGAGGACCAGGGCAACGGACGCGGTGTGACGGATGCCGTGTCGGGGCCGGTCGTGCTCGATCTCTAGAAGGTGATGCGGCGCGCGGTCACTTCATCACCCGCAGGCCCTTGGTCGTGAACCGCTGCGTCTTGCCGCCGGGGCGGACGGGCCGCCTCGTGCCGGCGGCCTTGCCGGTGCCGGGCGGCTGGTGCGCGGGAACGAGCTGGTCGGGACGGGAGCCGATCAGATCGGCGCGGCCCATCTCCTTCAGCGCCTCGCGCAGCACTGGCCAATTGTCGGGGTCGTGATAGCGCAGGAAGGCCTTGTGCAGGCGGCGCTGGCGCAGGCCCTTGATCGCCTCGACCTTGTCGCTGCCGCCGCGCCGCACGCCGCGCAGCGGATTGACGCCGGTGTGGTACATCGCGGTTGCGGTCGCCATCGGCGAGGGCAGGAAGGTCTGCACCTGATCGGCGCGGTAGCGGTTCTTCTTGAGCCACAGTGCGAGGTTCATCATGTCCTCGTCGGTCGTGCCCGGATGCGCCGCGATGAAATAGGGGATCAGGTAATATTTCTTGCCGGCCTGCTCGGCGGCAGCATCGAACATCCGCTTGAACTGGTTGTAGGCGCCGATGCCCGGCTTCATCATCTTGTCGAGCGGACCGCGCTCGGTGTGCTCCGGCGCGATCTTCAGATAACCGCCGACGTGATGGGTGACGAGTTCCTTGATGTATTCGGGGCTCTCGACCGCGAGGTCGTAGCGCACGCCGGAGGCGACCATCACCTTCTTGATGCCCTTGGTCTCGCGCACCTTGCGATAGAGCCGGATCAGATCGTCATGCGAGGTGTTGAGGTTCGGACAGATCTCCGGGAAGACGCAGGACGGCCGCCGGCACGCCGCCTCGACCTTCGGATCCTTGCACGCCATCCGGTACATGTTGGCGGTGGGACCGCCGATGTCGGAGATCACGCCGGTGAAGCCCGGCGTCTTGTCGCGGATCAGTTCGATCTCGCGCAGGATCGAGCCTTCCGAGCGGTTCTGGATGATGCGGCCCTCATGCTCGGTGATCGAGCAGAAGGTGCAGCCGCCAAAGCAGCCGCGCATGATCGTCACCGAGAACTTGATCATGTCCCAGGCGGGGATTTTTGCCTCGCCATAGGACGGATGCGGCGCGCGCGCATAGGGCAGGTCGTAGACCGCGTCCATCTCGTCGCTGGTGAGCGGGATCGGCGGCGGGTTCAGCCAGAGATCGCGGTCGCCGTGACGCTGCACCAGCGGCCGCGCATTGCCGGGATTGCTCTCCCGGTGCAGCACGCGCGAGGCGCGCGCATAGGCTTCCTTGTCCTGCTCGACCTGCTCCAGCGCCGGCAGCCGGATCACGGTCAAGCCTTTCGTCCGCGATGCGCCTTCGTCGGCGGAATCGAGATCGTCGGCGTGCAGCTCCGCATAATCCTCGGGCACGCGGCGGAACAGCGCGACGCCCCTGATGTCGTCGAGCGCGCGCGGCGCTTCGCCGGCGGCAAGCCGCTGCGCCACCTCGACCACGGCACGCTCGGCATTGCCGTAGAGCAGGAGGTCGGCCTTGGCGTCGGCCAGCACCGAGCGGCGCACCTTGTCCGACCAGTAGTCGTAATGCGCGATCCGGCGCAGCGAGGCCTCGATGCCGCCGAGCACGATCGGCACGTCCTTGAACGCCTCGCGGCAGCGCTGGGCGTAGACAACGGTGCAGCGGTCCGGCCGCTTGCCGCCTTCGCCGCCGGCCGTATAGGCATCATCGCTGCGTATGCGGCGGTCCGCGGTGTAGCGGTTCACCATGGAATCCATGTTGCCGCCGGTGACGCCGAAGAACACCTTTGGCTTGCCGAGCACCTTGAACGGTTCGGCCGAATGCCAGTCGGGCTGGGAGATGATGCCGACCCGAAAGCCCTGTGCCTCCAGCAGACGGCCGATGATGGCCATGCCGAAGCTCGGATGGTCGACGTAGGCGTCCCCGGTCACCAGCACGATGTCGCAGGCATCCCAGCCGAGCGCATCCATCTCGGCGCGGCTCATCGGCAGGAACGGCGCCGGCTTGCGCGGGCGCGCCTGCGCCATCAGGGGCTTTTCGGCGGTCATGATCTGGGTGTCCATGCGCTTACGCATAGGACTCCGGCGCCGCGAATACAACCGATCGATGGGCTGTCTTCGCCGATTCCGGTTCCCGCGTGGCGCGCAATTCGGCAACGCCAACCGCGCGCGGGAGCGGCGTTGCCGGACTGTGACACGGTCCACATACGGCCGATACGCGTCGCGTCATCCTCCCCTCAGTTTCGAGGGAGAGATCCATGCTTTTTCTGGTCGACGCACTGCTGATCCTGGCGATGATGTTTTTCCTGCTACTGCCGATCACCGATCGCAGGACGGTGCGGATGAGGCTCTGCATGGTCTGCGCGCTGCTGGCGGTGTTCTCGGTCTCCGTCACCCGCACGCCAATTGTGCCGGCGTTGCTCGCGAGCATTGTCTCGCCGCCCGGAGCACTGCGAGCGCCGCATATGCAGCCCTCATGGGATATGCGCGTGCTCCATGGGCAGGGGAACAGCTGAAGGCGGTCATGAGCCCCGCTGCTGGTTCCGCCGGAAGCATCGTGGTTCAATCGCAGGAACCAACCGTCTCCGCGAACATTCTGATGGAGGGTTTGCGCCGGGCCGGCCTGCGCGCGCTCGCGTCCGGGCCGGGATTCCTCGATGTTCGCCCTCTGGCGATGGGGGAGCTGTGAGCACAGTCATAGAGAACTTGCTGTTGCGAAAGCAGAAGCTCGTGGAGCAGCTCGCGAAGGCGCCGTCGGTCGAGGATCGCGACAAGATCGAGCACCAGCTCGAACAGATCAGCACCGCGCTGGATTTTCTGGACAGGCCGGGCTCGAAGGAGCCGCGCTAGAGCACGATCCGGAAAGGTGCGAAGCGGTTTTCCGAAAAGATCATGCTCAAACAAGAACCTAAAGCGCGATGACGATTCATCCAATCTCATCGTGCTTTAGAAGCGTTCAATCGACCTGCAGCGCCTTTGCATAGACCACGCCCGAATTGGTGATGTGCGTGGTCATCAGCGCTGCGAAGGCGCCGAACTCGCCGCGCGCGAACAGATCGAGCAGCCTGCGATGCTCGTCGAAGGACGTGCGCGTGCGCACGTCGATCGGCGAAGTCAGGTTGGTGCGAAGCGCGGCGACACGGCTGGAGGCGAGCTGATAGGATTCGGCGAGATAGCGGTTGCCGCAATGGGCGAACAACGCCTCGTGGAAGGCGGCATCGGCGCGGCCGTAGGCGATGTTGTCCCTGGCCGCGATCGCCGGCTCCATCGATGCGATCGCCTCGCTCATCGTCGTGATCGCGCCGTCACGGTCGTGGCGGAAGGCGAGTTCGGCGGCCTTGGGCTCCAGCGCGATGCGGAAGGTGCAGAGCGCGGTGATGTCCTCGGCGCTCGGCGTGAACACGAAGCTGCCGACCTGCGGCCGGATCACGACGAGGCCCTGCGCCTGCAGCTGGCCCATCGCCTCGCGCACCGGGGTGCGGCTGACCCCGAAGGAATTTGCCACCATCTCCTCGGAGATCGCGGCGCCGAGCGCGAACTCGCCGTCGATGATGGCCTGGCGCAGCCGCTGCATCACCCGCTGCGACAGCGATTTCGGCACATCGAGCTTCAGCGATCGCATCGGCTTTCTCAGATCACCTTGCCGGGATTGAGCAGATGATCCGGATCGAGCGCGGCCTTCAGCGTCCGCATCAGCGCGATCTCGGCATCGCTGCGGGCATGACCCAGCCACTTCTTCTTCAGCGTGCCGATGCCGTGCTCGGCGGAAACGCTTCCGCCAAGCTCGCGCACGAGACCGTAGATGATCGCGTCCATCTCCTCCTTCGGCTGCTGCTCGACGGCAAGGCCGGTCACCCAGGAGACGAGATGCAGATTGCCGTCGCCGATATGGCCGTAATAGACGCTCTCGCAGCCCTTGATGCCTTTCGCGAGCGCGGCCTTGCAGCGCGTCACGAACTCGTCCATCCGCGCCACCGCAAGGCCGATGTCGTAGGAGATGTGCGGGCCCAGCACCTGGCCGAATTCGGCGCAGATGTCGCGCACGCGCCAGAAGCTTTGCGTCTGCGCCAGCGATTGGGCCACGGCGGCATCGGCGAGCAGCCCGCGCTCCATCAGCTCTTCGAGCCAGGCCTGGAAACGCGGCGCATCCAGGCTTTCGTCGGTGCCCTGCGCTTCGACCAGCACGTAGAGGCCATGCCCTGCGGCGACCGGCGGCTTGACGCCGGCGCGATTCGTGATCACGTCCCAATAATCCGGCCACATCACCTCGAACGCCGACAGCAGCGGGCCGAGCCCGCTTCGCGCGGCGCCGAGCAGCGCGATCACCGCGGCATAGTCCTTCAGCGCGCACAGCGCGGCCATGGTCGAGCGCGGTTTCGGGAACAGCCGCAGCACCACGCGGGTGATGATGCCGAGTGTGCCTTCCGAGCCGATGAACAGATGCTTCAAATCGTAGCCGGCATTGTTCTTCATCAGCTTGTTGAGGCTGGTGATGATGGTGCCGTCAGGCAGCACCACTTCGAGTCCGAGCACCAGCTCACGCGTCATGCCGTATCGGATCACGCGATTGCCGCCGGCATTGGTCGAGAGATTGCCGCCGATCGCGCAGGAGCCGCGCGAACCGAGGTCGAGCGGAAAGAAGAAGCCGGCCTCGTCGGCCGCCTGCTGAATCGTCTGAAGCGGCGTGCCGGCTTTCACCGTCATCGTCGCCGACGCCTGATCGATCTCCTCGATGCCGCTCATGCGCTCCAGCGAGATCGCGACCCAGCCTGCTTCCGGCGAGGCACCGCGGCACAGCCCGGTCAATCCGCCCTGCGGCACGAACGGCAGCTGCGCCTTCCGGCAGGTCGCAATCGCGTCGGCAACGCCTTGGGCGTCGACCGGGCGGATCACCGCGAGCGGGGTTTGCGGCAGGCTCGCGCTCCAGTCGTTGCAATTGCGCGCGGGCACGTCGGCGCCGACAAGCACGGCAGCCGCGCCGAGCCTGTCGCGCAAGGCGCCAAGCAATTGGTCGGGACGCTCGATCGGGGTCACCATGTTCATGTGAGACCTCCCCTTGGAATTGGTCGCGTCCAGGGCGCGCCGCGACAGCGGAAAAGGATTTGCGTCTTCCTTGTATGTAAGGTACAAGATGGAAAGTAAAGCAAAATCAAGACTCGGGAAGCTTCCGAAGATCGTTGGCGATCAGAGGCTTGGTCCGGGGCGCAGCAAAAGGCAGTGAGATGGCGGCGGAGGCAATTCGCGGGTTCTGGGTGGCGTCGGCGACGCCGCTGGCGACGGACGGCAGCGTGGACGCCGGCAAGCTCGCGGCCCACGCCAAGCAACTCTTCGGCAAGGGCGTCGACGGTGTCGTGCTGTTCGGCACGACCGGCGAGGGCACCTCGTTCAATGTCGCCGAGCGCGTCGCGACCGTCGAAGCCGTGCTCAAGGCCGGCGTCGCGCCTGACCGCATCGGCATCGGCGGCGGATTTCCCGCCATCACCGACAGCATCGCGCTGACGCGTGCCGTGCTCGGCCTCGGCCTGCGTCACGTGCTGTATCTGCCGCCTTATTTCGACCGCAGCGTCACGCCCGAGGGCATCGAGGATGCCTTTGCAGCGATCCTCGACGGCGTCGCCGACGATCGCCTGCGCGCCTTGCTCTATCATATCCCGCAGGTCTCGGGCGTTGCGATCCCGACCAGCGTGGCTGCCAGTCTGCGCAGGCGCTACGGCAAGGTCGTTGCGGGTCTGAAGGACTCAAGCGGCGACTTCAAGCAATTCCAGGCGTTCCGCGCCGCCGCGCCGGAGCTCGCCATTACCGTCGGCAACGAAGCCGACATTGCCCGCGCGATCGCTGCCGGCGGCGCCGGCACCATCTGCGGCATGGCCAATGTCGCGCCGGAGCTGGTCAAGGGCATGGTCGACGGCAAGGATGTCGAAGCGCGGATGCAGGCTGCGGTCGACGTCGTGCTGAAGACGCCGTCGTTCCTCGTGACGCTGAAGGCCATCCTGGCGGCACAGACCGGTGATGCTGCGTGGTTGCGCGTGCGCCCGCCGCTCCGTGCCTTGTCCGACGGAACCGCGTTCAAGCGGCAGCTCGACGAGCTGATCACTCCCGCCATCGTGTGAGATCGCGCAACACCGCAACACCGTGACACGTTGCCACGAATTCGCGTGCAGCGTGTCGCGGTCGCGACAGCGTCAATCAGTGAGTGACGTTCGGCGCTGCTCTACGCTTAGAACGATTCAACACTAGAGCTATTCAAGCCCGACTACGGTTCTCTTTGATCGCCGCGACTGTTAGACGCGCCAGCTTCTGCGTCTGACTTGGAAGTGAATCGAAAGTGCGTGTCTCTGTAGATGGCCAGCGCGTCAGCGGCCGTCGTCATCGTGCCGGCGAGAGCCGCGCGGGTCTTCTCATCGGCGCAGCCGTGCTGCTCGCCGAATTTCCCTCCGGCACGGCGACCGCGCAGGCGCAATCGGCACTGCCGCCGGTGACGGTGGAAGCGCCGGCGCCGCGGCCGAAAGCGGCGCGCCCATCGGACCAGTCGCCGCGCCGCGCTCAAAGCGCCGCGCGCCAGCGGAGCCGGAACGCCGCTACACCCGCAGCGCCGACGCTCTCGGAGCGCGCCGCCGCCGAGGCTGCCGCGCAACAGGCCGCCAAGCTTGGTTATCGCGCGATGCCGAGTTCGACGACGCTGCGCAGCGGCGCCTCGCCGCTCGACACTTCGCAGACCGTCAACGTCGTGCCTGCGCAAGTGCTGAAGGACCAGTTGCCGCGCAACATCGACGATGCGCTGGTCAACATCAGCGGCATCGCCCAGACCAACACGCTCGCCGGCACCCAGGACGCGGTGATCCGTCGCGGCTTCGGCGACAATCGCGACGGCTCGATCATGCGCAACGGCATGCCGCTGGTGCAGGGGCGCAGCCTCAATGCCGCGGTCGAGAGCGTGGAAGTGCTGAAGGGACCGGCTTCGCTGCTCTACGGCATCATGGATCCCGGCGGTATCGTCAACACCATCAGCAAGCGTCCGGAGCTCTACCAGCACGGCTCGGTCACATTGCTCGGCTCGACCTTCGCGAACAACCGCAGCGGCGCCGACGGCACGCTCGACATTACCGGTCCGATCGGCGACGGCGGTCTCGCCTATCGCTTCATCGGCTACGGCGTCAGCGAAGACTATTGGCGCAACTTCGGCCGCCACAGGGAAATGCTGGTGAACCCGTCGCTGGCCTGGTACGGCGACACCACGACGGTCCAGCTCACCTATGAGCACCGCGAATTCATCTATCCATTCGATCGCGGCACTGCCTTCGTCAAGGGCGCTCCGCTGGCGATCCCGAAGACGCGTCGGCTCGACGAACCCTTCAACAACATGTGGGGCACTTCCGACCTGGTGCAGGCCTCGGTCGAGCAGAAGCTGGACGACAATTGGAAGGTCACGGCGGCCTACAGCTACAACACCGAGACCTTCAGCGCCAACCAGCTTCGCATCACCGGCGTCAACGCCACCACCGGCGTCGAGACCCGCAGCAATGACGGTACGCGCGATTCGCTGAGCAACGCCAGCTACGGCACCTCCTATCTGCAGGGCGACGTCTGGATGGGCGGCTTCCGCAACGAGATCCTGTTCGGGGGCGAGGCGCTGTATCGCACGATCGATCGCCACGATTTGATCCGGCAAGCGACCCCGAGCTTCAATTTCTACAACCCGGTCTACGGGCTGATCGTGCCGGGCACGACCGTTTCGGCAACCGATAGCGAACAGACCGACAAGCTCGGCACCCGCGGCTTCTTCGCCCAGGACACGTTCCATCTGACCAACTGGCTCTCCGTGGTCGGAGGTGTGCGCTGGATGGAATACGAGCAGCTCGCAGGGAAAGGCCGGCCTCTCTTCGTCACGAACACCAATCTGGCGGGCGACAAGGTACTGCCGCTCGGCGGCGTCGTCTTCAAGCTGAACGATCAGCTTTCGTATTACGTGAGTTATACGCAGTCGTTGAAGCCGACATCGGTCATCGCGGCGTTCACCACCGGCTTTGTCGTCGATTCCACCATCGCGCCAGAAGAGGGCACGCAGTGGGAGACTGGTTTGAAGTTCGACGTCAGCAAGCGGCTGTCTGGCACATTGGCGTTCTACGATATCCAGAAGAAGAACGTGCTGGTGCTGGACGATATCGGCAACGGCAAATCGGCGGCGCGCACATCCGGCGCAGCCAGGTCGCGCGGCATCGAACTGGACGTCACCGGCAAGTTGAGCGATCAATGGAGTCTGATCGGAAGCTACGGCTATACCGACGCACGCTTGATCAACGATCCCGTCGTCGGCAATGCGAAGCTGTTCAACGCCGCAATGAACACGGCTTCGCTCTATCTCGTCTACGATTTCGGCGACGCGCTCCCCGGCCGTCTGCGGCTCGGCGGCGGTACGCATTATGTCGGCGACAGGCCGGGCGATTCCGCCAACACGTTCGTCATGCCGGCCTATACCGTCGCGGACGTCTTTGCGACCTACGACACCAAGATCGACAAGCTGCCGGTGACCTATCAGTTCAACGTCAAGAACCTGTTCGACAAGCTCTATTATACGTCCAGCACCGGGAACGCCCTGAACGTTGCAGTCGGCGATGCCCGCCGCTTCTCGCTGTCGGCGACGGTGAAGTTTTAGGGATGGTCGCGCGGTGCGCCCATGCCGATTTGTGGATCGTGCCGATCATGGAGATCGGGAGCGATGCGTAGGATGGGGCGCGCGATCAAGGCCGGTCTGCTCCAGGTCCATTCCATCGCGGGTCTCGTGCTCGCGCTGCTGCTGGCCGTGATCGCGCTGACCGGCGCGATCATGAGTTTTGAGGACGAGATCGGCGACTATCTGAACGGCGGCATCATGCAGGTCGCGCCGCGTCAGGCGCCGCCGCTGATGCCCGACGAACTGGTGGCGCGGCTTAAGGCCGGGCAGGATGCCGGCAAGGTGGCAGCCGTCACGCTGTCGAGCGATCCGTCGGCCGCGGTGCATGTTCGCTTCGGCCGCGACGTGCAGGGCGTGCGGCCGGCCTCACTGTATGTCGATCCGTATGACGCTCGCGTGCTGGGATCGCCGCGCGGTGAGGAGTTTTTCGCGACCGTCCGCCGGCTGCATCGCTGGCTCCTGATTCCCGGCGATGCCAAGGGGTGGGGGCGTCAGACCACCGGCATCGCCGCGCTCGGCCTGATCGTCATGCTCATCTCTGGTCTCGTGCTGCGCTGGCCGCGTCACGTCGGCAGCGTGAAGACGTGGTTGAAGCCGAATCTCGGGCTCAGCGGGCGCGGACTGCACCGGTCGCTGCATGCGGTGATCGGCACCTGGGGTTTGCCGATCTATCTCGTGATGACGCTTACCGGCCTGTGGTACTCGTTCGACTGGTACAAGGATGGCGTCGTCCGGCTGCTGTCGCGTCCGCAAGTCGCTGCGGCGAAGATGCAGCCGAAGCAGCCGCGCGCACCCGGCCATCCCGAGCCGGCTCAGGCGGTGGGCTTCGATCGTGCGTGGACGACGTTCCAGCGCGAAGAGGGCGACCATTTCTCCAGGGCGTTGCTGACGCTTCCCGCCGGTCCGGGCACGGCGATACGGATCCGCTCCTGGGGTAAGGACTCCACCCTCGACACCACCCGTGACGAATTCCGCGTCGATGCAGCCACCGGCCAATTCGTTTCCGCGGAGCGTTACGCCGACAAGACCCTCGGCGAGAAGACCATCGCAAATCTGCTCGACATCCACCGCGGCGCAATTCTGGGTTGGCCCGGCAAGCTGGCGTTCATGATCGCGGCAGCGCTGATGCCGCTGTTCGCGGTCACCGGCGTGCTGCTTTATCTGTCGCGCCGCAGGCTGCGGCGCCCGGCGCAGCCCCCGCTCGGGCGGCTGGTTTCGGGCGAGTGAACCGGCGCGAAGGCTAGCCAAGCGCGCGACGATCGTTCAAAACCCGTGGCCTGTCCTCGCCAAGGTCTTTGCCATGAAGCTCACCAACGTCACTCCCGCCGACATCCGCCGCGCGTTGCTGCTCCGCGAGGAGATCGCGTTGCTCGATCTCAGATACGAGGCCGCCTTTGCGACCGGTCATCCGCTGTTTGCCGCCAACATGGCTGCGGACAGGATCGCGGTCGAAGCCGAGGTGAGGCTGCCGCGCAAAGATGTGGCGATCGTACTCTATGACGACGGCGAGGGACTGGTCGCGCCCGGCGCTGAACGGCTTGCCGCACTCGGTTATACCAGCCTCAGCGCGCTCGACGGCGGGCTGAAGGCCTGGCGCGCGGCCGGCTATCAAATGTTCGAGGACGTCAATTCCTATTCCAAGGCCTTTGGCGAGCTGGTCGAGTCGCGCAGGCACACCCCCTCGTTCAGTGCCGACGAGGTGGCAAAACTGATTGCGGACAGGGCCAATATCGCCATCCTCGACGTCCGCCGCTTCGACGAATATGCGACGATGAACATTCCGGGCTCGGTCAGCGTACCCGGCGCGGAGCTGGTGTTGCGGGCAGGCCAGGCGGCGCCCGATCCCGACACCACCATCATCGTCAATTGCGCCGGCCGCACCCGCTCGATCATCGGCACCCAGTCGCTGATCAATGCCGGCGTGCCCAACAAGGTGCGGGCGCTGCGCAACGGCACCATCGGCTGGACGCTGGCGCGGCATACGCTCAACCATGGCGCCGACCGGCGCGGGGCGATCGGACCCTTCGAGGGCGGTCCGGCCAATGCGCGCGACGTCGCCTATCGCGCCGGTGTTCGCCATGTCGGCGCGGGCGAGGCGGGGGCGCTCGCGGCGCAGACGGAGCGCACGCTCTATCGCTTCGACGTGCGCGACGCGGAAGAATATGCGGCCGGCCATCTCCCCGGCTTCCGCCATTATCCTGGCGGGCAGCTGGTCCAGGAGACCGACATGGCCGCGCCTGTGCGGGGCGCGCGTATCCTGCTGAGCGACGACAAGGGCGTCCGGGCCGACATGACGGCATCCTGGCTGGCGCAGATGGGCTGGGAGGTTTACGTGCTCGAGGGCGGCTATGACGGCGCGCTCCAGGTCGGCCCGCCGCGGGTGTTGCCGAAGCCCGACCCGGCCCACCGCTACCGCCGCCCCTATGAGGGCACCGATGTCGCCGAACGCGCGATGCAGGCCTATCTCGACTGGGAGTACGGTTTGGTCGAGCAGCTCCGCCGCGACGGCACGCACGGGTTCTACGTCATCTGACTACCGCCCGGCCATCTTCTCCCCATCTCCAAACCCTATTGTGCTGAGTCTGCCCTGCGGTCTATGAGCTGCGGCAAAGTCTACCTATGGAGATTCTATGCCAGCCCCAGGCCAAAGCCCTGAGCGGAACGCGAAGGCGCTGCTGCTCGAAGGCGTCAACGACAGCGCCGTGGACCTGTTCAGAAGCGCGGGCTTCGCCAATGTCGAGCGGCTGACCAAGGCACTGGACGGCGAGGATCTGCGGCGGGCGCTCAAGGGCGTGTCGCTGCTCGGCATCCGCTCGCGCACCCAGATCACCGACGACGTGCTCGCGGCGGCCGACCAGCTTCTCGCAGTCGGCTGCTTCAGCGTCGGCACCAACCAGGTCGATCTCATGGCGGCGCGCAAGCGCGGCATTCCGGTGTTCAACGCGCCGTTCTCCAACACGCGCAGCGTCGCCGAGCTCGTGATCGGCGAGATCGTGATGCTGCTGCGGCGCATCTTCCCTCGCTCGGTGTCGGCTCATGACGGCGGCTGGGACAAATCGGCGACCGGCAGCCGCGAGGTGCGCGGCCGCACGCTCGGCATCGTCGGCTACGGCAATATCGGCTCGCAGCTATCGACGCTGGCCGAGGCCATCGGTATGCGGGTGATCTACTATGATCGCACCGATAAGCTCCGCCACGGCAACACCGAGCCGGTCGAGAAACTGGAAGAGCTGCTGGCGCAGAGCGACGTGGTCAGCCTGCACGTGCCGGAGACGCCCGAGACCGCCGGCATGATCGGCGAGAAGGAGCTGCGCACGATGAAGCCCGGCTCGTTCCTGATCAACAACAGCCGCGGCACCGTGGTCGATCTCGATGCGCTCGCTGCAGCATTGCGCGACGGCCATCTCGCCGGCGCCGCCATCGACGTGTTTCCGGTCGAGCCCTCGTCGAATTCCGATCGCTTCAAGAGCCCGATGCAGGGGCTCGAGAACGTCATCCTCACGCCGCATATCGGCGGCTCGACCGAGGAGGCGCAGGAGCGCATCGGCGGCGAGGTCGCGCGCAAGCTCGTCGACTATTTCATCACCGGCTCGACCATGGGGGCGGTGAATTTCCCGGAGGTGCAGCTGCATCTGCGCCCCGCCGGCGCGCGCTTCAGCCACGTCCATCGCAACGTGCCCGGCATGCTGCGCCGTCTGAACGAGGTATTCCTCCAGCGCGACATCAACATCGTCGCACAATATCTGGAGACCGCCGGCGACCTCGGCTACGTCGTGCTCGACGCCGACCTCGGCGGCGAGGATTCAGCCGCGCTGCTTGCGCAGATCCGCAGCCTCGAAGGCACGGTCGGCGCGCGGCTGGTGTTCGAGCACTAGCACTGCATTGACGACCGGCCGGAGGTGGCCTTGAATGAGGCCTCCTGATGGAACGAACGAAAACAACAAAGCAGGGGGAAATGATGGCGCGGATGCGTGTGAAGGTCTGTGCGTTGCTTGTGGGGACGGCGGCCGCGCTGGGCGCCGGCGCCGCGTCGGCGGAGACGCTCGCCGAGGATGCGGACACGGTCTGCAAGGGCCTCGCCGGCAGCGCGGACGCCGTGACGATTGATTCCGCGACCTTCCTGGCGCCGTCGCAGATCGCCGTCGCCGAACGCGGGCCGACGCCATCGGGGCGCATCATTCCGGCCAATCCCGGCTTCTGCAAGGTGCTCGGCCATATCGATCCCACCGACCCCAAGGCGCCGCCGATCAGGTTTCAGGTCAATCTTCCCGTCGAATGGAACGGTCGCTCGCTGCAATATGGCGGCGGCGGCTTCAACGGCGTGCTCATCACCGGCCTTGCGCTGCCGCCGGCCTATCCGTTCGACAAGCCGTCGCCGCTCGCGCGCGGCTTCGTCACCTACGGGACCGATTCCGGCCATGAGTCAAAGCCGGGTGAGCCGCCGCAGCTGTTCGCGCTCAACGACGAAGCGTTCGAGAATTTCGCCCATCGCGCCTACAAGAAGGTGCGCGATGCCGCCGTCGGGCTGATGCAGCGCGCCTACGGCAAGAGGCCGGAGAAAATGTACTTCATGGGCTCGTCCGAAGGCGGCCGCGAAGGCCTCACCATGGCGCAGCGCTACCCTGACGATTTCGACGGCATCTTCGCCCGCGTGCCTGTCATCAACTGGGTCGGCCTGCAGCATGCCGGCACGCGCTCGGGTCTCGTGACGATGGGTGACGGCTGGATCAATCCGGCGCAGGTGAAGCTCGTGGGCGATGCTGTGCGCACAGCTTGCGACAAGGCCGACGGCTCCGACGACGCGCTGGTGCAGGATCCCGTGGCGTGCAAGGCCGCGTTCAAGGTCGAGGCGCTGCGCTGCGTGCCTGGTCAGAGTGGCGACCAGTGCCTCACCGATGCGCAGATCGACGCGGTGAACACGCTGCACGCGACCTACAAATTCCCGTTCGCACTTGCCAATGGTCTCGACGACTATCCGGGCTGGGGCGTCTCGGGTGAGGACACGCCGGCCGTCGGCCCAACCGGCGGCTGGATCGCGTGGTGGCTCGGCACCGCGCCGCCCGCGCAGCCGCCCGCGCCCAAGAATGGCATCGCCTGGATCTACGGCGCCGGCGGCATCCAATACGTGTTCGCACGCGACCCCAAGCTCGACGTCACCACCTACAAGGTCGAGGACCACAAGGCGCGGCTGCTCGAGGTATCGAGCCTGATGGATTCGACCGATCCCGATCTCAGCCGTTTTCGCGCCCGTGGCGGCCGGCTGATCATGCTCGAGCACATGGCGGACTACGCGCAGAGCCCCTATGCCGGCATCCGCTATTTCGAGAGCGTCGAGCGCAAGCTGGGCAAGGCGGAGACGGCGGAGTTCGCGCGGCTCTACACCGCGCCCGGTGTCGATCACGTCGGCTCCGGCGCACCGGCCAATGTCGACATGCTGAGCGTGCTGGTCGACTGGGTCGAGAAGGGCAAGGCGCCCGGCGACCTGGAGGTTGCCGAGCAGAAGGTCGAGGCGCCGTCGTTTGCGACGTTGCGCGCGATGCCGCTATGCCGCTGGCCGGGCTGGCCGCACTACAAGTCGGGTGCGGTGACGGAGGCGTCGAGTTTCACCTGCGCGCCGTGAGACGAATCTGAGCGAACCGCCATGGTGGCGGGTGTCATCCCGCCGCCATCGCCTGCGCGCCACCGAGCAGTTGCGCATTCAGCCGTCCGCCGGAGAACAGCATGTCGTCGAGCCCCTCGTCGATCTCGGCGGAAACGACGGAGTTGCCGCCGTCACGCGCGAGGCTGGCCTGCGCCAAGCGCCGCACCAGCTCCTTGATGAAGGCACAACTCGTGCCCTCGCTACGCCGGGCGGCCTCGGCGACGACGGCCTCATCGAGCGGCAGCCCTTTGCCGTAGAGTCGGACCAGCTTGCTGCGGCCGGTCTCGTCAGGAAGAGGCACCTCGATGGCCTGATCGATACGGCCGGGGCGGCCGGCGAGCGCGCTCTCAAGCTGCTGGGGACGGTTGGTGGTCAGCACGAACAAGATGTCAGCGTCCTGCTTCAAGCCGTCCATTTCGTTGAGGAGCCGGTTGAGCAGCGGTTCCTCGCAGCCGCGAAATTTCAATCGATGGGTGAGGTCCTAATGTGCCGGTCCGCCCGCCGCCTTCACGCGCCGCGTCAGCAGGACCGCGATGGCGGCGATCACGAGCACGATTCCGATCACGGCAAAGGCGTCCGAATAGCCCATCACCAGCGCCTGGCGCTTCACGGTCTTGCCGAGCGCGATGATGGCCTGCTCGCGTGCGGCGTTGGGGTCGGGCACGCCGTGGGCCATGAAGTAGTTCGTCATCTGTGCGATGCGGGCGCGGACCTCCTCGCGGCCGAGCGTGACCGACTGGCCGATGATGTTGGAGTGGAATTGTTCGCGCTTGGTGATGATGGTCGCGAGCGTCGCCGTGCCGATCGCGCCGCCGAGGTTGCGGAACATGTTGCTGATGCCGGAGGCCGCGGCCGCATGCTGCGGAGCGATGCCGCCCGTCAGCACCGAGGTCAGCGGCGTCAGCACCATGGCCTGCCCCACGGCGCGCACGATGTTCGGGATCCAGAGCTGGTCTCCGGCATAGTCCGTCGACATCGCGGTGTTCATGAAGCAGCTATAGGCGAAGATCAGAAGTCCGGTGATGGCGATGTAGCGCGTGTCGAAGCGCTGCATCAGCTTCGGGATCAGCGGAATCAGCACGAGCTGCGGCAGGCCGGTCCAGGCCAGCACGTTGCCGATCTGCTCGGCATTGTAGCCCTGCGCCTGGCCGAGATAGGCAGGCAGGATGTAGACCGAGCCGAACAGCGCGAATCCGACCATGGTCATCGCGACGGTGCCGAAGCCGAAATTGCGTTGCGTGAGCAGGCGCAGCCGGATCAGCGGCTTCTCGATCGTGAGCTCGATCGCGACGAACAACGAGAGGCTCACGGCTGCGATCACAGCCAGCTTGACGATGAAGGGCGAGGAGAACCAGTCGTCCTTGTTGCCTTCCTCGAGCACGGCCTGCAGCGCCGACAGCCCGATCGCCATCGTGAAGATGCCGCCCCAGTCACCCTCTTTCAGCAGGCCAAGCTGCATCTTCTGCCGCTCCAGCGTCAGATAGAGCGCGGCCACCATCACCGCCGTCGGGATCACGTTGACGAAGAAGATGGTGCGCCAGCCGTAGTTCTCGGTGAGATAACCGCCGATGGTCGGGCCGATCGCGGGAGCAAAGGTGACTGACAGCGCGAAGATCGCGAGGCCGACCGGCTGTTGCGGCTTGGGCAGCTTGGTCAGCACCAGCGTGAATGCCATCGGGATCAGCACGCCGCCGGCAAAGCCCTGCAGGCCGCGCATCGCGATCATCGACGGCAAATCATGAGTGAAGGCGCAGGCGACGGAGAAGGCGGCGAACAGCGTCGCGCTCGCCAGCATGTAGCAGCGGAACGAGAACACGCGGCTCATATAATCGGTCAGCGGGATCACGATGATCTCGCCGATCAGATACGACGTCGAGATCCATGAGCCGTTGTCGGCGCCGGTGCCGATGCCGCCTTCGATGTTGAGCAGCGAGGCGTTGGTGATCTGGATGTTCAGGATCGCCATGAACGAGCCGATCATGGCGGCGAGCACGGCGATCCAGGTCGCGGCGCTCGCGCGGTTGGGGTCGCTCGCCGTGCGATCAGGCGTCGCGGCCGGTGTGGCTTGCGTCGAAATTGAGAGGCTGTTTGACATGGCACGACCCTCCAGAAACGAGCTTGGCTTTGGGCGTCGTTGCCGCATTTGCGGTCGGCGCGGCCGAACGTGTTGCAATGGTCGGTATCACCGACATGCCGGGACGGAGCGCAATTGCGGGTCCACGCCCGGCATCGAGCGCGATCCTGACCGGGATGCGCTGCACGACCTTGGTGAAATTGCCGGTCGCGTTGTCCGGCGGCAGCAGCGCGAATTCCTGGCCGCTGGCCGGCGCGATCGAATCGACGTGGCCGTGCATGACCTGGCCCGGGAACGTGTCGACTTCGATATCGACGCTCTGGCCCGGCTGCACATGCGTGAGCTGCGTCTCCTTGAAATTGGCGACGACGTAGGCGCCTTCGGCCGGCACGATCGCCATCAACTGCGTGCCCGCCTGCACGAACTGGCCGACGCGCAAGGAGCGGTTGCCGACCACGCCGTCGATCGGGGAGACGATCGTGGTGTAGCCGAGATTGAGCTCGGCCTGACGCTGGAGCGCGGCTGCGCGGGCGGCCGCGGCCCTGGCCTGCAGGATCTCGGCTTTCAGGAGGTCGACCTGCTTGAGTGCGGAGGTGAGATTGGCGATATCGCGCTGGATCGCCGCGTCGGCGCCGGCATCGCGCGCCTGCGCCTGCTGCGCGTTCTGCACGCTGCCAAAGCCCGTTGCGGCAAGATCGGTGTAGCGCTTGTTCTCCTGCCTGGCGAAAAGCTTCGCGGCATTGTCGACATCGATGGTCGCTCTCGCCGCTGCGATCACGGCTTCCTGAACGTCGAGCTGCGCTTCCTTGCTCGTCACCGTCGCGTTCGCGGCGGCGACGTCGGCCTTGGCCTGGTCGAGTGCGACCCGGAAGTCGCGGTCGTCGATTCTGGCCAGCACCTGGCCGGCTTTCACATGCTCGTTATCGCCGACCAGGACACGGTCGAGATAGCCGCTGACCTTCGGCGCGATGGTGGTGTTGTCGGCCTTCACATAGGCGTCATCGGTGGAGACGAGGTACTGACCGACGGTCCAGTAGTCGTAGCCGTACCAGCTCGCGCCGGTCAGCGCGACGATCGCCGCACCCATCAGCAACAGTTTGCGAATGTTGGGCGTTTGCCGGCGGACGACACTCGGCGCGGCGGGCAGGACGCCTTCCGGCGCGGTCGCGGGAATGGCGGTTTGGGCGGCAGCAGAGGGGGTGGTGTGGACGGTCATGGCCGGCTCCCCGGAATTAGGAAACTTGATAATTTCCAAAATGAGACTAGCTTCGGAATTGTCAATGGAATGACAGGCATCATTTAAAGACATGGCTCAGGCAAAATCGGAAAGCGCAAGATCTTCGGGCGAAAGCCGCCCGCGCGGACGGCCGCCGGTGCGCTGCGACGAGGAGACGAAGCGGATCGTCCTCGAGGCCGCGCGGCACGCGTTCGCCGTTGAAGGCTATGCGGCGACCAGCACCGAGGAGCTGGCGCGCCACGCCGGCATCTCGACCAGGACGCTGTATCGTCTGTTTCCCAGCAAGGCCGCGCTGTTCGAGGCGATGTGTGCCGACCGGCTCGAGCGGCTGCTCTCCGCCGTCGATCTGCAGGCCAGCGACGAGGTCGATATCGAAACCGGCTTGCGCGCCGCGTTGCTCGCCTGCGCCGATCTCGCGCTCGATCCGGAGGTCGTGGCGTTGCAGCGCATGGTGCTGCAGGAATCCGCCGCATTCCCCGAGCTTGCCCTGAATTTCTACAAAAACGGCATTTCCCGCACCGTCAGGGCGCTGGCCGGCTGGCTGCGCGTCCAGGTCAAGCGCAAGCGTATCGCCATCGACGATGCGGAGGAGGTGGCCGGCATGCTGATCGGCATGGTCGCATCGGCGCCGCAGCGCGCTGCGATTTACGGCAGCATGCCTCTGCCGTCGCGCCAGCAGATCGAGCGGCGCGTGCGACGCTGCGCGGCGCTGTTCCTGGATGGCTGTCGCGCCGCGCGGGGCCTAGCAATGCGCTTTTGACAATCCGATCCGCCTGGGCTATGTATTTCGCATGCGAAATAATGAGGCCGGCGCGAAGCATCATCGGCTGATCTACCTGTTGAGCGTTGCGCAGCGGCGCTTGCAGCGCTGGATGGCGGCGCAGCCCGAGACTGATGTGACACCCGCGCAGGCGGGGCTGTTGTTCATCCTCGGCAAGCAGGACGGCGTCCTGATGGGCGAGGCGGGCGCGGCGCTCGATCTGGGGCCGGCCGGGATTTCCGGCCTCGTCGATCGCACGGCGGCCGCCAGACTGGTCGAGCGGCGCGCGGACCACGAGGACGGACGCGCCTGGCGCATCTGGCTGACGCCGAAAGGCCGCACGGCTCTGGCGCAGGCGAAAGCCGGCGCTGCCGAAGTCAATGCGGCGTTGACGGAAGGATTTACCAGCGCGGAGATCGACATCGTCGCGCGCTGGCTGACAAGCATCCAGGATAAATTCCCAAGAGGAGCAAACGAATGACTGACCAGGTCCGGATCGAGAACAACGGTGGAATCCTCACGCTCACGCTGGCGCGTCCCGACAAGAAGAACGCGCTGACCGATGCGATGTACGGCAAGCTCGCCGACACCATCGAGTCCGCCGAGTCTGACCCGGCGACGCGCGTGATCCTGATCCGCGGCGAGGGCGACATGTTCACCGCCGGCAACGACGTCGGAGAATTCGCCGCCGTCGCCGCGGGCAAGTCCGAAGGTAGCCGCAACGTCGTGCGCTTCATCCAGTCGCTGGCGCGCTGCACCCGGCCGCTGGTCGCCGCCGTGCAAGGCCGCGCCGTCGGCGTCGGCACAACGATGCTCCTGCATTGCGATCTCGTCGTGCTCGCCGACAATGCGCAATTGTCGACGCCCTTCGTCAGCCTGGCGCTGGTGCCGGAGGCCGCTTCCAGCCTGCTGATGCCGGCGCGCATCGGCTACGCGCGCGCCTACGAGATGTTCGCGCTCGGCGAGACGGTGCCGGCCAGATCCGCGCTGGAATGGGGGCTCGCCAACCGCGTGGTGCCGCTGGGCCAGCTCGACGCCGAGGCGCTCGCGCTGGCGCTGCGCCTAGCCCGTCAGCCGGCCGGCGCGCTCATCGCCACAAAGAAGCTGATGCGCAACGGCGAGGCGCTCGTCGCGCAGATGAACGCCGAGGGCGAGCAGTTCGGACAGCGTCTGCGCACCGCCGAGGCGCGCGAGGCCTTCACCGCTTTCGCCGAGCGGCGCCCGCCGGATTTCACCAAACTCGCGTGACATCGGGCGCTGCGTGGAGGGTCTGTCAGGGCTGAAATTCACGGCAATTCGATTAAAAGCTTAACGAAACATTGGCATGTCCCGGGGCAAGGTGGCGCTCGAAAAAGTAGGCCCCCGGCTCATGACAATGTTTAAGAAATCGGTAAGTTCGCTCCTCCTGACCTTGATGGCCCTGCTCGCCGCCGGTGCGCTGATCTCTACGGCGCTCCAGATGGTCGGGGCGTTCGGCCGCTACAGCGACAGTCTCGAAACCGCGCGGCTCGCCGCCGCCGACAAGGCGATCTTCCACGGCGTTCTGTCGCTGCGAAACAATCGCGGCGATGCCCAGAGCGCAATCCTCGGCGACGACGATCCGCGCACCAAACTCGAAGCAGCGGAGAAGGCCGAGCAGGGCGGCTATGACGCCATTGGCGCTGCGCTCGCAACGATCGAGTTCGCCCGCCGTGACGAGCTCGCCGGCACGCTGAAGCAGCGTTGGGGCGAAGCCGCTCCGCAATTCCAGCTGTTCTACGACGAAGCCAAGCGTCCGCGCGCCGAACGCAAGATCGAGCGGACCAACTCCTGGTACGATGCCGTCACCAAGGTGATCGACACGGCCAACCTCGCCTCCACCGCGGTGTCGAACCGTGCCTGGATGAACGACCCCTTCATCGCCCGCATGATCCAGGTCCGGCGCTTTGCCTGGCAGGTGCGCGACCGTTATGGAATCCATTGTTCGTCCCTTCGCTCGAACGTCAACAGCAGCAAGCCGCTCGACGACAACCAGAAACGGTCGCTGGCGCAATGGGACGGCACCATCGCTTCCGGCTGGGCGGGCATGGCCGAATTGCTGGCTGCGCCCGACGTGGCGGCGGAGCTCGTCACCGCAGCGACGGACGCCAAGGCCAAGACCGATGGTGTCATGAAGCAGATCGGCGAGATCACCAAGAATTTCGACGGCAGCGGCAAGCCCGCGCTTCCCGCCTCGGAGTGGAACACGCTGTGCCAGTCGCCGTTCCCGCTCATCGTCGGGGTCGCGAACAAAGCGCTGGATCAGTCGATCGCGCGCGCCGAGACCGTTCAGGCCAAGGCGCTCTCCAATCTCGTCGTGCAGTCGCTCGCGTTCCTGCTCGCATTGGCCGTTACCCTGGCCGGCGTGTTCGTGGTGCGCAATCGCCTCATGCGCCCGGTGCGCGCCATCCTCGACGCCATCGCCAAGATCAGCGCCCGCGACTACGCAACGCCCGTTCCGCAATCCAGATATCCCGACGAGTTCGGCACCATGGCGGCCGCGCTCGAAAGCCTGCGCGAGAGTGCGGCGACCGCGGAACGGCTGGGCCAGGAACGCGAATCGCAGCAGGCGCTCCAGCTCGCCCGCTCCGGCACAGTCGATGCAGCGTGTCGCAGCTTCGACGACACCGTGCAGGCCGTCATCCAGAGCGTCGCTGCGTCGGCCAGGGAACTCGATGCGACCGCGACCGACGTGGGCTCGCTGGTCTCGGAATCGAGCAGCCAGACCGCGGCGGTCTCCTCCTCCGCCGAGCAGGCCACGAACAATCTCGAGACCATCGCGGCCGCGACCGAGGAACTCTCCGCATCCGTCGGCGAGATTTCCGCCCAGGTGCAGGCCAGCGCGCGTGAGGCGCGCGAGGCCGTGGCGCAGGCCGAGCAGACCAACGCGACGGTCGAGATCCTCGACCAGACGGCAAGCCGCATCGGCGAGGTCGTGAAGATGATCAACGCCATCGCCGGTCAGACCAATCTCCTGGCGCTGAACGCGACCATCGAAGCCGCGCGGGCCGGCGAAGCGGGCCGCGGCTTTGCCGTGGTTGCCGGCGAGGTCAAGAACCTCGCCGCCCAGACCGCAACGGCCACGGAAGAGATCTCGCGCCAGGTCGAGGAGATTCAGGGCGCCACGGGCCAGGCCGTCGCTGCCATCCGGTCGATCGGCGGCGCCATCGGCGGGATCGACGAGAAGATGACGGCGATTGCGGCCGCCGTCGAGGAGCAGCGCGCGGCCACCACCGAGATATCGCGCAACTTCCAGCAGGCCGCGCAGGGAACCCGCGAGGTCACTGACACCATCGGCAGCGTCGCCAGGCTCAACGAGGAGACCGGCAACGCCGGCACGGTGCTGTTCGAGTCCGTGAAGAAGATGTCGGCCGATTCCGATCGTCTCCGCGTCGCGGTCGAAGGCTTCCTCGGCGCGGTGAAAACGGCGTAATTCGATATCTCTGCATCCCAACGGCGTGCGGATCGGCATTGCCGCCGATCCGCGCGCCGGGTACATCTGTCGTGCTGCACGAGCGCAGCAACTGACGTAATAGCCTATCAGGGATGGAGAGTTCGATGCCGGTTACGCCACACCACAAGGCCCAGCGCCCCTATCGCGGCGTGTTCCCGGTCGCGCCCACCATCTTCGACGAGCGCGGCGAGCTCGACCTCGAGGGCCAGCGCCGCTGCATCGATTTCATGATCGATGCCGGCTCAAACGGTCTCTGCATCCTCGCCAATTTCTCCGAGCAGTTCGTGCTCACCGATGCCGAGCGCGAGACCGTGATGCATGCGGTGCTGGAGCATGTCGCAGGCCGGGTTCCCGTGATCGTCACCACCACCCATTTCAGCTCGGCCGTCTGCGCCGCGCGCAGCCAGCAGGCCGAGGCCGCCGGTGCCGCGATGGTGATGGTCATGCCGCCTTATCACGGCGCGACCTTCCGCGTGCCGGAGAAAGGCGTGGTCGAATTCTTCAAGGTGCTCTCGGGCGCGATCAACATTCCGATCATGATCCAGGACGCGCCAGTGGCGGGCACGCCGCTCTCGGTCGAGCTGCTTGCCCGGCTCGCGCGCGACTTCTCCAACATCCGCTATTTCAAGATCGAGGTGCCGGGCGCGGCCGCAAAGCTGCGCAGCCTGATCGAGGCTGGCAGCAAGGACATCGAGGGTCCCTGGGACGGCGAGGAGGCGATCACGCTCTTGGCCGATCTCGATGCCGGCGCCACCGGCGCCATGACCGGCGGCGGCTATCCCGACGGCATCCGTCAGATCATCGATCCCTATTTCGCGGGCAGGCGCGAGGAGGCGAAAGCCGCCTATGAGCGCTGGCTGCCGCTGATCAACTACGAAAACCGCCAATGCGGCCTGATCGCCTGCAAGGCGATGATGCAGGCGGGCGGCGTGATCAAGTCGGATGCGGTGCGCCATCCGCTCCAGCCGCTGCACCCGGCGACGCGGGCAGGGTTGCTGGAGCTCGCGAAGGAGCGCGATGCGCTGGCGCTGCGGTGGGGGAAGTAGTGTTGCACCCATTCGGTTGTCGCTAGGTCTCTCGGCAACACCGCCTTTGCGCGGGCGAAGCCGAGTGTGAGGTGCGCGCTTGGCCTGTTCCCACCGGCTTCCATGTGATTGAAAGCGTCGAATCAGCGCGGTTCGGGCTGTTTCCCGCAGGCCGACGATGACGTATTATACGCCCGCCAACCAGGTCCGCGGAGCTTCCCAAGACGCCGCCTAGCGGCTCCTCAATATGCCGCTATTCCGGGCCAGGTTGGAGCAAGCCGACGAAACAGGGAGGCAGTGCCATGACGATGAGGCCGGATCCCACCTTTCACGCATCGCCCAAGCTGGCGATGGAAGCGCCTGCGGAGAACTTTGCCTACACGTTGCTGCTCAGTCCGGACTTCTCAAAACCCGATGCTCTCGCGGTCATCGACGTCAAGCCGGGATCGCAGACCTACAGCCAAATCGTCCACACGGTGACGATGCCCAACAAGGGCGATGAGTTTCATCACTTTGGCTGGAATGCCTGCTCCTCCGCCTTGTCGCCGCTCGCCGGACATGCCTTCATCGAGCGACGCTATCTCATCATCCCCGGGATACGCTCGTCGCGGATCTACATCATCGATACCAAGCCCGATCCGACCAAAGCCAAAATCCACAAGATCATCGAGCCCGAAGAAGTCTTCAAAAAGACCGGCTATTCGCGGCCGCATACCATCCATTGCGGGCCGGACGGCATCTATGTGAGCACGCTGGGCGGCGGCGGCAAGGACGGCACCAACGGGCCTCCAGGCGTCTTCATCATGGATTGCGAGACGTTCGAGATCCTTGGACGATGGGAGATCGACCGCGGTCCGCAGACGCTGCACTATGATTTCTGGTGGAACCTGCCGCGCGACTACATGGTGACGAGCGAATGGGCGTTGCCGCCGCAGTTCGAGAACGGGATCGTCCCGGAAGACCTGCTGGCGAATAAGTATGGCCATCGTCTCCACTTCTGGGATCTCCGCGCCCGTCGCAACGTGCAGACCATCGACCTTGGCGCCAATCATCAGATGGCGCTGGAGGTACGGCCGGCGCACGATCCGGTTCGCGAATACGGCTTCGTAGGCGTTGTGGTCGACACCACGAATCTCGAAGCATCGATCTGGACCTGGTGGCGCGAAGGCGGAAGTTTCCATGCGGAGAAGACAGCGACGATCCCGCCCGAGCCCGCGCCAAAGGAGAAGCTCCCGCCGCTGCTCCAGGGCTTTGGTGCCGTGCCACCGCTGGTGACCGATATCGACCTGTCGATGGATGACCGGTTTCTCTATGTCTCGTGCTGGGGCACGGGTGAAATGCGCCAGTACGACGTGAGTGATCCGCGAAAGCCGAAGCTTGCGGGCTCGGTTCACATCGGCGGCATCGCGCGCCGCACCCCCCATCCGAACGGCAAGGCATTTGCGGCCGGTCCGCAGATGGTGGAGATTAGCCGCGACGGCAGGCGCGTGTACTGGACCAATTCGCTCTATTCCACCTGGGATGACCAGTTCTATCCCGACGGCGTTCCGGGTGTGGAGGTCATGGCCAATGTCGGTCGCAATGGCGGCCTCGAGCTCGACAAGAACTACTTCGTGAGCTTCCCCGACGGATATCGTGCGCACCAGATCAGGCTGGAAGGCGGCGATTGTTCGACGGACTCCTTTTGCTACCCGTCGGCCTAGATTGGGCACACGCGAGCCTCGGCTGGCTGTGGCTCGCCCTCGTTGCGAGCGGCCTCTATCACGGGGTCAATCCGGGAATGGGCTGGCCGCTCGCCGTTTCGGCCGGGCTCATGGACAGGAGCCCGCGCGCGCTCTTTCGTGCGTTGTGGGCTCTGGCGGCCGGACATCTCCTGGCAACACTTCTCGTGCTGCTGCCATTCGCGTTCCTGCTCGTGCTGGCCAAGTGGCAGCATTCGATCCAGCTCGGCGCGAGCCTTCTCGTCATCGGCTTCGGCGTCTATCGGCTGGTCGAGCGGCGCCATCCGCGCACGCTGGCACGAATTCCGCCAACGCAATTGGCGCTCTGGTCATTTGCGGTTGCCATTGCTCACGGCGCCGCCTTGATGCTCGTGCCGATCTATCTCGGGCTGTGCCAGGCCTTCGAACTCGATGCCGGCCATGAGGCTGCCGGCGCGCTGATGAAGGCAAGTCTCGGGATGGCGGTGCTGGTGTCTTTGGTGCACGTGGCCGCCATGGTCAGCGCCGGCGGATGTCTGGCGTGGCTGGTCTATCGTCATCTGGGATTAAGGTTCGTCTCGCGAAGCTGGTTCAATCTGGATGTCATCTGGGCGACCAGCCTCGTTCTGGTTGGCGTTGTGGCGCTCGTCTTCAATCTCGCGAGCTGGCACTGACGCCTATCGCGTCAAAGCCCACTCGCCGATGATGCGAAACCTCGCCTTGGCATCGTCCTGCCTGAACAGTGCGATGCGATCGATCGCCAGCGTGTCGAGACCGAGCGTCGCAAACCTCGCCCGCAGCATGTCCAGAATCGGCCCGCGCCGCTCCGCGTCCAGCCGCCCCGTCAGCGTCATGTGGAAGCGGAATTCCTCCATCACGTAAGGGTAGCCCCAGCGATCGAGATTGTCGCGCTGCCGTTCGCTGAGCTTCTCGGGCTTGCGCCGCGCGCGGTCCTCACTGGTGAGAGCGACGCGGAAGGAATCGAAATCGCGAACGCAGTCTGCGGCGAGCTCTTGAAGCGCGTCGACCGGCACGGCCGGGATGACGGCGATGAAGCCGCTGATGGAATCGACGACCGGGCGGATCACGGGAATAGGCCGCGCCTTGCCTGCGAACGCGGCACAGGCCGCCATGAGATCGGCCTCGCTCTTGTCGGGCGCGAGCGCCATCGGCGCCTTCAGCGTGCCGTGAAAGCCGTATTTGCGCGGATCGGCGGTGATGTCGCGCCAGTCCGGCGCGAGATGCGTTGCGTCGGCGGGAAAAGGCAGCTCGTCGCCGGTGGTGGCGTCATAACCGAGCAGCTCGGCGCCGAAGCGGGAGAGGGCGCTGTCGGCGTCTGCGGCAAAATAGATCGCGTAGCGGGGAAAACCTGTCATTGCCTCAGCATAACGAATTTAGGCCGCGACGACAGCCTCGCGCGGCGTTGCCACTGCTGCGAGCAGCCGCGTCGCATCGGTAAGATGGACGAGCTTGCCGCCTGATATCACCGCGATCAGACGCGGCCGCAGCAGCACGCTGTCGTCGACCAGCAGAATGTCCGCGCGCCGTCCTTCCGCGAGCACACCGCGATCGGCAAGGCCGGTCGCGCGCGCGGGCGCGGCGGAAACCAGGTCCCAGGCTTGCGTCAGCGGCAGCACGCCGTCGGCGGCTAGACGGAACGCGGCGAGCAGCTGCGCGGGATAGTAATAGTCCGACGCCAGCACCGAGCAGAGGCCCTTGCCGATCATGTCGGATGCCTTGGTCCAGCCGGTGTGGCTGCCGCCGCGCACGACGTTCGGCGCCCCGTAGACGATGGCGTCGCCGTGGCTCGCGGCCTCCCGCGCCGTCTCCTCGTTGATCGGAAACTCCGCGATACCCACCCCCATGGCGCGAAATTCCTGCCGCATCGCCGGCGTCGCATCGTCGTGCGAGAGCATGCGCACCTCCGCTGCCCGGGCCGCGGCGGCGAGCCGGGTGATCGAAGCGGGAACGTCGGCGGCGCGCGAAACGATGTGCGCGACCAGGGTGTCGAAATCCTCGCTCGACAATCCCGTGCGCTCCACCATGCGGTTGCGCTTGCGCGGGTTGGAGATGTCGGCAACGACCCCGTCCATGTGGTCGTTGAAGGCGAACAGGTCGACGCGGCCCTCGGCGAGCCACTGGCTGATCTCGGCTTCGGCCTCGAGATTGTAGGTCTCGTGCCGCAGGTGGAAGCGGGTGTCGGCAGCGAACTGCGGGCGCTGCCGCTCGATCGCCTCCATCAAGCCACGCGCATTTCCGGCGCTGCGCAGGCCCGGCTCCCACGAACAGGTCGTGGCGTGAAACACCGTGGTGATGCCGTTGCTGATCGCCTGACGGTCGCTGTCGGCGAGCGCCACGTCGATCGGGAAGTCGACGCCGGCGCGCGGCATCATCTGGCGCTCGAAGGCATCGCCGTGCAGATCGACGATGCCCGGCAGCACCAGCAGGTTGCCCGCATCGAGCGCCAGCCGTGCACGGTCGCGCGAGGCATCGACCTGCGCAATGTCCGTTCCGGACACGAGAATCGAAGTCTCGACGAGTTCGGAGCCGATCAGGGCGCGGCCGCCTTCGAGAAAGATGTCTGTCACGCGACCGCGCTTCGCTTGCTGCTGCGGGAGGAGCTTGCCCGTGCTTCGTATGTCGAAAGAAAATCTTCAATCCCGAGCTTGCGGAAACCGGGCAGTGCTTCACGCAATTTGTCGTGATCCCAATCCCACCAGGAGAGCCTGGCAAGCCGCCCTGCGACCTCTTCCGAAAATCGACGCCGCATGATGCGGGCCGGATTGCCGGCGACGATGGCGTAGGCCGGCACGTCCTTGGTGACGATGGCGCCGGCGGCGATCACCGCGCCGGTGCCGATGTTGCGGCCCGGCAGCACGATGGCACCGTGGCCGATCCAGACGTCATGGCCGATATGGACGTGGTGCTGCCGCCGCCAGCCGAAGAACTCGGTGTCGTCACTCTCGCCGGGGAAGTAGGCGCTGGAGCGATAGGTGAAATGCGCCTGGGTCGCGCGATGCATCGGATGATTGCCGGGGTTGATGCGCGTCATCGCCGCGATCGAGCAGAATTTTCCGATGGTGGCGTAGGTGATCTGCGCGTCGTTCACAACATAGGAGTAGTTGCCCATCGTGACTTCATTCAGGATCGTGCGCGCGCCGACTTCGGTATAGGTGCCGAGCCTGGTCTCATGGAGCTTCGCCGTGGAATCGATGGTCGGTTCGACCGAGAGCGCTTTACCGGCCATGCGGCATCCATAAGATCGAGGGCGGGCGTACCTCTTCGAGCGGCTTGATGACAACGTCATGACGATGTGATGACAAGGGAAGGTGTGCATGATCGTCGCACCGCAGCGCGCGTGTCACACAAGTGTCAAGCACCAGCGATAGCGGTTGGTCCCAGCATACTCTGGAGCCCTGCATGCTGGTGGTGGAAGGTCTGACGTGTCGCTTCGGCGTGAAAGCCGCGGTGGACGACGCTTCATTTCAAGTTTCCCCCGGCGGCTTCGTCGGTGTGATCGGGCGCTCCGGCGCTGGCAAGTCGACCATGCTGCGCATGATCAATCGCCTCGCGACGCCGACGCAGGGCCGCATCCTGTTCGACGGCCTCGACGTCACCGCGCTGCGCGGCAAGGAGTTGCGGCAGTGGCGGGCGCGCTCGGCGATGATCTTCCAGCAGTTCAACCTGGTCGGGCGGCTCGATGTTCTCACCAACGTCCTGATGGGGCGCCTCGCGACGATGCCGGCCTGGCGCTCGCTGACGCAGACCTGGCCCGAGACTGACAAGGCGCTGGCGATGTCGGCGCTCGAACAGTTCGACATCGCCTCGCTCGCCGCCCAGCGCGCCGACCAGCTTTCCGGTGGCCAGCAGCAGCGCGTCGCGATTGCCCGCGCGCTGGTGCAGCAACCCGACATCATCCTCGCCGACGAGCCGATCGCCTCGCTCGACCCGCGCAACACCAAGATCGTCATGGATGCGCTGCTGCGCATCAACAAGCACTTTGGCATCACCGTGCTCTGCAACCTGCATTCGCTCGACCTGGCGCGCAGCTATTGCGACCGCCTGATCGGCATGGCGCAGGGCCGCGTGGTGTTCGACGGCGCGCCGGCCGAGCTGACCGACCATGTCGCGCGCGAGCTTTACGATCTCGAAGCCACGGACGTCATGGGCGGCACGCCTGTACCGGCGCCCGAGGGCATTCCAGCGCTTGGAACGGCGGCCGCCGCCTGAGCGGCGCCTCATCTGCTTAGTTGCCAGTTTTGCGTCAACCGACCCCAACCGATGGAGAGGGTACCATGATCACTCGCAGACTAGTTCTTGCCGGCACCGCCGCGCTCGCCTTTGCCGGATCTGCTTCCGCCGAAGACTGGAAGACGAAATATCCGGAGATCACCTTCGCCGTGATCCCGGCCGAGAACGGCTCCGGCGTCACCGAGCGCTACGGGCCTTTCGTCAACTATCTGTCGAAGGAGCTCGGCATCAAGGTGACCCTGCGTGTCGCCAACGACTACGCGGCCGTCATCGAAGGCCAGCGTGCCGGCAACATCCATATCGGCTATTACGGCCCTGCCTCGTTCGCGCGCGCCCGCCTGACCGGCGTCAAGACCGACGCCTTCGTGATCGACGTCAACGCCGACGGCTCGAAGGGCTACTACTCGGTGTTCTACGTGCTGGCGAAGTCGCCGTACCAGAAGGTCGAAGAGCTCAAGGGCAAGAATCTCGGCCTGGTCGATCCGAACTCGACCTCAGGCAACAACATGCCGCGTTTCAAGCTGAACCAGATGGGCATCGATCCCGACGCCTATTTCTCCAAGGTCATCTTCACCGGCAGCCATGAGAACGCCGTGCTGGCCCTGGCTCAGGGCACGGTCGACGTCGCCGCCAACTGGTGGAATGCCGACGACGATTCCAACCTGACCCGCATGCTCAACAAAGGCATGGTGAAGTCGGCTGACGGCACCGTGATGAAGAAGGAAGACTTCCGCATCATCGTGAAGTCCGACCTCATCATCAACTCGCCCTACGCCTATCTCAGCGACCTCCCGGACGACATGAAGGCGGCGATCAAGAAGGCCTTCCTTGAGGCGGCGCAGAAGGATCCCGAGGCGTTCAAGAAGCTCTCCGACGGCAAGAACAAGCCGTGGGAGCCGACCGTCAATGACGATTACAACAAGACCATCGAGCTGATCAAGTTCGTCGACAATCTGCGCAAGAAGGCGTCCTGATCACGTCAGGACGATGCACTGGAGCCGGGTCGATGGACCCGGCTCTTTTTCTTGATGGACCGCCCGACACATGACGCTCGCCGTTTCGATTCTCCCCGAACAGCAGCTCGCGGTGCTGAATGTGGCCTACCGCAAGGCGGTTGCCCGCAAGCGCCTGCGGCTTATGGCAGGTGCAGGGCTGTTTGTTGCTGCGCTGATCGTGGCCTCGATCGGCGCCGAAGTTAACCTGCGCACCTTCTTCACTTATTTCGGCAATTTCATCAGCTATTTCGACCGTATTCTCACGCTCGACAACGGCCAGCGGGTCTGGACCAATTTTGGCGAGTGGTTCTGGGGGTGGCGCAATTGGCTGAAGCTGCTCGCCGAGACCCTGCTGATCAGCTATGTCGGCACGCTGATCGGAGCGGTGTTCGCGTTCGCGCTCAATTTCTTCGCGGCCGAGAATACTTCGCCGGGACCCTGGCTGCGCTTCGTGGTGCGGCGGCTGCTCGAGTTCGCCCGTACCGTGCCGGGCATCGTATTCGCGCTGATCTTCGTGATCGCCTTTGGTCTCGGCCCGATGGCTGGCGTGCTCGCGATTGCGATCCACTCCACAGGCGCGCTCGGAAAGCTGTTTTCCGAGATCGTCGAGAATGCCGACATGAAGCCGGTCGAAGGCATCCGATCGACTGGCGCGAGCTGGCTGTCCTGCATGCGCTTTGCGATCCTGCCCCAGGTCTCGGCCGGCTACGCGAGCTACGCGCTGCTGCGTTTCGAGATCAATGTGCGCGAGGCCTCGGTGATGGGTTTCGTCGGTGCCGGCGGTATCGGACAGGAGTTCATCGTCGCGATCCGCAAGTTCTACTACTCCGATGTCAGTGCCATTCTCGTGACGATCATCGTCACGGTCTTCCTGATCGACATCACGACCGGCTGGGTGCGCGGCCGACTGTTCGGCAAGGAGGCGCGGACGTGAGCAAGCGGCCCGAAGTCGATGCCGCGCAGATGCGCGCGCGCTATCCCGATGTGTTCGGGCGGCCGGCCGCGGCGCGGCTCGCGACGCCGACGATGATCGTCGCAGCGTTCGCGATTTTCATCTATGGCCTCGTCGACCTCGATTTCTCTCCGTCGCGGCTCTTCAACGGCCTCAGCCAGCTCGGCTGGATCAGCATGATGATGATCCCGCCCGATCCCGGCTCGTCGCTGCCGCTATATCTGAAGGCGATGGGCGAGACGCTCTCGATTGCGCTGCTCGGCACCACGCTGGCTGCGCTGTTCGCGCTTCCGGTCAGCCTGTTTGCCGCGCGCAACGTGGTTCCGTCGAAAATCCTGCGCTTTCCGATCCGCCGTTTCCTCGATTCGATCCGCGGCGTCGACACGCTGATCTGGGCGCTGGTGTGGATCAACGTCGTCGGGCTCGGCCCGTTCGCCGGCGTGCTCGCCATCGCCGTGTCGGATTTCGGCGCCTTCGGCAAGCTGTTCTCCGAGGCGATCGAGGGCGCCGACCAGAAGCAGGTCGAAGGCATCCGCGCCTCCGGCGGCAGCGCGCTGCACGAGATCCGCTTCGGGCTGCTGCCGCAGGTCCTGCCCGTGATCGCCGGCCAGGTGCTCTATTTCATCGAATCCAACACGCGCTCGGCCACCATCATCGGCATCGTCGGCGCCGGCGGCATCGGCCTCCAGCTCGCTGAACAGATTCGCGTGCTGGAGTGGCAGAAGGTGTCGTTCCTGATCCTGATGATCCTTGTCGCAGTCGCCGCGATCGATTTCATCTCGAGCAAGCTGCGTTTTGCCATCATCGGGCGGCGGGCGGTGGTCTGATCATCAATGCGCCTTTGCCCGCCCTACGATTCCGGTTTCGCGGAGAGAGGGGAAGAGCCTACGACTCCACCAGAAACTCCACCCGCTCCGCCGCAAACCGCGAATGCTTCGTCACCAGCGGCTTGTCGTCGAGATCGTGGTCGGTCGCGTCGACCACCAGGATCGGCCGTCCGAGCGGCAGATCAAGCCGTGCGGCGTCCGTCGCATCGACGATGCCGGCGGTGATGCGGGTCGCGCCGCGGCGGTAGTCGCGGACGCCGTAATGCTCGAGCAGCTTGGTCATGGAGCGCGTCGCCGCGAATACGACTCCCGCATTCGGGAACAGCTCGGCCGACAGCCACGTCGTGGAGACACAGATCGGCGTCCGGTCGGCGAGGCGGATCGCCTCGATCCGCACCAGCGGCGCACCGACTTTCAAGCCAAGCTCACGCGCGACCTCGCGGGTTGCGACATCATCGGACGCTTCGATCAGGCGGCCGTGCGGTTCGCGGCCCTCGGCGCCGACGATCTCGGAGAAGCGGGTCCGCGAGCGCAGCGGATAGGCGAGCTTCTGCGCCTCGACATAGGTTCCGCTGCCGCGCTCGGCGCGCACGATGCCGCGTTCGGCAAGCGCCGCCAGCGCCCGCCGCACGGTGTGGCGGTTCACGCGATAGGTTTCGGCAATCTCCATCTCGCCCGGCAGCTTGTCGCCGGTCGCAAAGCGGCCGTCGGCGATGCCGCGCTCGATGCCGTCGGCAACGAGGCGCCACAGCGCGACGCCCGAAGAGGCTGTGTCCTGCATGCTCATATTGCCGGCAAGCTACTCCAGAAATCACATCTTTGTCACGAAACAGTCATGGCGCTCTCGTATCAAGTTGTCTAGTATCATAGACAACTTGGATTCGGCAAGTTCGGCAGAAACATTCGGTGGATTTGGTGACCCAGCACAACAATCAGCAAGCCCAGCGCAAGGCCGCGATGGCCGTGCTGGCGCACGCGGAGGCGGGCGAGATCGCCGCCCGCCTCCGCGCTCTCGCCCTGCCGGCCCATCAGGATCTGCGCGCACCGGAAAACGGCCTCGTCATGCTGCGCGGCCGGGTCGGCGGCGACGGCGCGCCGTTCAATCTCGGCGAAGCCACGGTCTCGCGCGCCGCGGTGCGGCTCGCGAGCGGCGAGGTCGGCTTCGGTTACACGCTCGGGCGCGACGGCGATAAGGCGCGGCTGATCGCGCTGTGCGATGCGCTGGTGCAGTCCAGCGATTTCGGCGCAGCGGTGGAGCGCGAAATTATCGCGCCGTTGCGTGAGCAGCTTATGGTCAGGCGCAAACAGGCGGCGGCCGAGACCGCTGCGACGAAGGTTGATTTCTACACCATGGTGCGCGGTGAGGGGTGAGATCATGACCACGATTGCGGAACTGCCCCCGGGTTTCGCCGACAAGGTGCTGTCGGCGCAATCGACCTTTCGTTCGGTCATGGACGCGATGGCGCGGCCGGGCTCGGTCCAGCGCATCGTGCCGACGGCCGGAACGGCTCTTACGATGATGCGCGGCACGGCCGCGATCGCGCTGACGCTGTTCGACCATGACACGCCGCTCTGGCTCGACGCGCGGATGACGGAAGCTTCCGATGTCGTGAAATGGTTGAAGTTTCATACCGGCGCGCCGGTGGTGCAGGATTCCTCGATCGCCGCATTCGCGCTGATCAGTGACGGCGGGTCGCTGCCGGCGCTGGAGCGCTTCGCGCTCGGCACGAACGAATATCCCGACCGCTCGACCACGCTGATCCTCCAGGTCGATAGCCTCGACGCGGGCCGCGGTTTCGAGCTGCGCGGCCCGGGCATCGATGGTGTCGCCACGCTTCATGCGTCGATCAAGCCTTTCGACCTGTTCGAGCGCTTGCGTGTGAACGAGGCACTGTTTCCGCGCGGCATCGATCTGGTGCTGGTCGCCGATGACGCCGTGGTTGCGATCCCGCGCACCACGCGCGTCGTGAACAAGGGAAGCTAGTCGCATGTATGTCGCAGTCAAAGGCGGCGAACGCGCCATCGAGAATGCCCATCGCCTGCTCGCCAACGCGCGTCGAGGCGACCAGGGGGTTCCGGAACTTACGCTCGACCAGATCTCGGAACAGCTCGGCCTCGCCGTGGATCGCGTCATGAGCGAAGGCTCGCTCTATGATCGCGAGCTCGCGGCGCTGGCGATCAAGCAGGCGCGCGGCGACCTGATCGAGGCGATCTTCCTGGTCCGTGCCTTCCGCGCCACGCTGCCGCGTTTCGGCGCGAGCGAGCCGGTCGATAGCGGCGCGATGCGGGTGCAGCGGCGGGTGTCCTCGACCTTCAAGGACATTCCCGGCGGCCAGATCCTCGGGCCAACCTTCGACTACACCCATCGCCTGCTCGATCCGTCTCTTGCCGAGGGCTTTGTACCGGAAACACCGGCAACGGCCGAAGCATCCACGGCGCCGACGCCGCGCGTGACCGACATTCTGGGCCGCGACGGGCTGATCGAATCCTCGCCGCAAGCCGAGGACGGTGCGGGCGTCGGCGATCTCACCCGCGAGCCGCTGAACTTTCCGGCGGATCGCGACCTGCGTCTGCAAAACCTCGCGCGCGGCGACGAAGGCTTTCTGCTGGCGATGGGCTATTCCACCCAGCGCGGCTATGGCCGCAACCATCCCTTCGCCGGCGAGATACGCTTCGGCGAGGTCGAGGTCGAATTCGCAGCTGAGGACGTCGGCTTCGCCGTGCCGCTCGGCTCCATCGAGCTCACCGAGTGCCAGATGGTCAACCAGTTCAAGGGCTCCGCGACGGAAGCCCCGTGCTTCACCCGCGGCTATGGCCTCGCCTTCGGCCAGAGCGAGCGCAAGACGATGTCGATGGCGCTGGTCGACCGCGCGCTGCGCGCCCGCGAACTGGGCGAGGAGGCATTGGCACCGGCGCAAGATGAAGAATTCGTGATGTCGCATTCGGACAACGTCCAGGCGACCGGCTTCGTCGAGCATCTGAAGCTGCCGCACTACGTCGACTTCCAGTCCGAGCTCGGCCTGCTCCGCAAGCTGCGCCAAGAATTTTCTGAAGCGTTTGCGAAGGCCAATGCGCCCGATGCCATGAAGGAGGCCGCGGAATGAACGCGCCCGCCTACAATTTCGCCTATCTCGACGAACAGACCAAGCGGATGATCCGCCGCGCGATCCTCAAGGCGATCGCGATCCCGGGCTATCAGGTGCCGTTCGCCAGCCGCGAAATGCCGATGCCCTATGGCTGGGGCACCGGCGGCGTGCAGGTCACCGCGGCGATCCTCGGGCCCCAGGACGTGCTGAAGGTGATCGACCAGGGCTCCGACGACACCACCAACGCGATCTCGATCCGAAAATTCTTCGCCAAGACGGCCGGCGTCGCGACGACGACGGCAACGATTGATGCGACCGTGATCCAGACTCGTCACCGCATCCCGGAGACGGCGCTGCACGAGAATCAGGTGCTGGTCTACCAGGTGCCGATCCCCGAGCCCTTGCGCTTCCTCGAGCCGCGCGAGACCGAGACGCGGCGCATGCACGCGCTGGCCGAATACGGCCTGATGCACGTCAAGCTCTACGAGGACATCGCCCGCTTCGGCCACATCGCGACGGCCTACGCCTATCCGGTGAAGGTGAACGCGCGCTACGTGATGGATCCGTCGCCGACGCCGAAATTCGACAATCCCAAGATGGACAATTGCCCGGCGCTGCAATTGTTCGGCGCCGGCCGCGAGAAGCGCATCTACGCCATTCCGCCCTATACGCAGGTCGTGTCGCTCGATTTCGAGGATCACCCGTTCGAGCCGTATCGCTTCAACGCGCCCTGCGCGCTGTGCGGCACCGAGAATTCCTATCTCGATGAGATCGTGACCGACGACCAGGGCAGCCGCATGTTCGTCTGCTCGGACACTGATTATTGCGAGGGCCGCCAGGCCGTCGGCCATCACGGCAGCCTCAGCGCCGCGCCGTACAAGGACAAGGCTGGCCCACATGGCTGATCTCGACGTGCTCGAAAACGACCAGCCGCTGCTGGTCGCCGAATCCCTCAGCAAGTCCTATGGCCGCATCGCCGCGTGCCGCGACGTCTCGTTCGCGCTCTATCCCGGCGAGGTGCTGGCGATCGTCGGCGAGTCCGGCTCGGGCAAGTCGACCTTGCTGCAGATGTTGTCAGGACAGCTCACGCCGAGCGCCGGCCAGGTCTCGTACCGGATGCGCGACGGCGTCACCCGCGATCTCACGAGCCTCGGCGAAGCCGAGCGGCGCTTTCTGTTCCGCACCGACTGGGGCTTTGTCCACCAGGATCCGGCGCAGGGCCTGCGCATGGCGGTTTCGGCCGGCGCCAATGTCGGCGAGCGGCTGATGGCGGTCGGCTGGAATCACTACGGCCGCATCCGCGATACCGCCTCCGACTGGCTGAGCCGCGTCGAGATCGACATCACCCGCATCGACGATGCGCCGCGCACCTATTCCGGTGGCATGCGCCAGCGTCTCCAGATCGCGCGCAACCTCGTCACCGAGCCCCGGCTGGTGTTCATGGACGAGCCGACCGGCGGCCTCGACGTCTCGGTGCAGGCCCGCCTGCTCGACCTCGTGCGCAGCCTCGTTGCCGAGTTGCACCTCGCCGTCATCATCGTCACCCACGATCTTGCGGTCGCGCGCCTGCTGTCGCACCGCGTGATGGTGATGAAGGGCGGCCGCGTCATCGAGACCGGTCTCACCGACCAGGTGCTCGACGATCCCCGCGAGCCCTATACCCAACTCCTCGTCTCCTCGATTCTGCCGCCATGAGCCTTCCAGTATGAGCCTCCCAATATGAGCCCTGCAATGACCGCCATGATCGACGTCGCCGACGCCAACAAGACGTTCACGATGCACCTGCAGGGCGGCATCGAATTGCCCGTCGTCAGCGGCGTGACGTTTCGCGTCGACCCTGGCGAGTGCGTCGTGCTGTCGGGCCCGTCCGGCGCCGGCAAATCGTCGATCCTGAAGATGATCTTCGGCAACTATCGCTGCGACTCCGGGCGGATCGGCATCCGCCATCGCGGCGCGCTGATCGATCTTGCCACCGCCGAGCCGCGGCAGATCCTCAACGTCCGCCGCGCCACCATCGGCTATGTCAGCCAGTTCCTGCGCGCGGTGCCGCGGGTCGCGACCATCGACGTCGTCGCCGAGCCGCTGATCGCAGGCGGCCTTGCACGTGCGGAGGCGCAAGTCCGCGCCGGCGAATTGCTGCATCGTCTCAACATCCCCGAGCGGCTCTGGCAGCTCCCGCCCGCGACCTTCTCCGGCGGCGAGCAGCAGCGCGTCAACATCGCGCGCGGCTTCATCTCGGAGCTGCCGATCCTTCTACTGGACGAGCCCACCGCTTCGCTGGATGCCGCCAACCGTGCCGTCGTCGTCGAACTGATCGCCGAAAAGAAGCGCCAGGGCGTCGCCATGGTCGCCATTGTCCACGACGACGAAATCCGTCATCTGATTGCCGACCGCATCGTCGACGTCACCAGCTTCGCCGCTGCGGCCTGAAGGGAATGGACATGAACGCCAAGCCGAAGGACACATTGATCGCCAACGCCAGGATCGTGCTGGCCGACCGGGTGATCGAGCAGGGCTGGCTCGCTCTGGCCGACGGACGCATCGCCGAGATCGGCGAGGGCAGGGCGCCTTCGGGCGCTGATGATGCCGGCGGCGACCTGATCATGCCCGGCCTGATCGAGCTCCACACCGACCATCTCGAAGCGCACTACGTGCCGCGGCCAAAAGTGTTCTGGAATCCGGTCGCCGCCGTCGTCTCCTATGACGGCCAGCTCGCCACCTCGGGCATTACCACCGTGTTCGACTCGCTGCGGGTCTGGCGCGAGGACGGCGCCGAGGAAGTCGACGGCCGGGCCGGCACGCTCGCCGCCGCGATCACGACCGCGCGCGACGCTGATTTGTTGCGCGCCGATCACTTCTTGCACCTGCGCTGCGAAATCCCGATGCCGAGCGTGGTCGAGGAGGCCAGGGAGCTGATCGACCGCCCCGACGTCCGCTTGATGTCGCTGATGGACCACACCCCCGGCCAGCGCCAGTTCCGCGACGAAGGCAAGCTGCGCGACTATTACCGCGGCAAGAACGGCGGCAAGACCGATGCCCAGCTCGACGAGCTGTTCGCGCGGCGCTTCGAGTACCAGAAGGCCTATGCCGCCACCAACATGCGCCAGATCGTGGCGCTGGCGCATGAGTACAGGATTCCCCTCGCCAGCCACGACGACACCACGGAGGAGAACGTCGCGGACGCCGTACGCGATCGCGTCTCCGTGGCGGAATTCCCGACCACGCTGGAGGCTGCGCGCGGCCTGCACCAGGCCGGCATCGACATCCTGATGGGCGCGCCGAACGTGGTGCGCGGCGGCTCGCACTCCGGCAACATCGCCGCGGTCGATCTCGCCCGCGAAGGCCTGCTCGACATCCTGTCGTCGGACTACATTCCCTCGAGCCTGCTCATGGCCGCGCTGCAATTGCCCGAGCATGTGCCCGCCATCGGCCTTCCGGCGGCGATCCGCACCGTGACGAAGGCACCCGCGGAGGCGGTCGGCCTGTCCGACCGCGGTGAAATCGCCGTCGGCAAGCGCGCCGATCTGATCCGCGTGCATGTCGCAGGTCACGTCCCCGCGGTCCGCAGCGTCTGGCGCGAAGGGAGCCGTGTCGCATGAGCGAGACCGTGACCGCGGCGGACGAGAGGATCGGCGCGATCGGGCCCGGGCGGCTCGTGCTCGTGGTCGGTCCCAGCGGCGCGGGCAAGGATACGCTGATGCGCCTTGCGCAGGCGGCCTGCGTCGACGATCACGATATCGTCTTTCCGCGCCGCGTCGTGACGCGCGAGCCATCCGCCGACGAGGACAATATCGCGCTGAGCCAGGAGGAATTCGGCCGCGCGCGTGAGCATGGCGATTTCGCCGTCAATTGGCAGGCGCACGGGCATTCCTATGCCCTGCCGCTCGAAATCAACGACGATATCCGGGCGGGCCGCGCCGTCGTCGCCAATGTTTCACGCACGGTGATCGGCGCGTTGCGCCAAGCTTACGCCCATGTCGTGGTGGTCGCGATCACGGCGCCGCCGGACGTGCTGGCGCAGCGGCTTGCCGCCCGGGCGCGGCACAGCGACGGCAACATCGCGGACCGTCTCGGCCGCAGCGTTGACGACGCATCGGCCGGTGCCGATGTCACCATCCTCAATGCGGGTAGTGCGGAGTATCACGGCCGCCAGCTCGTGCGCGTGATCAGGAACGAAGGCTGGCACGAATAGCCAACAAGGAGAACGGAATGTCGGTGATTGAAACGGTCGAGCAGCTAGAGGCCATCTACGGCGCCGTTGGTGATGCCTCGACCGTCAAAGTCGCCGACCACGTCACGCCGCTCTACCGCATCTTCATCGAGAAGGCGCCGTTCGCGGCTCTCGCCACCATCGGACCGGAGGGCATCGACTGCTCGCCGCGCGGCGATGTGCCCGGCTTCGTCCGCATTCATGACCCCAAGACGCTGATGCTGCCGGATCGGCGCGGCAACAATCGTGTCGACTCCCTGCGCAACATCGTGCGCGATCCCAGGGTGTCGCTGATGTTCCTGATCCCCGGCTCGGGCAATGCGGTCCGTGCCAACGGCCGGGCTCATCTGTCGGTCGATCCGGAGCTGCTGGCGTCGTTCAAGGTCGAGGGCAAGGCGCCGCGCAGCGTGATGGTGATGAATGTGGACGAGATCTACTTCCAGTGCGCCCGCGCCATCGTCCGCTCCGACCTCTGGAATCCCGACAAGCGCGTCGATCCCAAGGCGCTGCCGACGCCGGGGCAGATTCTCGCCGAGATGAGCGAGAACCGGGTCGGCGGCGCCGAATACGACCGCATCTGGCCCGAGCGTGCGGCCGCGACGATGTGGTGATCTCTTCTTCCCCTCTCTCACAAGAGGAGAAGGGAGGGCCACGATCACCCTCCTAGTTGAACGCCATCCCGCCGCTCAGCGCGATGGTCTGTCCGGTCATGTAGGCATTGTCGACCAGCAGCATCACGGCCTTCGCCACTTCATCCGTTGTGCCGAAACGGCCGAGCGGGATGCGGCTGACGAGTTGCGGCTGCCCGCTCATCATGTCGGTCTCGATCAGCGACGGCGCCACCGCGTTGACGGTGATGCCTTCCTTGACCAGCCGCGCCGCGTAGCCGCGCGTCAGCCCCTCCATGCCCGCCTTGGACGCGTTGTAGTGCGGCCCGATCGAGCCGGCGCCGCGCGCAGCGCCGGAGGAGATGTTGACGATGCGGCCCCACTTTTTCGCGCGCATCCCGGGCAGCACCGCCTGCGTGCACAGAAAGACGGATTTCAAATTGACCAGGATCGTCCGGTCGAAATCCTTTTCGGTGAGATCGTCGATGCCGCGGGTGATCGCGATGCCGGCATTGTTGACAAGGATGTCGATGGGCCCAAGTTCGGCCGCGACGCGCTCGACCATCGCGGCCACGGCGTCGCGCTGCGAGACATCGGCTGTAATTGCAACGGCGCGACCACCGCTTTTGCTGATCTCGTCCGCAAGCTGCTCGGCCTGTCCGATCTGCTCGCGGCAATTGATCGCCACGGCAGCGCCTGATGCGGCCAGAGCACGACAGATGGCTGCACCAATCCCGCGCGAGCCGCCGGTGACGAGCGCCGTGCGCCCCTTCAGATCATCCGTCATCTCCGGACCTCCCGAATTGCCTGCTTTGTGGTTGCTGGAAGCGTACCATGCCGGCCGCATGCCCGTGTTGAACTCATCGCGAGATGAATCCGTCTGTCGGTGCTTGCGACGGGAGAAGCGCCCCGGCGCGCCGGTGCCAAATATGGAGTGCCATTTCATTGACCAATCGCGACAATCGCTCGATATTTGCAGCATCGAAACTGCTCATCGAGCATGATGCCGCGATATGGGAACCGATCACCAGCGTAACCTTGACGACATGCATGCGGGCATGACGCGGCGCTGTTTCTCGGCGGCAACGGGCGCCTGTTGTTGTTGCTGATCGCCTTCCAGCAGCAACTCACCCCACTAAAAATCCGACAGGAACGCCCTCATCGGGCGAACGAGCAGTGATGTCCCAAACCCAATACAAATCCCGATCGAACGCCTACATCATCGAAATCCACGACCGCGCTGCCGGCATCATCACCCGCGATGAGTGCGGCTACCGCTTCTTCTCCTCGGAGCGACTGCTCGACAGCCTCGAAGGACGGCAATTCCGCTCGGCGCGCGAGGCTGAGCGCGCCGTCCGGGCGGTGCTTTCAGAGCGCCGCCATCGCGCGAATTCCCAACTCTTCGCCATCTGATCGCGAGGACTCAACCCCTCAGCGCCGCCAGCAATTCATCCGGGCGTTCGGCCATGATCATGTGGCCGGCGCCCGGCACCACGACAGTCTTCGCATGCGGCATCGCCGCTGCGAGCGCCTTGCCCGCCTTCGCGGGCGTCATCATGTCCCGTTCGCCGAGGACGAGGGTCGCAGGTACCTTCACGCCAGCGGCCGCGGTGAGTGCGTTCGCGTAAGCATTGCAGGCCGACAAATCCCTGAACAGCACGCCCGGCTCGCAGTGCTTCAACACGGCCTGCGCGCCGCCATGCATCCACAGGCCCGGTGCGAGGCTGCCGCCGAGTTCGGCGTTGAAGCCGAGCCCCCAGATCGACACCATGTCGTTCGCATCCTGCGAGTTGGCCTCGGCGGCCTTCAGCAGATCCGGCCCGACCGTCATGGTCGCAGCGGTGCCGATCAGGCTCAATGCAGAGACCTTGTCGGGATGCCTCGCCGCCGTCTCCAGCGAGATCAGCGATCCCATGGAGTGGCCGATCAGATGCGCCTTCGCAGCTCCGGCGGCATCGATCAGCGCGGCGGTCCAGTCGGCCATGTCGGCGATGCTTGCGAGTGACGGTCCGGGCGAGCGGCCATGGCCGGGCATATCGGGCGCCAGCACGCCAAAGCCGTGATGGGCGAACCAGCGCGTATGCAGGGCCCAGGTCGAATGATCGAAGCCGGCGCCATGAATGAAGACGACTGTGGGCAGGGATTTGTCGAAGTCGCGGCCGCCGGTTGCGACAAACACCTCGGCGCCGTTGACGGAGAGCTTCATGGCCTAGACCTTTTGCGAGATGCGCAGCGCTTGCGCGAGATCGTCGATGATGTCGGAGGCGGTCTCGATGCCGACCGACAGCCGCACCAACTCCTCGCCGATGCCGGCGGCCTTGAGCTGTTCGGCGTCCATCTGCTGATGTGTGGTCGAGGCGGGATGGATCACCAGCGTCTTGGCGTCGCCGACATTGGCGAGATGGCTGATCAGGCGCAGCGATTCAATGAACTTGCGCCCGGCGGGCCGGCCGCCCTTGATGCCGAAGGAGACGATCGAGCCCGCGCCGCGCGGCAGCAATTGTTTTGCGAGCTGGTAGTCGGTGTGGTCCTCAAGCGAGGGATGCAGCACCCAGTCGACGGCCTTGTTGGCCTTCAGCGCTTCCAGCACGAGGTGCGTGTTCTGCATGTGGCGGTCCATGCGCACGCCCAGCGTCTCCACGCCCTGGAGAAGCTGGAACGCATTGGTCGGCGACAGGCAGGCACCGAAATCGCGCAGGCCTTCGGTGCGCGCGCGCATGATGAAGGCGGCCGTGCCGAACTGCTCGTCGAAGACGATGCCGTGATAGCCGCCATAGGGCTCGGTCAGCACGCCGAATTTTCCGGATGAACGCCAATCGAAGCGGCCGCCGTCGACGATCGCGCCGCCGATCGCGATACCGTGGCCGCCGATCCATTTGGTCGCCGAATGCATGACGATGTCGGCACCCAGCTCGATGGGGCGGCTGAGATAGGGCGTGGCGAAGGTGTTGTCGATCAGCAGCGGTATCTTCGCGTCATGCGCGATCGCCGCGACCTTGGGAATGTCCAGCACCTCGAGCCCGGGATTGCCGATGGTCTCGCCGATCACGAGTTTCGTGTTCGGCTTGATCGCGGTGCGGAACGCGTCGAGATCGCGCGGCTTGACGAAAGTCGTGGTGATGCCGAAGCGCGGCAGCGTATGCGCCAGCAGGTTGATGGTGCCGCCATAGAGCGAGCTCGATGCCACGATGTGGTCGCCGGCGCTCAGCAGCGTCGCGATGGCCAGATGCAGCGCGGCCATGCCGCTCGCGGTGCAGATCGCGCCGACACCGCCTTCGAGCGCTGCAAGCCGCTCTTCCAATACGCCCGTGGTCGGATTGGAGATGCGCGTATAGATGTGGCCGGCGCGCTCGAGATTGAACAGCGCGGCGGCGTGGTCGGAATCCTGGAACACGTAGGACGTGGTCTGGTAGATCGGCACCGCGCGGGCGCCGGTCGCAGGATCCGGATGCTGGCCGGCATGCAGGCTCAGGGTCTCGAAGGCAGGCGGCTTTGGCGCGGGCATGCGTGGCCTCGTTGGTCGTTCGGCGATGGCGGCTCTTGTGCCACAAAAACGCGGGGCACGTCAGCCCATTGACAGCGCCCCCTAACCGCGGATCGCCTGCTCGATCGTGCGCGCCTCCCGCAACAGGATCTCCGCGACCTCCTGCTCGCGGCGGGGGCCGAGCCTCGTCCGAACGGCGGAGACGGTCATCGCGGCGGCGGGGCGGCCGTCCGGGGTCTTGATCCAGGTGGAAATCGACTTCGTGCCCTGCACGAGACCGATCTCCCTCATGCCGTATCCTAGCCGTCTTGCCGCGGTGACCTCGCCGAGCACCGTTGCGACGTCGGTCCGGTAGGCCTCGAACCTCTTTTCATTGGCCGCGACGATTTTTCGCGCGTCCTGCGCCGGCATCGCGGCGAGGATCGCGACGCCTGCGCTGGAGACGCCGAGCGGCCGGCGCGCGCCGACCTCGATCGACAGCACCTGGAGCGGATAGATTCCGATCCTGCGATCGACGCACAGCGTGTCGTTGCCGGTCCGCACCGTCAGGAACAGTGTGTCGCCGATCTCGGTGGAGGCGCGCCGCAGCGACGGATTGGCGGCGACCAGCAGCCGGGAGGGCCGCGGCCGCGCCAGCGCCAGCTCCGGCACCTGGTTGCCGATCGCATAGTGGCCGGTTCGCTCGTGCCGCTCGACGATGCCTTCCTCGATCAGCACGTGAACGATGCGATGCACGGTCGGACGGGTGAGGCCGGTCGCCTGCACGACCTCGGCCAGCGGCACGCCGGCTTCGCGCCCTGCGGCAAGAATGCGCAGCACCGCGAGCGCGCGCCGGATCGCCTGCGCGCCCTGTCGCGGTTCTGTCACGCGGGTGGATTTCGATGAGGCCGTCTTGTCCATAATATGGACAAGAACGCCACAATTCACTCGACAGGTAAAGCGCGCATCTGAAGATTGCGCCCCGATCGAGATGCCTTTCGAGCTGCCATCCGCTACGTCTGGGCATTCGACGTTGAATTAAAAGCGCCGCCGGGAGGTTGACATGAGATTAATCTGGATTGCCATAGCTGCCGCAGCGGCGATGTTGGCGGGACCGGCGGCAGGCCAGCAATGGCCGGCGCGCAACGTCAAGCTGATCGTCCCCTATCCCGCCGGCGGCAACGTCGACAGCGCGGCCCGCATCATCGCCGACAAGCTCCAGGAAAAGCTGGGCCAGCCCTTCATCATCGAGAACAAGGCCGGCGCCGGCGGCATGATCGCGGGCGAGGCGTTCGCGAAGTCGGCGCCCGACGGCTACACGCTGTTCGTCGGCGCCAACGGTCCGGTGCTGTTCGCGACCGAGATCAACAAGCGCGACGCCTATAACTGGAAGAAGGATTTTATGCCGATCTCGACCATCTCGATGACGCCGCTGGTGCTCGAGGTGCATCCCTCCGTGCAGGCCAATACCTTCAAGGAGTTCATCGACCTTGCCAAGCGCGAGCCCGGCAAGCTGACGATGGCCTCGCCCGGTCCGGGCACCACCAACCATCTGCTCAGCGAGCTGATGCAGTCCAACCTCGGCCTGCAATGGGTCACGGCGCACTATCGCGGCAATGCGCCTGCCGTCAACGACCTGCTCGGCGGGCAGGTGCAGTTCGCGTTCGACCAGCTCACGGTCAGCCTGCAGCACATCAAGGCCGGCCTGTTCCGCGCGCTCGCCGTCACCAGCCCGCATCGCCTGAAATCGCTGCCCGACGTGCCGACCTTCACCGAGCTCGGCTACAAGGATTTCGACGGCCAGACTTTCACCGGCCTGTTCGCGCCGGCAGGCACGCCGGCGCCTGTGGTCGAGAAGCTGCATGAGGCGCTGAACGCGATCCTGAAAGATCCCGCCGTCGTCGACCGGTTCGAGAAGCTTGGCGGCGAAGCCGTGGCGATGACGCCGGACGAGTTCAGGGCCTATCTCGAGCGCGAGGACGCCAAGTGGATTCCGGTCGTGCGCAAGGCCAACATCAAGGCGGACTGATCGATGCGGATCGACCCCGGCGAGCTCGGCGCGGAGCGCATCTACCGGCTGATGACGGGTATCGTCGTGCCGCGCCCGATCGCCTGGGTGACCAGCCTGTCGCGGAGCGGCGTGCTCAACCTCGCGCCGTTCAGCGCCTTCACCTTCGTCTCGCAGAAGCCGCCGATGCTGGCCATCAGCGTCGGCCGCAAGGGCGCCGACTACAAGGACACCGCCCACAACATCCTCGATACCGAGGAATACGTCATCCATATCGCCGATACCCCGCTGATGTCTGCGGTGCACGACAGCTCGATCGAGCATCCGCCCGAAGTCAGCGAGGTCGCGGAGCTCGGCCTCGAAACGCTGAGCTGCGAGCGCATCAAGGTGCCGCGCCTTGCCGCAGCACCGGTCGCGATGGAATGCCGCTTCCGGCAGTGCCTGGAATTCGGCGACGCGCGCAGCCGGCTCATCGTTGGCGAGGTCGTGATGTTTCACTTCCGCGACGGCCTCGTGACTGACGGCAAGGTCGAGACCAGGGCGCTCGATCCGATCGCGCGCATCGGCGGCCCGCGCTACGCCCGCCTCGGCGAGATCGTGACGCTGAACGCCGTCTTCCAGACCCCCAAATCGAAAGACTGAGCGCGGTCACCTCGCCTGCACCGCGTCAAGATCATTGGAGAGAACGACCATGCGACTCGTGAGCTATCTGTTGGACGGAGAGCCGCGCTATGGTGCTGCCGCTGATGGCGGGGTCGTCGATCTGACGAAGCGCATCGGGCACGACTTCTCCGACGTCAAGGCGCTGATCGCGGCCAACGCGCTGGCCGATGCGCAAGAGGCGGTGGCCGGGCAGCAGCCCGACTACGTGCTTGCGGATCTCGTCCTGCTTCCGCCGGTGCTGGCGCCCGAAAAGCTCTGGTGCATCGGCGTCAACTACGCCGAGCGCAATGCCGAGTACAAGGACAGTTCGGACCTGCCCAAATATCCGAGCCTGTTCGTGCGCAGCATGTCCTCGATGACGGGCTCCGGCCAGCCGATCGAGAAGCCGAAGGTTTCGGATCAGCTCGACTATGAAGGCGAGCTCGTCATCGTGATCGGGCAGGGCGGCCGCCACATCCCGCGCGAAAAGGCCTTCGCCCACATCTTCGGCATGACGCTGTGCAACGAGGGCACGATCCGCGACTGGCTGCGCCACGGCAAGTTCAACGTCACGCAAGGCAAGAACTTCGATCGCTCCGGCAGCATCGGCCCCTGGATCGTCACGGCCGACGAGCTCGACCCGCGCGGACCCCATGACATCGTCACGCGCGTCAACGGCGAGGTGCGGCAGCAGGACACCACCGAGCGGCTGATGTTCCCGTTCGATTTCCTGATCTCCTATCTCTCCACCTTTGCCACGCTGAAGCCCGGCGACATGATCGTGACCGGCACGCCGACCGGGGCCGGCGCCCGCTTCGACCCGCCGCGCTGGCTGAAGGTCGGCGACGTCGTCGAGGTCGAATCCACGCATATCGGCGTGCTGCGCAACAAAGTCGCCGCGGAGAGTTAAGCATGCTGGACGCCGCCACGATCGAACGCCTCGCTGCGCGCCTCGATGAAGCCGAGCGCACCAAGGCGCTGATCCCGATGTTCACCAAGGAATATCCCGATTTCAGCATCGAGGACGCCTATGCCGTCCAACGCGCCTGGACGAAACTCCAGATCAGCCGCGGTCGCATCATCAAGGGCCACAAGATCGGGTTGACCTCGAAGGCGATGCAGAATGCGGTTGGCATCTCCGAGCCGGATTACGGCGTGCTGTTCGCCGACATGTTCTATGCCGACGCCACGCCGATCCCGTTCGACCGCTTCCACGCGCCGCGGATCGAGGTCGAGCTCGCCTTCGTGCTGAAGGCGCCGCTGCGCGGGCCCGACTGCACCATCTTCGACGTGCTCAACGCCACCGACTACGTGACGCCCGCGCTGGAGATTCTGGAGACGCGCATGCACCGCATCGATCCCGAGACCGGCAAGACGCGAAAAGTCATGGACACGATCTCGGACAACGCGGCCAACGCCGCGCTGGTGCTGGGCGGCCGGCCGTTCCGCCCGATGGATGCGGACATGCGCTGGATCGGTGCGCTGCTGTTCCGCAACGGCGAGGTCGAGGAGACCGGGCTTGCCGCCGGCGTGCTCAATCATCCGGCGAACGGCATCGCCTGGCTCGCCAACCGCCTCGCGCCGCATGACGAGCATCTTGCGGCCGGCGAGGTGGTGCTGGCGGGCTCGTTCACGCGTCCCGTCGATATCCGCCGCGGCGACACGTTTCATGCCGACTATGGCGCCTTCGGCTCGGTGTCGTGCCAGTTCGTCTGAACCAACAAAAGAGAGGGAGCGCACCATGACGAGTCAGAAGCGGCGCAAGAGCATCCACATCGGCGGCTTCAAGCACGCCAACCCGATCCCGAACGCCTGCCGCATCGGCAATCTCGTGATGTCGGGCGTCATCCTGGGCCGGGATGCGGCCGGCGCGATGCCGGAGAGTCTCGACGCCCAATGCGCCAACATGTTCGCGCACATGAAGGCGATGGTGGAGGCCGCCGGCGGCACCACCGACGACATCATCAAGATGACGGTGTGGCTGAAGGACCGCTCGCAGCGCGGGCCGGTCAATGTCGAGTGGCTGAAGATGTTTCCGGACGAGCATTCGCGCCCGGCGCGCCACGCGCTGCCGATGGACAACATGGACGGCGGCGCGCTGGTGCAGTGCGACTTCACCGCTGTGATCGACTGAGGGAGTTTTGCGCATGCCGACCTATCTGCCGTTCGATCCCAATCCACGCCGCCCGGTCAAGGCGCCGCCGCCAAAGACCGTGGACAGCCAGTTCCACGTGCTGGGCCCCATCGACAAATATCCGGAGCGTCCCGGTGCGGCCTACCGGATGCCGACCGCCACCTGGGAAGCGGCGCTGCGCGTGCACAAGACGCTCGGCATCGAGCGCGGCATCATCGTGCAGACCACCACCTATGGCGCCGACCATTCCGTCGTGCTCGACGGCCTCGCCGCGATGGGCCCGAACTATCGCGGCTGCGCCAACGCTCTGGTGTTCGCGGAAGCGAACGATTCCTATCTTGCCAGGCTGCACGATGCCGGCGTGCGCGGCGCCCGCTTCAGCTTCCGCCAGGAACTCGGCGCCGTGCTGTCGGACGCCGATTTCGCCCGCGCCATCGCCCGCATCCGCGAGCTCGGCTGGTACGTCAAGATCCAGCCGGAGAAGGACGGCATCGTCTCCAGCGTTGCCAAGTACGAGAATCTCGACGTGCCCGTGCTGATCGACCACATGGCGCGGCCCGATCCGGAAGCCGGCAGCAACGATCCGAATTTGCGCAAGATGCTGGAGCTGCTCGCCAAGGGCAATTTCTGGGTCATGCTGTCGCTTGGCGAGAAGACCTCGAAGCTCGGTGCTCCTTACGACGACGTGATCCCGATCGCGCGCGCCTATATCGAGGCCGCCGTCGACCGCTGCGTCTGGGCCAGCGACTGGCCGCATCCGGTCTCGGTGAAGCAGCCGCCCAACGACGCCGATCTGCTCGAGCTGATGTACCGCTACGCGCCGGACCAGGCCACGCTGGAGAAGATCCTGGTGCACAATCCGGCAAGGCTGTTCGGGTTTCCTGATTAGTCTAGAGGGCTCGAGGCTCGCCACGAGCGCGGTGCGCTCCCTCTCCCGCTTGCGGGAGAGGCGGGGTGAGGGCTCTTACCTCTCGGGGATTCTTCGTTGTTGTGACACCCTCTCCCCAACCCTCCCCCGCAAGCGGGGAGGAAGCGCACCTTCCTGGTCGCTGCCACAATCGAGCCCGATCTCATTCTGCTTCAGGAGGCGCCGCGCTCACCCAGCCAGCCGATCCCGCACGCCGGCTGCGATCTCGAACGAGTGCAGCCGCGCGGCGTGGTCGTAGATCTGGCCAGTGGTCATCAGCTCGTCCGCGCCGGTCTCGGAGATCAGCGTCTTCAGTTTCTGTTCGACCACTTCAGGCGTGCCGACCGCGGAGCAAGACAGCGACTGGCCGACCATGGCCTTCTCCGCGGGCGACCACAGTGCGTCCATGTCGTCCGTGGGCGGCGGCAGCGGGCCCGGCGTGCCGCGGCGCAAATTGATGAACTGCTGCTGCAGCGATGAGAACATGCGCTGCGCCTCCGCGTCGCTGTCGGCCGCGAACACATTGACGCCGACCACCGCGTAGGGCTTGTCGAGCTGCGCCGAGGGCTCGAAGCGCGCACGATACTCGCGCAGCGCCGGCATCATCATCTGGGGCGCGAAATGCGAGGCGAAGGCGAACGGCAGGCCGAGCATGCCTGCAAGCTGCGCGCCGAAGGTGCTAGATCCCAGGATCCACAGCGGCACCTTGGTCCCCATGCCGGGCACGGCGCGGATCGCCTGGTTCGGCTGCACGTCGCCGAGCAGCGCCTGCAATTCCAGCACGTCCTGCGGAAAATTCTCGGACGTGGTGGCAAGGTCGCGCCGCAGCGCCCGTGCCGTGAACTGGTCGGTGCCCGGCGCGCGGCCGAGCCCGAGATCGATCCGCCCGGGATAGAGCGATTCCAGCGTGCCGAACTGCTCGGCGATGACCAGCGGCGAATGGTTCGGCAGCATGATCCCGCCGGAGCCGACGCGGATCGTCTTGGTGCCGCCCGCGATATGTCCGATCACCACCGACGTCGCCGCGCTCGCGATGCCCGTCATGTTGTGATGCTCGGCCAGCCAGAACCGCTTGTAGCCCCAGGCCTCGGCATGCCGGGCCAGATCGAGCGAATTGGCAAACGCCTGCGCCGCATCGCCACCCCTGCGGATGGGAGCGAGGTCGAGCACTGAGAAGGGGATCATGGCGGGTCCGGATGAGGGCGCGCGGGGATGCGCGCCGGGCTCTCACATGTAGTGCCGTCCGGGTCCCGATGTTAGCGCGGCACGGCCACGCAAATGCAGGCGCAAAGATGCCATTCAAAATCGCTGTGCCCGACCGGACGCGGGGTCGGCCGCCAAAAGAAGCCGGGCATGTGGCGCCAGCGTTACAGCGAAGGCCGCGAAACTCAGCTAGGTTCATGAGGATTGCTTGACTTTTGATATCGAGCTGGAGAGCGGTTATGAAGCGCATCCTCAGTGGTATCGTGTGTTTGGCGTCATTGATCGCGGCCGACGCACACGCGGCTCCGCCTGCCGTCTACAATTGGAACGGCTTCTACGCCGGCCTCAATCTCGGCTATAGCTGGGGCAACTCCTCCACCACCCAATCGTTTTCTGACTCGGCAAGCGGAGCGTTGCTGAGTTCAGGCACCAGCGGTTTCGACATGACCGGTGTGATTGGCGGCGGCCAGGCCGGCTACAATTGGCAGCGGATGAACTGGGTGTTTGGCGTCGAGGCCGACTTCCAGGGATCGGGACAAAAGGGCAATAATACTGCCGTTTGCGCCGGCGGAACCCTGGCCGCGGCTCCGTTCAACGGCGCCTGCACGCCGGGCCATATCGGCGACACCGCGCCGTTCAACACTCCGGGCGTGCCGGTCGTTTTCGGTCTCAACCAGAGCCTGGAATGGTTCGGCACCATCCGCGGCCGTGTCGGCACCACTTTCACGCCTGTCATTCTGGGTTATGTGACAGGCGGTCTCGCCTATGGCGAGGTCAGCACCAGCGGCGCCGTCAGCGGCACCAATATCACCGGTCCGCAGGGCACGAACGTTGTCGTTCTGACGTCGGCCGCGACGTCGTTCGGCGATCGCAGCACGCGGGCGGGCTGGACCTTGGGCTGCGGCCTCGAAGGTCTCATCGGCGCGAATTGGTCCGCCAGGGCCGAATATCTCTACATCGACCTCGGCACGGTCTCGGGAACGGCCATCACGCCGGTCACCTCTCCCAGCGGCGCATCGGTGGCAGTGCGGTATTCGTCTCACGTCACCGACAACATCTTCCGCGTCGGCTTCAATTATCGGTTCGGCGGGCTGTGACCGCGATCTGCGGCATGAAGCTGCAGGATAGACAAGGCTCAGCGAAACCCATCCGGTCTTAGCCGTTCACAACGCTGTTATTGCAGCCTGTCGCACCCTTGGTCCCAACTGGGCGTCTTGCGCTTGTTGTTGTACGCTTGGCGGAGCAACTGCGCGCTCGCCGGGAGGAAGCATATGACCATGGTCGTACTCAGCCGCCGCAGCCTCCTCGCCGCCAGTGGCTCCGCTCTCGCAACCGGGGTCCTGGCAACCAGCGTCTCCGGCCTGCTGTTGCCTGCCCGCGCGGACGGGCTCGCACCGACCGACTCGATGTCGGGCGGGGCGAACAACTACCGCAAGGGCGCGCCGGTCGTGGAGCGGATCGGCAAGGGCGGCTTCTGGATGAGCGGCACCGTCCGCCGCGCCGGCGACGGCGCTCCGCTCGCCGGCCAACGCATCCAGATCTGGGCGCACACGGTCGAAGGGCAGGAGCACGAGCCGCAGAGTCACGGCGCCACGCTCACCGACAAGGACGGCAAGTTCCGGCTCGAGATGCCGCAGATCATTCCCATCTTCGGCCAGCCGCATGGCCACCTCGCCTATGACAGCGGCGACTTCAAAACGGTCTTCCTGCGGCCGGTGATGCGGAGCGCAAAGGAAACCAGCCTGGAAGCGCACTTCGTCCTTCAGTCGGCCTGATCGAATTGCGAACCACGCGGTGGAGACTGGCCAAGGTGATCCTGATCTGGGTCGCCCTTGCTTTGGCCGTCTGCGTTCCGATCGCCGCCGCCGCGGGGAGCGAGCAACTCGCATGGCGCGGCCCGGTCTACATCCTGGCCGGCTTCGCGGGGATCATTGCGCTCGGTCTCGTGCTCATTCAGCCCCTGCTGATCGGCGGATACTTACCGGGATTCTCGGCCTATCGCGGCCGGCGCGCCCATCACTGGATCGGCGGCGCGCTTGCTCTGGCGATCGTGATCCATGTCGCCGGCCTCTGGATCACCAGCCCTCCCGACATGATCGACGCCCTGACCTTCTCATCGCCGACGCCCTTCTCCCCCTTCGGCGTGATCGCGATGTGGGCCATCTTCACCGTCGCGCTTCTGGCGCTGCTGCGCCGGCGATTGGGACTTCGACCGCGAACCTGGCGCTTCGTTCACATACCGCTGGCGATCGTCATCGTCGCAGGCAGCGTGGTCCATTGCCTGCTGATCGAGGGGACAATGGAGACGATCTCGAAGGCGGCGCTCTGTGCGCTCATCCTTGGGGTAACCGTAAAAGCCATGGTCGACCTGCAGGTGTGGCGAAAGCGAAGGACGCTCCGTGGGGAGAGTGTTGCGCGGCAGTGAGCCGAGGCGACCAAGTCCCATCCGAGACTTCCCGATCCCATCCTTTATGTGCAGAATGGTAGGAGCCAAGGATCGTCGTCGAGCCGGGAGGATCTGGAAATGGCAGAGCAGACAATTCACTTCGACGACGGTGCCGCCTACGAACAGATGATGGGAATTTGGAGCCGGTTCGCTGGCGAGATATTCCTTGATTGGCTGGCGCCTCCCCGGGGTTTGCGGTGGATCGACATCGGTTGCGGCAACGGGGCCTTTACTGAACTGCTGGTCGAGCGATGCAGCCCCGTCGAGGTCCAGGGCATTGATCCCTCGGCAGAGCAGCTCGCTTATGCGCGTACACGGCCCGCGGCGCGCGTGGCCAGGTTTCGCCAGGGTGATGCCATGGCGCTCCCTTTCGCCGACGGCAGCTTCGATGCGGCGGTGATGGCATTGGTTCTCGTGTTCGTTCCGGATCCCGCCAAGGGCGTCAGCGAGATGGTGCGAGTCGTTGTCCCCGGCGGTGCGGTCGTGACGTACATGTGGGACATGTTAGGTGGCGGCTTTCCGCTTGATCCGATCTACGACGAGATGAAGGCAATGGGCATTGCGGCAACCCGCCCGCCGCGGATGGACGCGTCACGAACGGAAGCGCTGCGAGACCTGTGGACCGGAGCAGGTCTCGAGGATGTGCAAACGCGAGAGATTACAGTGCACCGGACGTTCTCCAGTTTCGATGATTTCTGGGCAACAAATCTGAAGTCTCCTGCGGTTCGGCCTGCGGTTGCAGCGATGAAGGCGGGAGACGTCGAGATGCTCATCTCGCGGGTCCGTGCGCGCCTGCCGGCGGATGCCGATGGTCGCATCACCTACAATGCGCGCGCACACGCGATAAAGGGGCGCCGGCCCAAATAGCTTGCAGCGCGGAGGATCGCCATGGCTGTCAGTGCCCCCGATCTGAAAGCATTCCTGCTCGCGACGCCGTTCTTCGGCGGCCTCACGGACGCGAGCCTCGATCTGCTGATGTCGATGCTGGTCGAACGCAGCTTCGATGTCGGCGCGACCGTCGTGGCGGAAGGCGAGCCGGGACGCTCGCTGTTCATCGTCAAATCCGGCCGGCTGGCGGTGAGCAAGCGGACGAATTCGGGCAACGTCATCCCGATTTCCGTGCTGGAGCCCGGCGATTTCTTCGGCGAAATGACACTGATCGAAATGCAAAATCGATCCGCCACGGTGATCGCGCAGAGTCCGACGGTGCTCTACGAGCTGACCGCCCAGAAGCTCTACGCCTGCTACAAGGCCGATATCCACGCCTATGTGATCGTCCTGCAGAACATCAATCGCGAGCTATGCCGCCGGCTGCGCCGGGCGGACGATCGCTTCACCGGGCATCAGGTGGGTGAAGATGAGGCTCCTGCGAGATGAGTGCGCTGTAACTCCCGGCCAAAGCTGACCTTAGCTCTTGCTCGCGCGAGGTCGCAGGTGATCCATAGCGGACCTCAGACCATCGAGCTGCCCTGATGTGGTCGACAGGCTCGTTGACATGTCGGCAAGCTCCGCCATATCGCCGTCAATGGCGCGTGATAGCATTCCGCTGAAGTCGGGCTACCGCCGGAAGGCGGTGTACGCAACCGACCACGTAGCCTTTAAATCCGGGATCGCCTCTCACAACCCGTAAGCCCATTGCGCGCGCCTCATCCTTGCAGCGCTCGACTTGGGCGCCGAACGCGGGATACTTTGCTACCGCGCAGGCCAATCGCATTCGGCCGGAAAGTGCCGCGCATTCCTGTGCATCGGCCGGCTTGGCGGCCGCGGTCATGCAAAGCAACAAAAGGACTCGGAAAGAGCGATGCATCTCAATTCCCAGAACTTGATTGAGACGGCATGAACTCTAGCTAAACCTTGAGCAGCAAGCGAGTCTCGATGCGCCGACGGCAAAAAAACAGGTTCAGCGTGACCCCATCCCCAGCCGACAAATTGCCGCTTGAGATGTCCTCCGCAATCATGAAGGGATTGGACTTCGCTGGTCCGCTTGCGCGGTGCAGCTTGAGCAGGCGCCTGCTCATTCCGCAGTCCCGCATCTGGCCCCATAGCGGAAGTCTGCTCGATGTCAGTTTGTGTCCCTTTCCTGTGGTGGGGCGATATACGAGCTTAAGCCCACGATGTGCGCCAATCTGACCCGTCGGGCAAAACACCCGCGCCACCCAAAACCCCGTCAACCCTCCCTCACAAAAATATTCCACTTTACCGAAATTCGGTTTTGCGGCATATAACCGCCATCCCGATCCAGGGAGAGGGGCGATCGTCCGTCGTAACGAAACGTGGATCGGGGTGCGGTGGACGCGGCAGTGCCGGGCACGCGAAGGCGGGACCAGGGCGAGATGAACCTCGTGAGGTCTTGGCTAGCGTGCGGACGAACGGCGCCCAAGTCCTGCGAAGCCCTTCGGGCGAAGCAGGATGAGCTGCGTACGGCAAAATCGTGTGGTCCTGGCCGTCGTTGCTACGGTCAAGCCTTGCGGAGATGGATCGGGGCTCAACCGGGTCTTTGGCCATCGCCAATTCGCAAGGCGACGGTGACAAGAAGGAACTCGTCGCCGGGGAGAGCGCGGCATAAGCCGTCAACCCACTGCGCAGGGAAGGCCGAGTGTTCGGCTACACCTGTATGCTGCTGTGCGGTCTCTTTGCGTTACGTTGTCGCGCAGCGGACCGCGGGTGCCAGCCGGCACCCGGTCTTCCCTGCGCCCTCTTCACTTAAGGGGGTAACGGAAAACAGCAAAACTCGGGCCTCCAATGCCGCGAGAAGGCTGCTTCATGCGTGACTGAGCTGAAGAATGGTGCTGCCAGACAGGATTGAACTGTCGACCTCTCCATTACCAATGGAGTGCTCTACCACTGAGCTACGGCAGCATGTGCTGGGATGAGAATCGGCCGCCACAGGGGCCTACCAAGCGGGCCGATATCTGCCACAAGCCCCCCTCCTGTGCAAGCTTGCCGGCCCCGCGAAATCGATAAAATCGGGCCGGTTGCGCGCCGGAATCGGCCATTTCGTCCCGAAATGACCGGTTTTCGGCGGTCCGGTTCCGCAAATCCCCAACCAACTGGCCAGTTGGCCGCGGTGCCGGATTCGGCCCATTTTGAGTTTCGCACGATCGGATCGCGCTTGCCTCTTGAGCTGCCGTATTCGCTGGGCATGTTATCGCCGATCGCTGTAATGGACCGGTGATGGCTGACGAGAACGACAACAGCGCGAGGCAGGACGCAAAGCAGGACTCGCGACAGGCGCGAGCGTCCCGGGACGACCGTCTGAAATCGGCGCTGCGCGAAAACCTGAAGCGGCGGAAGCTGCAGGCGCGCGAACGCGCCGCAACCGCCGAGCCCTCGCAAAATGACGATGGTTCCCTAAATGAGGACGTCGCCGGCAAGACCGGTGGCTGAAGACTGGCAGCTAGAATCCGGCGGCTGGAATTTTTTGGAGTGCATGGAAGTGGCAATGGGGCAGGACGAATCGCAACGAACCGACGGTGACGCGCAGATGTCGCGGTTCACCCGCCCTGAGCAGACGTTTCCGGCACTGACATCGGCCGAGATCGAGCGCATGCGGCATTTCGGTGAGGTTCGCACCTACGCAGATGGAGAGCTGCTGTTCGAGACCGGCAAGCCCGGGCCGGGCATGTTCGTCGTGCTCAAGGGCCATGTCGCCATCACCCAGCGTGATGGCCTCGGCAACGTGACGCCGCTGATCGACCAGGGGCCGGGACAATTTTTGGCCGAGCTCAGCCAGTTGTCCGGCCGCCCGGCGCTGGTCGACGGCCGCGCCGAGGGCGATGTCGAGACGCTGCTGCTGCCGCCGGAGCGCCTGCGGGCGCTGCTGGTCGCCGAGGCCGACCTCGGCGAGCGCATCATGCGCGCGCTGATCCTGCGCCGGGTCAATCTGCTCCAGGCCGGCGTCGGCGGCGTGGTGCTGATCGGTCCGTCGCATTCGGCCGGCGTGGTGCGGTTGCAGGGTTTCCTCACCCGCAACGGCCAGCCGCATCATCTGCTCGATCCCGAGCGTGATCGCGACGCCGCGGAAGTGATCGCGCGCTATTCGCCCAAGCCGGAAGACTGGCCGCTGGTCGTCGCCGCCAGCGGCGAGGTGCTGCGCAACCCCGGCGAAACCGAGCTTGCCCGCGCCATCGGCATGATCGGCGGAGCAAAGGACGATCGCATCTACGACGTCGCGGTCGTCGGCTCCGGACCGGCCGGGCTCGCCACCGCGGTCTATGCCGCATCCGAAGGGCTGTCGGTCGCGGTGCTCGACACCCGCGCCTTCGGCGGCCAGGCCGGCGCCAGCGCGCGCATCGAAAACTACCTCGGCTTTCCGACCGGCATTTCCGGCCAGGCATTGACCGCGCGCGCATTCACCCAGGCCCAGAAATTCGGTGCCGAGATCATGATTCCCGTCACGGTGAAGTCGCTCGACTGCACGCGCAGGGATGGCGCATTCTCGGTAGCGCTCGACGGCTGCGACCCCCTGCGCGCGCGCGCGATCGTGGTCGCCAGCGGCGCGCGCTATCGCCGGCCGGAGATCGAGAATCTCGACAGGTTCGAGGGCCGCGGTGTCTGGTACTGGGCCTCCCCGGTCGAGGCGAAGTTGTGCGCCGGCGAGGAGGTCGCGCTGGTCGGCGCCGGCAATTCGGCGGGGCAGGCGGCCGTGTTCCTGTCGGGGCACGCCAGAAAGGTGCTGATGATCATCCGCGGCGGCGGGCTGGGCGCCAGCATGTCGCGCTATCTCATCGAGCGCATCGAAGCGACACCCAACATCGAATTGATGTTCAACACCGAGATCTCCGCGCTCGAGGGCGACGAAGCCTCGCTGCTGCGGCGCATCCGCCTGAAGAGCCGGCTGTCGAACGACGAGGAATCCGCCGACATCCGCAATCTCTTTCTGTTCGTCGGCGCCGATCCCGCCACCGGCTGGCTCGACGGTTGCGGCATCACGCTCGATCGCGGCGGCTTCGTCGTGACAGGCGCCCAGTCCGAGCAGAACCAGGGCCGCCTTGTCGCGCCGCTGGAGACCTCGGTGCCCGGTGTCTACGCCGTCGGCGACGTCCGCTCCGGCTCGGTCAAGCGCGTCGGCGGCGCCATCGGCGAGGGCGCGCAGGTTGTGGCCTCCCTGCACGGCTATCTCGGCGACGCCGCAAAACCGGCGCTTTAGAGCATGATCCGGAAAAGTGTGCAGCGGTTTTCCGAAAAGATCATGCTCAAACAATAAACCTAAGGCGCGATCACGACTGGAACCAACCACGATCGCGCCTTAGTCAAGGACAAGACGAGGGAATGGCAAGTCGATTGAGGCTTGCCATCTTGCCGTGTCATGCGGGACTATCTCCTCATCCTGAGGAGCCGCGACAGCGGCGTCTCGAAGGATGAAAGGCCCAGCCGCCAAAGCCGGGCCTTCATGGTTCAAGACGCGTGCTTCGCACGCTCCTCACCATGAGGATCTACAAACAAAACGCTTAAAGGGAGGACTCAATGGCCGAACTCGTCGTGCTCTACAAGACGCCCAAGGATGCTGCCGCCTTCGACAAGCATTATGCCGAGACCCACATTCCGCTCGCCAAGAAACTTCCCGGCCTGAAGAAATACGCAGTCAGCACGGGCCCGGTCGGCTCCCCCGCCGGACCTTCCGGAGTCCACCTCGTCGCCATTCTCAGCTTCGACAACGTAGCCGCCATCCAGGCGGCATTCGGCAGCGAAGCAGGCAAGGCGGCCGCGGGTGACGTGCCGAAATTCGCCAGTGGCGGCGCCGACCTCTTGATCTTCGACACCAAGGACGTGTGAGGCTTCGTCGTGTCGGCCCGCCGACCGCGGGCCGGCGCTGCGGCGATCGATTCAACTTTCGTCGAAAGCCTGCCGTCGTTTGCGACAACGATGCAAAAAATTCAGCCATGCGTTTTTCGATTCGCACGATGACGCATGGCTGCGCACGCATGTGTGACGCCAGCGCATGTGGCAATCTGATGAGGGCCGTAATATCAATCCCCGATCTCAATGCGGAGAGTAGGAGAGATGTCATGGTTCTTGGGTTGAGCTTGCCCGCCTTCACACTGGTCCATGTCATCATCAGCCTGATCGGCATCGCCGCCGGCCTCGTCGCGATGTTCGGCCTGCTCGGCTCCAAGCCGATGCCGGGCCTGACCGCGATCTTCCTGCTGTTCACGATTCTGACCAGCGCCACCGGCTTCCTGTTTCCGTTCAAGGAGCTGCTGCCGTCGCATATCATCGGCATCATCTCGCTGGTCCTGCTCGCGGTCGCCTGCATCGCGCTCTACGGCATGAAGCTCGCCGGCATCTGGCGTCCGGTCTACATCGTGACCGCGATGATCTCGCTCTATTTCAACGTCTTCGTGCTGGTGATCCAGTCGTTCCTGAAAGTGCCGGCGCTCGCCGCGCTCGCACCGGCCGTACCGCCAGCGCCGCCGTCGGGCCCGGTGTTCGCCGTGGTGCAGGGCATCGTGCTGGTGTTCTTCGTGCTGCTCACTATCGGTGCCTGGCGCCGCTTCAGGCCGATGGCGTTTGCCTGATCGCCCGATCTTCGCCACCGCAGGGCGGTGCGCGGCATCGACCTCGAACGCTTGCACAACCATCTCCCGCTTGCCGGCTCGCGCCTCGCGCGCGCCGCACTGAGTCTCACTGAAGGAGCCATTCATGCCCACGATCACCACCAAGGACGGCGTCGAGATCTTCTACAAGGACTGGGGTGCGGGCCAGCCGATCGTGTTCAGCCATGGCTGGCCGCTGTCGGCCGACGACTGGGACGCGCAGATGATTTTCTTCGCTAACCAAGGCTACCGCGTCATCGCCCATGACCGTCGCGGCCATGGCCGCTCCTCGCAGGTCTCCGACGGCCACGACATGGATCACTACGCCGATGATCTTGCGACTGTCACGGCGCATCTCGACTTGAAGAATGCCATCCACGTCGGCCACTCCACCGGTGGCGGCGAGGTCGTGCACTACATCGCGCGCCATGGCGAGAGCCGGGTGGCGAAGGCCGCGATCCTCTCCGCCGTCCCGCCGCTGATGGTGCAGACCGCGGCCAATCCCGGCGGCCTGCCGAAGAGCGTGTTCGACGGTCTCCAGGCTCAGCTCGCCGCCAGCCGCACCGGCTTCTACCGCGACCTCGCCGCCGGTCCATTCTATGGCTACAACCGCCCCGGCGCACAACCGTCGGAAGCGGTGATCCAGAACTGGTGGCGCCAGGGCATGATGGGCGGTGCGAAGGCGCATTACGACGGCATCGTCGCGTTCTCCCAGACAGACTTCACCGAGGATCTGAAGAAGATCACCGTGCCGGTGCTGGTGATGCACGGCGACGACGACCAGATCGTGCCTTACGCCGATTCCGCGCCGCTGTCGGCCAAGTTGCTCAGGAACGGCACGCTGAAGACCTACAAGGGTTTTCCGCACGGCATGCCGACGACGCACGCCGAGACCATCAACGTGGACCTGCTGGCGTTCTTCAAGGGGTGAGGGCGCTCACTTCAATATCGCCCTGATCGCATCGAAGGTGCGCTTCACGAAAGCTTCCGGCTTCTCCCGCGCGCCTTCGCCGATCCAGCTCTCGCCGCCGACGCGCATCGCGCCGGTGGCGATCATCGCGACGAGCCGCGCGTTCAGCTTGTCCGATTTGCTTCGGGCGCGCTGCGCGAGCCCGTCCGCCAGCGCCCGCTCGATCGTCTCGTATTTGAGCTGGTCGCGGGCCTGAAGCGCGGGATTGTCGCGCTTGAGCCGCGACATCGCCGCAGCCTCCGCCGGATCGATCCGCTTGACCGCCGCCGCGATCGCATTCTCCGCCGCGGTCAGCATGGATTCGTCCGCGGGCCGCGCCACGACCTCCGCGACCAGCGCGGCCGCGGCGCCCTCCTGCCAGGCAGTGACCACGTCCTCTTTCGAGGCGAAATAATGGAAGAAGCTGCGGCGCGACACGTCCGCCGCGGCCGCGATATCGTCGATGGTCGTGGCCTCGAAGCCGCGCTCCAGGAACAGCGCCATCGCCGCGCGGGCCAGCCGCTCGCGGGTGGCCTGCAGCTTGCGTTGGCGCAGGCCGGTACTATCAGGGGATTTGACCCGTGCCGGCAATGGCTTGGCGCGTGTCCTGACCGATTTTCTGGCGGGCTTCGAAGCCTTCAAATGATTTCACCTCTTGCAAAGTTGCACCAAGTGCACATTTAGACCGGTCGCGGGCCTCATTCCAGCCCCGAACGGAGACCGGCATGACCGACTGGACCACGGCAGACATCCCCTCTCTGGGCGGCAAGACCGCCGTCGTGACCGGAGCGACGGGCGGCCTCGGCTACGAGACGGCGATGGCGCTGGCGGGCGCCGGTGCCATTGTCATACTCACCGGGCGCAACGACGCAAAGGGCCTGCGAGCGATCGAGGGCATTTGCGAGCGCTTTCCCAACGCATTGATCGCCTACGAGCATCTCGACCTCGCCAGCCTCGCATCCGTCGCCGATTTCACGAGGCGCTTTGCCGCCAGCAACGAGCAGCTCGACCTCCTCGTCAACAATGCCGGCGTGATGGCGCTGCCGAAGCGGCAGCAGACGGAGGATGGTTTCGAGATGCAGCTCGGTACCAATTATTTCGGCCACTACGCGCTGACGGCGCGGCTGTTGCCGCAGCTTCGCCGTGCGAAGGCGTCGCGCGTCGTCAATCTGTCGAGCCTTGCGCACCGCTCCGGCGCGATCAATTTCGAGGATCTGCAAGCCAAGCATTCCTATCGTCCCTGGCGGGCCTATTGCCAGTCCAAGCTTGCGATGCTGATGTTTTCGCTGGAGTTGCAGCGCCGCAGCCTTGCGGCCGGCTGGGGCCTGACGAGCCTTGCCGCCCATCCCGGCTACGCGCGGACCGATCTCATCGCGAATGGCCCGGGCGCCAACACCCTCCAGTCGCGGGTGAGCCGCTGGCTGCAGCCTTTCATCAGCCAGTCTGCCGCAGACGGCGCGCTGCCAACCCTGTTCGCGGCGACCTCGCCGGACGCGGAGCCCGGCGGATATTACGGTCCGGACTGGTTCTACGAATTGAAGGGGCCACCCAGGCCGGCGAAGGTCATGCCGCAGGCGAAGGATCTTGCTGCCGCAGCCATGCTGTGGGATGTCTCGGCAACGTTGACCGGTGTATCCTTCGACGAAATCGCGGCCGCCGCATGAGCCGCGACCTTGGTGGAAGCGTCCCGATGCAAGTCATCGTCTTCGGCGCGACCGGCATGGTCGGGCAGGGCGTCTTGCGCGAATGCCTGATCGATCCCGGCATCGCGCGCGTGTTTGTTGTGGGACGCAGCCCGACCGGCGTGCGCAACCCCAAGCTCACCGAAATCATACACGGCGATTTCACCGACTACGCGGCGATCGAAGCGCAGCTCACGGGCTTCGACGCCTGCTTCTTCTGCCTCGGCGTCTCCTCGATCGGCATGACCGAGGAACGCTACCGCCATCTCACCTACGACCTCACGCTCGCGGCGGCGACGACGCTGGCGAGGCTCAATCCGCGAATGACGTTCGTCTATGTCACCGGCGCCGGCACCGATTCCACCGAGCAGGGATCGCGGATGTGGGCGCGGATCAAGGGCAAGACCGAGAACGATCTGCTCAAGCTGCCGTTCAGGGCCGCCTACATGTTCCGGCCCGGCGCGATCCAACCCCTGCACGGTGCCCGTTCCAAGACCGCCTGGGTGCAGGCCGTATATGCCGCGACCTGGCCACTCTGGTCGGTGCTGCGCCGGCTCTCGCCGCGGCTCGTCACCTCGACCGAGCAGGTCGGCCGCGCCATGATCCGCGTCGCCCGAGAGGGGTATCCGCGGAAGCTGCTGGAGATGGAGGATATCAATAGCCTCTAGTCCGCCGGCCCGCTAGTTTGCGCGGAAATTTCGCGGTCCGCGCGCGTTGAGCCCGGTCCGCCCTGAAGGAGAAGCACCGGCGATGTCTCCCCAGCTCAAATTGATCGCGCTCGATGCCGACGACCTCGCCGTGATCTCGGCCCATGTCCAGGACGCCCGCGTTGAGACCGGCGACATCATCTGGCGGCAAAGCGAAAAGCGGCTTGTGGTCGGGATGAGCCGGCTGGACTGGGAGCAGACGCTGGACGGCGACGCCGCGCCGCGCCGTCTGGTCGCCGCACTTCGCTTCGACCGCGTGCTCGCGTGCAAATCGCGCAACATCGACCTTGCCGCGCCGGACAACGTCCTGGACCTCGTCGGCATCGAGTTTCACCCCCAGGACGGCCGCGACGAGGAGCCAAGCGGCAGCGCCCTGCTGTTGTTCGCCCAAGGCGGCGCCATCCGTCTCGACGTCGAATGCCTGGAATGCGAGCTGACCGACCTCGGGGGCGACGAACTGGGGGCGGGGTTGGAGATCGAGGGGGAGGGGTAAGCTGGCCGGTATACCAGCCAAATTTGCTCGGGCATGGTCCGCTCCTTCGCCGGGACGACACGTCTCAAGGGTTGACGGCGGGGGGCCGCCGCGCCATTGCAGGGGGCCTTGTGACGCCAATCTGCCCCCCAAAGACCAGCCAAAAGACTGTCGCAAAATGCCCGTTCGCCTCGACCGCAGCAGCGCCGATTTTGACCAGCGATTTGCGGCCTTCCTTGCCGCCAAGCGCGAGGTGTCGGCCGACGTCGAGGCTGCCGCGCGCGCGATCGTCGACGACGTGGCGAGGCGCGGCGATGCCGCCCTGCTCGAGGCCACGGCGAAGTTCGACCGGCTGACGCTGGACGCATCCGGGCTTCGGATCACTGCCGCCGAGATCGAGGCTGCGGTCAAGGCCTGCGATGCCGCGACACTGGACGCGCTCAAGCTCGCGCGCGACCGCATCGAGACCTATCACCGCCGCCAATTGCCGAAGGACGAGCGCTTCACCGACCCGCTCGGCGTCGAGCTCGGCTGGCGCTACACCGCGATCGAATCCGCCGGGCTCTACGTGCCTGGCGGCACCGCAGCCTATCCCTCCTCGGTGCTGATGAACGCGGTGCCGGCAAAGGTCGCCGGCGTGGCGCGTCTCGTCATGGTGGTGCCATCCCCCGACGGTAAGCTCAACCCGCTGGTGCTGGCGGCGGCCTCGCTTGGCGGCGTCACCGAAATCTACCGCGTCGGCGGTGCGCAGGCCGTGGCCGCGCTCGCGCACGGCACCGCGACGATCGCGCCGGTGGCCAAGATCGTCGGACCCGGCAATGCCTATGTTGCCGCCGCAAAGCGGCTGGTGTTCGGCAAGGTCGGCATCGACATGATCGCCGGTCCCTCCGAGGTGCTGGTCATCGCCGACGATACCGGCAATGCCGACTGGATCGCTGCCGATCTGTTGGCGCAGGCCGAGCACGATGCCAGCGCGCAATCGATCCTGATCACCGACTCGCCGCGCCTTGCCGCCGATGTCGAAAAGGCGTTCGAGGCGCAGTTGAAGACGCTGCCGCGGGCCGCGATCGCCGGCGCCTCGTGGGCCGATTTCGGCGCCATCATCATGGTGAAGAACCTCGACGACGCCATTCCCCTTGCCGACGCCATTGCCGCCGAGCATCTCGAGATCATGACGACGGATCCCGACGCGCTCTCCGCCAGGATACGCAATGCCGGCGCCGTGTTCCTCGGGCCGCATACGCCGGAAGCGATCGGCGACTATGTCGGCGGCTCCAATCACGTGCTGCCGACGGCGCGCTCGGCACGGTTCTCGTCGGGTCTATCGGTGCACGATTTCCTCAAGCGCACCTCTATCCTGAAATGCGGCCCGGATCAGCTTCGTGCGCTGGGCCCGGCCGCGATGACGCTCGGTAAGGCGGAGGGGCTCGACGCCCATTCGCGCTCGATTGGATTGCGCCTCAATCTGTCATGACCCAGCCGCCCGAACATGACGACTCGACCAATCGCATCGTCGCGGTCACGCTCGATGAGGAGTCGATCGGCCGTTCCGGTCCCGACATCGAGCACGAGCGCGCGATCGCGATCTACGATTTGATCGAGCAGAATTTGTTCGCGCCTGATGGTGCCGACGGGAAGGGCCCGTTCACGCTGCATATCGGCATTACCGGCAGCCGCCTGATGTTCGACATCCGCCGCGAGGACGGCACGCCCGTGGTCGCGCATCTGTTGTCGCTGACGCCGTTCCGTCGGATCGTGAAGGACTATTTCATGATCTGCGACAGCTACTACCAGGCGATCCGCACCGCGACGCCAGACAAGATCGAGGCCATCGACATGGGCCGCCGCGGCATCCATGACGAGGGATCGCGCACGCTGCAGGAGCGGTTGAAGGGCAAGGTGCGGGTCGATTTCGAGACCTCGCGCCGGCTGTTCACCCTCATTACTGTTCTGCACTGGAAGGGCTAAGCGCGATGGCGGGTCCGCCACGCGCACGCGATCCACAATCGGTGCTGTTCGCCTGCGCCATGAACAGCGTGCGCTCGCCGATGGCCGAGAGCCTGCTGCGGCACATGTTTCCTCAAGGACTCTACGTGAAGTCGGCCGGCGCGCGGCGCGGCGAGCTCGATCCGTTCGCGGTCAGCGTGATGGCCGAGCTCGGCCAGGACATCTCCAGCCACAAGCCGCAGACCTTCGAGGAGCTGGAGGATTGGGAGGGGTTGAATTTCGACCTCATCATCACGCTCTCGCCGGAGGCGCACCACAAGGCGCTGGAGCTGACCCGCACGCTCGCCGCCGACGTCGAATACTGGCCGACGCACGATCCCACCACCACCGAAGGCAGCCGCGACCAGAGGCTCGCTGCCTATCGCGAGGTCTGCGACCAGCTCCTGATGCGCATCCGCAGGCGGTTTACGAAGGTCGGCGCGGCGAGCGGCTAGCCGTAACACCCGCGTCACAGACTGAGGGCACACGCATGTCGGAAGCCACGAATCAGTAAAGTCCGGGTTCCGGGTTGTGAAATCAGCCCCCTTCCGATAGGTTCCGCGCGCAATTCACCCCCTGCTTCATCCCCCAAATCACCTGATGCTCGGCCGCCCCAAATTCGTTCTTGCCTCCGGTTCGCCGCGGCGCCTGTCGCTGCTCAACCAGGCCGGCATCGAGCCGGACGCGCTCCGGCCGGCCGACGTCGACGAGACGCCGAAGCGGGGCGAGCTGCCGCGTGCTTGCGCCAACCGCCTCGCGCGGGCCAAGGCCGATGCGGCGCTCAAATCGGTGCAGCTGGACGACGAGCTGCGCGGCGCCTTCATCCTCTCCGCCGATACGGTTGTGGCGGTCGGCCGCCGCATCCTGCCCAAGGCCAACCTCGTCGACGAGGCCGCGCAGTGCCTGCGGCTGCTGTCGGGTCGCAACCACCGGGTCTACACCGCAATCTGCCTCGTCACGCCGCGCGAGGCCTTCCGCCAGCGCCTGGTCGAGACCCGGGTCCGCTTCAAGCGCCTGTCGGAGGATGACATCCAGGCCTATATCGGCTCCGGCGAATGGCGCGGCAAAGCCGGTGGCTACGCCGTGCAGGGCATTGCCGGCTCGTTCGTGGTGAAGATGGTGGGCTCCTACACCAACGTGGTCGGCCTTCCGCTCTACGAGACCACCACGCTGCTTGGCGGCGAGGGTTTTCCGATCCGCTTCGGCTGGCTCAACGCCACCGCGGTGTGAGCGCACTGACAAAAATCTCGAAAACAACCCCATGCAAAGTAGAATGGCCCGACCGGACTCCGGCGGGGAAGCAGGCGCCGCCGCCCGTGGAACCCGTTTGCCGACAGGCTCTTAAACTTCCTCACTCCGTACAAGCTACCGACATGATCGACGACCACGCCAAAAAGCCCGCCGCGCCCCTCAAAACCTGCCCGATCTGCGGCAAGCCGCAGTCCGAGGCAACCCGCCCGTTCTGTTCGCCGCGCTGCCGCGACGTCGACCTGAACCGCTGGCTGAAAGGCTCCTACGTCATTCCCGGCCGGGATGATGAGGCGGATGGCGAAGAATAATTGAATAATATCAATAATTTATAGGAGTCTCCGGTTTGCCGCGCGCCAGCCGCGGCAACGCCGCCGGATCTTGTGCACAGCCGGGCCGCGCCGGCGAAGCCTTCAGGCGAAGCCGGGTGGACAGGCAGCTTCCAGCCCACTATAAACCGCCCGCTCGATGGGCCTTGACCATCTCTTTGGCCCTCATGTCGAGCATGCCCAGGTAGCTCAGTTGGTAGAGCATGCGACTGAAAATCGCAGTGTCGGTGGTTCGATTCCGCCCCTGGGCACCATTTCCTCGCTTCCCAAGCCGATGATCGGCCTCCTCCCGGCAGAGGCAGCCGCGGTTCGATGGTCGCATCAGCTTCGGCGCGCGAATACCAGCTGCCGGACATCGATCTTTCCGGCCCTGAACCCTGCCTCGCAGTAGCACAGATAATATTCCCACAGCCGCCGGAAGGGCTCGTCAAACCCGAGCGAGGTCAGGTCCGTCCATGCCTGGCCGAAGCTCGTTCGCCAGACCGCGATCGTCTTTGCATAGTCTTGCCCAAAGACCTGCTCGCGTACCAAAGGCATTTGCACGCGTTCGCCGAGCGAGCGCAGGACATTCGGCGAAGGCAGCATGCCGCCCGGAAAAATGTATCTCTGGATGAAGTCCACGCGCCGACGGTAGCTGTCGAAGAGCTCGTCCCGGACGGTGATCGCCTGGATACCGGCAAGACCACCCGGCTTGAGCCGTTGATGCAATTGATTGAAGTACGTCGGCCAGAATGGCTCGCCGACGGCCTCGATCATCTCGATCGAGGCGATACGGTCGAACTGCCCGTCCTGATCGCGATAATCCTGCAACCGGACCTCGACGTTTTCGCCGAGCCCGGCTTCGTGGATTCGTCGGCTCGCGAATGCGTGCTGCTCCTTGCTGATGGTGAGCGCCAATACCTTTGCGCCGCAAGTCCTGGCGGCATACTCGGCAAAGCCGCCCCAGCCGCAGCCGATCTCGAGTAGGGTATGGCCGGGCCTCAGCTCGATCGCCTTCGCCAGTTGGGCGTATTTGTGCCGTTGAGCGGCGAGCAGGTCGGTCGTCTCGGGCGAGAACAATGCCGACGAGTAGGTCATGCTGGGATCGAGCCAGGCCGCAAAGAACTCGTTCCCGAGATCGTAATGCGCGTGGATGTTCAGCCGCGATCCCTGCCTCGTGTTTCGGCGCAATCGATGAAGCGCCCGCCGGCAAAGCCGGACGAGCGCACTGCCGGCAAAGGCGTTGTCGACCAGGTCGTCGTTGAGACAGAACACGTAAAGAAGCTGGGATAGATCCGGCGTGCTCCAATCGCCGCGAACGTAAGCCTCGGCCATGCCGATATCGCCGCCAAGGACCAGACTTCGCGCGAAGGCGTAGCTGTTGATCTCGACGGTCGCCGACGGACCCGGATGCGTTCCTCGCAACGCGACGGTCCTGCCGTCGGGTAGGCGAACGTCCACGGTGCCAAGCTTGAGCCGCGAAGCAAGCCGCAGGGCGAGCCGCGCGAGGAAGGGAACGTCATCGAAGCGAGCAGTCTGGTGTGTGGCTGCGAGATCCATGGCTTCACATCTGGCGTTGGTTCGGACGGGGAACGTAAGGAACATTCTTCAGCCAAAGCCGGATCGCTTCCCAATGAATGGCCGCGATGACCTTGAAGGTGACAAAGGGCAGGGTGACGAGCGTCGCCAACAGCGAGCGGCTGGTCAGCGGGCGACGTTGCCCGGAGAATGCAGCCGCAAATATTGCGCCATGCTCATCGGTCTGCACGATCCTGACCTTCAATTGCCGGTCGGGCGGGGAAATGCTGAAGCGATAACGCGTTTGCATGTCCATGAATGGCGAGACGTAGAACTCCTTCGCCTGGCATTGTCGTATGGTACGGCCGGCAGCAGCGTCCTCTACCGGGAGGACGTAGGAATGGATTTCGCCAAAGGTGTTGCGCACCTCGTAGATCAGCAGCGCAAGATTACCGCAACTTCCATAGCAGAAGTAGATCGAAAGCGGATTGAACACGTAGCCGAAGACCCGCGGATAACATAAAAGGAGGATGCGCCCTCCCGACAGATCGATATCGCGTTGTTCGGCCAGGCTTCGCACATGGTCGCTCAAGGATGCGCCGTTGCGCTTCCCGTGATCGGACTCGTGAAAGCTGAAGGCTGAGGCGCGATTGACGCCGAACAGGCGAGACTGGCGATCCGCCTCATCGAGCCGGTCGAGGTCGATCAGCAGGTTCATGACGCGGTAGGTGAACCTGTGGTGCGCAGGCCGCATTCGCGCGTGCATCACCCTGCCCAGGTAGAGCGCGGCTGCAGATGACGTCGCCGTTCGTTCTGGAGCGCTCGTTTGCAACATCTTTCTACTCAGCAGCCTGCGCCAACGCGCCGGATCGTCGCCACGGCACGGCACTGCCGAGTGCCTCGGCGACGGCGATGCCGGAGCGCAAGCCGTCCTCGTGGAATCCATAGCCGGTCCAGGCGCCGCAGAACCAGGTGCGGCGGTGCCCCTGAATTTCGGGAAGACGCCTCTGCGCGGCGAACGCGCCCGCGTCAAATTGTGGATGCGCGAATGTGAACTTGCCGAAAGTGAGATGAGGCGCCGGCTCGCAAGGGGGATTGAGGCTGACGAATAGCGGCTTGCGGTCGTCGATGCCCTGCAGCCGGTTCATCCAATAGGTGACGGCGACGTCGTTCTGGGCAGGCGCTTCGCGTCGCCAGCGCAGGAAGTTCCAGGATGCCCATGCATTGCGGCGTTTCGGCATGAGGTTGAGGTCGCGGTGCAGATAGGCCGTGTTTGGCGCGTACCGGATCGCGCCGAGAATGGATCGCTCGCGCGGGTCGGCGTCCGACAGCATCGCCAGGGTCTGATCGCTGTGACAAGCCATCACGACGGCATCGTAGGCGTCCTCATTGCCGTGACTGTCGCGGATCGTCACACCGTGCTCGGTTCGATGGACCGACGTCACGGCACGGCCGAGCCGGATCCAGCCCTTGAAGCTGGCCGTGAGCTTCTCGACATAGCGCCGGCTGCCGCCCTGGACGGTACGCCAGCGCGGCCGATCCAGATGCAACAGCCGGTGATTGTCGAAAAAGGCGGTGAAGTTTTCCGCGGGAAAGGAGAGGATGTCGGCCGAGGGCGACGACCAGATGGCGGCTCCCATCGGTCCCAGATAATCGCTGAACAAGCGCGGGCTGAATGCTCCCTTGCGCAGATATTCGCCGAGTGTGAGGTTCTGGAGCCGGCCAGCTCGCAAGTCGGAAACGCTTTCCCTGTTGAAGCGGAGGACCTCGGCCAGCATGCGAAAATACGACGGGGAGAAGAGATTACGCGGCTGAGCGAACAGACCGGAGGCGACCTGCAGGAAGGTCTCGCCGCCGCCCCGCCATTCGAATCGGCCATGGTCTGCCGACATCGCGAAGCTCATGCATGTCTCCTCGGTTTTCACGCCCAGATGCGCGAACAGAGACGTCAGTTCCGGGTAGTTTGGCTCGTTGAACACGATGAAGCCGATGTCGACGTCGATCTGTTCGCCATCGTAGTCAACGCGCACAGTATGACTGTGTCCGCCCGGTCGCAATTCGCGTTCGTAGACCGTCACGGCATGACGTTCGGACAGGAGCCATGCGGCGGCGTTGCCGGCAATTCCCGTCCCGATCACCGCCAAACGCATGCTCTGTCGCCCCCACTGTAATACCACCAGCGACGGCCGGAACATCCGGTTTCGGGCCAATGTCGTCCGTCGCCCGGCTCGGGACAGCTCCGATAGCTGACCGGCCACACGCGCACTCAGGAAACGTCGGCACGGACGGCCTGGATCACCCCCTTTCGTCCGGCGCATGGCGGGATATGAAACCGGGGCCTGGGGCGGACGTAATGATCAGAGTTTCCTTGCGGTGAGGACATGGGTTTCCTGCAAATATTGACCATCGCTGGCATCGCCCTGGCCCTTTCGGTGTTGATGGGGCTGGCCTGGATCGTTCAGCAGCGAACGGGCAACTCCGGGTGGGTCGATACGATCTGGACTTACTCCGTCGGCCTCGTTGGAGCGGTTGCGGCCCTTTTGCCGCTCGCCGGGGCGCTGCCAGCGCGCCAGATGCTCGTGGGTACACTCGTGCTGCTGTGGTCGGCGAGGCTCGGGACGCACATCGCGCGCCGCGCCGCGGCGGGTATCGACGATCCGCGATATGCGAGCTATGCGCAGGAATGGGGCCCACGGGCGCCGCTTCGAATGTTCGCGTTCCTGCAGTCGCAGGCGTTCGCTTCGGTGCCGCTGCCATTCGCGGTCTTCCTGGCTGCACACGCTCCACGGGCCGACCTGGGAGTTCAGGATTATGCCGGCGCGGCCATCATGCTGGCGGCGATCGCAGGCGAGGCGGTCGCCGACGAGCAATTGCGGCGCTTCAAGCGCAACAAGGCCAACGCGGGCCTCGTCTGCGATGCCGGGCTTTGGCGCTGGTCGCGTCACCCGAACTATTTCTTCGAATGGCTCGGATGGCTCGCCTATCCGATCATCGCGCTGTCGCCGGGCTACCCATGGGGCTGGGCGAGCCTGATCGCGCCGGCGATCATGTACTGGATCCTCGTGCACGTGACCGGAATACCTCCGCTCGAGGTCCAGATGCTTCGATCCCGTGGCCACCGGTATCGGGACTATCAGGCACGAACCAGTGCTTTCTTTCCACGACCGCCAGGACCAGCGCCGGAATGATCGGACTTCGCGCCATGCGATCCGGCTCGCTGGGCCCGACAGGCCGCGCGAGCCGCGCGGAACCAGTGTGCAGCGTGATCCGGCGAGGGACTTGCGTCGTTTAAGCAGGCGTTGCCTTTGTAAAACCGGTTGCGAAGCAACCGGAGGGGAGACCGGACATGAGCTTGCTTTTCACATATCTGTCGGTGGCTGTGACCTTCGTTGCGCTCGACATGATCTGGCTCAAGACCATGGTCGAGAGACTTTACCGGCCGGTGCTGGGCGACATGTTGCGGTCTGAGCCCGACCTCGCCGCCGCTGCAGTGTTTTATCTGGCCTATCCCGTCGGTTTGATCTGGTTCGCGGTGCTGCCGGCTCAGCAAGACGGCAGCGCTCTGCGCGCTTTCACGTCCGGCGTGCTGCTGGGTTGCTTTACCTATGCGACTTACGATCTGACCAACCAGGCAACGCTGCGGAATTGGTCGACGGGGCTAACTCTTGCGGACGTGTGCTGGGGATCGTTCCTCGCCGGTGTCAGTGCCTGGATCGGATTTCTTGTCGCTCAAAGGATGGCGCATTGACCATGCATGGGGCGCACAACGGGGCGCTGGGGCAAGATGGCGAGCGGAAGCGCGGCAGATGGTCCAGATGCGCCGCTTTCCTCTGTCTCGTTCCTGCCGCGGGGCTTCTGATCGGTGTGCTCAACCGTCCGGGAGCGTGGTACGCGGCACTCAACAAGCCGTCCTTCAATCCGCCCGATGCGGTGTTCGCACCCGTCTGGACGATCCTGTTCCTGCTGATCGCCGTGGCGGGATTCCGCACCTTCGAGGCGGAGCCGCGCGGAAAGTCGATGAGATTGTGGGGCCTGCAGATGATCCTGAATTTTGCATGGTCTCCCATCTTCTTTTCGCTTCATCGCATGGACGTGGCGCTCGGCGTCATTGTTGCGTTGCTGGCCGTGATCCTCGCGTTTGTCTGGCGCCGGTGGCAGACCGACCGGTTGGCAGCGATGCTTTTCATTCCCTATGCCGGCTGGGTCGGTTTTGCGACCCTGCTGAACATGTCGCTGCTCCGCCTCAATTAGGGTCGACAGCGCAGAGCTGACTTCATCGGCGTCGAGCAGGCGAGCGTGGTGCCGAATTCAAGGATCCCTCGGTGCATCGCACCCGTCAAAGGCGTCCCTGGTCTCCGCGATCTTGTCGGACAGCGACGCGAATGCGATCTGGACTCTCCGCTTTCCATCTTCGTCGAGCACGAGATGCGCGAGGTCGACCAGTCGATCGCCGAGGTGCTCCATGACGCCGAGCAAATGATCGAGGCCTTCCGCGGGCTGATCGGCTGCCAGACGGTCCACCTCTCTCACCATCTGCTCGAGCCTCGCAAGAGAGGACACAAGCGGGTCCACATGTCCACGGTTGGGGAATTCGATGATCTCTGCGGCCACGCGCGGGTTCCTCGCCTGCTTCAGGCTGCGGCCGATGCAGCAAGGCAGTCCTTGCGAACCGCCAGGAGAGTTCGGTGCAGCCAGGTCTTGATGGTGCCGACCGGCACCCCGAAGCGCCTTGACAAGCTCGCGCGGCTTTCGCCCTCGAGGTAGGCCAGAGCCACCAGCCGGCGGCGATCTTCCGGCAGACGAGCCAGCACGCCGCGCGCGATCGGTTCGGCGCGGGCGTAGTCGAAATCGTCAATCCGGGACGGATCAGCGGTGGCCGGAACCAGAAGTGCCTCGTCCAGCGCGTAAGTCGGTAGTCTCCTGGTCCGCAGATGGTCGATGGCGGTATTCCGGACGATGGCGGACATCCAGGTCATCGCTGAAGCACGGCTGCTGTCGAACCGACCCGCGTTGCGCCAGATCTTCAGATAGGTTTCCTGAAGAATGTCCTCGATGTCGTGGGGCGGAGTTCCGACGGCGAGCGCAGTCCTGCGCAGCTTGCTCCGCGTCAGCATATGCAGCTCTGCGAAGGCCCGTGCGTCGCCCGCAGAAACGCATGCCAGCAATTCGAGCAATGTTTCGCTCTGCGCCTGTCGTTCCAGGCTTAGGCCGGCCATGTCCTGTCTCCCTCGCGTTCCTTTCGAAACGCTCCGGGCTCGCCTTCGGATCACCCGGCGGAAAAGGACGCAAGCGGATCAAAGCCGCACGAATGGCCCGATCAGTCTGCCGAGCAGGCCGTTCATGCGCAGGTCGCCCGTCATTGCGACGAGGCAAACACAGGGGCCCTCGTCGCCCACGATCGGTCGATGGTCGGTCTCGTCGTCGCCATAGTCGAAATCACCCGGACCAAACCGGCCGCCTTCGTGGCTGAAGCTGCCCTCGAGCACGAGGGTCAGCTCGGTGCCGGTGTGAGTATGTTCGAGCATGCGCGTCCCCGGCGCGGACCGAAGCAGAAACGCTCGCGCCTTGCCCGAACCGGACAGCTCGATCGATCGCATGCTCAGACCCGGAGCGACGCGCCTGCGCTTGCCGATACGGTAGTTCCGCAGCGCCGCCGGAACATCCTGGTCCCTGCCACGAGCGAGATCGGCAGTCCGCGCCGCTCGTTGTTCAGGAGCGTCGTGAATTCGCGACATCACCTGCTCGAACGCATCCGATGCGACCGGCACCGGCTCGACGTCTTCGAGCGCCAAGCCGCCAAGTTGCTCGATGGCCTGCACGAACCGGCCGCACCGTGCACAACCTGCAACATGCACCCCCACCACCAATTGATGGGCCTCTTCCAACCTGCCGGCCGCAAAGTCGGCCAGAAGATCTTCCGGCGGATGATGGCTGATCGTCATGCTTCTTCGTCCAATATGTCTCTCAGGCGGTTCATCGCCAGTCTGATCCGCGATTTCACCGTTCCGAGCGGAATGCCGAGCAGGCTCGCGATTTCCGGGTGCGGCCTCTCCTCGATGAACGACAGCCGCACCACCATGGATTGCTCCGTCGAGAGCCGCTTGACGGCCGAATTGATCCGCGCGGCATCCTGCACGCGGGACATGACGGCATCCGCGGACTCGGCGGGATCCGGCGCATCGGGAAGCTCCGAAGTGCCCCGCAGTCGGTCCGCCCGCGCTCTGCTGCGGAACAAGTCGATGCGCAAGTTGCGCGCGATGGTGAATATCCATGCCGCGGCCCCTGCCGTCGCAGGATCGAACTGGCTCGCCTTCCGCCAGACGGCGATCATGGCGTTTTGAGCAATCTCCTCTGCCTCGTCGGAACTGCACCCGCCCTTCAGCATCAACCCCTTGATGCGGGGCGCGAAATGCTCGAATAGGCGCCTGAAGGCCTCCCGGTCTCCGGTCGAGGCGACGCGTCCGATCAGATCAGCCCAGTCCACCTTTGTCTTCGGCCCTTTGCTCGCGCCAGTCGACAGCCGCGCTTCAATCCTCCAGGGAAAACCAGCTTTCGCCCGGATTGGCGCATCTAAAGCTCGGATAGCAGCGATCATAGCGCCTCGACAAGCGACCTCTGGGTCTGGGAACGAACGAGGGCAGGCGCTGGATCACCGCGGAATGCTCATCGTGACATTTTCCTGAGCCTGTCGCCGGGCGGGTCCGGCCGACCGCGCCGTCATCCCCGCGCCTCACACCGGGAACGTCAGCGATTTCGCGAGCCTGACCAGGTCGACCTGGCGCCTGCAACCCGTTTTTTCGAAGACGTGAACGAGGTGGCTCTTCACGGTGCTGACGGACACGCCGAGCAATGCCGAGATCGCGTCGCGGGTGTGCCCATCGCAGATTAGCTCGAAGATGCGAATCTCGGCCGGCGTCAGGTCATAGAGTTGGTTGAGCGCATCGTGAGGCAGTCGCGGCGGGCCCGCGGCTGACGTCACGAACAGGGCGGCGGCGGCGCGCTGGACCAGACCGGATCGCATCTGGCTGCGCCGCAGCGGCAGAACGTGGACGACGAGAGGGTAGGCGCCCTGGCGAGGGATCGGAATGCCGATGCCTTTCTGGCCGAGCGTCGCCTCGTCTTTTGCGGCCTGGGCGACGGCCGACTGCAATGTGGCGGTGGTCGCCGCCGATTGAACGGCGATGCGGCCATGCCTTGCCACGATCGGATCGCCGGCCGCGAGCATCGCGGTGGCCGCGGCGTTGGCGTGAACGATGTTCGAATCCTCGTCGGCCAGGACGACGCCGACCGTCAGCGCCTCCACCGTGGCGGCGAATGTGGTGGCTTCGACCGCCTTCATGTCGAACAGGTTGCTGATCGTCACGGCACGGCGGATGTGAGGTGCGAGCAGGCGCAATCCATTGAGCTGCGCTTCGTCGATGGTGCCGGCCGATTCGTGCTGGCTGAAGATCGCATTTCCGACCATCGTCCTGTCGCGAACGAGGCCGACGGCCACGGCGTCGAACAAGCCCTTGGGCATGGCCCATTCGCGATAATAGCGGTTGCCGGCAATGATGTCCTGCCGAACGGCCTGGGATTGAACGATGGGTTCTCCGAGCGGATATTGTTGAATGCGCTCGGCGCCGCCCCAGAGCTCGATGATGTCGGCCCCATAGCCGATGCCGTTCTGTGCCATCTCGGCCAGATCGGACCCGGAGACCGCATTGACGACGGCCTTCATGTTGGTGAGGCTGGCGACCGAGAGCGCGCCGGTGGCAAAGCCGAACTCTGCGCAAATCCCGTCCAGAACTCCGGTCCAGCGTTCAGGCGCGATCACGCAATCATAGATACCGCCGATGAGGTCCGAGAACTTCTCGACCGAAGCCTGCTGCATTCCAAATTGCTCACTTCAAAGTCACTGCCGTCGCTCGACGTCCGCTCGGGCATCATCAGCGCAAGGAGGTCGTCACAATCCCATCAGCCAATGGTCTTAGCATTGCGATTCCGCGGCGCAACGGGAACGCCGAACACAAAAACTTGGGAAGCATCGGCGCCTGATTAAAACTGAGGCAGTTGTGGGCGAGGCGGCAGCGCGTAAGCTGCGATCGGGTTTGTCGGTATCAACTCGAGAAGCCCGGATGAGCGAAGCCACATCCGGGTTCTGATTCAAGGGATGCTCGCGCATGCGGCATTGCTCGTGCCGGCCGCTCGCTGATCACTTGTTCTGGATCTTGACGCCGTTGGGTCCGAGATTGATCTGGAGCCCTTCCGGCTGCTTCTTGTCCTGATAGAGGTTGTAGCCGAGGACGCCGACCACGACGACCAGCGCGCCGATAATGAGAAACAGGATGTTGCGATTGACAGGCATGATGTTTCCGTTGGGCATGGGTTATCGGCGTGCGTGCCGCGCAAGGCCTCGAACCGATGATTCCGAGTCGGCGACCGGTTTCATACGTTGTCCTGGCGGTATTCGCCAGCCGAACACCTGCCCAAAATGCCCGGTTCAGGCCAAGGGGCGTCGCCGTTGATGCCGAAGCTCTGAGATCATGAATCAAGGGCCATCTGTGCATGGCTGCAACGCCAGCCGCCGCTTGCGTGGGTCATAGGTGAAGCCATGCCGCCCATCCCCGTGATATGGCTGTTCCCGCAACTTTCCGCGAGGACCCCATGCTTCCCCTTCCCGCCGATATCTTCACCGAGCCGGAGGACGTCTCGCCCGATGGCCTGGCCAATCTCGGCCCGCTTCGCCGCCTCGCCGGCGTCTGGCAGGCCGACAAGGGCGTCGACGTCAATCCGAAGGCGGAGGGGCCGGAGCGGCGGACCTTCATCGAGCATATCCGGATGGACCCGATCGATCCGCAGGCCAACGGGCCGCAGCTGCTTTACGGGCTGCGCTATCACATCCACATCAACACGCCGGAGGAAGACATCACCTTCCACGACCAGGTCGGGTACTGGCTGTGGGAACCGGCGACCGGGCTGATCATGCAGACGCTGGCGATCCCGCGCGGGCAGGTGCTGCTGGCCTCGGGCAAGGCCGGGCCCGACGACAGGAATATCTCCGTCACGGCGAAGCGTGGCGACACCGCTTACGGAATCTGCTCGACCGACTTTCTGGAACAAGCCTTCCGCACCGATGCCTACCGCTGCGACATCACCTTCAACGACGACGGCAGCTGGACCTATCTGATCCAGACCGAGTTGTTCGTGCGCGGCGCGCCGTTCAACCATCGCGACACCAACACGCTGCAGCTCATCGCGCCGCCGAAGCTCAATCCGCTTGCGGTGATCGTGAACGATCGCTCCAAGGGCGGCGGAACGGCGGCCTGACGCGCGGCGCGGAGATTTGCATGAAGCCCTACGTCATCTGTCTGATGCACTCCAGCCTGGACGGACGCACGCATCCGAGCCGCTGGCGCCCGAAGGGCGCGGGCACGGACTGGTTCGAGAAGGTCCACGATGAGCTCGGCGGCGATGCCTGGGTGATCGGCCGCGTCACCGGTTCGGAGTTCGCCAAGGGCAAGCCCTATCTCGAGACGTCGAACGAAAAGCTCCCGCGCCAAAACTGGTTCGCGCGGCGCGATGCCGAGACCTATGGCGTCGTGCTCGACGCGCAGGGCAAGATCGGCTGGGGCCGCTCCGATATCGGCGGCGATCCGATCGTCGTGGTGCTGACCGAGAGCGTGCCGGATTCTCATCTCGTGGGCCTGCGCGGTGAGGGTGTCTCCTACATCTTCGCGGGCAAGTCCGAGATCGACCTGGCACTGGCGCTCGACATTCTCGCCCGCGAGCTCGGGGTGAAGCGTCTGCTGGTGGAAGGCGGCGGCGTCGCCAATGGCGCGTTCCTGCGCGCCGGCCTGATCGACGAGTTCAACCTGATCCTCAGTCCCGCGATCGATGGCGCCAGGGGCGCGCCCTTCGTGTTCGACTCCTCCGACTCCGACAGCGACCATCGTGCGCCGCTGACTGCGATGACGCTGGAGAGCGTGCGGGAGCTCGGCGGCGGTGTCCTGCTGCTGCGGTATCTGATCGACAACGACGCGCAAGCTGCGAGCCGGTAAGAGCGCGGCATGTTAGATACGTCAGAGCACATCGTCATCGTCGGCGCCGGCGCGGCCGGCCTGATGGCGGCGCGCGAGCTGGCGCGTGCCGGCCGCAAGGTGACGATCCTGGAGGCGCGCGAGCGTTGCGGCGGACGCATCCATCCGCTGCCGGCGTCGGAGTTCGGCTATCCCGCCGACGGCGGCGCCGAATTCGTCCATGGCGAGGCGCCGGTCACGCGCGCTTTGCTGCGCGAGGCCGGGCTGTCCCTGCAGAGGATCGACGGCGAGCAGTGGAGTTTCGACGGTGCGAACATCTTGCGCGAGGATCGCCACGATCCGCACGTGGCGGAGCTGCAAGCCGCGCTTCGGGACCTCAAGGACGACCTCACCGTCGCCGATTTCCTGCGCCGGCATTTTGCCGGAGATGATTACGCGCCGATGCGCCATTCGATCGAGCGCATGGTCGAGGGCTACGATGCGGCCGACCCCGAGCGCGCCTCGACGCTGGCGCTGCGCGAGGAATGGATGGATGGCGGGCACTCTGCGCAGGCGCGCATCGATGGCGGCTATGGTGCGCTGATCGGCTTCCTGGCGGCCGAGTGCCGCAGGCGCGGGGTTGCGATCCGGCTTGGTCGTGCGGTGTCGGCGATCGAGGAGGCGAGCGGCGCGATTGCCGTGCGCTGCGCCGGCGGCGATGTGCTTACCTGCGATCGCGTGATCCTCACCGTGCCGCTGCCGCTGCTGCGCGAGATCGCGCTGCCGGGCGGCGCGCGCGCGAAGGCGGCGGCTGCCGCCGATATCGGCTTCGGCAATGTCGTCAAGATCCTGCTGCGCTTCGGACGGCCGTGGTGGCGCGAACGCAGGCAGGAGCTCGCGGGCATGACCTTCCTGCTGTCGGACCAGACGATCCCGGTGTGGTGGACGCAATATCCGAACCAGCATCACGTGCTCACCGGCTGGTCCGGCGGCCCGGGCACGGCGACGCTGTCGCAACTCGATCCGCAAGGGCTGATCGATGCCGGGATCGATTCGCTCGCGGCCGTCTTCAAGCGGCCACGCGAGGACATCGCGGGCGATCTCGTGGCGGCCGCCGCGACCAATTGGGCGCACGATCCATTCGCCGGCGGCGCCTATTCCTGGGCAACGCCGCGGACGCGCGAGGCGCAAACGATCCTCGCGCGTGCCGACGGCGCGGTGCTGTTCTCCGGGGAGGCGCTCTATCGCGGAGCCGACATGGGCACGGTCGAGGCGGCGCTGGCGAGCGGTCTGGGGACCGCGGGGACGATCTTGCGAGGATAGTGCCTCGTGAGCGAGTATCGGAAAAAAGGCCCGCATTGCGCGGGCCTTTCATCTTACCAGCGGCTGCCGCCGAAGCCGAAACTCACGCTGGGACCGCCGCCGTAATATCCGTACGGTCCCCCGCCGTAATAGCCGTGGTGGCGCGGGTAATAGCCGTAGCTCCGGTAGTGCGGACGGTAATAGCCGTGATGATGGCGAGGACGCCAGTGATGGCGATAGCCGTGATGGTGGTGCCTGTGCTGCGCACTGATGTCGGTCGATTGGCCGGCCTGCGCGTTCTGCCTCGCGCTCGAATTATTGGCCGCGTTCGCCGCCGAACCGCCGGCAAGCGCCGCCGCACCGATGGCCATCGCGACTATGAGATACTTCATGTCATCACTCCAGTTGAATGTCGTGTGACAACACATGGGCATCCGGCGCGTTCCGGCGAGTGCGGGCGTCGAAACGACGCAGATGTCAGTTCCGATTCGCGCGTGAAGGGTGGAACGTCGCGCGATCTATCGTCGCATGGCCCGCGGTCGCCATGTAATCGCCTTGCAATCGCCTTGCTGTTACGCCGCTCCGAGCGCAGCGATGACTTCGCCGGTGGTGACGATGCGGGCGAACTCGCCGTCGAGGTTCGACAGCGTCATCGCATGGATCGCCTCGGCCGAATGCGCATCGCCATCGGGGCCGACGCGATCGAACGTCCAGGTCGCGTCGCGCACGAGCCTGGTGTCGAAGCCGAGATTGCCGGCCATGCGTGTCGTCGTCTCGACGCAATGATTGGTGGTGGCGCCGCAGATGACGACCGTCGCGATGTTGCCTGCGCGCAGGCGCTGTTCGAGGTCGGTGCCGATGAAGGCGCTGTTGACGCGCTTGACGATCACGGCTTCGCCGGGCTGTTCGCGCGCCTCGTCCTTGACGACGTAGCCGGGGTCCGTCGGCAGGAATGACGAGGACGGCTTGGTACCCTCATGGCGGATGTGGAAGACGGGCGCGCCGCTCGCCCTGAACGCCTTCAGGAGATCGGCGATGCGCGCGGCCGCGTCCGGATTGTTGCGACGCTTGCCCGCCGCCTCCCACTGGTCGAACGCGCACTGGACGTCGACGACGATGAGGGCAGGGAGGGAGCTGGTCATGGAGAGCGGATTCCGATTTGTCGCGCCGAGTATGCGAGGCGCCGGCTGGCGCAGGCAACGCCGAATTTCCCTCGTTTCGTGACGGCGCGAAACCGCTCACGGATGCGGGTGGGGGAAGCCGTGGCGCTCGGACAGCGCGGTGAGGATCGCGTCCTTGTCGGCGATGAGGGGCGCGGCCGTGATGGCTGCCGGTCTGGTTCGGCGAGGTCGCCCCCCTCGATCAGCGCGCAATGCCTGCGAGCGGCAGGCTGATATGAAAGACGGCGCCTCCTGTCGGCGCGTTCTCGGCCCAGATGCGCCCGCCATGTGCCTCGATGATCGTGCGCGTGATCGAGAGGCCGATGCCCATGCCCTGCGTCTTGGTCGTGAAAAACGGCTTGAAGATTTCGGCCACCTTTTCCGTAGAGATGCCGTCGCCGGCATCCGCGATGGAGACCATGGCCTGATTGTCGCTTGCGAGGCTGGTTCGACCGACGATGCGTCGCCGATCCTCCGGCAGGTCGGTCACCGCATCGATGGCATTCATGACCAGGTTCAGAATGGCCTGCTGCAGCTGCACCTTGTCGGCATTGACGCGGATATCCGAGGACGATGGGTCGGTCGCGAGCGCGACGTCGTAGGTCAGGGCCTGGATCGATAGGAACCGAAACACCTCGCCGACCGTCGCGTTGAGGTCGAGCTCGCGGCGTTCTGTGGGGACTCTCTTCAGAAACGAGCGCAGCCGAACCACGATCTCGCTTGCGCGCCGATCGTCGCGGCGAATATCACCCAGTATATCCCTGACGACGCCGAGGTCAGGAGCCGGCGCCTGCAACACCTGCTCGGCGGTCTCAGCATTGATCAGAATGGCGGCGAGCGGCGGGCTCAGCTCGTGCGCGATCGAGGCAGACATCTCGCCTGCGGTCGCACGGCGGTTCATGTGGGCAAGCTCCGACATGCGCTGACGTGCCTCGACCTCCGCCAGAAATCTCAGCCTGCGCTCGCGCAGGAGGATGGCGATCATCATCGTCTGCGCCAGCACCACGCCTGCGCTGATCATGACGCGCCAGTAATACTGCTCCCAGAAGCTCGGTTCCCGGAAACGCACCCGGCTACCCGGGGGCAGATGGGCTTCGTCCACATTCCAGAGCTTGAGCTGTCGCCAGTCGAAGATCGGCTTCACGTTGTCTCCGGCAACGGGCGGGATGCTCGACGGCGCTTCGCCGCCGAGAATCCGCATGGCCACTTGGCCGGCTTCCCGTCCAATGGTTTCGGGCAGCAGCAGGAAGCCGCCAACTCCCGTCCGCCCAAGAAATGTATCGGAGGTGATGATGATCGGGCGGTTCGCGTGCTCGGCGACGCGCGCAAGCGCCGCGGCCGGCAGATAGTAGGTGCCTTCGCCGTCGGAATACATCGCCGAGGTCAGGATTGCAGAGCGCGGGGGCAGGGAGCGGACCCGTTCGCGCACCTCCCGCATCACCCTGTCGGACAGATCGATAACCTCGAGATCCGGCATCGCGGCCGCGAATTCCTGCTTCCAGTGGCCGTATGTCAGCGGATTTTTCCATGCCTCGCCCACGAGGACGACGCTAGTCAGGTCGGGGACGACAGCGCGTGCCGCAGTCAGCAACTGCGTCGGTAGCACCTTGGCGAAGATCGCGGTCGTGCCGGGCAGAAACAGCGCGCGCACCTCGGGCAGATCGGGCACGAAGCCGTAAACCACGGGTGCGGCGGGCCAGATGTCGTGCTTGCGTCCCTGAAGGAATTTCGCCGATGCGACGCCGATCGAGACGATGACGTCGATCGACCGGTGCGCGTATTTGGTCTTGAGATGACCGACCAGGCTCTCCTCGTAGTCCGGTCCCGGGAAACGGGCGAGATCGAGGCTTTCGCCGTAGATCACGGTATGGATATGTCCATTGTCCTTCGCGGCGGTGCGGATACCGGCAAAAATCTCCGAATAGAACGGCGAACGAAAGTCGGCGTCTTCCAGCACCAGGATCGAGCGCTGCCCCGGACCGTCGGCTGCAGCGCATTCATGCGCCAGGCTTGCGAACAGGCAGACGATCAGGATCCGCTTGATCGCGATGATCGTTCGCATTGCTGGGTTGGCCTGTGGTTTGCTGCCGGCGCCTCCTCGAGGAGGACGCATCCGAGCATACCTGCCGGTCCCATAGTTTCAACGAAAGGATGTGATCCGGCGGTGCCGCGCAGGCGGCAGTTCGCCTCGCCCGCATGCAGAGCGGTAAGGAAGGACCGTTACTTGAACGGATCCTGGATCGACGGCGCCGATTGCCTGATACGGCGCACGCTCACCGGCGTACCGTCGGAGACGAACAGCAGTTCGTAGCGGCGGCCCTCGCTGTCGGTGGCAGAGCAGGTGACATCAGTCACCTTCCTGGCGGCAAAATTGCCGGTCTGGCGGCAGATGCCGGTGGAGGTCTGCTCCGCCGGCACCGGCAGGCCGTCGACCTTGGGGCGGTCCTTGGAATTGAGCAGCATGCGGTCGATCGGCAGCTCGTAGGAATTGTCGTCGGCGCGCTTGCCGTTCTCGCCGGAGAACGACACGACGTGATTCTCGTCTGTGGGGTCGTCGACCGCGACCGCGAAATTGACCCGCCCCCCGTCACCATGGGCGTAGGCGACCGTCTTGCAGGCGAACGTGCGCCCGGCCACCTTCAGCGTCTTGCAGTGGCCGGACATCAGCGCCAGCAGGTCGACGAAAGCGTTTGGGGCCGGAGGGTTGTTGACGGGAATCGGCAAGGAAGACTCGCCAAAACAAGGGCTTGCGAGAGCGATGAGTGTTGCAGCCAGGACCGGTCGGCGGAGGCGCATCGTCAGGCTCGTATGCCAGGGGCCACGGAAAAGGTCCGTCCAACAACCATTGAACCGCAAATTGGTTGCGATCCCGTTCGTCCGGCCATGCCTCTCTGGAATACCACCGTGCCACCCATCGGCGATCAGACCGATCGCGCCAACCCCGTCCCTAGCAGGCACTTGCCGCCAGGCCGATGTTTTTTTCGTGGCAAACTAGCCCATCGCCGCCTGCCAGCGCGTATCCCGGAGCGAGGGCCGGCGGTGCAGGCGGGCATCGAGCAGCGCGCGGGCGCGGGGCAACTCGCCGCTGCGCATGAGGGCGACGACAAAAGTGTCCTCGATCAGCTCGCGCTGGGCGTGGCTGCCGCCGATGCGCACGACGTCAGCGAGAACCGGCGTGAGCATTTGCACGCATGCCGCGTAATCCTCGTCGGCAAAGGCCGCCAGCGCGCGGCAGATCGCCGGCACCACGGGGCCGGCCGGCAGCTTGCCGTCAGCGAGCCGTTGCTCGATCACGGTGAGCCGCGCGGCGAGCGCCTCGCGGTTTTGCGTTGCCGCGGCGAACAGCGCCATGTGGACGTCGGCAAAGGGCAGGCTCGATTTCGGAAACAGTCTTTGCGCGGTGGCATCGGCATCGCGCCAAAGTGCCTCCGGCACCGTGTGGCCGTAAGCCGACAGGCGCCACAAAAGCGACGCGCCATCGGTGATGACGTTGAGCGGCGGCGCCTGCGTGGCGGAAGGCTGGAGCACGTCGGCATAGATCGCAAGCGCGCGGGCCGCGTCGCCATGCTCGAGCGCGCCGAGCGCCTGATGCCAGCGGATGTGGCCGTGCAGGATTCCGGCGCGGTCGTAGGAGGGGATCCATTCGTCGACGAGCCGGTCGGCCGCCTCGATCGAGCCGTCCTCGAACATCGCATGCAACACCGCGTGCGCAGCATGGGCGTTCTGACGTCGCAGGTCGAAGCCGCGCTCGGTGACGCCGCGGCCGCGGGCGACGTCGCCATTCTCGGTCATGGCCCAGCCGGACATGGTGAGGAACCACCAGTCCTCGCCGTAATGATGTGCGACGCGCTCGCACAGCTCATGCCGCGCGCGGTCGTGATCGGCCATGCCGGAGAAGGCGAACAGGCCGAACGCGCCGAGCGGCAGCGACAGCACCACGGCATCGCGCGGCCATGCCTCGACGTGTTTCAGCGTCGCCGCGATCGCCTCGGGCAGCCGGCCCTCGATCGCCAGCGCCAGGGTCTCGACATGCGAACGCTCACGCTCCGTGCCGCGCTTTGCGACCAACTCGCGCGCGCGGGCCGCCTTCTGCCGCGCGAGGTCGCCCTGCTGATAGAAGGCATGCACGCGGGCGCGGGCGATATGGGGAAGCGCAAAGTCCGGATCGGCGGCGATGGCGCGCTCCAGCGTCTCCGCCGTGCCGGTCCAGCCAGCGAGCATGTGGTCGACACCTTCGCGATAGGCGTTTGCTGCCTCATCCGAAGAGGTGGAGAGCGGCAGGCCGTAGCGGTCTTCAAGCGCCATCGTCGTCTCCGCGATTCAAGCCGTCCGTGCGCGGCGGCCCTCGATCGGATAGGCCGGGTCGTTATAGCCAGGCGTCGAGGGATGACCCGGAACGACCAGCCTGTCGATCAGCGCTTCGTCGTCCGCCGTGAAGCGATAGTCGAGCGCGCCCGTGTAGCCGTTCCATTGCTCCTCCGTGCGCGGGCCGGCGACGATCGAGGAGACAAAGGCGGAGTTCAGCACCCAGGCGACCGCGAACTGACCGGCGGTGATGCCCTTCTTCTCGGCGTGGGTCTTGATCTCCTGCGCGAGCTGGAGCGATTCCGGCCGCCATTCGGTCTGCATCATGCGGGTGTCGTTACGGCCCGCGCGCGTCTCCTTGTCCGGGACTGCATCCGGCTTGTATTTGCCGGTGAGCACGCCGCGCGCCAGCGGGCTGTAGGGCACGATGCCGAGGCCGTAATAGGAACAGGCCGGAAAGTGCTCGACCTCCGGCATGCGGTTCATCGCGTTGTAATAGGGCTGGCTCACCGCGGGTCTGTCGATGCCGAGCCGGTCACAGATGTTGCAGATCTCGGCGACGCGCCAGGCGCGGTAGTTCGAGACGCCGAAATAGCGCACCTTGCCGGCGCGGATCAAATCGCCCATCGCGCGCACCGTCTCTTCCAGCGGCGTCGCATGATCTTCCTTGTGCAGATAATAGACGTCGATGTGATCGGTGCCGAGCCGCTTCAGGCTTTCGTCGGCGGCCTGCAGCACCCAGCGCCGCGACAGGCCGGCGCGGTTGGGATCGTTGCCCGCACCATTGTTCATGGGATTGGCGAGCTTGGTGGCGAGCACCCAGGCGTGACGGTTGCCGGCGATGGCGCGTCCCACCACCTCCTCGGATCCACCTTTCGAATAGGCGTCCGCCGTGTCGATGAAATTGATGCCTGCCTCGTGCGCCTTCGCGATGATCCGCTTCGACGTGGCTTCATCCGTCGGCCCGCCGAACATCATGGTGCCCAAACAGATTGGCGACACTTTCAGGCCGCTGCGGCCGAGTTGGCGGTATTGCATGGGCTGTTTCCTCGACTTTATCGGAAGCTTCAGCATAGCCGCCCGGTTCGGTCATTGCGAGCGCAGCGAAGCAGTCCAGGAATGCGTCATCTCTCGTCGTCCCGGCCTTCGCCGGGACGACAGCTGTGGGTGGGGAGCGCGGTGGCAGTATGACCGGCCGCCTACTCCGGCCCCTTCAATATCTTGAAGACGCCATTCGCCATCACCACGCAGCGGTCTTCAACCAACACCTCCGTGCTCATGAAGATCAGGCTGCGCGTCGTCCGCACCACGCGCGGGCGGGAGATCAGGATGTCGCCGATCTTGCCGGCTTCGACGAAATGGGTGTCGAGCTGCACCGTCGCCATGTAGTGCTTGCCTGTCTCGTAGCGGGCGGTCATGCCGCAGGTGCGGTCGGCGAAGGTCATCATCACGCCGCCCTGGACCATGCCGCGGCGGTTGTGGTGCTTGTCCTCGGTGGCCAGCGCGAACTCGTAGTGGCCATCGACCTTGCGTTCCCAGAGCGGGCCGATGAGGTGAATGAAACCGCTGGTGTCGACGATCGTCCAGCCGTCTGATTTGAGCTTTGCGGCGGTCTTGTCGATCATCGCCCAGTCCATCCTTGCACGCGTCTTTCTCCTCGTTTCATCAGATGCAGTCCTGGTGTAGTCAAGCATCATGAGAGCTTTCGATGATGCCACCAGACGGAATATCGCAGACGCCTGCGCGTCCTTCGCGCGGCTGCCTGACGAGGCCGAGCCGTCCAAGTTGAAGCGTGCTGCGGTGGTGCTTGCGCTGACCGCATCCGATGAAGGCGACGACACCGCCTTCCTGCTCACGCTGCGCGCATCGCATCTACGTGCCCATCGCGGCCAATGGGCCTTGCCGGGCGGACGCTGCGACGCCGGCGAGACACCGGTCGAGGCGGCGCTGCGCGAGCTCGACGAGGAGCTTGGCCTTCGCCTCACCGGCGCAGAGGTACTCGGCACGCTCGACGATTATCCGACCCGCTCGGGCTATCTGATCACACCGGTCGTGGTCTGGGCCGCCGATAGCGCGGCGATCAAGCCAAACCCGGACGAGGTGGCTTCGGTCCACCGCATCGCGCTCGCGACGATCGAACGCACTGAGGCCTTCGATTTCGTCGCGATCCCCGAGAGCACGCGCCGCGTCATCCGTTTCCATCACCAGGCGAGCCTGATCCACGCGCCGACGGCGGCGCTGATCTACCAGTTCCGCGAGGTGCTGGCGGGACGGCATACCCGTGTCACCGAGCTGGAACAGCCGGTGTTCGCCTGGAAGTGACGATGGTAAACGGCGCGTTAACGTGACGGTTACCGGATGCCTGCTAAGAGGGCGGCATGCGTCATTCGATTCGAAATGCCGTGAGGCTGGTTCCACTCGCGCTCGTTCTGCTCGCGCCCGCCGCGCGTGGTGGCGGGGCCGACGCGCTGGCGCCCGCCGTCCGCGATGCCAAGGCGCAGTTGCTGTCGCAGTTTTTTGCGCAAGGTGGGGCGTCGCCCGCCGTGCTCGAATATCGCCGCAAGCTGCAGGAATATCAGGCCGCACGCGCGGCCTTCGACGAGGAGGCCGGCGCCTATTGGAGCCAGATCTCCGAGAAGCGGAAAGGTCGCAACGCCAAGCGGCGCAGCGGGCAGCAGATCACGCTCGACGACTATGTGCTGGAGCATCCGCCGCTCTACAGCGGGCCGAAGCGGCCGGTGAACCCGGAGCCGGAGGAAACGCCGGATCGCCCGACCAGGAAGCCGATACCCGTCGTCGCCGATCTCCTCCGCGCGGCGCAGGACCTCTACCATTTCACGCCGCAGCGGCCGGCCAGCGAGATCGAGTTCAAGCGTGCCTATGCGCGTTACGCGCTCGCTTCGGGCCTGACGCGCGAGCAGGCCGTGCGGGTCTATTCGTTCGAGACCGGCGGCACCGGCAGCTACGACGTGCAGGCGGGAATCGAGCATGGCGGCAAGCGCGCGATCTCGACCGCGATGGGCTACAATCAGCTCTTGACCACCAACAGCGTCGAGCTGCTGGCCGAGCAGGGCCATGAATTCATTCGTGCGCTGAGTGAAAAGGTCGCACGGACCTCAGGGCCGGCGCGCCAATCGCTCGAGCACAAGCTCACTGTCCTGAAGAAAATGGTGGCGCATGCGAAGTCGGTGCCCGACTCCTGGTCGGAGCACGAGAAGATCGGCAATACCGCGCAGGGCTGGGCCATGCATGCGATGGTGCTCGACATCGATATCGGTCCGATGTTGCAGACCCACAAGCTGCTGACGTCGGTGCTGTTCGCGCGCGCCAAGGGCTACACCCGCCCGCTCAGCGCGGCCGAGCTCGAGATGATGAACCTCACCGGCGACGGCACCGGCCTCGACATGGTGACGATGCCGCAGGCGATGCGCGAGCAGGTGCCGACCTCGAACTTCTTCCAGCGCGGCGGCTATGAGCGCAACCCGGTCGCGATCCGGCACAACACGGTGGCCAAGCTGCTCGCGGTGACGGACACGCGGATGGACAGCAATGGCAAAAATGCCGGCGCGCGGGAGCTGGCGGGGGCGTTTTGACGGCAGCGCTATGAAAGGTGACGTCCCCTCCTTCCGGGACGACGCCGAACGCGTGGCGCCGCGCCGCCCGCCTGCTAATTCGACCCGAACTTGAACTTGCCGTCGCCTTCCAGATACGGGCCGCTGCGCATGTAGAGCTGGCCGTTCTGGCCGATGAAGAACAGCGTGCCCTTTGGCACCTTCTTGGCACCCTTCAGCAGCTCGCCGGCATTGTTGGTGCCCATCTTGTAGGAGAGGGTCTTGCCTTCCTTGTCATAGGCATAGCCGGTGTCGGATTTGAGCTCCCACGGCGTGGCTGTGGTCTGCGCGAATGCCGGCGCGGCGAACGCGCCGAGCGCCGTTACGAGTGCAACCGAAACAAGTGCAAATGTCTTTGTTGAAAATGCCATCATCCATCCTCCCCGCCATTGGGGTCCGCGACTTGAACAAATCACGAACGATGTGTCCTGGTCAATTTGCGAAAGCGCCGCAGCGCATCACGTCTTTCCCAGCAGTTTGTGATTTTCCCTTCGTCCCCGCGCGACTATGTTCCGCTTTCCGTCTAGAACGCAATTCGACAAAAATATGGGGTAGGGGATGATTCGGATGAACCTCGTCACTAAAGCTTGCTCGGCCGCCGGCCTGTTGCTGACCGCGTTGGCGCCGGCCGCCTGGGCCGATGATTACCAGCTCAGCCACAACCAGCGGATTTCGTGCAGCCGCGGCCTTGCCCCGGGCAAGCTGAACACCGCGACCTGCAAGTCCTACACTTACCTCTTCAACACCAAGACCTCGGAATATTTCCGCTGCCAGGTCTCGCTGGCGCTGACCCGCGACAACAAGGAAGTCATCAACGTCCAGACCGACGGCGGCTGCACCAAGAAGCCGCGCATCTTCGAGGGCGACGGCCATTATGATTTCGACGTGACCGAGACCGAGCCGCCGAACACCAATTCGTTCTTCGGCCCCGGCGGCTACTCGGTCTGGGCCGCCGACGTCAACGCGCAGAAGATCCGCGGCTGCATCACCATCTCCTCGGGCCTCGGCTCCGACATTTCCAAGTGCCTGGACATGACTTTCCAGTAGGGCTTGCCAGTAGGGCATGCCAGTGAGCTGGTCGCGCGCTCGAACCCGATCGGTTCGGGCGCAGCCATCGTCTCCGGCTGCGCCACCTCGCCGCACCCGCCGGGTTCCCCAAAAGCCGAGCCGGATCGGCCGTTTACTGCAGTCCTGTTTTGCCTATTGGATGGGTTGACCCGCACCCCTCATCCGGCCAATTTCGCCGCCGGTTTGGGGAGTACAAAATCATGAAACGGACGATCATCGGCGTGGCCGCGGCTCTTGCTCTGGCGGCGTCGGCACCTTGCGCCCAGGCGCAATCCTTCATCAACGTGCTGACCGGCGGCACCTCCGGCGTCTACTATCCGCTCGGGGTCGCGATCGGGAAGATCTACGGCGACAAGATTCCGAACGTGAAGACGCAGGTGCAGGCCACCAAGGCGTCGGTCGAGAATTTGATCCTGCTCCAGCAGGGCCGCGGCGAACTGGCGTTCACGCTGGGCGACTCGCTCAAGGCCGCCTGGGATGGCGACGAGGAGGCGGGCTTCAAGACCAAGCTCGACAAGCTGCGCACCATCGGCGCGATCTACCCGAACTACATCCAGATCGTCGCGACCGCCGAGAGCGGCATCAAGACGCTGGCCGATCTCAAGGGCAAGAGCCTGTCGGTCGGTGCGCCGAAGTCGGGCACCGAGCTCAATTCGCGCGCGATCCTCGCGGCGGCCGGCATGAGCTACAAGGACCTCGGCAAGGTCGAGTATCTGCCGTTCGCCGAATCCGTCGACCTCATGAAGAACCGGCAGCTCGCAGCGACGCTGCAATCGGCCGGCCTCGGCGTCGCCTCGCTGAAGGATCTCTCGACGTCCAGCCCGATCACGGTGGTGTCGGTGCCGAAGGAGACCGTCGACAAGATCGGCCCTCCGTTCATCGCTGCGATCATTCCGGCCAACACCTATGCCGGCCAGGACAAGGACGTTCCGACCGCAGCCGTCGTGAACTACCTCGTCACCAGCTCGGCGGTGTCGGACGATCTCGCCTACCAGATGACGAAACTGGTCTACGAGTCGCTGCCGGAATTGCAGAACGCGCACGTGGCCGGCAAGGAGATCAAGCTCGAGACGGCCGCCAATGGCAGTCCGGTTCCGCTGCACCCCGGCGCGATCCGCTATTACAAGGAAAAAGGGCTGATCAAGTAGGACAGGTGTCATGGCCGGGCTTGACCCGGCCATCCATCCTCAAACAATCGCCTTTCGATGGATGCCCGGGTCTACGCGAAGACGCGCTTCGCGCTTTGGCCCGGGCATGACGTATTCAGGGCGCAGCGCGAATGCTGTAAGAACGCCCCAGCAGGGCGCGGGGACATATCGATGTTGCAGGCAGAGGGTAGCCAAGCGGCGCCCATCAAGGTCGAGTTCGACAATTTCGAGCATGGGTTCCCGGAAGGGTTCGGTCCGGGCTGGTGGGGCCATCTCGCCTACTGGATCGGCATCGCGTTCGCGACCTTCCAGCTCTATGTCGCCGCCTTCAACTATCTGCCGAGCCAGGTGGTGCGCGGGGTCCATGTCGGCTTCCTCGTTCTCCTCACCTTCGGCCTGATCGGCAACTTCACCGCGAAGAGCGCGGCCGGCCGCGCGCTCGGCTGGGTGATCGGCGGCGCCGGCTTCTTATGTGGTCTCTATCAGTGGATCTTCTACGCGGATCTGATCGCGCGCGACGGTGATCCGACCCGCCTCGATCTCGTGGTCGGCACACTGCTCGCGGTGCTGATCTTCGAGGGCACACGGCGCCTGATGGGCGCGGCGCTGCCGCTGATGTGCGGCGCCTGCCTCGTCTACTGGTTCTTCGGGCAGTATCTGCCGTCGCCGCTCAACCATCGCGGCTACGATTTCGACCAGATCATCACGCATCTGTCGTTCGGCACCGAAGGTTTCTACGGCGTGCCGATCTACGTCTCGGCGACCTACATCTTCCTGTTCATCCTGTTCGGCTCGTTCCTGGAGCGCGCCGGCATGATCCAGCTGTTCACTGACGTTTCTCTTGGGCTATTCGGCAGGACCCGCGGCGGCCCGGCCAAGGTCGCGGTGTTCGCCTCGGGGATGATGGGCACGATCTCCGGCTCGGGCGTCGCCAATGTCGTCACCGTCGGCCAGTTCACCATTCCGCTGATGATCAGGTTCGGTTACCGCCGCGCCTTCGCCGCCGGCGTCGAGGCCACGGCCTCGATGGGCGGGCAGATCATGCCGCCGGTGATGGGCGCGGTCGCCTTCATCATGGCGGAGACGCTCGGCGTCCAGTATTCGGAGATCGTGAAGGCGGCCGCGATCCCCGCGATCCTCTATTTCGCCTCCGCCTTCTGGATGGTGCATCTGGAAGCCGGCAAGCACGGTCTCACCGGCATGAAGCGCTCGGAGATACCGAGCGCCTGGAAGGCGCTGGTGACACGCTGGTATCTCGTGCTGCCACTCGCCGCGCTGGTCTACATGCTGTTCGAAGGCTTCACGCCGCTCTATGCCGGCAGCATGGGCCTCGCGCTCACGGTGGCGTTAATCCTGGGCGCCAGCATCACGGCGGGCGTCTCTCACACGGCGATCCGCACCATCTTCTGGATCGGGCTTGCGCTCGTCGTCGCGGCGCTGTCGCGTGACGGCCTTCAGATCGTGCCGGTTGCAGGCGTCGTCGTCGGCTTGATCGTCATCACCGCGTTCGTGCGCGGCGGGTTTGCCGCCCTGCGCGCCTGCCGCGATGCGCTGGCCGAAAGCGCCAAATCCGCCATCACCGTCGGCATGGCCTGCGCCATCGTCGGCGTCATCATCGGCATGATGTCGCAGACCGGCGTCGGCACCATCTTCGGCGGCTGGGTGATCGGTCTCGGCGAGAAGAGCCTGTTCCTGGCGCTGATCATGACCATGCTGCTGTCGATCCTGCTCGGCACCGGCATTCCGACCATCCCGACCTACATCATCACCGCTGCGCTCGCCGCGCCCGCGCTGGCGAAACTCGGCGTGCCCCTGATCGCGAGCCACATGTTCGCGTTCTATTACGGCATCATGGCCGACCTCTCGCCGCCGGTGGCGCTGGCAGCGCTCGCGGCGGCTCCGATCGCGAAGGAGAACCCTGACAAGATCGGCTGGGAGGCGATGCGCATCGCGCTCGCCGGCTACGTCATTCCCTTCATCTTCGTCTATTCGCCGGCCCTGATGCTGCAGGCCGGCGATCCCATGGCGGCCAAGCTCGGGTTCTACGGCGCGGTGGCGCTCGCGAGTTTCAAGGCGCTGGTGGCGATTGCGCTGTTCGGCATGGTGGCGATCGGCTTCCTGTTCACGCGCCTGACGCTGCTCGAACGCCTGGTCGCGCTCGGCGCCGCGCTCTGCCTGCTCGGCGACTTCCCGTTCAGCGACACCGCAGGCTTTCTGCTCTCTGCCGCGGTGGCGCTGTGGCAGTGGCGGCAGCGTCCGCCGGCAACGGTCGAGGCGGTGTGAGCCTCTGTCTTGCGACAGCCTCGGGCGTGAAGGCGCTGGCGCTGACCGCCTTCACGCTGGTGTGGACGCATTCGATCGCAAGGGTCGACTGGCAGGAGGACTGGCGCGTCACCCCCGCCGGTCTCGAACTGGTGCAGGCGCGGGTGAAGGGCACCGGCCCCGGCATGGAGCCGCCGCCCGAGGCGCGGCTGGTCGACGGCTGGTTTCAGTGGAGGCCTGAGCGCGCGCCGATGCCGGAGGTCGTGCTCGGCAATTCCGGCGCGGCGGGGGAATGGCGGCTCTGCCATGACGGCACGTGCCGGACGTTGTCGGAGATTGTCGGTCATCCCATTGGTGCTAACGTCACCACGATGAAGGTCTGCGAAGAACAGCAGAAATAAGGGAGACACGCGATGGATCGGCTCAAGGGCAAGGTTGCGATGGTGGTGGGCGCCGGTTCGATCGGACCGGGCTGGGGCAACGGCAAGGCTACCGCGGTGACCTTTGCGCGCGAGGGCGCGCAGGTGTTTTGCGTCGACCGCAACGGCGCGGCGGCCGAGGAGACCGCGAAGCTCATCACGGATGAAGGTGGCAACGCGACCGCTTTCACCGCCGACGTCTCGCGGCCTGCCGAGATCGAGGCGATGGTCGCGGCGTGCCTGAAGGCCTATGGCCGCGTCGACGTGCTCGACAACAATGTCGGCATCGCCGAAATGGGTAGCGTGGTCGAGGTGACCGAGGAGAGCTGGGACCGCGTCTTCAGCGTCAATCTCAAGAGTGCCTATTTCGCCATGAAGCATGTCATTCCTGTCATGGTGAAGCAGGGCGGCGGCTCGATCATCAACATCTCCTCGATCGCCTCGATCCGCCACATGGGCATCTCCTACGTCACCTACGGCACCTCGAAGGCGGCGATGAACCAGATGACCCGCACCACCGCGATCGAGTTCGCGCGCCATCATGTGCGCGTCAACGCGATCCTGCCCGGCTTGATGAAGACGCCGATGGTGGAGCATTCCGCCGGACTTGCGAACAGCTACGCCAAGGGCGACGTCGAGGCGATGTGGCGCGCGCGCGATGCGCAGGTGCCGATGGGCCACATGGGCGACGCCTTCGACGTCGCCAACGCCGCGCTGTTCCTGGCGTCGGACGAGTCGAAATATGTGACGGGGATCGAGCTGGTGGTCGACGGCGGGATCACCTGCAAGGCGGGCGCGTAAGCCGTCTCATACTCCGCTGTCGCCCCGGGGCGCGCAGAGCGCGAACCCGGGACCCATAGCCACAGGGTAGATTTGTTTGCTGAGTAGTCACTCCGAGAATTCGTAAACACGGCGTCCTGTGGTTATGGGCCCCGGATCGGCGCTGCGCTTGTCCGGGACGACGGTGGAGTGTCTGGCTGCTACTGCGCCAGCGCCAGAATCCCGCCGGCGAAGGAATGCCACGCCGTCGTCTCGCTGATCGGCCAGTTCAAGACCTTCACCGCCAGCAGCGCGAGCGTGCCCGTGATGTAGACCGGATGCACGCGGCCCTCGGTGCGCCAGTCGCGCACCATGGCGACGACGAGCAGCAGCGAGGCGACCACGGCCGGCGCGATCGTGACCGGCACCGGCGGCGGGCCGGGCGGTCCCGGAGGCGCGAGGAAGGTGAGGAACCAGCGCGCGATCGCGGCATCGAGGATCGAGACCGCTGCGAGCAGCATCAGGCGCTTGTGAATATCGGGCTTCCGCGTGTTCATGATCGCGAGCACGAACGCACCTGCGAAGAACGCTATCCCGCTCATCGGCACGATCGAGAAGGCGATGCCGGCGTCTTTCTGCCCGAGCGCGGCGGAATGCTGCATCACATGCACGGAGGCGAGGAAACCGAAGATCGTCATCGCGGTCGCGAGCGAGACGCCGGCGATGCCGAGCGCCCGGTGATTGACCACGCGGCCTGAGGCTGCGAGCCAGGTCTGGATCACGAAATAGAGAGACCAGGTGAAGAACAAGAGTCCGTGAAAATGGATCACCGGGCTTGCGGAAAATGTCCGGTGGGCGAGCGGCACAAAATAGGTCGGTGCAAAGCCGAGAAATGCGGTGGCAGCACAGGCCAGGGACATGTGGAAATAAAAATATCGTGCAGGCGACGCATCACGCGCGCGTACACGACGGTCGTCGATCAGGGTCGTCATGAGTGATGAGTCTGGAGAGGCGGCGTTTGGTTCAAACGCCAATGTCGTCCCGGATCGGCGCGCGCCTGTCCGGGACGACGAGCCTCATCCCCCCGCGCTCAATTCCGCGCGATCGAGCTCCTCCTCGATCCGGTGAAAGGCGTCGTCACCGATCACCTCGGTGGCGCGCAGGCTGAAGATCGATTTGCGCGCGGCTTCGATGGCGCGGCGGCGCAGGGGATCGGCAGGCAATTCGCCGTTGGTGATGCCGCCGTTCGGATCGTCGTCCGCCTGCATCAGGATGGCGCGATATTCGAGCCGCAGGATCTCCGCTTCTTCCGACGGATCGTCCTCGATCGCGTCGAGCGCGGCGCGATAGGCCGCCGCGCGAGCGCGCGCGACCTCGATGCCGACGGGATCGTCGTCCTTGAGGTTGAAGGCGAGGATCAGCGGCCGCAGCGTCAGGCCCTGGATCACCAGCGACCCCAGCACCACCGCAAAGGCGATGAAGACGATGAAGTCGCGATAGGGAAAGTTCTCCGGCAGGGCAAAGGCGGTCGCGAGCGTGACGAGGCCGCGCATGCCGCACCAGGAGATGATGAGGCCGCCCTTCGGCGAGGCGACGGCCTTGGGATCCTTCGGATGATAGATCCCGCGCGCGATCAGCACGCGCAGCGTGGTGCGGTAGAATGTGATCCAGAGCAGCCGCACCAGCACTACGGTGAGCAGGATCCAGCCCGCCGCCACGCAATATTCCCAGCGTACCTCCGCGTCCAGCCGGGTCCAGATCGGGCGCATCTGCATGCCGATCAGCATGAAGGCGAGCACGTTGAGCACGAACACCATCGTCTCCCAGACCGCGTAGGACGGCACCCGCAGCCGTGCCGGCATGCGCTCGCCCGCCGTGCGCGCGATGGTGATGGCGTAGACCACGATGGTGAGGATGCCGGAGAGGCCGAGATGCTCGGCGGCGATCCAGACCATGAAGGTGGTGGCGAACTGCACGATGATCGCGCTCGGCGCTTCCTTCACGCGCTCCATGAACAGCGGAATGATGCGCCCCGCGACAAGACCCGCCACGACGCTGCCGACCAATCCCAGCGCGATCGTCGGCGCGACCTCGCTCCATTTGAGGTGCTCCATGACGACGGCGCCGACCGCGATCCGATAGATCAGGAGCGCGCTGGCGTCGTTGAGCAGGCTCTCACCCTCCAGCACCTTCACCATGCGGTGGGGCAGCTTGACCTGGCTCAGGATCGCGACGGCGGCCGCGGCGTCCGGTGGCGCCACAATGGCGCCGAGCGCGATTGCGGCGGCCCAGGGCATGTCAGGCATCAGCCGGTGCGCGACATAGGCCACGCCGACCGTGGTCAGGCCGACAGCGGCCACCACCAGGGTCGAGACCGGAACCCAATTCTTGCGCAGATCGCGCAGCGAGGTGTCGAAGGCGGCATCCAGCAGCACCGGTGCGACAAAAAGGGCCAATGCCAGGTCGGGTTCGAGCGTCCAGGACGGGCTGTTCGGCACGAAGGCGATCAGCGCCCCGCCGATGGCAAGAAAGGTCGGGTAGGGGACCTTGATCCGCCGGGCCAGCGCCGATAATGCAACGGCGCCGAGCAGCAGTGCGATGATCCATTCGAATGTCGACACGTCGATCCCCGAAACCGATTTGACCGGCGCCACAAGCTAGCACCAATCCGGCCGTATGATGGATAGTGCGGCCCAAAGGCAAGACCCCAAAGGCAAGATCCGAGGCAAGACTTTCCGACTGTGATCAGCATGCGTTCCTTTCTCGTTCAGTTGCCCGGCGCCGCACTGCTCTGCGCGCTCTCGCTCGTCGCGGCCCAAGGCGCGGCCCATGGCGCGACCGGCGGCGAGCCGGTTGCGGCGGCGCCGCAGGTCGACGTCGCGCCATGCCTCACGGCTGCCGCGGCCGACGACGTCGACAAGGCGGCCACCGCCTGCGCGGTCGTGATCGACAACGAGAAGACGGCCAAGGCTGACCTGATCAAGGCGCTGATCGCGCGCGGCGCGCTGTATGCGCGGCACGACCAGACCGACCGGGCGATCGCCGACGACAGCCGTGCTCTTTTGCTCGATTCCAGCCTCGCCGATATCTTCAACGCGCGCGGCGAACTCTGGCTGAAGAAGGGAGACAGGCCCAAGGCGGTACAGGATTTCGGTGCGGCGCTGAAGATCGACCCAAACCACGAAAAGGCCAAGGCCAACCACAAGGCGATGGCGCGTGAGCTCGAGCGGATCGGGGCGCAGATGGCGGTCGCCGGCAAGCCCAGCTTCAATTGCAGGAGTGCGCGCCGCGCGGTGGAGAAGGCGATCTGCGCCAACCGCGAACTCGCCGACCTCGATCGCGAGGTCTTTGCATCCCATGCGCGTGCCGTCCGCGAGGCGCAAAGCATGCGGAACCCCAACCCCGACGCGCGAACGCTCCAGCGCGAGCAGGACGACTTCGTCGCGCGCCGCAACGCCGAATTCGGGCGTCCCGGCTACGATCTGAAGAAGGCAATGCAGGAGCGCTTGCTGCGGCTGAACGGGGTGGATGGGTATTGAGATTCTTCGCCTCTCCCCGCAGGCGGGTGAGGAGAGCAGGCACCGTCCGCCTCTGATGACGGGCCCGGTTTTGAACCGATTCTTTGCTCCCCGCGACAATGGTGAAAACCTGACGTCATGGAGCCCTCTGTCATGTGCGGCACGCAACCTTCCGCGCAAACCTTGCCATTTACCGGGTCGCCGCTGCGCGCCCTGCTGCTCGGCGCGGCGATGAGCCTTGTCCTGGCGGCGCCAGCGTCGGCCGCCGTCGATTGCGCGCTGGGCAGCAAGGCCGCGCCCGCCGAGTTGATCCCTGCATGCAGTGCCATCATTGATCAGGCTGCCAATCCAGCTTCCGACCGCGCCGGGGCACTGCTGGTTCGCGCCGACGCCAATGCGCGGACTTCGGGGGGCCTCACGCAGGCGCTGCGTGATATCGACCGCGCCATCGCGCTCGACGGCAGGAATGCAAAGGCCTGGCGCCTGCGCGGCGATCTGCTGCGCGAGGCCGGCGGCGATCTCAACCGCGCCGCGGCGGACCTCGGCAAGGCGATCGAGCTCGATCCGCAGGATGCGGAGTCCTACGAGCTGCGCGGCGTGGTCTACACCAATCAGCGCCGGCTCGACCGCGCGCTCGCCGACTACGACCAGGCGATCAAGCTGAAGCCGGACTATGCGCAGGCCTGGTCCGATCGCGGCGTTACCTACTATCTCGGCGGCGACAACGAAAAGGCGATCCGCGATCTCTGCGAGGCGCTGCGGCTCGATCCGAACCGGCCGCGGAGCTACACCAATCGCGGCGCCGCCTACAAGAAGCTCGGCCAGCTCGACAAGTCGGTCGCCGATGACGGCGAGGCGATCAGGCTCGATCCGAAAGTGCCTGAGTATTACGACAATCGCGGCCTGTCGCTGGCTGCGATGGGCGAGTACGACAAGGCGATTGCCGACTACGATCAGGCGTTGCGGCTCGCGCCGAAGCCGAATTTCTTCACCAACCGCGGCGATTCCTATCACCTCAAGGGAGAACTGGGTGCGGCGCTGAGCGATTACGACGCCGCGCTGAAGCTCGACCCGAATTTCGCACAGACCTACAACAATCGCGCCGTGCTCTACAAGAAGATGGGCGAGCGCAGGAAGGCGCTGGCCGATTACGAGACCGCGTTGAAGCTCGATCCCGGCAATGACAACGCCGCCGCCGGCCGCCGCACCATGATCGCGGAGATCGCCAAATTCGGCGCCGAACCGCTGCGGCCGCTCGCGGCGAATTCCGGCAGCGGCCCGTCGTTCGATTGTGCCACGGCTAGGCGCGAGGTCGAGAAGGTGATCTGCGCCGACCCGCAGCTCGGCGTGCTCGACCGCCAGATCGCCGAGACCTACGAGCGGCTGCTGAAGGCGACGAAAGGGCGCCCGGCGAGCGACCTGCGCAAAACACAGCGCGATTTCCTCACGACGCGCAATGCGAGCTTCGGCCGGCCGGGCTATGATCTGAGGAGGGTCATGCAGGAGCGGTTGCAGCGGCTGAACGGGATGGAGAGCTAGCCGTCTGCTCGCCTCTACCCGCAAGAACGGGAGAGGGAGAAGATTCGTTCTTTCAGCTTGAACCGCAGCCCGTTCCCGGGAAAATACCTCCCAAACGAGGCCGGCACTTGATCCGGGTCATGGCGGGACTTTTGTCCTGCCGTCAGGTCAAGGCCAAGCCAATAAAGGGAACGGGAGCGCGGGACATGAGCATCCAGGGGAAGAGCAGCTATCACGAGGTCCATGCGCGGTCGCTGGCCGATCCCCAGGGCTTTTGGGCCGAGGCGGCGACGGAGATCGACTGGATCGAGCCGCCGAAGACCATCTTCGATGCCTCGCAGGGCGTCTACGGCCGCTGGTTCAGCGGCGGCGTCGTCAACACCTGCTACAACGCGCTCGATCGCCATGTCGAACGCGGCCGCGCCGACCAGGTCGCGCTGATCCATGATTCGCCGCTGACGAACAGCGTCACCAAGTTCACCTATGCCGAGCTGCTCAGCGAGGTGCAGGCGCTCGCCGCCGTCATGCAGGATTTCGGCGTCGCCAAGGGTGACCGCGTCATCCTTTACATGCCGATGGTGCCGGAGGCGGTGGTCGCGATGCTCGCCTGCGCGCGTATCGGCGCGGTGCATTCCGTCGTGTTCGGCGGCTTTGCCGCCAAGGAGCTCGCCACTCGCATCGACGATGCGCAGCCGAAGCTGATCCTGTCGGCGAGCTGCGGCATCGAGCCCGGCCGTATCGTGCAGTACAAGCCGCTGCTCGACGAGGCGATCAGGCTTGCCGGCAGCAAGCCGAAGGCCTGCATCGTGCTGCAGCGTCCGCAGCTCACCTGCGACCTCACGCGGGGCCGCGACTACGATTGGGCGAGCCTGCGCCGCAAGGCGATGAACGACAGCAAGAAAGCGCCTTGCGTGCCGGTTGCCGCCACCGATCCGCTTTACATTCTCTACACCTCGGGCACCACGGGCATTCCCAAGGGCGTGGTGCGCGACAATGGCGGGCATCTCGTCGCGGTGAAATGGTCGATGTTCAACCTCTATGGCGTCAAGCCCGGCGAGGTCTGGTGGTGCGGCTCCGACATCGGCTGGGTGGTCGGCCACAGCTACATCGTCTATGGCCCGCTGCTGCATGGTGCGACCTCGATCATGTATGAGGGCAAGCCGATCGGCACGCCCGATGCCGGCGCATTCTGGCGCGTCATCAGCGAGCACAAGGCGGTCGCACTCTTCACCGCGCCGACCGCGTTCCGGGCGATTCGCAAGGAGGATCCGGAAGGCAAGTTCATCCGGCAATACGATTTCTCCCAATTCCGCACGCTGTTCCTCGCCGGAGAACGCGCCGACCCGCCGACGGTGGAATGGGCGGAGCAGCAGCTGAAGGTGCCTGTCATCGACCATTGGTGGCAGACCGAGACCGGCTGGTGCATCGCCGGCAATCCGGTCGGTCTCGGCATGTTGCCGGTGAAGCACGGCTCGCCGACGGTGCCGATGCCGGGCTATCAGGTCGACGTGGTGGACGAAGCCGCAAAGCCGGTCGGGCCCAACACCATGGGCTCGATCGTCATCAAGCTGCCGATGCCGCCGGGCTGTCTGCCGACGTTGTGGAATCAGGATTCGCGCTTCAAGGAAGCCTACCTCAGCGAATTCCCCGGCTACTACAAGACCTCCGACGCAGGCTACAAGGACGAGGACGGCTATGTCTTCGTCATGGGCCGCACCGACGACATCATCAACGTCGCCGGCCACCGGCTCTCCACCGGTGGCATGGAGGAGATCCTGGCTTCGCATCCGGATGTCGCCGAATGCGCCGTGCTCGGCGTCAAGGACGCGATCAAGGGCGAGGTGCCCTGCGGCTTCCTGGTGCTCAAGGCCGGCGTGAAGCGCGCGCCTGCCGAGATCGAGAAGGAGATCATCGCGCTGGTGCGCGACAAGCTCGGTCCCGTTGCCGCGTTCAAGCTTGCGATCACCGTCGGCCGCCTGCCCAAGACGCGCTCCGGAAAGATCCTGCGCGGCACCATCAAGAAGATCGCCGACGGCGAATCCTGGACCATGCCTGCGACGATCGAGGACCCCAAGGTGCTCGACGAGATCGGCGAGGCGCTGAAGGGGCGGGTGTGACGGTCGCGATGGGGCTTGAATAGGCCGCATTTTTCCGCTCAACCCTCATCCTGAGCCGCGCGCCTGGCGCGCGTCTCGAAGGATGAAGGGCCTGCCATGAATTCGAAGCCGTTTCTTGCGATTGCGTTTGCGGGCCTCGTCCTTTCCGCCTGCTCCGCGCGCTATCAGACGCCGGTGGCGATGGGCGGCGATGATGACGATGCGGTCTGCCAGGGTCGTGGCTATGCGGCCGGCTCTCCCGAATACGTGGCCTGTCGCAAGGACCGCGACGTCCAGCGCAGCGCCGCCACCGCACGCTCCGACCGCCGCCAGCGTGATCTCGGCGAGTACATGCTGAACCATCCCGATCGGCCGTAAGGCATTGAGACCTGTAGCCCGGATTGCGCTGCGCCCCATCCGGGCCACGTCGTGCCCCGACGGATTGCGGGGCTCGTTCAGAAGCCGAAATAAAAACGCGGCAGGTTTCCCCGCCGCGTCCAAATCTCATCCGATGGTAAACGAAGAAGCGGAGCTCTACTCCTCGTCTTCGTCCTGCTTCTTGCCGCCGAGCGTCTTCAGCTTGGCGAACACGGCGTCGACGTTGAGGTCGTCGCTCGATCGCTCCGCCGGCTCGAACTCGTCCTTCTTGGTGGTCTCGGAGGCCGGCAACAGGGTCGCGCCGCCATAGGCTGTGTCGATCGGCTTTTCCTTGGCTGCGCGCGCGACCTCGAAATCCAGTTCGATCTGCGAGCAGAGACCGAGGGTGACCGGATCGATCGGGGTCAGCGACGACGTATTCCAGTGGGTGCGATCGCGGACGCTGGCGATCGTGCTCTTGGTGGTGCCCACCAGGCGCATGATCTGGGCGTCCTTGAGCTCGGCATGGTTGCGCAGCAGCCAGAGGATGGCGCTCGGGCGTTCATGGCGGCGCGAGACCGGGGTGTAGCGCGGGCCCTTGCGCTTGGGCTGGGGGGGCAGCACCACCTTGCTCTCCTGGAGGCGGAGCCTGTAGTCCGGGTTCTTCTCGCCCTTCTCGATCTCCTCACGGGTCAGCTGGCCGTTGGAGAGGGGGTCCATGCCCTTGATGCCCTGGGCCGCGTCGCCGTCGGCGATCGCGCGCACCTCGAGGGGGTGCATTTTGGTGAAATCGGCGACCTGGTCGAAGGTCAGCGCGGTGTTGTCGAGCAGCCAGACGGCGGTCGCCTTGGGCATCAGAGGTGCGTTGCTCATGGCAAATCTCCTTTGTGCTTCGCCCACCCCTCAGGAGGCGAAACCGGTAGTCATCAGCGATGACAGGGAATTGGCGCTATATAAGCCCGGAGGGGGTAGCCACGCAATGGTTCTGCTATAGATAGTGCCTTGACAGCGCCCGAAAGGGGGCCCAATTCCCTCTCAGGTCGCCGTAAGCTCGTACCTTAGCCCTATTCCATCCATCGACCGCTTCCCGCCATTTGGCGAGGTGATTCGGTCCCGAGATCGCTCAATGTCAGCCAAACCAGACCTCAAGATCGTGCTTTGTTCTCCCCGCGGCTTCTGCGCCGGGGTGGTCCGGGCGATCGACACCGTGGAACGGGCGCTCGATAAATACGGCGCCCCCGTCTATGTTCGCCACGAGATTGTGCACAATAAATACGTCGTCGACGGGTTGAAGAAAAAGGGCGCGATCTTCGTCGAGGAGCTCGCCGAGATCCCGGAAAATACCACCGCGCCGGTGGTATTCTCGGCCCATGGCGTGCCGAAATCGGTTCCGGCCGACGCGACGTCCCGCAATCTGTTCTCGCTGGATGCGACCTGCCCGCTGGTGACCAAGGTGCACCGCGAGGCCGCGATCCATTTCAAGCGCGGCCGCGAGATCTTCCTGATCGGCCATTCCCATCACCCCGAGGTGGTGGGCACGCTCGGCCAGCTTCCGGTCGGCGCCGTGACGCTCATCGAGACCGCCGAGGACGCCAAGACCATCTCCCCGAAGGATCCGAACAATCTCGCCTTCGTGACCCAGACCACACTGTCGATCGATGACACCGCGGAGATCGTGGCGCTCCTGAAGGAGCGCTTCCCGAACATCAACGGGCCGCACAAGGAAGACATCTGCTACGCCACTACCAACCGCCAGCTCGCGGTGAAGAAGGTGGCGCCGGTGGTCGACGCGCTGATCGTGGTCGGTGCGCCGAACTCGTCGAACTCGCAGCGCCTGCGCGAGGTCGCCGAGCGTGAAGGCTGCCCGATCGCAGTGCTGGCGCAGCGCGCCACCGAGATCGACTGGAAGCGGTTCGAAAACATCACCAGCCTCGGCATCACCGCGGGCGCCTCGGCACCGGAAGTGATCGTCGAGGAGATCATGGACGCGTTCGCCGAACGCTTCACGCTGCATGTGGAGACGGTCTCGGCCGCGGAAGAGAACGAGTTCTTCCCGCTGCCGCGCCAGGTGCGCCCCGAAGCCGCCGCCGAGTAGACCTTCATGGCGGTCTACACCGACGTTGCCGCCGACGAACTTGCGGACTTTCTGAAACAATACGATCTCGGCGAATTGCTCTCCTACAAGGGCATCGCCGAGGGTGTCGAAAATTCCAACTTCCTGCTGCATACGACCAAGGGGTCGTTCATCCTCACGCTCTATGAGAAGCGCGTGGCGAAGAACGATCTGCCGTTCTTCCTCGCGCTGATGACGCATCTGGCCGAGCACGGCGTCAACTGCCCGCTGCCGGTGAAAGGAACAGACGGCGAGGCGCTGCGCGAGCTGTCGGGCCGGCCGGCCGCGATCATCACGTTTCTCGAAGGCGTCTGGCCGCGCAAGCCGAACGCCGCCCATTGCGCCGGCGTCGGCGAGGGGCTCGCCAGGATGCATCTGGCCGGCGCCAATTTCGCGATCGAGCGGGCGAACGCGCTGTCGGTCTCGGGCTGGCGGCCGCTGTTCGATACGGCGTCGCCCCGGGCCGACGAGGTTCAGCCGGGTCTGCGCGCGTTTCTTGCGGCCGAGCTCGACTATCTCGCGAGCGGAATCTGGCCGACCGATCTGCCGGAGGGCGTGATCCACGCCGACCTCTTCAACGACAACGTCTTTTTCCTTGGCGACAAGCTCTCGGGGATCATCGACTTCACCTTCGCCTGCAACGACATGCTGGCCTATGACGTCGCGATCTGCCTCAACGCCTGGTGCTTCGAGCCGGATCACTCCTTCAATGTCACCAAGGCGCGCGCCTTCCTCAACGCCTATGGCCGGGTGCGCAAGCTCTCGGAGGCGGAAGAGGCCGCGCTGCCGCTGCTGGCGCGCGGCGCCGCGATCCGCTTCCTGCTGACGCGGTTGGTCGATTGGCTCAACGTGCCGCCCGGCGCGCTGGTTCGCCCGAAGGATCCGCTGGAATATTTTCGCAAGCTGCGTTTCCACCAGAGCGTTTCGAGCGTGCGCGACTACGGGCTGATGCCGTCAGGACTGGTCGCGTGAGCGAGCTTCCCAATGTCACGATCTATACGGATGGCGCGTGCTCGGGAAATCCCGGGCCCGGCGGCTGGGGCGCGATCCTGAAGTTCGGCGACAAGGAAAAAGAGCTGAACGGCGGCGAGCGCCACACCACCAACAACCAGATGGAATTGATGGCGGCGATCTCCGCGCTCGAAGCGCTGAAGAAGCCGTGCACCGTCGATCTCTACACCGACAGCCAATATGTCCGTCAGGGCATCACCGGCTGGATCCACGGCTGGAAGCGCAACGGCTGGCGCACCGCCGACAAGAAGCCGGTGAAGAATGTCGAGCTATGGCAGCGCCTCGACGCCGCGCTGAAAGCACACGAGGTCCGCTGGCACTGGGTCAAGGGCCACGCCGGCCACCCGGAGAATGAGCGGGCAGATCAGCTCGCACGCGACGGGATCGTGAAGGCGCGGCTGCAGCAGCGGGTGGCGGAGTAGGCGCATTGCGCCCACTTACTACCGTCATCCCGGCCTTCGCCGGGACGACACGGAGGATATGGCTGATAGCAGGGGTCGTGTTACAGCTGCCCCAGCAGCGTATCGCCGCCGGACACTTCGACCTTGCCGGGCATCGCCTCGAGGTTCAGTTTCTTGACCACGCCGTCCTCGACCAGCATCGAATAGCGCTTCGAGCGGATGCCGAGGCCGTTGCCGGAAGCATCCAGCTCCATGCCGATCGCCTTGGCGAATTCGGCATTGCCGTCGGCGAGGAAGATGGCCTCGTCGCGCTGGTCGGTATCGCGCTTCCAGGCGTTCATGACGAAAGCGTCGTTGACGGAAACGATGGCGATGGTGTCGACGCCCTTGTCCTTCATGGCGTAGGCGTTGAGGAAGATGCTCGGCAGATGCATCTTGTGGCAGGTGCCGGTATAGGCGCCGGGCACCGCGAACAGCGCCACCTTCTTGCCCTTGAAGATATCGTCGGTGGTCTTCACCTGCGGGCCTTCCGCCGTCATTACGCGGAATTTGGCCTCGGGCAGCTTGTCGCCAGTCTGGATCGCCATCGTCAGTCTCCCTGAAAATCGGTCCCGCTTTTTAGACCGTGCGGCGGGCCTGCACAATATTGCCGGCAGGGAAAGCGGCGACGGATGCCGCCCTTCACCTTGATGTCATCAGCCGGAAAAGCCGCCATTGTCGAGGAAGGCCTGTTCTTCCTCGGTGGTCGGGCGTCCGAGGAGGCGGTTGCGGTGGGGAAAGCGGCCAAATCGCCGGATGATGTCGGCGTGCTCGCGCGCGTATTTCAGGTTTTCGGCATTCTCGGTGCTTTGAAACAGCGCGACGCAGTGCATCTGGTCGGGCAGGTGCTCGGAATGCATGAAGGGCATATAGAGGAATTCGAGCAGGACCGGATCGATCCTTTGATCTGCGCCGCGCTCAATGGCGCGGCGGGCGACGTCGCGCGCCAACGCATCGCTGGCAAAGGCCTGCGTTGTACCGCGAAACATGTTGCGGGGAAACTGATCGAGCACGATGACGAGCGCGAGCGCGCCGTCGTCGGTCGCCTCCCATGACGCGAGTTCGCCGGCGGCCGCCGTCTGCCACAGCGCGAGAAAGCGGCGCCTGACTTCCGCGTCGAAAGCGTCGTTGCGCTTGTACCAGGCATCGCGGCCGGCCTCGCGCCAGAAGGCGAGGATGCCGGCCGGGCCGATGTTGCCGACGTCAGTCATGAACGAAAGAGGCGCTTACGCCGCCTCCGCCTTCTTCTCGTCGCGCAGCTGCCGGCGCAGGATCTTGCCGACATTGGTCTTCGGCAGGTCGGCGCGGAATTCGATGTGCTTGGGCACCTTGTAGCCGGTCAGCTGCTCGTGACAGAACTTGACCACGGCCTCCGCCGTGAGGTTCGGGTCCTTCTTGACCACGAACGCCTTCACCGCCTCGCCCGACTTGGAATCGGGGATGCCGATCACGGCGCATTCGAGCACGCCCGGATGGCTCGCGATCACTTCCTCGATCTCGTTGGGATAGACGTTGAAGCCGGAGACCAGGATCATGTCCTTCTTGCGGTCGACGATCTTGGTGTAGCCCTTCTCGTCCATCACACCGATGTCGCCGGTGCGGAAGTAGCCGTCCGATGTCATCACCTTGGCGGTCTCCTCCGGCCTGTTCCAGTAACCCGACATCACCTGCGGGCCCTTGGCGCAGATCTCGCCGGGCTGGCCGAGCGGCATCTCGTTGCCGTCGTCGTCGCGGATCGAGATCCAGGTCGAGGGCACGGGAATGCCGATCGATCCCGAGAATTCGGTCGTGGTCGCGGGATTGCAGGTCAGGGTCGGCGAAGTCTCCGACAGGCCGTAGCCTTCGGCGATGAAGCAGCCGGTCACCGCCTTCCACTGCTCGGCCACGGGGCGCTGTACCGCCATGCCGCCGCCGTTGGAGATCTTGAGCTTGGAGAAGTCCAGCTTCTTGAAGTCGGGATGATGCATCAGGCCGTTGTAGAGCGTGTTCACCGCCGGGAAGCTGTTGACCTGGTACTTCGCCAGCTCCTTGACGAAGCCCGCGATGTCGCGCGGATTGGGGATCAGCAGATTGCAGCCGCCGGCGCGCACGGCGAGCAGGTAGCAGGCCGTCAGCGCGAAGATGTGATAGAGCGGCAACGCGCAGACGATCATGAGCTGATCGACATGCGGCGGCGAGGCGAGCGCCGGCTGCAGCCACGCGTCGTTCTGCAACACGTTGGCGACGATGTTGCGGTGGAGCAGCGTGGCGCCCTTGGAGACGCCGGTGGTGCCGCCGGTATATTGCAGGAACGCGACATCGCCGGGCGACAGCTTGGGCTTGTTGAAGCTCAGAGAGCGGCCGGCCGAGATCGCGTCGTTGAAGGACACCGCGCCCGGCAACGACCAGGCCGGTACCATCTTCTTGACGCGGCGGACGACGAGATTGACGATCACGCCCTTGAAGCCGAGCAGATCGCCCATGCTGCCGACGATGACGTGCTTCACTTGCGTCTTCGCGATCACCTGCTCGACGGTGTGGGCGAAATTCTCCAGCACGATGATGGCTTCGGCGCCGGAATCCTTGAGCTGATGCTCGAGCTCGCGCGGCGTGTAGAGCGGGTTGACATTGACCACCGCGAAACCGGCGCGCAGCACGGCGGCGGTGGCAACAGGATATTGCAGCACGTTCGGCATCATGATCGCGACGCGGGCGCCACGCTGCAGACCGCGGCCTTGCAAATAGGCCGCCATCGCCAGCGACATCTGGTCGAGATCGCGATAGCTGATCGACTTGTCCATGCAGATGAACGCCCTGCGGTCGGCGAACTTGGTGAAGCTCTCCTCCAGGAGGTCGACCAGCGATGCGTATTGCGTCGGCTCGATATCGGCGGGGACGCCGGGCGGATATTGCTTGAGCCAGATGCGCTCCATGGAAAACTCCCCTCATCTACCAGAGCCCGTTGTGTCTCGGGCTTGCCTCATTGCAGACAGTATCGAGCCTGCCGGAACGGGTGGCAAGCCGTCGAGGCTTAGGACAAAGGTCAGGGAGTGGCTACCGGAATCCTCGCAAGCGGCGCCGCCGCAAGTGCGAAGTGCGCCGCGGTCTCGCCTCGCCGGGGCCGCTAACTATTGTTGGCCGGCTTGGCGGCGGGCTTGGTCGCTGCCTTGGGCTTGGCGGGCTTGGGCGCCCGATCGCCGGCCGCCGCAGGTTTTGCCGCCGCATCGGGCTTGGCCGCGGCATGCTTGGTGCCGGCCGGCTTGGCTGCGGACTTGCCGTCGGTCTTGACGTCGGCCGGCTTGGCATCCGGTTTCGCCGCCGCCGTCTTGGCATCCGCCGTCTTGGCATCCTTCGGCTTGTCGGCCGTCTTGTCTGCTGCGTCAGGCTTCTTGGCGACGCGCGACTTCTTGCCACGCGGCTTTGGCGTGGCCTGCTGGTCGGCATCGGCCGCGACCGCCGCGATCAGGGCGGTGCCCGTGCGTGTCGGGCCGGTATAGACCAGCACGGGCTCGGCCGCCGCCGGGGCCGAGGCCATCAGCTCGGAGGCTTTCATCAGGGGCGGCTGGAGGCCGGCTGTGAAGAAGGTGACCTGGGCTTCGCCGCCGGTGGCGGAGGCCGATCCGGACGTGCCGCCATTGGTCGCGATCAGCGCGTCGTCATCGTCGCTGGCCGGCCGCTTGCGATGGCCGCCGCACATGTCCTCGCGCAGGTTGGGCGGCGAGGCGTCGACCGGCACGAGATTCTCGACGGTGCCGAGCGAGGGGCGCAGCCACGACAGAGTGTCCTGGCTGAAGCCGCGCTCCAGGAGCTGCGCTGCCTTGATGGCGCGCGCGGTGCCGGAACTGGCGCCGAGCACCACCGCGATCAACCGGCGGCCGTTGCGCGTGGCGGAGGCGACGAGGTTGTAGCCGGAGGCGCAGATGAAGCCGGTCTTGAAACCGTCGGCGCCGGGATAGCGGCCGATCAGCTTGTTGAAATTCCCTGTGACGCGCTTGCCGAAGCGGATCGCCGGGATGTGCACGAAGTACTCGTATTCCGGCAGGTCGCGCAGGAAGGAGCGCGCCAAAATTCCGAGATCGCGCGCGGACGTGATCTGGCCGTCGGCAGGCAGGCCGTTCGGATTGACGTAGCTCGTCTGCGTCATGCCGAGCTTCCTCGCGGTGTCGTTCATCATCACCGAGAAGCCATCGATCGAGCCGCCGACGCCTTCGGCGAGTACCACGGCCATGTCGTTCGCCGACTTGACCATCATCATCTTCAGCGCGTTGTCGACGGTAAGCTGCGTTCCCGGGCGGAACCCCATCTTCGAGGGCGATTGCGAGGCTGCCGTCGGCGACACCGTGAGCAGCGTGTCCAGCGTAAGCTTGCCGTCCTTGACCGCCTTCAGCGTCACATAGGCGGTCATGATCTTGGTGACGGAAGCCGGATACCAGGGAATGGTCGCGTTATCCGCCTGCAACACCTTGCCGCTGTCGGCCTCGATCAGGAGCAGTGCTTCCGCGCTCGCCGCGCGCGGGGTTAGCAATGCGGCGCATGCGAGGATCGCAGCGAACAGGTTGAACAGCGATTTGCGAAGCAGCGGGCGAATGGCGTGCACTATCCGATTCCGGTCCTTGGAGACCCGCCGGTTCCGGAGGGCTTCTCGTGATCTGATGTTCGGTTCTGAAATCCAGCGTCGCCGCTTGCGGCGTCGCAAACCTATACCGGCTCGCGCGCCGGGAATAGGGGCTTCCAGCCGGTATTCCGCAATGAAATAGGCCGAATTTCGACGGTCCTGTGAGGACTTGCTAGGGAGACTTGGCGGCAGTCGCAGCAGCCTCAGCCGCCGTCACGCTGGCCCGTGCGTTCTCCTGAACCATGAACTGGGCCCTGGCGAGCTCGGCGAAATGCCCGCCTTTGGCCACGAGTTCATCGAAAGTTCCGCTTTCGATTACACGCCCGTTCTCGAACACCAGGATCCGCGTGGCATTGCGGATCGTGGAGAGACGATGGGCGATCACGAAAGTGGTGCGGCCCTTCATCACTTCGTCGAGAGCGGCATTCACCCTGGCCTCGGTGACGGCGTCGAGCGCGCTGGTGGCCTCGTCCAGGATCAGGATCGGCGGGTCCTTCAGCAGCGCCCTGGCGATCGACAGCCGCTGCCGCTCGCCGCCGGACAGCATGCGGCCGCGTTCGCCGGCATTGGTCTCGAAGCCGCCGCTGCGGTCGATGAAGTCGATGGCCTGCGCGCGCTCGGCTGCCTTGCGCATTTCGGCCTCGGTCGCGTCCGGCTTGCCGACGCGAAGATTATCCGCGATCGAGCGGTTGAACAGCAGCGCCTCCTGGAACACCACGCCGATGTTCCGCCGCAGCGATGTCAGCGTCACCCCACGCACGTCCATGCCGTCGATCCTGATGAAGCCGGACTGCGGATCGAAGGCGCGATGCAACAGCGCAATCGCGGTGGACTTGCCGGCGCCGGTCGCGCCGACCAGAGCGATGGTCTGGCCGGGCAGTGCGGAGAAGGAGAGATCCTCGATCGCCGGCCGTTTGCCGTCGTAGGAGAAGGTGACGTCGTTGAATTCGACGAGACCGGAGAGCCGCCCCGCGTCGATCGCGTCGGGCCGGTCGTGCACGGCCGGTACGGCATCGAGCACGTTGAAGAATTCGCGCAGGCGCGGGGCTTCCATGAACACGCTGTTGATGAAGCTCACGACCTGCTCGAGCTTCTGGATCAGTAGCGTCGCGAAGCTCACGAACATCACGATTTCGCCGACCGATGTCAGTCCCTGGTCGTGCAGCGCGATGCCCAGCGTGAAGATCGCGAGCACCGTGATGGTGGTTGAGGCGCGCGTGATCACGGTGACGAGCGCCCACCACGACAGCACCGGCATCTGTGCGGCCAGCAACTGGTCGGCGACGGAGCGCAGACCCTGCACCTCGGATTCGACGCGGACGAAGCTCTGCACCAGTGCGACATTGCCGAGCGCATCGGAGGCGCGGGCGGAAAGCTCGCTATATTGCTCCTCGACCGCCATCTGCATGCCGAACGTCTTGCGCACGACGAAGGTGGTCAGCGCGGTGAAGACGATGCAGAGCACGAACAGCAGGATCGCGAGCCGCCAGTTCAGATAGAGCGACAGCGGCAGCAGCACGACGACCGAGAGGATCGCGGCAAAGTGCTCGCGGAAGAAGCCCAGCCATAGCCGCCATAGCGCATCGGTGCCGTTGAGCATCACCTTCATCAGCCGGCCCGAATGGGTGCCGGAGTGGAAGGTCAGTGGCAGTTGCAAAATGTGCTCGAAATAGTCGGTGAGCACCGCCTGGCGCTGGCGATGGGAGAGCCGGTCGGCTTGCAGCGCCACGATTGCGCTGCAGGCGATGGTGAACAGCCCGAACGCGACCCAGGCCATCAGGAACGGCCAGGCCGAGCTGGAGCCTGCGACCGTCTTGCCCGAGAGCACGTCGACGATCCGGCCGAACAGCACGGGCTCGGCGAATTGCGAGGCGGCGAGCAGGAGATTGGCGAACGCCAACAGCCAGCCCAGCCGCGCCTCCTTGCCGAGCAGCTCGAGGACGCGGGTATAGAGGCTGAAAATGGACATGCGGGCGAGGTGCTCGGGCTCAAAGCAGAAAGGTGGGCCTATATTCTAAACAGGGATTGCCAGCGAGATACAGCGGAAGCTGTCAGTTTTACTCAGTTGATCAGCCGCGCCGCGACCGGCGGAAGGAACCGGTCGTCGAAGATATCTCCTGCCGCGGGCCGCTTGCGGAATTTGAAGTCCCGGGCGATCTGGTCGATCGAGCGATCCAGGCGCGCCGGGTCGACGCCGCCGAGGCCGTTGCGGCGGACCTCGTCGGTCAGGATGTTGTCGACGAGGACGGTGCGCAGGCGTGCCAGCTCCAGGTCGCGGTCGCCGTCGTCGATGCGGCTTGCGGCCTCGTCCGCCGCGCGTGCCGGCTCTTTGACGGTTGCGTTGACGCCGGCGATCAATGCGCGGACGAATCCCTTCACCGCGTCCGGCTTCGCCGCGGCGAAGGCGGGATTGACTACCACGGCAAAGCCATAGGCCTCGCAGCCATAGTCGGCGTAACGCAGCACGACGAGATCGGCTCCGGGCACGCCGCGGTCGCGCAGGTTCACTGCCGAGAGATAGCTGAAGCCGGCGACCGCATCGACCTGTCCTGCGGACAGGATCGGTTCGCGCACTGCAGCGCTCATCTTGTGGAATTTCACATGCGATGCGTCGATGCCGTTTTGCTTCGCCAGCGCCGGCCACAGCCGCATCGACAGATCGCCATCGGCAACGCCGACGGTCTTGCCGTCGAGATCGGGCAGGAGGTGGATGCCCCGGCTCCTGCGCGCAATGATGGCGTAGGGCGCGCTGTTGAACAGCACGAACACCGCCTTGACCGGTGCCGCATCGTCCCTGTCGCGGAAGCGGATCAACTCGTTGATGTCGACCAGTGCGAGTTCGCTGTCGCCCTTGGCGACGCGCGCGAGCGCTTCCGGCGATCCGGCCGTGCTGCTGAAGGAGACGTTGAGGCGTTCGGTGCCGAAGCTGCCGTCCTTTGCGGCAAGGAAGAACGGCGCCATGCTCGCATCGATCGGGCGGTCGAAGGTGAAGCGGATCGCAATCGAGGGGCCGGCGGTCTCAGCCGCCGTGACGTCGCGTGCGGCCAGCGCGGCAAGCGAGATTGCAAGGGCCAACAGGCCGCGAAGGGCGATCGTCCTGAATCCTGACATCAGTCGCGCCGGTCCCGCATTGTTATGATTTGGTGACGCTCGCAGCGCCGGCTGACGAGCAGTCTGTCCGCGCCATTATGAACGGCGGATGAGCGGCAGTTGCGTCATGATCACGCAACCCCGTTCAGCTTGTGTTGGGGTTGGGGAACCCAACATGGGATACGGGTGTTTGAAAGACATGAGCCTGTCGTCAGGCACCATTCGAGGTCCCAAGGAGGGTCCAGGACATGTTTGACAGATTTTCGAGATTTGCCGGCCGCAAGGCCGTTCTTGCCACCGCCGCGGTGCTGGCGTTGACCGCAATGACCCCGACCGCTTCATACGCAGGCGGCCGTCACTGGCATGGCGGTGGCGGCGGAGCGGCGGCTGCCGCAGCCTTTGCCGGCATCGTCGGTACCGGTCTTGCGATCGCCGCAAGCCGCGACGCCTACGCGTATGACAACGGTCCGGGCTATTATTACGGCGGCGGCCCGGTCTACTACAGCAGCCCCGGCTACTACGGCCCGAGCTATCCGCAAGAGCGCTATGGCGGTTACGACAAGGTTTGCGCTCACGGCTATTCCGGCTACGGTTGCTATTAACCGATCCGCCCTGAGCCATCGACCAACAGGCCGTCGCGCTTGCCGCGGCGGCCTGTTTTCTGCTTTTATTGCCGTGCGTTAACACGCTTACAATGTGTTTCGAGTAGTTTGAGTACCATGAGTGATTCGCTTGAGCGGCTATATCTGGCTGTGCTCGCGGCCAGGGATCTTGATCCGGCAACATCGCGCACTGCGCGGCTGTTTCAGCGTGGTCCATCCAAAATGGCGAAGAAGCTGGCCGAAGAGGCGATCGAGGTCGTCATCGACGCGGTCAATCGCGATAGCGAAGCCGTGATCCGGGAAAGCGCCGACCTGCTCTACAATCTCACCGTATTGTGGGCCTCGGCCGGCGTTCGCCCCGAGGATGTCTGGCGCGAGATGTCGCGACGGGAAGACATGCTCGGCATCGCGGAAAAGTTGCCGAAGTCGCCGATGAAGCTGCCCAAAGTCGCGTCACCGCGCGTTGCCGCCAGGCGGCCAATTGTCGCGATCGAGGGCCGGGTGGCGCGCAAGCGCCACTAAAAGCGTCACAAAACGCTCAAAAACTCGCGATGGACAAATCCGTCTCATGGTGCTTCATCGCGGCGCCATGCTGAAACGTATCTACGACTGGTGCATCGACGCCGCCCACAAGCCCTACGCGCTCTGGATCATGGGAGCCGTGGCTTTCGCAGAAAGCTCTTTCTTTCCGGTCCCACCGGATGTGATGCTGATCCCGATGTCGCTGGCGCGCCCGCAGCGCGCCTGGCTCTATGCCGCGGTCTGCACCGCCACTTCGGTGGTGGGCGGTCTGCTCGGCTACGCCATCGGCGCGCTGCTGTTCGACTCGGTCGGCCACTGGCTGATCCAGGTCTATGGCCTCGGCGACAAGGTCGATGCGTTTCGCGCCTCCTACGCGGAGTGGGGCGCGGTGATCATCCTGCTCAAGGGACTGACGCCGATCCCCTACAAGCTCGTCACCATCACCTCGGGCTTTGCCGGCTACAATCTCGTCCTGTTCATCCTGTGCTCGATCGTTGCGCGCGGCGGGCGCTTCTTCATCGTCGCGATCCTGCTCAACCGTTATGGCGACTGGATCCGGGTCAGGATCGAGAAGCATCTTGGTCTCTGGGTGGCACTTGGAGCCGCGGTGCTGGTGCTCGGCTTTGTCGTTGCGATCAAGTTGATCTAGGGCTGCGGCGGCTTTGCCGCTGCGCCGGCTTCGGCTACGGTTGCCTCCATGATGGTTCAATCCGGCAATCCGGCCGTCCGGCTGGGGACGCTGACTTCAGCGGTGCTGCTGCTCCTGCTTGGCTCCGGCACAACCGGATGGCCGCAATCCGCGCCGCCCGCGCTCGGCCTGCAGGAGCAGGGGCCGCCGGCCGCGCCGCCGCCATCGACACCCGCTCCGCCGACAGGTGAGGAAAATCCCGGGCTGATCAACGAAATGGGCAAGCTGTTCGACAAGCTGCCCGCGATCCTCCCTCCGATCAAAAGCCCGAGCGAGACCTTGAACGATTTGTCGCGGCTGGCGAAGCCGTCGAGCATGGTGTCGGGTCGCATGGCTTGTCCGGCCTCGTCGAATGGCGCGCCGGATTGCAAGCAGGCAGCCGACCAGCTTTGCCAGAGCAAGGGCTACCGGGAAGGCAAGAGCCTGAATGCCGATTCCGCGGAAAAATGCTCGGCCAAGGTTCTGATCCCGGGCCGGCAACGCAAGCCAGATGACTGCCGGACTGACACCTTCGTCACCAGCGCGCTGTGCCAGAACTGAGGACGTCGCGCGAGCAAGCAAGGAGCGCCCATGAGCCGTACGGAGCAGGACTTCCTCGGACAGCGTGAGATCGCGGACGACATCTACTACGGCGTCCAGACCATCCGCGGGAAGGAGAACTTCCACATCACCGGCATTCCGATGAACCAGGAGCCTTACTTCGTGAAGGCGCTCGGTTACGTGAAGAAGGCCGCCGCCATGGCCAATCGCGACCTCGGCGCTGTCGACACCAAGGTCGCCGAGGCGATCATCACGGGCTGCGACCGTGTCATTGCCGGCGACATGATGGACCAGTTCGTCACCGACTTTATCCAGGGCGGCGCTGGCACCTCCACCAACATGAACGCCAACGAGGTGATCGCCAATCTCGCGCTGGAATCGCTCGGCTTCGCCAAAGGTGACTATCAGCACGTCAGCCCCAACGATCACGTCAATTACGGCCAGTCGACCAACGACACCTATCCGACCGCTTTTCGGCTGGCACTGATCCTGCGGCTCGAGAGCTATATGACGGCGCTGCGCCAGCTCCAGGAGGCCTTCTTCGCCAAGGGCCGCGAGTTCGAGCGGGTGCTGAAGATGGGCCGCACCCATTTGCAGGACGCGGTGCCGATGTCGCTCGGCGCGGAATTCCGGGGATGGGGCACCACGATCGGCGAGGAGGTCGACCGCATCTCGGAAGCGCGCGCGCTGCTGCGCGAGATCAATCTCGGCGCCACCGCGATCGGCACCTCTGTCACGGCGGCCCACGGCTATCCCAAGCTCGCGGTCCGGCATTTGAGCGCGCTCACCGGCGTCGACTTCATCCTTGCAGGCGATCTCGTCGAGGCGACCTCGGATACCGGCGCCTATGTGCAGCTCTCCGGCGTCCTCAAGCGCACTGCGAGCAAGCTGACGAAAATCTGCAACGACATCCGTCTGCTCGCCTCGGGCCCGCGTGCCGGTTTCAACGAGATCAACCTGCCGCAGCTCCAGCCGGGCTCCTCGATCATGCCCGGCAAGGTCAACCCTGTGATCCCCGAGGTCGTGAACCAGACCAGCTTCCTCGTCATCGGGCTCGACACCACGGTCACGCTTGCCGCAAGCGCCGGCCAGCTCCAGCTCAACGTGATGGAGCCGGTGATCTCATTCGCGCTGTTCTTCTCGATCCGCACCATGGAGCGCGCAGTCAACAGTCTGCGCGAGAACTGCGTCGTGGGCATCACTGCCAACGAGGAGCACACCCGCAACATGGTGCTCAACTCGCTCGGTATCGTGACGGTGTTGAAGCCGTTGCTCGGCTACAAGCAATGCGCCGAGATCGCGCGCGAGGGCTACAAGAGCGGCAAGTCGCTGCACCAGATCGTCGTGGTCGAGCGCAAGCTGCTGACGCAGGAGAAATGGGACGAGATGTTCTCGTTCGAGCGTCTGATCAATCCGGACCTGATTGCGTAGCTATTGCTCATCCGCAGCTTTCAACTCGTCATTGCGGAGGAAACGGAAAGGAGCGAATTCCGCGGCTTGGAATTGCGGTCGCGGCATCCGCAATGGCGTCAGGACGCAATACTTGACAGTGGAAAGATTGCCTTGTTGGTATGGTCCCCAACCTTCGATTTGCTCGTCAACAAAGGATCGTTCCGCAATGTCCATGCCTGCCTTGTTCAAGGGACGCCTGTCGATCCCCGTGATCGGTTCGCCGCTCTTCATCATCTCGGTGCCCGATCTCGTGATCGCGCAGTGCAAGGCGGGCGTGGTCGGCTCGTTTCCGTCGCTAAACGCGCGTCCGCCGGAGCTGCTCGACGAATGGCTGGCGCGAATCACCGAAGAGCTCGCGGCCTATGACCGCGCGCATCCCGACAAGCCGTCGGCGCCGTTCGCGGTCAACCAGATCGTGCACAAGTCGAACAATCGGCTCGACCATGACATGCAGCTCTGCGCCAAGTACAAGGTGCCGATGATCATCTCCTCGCTCGGCGCGCGCGAGGAACTGAACCAGGCCGTGCACGGCTGGGGCGGCATCGTCTTCCACGACGTGATCAACCAGAAATTCGCGCACAAGGCGATCGAGAAAGGCGCCGACGGCCTGATCCTGGTCGCGGCCGGCGCCGGCGGCCATGCCGGCACGATCTCGCCGCTGGCGTTCGTTGCGGAAACGCGAAAATGGTTCGACGGGCCGATCGCGCTGTCGGGCGCCATCGGCAACGGCAAGGCGATCCGCGCCGCGCGCATCCTCGGCGCCGACTTTGCCTATATCGGCTCGGCCTTCATTGCCACCAAGGAAGCCAACGCGGTCGAGCGCTACAAGGAGATGATCGCGGGTTCGACGGCCGACGACATCGTCTATTCCAACCTTTTCACCGGCGTGCACGGCAACTACCTGAAACCCTCGATCCTCGCCGCCGGCATGGATCCGGAAAACCTGCCGACCTCCGATCCGTCCAAGATGAATTTCGGCACCGATGCCTCCGGTGAGCGTGCCAAGCCCAAGGCCTGGAAGGAGATCTGGGGCTCGGGCCAGGGCATCGGCAGCGTCGACGGCATCCTGCCCGCCGCAGAACTGATCGCGCGCTTCAAGAAGGAATATGAGGAAGCGATCGATCCGCCGTTGTGAACCATGCTGTCGTCCCGGCCTTCGCCGGGACGACACTTTTTGTTTAACTCCGAATGTGCACCACGGAGAAGCGATGACCGCGATCTACCGCGTCGACGGCAACAGCGTCGTCACCAGCCCGGATGCGGCGGGTCCGTGGGACCGACGCATGCAGCACGGCTCGGCGCCGGCTTCGCTGGTGACGTGGGCGGCCGAACGCATTCCGACCCCGGTGCCGATGGATATCGCGCGCGTCACCATCGATCTGATGCGCCCCGTTCCGGTGGCGCCGCTGACGATTGCGACCGAGGTCTTGCGCGAGGGTCGCAAGATCCAGCTCTGCGAAATCAAGCTGCTTGCCGACGGCGTGCAGGTGGTCGGCGCCACCGTGCTCAAGATCAAGCGCCAGGCGCTGACGCTGCCCGACGACATCAGGGCGCTGCCGGTCGAGTTGCCCGCGCCCGAGGATTCGCTGGTCGAGGATGGTCATGCCGCCACCAGCCCGTTCGTGCGTTCGGTCTCGATGCGTGCTGCGCGCGGCCGCTTCGGCCAGGCTGGGGCCGGCGCGATCTGGTTTCGCGTCGACCATCCCCTGATCGAGGGCGAAGCGGTCTCGCAGGCGATGCGCGCCGTGGTCGCGGCCGATTTTTCCAACGGCACCGCCTCGACGCTCGACTTTCGCGCCTGGACCTACATCAACGCCGACCTTACCGTGAGCTTTTCACGCCAGCCGATCGGCGAATGGGTCCTGCTCGACGGGGACTCCTGGATCGGTCCGGATGGCGCCGGGCTCGCGATGTCGCGGCTCGCAGACAGGCAAGGCTATTTCGGCCGGGCCGTGCAGAGTCTGGTGATCGAGAAGCGGTGAGCGTGACGGCTTTGGCCGCGCCCAGTCCCGGTGCCATTTGAATGGCAGGCTTTGAATGGCAGACTTCCGCCGCCGCGGAAGGGATGCCCTGGTCGCGAACCCCTTCTTGTCCGGAGGCTCTCTTGTTCGACGCCAGCGTCCTGCCAGTTCACATGCCGTAGAAGATCTTGATCTCCCACAGCACCACAACGATAGCCGTGATCAACGTGACCGCAGCCACCGCACTTTCCAAGGAAGCGACTCTCATTTGATACTCCGCTTCCCAGCCCCGTTCAGCGATCTAGTTGATTCGTAGATTCGCCGGCAATTGCCCGCGCACCGCCTCTTCACGCTCTGTGGCGCGCTGTTGTTTGCGGGCCACAACAACCCGTAAAATCCCGGGTGAGGAAGCTGCGGCGCGTCGACTTTCCCGCGGCATGTGTGCAGGGAGGAGAGTGGGCTTCGGCCCCGAGTACAGTTAATCCCGCATACCTCCGGTCCGCTGCGTTTAACGGCAGATTAACCATCGCCAGCCCAGAATCCCCCTCACGGCCGCCAATCGGGGCCGAGAGGGACAGGCGATGGACTTCGATTTTCTCAACGCCAAGACGGCAGCTTCGCTGGACGAAATCCGCGTTCGCGTGGCGCATGCGCTGGCCCGCCACCCGTTGTGCCGCAATGTGCGCTTCGACATCCTCAGTGTCCCCCGCACCCGCCGGGGCGGCAATTGGACGGTGACGCTGCAATCGGTCGAGCCGCGCGCGGTCTGGGAGGCCTCGGAGATCGTAGCGGACATCCAGGACGCCTACGATCTCGCGCTAGCCGCCTGATTTCGTTGGATTTTTCTGATCATGTCGCGGCAGTCCGCGCGATTGCCGCCGCAATGGCACGCTTAAGCCTTAATTTTCGCCTAGTTTCCGGGCACTGATCACATGGACTTGAAGTCGGACGCGGAGAGACGTTTGTCCAGAGCCATCACCATCCTCGTGCTGACCTGTTTCCTCGTCCTCGGCGCTGCCACAACCGCCATTCTCGGCCGCGACAGCGTGCCCGATGTCAGCGCGGAAATGATCTCGCAGACGCCGCCCAAGCCGCTCGCGACCAACCGCGCAGCCAAGGCCGACCGCTTGGTTCCGACGCTGGCGCTGGCCTCGGCCGCGATCGACCCGGTGCAGGTTCCCGCGGACAAGCTGTCACGGATGCCGGTGCTGACCGAGCCGCTGCGCCAGGCGTTCGCTGCTGCGTCGCCGACGGATTTCCCGATGCCCAAGGCGAATGTGAACGAGGCACCCGCGGCGGCGGAGGTTCCGGCGGTCGAAGTCCCGGCCAAGCCCAAGGTCGTGGCCAAGCCGCAGCCGCAGAAATCCTATTCGCTGCTCTCCGACGTTCAGATATCGGGCATCAAGGATCGCCTGAAACTGTCGTCGTCGCAGGAGTATTACTGGCCCTCGGTCGAGGCCGCGCTGCGCAATGTCGTCCGCAAGATTTCGGCCAACAAGCTCTCCAATCCACATGGGCAGGCCGTGCCGATCGATCCCAATTGCGACGAGGTCCAGCAGTTGAAGTCGGCGGCGATGCCGCTGCTGTTCCAGTTGCGTGACGACCAGAAAGAGGAAGTGCGCAAGCTCGCCCGCATCATCGGGCTCGAGAAGGTCGCGCAGCAGATCTGACGCGCAGGTTCCTGCGGAAACTGCACCGGTATCAGGAACATCCGGCAATCGACAAGCGTTGCTCGCTCCAAAGAGGGAGTGGACCAATGCGCGCCTCGACAGCCTATTTCGTCGGTGCCGGAACCATCGTCGTGGCCATCGCCATCGGTCTCGGCGGCGGCATTGTCGCCGGCAATATCATGAATCCGGTCTCGCCCAAGCAAGGTCCGGACACGAGCAAGCTGGCGCAGCGCGCTGAAGCCGCCAAACCCGCAACGACGGACGCGCCATCCGAACGCCTGCAATATCTCACCGGTTCGCAAGCCTTCGGCACGATGATCGCCCCGCCGGCGCAGGCCGAAGCCAAGTCTGACAAGAAGTCCGAAGAAAAGTCCGAAGCCGCCAAAACCGAAGCCGCAAAGCCCGACACGCAGACCACTCAGGCGAACGCGGAGCCCCCGGCGCCACAGCCTTCGCAAGCGGCCGCAGTGGAGCCGCCCAGGCCGGCACCGGCATCGCATCCGCAAGTCGAAAAGCCTGCCGAGCGGCAGGCATCGACCGAGCCGTCATCCTCCCCCGACAACGCTTACGCCAAAGCCAGGGATTCTGACGTGAAGCGTGCCGCGTCCGAACGGCGCCGGACGGAGCGCCGCGACCGTTGGGCCGAGCGCCGTCACTATGATTCGCGCGAGCCGCGAAGTATGCGCGACCGCACGGATTGGGACGACGTCGCGCGCAACATCCGCGAGGATTCCGATGCGCGCGATGTCGCAAGCCGTCCGCGCGGCGGCTTCCCGCAGATCAGGCTGTTCGGGTCTGACGACGACTAGACTAAATTAGCCCGCAGGGTCGCGCGACCCCGTGAAGCTGCGCTCGCCCTGTCCCGTGGTCGCGCAGGAGTGTTGAGCCGAAAAGCCTTGAGCCGTGCGTCAGCCGAGAATCGCGGCCGCCGCGCATTCGGCGATCAGGATGGTCGGCGTCTGGATGTTGCCGGAGATCATGATCGGGATCGCCGAGGCGTCGGCGACATGCAGGCCGTCGATGCCGCGCACCTGCAGGCGCTGCGGATCGACGACGGCCATGGCATCCGTGCCCATCCGGCAGGTCGAGGCGGCGTGATAGAGTGTCGTGCAATGACCGCGAATATAGTCGGCGATTTCGCTGTCGCTCACCGCTTCCGCGCTCGGCGTCACCTCGCTTGCGACCATCTCCTTGAGCGGTGATTGCGCGGCGATGCGACGATTGAGGCGCACGCCTTCGATCATGGTCGCGAGGTCGTTGCCGCCGGCGTCCGACGAGAAATAGCCGGGGTCGATCGCGGGATGCTCGATCGGGTCCGACGAGCGCAGCGTGATCCGGCCGCGGCTGTTCGGCCGCTGCAAGGTCGCATGCAGCGTGATGCCCGGCTTGGACGACAGGAAACGAACATAGTCGCGGTGCGGGCTGATCGCGCCGTAGAGCTGAAGGTCGGGCTCGACGCCGGGACGGCTCCGCACATGTGCGCCGGCGGCGACCCAGGGAGACGTGCGCGGGCCGCTGCGGTGCGCCTGCCATTCCGCAAGGCTCGCGGCGAGACTCTCGTCGGTCCAGGCACCGACGCCGATCTTCTCCTTCGTGTAGAAGGTGATGGGAATGTTGATGTGGTCCTGGAGATCCTTGCCGACGCCTGCCAGCTCATGCACGACGTCGACGCCGACGGCCTTCAATTCGTCAGCCGGGCCGACGCCCGACAGCAACAATTGTTGTGCCGAGCTGATGGCCCCGGAGGCGAGCACCACCTCGCCGGTTGCGAAGGCGCTCTTTGGCTGCCCGTCCTCGAGATATTCGACGCCGATCGCGCGGGAGCGCTCGATGATGATGCGGGTGACGCGCACGCTTGTCTTCAGCGTGAGATTGGCCCGCGTCAGCGCCGGCCGCAGATAGGCCTTGCCGGTGCCGAAGCGCTCGCCGTCCTTGATGACGAACTGGAACAAGCCGGCGCCTTCCTGGGTCGCGCCGTTGAAATCGGGATTGTACGGGAGCCCTGCGGCCCGTGCCGCCTCGAGCCATTTCAGTTCGTTCGGGTCGACATGGGGAACGTCGGCGACGTGCAGCGGCCCGCTCGTGCCGTGCAGGGGATCGTCGATGAAGCGCGCATTGTTCTCGAACGCGATGAACTTCGGCAGCACGTCGCGCCACGCCCAGCCGGCGCAGCCTGCCTTCGCCCAGCCGTCGTAATCGGAGGGCAGGCCGCGGATATAGATCATCGCGTTCATCGCGCCGGAGCCGCCGACCATCTTGCCGCGCGGCCAGAAGATCCGCCGGCCGCGGCAGCCGGCTTGCGGTTCGGTGTAATAGCCCCAGTCGACCGCGGTGTTGAACATCGTCGGCCAGTCCGCCGGAATGTCGGACGCCAGCGGCGCCGCACGGCCTGCCTCCAGCACCAGCACCTTGCGGTGCGGATCGGCCGACAGCCGGTTGGCCAGCACGCAGCCGGCCGAGCCGGCGCCTACGATGATCGTGTCGTACATTGGGAAACGCTCCGCGAAGACCTTCATCCCGCGGAGCGCTTGCAAGATTTGTGCTTCGGAAACGATCGTACGCTCTCACCCTTCCCTCCAGAGGAGGGTGAAACCGTGCTCATCCCCCACGCGACTCGACGACCTTGCGGCAGGCATCGGAGAGCTTCGACTTGTTCTCGCGCAGGCAAGCGTTCATCTGCGGCGGCTTGCCGACATGTTCAGCGCAGAATTTGCTAGCGTCGCCGCGGCAGGCCATCTGCTCCTGCAGCGTCGGGCCGGATTGCGCCGCGGCGCGCAGGGCGGTGGCGGCGAGCAGCAGCGCGGCAAGAACCGAAATCTTCATAGAGCACCTCATTGGGAATGTCGTTGGTCCCGCTTGGGATCGAACGAGCCGGACCATCTCGCGAAGGCCGGGCGCAGGTCCATGCCATGTTCATGGCGTCGGCCGGTCCATCAGGCTGCCGTACCCCCATTTTCATGGCATGTATCTGTCCGCCGTCTTTTGCCATTCAGGCTGCACGTCGGCTGCGAGACCCGGTGATTGCATCGGGACGCCGAACGGGAAGCAGGAGAGCAAGATGTCGAAAAGAGCGGGAGCGCTGAGCGCCGGGCTGACGATCATGGCGCTGGCGGGTGCGGCGATGGTGTCGATGGGCACGAGCCCTGCGCAAGCGGTGGTCTATTGCAAGACGGTCGGCGTGCCCAAGGGCTGCGTGGTGCGGCCGACCGCGGCGGTGGTGGTCGCGCCGGGAGCGCCGGTTGCGGCGGTCGCGGTCGCGACACCCGGTGTCGGTGCGCCCGGTGTTGGCGTGCGCGCGGGCACGCCGATGAATCGCGGTGGTCCGGTCAATCGCGTCGGCGTGCGCTGAGCTTGTCTTCACCTCGTCCCGCTCTTGTCCGCCGAAGCTTTGGCGAACGCGGATGAGGGATGAGGGATGAGGGATGAGGGAGAAGAGTTCGGGCGAAGGAGCCTTGCGGACGAACCCTCCGTCCTCCGCGGGCAAAACATCCGGCCCGTCCCTCTCTCCGCGCGTCCCACACGTTCGGAGAGGGGGCTTTTCAGCTCGCGGCGGCATCGCTGTCGGGAAAAATCTGCGGCAGTTGCAGCCGCACGCGCGTCCCCGAGGAATCCGAATGCAGATCGAACGCCGCCCCGCAGCGCGCGGCGCGGCTCCTCATGTTGCGCAGGCCGCGCGCGGTCTGGCCTGCGCTCGCAACCTCGCCGGCGAGCGCGAAACCCTTGCCGTCGTCGGCAACGCTGATCACGCCATACGGCCCACGACCACCATGACCACCCGCTTGACCATCCCCCTGGCCATCGCCACGCGTCTCGATGGTGACGGTGATGTGGCGGGCCTGGGCGTGCTTGACCGCATTGGTCACGGCTTCGTCGAGGATGCGCACGATCTGGATGACGTGCCATGGCCTGAGCTCGGGATGCAGCGGCAGCCCCTGTGGCGTCGCCACGTGCCAGTCGAGCGCGATGTCGTGCGGTCGCAACTGCGCGGTCGCACGTTCGCGCCAGGAACCGAGTGCAAGCATCAGGTCGCCGCCGATGTCGTCCATGGAATCTATGACGAGGCGGAGGTCCTTCAGCGCGGCGCGGGCGGCGTCGGTGATGGTCGGGCCCTCATGGCCGCGCTCGGAGAGTGCGACGATGCTGACCAGCTGGCCGCCGAGGCCGTCATGCAGGTCCCGCATCAGCCGCGTGCGCTCATCGGCGAGCGCGGCGGCGCGGGCGCGCGCCTCCTCGCGGACGAAGCTCGCCTTCAGCCGCTCCTCGACCTCTCGCACGCGCGTCACGAGCTGGCCTGCAAAACTGTCGACCTGGTTCAACGCGCGGGCGAAGCGCCAGGTCAGGCCGGCGCCGATCGCGACCAGCATCGCCGAATAGGACAGGCGCGAGACGAAGATGCGCTCGTTGGACATGATCTCGAACACCGACAGCATGTCGTGGACCCAACAGGTCAGCACGATCGACACCGCGCAGCCGAGCGTGAAGCTGGCCGCGTCCTGCCGCCGCACCACCGCGGCCGCGGTCACGCAGGCCATCAGGAACAGGCAGACCCCGACCGTCGGGATGCCGAGAACGAGAAAGAGAATGCGCGGCAGCGGCGGGCCGGCGATCAGTCCGACGACGAACACGACAATCCCCGGCGCGAACAGCAGTGTGCCGTAGCGCGGCCAGCGCCAGCCGAAGAACAGCACGCCGAACACCACGATCAGCGCACTCTCCATCGGAGCGGACGCCAGCAGCACGGCGGCGAGCCGGGATACCGTGGCCGGCGGCACCGGCGGCGGCGAGAAGGCCTGGATGACGCCGAGCACCATTGCCGCGGCCAGCACGCCATAGACCGGCTCGCGGCGGCGCATCAGCCACATGATGGCGAGGATGACGGCGAGGATCGACTGCCAGGCGGAGAACACCACGGGCAATGTGACGAACAGCAGCGTGCGTGTTTCATAGGCGGGCCGCAAGGCGGCATCCGGGCCGACATAGACGGTGTCGAGAAAGCCCTTGAGCGGTCCCCACACCAGCAGCCGCACCGTGATCTCGTTCGCCCCCTCGCGCAGCAGCGAGGACGGGATCGCTGCGATCTGGGGTGTGTTCCGGTCGGGCCGGTTGGCATTGGCATCGCGCCGGGAATCCAGGACGACGACGCCGTTGACGGCGACCTCCACCGCGTTGCTGAAGCGCGGCAGGAATACCGACCATCCGGGCGCTGCATCGCCGCGGCGGAACGTGAAGGCGCCGGTGTAGAGCGGTGGGTCGGCGAGCGAATAGCGTGACGAGGTGAAATGCGGCAGCATCACGGGGCGCGCCACGCCGTCCTCCCGCAGCGAGAATTCGCCCAACGCAAAAGCGTCGGGATCGCTGGGCTGGAGCAGCCGCAGCCCGAGGATGGTGGCGACCACGATCAGCGCCTGGATCAGCAGATAAGGCACAAGGCGCGAGGCCAGCAGCCGGCGCCGCGCGGGTTTGACCGCTGCCTTTGCCGCGATCTCGCTCACAGCTTGATCAGGCCCTGCTGCACCGCCTCGAACACCGCTTCGCTACGGGTGTGCACTTCGAGCTTGCGATAGATGTTCTTGATGTGGCCGGGTACGGTCTGCCTGGAAAGGCCGAGATGGCTCGCGATCTCGGCGTAGCTGAACCCTTTTGCGATGCCCCAGAGGATGTCGATCTCGCGTGGAGTGAGTCTGGCGGTATTGAGCACGGGACCCGGCGGAGGCTCGGCCGAATTCTGCGCGGCACCTTGCGTTCTGCGCACGATGAAGCGGGCAATCGAGGCCGAGATCGGCGAATGGCCGGCGACCAGATCGCGCACGGTGGTGGCGATATCGGTGGGGAACGCATCCTTCAGGAGATAGCCGGTGGCGCCGACCGTGATCGCGGAGATGACACTCTCCTCGTCGCCGAGCGCCGAGATCACCATGATCTCGGTGTCGGGAAAGCGCTGCCTTGTCTCGCGGATCAGCTCGACGCCATGGCCGTCGGGCAGCCGCAGATCGGTCAGCAGCACACGCGGCGCACGCTCGCCGAGTCCGGTGCGGGCCTCGGCGAGCGTGCCGGCGCTGCGCACCTCGTAGCCGGTCTTGACCAGCGCGTCCTGGAGCCGCCAGCAGGTCGGCGCGTCGTCCTCGACGAGGAGGATGGTGATGGCTTCACCCGTCTCGCCCTGTTCGCTCATGTTCATCGTCCTGCACCGCGTGTCCCCCGCGGCGCAAGGCCAACTTTAGCGGCGGCGCGGACGCCGCGACACCCATAATCATGGGGGCCGAATAATCAGGGGGGCCAAGGCGGCGACACCGGAAACCGCTGCATCGTGATGTGCATGGTGTCGCTGGTCATGGGCCTGGCCTCTACCTGCCATTGCCGCGGCACGCGCCGCCGGGGCCGATATGGTAGCCGCGCGGGCAGGCATGCGCGGCCGGGTTGGCGTAATTTCTGAGGCAGCCGCCATTGGGGCCGCGGTGCCAGCCGGGGCCGCAGCCGCCGGCGACCGCGATGACGTCGCCATTCGCGCTCCCGCCGGGCGAGGCGAGCGGCATGGCCTCGGCAGAGCCCGTGATTGCGCCGAGCGCGAGGGCTGCGGCGAACATGGTTCGCATCATGTCTTGTGCTCCCGAATGCCGTTGCTTCAATGGCCGGCGGCGAACGCAATGCCGGCGCGCACCTCGGCGATCGCCTGGTCGATCAGCCCGAGCGCTTTCTCGCGATGGCCGCCCTTGTTCGGCTCGGCCTTGCCGAGCTCGGCGCGGGCGGATTGCAGGATCGCGATGGCTTGGTCCATGTGCGGCTGCGCGCCCAGCGCGTAACCGACGCAGAGGCTGGTCGCGATGCCGCCGCCGAGCACGAGGCTGCGGGGTAGAGAGGTTCGCATGTCTTCTTCTCCTCCAGCGGGCGTCAGGCTGAGGCCGCCCGTTTGCCCGGACGCAGTCCGTCATGTCGCGGAATGCCGCATCCGCCGCTTGAATAGGGCTCGCCCGTGCAGTCAGTCTTGGACTGTCCGGCGCCGGCGGCGTCGAGGCTTGGACTGACCGGCGCAGCTTGATTCACGTTGGCGTGCTGATACCCTGCGCTCGCCGGGCTTCAACAGGCGTTCGTTTCAGGCCTGGACAGACTTCGGCACGCTTTCGTGCACGAGCTTTTCCCAAAAGTCTTTCTTGGAAATTCTTTCGATGTCCGTCATCAGGAAGGCGCTCTCGACAGACATGCTGCCGCAGGACCTGTCCGACCGGCAGCGCTTCATCCGCTTCGCCGAGCTGTTCGAGCATTTCTCCAACACCGGCGAGCTCGATCCGGCCTCCGACGTGCCGTTCCGCGCCACGATGAACTCGATCCACATCGGCACCACCATGCTCGGGCGCTGCGACGGCAGCTTCGTGACGGTTCGGCGGGAAAAACGCCAGGTGCTCGAGACCGGCGACGACCGCTTTTGCCTCGCGCGCAACACGGGCGACCGCTCTTCGCAGGTGGTTCATCGCGGCCGCGAATTCACCATGCGGCCGGGATCGATGGTGCTGCTCAAGCTCGACGAGCCGTTCTTTGCCGCCGACGGCGCAAGCCACAAGCGCTTCACCAACGTGCATCTGCCGGTCGATACGCTGCGTGCGATGGTCGCCGACGTCGACGATCTTGTCGGCTGCGAGCTCGAGCCCGGCGGAGCATTGTCGCTGGCCATGGACTACAGCGATCTCCTGCTGCGTCATTCAACGGCGGCGGACGAAGCCGGAATGGCAATCGCTGCGCACCTGCTCGACCTCGCCGCGATCGGTCTCGGCGCCCGCAGCGATATCGCGACTGCGGCGCGACGCCGGGGCCTGCGCACCGTACGGGTCAAGGCCGTGCTGACGATCCTCGAGGCGCGCTTCCACGAACCGGATTTTTCCGCGCAGAGGTTAGCCGCCGCAGCCGGTCTCTCCGAACGGTACGTCAACGAGTTGCTGTTCGAGGCCGGCGCCAGCTTCACCACGCGCCTCAACGAGCTCCGCCTGCGCAAGGCGGCCGATCTTCTCGCCCATCGCGAAGGTCGCATCAGCGACATTGCCTTCGCCTGCGGCTTCAACGACCTCTCTTATTTCAACCGCTGCTTCCGCCGGAGGTTCGGGCTGACGCCGACGGCGGCACGCGGGAAGTAGCGAGACCGCACTCTATGAACTTTCCACCCTTGGCGGCGGATAGCGCCGGGCCAGCATCGACAGCGACAGTTGCCGTTCGTCCTCGGGCAGCGCCAGAAAGGCCAGCACCAGCGGCCGCTTCCAGTCGCCGACGCCGAAATCCATCGCCCTCCATTTCTGCGGCTCGGGGCCTTCGAGACCCCGGACCCAGACGAAATAGCGGGGAAGGTCGTCGGCGTCCGCTTGCGTCGTGCGTCCCCTGGCCATCCGAGCTGCTCGCTGCATCGATCTGAATTGCCACACGATATAGGGATAGGCGCGGCGAAGTCGAACCCGGCGAGGGAGGCTCGTGCCGGGAAGTACGCGGCTCTCTGCTGGCGAAGTGTCTCAGGACCCGGATGCGGGCCGTACGGCCGCACGCGCCGTCAGTGCCAGAGTTCGCAGGTTGCAACCCGATTGATGTCGGCGAGCCGCCGGCTGGGGTCGCCCTCGAGATCGAGGCTCGCGACCAGCGTCAGCAGGCGATGATAGGCGCCGTCAGCGATTTCGACGGGCAGCGGGGCTTCGTCGAATGTCTCGACATAGCTGCCGACGAGACCGCTCAACAGGCGGCACAGGCCGCGCTGTTCGGGATCGTCCCGGCCGAGCGTCTCGAGCTTTTGCTGGAAGATACGGAAGGTCCGCAAACCGTGGTGCTGCTGTGAAAGCCACGCGTGCAGGTCGTTCATATGAGCTCCTTCGAATGAGAGAAGAAGCTACCGGCTTATACAGTGCAGGTGTGACGATTGCCAGGGAGGGGAGGGGCTGGATTCGTTGAACCAGTCCGCCTTCGCCAAGGCTTCGGCGGGACAGCCTTCACCGCTTCGCATGGATAGGATTGCGCCTGGCTTGCCAAGCCGTAGCTGCGAAGCAGCGAAGGCTGGTGCCCCTGGCCGGAATCGAACCAGCACTCCTTGCGGAACTCGATTTTGAGTCGAGCGCGTCTACCAGTTCCGCCACAGGGGCCCTCGGTCGGCCCCAAACAGGGCGTCGCGAAGCCGGCGGACTATAGCTATGGACAAAGCGGGGTCAACCCGCGCCAAAGTGATCCCGGCTGTTCTCGACAGCCGCATGGGCCGGGGCTAGAGGCTTGGGAGCGCGACCCATCCGAAGAGGCTGCCGTGACGACCCAGAGTGCCGCAATACCTGCGTTCAAACCGGCGGCCACGAACCCCGCGCTGACCGCTTCGCTGCTCGTCACGCTGATTGCGGCAGCCACGATCGCGGGCGCCTGGTTCTTCCAGCTCGTGCTGGAGATCCTGCCCTGTCCGCTCTGCCTCGAGCAGCGTTACGCCTATTATCTCGCGATCCCGCTTGGCGCGCTCACGGCGCTTGCGGCGCGGAGCGGCGCGCCGCGGCCGCTGCTGCTCGCGGCCCTCGCGATCCTGGCGCTGGCGACCCTCGCCAATGCCGGGCTCGGCACCTATCACTCCGGCGTCGAATGGGGTTTCTGGAAGGGACCGACCGACTGCTCCGGTCCCGTCGTCAAGCTCGGCAATGCCGCCGATCTCCTGTCGAAGCTCGACACCGTGAAGGTGGTGCGCTGCGACGAGGTGCAGTGGCGCTTCCTCGGGCTCTCCCTCGCCGGTTACAACGTGCTGATCTCGCTGCTCATGGCCGCGACCGCCGCTTGGGGATTCGTGGCAACGGCGAAGCGCTAGAGCTTAGTCGTCCACGTCGTCCTGCGTGCGCCCGAACAGGTGCACGATACCCGGCGTCGCGATCGTCACGAACACGAAGCGCGACAGATGATGGGCGCCGACGAAGATCGGGTCGATGTGCAGCGTCAGGGCCAGTGCCAGCATGGCGTCCATCGCGCCCGGCGCGTAGGCGACCACGACGTCCGAGAACTTCACCTGCGTGGTGAGCGCCACGATGCCGACGAAGATCGCGGAGACGGCGATGGCCACCGCAAACGAGCCCAGCGCCGCGTTGATGTGGCCGGCGAGCGTCCTGATCCGCATCCGCGCGAAGCGGCTGCCGATCAGGGCGCCGATGCCGACCAGCGCCACGCCGCGCACCCAGTCCGGCAGGCCGCCCTCGACCCAGCCTGCGCCATGCAGCACGCTGGAGCCGATCATCGCGCCGAACATCCAGCTCGCCGGAAACCTGATCAGGCGCAGCAGGAGTGCCGCGGCCAGTGAGGCCGCGACCAGTTCGACGAGGTCGAGCGGCGAGGCAATCGTCGTCGTCAGCGATGGCGCGACGGAGGGCGCCACGCCGGCGAGCGCCAGCACCAGTGGCAGCGCCGCGGTGAGGATGATGACGCGCATGGTCTGCACCACCGCAATGCCCGGCAGGTCGGCGCCGCGCTCGACCGCCAAAATCGTGATCTGCGACAGCGCGCCGGGACTGCCGGCGAGGAAGGCCGAGGTGCGGTCCCAGCCGTGGACACGCTGGAGGTAATAGCTCGAGCCGAAGGTCGAGCAGAAGGTCGCGAGCGCAAGCAGGCCGATGGTGAGCGGATACGCGCTGACCTGTTGCAGCAGGTGGCGCGAGACGACCGATCCCAGCGAGATGCCGAGCAGCACCAGCACGGTCTGGGTCAGGATCGGCGGCAGCGCCAGCTGGCGGCCGGCGACCGCGGCGATCCCGACCGCGATCATCGAGCCCGAGATCAACCCGCCGGGCAGGCCCGCGAGCAGAAACACGAGGCCTCCGGCGGAGCCGATGACGAGCGTCTCCACCGTGCTCAAGATCTTGGCACGGCTCGGCCATTCGAACGGCAGGGAGGCGGTGATTTGCTTCACGCCACCTTATCGCAAATCAGCGAGAGGCGCACAATTGCAGGCTCGTCATGCCGCAATGCGCGCGCCACTCGCCGACCCTCGCGAACCGTATTGTGCCGGATTTACTTCTTGTCGGCCGCGGGGGCGGCGGTGCCGGCCTTCGCTTCCTTCTTGCACTCGCGGCGGAATTTCTTGCGCTCCTTGCCCTTCAGCCCCTTGGCGTCCGCCTGCTTCGAGCATTCGAGCGACTCGGCCGAGCGCTCCTTCGTTACCTTCTTGTCGGCGGTGGTAGCTGCGTCGGTCTTGGCCGCCGGCGCGGCGGTCTGCGCGAAGGCAGTGCCGGTGGCGAGCAGGGAGGCGAGGGCGACGACGGCGAGGCGAGACGTGAAGGTCATGGTGTTGCACTCATCTTGCGAGAATGGCGAAGGGTTGGGACCGTCGGCTCGCCTTGCTGAACGCGACATGAATAATCCGAACCGGCGGGATCACTATATTTTGGCGGCAGGAGCCATCGCTTCCTTGTCGCCAATCGCCGGCACGCTAGGATAGCAATCCTCGTTTCACTTCCCCCGGGGGAAGACCAAGGAGGAGACCCAAGGATGACCATTCGATCAAAATTGCTGTGTGCGGTGGCTTTGTCGGGCTTCGCGGCGCTGGTGGTGAGCGCGCCGGCGCAGGCTCTGACCTCGCAGGAGTGCAGCGCGAAATACCAGGCCGCCAAGAAGGACGGCTCGCTCGGCACCACGAAGTGGAATGACTTCCGCAAGGCCCAGTGCGGTGCGGACGCGACGCCTGCGGCTGCGCCGACCGCGGCCGCGCCTGCCGCTCCCGCCGAGCCGAAGCAGGCGAAGAAGGAGGCCGCCCCCGCTGCCGCGCCGACCCTGCCGGCCGGCCCCGCGATCTATCCGAACGCGGTCGATCCGAAATATGCCAAGGAGACCGCCGGCAAGGCGCGCCTCCACACCTGCGTCGACCAGTACAACGCCAACAAGACCACCAATGGCAATGGCGGCATGAAGTGGATCGAGAAGGGCGGCGGCTATTACAGTGAATGCAACAAGAAGCTGAAGGGCGCCGCCTGAGCTTCGACCTGATGCGATGGCCGGAGCAAAGCTCCGGCCATTTCGCTTGATCCGATGGCCTAGCCCAACAGCTTCTCGGCCGATTTCGCCACCAGGTGCGTGCGCTTGCGCGGGCTGCGCTCGACGAACAGCAGGCTCTGGCCGAAGATGAAGCAGTAGAACAGGAAGGCCTGTGCTTCCGCCTCGTCGGCTTCGAGGCCAGTCGCGCGATAGAGCTCAGCGACATGCTTGAGCCGCGCCGCGTCCACGTTCGCTACCGCTGCTGCGGCGCTCTCGTCCGAGCGGGCCCATTGCCGGATCGCCAGCTCGATCGCCATGCCCTCCGGATTGAGCCGCTCGGAATAAAGCTGGATCACGGCCCTCAGCCGATCGCGGGGTTTCTGCCCGTCGAGGCTCGTCTGCTGAGCGATCGCCGCCGAGCGCCCCTCGCGCCAGCGCTCCAGCATGGCGCCGAGTAGCGCGGCACGGTCGGCGAAGCGGCGGTAGAAGCCGCCCTTGGTGACGCCGAGGTTCTTGGCCAGCACCTCGACCCGCACCCCCTCGACTCCCGAGCGCGCGAGTTCGGTAAACCCCGCCTCGACCCAGACGTCACCCTTGCCGTCGCTCATGAAGGAAGCCTCACCGGTTCTTGATACGGTGCCGTATTGCTAACGCGAGGGCACCTTGATACGCTACCGTATCAAAGATCGAAGGGCGGAAAAGAACAAGGGAGGACTGGCGATGGCGCAGGGGGCGACCTATCGCGGCACGGTCTATCCGTGGCAATGCGATCACGTCGGCCACATGAACATCATGTGGTATGTCGGCAAATTCGACGAGGCCAACTGGAATCTGTTCGCCCGCCTCGGACTGACGCCGAGCTATCTGCGCAGCTCCGGCCGCGGCATGGCCGCCGTGCAGCAGAACATCACCTACAGGCGCGAGCTCCTCGCCGGCGACATCGTCGAGATCCGCAGCCATCTGCTCGAGCTTCGCGACAAGTCGATCTGCTTCCGGCACGACATGGCCAACGCCGAGACCGGCGAGATCGCCGCGTTTTGCGAGATCACGGGCGTGCACATGGATCGCAGCCAGCGCAAATCGGTGCCGTTCATGGATGCCATCCGCGAGATCGCCTCGAGGCATCTCGCTGCACCCGCCGAGGTCTGAACCATGGCCGCATTCGAGCCGAAAAACCCGGGCTATCGCGCGGCGGCCATCGCCATGTTCGACGGCCAGACGGCGATGCACACGCTCGGCATCGTGATCGTCCGCCTTGCGCCGGGCGAGGTCGAACTGGCAATGCTGCACTCGAGGGCTTTCACGCAGCAGAACGGCTTTGTTCATGCCGGCATCATCACGGCGGGGCTCGACAACGCCTGCGGCGTTGCCGCCTTCACCTTGATGCCGCGCGAGGCGGATATCCTTACCGTCGAGTTCAAGACCACGCTGCTCGCGCCAGCCCGCGGCGAGCGTTTCGTTTTCAAGGCCGAAGTCGTCAAGCCAGGCCGTACGCTGACCTTCTGCGAGGCCAGGGCGTTTGCCGAGCATGACGGCAAGACCACGCTGATTGCCACCATGACCGGAACGCTGATGGCGATGCTGCCCCGGGCTACGGCATCGCAGGTGGCGGCCCCGGTCCGCGCATAGCATCGCGGTGACATCGCGCCCGCAACGCTCTATATGACCCGTAACATTTCCCGGTCCCGAACCGTATTTGCGGCGATGGGACCGAAACGGGACGAGATATGGCTGAATTCAGGAACAAGGGCCTTGTGCCGACGCGGCGCGCGGCGCTGACGCTGATCGGGGCGGGCGCTCTCGCCGCGACCGGCGGGATTACCTTGGCGCGTGCGGCTACCGACGATGACGAGGTGCTGACCGAAGCCAAGGTGCTGCGCGATCCCGATGTTCCTGTCGCCGGAAATCCCGACGGCAATATCAGCATCATCGAATGGTCCGACTACAATTGTCCCTATTGCCGCAAGCTCGAGCCCGAGCTGCGCCAGGTCGTCCAGGACGACGGCAAGGTCAGGCTGGTGATGAAGGACTGGCCGATCCTCGGACCGGTCTCGGTCACGGCGGCGCGGATCGCGCTCGCGGCCAAATATCAAGACAAGTACCATCAGGCCCATGACGCCATGATGGCTGTGAGCTCGCGCCTGACCGAGCCGCGTATCAACGAGCTGCTCGCGTCTGCCGGTGTCGACATGGATCGCCTGAAGCGCGACCTTGCCGATCGCGCCAAGGACATCGATGCCGTGCTCAAGCGCAACAACGACCAGGCTGAAGCCTTCGGCTTCCGCGGCACACCGTCCTTTATCGTCGGCAAGTACCGCGTACCGGGCGTTCTGAGCATGACCGAGTTCGAACAGGTCATCGCCGACGCCCGCAAGGCCAAGATGAACTGACGCGCCGATCGCCAGCAACGCAAAGGCGCCGCCGCGAGCCGCGACGGCGCCTTGTTCATTGGTCGGTGGCGTTACTTCGAGAAGTTATTTGGACGAGATGCGGACCCAGTCCTTGTGCGCGCGATCCTGCAGCGCGTTCCAGTCGGCCTTGGCGACGTCCCAGTTCACGATGGTGCGATTGGCCGTCGCGACCTCGCCGTTGGCGACCGACGATGTTTGCATCGAGTCATACACGTACACGCCGCAGCCGAGCAGCAGCGCTCCCAAGATCATTCCGAAAAAAGTCTGCATGGCGAACCTCCGGTGACGGGCGATAACGTCGGCCCGGAGTGATGGTTCCGCAGCAGTACGGCGCAGGCAAGGAGAGGTTGTTCATTCTCCATTCAGCCACTCCACCAGCTCCACGTTGATCTCGCGCGGATAGGTGTGGCTGAGGTCGTCGATTTCGCGATAGACGACATCGGCGCCGGCGGCGGAGAGGGCCGCCTGCGTCTGCCGCGCGGTCTGCACCGGAAACATCCAGTCGAGCTTGCCGTGGGTGATGAAGATCGGCAGGCGCTGCAGGCGTGCGGCGTCGGCCATTTCGGCCATCAACGGATGGAAGGTCGCCGACACCGGCGCGAGATGCGTGAAAGGCGAGGCGCCATCGAGCCCGGTGACGTAGCAGAAGGTGCCGCCGTCGCTCATGCCGGTCAGCAGCATGCGCGAGGCGTCGATGGTCCAGCGGCCGCGCACGGTTTCGAGAATCCGCATGAGGTTTGGTGTGTCGGAATCGCCACCCATCAGCGCCCAGGTCGGGCCGGTCGCGGTCGGCGTCACCAGGATCGCGCCCAGGGTGCGGGCGTCGCGCAGCCAGCTCCACAGAAAACCGCGGCCGTTGCCGCTGCCGCCATGCAGCGCCATCACCAGCGGCATGGCGCGGTCGGGCGTGTAATATTCGGGCACGTAGACCGAAAAGCCGCCGCGGGTGCCGGGCTCGTTGTGATCGTGGAAGATTCCGCTGTGCTCGCCTTGGACTGCTTCCAGCCGCGACAGCAGGTCGGTATTCTCGCGATTGGCGGCGTTGAGGAAGAAGCTGCTCACCGGCGGAAACTGCACCGCCAGCGGATAGAGTGCCTCCTGGGCGCGCGGCACGTGGCGCATCGCGCGGAAGACGGCGACGAGATCGCCGTTGCCGCGCTCGACCTCGCGGATGCCGGCAAAGGCGGCGAGCGTCTCGTCGCAGGCGCGATCGAGCCGCTCGCGCAGTCCGGCGAACTGCTCCGGCCAGGCGCCGATCGCCGTGCGCGCCGTTTGCAGCGTCTCGTCCGGCGTGCCGATCGCATTCATCACCGAGCCAAAGGCCGGCGGATGCAGATGCCGGGCGAAGAAGCCGAGTGCTTCCAGTGCATTGAGCAGCCGCGGCAGCACGGTCACGATGTCGTCGATGACCGCCTCGCTCATCGCCGCTTGTCCTTGCCTTGGTTCGGTTTGTCAGTGCAGCTTCGGCGCCTTCAAGAGCTTGAAGCGATCGGTCGAGGTCACGGTGACGTCGAAGGTGACGCCCTCATGGTGCACGGTCAGCGGCACGTCGACACCGGCGGCGCCGAGCCCCCACAGCTTCTTGTAAAAGCCGGTCTGGCTCGTCACCTTCTCGCCGTCGACAGCGAGGATGACGTCGCCGGTCTTGAGCTCGGCACGAGCGGCCGGACCGTTGGCGGAGATCCCGATCACCACCACGCGGTTGTCGATCTCGGTCGAAAACAGTCCGAGCCACGGCCGTGCCGGCTTGTTGACGCGGCCGAACCTGCGCAGATCGTCAAGGATGGGTTTCAACAGGTCGATCGGCACGATCATGTTGACGTGCTCGGCCTTGCCGTCGCGTTCGCGTTCGAGCTGGAGCGAGCCGATGCCGATCAACTCGCCGCGCTCGTTGAGGAGCGCCGTGCCGCCCCAGTTCGGGTGCGCGGGATGGGTGAAGATGGCCTCGTCCAGCAGATATTCCCAGTAGCCTGCGAATTCCTGCTTGGCCACGATCTGGCTCGCGACCGAGCGCGTGCGTCCGCCGGCGCCGCCGACCACGACGCGGTCGCCGAGCCGGGTCTCGGCCGAGATGCCTAGCGGCAAGGGTTCGACGTCGAGCCGGCCGAGCGCCTGCACCAGGCCAAAGCCGGTGACGGAATCGAAGCCGAGCACATGTCCCTCCACCACGCGCCCGTCGCCGACATGCAGCCACACGGACTCGGCTTCGGTGATGAGATAACCGATGGTGAGCACCAGCCCCTCGTCGATCACGACGCCATTGCCGGCGCGTTCGGTGCCCAGCGTCTCGGCGCTGAAGGCGTCTGGTGGGATGATGGCGTGCAGGCCGACGACGGAGGCTAGCGCGCGGTCGAGATCGAAACCGTAATCGCTCGCACGCGGCTGATTGGCCGGCGGCACTCTCCATTCGGTCAGGGCGGGCATGGAGTTCTCCTGGCTGAGTGCATCGCCCGCCGCGGCTAGCGGAAAGACGCGCGAAGCACGCATAATTTAGGCCGGTGGAGGCCGTCTTGAAAGCCTCGTCCCCCAACTATTCCGGAGAACGCCGCGTGAAATATTCGAAATGTACGGGGCGGTTCGCGCGCGGTCGGCAAGCAGGTGGTCGTTCGATCCGGCATCCGCCGCATGGCTGGTGTCCGGCGAGGTGCTAGGCGCCATGCAGTGAAGCTGCTAACCATTGCCGCTTCGTTTGACCCAGGGATCACGGACCGAAGCATGGACAATCGCAGCGACATCTGGCGTGGCATCGACACGATCAAGGCGCGTTTCATCGACCTCAGCGACAAGGTCTGGGGCATGCCGGAGGTCTGCTACACCGAAGCGCGGTCCGCCGCCGAGCATCTCGCCGAGCTCCGCCACCAGGGTTTCCGCATCACCGAGCAGGTCGCGGGCATTCCGACCGCGGTGTTGGGCGAATGGGGTGAGGGCGGACCGGTCATTGCCTTCATGGGTGAATATGATGCGCTGCCGGGCCTCAGCCAGGAGGCCGGCGTTGCCGAGCACCGTCCGGTCGAGACCGGCGGCCACGGCCATGGCTGCGGTCACAATCTGCTCGGTTCCGCGGCGCTGCTCGCCGCCACCGCGGTGAAGGACTGGCTCGCCGAGAACAAGGTGCCGGGCCGCGTGCGCTATTACGGCTGCCCGGCCGAAGAGGGCGGCGCGGCAAAAGCGTTCATGGTGCGCTCCGGTGCATTCGAGGATGCCGACATCGCCATCACCTGGCATCCGCACAGCTTCTGGGAAGTGGCGGTGACGCCGTCGCTCGCCAACACGCGCGCAGACTTCATCTTTACCGGCCGCACCTCGCATGCCGCGGCTTCCCCGCATCTCGGCCGCTCCGCGCTCGACGCGGTGGAATTGATGAATGTCGGCGTGAACTACATGCGCGAGCACATGCCGAGCGATGCGCGCGTGCATTACGCGTTGCTGGACACCGGCGGCATTGCCCCCAACGTGGTGCAGGCGCATGCGCGCGTGCGCTACTCGATCCGCGCCCGCGATCTGCCCGGCATGAACGAGCTCGTCGGACGCGTGAGCAAGATCGCAGATGGCGCAGCGTTGATGACCGAGACCAAGGTCGAGATGAAGATCATCTCCGCGGTCTCCAACATCCTGCCGAACACGCCGCTGGAGCAGGCGCTGCATCGGGTCATGGAAGAGCTCGGACCGCCGCATTTCGACGACGCGGACAAGGGTTTTGCCAGCCAGATCCGCGCGACGCTGAGCGACAAGGACATCGCGTCGGTCTATTACGCGATCGGCATGGAGCCGACCGATCGGCCGCTGGCCGACTTCCTGGTGCCGCTCGATGCCAAGCGCAACCCGCTGGTCGGCTCGACCGACGTCGGCGATGTGAGCTGGGTCGTGCCGACCGTGCAGGTTCACGCACCGACGGTTGCAATCGGCACGCCGTTCCACACCTGGCAGGTGGTGGCGCAGGGCAAGAGCGGACACGCCCACAAGGCGATGGTGCAGGCTGCCAAGGCGATGGCGGGTATCGGCATCAAGGCGCTGACGGATCCGGAGCTGATCAAGGCCGCCAAGGCTGACCTCAAGAAGCGGACTGCCAAGACACCTTATGTCTGCCCGCTGCCGGACCACGTGGCGCCGCCGCTCAACATGTCCGTGGCGTAGAATTTCGCCTCGATACTTCGTCTGATGTGGCGAACAAATTTTCTGCAGTGCAACGCGGAATCCGGCGTGTTTTAGCGCCGGATTGCCGAACGCTTGGGCTGCGGAACATGGTTTTGCCCAACAGACAGCCACAACACTGTTTGCATACACACGGTCGCAGTTGACGCGCGGCCCATTCGGTGTGCCATCTACCGCGAGCCAAAACCCGGCGGCCGCCCCGCGGCTGCCTTCATCCATACGGGAACCAGACGGGGGACAACCATGCTGGATAAAGAACTGCGTTCGATGATCGGCGACGTGAAGGACGGGCGAATGGATCGCCGCGCCTTCATCAAGCGCATGGTCGCTGTCGGTCTCACCGCTCCCCTCGCCAATCAGATCCTCGCGCTCGGCGGCGTTGCCATGGCCGAGGGCGCCTCGACATACAAGCCGACCAAGCGTGGCGGCGGCGGTGCGCTGAAGCTGCTGTGGTGGCAGGGCCCGACCCTGCTCAACCCGCATTTCGCCACCGGCACCAAGGACCAGGATGGCTCGCGCCTGTTCTACGAGCCGCTCGCCTGTTGGGATCCGGACGGCAACATGAAGCTGGTGCTGGCGACGGAGATTCCGTCCATCCAGAACGGCCTGCTCGCGGCCGACGGCAAGTCGGTGACCTGGAAGCTGAAGCCCGGCGTGAAGTGGCACGACGGCAAGCCGTTCACGGCCGACGACCTCGTGTTTACATGGCAGTATGCCAAGGACCCCGCGACCGCAGCCGTCACGATCGGTGTCTATCGCGATATCACGGTCGAGAAGATCGACGATCTGACGGTCAAGATCACCTTTCCCAAGTCGACTCCGTTCTGGGCCGATGCCTTCGTCGGTGCGGGAGCAGGCCAGATCCTGCCGAAACATCTGTTCGCCGATTTCATCGGCTCGAAATCGCGTGAGGCTCCGACCAATCTCGCACCAGTGGGCACCGGCCCCTACAAGTTCGTCGAGTTCAAGCCGGGCGACCTCATCCGCGGCGTGATCAATCCCGACTACCACATGGCCAACCGGCCCTATTTCGATTCGATCGAGATGAAGGGCGGCGGCGACGCCGTCTCGGCGGCGCGCGCGGTGATCCAGACCGGCGAATATGATTTCGGCTGGAACATCCAAGTCGAGGACGATGTTCTGCTGCGCCTGGAGAAGGGTGGCAAAGGCAAGACGGTCTATGCCGTGGGGGGGGATACCGAGTTCATCGCGCTCAATTTCACCGATCCGAACGTCGAGGTCGATGGCGAGCGCTCGTCGATGAAGACCAAGCATCCGCTGTTCTCGGATCCGGTCGTGCGCAAGGCGCTGTCCCTGCTGGTCGATCGCGAGTCCGTCAAGAAGGCGATCTACGGCCGCGCCGGCCGCACCACCGCGAACTTTCTCAATGGCCCCGAGAAGTTCGTCTCGAAGAACACCAGCTGGGAATTCAACATCGAGAAGGCCGCCAAGATGCTCGACGACGCCGGCTGGAAGCCCGGCGCCGACGGCATCCGCGAGAAGGACGGCAAGAAGCTGAAGCTGCTGTACCAGACCTCGATCAACGGTCCGCGCCAGAAGACCCAGGCCATCGTCAAGCAGGCCTGTCAGAAGGCCGGCATCGACGTCGAGCTGAAGTCGGTGGTGGCCTCGGTGTTCTTCTCGTCCGACGTCGCCAATCCCGACACCTATCCGAAGTTCTACGCCGACCTCGAGATGTTCCAGATCCCGCTGAGCCAGCCGGATCCGTCGCAGCACATGCGCCGCTATTTGTCCAACAGCGTCGCGACCAAGGAGAACAAGTGGCAGGGCACCAACTTCCCCCGTTGGGTGAACAAGGAGTACGACGAGGCGATCACGGCGGCCGATATGGAAATGGACCCGGTCAAGCGCGCCGCGTACTACATCAAGGCCAACGATCTGATGTGGCAGGACACCGTGTTCATCCCCGTGATGCATCGTCTCAAGGTCGAGGCAGCCGCGAACAATTTGCGTCCGGTGATTTCGGGCTGGGCCAACGAAACCGACAATCTGTTCGACTGGTACCGCGAGGAATGATCCCCAAGCTCTAGACGGGGCCTTCCCTCATGAGTCAATACGTTCTGCGTCGCCTGCTGATCGCGATTCCGAGCCTGCTCGGGATCTCGGCCGTGCTGTTCTTCGTGCTGGCGCTTGCGCCCGGCGATCCATTCTCGGAGCTGGCGACGAACCCGAACGTCCCGCCCGAAGTGCAGGCCGCACTTCGGGCCAAGTTCGGCCTCGATGATCCGATTTACCTCCGCTACCTGCACTGGCTCAACGCCATGCTGCACGGCGACTGGGGCTTCTCCTTCGTCAGCCGGATGGACGTTGACAAGCTGATCCTCCAGCGCCTGCCGACTACGCTCTATGTGATCGGCTCGGCGCAGATCCTGGCGCTGCTGATCGCGATTCCCGTCGGCGTCTATGCCGCGACGAAGCCGTATTCGCTGTTCGACCAGGTCGCCAACACGCTCGCCTTCGTCGGCTTCTCGCTGCCGACCTTCTTCACGGGCATCCTGTTCATCCTGATCTTCTCGGTGACGCTGGACTGGCTGCCGTTCGTCTACACCACCGACATCAAGGCAACCGGAATTCACTGGGTGCTCGAGATGATCCGTCAGGCGATCATGCCGGTGGCGGTGCTCGGCCTGTTCCAGGCGGCGTCGATGACGCGTTTCGTGCGCTCGGCAATGCTCGACGTGATCCGGCTCGACTATGTCACCACCGCGCGGGCCAAGGGGCTCGGGCAGGCCACGGTCATCGTAAAGCATGTGATGCGCAACGCCATGATCCCGGTCGTGACGCTGATCGCGTTGCAGATCCCCGCAGTGTTCGGCGGCGCCATCGTCACCGAGCAGATCTTCCGCATCCCCGGCATCGGCTCGCTGCTGATCTCCTCCATCCTTTCCAACGACACGCCGGTGGTGATGGCCGTCACTTTCGTCTTCGCGTGCCTGGTGGTCCTGTTCAATCTCATCGCGGACGTCCTTTATGGCTGGCTTGACCCTCGCATCTCCCTCCGCTGAGCGGCGGGTCTACTCGCCCTGGCGCGAGACGTGGCGGCGCTATAGCCGCCACAAGCTTGCCGTCGTCAGTGCGTTCCTGCTCCTCATTCTGATCCTGGCGGTGGTGGCTGGCCCCTTCATCTGGCGCGTCAAGATCGACGACATCGATATCGTGGCCGGCTTGCAGGGGCCGTCGCTCGCCCATCCCTTCGGCACCGACGATCTCGGGCAGGACATCCTCGCCCGCATGATCTATGGCGGGCGTATCTCGCTCGCGGTCGGCCTTGCCGCGATGCTGGTCTCGGTCTTCATCGGCGTGCTGGTCGGCGCGCTCGCCGGCATGTCGCGCGGTGCGCTCGGTCATGGGCTGATGTGGCTCACCGATCTCTTTTTGTCGTTGCCGCAATTGCCACTGCTGCTGCTGCTCATCTATCTCTTCCGGGACGGGCTCAAGGCCGCATTCGGCCCCGAAGGCGGCATCTTCATCCTGATCGTGCTTGTGATCGGCGGCCTGCGCTGGATGCCGGTCGCTCGCCTCGTGCGCGCGCAGTTCCTGTCGATCCGCGAGAAGGAGTTCGTCGAAGCCGCGCGCGCGCTCGGAGCCAGCCCGGTGCGGCAGGTGGTGCGCCACATCCTGCCCAATGCGCTCGGTCCGGTGATCATCGCCGGCACCATCGACGTCGCCGCCGCCATCATCGCGGAATCGACGCTGTCCTTCCTCGGCCTCGGCTTTCCGCCGGATACCCCGACCTGGGGCCGGCTGCTCTATGATGCCAAGGACTTCCTCGACATCGGCCCGCACTGGGCGCTGTTTCCGGGCGGCGCGATCTTCATCGCGGTGGTCGCCATCAACTTCATCGGCGACGGCCTGCGTGACGCGCTCGATGCGCGGCGGGTGATCTGATGGCGCCACTGCTCGAGATCAAGGGCCTGAAAACCCATTTCTCCACCGACGACGGCATCCTTCAGGCCGTCGACGGCGTCGACATCTCGATCAACCGTGGCGAGACGCTCTGTGTCGTCGGCGAATCCGGCTGCGGCAAGACCGTGACCGCGATGTCGATCCTGAAGCTGATCGCGATGCCGCCGGGCCGCATCGCGGCGGGCCAGATCATCTTCGAGGGCCGCGATCTCGTGCCGCTGACGAGCAGTCAGCTCGACGAGATCCGCGCCAAGGAGATCGGCTTCATCTTCCAGGAGCCGATGACCTCGCTCAATCCGGTGCTCACGATCGGCGAGCAGATCGCCGAAAGCCTGCGCCGCCATGAGAACGTCACCAGGAAGCAGGCGATCGAACGCACCATCGAGATGCTCAAGCTGGTGCAGATTCCCAACGCCGAAGGCCGCGTGCACAATTATCCGCACCAGTTCTCCGGCGGCATGCGTCAGCGCGTGATGATCGCGATGGCGCTCGCCTGCAAGCCGAAGCTGATCATCGCCGACGAGCCCACCACCGCGCTCGACGTCACCATCCAGGCACAGATCCTCGATCTGCTCCAGGACATGAAGGAGCGCTTCGGCATGGCGGTGATGCTGATCACCCATGCCATGGGCGTCGTTGCCGAAACCGCGCAACGCGTCGTCGTGATGTATGCCGGCAAAGTGGTCGAGGAAGCGCCGGTCGACGATCTGTTCAGCAACCCGGGCCATCCCTATACGCAAGGGTTGATCCGTTCGATTCCGCGCATCGACCTGGACAGCGAGCACAAGACGCGGCTCGAGGCGATCGGCGGCTCGGTGCCGATCCTGATCAACCCGCCGGTCGGCTGCCGCTTTGCGCCGCGCTGCAAGTTCGCAATGAACGTCTGCACCGAGAAGGAGCCGCTGCTGCGCGAGATCGCACCCAGCCATCGCATGGCCTGTCATCTCGGCGATACGCAGTTGGGAGGTGCGGCATGACCGAGCCCTTGCTCCGCGTCAGCGGCCTGAAGAAATATTTCCCCGTGCTCGGCGGCCTGCTGTCGCGCCAGGTCGGCACCGTCTATGCGGTCGACGGCGTGTCGTTCTCGGTCAATCGCGGCGAGACGCTCGGTCTCGTCGGCGAATCCGGCTGCGGCAAGTCGACGACGGGACGCTGCGTGCTGCGCCTGATCGAGCCGACTGACGGCGAGGTTACTTTCGACGGCCAGGACGTGCGCCAGCTCGGCGGCAACGATCTGCGCGCGATGCGGCGGAACATGCAGCTCGTGTTCCAGGATCCGTTCGCCTCGCTCAATCCGCGCATGACGGTCGGCGCCATCCTCGGCGAGGCGCTCGTGATCCATAAGCTTGGTTCATCGGCCAAGGAGCGTGAGGATCGCGTCGCGAGCCTGCTGGTGAAGGTCGGTCTCAAGGCCGAGCACATGCGGCGCTATCCGCACGAATTCTCCGGCGGCCAGCGCCAGCGCATCGTGATCGCCCGCGCGCTCGCGGTCGAGCCGAAGCTGATCGTCTGCGACGAGCCGGTGTCCGCGCTCGACGTGTCGATTCAGGCCCAGGTCATCAACCTGCTGGAAGATCTCCAGGCCGAGCTGAACCTCACCTATCTCTTCGTCGCGCACGACCTCTCGGTGGTCGAGCACATCTCCGACCGCGTCGCGGTGATGTATCTCGGCCGCATCGTCGAGCTGGCGAAGGCGAACGACCTCTACCGCAACCCGCAGCATCCCTACACCAGGGCGCTCCTGTCAGCGGTGCCGGTGCCGGATCCCAAGCTCAAGCGCGAGCGCATCCGTCTCAAGGGCGACGTGCCGAGCCCGATGAAGCCGCCGTCCGGCTGCCACTTCCACACCCGCTGCCCGATCGCCCAGCCGCGCTGCGCCGAAAGCGCGCCGGAGCTGAAGGAGGGAGCAGGCGGGCACTTCGTGGCGTGCCATCTCGCCTGAAGGGGACTTTACCCGTCAAGCGTAAACCCGACCCGCAGCGTCACTTGATAGTGGCGGACCGCGCCGTTTTCAATGTGGCCGCGCGTCTGCGTGACCTCGAACCATTTCATTTCGCGAATGGTCTTGGCGGCGCGGCCGATTGCGTTCTTGATCGCATCCTCGATCGAGGTCTCGGACGACCCGACCAGCTCCAGGATCTTGTAGACGTGATCGTTCTCGGCTGTGGGCATCGCTATTCTCCCCTGCTGTGGCGGGACCGGATACGACCGTCGCGGACGGTCAGCGCCCGCAAGACATCCGCCCCTCGACTCTGAACGGACGCAGGCGCTTAGGGTTCCGTCCTGGGCGACGGCCCGCCAGCTGCTGTCACGAATTTTGGTCGATTTCTTGCGAGTGCACGAAAATGTGGGTCGCGTGTGCGGGCGGCGCTTTCGAATTGGCGTACCGTACAATGGCTGCTCTTGCCCGTCCCGATGCGGGCGATCTAACCTCCATCCGTTCCTGGCAATTTCGAAGCGCGGTGATGATCGAGCGTTGGACGGGGGGCGCTCTGGCTGCGGTCGGTCTCTGCGCTGTGCCCGCACCAGGCATTGCGCAAGACGAGCTCGACGGCGCGCCGGTGAGCATGTCGCTGCAGGTGACGACCGATCCTTCCACCTTCGAATGCCGACGGCCAGGTCTACGACCCCGACCGTATCATGTTCCTGCGCAACTATTCGACCAGATGCAGCGCGCCACCATCGAGGGCGTGCCGATTCGGCAAGCGTTTCGGCCTCTACCGCGTTGACTTCGAGACCCAGGCAAGGGTCCCGAAGCTGAGCGCGGCATTCTATCTCGACGTGGTGGCAAGGAATGCGATCGGGATGTGAGACCAGAGCCTACGGATCCAGTTCCGTATCCCAGTAGAGATAGTCCAGCCAGCTGTCGTGCAGATAGTTCGGCGGGAACAGGCGGCCGTTGCGGTGGAGCTGATGCACGGTCGGGGCGAAGGCGTGCTGGCGCGGAAACATTTTTGCCTGCACCGGCGTAAGATTGCCCTTGCGCAGATTGCAGGGCGAGCACGCCGCGACCACGTTCTCCCAAGTGGTCTGGCCACCTTTGCTGCGCGGGATGATGTGATCGAAGGTGAGGTCTTCGGGCGAGCCGCAATATTGGCAGGCGAAACGATCGCGCAGGAAGACGTTGAACCGGGTGAATGCGGGGTGGGTGGTCGGCTTGACGAAGGATTTGAGCGAGACCACGCTAGGCAGCTGCATTTGCAGCGTCGGGCTATGGACCGCCTGATCGTAATGCGCGACGATGTTGACGCGGTCGAGGAACACCGCCTTGATCGCGTCCTGCCACGACCACAGAGACAGTGGGTAGTAACTCAGCGGCCGGAAGTCCGCGTTCAGCACCAACACCGGCCAACTGCCTTGCGAGACATGTGCGTTCAAGTAACGCTCCCGGCCTCCATGTACGCTGCGAAGCAGCATGTATTGACATACTACATGCAGCGTGACGGGATTGTGAAGCCCGTTGAGCGACTTATTCAGGCGCAAGCAATACGGCGGCGGGGTGGCAAAACGCTCAAAAACGCCGCGATCTGGGGAGCCGCCGCCGGGACGACGTTGGGGGACGACGGCGTTCAATAACGCGGCGGCCTTGCTGGGCAGCTAGCCCTGCAGCCGTTCCAGCTTCTGCAGGCATCGTGTCGCGCGCACCGTGGCCGGCATTTCCTCGTCCGGGAAGCTGGTGTCCCAGTTGGTTACGCCAACCTCGCCGACATAGATGTCGCCGCGTGAATCCAGTGCGATGCCGTGGGGTGCCAGGAACTTTCCGCTGGCAACGCCCGGCCCTTCCTCGCCTCCCAGCCGCGCGATGCGTTTTCCCTTGGCGTCGACGATCGACAGCCGCGGGCCGAGATTGGGGACATTGCGATTGATGGCGAGCCCCGGGCCGAGCTCGCCGATCACGAAGGTCGGGGTCTTGCCGCCGCCGCAGCAGCACAGCGCGCAGGGGCGATGCAGATTGTTCCACTGCGTTTCGTATTTGCCCTCGCCGTTGAACACCTGAACGCGGTGGTTCTCGCGGTCGGCGACATAGACCCAGCCGTCGGCATCGGTGGCGATATTGTGCACGATGTTGAACTGGCCGGGGTCGGTGCCGGGCTCACCCCAGCTTTTGATCAGCTTGCCGTCGGGGGTGTATTTGTGCACGCGCGCATTGCCGTAGCCGTCGGACACGTAGATCTCGCCCTTCGGCGACAGCGCCGTGTGGGTGCAGCGGTGGAACGGCTCGCCGCTCATGAACGGGGACGGCTTAGCCGGGATGCCGATCGTCAGCAGCACCTTGCCGTCGGTGGTGCATTTTCGCACGGTGTGGTCGCCGTCGTCGGTGCAGTAGAGATTGTCGTCGGCGTCGATGTGCAGCCCGTGGGCGCGCGAGAACAGCCCTTCGCCGAAACTGCGCAGGAAATTGCCTTCGCGGTCGAGCACGACCATCGGATGGGCGCCGCGGTTGAAGACGTAGACGCGGTCCTTGCTGTCGACCGCGACGGACGCGACGTCGGTCAATTGCCAGCCTTCCGGCAGCTTTGCGAAGTTTTCGACGACGCGGTAGCGATGCTCGCCGGTGCCGAGAATGGCTGGCATTGGTTTCTCTCCTGTCATTCCGGGGCGCGCCCCAAAATCCCTTCCTCGATCCCCTTGATCTGGAGCGCGAGATATTTCGAGTTGATCCGGCATTGCGCCAGGCTGCCGGCGATGAACCACAGGCCGGGCTGGCTCGTGCGCGCATACATGTTGCGCAGCTCGAGGCCGTCGCCAAAGCCCCAGATCGGGCCGACGCGATCGGCGACGGCATCGCCGAACAGCTTTCGCACCAGATATTCCTGTGGCTTGTAGCCCGTGGACAGCACGATGAGATCGGCTGCGATATTCGAGCCGTCCTTCATCCGGGCGCCGCCGGCCGTGAAGCTCTCGACGTCTGCAAACTGCATGAGCTTGATCGCGCCCTCGACGATCAGGTTGGAGCATCCGACATTGAAGTAATAGCCGCCGCCGCGGGTGAGGTATTTGAATTGCCAGCCAGTGCCGGCATCGCCGAAGTCGAGCTTGAAGCCGACTTTGCGCAGACCGTCGAGCAGCTCCTTGTCGAGCTCCTTCGACTGCTCCGTCAGCATCACATGCGTCTTCTTCGCCAGCGGCGTCGGCATCGAGGTCGCTATCAGATCATTGTCCTCTAGCGTACCCTCATTGTAGGTCGCATAAGCTAGCTGGGCAGACGGCTCGATATTGGTAACCAGCGTCGGCGAACGCTGCAGCAGCGTCACCTCCGCGCCGCTGGAATGGAGATCCTGCGCGATGTCGTGGCCGCTGTTGCCGGTGCCGACGACGATGGCTCGCTTGCCCGTCCAGTTCTCTCCGTCCTCGTAGCGGCTGGAATGCAGCAATGTGCCCTTGAAATTCTCGAGGGTCGGAATGTCAGGCACGTTGGCGATACCACTGACGCCAGTCGCCATGATCACATGGCGCGGGTGCATGGCGCGCGAACTGCCATCGGCGCGTCGCAGCGTGACGGTCCAGCAGCCTCTGGCCTCGTCATAGGCGCCGCCCTCGAACTCGGTGCCGGTCCAGAAGTTCAGCTCCATCGCGTCGACATAGGCTTCGAACCAGTTGGCGAGCTTGTCCTTGGGGATATAGGTCGGCCAGTTCGGCGGGAACGGCATGTAGGGCAGGTGATTCACCTGCACCTGGTTGTGCAGGGTCAGCGCGTGATAGCGCTTGCGCCAGTTGTCGCCGATCCGGGCCTCGCGATCGACGATCAGCGTGTCGATTTTCAGCTGCTTCAGCCGCGCCGCGATCGCAAGCCCGGCCTGGCCGCCGCCGACCACCAGCACGGCCGGATCGCGATCGGAATACTCGCGCGAGGCGTTGCGTAAATCGAGCCAGTTCGGGCCGCGGAAGTCGCGCGAATAGGCCTGGCCGCGCGGCCGCGACGTGCCAAGCTGTTCCTCGAACCCTTTGAGTGTGTCGAGTGCGGTGAGGAGCGTCCACGCCTTCAGCCGGTCGCCGTCGGCCGCATCGGGCACGAGCCGGACGATGCCGCTGCCGCGGCCAAGCGCGGTCTCGAAATCGAAGATGGCTTCGATGTTACTGGTGCCGGCGCGGATCACCCAGCGCGGCGGCGCGCGATTCGGCGCGACCTTGAAATTGGAAGGCACCACCTTGGGTGCAAGCGCAGCCAGTGCCAGTGCAACTTCGTTCCGGCCACTGATCGTCTGCAAGTTCCAGCTCAGCGCCAGCGCGTCGCGCCAAAAGCTGTCGGCGAGGAAGAGGCGGTCGAGCGCGGCGGGATCAGGCTTGACCAGCGTGCGCTCGAATTCATCGAGCCAGGCTTGCGCCGAGACGGAAATATCCTTCGTCTTGTCCAGCATGCGCGACCTCGTGGCCGTCTTCGCGGCATTTGCTCGGAGGTCAAGCTATACCGGATCAGCCGACGTCAAAAGCGCTTTACCCGAGCAGTGAAAGCATGTGGCCCTGCTCCGGCGGAATGCGCCCCTTCAGCGTATCGAGATAGATCCGCCGCACCGCCTCCGGGCCGCGGCTCTCGACCACGCTCAGGCTTCTCTGCAGCAGCGGCGCAAAGCCGGACCATGCCGCGCCAAAGCGCTGCTCGATGCCGCCGGGGCCCCATTCCTTGGCGCGCTTGCGGATCTGGTCGGGCGCGAAGAACCAGCGCGGTTTTGCGCCGGGCAGGGCGCCTTCGTCGGCGTCGGTCGCGCGATGCGTCAAACCGACGCGCACCGAGCATTTCATCTGCTCGCCGAAGTGCTGGTGCAGTCCGGCGCGCAACGCGCTGTTGCCGGCCATGTCGACGAAGGCGACAGGCGTATCCGTCGGCAGCGACGTCACGCGGTCATAGGTGGCGACCTCGTCGTAGCAGCCGAGCGAGGTCACGAAGCCGGTGTTGCCGGCCGAGGTCAGCCCGATCACCTTGCAGCCGCGGGTATGCAGGAGATGGGCGAGCCCAAACGCGGTCTTGCTCGAGGCGCTCGAGAGCAGCACGGTGCGCGCGCCGAAATCGCCGGTCTCTGCGAGGAAATCGTCGACCAGGAACGACAGCATGAACAGCGGCCGCAGCAGCGCCTGGTAGTCACCCTGCCGGCCGTCATAGGCGGGATCGCCGCTGACGCGCGCATAGGCGTTGTAGACCGGCGCCACGCCCTGCCGGTGCGCGGCACCGTCGCGCAAGCCGCGCTTGCTGACGTCGGTCGCCTCGATCACGAGATGCGTCGCCATCGGGAAATAGCCGAACAGGCGCTCGCCCACGGCCACGCTGGGGTGTTTCGAGGCGATCACCTGGCCAAAGCCCCATACCGGAATGTTGCCAAAACCGTTCGGCGCGGGAAACAGCTGCCAGTATTTCAGCTCGTCGCCGAGCACCGCATAGGTGATGTTGTTAGCCGTAAAAGCGAAGCGGTCGATCTTGACGAGCAGCGCGTCAGGCGGGAGCGAATCCGCGTCGGGAAGCTCGGTCGCAATCACCTTGCACTGCTCGAGATCATCTCGCGCAACGATGAAGTCGGTCGATGTCATGGCTGTGATCCCGGCTCTATTCGCCGGCATCTCATCATTTACCGGCGACCCTTTTGCAACAGCAACATAGTTTTAAACGCTGTTTGCAGCCGTTCGTCACGCACCGGCGCGTGCATGGCCTGCCCAATAGGGCTCCCGCAGCTTGCGCTTGAAGATCTTTCCGGTTGCCTCGCGCGGCAGCTCGTCGCGGAATTCGACGTCCTTGGGCACCTTGAAATTGGCAAGCCGCTCGCGCAGGAACGATCGGACGGCGTCGGCCGAGAGCTCGGCGCCCGATTCTGGCTCGACAAACGCGCACAGCCGCTCGCCAAATTCGGCGTCGGGAATGCCGAACACGGCGCAGTCGCGCACGCCGGGCATTCCGATCAGCGCGTTCTCGATCTCGGCGGGATAAATGTTCACGCCGCCGGAGATCACCATGTCGCGCTTGCGGTCGCACAGGAACAGATAGCCATCCTCGTCGAGGTAACCGACGTCGCCGACGCTGACGAGGCCGTCACGGCCGGCCTCGGCCCTGGCCTGCGGCTTGCCGTGATAGTCGAAATCGGGCACCGCCATCTGGCGCATGTAGATCTCGCCGACCTCGTTGGCGCCACAGAGGCCGCCGTCCTCGCGGAAGATTTTGACGATGCCGCCCTCGATGGCGCGGCCGACCGTGCCGGGCTTCGTCAACGCCTCCTCGGCCGAGTGCCACACCGGGATCCCGGTCTCGGTGGAGCCGAAATATTCGTTGATGACCGGCCCCCACCACTCGATCATGGCGCGCTTGATTTCGGGCGCGCAGGGTGCGGCACCGTGCACGACGAAACGCAGCGACGACAGGTCGTAACGCTGCCTGACGGTCTCGGGCAGGCGCAACAGCCGGACGAACATGGTCGGCACCATGTGGATGTGCGTGACCCGGTGGCGCTCGATCAGCGCGAGCAGCTCCTCGGCGTCGAACCGCGCCTGGAGGACAATGGTGCAACCGTTGCGGAACGCCATCATGCCGTAGGAGTGCGGCGCCGAGTGATACATCGGCCCGTTGATCAGCACGACCTGGTTGTCCCGCGGCTTGATGCCATAGGCGATGGCGCCCACGCGCTCTGAGGCGGCCGCCTGGTCAGGCTGCATCGGCATGCGCCGCACGCCTTTCGGCATGCCCGTGGTTCCGGATGTGTAGATCATCGCTGCTGCGCGCCGCGGCGGCTCCTGTGCTTCGGTCTGGCCGTCGCGCCAGCGGTCCCAATCGGTCAGTCCGGCCGGGACCTCGGTCATCACAGGGGAAACGGCGAAGGTCGCGGCGAGCTCGGGCGGCGTCTCGACGACGAGGAGGCGGACATCCGCCGGCACGCCGTCACGGATCTGCGGCAGCAAATCGGCGTGGCAGACCAGGATCTTCGCGCCGCTGTCGGCGAGGATGTAGCGGACCTCCTCCGCCTTCAGATGCCAGTTGATCGGCACCACCGGATTGCCCAGCGCGGCGGAGGCCGCGACCACCTCGAACAGGGCGAAATCGTTGCGCAGCATCATTGCGACCGGCGCGGCCTCGGCGAGGCCCAAGGCGCGGAAGCCGCTCATTGCCCGCCTGATGCGGACCTGGATATCGTCATGGCCGATCCTGCGTCCGCCGCTGATGATCATGGCGCGTCCTTATTCCGCTCGGGTCTACCGATCATCCAGCACGGCGCCAAATCCGACCCAGCTCTTGCCGTTGAAGCGGCGGAGCTGGAGCTGCTGGAACGGCAGGTAATCGTCGGGGCCGGTCGTGACAGACATGCCAGGCAGCAGCAGCGGCAGTTTCACCTCTTTGAGCGAGGCCGCCTGGCGCATGATGTTGTCGCGGCTGACGTCGTCCTTGCACGCCCTGAGCACCGTCATCAGCAGCGTCGCATAGTGATAGCCGGCCGCGTAGTTGGAGTTGGAGAGGTCCGCGGTCGGCATGTATTGCTTCATGAACGCGAAGTACTCTTTGACGCCGGGATCGTCGGCCCATTGAGGGTCCATCGTGTCCTTCTGGTTGCTCGACGAGATCAGGCCGACCGCATTATCGAGCCCTGCCGGCTCCAGGAACGAGATCGACGAGGCGGAAGTCGGCACGAAGAACAGCTCCGGCTTCCAGCCGATCTCGGCCACGCCCTTGACCATCTGCGAGGTGAACTTGCCGAGCACGACGCCGAACAGCACGTTGGCCCCCGAGGCCTTCAGGGTCGAGAGCTGCGAGTTGATCGTCGGCGCACTGGTCTCGTAGCTCGCTTCCGCGATGATCATGCCGGCCGCCTTGGTGCCGAGCGCGCGCTTGAAGCCCGCGACGTAGTCACGGCCGAAATCGTCGTTCTGCGCTAGGATCGCGATCCTGGCGTCGGGTTTGGTCTGCAGGATGTATTTGGCATAGACCACGCCTTCGGATTCGTAGGCCGCCATGCCCGGCATCGTCCACGGGTTCTTCTGGGGATCGGCCCATTTGGTGGCGCCCGAGAGCACGAACAGCTGCGGTACCTTCTTGGCATTGAGGTAGCGCTGCACGGCGCTATTGGTGGCGGTGCCGAGCGAGCCGAACATGATCAGCACTTCATCCTGCTCCACCAGCTTGCGGGTCTGCTCGACCGTCTTCGGCGGCGAGTAGGCGTCGTCCAGCGTAGTGAACTTGACCTTGCGGCCGTTGATGCCGCCTTCTGCATTGACCTTCTCGAAGAACGCCTCCTGCGTCCGTCCGATCGTGCCGAAGCCGGATGCCGGGCCGCTGTAGGGCAGGGTCTGCCCGATGCGGATCTCGTCGCTGCCTTCGGCGCGGGCGCTGCAGGCGGCGAGTGTCAGCAACGACATGCCGATCAGTGCGGATGCAAGCTTCATGTTGTCCTCCCGATTTCTTGTCAGTCCGAGCCGTCAGGCGCTGGCGCGCATCAGGAAATCCTGTCGCGCCTGGTCGAATTCCCGCTTCATCCGTTCGACGAGTTCGGCGACCGGCGGCGCGTCGGCGATCTGGCCGATGCCCTGGCCTGAGCCCCAGATGTCGCGCCAGGCCTTGGACTTCATGTTGCCGCCGGAGCCGAAGTTCATCTTCGTCTTGTCGGCGACCGGCAGATTATCCGGATCAAGTCCCGCGGCGGCGATGGAAGGGCCGAGATAGTTGCCGTGCACGCCGGTGAAGAGGTTGGTGTAGACGATGTCATGCGCGGCGTGCTGCGTCAGTGCGGACTTGTAGGCTTCGTCCGCGTTGGCTTCCTTCGTCGCGATGAAGCGCGTGCCCACATAAGCAAGGTCGGCACCCAGCGTCAGCGCGGAGGCAATGGCGAAGCCGTCGCTGATGGCACCCGACAGCAGGATCGCGCCGTCGAACCATTGCTTGACCTCGCGCACCAGCGCGAATGGCGACAGCGTGCCGGCATGGCCGCCGGCGCCGGCGCACACCAGGATCAGGCCATCGACGCCCTGTTCGGCGGCCTTGCGCGCGTGCTTGACGTTGATGACATCGTGGAACACGAGGCCGCCATAGGAATGCGCGGCCTCGACGATCTCCGCCGGCGGCCGCAGCGAGGTGATGATGATGGGCGCCCTGTGCTTCACACAGGTCTCCATGTCCTTCATCAGCCGGTCGTTGGAGGCATGGCAGATCTGGTTGACGGCGTAGGGCGCGACCTTCTTGCCCGGATTGCGCGATTTGTATTCGCCGAGTTCGTCCTCGATGCGGCTCAGCCATTCGTCGAGCTTCTCGACCGGACGGGCGTTGAGCGCCGGAAACGAACCGACGACACCGGCCTTGCACTGGGCGATCACCAGCTCCGGTCCGGAGACGAGGAAGAGCGGCGAGCCGACCACGGGCAGCTCGAGCGAATCCTTCAAGAGAGCGGGCAGCGCCATGATGTCCTCCCGGAAGACGCCACCCGCCGACATGCGGAGGACGAGGCGTTTCCCTGTTGATTGTCGCGGGCGGGTTGCCGCCGCTGTTTCGTTTGACGCCACTATAAGGGTTGGAGAGCCGGCTCCTATCGTTCAATATTGAACCGGTGGCTATTCAGATATGAACGGGGCGGTCGATGGACTGGGACCTTTGCAAGACCTTCGTCGCGGTCGCCGATACCGGCAGTTTCACCGCCGCCGCGCGCCGGCTGCACACCAGCCATCCCACCGTCAGCCGCAAGATCGCGGCGCTGGAAGCCCAACTCGGCACCAGACTGGTGGCGCGCGCCGCCGACGGTCTGGTGCTGACAGCGGATGGACGGACACTGCGCGAGCATGCCGAGGCGATGGCCGCGGCGGCGCTGCGGGCGGAGACGGCAGTCTCGGCCGGCGGGCACAAGGCGCGCGGCACCGTCAAGCTGTCGATCGGCGCGACGCTGGCCTCGCATTGGCTGATGCCGCGCCTGCCTGCCTTCCTGCGCGCGCATGATCACATTCAGCTCGAGATCATCACCCATCCGTTTCCGGCCAGCGTGCGCCGGCGCGAAGCGGACGTGGTGCTGCGGCCTTTCGACAGCGGCGAGGAAAACCTCGTCGGCCGCAAGATCGGCCGTCTCGGCACCGGATTCTACGCCTCGCGGGACTATGCCGGCGGGCGGGCCTTGCCGGAACGGCGTGGCGAGTGGAAGGGGCACAGCGTCATCGGTTTCGCCGACCAGACGTCCAATGTGCAGCTTGCGCGCTGGAGCGATGTCGTCTCGCGTCAGGCCAGGGTGGTGATGCGCTGCTCGTCGCAGGGCGACATGCTCGCGGCGGCGCGTGCCGGGATCGGAATCTCCGCGCTGTCGTGCTTCGTCGCCGAAACCTATCCCGATCTCGTTCGCGTCGCGCCGCACAAGCTCGCCAGCGTGGCGGACCTGTGGCTGCTCGCCCATCCCGACCTCGTCGAGCTGCCGGCGGTGCGCGCCGTCGTCGATTTCGTCGCTGAGTGCGCCCGGGCCGATCGCATCAGGTTGCGAGGCTAGGCCGATCCGGCGAGTACGCCCTCGCGCTTTTTCACCGCGCGGTAGTAGCTCCACCACAGATGCGCCGCCGCACCGCGCAGGGGACGCCAGGGTTCGGCGAGCGGCGCCATCTGCTTCTCCGTCGGTCGCGTCTTCAGTCCGAGACCAATCTTGATCCCTTCCTGCACGGCCAAGTCCCCGGCGGGCCAGGCATCGCCATGGCCGAGGCAAAACAGCAGATAGAGGTCGGCGGTCCACGGCCCGATGCCGGGCAGCGAGATCAGTGTGTGATGCGCGGCGTCGGCATCCTCCTCGGCGAGCACCTCGAGGTTCAGCCGCTCCGCGATGATCTCGCGCGCGAGATGTTTCAGCGTCTTGATCTTGGCCGCGGAGAGGCCGAGCCGCCCCAGCCGGTCGGTGCGCGCGCGGCGCACGGCGTCATGGTCGAACGGATCGAAGGCCGTCGACAGCCGTCCCCAGATCGCGGAGGCGCTCGCGGTCGAGAGCTGCTGTCCGCAGACGATGTGGGCAAGCCCGGCAAAACCCGGCTCACGCCGCCGCAATGCCGGCATGCCCGCGATCTCGAGCACGGGCTTGAGGCGCGGATCGCGCTTGATCAGCGTGTGGACGGCCTCTTCGAGGTCCGACTGGGTTTCAAGGTGAATGGTCATGGTGGTTCAACTCGTCATGCGCGGGCTTGACCCCTGCATCCATCTCCTATCGTAACTGAGTCTTGCAGGAAGGATTGCCGGGTCAAGCTGGCAATGACGAGTAACATGAAAGCGATGCCACCCGTTTTCCGATTCGCCCCGAGCCCGAACGGCCTCCTGCATCTCGGCCACGCCTATTCGGCGCTGCTGAACTTTGACCGCGCGTGCGAAACCGGCGGACGGCTGTTGCTGCGGATCGAGGATATCGACGCGACGCGATGCCGGCCGGAATACGAAACTGCAATCTACGAAGACCTCGCCTGGCTCGGGATCGCCTGGGAGACGCCGGTGCGGCGGCAGTCGGAGCATCTCGGCACGTATCGCGCGGCACTGGACGCGCTCTCGGCGCTGGGTCTCGTCTATCCCGCCTTCGAAAGCCGCGCCGAGATCGCAAGGCTCGTCGCGGCGCGCGAGGCGGATGGGCCGTGGCCGCGCGATCCCCACGGTGCGCCGCTCTATCCCGGCGACGCCAAATCGCTGCGCGCCGACGAGCGGGACCGGCTCATCGAGTCCGGCGCGCCTTATGCGCTTCGGCTCGACATGGCGGCCGCCTGCCGCCTCGCCACCAGCCTGAGCTGGAATGAGCTGGGCGAGGGCCCCGACGGCGAGCGCGGCACCGTCCCGGCGCGGCCGGCGGCCTGGGGCGACGTCATCCTGGCCCGCAAGGAGACGCCGACCAGCTACCATCTCTCCGTGGTGGTCGACGACGCGCTCCAGGGCGTCAGCGAGATCGTGCGGGGCCAGGACCTGTTTCACGCCACCTCGGTGCACCGCCTGCTCCAGGTCCTGCTTGCCCTGCCCGACCCCGCCTACCGCCATCACCGGCTGATTCGCGACGAGACGGGGAGGAAGCAGTCGAAATCGGGCCACGCGACCGGTCTGCGCACCTTGCGCGCGGCCGGCGTCACGCCCGCCGGCATCCGCCAGCTGGTGGGATTAGGTTAAGTTTCTCTGGGGGTTAGCCAAACGCCGCCGTGACTCCGGGTGTTCCGCCGTGCCATGCTTGTCCGACAGCCTGGGGTTCGAAGGGGATCAATGGCGGCGAAAACGCGCCCAGCGCGCACCAAGCGGACGCCCAGGCAACCGTCTCGGAAACGGTCCGGGGCAACCGGGCTATTGCGCGAACGCAGCACGAAGGCGGTCGCGCCAGACGTGATCCAGGCTGCGCTCGCCGCCTTTGCCCATGAGGTCCGCACCCCCCTGACCGGCATTCTCGCGATCAGCGACCTGCTCGCGACCTCCGATCTCGGTGAACGGGAACGGCGCTGGGCCGACACGATCAAGGCCGGGGCCGAGCATCTGGCCAGCCTTGCCACCCTGTTCGTCGATGCCGCCAGGACCGGCAAGGGACCCGGTGGAAGCACACTGCGGCAAGATTTGTTCGACCTGCGTGCGCTTGCCCGCAGCGCCGGCGATTCGCTCGCCGGTCGCGCCGCAGCCAAGGGACTTCAGGCCGAGGTCGATATCTCCGTGAAGCTGCCGGGGCTGGTGGTCGGTGACCCCGTCCGGCTGCGCGCTGCGCTCGAGAACCTGATCGACAACGCCGTCAAGTTCACCGAACACGGCCGCGTGGCGCTCGCGGTCGCGCCCTGGCGTTCCACCAAGGGCGATGCAAAGGGCAACGTCAAGGGCAAGGTGAAGGGCAAAGGCAGGGTCGGTGTCGCCTTTGCGGTGTCCGACAGCGGCATCGGCCTGACCATGGCCGAGATCAAGCGGCTGTTCCGCCCGTTTACCCAGGCCAATGTCACCATTGCCTCGCGCTTCGGCGGGGCCGGCCTGGGCCTGTCCTCGGTCAAGCAACTGGCGCGTGCGATGGGCGGCGATATCACCGTCGCCCCGCGGCGCGGCGGCGGCGCCACCTTCACGTTGACGGTGTCGCTGGAGGCGACCGGATCGGGCAAGTCCCGAAAGTCGAAGGGAGAAGCCGAGGCGGACGCAATGGCGGCGCTGCGCGTGCTCAGCGTCGAGGACAATCCGTTCGGCCGCGTCGTGCTGAACACCATTTTGATCGAGCTCGGCCATCATGCCGAGTTCATCGGGCGCGGCGAGGACGCCGTCGGCCGGCTGGCGCTTGGAGCGTTCGACGCCGTGCTGATGGACATGGTGCTGCCGGGTATCGACGGCGTCGAAGCCATCCGGCGGATACGCACCCTGCCGACGCCGCTGGCTCAGATCCCCATCATCGGGGTGTCCGGTCGCGGCGAGGACGAAATCGCCTCGCGCGAGGCCGGTGCCGACGCCTTCCTGGTCAAGCCTGTGTCTCCGCGGGCTCTAGCGACTGCGCTGCTTGAAGCGACACGCCGTGAGGAAGCCGCGACTTGATGATCGCCGCGTTGAGTTCGCCGCCGTAAACGAAGATCGCGGCGATGAAGTACAGGAACACCAGCGCGATGATCACCGAGGCGAGTCCCGCATACATCGTCACGTAATTGTTGGCGAAGCGCGCCAGATATTGCCCGAACACGACGCCCGAGATCAGCGACGCCACGATGGTGAAGACGATGCCGGGCAGTATCTGGAGGAAGGCGCGCCGTCCCGCAGGCAGCCAGGCATGCAGGATGATGAGCGCCACCACCAGCGCGCCCACGGTGATGCCGTAGCGCAGCCAGGTGAGGATGCTCTCGTTGGATTCGACGACCAGCGGAATGTGGCGCCGTGCCGCCTCGATGAAGAGCGGACCGAGCACGATCAGGAACGCCATGGCGAGCGCGGTGAAGGCCGCGACCAGCGTGTAGCCGATCGACTCCAGCCGCAGCCAGTACCAGCGCCGCATCTCCACCACCGCATAGGCGCGGTTGAGCGCGACCCTGAGCGCCTCGACGCCATTGGAGGCGAAATAAACCGATAGCGCCGCGCCGATGGTCAGCACGCCGGTTCGGGTCGTCGTCAGCACGTCGTGGACCTCTCCCGAGATCGAATCGGCGACCTGCTTGGGCCAGACCTGGAGCATCAGGCTGGCGGCCTGGTCGGCGAGTTCCTTGGAGCCGAAGAAGCCGGCGAGCGAGGTCAGCACGATCAGGAACGGGAACAGCGCCATCAGCGTCGACAGCGCGATATGGCTCGCGATCGCCCAGCCGTCGTCGGCCAGGAACGTGTAGAACGCGTCCATCACGACAACGTAGATGTAGCGGATTGCCTTCACGCGCCACCTACACCGCTGTCGCCGCTCCCTCGCCCCGCTTGCGGGGAGAGGCGAAGAAGGCGGGCAATTCGCGCAAATCAGAAATCATCCAGTCAGCTTCTGATATTATTGGCTTAAAAGCCAGATCGGGAACGCCATAGCGGACCGGCGCACACGGTGATATCTACGCTTGGATGGCATCTGTCCTTGGTACTTTCATCCTGCCGGTGGCGGCCGGCGCCGTGGCGTTGGTGCTGCTGCTCGGCCTCGTCAACATGATGCGTGGCGGCTCGCCCAACACGTCGCAGAAGCTGATGCGCTGGCGCGTGCTGCTTCAGTTCGTGGCGATCGTCATTGCCATGATCGCGGTCTGGGCGATGGGGCGTTGAACATGGTTGTGCTGAATCGCATCTATACGAAGACCGGTGACGACGGCACGACAGCGCTCGGAACTGGCGAGCGCCGTCCGAAATACGATCTGCGCATCGAGGCCTACGGCACTGTCGACGAGACCAACGCCGCGATCGGCGTGGTGCGTCTCCACACCCGCGACATGCCCGAGTTCGACGCGATGCTGGGCCGTATCCAGAACGATCTGTTCGACCTGGGTGCCGACCTTGCGGTACCGGAGCGAGAAGGCAAAGCCGAGCGGCTGCGGGTGGTGGCAAGCCAGGTCGAGCGGCTCGAGCGCGACATCGACGCGCTCAACGAAAAGCTTGCGCCGCTGACCTCCTTCGTTCTGCCGGGTGGCACGCCGTCCGCCGCCTACCTCCATGTCGCCCGCACGATTTGCCGCAGGGCGGAACGCACGATGGTCGAACTGGCGGCCCGGCCCGGCGAGCCCGTTGGCGCGGCTGGCATCCAGTATATGAACCGCCTGTCGGACTTCCTGTTCGTGGCGAGCCGGGCCGCCAACCAAAATGGAGCCGGCGACGTGCTCTGGGTTCCGGGCCAGAATCGCTGACCCATTGAGCGGCGCATTTCTGGGGGCCAAAATTAGGCCCCTTCTCGCGTTGACCGGGCCGGATCAGGCCTTTAGGTTCCGCGCCAGTTGATAACCCCCCTCCCAAATTGAGTGAAAGAGGATCGATGAAGGTCTTGGTACCGGTAAAGCGGGTGGTCGATTACAACGTCAAGGTCCGCGTCAAGGGCGATGGATCGGGCGTTGAACTGGCCAACGTCAAAATGTCCATGAACCCGTTCGACGAAATCGCGGTCGAGGAAGCGCTGCGCCTGAAGGAAGGGGGCAAGGCCACCGAGGTCGTCGTAGTTTCCATTGGACCGGCGCAGGCGTCGGAGACGATCCGCACCGGTCTTGCGATGGGTGCCGACCGCGGCATCCTGGTGAAGGCCGACGGCATCGTCGAGCCGCTCGCTGTGGCCAAGATCCTCAAGAAGGTCGCCGAAGAAGAGCAGCCGGGCCTGATCATTCTCGGCAAGCAGGCAATCGACGACGACAGCAATCAGACGGGCCAGATGCTGGCCGCGCTGCTCGGCTGGTCGCAGGCAACCTTCGCCTCGAAGCTCGAGGTCGAAGGAAGCGACTTCAAGGTCACCCGCGAAGTCGATGGCGGCCTGCAGACCGTGAAGCTGAAGGGGCCGGCGATCGTCACCACCGATCTGCGTCTCAACGAGCCGCGCTACGCCTCGCTGCCCAACATCATGAAGGCCAAGAAGAAGCCGATCGCGGACAAGACCGTCGCCGATTATGGCGTCGACGTCGCTGCGCGCCTGGAAGTTCTGAAGACGGCTGAGCCCGCGGGCCGCAAGGCCGGCGTCAAGGTCAAGGACGTCGCCGAGCTGGTGTCGAAGCTCAAGAACGAAGCCGGGGTGCTCTGATGACGACGTTGCTGATTGCCGAACACGAACACGAGGTTCTCAAGGACTCCACCAACAAGGCGCTGACCGCGGCCTCCCAGCTCGGCGGCGACGTCCACGTGCTGGTCGCCGGCGGCGGGCAGGGCACCAAGGCCGCGGCCGATTCTGCTTCCAAGCTCGCCGGCGTTGCCAAGGTGCTGGTCGCCGAGGGCGAGCTCTATGCGCACGATCTCGCCGAGCCGCTGGCTGCGCTGATCGTCTCGCTGGCCCCGTCCTACGACGCGATCGTCGCGCCCGCGACCTCGCGCTTCAAGAACGTGATGCCCCGTGTCGCCGCCCTGCTCGACGTCATGCAGGTCTCGGAGATCACCAAGGTGATCGCGCCCGACACCTATGAGCGTCCGATCTATGCCGGCAACGCCATCCAGACGGTGAAGTCCAGGGACGCCAAGAAGGTCATCACGGTGCGTACCTCGACCTTCGCGGCGGCAGCTGCCGGCGGCAGCGCGCCGGTCGAGAGCGTTCAGGCTGCGGCCGATCCGGGCCTGTCGTCCTTCGTCGGCGAGGAAGTCGCCAAGAGCGATCGTCCCGAGCTGACCTCGGCGAAGATCATCGTCTCCGGCGGCCGCGCCATGCAGAGCCGCGAGAACTTCGCAAAGTACATCGAGCCGCTCGCCGACAAGCTCGGCGCCGGCGTCGGCGCCTCGCGCGCAGCGGTGGATGCCGGCTATGCGCCCAACGACTGGCAGGTCGGCCAGACCGGCAAGGTCGTGGCCCCCGAGCTCTATGTCGCAGTGGGCATTTCCGGCGCGATCCAGCATCTGGCCGGCATGAAGGACTCCAAGGTGATCGTTGCGATCAACAAGGACGAGGACGCGCCGATCTTCCAGGTCGCCGATTATGGCCTGGTCGCCGACCTCTACCAGGCGGTTCCTGAGCTCACCGACGCACTCGCCAAGCTCGGCAAGTAAAAACGCGATAAAAACACCGGCCGGAGTGGTACACTCCGGCCGGTGTTTCTTTTTCGAGGCGTTTTCTTTGGCGCGGGGCACGCCGGGGGAGCGATCCAATCTAGGTTTCGGGCCGAGATTCTGGTTAGATCAAGCTTCTGATTAAATCAGACCTCCCAGCTCGGGGGACAAGGCAGGCGCGACATGCGCGCCGTTCCGGTGGATGACATTATGGCGGCAGTAATCAAGAAGGTCGGCGTGATCGGCGCGGGTCAGATGGGCAATGGCATCGCGCATGTCGCGGCGCTGGCCGGCTTCGACGTGGTGCTCAACGACGTCTCGGCTGACCGCCTCAAGTCGGGCATGGCGACCATCAACGGTAATCTGGCGCGCCAGGTCTCCAAAAAGGCCGTCAGCGAGGACGACAAGGCCAAGGCGATGGCGCGCATCGTGGCCGCCGAAAAGCTGGATGACCTCGCCGACTGCGATCTCGTGATCGAGACCGCGGTCGAGAAGGAAGAGGTCAAGCGCAAGATTTTCCACGAGCTCTGCGCGGTGTTGAAGCCGGAGGCGATTGTCGCCTCGGACACATCGTCGATCTCGATCACGCGGCTCGCCGCCGCCACCGACCGGCCCGAACGCTTCATCGGCATTCACTTCATGAATCCGGTGCCGTTGATGGAGCTGGTGGAGCTGATCCGCGGCATCGCCACCGACGACCAGACCTTCGAGGCATCCAAGGAGTTCGTCGCCAAGCTCGGCAAGCAGGTCGCGGTCTCCGAGGATTTCCCGGCCTTCATCGTCAACCGCATCCTGCTGCCGATGATCAACGAGGCGATTTACACGCTGTACGAAGGCGTCGGCAACGTCGAGGCGATCGATGCGGCGATGAAGCTCGGCGCGCACCATCCGATGGGCCCGCTGGAGCTGGCCGATTTCATCGGCCTCGATACCTGCCTGTCGATCATGCAGGTGCTGCACGAGGGCCTCGCCGACTCCAAGTACCGTCCATGCCCGCTCCTGGTGAAATACGTCGAGGCCGGCTGGCTCGGTCGCAAGACCCAGCGCGGCTTCTACGACTACCGCGGCGCCAAGCCGGTTCCGACGCGATAACGCCGCCATCCGCACTGTGACAATTCATGTCGCGTTAACCGCTCGCCTCTAGGTTACGGCCAGTACGAGGGTTCGCGTAATGGACATGATGGCAATGGTCAGCGGTATGCTGGCCGCTCAGCAAGGCGCGCTGCAGTCGAATATCTCGGCGACGCTGATGAAGCAGAACGCGGATACGGAGAAATCCACGGTCCTGACGCTGCTCGGCGCCGGCCAGCCCTCGCTCGCCAATGTCGGCGCCGGCGTCGGCGGCAACCTCAACGTCACCGCCTAGCGCTGATCCGGAAAAGTGGATCCCGGTTTTCCGATCAGATCATGCGCCAATAACTAGAGCGACGCGGCGGCATTGCCCGTCGCCGCCCGGATCAGCTTGAGCGCATCCTCGCTTGCCCATTCCGCCGGCCCCGCGATCGTCGCGATCTCGCAGCCCTGGGGATCGACCAGCACCGAGGTCGGCATGCCTAAAGCCCGGCCTATGGCCTTAAGATCCTGGAAAACCTTGGCTTTCTGGTCGTTGAAATAGCCGAGCCTAGTCAGATTGGCCTCCTTCAGGAAGGTCTTGGGCTTCTCGGCGTCGCGGGTGTCGATATTGATCGCCACCACCTCGAAATTCGGGCCCGACAGCTTGCCCTGAAGCTCGTCCAGCGCCGGCATCTCTTTTCGACATGGCACGCACCAGGTGGCCCAGAGGTTGACCAGCAGCGTCTTGCCGCGGAAATCGGACAGCTTTTTCGGCTTGCCGTCGGCGTCCTCGAAGGCGAGATCCGGCAGCTTCAAAGGGGCGCTCGCCATGGTCAGGGCGGCCACCTCGCCATGGGCAAGCGGGGCGATTTTTTGCGCTGTTGCCACCGCCGCCCGGCAGGCCGGGTCGCCGGACGGGGCCCGGCTCAGGCCCAGCCCATAGAGCGCAGCGAAGCCGGCCAGTCCCCCGATCGCCACGGTGGCGATGACGAAAGGGACCCGGCGCGTGGCGGAGGGCTTCTGGTCGAGCATATCGTTTGTCATCCGGTCGCAGATATGGCTATCAGGGGCCTCTTAGTACGGCTGGCAGCAGTCGGCAAACATACGGCAGCCAGCGACAGGCAAAGGCGTGAGCAGGGGATCATGAGCAACAAGATGTGGGGCGGCCGGTTCTCGGAACGTCCCGACGAGATCATGGAAGAGATCAACGTCTCCATCGACGTCGATCGTCACCTCTTTGCCCAGGACATTGCAGCATCCAAGGCCCACGCCGCGATGCTGGCCGCGCAGGGCATCATCACGGCCTCTGATGCGAAAAATATCGGCAAGGGTCTAGACACGATTTTGTCAGAGATCGGCAAGGGCGGCTTCGAATTCAAGCGTGCGCTCGAGGACATTCACATGAATGTCGAAAGCCGCCTGTCCGAGCTGATCGGGCCCGCCGCCGGCCGCCTGCACACCGCGCGCTCGCGCAACGACCAGGTCGCGACGGATTTCCGTCTCTATGTCCGAGACGTTCTCGACGAGACCGACGCCGCGCTGGCCGCGTTCCAGGCCTCGCTGGTCAACCGCGCGCTCGAACATGCCGCGACCGTGATGCCCGGCTTCACGCATCTGCAGACCGCGCAGCCCGTGACCTTCGGCCATCATCTGCTCGCCTATGTCGAGATGGCGGCGCGCGATCGCGGCCGTTTCCAGGATGCGCGCAAGCGGCTGAACGAGTCTCCGCTCGGCGCGGCCGCGCTCGCCGGCACCTCGTTCCCGATCGATCGGCACGCCACCGCCAAAGCGCTCGGCTTCGACCGCCCGATGGCGAATTCGCTCGATGCGGTCTCCGATCGCGACTTCGTGCTGGAGACGTTGTCGGCGGCCTCGATCTGCGCCGTGCACATGTCGCGCTTCGCCGAGGAGATCGTAATCTGGACCTCGCCGCTGGTTGGTCTCATCCGGCTCAGCGACAAGTTCACCACCGGCTCGTCGATCATGCCGCAGAAGCGCAATCCTGACGCCGCCGAGCTGGTGCGTGCCAAGACCGGCCGCGTCATCGGCGCGCTCAACGGGCTGCTGATCGTGATGAAGGGGTTGCCGCTCGCGTATCAAAAGGACATGCAGGAGGACAAGCAGGGGGCCATGGAGGGCTTTGCCGCGCTGTCGCTTGCGATCCGCGCCATGACCGGCATGGTCCGCGACCTCGTCCCCGACGAGGCGAAGATGAAGCTTGCTGCCGGCGAGGGCTATGCCACCGCCACCGACCTCGCCGACTGGCTGGTACGGACGTTGAAGATGCCGTTCCGCGACGCCCATCACGTCACCGGCCGCATCGTGGCGAGGGCCGCCGAGGGCGGCGTGGCGCTGCACGAGCTGCCGCTCAAGGAGATGCAGGCGATCGAGCCGAAGATCACGAAGGACGTGCTTGGCGTGCTCTCGGTCGAATCGTCGGTGAAGAGCCGGACCAGCTTCGGCGGCACCGCGCCGACGAACGTGGCGAGCCAGGCCAAGGCCTGGGCGAAGCGGCTGGAAAAAGAGCGAAAATTGGGCTGAGGGCAAAATTTCGCTTATGTTTCATGGTCATCCGGGTCTCGCCAGAGCGCGCTAATCTCTGTATGGTGCGCCGCGCGTAGTGGGGATTTCGTCGTGACGTCAAAGTTTCGCCCGGCCGGCTCGGCGTGGGCCATCATTGTCTTGAGCCTGACGGCGCTCGCGCTTGCCGGCTGCGGCCGCAAAGGTCCGCTGGATTTGCCGCCGACCGCCTCCAGCGCGTCGACGGCCAACATCGCGCCTCCGACCGACACCGAGACCGAAGCCCAGAAGACGCCGAGCGTGTTCAATCCCACCTATGGTGCGGACGCCGCGCCCGCGGCCGCCAAGGGCAGGAAGAAATCTTTCATTCTCGACCCGCTTCTGGACGACACACCCAGCAGATGAGCTGGGGCAACTGAGCCAACGCCATGAATCATTTCGACTATCGCAACGGCGTGCTGCACGCCGAGGCGGTGAACCTGTCCGAGCTGGCCGCGACCGTCGGCACGCCATTCTATTGCTATTCGACCGCGACTTTGGAGCGCCACTATCGTGTCTTCACCGACGCCTTCGCCGGCGAGAAGGTGCTGGTCTGCTACGCCATGAAGGCGAACTCGAACCAGTCGGTGCTGCGCACGCTGGCAAAGCTCGGGGCCGGCGCCGACGTGGTCTCGGGCGGCGAATTGAAGCGGGCGCTGGCCGCCGGCATCCCGGCGAGCAAGATCCTGTTCTCCGGTGTCGGCAAGACCGAGACCGAATTGCGCGCCGCGCTTGCCGCCGACATCCTCTGCCTCAACGTCGAATCCGAACCGGAGCTCGAGCTGCTGTCGCGCCTTGCGACGGAGATGGGCAAGACCGCGCGCATCTCTATTCGCGTCAATCCGGACGTCGATGCCGGCACGCATGCCAAGATTTCCACCGGCAAGTCGGAGAACAAGTTCGGCATTCCGATCGCCTATGCCCGCGAGGTCTATGCGCGCGCCGCGAAGCTGCCGGGCATCGAGGTGACCGGCACCGACGTGCATATCGGCAGCCAGATCACCGATCTGTCCAAGATGGAGACCGCGTTCCGCATCCTCTCCGAATTCGTGCAGACGCTGCGCGCCGACGGCCACAACATCTCGCATGTCGATTTCGGCGGCGGCCTCGGCATTCCCTATTACATGGACCGCGAGGCGCCGCCGGCGCCCGACGCCTATGCGGCCATGGTCAAGCGCATCAGCCACAATCTCGGCTGCACGCTGATGTTCGAGCCGGGCCGCATGATCGTCGGCAATGCCGGCATCCTCGTCGCCAAGGTCATCTATGTGAAGCATGGCGACGGCAAGAATTTCGTCATCATCGACGCCGCGATGAACGACCTGATCCGTCCGACGCTGTATGAAGCCCATCACGACATCTTGCCGGTAACGCAGCCTGCGAGCGGCACTTCCACGATCCTGGCCGACGTCGTCGGCCCGGTCTGCGAGACCGGCGACTACCTCGCGCTGGATCGTACGCTGCCGACGCCGAAGCCCGGCGATCTCCTCGCCATCATGACAGCGGGCGCCTATGGCGCGGTCCAGGCCGGCACCTACAACACGCGGCCGCTGGTGCCCGAGGTGCTGGTGAAGGGCGACCAGTACGCGGTCGTGCGCCCGCGCATCGAGGTCGAGCAGTTGATCGCGATGGATACGCCCGCGCCGTGGTTGTGAGGCGAGGCGCTACTTCCCCGCCAATCCGCCGGCCTTCCCGCCAACCACTACGCCTGCCTTCTTCTCGATCGGCTTGATCGCGGCGGTGAAATCGGACTCGGCGCCTTCCGCGCTGATCACGGTCTCCCACAGGCGCCCGACCGCATCGGCGACCTCCATCGACAAGCCGAGCTGCTTCATTTCCTCCAGCGCCAGCCGGACGTCCTTCACCATCAGCCCCGTGGCGAAGCCGAAATCGAAGCTGCGCGGCAGCACCGAGCGTGGAAACTTGTCGCGGCTCGCGGTGTTCATGCCCGATCCCGCATTGATAACGTCGATCATCACGGCGGGATCGAGCCCGGCTTTCACCCCCATCACCACGGCTTCCGACGTCGCCACCATCGCGGTGGCCGAGAGGAAATTGTTGGCGAGCTTCATGGTCTGCGCCGCGCCCGGCTTCTCGCCGATGAAGAACACTTTTCCGATCACGTCGAGCGCCGGCTTGAGCAGCTCGAAATCCGCCTTCGGCCCAGAGACCATCACGGCCAGCGTGCCCTTCTCGGCGCCGCCGACGCCGCCGGAGACCGGGCAGTCGATTTGCACGATGTCGTGCTTGGCGAGCAGGCCATGGATCTTCGATGCCATCTGCGAGCCGACGGTCGAAAGGTCGATGAAGCGTCTGACCCGCTTACCCTCGATGACGCCGTTCGCCCCGGTCGCGACCTCGAGCGAAGCTTGCAGCGACGGCAGGCTCGCCATCACCGTCTCGACCTGGTCGGCGACGTCCTTCGGCGAAGTCGCCGCCGTCGCACCGCGCGCCACCAGTTTGTCGACGACTTCCTTGCGCGTATCGAACACGACCAGCCTGTGTCCCGCCTCAACCAGCCGCCGCGCCATCGGGAAACCCATGTTTCCGAGGCCGATGAATCCGATGTCCATGGTGTTGTTTCCTTCCTGTCGTCATTGCGAGGAGCGAAGCGACGAAGCAATCCAGTCTGTTGCCGCGGAGGCTTTCTGGATTGCTTCGCTTCGCTCGCGATGACGAAGCAATAGCGTTAAGAGCGGTTAGTCTGGCGTCACGCCTTCCCGTCGATCTCCGCGAACACCTCGCGCGCGATGCGAAAGCTGTCGACCGCGGCCGGCATGCCGCCGTAGATCGCGACCTGCATCAGAATCTCGCGGATTTCGTCGCGGGTCACGCCATTGGTCAGCGCGCCCTTGAGATGCGCGCGAAACTCGTGCTGGCGGTTGAGGATCGCGATCATCGCGATGTTGAGCATGCTGCGGGTCTTGCGCGGCAGCTCCTCGCGGCCCCACACCGTGCCCCAGCAATATTCGTTGAGCATCTCCTGGAACGGACGGTTGAAATCGTCGACGCTCTTCAGGGCATTGTTGACATAGGCCTCGCCCAGTACCGCTTTGCGGACTTCCAGGCCCTTGTCGTGCATCTTCTTGTCCATGGCGTTTCCTTTGTTTCCCTTGCATTTCCCTTGGGAACGGCGCGCGGAAATTACGGGGTTGCGGCCGGCCAGTCACGTCCTCGTGTTATGCGGGAAAAGGGGTGTCTCCCGTACAGGAACGGATGCCTCAGTGCTGCCGTTGTGGTACGCTTCTCTTCCGGGCAACCTGGAGAGTTGATTGAACGGCGTCACCCCCGACCCGTCAGACCCGATCCGCGATGGCGACGCTCTGTCGCGGCTGAAGCTGGCGCAGGCCCTGCAACGGGCCATTTATGCCATCGCGTGGGAGCGTGCCTGGCCGAATTTGGCGCGGCTTTTGACCGTTGTCGGCCTGTTCCTGGTGGTGTCCTGGGCCGGCCTCTGGCTGTCGCTGCCGTTCATTGCCCGCGCCATCGGTCTCGTGGTTTTCGCCGGCATCGCGATTGCCGTCCTGTTCCCGTTGATTCGTTTCCGCTGGCCGAGCCGTGAGGAGGCGCTGGCCCGGCTCGACCGTGGCTCCGGCATCCGCCATCGACCGGCCACCACGCTGACGGACACGCTGAGCTCAAAGGATCCGGTGGCGCTGGCGCTGTGGCAGGCGCAGCGCGAGCGCACGCTGGCTTCGATCAAGCGCATCCGCGCCGGTCTGCCGAACCCGCGGCTGGCTCTGCATGATCCCTGGGCGCTGCGCGCGCTGGTCATGGTGATGCTGGTGGCGACCTTCTTCGCAGCCGGAGACGAGCGAGCCATGCGGCTCGGGGCCGCGTTCGACTGGAACGGCGTGCTGGCACCGGCCAATATTCGTGTCGACGCCTGGGTCACGCCGCCGCTCTATGCCGGCAAGCCGCCGATCATCCTGTCGGCCGCCAACAAGGAGGCCGCGGCGCTACCCGCCAGCGGTCCGCTTGCCGTTCCCGCCGGCTCGACCCTGATCGTGCGCTCCTCCGGCGGCAGCCTCGATGTCGTCGTTTCCGGTGGCCTCAAGGAGGTTGCCCCCACGGAAGCCGCGCCCAAGGGCACCAACGAGAAGCATTTTGCCATCGCCGGCGACGGTACCGCGCATGTCCGCGCGCCCTCCGGCCAGCCGCAATGGGCGTTTGTGGCAACGCCGGACCGGCCGCCGACGATTGCGCTGGCCAAGGACCCCGAGCGCCAGGCGCGCGGCGCGCTCCAGCTCTCCTACAAGATCGAGGACGATTACGGCGTCACCGGCGCCGAGGCGCAAATCGGCCTGCGCCCCGCCGATGCCAAGGATGGTGTGAAGGATGGCGTGAAGGACGCCGGCAAGGAGACCGACACCAAGGCGGCCGCGCGGCCGCTGTTCCAGCCGCCGCAGTTTCCGCTCGTGCTGCCGAATGCGCGCACCCGCAACGGCGTCGGCCAGACGGTGAAGGACCTCAGCGAGGACCCGTATGCGGGCGCCGACGTCACGCTGACGCTTACCGCCAAGGACGAGGCCGGCAACGAGGCCAAGAGCGAACCCTTCAACATGCGCCTGCCCGAGCGGCTCTTCACCAATTCGCTCGCCCGCGCGCTGATTGAGCAGCGCCGCATCCTCGCGCTCGATGCCAACAGGAATTCCGACGTCTACGCCGCGCTCGACGCGCTGATGATCGCGCCCGAATTGTTCACGCCGGACGCGGGCTGCTATCTCGGCCTGCGCAGCCTGGCGCTGCAGCTGGAAGCCGCCCGCACCGATGATGCGTTGCGCGATGTGGTGGGAAGCATGTGGGCGTTCGCGGTCACCATCGAGGATGACGGCGTCGCCGGCAGCGTCAACGCCGCGCTGCGCTCGGCGCAGGACGCGCTCAAGCGTGCGCTGGAACGCGGTGCCAGCGAGGACGAGATCAGGGTGCTGACGCAGAAGCTGCGCGAGGCGATGGCCGGCAAGGTGCGCGATCTCGCCCGCCGTTCCGAGCAAAATCCGCTCGGCGCCCGGCAGCCGTTCCCCGCCGAAGTCCAGCTCATCCTCGACAAGGCTGTCGAGCTGAAACAGAAGACTCAGAAAGCCACGCCCGACCAGTTCGAAGAACTGTCGAAGCAGCAGGATGCGTTGCGCGAGCAGCTTCAGGCCTATCGGAAATCGGCGAACAACCGGGCCAACAAGGCGGGCAACGACGGCGCCAATCAGTTCACACGGGACCGGAAATGCGGAAGCTAGCGCGCGTGCCAGTCTTGAAGGCGATCTCGATCGCCGCTCTCGCCGTCCTGCTCGGAGGCGTGCCCGCAGCCGTCTCGGCCCAGCAGGACCAGGATCCCGATGCGCTGCTCGACAGCGCCGAAAAGGCGATGCAGGAGTCCGGCGACAGCCTCAGGCAGAAGGAATCCGGAAAGAGCCTCAACAATCAGTCCGACGCCATCCAGAAGCTCGAGGACTACAAGCGCGCGACCGAGCGCAGCCAGTCCTCAAGCCGCGATCGCTCCGTCATCACCCAGCGCGACCTGGACGAACTTCTGAAGCAGATCGAGAAGGCGGCCAAGGAAGGCAATAAAGAAGCGGCCGAGCGCATGCTCGAGCAGCTTGCGCAGATCATGGAAAACCTCCAGATGGCGCAGCCCGGGCAATCCGGCGACAGCGACATGGAGCAGGCGCTCAACGAGCTCAGCGACATGATCCGCAAGCAGCAGCAATTGCGTGACAAGACATTCAAGCAGGGCCAGGACTCCCGGCGTGATCGCTCGCGCGGCAAGCAGCAGGGCGACCAGTCGATGTCGGACCTCCAGCAGGATCAGCAGTCGCTGCGCGACCGCCTGAAGAAGTTGCAGGACGAGCTCGCCAAGCGCGGCCTCGCGCAGAAAGGGCAGAAGGGCCAGAGCCAGAAAGGGCAGAAGGGGCAGCAGGGCGAGCAGGGGCAGTCCGGCCAGGATGGCGATCAGGACGGTGACCAGGGCGATGACGATGGCAGCCTGGACGCCGCCGACGGGGCCATGGGCGATGCCGGCTCGAAGCTCGGCGAGGGCAATTCCGACGGTGCCGTGGACTCGCAGGGCAAGGCCCTCGACGCCTTGCGCAAGGGCGCGCAGAAGATGGCCGAGGCGATGCAGCAGGGCGACGGCGACGGGCAGGGCGATGGTCCCGGCAATCGTGCCGGCCGCCAGCAGAGCGGCGGCAATCAGACCGATCCGCTCGGCCGCCCCCTGCATGGCCGCGATCTGAGCGACGACTACACGGTGAAGATCCCCGGCGAGATCGACGCCCAGCGCGTCCGCCGCATCCTCGAAGAGCTCCGCCGCCGCTTAGGGGATTCCTCGCGCCCGCAGATCGAGCTCGACTATATCGAGCGGCTGCTGAAGGATTTTTGAGGCTGCGGCGGCTCTCGTAGCCCGGATGAGCGAAGCGATATCCGGGGCCGCCGGTCCTGCATATCGCCCACGCGGGCTACAATCCCGCCCGCGCTACGCCTTCTTCGCCGCCAGCGCATCCGCCACGGCGGTGCGGATGTCGGCGACCGAAAACGGCTTGGTCACGACGTCATGCACCAGCGCATTGAGGTTCGAGGCGCGCTCGCGTTGATCGGCGAATCCGGTCATCAGCAAAATCGTCAGGTCGGGGAAATCGCGCGCGACGGACAACGCCAGCGCGATGCCGTCCATGACGGGCATCTGGATGTCGGTGAGCAGCAGATCGAAGGCGCCGTCCGCGCGGGTCAGGATTTCAAGTGCCTCTGCGCCGTCCTGCGCGGTGACGATCTCGTGGCCGTCCATGGCGATGGCACGCGCCACCAGCTGGCGCATCGAATCCTCGTCGTCGGCGATCAAGATTTTCGGCATGAGATCAAACCTTGGGACCAACCTCCCGTGCGGGCCTGCGGGACCGATTATACGCTGCCGCCGGCGATGTCGCGCCGGTTGAAGAAGCGAACGTCGATATTGCGGCCCTCCGGCGGCGGCGAGGCCAGGCGCGAGCGGAAGAAGGCCCGCTCGCCGGGCTGCAGCACGGTCTGCTCCAGAACGGTGTTCCAGGCGTAGATCTCGGCGCCTTGCGCGTCTCGCACCGCGAAACGCAGCCTGGGAATGTCGAGCGGCTTCTTGCCTTGACCGACGATGACGCCCTCGATCACCAGCACCTGCTTACCGTCCACGGTCTCGCTGGAGAGCTTGACGTCCTTGAAGGCCAGTCCGCGCAGGTTAACCTCAAGGCCGACCATCTTGTAGAAGGCCGCCGTCTGCGGGAGCAGCCGCACCATGTCGCCGCGCCAGACGACGAGCGCAAGCACCAGCGCACCCATGGCGGCGCAGGCGGTCGGCAGGCCGAAATAGGATTTTCGCGGAGCTACGGTGGGCGCCTGACGCCTCACCCGCGCCCCGCGGCGGCCGAACAGGCCGCGGAACCAGGATTGATGCTGTGCGCCGACGACCTCCTCCTCGGCATCCCGGGCCGCCGCTGACCATTCGTCCTCGGTTTCCCGGGCCTCCTCGTCCGGCCAGTCGCTGGCGATCGACGGGCTGTCGACAACGGGCGCATCGGTGGCGCCGTCGTCCTTTGCGTAGGAGTTCCACTGCTCGGCGAGGTCGGACTGGTCGTCGGCCTGGCTGGCCGCGGCCATGGCCGGGATGGACGCCTCCTCGATGGCATCCTCGGCATGGGCGACCCAGGTCTCCTTGCAACGGGAGCAGCGGACCGTCCGGCCGTTCGCGCCCAGGCTCGCAAGCTTGATGGCGTAGGATGTCGTACAATGGGGGCAGACGATATGCATGGACGAGCCTTGATGCATGGACGGGTCTTGACGATGACGCGGTCGCGGAGAACCGGGCGGCAATTATGCTACAAGGCGACCGTTAACGAACCGGAAACCATAACGGCCGCAGAACCCCTTGATCGCGTGCGGCGGAGCGCAGCGACGCGGCCCGCGCCCTCTCTCGAACGGAGCTGAACTTGGTTCGGTTCGAAAATGTCGGATTGCGTTACGGTCTGGGGCCGGAGATCCTGCGCGACCTCAGCTTCCAGATTCCGGCGCACTCCTTCCAGTTCCTCACCGGCCCGTCCGGCGCCGGCAAGACCTCGCTGCTGCGCCTGCTGTTCCTGTCGCATCGGCCGACGCGCGGCCTGGTCAATCTGTTCGGCCACGACATCTCGCAGCTCGGCAAGGACGAGATCGCGGATCTGCGCAAGCGCATCGGCATCGTGCTGCAGGATTTCCGCCTGCTCGACCACATGACGACCTATGAGAACGTCGCGCTGCCGTTCCGCGTCATGGGCCGCAGCGAATCGAGCTACCGCAAGGAGGTCATCGACCTGTTGAAATGGGTCGGGCTCGGCGAGCGCATGGACGCGCTGCCGCCGATCCTGTCCGGCGGCGAGAAGCAGCGCGCGGCGATCGCGCGCGCCGTGATCTCGCGGCCGCAGCTCCTGTTGGCGGATGAGCCGACCGGCAGCGTCGATCCGACGCTCGGCCGCCGCCTGCTGCGACTGTTCATCGAGCTCAACAAATCGGGCACCGCCGTCATCATCGCCACCCACGACATCGCCCTGATGGACCAGTACGAGGCGCGCCGCTTCGTGCTGCATCAGGGCCGGCTGCACGTCTATGAGTAGACCCGACGAGCGCGGCGTCTTGGTCGACCTCGGACAGGAGGGGCCGCCGCTTCCTCCTCGGGCGCGCAACCTGTCGCCGATCGTGCCGCGCGCCTCGATCCATGGCCGTGCCCTGGTCGCCGTCGTGGCCATCATGACCTTCCTGGCGTCGATGACCACGGGCACGGTGCTGCTGGTCAGCGCCTCCGCCGCGGAATGGCAGTCGGACGTCGCCAGCGAAATCACCATCCAGGTCCGCCCGCAGACCGGCCGCGATCTCGAGCGCGACACCGCGGCGGTGGCCGAGGCCATGCGCGCGCAAGCCGGCATCGTCGAGGTCAAGCCGTTCACCAAGGACGAGAGCGGGAAGCTGCTCGAGCCTTGGCTCGGCACCGGGCTGTCGATGGACGATCTGCCGGTGCCGCGCATGATCATCGCGCGCGTGCAGCCCGGCACGCCGCTCGATCTCGGCGCCCTGCGCGCCCGGGTGACCCAGGTGGCGCCGAGCGCCAGCGTCGACGATCACCGCGCCTGGATCGAGCGCATGCGCTCGATGACCAATGCCACCGTGCTCGCCGGCCTCGGCATTCTCGCGCTCGTCATCATCGCGACCATCATCTCGGTGTCGTTTGCGACCCGCGGCGCCATGGCGGCGAACCGTCCGATCGTCGAGGTCCTGCACTTCGTCGGCGCCGGCGACCGCTACATCGCCAACCGTTTCCTGCGGCATTTCCTCAGGCTGGGCCTGGAGGGCGGCGTCATCGGCGGTGGCGCCGCAATGCTGGTGTTCGGCTTCTCCGAGTCGATCGCCGGCTGGTTTTCCGGCACCCCCGTCGGCGACCAGTTCGCAGCCCTGCTCGGCACCTTCTCGCTGCGGCCGTCCGGCTACATCGTGCTTGCGGTGCAGGCCGTGCTGATCGGCGCCATCACCGCCGTGGCCTCGCGCCAGACCCTGTTCGCGACGCTGAACGATGTCGATTGAGAATATTTGTGCGTGTGGCTTCTTCCCCTCTTCCCGCTTGCGGGGCGAGGGAGCGCACCGCTGACGCGGATAGGGTTGTGTCCATTGCGTTCGCGGAGCCCGATAAACCGGACTCCACTTCGCCTCAAAACGTCCTAAAATCGTCCGGGGAAGGGATTACCGACATCACATGACCTCGCCGACCGATGATCGACCGCCGAAACTGCCGCGCGGCTGGCTGCGTGCGGCATTGGTGTCGACGATTGCGCTCGCCTTCGTCGGCGCGGCGGCGGGCTTCATCGCGTTCCTGTCGCAATTGCGCGGCGCCGAGATCGCGCCGGATCGCAAGGCTGATGGCATCGTGGTGCTCACAGGCGGCTCGTCGCGGGTGTTGGACGCGATGGAGCTGCTCGCGGCCGGCTATGGCAAGCGGCTCCTGATCTCCGGCGTGCACCCGACCTCGACGGCGAGCGACATCTCCCGGACGTTGCCGGAGAACCAGTCCTTCATGCATTGTTGCGTCGATCTCGACCGCACGGCGGTCTCGACCCGTGGCAATGCTGCGGAAGCGCGGCGCTGGGCCGAGGGACGGGGCTTCAGATCGCTGATCGTGGTCACCTCGAACTATCACATGCCGCGCGCGCTGGTGGAATTCTCGCATGCGATGCCGGAGACGAATCTGATCCCGTTCGCGGTGGTCGGCGACAAATGGCGCGAGGAGCCGTGGTGGACCTCGGCATCCACCTTGCGGCTGCTGCTGCTGGAATATGTCAAGTATATCGCGGCCGAGCTCAGGGTACGGCTGGAGGATTTCGGGATTGACCTTTCGCCCGAGATGTCGGAGCAGCCTCCCGGTCTCCAGCCGAGACGGCCCGCCACCGCACAGGCCAATTGACCGGCAATTGAACGGATCGTCGATGTTCTTGATTTTCCTGCGCTCGCTCGTGTTCAACGTGCTGTTCTACGCCGTGCTGGTGTGCCTTGCGATCGTGGCGCTGCCGACCTTCGCCTTGCCGCCGCGCGCGATGCTGACGGTCGCGAAATGGTGGGCGAAGGCGACGCTGTTCCTGATGCGCGTGGTCTGCAACATCAAGGTGGAATTCCGCGGCGTCGAGAAGATCCCGGAGGGGCCGCTGGTGATCGCGGCAAAGCATCAGTCGTTCTGGGAGACTTTCGTGCTGCCGGGCTTTTTCAATCGCCCGATCTTCATCCTCAAGCGTCAGCTCATGCAGATCCCCGTGTTCGGCCAGTTCCTGGTCAAGACCGGGATGATCGCGATCGACCGCAAGGCCGGCGTGAAGGCGCTTCTCGACATGACCCGCCGCGCCCGTGAAGCGGTGCGTTCAGGCCGCCAACTCGTGATCTTCCCCGAAGGCACGCGCCGTTCGCCGGGTGCTGCGCCCGACTACAAGACCGGCTTTGCGCAGATCTATTCGTCCTGCGGCGTCCGGTGCCTGCCGATCGCGCTCAATTCCGGCCTGTTCTGGCCGCGTCGCACCTTCATGCGCTATCCCGGCACGCTGGTGGTCGAGTTCCTCGATCCGCTGCCCTCAGGCCTGCCGAAGGACGAGTTTCTCTCCCGCGTGCAAACGGCGATCGAAGACGCGACCGGCCGCCTCGTCGAAGCGGGCCGCAAGGAACAGGAGCAGTTGATCGGCTCGGCGCCGAGCTACGCGCCTTCTGAGCGCTAACGGTTCTCTCGATCTTCAGCGGGAGCCTGCGCGTGCAGGGGATGCGCATCACCATGCAGCATGGTCGCGAGCTGGTGCAGCTGGGTGTCGCGAAAGCCTTCGGCCTCGATCGCCTTCACCGTCGCGGTCACGTAGTCGCGGTTGGCGCCGGACTGGCCATGGCCCTGGAGCACGTGGCGGTGTTGCTCGGTGAGCGACAGCCGGCCGGCATATTGCACATGGCCGCGGTCGACCACATAGGCGAGGGCGGAGACGCGCTGCCGCGCGTCGTTCTCCAGCCACACCGAGCGCATCACTTCCCGATAGACCGACGTCACCTGCTCGCGCGCCCTCAGATAAGCGACCACGTCGGCGCGGTTCTTCTCGGCGACGCGGAAGGCGATGCCGCGGCAGGCGCCGCCGCGGTCGAGCCCGAGCACCAGGCCCGGCCTCTCCGGCGTGCCGCGGTGCACGAAGGAATAGACGCAGAGCGCGCGATGCTCGCCGACCAGCCGCGCCGGGACACGTTCCTCGAATTCGAAGCCCGGCCGCCACATCAGCGAGCCGTAGCCGAACACCCAGAGGTCGCCCTTGGCTGTGGTGACGGAGGGGAGGGTGATTTCCGACATTTCGGGCACGGCTACAGCATGATCCGGAAAAATGTGAAGCGGTTTTCCGAAAAGATCATGCTCGAACAAGGAGCTAAAGCGCGATGACGATTTTTCTGAAGCGCGTCGCGCTGTAGCAGAACCGCGCCCACAAGCGAAGCGAATTCTCCGCCTTTCGTCGCAGCCGAACCTCGCTTACATTTGCCATCATCTGGGGCCAAAGGGTCGCCGCATGTCCGATATGACCGTTGCCGCAGGCCGGCGCTCCCGTTGGGGCCTTTTCATCGCACCGATTATCCTCCTGATCCTCGCCGTCGCGTGGAGCTGCTTCTGGTTCTATGCCGCCTCGCAGGCCGAAGTGGCGGCTGATGCCTGGCGCGCGCAGGAGGCCAAATCCGGCCGCATCTATGATTGTGCCAAGCGCGCGATCGCTGGATTCCCGTTCCGTTTCGAAGTCCAGTGTTCCGGCGCCAGCGTCGCCCTGGTGTCGCAGAACGCCAGCAAGACGCCGTTCACGGCCAAGCTCGACAACATCCTGGTCGTTGCGCAGGTCTACGATCCCAAGCGCGTCATCGCCGAATTCTCCGCGCCGGCGACGCTCACCGACGGCGTTACGCAAAACACCTTCGTGGTGAACTGGAGCAAGGGTCGCAGCAGCGTGATCGGGCTTCCGGCGGTGCCGGAGCGCGCCTCGATCGTGTTCGAGGATCCCACCGTCAACCGTCTCGACGGCAGCGTGCAGGTGCCGCTCGCGCGCGCCAAGCAGATCGAATTGCACGGGCGTCTCGCGGATGGATCGTCGGCCGATCATCCCGTGATCGAAACCGTGCTCCAGATCGCGCAGGGCAGCATCCAGGGCGTTCATCCGCTGCTGGCCGAGCCGTTCCAGGCGGATACGCGCGCGAAGATCACCGGCCTCTCGGACCTCACGCCAAAGCCGTGGCCGCAGCGTTTCCGCGAGATCCAGGCCGCCGGCGGTCACATCGAGATCGTGCAGTCGCGGATCCAGCAGGGCGAGATGATCGCGGTCGCCGCCGGCACGCTCGGGCTCTCGGCCAATGGCCGTCTAGACGGCGAACTGCAGATGACGGTCACGGGCCTCGAGCGCGTGATCCCGGCGCTCGGCATCGAGAAGGTGCTGGAAGAGGGCGTGCCGCAGGCAACCCTCGACCGCCTCGCGCCCGGTGTGAAGTCGCAGGATCTCAATAATCTGTTCGGCGCGCTTGACCGCGCCGTTCCCGGCCTCGGCAAGGTGATCAAGCAGAACGCCAATGCCGGCGTCGCCGCGGGCATCAATTCGATCGGCACCGAGAGCACGCTGGAAGGCAAGAAGGCCCGCAGCTTCCCGCTGAAATTCGTCGACGGCGCCGTGCTGCTCGGCCCGGTCAAGGTCGGCCAGATCCCGCCGCTGTATTGATTGTCTCCCGTCATTGTGAGCGAAAGCGAAGCAATCCAGACTTTCTCCTCGGAGACAGTCTGGCGTGCTTCGTCGCTGCGCCGCTTGCAATGACGGAAGAAAGAGGAGGCTACGGCTTCTTCAGCGCTGCATGCGGCCGGCCGAAGTCGGGCGCGGCCGAATCCTGGCCGATCTCGACGATGCCGCGGCGGATGGCACGGGTGCGGGTGAAATGGTCGAACAGCGCCTCGCCGTCGCCGCGGCGGATCGCGCGGGTGAGCTTTGCCAGATCCTCGGTGAAGGTGCCCAGCATCTCCAGCACGGCGTCCTTGTTGGCAAGGAACACGTCGCGCCACATCGTCGGATCGGACGCCGCGATGCGGGTGAAATCGCGAAAGCCGCCGGCCGAGAATTTGATGACCTCGGACTCCGTCACCTGCTGCAATTCGTCGGCGGTACCGACGATGGTGTAGGCGATCAGATGCGGCAGATGGCTGGTGATCGCGAGCACGAGATCATGATGATCGGGCGTCATGATCTCGACCTTGGCGCCCATCGCCGCCCAGAACGCGCGCAGGCGATCGGTGGCCGCCGCATCGACGCCTTCAGGCGGCGTCAGGATGCACCAGCGGTTGATGAAGAGCTCGGCGAAGCCGGAATCGGGGCCGGAATGCTCGGTGCCTGCCACCGGATGCGCCGGCACGAAATGGATGGTGTTCGGCAGGTGCGGCGCCATGTCCCGGACGATGGCGCCCTTCACCGAGCCGACGTCGGAGACGATCGCGCCGGGTTTCAGATGCGGCGCAATCTCCTGAGCCACCGGCCCGCAGGCGCCGACGGGAATGCAGAGGATGACGAGATCGGCGTCCTTCACGGCTTCCGCATTGGTCGACATGACCTGATCGACGATGCCGAGCTCCATCACCCGCGCGCGCGTTGTCTCCGAGCGCGCGGTGGTGACGATCTCTCCAGCCAGGCCCTGGAGCTTCGCAGCGCGCGCGATCGAGCCGCCGATCAGGCCGAAACCGATCAGCGCGACGCGCTGGAAGTGCGGCGTCGCGCTCATTTGCCGGCCATGAAGTCGCGCAACGCCTCGACGACGAGGCGGTTGGCCTCCTCGGTGCCGATGGTCATGCGCAGCGAATGCGGCAGGCCGTAGTTCTTCAGGCCGCGCAGCACGAGGCCGCGCCTGGTCAGGTAGGCGTCGGCCTCGTCCGAGGTCTTGCCCTTTTCCGCGAAGTGGATCAGCACGAAATTGGCGACGCCCGGCGTCACCTTGAGCCCGAGCTTGCCGATCTCCTCGGTCAGCCAGTTGCGCCAGGTCTCGGTGAACTGCTTCGACATCGCCTGGTGCGCGGTGTCCTCGATCGCGGCAACGGCGGCGTACATTGCCGGCGTCGACACGTTGAAGGGGCCGCGGATGCGGTTGACGGCGTCGATGACGTGTTCGGGCCCGAACATCCAGCCGACGCGCAGCGCGGCGAGGCCGTGGATCTTGGAGAAGGTGTGCGTCACCACCGTGTTCTCGGTGGTGGCGACGAGCTCGATCCCCATCTCGTAATCGTTGCGCGAGACGTAATCCGAATAGGCGGCGTCCAGCACCAGCAGCACGTGCGAGGGCAGGCCGGCGCGCAGGCGCTTGACCTCGTCGAACGGCACATAGGTGCCGGTCGGATTGTTGGGGTTGGCGAGCCAGACCAGTTTCGTGCGCGGCGTCACCGCCTTGAGGATGGCATCGACGTCGCAGGTGAGGTTCTTCTCCGCGGCAACGACGTTCCTGGCGCCGACCGCCATGGTCGCGATCGGGTAGACCAGGAAGCCGTGGGTGGTGGAGATCGCCTCGTCGCCGTGGCCGAGATAGGTGTGGGCGAGCAGGTTGAGGATCTCGTCCGAGCCGGCGCCGCAGATGATGCGGTTGGGATCGAGCCCGAAAGAACGGCCGATCGCTTCGCGGAGCACGCGCGAGGTTCCTTCCGGATAATCCTCCAGGTGGTCGGCCACGTGCTTGAACGCCTCGATCGCCTTCGGCGAGGGCCCGAACGGCGTCTCGTTGGCCGAGAGCTTGAACACCTTGCGGCCCGGCTCCGCCACCGGGCTCTTGCCGGGCGTGTAGGGCGCAATATCGAGAATGCCGGGATTCGGCACGGGGCGGGACATCTTCAACTCCGGAAGTAGCTTTAAGCGGTTCGCGATTTACGATTTCGACCCGGTCGGGGGCACCGTATAGCGCGTTGCGTGGCTGCCGACGAGGGCCGTGGAGCGCACCGAGGCCCCCGCTTCGATCAGGGCAGCCTTGATTTTGTCGAGGCTGCTGGCCGCGGTGACCGAGACCAGCAACGCCGCGCCGTCGAAGGCGGTATCAGGCACCGCCACGATCTCGGCGAGCGGCGACAGGGCACGCGCGACCTCGGCATTCCACCCGGAGACGCGCACGCTGAAGGTCTCGACCTCCGTCACCAGGGCGCTGTCGGCGACGCGCGAGACCGCGAACACCGGCAACGCCGCCGGATGGTCGGCGCGCTCGACGAAGGGCAAGCGCGCGATGATTTTGGGCGCACCGGCTTGTTCAAGCGACAGCCACCACGGCGTGCGGCTCGATGTCGCCGAGACCAGCGCCAGGTCGCCCTTGGATTTCGCCACAGCCTCGACCGCCGCCTGCGCGCTGAAATGCGCGACGTAAGGCACCGTAAAACCAAAATGGAATCGCGCCGAATCGCGCATCGCCGGCTCGCTCACCGAGATGTCGGCATGCACTGAGAACGGCGCCTGCACATAGGTGAACGTCGAGATGATCACGCGCCAGATGCTTTCGACCGTGTCGAGCGGCAGGATGCCGCGATGACGCTGGACGAGGTCGCGCATCATGGCGGCCTCGCGCGCCGGGCGGAACGCCGACCCGACCTCCTGGGTCTGCTTCACCTGGATCAGGCGGTCGATGATGTCGCCGCGCTGCATCAAGAGGCGATGCATGCTCTCGTCGATCGCGTCGATCTCCTTGCGCAGTTCCTGCAATGATGGTGGCGCGGGCGGACGTTGGGACATGTCTGACAAGGGCTGTTGCGAGGGTTGTTGAGAGGCTTTCCAGTGCGGATCGGTCGAGCCGTTACCGCTGCGGTCGATGTCCTGATTAGGCAGTCGGAACGGCGAAAGCAAAGAGAAATGCAAGAGAAATTGGCGCCTTTTCGGCTGTCGCTTCGGAGGCGAATTTGGTCGATCCGGGCCGCGACTTGACGAAAACCGCCCGGGACGGTAACTTTTGCATGTTCCGTGGTCATTTGAGCCGGCCGGCTTGCAGCCACGTTAAAAAACTCGCTAAACAGGCCGGGGACCCTTTCGATCCCGGCCGAACCTATCGTTCAGGCCGGGTTTTTCATGGCCTGATGTCAATGCGGTCGCCACTACGATCGCAAACGAGGTCGATGGTCAGATGGTTGGCGTCCAGTCAATTCCGAGTCCCGCGATCACTGCCGACGAGCGGTCGCACGAGGTCGATCATCCGAGCTCGCAGGTCGCGCAGTTCGGTATCGAGCAGCCGCTGCGGCTCGATTGCGGTGTCGATCTCAGCCCGTTCCAGATCGCCTACCAGACCTATGGCGTGCTCAACGCCGATCGCTCCAACGCTGTTCTGATCTGCCATGCGCTGACCGGCGACCAGCATGTCGCCAACGTCCATCCGGTCACTGCCAAACCCGGCTGGTGGGAGACCCTGGTCGGTCCGGGCCGACCACTTGATCCTCAACACTACTTCATCATCTGCTCCAACGTGATCGGCGGCTGCATGGGCTCTACCGGTCCGGCTTCGATCAATCCGGCGACCGGCAAGGTTTGGGGCCTCGATTTCCCCGTCATCACCATCCCCGACATGGTGCGCGCGCAGGCGATGCTGATCGACCGGCTCGGCATCGACACGCTGTTCGCGGTCGTCGGCGGCTCGATGGGCGGCATGCAGGTGCTGCAATGGACCGCGGCCTATCCGGGTCGCGTGTTCTCCGCGCTGGCGATCGCCTGCTCGACGCGGCACTCGGCGCAGAACATCGCGTTCCACGAGCTTGGCCGTCAGGCCGTGATGGCCGACCCCGACTGGCACAGTGGCGGCTATGCCGATCACGGCATCCACCCGCACCGCGGGCTCGCCGTGGCGCGGATGGCCGCGCACATCACCTATCTCTCTGACGCGGCGCTGCATCGCAAATTCGGACGGCGCATGCAGGACCGCGAGTTGCCGACCTTCTCGTTCGACGCCGACTTCCAGGTCGAATCCTATCTGCGCTACCAGGGCTCGTCCTTCGTCGAGCGCTTCGACGCCAACAGCTATCTCTACCTGACCCGCGCGATGGACTATTTCGACATCGCCGCCGACCATGGCGGCGTGCTGGCAAAAGCGTTCGCCGGCATCCAGACCCGCTTCTGCGTCGTCTCCTTCACCAGCGACTGGCTGTTCCCGACCTCGGAATCGCGCGCGCTGGTGCACGCGCTGAATGCGTCGAGCGCGCGGGTCTCGTTCGCCGAGATCGAGACCGATCGCGGCCACGACGCCTTCCTGCTCGACGTGCCCGAATTCTTCGACATCTCCCGCGCCTTCCTGCAATCGGCGGGCAAGGCGCGCGGGCTCAAGGACAAGGACGGCTAGCGATGTCCGTACAGGAGGTGCTGCCGCTGGGCGGCGTTGCGACCGGGCAGCCCGGTGATTTTCGCGCCGATCATGTGCTGGTCGCCGAGATGGTCAAGCCGGGCTCGAAAGTGCTCGACGTCGGCTGCGGCGAGGGCGATCTGCTCCAGCTGCTGGAGACCCGCGGCATCGACGGCCGCGGTATCGAGCTGTCGCGCGAGGGCGTCAACCGCTGCGTCGCCAAGGGCCTCGCGGTGGTGCAGGGCGACGCCGATACCGACCTCGTCAACTATCCCGACGACGCCTTCGACTACGTGATCCTGTCGCAGACGCTGCAGGCGACGCGGCAGCCCAAGGTCGTGCTGGAGAACCTCTTGCGCATCGGCCGCCGCGCAATCGTCACGTTCCCGAATTTCGGCTTCTGGAAGATGCGGCTTCAGCTCCTGATCGGCGGCCACATGCCGCGCACCGAGAACCTGCCGGCCAGCTGGTACGACACCGCCAACATCCATTTCTGCACCATCAAGGATTTCATCGAGCTCTGCGACGCCATCGGTGTCAAGATGGAGCGCGCCGAAGCGCTCGATCTCTACGGCCGTCCGCTGCGGCTGCGGCTGCCATGGTGGGTGTGGAATCTGTTCGGCGAGCAGGGCGTGTTTTTGCTCACGCGCGGGCAAGGAAAATAGTCAGGTGACGCCTTCGCGCTAATGCGCCGCAAGCGACCGTGGATCGCGGACCGGCCATCGTCCCGCTTCCACCAGCGCCACGAATCGCTCCACGCTCTCGTTGAACAGCGCGGGCTCTTCCAGGTTGAGCACGTGGCCCGACTTCGGGAGCATCGCCAGCCCCGCCGCGGGCAGGTGCTTCTTCAGGAACAGGCTCGGCCCAATGCACTGATCGTCCTCGTCGCCGCAGATGATCAGCGCCGGTGTCGCGGCGCCTCTGATCGCTTCCGTCATGGTGTAGATCGAGGGGCGGCCGCCCTGGAAGCCGCGCATTGTCCGCGCCGATCCCTTGGCGTCGTGGCGCGCCAGCGCGGCGTAGAATTCGGCGTGGCCGCGCGGATCCTTCACCAGGAAGGGAATCCGGCTCGGCGCCTCGCGTGTGACCTTTGCGACTTCGATGGAGCCGAGCGTCTCGAACTGCTCGGCATTGGCGCGGCACTGCCTGCGCCAGGCGTCGAGGTTCTCGATCTCCGAGCCGGAGCCGATTCCGGCCAGCGTCATCGACAGCGCGCGCTGCGGCGCGTTCAATCCGATCTGGAGCGATGAGTATGCGCCCATCGAGAGACCGACGAGATGCGCGCGCTCGATTCCGAGATGGTCGAGCACCGCGAGCGCGTCGGTGTAGAAATGCTTGTAGCTGTAGACATCGCCATCAGGCACGTCCGACGGCGTGTAGCCGCGCGCGGAATGGGTGATGCAACGGTGGCCGCGCGAGAAGTAACGCATTTGCGGCTCCCAATTGGTGTAGTCGGCCGCGAACTCGTGCAGAAAAATAATCGGCGTTCCCTGACCCGTTTCCTCGAAATAGATACGGACGTCGTCCCTGGTCGTGGCGTGGGGCATTAACTGTTTCCCTCTCTTCAAGCCGCATCCTGAAGATCGCAGTTAATGTTGTTGTCCGCAATGCGGCAGCATCGAACGAGCATCGGCACAAAATCATCGCAGCCATTCGCCGTCGCGGCGTCTTTTTCTCGCCACATCCGGCGGCTTAACGGCCAGACGGATGTCGGCCGCCGCACGGGCCGACTGGGAAGTGGGGTGTCAACGAAGGATGAAGTATGTTCGAGTTGTTTGCGTCTCGCCTGTCGCGCTGCCTTGTCGCGCTGGCTCTCTTCTTCGCGGCGGCCGCCGCGTTCTCGTCTCCGGCCTCGGCACGGCCTCACCGTCATAGCGCAGAGCGGCATGCTCACGCGCATCACGTCAGCAGATACCATCATTATCGGCACACTGCGCGCAGCTCGCGCTTCGAGCGCAGCGCCGCGCAGTTGCAGGCCGGCGGATTCGGCAACAGCTTTGCCAGCTATGACCCGACCGCCAATAGCGGCGGCATGATCATGGGCGGCAGCGGTGGAATGACCATCAGCGGCAGCGTTGGAATGACGACGCGCGCCAGCCGTCGAATGGCCAAGAGCGATGGCGGTGTGATAGCCAGGAGAGATAGCACTGGGATGGCCAGCAACGCCATGAGCAGCGGCAGCTTCGGTGGCGGATCGGGCCTCGTGTCTGAGGCACGCCGCTACGTCGGCGGCAATCCGACCGGGCGCGGCAGCCTGTGGTGCGCGCGCTTCATGAACATGGTGCTTGAGAAAACCGGCCACCATGGCACCGGCTCCGACATGGCGAACTCGTTCGCGCATTACGGCACGCGCGTCTCCGGCCCGCAGGTCGGCGCCATCGCAGTGATGTCGCGCGGCGGTCGGGGCGGTCATGTCGGCATCATCACCGGCATCGACGCGCAGGGCAATCCGATCATGATCTCCGGCAACAACGGCAACCGCGTCCGCGAGGCCCCGGTCTCGCGCGGCCGGATCTATGCGTATGTGATGCCGAATTGACGGTGCTGCCTCGTCATTGCGAGCGAAGCGACTTGTCCGCCGAAGCCTTTGGCGAAGGCGGAAGCAATCCAGAATCCCTCCGCGGAAATAGTCTGGATTGCTTCGCCGCTTCGCTCCTCGCAATGACGGAATGCGTGGAGCCAGCGTCGCTCGTTCACACCAGCTTTGGCTGTTCCACCGCGACCGCATCCCCCACGCCGATCTCGCCGTCGGCGATCACCTCGGCATAGATGCCGCAGTCCATGTGGCCGAGATTGCGCGAGAGTGTCGGCGGGATTTCGAGGTCGCGCTTTGCGGTCTCCGGATCGACATTGGTGGCCGGGCAACGGACGATGCGCTTGACCACTCGCAACCGGGCCTGACCGATCGCGAGGGTCTGGCCGACCAGGTCGAGCTCTGACCAGGCCGGCCAGCCCTTCACGTAGAGATTGGCGCGGAAGCGCAGCGGGTGCACTGCGGTCCCGCCGAGCATGGTCTCGAGCGCGCGGACGCTGCCGAGATTGATGATGGAGACGACCTTGCGGGCCACGTCGGAAAAGCTGTGGTCACGGCCCGACAGGACCTTGGGCGGGCCCTTCAACTCCGGCTGGAAGTTCTCGCTGAAATAACCCTCGATGGCGGCGCGCCCGGCGGCGGTCTCGAGATCGCCGCTGGCGACGATCTGGCCGTCCTTGCGGATGGTCAGGCGGTTGGTCGCGTCCTCGAACCGGCTGTCGAGTGAAGCCAGCCGCTCGTTGCGCGCCAGCATCAGGAACTGGATCTTCGGCTTCCACTGCGGCTGTTCGGGATCGAAGCCGCTGGGACCGTTTTCGATGGCGTAGCGGCGGTCGGCGGGCAGGGTCTGGCCGGCTCGCAGGGAGACGCGGGACAGGGGCTCCGGCGTCAGGCCTTTGATCGGGTAGCGGTAAAGGCCGGTGATTTCGGCGGTCTGGCGGGCCGTCATTGCGTCAGGTGTCATGCCGCTACTTAAGGGATTCGGCGGCGCCCCGCCAAGCACGCGGATTCGCGCACGAAATTGTGAACTCGCCTCTTCCGATCCGAGGGCACGCTTCCCACATCAGGGTCAGGCCGGCGCCAGCGCCGGCTGATAACGACCGTTGCCGGTTGAGGAACGTCAACGCGGCCAGCGGAAACCCAGTGAAGATGCCGTTTGGAGTGCCTTAGAGGGCTCCAGGGGCAGGCCGAGGGAAAGAAAAGACCATGAATATCGACAAATATACCGAACGCTCCAGGGGCTTCATCCAGTCCGCGCAGTCGCTTGCTGTGCGCGAGGGGCACCAGCAATTTTCGACCCTGCACGTGCTGAAGGTGCTGCTGGACGACAATGAGGGGCTCGCTGCCGGTCTGATCGACCGCGCCGGCGGCAATTCCCGCGCAATTCTCAAGGCGACCGAGGACGCCCTGAGCAAGGTGCCGAAGGTCTCCGGCGGCGGTGCCGGGCAGATCTATCTGGCGCCCGAGCTCGCTCGTACCTTCGACGCCGCCGAAAAGGCCGGCGAGAAGGCCGGCGACAGCTTTGTCACCGTCGAGCGGCTGCTGCTCGGGCTCGCGCTGGAGAAGACCAGCGAGGCCGGCGCGATTCTGGCCAAGGGCGGCGTCACCCCGCAAAACCTCAATGCCGCCATCGAGGCGCTGCGCAAGGGCCGCACCGCGGACAGCGCGACCGCCGAGAACGCCTATGACGCGTTGAAAAAGTATGCCCGCGACCTGACCCAGGCTGCGCGCGACGGCAAGCTCGATCCGGTCATCGGCCGCGACGAGGAGATCCGCCGCACCATCCAGGTGCTGTCGCGGCGGACCAAGAACAATCCCGTCCTGATCGGCGAGCCCGGTGTCGGCAAGACCGCCATCGCCGAGGGCCTCGCGCTGCGCATCGTCAATGGCGACGTGCCGGAGAGCCTGAAGGACAAGAAGCTGCTCTCGCTTGACCTCGGCTCGCTGATTGCGGGCGCAAAATATCGCGGTGAGTTCGAGGAGCGGCTGAAGGCCGTGCTCCAGGAAGTGACCGCCAGCGAGGGCAATTTCATCCTGTTCATCGACGAGATGCACACGCTGATCGGCGCCGGCAAGGGCGACGGTGCGATGGACGCCTCCAATCTGCTCAAGCCGGCGCTCGCCCGCGGCGAGCTGCATTGTATCGGCGCGACCACGCTCGACGAATACCGCAAGCATGTCGAGAAGGATGCGGCGCTGGCGCGGCGCTTCCAGCCGATCTTCGTCAGCGAGCCCACGGTCGAGGACACCATCTCGATCCTGCGCGGCCTGAAGGACAAGTACGAGCAGCACCATGGCGTGCGGATCACCGATTCCGCGCTCGTTGCCGCCACGACCCTGTCCAACCGCTACATCACGGACCGCTTCCTGCCCGACAAGGCGATCGACCTGATGGACGAGGCGGCGGCGCGGCTGAAGATGCAGGTCGATTCCAAGCCGGAAGAGCTGGATTCGCTCGATCGCGAGATCATCCGGCTCAAGATCGAGCAGGAGGCGCTCAAGAAGGAAAGCGATCTCGGCTCCAGGTCCCGTCTCGAAACGCTCCAGAAGGAGCTCGCCGAGCTCGAGGAGAAGTCCGCGGCGATCACCGCGCGCTGGAGCGCGGAGAAGAACAAGCTCTCCGACGCCCAGAAGCTGAAGTCCGAGCTCGACGCCCTGCGCGTCGATCTCGCCGACGCGCAGCGGCGCGGCGAATTCCAGAAGGCGGGCGAGCTGGCCTATGGCCGGATCCCGCAGCTCGAGAAGCAGCTCGCGGACCTCGAGGCCAAGGAAAATACCACGCAAAACTCCGGCGAGATGATGGAGGAGGCTGTTACCGCCAACCACATCGCGCAGGTGGTCTCGCGCTGGACCGGCGTGCCGGTCGACAAGATGCTGGAGGGTGAGAAGGAGAAGCTCCTGAAGATGGAGGAGCAGCTCGGCACCCGCGTCGTCGGTCAGGCCGAGGCCGTGCGTGCGGTCGCAACCGCCGTGCGCCGCTCGCGTGCCGGCCTGCAGGACCCGAACCGGCCGACCGGCTCGTTCATGTTCCTGGGCCCCACCGGCGTCGGCAAGACCGAGCTGACGAAGGCTCTCGCCGAGTATCTCTTCAACGACGAGACCGCGATGGTCCGCCTCGACATGTCCGAATACATGGAGAAGCACTCGGTCTCGCGGCTGATCGGCGCGCCTCCCGGCTATGTCGGCTATGACGAGGGCGGCGCGCTCACCGAGGCGGTGCGGCGACGGCCCTACCAGGTCGTGCTGTTCGACGAGATCGAGAAGGCGCATCCCGACGTCTTCAACGTCCTGTTGCAGGTGCTCGACGACGGCCGCCTGACCGATGGCCAGGGCCGCACCGTCGATTTCCGCAACACGCTGATCATCATGACCTCGAACCTCGGTTCGGAGTTTCTGGTGAATCAGCCGGAGGGCGAAGACACCTCGGCCGTGCGCGAGCAGGTGATGGGAATGGTGCGGGGGCATTTCCGCCCCGAGTTCCTCAACCGCGTCGACGAGATCATCCTGTTCCACCGCTTGCAGAGGAACGAGATGGGCCGGATCGTCGAGATCCAGTTCGCGCGGCTGCAGAAGCTTTTGACCGATCGCAAGATCGTGCTGACGCTCGACACCGCGGCCCGCGACTGGCTCGCCGCCAAGGGCTGGGATCCCGCCTACGGCGCCCGGCCGCTCAAGCGGGTGATCCAGCGCCACCTCCAGGACCCGCTGGCCGAGATGATCCTGGCTGGCGACGTCAGGGATGGCGACAGCGTTGCAATCTCCTCCGAAGGCAACGTGCTGACCTTCAACGGCAAGGCGCCGCAGACTGCGGAGATCGCCCAGTTCGAGGCGCCGGTGACGAAGCGCAAGCTGAACTGATTTCGCGAAACGACGAACTGAAGCTGTCCAAACCTCCCCGCGATGCGGGGAGGTTTTTTTGTACACGCAATGCGAGCAATCTGCCTCGCGTGACAACGCGGTAGATTTTTCGCACCGTATGCAGGGCCAATGGCACAACCGAGGGCTGTGTCGCTCCGGCGCACGCAAGGGCGGTGTGTTATAAATAGAACACGCCCTGCGCTTTCTCTGAGAGCGTGCATAAATTCACTTGAACAATCTGCTCAAGACTCGCCACAATCCCCAATAATTATTTAATGGGATTGCGTCGATGCGTAGCGTCAGTGAAGTGTTGGCGTCGAGGTTCTGCGCGGCTGGCCGGTCACGCGTCGGCGATAGATCGAATGTGCGTTTCCCATTGCGAACCGTGTTGCTGCGACTTGTGGCGTGCGTCTTCACGGCGTTGACCGTGTCGGCCTGCGATCCGGTCACGGAACGGCGCTACATCACCGAGGGTGCTGGTGCCGATCTGTATTCGCCCGACGCAGCGAGGCAGGCGCAACTCCTGAACGAATATATTCAGTTCATCTGCAGTCAGGCCGGCCAGAATTGCGGAGGCGACTGGAGAGGTTTCGTGCAAGCCGGCATGAACGACATCGATCAACGGTGCGACGGCTTCCTGTTGTGGATCGACGCGAAACGCCGCGACCGCGAGCCGATTTTGGCGGAAATATCGGCGGTCAACACCGCGGTCCATACGATCATGACCGTGACAGGATCGAATCCGGACGCACTCAATATTGTGACGGCGGCGTTCGGGCTTGCGAGCGCAACCTATGCGAATTGGAATTCGCGCCTGCTCATTGCGGTGAACCAGTCGACGATCCAGCAAGTGGTCTATGATTCCCAGGGAGAATATCGGAAGAAGATTCAAGACTGGGCGGTGCCGGATCAGCCGACGGCGATCTATTTGCTGCGTAATTATCTCCGCCTGTGCATGCCCACCACTATCGAGGCAACCATCAACATCACGACGACGCTCGTTCACAGCGACGCCCCGGCGGCGGCGAAGAGGGGTGTTGTCGTTAGCAACATGACAGCGCCGAGCGCGACTGTCCCGAAAGCGACCCGAATTTCCTCGACCTTCGGGCCCGATAACCCGACCGTTATTCTCATGAAGTTCCTCGATCCCAATGGAACTGGCGAACGTGATGCCGATCGAGTGAACCAGCTTGCGCCGTTGTTGGCGCAAATCACCGACCCGGCGACCGGTCAACCGTTGCGTACGCCGCGCGATCTCACGCGCTTCCTGCAAAGCAAGGAATTGGCCACTCAACGGCAGAATGTCGTGGGACAGCTCAAGGCGGCCGGGAAATTGTAGGCCACGTTTCGTCGAGGGCAATGAAATGAGTTTAGAAATACAGGTTATGAATGAGGTTCCGGAAGAGAGCCTCAAGGCAATCGTCAAGAGTTTTGCACAAGACGGTGCCAATATCGTTACGGCTATCAATGATTCCAAAGGCAAGTTTTCGGTTGAAGCCACCTTCATTGATCCCGGTCCGCAAACGAGCGTCATCATAAGCGGCAAGATGTCGATCTTCGGTGGCCCGCAGGATATGGGGGTTGGCGCGAACGAGGGGCTGGCAATTTACGATGCCGCGAACGCTGGCACGGCACCTGCCGGGCTTTTCCTCGACGCGCAACCGCAGGGCACGACCGGACTCGCGCGACGCCTCAACCCGGGCTTCAACTATCTTGCATGCCGTTGGGATTATTCCGTTACTCCGCAAGACTTCCTGCGCGGGGCCACGGTCACGGTGTCCGCAAACGGGAAGTCGGTCACGGCAAGTCCGGCGGATTGGGGACCCAACGTTGCAACAGGCCGCATTGCTGATCTTTCGCCCGGCCTGGCGCACGCGCTCCACCTGGACACGGATGACAACTGCACGCTGCGAATTCCGATGCCGGAGGGAGCACAAATAGCGGCGCCCGAGACACCGCCGGCGCTTGCAATCGACATCAGAGCCGTCAGTGCTGCAATCCTGCCCGCGAACATGGCTCAAAGCCTGGCCGTTGTGACCGCCTATGGAGATACGCTCTATTGGGTGATCAACCTTGTCGGTTCGGACGATGGCGGTCAAAGCCTGTTGCGGAGCGTTGGCGGAGCGGTTGCCCAAGCGATCCTCAACGATACCGTCGTTCTTCCGGTCCAAGCGGGACCTGATATCCCGGATGCCGTGGCGGGCGAACTGAACAAGGCCGTTCGCAAGGATCCATCGATCATCTCGGGGCCTCCGGGTACGGCGCCTGCGACCAGCAGCGAAGCACGGGCTAAAATGTTCGCGGCGGCGCGAGCGTTCGTCGGCCACAGCACGCGCAATGTGCCGGGCACGCAGAACGGCAATCTGGCTTGTGCCTGGGCCGTGAATGAGGTTGCACGTATTGCTCTCGGCAAGCCCATTTCCACCGAAGGACATGGTGACAACGGGCTGGGCACCGATGGGTTGTTCGAAGCCCTGAAAGCTGGCCATACCCGGCTGAAGTCAAAAAAAGACGCTCGGGCAGGGGATGTGATCATCGCTCCCACTGTCGGCGTAAACCATGGACATACCGGCATCGTCGGCGAGACGAGTGGCAGTGTCGATGCCACTCAGATATTTTCGAACAGCTCGGGTCACGCCGCGTTCGCGCAGAACTTCAGCATTGGATCGTTTCAACAGCACTACGAGGCAAATGGATTGCAAGTGCTGTTCTTCTCGCTGAAGCCCACGGCTTTCGTTTGACACTGGATCACACCGTTGTTGGTGTCGTTCGCGACGGTGCCCGTCATCGGATCGGCTGGCGGGCCTGATGACGTCGTGCTCCAGGAGCGTCGCCGGCTTCACTTTGCTGGCTTGACGAAAGCGATCGACGCGCGCCTGCGATGCTTCTCGTGGGTGCAGCGAGGTCGGCTCGAGAGAGCCGACCGCCCCTCCGGAGTTTACCGGTTCGTCACTTGCAACGGGCCGCCAGTTGCGTCCGACATCCGGGCGATGGCGCCGCCGCGGCCGCTCATCATGCCGTCGAGCCGGTCGCGCTCCTTCTCGAAGCCGGCCAGCATCGGGCCTTCCAGCGAACGGCCGCGCGGCAGCTTTACGCGCATCGGGTCGACGAAGCGGCCGTTGACCAGGATTTCGTAATGGACGTGCGGTCCGGTCGACTGGCCGGTCGAACCGACGAAGCCGATCACCTGGCCCTGCCGTACCTTCTTGCCCGGCTCCATGCCCTTGGCGAAGGCCGACATGTGGCCGTAGGCGGTCTCGTAGCCGTTGTTGTGCTTGATGCGGATATATTTGCCGTAACCGCCCTCGAGCTGGGCCTTTTCGATCACGCCATTGCCGGCGGAGAAGATCGGCGTGCCGTAGGCGGTGGCCCAGTCGACGCCGGTGTGCATCTTCACATAGCCCAGGATCGGATGGCGGCGGCCGCCGAAGCCGGAGCGCATGATGGCGTTGTTGACGGGCTTCCTGACCAGGAACTTCTTCGCGCTCTTGCCGGTCTCGTCATAGTAGTCGACGACGCCGTCGTCGGGGCTCTGGTAGCGGTAGTATTTCTTGGTCTCGCCGCCGACCGTCAGCGAGGCGAACAGCACCTCGTTCTTCTCGCTTGCGGTCACGCCCTCGTCCTCGCCGGCGTAGAACACGTCGAACGAGTCGCCCGGCGCCACCTTGCGCTGGAAGTCGACGTCGTAGGAGTAGATCTTGATCATGTCGTCGATGACCGGCATCGGCACCTTGTTGCGCATCGCGGTCTCGTAGATGCTCTGGTAGAGCCGCACGCCGGTGCCGTCATCGTCGTCATCGTCGTCGCTGTTGGCGTTGGCCGCAGCGTCGGCGACGGTGTTCATGCTGGAGACGTCGACCGCGACGTATTTGCCGAGATCGGACAGCGCCGCGATCGCCTCGACCATGGTCTCGTTGGCGATGACGACGCGGTAGGGCTGCAGCCTTGCGCCGGGGCTTGAGGGCGCCATCAGGATGCGCAGCTTCTCGCCTTCCTTGAGGCCGCCGTCGCGGCCGCGCGGCCCGAGCGTCGCGGCGATCGCCTTGATCTCGTCAGCCGTGGCGCCGAGATCGCGCAGCACGCCGGCGACGCTGTCGCCCTTCTTGACCACGTGGACGCGTTCGCCGTTGGGATTGCCGCCGGTGATCTGCTCCTTGGTCTTCGGCAGCAGCGTGACGTTTTCCGGCACCACGCGCGTCTCGAAGCCGGCATAGGGATCGGACGGCGACGCTTCGCTGGCGTAGGCGCTTCTCATGTCGGACGGGCCGGTCGTGCCGGAGATGTCGGCCGCGGCATTGGCAAGCGAGGCGTAGCGCACCCCGCCATTGCCGCGCCAGTTGGCGGCGTCGCGCACCCGCATCAGGATGTCGTCGAGCGCCACCACCGCGGAAATCTTGGCCTTCGGCAGCACCGACGACAGGTCCTTGGTGACGAAGGAGACCTCGGCGTCGGGTTCGACCGCTTCCGGATTGTTGGGATCGTCGGATGCGGTCTTCGGATCGGAGCCGACGTCGGTGAGCATGCGCTGGGCGTTGAACGGCGGGATCTTGGCCGACAGATCGCTTGTCGTCATCGACAGATTGCCGGCGATCCGGACGAAGGGACGCACCCGCATCACGTCGCGATTGCCGACGCGCGCGACGGTGGAGACGCGCACGATGTTGCGCGAGGCCGTGGATTCGCTCGGCGGCGGCAGGCGGTCGCTCTTGTGCAGGGTGGCGGCGCGGTCGGCTGCGCCGAATGCGCCGCGCAGCGCGCCTTCGACGCGCTCGGGCACCTTGGCGAAGGTCATCTCGCCGTCGAGTGATGCGAAAACGGCGCCGCCGATCAGGGCTGCGCCGCAAAGTCCGGTCAGGATTGTCCCGCTGAACCATTGCACGGAGACGCGGCGGCGATCGATGACGGCAGCTTCAGAACCGTCGACGGACAGCGGCGGCTCGTGGCCGAGATCGATGATCCCGGTCTCACGCCCGTAAGCGCCGCGTGACGTCCTGTGGTTCAACCCAAGTCCCCCAATCAACGACCCAAGAGCCCGGTTTCGAACCCCTCCCCAGGCTGCCCTCTTCGGGGGCATCGCTGGAAAGAGGAAAGCCGCACAGGCGTCCGCGGTCCGAAGGCCCTGATGACAGGCCGGCCGAAATTACGAACAGCTAAGCGGAAAAAGATCTCTCGATGTCTCTCGAATGTCTGAAGAAGGCCGCTTCATCGTATGATCGCCTTCCTCGGACCCCACGCAAACCGCAGGCAGCCCCCACTGGCATCCCTGCGATTCAAGCTTCGTCTCTACCAGAACGCCGCGGGATTGTGGCTCAAGTACGGCGCCTAATATGGAAAAAGTTTCCTGAACGGCCGGGCGCGAGGGCTCCCCTCGGGAGGGGGCTGCAAGCCGCCGCCGGAGCCCCTCCGGAGTCCCCATGGAGGCCAAACTTTTTTTGGATTTTTTCACCGCGCCGGCCCGGATCGCGCGCCCAGGCCCCTCCTAACCAGCTGGAATCGCATGAATTTTATCAACGATCCACCGTGCGACGATTTGTTGACAATGGGCGTTGACAATCCCGATGGGTGGGGCCTATAACCCGACCACTGAGCGCGGCGCCGCCGGGTCACTGACCAAGGCGAGCGAACGCGCCACTGATGCTCCTCACCTTGTTGAGTGACACAACAGTCGACGTAAGTCGATTGGAGTTCATCCATCGTCGGTAAGGGTGTCGGAACCCTTCCTCTAGGGAAGGTTGGGGCCTCCTGGTCCCGGGCTGTTTGACAAGTGAAGATGAAGAAAGAGAAACGTGGACGGCGGAGTCCTTGCGCCTCTCGGAATACTTGAGAGCTTCGGCTTTTGAGTTCTGAGAGGGGACGAAAGACTTCGGCGGTACACGTTTTAAGGTTACACCATCGTTGCCAGCGATGTGAATCGCGGGCAGCTCGTCGACTTCGGTCGATGAAAAATGGTGGGACCTCGTCAAACGTTGTGATCAGCCGGTTCAAAGTTCAAGTCCAACTTGAGAGTTTGATCCTGGCTCAGAGCGAACGCTGGCGGCAGGCTTAACACATGCAAGTCGAGCGGGCGTAGCAATACGTCAGCGGCAGACGGGTGAGTAACGCGTGGGAACATACCTTTTGGTTCGGAACAACACAGGGAAACTTGTGCTAATACCGGATAAGCCCTTACGGGGAAAGATTTATCGCCGAAAGATTGGCCCGCGTCTGATTAGCTAGTTGGTGAGGTAATGGCTCACCAAGGCGACGATCAGTAGCTGGTCTGAGAGGATGATCAGCCACATTGGGACTGAGACACGGCCCAAACTCCTACGGGAGGCAGCAGTGGGGAATATTGGACAATGGGGGCAACCCTGATCCAGCCATGCCGCGTGAGTGATGAAGGCCCTAGGGTTGTAAAGCTCTTTTGTGCGGGAAGATAATGACGGTACCGCAAGAATAAGCCCCGGCTAACTTCGTGCCAGCAGCCGCGGTAATACGAAGGGGGCTAGCGTTGCTCGGAATCACTGGGCGTAAAGGGTGCGTAGGCGGGTCTTTAAGTCAGGGGTGAAATCCTGGAGCTCAACTCCAGAACTGCCTTTGATACTGAAGATCTTGAGTTCGGGAGAGGTGAGTGGAACTGCGAGTGTAGAGGTGAAATTCGTAGATATTCGCAAGAACACCAGTGGCGAAGGCGGCTCACTGGCCCGATACTGACGCTGAGGCACGAAAGCGTGGGGAGCAAACAGGATTAGATACCCTGGTAGTCCACGCCGTAAACGATGAATGCCAGCCGTTAGTGGGTTTACTCACTAGTGGCGCAGCTAACGCTTTAAGCATTCCGCCTGGGGAGTACGGTCGCAAGATTAAAACTCAAAGGAATTGACGGGGGCCCGCACAAGCGGTGGAGCATGTGGTTTAATTCGACGCAACGCGCAGAACCTTACCAGCCCTTGACATGTCCAGGACCGGTCGCAGAGATGTGACCTTCTCTTCGGAGCCTGGAGCACAGGTGCTGCATGGCTGTCGTCAGCTCGTGTCGTGAGATGTTGGGTTAAGTCCCGCAACGAGCGCAACCCCCGTCCTTAGTTGCTACCATTTAGTTGAGCACTCTAAGGAGACTGCCGGTGATAAGCCGCGAGGAAGGTGGGGATGACGTCAAGTCCTCATGGCCCTTACGGGCTGGGCTACACACGTGCTACAATGGCGGTGACAATGGGATGCTAAGGGGCGACCCTTCGCAAATCTCAAAAAGCCGTCTCAGTTCGGATTGGGCTCTGCAACTCGAGCCCATGAAGTTGGAATCGCTAGTAATCGTGGATCAGCACGCCACGGTGAATACGTTCCCGGGCCTTGTACACACCGCCCGTCACACCATGGGAGTTGGTTTTACCTGAAGACGGTGCGCTAACCCGCAAGGGAGGCAGCCGGCCACGGTAGGGTCAGCGACTGGGGTGAAGTCGTAACAAGGTAGCCGTAGGGGAACCTGCGGCTGGATCACCTCCTTTCTAAGGATGGTTCTTCAGAAGCTTGCTTCTATCGAACCGTTTTAGAAACATCAGTGGCCAACGGTCGTCAGGATCGTTGAGCTGCATTGGCGGGATTTCGCCGTCTACGTTTCTCTTTCTTCGCGGACGAACACGCGCTGGGGCTGCAACCTTGCAGATCCCTGGTCCTTGACTGGATATGCGTTAGGGGCTTGTAGCTCAGTTGGTTAGAGCGCGCGCTTGATAAGCGTGAGGTCGGAAGTTCAAGTCTTCCCAGGCCCACCACGCTTCGCCGATGGCTTCGCGTGGCACCGCCACGCAAGACATGAAGCGGAGTGTGTCCGGCATAGCCTGCATGGCGACGCCGGACTTTTAAGAGGCGCTTCGTCTTCTGGTTACGGGGCCATAGCTCAGCTGGGAGAGCGCGTGCTTTGCAAGCATGAGGTCGTCGGTTCGATCCCGTCTGGCTCCACCAGATGGTTTGATCACCGACAACTCAACCGTCGTCCGCGAAACATCACTTCGCACCCACTAGTCCGGATGGACAGTGACGTGCGTGATTTCTGACATCGTAAAGAGGAGATCGATCCGAGTTGGATCGTGCAGCAAGCAATTGCTACGCGATACTTCATTATCTCCGGGTCATTTCGGCGCTCGTGCGTCTTTCAAGGCAGCTCACAAGGCTGCATTTGAGGGACATGCGAGTTGTAAATGATCCTTTTAGCGAAGCTTGACCGCCTCGCTATCGGAACGATCTTACGAAGCAAGCTGGTCTTTCTAATCATTGTCCGGCTGTACGTAGCGTTCATCGAGGGCGCGCGCCGTAAGGCAATCGTACAGACAACATTCTGCCGAGTGTGTGGACATTGATAATGAGAGCAATCAAGTGCCTTAAGGGTGTTCGGTGGATGCCTTGGCGCTGAGAGGCGATGAAGGACGTGCTACGCTGCGATAAGCCGTGGGGAGCTGCGAAGAAGCTTTGATCCATGGATTTCCGAATGGGGAAACCCACCTTCGATAGCCGGAACTCCAAGACCTCAGTCGAAAGACTGTGGTGTGGAGTTCAACCAGAGATGGAAGACGCCAGACCTTTAGATTTCGATCGAAGAGGTTTTGGATTTCCGGTTATCAAGAGAAGGTATGAGACTTCTGAATACATAGGAGGTTTCAAGCAAACCCAGGGAACTGAAACATCTAAGTACCTGGAGGAAAGGACATCAACAGAGACTCCGTTAGTAGTGGCGAGCGAACGCGGACCAGGCCAGTGATACATCAAAGACAATCGGAACCAGTCAGGAAAGCTGGGCCTTAGAGGGTGATAGCCCCGTACGAGTAATGCGATGATGTATCCACGAGTAAGGCGGGACACGTGAAATCCTGTCTGAACGCGGGGGGACCACCCTCCAAGCCTAAGTACTCCTCAGCGACCGATAGTGAACCAGTACCGTGAGGGAAAGGTGAAAAGCACCCCGACGAGGGGAGTGAAATAGACCTGAAACCGGACACCTACAAACAGATGGAGCCCAAGATACGTTCTGGGTGACATCGTACCTTTTGTATTATGGGCCAGCGACTTAATTTAACGAGCAAGCTTAAGCCGATAGGCGAAGGCGTAGCGAAAGCGAGTCTGAATAGGGCGTCAAGTTCGTTGTATTAGACCCGAAACCTAGTGATCTAGCCATGAGCAGGTTGAAGGTGAGGTAACACTCACTGGAGGACCGAACGGGTGT
>NZ_JAFCKS010000001.1:345000-1629259 GCF_018129995.1 Bradyrhizobium sp. SZCCT0153
GTCCTGATCGTCTCATCGCCTGCGTCGAACTCGACGTCGCTCCATCGCACGATCTCGCCATGGGCGACGTCGTGCTTCAGCTTGAGGCGATGCGCCAGTCCGATCGGCAGGACGCCGGCCTTGAGGCTCGTAGCCGCCGGCACCAGCTTGCCCCACACCGTGTAGCCGCCTTCTCCGTCCAGCATCTCGCCGGCGCGTAGGTTGCGTTTTGCCACGGAAGCGACGTCGCCGCGGAAGCCATGGGGCTGCCCGGTCGGCTCTCCCCGCAGAGCGGCCGACAGAACCGAAATATTCAGCTCGAGCCCGATCAGATGGTAGGGCTTGTACATCGCAGCGTACCGTCCGCTCGCGTCGGTCTTGAGGCCGTATTGCCTTAAGCAGTCGGCGGCATAGTCGTTCGGCGCCTCCAGCACGACGTAAACGCCCCAGCGCAGGTCGCGAAACACCGGCCGGCCGTCGCGCTCGAGCGAGGAGACCACTTCCACGACGCCGGGTCGCTCCAGCACGCCGCCCTTGCTGCGCGGCCGCATGATGTGCGGCAGATCGTCGACGCCGCAGGGCGGAAACAGCAGGCCCTCCGAAGGCACGTCGAGCCCGCAGGCGTTGGCAATTGCGGCCATCTCGATCGCTGATTTGGTGCCGTCGAGGAAGGAGTTGAACATCTGCGGATTCATGCCTGCCGACTGCGCTTCGCCCGCGGTCAAGCCGTAATGCTGCCAGACGCCATGCGGCGTCACGTCGTGATAGGCCGGCAGGTATTTCGTGCCCTTGCCGGCGGCGACCACACGAAAGCCGGTGGCGCGGGCCCAGTCGACCATTTCTGCCGTCAGCGCCGGCTGGTCGCCATAGGCGAGCGAATAGACCACGCCGGCCTTGCGCGCTTCCTCGGCGAGCAGCGGGCCCGCCAGCACGTCGGCCTCGACATTGACCATCACGATATGCTTGCCGGCTGCGATCGCGGCGCGCGCATGCCTGATGCCGACGGCGGGATTGCCGGTCGCCTCCACCACCACATCCATCGCGCCGCCGGCAATGGCGCGTGCGCCGTCATCGGTGAAGACGGTCGCGGCAATGCGTGCCGCGTCCCATCCCACTGTGCGGCAGGCCTCGCGTGCGCGCTCGCGGTCGATGTCGACGATGATGGGCACCTCCAGCCCAGGCGTGTGCGGCACCTGCGCCAGGAACATCGAGCCGAACTTGCCGGCCCCGATCAGCGCGACGCGGACAGGCTTGCCGGTGGCGGCGCGGGCCTGGAGGAGCCGGAAGAGGTTCATGGGGGATTTATCCGATATTTTCAGCTGATACGGCTTGCGCTTGGTCCACCTCTCCCAATGGGAGAGGTGGATGGATGGCGCTCATGGCGGCGACTTTACTCCGCCGCTTGTCGCGGCGCACGCGCGAGCCGCACCAGCGCGTCGTCGTCCACCGTCTTGATCGGCGCAAAATCGCGGTGTGCGATGTACTCCGGCCGCGTCGGTGTGCGGATGTAGTTCGAGACCGCATTCAGCGTCAGGTATACGATCTTGCGCGGGTAGGGCGTGATGTTGCCGCTAGAGCCATGCACGAGATTGCCGTGGAACATCAGCATGCCGCCGGGCTTACCGGTCGGCGCGACGATGCCGCCTTGCTTGACGAGACGCGTCACGGTCTCCTCGTCCAGCGTCCACAGCGGATAGGAGGTGGTCGAGAGGTCATGCGAGGCCTTGAGGTCGCCGGCGTGCTGACTTTGCGGCACCAGCATCAGGGGACCGTTGATCGGCATCACCTCGTCGAGGAAGATCGCGATGTTCATCGCGCGCGGCTCCGGCATGCCGTCGTCGCGCTTCCAGGTGCCGTAATCCTGGTGCCACTGCCAGACATCGCCGGTGAAGGCCGATTTCGCGTTGATCTTGAACTGGTGCATGTAGACCGGCTCGCCGAACAGCTGCTCGACCGGGTCGATCATGCGCGGATGCGCACCGAGGATGCGGAAAGCCTCGTTATAGAGGTGCGCGGCAAACGCGGTGCGCGGCGCGCCGCTCTTCTCGCGCCAGACCTCCGGCCGGTTGGCGTCGTAGATGCCGACCGCCTCGCGCGCGAGCAAGTCCACTTCCTCCTGGCTGAACAATTCGGGCAGGAACAGCCAGCCCTCGCGATGGAAGAACTCCAATTGCTCCTGGGACAGTTTCATGGGTCGTCCTCCTGCTTTGATTTTTGTTATCGCTCGTCATGGCCGGGCTTGACCCGGCCATCCACGTCTTTGGCGGTGGTGGTCGCTACGCCGCCACCTCGTCTGTCGCCCTCAATCTCTCCTCGGTCATCCGTCCCGCCGTCTGCGCATGTGCGAGCGCCGCACGTTCGGCCGCCGCCGAATCGCCAGCGAGAATATGTCCGGCGATATCGGCATGCTCGGCCCAGGCGCTACCGCGATAATCGAGCTCCGACAACACCGTCGCCATCGAGCGGCGCATATGCGGCCATTGCGGCGCGATCGTCTCCTCGATCACGGGATTGCCGGCGAGCTGATAGATCGCGCGATGAAAATCGACGTCGAGCGCAATGAGCTCGGCGAGCGCAGTGTTGCGATCGATCCCGCGTCCGGCGGCGAGCGCCGCCTCCAGCCGCGCGCGTCCCGCCGCGTCGGTGCCGGCGCGCTCCGCGGCGAGCCGCGCCGCCAGCGCATCGATGGCGCCGCGCACCTCATAGAGCTGGCGGATGCGCGCGGGGTCGAGCTGGGTGACTTCGAAACCGCGCCGGCCGCTCTCGGCGACCAGTCCCTGCCGGTGCAACAGGTGCAGCGCATGCGACACCGGCTGGCGCGACACCCCGAGCTTGTCCGCCAACTCGTTCTGCCGGATACGCTGGCCAGGCTGCAGCGTGCGGTCCGAGATCGCCTCCAGGATTCGCGCATAGACCTGGTCGATCAGGTTCGGAAGCGGGTCGAGAGGGATCACGCCGGCGGCTCCGAAAACGCAATGAGAATACGGAATTCCGTATTCGAATCTATAACGCGCCGGCGATGGCGTCAATGAGGACCGGTGCCGTGTCGAAGGTCCTTTTGGCGATCCCCTAAGTCATTGATATTGTTATCGCCGTGTACTGTGCATGGGGTTGTTTTGCCGGACCATGGCCAAGACCCGATCCCGCCTACTCCCCCAGAAACCTCGTTACCACCTCGCCGAACTCCAGCGGCGCCTGCTCGAACATCCAGTGGCCGACATTGGGGATCACCGCCGTCTTGCTGCCCGTGATGTGCGCGGCCAGCACGCGCCACATCACCGACAGGCTTCCCGTCGTCGCGCCGCCGCCGATCAGCAGCGTCGGCGTCCGGATCGCCTGCGCGTCCGCGAGCGTGTAGGGCCGCCGCTGCTCGTTGATCTGGCCGAGAAAGGTGATGGCGTTGTCGCGCAGTTGCTGCTTGGCCGCTGCCGGCACGCGCCGCCACGAGCCGTCGCCCTCGATGCCTTCGTAGAAATTCTGCAGCGCGCCCTCGATGTCGCCGGCGCGGATCATCTCGACGGAACGTGCGGTCTTCGCGGCCAGCGGCGGGTGCGCGGGCGTGCCTTCCGGCGTCGGCAGGCTGGCATCGAGATCGCCGCCCGGCTCGGCGAGCACCAGCTTTCGCAGCAGATCAGGCCGCGCCTGGGCGACCCGAAACGCGATGTGCCCACCGCGCGAATGGCCCATCAGATCGACCGGCGCTGGCCTGACCTGCTCGATGAAGCCGATCACGTCGGCGACGTGCTGGGCCATCTTGTAGTCGTCGCCGGCGGCGCCCCAGTGCTCGGGAAAGAAGTGCCGCAGGCTCACCGAGATGACGCGATGAGATTTCGACAGCGGGCCGAGCACGGAATACCAGGTGCGGAAATCCCCGAGCGTGCCGTGCACGCAGACCAGCGGCGGACCTTCTCCGACTTCGAGATAGGCCATGTCGTAATCGTTGACGCGAATGCTCTGCATGTTCAGCCCGCCAGAAAGTCCAGAACCACTTCGGAATATTTTTGCGGCGCCTGCTCGAACATCGGATGCGTCGCGTTCGGGATCACCGCCGTCTTGGAGTAGGGCACATGCGCGGCCAGCGCATGCAGCACCTTCGGCAGCAGGCCCTTGGTCCGCGCGCCCAGGATGAACAGCGTCGGCATCTTGATCGCCTCCGCATCCGCCTTCGAGAATGGCGGGCGATTGTCGCGGACCTGGCCGATCAGCGTAAAGGCGTTGTCGCGAAGGTTCTGCTTCACCAGGGCCGGCAGCCGCGGCCAGGTGCCGGCGCCTTCCAGTGTGTCGACGAAGACGGCGAGGCCGCCATCGACATCGCCGGCCGCGATCTTCTCCGCCGAGGCCGTGAACCGCGCCAGCAGCGGCGAGGGGCCGCCGGCATAATCCGGATCGAGGCTCGCATCGAGCTCGCCGCCGGGCTCGGCCAGGATCAGCCTGCGTAGTAGATCCGGCCGGCGTTGCGCGACTCGGAAGCAGATGTGCCCGCCGCGGGAATGGCCCATCAGGTCGACCGGGCCGAGGTCGAGCGTCTCGATGAAGGCGATGACGTCGTCGACATGCTGGGCGATCGAATAGGTGTTTCCTACACCGTCCCACCGATCGGGAAAGAAGTGCCTGAGGCTGACGGCGATCACCCGGTGCCGTTGCGTCAGCGGTCCGAGCACGCAGCCCCAGACGCGGAAGTCGTTGAGCGAGCCGTGCACGCAGACCAGCGGCGGCCCGCCTTTGTCCTGGCCCACGTCGAGATAGGGCATGTCGTAACCGTTGACGTGGAGGCTTTGCATTCTGGGCTCGCGCGAAGGAACAGGAACTCCTGTGCAAGATTCCCGGAAACCGGGTGGATCGCAACTATTTCCAAGCCTAGATTTAGCTTGAGATCACACTGGGGGCCTGCGACGAGGAAGCAAGCCAGGAACCAAGCCATGACCGACCAGCATTTTGCCCTGTTCGACACCAGGATCGGCCTCTGTGCCGTCGCCTGGGGTCCGCGCGGCATCAATGGCACGCAACTGCCGATGGGCGGCGAGCAGAAGATCCGCACCCGCATCAGCCAGCGCCATGCTGACGCCACCGAAGCCGAGCCGACCGCCGAAGTGCAGCAGGCGATCGACCGGATCTCAAATTTGCTCGCGGGCGAGCCTGACGACCTCACCGACATCCCGCTCGATCTCGATGGCGTTCCCGACTTCAACCGCGGCGTCTACGAGATCGCCCGCGCCATCCCGCCCGGCAGGACCATCACCTATGGCGACATCGCCAAGCAGCTCGGCGGCGTTCAGCTATCGCGCGATGTCGGCCAGGCGCTCGGCCGCAACCCTTGCCCGATCGTCGTGCCCTGCCATCGCGTGCTGGCCGCCGGCAACAAGCCCGGCGGCTTCTCCGCGAATGGCGGCGTGGTGACGAAGCTGAAGATGCTGGAGATCGAAGGCGCGCTGGTGAACCACACGCCGAGCTTGTTTGATTGAGGCTGAGCGCTAAATCCTCGCCGCCGCCTTCGGCCAATATCTGTCGCGCAAATGCCGCTTCACCAGCTTGCCGGTGGGCGTGCGCGGCAGCTCGGCTTCGAAATCGATCGAGCGCGGGCACTTGATCGCGGACAGGCGGCTCTTGCAGTACGCGATCAGGTCGGCTTCGAGCTCCTTGCCGGCGCGACTCATGTCGTGTGGCTGCACCACCGCCTTCACCTCCTCGCCCATCTCCTCGTTCGGCACGCCGAACACGGCGACGTCGGCGATCTCGGGGTGGGTGATCAGCACGTCCTCGGTCTCCTGCGGATAGATGTTCACCCCTCCGGAGATGATCATGTAGGACTTGCGATCGGTGAGAAACAGGAAGCCGTCCTTGTCGAGATAGCCGACGTCGCCCAGCGTCGACCAGCCTTTGGCGTTGTAGGCCTTTTTCGTCTTCTCGGGATCATTGTGATAGGTGAACGCGGGCGCGTCGGCGAAATAGACCGTTCCGATCTCGCCGGTCGGCTGTTCCTCGTCGTTCTCGTCCAGGATCTTGATCTTGCCGACCACGGCGCGGCCGACGCTGCCGCGATGCTCCAGCCATTGCTGCGAGTTGCAGACGGTGACGCCGTTGCCTTCCGAACCGGCATAATACTCGATCAGGATCGGTCCCCACCATTCGATCATCTTTGCCTTGACGTCGACGGGGCAGGGGGCTGCGGCGTGGATCGCGCCCTTGAGCGTCGAGACGTCGTATTTCGTGCGGACGTCGTCCGGCAGCTTCAGCATGCGCACGAACATGGTCGGCACCAGCTGAGACTGCGTGACCTTGTATTTTTCGACCAGCTTCAAGAACTCTTCGGCGTCGAAATGCTCCATGATGATGGAGGTGCCGCCGAGCACGATCGCCATCATGTTGAAGCGCAGGGGAGCGGCGTGATAGAGCGGCGCCGGAGACAGATAGGTGCTCTCGGCGTTCATGCCGCACATGTCGGCGCAGAGGACGCGCAGAAACGCGTTCGGCACGTCGATCTTGTTGCCCTCGAACGCCTTCTTGATGCCCTTGGGCCGGCCGGTCGTTCCCGACGAATACAGCATGTCGTAACCGGCGACCTCGTCGGCGATCGGCGTCACCGGCTGCGCTGCCGCTTCCTTGTCGTAGGAGCGGAATCCCGGCAGCGGTTCGTCCATCATGTAGAAGATCGGCTCGCCCGGTGTGCCCTTGATCAGGGCCTTGATCTGGTCGGCGCATTTCGGCGTGGTGATCACGACCTTGGCGCCGCAGTCGGCGATGATGTAGTCGATCTCGTCCTGCTTCAGATAACGGCTGATCGCGGTGTAATAGAGCCCGCTGCGTTGTGCCGCCCAGCAGATCTCCATGAAGGCGAGGCGGTTCTCCATCAGCAGCGCGATGTGGTCGCCGGCCTTCAGGCCGAGCGACCGGAACAGGTTTGCGCCCTGGTTCGAGAGCTCGTCCAGCTCGCGATAGCTGATCGCCTTGCCGGTCCCGGCCATCCGGTAGGCGATCTTGTCGGGCGTGGTGCGGGCGTGGATGGAGGGGTGGGTCATGGCGTTTCCTCAAACCGCGAATGGCGAGCAGCGAATGGCGAATAGGGAAGGGCAAACCGCTCTTCGCCTACTCACCATTCGCTGCTCGCCATTCACTACTCGCTTTTGTTTTGTTACAGCCGCTCGACGATCGTGACGTTGGCCATGCCGCCGCCTTCGCACATGGTCTGCAGGCCGTAGCGCTTGCCGCGCTGGTGCAGCGCGTGCACCAGCGTCGTCATCAGCTTGGTGCCGGAGCCGCCGAGCGGATGGCCGAGCGCGATGGCGCCGCCATTGACGTTGAGGCGCGCCGGATCGGCGCCGGTGGTCTTCAGCCACCCGGTGGGCACCGAGGCGAAGGCCTCGTTGACCTCGAACAGGTCAATGTCGTCGATCGTCATGCCGGCCTTCTCCAGCGCACGCTTGGTGGCGTGCAGCGGTGCGTCCAGCATGATCACGGGATCGCCGCCCATCATCGTCATGTGGTGGATGCGCGCCAGCGGCTTGACGCCGAGCTGCTTCAAGCCGCGCTCGTTCACGACCATCACGCCGGAGGCGCCGTCGCAGATCTGGCTGGCACTCGCCGCGGTGAGCTTGCCGTTCTCGGCGATCAGCTTGACGCCCTTGATGCCGTCGAGCGTGGCGTCGAAGCGGATGCCTTCGTCGATGTGGTGGGTGTCCTTGGAACCGTCGGCGCGGGTGATCTCCAGCGGCACGATCTCCTTCTTGAAGTGGCCGGCTTGGGTCGCCGCGATCGCGCGCTGGTGGCTGTTGTAGGAGTACTCGTCGAGCTCATCCTTCGACAGGCCATACTTCTCGGCCATCATCTCCGCGCCGGTAAACTGGCTGAACACGATGTTCGGATATTTGTGCTCGATGCCCGGGCTCTTGTAATTGCCAAAGCCGTTCTTGGCCGGAAGCTGCGAGGAAAGACCCATCGGCACGCGCGTCATCGATTCCACGCCGGCAGCGATCACCACGTCCATCGCGCCGGACATCACGGCCTGCGCCGCGAAGTGCAGCGCCTGCTGCGAGGAGCCGCATTGGCGGTCGATCGAGGTGCCAGGCACGCTCTCCGGCAATTTCGAGGCCATGATCGCGTTGCGCGCGACGTTGTTGGACTGCTCGCCGACCTGCATCACGCAGCCCATGATCACGTCCTCGACCAGGGCGGGATCGACCCTGGTGCGATCGACCAGCTCGTCCAGCACTTTTGCGGCGAGATCGGCCGGATGCCAGCCGGCGAGGCGGCGCCCCTTGCGCCCGCCGGCGGTACGCGCAGCGGCGACGATATAAGCCTCGGCCATTTCGGTCTCTCCCTGGATTGTTCTGTATCGCTGTGGACTGTCGGGGCGGATTTAAGGGTCGAGTTATCGTTTAGTCAATCGATCAATTAACTCTTGTGATGAGACGCTGCTTCGGCTTATCTGCGGCCGCCCATGCGGTGAGAACAGGGATATCCGTGACTACCAGCGTACCGAACAGGCTTCCCAGCGGAAAGAATTCCACGGCAGAGAAATTGCTCGTGGCCGCGAGCGAACTGATGATCGAACGCTCATCCATCGAGATATCGCTCTCCGACATCGCCCAGAAGTCCGGCGCCAACGCCGCGCTCGTCAAATACCATTTCGGCAACAAGGACGGCCTGCTGCTGGCGCTGCTTGCGCGCGATGCCGCGACCGAGATGTCCAATCTGGAATATCTGCTGGCGCAGCCGATCAATTCGACCGCGAAGCTGAAGCTGCATATCGCCGGCATCATCCGCGCGTATCACCGGTTTCCCTACATGAACCGGCTGATCCACTATCTGCTGCATGAGACCAACGCCGGCTCCGCCGACGAGGTCTCGAAGTTCTTTGTCGCGCCGTTGCTCGACTTTCATCGCCGCCTGCTCGCCGAAGGCGTCAGCCGCGGCGAGTTCCGCGCCACCGATCCGGTGCTGTTCTACACCAGCCTGATCGGAGCCTGCGATCATCTGTTCTTCGGCCGGCACGCGATGTCTCGCGCGACCGGCGTCGGCCCGGTCACCGACGACGTCTGCCGGCAATACATCAAGCACATGGAAACGCTGATCTGCGGCGGCATCCTCGCGCAAGCCGAGGAAGCCGTCGCGGCCGGATGATCCGGCCAACGCTCCAAAGTCCAGAGAAGAAACGCCCAAGGAAAGGTACAAGCGATGCAGTTGAAAGACGTAGCCGTTCTCATCACGGGCGGCGGTTCGGGCCTCGGTGAAGCGACCGCCCGCGCCATGGCGGCCAAGGGCGCCAAGATCGGCGTGATCGACCAGAACAAGGACAACGCCGAGAAGGTCGCCGCCGAGGTGAAGGGCGTCGCGCTTCATGCCGACGTCACCGACGAGGACGGCATCAAGGCCGCGATCGCCAAGGCGGAAGCTGCGCATGGCGTCGCGCGCGTGCTGATGAACTGCGCCGGCATCGGCGGCTCGCAACGCATCGTCGGCAAGGACGGCGTCTATCCGCTGGCCAAGTTCGCGCGCATCATCAACGTCAACCTGATCGGCACCTTCAACTGCCTGCGATTGTTCGCCGAGCGCCTCGTCACGATCGAGCCGATCGGTGAAGAGCGCGGCGTCATCATCAATACGGCTTCGGTCGCCGCTTACGAGGGCCAGATCGGCCAGATCGCCTATTCTGCGTCGAAGGGCGGCGTCGTCGGCCTCACGCTTCCAGCCGCGCGTGACCTCGCCAGCCAGAAGATCCGCGTCAACACCATTGCGCCCGGCCTGTTCCTGACGCCGCTGCTGATGGGCCTCAACGAAGAGGCCCGCAAGAGCCTCGGGGCCCAGGTGCCGCATCCCGCGCGCCTCGGCGACGCCAAAGAATATGGCTCGCTCGCCGTGCATATCGTCGAGAACCCGATGCTCAACGGCGAAACCATCCGTCTCGATGGCGCAATTCGGATGGCGCCAAGGTAACCTCGCTGTTTTTCCCTTCTCTCCTTGTGGGAGAAGGTGGCGCGGAGCGCCGGATGAGGGGTATGCATCCGCGGAGACAGACCCCTCACCCAAGCGAGTATGTGGCTAGCGATGTACATGCCCTCCCCCACAAGGGGAGAGGGCGCAATAACCGCCACTTCAAGCGCGGATGCAGGAGCGCTCTCATGTCCCAACCGCTGCTGATCGAGCACAACGACGGCATCGACACCGTGACGCTCAATCGCCCGGAGAGTTTGAATGCGCTCGATCCTGCGTTGATCGACGCGCTCAACGTCTATTTCCAGGGCCTCCTGCGCAACCGCGACACGCGCGTCGTGGTGCTCAGGGGCGCCGGCAGGAACTTTTGCGCAGGCCTCGACCTCAAGGCGGCGATGGCGCGCCGTGCCGGGCAGCAGGAGCCGCCCGGCGTCACGGAGTCGCTGGACTCGCAGCGTCGCATTGCCGACATCGTGATGTTGATGCGGCGCTGTCCGCAGCCGATCCTTGCGCTGGTGCAGGGCGCAGCGGCCGGCGGCGGTTTTGCGCTTGCGCTTGCGTCCGACATCCGCATCGCGACGCGATCGGCGCGGATGAACTGCGCCTTCATCAAGCTCGGCCTCGGCGGCTGCGACATCGGCACCAGCTATTTCCTGCCCCGCCTCGTCGGCGTCTCCGTGGCATCGGAACTGATCCTCACGGGACGCTTCATCGGTGCCGAGCGCGCGCTGGCCGTTGGGCTCGTGTCGGAGGTCGTCGACGAGGACAAGCTCGATGATGCGGCCGAATCCTACATCGATGCGATGATGACGGCCTCGCCTGTCGGCCTGCGGCTGTCAAAAGAATGTCTCAACATGAGCGTCGATGCGGGGGCGCTGGAAGCCGTTATCGCGATGGAGGACCGCAACCAGGTCCTCTGCAGCCGCTCCGAGGAATTTTCGGAAGGCATCAGGGCCTTCCTTGAGAAGCGAAAGCCTGTCTATATCAAGCGCTGAAACGAGAACGATCCGCAAAGGACGATAATTCCGGGAGACGCAAAATGAGTGGAAGCGCGGCGGCGGTGATGACGAAGCCCGCCTTTCGCAAGGTCGAGTGGCTCGCGCGCGACATCGACGTGGAGCGCCGCGCCGATGGCACGGTGGTGCTGAAGTCGCGCATTCCGCTGCAGTCTTACGAGACGCATCTTCCGGCCTCGCTGGCGAAATGGGCGAAGGAAGCGCCCGAACGCATCTGGCTCGCGCAGCGCGGCGGTCCGAACCGCGAATGGCGAAAGGTCTCCTATGGCGAAGCCAAGCGCACCGTCGATGCGCTGACGCAGGCGCTGCTCGATCTCAGGCTCGACGGCCGCCCGGTCACGATCCTCTCCGGCAATTCGATCGAGCATGCGCTAATGACGCAGGCCGCCATGCAGGCGCGTTCGCCGGCCGCGCCGGTGTCGCCAGCCTACTCCTTGATGAGTCACGATCACGTCAAGCTGAAATATTTGTTCGACCTGATCAAGCCGGCCGTCGTGATGGTGCAGGACGGCCCGACCTTCGAGAAAGCGCTGAAGGCGCTCGATCTCACCGGCGTCACGGTGGTTCATGTCCTGCGTCCCTGCGACGGCGTCAAGAGCGTCAGCTTTGCCGAACTCGCGGCAACCCCCGTGACCTCCGAGGTCGAAGCGTCGATCACGAAGATCACGCCGCAGACCGTCGGCAAGCTGCTCTTCACCTCCGGTTCGACCGGCATGCCAAAAGCCGTCATCAACACGCAGGAGATGATGTGCGCCAATGCGGCCATGATGATGCAGGTGCGGCCGCGCACGCCGGGCGGTCCGCTGTCGACCATGCTGGACTGGATGCCGTGGAATCACACCATGGGCGGCAACGCCGCATTCCACCCCGTTCTGGTCGACGGCGGTACGCTCTATATCGACGACGGCAGGCCGATGCCAGGCCAGTTCGAGGAGACGCTGCGCAATTTGCGCGAGATCTCGCCGACCTATTACGCCAACGTGCCCGCCGGCTATGCCGCGCTCGCTTCAGCGATGGAGAAGGACGACGCGCTGTGTCGCTCCTTCTTCAAGAATCTCTCGATCATGGCCTATGGCGGCGCGCGGTTGCCGGACGATCTCTACGACCGCATGCAGGCCCTCGCGGTGAAGACCACCGGCGAACGCATCGTGTTCTACACCGGCTGGGGCTCCACCGAGACCGCGCCGACCTCGACCGGCACCTATTGGGATACCGAGCGCGTCGGCCTGATCGGCCTGCCGTTCCCCGGCGTCGAACTGAAGATGGTGCCGTGCGGCTCGAAATACGAGCTGCGCCTGCGCGGCGTCAACGTCACGCCCGGCTATTTCGGCCAGCCTGATCTCACCAGGAAGATGTTCGACGAGGAAGGATTTTACTGCATCGGCGACGCCGGCATCTTCGTCGACGATGCCGATCCGGTGAAGGGCATCATCTTTGCCGGCCGCGTCGTCGAGGACTTCAAGCTCACCACCGGCACGTTCGTGCATGTCGGCTCGCTCCGCACCGACGCGATCGCGGCGGCGACGCCCGTCGTGCATGACGCGCTGGTCGCCGGGCAGGATCGCGCTTTCATCGGGCTGCTGGCCTGGCCGAACCTGCACGCCTGCCGCCAGCTCGTCGGCGATGCCGATCTCGGCTTCGAGGCTGCGGTGAAGCATCCGGAGGTGATCGCCTGCTTCAAGCGCGGGCTGGAAGCGCACAACCGGCAATGCGAAGGCGCCAGCAGCCGCATCATCGCGCGTGCCATGCTGATGGCCGAGCCGCCCTCGATCGACGGCAACGAGCTCACCGACAAGGGCTACATCAATCAGCGCGCCGGCCTCGAACGCCGCATTGGATTGGTCGAGCGGCTCTATGCCGACGAACCGGATCAAGACGTCATCATTCTCAAGTAATCGACATCATCAACACGGGTACGCGCCATGAACTTCGATTTCTCCGACGACCAGAAGCAGCTCCGCGACCAGGCGCGCAAATTCCTCACCGAGAAGTGCTCGCCCAAGGCGGTGCGAATCGTGCTCGACGGCAAGGCGCCCTATGACAAGAAGCTATGGAAGGGGCTCGCCGAGATGGGCTTTCTCGGCGTTGCGATTCCCGAGGATTTCGGCGGCGCGGGCGCGGGTCATCTCGAGCTGTGTGTGATCGCGGAAGAGATGGGCCGGGCGAATGCGCCGGTGCCGTTCTCCTCGACCGTTTATCTCGCCGCCGAAGCGCTGCTGATCGCCGGCAGCGACGCACAGAAGAAGAAGTGGTTGCCCGCAATCGCTTCGGGCGAAGCAATCGGCACGCTGGCGTTGTTCGAGGGCAAGGGCAATCCGTCGCCGAAGAACGTCAAGCTCACCGCTGCGAACGGCGTGCTCAACGGCGTCAAGAGGCCGGTTGCGGACGGTGCGGTCGCGGACTTCGCAGTCGTTGCCGCCCGCACCGGCACGAGCGGTCGCGACAGCGATATCTCGCTGTTCCTGGTCGATCTCAAGGCGGGCGGCGTCGAGGTCAAGAGTCTCACCAATCTCGATCCGACTCGTGGGCAGGCCGAGATCGCTTTCAAGGACTGCAAGGCCGAGCCGCTCGGTGCTGCCGGCGAAGGCTGGAGCATTCTGACGCAGGTGCTCGATCGCGCCGCGGTGCTGTGTGCGTTCGAGCAGGTCGGCGGCTCCGACCGCGCGCTGGAGATGGGCCGCGACTACGCGCTCGACCGCATCGCCTTCGGCCGCCAGATCGGCTCGTTCCAGGCAGTGAAGCACATGCTCGCCGACATGTACGTGTCGGCGACGCTGGCGCGTTCCAACAGCTATTACGGGGCGTGGGCGCTCTCCACCAACGCGGCCGAATTGCCGGAAGCGGCTGCCGCCGCGCGCATCAGCGCGACGCAGGCATTCCAGCACTGCGCCAAGAACAACATCCAGGTTCACGGCGGCATGGGATTCACCTGGGAGTTCGATTGCCACATGTATTATCGCCGCGCCAACGCCATGGCGCTCGGCCTCGGCAGCCTCACCTATTGGGAAGACCAGCTGATCGACCGCATGCGCAAGAAGAACGCGGCGTAAGCGAAGGACGACGTCATGAACTTCGACGATACTCCGCAAGAGGCCGAATTTCGCGCCACCGCCCGCGCCTGGATCGCGGCGAACGCGCCAAAGCAGTACGAGGACGAGCTGCGCAAATCATCGCTCGGCCGCACCCAGCTCAAGAACGCCAACATTCTCGAAGTCGCCAAGGCGTGGCAGAAGAAGAAGGCCGATGCCGGTTGGGCCTGCCTGCACTGGCCCAAGGACTATGGCGGCCGCGGCGCCTCGCCGATCGAGCGCGTGATATGGCAGCAGGAAGAGGGGCCGTTCGGAAAACTCTCCGGAATGTTCATCATCGGCCACGGCATGTGCGGGCCGACCGTGATGGCGTTCGCGCGCGAGGAGCATAAGCGCACCTATCTGCCGCCGCTCGCCTCCGGCGAAAAGGTCTGGTGCCAGCTGTTCTCCGAACCGGCGGGTGGTTCCGACGTCGCGGGCCTGCGCACGCGCGCGGAGAAGGATGGCGACGAATGGGTCGTCAACGGCCAGAAGATCTGGACGTCGGGCGCGCATTATTCCGACTATGGTATCCTCCTGACCCGCACCGATCCCACCGTGCCCAAGCACAAGGGCCTCACCATGTTCTTCCTGGACATGAAGAGCCCGGGTGTCGAGGTGCGGCCGATCAAGCAGGCGAGCGGCGCGTCCGACTTCAACGAGGTCTATTTCACCAACGTCCGCATCCCCGACCACCAGCGCCTCGGCGAGGTCGGTGACGGCTGGAACGTCTCGCTGACCACGCTGATGAACGAGCGCATGTCGATCGGCGCGGGCGTCTCGACCGGCTTCCCCGAGTTGCTCGAGTATTGCACGAGCCTGATGCTCGACGACGGCCCGGCGATCGAGGATCGCGCGGTGCGCTCGAAGCTCGCCAGCTGGGCGGTGAAGGCGAGCGGCCTGCGCTACACCAGCATGCGCGCGATCTCGGCGCTGTCGAAGGGGGAGCGGCCGGGTCCGGAAAACTCCATCGGCAAGCTGGTCGCGGGCTCGATGATCCAGGACGTTGCGACCTATGCGCTGGATCTGCAGGGCGCGAGCGGCGTCGTCAGCGGTCCGGAGGATGCCGAAGTCGCCGGCCGTTTCCAGGCCATGCTGCTGCGCGCGCCCGGCACGCGCGTCGAAGGCGGCACCGACGAGATCATGCGCAACATCATCGCCGAGCGGGTCCTGGGTCTGCCCGGCGACATCCGTGTCGACAAGGACGTGCCGTTCAACAAGATCCCGACGAAGGGAAGAGGTTAGAGGTCCGCCATGAATTTCGACGACACCCCGCAGGAAGCCGCATTCCGCGAGACCGCACGCAAATGGATCGCCGCCAATGCACCGAAAGAGCTCGAGGCCGAGCTGTCAAAATCATCGCTCGGCCGCATCCGGCTCGCCAAGCACGACATCGTCGATGTCGGCAAAGCCTGGCAGAAGAAGAAGGCCGAAGGCGGCTGGGCCTGCCTGCACTGGCCGAAGGAGTATGGCGGCCGAGGCGCCACCCCGATCGAGCGCGTGATCTGGCAGCAGGAGGAGGGCATCTACGGCAAGCTGACGCAGCCGTTCCAGATCGGCGAGGGCATGTGCGGTCCGACCGTGATGGCGTTCGGCAGCGAGGACGCCAAGCGCCGCTGTCTGCCGAAGCTCGCCGCGGGCGAGGAGATCTGGTGTCAGCTGTTCTCCGAGCCGTCCGCCGGCTCCGACGTCGCCGGCTTGCGTACGCGCGCGGAGAAGAAGGGCGACCAGTGGGTCGTCAACGGCCAGAAGATATGGACCTCGGGTGCGCACTATTCCGACTACGGCCTTTTGATCGCGCGCACCGATCCGAACGTGCCCAAGCACAAGGGCCTCACCATGTTCTTCCTGGACATGAAGAGCCCCGGCGTCGAGGTCCGTCCGATCAAGCAGGCCAACGGCATGCAGGAGTTCAACGAGGTCTATTTCACCGATGTCGTGATCCCCGACAGCCAGCGCCTCGGCGCGGTCGGCGAGGGTTGGAGCGTGTCGCTGACCACGCTGATGAACGAGCGCATGTCGATCGGCTCGCGGCTCGCGACCGGCGTCCCCGAGATGTTCGAGTTCTGCTCGAATCTGATGATGGAGGACGGGCTCGCGATCGATGATCCCGCGGTGCGTTCCAAGCTTGCGAGCTGGGCGGTTAAGTCGAGCGGGCTGAAATACACCAGCTACCGCGCGATCTCGGCGCTGTCGAAGGGCGATCGGCCGGGCCCGGAGAACTCGATCGGCAAGCTGGTGTCGGGCATGATGCTCCAGGACATCGCGAGTTACGCCATGGACCTCCAGGGCGCGGCGGGCGTTCTCACCGGCGCGGACGAGGAGACGGTGCAGGGCCAGTTCCAGCAGATGCTGCTGTCGTCGCCCTCGATGCGCATCGCCGGCGGCACCGACGAGATCCTGCGCAACATCATCGCAGAGCGCGTGCTGGGCCTGCCGGGCGATATCCGTGTCGACAAGGACGTGCCGTACAACAAGATCCCGACCAAGGGACGGTGATGTGGCCTCTCGCTGTATCTCGTATGGTGGGCAAAGCGAAGCGTGCCCACCCTATGCAGATGCGCCGGGGTAAGTCTGTCGGTGGGCACGGCGCGATGCGCCTTGCTCACCCTACGAAGAGAAGAGCGTGAGCTGATCCATGGACGCTAAGGTAAAACAGAACGACCGCATCGGCGTGCTCGAGGAGCTCCTCAACGAGCGCTACTCGGTGCGGGCCTTCCTGGCCAAAGAGGTCGATCGCGCCACCATCGAGCACGTGCTCAGGACCGCGCAGCGGACGGCGTCCTGGTGCAACAGCCAGCCCTGGCAGGTCGTCATCGCCAGCGGTGAGGCCAAGGAGCGCTTCCGCAAGCTGATCTACAAGGAAGCTTCGGGCGGGCTCGGCGACGACTACGACTTCACGCCGCCGCGCGAATATGTCGGCGCCTATCTGGAACGCCGGCGCGAGAGCGGGTTCCAGCTCTACAATACGCTCGGCATCGCGCGTGGCGACAAAATGGCCTACGCCCGGCAGGCGCTGGAGAATTACAATTTCTTCGGCGCACCGCATGTCGCCGTCATTCACACCAACGAGCCGCTCGGCATCTACGGTGCGATCGATTGCGGTGCCTATGTCAGCAATTTCATGCTGGCCGCGCAGGCGCTCGGGCTCGGCACGATCCCGCAGGCGGCGCTCGCGCGCCACTCCGGCCTGATCCGCCGCCACTTCAATCTGCCTGACGACCGCCGCGTGGTCTGCGGCATCTCGTTCGGCTATGCCGATGACGCCCACAAGGTCAACAGCTACCGCACCTCGCGGGCAAGCGTGGCCGAGACCGTAACTTTCGTGGAAGAGTGATCGCGTGGAGTAGTGATCGCGGGCAAGCCCTGCGATCAGATTTTCAGACGCGGAAAGGCGGCCGCGGAAGCGGCCGCCTTCATTCCGTCTCGGTCCGATGACGCCGGCCGTCAGCCGCCGCTGCCGCCGATCACGGCCCGCACGGTCTCGTCAGGCCCAAAATCCTCGGCGCCGTCGACATAGAGCAGCGCGGCGAGCTTGGAGCGGGCGCGGTTGACCCGGCTCTTGATCGTGCCGACGGCGCAGCCGCAGATCGAAGCCGCGTCCTCGTAGGAAAAGCCCGAGGCGCCGACCAGGATCAAGGCTTCGCGCTGATCCTGCGGAAGCTTGTCGAGCGCCGTGCGGAATTCCTCGAATTCGAGATGCGCATTCTGCGAGGGCTGCGTCTTCAGCGTCTTGGCGTAGTTGCCTTCGGCATCCTCCACCTCGCGCCGCCGCTTGCGATAGTCGGAGCGGAACAGGTTGCGCAGGATCGTGAACAGCCACGCCGGCAGATTGGAGCCGGGCTGGAACGAGTCGATGTTGGCAAGCGCGCGCAACAGCGTCTCCTGCACCAGATCGTCGGCGCGATCGGCGTTGCCGCTGAGCGAGATGGCGAACGCGCGCAGACTGGGCACGGCCGCCAGGATGTCGTTACGCAGGGAGTCCGTGAGAGGCATTAATCCCTCCCATTGTTGTTGTCGTTGGAGCCCCCATTGGCTTGATCTTGGGGAGTACCTCCCGGCGCATCAAGCTTCTTGATCAACTCGGCGAACCGGTCCGGAACCCCCTGCCGCACCACGTCGTCGTACATGGCACGCAGTTGATGCCCAATCCGGGATTGTATCTCCGGAGTGAGCCCTCCTTTACCGGGGGTCGTGCTTTTGCTGGCTTGAGACTTGAGATCTTTCATGACCTGTTCCACGTTTCCCCGAGTTAAGTGACTGTAAAATCGAGAAGTTTCCTCAACCGGGAGCCGTTCCCTGGATAGGCTCAATGCGAGCTGCGAGAAAAAGTTCCGCCTGATGCGGAACTTTTCTGAAGCTGAGGCGTCATCAGCCCAGCAGGGGAACCCGGGCCCCCCGCGTATTGCCTTTACCTTGAGGTTGGCCCGAAGATGAATGGAGTGGGGATGTCCCGTTCACAGCTTGTTGCTGAACACTTGCCGTTGTTGCGCCGGTACGCGCGCGCCCTGACGGGCAGCCAGGCCTCCGGTGACGCCTATGTCGCAGCCATGTTGGAAGCCATGCTGGGAGATCCGTCGGTGCTCGACGAGAGCCACGGGCCGCGCGTTGGGCTGTTCCGGCTGTTTACCCAGATCTGGAATTCCGTCTCCGTCAACGACGATGCAGAGGTGACGACCCTGCCGATGCCGCCCGAGCGGCGGCTGTCGAACATCACGCCGCTGCCGCGGCAGGCTTTCCTGCTGCTCTCGCTCGAGGGATTTTCGGAAGAGGAGGTCGGCTACATTCTCGGCACCGACGTCGCCGAGACGCGGCGGCTTGCCGATGCCGCAGGCCGGGAGATGGCCGCCGAGATCGCCACCGACGTGCTGATCATCGAGGACGAGACCTTCATCGCCATGGACCTCGAGAGCCTGGTGAAGAATCTGGGCCACAACGTCGTCGGCGTCGCGCGCACCCACGCCGATGCGGTGGCGCTGGCCAAGAACAAGCGGCCCGGCCTGATCCTCGCGGACATCCAGCTCGCCGACGGCTCGTCGGGCCTCGACGCCGTCAACGAGCTGCTCCGCACCTTCGAGGTGCCGGTCGTGTTCATCACCGCATATCCGGAGCGCTTCCTTACCGGCGAGCGCCCCGAGCCGGCGTTCCTGATCTCGAAACCGTTCCAGCCCGCAATGGTGTCGGCGGTGGCGAGCCAGGCGCTGTTCTTCCAGCGCAACTCGCGCAACCGCGCGCCAAAGGTCCCTGCGGCCTGAGCTGGCGCGGCCCGCCATTCGGCGATGACGATTTGATCCGGCGTGCTGCAGGGCACGCCGGATTTTTCGTGCCTGCTTGAGCCGCTTGACGGGCGTTGCGTTCGCCGCCCATACCTCGTGCATTCCCCAATCGGAGCCGCACCAATGGACCAGCAACTCCTCGACCGCCTCGCCATCCGCGACCTCGTCGAGAACTGGGCGGTGTGGCGCGACGCCGGCGACTGGGAGCGCTTTGCCACGGTCTGGCATGAAGAGGGCTGGATGTCTGCCACCTGGTTTCAGGGACCGGCCCGGGAATTCATGCGCGTCAGCCAGGAGGGCTTTGCCAAGGGCGTACGCATCCTGCATTTCCTCGGGGGCACCAGCATCGATCTCGCCGGCGAGCGGGCCATCGCCCAGACCAAAATGACGATCTCGCAGCGCGCGGGCGTGCATGACGTGCCTTGCGACGTCGTCTGCACCGGACGCTTCTACGATTTCCTGGAGAAACGGCAGGGAAAATGGGGCATCGTCCGCCGCCAGCCGATCTACGAGAAGGACCGGATCGACCCGGTCGATCCCGCTGCCACGCTTCAGCTCGACCAGAAGGTGCTCGCCGCGCTGCCCGAAGGCTACCGCCATCTCGCCTACATGCAGGAGCTGATCGGCTACAAGGTCAAGCGCGACATGCCGGGCCTCGCCGGGGCGGAGGTCGAGAAGCTCTATGGCGAGGGGCGGGAATGGCTGGCGGGGAAAGCCAAATAGCCCGAAGCAAAAGTGACCCCCAGACAAAAGTAAGGCGCGACTGGCATCACCACAGTCGCGCCCTACGTCGCCGGCTTATGGGGCAGGGGGGAATAGCCGGCTGTTGAGACGACTCCCTGGCGCGGGAGTCGTTCCAGGGGCCTGCGAAATTTTTTGTGCGGGCTGCGGTGATTTCCGCACACGGTTAAGTGATCTTAACGGACGAGAACTCCCGGTCGTGTCCTCGCGTTGTTCCCGCGATCGCCATGGGGCGAGGGGTCGACAGTCATGTCACAGATTAAAAAGGTATTTTTCGGTGTCGTCGCGATTGCCGCGACGCTTGGTGCCGTCCAGGTCGGTGCCGTCCAGCTGACCTCCGGCCACGATCTGGCCGACCGCTGGCAGGCGGTCGCCGACAAGCCGGTCAACAACGTCAATCGTTCCAGCAAAGCCGACAGGCTCGCCGACATCAGGCAGGCGGGGGTTCCGACCCGCACGGTGTCGATGCGGCTGAACGATCTGGCCGACACCTCGGTGCTGCTGCGCGTCCCCGCGGTGATCGAGACCGGGAACGCCAAGCCGCCCATGCTGCTCCAGAGTCAGGACCAGAAGCAGAGCCGCAAAAAGCCGACGATCGCCTGCGAGCCGATGGTCAGCTCCCTGACCGAGGTTGCAAAACTGCTCCAGCCCGGCCGCTGCGTGACCTGATTTGCGTGGGCCACTGGGGCAGTCGCCCTCCGCCGGGAGGGCGATCGCTCGCGTCCACTTGATCCCCCGCCCCCTCGCGTTATATCCCGGGTTTGTTCCCCTTTCGATTGACCGGGTAAACGCATGACGACGTCAGACACGGCTGTGCATACGCAGCCCTTCCAGGCCGAGGTTTCCGAGCTCCTGCACCTGATGGTGCACTCTGTCTATTCCGAGACCGACATCTTCCTGCGCGAGCTCGTCTCCAACGCCTCGGATGCCTGCGACAAGCTGCGCTATGAAGCCATCGCCAGCCCGGCGCTGCTGGGCGAGGGCGACGCGCTCAAGATCCGCATCATTCCGAACAAGACGGCCGGAACGCTGACGATCGCCGACAACGGCATCGGCATGGAGCGGCAGGAGCTGATCGACCACCTCGGCACCATCGCCCGCTCCGGCACCAAGGCGTTCGTGTCGAAGCTGAAGGAGGCCAAGGATGGCCTCGGCCTGATCGGCCAGTTCGGCGTCGGCTTCTATTCCGCTTTCATGGTCGCCGACAAGATCGCCGTGGTCAGCCGCCGTGCCGGCGAGAGCGACGTCTGGACCTGGACGTCGTCCGGCGGCTCCGGCTTCGAGATCGCGCGGGCGAGCGACGAGGAAGCGGCGCGCGTGGCCCGCGGCACCGAGATCGTCCTGCACCTGAAGGACGACGCCAGGAAATTTATCGAGGCCTACGAGATCGAGCGCATCGTCGGGGCCTATTCCGACAACATCCTGTTTCCCATCGAGCTGGTGCCGGAGGAGGGCGAGCCGCGCCAGATCAATTCGGCGAGCGCGCTGTGGCAGCGCTCGAGATCCGAGCTGACGGCAGAGGACTACAAGAAGGCCTATCAGCAGATCGCATCCGCCTTCGACGATCCCGCGATGACGCTGCATTATCGCGCCGAGGGCCGCTATTCCTACGCCGTGCTGCTGTTCGCGCCGTCGACCAAGCCGTTCGACCTGTTCGAGCCGAACCGCAAGGGGCGCGTCAAGCTCTACGTCCGCCGCGTCTTCATCACCGATGACGCCGATCTGCTGCCGGGCTATCTCCGCTTCATCCGCGGCGTCGTCGACAGCGAGGATCTCCCGCTCAACATCTCGCGCGAGATGCTCCAGAACAATCCGCAGCTCGCGCAAATCCGGAAAGCCGTGGCGACCCGCGTGCTGTCCGAGCTCGAAAGCCTTGCGGAGAAGGATCCGGAGAACTTTGCAAAGATCTGGGAGGCCTTCGGCGCGGTGCTGAAGGAAGGCATCTACGAGGATTTCGAACGCCGCGAAAAGCTGCTGGCGCTGTCGCGCTTTACCACGACCTCCGGCGAGAAGCGCTCGCTCAAGGACGTCATCGCCGATTTCAAGCCGAACCAGACCGAGATCTATTATCTCGTCGGTGACAGCATCGAGCGGCTGAAGTCGAGCCCGCGGCTCGAGGCGGCGACCGCGCGCGGCATCGAGGTGCTGCTGCTTTCAGATCCCGTCGACGCCTTCTGGACCTCGATGCCATCGGAGTTCGAGGGCAAGCCGCTGAAGTCGCTGAGCCAGGGCGATCTCAACCTCGACCTGATCCCGCGCCTCGACGAGGCGGACGAGGCGAAGAAGGACGAGCCGGTCGCCGACGAGGCCGCCACCATCGCAATGATCAAGTCCGCGCTCGGCGAGCGTGTCAGCGACGTCAAGGCTTCGACGCGCCTCACCAGTTCGGCCTCTTGCCTCGTCGCCGACAGCCAGGGACCGAGCCGCGAGCTCGAGCGCATTCTGGCCCAGCAGAACCGCGGCATGCGCAGCAAGCCGATCCTCGAGATCAATCTGCGCCATCCGCTGGTCACGGCGATCACCAAGGCTCAGGCCGGCTCCTCCGCGGTCGACGATCTCAGCTTGCTGCTGCTCGAACAGGCGCAGATCCTGGACGGCGAGTTGCCGGAAGACCCTGCCGCGTTTGCGGCCAGGCTGAACCGTCTGGTGTTGCAGGGGCTCGGCGGGTAGCGGGCCCGCCAGCGACACCTCACCTTGCCGTCATCTGTCCTCAGGAACAGTCGCGCGCGCCGGGATGTTGTGTCATATGAAGCCGTCGGCATCGACGTTGCCGAGGTGACCTATTCGAGGATTTCTCCATGCGTCTGCCGCTCCTGACCCTCACTGCGATATTCACGCTGCTGGGCGCAGCGGATGCCAGTGCGCAGAGGTACGATCCGGCCTATCCCGTATGCATGCACCGCTACACCGGCGGCGGCTTGGGTGGCGGGGGCGGTGACTATTTTGACTGCTCCTTCACCTCGTTGCCGCAATGCCGCGCCACGGCGTCGGGCCTTGCCGCGACCTGCGACCTCAATCCCTATTACGCCTTCAACGAACCGCTGCCGCCCCGCCGGCGTCACAAGAAGGTGCACCAGTAGCAGCAGGCGACGCGGTTTCCGGTGCCAGGATTGAGGCGTCGCACAGTGGGCCTGGTGTGACTGTCGGTGCGGTGCTCATGGCCGTGCCGTCACACGCGCAGACCTTCGATCCCCGCTATCTCGTCTGCAGGCACGTCGGTAGCGCTCACGCGGTCGCTGGTGCGATGGAGCAGGTAGGACTACCGGTTGCGCATGCCAGCGGATGACGGAGCCTTGTTCACCGCCGCGTTGATTGCTGCGGTCAATTGCCAGGTCATCTGGTCCGTCGTCCAGTCGCTTGCGTGCAGCCTGGTGTCGTCGCCCGGGTCGACCATCCGGTCGAATGAAATCCCTGCGATATCGTGCCAGCCCTTCATCAGCTCGAAGCGGCGAAAGACATTGACGCGCTTCTTATGTGCGATGTCGCTGATCGCCTCGACCATTGCGATCGCCTTGCCGATCTTGGCCCGTGTCAGCAGCGCCGGCACATACTGCAGGTCCATTAGAATCACGTCGATCCGCTTGGCCGCCAGAAGTTCGTCGACACCTTTACGGATCGCCTTCGTGGTATCCCTGAAAGAAGGAGGGTTCTGATCGGCGGGTTGCCAAACTGAGTTGGTGCCGACCTGCCAGATAACGAGGTCGGGATTCAGGTCGAGGACGTCGCGCTGGAATCGCTTGAACTCTTCAGGAGCCTCTTGGCCGCCGATGCCCCGGTTGATCACGTCGATCGTTGCCTTCGGAAATTGCGACCGAAACTGGATCCGAAGGTCCGCCAGCAGTCGTTGGGGATAGGGCGTGATACCTCCTTCGCCCGCCGTGGTCGACGAGCCGATCGCGACCACCTTGACCTGTCCGTCGCCGCTCAGCCGGTTGAAAAGATTGGTCAGCCGTTGCCGGAACGGCGTTGCCTGAACCGGAATTTGTGAGGGGTCGAGAGCCACGGGTCGCCTCCCTGTCGTGACCAGGACACCGCAAGGTAGAGCGAAGGATAGCCTGCTTGGACGAAGCCGCCTAGCGCCGTGTGCTTCTTTGCTCCTTCCGGATCCCCGACCGCTCCACCACCTTGCGCCAGCGCTCGGTCTCCGCGGTCAGCATGCCCCGAATGCGTCGGCGTTGCCGTGCGGCGGAATCCGCGCGATGGCGGCGACCGGCGCAATGCCCTTGGCGAAATCATACGGCAGCGCGGGGTCGAACGAGGCGTTGATCGCGTTCGCGCTACGCGTCCGAATGACTGGATTTGCTGTCGCAAGAAACAAGCCGGGCCGCACGGCGATCCCCTCGGCTTGGTAAAGGATCACTAGAGTTAATCGCGCACTAACCGCGCTTTACCTTGTCTCTTAACACCTGGGCAGGGCGTGCGAGCTAAGCTGCCGGAACCAGCAGACACGTTCCGAAAGAATGAACGGCATGACCACCGGCATCATCGAGCAACCGAGAGCCGCGCGCGCACCGTCGGCTTCAAAAATCTGGCTGAAGGCCATCGAGCTCACCGCGCGGATCGAGGCGCTGCCGGGCCGGCTGTTCGCCGACGTCGTCGACGACTGGGCGCAGCGCCAACCCGCCCGCATCGCGCTGATCACCGATGACGCAAGCCTCGACTATGAGGGGCTCTCGAAACGCATCAACCGCTATGCGCGCTGGGCGCGCTCGGTCGGCGTGGCCAAGGGCGACACGGTCGCGCTCATCATGCCGAACGGCATCGACTATGTCGCCGCCTGGCTCGGCATCAGTCGCGCCGGCGGCGTGGTCGCGCTGCTCAATACAAAGCTTGTCGGGCCATCGCTCGCGCATTGCATCGACGTTGCAAAGCCATCGCATATCATCGTCGCGCATGAGCTGACGGCGATGCTTGACAGCGCGTCGCCGCACCTGAAGACGGAAGCAAAGGTCTGGACCCATGGCGACGCCCGCAGCGAACGCGCGGTCGATGTCGCGCTTGCCGCCCTCGACGACGGTCCGCTCTCGCCGGACGAGCACGGCGACGTCACCATCAACGACCGCGCCCTGCTGATCTACACGTCCGGGACCACCGGCCTGCCGAAAGCGGCCAGCATCAGCCATCGCCGCATCCTCAACTGGGGCTTTTGGTTCGCCGGCCTCACCGGCGCGAGCCCGCAGGATCGGCTCTACGACTGCTTGCCGTTGTTCCATTCGGTCGGCGGCATCGTCGCGCCATGCAGCATGCTCGCTGCCGGCGGTTCGGTGGTGATCGCGGAAAAATTCTCGGCCTCGAATTTCTGGCCGGACATCGTGCGCCACGATTGCACGCTATTCCAGTACATCGGCGAGCTCTGCCGCTACCTGCTGAAGGCGCCGCCGTCCGAATACGAGAACCGTCACCGCCTGCGGCTCGCCTGCGGCAACGGCCTGCGCGGCGACATCTGGGAGGACTTTCAGGCCCGTTTCGCCATTCCCCGCATCCTCGAATTCTATGCCGCGACGGAAGGCAATTTCTCGCTGTTCAACGTCGAGGGCCAGCCGGGGGCGATCGGCCGCATCCCGCCGCTGCTCGCCCATCGTTTCCCGGCCAGCCTCGTCAGGCTCGACCCCGGCAGCGGCGCGCCGCTGCGCAATGAAGATGGACTTTGCATTGCCTGCGCACGCGGCGAGGCCGGCGAAGCCATCGGCCGCATCGGCACGGCGGACCAGGGCGGCGGCCGCTTCGAGGGCTACACCGACGCGAGCGAGACCGAGAAGAAGATTTTGCGCGATGTCTTCGCCAAGGGCGATGCCTGGTTCCGCACCGGCGACCTGATGCGGCTCGACGACAAGGGCTTCTTCCACTTCGTCGACCGCATCGGAGATACCTTCCGCTGGAAGGGCGAGAACGTCGCCGCCTCGGAGGTCAACGATGCCGTGCGCGATTTTACCGGCGTGATCGATGCGACCACTTACGGCGTCAGCATCCCTGGCACTGACGGCCGCGCCGGCATGAGCGCGATCGTCGTGAACGAGGGTTTTCACGTGGAAGCGCTGCCTGCGCATCTCGCGCAGCGCCTGCCGGCCTATGCTCGGCCCCTCTTCCTTCGCATCTCGCGCGAGCTCGATGCGACCGAGACCTTCAAGCAGAAGAAGACCGAGCTCGCGCGAGAGGGCTTTGATCCGGGCGCGATCCGCGATCCGCTGTTCATGCTGGACCCGAAGGCCGGCGCCTATGCCGCGCTCGATCTGGAGGCGTATTCGAAGCTCGTCGACGGCTCGATCAGGCTCTAGCCATGCGAAATCCGGAGATAGGTCCAATTTTATCTGAATTGTCCAAGAAGCCATTTACTTCTGTCGGGTAAACAAAAGGCCATGGGAGGCGGTCATCAGGAGCCGCCGTCTGAACGACGAAGAATGAACAAGAACAGAGCAGCGAGCCAGCCATGTCGGTAAGGTCTAAGGTCATTGAAGCGATCCAGCAGATCGCCAAGGAGCAGCACGTCACGCTGCCCGCACTCTCGGACGATCTGTCCCTGCACGAGACGGGCTTCGACTCGCTCGCCTTCGCCATTTTGGTAGCGCGTCTCGAGGACGAGACCGGCGTCGACCCCTTCACCATCTCCGAGGACGCAGCGTTCCCCGCCACCGTGGGCGATTTCGTGCGGGCCTACGAAAATGTCCCCGCGTGAGATCTTTGCGCTACGCGACCATCTCGGCGCGGAGCTGACGGGCCGCACGCTGTCGGACGCGCACGATGTCGCGTCGCTGACGGATATCCTGTCGCAGACGGTCCTGGGCGGACGGCTGCGCGAGCTGTCCGGCCGCGCGGTCCTGTTGAAACTGTCCGACCAGCTCCGGTCCGGCCTTGCCATGATCGAGCTCGACGGCGTTGCCCGTCGCATGCTGCTGTGCCCGCCAGATCTCAACCCGGCATATCTCGACGCGCTGATCGCGGATGCCGGAATCGATGCCGTCGTCACCGACGAGCCGGATCGCTGGGCCGAGACCGGCGTGACGCTGGTCGTCACCGCGCAGCTGCCGCTTGAGGCCACCGCGCCGGCCAGAACCGAACGCGCGACCGAATGGCTGATGCTCACCTCGGGCACCTCGGGCGTACCGAAAATCGTCGGTCATACGCTGGAGGCACTCACGGGCGCCATCGTCGCCGAAGGCCCCGCGCGCGGACCCGCGCCGGTGTGGGCGACGTTCTACGACATTCGCCGCTATGGCGGCCTGCAGATATTCCTCCGTGCCGTCCTCTCCGGCGGCTCCATGGTGCTGTCCGATCCGGATGAGGCGCTGGCCGATCACGTCGCGCGGCTGAACGCGCGTGGGGTCTCCCACATCTCCGGCACGCCCTCGCACTGGCGCAAGTTGTTGATGAGCGGCTCGGCCGCAAAGTTCGCGCCGCGTTACGTCCGTCTCTCGGGCGAGATTGCCGATCAGGCAGTGCTCGATGGCCTGAAGGCCGCGTTCCCCAATTCGTCCGTCGGCCACGCCTACGCCTCGACAGAGGCCGGCGTCGGCTTTGCCGTCAATGACGGGCTCGAGGGTTTTCCGGCTGACTATCTCGGCAACCGCAATGGCGTCGAGATGAAGGTCGTCGACGGTTCGCTGCGCATCCGCTCGACGCGCACGGCGCACGCCTATATCGGCCGCAACGCCGCCGCGCTGACCGATGACGACGGCTTTGTCGACAGCGGCGATATCGTCGAATTGCGCGGCGACCGCTACTATTTCGTCGGCCGTCGCGGCGGCATCATCAATATCGGCGGACTGAAGGTTCACCCCGAAGAGATCGAGGCGGTGATCAACCGCCATGCCGACGTACGGATGTCGCGGGCGAAATCGCGCAAGAGCCCGATCACCGGCGGTATCGTCGTCGCCGACGTGATCCTCGCCGACGGCACCGATCCGGCGCGTGCGAAAGAGATCCGCGACCAGATCCTGGATCAGTGTCGCGCGCAGCTCGCATCTCACAAGGTGCCGGCGGTGATCCGCTTCGTCGAGGCGCTCGACGTCACTCCGGCCGGCAAACTGGCGCGCACCGATGCATAATGTCCTTGTCACCGGAGGCAGCCGCGGTATCGGCCTTGCGATCGGCACGCGGCTGGTGGATGCCGGCTATAACGTCATCGCAGCCGCGCGGCGCGAGAGCGATGAGCTCAAGGCGGCGATCGCGGGGTCGGAAGGGCGTCTGCATTTCCGCGCCTGCGATCTCGCGGTGATCGACGCGATCCCGGCGTTTGCAAAAATGGTGCGCGACGAGTTCGGCCCGATCTATGGCCTCGTCAACAATGCCGGCCTGGGCACCGAAGGCCTGCTCGCGACCATGCACAATTCCGAGATCGAGGCGCTGGTCCAGCTCAACGTGCTGTCGCCGATCATCCTCACCAAATATGTCGCGCGGCAGATGATGGCCGATGGTGCCGGCCGCATCATCAACATCTCCTCGATCATCGCCACCACCGGCTATAACGGGCTGTCCGTTTACGGCGCGACCAAGGCCGCCGCCACCGGATTCACCCGCTCGCTCGCGCGCGAGGTCGGAAAGCTCGGCATCACCGTGAACGCGATCGCGCCCGGCTTCATCGACACCGAGCTCACCCACAACCTCTCCGACGAGAGCCGCAAGCGCATCGCCGGGCGCAGCGCGCTGCGCCGCCTGCCGGAGACGGATGACGTCGCGCGCATGGTGGAATATCTGCTCGGCGAGGGCGGCCGCAACGTGACCGGCACCGTCTTTACGATTGACGCCGGGAATACGGCGTAAACGGAACTCCGCCGCCATCATGACGTTGATCCGGAACAATGACATCCAGCCGGATGTGGTCGTAAGATGCGTAGCAATCGATTGGGTTACGTCAATCGATCTGCCCCAATCGACAGGGAGCAGTCCATGGCCATCCCAAACATGACCGCTTCAAACGAGGGCCGGACGGAGCATGCCAGCACGAAGCCGGATGATGACGTCCACTGCCCGCCGATGACGCATCAGAATTCCGGTACTCACGGCCATGAAATGTATCCGCAGCAATTCGTGCGGCTGGTCGGTTGCCACGACGCGTCTCTGGACGCCCTGCGCAAGCGTCAGGACGCGAAGGTGCATTAGCGCGTACCGCCGCTCACGTCCGATGCTTCGGCAAATCGATCCGTTCGTGTGAGAATTCCGGCGGCCCCTCGGTGAGGCGACGGATGCGGCGCTCGCGTTCGTCCTCCGGCAATGCGGGATCGAGCAGCCCCTCGATCTCGTGCACCGCGATCTCTTCGATCTTGGCGTCCGATGCGATCGGGGGCGTTGAGGCAAGTCCCGGGGACGCGATCTTCAGCCCCAATTCGACCAGCTTGCGGATCGCCTCCGAGCGCGACAGGCTCTGGGCTTCAGCCCAGGCATCGACGGCAGCGGTCAGCCTCTCCGGCATCTTCACCGCACTGATCGGATCAAGCCCCGTGCGCCGGCGCACGGAAGTGGTGGGGTCCTTGCTGCCGAAGTCGGGCACTTCGATCATCCCGTGCAACGCCTGAAGATGAGCCCAGCATATCCGCACCCGGCGGCCGGCTTTTTGATGCCGATCAATGCTCCGCTGCGGCATTGCAGCGCGGCGCGGTCTTGTTGTCCGGGCTCATTTCGGCCAATGATTGAAAAGGGGGACGCCAGCCGGCGAACCCGGATCGATCCTGCTCCGTATCTCCCTCGGAAGCGCACCAAACGTCCGGCAATCACCCGATGACACCAGCCGCCCCCTTCTACGGCAGCATTCCCGTCTTCCGCGGCTTCACCAGCCTGATGGAGCCCGCACTCTATGCGCCGCTGCCGGACGATTGGAGCATCGGCGTCGCCGACATCGTCGATTCCACCAAGGCGATCGCCGCGCAGCGCTACAAGGCCGTGAACATGGCCGGCGCAGCCGTGATTGCAGCGGTGACGAATGCGCTGGAGGGCCGGGAATTCCCCTTCGTGTTCGGCGGCGACGGCGCGAGCTTTGCGGTCGCGCCTTCCGATCTCGATGCTGCCCGCGAGGCTCTGGCCGCGACCGCAACCTGGGTGCGGGAGGATCTCGATCTTGAGATGCGCGTTGGATTGGTGCCGGTGAGCGCGATCCGCGCGCAAGGTCTCGACGTTCGCGTCGCGCGCTTTGGGCCGTCGGCTAATTTGTCCTATGCGATGTTCTCTGGCGGTGGGCTTGCCTGGGCCGACGCCGCGATGAAGCGCGGCGAGTTTGCGGTCGCGGAGGCGCCCGACGGCACGCAGCCCGATCTCTCCGGACTGTCCTGCCGTTTCGAGGTGATGCCGGCCTCGCGCGGACTGATCCTGTCCGTGCTGGTGATGCCGACGCCCGGTGCCGATCCGCAGGCTTTCCGCAAGGTGATCGAGGACATCATCCACCTCGTCGAGCGCAGCCCGGATGGCGGCCGTCCGGTGCCATCGCAGGGGCCGCCGCTGACATGGCCTCCGCAGGGGCTGGAATATGAAGCACGCACCAAGCGTGGCGGTCCGCTGGTCGCACGTCGCGCCCGCGTGCTGGCCTACACGCTGTTCGTCTATCTGATCATGCGTTTCGACCTCAACGTCGGCGGCTTCGTGCCTGATGTCTACAAGCGGCAGGTGGTCGAGAACTCGGATTTCCGCAAATATGACGACGGCCTGCGCATGATCCTCGACTGTACCCCGCAGCTCGAACGCGCGCTGAGCGACCGTCTCGCGGCGGCGGCACGCGACGGCATCGTGCGTTACGGCCTCCACCAACAGGACGCCGCGATGATGACCTGCTTCACGCCGTCGGCGCTGCGCAGCGACCACGTCCACTTCATCGACGGCGCGAGAGGTGGCTACGCCTCGGCGGCGACGGCGTTGAAGGCGATGGCGGCGGGCGCGAGCTAGCGCCCCGCACGCGTCCAGGTCTCGCCGCCGCAGAGCGCGCCGACGCAGCCTTCCACCCGCAATGCGTCCGTGCCGGTGACGGTGACACTGCTCGCATAGGTGCTGCCGTCATCGGCATTGTAGATCTGGCCGGACCATTTGTTCGGGCCTGAAGGCTGCATGCCAATGAACAGCGGCAGTCCGATCATCGGGCGCCTGGCGAGTTCGGGATTGGGATTCTTGCTGTCGGTCGCTGGCTGGCCGGTCGCGGTGTCGTGGGGCTCGCGCAGCCAGACGATGTTGCCGCAGACGCCGCCGCCGCATTTGCCGATCTTGACGCGGGCATCACCGGCCTGGGTCAGCCAGGTCCCGTCGACGCTCTGCGCCTGCGCGGCAGTCGTGCCAAGCAGCGCAGCCAGGATGACAATGAGAGCAGCGAATCTGGAAGTCATGGAGGGGGCCCCGAATTGGAGGCGCCTCCATAGCAGCCCGGCAGGATAGTGCAACGCTGGATGGAATCACATTCCTGCGCCTATTTGCCTGCGCTTATCTACCTGCGCTCATTTGCCCCAGCGGACGAAGGCGACCGAGGCTGCGGTCGAGAGCCCGAACACGACCATGGCGCCGCCGACCAGGGCGAACAATGTCCAGGCCGGCGCCTGCGCCATCATCAGGCCGACGCCACCGATCGCGACGATCAGAAGCCGCGCGGTCGAGGCCAGAACCGGACCGCCGACGCGCGCCGCACCTTGCGAGGAAAAATACAGCGACACACCCATGCCGAAGAACACGAAGGCCGGCCCGGCCCAGTGGAAATAGCTGTGCGCCGCGGCGGTGACGCCGGGATCTCCGGTGAAGAGCGCCACCCACAATGCGGGATCGAGCGCAATGACGAGGCCGATCAGGCCGACGGTGATCCCGGAGGCTGCCGCCGCGGTCCAGGCCACGCGCCGCGCGCGCTTCACCTGTCCGGCGCCCATCGCCATGCCGACCATCGGCACCGAGGCGATGCCGAAGGCGAAGGTGATCGGTATCAGCAAAAACTCCAGCCGCGAGCCGATGCCGTAGCCGGCCAGCATTTCGGTGCCGAAGGTCGCCAGGATCTTCGTGAAGATCAAAATGGTGAGCACGGTCTGGAGCGGCGACAGGCAGGCGACCGCGCCGACCTTGAGGATATCCAGGAACATGGCGCGCTCGAAATGAAAGGCGCGGACCCTCAGCGGCAGCCGGCTGCGGCCGGACAAGAGATACCAGAGGAAAAAGATCGCGGCGCAGGTGAACGCAATCAACTGGCCGGCGGCGACGCCGGGCATGCCGAATTGCGGCGCGCCGAACAGGCCGAGCCCGAGCGTGCCGCCGAGCGCGATCTGGAGCGTGCTCGTGCCGATCAACGTCATCGAAGGCAGGCGCATGTCGCCGGTGCCGCGGATCACCGAGGCCAGCGTGTTGACGAGCCAGATCGCGACCGCGCCGGAGAACAGCATCTGCGAATAGCCGCTGGCTTCCTCGAGCACGCGCTCGCGTCCGCCGAGCAACGTGAAGAACGAGCGACCGAAGGCGAGCATCATCACCGTGAAGAAAAGCCCGCCGCAAATGCCGATGATGGCGGCGTGCAGCGCCAGCGACGCGGCGCGGTCGCGATCCCCGGCGCCGAGCGCACGGCTGATCGCCGACGAGACGCCGCCGCCCATCGCGCCCGCGCTCATCATCTGTGTCAGCATCGCGAACGGGAACACCAGCGCGATCGCCGCGAGCGGGATGGTGCCGAGCCGCCCGATATAGGAGGTCTCGGCGATCGCAACCAGCGTGCTTCCGACCATCGCGATCATGTTGGGGATCGCGAGCCGCAGCAGCGTCGGCAGGATCGGCGCGGTCAGCAGGCTGGCGATGGGGGAGGCGACCGGGGCAGGCGGCACGGCGTCTATCGAGGCGTCGATCGTCATGTCTCACCGGGCGGAACATTGGATGATGATCGACATATTACAGGGTTGGCTTGCCTCCGCCAGCCTTGCTTCACGCAGGGCTCACCAGGGCAGGCCGCAGAGGTCGATGGTGCCCAGCGTCGGCGCACGGACGATGTTGAAGACATAGGGCGTCATGGCGTCGAACCGGATTCGTCCCTCCGGCTGTTCGCAATAGACCTCGCCCTTGAAGGGCAGCCAGCTTCGGGCCTGGTAGAACGCAAAATTGTGCGGCTCGCAGAACAGCAGTGCGAAGCGCGCCGCTTCGTTGGCGCGGATGGTGTGCACCGCCGCATCGATCGCCATGGTCGCATAGCCGCGGCTACGCCGGTCCTCGCGCGTGCACACCCCGCCGATGCCGCCGATATGCACATTCTGTCCGTTCCAGGTGACGGTGCGGAAGTAGATGCCGACATGGCAGACGAGACCGTCCTCGGGCGTCTCGATCAGCACGCGCAAATCGGCATTGGCCCATTTGACGTGCGCCCATGGCAGCTTCTCGACCATTTGCGGTCCGAACACCGCCTGATGCAGCGGCTCCGCGATCGGCCAGGAGGCATCGCCGTTCAAAATGTCGATCTCGATGCTCATTACTCTTTCTTTCGCATCTCCGCGTGGTGCGTTCGTTCTGCCATAAGCGCCTCAAAGGCAATGACATTTTTCGGCTTGGTTGAAGCGGCCCCTCACACTTGCGACGATTTTATGCAATCGGGCCATACCGCCGCATCACCCGTTTTTGCAATTTGGCGGTATTTAACGGCCGAGGAACCTTCTATAAGGGGTGACCGTTAAGCCTCGTTCCCCATCAGTCGCGGACAACAACCCATGACCTTTACGCTGCCCCCACTCCCTTACGCCTATGACGCCCTCGGCCAGTTCATGTCGAAGGAGACGCTCGAATTCCACCACGACAAGCATCATCAGGCCTACGTCACCAACGGCAACAACGCGCTCAAGGGCACCGAATGGGAAGGCAAGTCCCTTGAGGAGATCGTCAAGGGTTCGTTCGGCAAGAACCCCGCGGTGTTCAACAATGCCGGCCAGCACTACAACCACATCCACTTCTGGAGCTGGATGAAGCCCAATGGCGGCGGCACCAAGCTGCCCGGCAAGCTCGAGAAGAAGATCAACGAGGACCTCGGCGGCTTCGAGAAGTTCAAGACCGACTTCCAGGCGGCCGGCGTCGGCCAGTTCGGCTCCGGCTGGTGCTGGCTCCAGGTCAAGAACGGCAAGCTCGAGATCGCCAAGACTCCGAACGGCGAGAATCCGCTGGTGCACGGCGCCACTCCGATCCTCGGCTGCGACGTCTGGGAGCACTCCTACTACATCGACTATCGCAACCGCCGTCCCGACTATCTCAAGGCTTTCGTCGAGAACCTCGTGAACTGGGAATACGTCGAATCCCTGTTCGACAAGGCCTGAGGGCTCACACATTCCAGGTTCGGCTTTGCCGCTCCGGAAGTGACGAATTGAAAAGGCGGTCGCATGCGCGGCCGCCTTTTTGCTGTGCGGAATTCGTCCGCACCTCGCATGGCCCTGCGCCGGGCGCGCAACGCTCCCGCCACCGTATTGTTTGCATCGTGCAGGGCCCGCCCTTAATCAGGACGGGCATCACCCTCGAGCCGACCGAGCCCGTTGTCAGATTCTTCCCCGAAAGACCCGGCGCCTGCCGAGGACGTGGAGTCCGAGCCGCGGCCGGGACGCGTGCGCAAGCCGATCGGCTGGTCGACCATCATCATCGCGGTCCTGGTGGCGGTCAGCGCGGGTCTGGTCTGGCGGCGTGACGGTTCTGGCGGTGTTCTCGACATTCTCACCCACGACCTGTCGCTGTTCGGCGGCATCCTGCCGCGCGTTCTGGCCGGTTGTCTGCTCGGCGCGTTCATCTCCGAGATCCTGCCGCACGAAAAAGTCTCGCGCTCGCTCGGGCCGAAATCGGGCCTGAAGGGCCTGCTGATCGGCACCGCCTTCGGTGCGATCCTGCCGGGCGGACCGTTCACCGCTTATCCCGTCGCGAGCGCGCTGCTGGCGGTCGGCGCCGATTTCGGCGCCACCATCGCCATGGTCGTGAGCTGGACCCTGATCGGCTATGGCCGGGCGGTGGCCTGGGAAATTCCGATCATGGGCACCGATTTCACGCTGTGGCGCATCGTCATCTCGCTGCCGCTGCCGGTGCTCGCAGGCGCGCTCGGACGCTTCGTCTATGTCCGGCTCTATCCGAGGCCGGCCACGAAGGACGACGAGATTTGAGCGCGGCGCTTCTCATCGACATCCTGCTCTGGGGCTCGGTCTTCGGCGTCGGCCTGATCGCCTTCCGCCGCGGCCCTCCGGTGTTCAAGGCCTCGCTGCGCGAGGGCTCCATGGATTTCATCAACATCGTGCCGCGGATCGCGCTCGGGGTGATCGGCTCCGGCTATATCGCCGCCATCATCCCGCAGGAGGTGATCACCGGCTGGCTCGGCCCGGACAGCGGCTGGCTCGGGGTCGCGACCGCCGTGGTTGCCGGGGCCGCCACGCCCGGGGGCCCGGTGATCGGCTTCTCCATCGGCACGGTGGCGCTCAAATCGGGCGGCGGGGTGCCGCAGGTGGTCGCCTATGTCGTTGCCTGGGCGCTGTTCGCCTTCCAGCGCGTGATCCTGTGGGAAATCCCGTTCATGCCGGCCCGTTTCGTCTGGTTCCGCTGCGCAGTGTCGGTGCCGTTCCCGTTCCTGGCGGCCGCCATCGCGATGGTGATCGGCAAACCCTGAGGGAGCGTGGACAGGGGTAATGTTATAATATAACGTACCGACATGGTTCCCGCCGCGTCCCACGCTCACGACCACTCCCACGCCCATTCCCACGGGCACGACCACACGCACGCTCACGTCCATGATGCAGCAGTGCCGCATCCGGCTCAGGCGGCGCCCTGGTCGATCCTGCGCATGACCATGGCCGCACGCGTCGCCGCGGCGCTTGCCGCCTGCGCCGTGCTCTGGGGCGTGGTCTTCCTGGCGATGAGGTGACCATGGCGGCCGTCCACTTTCACAATGTCACGCTCGGTTACGACCGGCATCCGGCCGTGCATCATCTCAACGGCGTGGTCGCGCCGGGCGCGCTGGTCGCCGTGGTCGGCCCGAACGGCGCCGGCAAGTCGACGCTGCTGCGCGGCATCGTCGGCATCCTTAGGCCACTCGACGGCAGCATCCATCTCGGCGGGCTCGACTCCCGCGATGTCGCCTATCTGCCGCAGAGCGCGGAGATCGACCGCAGCTTTCCGATCTCGGTATTCGATTTCGTCGCCACGGGGCTGTGGCGTGCGACCGGCCTGTTCGGCGGCATCGGCAAGTCCGCGCGAGACAAGATCCTGCACGCGATCGCTTCCGTCGGCCTCAACGGCTTCGAGAACCGCCCGATCGGCACGCTCTCCGGCGGGCAGATGCAGCGCGTGCTGTTCGCGCGCGTCCTGCTCCAGGATGCGAGCCTGATCGTGCTCGACGAGCCCTTCAACGCCATCGACAGCAAGACCACGATTGATCTGCTCGCGCTGGTGAAGCACTGGCACGGCGAAGGCCGCACCGTGCTGGCGGCGCTGCACGACATGGAGATGGTGCGCAATCATTTCAGCGAGACGTTGGTGCTGGCGCGCGGGCCTGTGGCATGGGGCCCGACGGCGGAAGTGCTGACGCCGGAAAATTTGATGGTCGCGATGCGGATGTGCGAGGCCTTCGACGACAGCGCTGAGGCCTGCGCGGCTGACGATGCCCGCTCGCGGGCGGCTTGAGATCCGATGGTCTATGACGCGCTGATCGGTCCGTTCACCGAATTCGAGTTCATGCGGCGCGCGCTTGCCGCCGTCATAGCGCTGTCGCTGGCGGGCGCGCCGATCGGCGTGTTCCTGATGCTGCGGCGGATGAGCCTCGTCGGCGATGCCATGGCGCATGCGATCCTGCCCGGCGCCGCTGTCGGCTTCCTGCTCTCCGGCCTGAATCTGTTCGCGATGACGGCTGGCGGCCTGATCGCCGGCTTTGCAGTCGCGATCCTCGCGGGCCTCGTCGCGCGCTCGACCGGGTTGAAGGAGGACGCCTCGCTGGCGACGTTCTATCTGGCCTCGCTGGCGCTGGGCGTCACCATCGTCTCGATCAAGGGCACCAATATCGACCTGCTGCACGTGCTGTTCGGCAATATCCTGGCGATGGACGACCAGACGCTGCTGGTCGTCGCCTTCAACGCCACAATCACGCTGCTGGTGCTCGCCGTGATCTACCGCCCCCTGGTCATCGAGAGCGTCGATCCGCTGTTCCTGCGCACCGTCAGCCGCGCCGGGGGACCTGCGCATCTCGCATTCCTCGCGCTGGTCGTGATCAACCTCGTCAACGGCTTTCAGTCGCTCGGCACCTTGCTGGCGGTCGGCCTGATGATCCTGCCGGCCGGCATCGCCCGGTTCTGGTCGCGCGACCTCACCGCGATGATCTGCATCGCAGTCGTTGCCGCCGCGGTCTCGGGCTATGCCGGTCTCGTGCTGTCGTTCCAGACCCGGGTGCCGTCGGGCCCTGCGATCATTCTCGTGGCGAGCGTGCTCTACATCGTCTCCGTTCTCTTCGGTCGCGTCGGCGGTATCCTCCGGCAGCTGTTTCCCGGCCGGCATCTGGAAGCGTGACGGCAATGCGGCCCATCCTGCTGTGTATGCTTCTGCTGATCGCCTCGCCGCTGTACGCCGCGGAACGGCTCAACGTCGTCGCCAGTTTCTCGATCCTCGCCGATTTCGTCCGCAATGTCGGGGGCGACCGCATCAATCTGACGACGCTGGTCGGCACAGACAGCGACGTCCATGTCTACACGCCCGCACCAAGCGATGCGAAGCGGATCGCGGACGCAAAGCTCGTCATCGTCAACGGGCTCGGCCTCGAGGGCTGGCTGCCGCGCCTCGTGCAGTCCTCCGGAGCCAGGGCGCAGGTGGTCACCGCGAGCGCCGGCATCGCGCCGCTCAAGCTCGGCTCGGCCGCGGACCCGCATGCCTGGCAGTCCGTGCCCAACGCCAAGGTCTACGTGACGGACATCGCCAGCGCGCTGGCCGCGGCCGATCCGGACGACGCGGAGTTCTTCCGCGCGAAGGCCAAGGCCTATCTGGACAAGCTCGAAACGCTGGACCGCGAGGTCCGCGAGGCCGTGGCGAAAATCCCGCCGGAGCGGCGCAAGGTGATCTCCACCCATGACGCCTTCGGCTATTTCGCCGCCGAATACGGCGTCCAGTTCATCGCGCCACTCGGCGTCTCCACGGAAACCGAGCCCAGCGCGCGGGATATCGCCGGCATCATCGGCCAGATCAAGGCCCAAAAAATCCCGGCCGTTTTCCTGGAAAATATCAGCGACGACCGGTTGATCCGGCGGATCGCGGCGGAGACCGGTTCAAAAGTCGGCGGGACCCTCATTTCGGACGGTTTAACGGCCGAAAAGGGGCTTGCACCCACTTACATTGATATGGTCAGGCACAATATAAAGGCCCTGACCAGCGCGCTTGACCACTAGGGCAGGGGCCACCCCGCCTCGCGTCGCGCGAAACGCCCGAAGTCCGGAGTGATTATGTCTGAAGCGACCTCCCAGAAAATTCCCGTGACCGTCCTGACCGGCTATCTCGGCGCCGGCAAGACCACGCTTTTGAACCGCATCCTGTCCGAAAACCACGGCAAGAAATACGCCGTCATCGTCAACGAATTCGGCGAGATCGGCATCGACAACGACCTCATCATCGGTGCCGATGAGGAAGTGTTCGAGATGAACAACGGCTGCATCTGCTGCACCGTGCGCGGTGACCTCGTGCGCATCATGGACGGGTTGATGAAGCGCAAGGGCAAGTTCGACGCCATCATCGTCGAGACCACCGGCCTTGCCGATCCGGCGCCCGTGGCCCAGACCTTCTTCGTCGACGAGGACGTGCAGAAGAACGCGCGCCTCGATGCGGTGGTGACGGTCGCGGATGCTAAATGGCTCTCCGACCGGCTCAAGGACGCGCCCGAGGCCAAGAACCAGATCGCGTTCGCCGACGTCATCGTGCTGAACAAGACCGATCTCGTCACCAAGGGAGAGCTTGCCGAGGTGGAGGCCCGCATCCGCGCCATCAATCCCTATGCGAAGCTGCATCGTACCGAGCGCTGCTCGGTGGCTCTGGCTGACGTACTCGATCGCGGCGCCTTCGATCTCGACCGCATCCTCGACATCGAGCCGGACTTCCTGAATGCCGACGATCATGACCACGACCATGATCATCATCACCACGGTCACGACCATCATCATGATCACGGCCACGGCCTGAAGCACTATCACGACGAGGACATGCAGTCGCTGTCGCTCAAGACCGACAAGCCGCTCGACCCGAACGTGTTCATGCCCTGGCTCCAGAATCTGGTGCAGGTCGAGGGCGGCAAGATCCTGCGCTCCAAGGGCATCCTCGCCTTCCACGACGATGACGACCGCTATGTCTTCCAGGGCGTCCACATGATGCTGGAGGGCAACCACCAGCGGAAATGGAAGGACGGCGAGGCGCGCGAGAGCCGCCTCGTCTTTATCGGCCGCGAATTGCCGGAAGAGCTCATTCGCGCGGGCTTCGAGAGCTGCATCGTCTCGTGATGAAAGAGTTTACGCCCGCTTCCGACTCCGCCTCGATCGTCTCCGTCACCGACCGTGTCAAGCCGGTTGCGCTCGGCATGGGTGTGACCTCGGCCCATTTCCTCGGCGACCGCGCTGCCTTCGTCGGCGGCGAGGAAAACGTTGCGTTGGTCGACAGCAAGGGCGAGATCACCACTGTTGTCGTGCATAGCGGCGGCATCCTCTCGACCGCGAGCGACGGCAAGCGCCTCGTCATGGGCGGCGACGACGGCAAGGTCGTGTCGCTCGACGCCAAGGGCGAGGTGACGCTGCTCGCCACCGACCCGAAGCGGCGCTGGATCGACGCGGTGGCACTGCATTCGGATGGCGCCTACGCCTGGTCGGCCGGCAAGACCGCGACCGTCAAGAGCGGCAAGAGCGAGGAAAAATCGATCGAGGTGCCCTCGACTGTCGGTGGGCTTGCGTTTGCGCCGAAGGGCTTGCGGCTCGCGATCGCGCATTACAACGGCGCCACGCTGTGGTTTCCCAACATGGAAGGATCGGCCGAATTCCTGCCCTGGGCCGGCTCCCATCTCGGCGTCACCTTCAGCCCGGACAACAAATTCCTGGTCACCACGATGCACGAGTCGGCGCTGCACGGCTGGCGGCTCGCCGACAACAGGCATATGCGGATGACCGGCTATCCCGGCCGGGTACGCTCGATGTCCTGGAGCGCGGGCGGCAAGGCGCTGGCAACCTCGGGCGCCGACACCGTGATCCTGTGGCCGTTCGCCAGCAAGGACGGCCCGATGGGCAAGGAGCCCGCGATGCTGGCGCCGCTGCAAGCGCGCGTGTCGGTGGTCGCGTGTCATCCGAAGAACGACATTTTCGCCGCCGGCTACAGCGACGGCACCGTGCTGATGGTGCGGCTGGAGGACGGCGCCGAGATCCTGGTCCGCCGAAACGGCACGCCACCCGTGGCTGCGCTCGCCTGGAACGCCAAGGGCACGCTGCTGGCCTTTGCCGATGAAAATGGCGACGGCGGTCTGCTCGAGCTTTAATCTGTCATCGTTCTGACCGTATAGGGGACCATGCGGTTTCTGACGACGTTCCAGCTTGCTGACTTCGCCGACACGCTGGTCAGCCTGTTCACGGCCTTCGTGCTGGGCACGCTGATCGGCGCCGAACGGCAGTACCGGCAGCGCACCGCAGGCCTGCGCACCAACGTGCTGGTCGCGGTCGGCGCTGCCGCCTTCGTCGATCTCGCCATGCATCTGACCGGCTCCGACGGCGCGGTGCGGGTGATCTCCTATGTCGTCTCCGGCATCGGCTTTCTCGGCGCCGGCGTCATCATGAAGCAGGGCATGGACGTGCGCGGGCTCAACACCGCGGCGACGCTGTGGGCCTCGGCAGCGGTCGGCTCCTGCGCGGGAGCCGACATGGTCGCGCAGGCGGCCGCACTCACCGTGTTCGTCATCGCCGGCAACACCATGCTGCGCCCGCTGGTCAACGCCATCAATCGCATTCCGCTGAACGAGAAGGCCTCCGAGGCGACCTACTACTTCAAGCTCGCGGTCGCGACCGACGCGCTCCCCGACATGCGCGACCGCCTCGTCGAGAAGCTCGAAGGGGCAAAGTATCCGGTGGCCGATATCGAGGTGGTCGAGATTGGCGAGGACGTCCTGGAGATCGTTGCAAAGCTGGTCGCGACCGCGGTTGATCCGAACGAGCTGAACGCGGTGGCGACCGATCTCCAGCACCTGCCGGGCGTGCGCCACGCCACCTGGGAAGTCAGCACCTCGGACTGAGCGCGGCGTTTTGGCGCGCGAAGGCGCGGTTCCCGCTTCGGCGGCTACGGAACCGCGGGCCGGCGACTTCGTTGATCTCGCAGACATAGGCGGTGATCGACATGACCGGCAATGACAAGCGCAGACTGAAACTCGACTTCATGATTGCCTGCTCGCTGTTTGCGGCCGGCGTGGTGATATCGGGGGTATCGATCGCGCAAATCCGCGCTGAAGGTCGCATGGAGCTGGCGCAGGCAACCCAGCCGCTCCAGGGCACGCCGTCCGAGGATCAGAACAAGCCCGCGGAAGCCAAGCCCGGCGGCGACCGGCCGACCACGCCGGCGCCCGAGCCCGCGCGCCCCGATCCGCAGACGCAAGGGGCTGCCGGCGCGGTCAAACCAGCATTGCCCCCTGCACCTGCCGAGAAGATCGCTCCACCGATCAAGGAGAAGTAGGCGGTCACTGCACGCTCGCAGTCGGAACGCGTCGCGTCCCTCAGCGTACCAATATGTTCCGGAACTGCCAGGGATCGCTCATGTCGATGTCCTCCGGAAATAGTCCCGGACGATCCGTCAGCGGCGTCCAGTCGGTGTAGAAGCCCTTCACCGGGCCGAGATAAGGCAGCTGGATTTCCAGCAGGCGATCGAAATCCATCTCGTCGGCCTCGACGATGCCTTCGTTGGGGTTTTCCAGCGCCCACACCATGCCGCCGAGCACGGCGGAGGTCACTTGCAGGCCCGTGGCGTTCTGGTAGGGCGCGAGCTTGCGGGTCTCCTCGATGGAGAGCTGCGAGCCGTACCAGTAGGCATTGTTGTCGTGGCCGAACAGCAGCACGCCGAGTTCGTCGATGCCGTCGACGATTTCGTTCTCGTCGAGGATGTGGTGCTTCTCCTGCATCTTCGCGGCGCGGCCGAACATCTCATGCAGCGACAGCACGGCGTCGTCAGCCGGATGATAGGCATAGTGGCAGGTCGGCCGGTAGACCGCCGTGCCCGAGGCGTCGCGCACCGTGAAGTAATCGGCAATCGAGATCGACTCGTTGTGAGTGACGAGGAAGCCATACTGCGCGCCGCGGGTCGGGCACCAGGTGCGCACGCGCGTGTTGGCGCCGGGCTGCATCAGATAGATGGCGGCGCCGCAACCGGCTTCGTGGGTTCGCGCGTTCTCGGGCATCCATTTCTCATGGGTGCCCCAGCCGAGTTCGGACGGCTGCACACCTTCCGACAGGAAGCCTTCCACCGACCAGGTGTTGACGAAGACGTCGGGCTCCTTCGGCTTCTTGGAGCGCTGGGTGTCACGTTCGGCGATGTGGATGCCCTTGATGCCGGCCTGCCGCATCAGATCCGCCCATTCGGCCTTGGTCTTGGGCTTGGGAGCGTTGAGCTTGAGGTCAGCAGCGACATTGAGCAGCGCCTGCTTGACGAAGAAGGAGACCATGCCGGGATTGGCGCCGCAGCAGGAGACGGCCGTCGTCGAGCCCGCGGGGCGCGCCTTCTTGGCGGCCAGCGTCACTTCGCGCAGGGCGTAGTTGGAGCGCGCTTCCGGCCCCTTCGACGAATCGAAATAGAAGCCGAGCCAGGGCTCGTTGACGGTGTCGATATAGAGAGCGCCGAGCTCATTGCAGAGCTCCATGATGTCGGTCGAGCCGGTGTCGACCGACAGGTTGACGCAAAAGCCCTGGCCGCCGCCTTCGGTGAGCAGCGGGGTCAGCAACTCGCGATAATTGTCCCTGGTCACGGCCTTCTGGATGAAGCGCACATTCTGCTTCTCGCAATGCGCCTTGCGGCCCTCGTCCTTGGGATCGATCACGGTGACGCGCGACTTGTCGTAATCGAGATGCCGCTCGATCATCGGCAGCGTGCCTTTGCCGATGGAGCCGAAGCCGACCATGACGATGGGACCAGTGATCTTCGCGTAGATCTGCGAGGGGTGGCTCATGGGATGGTTTCTCCGGAACGTGCTGGCAAACAAAGGGTGAGAGGATGGATCAGGCGCTGCGGCGCTTTAGACGCTGCGGCGCTTGGCGGTGACTTCGATCTCGACCTTCATCTCGGGCTTGGCGAGGGCGGAGACGACCAGCAACGTCGCGGCCGGCCTGATGTCGCCGAGAACCTCGCCGCAGACGGCGAAGTGGGCGTCGATGTAGCTCGCGTCGGTGACGTAGTAGGTCGCGCGGACGACATCGGCCATCTCGAATCCACCCTCCTGCAGGGCGGCTGCGATGGTCTTGAAGCAGTTGCGTGACTGGCTCGTGACATCGGCCGGCATCGTCATCGTGGTGTAGTCATAGCCGGTGGTTCCGGCGACGAAGGCGAAATCGCCGTCGATCACGGCGCGGCTGTAGCCGACGGTCTTCTCGAGGGGGGAGCCGGTTGAGATCAGGCGACGGGACATGTTTTGGACCTCGACTGAAAGGGTGTTTCGCGGGGTTAAAGGGCGTTTCCGGGGCTCACGCAACCCCGAAAGAACGGGCGTCAGTCCAAGCGCAGCCAGCCGTTGTCGCTTTACGCGGCTTCGGTCGTCGCCATCACGGCAATCCCTCAGGCCGCGTGCGCCTGGAGGGGACGAACCGACCTCCGTTTGGATAGCGGCGCGCCGGTCGGGACGATCATCCCCTCGGCGCCGTCGAGCGCGCCGCCGGTGAATTCGAGCGCGAGCAGACGGTCGCGTTCGAACGGGCCGGGCAGCGAGAGCTCAGCCGTCTTCTCGCCGGAGAAGCCAAAGCGGGCATAATAGGAGGCATCGCCGAGCAGGATCACGGCGGCATGCCCGCGCGCCCGGGCGGCGGCCAGCGCTTGTTGCATCAGCGCGGCGCCGACCCCGAACTCGCGGCAGGCAGGGTCCACCGCCAGTGGTCCGAGGACCAGAGCGGGCCTGCCTCCGGCGCTGACATGCCACAGCCGCACGGTTCCCACGAGCGTCCCCTCGCGCACGGCCGACAGGGCAAGGCCTGCGGCAGGCGCACGTCCGTCGCGCAGGCGCTGGCAGGTGCGGCCATGGCGGTTCTCGCCAAAGCAGGCATCCAGCAGCGCTTCACGGGCGGCAACGTCGGCAGCACGTTCCGCACGAATAGCGAACGGAGCGGCATTCGAGTTGAGGGCGATCTGTGGCTTCCGAAGAGTGGTCATGGCACGTCAGTCCCCGCTTGAAGCCGACGTGCGCGAAGCACGCCGGTCCAAGGCGTCGTCAGAAATCGAAATGTCAGGGAGGGAGCCGGCAAGCCGGCTCCCGGGTTCGTGAGGCCTCAGAAGGAGAGGCGGATCAGATGTGATAAGTCTTCAGCGGCGGGATGCCGTTGAACGCCACCGCCGAGTAGGTCGACGTATAGGCCCCGGTGCCTTCGATCAGCAGCTTGTCGCCGATCTCGAGCGTGACGGGGAGCGGATACGGGCTCTTCTCGTACAGCACGTCGGCGCTGTCGCAGGTGGGCCCGGCGAGCACGCACGGCGTCATGTCCGCGCCGTCATGCGGTGTGCGGATGGCATAGCGGATCGACTCGTCCATGGTCTCGGCGAGACCGCCGAACTTGCCGATGTCGAGGTAAACCCAGCGCACCTCGTCCTCGTCGCTCTTCTTCGAGATGAGCACGACCTCGGATTCGATGATGCCGGCGTTGCCCACCATGCCGCGGCCCGGCTCGATGATCGTTTCCGGAATCTGGTTGCCGAAGTGCTTGCGCAGCGCGCGGAAGATCGAGCGGCCGTAGGTGACTACCGGCGGCACGTCCTTCAGGTACTTGGTCGGGAAGCCGCCGCCCATGTTGACCATGGTCAGGTTGATGCCGCGCTCGGCGCAGTCGCGGAACACCTGCGAGGCCATCGCCAGCGCGCGGTCCCACGCCTTCACCTTGCGCTGCTGCGAGCCGACATGGAACGAGATGCCGCACGGCTCCAGGCCCAGGCGCTTGGCGACGTCGAGCACATCGACGGCCATCTCCGGGTCGCAGCCGAACTTGCGCGACAGCGGCCATTCGGCGCCGGCGCAGTCATAGAGGATGCGGCAGAACACCTTCGCGCCGGGAGCGGCGCGGGCGATCTTCTCGACTTCGGCGGTGCAGTCGACTGCGAACAGCCGGATGCCGAGCGCGAAGGCGCGCGCGATGTCGCGCTCCTTCTTGATCGTGTTGCCGAAGGAGATGCGGTCGGGCGTCGCACCCGCAGCCAGCGCCATCTCGATCTCGGCGACCGTCGCGGTGTCGAAGCAGGAGCCCATGGACGCCAGCAGCGCCAGCACTTCCGGCGCCGGGTTCGCCTTGACGGCATAGAACACGCGGCTGTCGGGCAGCGCCTTGGCGAAGGTCTGGTAATTGTCGCGCACGACTTCGAGGTCGACGACGAGGCACGGCTCGGTGTCGAGGCCCTCCTTGCGGCGGTTGCGCAGGAATTCCTGGATACGATCGGTCATAGCACTCTCCCAAACGGCCCAGCGACGGGGATCCGTTCAAAAAATGACGTCGGATAAGAGCGCTCCGGCCAGATCACGCGATGGAGGCGTGACGAGCCAAAGACTCACATCAGACTGTGCTGCCGTGGATTGGTTGGGAATGCTCCCGCCCGCACACCTGGCAATGAAGGACAAGCCTTTTCAGTAGCCCGCGCCGGCGTTGGACTGCCGGTAGAGACCAAAAAAGCCCGATCCGTCGTTGCTTTAAGTCGCGTCCCCCGTTGAGAGCGGGGTGCGCCGGTTCGCCTCCGGCTGCCAGTCACGGTTGCAAGAAGTGAAGTCACCTTCGACAAGGCATCTCTTGAGAGAGATGCTGGACGCTCCGGGTTTGCTTTCGTCGTCCGGCTATGAGCCTTCCGACTTCCGCACTTCCGAAGAGCCCCTCGGCTTCTTCACCCCTTGGCGGCTGTCCGGCCTCTTGTCCGGATACCTACCGACTGACACACGACCACAGGCACGTGCGAAATTGGGCAAGACCGCACATAAGGGTTTTGACTCTGGTTCGCAAGAATTTTTTTAGGCTGCGGACAGAATTGCCTAACATCTGCTTGCGCGGTGTTGCGCGCGCGACGCGGAAGATGAACGCGCGTTAAGTTTTCTGCGCGCGCATGTCTCTCGCGCGCGAGGAAGCGTCAGCGGCGCTTCGTGAAGGGCTCGACGCGCTGGGCTGCGCGGATGAAGGCGGTCATCACGAGCACGCCGAGTGCGAACAGCGCGGCCTGGAGGATGTGTGTGCCCTGATCGCCGAGCCCGAACAGGATCGCGAGCGCCCAGCCGCCGGCAAACGCCGCGCCGAACACCTCCGCGCCGATCAGGATGGCGGCGCTGATGACGGTGATGACGCTCGGCCAGACGATCTGACGGGAAGAGGAAGAAGGCGCGTTCATGAGCTCAGGGGTCCGTGGTCCATCGAGGGCCGCAATCTCCCCGAAAAGGCTGCCGGGAGCAAGGGCAAATGGCCCAAAAAAGCCCCATCGCGTGCTATAGCTGGCCGCAACAAATCAGGCTCAAAATCGGGACTTGCGATGTCAGAACCCCGCCAAACTACGGACGCCGAGACCAACCCGCTGCTGAAGGCCTGGGTGACGCCGTTTGCGACCCCGCCGTTCGACGAGATCGAGCCGGAGCACTTCCTTCCAGCCTTCGAGCAGGCCTTCGCCGATCACTCCGCCGAGATCGCGGCGATCGCCCACGACCCGGCCACGGCCGACTTCGCCAACACCATCACGGCGCTGGAGCGCTCGGGCAAGCTGCTGAGCAAGGTCGCGGCGGTCTTCTACGACCTCGTCTCGGCGCATTCCAATCCAACCATCCTGGAGATCGACAAGGAGGTCTCCTTGCGGATGGCGCGCCACTGGAATCCGATCATGATGAACGCCGTGCTGTTTGGCCGCATCGCCCAGCTTCACGAGAACCGCGCCAGCCTGGGGCTGGCGCCCGAGCAGCTCCGCCTCCTGGAGCGCACCTACACCCGCTTCCATCGCTCCGGTGCCGGCCTCTCCGAAGAGGCCAAGACGCGGATGGCCGGGATCAACGAGAGGCTCGCACAGCTCGGTACCAGCTTCAGCCACCACCTGCTCGGCGACGAGCAGGAATGGTTCATGGAGCTCGGCGAGGCCGACCGCCAGGGCCTGCCGGAGAGCTTCGTCGCCAGCGCCAAGGCTGCGGCAGACGAACGCGGCATGGCCGGCAAGGCCATCGTGACGCTGTCGCGCTCCTCGGTCGAGCAGTTCCTGAAGAGTTCGGCGAGGCGCGACCTGCGCGAGAAGGTCTACAAGGCCTTCACGGCGCGGGGCGACAACGGCAATGCCAACGACAACAACACGACCATCGTCGAGATCCTGAAGCTGCGCGAGGAGAGCGCCAATCTCCTGGGCTATCCGACCTACGCCGCCTACCGGCTCGAGGATTCCATGGCCAAGACGCCGGACGCGGTGCGGGGCCTGCTCGAGCGGGTCTGGAAGCCGGCGCGGGCGCGGGCGCTCGCCGACCGCGACGAGATGCAAACGCTGATCACGGCCGAGGGCGGCAATTTCAAGCTCGCCCCCTGGGACTGGCGCTTCTACGCCGAAAGGCTGCGCCTCCAGCGCGCCAATTTCGACGACGCCGCGATCAAGCCGTATCTTTCGCTCGACCACATGATCGCAGCCGCCTTCGACTGCGCCACGCGCCTGTTCGGCGTCACCTTCGAGGAGCGCACGGACGTGCCGGTCTGGCATCCGGACGTCCGGGTCTGGGAGATGAAGGGACGGGACGGCAAGCACAAGGCGCTATTCTATGGCGACTACTTCGCCCGGCCCTCGAAGCGCTCCGGAGCCTGGATGACCTCGCTGCGCGACCAGCAGAAGCTCGACGGCGACGTTGCGCCGCTGGTCCTCAACATCTGCAACTTCTCCAAGGGCGCGGGCGGGGAGCCCTCGCTGCTGTCGCCCGACGATGCCCGCACCCTGTTCCACGAGTTCGGCCACGGCCTGCACGGCATGCTCTCCAACGTGACCTATCCGTCGCTGTCGGGCACATCCGTGTTCACCGACTTCGTCGAGCTGCCCTCGCAGCTCTACGAGCACTGGCAGGAGCGGCCCGAGGTGCTGCAGCAATTCGCCCGCCACTACCAGACCGGCGAGCCCTTGCCGGACGACCTGCTGCAACGCTTCCTCGCCGCGCGAAAATTCAACCAGGGCTTTGCCACGGTCGAGTTCGTGTCCTCGGCGCTGGTCGATCTCGAATTCCACACCCAGCCGGCAGCAAGCGCGCAGGACGTCCGCGCCTTCGAGAAGAAGGAGCTGGAGAAGATCGGCATGCCCGAGGAAATCGCGCTGCGACACCGCCCCACGCAGTTCGGCCACATCTTCACCGGCGATCATTATGCCGCCGGCTATTACAGCTACATGTGGTCCGAGGTGATGGACGCCGACGCCTTCGGCGCGTTCGAGGAGGCCGGCAACATCTTCGATCCCGCCGTGGCCAAGCGCCTGCACGACGACATCTACTCGAGCGGCGGATCGGTCGATCCGGAAGTCGCCTATGAGGCCTTCCGCGGCCGCCCGCCGGAGCCCGACGCGCTGCTCCGCCGCCGCGGCCTGCTCGACGCCCCGAAGGCGGCCTGATGGGTATGCGCGCCCTGTTCGGTCTGCTGCTCGCCGCCGGCCTCATGCTCGCATCGGGCGCGGCGCGCGCGCATCCGCATGTCTGGATCACCGCGACCAGCGAGCTGCTCTATGCCCAGGATGGCTCGATCACGGGCGTCCGCCACGCCTGGACATTTGACGACATGTTCTCGGCCTATGCGGTGCAGGGGCTCGAGGCCAAGAAGAAGGGGGCCTATACGCGCGAGGAGCTCGGGCCGCTGGCGCAGACCAACGTCGAGTCGTTGAAGGAATATGCCTACTTCACCTTCGCGCGAGCCGACGGCAAGAAGGAGCGATTCCAGGAGCCTGTCGACTACTTCCTCGACTACAAGGATACGGTCCTGACCCTGCACTTCACGCTGCCGCTGAAGAATCCGGTCAAGCCCAAGCAACTGGTGCTCGAAGTGTTCGACCGTTCCTACTTCATTGACTTCCAGATGGCCAAGGACAATCCGGTCAAGCTGGTCGGCGCGCCCACAGGCTGCCAGATGAAACTTGACCGTCCCAGCGACGGCACCGCGACCGCGCAGAAGCTCAACGAGCAGACCTTCATGGATGGCCCGAACGCCAATTTCGGCATGATGTTCGCCAACAAGATCACGGTGGATTGCCCTTGAAGCCGCATCTCTCGTCGCTCGCGCGCGGGCTCGTCGTCTGCGCCGGCGTTCTTCTCGTCGTGGCCGCGGCCGATGCCGCGCTTCACGATCTCCTGGCGCAAAATAATCCGTTCGGCGCCCCGCGCCCGGCGCAGGCGGCCGGGCCCGAGGCCAGCGGCCTCATCGGCTGGCTCTTGGCAAAACAGTCGGAATTCTACCGCCAGATGTCGGCGACCATCCGCGCTGCGAAGACCGACGGCTCTGCGGTGTGGACGCTGCTCTTCATCTCGTTCGCTTACGGCATCTTCCATGCAGCCGGTCCCGGCCATGGCAAGGCAGTGATCGCCTCCTATCTCGTCGCCAACCGCGAGACCGCCTGGCGCGGCATCGCGTTGTCGTTTGCCTCGGCGCTGATGCAGTCGCTGGTGGCGATCGTGATCGTCGGTATCTCGGCCTGGATCCTGAACGCCACCGCAAAAACCATGTGCAAGGCGGAGGGCGCGATCGAGATCGCGAGCTATGGCCTGATCGCGCTGTTCGGCCTGCGTCTGGTCTGGACCAAGGGCCGCACCTTCATTCGCGCGCTGCAGGCCGCCCAACCGGTACCCGCGATCGTCGGCGTGCCGCACGACCATGATCATCACCATCACCATGATGCGCATGATCATCATCACCACGATCACGCCCACGCCGATGCCCAGCATCGGCACGACCACGTCCATGACGAGCATTGCGGTCATTCCCACGGCCCCACGCCGAGCGAATTGGCCGGCCCCGGCGGCTGGCGGCGCGGGTTCGCCGCGATTCTCACCGTCGGCATCCGTCCGTGCTCGGGCGCGATCCTGGTGCTGGTGTTTGCGCTCGCCCAGGGCCTGTTCTGGGCCGGCATCGCCGCGACCCTGCTGATGGGGCTCGGCACCGCGATCACGGTCGCGGCCATTGCGGTGGTCGCCGTCTCCGCCAAGGACATCGCCGCCCGCCTGAGCGCCGGGCGCGACGGCGGCGGCGCGCTGTTCATGCGCGGCCTCGAATTCGGCGCCGCCGCCCTCGTGTTGCTGTTCGGCGCCGGCCTGTTGTTCGGCTATATCGCGGCCGAACGGACGACGTGTTTTTGAACCAGGTGTGCCTGCGTTCGCGGTGCCGGCCGGAAACATCGGTCGCTCACCTTGCTCCGTCGTTGCGAGCGCAGCGATGCAATCCAGGGTCCCTCCGCGGCGGCAGCCTGGATTGCTTCGTCGCAAGGGCTCTTCGCAATGACGACTTTGGGACGGCTTCGCCCCATCACACCGGCAGAAACTGCTTCAGTGCCGGCATGAAGAAGATCCCGAGATTGATCGCAAAGCCGATGCTCCAGAGGATCGAGCGCAGCGTCGGGCGGTTGCCGAGATAGGTCAGCACGTAGGCGATCCGCACGATCAGGAACAGCACCGCGAGCTCGTCGATCAGGCGCTGCGGCGACTCCCTGTATTCGGCGAGCAGCACCGCGAAGGCGAAGAACGGAAAGGTCTCGATGCCGTTCTGGTGCGCGCCGAGCGCGCGCTGCGCGATCGCATCCTCATAGAAGGCGGGATCGCGCGGCTGCGAATTGTCGAAGCCGCGAAACCTGATCCATTTGATCGAGGCGATCGTTAACAGATAGAGCAGCAGTGCTCCAAAGACGCACCATTCCGCGAGTGTCATCTTTCCTCCCCCGCTTGGGTGCGACCCTAGCGAAACAGGCCTCATCTTGACAAGTTCGGAGCAACGCGCGACCCAACGGACCATGACCGCAATTGCCCCCATCGCGACCGCAACGCCCGCCGTCCGGTCCAGTCTGCCGCGCGTCGGCGTGCTCCTGGTCAATCTCGGCACCCCCGATACGGCCGATGCGCCGGGCGTGCGGGTCTATCTCAAGGAATTCCTCTCGGACGCCCGCGTCATCGAGGACCAGGGCCTGATCTGGCAGCTCGTGCTGAACGGCATCATCCTGCGCAGCCGTCCCCGCACCAAGGCGCTCGACTACCGCAAGATATGGAACAACGAGAAGAACGAGTCGCCGCTCAAGACCATCACCCGGTCGCAAGCCGACAAGCTCGCAGCCGCGCTGTCGGACCGCGACCACGTCGTGGTGGATTGGGCGATGCGCTACGGCAATCCCTCGATCAAGTCGGGTATCGACGCGCTGATCGCGAAGGGGTGCGAGCGCATCCTCGCCGTTCCGCTCTATCCGCAATATTCCGCCCCGACCTCGGCCACGGTCTGCGACGAGGTGTTCCGCGTGCTCGCCCGCCTGCGCAACCAGCCGACGCTGCGGGTGACGCCGCCTTACTATGAAGACGCGGCTTATATCGAGGCGCTCGCCGTCTCGATCGAGACGCATCTGGCGAGCCTGCCGTTCGCACCGGAGCTGATTGTCGCCTCCTTCCACGGCATGCCGAAATCCTATGTCGACAAGGGCGACCCGTACCAGGGTCAGTGCGTCGCCACGACAGAGGCGCTGCGCCGCCGGCTCGGGATGGACGAGACCAAGCTGCTGCTGACTTTCCAGTCCCGCTTCGGCAATGACGAGTGGCTCCAGCCCTACACCGACAAGACGATGGAGCGTCTGGCGAAAGAGGGCGTGCGCCGCATCGCGGTGGTGACGCCGGGCTTTTCCGCCGATTGCCTGGAGACGCTGGAGGAGATCGCGCAGGAGAATGCCGAGATCTTCAAGCACAATGGCGGCGAAGAGTTTTCCGCGATTCCCTGCCTCAACGACAGCGATCCCGGCATGGACGTGATCCGCACCCTGGTGCTGCGCGAGCTTCAGGGCTGGATCTGATGGGTGCCCCATGAACCGCCGCGAGTGCCTGGCGCTTCTTGGGATGACCGCAATGCTGCCGGCCCCGGCGCTGGCGCAGCAACCGAATCCGCCGCGCCGGCTCGGCGTGCTCTCGGTCACGGCGGCTGACGATGCGATCGGGCAGACGCGCAGCGCCGTCCTGGTCGAAGCGCTCGCCGGCCATGGCTGGAAGGAGCGCGGCAACCTCGGGATCGATTGGCGCAGCGGCGGCGGCGACCGCGCGCGCATTGCGCGGCTCGCGGACGAACTGGTCGCGCTCAAGCCCGACATCCTGCTCGCGGTCGGCACGCCCTCGGTGGAAGAGCTGCGCCAGCGCACCACGACGATCCCGATCGTGTTCGCCGTGGTCACCGACCCCGTCAGCCAGGGGTTTGTCAAAAATCTCGCCCATCCCGGCGGCAACGTCACCGGCTTCACCGATTACGACGGCCCGCTGGCCGGCAAATGGCTGGAGATGCTGACGCAGGTCACGCCGAAAGTGTCCCGCGTCTTCGTCGTCTACAATCCCGCCACCGCGCCGTTCGCGCCCCTGATGCTGCGCACGATCGAGGACGCGGCGCGGACGCTCCACGTGACGGTGGAGCCCGCGCCGGTCGATGACGCGGCCTCGATCGCCGCCCTGGCCTTGCGGAAAGACGGCGGCCTGCTGGGTGCTGCCGGACTTCTTCACCATGGCCAACCGCGCGCACCTCCTGGCGGCGATCAGTGAAGCGCGCGCGCCCGCGGTGTTCTGGAGCCGTACCTTCGTCGACGAAGGCGGGCTGATGGCCTACAGCACCGACAGCGCCGAGCAGCTGCGCCGCGCCGCCTCCTACATCGATCGCATCCTGAAGGGCACGCAGGCGGCCGACCTGCCGGTCCAGAATCCCATCAAGTTCGAGCTCGCGATCAACCTGAAGACGGCCAAGGCGATCGGCGTCACGCTTTCGCCAAGCCTGCTCGCAACCGCGAACGACGTCATCGAATAGGATTTGGCTACGACCGCCGGCATGGCCGAATTCGTTAACGTTCGCCGCTAGGTCTACGCCTGCGCGCTTTCAAGGGCGCCTCGCAAATACATAATCGCGACCATTCCCTCTCCCTGCGTCTTGTGTAGAATCGCGCCGATGCCGAGATTATGCAGCGACCGCTGAACCCATCGCTGAACTTTGAGGGTCGTGATCCCGACCAATTGACGGCGCGGGAAAGGGCTTTTCCCGCCTTGGAGGAAATATGAGCGGTTTCGACATTTTCGCGATTGTCCTGGTTTTGCTCGTCATCGTCACGCTGGTTGCCGGCGTGAAGACGGTGCCGCAGGGCTATGACTGGACCATCGAGCGGTTCGGCAAATACACCCAGACGCTGAGCCCCGGGCTCAATCTGATCGTGCCCTATTTCGATCGCGTCGGGCGCAAGATCAACATGATGGAGCAGGTGATCGACATCCCCGAGCAGGAGGTGATCACCAAGGACAACGCCACCGTGACGGTGGACGGCGTCGCGTTCTTCCAGGTGTTCGATGCCGCCAAGGCGAGCTACGAGGTCTCCAACCTGACCCAGGCCATCACGGTCCTGACCATGACGAACATTCGCTCGGTGATGGGCGCGATGGATCTCGACCAGGTGCTGTCGCATCGCGACGAGATCAACGAGCGCCTGCTGCGCGTCGTCGATGCCGCGGTCTCGCCCTGGGGCCTGAAGGTCAACCGCATCGAGATCAAGGACATCGTGCCGCCCGCCGACCTCGTCGAGGCCATGGGCCGGCAGATGAAAGCCGAGCGCGTCAAGCGCGCCGACATTCTCGCCGCCGAAGGCCAGCGCCAGTCGGAGATCCTGCGCGCCGAGGGCGCCAAACAGGGCCAGATCCTCCAGGCCGAAGGCCGCAAGGAAGCCGCGTTCCGCGACGCCGAGGCCCGCGAACGTTCCGCGGAGGCCGAGGCCAAGGCCACCCAGATGGTCAGCGAAGCGATCTCCAAGGGGGATGTCGCAGCGCTGAACTATTTCATCGCCGACAAATACATCAAGGCGTTCGGGCAGCTCGCCGATTCGCCGAACCAGAAGGTCATCATGCTTCCGGTCGAAGCGATGAGCATGCTGGGCTCGCTCGCCGGCATCGGCGAGATCGCGAAGGCAACGTTCGGCGAGAGCGCGGCGTCTGCGGCCGCCGCCGCCCGCCGCGGCGGCTCGGTGCCGCAGTCGAGTCCCACGCCGCCGGCAGTGCCCCCGCGGCAGGGATAGTCACAGCGCATGCCCGTCCGAGGGCTCGCGCCAAATGGTTAGAGGTCGTGTCATGACCGACATGTTCGTATCGCTCGGCACCTGGAATTGGCTGATCTTCGGCTTCGTCCTGATGGCGCTGGAGGTGCTGGCGCCGGGCGTGTTCCTGTTCTGGCTCGGGCTCGCCGCGTTGCTGGTCGGCCTGATCTCGTTCGCTGTCGCCATATCCTGGCAGATCCAGCTCGTGATGTTCGCGGTGTTCGCCGCCGCGGCCGTGCCGGTGTGGCGCCGCCTCGCCCGGCCGAAGCTGAATGCGAGCACGAGCCCGTTCCTCAACAAGCGCGCGGATGCGCTGCTGGGCCGCGAGTTCACGCTGGAGAAGCCGATCGTCGACGGCAACGGCACCATGCGCATCGGCGACACCGTCTGGCGCGTCGCAGGTCCCGATACGCCGGCGGGCACGCGGGTGAAGGTGGTGCAGGTGGACGGAGCGAATCTGACGGTCGCGGCGGCGTGAGGATTCTTCGCCTCTCCCCGCTTCCGGGTGAGGGGGGACTCTCCGCGAGTCCGTCTCTCACCGTCTGCGCGGAGGCTCCCCCTCACCCCGACCCTCTCCCCGCAAGCGGGGAGAGGGGGAAGGCCCCTTCCACCGCTCCGCAAACCGGTGCAGCGGCATGAACGTCTCGCACAAGTCCCGTCCCAGCGCCGTCAGCCCATAGCCGCTACCGTCACCCAGCTCCACAAACCCCGCTTCGCGCAAATCGTCCAGCCGCGCCTGCAGAACCGTCGGCGAGGCCTCGTCGCAGGCCGTTCGCAATGCGCGGGAGGTGAGGGGGGCGTCGCGCAGCTCCCACAGGATTCGCAAGGCCCAGCGCCGGCCGAGCAGGTCGAGCAGTGCCATGATCGGCCGCCCGGTGCGCGAGCCGCGGACGCTGCGTGGTTTCGAGCCGGCCTGTTTCGCCATCGCTGCCCTCTTGCACGTTGCTACAGATAGTGTAGCGTATTGCTACTGTAATTGTAGCAAAGAGGTCGGTCATGTCATCTCCGACGCCGCGCATCACGCCGCTCGCGCCGCCTTATCCCCCGGAGATCCAGGGGCAGTTCGACCGCATCATGCGCGGGGCGCCGCCGCTGGCGCTGTTCCGGGTTTTGGCGGGCCATACCCGCGCCTGGGACAAGTTTCGCGCCGGCGGCCTGCTCGATCCCGGGCCGCTGTCCCTGCGCCAGCGCGAGATCGTGATCGACCGCACCTGCGCGCTGAACAAATGCGAATACGAATGGGGTGTGCATGTCGCGATCTTTGCCGGGCCGGCGCGCCTCACCGAGGACGAGGTCCGCGCCACCGTGCAGGGCGATGCGGCTTCGCCCTGGTGGTCGCCAGCCGAGCAGGCGCTGATCGCTGCGGTGGACGCGCTGCACCACCGCGCGACGTTCGATGACGGGGAGTTCGCCGCGCTGTCGGCGCATTACGACGAGGCGCAGATCCTGGAGATCATGCTGCTGTGCGGCTTCTACCGCACGGTGTCGTATCTGGCGAATGGGCTGCGCTTGCCGCTGGAGGAGAAGGCGGCGCGGTTTCCGCAGTAACTGTCATTGCGAGGAGCCTTTGCGACGAAGCAATCCAGACTGTCCCCGCGGAGACAGTCTGGATTGCTTCGCTGCGCTCGCAATGACGTGCGGAGAGAGAGCGCCTTAAGCCACGCCCGCCCGCAGCAGATCGTGGAGGTGCACGATGCCGACCACCTTGTCCGCCTCGGTCACGACCAGCGTCGTGATCTTGCGGGTGTTCAGCACCTCGATCATTTCGGTGGCGAGCATCGAGGGCGGCACGGTCTTCGGCTGCCGGGTCATGATGTCGTCGACCGACGCCGTCAGCAGGTCCGGCCGCATGTGGCGGCGCAGATCGCCGTCGGTGATGATGCCGACAGCCTCGTTCGCCTCGTTGACGATGCAGACGCAGCCAAGGCCCTTGGCGGACATCTCCATCACCGCGTCCGACATCTTGGTGCCGAGTGGCTTGACCGGAATTTCCGTGCCCGTGCGCATGTAGTCGCGGACGAATTTCAGCATCGCCCCCAACTTGCCGCCGGGATGGAAATGCGCGAATTCCAGTGCGGTGAAACCGCGCCCTTCGAGCAGCGCGATCGCGATCGCGTCGCCGATCGCTGCCTGCATCAAGGTCGAGGTGGTCGGCGCCAGATTGTGCGGACAGGCCTCGCGCGCCTTCGGCAGCTCGATCACGATGTCGGCGGCTTGCCCGAGCGAGGACGCCGCGTTCGACGTCACCGCGATCATGGGGATCGCGAACCGCGCGGAATAGTTCACGAGCGTCTTCATCTCCGGCTGCTCGCCGGACCAGGACAGCGCCATGATGACGTCGTCGGCGGTGATCATGCCGAGATCGCCATGGGCCGCTTCGGCGGTGTGCACGAAGAAGGCGGGCGTACCGGTCGAGGCCAGCGTCGCCGCGATCTTGCGGCCCATATGGCCCGACTTGCCGAGACCGGTGACGATGACGCGGCCCTTCGCGTTGCGAATCAGGTCGACCGCCTTGGCGAAGGTCGCGCCCAGCGGGCCGCGCAGCGCGGCGGCGAGCGCGTTGATGCCGCCGCTCTCGGTCTCAAGGGTGCGGAGCGCGGATTCGACGCTGTCGGGGATGGGGCCGGATGATGCGGTCATCAGCGGTATCGAGCTCGGCATGGTCAGGTCCAGGGAAGAGGGGGCGTTCGCCCGTTGGCACCTGCTTAGCACGCGGAGGCCTGCGAGGCGACGAGAGCGCCAGAGCCCTCAACGGGCCGTTAACCATAATTGTTTTAACTCCATTAACGATGGTTCCCGCCAGTCGGCGGGGGCAATCGCGAAAGTGTTTGATTTCGTTGGAGTTCTTCCATCGTGGGGTCGTCTCCAGGCAGCAGCCGGAGCAAACGCGCGCATTTCCTGCGCGCCGCCTTGCCGTGTCTTGTGCTGACGGCGCTCGGAAGTGCGCCCGCGGCGGCCCAGAGCCTCACCCCGGACCTGTTCAATCCCAACCGCGGCGGCTTCGCCTCGCCCGACACGCTGCCGACGCGCCGCACGGCAGGCGTTCCGCTGGCGCCGTCGGATGCGCTGCCGGCGTTGCCCGACCCCAATGCCGACCCGCGCAAGCGCCAGCAGGCGCCGGCGACCTCGCGCCCCGGCCAGAACCCGACCAACCAGGTCCCGACCTACGGCCTGCCCGCCGCCAATGGTGCCAGCGCCTCCGGCTACGACTCGCTCAACCGCAAGCGGCAGCAACCCAAGCTCTATCCCGGCCAGCCCAAGCCGAAGCGCCCCGCCGGTCCCGGCTCGCCGGTGCCCCTGGCTACGCCACCGGTGTCCACCCTCGGTCTGCCCAGGATCGCGCCGCCGCCGTCCGCGTCCGCGAACAAGGCGCCGGTGCCGGCGGCGATGGCGGGCACCGTGCCCGGCCAGCCGCAGCGCCGCCGCCTCAAGGCGGATGACGATCCGTTCGGGGCCGTCGGCGACTATGCCGGCAGTTTCCTGATCAAGGGCGGGCTTGAGCTCTCCGCCGGCTACGACACCAATCCCGCGCGTCTGAACAAGCCGATCGGCTCGCCGGTCTATGTGGTCGCACCCGATCTTCTCGTGGCGTCCGACTGGGAGCGCCACGCGCTGGTCGCCGATCTGCGCGGCTCGTTCTCGGGCTATACCCAAAACATGCCGGCGACGATTGACGGCTTCGCCTCGCCCTCGCCGGTCGAGATCGACCGCCCGGATTTCACCGGCCATGTCGACGGCCGCCTCGACGTCGACCGCGATCTCAAGCTGACCTCGCAGCTGCGCCTGCGGCTCGCCACCGACAATCCCGGCAGCCCGAACGTGCAGGCCGGCCTGCAGAAGTACCCGATCTACGCCAGCTATGGCACCACCGTCGGCTTCGACCAGACCTTCAACCGCTTTCAGGTCGCGGCCGGCGCCACGGTGGATCGCACCGCCTACACCAACTCAAAACTCACCGACGGCTCGACCTTCAGCAACGACGATCGCGACTTCAACCAGTATGGCGGCGTCGGGCGCTTCTCCTACGATCTCAAGCCGGGCCTGAAGCCGTTCGTCGAGATCCAGGGCGACACCCGCGTCCACGACCAGGCCGCCGACCGCAACGGCTATTTGCGCGATTCAGACGGCGGCTACGCCAAGGTCGGCTCGTCCTTCGAGTTCTCGCGCATTCTCACCGGCGAGGTCTCGGTCGGCTATTCCGCGCGCAACTATGTCGACCCGCGCCTCAGCCAGCTCGCGGGCTTCCTGACCTCGGGCTCGCTGATCTGGAATGCGAGCGGCCTGACCACGGTGAAATTCTCAACCGACACGCAGATCGCCGAGACCACCGTCCCCGGCTCCTCCGGCGTGCTGGTGCACACCTACGCCGCCGAGGTCGATCACGATTTCCGCCGCTGGCTCACCGCGGTCGGCAAGTTCACCTACGGGACCTACGACTATCAGGGCCAGAACCGCAACGACAAGACCTACTCGCTCGAAGGCAATCTGATCTACAAGCTCAACCGCAACATCTGGGTCAAGGGCACGCTGCGCCACGACATCCTGGATTCGAACCAGCCGGGCTCAAGCTCGCAGGGCACGGTGGCGATGGTTGGGGTGAGGCTGCAGAATTGAGGAGTGGGCAGTATGGCGCCACGGATTACTTTGGACATCAACTCGGCTGGAGAATTCGAGCTATGGCTCAATTCCGAAGGCCGCGACCTCTTCGTTAAGGAACTGCTGGCGCTGAATGCGACTAACGAACATTTTCACTTGATGCCAAGTGAAGTCGCATCGGATGTTGAAGTTTCTACGCGACCCTATCGGCCGACCGACAAGCTTCTCGCATACGGTAAGGTGCTGTTCCGGCTCGACGAGTGGGACGCACAACACTTCCCGCACGTCCTGGACTGAAGTCCGCTCGCTGCCCCTCACTCCGCTGTTATGCCCCGCGAAGGCGGGGCATCCAGTACGCCGCGGCTTCTCAGTAGATCACAATTGTTTCGGAATACTGGATCGCCCGCTTTCGCGGGCGATGACACCGTTTGTAAATCTTGCAGCGAGCCCAGCGGCTACCGCGGCAGGTCCGTCTTCCCCATCAGGAACATATCGATTGACCGTGCGCACAGCCGGCCCTCGCGGATCGCCCAGACCACCAGTGATTGCCCACGGCGCATGTCGCCGGCGGTGAACACGTTCGGGCGCGAGGTCTGGTAGTCGAGCGTGTTGGCCTTGACGTTGCCGCGCGGGTCGAGCTCGACCGCGAGCTGCTTCAGCAGACCCTCGTGCACGGGGTGCACGAAGCCCATCGCGAGCAGGACGAGCTCGGCGTCGAGATCGAACTCGGTGCCGGCAATCGGCTTGAACTTGTCGTCGACGCGCACGCAGTGCAGCTTCTTGACCTGGCCGTTCTCGCCGGAAAACTTCTGCGTCAGCACGGCGAATTCTCGGACCGCGCCTTCGGCCTGGCTCGACGACGTGCGCATTTTCAGCGGCCAGTTCGGCCAGGTCAGGCCCTTGTTCTCGTGCTCGGGCGGGGCCGGCATGATCTCGAGCTGGGTGACCGAGAGCGCGCCCTGGCGCAGCGAGGTGCCGATGCAGTCGGATCCGGTGTCGCCGCCGCCGATGACGACGACGTGCTTGCCCGCGGCCAGGATCTCGCTGACCCCGTTCAGCGGCTCCTCGGAGACGCGGCGGTTCTGCTGCGGCAGAAAGTCCATGGCGTAGTGGATGCCGGCGAACTCGCGGCCGGGGATCGGCAGGTCGCGCGGGGCTTCGGCGCCGCCGGTCAGCGCGACGGCATCGTACTCGTTGAGCATCTCGCGCGGATCGACATTGCCGTCAGCGCCGACATGGCTGTTGTAGTGGAAGGTGACGCCTTCGCCTTCCATCTGCCTGACGCGGCGGTCGATGACGCCCTTCTCCATCTTGAAGTCGGGAATGCCATAACGAAGCAGGCCGCCGGCCTTGGCGTACTTCTCGAACAGATGCACATCGTGCCCGGCGCGCGCGAGCTGCTGTGCGCAGGCCATGCCGGCCGGACCGGAGCCGATCACCGCGACCTTCTTTCCGGTCTTGACGGAGGCGATTTCGGGCTTGAGCCAGCCATTGTCCCAGGCGCGGTCGACGATCGCGCATTCGATGGTCTTGATGGTGACGGGGTTGTCGTCGATGTTGAGCGTGCAGGATGCCTCGCACGGCGCAGGACAGATGCGGCCGGTGAACTCCGGGAAATTGTTGGTCGAGTGCAGGTTGCGCGACGCCTCTTCCCAGTTGTTCTGGTAAACGAGGTCGTTGAAGTCGGGGATCTGGTTGTTGACCGGGCAGCCGGGCGTGCCGGGCGCGACCGAGCCGGTCCCGTGGCAATAGGGAATGCCGCAATTCATGCAGCGCGCAGCCTGGTCGCGCGTTTCCTTCTCGGTCAAGGGAACGACGAACTCGTTGTAATGCTTCACACGCTCGGCGACCGGGGTGTACTTGCGGTCATGCCGTTCGATTTCAAGAAAACCCGTGATCTTGCCCATTAAACCCGAAGTCCCTGCCGGCTAATTCGTTCTGTTTCTTCTCGTCGTCATTGCGAGAGGCGAAGCGTCGAAGCAATCCAGTGTATCCGAGGAGAAAGTCTGGATTGCTTCGCTACGCTCGCAATGACGGGGTGTGATGCCTTACGCCCCGATCGCAATTTTCGGCTCGGCGTCCGCGTTGGCGGCCATTTCGCGCAGCGCGCGCCGGTACTCGACCGGCATCACCTTGCGGAACTTGGGCAGCCACTCCTTCCAGTTGGCAAGGATGTCGGCCGCGCGCCTCGACCCGGTCGCCTTGGCGTGGCGCGAGATCAGGACGTGCAGCCGCTCGACGTCGGAGTCGAGCAGGTCCTTGAACACGTCGACCCGGCCGTGCGCCTCTAGGTCACCGGAGTGATGGTAGGTTCCGGCGTTGATCAGCTCTTCCGACAGCACCGGCTCGAGCTCGACCATCGCCATGTTGCAGAGCTTGTCGAAGCCGCCGGTCTCGTCAAGCACATAGGCGATGCCGCCGGACATGCCCGCCGCGAAGTTGCGTCCGGTCTTGCCGAGCACGACCACAATGCCGCCGGTCATGTATTCGCAGCAATGGTCGCCGGCGCCTTCGACGACCGCCACCGCGCCCGAATTGCGCACGGCGAAACGCTCGCCGGCGACGCCGCGGAAGTAGCACTCGCCTTGAATGGCGCCGTACATCACGGTGTTGCCGACGATGATGCTCTCTTCCGGCACGATGCTGCTGTTGGCAGGCGGCTTGACGATGATCTTGCCGCCCGACAGACCCTTGCCGACATAGTCGTTGGCTTCACCCTCGAGCTCGAAGGTGACGCCTTGCGCCAGCCACGCGCCGAACGCCTGACCCGCCGTGCCCTTGAGGCTGACATGGATGGTGTCGTGCGGCAGGCCGGCATGGCCGTAGATCTTGGCGACCGTGCCCGACAGCATGGCGCCGGCAGAGCGGTTGGTGCTGTTGATCGCGGCCTCGATCTTCACCGGCGCGCCGCGGTCGAGCGCTGGCGTCGCCTTCTCGATCAGCGAGCGGTCGAGCACCGCCTCCAGATGATGGTTCTGGCGCTCGGAGTGATAGATCTTCTGGCCCTTCTCTTCCTTCTGCTTGACGAACAGCTTCGAGAAGTCGAGGCCCTTGGCCTTCCAGTGCGCGACCAGCTTGGTCTGGTCGAGCAGCTGCACCTGGCCGATCATCTCGTTGAAGGTGCGGAAGCCGAGCGAGGCCATGATCTCGCGGACTTCCTCGGCGACGAAGAAGAAGTAGTTGATCACGTGCTCGGGCTGGCCGGTGAAGCGCTTGCGCAGGACGGGGTCCTGGGTCGCGACGCCGACCGGGCAGGTGTTGAGATGGCACTTGCGCATCATGATGCAGCCGGCCGCGATCAGCGGCGCGGTGGCGAAGCCGAACTCGTCGGCACCGAGCAGCGCCCCGATCACGACGTCACGGCCGGTGCGGAAGCCGCCGTCGACCTGGACCACGATGCGGCTGCGCAGCCGCTCGCGCACCAGCGTCTGGTGGGTTTCGGCAAGGCCGATCTCCCAGGGGGAGCCGGCGTGCTTGATCGAGGTCAGCGGCGAAGCGCCGGTGCCACCCTCGAAGCCCGCGATGGTGACATGGTCGGCGCGCGCCTTGGCGACGCCCGCGGCCACCGTGCCGACGCCGATCTCGGAGACGAGCTTGACCGAGACGTCGCCCGCCGGGTTGACGTTCTTGAGGTCGTAGATGAGCTGCGCCAGATCCTCGATCGAGTAGATGTCGTGGTGCGGCGGCGGCGAGATCAGGCCGACGCCCGGCGTCGAGTGCCGGACCTTGGCGATGGTCGCGTCGACCTTGTGGCCGGGCAACTGTCCGCCTTCGCCGGGCTTGGCGCCCTGCGCCATCTTGATCTGCATCATGTCGGAGTTGACGAGATACTCCGTGGTGACGCCGAAGCGGCCCGAGGCGACCTGCTTGATCGCCGAGCGCATGCTGTCGCCGTTCGGCAGCGGCTTGAAGCGGTCGGCTTCCTCGCCGCCTTCGCCGGTGTTCGACTTGCCGCCGATCCGGTTCATGGCGATCGCGAGCGTGGTGTGCGCCTCGCGCGAGATCGAGCCGAAGCTCATCGCGCCGGTGGCGAAACGCCTGACGATGTCCTTGGCGGGCTCGACCTGGTCGAGCGGCACCGGCTTGCGCTTCTCTTCGTCCGCGTTCTTGATCCGGAACAGGCCGCGCAGCGTCAGCAGGCGCTCCGACTGCTCGTTGAGGATCTTGGCGAAGGCGCGGTAGCGCTCCAGCGAATTGCCGCGCGCGGCGTGCTGCAGCAGCCCGACCGACTCGGCGGTCCATGCATGATCCTCGCCACGGCTGCGATAGGCATATTCGCCGCCGACATCGAGCGAGGTCTTGTAGACCAGCGCCTCGCCGAACGCGTCGGCATGGCGGCGCACCGCTTCTTCCGCGATCTCGGCCAGGCCCACGCCCTCGACGCGGGTATGCGTGCCGGCGAAGAACTTTCCGACGAAATCCGCCTTCAGGCCGACCGCGTCGAAGATCTGCGCGCCGCAATACGACTGATAGGTCGAGATGCCCATCTTGGACATCACCTTGAGCAGGCCCTTGCCGATCGACTTGATGTAGCGCTTGACGATCTCGTAGTCGTCGAGCGAGCCGGGCAGGCGGTCCTTCATCGCGATGATGGACTCGAACGCCAGATACGGATTGATCGCTTCCGCGCCGTAGCCGGCGAGACAGGCGAAGTGATGCACTTCGCGCGGCTCGCCGGATTCGACGACGAGGCCGACCGAGGTGCGCAGGCCGGTGCGGATCAGATGATGATGCACGGCGGCGCAAGCCAGCAGCGACGGGATCGGCACCCGGTCGGTGCCGACCATGCGGTCGGACAGGATGATGATGTTGACGCCCTCGCGCACCGCGCTTTCCGCGCGCGCGCAGAGCTCGTCCAGCACCTGGTCCATGCCCGCGGCGCCGAGACCGGCGTGGAAGGTGGTGTCCAGCGTGCGCGACTTGAAGTGCGACTCGGCGACTTCCGAGATCGAGCGGATCTTTTCGAGATCCGCGTCGGTCAGGATCGGCTGACGCGCCTCGAGACGCTTGGTGGTGGCAAGGCCCTGCAGGTCGAACAGGTTCGGCCGCGGTCCGATGATGGAGACGAGGCTCATCACCAGCTCTTCGCGGATCGGGTCGATCGGCGGATTGGTGACCTGCGCGAAGTTCTGCTTGAAGTAGGTGAACAGCGGCTTGGCCTTGTCCGACAGAGCCGAGATCGGCGTGTCGTTGCCCATCGAGCCCGCGGCTTCCTCGCCGGTGGCCGCCATCGGCGTCATCAGGATGGTGATGTCTTCCTGGCTGTAGCCGAACGCCTGCTGGCGATCGAGCAGCGACAGGTTGGAGCGCACGCCGGTGGTCGGAACCTTCGGCAGCTCTTCCAGCACGATCTGGGTCCGCTCCAGCCATTCCTTGTAGGGATGGCTCTTGGCGAGATCGGCCTTGATCTCGTCGTCGGGGATCAGGCGGCCCTGCTCGAGGTCGACCAGCAGCATCTTGCCGGGCTGCAAGCGCCACTTGGTGATGATCTGGTCCTCGGGGATCGTCAGCACGCCCATTTCGGAAGCCATCACGATGCGGTCGTCCTTGGTGACGAGATAGCGCGCCGGCCGCAATCCGTTGCGGTCGAGCGTGGCGCCGATCTTGCGGCCGTCGGTGAAGGCGATCGCGGCGGGGCCGTCCCACGGCTCCATCAGCGCGGCGTGATATTCGTAGAAGGCGCGGCGCGTCTCATCCATCAGCGGATTGCCGGCCCACGCTTCCGGAATCATCATCATGACCGCGTGCGGCAGCGAGTAGCCGCCCTGCACCAGGAATTCGAGCGCGTTGTCGAAGCAGGCGGTGTCCGACTGGCCTTCATACGAGATCGGCCAGAGCCGGTTGATGTCCTTGCCATAGAGCTCGGAGCTCACAGAGGCCTGGCGCGCCGCCATCCAGTTGGTGTTGCCGCGCAGCGTGTTGATCTCGCCGTTATGCGCGATCATGCGGTAGGGATGCGCCAGCGACCAGGCCGGGAAGGTGTTGGTCGAGAAGCGCTGATGCACCAGCGCCAGCGCGCTCTCGAAGTCCTTTTCGTGCAGATCGGGATAGTACTTGCCGAGCTGGTCGGCGAGGAACATGCCCTTGTAGATCACGGTGCGGCAGGACATCGAGCAGGGATAGTAGCCCGCAAGCCCGCGGTCGCGGCGCTGGTAAATCGCCTGCGAGATCGACTTGCGCAGGATGTAGAGCCGGCGCTCGAAATCGTCCTCGGTCTTGGCGGTGCCGTTGCGGCCGATGAACACCTGCATGCAGGCCGGCTCGGTCGGCTTCACGGTGACGCCGAGCGAGGAATTGTCGGTCGGCACGTCGCGCCAGCCGAGCAGGGTGAGGCCCTCTTCCTTGATCTGGTCGGCGATGATGCTCTTGATGACGTTGCGCCAGGCGGTGTCGCGCGGCATGAACAGCGCGCCGATGGCGTATTCGCCGGGCTGAGGCAGCGCGAAGCCGAGCTCCGCGGCCTTGCGGCTGAAGAAGGCGTGCGGGATCTGCACCAGAATGCCGGCGCCGTCACCGGCGCGCGGATCGGCCCCGACGGCGCCGCGATGCTCGAGGTTGCAGAGGATGCTCAGCGCGTCCGCGACGATCTCGTGGGACTTCTTGCCCTTGATGTTGGCGATGAAGCCGACGCCGCAGGAATCCTTCTCCAGGCTCGGATCGTAGAGGCCAACGGCGGGCGGACGCGAATTGTGTTCCTGAATCGGATCGGTCGTTTTCGAGGCGACGGTCGCCGACAGCTCTTCTGCCACGATGTTTGCGCGCTCGAATTGCGACCCGTTCATGTCCTCGTCCTCTCCGTGCGGCAAGCTGCCTCACCGCTATCTTCGGCGCACCTTGGGTGTTCCGCGGCACCCGCCTCTGGGTCACCGCTCGTCCGCTGCGAGCCGCATTTTCTTAAATTCAGGCTAAGGCGTTCTTCGTCCCCGAGAACGGCTTTGCCTGTTGCCTTCCTGGCGCTCGAAAGCACCGACTTTCGTTGCAATCCGTATGCCGGAACTGCAAGCAAAATTGAGACAGTCTTCCTGTCCTAACCATCACCTTGCCAAATTTTTGTCTATCACACAAGCGCGCGAAAGTCCCGATTCCCGATATGTCAATCAATCGCTTTCCGAAAGTTGCGCGGCCCCGGTTTTGAAGCAAACGCGCCCTGATCCGGCCCTGCCGACGCCGGAATCCCGAATGAAGCTTCGGATCAGCCCTCGAAAGGCGCGCCACGCCGCAAGAAGCGAAAGAGCGCGAGAGCTTCGGGGGCCTGACAGGAGCGTGTCGACCATGAAGTTTTTCACAGGATGTGTGGCCGCTGCCACGCTGGTGCTGGCTGCGACCGTGGCTCAGGCGCAAGTTCTTGCGCAAGTTCCGGCGAACGGTATCGGAAGCGGGGCCGCCATCGCGGTCTCGGATTTCGACGGACCCTATGGGCCGCCGGACGCCGCGCCGCCCCCGCCGCCGCGTTACGGCTACGGCTATGGCTACGGAGAACGCGGCCCGGCCCCGGTACTGCTGCCGTCGGCGGAGGTCTACGCGGTGCTGCGCGAAAACGGCTTCTTGCCGCTCGGCATCCCGCGCCTGCGCGGCAGCGTCTACACCATCGCGGTGATCGACCGCCGCGGTGACGACGGCCGGCTGGTCATCGACGCCCGCGACGGGAGAATCTTGCGCTTCATGCCGGCCAGGGACGCCTATGGCATGGCGCCCGGCTACGATGAGCCCGCGGTCGCACCCTACCGCCCGCAAAGCGCGCTGCCGCCACCGACCATGGTCCGCAGCGGCCCGCCGCGCCCGCCGGCCTCGATTCCGCACGTTGCTAGCCGCACCGTGCCGCTGCCCAGGGCCGCCCCGCCGCGCGGCGAAGCCCCGCTCGCCGCCGCCAAGCCGGCCGAGCCTGCGACGGTGCAGGCCCAGCCTGCGCAACAGACCGCGGCTGCCGTGCAGCCCAAGCCGGCCGAGGCCCCGCCGCAAACCATCGCTCCAACCGTCGGGCAGGCGAAGCCCGCGCCAACGATCCTGCCGACGCAGGAGATGCCGGCCGCACAAGGGTTGGATTAGCGCGCGGTCGCAACAAAAAAGCGCCCGAGAGCCTCGGGCGCTTTTGCGACACAGCGACGGTGTCTCAGCTCCGGCCATACCCCGCGGCTTCCAGGATCAGATTCGCGACCTCCTTCGGATGCGACACCAGCGAGAGGTGGCCGGCATCGAGCTCGATCGTGGTTGCGTTCATGCGCTTGGCGAGGAAGCGTTCGAAATCGGGATTGATGGTGTCGTCGTTCTTCGACACCGCGTACCAGCTCGGCTTCGAATGCCATGCCGCCTCGGTGGTGCGACCGGCGAAGATCGAGGCGGCCGTCGGCCATTGCACCGCGTAGAGCTCCTTGGCCTGCTCCGGCTTCACGCCATTGGCGAAGTATTTCAGGAAGGCGTCTTCCGACAGCTTGGTGTAGCCGTCGTGCTCGACGATGCCGGCGCGCACCGGGCCGGTCGGGAATTGCTTCGACAGCGCGACGAAATCCTCGTTGGCATCGGGCGCGCGGGCGGCGACATAAACGAGGCCGGTGACCTTCGGATCGGTGCCGACCTGGCTGATCACCGTGCCGCCCCAGGAATGCGCGACCAGCACGGTCGGTCCGTCCTGCTCGGCGAGCGCGCGCTTGGTTGCGTCAACGGAGTCCGCCAGCGACGACAGCGGATTTTGCACGGCAGTCACGTGCAGGCCTGCGGCCTGGAGGATCGGGATCACCTCCGACCAGCTCGAGCCGTCGGCCCAGGCGCCGTGCACCAGCACGACGTTCCTGGCCTTCACCGTCTGCGGGGTCTGCGCGTGAGCAAGGCTGAGGGGGGCCGCCAAAAGGCTCGCGGCGACGAAAAAGCTGCGCCAGAAAGTCATGATCGTTCTCCGTCTTGTTTTGGGTGCGATATCCAAAGGACGAGGCGCGGGCGTTGGTGTTACGCCATTTCACCGCTCTGTGATGCGGCCCAACGGTCCAGTACGGCAGTTCAGCAATCGGTGACGTCCTGGCGACGGCAAAGACCATCATCTCTGGGAAGGTATGGCAGATCCGTCGTTCGGTATTCCTTCCGCGCACGATTGATCGATCTCGCGGCAGGATTTCTTGGCTTCGCCGGGACGAGAAGAGCCAAGCAAAAAAAACGCCCCGGGGCACCGGGGCGTTTTCGCAACTCGGAAGTGGCGCGCGTGATTTTAGGCCGCGGCTTGCGTGGCCGAGTTCTCGATCACCTGCGCCTTGGGCGCGCCGACGTTGATCGCGATCTGGCGCGGCTTCTTGGCCTCGGGAATCTCGCGAACGAGGTCGACGTGAAGCAGGCCGTTCTCGAGCGAGGCGTCCTTCACCTGCACGAAGTCGGCGAGCTGGAAGGCGCGTTCGAAGGCACGCGCGGCGATGCCGCGGTAGAGCACTTCGGCCTTGCTGTTCTCGTTGGCGACCTTCTCGCCTTTGATCGTCAGCGTGTTTTCCTTCGCGACGAGGGAGAGCTCGTCCTTGGCGAAGCCCGAGACCGCAACGGTGATGCGGTAGGTGTTCTCGCCGGTGCGCTCGATGTTGTAGGGGGGATAACCGGGGCTGCCGTCCGAACCGGCCTGGTCGAGCAGGTTGAAGAGGCGGTCGAAGCCGACGGTGGAACGATAGAACGGGGTCAGATCGTAGGTACGCATGGTCAAGTCCTCCATTGAGCGACTGTTGAGTAACCCGCCCGCCAATCGGGCCGGGCTTTAGTCTGTGTGCAGCCTGATGTTCCGGTTCCGAAACACTGGTAGCGGCCTGCACCATGGTGATATGGGTTCAGGGGAACGGCGTTCAAGAGGGCGGCAAGCAGCGCCTTTTCGGCGCTCCCGCCCCTTGATCTGCAGCACTTGGCGCCCAAGCCCTTCCAATCATGACGCTGGTCTCGATTCCGTCCAATCCAGTTCCCGAAGACGTCGTCAGCGGCACCATCAAGACTCCCGATGGCGTCGAGCTGCGCTTTGCGCGCTGGGCACCGCCCGCGAACCGCAAGGGCACGGTCTGTGTCTTCACCGGACGCAGCGAGCAGATCGAGAAATATTTCGAGACCGTGCGCGATCTGCGCGACCGCGGCTTTGCGGTGGCGATGATCGACTGGCGCGGGCAGGGCCACTCCTCGCGCCGCCTGCGCGATCCGCGCAAGGGCTATGTGCGTGACTTCGCCGATTTCGAAATCGACGTCGAGACCTTCGTGCAGCAGGTGGTGCTGCCGGATTGTCCGCCGCCCTTCTTCGCGCTCGCCCATTCCATGGGCGGCACGGTGATGCTGCGGGTGGCGCATGCCGGCAAGCGCTGGTTCGACCGCATGGTGCTGTCGGCGCCGATGATCGACCTGCCCGGCCGCACCACGTCGTTTCCGGCGCGGGCGCTGCTGAAGACGATGCGCCTGCTGGGGCAGGGCGGCCGTTATGTCCCCGGCGGCAGCGACCGCATCACCGGGCTCGATCCCTTCATCAACAATCCCCTCACCAGCGATCCCGTGCGCTATGCGCGCAATGCCGCGATCCTGGAGGAGGATCCGACGCTCGGGCTGGCGTCACCGACGGTCGCCTGGGCCGATACCGCCTTCCGTGCCATGCACACCTTCAAGGGCAAGAACTACCCCTCGGAGATCCGCCAGCCGATTCTGATGCTGGCGGCCTCCAGCGACACCGTGGTCTCGACCGCCGCGATCGAGGAGTTCGCGTATCATTTGCGGGCCGGCTCCCATCTCGTGATCGCCGGCGCCAAGCACGAGATCCTGCAGGAGCAGGATCGCTACCGCTCGCAATTCTGGGCCGCCTTCGACGCCTTCGTGCCGGGCACGCCGCTGTTCAAGTGAGGCGGCGGCGAAGGTGAGCTCCCTCGCCCCGTTTTGACGGGGAGAGGTGTGGCGGCAGCTCACAGCGTCTTCAGATACTCGATCAGATCGTAGCGCTCGGCATCATCCTTGAACATGCGGCCGATCACGCCGGGACGTTTGTCCTCGCCCGGCTTGCGCTCGAAGGAATGACCGAGCACGCTGTTGCCCTGGACCGGATCCTTCTCCGACCCCGCGGAGAACTCCGTTTCACCCGTCTTGCATTGCTCGCCTGCGGTGACCGCAAAGCCGACGGTCACGGGATCATAGTCGCGGTGGCCCATGCAGAACTTCGTCGGGCGCTCGCTTGCAGGCTTCAGCAGCCAGTAGAGCGACGGCACCGAACCGTTGTGCAGATAAGGCGCGGTGGCCCAGACGCCGTTCAGCGGCCGGGCGCGATAGCGCGGCCCGGGCGCCGGATTGAGGCAGTTCTTGCGCGCGAGATTCCACAATTTCGCCCGCTCGGCTTCCGGAGTCTTCTCGTCGTCCATCCACTTGCGGGCAACGAGGTCCACCACTGTCATGAGACCGAGCGCATACACCATCTCGGTCGGCGAACTCGCCGTCGGGATGTCGCATTGCCACCAGGTCTTGAGGTCGGCCGTATTCACCTTCAGGAAGCCGGGCATATCGACGATCCTGTTGCTGAGCACGAGCGACTGTTCGGGATCCGTCTTGATCTCGTCGAGGGGAATCGTCACCGCGTTCAGGACCTTGCCGTCGCCGTTCGACTCCCAATGTCCGGAGGACCAGAAAGCCGGGGTGTCGACGGCCGGCAGATGGCATCCGGAACACATCTCGGCGTAGATCTTGCGGCCGTTGTCGACCTTCTTCTGATCGAGCTTCCATTTGTCGTCGAGGATCTGCGACGGCCATTTCGGCGCCAGCAGGCCGCCGAACTTCGGACCTGTGGACGGATCGGCCGGCTTGAACGGATCGGGGCCTCTCAGCAGGTCCTCGATCCAGCCGAGTGTCCTGATGTTGACCGAGGACCGCCAGAGCCTGTCCTCCGGATAGGCGTCCGACAGGTTGAGCAGCGCGGTGACGCCGAGGGCTTCGCCGGCATTGCGGATCAGCGGCTGCTCGATCGAGGCGTCGTACTGGGCGAACTTGAACCACGGCACGGTCCAGATCGGGGGGTAGCTGACCGGTGCGTCCTGGGCATGCAGGTTCTTCTCGAATCCCTTGATCCCGCTCAGCGCCAGATCCTGCGAGAACACCTGGTTGCCGATGCGGTTGAGGGCATCGAGGCGGCCGAACCCTTCCTCGGTATCCTTCTGCTGCTTGCCGTCCCAGGTCTTCTTGCCTTCAATCGTCTTTTCCTGGGTTTTCACCCAGTCGATCAGGAAGCTGCCGATCGCGCCAAGCTTCTGCTTGAGTGCGTCGCGGTCCGTCTTGCTGGCTTCGGGGCCGAGCACGCGATCGGCAAAGCGCTGGAAGCGGAACGGGACATAGAGCGTGTAGGCGATCGACAGGCCGGTCGAGATCTCGAGCTTCTTCAGATCGGTCATGGCCGGGCCGCCGTCGAAGCGCACGTCCACGCCCTTGTAGTGGATCTGGCCGGTATGGCAGGCCGCGCAGGTCAGCCCGATCTTGTCCTGCTCGCGACGGCCCGTCGCAGGATCGACGACACCGGTCATCCGTGCAAAGCCGACCGGCAGGCCGTCGACGTTCTCCGCAGGCGTCCACCGGGTCGACCAGTCCGGCACCTGCGTCGTCTCGTAGACATTGGCGTAACCGAAGCGGCGCAGCGTTGTCGCGTCGGTCTGGATCGATTGCGGGCTCGGAATGAAGCCGAAGCTCTCCAGATAGGCGCTGTCCCTCATCATGCCCGGTTGCGAGAACAGGCGAAGGCGCGGCTGCTCCAGTGCCATGAACCAGTCATAGGGCACCGGGAAGGTCGCGGTTCCCTGGCTGGCATGATGGAACCAGTGCCGGTCCTTCAGCGACCAGTTCTGCTCGAGCCAGTAGGCTGCATTCGTCTCCGGGACCGCGGGCAAGGGCGGCGGCAGAAGATTCACGAGGATGCCCTTCTGCGGCAGCATGGCGCGGACCTGGTTGGGGAATTCGGCGACCGCAACCAGGATGACGAGACCGATGGCGATCAGCAGTGCCGCAAGCTTGAGGGCGCCGCGCACGGTGCGCTGGCAGGCCGACGGCACCGGCTGCGACAGCAGCCGCTGGTCGATGCGCCCGGGGAATTTGCGTTCGTTGAACAGAGTGCGCACGTCGGCGACGCTGAGATAGCGGTCCTCACCCTCGCCCTTGCCGATGATCTTCAGCAGGATCGGCCATTCGAATTTCATCAGCAGGGGATAGTACCAGCGCACCGCGCTGCCGGCGCGCTTGAGGTTGTCGCGCATGAAGACGGCGATTTCCGATGCGTTGAGACCGAGTTCGGAGCCGCCGCCGTTCGGATCCGGGTAATTCCGGCCGAAGCTTGCAAACCGCGCGATCTCGTCCTCATCGACCTTGCCGTCGACACCGAGGATGCGCGAGCCGGCACCGCGTTTGTCGAGCGGGCCGCCGCGCAGCGCGTCGAGCTGCGCGCCCGAAAACAGACTCTTCAGGATGTGACCTAGACCGTTGGCGATGAGCGCCACGCCGTAGACCTGGAAGCGTGCGAATGCCTTCATCGGCCCGGTCTCGCCGCTCGCATCCGCGATTGTCTGCGCCAACGTGCCGAGCGGGACAGTCCCGCCGTCGACGAAGCCTTCGCCGACGAGGCCACGCAGGAATGGACAGGGATTGTTCGGCGAGACCTGGATCGGGGGGTCGAAGGGGGGCTTCGAAGCGGAATCGTGCATGGCCCAAATCCTGAAAACGGCGAATCGTCAAAAACGGACGCGCCGATCAAGCGCGGAAAGTCCTAACAAACCGGCAGCACATATACTACTTCCGCGTGTGGCGAAGTGTGGCCGAATTCACTGTCGTGTCAATAAAGCCGGATGGGAAATTGCCGCTTGGCCGCGGCTTGCCCTCAGGACTCGGCGGCGCGCTTGAGGTCGCTCTGGACCAGGGTCAGCTTGCTGAGCGGCACGCCCGCTTTCAGAAGTCCCTCGCGGTACTGGGCAAGGTCCTCGGAACGCTTCCAGTGGAAATTGCGCAAGTGACGATCGACATTCAGGGTCGGGTAGTTGCCCATGAGCACGCGGGTTGCCTCGAAGGCTTCGCTGTCCCGCCCCATTTGCGCTAGCGCCGCAGCGCGGATCGCCAGCGCCTGCAAATGGTTCGGGTTGACGTAGAGCTGTTCGCGCGCCCACGACAGCGTCGCGTCGTATTGCCCCAGCAGGTAGTGGCTGAAGGCGTTCAGCGCGGCCCATTGGTAGCGCGGATCGCTGTTGTCGCGCTGCGCGGCCATCGAGAACAGCTCGATCGCCTCGCGGTGCTCGCCGATGACGAAATGGCAGATGCCCAGCACGCCGCGCGCGCCATTGTCGTAGGGGTTGAGCGCGACCGCGCGCTTGGCCGCATCCATCGCGGCCTCGTAGTGCCCTTCCAGCGCGTGGGACCAGGACAGGATCGAGAACGCAAAGGACGAGCGCGGGTCGAGCCGGACGCTGGTCTCGGCGAGGTTCATCGCCTCGGCCCACATCTCGCGCGTGCCCTTGACCCAGCCGAACTGGATGCTCTGGATCTGGATCGTGGCGAGATAGGCGTGCGCGATCGACAGCTTTGGATCGAGCCTGATGGCTTCCCGGAACAGGTCGACGGCGGTCGCCAAATCTTCCTTGGTCTGCCGATAGTAGTGCGACAGTCCCTTGAGGAAGCGGTCCCACGCGGTGACGTCGGTCGAGAGCCGCGCCGGCGCCGAGGCCTCGGCCCGGACGATCTCGGTGGCGATCGCGGCGCACAGGTTGGTGGTGATCTCGTCCTGCATCGCGAAGAAGTCGCCGATGTCGCGGTCGTAACGGCCGGTCCAGAGCTGCTCGCCGGTCTCCGGCGCGATCAGCTCGGCGGTGACGCGGATTTTTGCTCCGGCGCGCCGCACTGACCCCTGGATCAGATAGGTGGCGTCGATCTCGCGCGCGATCAGCCGGGTGCTGGTGTTCTTGCCTTTGAAGGCGAAGGTCGAGTTGCGGCTCAGCACGCGATAGAAGGATTGCAGCGCCAGCGCGTGGATCAGATCCTCGGTGAGGCCGTCGGAGAAATATTCGTCCTGGGCGTCGCTGAGATTGGCGAAGGGCAGCACGCCGACGATCGCGGTCCGGTACTGCTGCGCGAGATTGGATGCCTCCTTCAGCTCGGGCGCAAGCGCCGGTGCGCCCTCGTGCGTCCAGGTCCAGACGCCGATCGGATCTCTGATGTTCTTGAAGCGGTGGTTGCCGGCATCGACCAGCGGCACGTTGAGATGCTTGCTCGCTTCCTCGTAGGCCTTGGCCGAAATCGCGAAGCCGCCGGGGCTCGCGACCGATTCGAGGCGGACGGCAATGTTGACATCGTCACCGAACACCTCGTCCTCATCGGCGATGACGTCGCCCATGTGGATGCCGAGCCGGAACTGCATGGCGCGCTCGCTGGGCAGATGGTGGTTGCGCTCCGCCATCAGCATCTGCATCGCGATCGCCGCCTCGGTGGCGCCGACGATGCTCGGGAACTCCAGCAGGAAGCCGTCGCCGGTGTTTTTGACGACGCGGCCGCCGTGATTGAGGATGATGGGGTGGATCGCGCTGCGATGGGCCTTGAAGGCGGCATGGGTGCCGGCCTCGTCGCTGCCCATCATGCGCGAATAGCCGGCGACATCGGCGCAGACAATGGCGGCCAGACGTCTTTCCATCTTCCGGGGCTCCAAGGCGACTTGGTAAGGGACCTGGGACCGGCCACGGCGTGGCAGTCGCCTCGAATCCCGCATTTCAAGCACCCTGCCTTTATAGAGCAGATGAGCCCGAGAGAAAGTATGATCCGCATTGCAAATTCGAGGTAAATTCTCCGCAATCCCGGCGGTGGACGGCCGCCGGCGAACCGATTAAGCCGGCCCCGAGGACGACGGTTCGGCCACGGAGGCATCTCGTACATGCTGGGCATTCACGAAATCTGGCTCTTCGTCCTGTCGGGCGTGCTGCTCAACATCACGCCGGGGCCGGATACGGTCTACGTGATCGGCCGCAGCATGCAGATGGGGTGGCGAGGCGGCGCCGCCGCTGCACTCGGCATCAGCTGCGGCTGCTTTTTCCACGTCGCGGGCGCCGCGATCGGTCTTTCGGCCCTGCTGATGGCTTCGTCGACCGCGTTCTCGATCCTGAAGCTCGCCGGCGCGGCCTATCTCGTCGTGACGGGACTTCAGATGCTGTGGTCGCGGCCGGCGCTGGCGACGGCCATCGAGCAGCCCGGGCGGAGCTCACTGCGGCAGGTCTTCCTCCAGGGCGTATTCACCAACGCGCTCAATCCCAAGGTCGCGCTGTTCTTCCTGGCCTTCCTGCCGCAATTCGTCGCAGCCGATTCACCGCACAAGCCGCTCGCCTTCCTTACGCTCGGCCTGATCTTCATCTGCACGGGCACGCTGTGGTGCCTGGTGCTGGCCGCGTTCGCGGCCAAGGCCGCGCACCGCTTGCGGAGCTCCGAAGGCGCGATCGCCTGGGTCAACCGCGCGCTTGGCGGCCTCTTCGTCTATCTCGGCATCCGCGTCGCCATGCTGGAGGCGCGGTAGCCTTCTCAGGCGAATTCCTTCGCCAGCGCGCTGCCGGCGAGATAGAGGCCCAGCAAAATCATCGCGATCAGGAACCAGCGGCGAAACGCTTCCGCCGGCATCCGCGCCCGCACCGACTGGCCGATGAACATGCCGGCAAAGGCGCAGGCCATGCCCACCGCGCCCGGCACCGCGTTGGCGGGCGTCAGCAATCCGCCGGCGGTGAGGCTGAAGGCGAGCGCCAGGGTCGCCGTCGTGAAGAACACGCCGAGCGCCTGCACCAGCTCGTCCTTCTCCATGCCGATCGCCTGCATGAACGGCATCGAGGGGATCACTTGCACGCCGGTCGAGGCCGAGATCACGCCGGTGATCACACCGACCACGCCGCCGACCCATTTCTCGTTTTGCGGCGCGACGCGGAACTGGAATTTGTTCAGGCCGATCACGGCGTAGATGACGAGCAGGGCGCCGAGCACGATCGTGCCGTAGCGCGCATGCGGGCCGGTCAGCGCGCCGGCATTGAGCCAGCATCCGACCACGGTCCCGATCATCAGCGGCCACAGCCGCCTCAGGATGTCCCGCAAATACGGGCCGACGAAGGTCTGCCAGACGTTGGTGACGATGGCGGGCACGATGACGATGGCAATCGCGCGGCTGGGCGCCATGCTCACCGCGAGCAGGCCCATGGACACCGTCGGCAGGCCGAGCCCGACCACGCCCTTGACGAATCCGGCGATCAGGAAGACGGCGGCGATGAGTATGAGAAGCGGGTCGATCATGTCCGCACATTGACCGAAGGCGCGCGCCGGCACAATCTGGAGGTTACGGAGAGAGCCTTCGTCAAGAACGAAGGCAGAGGAGACCTGCCATGCGCTTCGACCTCATCGATCTCCAGCTGTTCATCGCGGTCGCCGACCAGCGCAGCATCACCCGCGGCGCCGAGCGGTCGCATCTGGCGCTGGCCTCGGCCAGCGCGCGCATCAAGGGCCTCGAGGACGCGCTCGGCGTTGCGCTGCTCAAGCGCGGGCGTCGCGGCGTGGAGTTGACCGCGGCCGGCGAGAGCCTGCTCGATCACGCCCGCCTCGTCATCCACCAGATCGACGCCATGCGCGGCGATCTCGCCGGATTTTCCAGTGGCGTACGCGCCAGCGTGCATTTCCTCGCCAACACCTCGGGCCTGTCGGAGCATCTGCCGAAAGCGCTGGCCGGCTTCCTGCGCGAGCATCGCGACGTCGCCATCGACATCGAGGAGCGCGAGAGCACCGACATCGCGGCCGCGATTACCGCGGGCGCCGCCGATCTCGGCTTCGCCGCCGAGCATGCGCTGCCCGACCATATCGAGCGCTTCGTCTTCAGCGAGGATCGCCTGACGCTGGTGACATCCAGGCGCGGTCCGTTCGCCGGCCGCCGCCAGATCGATTTCCAGGAGGCAGGCGCCTGCGAGTTCGTCGGGCTGACCAGCGCCACCGCGCTTCAGGTGCATATTTCCAAGCATGCCGCCCGTCTCGGCATGCGGCCGCATTTCCGTGCGCGGCTGCGCGACTTCGACGCGATCTGCCAACTGGTCTCTGCCGATGTCGGCGTAGCCCTGGTGCCCGAAGCCGCCGCCCGCCGCTGCGCCAAGCTGATGCCGCTCGCCATGGTCCGCCTGCGCGATGGCTGGGCCAACCGCAGGCTCGTGATCTGCGCGCGGAGCTTCAAGGCGCTGCCGCGGCCGGCGAAGATGCTGGTGGAGCATTTGCGGGCGGAGGCGGTGTGAGGGGGCGCGATGTGCTTACACATGGGCTGTCCGCTCCCTCTCCCGCAGGCGGGAGAGGTTTAGAACCAGCTACTTCGCCGTCTCGACCCCGGCGTCCTTGATCACCTTCGCCCATTTCTTCGTCTCGTCCGCGATGAAGCTTTGAAAATGCTCCGGCTCGTCGCCGACCAGCGTCGCGCCTTGCGCGGCGAGCTTTTCCTTCACCGCCGGATCCGCCATCGCTTTCGTCGCCAGGCCATGCAGCGCGGTGACGATCTCTTTGGGCGTGCCCTTCGGCGCGACCATGCCGTACCAGTTCTCGATGCGAAGGTCCGCAAAGCCCGCTTCCGCGGTAGTGGGCACCTCGGGCGCGGTCGGCGAGCGCTCGGCAGAGCCGACCGCGATCGGGCGCAGGGCGCCCGCCTTGATCTGCGGCAGCAGCACCGGAAGATCGAGGAACGTCATCTGCACCTGCTGTCCCAGCAGATCGTTCACGGCGGGAGCAGCGCCGCGATAGGGCACGTGAACGATGTCGATCTTGGCCGTCAGCTTGAACAATTCACCGGCCAGATGCGGCAGGCTGCCGGGGCCCGAGGAAGCGAAGTTGAGCTTTCCGGGCTGCGCCTTGGCAAGCGCGATCAATTCGCCGATGTCTTTCGCGGGCACGTTGGTGGCGACGACGAGCATTTCCGGCACGGTCGCAACCAGCGTCACCGGCGTGAGGTCATTCAGCGTGTCGTAGGCGACCCTCTCCATGCTCGGGCTGATGGCGAGCGCACCGGCGCTGGAGATCGCGATGGTGTAGCCGTCGGGCGCGGCTTTCGAGACCGCATCGGTGCCGAGCACGCCGCCCTGGCCGCCGCGATTGTCGATCAGCACCGGCTGTCCTGAAAGTTCCGACATGCGCTGGCCGATCACCCGCGCGATGATGTCGTTGGGGCCGCCGGCCGGGAACGGCACGATCAGCTTGATCGGCTTGGCCGGGAAATTCTGGGCGGAGACGAGGGTGGGAAATAGAAGCAGGCTTGCGAGTAAGAGCTTACGCCAGTTCTTCATACCGGTTTCCCTTTGTCGCCTATCCGTTGAGCAGCTTCAGTGCTTCTTCGTGAACCCTGGCGTCGCCGGCCGCGATGATGCGGCCGCCGCCCTGGGCCGGCTTGCCTTCCCAGGTGGTGACGACGCCGCCGGCACCGGTCACGATCGGGATCAGGGCTGCGATGTCGTAGGGCTTCAGCTCGGTCTCGACAACGAGATCGACGTGACCGGCGGCCAGCATGCAGTAGGAGTAGCAATCGCCGCCATAGCGCGACAGCCGCGCGCCTTTCTCGATGCGGCCGAAGATGGCGCGGTCGCGCTCGTTCATCAGCAGCGGGCTGGTCGTGTAGGTCGTCGCCTCGCTGAGCGATGCGCAGCGGCGGACCTGGAGCCGGCGCTCGCCGGAGGGGCCTTTGTAGTTGGCCGAGCCGTTGTCGCCGTAGAAGCGTTCGCCGATGAAGGGCTGGTGCATCATGCCGAACACCGGCGTGCCCTTGTGCAGCAACGCGATCAGCGTGCCCCAGATCGGAAACCCGCCGATGAAGGATTTCGTGCCGTCGATGGGGTCGAGCACCCAGACATAGTCGGCATCCTCGCGCTCGTTGCCGAATTCCTCGCCGACGATGCCGTGCTGGGGGAAGCTGGCCTTGATCAGCCGCCGCATCACCGCCTCCGCGGCGCGGTCGGCCTCCGTCACGGGGTCGAAATCCTTGGTCTTGCTCTTGTCGTCGATCGACAGCGAGGTGCGGAAGAACGGCAGGATGGTTTCGCCGGAGGCGGTGGCGAGCCGTCCGATGAAGGCGGAGAAGTCGATCACCGTCACGGCGTATCCTCAAAGCGAAAGTCGGGTGAAGTTTTCATCTCCGTAGCTCAATTCGCCCCGCGCGTGCAGCGCTGTCTTGGTTTGCACCCTGGTATTTTGGATGCCGAGATCCTGCCTTCTCCGAGCCATATGCTGGCCAAATATCGATCATTGAGTTGAATGCTTAGTTCCGAGTATGCCTTGTTCGTATGCAAATGACTATCAACCCATTGAATTTCCTTATCAAAGAAACTGAATCTGGGTTTCTCTATAAGCAACTGAGCTATGTCCGTTTTGCATGGGAAACGGCTCAAAAGCCCTTGCACTTTGTGCGGCGCGGCCGCATATTGTTGCGGTGCGGTAGCGCTCTGCGTTACCGCTGCCCTCCTTGGGCGTTTCCTCCCTAGACTTGGGCCGCTTCTTCATCAGAAGCGGCCCTTTTTTCTTGTCCCGTGTTTTCGTTTTCACGTGCGCTCGGATGCGAAGCGAAAGCGTGCTCGCGCCAATCGCTTCCGACAGATCGTCCGAAGAAAAATGTCCGCCTATTCCGCCGCGGCCTGGAACGGGCCGAGATCGCCGAACGGGATCGTGGTCGCCAGCACGTCGGCAAGCACGCCGAAGTCGCTTGCGACTTGCGCAAAGCGCGGACCGCGCTCCCGCCGCCGTTCGTCCATGTAGATCGCGCGGTTGAGCTCGAGCTGCACGGCGTGCAGCCCGCTCGCGGGGTTGCCGTAATGCTCGGTGATGAAGCCGCCGGCGTAGGGCTTGTTGCGGCCGATCGAATAGCCGAGCCCGGTCATGGTCTCCTCGACCCTGTCAGGCAGAAGCGGCGTGCAGCTCGTGCCGTAGCGGTCGCCGATCACGACGTCGGGCCGCCGCGGCTCGTCCCTGCTGACGCCGACCGAGGGCATCGAGTGGCAGTCGACCAGCACCACGGTGCCGAACATCTGGTGCACCCTGTTGATCAGCCGGCGCAGCGCGCGGTGATAGGGCTTGTAGAGCGTCTCGATGCGCGCCAGCGCGTCGTCGACCAGGATGCGGTCGCGATAGATCTCCTGGCCGTCGCCGACCACGCGCGGGATGGTGCCGAGGCCGCCGGCGACCCGCATCGAGCGGGTATTGGCAAAGCTCGGCAGGCGCCCGGTGAACATGCGCGGATCGAGCTCATAGGGCTCGCGGTTGACGTCGACATAGGAGCGCGGAAAGTTGACCCGCACGGTCGGGAAGCCGCGCTCGCTCAAATGGCCGATCAGCTCGTCCATGAAGGAATCTTCGGACCGCCGCAGCGTCGGCAGGTCGATCCTGGAGGCGCTGAGGAATTCGTCCGGATAGGTCGAGCCGGAATGGGGCGAGTTGAAGATGACCGGCGCGCGCCATTGCGCGGGCTCCACGATCTCGAAGGCTGGCGACGTCTCGCCGTCAAACCGGGTCATCTTCTAAGGCTTCGTCCCTTATTCTCAGGCTTCGTCCCATTACGCCACAAGATCCGGCGCCGCACGATCCGGCATGGGCTCGGATCGAATGATTCGGCCGGTCGAGCGGCTCTTATGTGTCGTCATTGTCCGGAATCGCAACCAGTCTGCCAAGCGAAAAGATGTGATCTGCGCTGGAACATGTCTTAACCGTGCGGGCAGGGAGGCGGGGATGCGCCCGCGCGGCTCGATTGCTTCGTGCCGCATTCGGGTTCAGAAGGGATCGGCAGTGCTGCCGGCCGAGGGTAAAGATTTTCACCCCAAATTTACCCTCCGTCGGGCTTAGTGACCTCTGCTGATATCCTCTGGGGATTCGACGTTTCCGCCATGCCAAAAATCCTGCTCGCCGAAGACGACAACGACATGCGCCGTTTCCTGGTCAAGGCGCTGGAAAACGCCGGTTTTCAGGTCTCGTCCCACGACAACGGCATGGCCGCCTACCAGCGCCTGCGGGAAGAGCCGTTCGAGATGCTGCTGACCGACATCGTGATGCCGGAGATGGACGGCATCGAGCTCGCCCGCCGGGCCTCGGAACTCGATCCCGACATCAAGATCATGTTCATCACCGGCTTCGCCGCGGTCGCCCTGAACTCGGATTCGGACGCCCCCAAGAACGCCAAGGTGCTGTCCAAGCCCGTGCATTTGCGCGAATTGGTCAGCGAAGTGAACAAGATGCTGGCGGCCTAAATCGGCCCCGTTCCGTCCTTGCGCCGGGTCCCCTGAGCCGTTATAGGGACCCCACCGATGAAATGACCTCTAGGGCACGTAGCTCAGCGGGAGAGCACTACCTTGACATGGTAGGGGTCACAGGTTCGATCCCTGTCGTGCCCACCATCCTTCGCTCGCGAAGCGAGAGAAGGATGCCGCGCCGAAGCCCAACGGGCGCAGGCGGGCCTGTATCCGCGAGCTACGGCTAGGCAGGCCATGCGCTTCGCTCGCCAAGCGAGAGAAGGATGCCGCGCTTGAAGCCCAACGGGCGCAGGCGGGCCTGTATCCGCTTGGCGCTGCGAGTTGCGTCCGAATTTTCCTCCGCAAGATGCTCACGCTGCCCGCACCTTCCGACGAGATGCGGGCGGACTGTTTGCGATGATTCTTCGTCCCCGTCTCACGTCAGCGGCAGCAGATGGTCCGGGATCGGCACTGGTGCTGCCGGCACGAGCGAGGCGACCGAGACGTGCGGCCAGGTCAGGCCGAAGAAATCCAGCATGACCTTCTGCGAATACTGGATCTGTGTCGTCGCCACCCTGACGTGGCCTCCCTTGAAGCCCTTGTTGGGTACGAACGGAATCGCGGCGACGAAGCTCGGAACCAGCGGCACATTGCTCTTCTGGCGGGGTTGCAGGATCAGCGGCGGCGTTCCCGGCGGCAGGTGCGGCACGTCGATGTCGTAAATGACCGTCTCGATCCAGAACACCGCGTCCATCTGGAAAGCGTTGGCGTTCGTGCCGTTGCCCCCGGGCGGCGGAACGGGCAAGCCCTGAAGGAACGCGATGTTCGAGGTGCCGCCGGCGAAGCTTGGCGCTGTGGGATGAGGTCCGGCCGAGGCGACGGCCGGCAATGGTCCGCCGGACAGCGGCGAGCCGGGCTTGGTCGAAGTCTCGATGATGATTGTCTGGGTGATGGTCTGATGCGCGATCTGGTTGCGCAGCACCGTGTTCGGATCGGTGATCATGGCCTGGGTGAGCTTGCCGGAGGCCATCAGCGCGGTCAGATCCTGCGGCAGCCTGCGGGTCGTCTTGTTGGTCGCGGTCTGGTTCTGGAACGGGATCTTGTTGCCGGGATTGCCGCCGACGAACGGCGTGATGTCGATCGCCGCGATGGTCGGCTTGCCCGCGACCGGAGGCAGGGCCGTGCCTTGCGCGACGATGGTCGTGCCGTGCGGAATGGACGCCATGCGCGCGACCGTGAAGGGTTCTTGCGGATGCGTGGTGGCCGGCACCGCCAGCCAGATGCCGGGTTCGAAGTGAATGCCGACGGGCGTCCCGGTGGTGATGTCGTTGATGGTCTGGAGATACGGCACGCCGTTCAGGAATGCGTCTGCCTGCTGGTTCGAGCCGCGATTGGGGATCGAGCCGAGGTTGTTCGAGAAGGACATCGTCTCGTCGGTGAGATTCAGCTCCAGCACGTTGTCGTCCGGGTCGGTCGTGTTGATCGGCCCCGGCATCGGCGTCGGCGTGATCTTGCTGTCGGGCCGGAAGATCGTGTTGAAGCCTTGTCCCGTGAACGTGCCCGTGAAGGCCGACAGCGGGCCGAGGATGGGCGGCAGCGTGATCGGCGGAGGCGCTGCCCGTGCGGCAGCCGCCGCGGCGGGGTGTGCGGCTTCCCTGAACACGTTGTCGACCTGGTGGATGGAGAAGTTCGCGGTCTTGTTGAATGCACTGGTGAGCGGCTTCGGTTCGTCCATGGTCGGTCTCCATGCTGCATTGTCGATGCCGGCATTGCCCCGGGCCGGCCGTCCGGGCAGATTGGTCTCTCGCGTCAGGCGATCCGGTTCGGCAGGGCGTCACGGATCGTTCACGCGCGCTCATGCGTGCGTGTTCATCCGTGGGATTCGAGCGGCCTGACGTCGCCGGGCTTGGTGATATGCTGAACGTAACGGCGTGAATTGATCGTGATTTTCAGCTTGCGGTTCTGGCAAGCGTGAGGTCGAGCAACAGGCGAGCACCGGGAATCGAGCGAAGCGTTGCCTCCTTCAACTCCGTGTTCGAGAATGGGATCATCGAAAATGCACTATGGCGCGTCTGCCTTGCGCCCTTGAATATGTCATACCCTTGTACAACCTTAAGGTGGGCGCAAGTGTGTTCCATTTCACAGGGCGAAAGAGTCGCAGCAACGCGAAACGAGCGAGGCTGCCCATGAACGTTTCCGTCATCGAGCAAGCAAGGATTCAAGCGATCTGCACCGCCGATTTCGCGACCGCGGAGGGGTTTGGTTCCGACGTCAAGCTCACGCGGACGCAGGCCATCATGCAAGGTGCCGATCATTGCGATTTCCGCTATCGGCGCGATGCGGGTGAATCATGGTGAAGGGAATGCGAATGATGCGGGCGAGCTGTCTTGCCATGGCGATGCTGGCGCTGATTGCGTCACGCGCGGATGCAGCGATGATCGACTGGCAGGCCGAGCTCCAGCGCTGCCGCACGCTGCGCGAAAACGTGGCGCCGCTGCTTCAGGCCGGCGAGGGGATCTCCGCCGTCGGCCGCTCCAACAGATCCGTCCGCCGCTGCATCTGGATCCAGCGCATGGCGATGCGCAAGAAGATCCCCGGCGCGGAGGCGTGGTAGCGCGGCGGGCAAGGCAGCGCACCTACCCGACCAGATACTTTTTCACCGCCGCCTCGTCCCACGCAATGCCATTCCCCGGCTCCTCGCTCGGCAGCGCAAAACCGTCCTTGATGGTCAGCCGCGTCGAAAGCACTGCGTCGGCCCAGTCGACATATTCCAGCCAATGCGCGGTCGGCGTCACGCAGAGCAAATGCGCGCTGACCTCCGAGAACAGATGCGTCGACATCTCGATGCCGGCGGCGTGCGCCAGCGCGGCGGCGCGCAGCCAGCCGGTGACGCCGCCGATGCGCTGAACGTCCGGCATCACGTAGTCGCAGGCCTCCGCCGCCAGAGCCGATTGCATTGAAAACGCGCTGTCGAAATTCTCGCCGATCTGGACCGGTGTGCGCAGCGCATCCGCAATGCGGGCGCAGCCGTCGTAGTCGTCGTGGCGGATCGGCTCCTCGATCCAGGTCAGGCCCTCGTCGTCGAGCATCTCGCCGCGGCGGATCGCTTCGGTCACCGTCAGCGCCTGGTTGTAGTCGCACATCAGCGTGACCTGGTCGCCGACGGCTTTGCGCACCGCGCGCACCACGGCGAGATCCTCGCGTGCATCAGGCCGGCCGACGCGGATCTTCGCGGCCTGAAAGCCTTCGGCCAGCAGCTTGTGGGCTTCGTCCACCGCGGCGCCCGCCGGCATGATCCCGAGCCCCTTCGAATTATAGGCCCTGACCGGTTTCGGGGCGCCGCCGAGCAGCCGCGCCAGCGGCAGGCCGCGGGCGCGGGCGAGCGCGTCCCACGCCGCCATGTCGATGCCGGATTGCGCCAGCCGCTGCAGCCCGGCGAGGCCGAGCAGGGTGAAGCGCTGGGTCAGCTTGCGCTCGATCTCGAACGGCAGCAGTTCGTCGCCTGCAAGCAGCTCCGACATTTCCGTGACCATGGCGGTCAGCGGCTTCAGGGCCGACGGCGTGATCGAGAACAGATAGGCATGCCCCACGGCGCCCTGGTCGGTCTCGCAATCGATCAGCACCAGCGGCGCCTTGGCCACCGCGCCGGTGGAGGTTTTGAGCGGCAGGTTCATTGGCACGATCACGGGGCGCGCCTGGAAGCGAGTGATGCGGATGGTCTCGGCCATTTGGAGGATCTCCCGGCGGAGTGGATGCAGGTTCGTGCCGATCTTAAACATCTGTGGTGAAACGAAAAGTCGCTTGCGGCGACCACCATAAAATGGGGTTGCGCCGGCCTGCAATTATTGGCTCTGTGCCGCGGCCTGCCTTGCCGCAAATCCCGGGGTTTGCGACAAGATCGCACACAACGGAGCCACAGCGTGAAACAAGAAATCTCCGAAGAACAGCGCAAGAGCGGTATCCTGACGGGAGCCGTGATCGCCTTCCTCCTGCTCGCTTTGCCGCTGGCGGTGTGGCTGGACCTGACCGAGCTCAGCAAGACCGCGCTGCGCCGGCAGGCGATCGACCTGAATTCGGTCATCACGAGCGTGCGCAGCTATTACGCGACCAACGTCGTCGGGCGCGTGCTCGCCAACCCGAACGGCACCACCAAAGTGGTTCACAACTACGAATCCGTCCCCGGCGCGATCCCGATCCCGGCGACTCTGTCGCTCGAGCTTGGCCGGGTGATCGGCGCGCAGCAGGAGAACATCACCTACCGCTTCGTCTCGGACTTCCCGTTCCAGAACCGCGCCCCGCACCAGCTCGACAAGTTCGAGAAGGACGCGCTCGATGCGCTTCGCAAGGATCCCGAGCAGAAGATCGTCGAGACCGAGACCTCGCTCTTCAACGACAAGGTCCGCCTGATCGCGCCCGTCACGATGGGCCCCGCCTGCGTCAGCTGCCACAACAGCCATCCCGAGAGCCCGAAGAAGGACTGGAAGGTCGGGGACGTCAGGGGCATCCAGGAGGTGATCATCGCGCAGCCGATCGCCGCCAACATCTTCTCGTTCAAGTTCCTGCTGGCCTATCTCCTGATCGCGGCGGGCAGCGGCCTGTCGTTCCTCTCGCTCCAGCGCCGTCAGGCGAGCCGCATCAAGGGCATGAACAAGGAGCTCGAATCCGCCAACGATTTTCTCGCCGCGCTGTCGATGAAGATCTCGCGCTACATTCCGCCGCAGGTCTACAAGAGCATCTTCAGCGGCCAGAAGGACGTCACCATCCACACCGAGCGCAAGAAGCTCACCATCTTCTTCTCGGACATCCAGAACTTCACCGCGACCGCGGAGCGGCTCCAGCCCGAATTGCTGACCCAACTCCTCAACGAATATTTCACCGAGATGTCGGCGATCGCCCACGAATATGGCGGCACCATCGACAAGTTCATCGGCGATGCCATGCTGATCTTCTTCGGCGACCCCGAGACCAGGGGCGACCGTGCCGACGCGCAGGCCTGCCTGCAGATGGCCTGGCGCATGCAGCATCGCCTCACCGAACTCAACGCGAAATGGCGTGCGTCCGGCATCGAGCTGCCGTTCAAGGCCCGCATCGGCATCAATTCCGGCTATTGCAATGTCGGCAATTTCGGCAGCAGCGACCGCATGGACTACACTATCATCGGTGCCGAGGCGAACCTCGCCGCCCGCCTGCAATCGATCGCCGAGCCCGGCGGCATCGTGCTGAGCTACGAGACCTTTGCGCTGGTCAGCGACATCGTCCGAGCCCACGCACTGCCTGCGATCACGATGAAGGGCATCAGCCGCGAAATCATCCCCTATTCGGTCGACGCGCTGAACGACGCGGCCGCGGAGAGCAGCGGCATCATCACCGAGCGTGCGCCGGGGCTGGAGCTCTATCTCGATCCCGCAGTGGTCAAGTCCGGCGACGCGGCGCGGGTGCGCTCGCTGCTGGAGAACGCGCTGGCCTCGCTCAAGCCGGCATGAGGGCACTCTTTCTTACCTTCCCCTGCCCCTTGCGGGGGGCGGGGGAGAGGGGTGGCCCAGCAGTCTATCCAAATCAACTCATCGCGCCGCGCCTTCGGTGAAGGCGGTCTCGATCACTTCGCCGAACGGCTGCCAGGACCTGCCGTCGAACTGGACGAGCCGCATCTGCCTGATCGGAAGGTAGTTGTTCGGCGAGGTGTTCATCCTGATTTTGGGCAACGCAACCGAGGGCTGCTGGTCCCTGAGCGAGGCCGCCTGACGCATGATGTTATCGCGCGACAGGTCATCGCCGCATTGCTTCAGCACTTGCGTCAGCGTCTCGGCCGCGGCGTAGCCATAGACCGCAGCGCTGTTGTTGGTGCTCTCGACATGATGGTACTTGTCCATGAAGGCGAACCAGTCCTTCATGGCGGGATCGTCTTTCCAGGCGGGATCGCTCGGATCCTTCAGGAAGGCCGCCGAGATCACGCCGGAGGAATTCTCCAGGCCCGCGGGCGCCATCGCATTGGCGATCGAGGCGGAGGCATCGTTGACGATGAAGACCGGGCGCCATTTCAGTGACGCCGCCAGCTTGATCACCTTGGACGCCGTCGACGGCACGCCGAGAAAGACGAAGACGTCGGCGCCGGCGCGCTTGAGGATAGAGATATGCCCTTCGAGATGCTCGTCGGCGATGTCGAAGGCGATGTCGACGAGGACGAGACGGTTCAGGTCGCCGAGGCCTTCCTGGATGCCCCTGTAGACCATGCGCCCGAACTGGTCGTTCTGCCAGAGCACCACGATCTTCTTCCCGGGATAATAGGCCTGGAGATAGTTGGCGTAGATGCGCCCCTCCGAGCGGAACGACGGCTGCCAGCCCATGGTCCAGGGAAACGCCTTGGCCTGGCTCAGTTCCTCGTCGCCGGAGGCGACGAAAAGCTGCGGAATCTTCCTCTCGTTCAGATACGAGCGCGCGGCGAGATTGCCGGGCGTGCCGAACGAGCCGAACATCAAATGCACGTCGTCCTTCTCGACCAGGTTGCGCGTCAGCTCCAGCGCCGTCGTCGGGTCGGAATTGTCGTCGCGCGTGACGAAGCGGATCTTGCGGCCGTTGATGCCGCCGCGCGCGTTGACCATGTCGAAATAGGCAGCTTCCGCCTGGCCGATGGCGCCGAACTCCGACAGCGGACCCGAATACGGCATGACATTGCCGATACGGATTTCTTTGTCGGCGGTAGGTTGATCGGCGCGCTCCTGGGACATCGCCCCGAGCGATGCCAGGGCAACCATCGAAACGAACAGCATCCTGCCGGAGACGCGCATGCGCGATACCTTGACGTTGGCCCCTCATCGAGGTCGGCTCAATCCGCACCAAGGCCGCTTGATCTAGGTCAAGCGTTTGTCAATCGTGTGGCCTCGTGGCACGGTTCGATGCGACGGATGGCAGCCCGGACAAAAGCGGCAGGCGTGCTGACGCGCGGACGATCGAGAGAGTGTGCCGCGTGGTACCCCTCTCCCTGACCCTGCCCCGCTTGCGCAGGGCTATCGCATATGAAGAAAGGCGTGGCGGGCAGCTTGCCTGCGGCCCATCCTTCGAGACGCCCGCCTACGGGCGGGCCCTCAGGATGAGGTCGCGTTTTGCGGTGAGATATCAGACCCTCATGGTGAGGAGCCCGCACAGCCCCCGCTACGGCAGCCCGCGTGCCTCCAACTGATGCACCAGCAGCAGTGTCGGCTCGGCGAGGCTGTCGCCGGAGCCGTCGAGGCCGAAGGCGGCGGCGATGCCGTCGCGGCTGCGCAGCAGCGAGGCGCGCGGACAGTGGCCGGCGCCGCAGAGCGTCTTCTTCAGGGTCTCGCCCTGTGCCATGATTCCAGCGGAATCGTCCGCGGCCCAGGCCAGCACGATCGGCACGTCGACATTGAGGATGCCGGGGAAGACCGACCGGCTGTTGTACTGGCCGGCGTCGCCGCCGAGATAGGCTTTCTCGCTGTCGCTCGCGTCCTTGCCCGCGCGGTAGATGCCGGACACCAGCACCACGGCGGCGACGTCGGCGCGGTCGGTCTGGAGTTCGGGATGGGCGAGCAGGGTAGCGACATGGAACGCGCCGGCGCCGTAGCCGACCGCGACGATCTCGCGGGCATCGCCGTTGAACAGGTCGATATTGCCGTGGACCCAGGACAGCGCCGCCGCCACGTCGGTCGCTCCCGTCGGCCACGTCGCCGAGGGCGCCAGCCGGTAGTTCACGCGCACGCCGATCATGTCGTTGCGCGCGGCAAAGCACATCACCTGGTCCTGGATCTGGCGCGACAGCTCCGGCGCGGCGCGGTCGCCGGTGAAGGTGTCGCCGGCCACGAACAGCAGCACTGGCCGCGGCGTGTCCGCCTTGGTCGTGCTGGTGGCGACATCGAGCACATTGGCTTCGCTCTCGCCGTAGCGCAGGCCACGCGAGAAGGCGACCTGCTCGCACAGCCGCGCCGTGCCGCCGGCGGCCGTGTCGTTGTCGGTGAGGCCCGCCTGCACGAGATCGGACGGCGCCGTCAGCCGCCCTGGCACCGGACCATGCGCAGAGGCTGTCGCGACGGTCAGAATCAGAAAAAATGCGAGATAAGTCTTCATGTCGGTGCCGGCCCTGCGTGCCTGATATGGGCTCGCGCATTTGGGCTGTCTTTTCAATTCGCCTTATTAGTTAGTTGGCCTTGAGGCGATTTCACGGCACCGGTGGGCCGCCTGGCGAAACCTGTTTGCACAAGCCCCGGCGCAGCCGGTCAATGACCGGCCGGAACGTGCCATCCGCCCATGCCGGCGCTCCGGTGGATGGCGGTTGTTCGATGGTGCAAGCTCTGGCCTGCAAGTTTTTGCGTGCAAGTTCTCGCATGTAGGTCTCTCGGGGTTCGATTTCGTTGCCAATTTCCGACAGGCTTCTTAGGCGGGCTTTAGAGAAGCAACCCCGTCACCCTCAATTCGTCATGGTCGGCTTAACGGGCGTGTCAGAATCCGGACAGAGTGTCGTGGATCGATCAAATAACCTGATAACTCGACTGAGTTAGTAGTCGTCCGGCCGGTCGGATTTCCGCGGCGGGAGTACCGCATGTCGAATGTCATTCAGTTTCATTCGAAGCCACGCGCAGGCGCGCCGGATGTAGCGAGGCGCGTGGATGCCGGTTCGGCCGCCGAGGTTGCAGCGCTGCGTGCAGGCGCGCGAGAGGCTTTCGTTCTCCTGGCCGGACGGCTCGAACTGGCAATGCATCATGCACGCGCGATCGAGACGCGAATGATCGATCCGAGACAACGTCAGGAGTTTGCAGACCAGATCGAGTTCACCCAGCGTCTCCTGGACGTGGCCCATCAGAAAATCCTGCTGCTCTAGACGCCGCATCTCCATTTTACATCGATCAATAGCCAGAGCGAATAAACCATGCGCACCAACTTGCCTGTTACGGGCGTCGAATATCCGCTGACAGACGAAACCCTGATCGTGTCCAAGACCGATCTCAAGGGCAATCTCATCTATTTCAACGACCAGTTCGTCGAGGCGTCGGGCTTCACCGAGCAGGAACTGGCTGGGCAGCCTCATAATATCGTCAGGCATCCAGATATGCCGCCGGAGGCCTTCGCCAATCTCTGGGAGACCTTGAAGGCGGGCAAGGCGTGGGCTGGCGCCGTCAAGAACCGCCGCAAGAACGGTGATTTCTATTGGGTGCTGGCGAGCGCCACACCGATCTGGGAGGGCGGTCACGTGGTCGGCTACATGTCGATCCGGACCAGGCTGCCCGCGGACCAGCGCGAACAGGCCGAGCGAGTCTACACCGCGATTCGGGACAAGAAGGCCAACGTTTTCAAGATCGAAGCCGGCATGATCCGGAAGCGCTCGCCGCTCGACGTCCTTTCGCCGCTCACGCGGTCCTTCAAGGCCCGGCTCACCACGATGGTTGGCGTTCTTTCGGCCTCCATGCTGATCATCGGCATCGTCGGTCTCGTTGGGATGAGCCAGGTCAATCAGCGTGCCAAGTCGATCTATGAAGATCGCTCGGTTCCTCTTGCCCAGCTCTTCGAGATCAACGATCGCATGAAGGAAAGCTCGCTCGTCATGTTGCGTTCCGCAATCGAGGGTCGCAACGGTCACGACGGCGCTAACGTTCAAAGCGCCATCGCCGCCAACGTCGAGAGGATCGGCAAGCTCTGGTCGGACTATATGGCGACGTATCTCACTCCGGAGGAGAAGTCGGTCGCGGACTCATTCACCCCGAAGCGGATCGAGTATGTCGAGCGGGGTCTCAAGCCCGCACTCGGAATGCTGGCCGATCGCAGATTCGACGAGCTGAACGCCCACATGATTGGCAGGGCAGCGCAACTCTTCGACGCCGCAAAGACGGACATGGATCGGCTGGTGGCGATCCAGGTCAAGGAGGCGAAGGCCGAATACGATGCCGCGGAAGCTTCGTTCCTTGTCGCGAATGTGGTTGCGATTGCTGCGCTGTGCCTTGGCTTGCTCGCCGCGGCCTGGCTCTCCCTGACGACTGTCCGCGCGATCACCAGACCGCTGGCGCATTTGAACGAGATCATGTCGAAGATCGCGCAAGGGGTTTTCAACAGCCGCGTCACCGTCGAGCGCGATGATGAGGCAGGAGTCGCGCTCCGCAATCTCCAGGCGCTTCAGGCCAAGCTCGGGTTCGACCGAGAGGCGCAACGAGATCTGGAGAAGCGGACGGCCGCCCAGCGCCGGGCCGACATGCAGAGACTGGCCGGCGAGTTCGAAGCCGCCGTAGGCAATATCATCGAGACCGTCGCCTCCGCAGCGACCGAGCTCGAGGCGACCGCGGGCACACTGACCAATACCGCGGAATCAACGCAGCGGCTTTCGACCACGGTTGCCGCGGCGTCGGAGGAAGCGTCGACCAACGTTCAGTCCGTTGCTTCCGCCACCGAGGAGATGTCCTCGTCGGTGACCGAGATCAGCCGGCGGGTTCAGGATTCCGCCAAGATGGCGGCCGAGGCGGTCAGTCAGGCTCGCCAGACCAACGCCCGCGTCAGCGAGCTGTCGCGGGCGGCCGCCAGGATCGGCGACGTCGTCGAGCTGATCAGCAACATCGCGGGGCAGACCAACCTCCTTGCGCTGAACGCAACGATCGAAGCGGCGCGCGCCGGCGATGCTGGCCGTGGCTTCGCTGTCGTGGCGTCCGAGGTGAAGGCGCTGGCTGAGCAGACTGCCAAAGCAACCGGCGAGATCGGCCAGCAGATCGCCAGCATCCAGACGGCAACGCAGGAATCGGTTGCCGCGATCGAACTGATCGGCGGAACGATCGGACATTTGTCCGAGATATCGACGGCTGTTGCCGCGGCTGTCGAAGAGCAGGGGGCCGCCACCCAGGAGATCTCGCGCAATGTCCAGCAAGCCGCGCGGGGCACCCAGGACGTTTCCTCCAACATCGTCAATGTCCAGCGCGGCGCATCGGAAACGGGCTCGGCCTGCTCGCAGGTCCTGTCCTCCGCGCAGTCGCTCTCCGTCGAGAGCAACCGTCTCAAGACGGAGGTGGACAAGTTCCTGACGACCGTGCGAGCGGCCTGATCGGTCCATCGATGGACCATGCTTCGGCCGCAGCGAGAGCGATCGCCGCGGCCGCTAGCGCGACTGCGCGCGCTTCAGCGTCTCTGACGGAAGCTCGCCATGGAGCCGAAGATAGTCCGCGGCGAAGCGTCCGATGTTCTGGAAGCCGCAGCGAAATGCGACGGCGGTCACCGTGGTGCCGTCGGAGGGAGATCGCAGCAACTCTCCCGCCCGCTGTAGCCGAACCCGCTTCGCGAACTGCGCGGGCGAGCCTTTGCCGGCGCGGGCGAACTCGCGAAAAACGGTGCGGACACTGACGTTCGCAATGCCTGCGATTTCCTCGAGATCGATCGGCCGGCTCCAGTTCGCCTCGATGAACGCCTCGATCCTCTCGACCGCGTTGCGCCCAGCGCCGCGCGGTTCACGCCTGAGCAGATCCGAGAAGTTGTGCTCATGGGCCAGGAGAAACCTGACGACCAGCTCGCGCTCCAGCTCGGCCCGGGCAAGAGGGGAATATTGATCGGCAAACGCCTCCAGCTCCTCTGCGAGATGGAAGACCTGCCGCCGCACGAATGACATGCTGGACGGGTTCGGATCGCATTCGGATAATTCCAGCCGCTTGTCACTTGCGTCACCGGCAAGCGCCTTGATGGTGCGTTCGAGCGCCAGCGTATCGATGCGCAGCACCAGTTGCCGATAGCCCTCGCCGAATTCCAGTCGCAGCCGCGACTTTCCGTCGACGATGGGCGTCCAGGCGCCGATCGAGGTGCTCCTGTCCGACGTGGTGAAGCTTGCCCGGCCCTCAATGGAGAAGAATTGCCGCACGAAGTTCGCTTCGGGATACGTCACCACGACGGGACAATCGTACGAGCAAAAGCCCAGACCCACGGCCGTCAGTTTGGCGTAGTTCGCCCGGATACCGAATTTTCCACGCCCCTTGTCGAAGCCGTCCGCGCCGTACACGCTGAACAGCCGCTCCCGCGCAAGCTCACTGTCGTGCGAGTGCACCGCCTCATACTTATCCAGATAAATGATGTCACCCGGTAAACGAGAATCCGAATCTGCGGCCGCAAATCTACGCAACTATCGGTAAGTCGCCACCAATCTCGAATTGCATAACGCGCTCGCGCGCCGTGAAGCTCTATCCCGCAAGCAGCCGTGGACGGCAATTCCATTTGGTGGGGCGCTACGCGCGCATTTGCCGCATATCGGAAACCGGCAAATGGCACTGCATGCTGCGACTTGGTGGAATTTGAAATGCTGCGAGCGGTTGGCAACGCTCGTCGCCATTCGGTTTTGTCGGCGCTCGTCTGCAAGGATACGACCGATGCGCAATTCCGGTGTCGCCGGCGCTCAATTCCCCGGCTGGAACGTGCAATCAGCCCCGCTGCCGTCCTTCCGGCGGATGGCATTGGGGTCGATCGTGCAGCTCAGCTGCGTCAGGCTCTCGAAGTTCGATCCCGCCGCACCGTCGGGCGGGATGCCGGCCAAGGCTTCGGTGGCGAAGATCTCGTTGGCCGTGGAGCCGTTCACGGTCTTGGTCTTCTTGCCGATGGTGATCTCGCAGCTTCGCACGGTGATGTCGACATTGCCGGTACGGCAGACGATTCTGTCCGCGGTCACCACGATCGGCTTCTTGTAGGGAATGTCGCTGCTTGCGGCGAACAGCATCGCCATCGCCTTCTTCTCGGACCCCGACAGGGTCGGCGACAGCGGCGCGATCACCGCCGCGAGCGCCAGTGCTGTCGAGCCCGAGACCTTTGCGGGCGTCGCGCCTGAGGCGCCGGCCATGCCGGAGGCGCCGGCGAAAGCGAGAGCAGAGACGGTGCAGGCCCAGATCCCTGACCGGGGCCATGTCCTGAATGTCATTCGTGTCGCTCCTCTCCCGTCGCGGCTTCTCATGGCTTCGACGCCGCGAGAGACCGCGATCCTATGACAGAACTGCCGCTCCTGGCAGAGCCGTGCGCGCCATGCTGCTTGTCGAGGGCCTTGATGATGGCTGCGGCGACCGTCTGGCCGGACTGCAGCGCGCCTTCCATGTAGCCGAAATAGGCAAAGCAGGTGTGCTCGCCGGCAAAGAACAGGCGGTCCTCGAAACCCCTGGCCAGCAGCGGCCCGGCGCGGCAGACCTCGCCGGGGGCGGGACAGGAATAGCCGGCGGCGGTCCATTCATCGCGCGGCCAGGCCATGAACTCGGGCTCGCCGGCCAGATGCTCGACATAGCCCTTGTAGACGCCGCCGATCTGCCGCGCATAGAACGCGTCGATCCGCGTCTGGTCGCCGGGCTGGTAGTGCTTGAGCGCTTCCTTGGCGACGTCGGCGCCGGCAAACAGGCTGAGCTCGACCGGACGCTCCGGCGGGGCGATCTGGTTGTCCGTCCCTTCCCAGGTGACGCCGAACCGGTTCGAGATCGCCGTCGGAGCGAGGCCCTCGCCGATCCAGAACCGCTTCTTGAGCGGACTGAGATATTTTACCGCCGTCCCCATCGAGACGTAATAGTCGTGCGGCAAAGGGGGCGTGATCGCGATCTTGGCGTCGGGTGAATCCGGCCACAGGCTCGGCGGTATCGCGAGCACGGCGTAGTCGGCGGCGAAGGTCGTGCGGGGCGCGTCGTTTCCGGAGGTGCCGAGGTCCAGGGTCACGCCTTCGCGGTCGATACGGATGGCGCGCACCGGCGTCGACAAATGGGTGCTGGCGCCCTTGTCCCGGATGTCGCGCGCGAGACGAATGGCGAGCTCCTGGTTACCTTCCGAGCAACGCAACGTTTCGGTCTGGGTGAAGAAGGCGTCGATCTGATCCTTCATCCGCCCGCCCGCGATGACGGCGAGGTTGGCGAGAAAGCTCTGCTCGGTGGTCGGCTGGCCGGCGTCGTTGGAGAACTGCTCTTCCATGGCGTGCCTGGTGAGCTTCGAGCAGTCGAGGCTGGCGATCCACTCCGCGATCGTCCTGGCGTCGAGCTTCTTTGCGCCCTTGGCGCGCCAGGGCTTGCGGGGATCGATCCTGCCGGCCCACCGGCTGAGCTTGCCGAAGGCATCGTCCATCTCGTGATAGACCCGCTTCATCTGGCCCTCGGACAGCTTGTCGCCATCGAGAAACAGCGGCATGTCGAGCTCGAGCGCGTCGAAACTGGTGTCCGAGGTGATGACGGACAGGCCGAGCTCGAATCGCTTGGCCTGACCGAGCCAGAGCGGATGATTGTAGCCGATCAGCTCCCCGCCGGCCTCGACGATGCCGCTCGGCTTCTTCTTGCTGAAAACCCGGCCGCCGAAGCGGTCACGGGCCTCGAACAGCGTCACGTCGCAATGCGCCACCAGTTCGGACGCCGCCATCAGGCCGGCAAAGCCGCCGCCGACGATCGCGACTTTCGGGCGTCGCACCGCCAGCGCGCGGAGCGCGGTGGGTGAGCGGATCGATGGCCGGGTGGGTTGAAGGGCGAGCTTGTCCCTGACCCGTCGCTGGCGCTCCGCACCCGAAATCCTGGGTCCGTAACGCCGGTGCAGCCGCGCAAACAGCGAACGCATGGCGTGCTTCCCCGGTTCACAAATCCTGCAATTCCGCCGGAAATGGACGGATAGTACCAAGATTAACGTGCAATCTCAGGAAGAGTCGAGAGCTGCGCCACAGCGGCCGGCCTTCGGCCGTGTGCGTTGCAAGGGCGGTTCGCGCCGCGCTCTCAGGCGGCTTTCTTTCGCGTGGCGGCCTTCTTCGCCGTCTTCTTCTTCTTTGCCTTCTTTGCCGCCTTCTGGGCCGCAAGATAGGCTTCGACCTTCTTCGACGAATGGCCGGCCGCGGCGACGGCGGCCTTCAGCTTCGCGGGCGTGATCTTGAATTTCTTCGACCAGTAGCGGACCTCATAGGCCTCGCTGAGCGCGATCCGGCTCTTGTCGGCGGCGCGGTGCTTCTGGAGCTTGATGTAGGCCTCGACCTTCTTGGCGGAGTGGCCGACCTTCTTGACGGCGTATTTCAGCTTGGCCGGCGTCACCTTGAACTTCTTCGTCCAGTAGGCGACTTCGTATTTCTCGGTGAGCGCAATCAGCGCGCGATCCGCGCCGCCGCGCTTTGCCTTGTCGTCCGCCATGCTTTCCTCCTGCCGTGGATGCAGCCAGTCTAGCATGCAATCGGATTCGGAAGGCAAGGTGAGAGCTGCGTGCGATTGCGCGGAGCGGGCGTTTTGCACCGATGCGTCAAACGTTTGCGCGGCGCGACCCAGCCTCGCGCCGGCAACGGCTTTCTACTGTGCATGGGGTTGTTTTCGCGATTTTTGTTGAGGCCGGCCCGTCAGGCCTGCTTCAACGTTCGGAACGTGATGGAATATCGGCGCGCCTCGACCGGCGGGATGCTGTGCTCCCATTGCGAGCGTGCCTCGCCGTCAATCAGGTAGAGCGAGCGCGGCCGGGCCTCGAGTGTGTGGCGCTCCCATCTGTCGCCGCTGCGGCGGCGGAAGCGGAATTTGCAGGACGAGCCGAGCGACAGGCCGAGGATCTTGTCGAAATGCGGCTTGTCGCGGTGCCAGCCGATGCCGACGCCGGCGTCGTATTCGGTGCAGAGCACCTGCCGGACGCTGCCGCCGGCGAGGCCCGCCCATGCCTCGGCCTGTCGCGCGACGGGCAGCACCCAGTCCGGGATCGGCTCGGCCTCGGCCAGCCGCTGCAGCGAATAGTCGTAGCGATAGCCGAACGAGGCCACCCGGCGGTTGCCCTCGAAGGCGCCGAACTGGAAACGCTGCAGCGGCAATGCTGCGATGCGGCCGATCAGATCCTGCTCGACGGCGGGCTCGACGAATTGGTCCGCGTAGCGAAGCCCCGCAGGGCCGGCTTGCGGATCGGCGAACAAACCAAGCTGCGTCGTTCCTCGCATTTCCGTGATGGAACCTAATGGTGGCTGATGCGACTTATCTATTAACGCGGGGAGTAACGTGCGAGGCTGTCATGGCACACAAGCATACCGCCGATCCGGCAGAGATCATGCGGGCGACCGGTCACCCTGAGCTGGAATATGCCGCCGGCTGGACCATCGCCGGTCTGGTCACCATCGGCACCATCGTCGCGGCTTGGGTGTTCGCGATCTAGGCTGCGGGAAACCGCAGCTCGAAGGCCGCGCCCTGGTCTGCGGGCTTAAGCCCGATCGAGCCGCCATGGCTCGCCATCACCGCGCGCGATCGCCAGCCCCATCCCGGTGCCGTCCTGGCAATGCCGCGCGCGAGCGAGGCGGTCGGAAAGAGGCTTTCCGACCGAGCAGGCGCGATCTGCTTCACACAGCGTCAGCGTTGCCCGCCAAAATTAGCCCTTGGCGAACTGGCGATAGTCCGGCTCGCGGTGAAACCAGAACTCGTAACCGCTAATCGCCTTCTGCATGGCGACGTCATGGATCGGCTGGTTGAGCGGGACGACGGGAACGTCGCGCATGCAGAGCGTGATGAAATCCTTCACGGCCTTGTCGTACTCGGCTGCGTCCGTGGTGAACCGCGCCTTGTCGATCAGCGCGTCCATCTCCTTGTTCTGGTACGAGGAGATGTTGAAGATCGAATTGTTGCCGTGGAAATTCCAGTAGAAGTAATATTCGGGATAGTCCAGCCAGCCGCTGAAGCGGTTGAGCGCGAGCGGCAGCTCCTTCTTGTTCAGCGTGGTGCGCCAGTTCGCGCCGGGAATCTTCTCGATCGCCGCCTTGATGCCGACCCTGGCCAGGCTCTCCTGGATCAGGATGGCGGTCGGCTCGCCGACCGTGGCGGTGCCGGTGTCGAGCGACAACGTGGTCTCCAGTCCGGCTTCGAATCCCGCCTCCTTCATCAGCGCCTTGGCCTTGTCGAGATCGGTGACGTAGGGAAACGGCTGCGGCCAGACCGGCTTTGAAACGTCCGCCGCTCCGCCGTACATGGGAACGGCACGGCCGAAGAAGGCGCTGCTCTGGATTTGCTCGTACGGCATCGCCCAGGCGATGGCCTGGCGCAGCTTGACATTGTCGAACGGCGGCTTCGCTGTGTTCAGCGCAACGTACCAGAGCGCGTTTGGGATCGGCACGCCCGAGACCTTGACCTTGCCTTCCTTGATGATCTGCTCGAAATCGCGTGGCGCAAAGCCGCTCGAGATGTCCGCATCGCCACGCTCCAGCATCGCGCGGCGGGTGCCGGCGGAGGGGACGTCGCGCGCGATCACGCGCCGGAGCTTCGGCAGCGGTCCGCTCTTCCAGTCGTCGAACCGCGCCAGCACGGTCTCGCTGCCCGGCTTCCAGCTTTCGATCCTGTAGGCGCCGCCGCCGGCCTCGTTGTTCCTGAGCCACGCCAGCGCCCAGGGGTCTTCCGGCGTCGCGTTCTTTTTCGCAAGCTCCGAGTTGATGACGAAGGGCACGACCACTGCGACGTTGAACAGCAGCATCTTGTCCTTGCGGACGTAGTCGATGCGGAACGTGTGGTCGTCGACCACGACGAACTGCTCGGGCTTTTCCAGCGATCCCGCCGACATCTGAAAGGTCGGAAAGCCGCCGACCTTCACCGCGCGGTCGAACGACCATTTGACGTCCTTCGCGGTAACAGGCGTGCCGTCGTGGAATTTCGCGTCTTTCCGCAAGCGGAAGGTGCAGGACATGCCGTCGGCGGCAACCTCCCAGCTCTCGGCGAGTTCGGGCGCCAGCTTCTCGCGGTCATAGGACACAGTCCCATCGGGCAGTGTCGTGGACGCGTAGGTCAGCAGGCGATCGTAACAATTCCAGGACAGGCCGTTCACGGTCTGGTTGGAGCCGACCCCCTGCATGTCCAGCGAGTTCGGCCCCAGTTCCTGCACCACCAGCAGCGTCTCTGCGCGCCCCTGCGCCCAGGCAAAGCGCGGCGCGACGGCGGTCATTCCAGCGATGCCGAGGCCGCCGAGCACGTCGCGGCGGTTTACGTCGAAAGATGATGCGCTCATCGCGGCCTCCAGGAGAAAGTTGCGACATAAAGAGGCAAAGCGCGTGCCATCAACCGGGATTCATGGCGTCGCATCCCGCGTCGATCGCGTCTTACGGTGTCACCGCTCCGCGTGCGACCGCGCGCGGGGCGGTCAGCTCCTTCCAGGTCGAGTTTGCCACATGCACGGGCGAGAACGCCGGGCGCTCGACATAATGACCGTCACCGGCCTCGGCGCGCAAATCGCCGTCGTTCCAGACGACGCGGCCGCGCGATAGCGTCGCCGCCGGTCCGCCGGTGCAGGAAAAGCCCTCGAACACATTGTAATCGATCCGGCTCATCTGCCGCTTCGCGCTGATGGTCTTGCTCGCCTTGGGATCCCATACCACGACGTCCGCATCGGAGCCCACGGCGACCGCGCCCTTGCGCGGATAGATGTTGAGGATGCGGGCGATGTTCGCCGACGTCACTGCGACGAATTCCTCCTTCGTCAGCCGTCCCGTGGTGACGCCCGCCGTCCACAGCAGCGCGAGGCGATCTTCGAGGCCGCCGGTGCCGTTCGGGATCTTCCTGAAGTCGTCGCGCCCGAACCGCTTCTGCTCCGTGGTGAAGGCGCAGTGGTCGGTTGCGACCACCTAGAGCGAGCCGGCTTGCAGGCCGGCCCACAGGCTGTCCTGATGCGACCTGTCGCGGAACGGCGGCGACATCACGCGCTGGGCGGAATGATCCCAGTCCTTGTTCTGGTATTCATCCGCATCGAGCAGCAGGTGCTGGATCAGCGGCTCGCCATAGACGCGTCTGCCCGCCGCGCGTGCGCGGGCGATCGCCTCATGCGCCTCGCGGCAACTGGTGTGCACGATGTAGACCGGCGTCCCCGTCATGTCGGCGATCATGATGGCACGGTTGGTGGCTTCGCCCTCGACCTCCGGCGGCCGCGAATAGGCGTGTCCCTCGGGGCCGGTGACGCCGCGCGCGATCAACGCCTCCTGCATCAAGGCGACGACGTCGCCGTTCTCCGCATGCACCACCGGCATGGCGCCGAGATGGGCGCAGCGCGCGAACGAGTTGTAGAGCTCGTCGTCGTTCACCATCAGCGCGCCCTTGTAGGCCATGAAATGCTTGAAAGTGTTGATGCCGTAGGTCTTGACCACAGTCTCCATCTCGTCATGGATCTGCTTCGACTACGATGTCACCGCCATGTGGAAGCCGTAGTCGGCGGCTGCCTTCTCCGATTTGTGCCGCCACTCCTGGTAGGCCGCGAGCATCGACTGGCCGGGGTCGGGCAGGCAGAAATCCACCACCATCGTGGTGCCGCCGGTCAGCGCCGCCTTGGTGCCCGATTCGAAATCGTCGGCGGTCACGGTGCCCATGAACGGCATTTCGAGATGGGTGTGCGGATCGATCCCGCCCGGGATGACGTAGGCGCCACCGGCATCGAGGATCTCGCAACCGGTGGGCGTCTCGACCGATGCCCCGACCGCGACGATGGTCTCGCCGTCGATCAGCACGTCCGCACGGCGCGAATGATCATGATTGACGACGGTGCCGCCGCGGATGAGGAGGGACATGGGAGGCTCCGGAGGAGGGGGACCTCGCGAAGGCTAGGCGCGCTGAGCGCAATGCGACAGGCGAAATTTTAGTCACACGTCGCCAGCGGCTTCGCACTCGGCCTCTACGCCGCTTGCGCGATCAACCCGTCGATCATCGCACGCACCAGGCCGGCGATTTCCTTGCGCAGCGCCGGTAATGGAACTGCCACCAGTTTCTGCTCCAGCCCGAGCGCCACCATGCCATGCACGGACGAGAACAGACTGCGCGCGGTGACGCCGAGCTCCTCCGCGCCTCGCTTTGGAAACAGCGCGGCCAGCGGCACGTAGATGTGCCTGAACAACTGCATCTGGTCCTCGATGGACCAGTCGGGCACGGCCTTGTCGGCCTCCATGCGGTGCTCGAACAACGCGCGCCAGAGCTGGAGATTTTCGGCGGCGAAATCGCAATAGGCGATCGCGATGCGGACCAGCGTCTCCTGCGGCGATGGATTGCCCGCGCGCACTGCCGCGCTGAGCGCCTCGTCGAGCCGCCGTAGCGTGCGCGAGCCGACGCGCAGGACCAACTCGTCCACATCGGCGACCAGATTATAGACTGCGCCATTGGCGCAGCCGATCTCGCGCGCCAGATCGCGAGTTTTCAGGCCTGCCAATCCGCGAACCGCGATCATTCGTTCCGCCGCCAAGATCAGCTCCGTGCGCAATTTCTCTCGACGTTCCAGGGTCTTAGTCATTTCATCGCCAAATTATTGAGCGTCGCTCAAATATTTATTGAACGATGTTCAAGTTCTCTGCTACAAATCATCTGTGAGCAACGCTCATAACAGGGAGCAGCAGATGTTCAAGACCGTAGTGACACTTTTCCGCGGCAGCGTTGCCGCCGCAGGCGAGGAGCTGGAAGACCGCACGGCCCTTCTGATCCTCGACCAGCAGATGCGCGACGCGGCAGCCGCCGTCGAGCGCAGCAAGCGGACGCTTGCGCTGGCGATCGCGCAAGACCAGCAGGAAGGCCGCAAGCTCGAGGCGACCGTCGCCCGCATTGCCGATCTCGAGACCCGCGCAGTTGCGGCGCTCGACGGCGGCCGTGAGGATCTCGCCAAGGACGCCGCCGAAGCCATCGCGGGCCTGGAGGCCGACCGCGATGCGGCGATGACGGCACGTGCCTTGTTCGCGACCGAGATCGCGCGGCTGAAGCGGCATGTGGCAAGCGCTCAGGCGCGTATCACCGAGCTCGACCGCGGTCGTCGCGTCGCCCGCGCCTCGGAAGCGGTGCGCTCGCTTCGCCGCAGCGGCATCGAAGCGGCACGTCCTTACGAATCAACGCTGCCGGAGGCGGAGAGCACTTTGAGACGTCTACGCGACCGGCAGATGGCAGCCCAGGCCGCCGACGATGCCCTGGTCGAACTCGATGCGGCCTCCGGTCCGCTCGCCACCGCCGAAAAACTCGCCGAGCAGGGCTTCGGCCCCCGGCTCAAGACCACCGCGGACGACGTGCTGGCGCGGTTGAAATCCAGGCGCACGCCGACTGCGTGATCTCAAACCCGATCATCGTTCGAACCAACAGGAGACCATCATGAACCAGAACGGCCAGCCCCACAGCAGCGCCTGGGTGACCTTCACTTATGCGTCCTTCGCAGCCTCCGCCTTCCTTGTTGCTATCGGCGTCTTCTTCCTGCCGATCGATCTCTGGATGAAAGGCTATCTCACCATGGGCGTCGTGATGCTGATCCAGACCTGCATCACCCTGACCAAGACGGTCCGCGACAATCATGAGAGCAGCCGGCTGGTGAACCGCATCGAGGATGCCAAGGCCGAACGCCTGCTGATGGAAGTCTCCAAGGCGGCTTGAACGAGGCGGCTTGAGTGGGCGCGTAGGAAAACGAAGCCAGGCACGACGCGAAGCGGCGGGTGCACCTCATCCGCCGCTGCTGCTCATTTGTGGAACGCCGCAACATACTTCTGCGGCTTTCATATCGCGCCTGCGAAATGCAACCGAGCCATGACGGATCGCACGGGCGGGCGGTCTTGCGCAGCCGCGGCGGCCGGAGCACTCTGCGCAAGCGGCGCACAAAGAACGCCGCCAAAAAAGACGTACGTACAAGATCTTGGCGAGGAAGCTCCATGACGGCGACGCGGATCGACTGCGACATCCACCCGGCGGTTGGTGGCACGCGTACGACACTGCTTCCCTATCTCAGCGATCACTGGAAGGAGCAGGTGGTGAGCCGCGCCATCGACGGGCTCGATCTCACGAGTTATCCGCCGAGCATGCCGCTTTCGGGCCGCGCCGACTGGCGGCCGGCCGGTGGCGCCAAGCCCGGTTCCGACCTTGCCATGGTGCAGAAGGGCGCGTTCGAGCAGCTGGGTGCCAGCCACGCGATCCTCAACGTGCTCTATGGCGCACAGGCGGTGTTCGATGCCTACATGGCGGCTGACTTCTGCAAGGCGATCAACGACTGGATCGCCGCCGAGTGGCTGTCGCGCGATCCGCGCCTGCGCGCCTCCATCGTGGTGCCGATGCAGGACCCGGATCTGGCGATCGAGGAGATCGAACGCCGCGCCGGCGACAACCGCTTCGTGTCGATCCTGGTGCTGGCGCAGGGCGAGACGCTGCTGGGACGGCGCCACTTCTGGCCGGTCTACCGGCTCGCCGAGAAGTACAGGCTGCCGCTCGCGATCCATGCGGGTACGCAATATCGGCAGGCGCCGAGCTCGGCCGGCTGGCCGTCGCACCGCTACGAATACTACTTCGTCGAGGCGCAGGCGTTTCAGGCTCAGATCCTGAGCCTGATCTATGAGGGCGTGTTCGGCAAATTTCCGGACCTGAAGGTCGTGCTGATGGAGTCGGGCGTGAGCTGGCTGCCGGCCTTCATGTGGCGCGCCAACAAGACCTGGCGCGGCGTACGCGTCGAGGTGCCGTGGGTCGAGCGCGAGCCGGCCGCGATCATCCGCGACAATTTCCGCGTTACCATGCAGCCGTTCGATGCGCCGGCGGACGCGAAAAGTGTCGAGGAGATCATCGACCAGATCGGCTCCGAAAAGATGTTCCTGTTCGCCTCCGACTATCCGCACTGGCAGTTTGACGGCAACGATCCGATCCCGCCGCATCTGCCGAAGAGCATCATCGACAAGATGTGCGTCGACAATCCGCTGGAGACGTTTCCGCGGTTGTCGCTCAATTGAACATTGGAGGATCGCATGAGTGACGTCATCGACCGACCCTTGCTCGACGAGGAAAAACCCGCCGCGACGCGGCTGCGCATCGTCGATTGCGACGTGCATCCTAGCTTGCGATCGACGGACGATCTCAACGAGTTCCTGCCGAAACGCTGGCAGCAGCATCTGAAGGAATACGGCAGCCATCTGCGCACGCCCTACCTTTTCACGACGCCCTATCCGCGCTCCTCGCCGCTGATCGCGCGGCGCGATGCTTGGCCGCCGACCGGCGGGCCGCCCGGCTCCGATCTCGCCTTCATGCAGAAGCAGCATCTCGATCCGCTCGACGTCGAGTTCGGGATATTGCAGGTGCTCGATCTCTTCATCTTCTCGCAGCAGAACCTTGACTTCGGCGCGGCGATCCAGCGTGCGATCAACGACTGGCAGCTTGCATTCTGGTCGCATCGCGATCCGCGCCTGAAGGCCTCGATCCTGGTCGGACAGGATGGCGTTGATCTCGCCATCGCCGAGATCGAGCGCTGCGCGAAAATCGGCGAATACATCCAGATCAACGTCTCGCCGCGCGCCAACGAGCCGCTCGGCCGTCGCCGCTACTGGCCGATCTACGAGCGCGCGCAGGAGCTCGACTTGCCGCTCGGCATCCATGTCGGCGGCTATGGCGGCCACGCGCCGACGGGCGGCGGCTGGCCGTCCTATTATGTCGAGGAGCACCAGTCCAACGCGCATACCATCGCGGCGCAGCTTGCGAGCCTCGTCATTGAAGGCGTGCCCGAGCGGTTTCCAAAGCTGAAGATCGTGTTCATCGAGGGCGGCTTCGGTTGGATCCCGTCGGCGGTGTGGCGCATGGACCAGCATTTTGAGCGGTTCCGCAGCGAGGTGCCGCATCTCAAGCGAAAACCGTCGGAATATGTGCGCGAGAATTTCTGGTTCACGACGCAGCCGATCGACGAGCCGGACGAGGCGCGGCATCTGCGCTCGCTGATCGAGTGGGTCGGCGTAGACCGCCTGTTGTTCTCGTCGGACTATCCGCATTGGGATTTCGACGATCCGCGCTTCGCCTTCAAGACGCCGCTGTCTGAGGCCGAGCGGAAGAAGATATTCAGCACGAACGCCCGCGCGGTCTACAAGTTCTGAGATCAGCATGAGCCGTCATATCGTCGCCCGCACAACCGAGATCCCGCCCGGCGGCAACAAGGTCGTCGATATCGCCGGCCGCGATATCGTCGTGTTCCACGTCAACGGCGAGTTCTTCGCGCTATTGAACCGCTGCCCGCACGAGGGCGCGCCGCTTGAAAAAGCCGCATGCGTGGCGCGGCTGACCTCGCCCGAGCCTGGCGTCTATGAGCGCTCGCGCGTCGGCGAGATGTTGCGCTGTCCCTGGCACGGCTGGGAATTCGACATGCGCAACGGCCAGTCCTGGTTCGATCCGAAGCGCGTCAGGATACGGTCCTATCCGGTCGCCGTGGAACGCGGCGAGGAGCTGCAGAAGGGCCCGTATGTCGCCGAGACCTTCCCCGTGCATGTCGAGGACAGCTACGTGATTGTCGAGGTGTGATCGGTCGTTTCGGATTGTGATTTCGGCGCAGGTGCGATATGCCTCTCGCGCTTTCAGAGGCGGAGACGAGCTTTGTCGAAACAATCCCTGCGCGAGGAGGCCGAGCGCCTGATCCGCGAATCGATGGAAAAGAAGTCCATCGTCGTCAAGCAGGGCTCGACCCGCATCGAGGCCGTCTGTGGCAAGTGCGGCGCGCCGAACCGGGTCCAGGCGGAAAGAGGCCAGTCCAGAGCCAAGTTCGCCTGCAAGAATTGCGGGCACCAGCAAGAGACACTGTAGGCTTCTTGACCACTCCCCCATAATAGCGGGCGAGGGAGTGAGCGAACGGTGCGCGCCTACTCGCCCTTCACAAACTCCGCGAACGCATCCGCATAGTTCGGATGCCAGCGCGACAGCGGCGGGCGGTTCTCGACGATGTCACCTGCGGCCCACAGCATGCGCTTCTCGTCGAGCGCGCGCGGCACGTCATTGTCCGGGCACAGGATGTAGAAATCGCCGGCCTCCAGCCGCGTCAGCATGAAATTCACTGTCTGTTCAGCCGTCCAGGCCCCGGCCGGCTTCTCGATCCGGCCCTTCGCGGTCAGGCCGGTGAAGACGAAGCCTGGGATCAGCAGATGCGCGGTGATGCGGCAATCCTTCGTATTGCGCAGCTCGTGCTGGAGTGCCTCGGTGAACGCCTTCACGCCGGCCTTGGAGACATTGTAGGCGGGATCGCCGGGCGGCGTGGTGATGCCCTGCTTCGAGCCGGTGTTGATGATCAAGCCGGCCTTGCCGCGCGCAATCATGCCGGGTGCGAAGATGCGTGAGCCGTTGATGATCCCCCACATGTTGACGCCGATGATGCGCTGCCAGTTGTCGGGCTCGCCGAACAGCGTGCTGCCCGGCTGGATGCCGGCATTGTTCATGAGGATGTCGGCGCCGCCAAAGCGTTCGCGCACGGCGCGTTCAAGTTCCGCCACGCTCTCGGCGTTGCCGACGTCGACGGCGAATGTCATCACATCTGTGGCCGTCGCGATGGATGACAGTTTTGTCGCGGCCTCCGCCATCCGCGCCTGATCCACATCGGCGATGCACACCTTCAGGCCGGTGCGCGCGAAAGCCGCGGCAGCGGCGAATCCGATGCCGGATGCGCCGCCGGTGATCACGGCGACATTGTCTTTGACGATGGCGGAATGTGGCATGGATCTTTCTCCGGGGAGCGGCTCGGTCGAGCCATAACATGGCGACATTTCGACCCTGCACAAGTCGGCATGGGAGGTCTTCGTTCCGCGCCGCCTTTACGCCCATCCGGCACCGCTGTATCCTCTCGACCCAACGATCCTGCCCAGATCGAACCAATCAATCATTTGACAGGGAGTGCAGCCATGGCTGTGTCGCAGGCGATTCCGATCACGCGCCATCCGTTCGCCAATGGGTCCTACAAGCAGATGCTGATCGACGGGAAGTGGGTCGATGCTGCTTCAGGCAAGCGCTTCGAGACCCACAACCCTGCAACCGGTGAACTGCTCGCAACCGTCGCCGAGGGCGACAAGGAAGACATCGACCGTGCGGTCGCCGCCGCCCGCCGCGCCTTCGAAGGGCCCTGGAGCAGGGTCAAGCCGTTCGAGCGGCAGAACTTGCTCCTGAAACTCGCCGATCTCGTCGAGAAAAATTTCGACGAATTGTCGCAGCTCGACACGCTCGACATGGGCGCGCCGCTCAGCCGCACCCGCGCTTATCGCCTGCGCGCCGTCGGCATGCTGCGCTATTACGCGGGCCAGACCACTGCGATCCATGGCGAGACGATCGAGAACTCGCTGCCGGGCGAGATCTTCTCCTACACGCTGAAAGAGCCGATCGGCGTCGTCGGCGCCATCATCCCCTGGAACGGCCCGCTCACCGCCACGATCTGGAAGATCGGCCCGGCAATCGCGACCGGCTGCACCGTGGTGCTCAAGCCCGCCGAGGAAGCGCCGCTGACTTCACTGCGCATCGCCGAGCTGGCGATGGAGGCAGGCATCCCGCCCGGTGTCGTCAATGTCGTGCCGGGCTATGGCGAGACCGCAGGTGCGGCGCTCGCCTCGCATCACGATGTCGACAAGGTCGCCTTTACCGGCTCGCATGTTACGGGACAGTCGATCATCCGCGCTTCGGCGGGCAATCTCAAGCGCGTCTCGCTCGAGCTCGGCGGCAAGTCGCCGGACATCGTGTTCGCGGATGCCGATCTCGATGCGGCCGTGCCGGGTGCCGCGATGGCGGTGTTCGCCAATTCCGGTCAGATCTGCAGCGCCGGTACGCGCCTGTTCGTCGAGCAGGCGATCTACGATGAATTCGTCGGCCGCGTCGCCGAGTTCGGCAAGAAGCTGCAGGTCGGCAACGGCCTCGATCCCAACACCCAGATCGGTCCGCTCGTCTCCGAGCAGCAGCTCGAGCGCGTCACGAGCTATCTCGACATCGGACAGAAGGAAGGCGCCAAGGCGCTGGCCGGCGGTGGCCGCGTCACCGAAGGCGCGTTGTCGAAGGGCTTCTTCGTCTCGCCAACGGTGTTCGCGGGCGTCCAGGACAACATGCGCATCGCGCAGGAGGAGATTTTCGGCCCCGTGATCTCCGCGATCGCGTTCAAGGACATGGACGAACTGGTCAAGCGCGCCAACAACACCACGTTCGGTCTCGGCTCCGGCCTGTGGACGCGGGACGTCAGCAAGGCGCATGCCGTTGCGAAGAGCCTGCGCGCCGGCTCCGTGTGGGTGAATTGCTACCAGGCGATGGACCCGGCCGTGCCCTTCGGTGGTTACAAGATGAGCGGCTACGGCCGCGAGTCCGGCAAGCAGCATGTCGAGGAATATCTCAACGTGAAGGCAGTCTGGATCAAGACGGCCTAACGCCTGTTCTCCCCGCGTTCCGCGGAAGGGAATATTTGTTTTTATCGGGGCGGCGCCTTTTCGGGTGGCTGCCCCTCGCGATATGATCCGCATCCTTCCATATTCATTCGGGGCCCCCATGAAATTCGAGGCGTTGTTCAAACCGTTGCAGGTCGGTCCGTACAAGCTCGCGCATCGCGTCGCGATGGCGCCGCTGACGCGCATGCGCGCCGAGCGCGACAGCTTTTCGCCGCGGCCGCTCAACGCCGAGTATTACGGCCAGCGCGCCACCCAGGGCGGCCTGATCATCGCGGAAGCCTCGCCCGTGCTCTCGCATGGTCGCGGTAATCCGGCGACGCCCGGCATCTATTCGGACGCGCAGATCGCCGGCTGGCGCAAGGTGACGGATGCCGTGCACGCCAAGGGCGGCATCATCTTTCTCCAGCTCTGGCATGTCGGCCGCGTCTCGCATTCCTCCTTTCACGGCGGCGCGCTGCCGGTCTCGGCCTCGGCGATCCCGATCCAGGCCGAGGGCATGAAGGCGATGACCGCCGACGGCAAGGTTTCCGACTACGAGGCGCCGCGCGCGCTTGAGACGGACGAGGTCAAGGGCATCGTCGAGGCGTTCCGGCAGGGCGCGAAGAACGCGCTGGCCGCCGGTTTCGACGGCGTCGAGATCCACGGCGCCAACGGCTATCTGCTCGAGCAATTCCTGCAATCGCGCAGCAACCAGCGCACCGATCAATATGGCGGCTCGATCGAGAACCGCGCTCGGCTTCTGCTCGAAGTAACGCAGGCCGCGATCGACGTCTGGGGCGCGAACCGCGTCGGCGTGCGGTTGTCGCCCCATGGCATCGCCAATGATTCCGGCGAGCCCGATCCGATGCCGCTCTATACTCACGTCGTGAAGGCGCTCGACAAGCTCGGCCTCGCCTATCTGCATTTCATCGAGCCACGCTCCAGCGGCTCGGGGCGAGCCGAAGTCAACTGGCAGAACGTGCCGTCGGCGATGCTGCTGTTCCGCCCGCTTTACAGCGGCGTGCTGATGACCGCAGGCGGATTTACCGGCGAGACGGCGAACGCCGCCATCGCGGAGGGGCATGCCGATATCATTGCCTTCGGCCGCATCTTCATCTCCAACCCCGACCTGCCCCGGCGCCTCCAGCACGACTACCCGATCACGCCGTATAATCGTGCGACGTTCTACGGCGGCGAGGAGAAAGGGTATACCGATTATCCGGTGCATGACGAACTGACGCCGGCGTAATCTCTCCTCAAGTCATTCCGGGTTTGATGCTTCGCATCGCCTCCGGAATGGCGAGTTTGATTTGTCGCGCGATCGCCACCACAAACTCCGTCATTGCGAGCGCAGCGAAGCGATCCAGAGTCTTTCCGCAGAGGCAGTCTGGATTGCTTCGCCACGCGCAATGACGACGGAGAAAGCTCCATGGCCAAAGCCGCAGCCGCCGCAGGAATCGCCACCGGTCAATGTCTCTGCGGCAAGGTTACCTTCGAGATCGACGTTCCCGCGCGCTGGGCCTGGCACGATCATTCGGCCAGTAGCCGCCGCGCGCACGGCGCCGCTTATGCCACCTATGTCGGAAGCTGGAAGAAGCGCTTTCGCATCATTTCAGGCAAGTCCGCGCTCACCCGCTACGAGGACAAGGCGACCAAGACCGCGCGCAGCTTCTGCGTACATTGCGGCACGCCCATTGCCTATGAGCGGCCGCGCGGCCCGCACATGGTCAACATTCCCCGCGCCCTGTTCAGGGAGCGCACCGGCCGCCAGCCGCTCTATCACATCGCCATCGAGGAGTTGCAGGAATGGGCCTATACCGGCGAGCCGCTGGTGCCGCTGAAGGGTTTCCCGGGCGTGGTATGGCAGCGCTCGAAAAAAAAGAAGCGCGCGGGCGGCGAGGATCCGTTCGAGTTGGGGCGGGAGGAGATGTAGCGTCCCTCTCCGGCGCAACGCAGCCATGACCACGCTTCCTTGCGCGCATCCCGAAACTTCGGCCATCATGCTTTCAGTCCTTGCGGCAACGTCCGCTCCTGGAGGAAACATGAAGAATAAGATCACCGGCCGCTCCGCCTTTCTCGCGCTGCTCAAGGACGAGGGCATCACGCATCTGTTCGGCAACCCGGGCACCACCGAGCTGCCGATCATGCATGCGCTGAAGGACCATCCCGACCTCACCTATGTGATGGCGATGCAGGAGAGCCTGGTGGTCGCGATTGCGGACGGCTACAGCCGCGCCTCCGGCAAGCTGGTCGCCTGCAACGTCCACGTCGCGCCCGGCCTTGGGAACGCGATGGGCTCGCTCTACAACGCCCAGTTCACGGGCACGCCGATGATCCTCACCGCGGGTCAGCAGGAGCAGGGCCACGGCCTGATGGAGCCCGTCCTGTACGGTCCGCTGGTGCGGATGGCCGAACCGCTGGTGAAATGGGCGGTCGAGGTGACGCGGCTGGAGGATTTGCCGCGCATCGTGCGCCGCGCCGCCAAGGTCGCGACGACGCCGCCGACCGGGCCGGTCTTCATCTCGCTGCCCGGCGATATCCTCAACAGCGAAGCCGGCATCGATCTCGGCCGCTCCACCCGCATCGACACGCGCACCAAGCCGTCTGACGAGGCGCTGAAGGCCTTTGCCGCGCGGTTGCTGAAGGCCGAGCGTCCCGTCATCGTCACCATGGACGAGGTGGTCAAGAGCGATGCGCTGAAGGAAGCGGCCGAACTCGCCGAACTGCTCGGCGCGGCCGCTTACCAATCATCGACGCCCTATGGCGCGCACTTCCTCTCGGAGAGCCCGAGCTTCGTCGGCACGCTGGCGCGGGTGCAGAAGGTGGCGCGCGACACGCTTGCGCCGTACGACCTTCTGATCGCGCTCGGCGGCGATCCGCTGCGGATGTCGGTCTACAGCGAGGTCGATGCGCTGCCGGAGGGCCTCGGCGTCGTGCAGATCGGCCTCGTCGATTGGGAGATCGCCAAGAATTACGGCGCCGAGATCGCGCTGAAGGCGGATTTGAAGGAAACGCTGCGCGCGCTGATACCGGTGCTGAAGGAGATGGGTGGCGCTGCACTGGCGAGCCGCGCCAGGCAACGTCTCGCCGAGCTTGCGCCGAAGAACTGGACTGCGCGGCGTGCCGCGCTGGTCGAGCAGATCGGCAACAGCGCCGGCCGCAACCCGATCGATCCGGACTTTCTGGTCCTGCAAATGGTCGAGGCGATGCCTGATCACGCGATCCTCGTCGACGAAGGCCTCACGTCAAGCCGCCAGATCACGGCGCTGCGTCCGCATCGCGATCGCTATGGCTACCACGGCCTTGCCTCCGGCGGCATCGGCTGGGGCCTGCCGGCGTCGGTCGGCGCCAGCATCGCTAATCCGGATCGCCCCGTCGTGTGCTTCTCCGGCGACGGCAGCGCGATGTATTCGATCCAGTCGCTGTGGACCGCGGCGCATCACAAGCTGCCGCTCAACGTCGTCATCGCCAACAACGGCGGCTACCGCATCATCAAGCAGCGCCTGCTCGCCTTTCATGGCGACGACAATTACGTCGGCATGGATTTCGTCGATCCGCCGGTGGACTTTGCGGGAGTCGCGAAGGCGCTGGGCTGCGAGGCGATCAAAATCAGCGATCCCCGCGAGCTGAAGCCGACGCTGTCGTCGGCGTTCGGCCGGCCGGGGACGAAGCTGATCGAGGTGATGGTGGACGGGAAGGTGTAGGCTGCCTTCGCCGGGACAACGCCCGAGATGTGTCGCAGCCTACCCCTTCTTCCCCACGCGATACCCCGCCGCCGGATGCGGCGCACCTAGCCGCGCACGCCCGGCACCGAACAGCTTCTCCCGCAGCGTGCCTTTCGCATACTCCGGCTTGTATCGGCCACGCCGCGTCAACTCCGGCACCAGCATGTCGGCGATGTCCTCGAAATCGCCCGGCGAAATCGCAAACGCGACGTTGAGGCCGTCGACATCGGTCGCTTCGAACCATGCCTCGATCTTGTCCGCGACCATCTCCGGGGTGCCGACCACCACGGGGCCGGCACCGCCGACGCCGACATGCTCGATCACGTCGCGCACGGTCCAGACCCGGTCGGGATCGGCGCGGGTGACGTTGTCCATCGCGCTGCGGCCGGCATCGTTCTGGACGTGGCGCACCTGCTGGTCGAGGTCGTAGCCGGAGAAGTCGACGCCGGTCCATCCCGACATCAGCGCCAGCGCGCCCTCCGGGCTGATGTGGCGGCGATAGTCGGCATACTTTTCCTTTGCCTCGGCCTCGGTCCGCCCGAGGATGATCGTCATCATCGAGAACATCAGGATCTCTGCCGGGTTGCGGCCGAGCGCAGCCGCCTCCTGGCGGATTGCGGCGACGCGCGGCGCGATCACCTTGGCCGACGGCCCCGACATGAACACGCATTCGGCGTGCTGTGCCGCGAACTGCCGACCACGCGGCGAGGTACCGGCCTGGTACAGCACCGGTGTCCGCTGCGGCGACGGCTCGCTGAGGTGAATGGTGTTGTTGATGCGGTAATTTGCGCCCTCGTGATTGACGCGATGAACTTTGCCGGGATCGGTGAAGATGCCGCGCGCCCTGTCGCGCAACACCGCGTCGTCCTCCCAGCTCCCTTCCCAGAGCTTGTAGACGACTTCCATATATTCGTCGGCGATGTCGTATCGGTCGTCATGTCCGGTCTGCCTGTCCTTGCCGGCGCCGCGCGCTGCGCTGTCGAGATACCCGGTGACGACGTTCCAGCCGATGCGCCCCTCGGTCAGGTGATCGAGCGTCGACATCCGCCGCGCGAACGGGTAGGGCGGCTCGAAAGAGAGATTGCTGGTGACCCCGAAGCCGAGGTTCTGCGTCACAGCCGCCATCGCCGAAAGCAGCAGTAGCGGCTCGTTCGACGGCGTCTGCGCTGCGTTGCGCAAGGCTGCGTCAGGGCTGTTGCCATAGACGTCGTAGACCCCGAGCACATCGGCCAGGAACAAGCCGTCGAAGCGCCCGCGCTCCAGCGTCTTGGCGAGATCGATCCAGTAGGGCAGGCGGTTATATTCGGCGGTGCGGTCGCGCGGGTGGGTCCACAGGCCCGGTGATTGGTGTGCGACGCAATTCATCGCAAAAGCGTTGAGCCTGATTTGCTTCGCCATGCTGATCCCCCGGCGCCCTGTACCGGGCGCTCTTCGAATGATAGACGTGCGCCCCAACTTGGCGAAGTTCTTGCATATAACGCGACCTTGGCAAGGCCAAAATCGGCGGCGCGTCCGCTCTTGGCAAGCCAATCTCAAGAGAGCAAGAACGAAATCACAAGAGAACTACAAGCGAACTACAAGACTACCCACGTCCCCGCCACTTTCGAAGGGCACCCTGTCTCGGGTAGGCTCCTTCGCCTCGAAGCCCGAAAAGCAAGTCATGACCAGAGCCGACGCCATCGCCCGTGCCCGTGAGGATTTCACATCCGGCACGTTCCTCACCGAGCTCGACCGCCGCGTCGCCTATCGGACCGAAAGCCAGAATCCGTCGCGTGGCGCGGAGCTGCGCGGCTATCTGGAACAGGAGATGATGCCCTCCTTTGCCGCGCTCGATTTCACCAGCCGCATCGTCGAATCCCGGAGCGGCAAGGCGCCTTTCCTGTTCGCCGAACATATCGAGAGTGAGACGGCGCCGACCGTGCTGATCTACGGTCATGGCGACGTCGTCGACGGCATGGAGGGCGAGTGGCGCGACGGCCGCGATCCCTGGCGCACGACCGTTGCGGGCGCGCGCCTCTACGGCCGCGGCACCGCCGACAACAAGGGCCAGCACAGCATCAACATGGCCGCGCTTCGTGCGGTGCGCGACGCCCGTGGCGGCAAGCTCGGCTTCAATGCCAAATTTATCGTCGAGATGGGCGAGGAGATCGGCTCGCCCGATCTCGGCAAGGTCTGCGATCTCAACCGCGACGCCCTCAAGGCCGATCTGTTCATGGCGTCCGACGGGCCGCGCCTGTCCGCCGACCGTCCGACGCTGTTTCTTGGCTGCCGTGGCGGCATCCGCATTCATCTCGACGTTAATTTGCGCGACGGCGGGCATCATTCCGGCAATTGGGGAGGCGTGCTCGCCAACCCCGCGACCATTCTGGTCAACGCCATTTCGACGCTGGTTGACGGCCACGGCCGCCTCCAACTCGACGCGCTGAAGCCGCCCCGGCTCACCAACCAGATCCGCAGCTATCTTGCCGATGTGCAGGTGGTGCCGACCGAGGACGAGCCCGCGCTTGCGGAGAATTGGGGCGAAGAAGGTCTGTCGGCAGCCGAGCGGTTGTATGCCTGGAACACGCTGGAAGTGCTGGCGATGTCGTCCGGCAATATCGAGAAGCCCGCCAACGCCATTCCTGGCCATGCCAATGCCGTGCTGCAACTGCGTTTCGTGGTCGGCACCAAGGTCGACGGCCTGATCGATGCCGTCCGCGCGCATCTGGTCGCAAAGGGTTTTCCGATGGTCGAGGTGCGGGCGGCGCAGAGCTTTGCCGCCTCGCGCACGGATTTCGACAGCCCCTGGATCAAATGGGCGGCGGGTTCGGTGAAGGACACAACTGGCAAGGCGCCGGCGGTGCTGCCGAACTTCGGCGGCTCGCTGCCGAACGACGTGTTTTCCGAGATTTTGGGCCTGCCGACGATCTGGGTCCCGCACTCCTATCCCGGCTGCTCCCAGCATGCGCCCAATGAGCACATCCTGCTGCCACTGACCGAAGAGGCCTTGACGGTGATGGCCGGGCTGTTCTGGGATCTCGGGGAATTACCCAAGCCGCTGACCTAGAGCCCATTAACCTGAGCCACAAGCCAGCCGAAAGTCACATTCTAATCCGGCCCAATCTGTGCTTGCATCCGGGCCGCATCATCCTGAAAGGGGACCAAAATAGTGAAACATTTCCGTAGCATCGGCCTCGCGCTCGCCGCGACCTTCGCCGTCAGCCAGGCCGGGGCCCAGGAGCTGACCGGCACGTTGAAGAACATCAAGGACACCGGCGCCATCACGCTGGGCTTCCGCGACTCCTCGATCCCGTTCTCCTATCTCGACGACAACCAGAAGCCCGTCGGGTTCGCGATGGACATCTGCTACAAGATCGTCGACGCCGTGAAGAAGGAGCTCAAGCTCGACAAGCTCGAGGTCAAGCTCAATCCGGTGACCTCGGCGACCCGTATCCCGCTGATGGCCAACGGCACCATCGATCTCGAATGCGGCTCGACCACCAACAATGCCGAGCGCCAGAAGCAGGTCGCCTTCACCAACACCCACTTCCTGACCGCCAGCCGCTACGTCTTCAAGAAGTCGAGCGGCCTGAAGTCGATCGACGACCTCAAGGGCAAGACGGTGGTCTCGACCGCCGGCACCACCAACATCAAGCAGCTCACCGAGGCCAACGTCGAGAAAAAGCTCGGCGCCAACATCATCCCGGCCAAGGACCACGCCGAAGCCTTCCTGATGGTCGAGACCGACCGCGCGGTCGCCTTCGTGATGGATGATATCCTGCTCGCCAGCCTCGTCGCCGGCTCCAAGTCGCCGGGCGACTACGTCATCTCCAAGGACGCGTTCTCCAAGCCTGAGCCCTACGGCATCATGCTGCGCAAGGACGACGCGCCGTTCAAGAAGGTGGTCGATGCGGCGACCGCCGCGCTTTACACCTCGGGCGAAGGCCAGAAGATCTACGACAAGTGGTTCACCCAGAAGATCCCGCCGAAGGGCTTGAACCTTAACGCACCGATCTCGCCCGAGCTGAAGAACGAGTTCGCGAAGCCCACGGATTCGCCGAACCCGGACGACTACAAGTAAGATAGATCCTCGGTCCCAGAGATCGAGATCGTGTCCGGCCACTCTTGACACCAGAGTGGCCGGACATTTGCATAGGCGCCCGGGATATCTATGATTGGCGCGTTCGCGCGGGGGACACGTGAACTACCACTGGAACTGGGGAATTTTCTTCGAGCCGAACCCGATGGGGACAGGCACCTATCTCGACATGCTGCTGTCGGGACTGGTGCTGACCCTGAAGACGGCCGCGCTCGCCTGGATCATCGCGCTGATCTTCGGCTCGCTCGTCGGTGTCATGCGCACGCTTCCCTCCCGGGGCGCGGACTGGTTCGGCTTCTGCTGGGTCGAATTCTTCCGCAATATGCCGCTGCTCGTGCAGCTCTTCCTGTGGTTCTTCGTGCTGCCGGAGTTGCTGCCGAAGGCTGCCGGTACCTGGCTGAAGCAACTGCCGAACGCGCCGTTCTGGACGGCGGCGATCGGCATCGGCTTCTTCATGTCGGCGCGCGTGGCCGTTCAGCTGCAGGCCGGTATCGGCTCGCTGCCGCGAGGGCAGAAGATGGCGGCCACTGCGCTGGGCCTCACCACCTTGCAGGCCTATCGCTACGTGCTGCTGCCGATGGCGTTCCGCATCATCCTGCCGCCGCTGACCTCCGAATTCCTCAACACCATCAAGAATACGGCGGTCGCGATCACGATCGGTCTGCTCGAGCTGACCGGGCAGGCGCGCTCGATGCAGGAATTCTCGTTCCAGGTGTTCGAAGCCTTCACCGCCGCGACCCTGCTCTATCTCCTCGTCAACGCCGTTGTCGTGACCGCGATGCGCTTCCTCGAACGCTGGGTCGCGATCCCCGGCTACATCACGGGGAAATAGCGATGTTTGCCAATCTCGATTTCGACGTCATTCGCCGTGCGCTGCCCTATCTGTTCTTTGAGGGGATGAGGTTCACGCTGACGCTGACGGCGCTTGCAGCCCTCGGCGGCCTGGTCTTCGGCACGGCGCTCGCGCTGATGCGGCTGTCCGGCCACAAGATCCTCGGGCGCATCGCCGGCGTCTATGTCGACTTCATGCGCTCGCTGCCGCTGGTGCTGGTGATCTTCTGGTTCTACTTCCTGGTGCCTTATATCGGGCAATGGGTGACCGGCGCCTCGCGTCCGATCAGTGTCGGCGCCTTCGCATCCTCGCTCATCACCTTCATCATGTTCGAGGCGGCATACTTCTCCGAGATCATGCGCGCCGGCATCCAGTCGATCTCGCGCGGCCAGCCGGCCGCGGCCAGCGCGCTGGGGCTGACCTACGCCCAGACCATGCGCTACGTCGTGTTGCCGCAAGCCTTCCGCAACATGCTGCCGGTGCTGATCACGCAGACCATCGTGCTGTTTCAGGATACTTCGCTGGTCTACGTCCTCTCGATCACGGACTTCCTGGGCGCGGCGAGCAAGGTCGCGCAGCGCGACGGGCGCCTCGTCGAAATGTATCTGTTCGCGGCCGTCGTCTACTTCACCATTTCCTGTATCGCGTCCTTCGGCGTCCGCCGACTGCAGGCGCGCATCGCCATCATTCGCTAGGGCTAGCCGCTCATGATCGAAATCAGCCACGTCAACAAATGGTACAGCCCGAGCTTCCAGGTGCTGACCGATTGCACAACCAGCGTCACCAAGGGCGAGGTCGTGGTGGTCTGCGGCCCCTCGGGCTCGGGCAAGTCGACCCTGATCAAGTGCGTCAATGCGCTGGAGCCGTTCCAGAGCGGCGACATCAGCGTCGACGGCACCAAGGTCAACGACCCCAAGACCAATTTGCCCAAGCTGCGCTCGCGCGTCGGCATGGTGTTCCAGCACTTCGAGCTGTTCCCGCATCTGAAGATCATCGACAATCTCTGCCTTGCGCAGCAGAAGGTGCTCGACCGGTCGCGCGACAAGGCGATGGCGAAAGGCATGCAGCTGCTGGAGCGCGTCGGCCTCAAGGAGCAGGCGCAAAAGTTTCCCGCGAACCTGTCTGGCGGCCAGCAGCAGCGCGTCGCGATCGCGCGTGCGCTTGCGATGGACCCGATCGTGATGCTGTTCGACGAGCCGACCTCGGCGCTCGACCCGGAAATGGTCAGCGAGGTGCTCGACGTCATGGTGGATCTCGCTCATGAAGGCATGACCATGATGGTTGTCACCCACGAGATGGGCTTTGCCCGCAAGGTCGCCAACCGCGTGATCTTCATGGACCGCGGCGAGATCGTCGAGGACGCGGCGAAGGAAGACTTTTTCGGCAAGCCGCGCAGCGACCGCGCGCAGAAGTTCTTGTCGAAGATCTTGTCCCACTGATCCCGCCGTCATTCCGGGACGTGCCGCCCGGCGCGGGCCCGGAATGACGGGTTGAGGGTTTCGTGGCAACAACAAATCCCTTATACCGGCGGGTAATCCCTATTCCCGCCAGGAGACCTGCCTTGGACTCGATCGCCTACGTTAACGGCTCATTCGTCCCGCTCTCGGACGCCAAGATCTCGGTCCTGGATCGCGGCTTCCTGTTTGCGGACGGCATCTACGAGGTTTCGGCCGTGCTCGACGGCAAGCTGATCGACAACGCTTCGCATTTGACGCGGCTGGAGCGGTCGGTCGGCGAGATCAAGCTGAAGCTTCCGGAGACGCTCGAGCGCATCACCGAGCTCCAGAAGGAGCTGATTGCGCGCAACAAGGTCGAGAACGGCCTCGTCTACCTCCAGGTCACGCGCGGCGCCGACAAGGGCCGCGACTTCGCCTTCCCCAAGGGCGACGTCAAGTCGAGCCTGGTGATGTTCACCTCGGAGAAAGACATCATCGGTTCGGCCGCAGCCAAGACCGGCATCAACGTGATCACCGTGCCCGACATCCGCTGGGAGCGGCGCGACATCAAGAGCGTGGCGCTGCTGGCCCAGGTGCTGGCGAAGCAGGCCGCAGCCGAAGCCGGCGCCGGCGAAGCGTGGATGCTCGAAGACGGTTATGTCACCGAAGGCGGTTCGTCCTCGGCGTTCATCCTCACCAAGGACGACGTCATCGTGACCCGCAAGAACTCCAACGCGATCCTGCCGGGCTGCACCCGCAAGGCGGTGGTCGCGCTCGCCGAGGAGCGCCAGCTCCGTGTCGAGGAGCGTTCGTTCACGGTCGCCGAAGCGCTTGCAGCCAAGGAAGCCTTCGCCACCTCGGCCTCGCTGTTCGTCCAGCCGGTGGTTGCGATCGACGGCAAGAAGGTCGGCGACGGCAAACCCGGCCCGATGGCGGCGCGGCTTCGCGAGATCTACGTGGAGTTCGCCAAGGCGACGGCGGTCTAAGCCACATACTCAGCTATCGTAAGGGTGGGCAAAGGCGCGCTTGCGCCGTGCCCACGTCTTCTTCGCGGTTGCCCAAAAGAGGTGGGCACGCTTCGCTTTACCCGCCCTACGAGATTTGGCTGCGGCCTACGCCGCCGAGGCCTTCACCTTCACCGGATGCACCGCACGGAACGCGATTGCGATCCTGTTCCAGGCATTGATGGCGCCGATCAGCATGGTCAGGTTCACCGTCTCCGCATCGGAGAATTGCGTGCGGACCTGTTCGTAGACGTCGTCAGGTGCGTGCGTCTCCGAGATCAGCGTCACCGACTCGGTCCAGGCCAGTGCGGCGCGCTCGCGATCGGTATAGAGCGGGGATTCACGCCAGGCGTTGAGCAGATAGATGCGCTGCTCGGTCTCGCCGCGCTTGCGGGCGTCCTCGGTGTGCATGTTGATGCAGAAGGCGCATCCGTTGATCTGCGAGGCCCGGATCTTGACGAGCTCGATCAGCGATTTCTCGAGGCCCGTCGACTGGATCTGCTCTTCCAGCGCCATCAGCGCCTTCATCGTGTCCGGGGCTGCCTGGTAGAAGTTCATGCGGGGTTTCATGGTCGATCTCCTTGCTTGCTAGGTTGATTTCAGTGGGCGCCGCCGGCCGAAGTCGGGCCGGCCTTCTTCAGGAAGAGGACTGCGGCGAGCGCGACGATCAGCGCCATGCCGAGCAGATAGAAGGTGTCGCTGAATGCGAAGATGTAGGCCTGCTTCTGCACGACATGGCCGATCGCGACATAGGCGCGATGCGACGCATCGGCGCGGTCGAGAATGCCGTGATTCATGAAATACCGCGTGAGCTGCTCCAGCCGCGTGCGGGTGGCCTGCTCGAACAGCGAAACCGACTGCGTCAGCACGTTGGAGTGATACTGCTCGCGCTTGGTCAGCGCGGTCTGGAGTAGCGCGATGCCGACGGCGCCGCCGAGATTGCGCATCATGTTGAACAGGCCGGAAGCCGAGCCAGCATTCTCCGCCTCGATGCCAGCCGTGGCCACCGCCGACAGCGGCGCCATCACCAGTGCCTGGCCGATGGCGCGGACGACGTTCGGCCACAGCAGCTGGTCGGCGGCATAGTCATTGGTCATGGTGATGTTCATGAAATTGGAGGCCGCGAACAGCACGAAGCCGACGCCGATGATGATGCGCGCATCGAATTTCTGCATCAGGCGCGGCACCAGCGGGATCAGCAGGAGCTGCGGCAGACCGGTCCATGCCAGTACCATGCCGATCTGCTCGGCGTTGTAGCCCTGGATGCGGGCGAGATATTGCGGCAGGATGAAGACCGAGCCGTACAGCGCGATTCCAAGCAGGAAGTTCGCGAGCATGCCGAAGCCGAAGTTGCGGCGGACCAGCAGGCGCAGGTTCAACAGCGGCTTCTTCACCGTGAGCTCGATGATCAGGAAGGCGGTCAGCGCGACGGCCGCGATGACGGAGAGCTTGACGATGAAGGGCGAGCCGAGCCAGTCGTCCTTGTTGCCTTCTTCCAGCACGGTCTGAAGCGCCGACAGGCCGATCGCCATGGTGATGATGCCGGCCCAGTCGCCATCGCGGAGCAGCGTCAGCTTCATGGGCTTGGGGTCGAGCGCGTACCAGAGCATGCCGACCATGATCGCGCCGGGGACGAGGTTGACGTAGAAGATGTACTGCCAGCCGAAATTCTCGGTGAGATAGCCGCCGATGGTCGGGCCGATTGCGGGCGCGAACGTCGCCGACAGCGCGAACAGCGCAAGGCCGACCGGCTGCTTGGCCCGCGGCAGCAGCGTGATGATCAGCGTGAAGGCCATCGGGATCAGCACGCCGCCGGAGAAGCCTTGGACAGCGCGCAGCACGATCATCTGCGGCAGGTCCTGCGCAAGCGCGCACGCCGCGGACAAAAGCAGGAACAGGATCGCGTTGGTGAGGAGGTAGATCCGGATCGAGAACACCTGGGCGAGCCACCCTGAAAGCGGGATCACCACGATCTCCGCGATCAGATAGGAGGTCGAGATCCAGCCGCCGTCGTCGATGCCGGCGCCGATCGCGCCCTGGATGTCGGCGAGCGAGGCATTGACGATCTGGATGTTCAGCACTGCCATGAAGGCGCCGAGCGTCGCGCCGATCACGGCGATCCAGGTTTTTGCGGACACCGCCGGCGCGGCGGGCGCCGTGGCGGCGGGAACGTCGGCAGCGGCGTTGACGGTCGGTTGAAGCGTGCTCATGGAAGCCTCGTCCCGGTGACGGAGACAGGATGCATTCGGCGGACGGTTTCGATCATCGACGAAGTCCTGGAACGGTCATCCGGCGGGTTTGGTGTCTACGGTCGGCACCGCGGACATGCCGGGGCGTAGCAGGCCGGTCAGGCTGTGGTCGTCCAACACGATCTTCACCGGCACGCGTTGCACGATCTTGGTGAAATTGCCGGTGGCGTTATCGGGGGGCAGCAGCGCGAACTCGAGTCCGCTCGCCGGCGAAAGGCTGTCGACGTGACCGCGAAGCGTGCGATCGCGAAAGCTGTCGACATGCAGTTCGACCGGCTGGCCCGGACGCACATGGGTAAGCTGGGTCTCCTTGAAATTCGCGACCACATAGACTGCATCGAGCGGCACCACGGCCATCAACTGCGTGCCGGCCTGCACGAACTGGCCGACGCGCAATGAGCGCGCACCGACCGTGCCGTCGACCGGCGCGGTGATCTCCGTATAGGACAGGTTCAGCTCTGCCTGGTCTGCGACTGCACGAGCGCGTTCGAGCTGGGCTGTGGCCTGGGCGCGCTGGGTGGTGAGCACGTCGACCTTGCGCTGTGCGGCCACGAGGCCTGACTTGGCATGCTGCAATTGCGCGTTGCTGGCGCGCAGCGCCGCATCGGTTTGCTGCGCGCGCTGAATCGTGCCGGAACCCGACTTCATCAGGTCGTCGTAACGAGCGCGCTCCTCCTGCGCGAACTTCAGATTGGCGTCCGCGGCGGCGACATCGGCCGTGCCCTGTTCGATGATCGGCTGCTGAAGCGCGAGTTGCGCGTCGATGTTGCGCACCGAGGCTTCGCCGGCGGCGACATCCGCGCGGGCCTGACCGAGCGCCGCCTTGAAGTCACGGTCGTCGATCTTCGCCAGCACCTGTCCGGCTTTGACCTTTTCGTTGTCGCCGACCAGGACCTTCGCGATGTAGCCGGAAACCTTCGGCGCGACGATCGTGGAGTCCGCCTTGACATAGGCGTCGTCGGTCGTCTCGAGAAAGCGGCCGTTGATCCAGTAGTCGTGACCGTAATAGACAATCGCTGCCGTGCCGGCGAGGAGCGCGAGCACCAGCGCCGCGCGCTGGACCATCTTCCGGGTCGGCATACGCACCGACGGCTTGACGTAATCATCAGTGATTTCAGTTGCTTGCTGGAAATTCTCGCTGCGGGGCATCTCGGACATCGCGGTCTCCTATCGGCTCGCAGGGACTATCGGTCGTTCCAGGTCGAGCGATAATCGGTGAAATGCCGGAAGGATTATCCAGTAGGAGCGGATAGTCCCAGCTCCCGGCCCTGGTCTGCAGGGGGTTTAGCGAACCAGAGGTGCGGCTGCCCCAGAGCGATTGCCGCGTCTGTCGAGCGATTGCTGCTAACGTCTGCGCCCCTGCTGCACGAGATGATCGGATGGATAATCCAGGGGAATACCTTGCGATTGTCGACCGAGAGCGGATAATCAGGCGGCATGGACCGATTGACCAGCCTCGAAGTCTTCAGCCGCGTGGTCGAGACCGGTGGGTTCTCTGCAGCAGCTCGCAAGCTCAACATGTCGACCACCATGGTGAGCAATCACGTTCAGGCGCTGGAAGACCGGCTTGGGGTGAGGCTGCTTCAGCGCACCACACGCAGGGTCAGCCTCACCGAGATCGGCAAGGCCTACTACGACCGCTGCGTCCAGATCCTCGCCGATATCGGACAGGCCGACGACATCGCGAGCGAATTGCAGTCGGTGCCCCGCGGCACGCTACGGGTCCACGTCGCCACACACATGGTGCCGTTCGTCGCGCCCGTGGTGGCGAAACTCCTGTCGACCTATCCGGAGCTCAAGATCGATCTGCGCATGGGCGAGGCCGAAATCGACCTCATCGAGGAAGGCTATGACGTCGCCCTGCGGATGACCTCGCCGCCGGATTCGAGCCTGATCGTCCGCAGCCTCGCCACCTGGCGCCACGTGCTGTGCTGCTCGCACGACTATCTCGAAAGGCATGGCCGCGTGCAGAAACTCGACGAGCTCGCCGCGCACAATTGCGGCCGTCATTTGAATTATCCCTTCGGTGACGATTGGCGCTTCTTCGATCGCAAGGGCACGCCGGCATCGGTGCGGATCTCCGGCAGCTTCATCACCAATAGCGGTGAGGCCCTGCGCAAGGTGGCCCTGGAAGGCGCTGCCGTCTGCCTGATGGCCGGATTTCTCATCCAGGACGATCTCGAGGCCGGTCACCTCGTTCGCCTCCTGCCGGAATATCGTCCCGTCGAGATGTCGATGAACGCGGTCTATCCGCACCGTCATCATCTGTCGGCGAAGGTCAGGACCTTCATCGACATGCTCGTGCACCACAGCGCCGAGCAGCAGAAGCTGATCAATCCGTATTCATGACCGGCGCGGCGCCGGGAGTCGCCCGAACAGCCTTTCCAGCGCCATGCCGACCGCGAGCAGCCGCCGATCGCTGCCTGCCGGCCCGTCCAGCTCGAGACCTATCGGCAATCTGCAGGTGGCGCCCAGCGCAATGGGAATCTGGATGCCGGGAATGCCGGCATTGCTGCCGGGATCGGTGTTCTGGATGAAAAGACCGAAATTCTCGAGGCTGCTGGAGTCGGGATTGGACGCGATCGCCACGCGCGGCGTGGTCGGGAAGGCGATGGCGTCGAGCCGATTATCGGCAAAGGTCCTGCCGTAGAGCGCCTGCAGCGCGGGACGCGCGGTCTTGATTGCGTGGTCGTAGATCGGCCTGGCGTCGACCAGCGTGTCGTCGGGGCCGGGCAGTTTGCGCGGGATGACGAGGCCATCATAGGTACCCTTCACGTCGGGGCTGGCGATCTCCCTGGCCAGCGCCTCGATGGTGATGCCGGTGCCGGTATGCGCGAGATAGGCGACCAGATCGTCATAGGCCTCGTACAGCGCGACGGGAAAGCTGGCTTGCCCGTTGAGCTCAGCCAGTTGCGGCATCTCGATCTCGACGATCGTGACACCCTGCGCCTTGATTGTCGCGACGGCCGCGTGGAAGGCGGCTTCGGTATCCGCATCGAGATTGGCGAGCATGGTCTTCACGATGCCGATGCGGACCTGCTTCAGGTCGGCCGGCTGCGTGGCATCGCCGCCTGCAATGACACGGTCCAGCAACTCGACGTCGGCCATGGTGGCGGCCATCGGGCCCGCGGTGTCGCGGGTGTGGGATATCGGCGCGATGCCCTGTTGCGGATAGCGTCCGACGGTCGGTCGCAGCGAGGCGCATCCGTTCAGCGCGGCCGGCACCCGGACCGATCCGCCCGTGTCGGTCCCAAGCCCACCCGCGACGATCCGCGCCCCGAGCGCGGCGCCCGTGCCGGATGAGGAGCCGCCGGCGATCAGCGTGCGGTCATAGGCATTGCGGACACCGAACTCCTTGCCGGTCTTGAAGGCGGTGTTGTAGCCGGAGATGCCGAAGGCCAGCTCATGCATGCTGGTCTTGCCGATGATGACCGCGCCCGCGGCCCGTAGCTTCGCCACGACCGGCGCGTCGGCCTTTGGGACATAATCCTTCAGCGCGGGCGTGCCGGCGCTACAGGGTAGCCCGGCCACCTCGATGTTGTCCTTGATCACGATGGGAACGCCGCCGAGCGGCTTGCCCCTGTCCCCCTCCGCATCGAATGCAGCCGCGGCCCTCAGGGCGCCGGCCTCATCCACAGTGACGAAGGCGTTGAGATCGGCATTGGCCTTGGCACGGGCAAGAGCTTCCGTCGTGAGCGCGGTGCTCGTGACTTTTCCGGCGCGAAGGTCGGCTGCGGCCTGGGTCAAGGTCAACTGATCGAAATCCATGATGCGTCACCCGATTGCAGGGGTGCCATCAGGGCACCCCTCGGGTTCAGAGGCTGAAGCCTCGTCGTCGCCCCGTCAACCGTAAGCGCGCATCTTTGCGGGCGATGGCGCGTCGAGCTCGGAGAACAGCCGCTCGACCTCGGCCTTGACCTTCACGATCGCGGCGTCTTTGACCGGCCCGTAGCCGCGGATATCCATCGGGGCTTTTGCAATGGCGACGAGATTTGGCAGATGCGCCGCATCGAGGCCGTCGAGCATCCGCTTGACCACGTCATCGTACCAGCTGATCAGCTCCCGCTCGGCGCGCCGGTCCGCCGTGTAGCCGAATGGATCGAATGGCGTGCCGCGCAATCCCTTCAACCGCGCCAGCATGGCGAACGGCAACTGGATCCACTGGCCGAAGGCGCGCTTGCGCGGCCGGCCGCGGCCGTCGATCCCTGACGGCAGGAAGGGTGGCGCGAGATGATATTTGATGCTGAAGCCATCCTCGAATTCGCGCTTCAGTTCGTCCAGGAACCCGCTCTGCATGTGCAGGCGCGCCACCTCGTACTCGTCCTTGTAGGCCATCAGCTTGAACAGGGCGCGCGCGACCGCCTCGGTCAGCGCCGTGCCGTCCACGGAAGATTCGGCGTCGCGGACCTTTGCGACGATCGCCCGATAACGGGTCGCATAGGCGCGGTCCTGATAGGCGGTGAGAAAATCCGCGCGACGGTCGATGAGCTGGTCGAGCGTCTCGGCCTTGAGCGCTTCATCCACTTTGGGCAAGAGGTCCGGATCTGCAGCCGCGATCCGGCCCCAGGCGAAAGCCTGCCTGTTGCGTTCGATCGCGACGCCGTTGAGCTCGATCGCGCGCAGCAGCGCGTGCAGCGAGACCGGCACCAGGCCGCGTTGCCAGGAAAAGCCGAGCATGATGATGTTGGCATAGACGGCATCGCCGAGCAGACGCTCGGCGAGCGCGTTGGCATTGATCGTGTCGAGCTTATCCTCACCGATCACCCGACCGATCGCACGCAGGCGGGCGGGGGAGGCGAGGTCGGCGTCGCGGAAGCGGACGACGTCTCCGGTCGGCATCTCCGCGGTGTTGACCACGGCGCGTGTGCCTTTCCGATAGGTGCCGGACGCCTTCGGCGAGGAGCTGACGACCATGTCGCAGCCGATCAGCGCATCGGCCGCACCCTGGTCGATGCGCACCTGATGCAGCGCCTCGGGACTTGCAGCAATCCGGATAAAGCTCAGCACAGGCCCGAACTTCTGCGCAAAGCCGGTAAAATCAAGCACCGAGACGCCGCGTCGTTCGAGATGCGCCGCCATGCCGATCAGCGCGCCGACCGTGATCACGCCCGTGCCGCCGACGCCGGTGACGAGCAAATCGTAGGGAGGATCGAGCGTTGCGGGGTTGGGCAGGGCAAGCGTGCCCGCGTGGCTGACCGCGTCGATCAGGCTCGCGCTCTTCTTCCGGCGCGTCGCGCCCTCAACGGTGACGAAGCTCGGGCAGAATCCATTGAGGCAGGAAAAATCCTTGTTGCAGGTTGAGAGGTTGATCCTGCGCTTGCGTCCGAACGGCGTCTCCCTGGGTTCGACGCTGAGACAGTTGGATTCGACCGAGCAGTCCCCGCAGCCCTCGCAGACGAGATCGTTGATGTAGGCAAAGCGTTTCGGGTCGGCCATCTCGCCGCGCTTGCGCCGGCGCCGTTTCTCGGTGGCGCAGGTCTGCTGGTAGATCAGCACCGAGACGCCGGAGACGTCACGCAGCTCGCGCTGCACGCTGTCCATCTCCTCGCGCGGATGGAGGCCGACGCCGATCGGCAGGTCCGCCGGGGAAAATTGCGCGGGATCGTCCGACACCAGCGCGATGCGCTCAACGCCCTCGGCGCGGACGCTGTGCGCGATCGCGTGCACGCTGATGGGGCCGTCGACCGGCTGGCCGCCGGTCATGGCGACGGCGTCGTTGAACAGGATCTTGTAGGTGATGTTGGCCTTGGCGGCGATCGCCTGCCGGATCGCCATCGAGCCGGAATGATAATAGGTGCCTTCGCCGAGGTTCTGGAAGACGTGCTTGTGGCCGGTGAACCGTGACGAGGCCGCCCAGTTCACGCCTTCGCCGCCCATCTGGATCAGCGAGGAGGTCTCGCGGTCCATCCAGCTCGCCATGAAGTGGCAGCCGATGCCGGCCAGCGCTTTCGAGCCTTCCGGCACCTTCGTCGAAATGTTGTGCGGGCATCCCGAGCAGAAATACGGCGTGCGCGTTGCGCCCGAGACGTTGATCGTGCGCGCCGCCTCCGGCAGCAGCGCGGCTGCACGCGCGGTGAGATCGAGCCCCGGAAAAATCGGATCGAGCCGCCGCGCCAGCACGCCGGCGAGCACGCGCGGCGACAATTCGCCGATCCAGGAGATCAGCCGAGCCCCTCGCTCGTCGTGCTTGCCGACCATGCGCTCGGGTTTTGAGCCGGGATAGTCGTAGAAATATTCCTTGAACTGGCTCTCGATGATGCCGCGCTTCTCCTCGACCACGAGAATCTCGCGCTTGCCCTTCACGAAGTCCATGGCGTCGTGCAGCGCCAGCGGCCAGACCATGCCGACCTTGTAGACGTCGATGCCGATGCTGCGGCAGGCCGCCTCATTGAGGCCTATCAGCCGCAACGCTTCCATCAGGTCGAGATGCGCCTTGCCCGTCGTGACGATGCCGTAAGTGGCGCCGGGAATGTCGTAGATGTGGCGATCGATCGGATTGGCTTTGGCAAAGGCGTAGACCGCATGCTTCTTCGCCTCCAGCCGCTCCTCGATCTGGGGGCCCGGCAGGTCGGGCCAGCGATAATGCAGGCCGTCCGGCGGCGGCGTGAAGTCGGGCGTGCGGAAGGCGCGCGGCGGGCGCAGCGCGACGGAGGCGCCGGATTCCACGATCTCCGAGATCGCCTTGAAGCCAACCCACATGCCGGAGAATCGGCTCAGCGCGTAGCCATATTCACCGAATTCGAGATATTCGCCGACGTTCGCGGGGTGCAGCGTCGGCATGAACCAGCTCATGAAGGCGACATCGGATTGATGCGGCATCGAGGAGGAGACACAGCCATGGTCGTCGCCGGCGACCACCAGCACGCCGCCATGCGGCGAGGAGCCGTAGGCGTTGCCGTGCTTGAGCGCATCGCCGGAGCGGTCGACGCCGGGGCCCTTGCCATACCAGAGCCCGAACACGCCCTCGACCTCGCGGTCGGCTTGCGTCTCGACCTGCTGCGAGCCGAGCACGGCGGTTGCGGCGAGATCCTCGTTCACCGCGGGGAGGAACTCGATGCGGTCGCGCTTCAGCCGCTCCTGTATGCGCCACAGCTCCAGATCGATGCCGCCGAGCGGCGAGCCGCGATAACCTGAGATGAAGCCCGCGGTGTTCAGCCCTGCCGCACGATCGCGCCTGACCTGATCGAGCGCGATGCGGACGATGGCCTGCGTGCCCGTGAGGAAGACGCGGCCCTCGTCGCGATCGTAGCGGTCAGGCAGTTCGTAGCTGTCGAGTGATGGAATGGCGTCCATGGCGGGCCTCGCACGGCATTTGCCGAATACCGGAAGGTTATGCCCGGGATGGCGGTAGGTCTTACCTATTTGTCCCGTATCAGGTCGACAATTCGGTAGATTTTTGCACCAGGTGGCAGATACTGGTAGGATCGATCGGATCGAGAGGCTCCCATGATCGAAGACCAGGACGCGCGGATTCTGGCCCACCTCCAGAATGACGGCCGCGCCACCAACCAGCAGCTCGCGGATGAGGTCGGCATGTCGACCTCGGCCTGCTGGCGCCGTGTGCGCGCGCTGGAGGAGAGCGGCGTCATCCGGGGCTATGCGGCCCTTGTCGCGCGCGAGCAGGCGGGCTTTGCGATGTCGGCCATCCTCCACGTCTCGCTGGAGCGGCACGACGCAAAATTCGTCGACGAGTTCGTCGCGCGCGTGACCACGCGGCGTGAGGTGCTGGAGTGCTTTGCGACCACGGGCGATGCCGATTACCATTTGCGCGTCGTCGTGCAGGACATGGCCGCCTACAACAGATTCCTCGACGAGTTCATGTTCCGCATCCCCGGCATTCGCTACGTCCGCAGCAACGTGGTGCTGAAGGAGATCAAGACCAGCGTGGCGCTGCCGTTTTGAGTTTGCGGCGTATTCAAATCTGTCTCCTCACCCTGAGGAGGCCGCGCAGCGGCCGTCTCGAAGGGCGAGGCTGCAGCCGGGCCTTCATCCTTCGAGACGCTTGCTTCGCAAGCTCCTCAGGATGAGGATCAACAGCTACCGATGCTCCCGCACAAATCTGTTCCGCAATGTCCCGATGCCGGTGATGTCGATCTCCACGACGTCGCCACGCTTGATGTCCGGCGAGGCGCCGTCAGTGCCCATCCAGATCACGTCGCCGGGCCATAGCGTAAAGTATTTCGTCAGCTCGACCAGGAACGGGACCACGCCGAAGATCATGTCGTTGGTGTGGAAGCGGTTGGTCTCCTTGCCGTTGACCCTGACGATCGTCTGCATTTTGGCGAGATCGGCTTCGGTCTCGATCCATGGGCCCATCGGCTTGAAGGTGTCGGCGTTCTTCGAGCGCCACAGGCTGCGGTCGGCCTTCTGCCAGCTTCGTTCGCTGACGTCGTTGCCGATGGTGTAGCCGAATACGCAATCCATCGCGTTCTGTTTGGTGAGATGCTTCACCTTCTTGCCGATGACGACGACCAGTTCGCCCTCGTAGTGGATCTTGTCCGTCGCAAAGGAGGGGATCACGACCTCCTCGTCATGCGCGATCAGCGCGTTCTGGGCGCGATAGCCGATCTCGGGACGATCGGGCACGGCCGGTACCTCGCCGCGCTTGTCGGCGGCTTCCTTCAGGTGCTTCAGATAGTTCAGGCCGACGCAATAGAACGTCCGCGGGATCAGCGGCAACTCGATCTTGACCTGCGACAAGGGAAGCGTGCGCGAGGTGCGCTGCCATTCGCCGAACGGTTCGCCGTCGACCGCAACCACCTGATCACCCTCGACGATGCCCCAGGAGGTCTCGTTCGAGGCGGTGAATTTCAGCCAGCGCATGTCGTGTCCTCGTTGTTACTCCGCTGCATCGCGCGGTTGCACTTTCCAGGCGCCGGCGGCCGGCCGCCTCAAGCCGAGATTTTCCCGCAGCGTCTTGCCGCGATACTCCTTCTGGAACAAGCCACGCCGCTGCAATTCCGGCACCACGTGGTGCACGAAGTCGGCGTAGGAGCCGGGCACGTAGGTCGCGGCGATGACGAAACCGTCGCAGCCGCGCTCGACGAACATTTCTTCGAGCTTGTCCGCGATCTCCTTGGGGCCGCCGACCATCGCATCCTGGACCTGGCCGCGGCCGGAGAAGGTGACGAAGTCGCGCGCGCTCGGATTACTCTTGCCGGAATTTTTCAGCACGCCGTCGCGGATGCCCAGAATGCCCTGCATGCTCTTGAGCTCGTCCGTCGTCAGCGGCTCGTCGAGGTCCTTGGAAGCGAAATCGTAGTTGAGCGCTTCGGCCAGCAGCGACAGCGCGTCGATCTGGAGCGGCAGCTTGTTGATCAGCGCCATCTTGTCTTCGGCTTCGCTCTTGGTCGCGGCGCAGACCGGCGTCGTCAGGTTGCAGAGGAACATCTGGTCGGGATCGCGGCCGGCCTTCGCGGCCTCGTTACGTACCGCCGCATACCCGTCCTTGGCCGCAGCGAGGTTGCGCGCGGCGGTGAAGATCACCTCGCCCCATCGGCCTGCAAAGCGCTGGCCGCGGCCGGACGCGCCGGCCTGGATGATGACGGGATGGCCCTGGTCCGAGCGCGGCACGGTGAAGGGACCGCGCGACTTGAACGCCGGTCCCGTGTGATCGAGCCGCTTCACTTTGCTCGGATCGGCAAAGCGGCCGCTCTTTTTATCCATGATCAGCGCGCCGTCTTCCCAGGTGTCCCAATGGCCGAGCACGACCTCCATGAACTCGTCGGCCTTGTCGTAGCGGGAATCATGTTCGGGATGGGAGTCGCGCCCCATGTTGAGCGCCTCGCCGTCATTGAGCGACGTGACGACGTTCCAGCCCGCGCGCCCGCCGGACATCAGATCGAGCGTTGCAAAGCGGCGCGCGACGTCGAATGGCTCGTAGTACGTGGTCGAGCAGGTCGCCCCCAAACCGAGATTTTGGGTGACGAGGCCCATCGTGGTCAGCACGATGAGCGGGTCCATCTTCACGCAGCGGATGCCGTATTCGACGGTGTGGGCGTGGTCATTGCCGTAGCGGTCCGGCATCGCCAGGCGATCATCGAAGAAGGCCATGTGGAACTTGCCGGCTTCCAGAATCCTGGCGATCTCCTGATAATAATCCGCCGACATCGAATCATTGCGTGAGTCTGGATGCCGCCATGAGCTCGGCAAGTTCGTGCAGTTCTGCGCCTGGAGGAAGCCGACCAGTACCATCTGCCGCGTCATGCTGCTTTTCTCCAAAATTCGGTCAGGCCAGATCGAGGATGGTGTCGAGCCGGTAGTCCTGCGCCAGTGAGCGCAGCTTGTCCCAGGTCGCATCCTCGATCTCGATGCCGTCGCGCAGGCGCTGCTGCTCGCGCAGGCCCTCGAGCTCGCCGGGATAGTAGACCCCCGTGCTGCCCGCGGATGGCGGCGTCGATTTCAGATAGCGTGCGAACTCGCCGACCTCGCGCTTGAACTCCTGCAGCGGGCGGAACGCGGCGACATTGAACACCGCCATGAAGCATCCGTCATTGTGCCGCCCCGTGGGCTCGACACCGAAGCCGAGACCGGTGAGCAGGCCGCACAGCACCTCCACCATGGCGGCGAGGCCGCTGCCCTTGTAGCCCTCGGTGCCGCCGAGCGGCAGCAGCGCGCCGCCCTTGCGATACTGAGTGGGGTCGGTGGTATGCCGTCCCTCGGCATCGATGATCCAGCCCGTCGGGATCTCCTCGCCGCGGGCGACCGCGAGCTGGATCTTGCCGGCCGCGACCGCCGAGGTCGCCATGTCCAGGTAGAACGGCGCGTCGAGATCCGACGGCACGGCGATCGAAATCGGGTTGGTGCCGAGCCGCGCTTCCTTGCCGCCGAACGGCGCCACGTGCTTCGGCGAGCGGCCGGAATCGGCGGTTGCGATCCCGATCATGCCTTCGCGCATCGCCATCAGCGGATAGGCGGCGAGGCGGCCGACATGGCTCTGCCGGAACACGGTGCAGGCGGCGACGTTTGCGGTCTTCGCCTTCTCGATCGTCAGCGCCATCGCCCTGGCGTTGACGTGGAAGCCGAACCCCCAATGGCCGTCGATCACGGTCGTGGTCGGCGATTCCTGGACGATGGACCATTTGGCGCCTGGCACGATGTGGCCCGCCTTGATGCGGTCGATATAGGTGGGAACGGCGATCACGCCGTGGGAATCATGGCCGGCGAGATTGGCGTTGACGCAGCCGATGGCGACCGCGTCGGCCTCTTCCTCGGAAGCCCCGGCGGCACGGAGCAGCACAGCGCTGATGCGCGTGAGGCGGTCGGCCTTGACGATCGGCATGGCGTTTCCCCGGCTTGGTGCCCTTAACGGGCGGCTCGTTGGCAGCCATCGTCTCAAAGCGCGGCTGCGATATCAATCTCCCGTAAACCAACACAGGGCTGCAAATTCGTAAAGAGACCGCGCACTCGGTCGAGGATACGTCCCGCGCGGCGGTATTTTCGACGGTTTGGCGAAGGGCGTTCGCAGCTCGTTCACTTTGATCGATGGTTTGCGGCGCGCAATAACGTCCGTTTAGGCGATGGCCGTTCATAAAGTGCCCGGGATAAATAGGCAGAAATGCCCGGGAGCTGAGATCGTGCCGACGACACTCGCGCGCACCTTTGCGGCGTTGAGCGCCATAAACGAAGCGATCCTCTACGCGAAATCGCCGGACGAGCTGTACCAGAAGGTCTGCGACGCCGGGTTTTCGAGCGGGGATTTTTTGGCCGTTGCCGTGTTCCTGGTCGGAGCGGATGGCCGGCGGCTGCAGTTTGCGGCCGGCTGCGGCGATGACATTCCGCGGCTGAGCTCCATCACGATCACGACGGACGCCGGCACACCCGAAGGGTTGGGCGTTGGCGGCGAAGCTTTTCGCGATCAGAAACTGTGCGTCAGCAATGACTATCTGAACGATCCGCGATCGCTGGCGTGGCGCGCGGGCGCGGCCGAGGCCCGGATCGGCGCGGCGGCAGCATTGCCGCTGCTCTGCAACGGCAAGAGCGTCGGCGTGCTGTACGTGACCCGCCGCGAGGCAGGCTCGCTGAACGAGCAGATGGTGTCGCTGTTCGAGCGCATGTCGGCCAACATTTCCTATGCGCTGGACAATTACGCGCGCGAGACCGCGCGGCAGACCGGTGAGCGGGCGACCCGCCGGCTCAACCGCATGTTCGGCGCGCTCAGCGCAACCAATGAAGCCATCCTGCGCGCCAAGACCGAGCAGGAGCTGTACCAGCTCGTGTGCGACGCCTCCGTCCATGGCGGCAAGTCGCTGGCGACCATCGTTCTGCTCCGCGAACCGGATTCGCACTGGATGATTCCGGTCGCGTCCACCGGACAGAACCTCGAACTGGTCACCCAGGCCCGCTACTCGATCGATCCGGACAATCCCTATGGAAGGGGCATATCCGGCGAGGTGTTCCGGACGCAAAAAGCCATCGTCGAGGAGGATCTCGCCAGCCGCACCAGGGGCTCGCCGTGGGAGCAGGCCAACATCAACACCGGCGTTGCCGCCTGCGTGATCGCGCCGCTGATCAGGCGCGGCGAAAGCGTCGGCGTCCTGTTGTTCTTCATCAGCCGGTCCTGGGCCAAGGACGAGGAGATCGTCGCGCTGCTGCTGCGGATGGCGGAGAACGTCTCGTTCGCGCTGGACAATTTCGGACGCGAGGCTGACAAAGCCAGGATCGCCGTGGAAGAAGAACGCCTGGCCCGGATGTATGCGGCGCTCAGCGCCACCAACGAGGCGATCTTGCGCGCGCGGTCGCGCTCCGAGCTGTTCGACCTCGTCTGCGAGGCGACGGCCAAGGGTGCCAAGTTCACCTCGGTCACCATTGCGCTCGCCGATCGTCGCGCCGAGCTGCTGCGCGTCGTCGCCTGCTATGGACCGAATGCGGACCAGGTCCGCAGCTTCAAATTCTCGACCTCCGACCAGGTGCCCGAGGGCCGGGGGCTGACCGGCACTGCGTTCCGCACCTGCCAGCCCGCGGTCAGCAACGACGTGCTGTCCGATGACCGCATCAAGCCCTGGCAGCCGAGCGCCCGTCGCAACGGGATTGCGTCCTCCGCGGCGCTGCCGCTCTTCAACGGCGATCGCGTCGAGGGCGTGTTCCTGTTCAACTCTCCGGAGCGCGACACCTTCACGGGTGAATTCGTCGAGTTGCTGCGCAAGCTGCAGGCCAATGTCGCCTTCGCGCTGGAGAATTTCGACCGTGCCGACGAGAAGGCGAAGGCAGACAAGCAGCGCAGCAGGTCGAGCGGCATGTTCGAGGCGCTGAGCGCCACGAACGAGGCCATCATGCGCGCCAAGACCCGCGAGGAGCTGTTCGAGGTTGCGTGCCAGGCGGCCGTGCTCGGTGGCGTCTTCGCGTCGGCGACCATCGGAATCACGGACGAAAAACGCGAGCTGGTTCGCGTCGTCGCGGTCAAGGGACGCCTCCAGGAGCGAATGGTTGGACGTACTTGCGACGTCTCTCCCGATCATCCCGAGGGTCGGGGAATCATCGGCACGTCATTGCGCACGCGCCGGCCCAGTGTGATCAACGACTATCTCAACGACCCGCGATCGGCGCATTGGCATTCCAAGGCGGCTGAAGACGGAACCCGGGCCGCTGCCAGCTTCCCACTGCTGCGGGCGGGCCAGGAGCCGATCGGCATCCTGCTTTTCCTCGCGCCGGAAGAGAACACATTCACGCCAGATATGGTCGAGCTGCTCGGGCGCCTGGCCGAAAACGTGTCGTTCGCACTGGATAATTTCGATCGCGCCGAGGAAAAGGCCCGCACCGAGGCGCAGAAGGAGCGCCTGACGCGCATGTTTGCGGCGCTGAGCGCCACCAACGAAGCGATCATGCGGGCGAAGTCGCGCGCCGAGCTGTTCGACCTCGTGTGCCTTGCGGCGTCGGACGGCGCCAAGTTCACCTCGACCACGATTGCACTGGCCAGGGCCGACAGCGACCAGCTCGAGATCGTCGCGAGCGCTGGGCCGTCCGCCGACACCACGCGCAGCGTCCGTCTCTCCGTCGACCCCGACCGGCCGGAAGGCCGCGGCATGAGCGGCACGGCGTTCCGCACCCGCCAGCCCTGCATCAGCAACGACTATCTCAACGACGATCGCGTTCGCGTATTCCACCCCATCGTCCGCGCCGATGGCGCACGGTCGGGTGCGGCGTTCCCGCTCGTCGCGCATGATCAGGCCGTTGGCGTCATGATCTACATGTCGACCGAACCGGGCACTTTCACGACCGAGTTCGTCGAGCTGCTGCAGCGTCTCGCCCACAACGTCTCCTTCGCGATGGAGAATTTCGATCGGGCAGACGAGAAGAACGAAGCTGACGAGCGGATCGAATATCTCGCCTCGCACGATAGCCTGACCGACCTGCCGAACCGCGAGACGTTCAACGGGCTGCTGCGCGAGGCGATCGACGAAGCTCAGCGCCACGATCACCGCTTTGCGGTACTGTTCATCGACCTCGACCGTTTCAAGGTGATCAACGATTCGCTGGGCCACGAGGCCGGCGACCTGCTCCTGCTCGAAGTGGCGAACCGGTTGCGCGGTGCGCTGCGGGCAAGCGACGTGGTGGCGCGGCTCGGCGGCGACGAATTCGTGGTGATCCTCGACCAATGCGGCGAGATCGACGACGTCCAGCGCATCGCGTCCGGGCTGCTGGCGGCGCTCGCCGAGCCCATGGAGCTGGCCGGCCACGAGTGCCACACCACGGCTTCGATCGGCATCGCGATGTACCCGGCCAACGGCTCCGACGCGCAGACGCTGACCAAGAACGCCGACATGGCGATGTATCTCGCCAAGGAGGACGGCAAGAACGGCTGTCGCTTCTTCTCCAAGGAAGTGAAGACGCAGTCGATCGAGCGGCTGTCGCTGGAGAGCGCGCTGCGCCGGGCGCTGGAGCGCGACCAGTTCTCGCTGAACTACCAGCCCAAGGTGGACATGGAGACCGGCCAGATCACCGGCGTGGAAGCGCTGCTGCGCTGGACCCACCCCGATCTCGGCAGCATTTCGCCGGCGCAGTTCATTCCACTTGCGGAAGAAACCGGGCTGATCGTGCCGATCGGCCGCTGGGTGGTGAAGGAGGCCTGCGCGCAGGCCATGGCCTGGCAGCGCCGCGGCCTGCTGCCGGTGTCGATGGCGGTCAACCTGTCGCCGCGGCAGTTCGCCGACGAGCATCTGTTGCAGGACGTCGACGAGGCACTGGCCGCAAGCGGCATGTCGCCGGTGCTGCTCCAGCTGGAAGTTACCGAGAGCATGATGATGCGCAACGTCGGGCGCGCGCTGAAGGTGCTCGACGCCATCCAGAGCCGTGGCATCCGCCTCGCCATCGACGATTTCGGCACCGGCTATTCGTCGATGTCCCTGATGAAGCATTTCCCGATCGACACCATCAAGATCGACCGCTCCTTCGTGCGCGACCTGCCGCAGGATTCGGAAGACCAGGCGATCGCACAGGCGATCATCAGCATGGGCAAGGCGCTCGGCATGACGGTCGTCGCTGAAGGCGTCGAGAACGCCGAACAGGAGGCGTTCCTGCGCACCCACGGCTGCGACGAGATGCAGGGCTTCCTGATCTCGAAGCCGCTGCCGGCGCGGGAGATGGCCGAACTGCTGCGGCCGATGGTCCTGCCCGTTGCGCCGCCGCTCCAGCCGGAGCCCGATCTGGGCGCGGCCGAAGCCGCCGCGTCACGGCTGAAACGCGCTGCCGTCTGACGGCTGCGGATGCAGTTCGCGGAGGTCCTCTTCCCTGATTGCCGCCTTGCACGGAAAATCATCCGGCCAGGCAAGCGAGGTTTGTTCGGCGAACAGCGTGAGAAGGGTATGCGCGCCTTCGGCAAAGCTCGAGCCGTCGCCCAGGCCGAGTTCACGACACCAGGCCTGCCGCATCGGTTCGCGCGCGTCGAACACCGCCATCGCCGGTCCCCACCACCAGGCCGGTGCCGGCGAGCGTTTGTCCTCGGGCACGGCATGCCAGAGGACGAGCTCGCCCATCACGCGCTCGAATTGCAGGCTTGCGGCCTGATGCATTCGTGCTCCTTGGGCCGCGCCTGAAAGCAGGCCGATGCGCGGACTCGATTGTGGCCTTCGCTGTGAAAAATCGGCTCGCGCTGTTGGTCGAGCCACGTGTGCCGCTTCCATTGGCGGCCAAGGGCGGCCGGCATGGTCGCCGCCGCTGACTGTGACAATCTCTTTAGCCGCTAAGGGTCCCGACCAGCAAGGATAATACGGCGCCTAGCGCGATTTGAGTGGATGCGCTTTCTGGTGCCAGGCCCAGGCGGTCCGGATCACGGTGGAGAGGTCGGAGTGGCGCGGCGCGAAGTTCAGCACTTTTCGCGCGGCGGAGGGGTCGGCGACCAGATAAGTGGGATCGCCGGCGCGGCGCGGCTTGACGGTGTGCGGCACCTCGCGCCCGGTTTCCCGCCGGATCGCGTCAAGGATCTCCCGCACGGAGAAGCCCGCACCGGTTCCGAGATTGAAACTGCCGCCGGAATGTCCTTCCTCCAGCAGCTTCAACGCCGCAAGGTGCGCGGCCGCCAGGTCGGTCACGTGGACGTAGTCACGGATCGCCGTGCCGTCGGGCGTGGCGTAGTCGTCGCCGAACAATGCGAAATCGACATGTCCCTGGAGTGCCATCATGGCGCGCGGAATGAGGTGGGTTTCGTTGTCACGCAGCTCGCCGATGCCGCCGGCCGGATCGGCGCCGCTGGCATTGAAATAGCGCAGGCAGAACGCGCCGAAGCCATAGGCCGCGCGATAATCGGCGAGCATGCGCTCGATCATCCATTTCGACGCGCCGTAGGGATTGATCGGCGCGCAGGGGAAGTCTTCCGGCAGTGCCTTGGAATCGGCGTTGCCGTAGACGGCGCCGGTCGAGGAGAACACGATGCGCCGGCAGCCTGCACTCCGCATCGCCTGCAGCAGCGACAGCGTGCCCTGGACGTTGTTGACGTAGTATTTCTGCGGGTCGGTCATGGACTCGCCGACGAGGCTTGCCGCCGCGAAATGCATCACCGCCGTGACCTTGTGCTCGGCGAAGGCGCGCGCCAGCGCCGCGCCGTCGAGCAGATCGCCGGCGATCAGCGGGCCGGCGACGAAGTTGCGATGGCCCGTCGAAAGATTGTCATAAACGACGGGTTGATAACCGGCGGCAGTCAGGGCGCGGCAGGCATGCGAGCCAATGTAGCCCGCGCCTCCTGTGACGAGGACGATCGGTCGGTCGGTCATGTCGTCGTCTACTCAGCGATTGAAGGGCCGGTTGCGGCTAAAGAGAAGATAGAGCGCGCGGGGGTTGGTGGTCAAATAGCGCCAGAACAGGCGGCGAGGCTCGAGCATGGTGCGCCAGGCCCATTCCAGCCCGACCTTCTGCATCCATTGCGGCGCGCGCGGGCGGCTGCCCGACAAGAAATTGAACAGGCCGCCGGATGTCTTGATGACGCCGACATTGGTGAGTAACGGCGTGTATTCCTCGACGAATGCCTGCTCGTTTGGAACGCCCAGCGCAACCCACAGATAATCGGGTGCGAGCGCGTTGATCTCCTCGACCTTCGCACGTAGCGCCTCGCCGCGCAGATAGCCGTGGCTGTAGCCGACGATTTTGAGGTTGGGATACATCTTCTGGACGTTCTCGACCGCAGCGGCATTCTCGGCCTCGCTGGCGCCGAACATGTAGAAGGTGCGGCCGACCGCTTCAGCCTTGCGCGCGACGACGTGAAACAGGTCCGTCGTGGCGACGCGCTCGGGCAGCGGAAACCAGGATTGCAGTCTGGAGGCCGCCACCAGCGGCTGGCCGTCGGCGTTGATGAGGTCTGCGCCGCGGAACAGGCGTTCGGTCTCCGGTTCGGTCGAGCAACGCGCCAGCACCTCGCCATTGGCCGAGGTCAGGTGCAGCGGACGTCCGATGCGATGGCGCGGATCGGTCGCCTCGATCATGAAATCGGCGGTCGCTTCCAGGTCGAGCGCGGCCATGCGAAGGCCGCCGATGGTGATCCGCGGCACCTCGGCGGTTGCGGCACGGCCATCCTGATTGATGCGGCGCTCAAGCATATTGTCTGCCTCGCTGGCGCGCTTGGGCCATAGGGGTGAGCTCGTCGAGCACGACGCCGACGAGCTTGCGCTCGGCGCGGCCGAGCGTGTTCAATATCTCTTCCAGGCCATCGTTGATGTCGAGGCTGGTCGGCAGCACCGCCACCACCGCGTCGACGTCGTCGAGCAGCTTGCGGCTGCCGGCCGTGAGTGGCGCCGCGGGACCGTCGAGGATGACGAGGTCGTAGCCGCCGGCGGAGCGGGCCTGCGTGATCGCCTTGCGGATGGCCTCGGTGGCCTTGCCGGCATCGTTCTCGCCGGCCGGCAATACCGAGATGCCGTTGACCGTCTTGATCTCGCGCGCGGCCTTGCTGCCGATCGAGAGCCAGCCGAGCTTGCTCGGCTCGACCTTGCCGGAACGGTTGACCTTGTTCGAGAGCGAGTGTGCCTGATGGTCGGCATCGATCATCAAAACGCGAGCGCCGTCGCGCGCGGCAGCGAGTGCGAAATTCAGCGCGGTCACGCTGCGCCCGGTGGTCTCACCGGCACCGACGAGCGCGATGACCGGCATCGCCTTGCCGCCGGCGCGCCGGGTTACCGCTGCGCGCATGTCGCGCCAGGCGTTGAGCAGCGTCGTCAGCGGAAAGCCGGGGCGCAGCGTCGGCCAGCCCAGCCGGGTAAGATCGACGCCGTCGCCACCGGTGGCGAGAATGGCACCGAGCGTGTGGATGACGTCGGCTTCCTGGAGCCGCGCGATCAGCGGCTTTTCGATCAGGGGCTTTTCGGCGATCGAAGGTTGCAGCGGTGGTGCGGCGAGTTCCGGCAGAGCGGACACGACTTCCGGGATGCGTGAATCCTGCTCGGCCCGCGCAGTCTCCGGAGCCCGCGACGTCTCCGGAGTCCGGGGAGCTTGCGGCGCCGGAGTGCGATTGGGACGGGCGGGCGCGGACGCGGGTGCGCCGGCGAGCAGCAGCTCGGCTGCGACGAACCAGCTCGCAGCAGCGATTGCGCCGACGGTGAATCCGATCATGGCGAACATGCTCATCGCCGGCGGGAACGAGCGCCGCTGCGGCACCGTCGCTTCGCCGATGATTCGGGCCGCCGAGGTGTTTAGCGTCTCCTGCTCCTCGGTCTCGCGCGAGCGCTTGAGGAAGGACTGATAGACGTCGCGGCTGGCATCGGCCTCGCGCTCCAGTTCGCGCAGACGCACGGCGGCCTGGCTGAGCTGGACGCTTTGTCGCTTCTGCGCCTCCAACGCCCGGTTGAGCGAGGCTTCAAAGTCGCGGGCTCGCGTCAGATCGTTCTTGGCGGACTGGGCGAAGCGGTCGATCTCTTCGTTGATGGTGCGCTTGAGATCCTCGACCTGCTTCTCGGTCTGGCGCAGCGCCGGGTGGCGCGGGCCGAGCTCGCCGGCCTGCTCCGCATATTTCTTGCGCGCGTCGGCGTATTGCGCTCGCAGGTTCGCGATGGTCGGCGATTGCAGTGTCTCGGTGTTCGCGCCGGCATCTGCTGTGGTGCGGCGGCTCGCCTCGATCTGGTCCAGGCGCGCCTGCGCATCCATCGTCGCCGCGCGGGCGGCTGAAAGCCGCTGGTTGCTGGCGGAAAGCTGCTGGTCGCTGATCAGCGCGTCCTGGGTGCCGACGAAATTGTTCTGGGCCTTGTAGGTCGCGAGCACGGTCTCGGCGTTGCGCAGCCGCTCGCGCAGCTCCTTCAGGCGGCCGGAGAGATCGTTGGTGGCGCGCCGCGCGGCCGAAGCCTGCGAGTTGCGGGATTCCATCAGGTAGGCGCTGGTCAGCGTGTTGGCGAGCATCGCCGCCTTCGCCGGATCGGTCGACCAGACCTCGATGTCGACGATGAAGCTCTTCTCGGTCTTGCGGATCGTGATGTGCCGGTTCAGCGCCTCGAGGGCCGCCAGCTGCACTTCCTTCTTCTCCGCGGCGGAGGGCGCGCGGGGCTGAAGGCCGATCAGGCCGAGCAGCGACGACATCAGGCTGTTGCCGTCACCGCCGCCGCCGAATTCGGGATCCTTGTCCAGATTGGCCTGCTGGATCACCTGCAGCAAGACGCTGTTCGAGGTGATCAGGCGCGCCTGGCTCTCGACCACCATCGACATGCCGGAGACATCCTGCGCGCGCGGCGTGAGCTCGCGATCAACGAGTTGAAGCTCGCGCGGATCGACGTAGAGCTGGGCAGTGGCGGTATAGCGGGGTGTCAGGCTCTTGCCAGCGGTGACGGCAAGCGTCGCACCGAGGAGCGCCGCAGCGGCAATCGCGATCTTCCGTCGCCAGAGCAGGTTGACGAGCTCCAGCACGTTGAAGCCGGTCTGGGGCCGCTGCTGCGGGGCCTCCGGTCGGGCCCGATCTATCGGCTGGTTATAGTCAAGCATGAGCCCCAGCTTTCATTCCAACTATCGCGTGCTGAGGGGTTAGTCTTCGTTTCTTGCCACGCACCAGGGATATAGGTGCCCAATCAACGCAACAGGGAAAATTAACCATACTCATTGAGGGACTATTCACCGAAATGGCAAACAAAGCGTTTAAGCGCAGGCCACTCTTCGACGCATCGCCGTGACATGCGGGATCGCGGGGTCCCTCGGAGATTAACGGTTCGTTACCGCGCGCTGCGTGGCCGCGGAGCTTCGCTCTCCTTGCGACCGGGCGCGCGCGTGTCATGGCTGTCAGCTCTTCCGCAGGATGACGTGATAGTCGCCGCGGCGGACATCGGTCCCGCGCGGAAGCACGGCGTTCATGACAGAGGCGCCGGCGTCGACCAGGGCTGCGAACAGCGGCTTGCGCCGGCGCATCTCGGGATAGCGTGGGCTTTCGACCTCACGGCGGTAGATCATCTCCAGACCGTTGGCGGCAGCGAACGCTTCGAGCCTCGGCAGCGTCACCAGGGGATGGAAGAAGGTCGGGAACGGCGGCTCGCCCGGCAGGCCGGCATCCTTGATGCCGCGGATATTCCGGTAGAACCAGACGTGGAACCAGTGCGGCGAGTATTTGGTGACGACGCCGGACAGCGAGTGCGGATTGGGTGCGCCGATCAGGATCATCCCGCCCGGCTTGAGCGCGTCGCGGAAGTTCAGCAGCGCGGCATCGACCTGGGGCAGATGCTCGATCACGTTGTAGCAGATCACCAGATCGAAGCTTTCGCGGCCGAAGCGGTAGGTCTGAACGTCGCCGAGGATCGCTTCGTCCGCATAGCTGTTGTTGCGCACCTGCTCCTCGTCGATGTCGACGACCGTGACCTTGCTGCGGCTCAGCAATTCCGGCGGCAGAACGCTGCACGAGCCGCCGCCGGCCTCATAGGTGGCGAGCTGGCCCTGCGGCAGTTCGCGGCGCAGCAAATCGTGGACGGCGAGCAGGCTGTCGCGGGCTTCACCGGGGACGAGATCGTGCAGCGCCTGAGCGGGCGCAGCGGCCGCGGCCATCGGGATCGTCGTGGCTGTCGCGAAATCAATCGTGGCTGGCTTGTTCATATTTTCTGACCGCGCTTGTTCGACTCAAATTTACAGGAAAAATCCCGCATGCCCGTAGAGCAAATCCGATGCTGCGACGCTTCACCCGTCGCGGTGCTTACGGTCGGGTTAATGCGCACAGGCGTTAACTACCGTATCGTCCGCGCCGGCCGCCATTGGCACGGTGGACCGCGAATTGCAGTATCACGCGCGCAGGGTTTCGCAGGAGAAACACGCGAAAGCGGTTAAGCGTATGGACGGCGGGAGATCGGCCTGGTGCCGTGACGAGCCTCGCGACGGCCGTTCGTTTCGGGACGCATTTGTCCCGCGGCGATGTGCCGTCGTGGGACGGCACCGATCCGCGGGATCGAAGCAGGGCTTTTTCAACACATCTCGGACATCTAGAGCGTCATGACATTGATCCCGACAGACCTGTCCGCCGCGCGCATCTCGGATGCCGTGCGCGATCCCAATCGGGAGATCGCGGCGAGCTCCCGGGTCATCGACCTGTCGGTCGGCATCGTCGTCTGCATTCCCTGCTTTCGCCGCCCGCAGCACCTGCGGCTGACGCTGGACTCGCTCGCCAGCCAGCGCACCCCGCGCTCCTTCGCCGTCGTCATGGTCGAGAACGACGCGGCGGGACGGGAAAGCGCGCCGGTCGCCGCGGAGTATCTCGCCGCCGGCAGGCTCCAGGGCGTCTGCCTGGTCGAGAGGCGGCAGGGAAACTGCCAGGCGATCAACGCCGCGTTCGAGACGGCGCAGGCGCTGTTTCCCGCCGCGACCCGCTTCCTGATGATCGACGACGACGAGATCGCCTCGCCCGACTGGCTCGAGCTGATGGTTCGCACTGCGGAGGCCACCGGAGCCGACGTGGTCGGCGGGCCGGTGCTCCCGGTCTTCGACGACGACAGCAGGCCCTGGCTTGCGCGCCATCCCGCCTTCCGTCCCGCCTATGACTACAGCGGCGCGGTGCCGCTGATCTATGGCTGCGGCAACTGCCTGATCACGCGGGCGGCGTTCGAGCGGTTCGACCGCCCCGCCTTCGACCTGCGCTTCAACTTCCTCGGCGGCGGCGACTGCGACTTCTTCGTGCGATGCCGTGATGCCGGCATGACATTCCACTGGACGGCGGAGGCGGTCATCACGGAGACGGTGCCGCAAAGCCGGACCAGCCTCGGCTGGATCGCAAAGCGAGGCCTGCGCATCGGCGCGATCAACTATCGCGTGCAGTCCAAGGCCGCGCAGGGCGCGGCGGCGCGGGTGCGGGTGTTTGTGCAGATGCTCGCAAGGTTGCCGTTGTCGCTGGTGCGCACGGCCGGCCTGCTGCCATCGTCGAAGGCCGTCGTGGCGATGCATCCCGTGATGGTCGCGCTCGGCTCCGTGCTCGCGGCGTTCGGCATCGAGCCGAAGCCCTACGAAGCCTCGAAGATCGTGTCCTGATGCCGCAGGATTAGATGCCGAAGCAGGCGAGGGCGATCCTGGCCGCGGCGCGCGGCAGCGATTTGAGCGAACGGCGGCCGATCATCCCGAGATAGGCGAAGGCATCGCGATATCGACCGAAGCGGACCGCCTGCATCGCCGAATAAGTGACGAGATGGACCTCGGCGGCCCGGCGCAGCCCGGCTGCCGTGCCGACGGGCAGTCTTGCCATGATCAGTCCGTCGTCGAACACCCGCGCGATCGCCGGGAAGAAGTCCTGCGGCGTCCGCACGGCGGCATTCATGGTGTTGGCGGTATGCAGGCGGTAGTCGAGCAAAAGCTTTGGCGCGAATTCGAACTCGCCGATCGCGGCGAGCCGGCACCAGCAGTGCCAGTCCTCGCAATATCTGAGCGAGACGTCGAAGCCGCCGATGGCGCGGAAAGCCTCCGCACGTGCGAGCGCAAGGCCGCCATTGACGATGAAGTTGCCGGCCGCGAGCCGCGCCAGCACGTCGCCGGACGGTTTGCGGCGTCCTTTCAACATATCCCGCCGGCCGATCTGCCGTCCCTCGCTGTCGATCGTGTTGTAGTCGCCGTAGACGAGAACCGCGCGGGGAGCACCGCGCGCAGCCGCAAGCAGCGCCCCGACCGCGCCTGGGCGCAGGCGGTCGTCGGCATCGAGGAAGAGCAGCCACTGACCGCTCGCATGTCGCGCGCCGAGATTGCGCGCGGCTGAGACGCCGGCGGAGTCGTTGCTGATCAGGCGCAGCCGCGGGTCACGAATGGTGCGGACGATGGCGGTGGTGTCGTCGGTCGAGCCGTCGTCCACGACGATCACTTCGCCGACCTCGCCTTGCGCCAGTGCGCTGGCGAGGGTTTCCGCGACATAGGCCGCGACGTTCTTGGCCGGAATCACGACGGACACCGAGATGGTCGAGCCGACCTGCAGCGGTTGGCGCGCCGCCGGATCGATCCGTGACGAGGCCGGCAATTCGAGAACGTCTTCGGCGGTGATCAAGCTGGGGCTCGTCTTTTAAGGATCTGTTAACCAGGGCGCATTGGCGATGCGATCGATTGCAACCGAGGCCGCGGCGAATGATACTCGCATTGCGGACAAAATCGCTGTCGCGAACGCCGGCGCCGCGGCGGTTTCGTAGATTAGCGTTAAGCCGCCGGCATTAAGCCTGTGGCAAATTTGGAAGAGTGCGACAGCCGGTCCCATGCGAGAATGCGCACCTGGCTGCCGCGGATGGACCCAGTGCCCGCAAACACATTCGACCACGATCCCGACGACATGATCCTCAACCTCTTCTACGAGGACAAGGACGATCGCTGGTTTCCCGGCGACCGGCATCTGCGGCGCATGGCGCGCCGCATGCTGCTCGGTGAGCCGAGGATGAGCGGCCAGCTGCGGGTGTTCCTCAATCTCTGTGCGGGCCTCGATCGGCTCGGCATCCGCTACCGCGTCAACGACTACGGCTACATCGCGCGGCATCCCGACGAGCTCGCCTGCATCATCGGCCGCACCTTCCTGCTCGACAAGTTCGCGTGGAAGAATCCGATCCTGCTCGGTGTCGCCGCGCACAATCATCCGCTCGACGATCCCGACCTGTTCAAGCGCCTGCCGGTCAAGAAGGTCGTGGTGCCCGGCCCGTGGTACGTCGACATGTACCGGCCGCATTGGCCCGACACGGAGGCCTGGCCGGTCGGCATCGACACGGATCTGTGGGCACCGTCGCCGACGTCGCAAAAGAGCGTCGACGTCCTGATCTACGACAAGGTGCACTGGGACCGCGAGCGCTATGCGCCGGAGCTGATCGAGCCCGTCCGCGCCCGGCTCGCCAGGGAAGGCCGCTCGTTCATCGAGCTGCGTTACGGCAGCTACAAGGAAGAAGACTATCAGACAGCTCTCGCGCAATCGCGTGCGATGATCTTCCTGTGCCAGAACGAGAGCCAGGGCATCGCCTATCAGCAGGCCCTGTCCTGCGGTGTGCCGGTGCTCGCCTGGGATCCGGGCGGGCCCTGGCGCGACCCCGATTATTATCCGCATCGCGTCCAGTTCGCGCCGGTGTCGTCGGTGCCGTACTGGGATGATCGTTGCGGTGCCAGATTCGCGGACACCGACGGGTTCGAGGCGGGCTGGGACGATTTCTGGGCCGGGTGCGCCGCCGACAAGTTCGATCCGCGGGGGTATGTCCTCGACAATCTCACGCTGGAGCAGCGCGCGCTGCAATATTACGAGATCGCGCGGAGCATCGTGCGGAAGCCGCCAGTGTCGCAGACCCGGGCGAGAGTGGTTGACGAATGCTTAACAGGGATGGGCTAAGACCTGAAGCTTCCCCGGCCTCATTACCTGCCTTGAGCCATGGACCGCAGCGCCGCCGAGATCACTGACGTCGAGACCCGATCGTTCGGCTACGTCTTGCGCGATGGCCTCGCGGAGCTGAATGCCGTGCGGGCCGCGCGTTGTCTCGTCGCGGTCGCGGCGCTGCTTCTCGTGTTGGTGACGCTCGATCCGTTTCCCGACCTGCGCAACGCGGACGTCACCACCGTCGTCGGCGGACGCATGGCGCTCACCTATGTCTCCTGGGGGCTGCTGGCCGCGGTCGCGGTGCTGTTCGTCGCCGCCACGGATGCGCCCGCGCTGAAGAGCTTGGTGACGCCGCTGCATCTTTGCCTGGTCGGCTGGCTGTTGATCAACATCGCCCTCTCCGAGAGCCGCGGCGTTTCGATGCAGCGCTTTGTGCTCGCGGCCAGCGTGATGTCGCTCGCGGTCCTGTTGCCGTTGCTGCCGCCGACGCAGCGCGGATTCAACCTTTGTCTCGGCGGCGCGGCGCTCGTGCTGCTCGTCCTCTGCTATCTCGGCGTCTTCCTCGCCCCGCAATACTCGATCCACACGGCGCTCGATGTCACCGAGCCGCAGCTGGCCGGCGACTGGCGCGGCAGCTTTGGCCACAAGAACATCGCCTCGCCGGTGATGACCATCCTGGTCTATGTCGGCATTTACCTGTGCGGCGTCGGGTCGTTCGTGATGGGACCGACGATCGCCGCGCTGGCCGGCATCTTCTTGATCTTCACCGGCGGCAAGACGTCGTCGGTGCTGTGTCTTGCGATCTACGCGCTCGCCTCGCTGGTCTATGTCACGCCGAGCCTGTGGCTGAAGCGGATCATCTGCTTCGTGCCGCTGGTCGTGATGAACCTGCTGACGGTCGGCAGTGTCATGAGCCCGGCGCTCGGCGCCATGACGCGGCTGCTTCCGCTCGATCCGACCTTCACCGGCCGTTCCGCGATCTGGGAGTTCGCGCTCGCGGCCGTTGCCGAGAAGCCGATCATCGGCCACGGCTATGCGGCTTTCTGGGACGACGTGACCGCAAGGCAGACCACCCAGGGCGCCGAATGGGCGACGTCCGCGGCGCACAGCCACAACAGCTATCTCGATCTTGCGGTCACCATCGGTCTGCCGGGGCTGTTGCTCGTGATCCTCATCTTCGTGCTTGCGCCGCTCGCCAATTTCCAGTCGGCGCAGGCCCATAATCGGAGTGGCGCGCTGGCGAAGCTGTTCCTGACCGTGTGGCTGTTCGGGCTGTATTACGGGGCCACCGAAACCTTCCTGCTCGAACGGCAGAATCCGATCTGGTTCATGTTCGCGATGGCCGTGGCCGGCCTGCACTTCCTGGCGAGGTTCCAATGCGTCGAGCAAACGGAACAGCGCGCTGACAGCTTGTCGCAGCCGGGACGGCCGTAGTGGCATCGGCTTAACGATATGCAGCGGCGTCACTTGTGGTCAGCGGCAAACATAATCTATCTGGAAACATTCGGTAATCGTATGTTGCGCGGATGACGTTCCTCAGCGTCGAGAAGCCAGATGGTCTTGTGTCCAGCACGTCTGGGATCGCGATCGATTTCCTTCGCGACTGGCGGCACGCCGCGCTGCGCCCGAGCGCCGGGCACCGCACGGCTTTCCAGCATGGCCACTGGCTCGGCGCGTGGTACGAGGCGTTCCACGATCTCGCGCCGCTGATCGCAGTCGTCTCCGATGTTGCGACCGGCAAGGATATCGCAATGGTGCCGATGATCAGCCACGTCAGGCGCGGCATCCGCATCGTCGAATTCGCCGACCTCGGCGTTTCCGACAACAACGCGCCGATCCTGGCGCTCGATGCCGCGTTGGACGCGGTTGCCACGGATGCGATCGGCAAGGCGCTGATCGACGCGTTGCGCGCGCTGCCCGACCGCTTCGACCTGCTGCGTCTGAAGAAGATGCCGGCCCAAATCGGCGGCAAGCCGAACCCGCTGGTGTCGCTCGGCCGGGTCGGATCCTGCTCGCTCAACGGCAATCTCGTGCTGACGGGCGACGACTACGAGGATTACCAGGCCTCGATCAAGCGCATGCAGATGCCGCGCTGCTGGCGCGTCTTCAGCCGTCATGCCGGCGCGCGATTCGAGATCGCCACTGATGTCACGCGTGCGCGCGAGCTGCTGGACGTGATGGATGTCCAGCAGCAGGCGCGCATGCGCAAGCTCGGCTCGCGCTTCGTCCTCAACGACGAAGCCCATGCCCGGTTCTATCGCGAGGTCGCCCGCCAGGGCGTTGCGGACGGCTATGCCGTCATTTCGGCGCTGGTGTGCGACGAGACCGTCGTCGCCACCACCCTCGGCGTCAGGTCTGGTGCGACCTATTTCCTGCTGCGCATCAGCCACGCCGGCGATTCCTGGTCGAGCTGCTCGCCGGGGCTGCTGGTCACGGAGCGCACCATGGCGACGCTGCATGCGGAGGGCGTGCGCCGCTTCGACCTCAGCATCGGCAACCAGGGCTACAAACGCCGTTTCGGCGCCGAGCCCGTGCCGCTGACCGATGTCAGCGTTGCGCTGTCCTGGCGCGGGATGCCTTACGCATGGCGCGACCATGCCGCGCAGGGCCTGCGCGGCCGGCACCCCAGGCTCGCCGCCCTTGCGGCACGGGCGATGGGCAAGGTGGCACGCTGACAGGCGCCGTCGTTTTGTCCGTCAGCTCCGAAGGCCCGCACGAAAGGCGTCCAGCAATGCGCGGCCCTGCGGCCAGGCGCCGAGCCCGCTCGACGCATTGATATGACCGAGTTCACCCGGCACGATCAGAGCGGATTGCCAGGCGCGCGCAAATTTCTCACTTTTCTCGAGTCCGCCATAGGGATCATTCGTGCTCGCGATGATGAGCGAGGGAAAGCGCAGCGGGCTGTTCGGCAGCGGCCTGAACGAAACGGCCTGGACGGGAAAATTGGCGCCATCCGGATCGGGGACAGCGACCAGAAAGGCGCCTGCGATCGCGGAGGGGAGGCGCGCGGCCCAGTGCGCGACCAGCAGGCAGGCGAGGCTATGTGCGACCAGCACCGGCGGCTTCGCGCAGCGCCTGACTGTCCGCTCAAGGGATTGTTCCCAGTCGTCGAGGTCGGGCTGGTCCCAGCTCGCCGGCTGAAATCGCGTGAAGCGCGCGTCGGTGCGCTCCCAGATCGTCTGCCAATGGGTCTCTCCGGAGCCGCCGAGGCCAGGCAAGGTGATGATGTCGTGCATGATCGTTCCGTGATATCTGAGATGGAGGCGCAGTGTGGCCGGTCACGGTCCTGCATCACATGGCAAGTCATCGGCGGAATCGATCATCTGCCGATGATCTCAAGGCGGAATGGAGAATTTTGTTGGATCGCTTCGGGAGGATCGACGTCAAGGACTTGAAGATCCTGGAGGCGCTGCAGGCCAATGCGCGGGTGCCGCTGTCCGAGCTTGGGCGTTCCGTCGGATTGTCCCAGCCGGCCGTCTTCGAGCGCGTCAAGCGGCTCGAGGAAGCCGGCATCATCGAGGGCTATGGCGCCCGGATCAATTCGCGCGCGCTTGGCCTCGGCCTGATGGCGCTGGTGCGCCTGCGCACCACGCATGAGCACATCAAGACCTGCCTCAAACGGTTCGCTGAGATCCCCCACATCATCGAGGTCCATCGCGTCACCGGCGATGACTGCTTCGTGCTCAAGGTGCTCGTTCCGGCGCCCGAGGATCTGGAGACGATCGTGGATCGTATTGCCGGCTTTGGCGCCGTCACCACCTCGCTCGTGCTGCGTAGCGAACCGGTGCGGCCGATCGGCAAAGACCTCATCAGGAAGCAAGCCGAACGCGGTTGAGGCGTGTCCCGCGCGATCGACAGGTCACCGCGCCGTCACGATTGCGCCGAGCTTCCGGTTGTCGCGTGTGTCGTGTTATCGCCGGCGGATCACGCCTTCGTGCAGCCTGCGCGGTGAAAGCGGCCGCGTGAGGCCCTGAAAAGGCTGCGGCAATACCAGCGCCGTGCCAGTGCCTGGGCGGGCCTGCGGATCATCTGCGCGATCAACAAGAGTTCGAAAGCCATTCGTAACGCATTTGGTTGGTGAGATATTCTGTCCACAAAGATGGGGCGGCATTCCCGAGAGAGAATGCCGCCCGCGTCGCATCAGCCATGCAGTCGGTCGTGGAGCTTAGCCGTGCAGCTCAGCCATGGAGTTTCCTGGCGGTCTCCGCGATCTGGCGGCCCTGATAGCGCGCGCCCGCGAGTTCGTTGACGCTGGGCTGGCGGCTGCCGTCGCCGCCGGTGATCGTGGTGGCGCCGTAGGGTGCGCCGCCGGTGACCTCGTCGAGCTTCATCTGGCCGGCAAAACCGTAGTTCAGGCCGACCACGACCATGCCGAAATGCAGGAGGTTGGTGATGATCGAGAACAGCGTCGTCTCCTGGCCGCCGTGCTGGGTCGCAGTCGCCGTGAAGGCGCCGCCGACCTTGCCGTGCAGGGCACCCTTGGCCCAGAGCCCGCCGGCCTGGTCGAGGAAGTTGGCCATCTGCGAGGCCATCCGCCCGAAACGGGTGCCGGTGCCGACGATGATCGCATCGTAATTGGCGAGGTCCTCGATCTTGGCGATCGGCGCGGCCTGGTCGACCTTGTAGTACGAGGCCTTGGCGACTTCGGCCGGCACCAGTTCGGGTACGCGCTTGATGTCGACGGTGGCACCGGCTTCGCGCGCGCCTTCGGCGACGGCATTGGCCATCGCTTCGATGTGGCCATAGGCGGAATAATAAAGGACGAGAACTTTGGTCATGATGGTCTCCGTTGTGTGGGTTCGATGCGCCGAGTTGTGCTGTTCGTTGTCATTGCCGGGCCTGACCCGGCAATCCAGCGCGCTTCGAAAAGCGCCCTGCGAAGGTGATGGATGCTCGGCTCAAGGCCGGGCATGACGGGTTGTTGCGTCGTTACGCCGCGTCGACGAGCACGATCTCGGAATCCTCCAGTGCCGTGATCTTCAGCCTGTCCTCGTCGCGGATCGCGGCGCCGTCGCGGGCGTTGACGCGCACGCCGTTGATCTCGACCGACCCCGCCGCGGGCACGAGATAAAGGTGCCGCGACTTCTGCGGATCGTACTCGGCGCTCTCGCCGGCTTTCAGCGTGGTCGCCAGCACCCGTGCATCGGCGCGGATCGGCAGCGCGTCCGCATCGTCCTGGAAGCCGCTCGCGATGGTGACGAGCTTGCCGGAGCGGTCCGCCTTCGGAAACGGTTTCGAGCCCCAGGTCGGCTGTCCCCCGCGCGCGGTCGGCTCGATCCAGATCTGGAAGATCCGCGTCCTGGTCGGCTCGAGATTGTACTCGGAGTGGCGGATGCCGCTGCCCGCGCTCATCACCTGCACGTCGCCCGCCTCGGTGCGGCCCTCGTTGCCGAGGCTGTCCTGGTGAGTGATCGCACCCTCGCGCACATAGGTGATGATTTCCATGTTGGCGTGGGGATGGGCGGGAAAGCCGGTGTTCGGCGCGATCTCGTCGTCGTTCCATACCCGCAAGGCGCCGTGACCCATGTTGTTCGGGTCATAGTGGCTGGCGAAGGAGAAGTGATGCTTGGCCTTGAGCCAGCCGTGGTCGGCGCCGCCGAGCCTGTCGAAAGGTCTGAGTTCGATCATCTGCGTAATTCCTTTTGGTGAGGGGGCGCCTTGATCAGGCGCCGAACCCGCCGTCGACGTTGAGCACGGTGCCGGTGACGAAGGAGGCTTCGGGGCTGGCGAGGAAGACGACGCCGGCGGCGACTTCCTCGGGGCGGCCGAAGCGCTGCAGTGCGTGCTGCTTGCGCTGGGTCTCAGCGAACTCGCCGCCGTCCTTCGGGTTCATGTCGGTGTCGATCGAGCCGGGCTGCACCACGTTCACGGTGATGCCGCGCGGGCCGAGGTCGCGTGCCGCGCCCTTGGTGTAGCCGACCACGGCCGCCTTGGTCGCGACGTAATCGGCAAGGCCCGGGAACGAGGCGCGATCGGCCAGCATCGAGCCGACGGTGACGATGCGGCCGCCTTCTCCCATCAACTGTGACGCTGTGCGGATCGCGGCGATCACACCATGCACGTTGATCGAGTCCTGGCGCGCCAGCGCGTCGGTATCCGCGTTCAAATCATCGATCGCGCCGCCGGCGGCGACGCCGGCATTGTTGACGAGGATGTCGAGATGACCGAACTCCTTCGCGACGTCCTTGACGAGCTGGGTGACGTCCTTGGCCGAAGCCTGATCGGCCTTGAAGGCGCGAGCCTTGACGCCGCGGGCCTTCAGCTCGCTGACGACCGCTTCAGCCTTTTCGGGCGAGGCAACATAGCTGATGGCGACATCGGCACCTTCGTCGGCAAGAGCGCGGGCCGATGCCGCGCCGATGCCGCGGGAGCCGCCGGTGACGAGTGCAACCTTGCCTGAGAGCTTCTTGGTCATTGGATTTCTCCATTCCTGTATGTCTGATCACCCTTGGATAAGCCTCCCTCTGTGGTATAGAAATAGAAACTGTTGAAACGAATTGTTTCCTATATCGTCGCGATTGGACCGCTCCCATGGCAAAACTCCCGGATTTCGAGGCCCTCGCGATTTTCGCAAAAGTCGTGGAATTGCGGTCGTTTGCGGGGGCCGCGAGTGAGCTTGCGACGTCCAAGGCGACGGTGTCCAAGGCGGTGACCCGGCTGGAGGAGCGGCTCGGTGCCCGGCTGTTCAACCGCACTTCGCGCCGGCTGGCGCTGACCGATGCCGGGCACAAGCTCGCCGAACGGGCGACCCGTCTGCTCGCCGACGGTGAGGCGGCGGAGAACGAGGCGCTGGCGCAATCGGTGGCGCCGCGAGGCCTGGTGCGGCTCGCAGTGCCCATGACGTTCGGGATCAAGGCGGTGGCGCCGCTGCTGCCGGAGTTTTTTGAGACCTATCCGGAAGTCTCGGTCGATCTGCATCTGAGCGATGCGACCGTCGATCTGATCGGCGAGGGCTTCGACATGGCGGTGCGGATTGCGCGGCTGCCGGATTCCTCGCTGATCGCGCGGCGGCTCTTCACCATGCCGCGTTTCACGGTGGCGGCGCCGTCCTACCTCAAGCGCCACGGCCGGCCGACGCATCCGATGCATCTGGCCGAGCACAAATGCTTCAGCTACGCCTACCTCTCGACGCCGAATGTCTGGCACTACACCAATTCGGCCGGCGAGCAGGCCAGCGTGCGCCCGGGCGGACAGCTTCGCGTCAACAATGGTGAAGCGGTGATGCCGGCGCTGATCGCCGGTCTCGGCATTGCCGAGCTTCCCGAATTCATTGTCGGTGAAGCCATCTCCTCGGGTGAGGTCGAAGTGATCCTGAAGGACTGGAAGCAGGCCGAAGGCGCCGTGCATCTGGTGACGCCGCCCGGCGGCCCGCGCCCCGCACGCGTCGAGGCGCTCGGCGATTTTCTCGCGGCGAAGCTGCCGGGCACGTGCAAGCGGCGGGTGCGCGGAAAGGCAAAGCCGTCATAGAGCGGGCGGGACCATCAGTCATTGAGAGAGCAGCGAAGTAATGATGGAATTCGGCTACGACACCTTTACGCCGTCGCGCGCGACAATGCGCAGGCCCGGCTTCAGCGTCTCTTCGAGCTGCGACTTCAATTCGTGCACACGCGGGTCGCTCGAGCGCTTCGCGCAGACCGCGTATTGATGCACCGATTTCGCCAGGGCGCGCCGCGCTTCCGGCGTACGCGTCACGTCGGGCTTTGAAAGCCGCAGGACGATCGCGGCGAGATTCACCAGCATCTCGTCCAGGGCGACGTCGATGGTTGCGAGTTTTCCCATGACACACTTCCTGGGAGGGCAACGATGGCTCGGGGGATGCGTTCCGGGTCCGGCCCAACATGGTTAATGCTTCGTAAACGGCTTGTTCTTGCCGATCGCCACGTTAGGCTGGGAGCGAAACAAGAACAATCGAGGAGGGGGCTTCCATGGATCGTCGCGACATCCTGCGCGCAGCTGCTGCATTGCCGCTGTTGCGCGCTGCGCTGCCGGACCCTGCTTTTGCGCAAGCCTATCCCGCCCGCAACATCACGATGATCGTGCCGTTTCCGGCCGGCGGGCAGGCCGATCTCGCGGCGCGTCCCGTCGCACAGGCTCTGGAGCGGATCCTCGGCAAGCCGGTCATCGTCGACAACCGCGCCGGCGGCGGCGGCGGATCGGTCGGCAACGCCGCGGCGGCGCGCGCCGAGCCTGACGGCTACACGCTGCTGATGGCGCTGTCTTCGCTTGCGGTGCTGCCCGAGGCCGACCGGCTGTTCGACCGTCCCGTCGCCTACGAGGTCTCGCAGTTCATGCCGATCGCGCGCGTGCTGGCCGATCCCACGCTGCTCGCCGTGCCGGCCTCGGCACCGTGGAAGACGGCGCAGGATTTTGTCGAGGATGCGAAGAAACGCCCGGGCCAGATCACCTATGGCTCGTCGGGCCCCTACGGCACGCTGCACGTGGCGATGGAGATGTTCGCAAACAGCGCCGGCATCAAGCTGCTGCACGTGCCGTTCCGTGGCGCGGGTCCCGCGCTGACCGCGATCCTCAGCGGGACCGTGCAGGCGATCGCCGCCGCACCCGGCACGCTGAAGCCGCAGGTCGACGACGGCAAGCTGCGCGTGCTCGGCAATTGCGGCGCGCGGCGCATCGCGAGCTTCCCGGATGTCCCGACCTTCCAGGAGCTCGGCTACAAGGACGTCGAGATGTACATTTGGGCCGGCCTGTTCGCGCAGAGCACGTTGCCGGCGTCGATCGCGACCCGCCTGCGCGAGGCGATGGCGCAGGTGATGACGAGTCCGGACGTGCTCAAGGCCTTCGAGACGTCGGGCAGTCTCGTCGCCTATCAGGACGCGCCGGCCTTCTCCGAGTTCGTGGCGACCGACAGCGCGCGGCTGATTACGGCGGTCAAGAAGATCGGCAAGGTCGAATAGGTTCCCAGTCCGTTTTCACATTTTTTTGTTGGTCCAGAACCTCTCCGCGTCTCATTGATTGAAGAGAATTCGAGAGACTCGCGAAGGAATCGGACATGCGAACAGAGCGGATTGCGCTGGGTGTGGCGCTTGCGGTCGGCGGCATCGTCGCGCATAGCGCTGCATCCGCTGAAGAGTATCGCGGAACCATGGAGCAGCAGATGGCCTGCACGCCGGATGTGTGGCGGCTGTGCAGCGATCAGATCCCTGACGTCAGCCGCATCACGGCTTGCTTGCAGCAGAATACGCCGCAACTCTCCAGCGGCTGCCGCGCGGTGTTCCAATCCAATAACCAGATGCAGCCGCAGCAGCCGGTTCCGCGCAATCGCGCTGCGCCGCCACCGCGTTACAACGCCGCGCCGCCGCCTCCGCCGGAACAGCCCCGGCCTTACGACGAGGATGATTAGCGCTGCCTGGAGCAGGATCCGGGAGCGTGCGCAGCGACAAGCGCCAGGATGCGGTCGGGCCGGCTCATTCAGCGCTCTCCTTTGCCGTCCGACTCAGGTCGATGCCGGAGGGCCGTCCGCATGATGGCACCGAAGAGCAAAGCTGCGACTGGCCAATGGAACCAGATCCTGTGCATGCCAGTGAAAATATTGATCAGAATCAGAAAGGCCGACACCGTGAGGGCCGCTGCGACCGGGCGGGGCAGCTTCGCCAGCCCATCTGAAGCCAAGCGCATCCATGTGGATGATTCGTACTTGTCGCGGTGTACGGCGTCAGTTTGCGAGCCCGCGACTGCGCCCTGGGAAGCCAGGCGTTCGCCAGGCGGAAAGCCCCGTGCTTGAGCGGTTTGGCCGCTCATGGTCACGCGATAACTGGTCACGGGAGCGATGTTCTTCATTGGACGCTGGCCGAGACAGTCGAAGCCAACAGATAATTTGTTGTGCACCTGATCATAGGCGGAGCTGGAGATCACGATGCCACCGGGGTCGGCAAGTTCTTGCAGGCGCGCGGCGATATTGACCCCGTCTCCATAAAGATCCGAACCATCCACCATCACGTCGCCGAGATTGATGCCGATGCGAAAACGCATCGGCGGAGGTCGGTCCAAATCCTGGTTGGAAATTTCCTGCTGAATCTCGACCGCACATTGCACGGCCTCGACGACGCTGGCGAATTCGGCGATGACGGCATCACCCCAGGTATTCACGATCCGCCCGTCATGGCGCTCCACCAATCCGGCAATGGCCGTGCGGTAGCGGCGCAGTGTCTCCAGCGTTCCCGCCTCGTCTGCTTCCATGAGGCGAGAATAGCCGTGCACATCAGCGCACAGCACGGTGGTTAGCCGTCGTTTTACCTTATCGTCGGGCATGGTCCGTACATTAGCCTTCCTGACCGGCAAATGCATCAGGCATCCGCTGACTTACGGCCTGATCTCGCAGACATCGACCCATTCAGCCCCGGTCAGCTCGGCCATCCGGTCCGGCGTGATGCGCACCGCGCTGTGAGTCGAGCCCGCGGCCGGCACCACGACGTCGAACGCCTTCAGCGAGACGTCGCAATAGACCGGCAGCGGCGACTTCAGCCCGAACGGGCAGACGCCGCCGACCTCGTGGCCGGTGATCTCGGCGACCTCTTCCAGCCCCAGCATTTTCGGCTTGCCGCCGAACTGCGCCTTCACCTTCTTGTTGTCCATCCGCGAGGTGCCGGCCGCGACGATCAGGATCACGCGCTCGCCGACACGCAATGACAGCGTCTTGGCGATCATCCCGGGCTCGACGCCGTAGGCCTCGGCGGCCAGCGGCACCGTGGCCGAGCTGATCGGCGATTCAATCACTGATATGTCGGGGGCTTTCTCGGCGAAGAAGGCGCGAACGGATTCCAGGCTCATTCACAACTCACGGGCGGGCGGCGATCCCCGGGTCATCCCTAGAGATGATCCCGGGCAGCTCGGAGAGCGAGCGGACGCGGTGGTCCGGCGCAAGTCCAAGCTCGTCCATCTGGGTGCGGATCGCCTTGAACATGGTCAGCGGTGCCACGAGTTCGCTCTCGACGCAAGCCAGCGCCATCGCCTCGGGCGTCACCCGCTCGATCCAGGCGACGTTCAGTCCAAATGCCTTCGCGCCGGCGACGTCCCAGGGATTGGACGAGACGAACAGCACCTCGTCCGGCGCGGTGCCGAGCATTTCGCCGATCAGCGCGTAAGCTTCCGGACTCGGCTTGAAGATCCTGTTCGCGTCGACGCTGATGGTGGCATCGAGCAGGGCGTCGAGGCCGGTGTTGCGCACGAGCGCATTCAGCATGTCCGGACTGCCGTTGGAGAGGATGGCGAGCTTTCGCGGCTTCAGGGCCGTGAGCGCGGCCGTCGCCTCCGGATAGAGATCGAGATGCAGATATTTCTCGATCACGCGCTCGAACGCCTCGCTGTCATAAGCAAGGCCCAGCACGCGCAGCGTATAGGCGAGCGAGTCGCGGGTGACGGCGGCAAAGTCCTGGTAGCGCCGCATCAGCGAGCGCAACCAGGTGTATTCAAGCTGCTTGATGCGCCAGATCTGCGTGATGATCTCGCCGTAGCCCGGAAACGCATCCTCGGTGATCTCCGCGACCGACTGGATGTCGTAGAGCGTTCCGTAGGCGTCGAAGACGACGGCTTTGAGGGGCACGCGAGTTTCCTGCGCTCAACTGGCTACGGCGTTGCCTATACCTCATTTTTGGTGTCCGCGATATCGGTGTCGATCGGCACGATCGACGGTCGGCCCGACGAGCCGAATGATTCATCGCATTGCACACCACGGGAGGGAAAGCTCCGGCATGTAGGTTGGTCGCCATTCGCAGATGCTTTCCGGTCCGCTTCGCTTCAACGCCATCTTCAGCGGCTCCGCCTGGCTGATGCCCACATGGAGCCCGATCAGCGCGGCGCCGATCGGGAAGGTCCAGCGGCTCACGCGCATGTCCGCCAACTCGTTGAGGAGCACCATTCCGGCGAGGATGATCAGCGGATCGGTGAACACGAAATATTCAAGCTTCAAACCCCGCCGCACGCCGATTGCGTCGATCGCTATCGCAGCGAGCATCATGAAAGCGGCTTGAACGGCGACCTGATGCTTGCATTGCCGCCAGGCAAGGATGATGCCGGGAAAGATCAGCCAGGTCAGAAACACAGTGGGTCGCGGCGAGGTGAACAGCACGAAAGTATAGCGCTTGAGCACGCCAAGCACGCCCGTCAGAATAAGGCCGGCTGCGCCTTGCACGCTCGTGGATGCGTCCGGCGCGTCGACATACATCAGCATCTTCTCGATCGGATTGAACACGACGACGAGAGCGGTGACGTCGTATTGAATATAGAGCGTCAGGGTGGCGAGCGATGCGCCGATGACGAGCGCACACATCGTCGCAACGGTCTCCAGCAGGCTCACCCGCCAGATCGCGGCAAAAGCGATCGTCCACCCCACGAACCAGCCGGCCAGCCCAATCTGATAGGTGCCGAACCTGCCCAGAAGGAGCGGCTTGAGGCCGGCGGCGCTCGCCGCAACGGGATCGAGTCCGGCGGCGGCCAGAGGCCATGCCAGCAGCGCGGCACAAATTCCGAGCGCGGCGGTTGCCGTCGCCGCAAGCGTCGCGCCCGAGCCCGACCGCCAGAACCCGACGCTGACGCTCGCGCTGTTCCCGAACGGAATGACCAGCACCGGTAGAGCGGCGATAAGCAAGATCGCCTGCACCTTGTTCTGAAGTCCGAGCACGCAAAGCCATGCAGCCAGGCCGACAAGCAGCGGCCGATAGATTGTGGCCCGGCGCGCAGCGACGATGAGCAGCATCAGGGCGGCGATGCAAAAGCCGGCGGCGATCATCTCGCTTCGCAGAATGCGCAGGTGCATCTGAAAGCCGCCGGAAAACGCGAATGCAAAAACGCCGCAAGTCGCGACCCGCAAGTCCCCGCCGATCCGACGGGCCAGCGCGGCAAACAGGAAAAGGAGGCCAGTTGCGGTCAGCAGCGCGGCCACCCTCGCAGCGCGGACCGCGCTCGTCATCGCCGCATCAAACGATGGTCCGTTCGATGCAGGGGGAATGGCGGAAAGCGTCCAGGCCTCGAGCAGGCGAAGCTGGTGGAGCAGACGGAACCATGCCTCGACCGACAGGATGGTCAGATCGGCAGGGTGGTCGAAGAATGCGCGCTTGCCCCCGTCATTGAGTGCAAGTGCGTTGTAGACCACCATGAAATCCATGTCGGCGTTGCGCCAATACACGATGAAATAGCCGCACAGCAGGAACGACAGCAGCGTTAATCCGAGTATCACGATGAGGCCGCCTCGCCATCCGAACGGCGTCAGCCGGTCGAGCGGATCGCAATGGGATCGCCATGTATGGACGGCGTTGACAACAGGCCGACACCGGCGCGCCAACTCAGCTTTCAAACCATCCTCGCCGACATCACTACCATTGGCGTCAAATGGCCTTGATCTTGAAGAATGCGAACACGACCATCTTCAGCAGCATCCAGCCGTGGCTGAAGCGCGAGATCTGCGTTTCGCCGTAGCTGCGCGCTGCGTAGCGAATGGGAATATCAATGCTCTTCAGGTTGAGTTTCGAGGCACCGAAGATCAGATCGAAGTCACCAAACGGATCGAAGTCTCCGAAATAGGCCTTTCCCGCCTTGAGACGATGGTAATCGCTTCGGCGCAGGACCTTGGTACCGCACAGCGTATCCGTGTAGCGCTGGTTCAACAGCCACGAGAACAGATATGAGAAGACCTTGTTGGCGATCAGATTCAGGAAGCGCATGGCCCCGGCGTCCATCGGGTAGACCAGACGCGAACCGTTGATGAACTCGCCCTTACCCGATCGCAGTGCCTCGTAGAACTTACAGAGCTGCTCGGGCGGCATGGTGAGGTCGGCGTCCAGAATCATCAGCACGTCGCCTCGCGCGGCATCGAAGGCGGTGAAGACGGCGTCGGCCTTTCCCTTGCCCGGCTGCCGCATGACTTTGACGTCCTTGTCGGGGAATGCCTGTTGGACCCGTGTCATCTCCTCGAACGTGCCGTCCTTGCTGTGGCCCTCGATGAAAATGATCTCGATGTCGGGACAGAACTGCGCAACCCGTCGCACCGCAGGCTCGATATTGCCACGCTCGTTTCTGGCGGGAATGATCACGCTCACGGACGATACGTCATCGTCGACATGGCGCAGCGAGCGCGCCACGAGATAATGGCGCAGCGACAGCGCGCGAATGCCGGGCAGGACGCTGACGAACCGGTTGGCGAAACGTCCGATCCCGAACAAGCGCAGGGGAGACAGGATGCGTTGCTCGGATTCGATCGGATCGAAGTCGGCCAGGGCTGCGAGGTTGCGCAGATCGTCGGGCGAAAGCACGTTTTGATCTGGCTGGGGCATGCGAAGGCCCAGGATCTCGGCAAGCTTGAGAACCGGATACCAGAGGTGAGAAAAATGGCCGATCACCAGCCGCGTCTCGCGCGAGCACAGCGGGTGCAGTTGTTCGATGAACCTTTGGCAATCGTCGAGGGAGCCGATCGTGTCGAGGACGAGAATGAAGTCGAACGGGCCGTGGACGGATGACAGCGTGATCGCGTCCTCGGCGTCCGCCTGGATGAACTGAAGATCAGGATGGCGCCGCCGCGCGAGTTCGATCTGCGCATCGCTGAAGTCGAGGCCGACTCCATGAGATGGCTTCAACGCGGCGAGCGTGTCCCCGAGGCCGCAACCGATATCGAGGACGCGGCTTCCCGGCGGAATGAGGAATTGCAAGTAGCGTTCGTCCTCGCCGTGAAAAAATGCGGCCTTCTCGCGCCAGCGCGCCCGGGAGACGGCGAACCGGTCAGCATGATCGCGAAGCGCCGCCTTGCGCGACGAAAAATTGCGCGGCGCCACCTCGCCATCGCGGCAGGCGCGTGGCAAGGCAGCGTTCCGCGCGTGCGGAAATTCCAGGTCCGATTGCGTCATGAGCCCCCGCCCGACGACTTCGATGAACGCAGCATGGCAGAAAAGTGCTGCTGTTGGCTATGCGAAAATGGTCTGCTGGACGCTCCACTCCGTCGCTGCCTACCGCCTCTCGCCGTCGCGCGAGACGGTACTCGGGTTAGATCCCCAGCAGCTTGCGCGCGTTGGCCTTGAGCACCTTCGGCCGGATCTCGTCGCGGATCTCGATCTTGGCGAAATCCGACAGCCAGCGGTCCGGCGTGATCACCGGCCAGTCCGAGCCGAACAGCATCTTGTCCTGCAGGATCGAGTTGATGTAGCGCACCAGGATCGGCGGGAAATATTTCGGCGACCAGCCGGACAGGTCGATATAGACGTTCGGCTTGTGGGTCGCGACCGACAGCGCCTCCTCCTGCCAGGGGAAGGAGGGGTGGGCGAGGATGATCTTGAGGTCGGGGAAATCAGCCGCGACGTCGTCCATGTACATCGGGTTGGAGTATTTCAGCCGCATGCCCATGCCGCCCGGCATGCCGGAGCCGACGCCGGTCTGGCCGGTGTGGAATAGCGCGATCGCGCCGCCATTGTTGATCTCTTCGTAGAGCGGATAGGCCATGCGGTCGTTGGCGTAGAAGCCCTGCATGGTCGGATGGAATTTGAAGCCGCGCACGCCGTATTCCTCGATCAGCTTGCGCGCCTCGCGGGCGCCGAGCTTGCCCTTGTGCGGGTCGATCGAGACAAACGGGATGAGGACGTCGAGATGATCGGATGCGGCCTCGATCATCTCGTAATTGTTGTAGCGGCGGAAGCCGGTCTCGCGCTCGGCGTCGACCGGGAAGATCACCGCGGCGATGTTCTTGGAGCGGTAGTAGGCGGCGGTCTCCGGCACGGTCGGCGGATGCTTGTGCGGCGACTTGAAATAGTCGGCCATCTGCGCCTGGAAATCGTCATAGCCGTCGTCGGGATGGGTGCCGCAAGGCTCCTCGGCATGGGTGTGGATGTCGATGGCGACGACGTCGTCGATATTGGGTAGCTTCAGCTTCGGCATTGTTTCCTCCCGACGGGTTGCCGAATTGATTATAGGATATAACGAATTTGGCAAGGCGTCGCTGGCGGTAAAACCGCAGCCAGCAAAAGCATTTGCCGTGCTCGGCCGCGAAGGCCCAGATTGGGCCGATCCGGCCGCTTCTACTGTGCATGGGGTTGTTTTCGCGAAATTGCCGGTTCGGAACCGGGCACTCAACATTGACATCACCTCCCGCCATGCCTTAAGAACCGCCCCGTCCCGGGCGGTCGTCCGCCAGCGGGAAAAATCTCATTTTGCCACATTCGCGCGTGCCGAAACGGTAGTGCCGAACACGGCCTTTCGAACGTTCAGGATTCCGCCATGAAGGTCCGTAACTCGCTGAAATCGCTGCGCGGTCGCCATCGCGCCAACCGCCTGGTTCGCCGCAAGGGCCGGGTCTATGTGATCAACAAGGTGCAGCGCCGCTTCAAGGCTCGCCAGGGCTGATATCGCCCTGCCGGACGCTCGCGCGCCCCGCAAGACCACGGTCTCACGCGAGTTTGACGCCGCCTTTGCTTTGCAAGGGCGGCTTTACGCGTTTAGACTTTGACCATGGCAGTGAGATTCCTGTTCGCGCGCACCCTGTGGCTGGCCCTCGTTATGGGTGCCGCTGGCCTGACGCCGGCCCTGGCGCAGAAAGTACTGCCGGCCCCTTCCGGCAAGGAGCAGAAGAAGCTCCCGGAGGCGCCGGCCAAGCTGCCCAAGGTCGACCGCAGCAAGAATCTTGATTTCCTGTTCGGCGCGCTGAAAGCCGCGCCCGACGAGGCCAGCGCCAAGCATGTCGAGGCGCGGATCTGGGCGATCTGGATTCACACCCCGAGCGACACCGCGTCGTTGCTGATGGCGCGGGCCAGGACCGCGGTCGACGCCAAGAAGATCGACATCGCGATCAAGCTGCTGGATTCGGTCATCAAGCTGAGGCCCGACTACATCGAGGCCTGGAACCGGCGTGCCACGCTCTATTACATGCAGAACGACTATGGCCGCTCGCTTGCCGACATCCGCGAGGTTCTGATCCGCGAGCCCCGCCATTTCGGTGCGCTTGCGGGCCTCGGCATGATCATGCAGGAAGTCGGCGACGAGAAGCGCGCGCTCGAGGCCTATCGCAAGGCGCTCGCCGTCAATCCGCACCTCGAGAAGATCCCCGACCAGGTCAAGGCGCTGACCGAGAAGGTCGAAGGCCGCGACATCTAGCCTACAAGTCGATCATTTCTTGAGCGAGTGTGGCCTGTGCGGATTAACCACGATCACACGCGCCGCGCGGAAAGCACTATTGTCGGCAGCGCCGCAGGCCTACCTGCATGGCAGGAGCAACAGCCATGAAGCGTTTGATTCTCGCAGGTAGCTTGCTGTTGGCGTCGGGCTCGGTGAGCTTCGCCGACGGATTGTTCTGGGTGGTCGGCAACCGCGCCACCGGCAAATGCGACATCGTGACCAGCAATCCCGTGATCATCGGCGATATCTGGTTCGGAGACGGTCCCTACAAGTCGAAGGCCGACGCCAGGCTTGCCCGTTCGACGATCCGCGCCTGTCCCGCCGTCACCGCCGACGACGAAAAGGACGAGGACGGTACGAACTAGGTCGACAGCGACCTAGTGCAGAACGCTGGTGCCGCGCTCGGTGAGGCCGCGATCGGCGGCGGCGGCGTAAGCCTTGGCAAGCTCGGTTTCGAGATGCTCATTGATCAGCAGCAGCGCTCGCACGGCACCGCGCAGGTCGCCGTTGCAGCTTGCGACGATCTCGTCGATTGCAGTGTCTTTGGATCTGAAGCTCATCGAAATTCTCCGGTTCAAATCAGGACAAATCCTGCCGGCCTTTCCCGCATCCCCTGAGGTCTGCAAGCAGGATCGGCGCCCACCCGCGCCTAGATGGCGGAACCGACCGTGGCGATTATATGGAAGCCGCGATGACGACCTCATGAAGCTGTTCCGGGGCTGGCGTGCGATTCAGGACGCCATTGATTTTATTGTGTTTTTCCTGCTGGAATTATGCACATATCCACAGCCCCGGCATTTCGGTGGAGCGCTTGGTGCCATGGAGCGAAACTGCCGCCCACAAGCCGCGTAACTGCCAAGTGCCCTGGATCGCCCGGATTCTCTCCATGATCGTGATGTCAGTCGTGACGGCGCTGGTTCTGCTGGCGCTGGTCACGCAGGCCGGAATCATCGCCGTGCAACGCGCCTTTCCACCGCAGGGCCGGATGATCGAGGTCGATGACGCCACGCTTCACGTCGTCGATGTCGGCCCGCGCGATTCGGGCCTGCCGATCGTGATGCTGCACGGTGCGAGCTCCAACCTCGAAGCGATGCGCCGCCCGCTCGGCGACCTCCTCGCCAAGAACCATCGCGTCGTCCTGATCGATCGTCCCGGCCACGGCTGGAGCACGCGGGCGCGGCGGCAGGATTCGACGCCACAGGTCCAAGCGCGGATGATCGGCGATGCGCTTGGCAAGCTCGGGATCGACCGCGCCGTCTTCGTCGTGCATTCCTGGAGCGGCGCGCTCGGCGCGCGGCTGGCGCTCGATCATCCCGGCCGCGTCGCGGGCCTCGTGATGCTCGCGCCCGTCACCCATCCCTGGCGCGGCGGCGTCGGCCGCTACAACGAGATCATCGCAACGCCGGTGATCGGCCCGCTGCTCGCCTACACCATCACCCTGCCGCTCGGCTATTTCCTGAGCGAGCCCGGCGCGCGCAACGTCTTCCTGCCGCAAATGATGCCTGACGGATTCGTGCAGGATTCCGCGACGCCGCTGCTGCTGCGCCCGCGCGAGTTCATCGCCAACGCCTATGATCTCGTGACGCTGAAGGAAGCGGTCGCCGCGCAAGTCGCGCGCTACGGCGAGATATCGGCGCCGGTCACGATCATCGCCGGCGAGCCCGACAAGACCGTGAGGACCGACATTCACGCGCGCCCGTTTGCCGCGGCGGTGCAGAATGCGAAGCTGATCGTGCTGCCCGACCTCGGCCACATGGTGCAGAACGCCGTGCCGGATCTCGTGAAGACCGAGATCGAGGCGATGATCGGCAAAATCGCCCCGGCGCAGGCGGCCGCCGATTAGCGGCCGCCGTTCACCCGCTTACTGCTTGATCTTCCCGTCCTTGTCGAACTGAGACACATAGGTCCAGAGATTGTTGATCTCGGTCTCGTTCTTGATGCCGGCGAACGCCATCTTGGTGCCGGGGATCTTGGCCTTGGGGTCCTTTATGTATTCCTTGAACGTGGCTTCGTCCCAGGTGATGCCGGAATTCTTGTTCGCGTCCGAGTAGTTGTAGTCCGGAGCGGTGCCCGACTTGCGGCCGTTGAGGCCGTTGAGCTCGGGGCCGACCTTGTTCTTGGCGCCTTCGCCGATCGCATGGCAGGCCAGGCATTTGTTGAACGACGTCTTGCCGGCCGCGGCATCCTGCGCCATCGCGGCGGGTGCGGTGGCAATCGCGGTGAGGATCGTCAGTGCGCCGAAAATCAGTTTTGTCATCGGGTGCTCTTCGTCTCTTCCCTGGGAGGTATGGTCAGTCGCTTGCCTGATCGGCAATCGTCGGACCTGCCGGTTTTGGCAGGCCCGCCCGGCTTGGACAAGCCGCCAAACGATGACAGGTTTCACGATTTCCTACTTGTCCCAGAGCGAACTCGCGCAAGATCGCCGCTCCGACTTTCGGATGGCCTACCCAAACACCCCCGGACGTGGTTGATTTGCCGCGACAATTCGATCGTCCGGCGTCAGCCGGAAGGATATGCCATGAAGGGTGTGATATGGCCATCATGATGCCTGCCAGCGACCAGGCCGTGCTCGCGCGCCGCGCCGAGATCGTGGCTGCGTTGCGCGCAATCGTGCCTGGCGAGGGCGTGATCGACAGCGCTTCCGAGATGCGGGTCTACGAATCCGACGGGCTGACGGCCTATCGGCAGCCGCCGATGGTCGTGGTGCTGCCGGACACGACCGAGCAGGTTTCGCTCGTCCTGAAATATTGTGCCGGGCAGGGCATCAAGGTGGTGCCGCGTGGCTCCGGCACCTCGCTGTCCGGCGGCGCGTTGCCGCTCGAGGACGGCGTGCTGTTGGGCCTCGGCAAGTTCAAGCGCATCCGCGAGATCGATTTCGACAACCGGGTCGTCGTCACCGAGCCCGGTGTCACCAACCTTGCCATCAGCCAGGCGGTTGCGCATGCCGGCTTCTACTACGCGCCCGATCCGTCCTCGCAGATCGCCTGCTCGATCGGCGGCAATGTCGCGGAGAATTCCGGTGGCGTGCACTGCCTCAAATACGGCATGACCACCAACAACGTGCTGGGTTGCGAGATCGTGCTGATGAGCGGGGAGATCCTGCGCATCGGCGGCAAGGGGTGCGAAAATTCCGGCTACGACCTGATGGGGGTCATCACCGGCTCCGAAGGCCTGCTCGGCGTCATCACCGAGATCACGGTGCGCATCCTGCAAAAGCCGGAGACCGCGCGCGCGCTGATGGTCGGCTTTGCCGAGGTCGAGGCGGCCGGCGAATGCGTGGCGCGGATCATCGGCGCCGGCATCATTCCCGGCGGCATGGAGATGATGGACAAGCCGGCGATCCACGCCGCCGAGGCGTTCGTCCATGCCGGCTATCCGCTCGACGTCGAGGCGCTCCTCATCATCGAGCTCGACGGTCCCAAGATCGAGGTCGACGAGCTGATCACGCGCGTCGAGACAATCGCCAACGCTTGCGGCTCGACCACCTGCCAGATATCGACCTCGGAGGCCGAGCGCAATCTGTTCTGGGCCGGCCGCAAGGCGGCGTTCCCGGCCGTGGGCCGCATCTCGCCAGACTATCTCTGCATGGACGGCACCATCCCGCGCGGCGCGCTGCCCAAGGCGCTGGCGCGCATCCGCGAGCTCTCGGAAAAATACCAGCTCGGCTGCGCCAACGTGTTCCACGCTGGCGATGGCAATCTGCATCCCCTGATCCTCTACGATGCCAACAAGGAAGGCGAGATCGAGCGCGCGGAAGCGTTCGGCGCCGACATCCTGCGCGCCTGCGTCGAGTTCGGCGGCGTCCTCACCGGCGAGCACGGCGTCGGCATCGAGAAGCGCGATCTGATGCCGGAGATGTTCACCGAGATCGACCTCAACCAGCAGCAGCGGCTGAAATGCGCCTTCGATGCGCAGGGCCTGCTCAATCCCGGAAAAGTGTTTCCGACCCTGCACCGCTGCGCCGAACTCGGCCGCATGCACGTCCATGCCGGCAAGCTGGCTTTCCCTGATATTCCGCGGTTCTAGGCGCCGATCGCTGCACCTTCGCTGCAATACGCCAAATTTGATTTCCCCTGTAAACTTGGATACCCGCTCAGTCGTGGATACGCTCAAGGTCAGAGACGCCAAAGACGTCGAAGAGGTGGTGCGCGCGGCGATTGCCAATGAGCAGCCGCTCGAGATCATCGGTCATGGCAGCAAGCGCAGCATCGGCCACGCCATGGCGACCAACGCCGTGCTCGACGTCTCCGCACTGAATGCCGTCACCTCCTACGAGCCCAACGAGCTCATCGTCACGCTCCAGGCCGGTGCTCCGCTGGCCGACGTGCTGTCGCTGATCGATGCCAAGAACCAGCAATTCGCCTTCGAGCCGATGAACACGGCGCCGCTGCTCGGCGCGCCCGCGCTCGGCACCATCGGCGGCATGATCGCGGCGGGCCTCGCCGGCCCGCGGCGCATCAGGGCGGGCGGGGCACGCGACCATCTGCTCGGGGCGCATGCCGTGTCCGGTTTTGGCGACAGCTTCAAGACCGGTGGCAAGGTGGTGAAGAACGTCACCGGCTACGACCTGTGCAAGCTTCTCGCCGGTTCCTGGGGCACGCTGTCGGTGATGACCGAGGTCACGCTCAAGGTGATGCCGAAGCCGGAGGCCGAGCGGACGCTGCTCTTGCACGGGCTCGACGATGCCACCGCCAACAAGGCAATGACGGCGGCGCTGGGCTCGCCCTTCGACGTCTCCGGTGCCGCGCACCTGCCGAAATCGGCGTTCCGAACCAGGACCGACGGCCTCGGCGATATCGCGGGCCAGGGCGAGGCGTTGACCATGCTGCGGCTCGAAGGCATTGCCGCCTCCGCCGCCCACCGTGCCGGCTCGCTGCGCGAATTGCTGGCCCCGTTCGGAACCGCGACGCTGGTCGAGGACGTCGCGTCCGCTGCGGCTTGGGCTACGGTCCGCGACGTTCTGCCGTTCGCGGCCAGCGGTGCGCTTGGCGCCTGGCCGGTCTGGCGGATCGTCTGTCCGCCGGCGTCCGGCGCGGCGCTCGGGACGCAACTGGCGCGCGAGACCGGCGGCGAGGTGATCTATGACTGGGGCGGCGGGCTGATCTGGGCGGCGCTGCCGCCGAATGGCGACGCGCACGCCTCCGCCGTGCGCGAGCGCGCCAATGCGACTGGCGGGCACGCCACGTTGATCCGGGCGGCCGAGGACGTCAGGCGCGGTGTCGATGTGTTCCATCCACAGGCGCCTGGCGTTGCCGCGCTGAGTGAGCGAGTGCGCGCCAGTTTCGATCCGAAGATCATCCTGAACCGGGGACGGCTGACGCGGGGCGCTGCGGCATGAAGACGGAATTCTCTCTCGCTCAGCTCGCCGATCCCGATATTGCGGAGGCCGACAAGATCCTGCGCGCCTGCGTGCATTGCGGCTTCTGCACGGCTACCTGTCCGACCTATGTGCTGCTTGGCGACGAGCTCGATAGCCCGCGCGGCCGCATCTATCTGATCAGGGAGATGCTGGAGAAGGACCAGGCCCCGACGGCCGAGGTGGTCAAGCATGTCGACCGCTGCCTGTCGTGCCTGGCCTGCATGACGACCTGCCCCTCCGGGGTGAACTACATGCACCTCGTCGACCAGGCCCGGGTCAGGATCGAGCAGCGCTATCAGCGGCCGCTGACCGAGCGGCTGCTGCGCCGGGTGCTGGCCTTCGTCCTGCCGGATCCGCGGCGTTTCCGGGCCAGCATGTGGCTGGCGCGGCTGGCCCGCCCGCTCGCCCTGTTCCTGCCGACGCCCCGTCCCTCCGCCACGCCCGGCCTGATCCAGCGTCTCAAGGCGATGCTGGCGCTGGCGCCGGACCGGCTGCCGTCGCCGGGCCCCGCCGCCGGCAGTGTATTCGCAGCACTCGGCAAGAAGCGCGGCCGGGTCGCGCTGCTCCAGGGCTGCGCCCAGCAGGTGCTGGCGCCGCGCATCAACCAGGCCGCCATCAGTCTCCTCACGCGCCACGGCATCGAAGTCGTCCTGGTCAGGGACGAGCAGTGCTGCGGCGCGCTGACCCATCACCTCGGCAACGACCACGATGCGCTGGCGCGGGCTCGCGCCAATGTCACGGCGTGGCGGAAGGAAGCGGCAGGCGAGGGGCTCGACGCCATCCTGGTGACGGCGTCCGGCTGCGGCACCGTGATCAAGGACTACGGCTACCTGCTGCGCGAGGATCAAGTCTTCGCGGCCGATGCCGCGAAGGTGTCTGCGCTTGCCAAGGACATCACCGAATACGTCGCCGGTCTCGGATTGGAGCCGGTCGCACGACAAGACAACATCGTCGTCGCCTATCACTCCGCGTGTTCGTTGCAGCATGGCCAGAAAATCACGGGCCTTCCGAAAGAATTGCTTTCCAAGAATGGATTCGTGGTGAAAGATGTGCCGGAGAGCCATTTGTGTTGCGGTTCGGCGGGGACCTACAACATTCTCCAGCCCGAGCTTGCGGGCCGGTTGCGCGATCGCAAGGTCGCCAACATCGCGAGCGTCAAGCCGGACATGATTGCCGCTGGCAATATCGGATGCATGGTGCAGATTGCCAGTGGCACGTCAGTTCCGGTCGTACACACGATTGAGCTCCTCGATTGGGCTACGGGCGGGTCGCGACCGGCGTAAGGCTGAGCTTTTGAAGGCTGAGCTTTCGTCCGGAGATGGCGGCGGAAAGACGCCCAATCGACCATGGTTCGGCGGCAACAGGAGGACCACGATGGCAAAAGCGAAGAAGAAAAAAAGCAAGAAGGCCAAAAAGGCCAAGAAGGTTGTAGCGGCGAAGAAGACCGCGAAGAAGACCGCGAAGAAGGCAGCCAAGAAGTCCGCGAAGAAGTCTGCCAAGAAAGCTGCCAAGAAAGCTGCAAAGAAATCCGCGAAGAAGGCCGCGCCGAAGAAGGCCGCCAAGAAGTCGGCCAAGAAGGCTGCCCCTAAGAAGGCCGCCAAGAAGGCTGCGAAGAAAGCGGCTGCGAAGAAGGCGAAGGCAGCTTCCGCGCCGAAGCCGTCAGCGCCGGTGGCAGCTCCGGCTCCCGAGCCTGCCGCCGAGACGAGCTGGGCGATGCCTTCGTCTTCTGCGGAACCGACGCCGGCCGAGGGGCAAGGTTAGGCTCAAAGCCAGGCCAAAGGCCGGCACGAATTCAACGGCCATGATCGACAACAAAAGGGCCGCGGCGGCGACGCTGCGGCCCTTTTGCATGGCGGCTACGCCGTCATCCACGGCGCCAGCCTTGATTCGTGGCGCGCGGAACACGGTACCGCCTGTCACCGTACTAACCCGGTCTCCGAGTGCCCTTCAGGATGCAGAAAATGTGATCGAGAAGCCACACAGGCTGACAACCTTTCTTGAAATCGCCATAACGCCTAAAAAGTCGGCAGATGCCCGTGTTTTTTGCTTCACGGTTTGCATCCCTCAATACAGATTGTCGCAGTAACGCAATTTTGCAGACAGGTCGTACGCCCCGGGGGGCTTCCGGGATACCGACTGGGTAAGAACTGGTGATGGGGATCGAAATGAAAAAAGTGGCTTTGTTGGCAACGGCGCTGGCAATGGTGACGGGTTCGGCTTTCGCGGCAGACATGCCTGTGAAGGCAATGAAGGCTCCGCCGCCGCCCGCCTTCGACCCCTGGGATGTCGCCTTCGGCGGCGCCATCATGAGCGACTACGTCTTCCGCGGTATCACCCAGTCGAACCACAAGCCGTCGGTCGCGGCCTATTTCGAGCCGCGCTATAACGTCACCAAGGACCTCCAGCTCTACATCGGCGTGTCCGGTGAGAGCATCTCCTTCCCGAACCGCGCCGCCGGCGAAATCGACATCTACGGCGGTATCCGCCCGACCTTCGGCGCTTTCGCGTTCGACATCGGTGTCTGGGGCTACCTGTATCCGGGCGGCACCTGCTACTTCGGCGGCACCGGCATCGACAACGCCGGCAACTTCCAGGGCGCTGACTGCGCCGAGAAGGCCTTGCTGAACACCAACGTGATCAAGAAGGACCTGAGCTTCTTCGAAGTCTACGGCAAGGGCACCTACACGGTGAACGACAACTGGTCGTTCGGCTTCACCGAATACTACACCCCGAGCTATCTGAACTCGGGTGCCTGGGGCAACTACGCTTCGGTCGTCGGCAAGTACATCGCGCCCCCCACGATCTTCGGTGCGAGCGGCGTCGGCATGTATGTGTCGGGTGAGTTCGGCCGTCAGTGGCTCGGCACCTCCGACAGCTTCTACGGCGTCCCGGCGTTCCCGAACGGCATCAAGTACGCCGACTACAACACCTGGAACATCGGCATCGGCTTCACCTACAAGGTTGCCACGCTGGACCTGCGCTACTCCGACACCGACCTTTCCAAGGGTGATTGCAACGCCTTCACCAGCGACTTCTCGGCTCGCGGCAACCTGACCGCTTCGACCGGCACCTACCTGACGCCGATCAATCCGTCCGGCGTCGGCTCCAACTGGTGCGGTGCCACCGGTATCGCCAAGCTGTCGTTCGACCTGACGGCGATGAGCAACCTGAAGTAAGCTTCTTTCCGAAGCGATTTGATGAGGGCGGCAGGTCAACCTGCCGCCCTTTTGCTTTGGGGTGCAGCGGTGCTCGGCCTGCATGGTTCGAGACGCCTGCCTTCGGCGGGTTCCTCACCATGAGGGACTCGGATTTCGCAGCAAGGACAGATCTCATCCAGAGGAGCCCGCCGAAGGCGGGCGTCTCGAAGGATGGGCCGCGACCTCCGCGCCGCCGCTCGCGCCTCAGCGCGCCACGCTCGGCTCCTTCTCGGCCGGCGCGCTGCCGTCACCGAGAATGTGGATCGCGCCGCTCTTCACCATCGTTACCTTGCGGCTGTGGAAGGCGTCGAGCGTCGAGCGGTGGCCGATCGAGACGATGGTGGCCTGCGGCAGCTTCTCCGCCAGCAGCCGGTACAGCCGGGCCTCGGAGGGCTCGTCCAGAGACGCTGTGGCCTCGTCCAGGAACAGATAGTCGGGCGCATGCAGCAGCGCGCGGGCGAGCCCGAGGCGCTGCTGCTCGCCGAGCGACAGCATCCGGTTCCAGTGACCGTCCTCCTCGAGTCGTTCGGCAAGGTCGGGCAGCCCGACCGCGATCAGCGCATCCCGGATCCTGGCGGCCTCGAATGCGCCAGGAGCGGCGGGATAAACCACGGCATCACGCAATATGCCGACCGGGAAGTAGGGACGCTGCGGCAGCATCATCAGCTTCGCCTTCTCGGGAATGACGATGGTGCCGGTGCCGAACGGCCAGATGCCGGCGATGGCGCGAAACAGTGTCGACTTGCCGGAGCCCGACGGCCCGGTCACCAGCACCCGCTCCGGGGCCTGGACGGTGAACGCGTCGGCGGCGACCAGCGGGGTGCCGTTGGGCAGGTTCACACAGAGCTGATCGAGCCCGATAGTGCGGCCGCCGTCAGCGGCCTCGAGGGTGATGGCCGGCTCATGCGCCGGCAGGTGCGCGGCCGAATCGACCGACATCTCGAAGCCGTCGAGACGCGCGACGATCGAGCGCCATTCCGCCAGCGACCGGTAGGCCGTGACGAAAAACGAGAGCGCGCCCTGCACGCTGGAGAAGGCGGATGCGGTCTGCATCATGTCGCCGAGCTGGATTTTCTTGGCGAAGAACGCCGGCGCGACCAGCACGTAGGGGAAGATCACGGCGGCCTGTTGATAGCTCGCCGTGAACGCTGTGAGGCGCTTGGTCCGGCTCATGATGGCGTACCAATTGCCGATCACGAAGCCGAAGCGATCGAGCAGGCGCGAGCGTTCGGCGCCTTCGCCCTTGAGCAACGCGATCTGCTCGGAGTTCTCGCGCACGCGAACGAGGTTGAAGCGGAAGTCGGCCTCATAGCGCTGCTGCTCGAAATTGAGGTTGACCAGCGGGGCGCCGATCCAGTGCGTCAGCGCGGTGCCGAAGATTGCGTAGATCAGCGCGCCCCAGCACAGATAGCCGGGAATCATCAGATCGCGGCCGAACAGGTGCAGCGGTGCGGCGTTGGACAGGCCCCAGAGGATGATGACGAAGGAGAACAGCGTCACGATCGACGAGAGCAGGCCGAGCCCGATCGTCAGGGTCTGCTCGACGAAGTTCTTGACGTCCTCGGTGATACGCTGGTCGGGGTTGTCGGCCGCATCGCCCTTGAGCTGCATGCGGTAATGCGTAGCGTCTTGCAGCCATTCGCCCAGATAGTGCCGGGTCAGCCACTGCCTCCAGCGGATCTGAAGCCATTGGTTCAGGTAGAGCTTGTAGACGGCCAGCGCGATAAAGGTGAAGGCGAGGCCGACGAAGATCCAGATCTGTGTGACGAAGGCATCCCAGTCGCTGCTCTGGAGCGCAGTGTAGAACCGGTTCTGCCACTGGTTCACCAGCACGTCGATCGCGACCAGCGCCAGCTCCATTGCGATGACGGCGGCGAGCAGGCCGCGCCCGGCCCATTTGTCTTCCGACCGGAAATAGGGAGCGGCGATTCGCCAGACGATCGCGAGGGTGGCGATGATGTTCTTCACAGAGCTGAATCTCCTGCGGGGATGTGCACAAATGCCCGGAGCCAAATGGTTGAGGCAATGGCTGAAATCGGCGCGCTTAGACTAAAGTCGCAAATTCTGCAATTTGCGTTGGCTTGTCGCAGCTTGCAACCCTAGCATGGGCTTCGAGGGCGCGGGGTGGGGGCCTCCGGGATTTCGCGAGCTTGTGAGCGGACGGGAACCGCTGCAGTCGCGAGGAATTCGCGTTCGGCTCGGGGGTTATCCTTCTGCGTCAAGCAGGATCGGCTGTCCACGCGGGCCGCCTGCCTTACATATGCGTGGGGAGGAAGACCATGTGGAATCAAGTCTATGATCCGCTGCACAGCCCTGTGCTGTCGACGATCGCGGCGGCCATCCCTGTCGTCACACTGCTTGTGCTGATCGCGAGCGGCCGCGTCCAGGCCCATATTGCCGCCGTCATCGCCGTGATCGTGGCCAATCTGATCACGATCTTCGTCTTCACCATGCCGGCCAACATGTCGATCCGCGCATCGGTGCTGGGCATCGTCACCGGCTTCTTCCCGATCGGCTGGATCGTTCTCAACGTCATCTTCCTCTACCAGGTGACCGTGTCGACCGGGCGCTTCGAACTCCTCAAGCGCGCGATCGGCGGCGTCACCGAGGACCGGCGGCTGCAATTGCTGCTGATCGCATTCTCCTTCGGTGCCTTCTTCGAGGGTGCATCGGGCTTCGGCACGCCGGTGGCAATCACGGGCGCCGTTCTGATCGGCCTCGGCTTCTCGCCGCTTGCGGCAAGCGGCCTGTCGCTGATCGCCAACACCGCGCCGGTCGCCTATGGCGCGCTGGGCACGCCGATCCAGGGTCTTGCCTCGGTTACCGGGTTCGATCCCTACATCCTCGGCGCGATGGTCGGACGGCAGCTGCCGTTCTTCTCGCTGATCGTGCCGTTCTGGGTGATATGGGCTTTTGCCGGTTGGAGAGGCATGAAGGACGTCTGGCCGGCGATTCTCGTCACCGGCGTATCATTCGCGATCCCGCAATTCGTGATCTCGAACTACATCAATCCCTGGATCGTCGATATCGGCGCGTCGCTGATCTCGATGGGTGCGCTGATCCTTTTCCTGAAGGTCTGGCAGCCGAAGCAGCTCTGGCTGTCGCCTGCGTTGCGCGGCAATGATGAATCGACCTCCACCATGGCCGGGGCAAAACCGCTCGACAAGACGCCACTCACGCAGAGCGAGCTGTTCAGCGCGCTTTTGCCTTGGATCATCGTCTGTATCGTGATGCTGATCTGGGGCAACGGCGGCTTCAAGACCTGGGCGAATTCGATCTTCACCTGGAACTACCCCGTTCCCGAGCTGCATCAGATGATCAACAAGATGCCGCCGGTCGCGCCAGGGCCGACGAAAGAGAGCGCGGTGTTCGGCTTCACCTACCTGTCCTTCACCGGCACGGGCATGCTGATCGCCGCGATCATCTCCGGCTTCCTGATGGGCGTCGGTCCCAGCCAACTTGTGACCCAGTACGGCCGCACCATCCGGCTGTGCGCGATCTCGCTGATCACGATCTCGGCGATGCTCGCGATCGGCACGCTGACGCGGCTCTCCGGTGTCGACGCCACGCTCGGCCTCGCCTTCGCCGCAACCGGCGTGCTCTATCCCTTCTTCGGCACGCTGCTCGGCTGGCTTGGCGTGGCGCTGACGGGGTCTGATACGTCGTCGAACATCCTGTTCGGCAACCTTCAGAAAATCACGTCCGAGCAACTCGGCCTGTCGCCGATTCTGATGGCCGCGGCGAACTCGTCCGGCGGCGTGATGGGCAAGATGATCGACGCGCAGTCGATCGTGGTCGCCTCCACGGCCACCAACTGGTACGGCCATGAGGGCACCATCCTGCGCTTCGTGTTCTGGCACTCGATCGTGCTGGCCTGTCTCGTCGGTGTGCTCGTGACGTTGCAGGCCTATATCTATCCGTTCACGGCGATGGTCCTGAAGTAGCAGGCCGCGTCCCGGCTTCGATGCAAATCAAATCCCCGCGGGTTGTCCTCGCGGGGATTTTTGCGTTCGAGGCCGGCGAACCTTCTCAACGGCGCCGCCGTCTTATAGAAGGTGCGGCAAATCGGGTCGGTCGAGAGGTCTCATGGTTTCGCTCAAGCGATTGGTGTGTGCAGCGGTTGCAATGCTCGCGATGTCCACGCTCGCGCGTGCGGAGGACGGTTTTCCGTTCGGCACCGAGATGACGCTGGAGGCGCTGCCGCAGCCGGGCTCGAAGCGGATTCCGAACATCGAGATCGGCGACAACGGCGAAGTCGTGCTGGAGCTCTGGTGCAAGGGCGGCAAGGGCCAGTTCTCGGTCGCCGGCAACACCGTGATCTTCGTCCCCGGCCAGATCCAGGACCGCGCCTGCCCGTCGGCAAGGGCGCAGGCCGACGACGATCTCGTCGCAGCCCTCGGCAGCGTCGAGACCTGGAAGCGTCAGGGCGACGTGCTCACGCTTCTCGGCCCCAAGCCGCTGCGCTTTCGCGTCAACGGAAATTAATCTAGGTCTCGCTCTCGTGTCCCGGACAAGGCGCAGCGCGAGAGCGATGCGCCGCAGAGCCGGGACCCGGTTGTCTATCCTCGATCTCGCGTGCGGCTTCTGGGCCCGGCTCGCAGCGCTTCGTCCGGGGCACGAGAGCCTATTTCCACACCGACTTGTCGGCGTCCCAGCGCTGGCCCTTCAGCTCCTTGGCGAGCGCTTCGACCGAGCCGTTGTCGTCGGGCTGATCGGCTTCCTCGTCGGCGGTCGCATCGTCCGACAGATTGAGCTTGGCGCCGCTGCTCTCGTCGGCGGTCGTGGTCGAGGGGCTGCCGATCCAGAGCATGAGCTTGTCGGTCGTGCCGGGCTTGTCGGGCGAGACCAGGCCGGCAACCTCGATCGTGTCGGTGAGCTCGAGTGCCGGGAAATCCTGGTTCGGCCGCTTGAAGACCAGCTTGAGCCTGCCCGTGGCCGGGTTGAAGCCTTGCGAGACCGGCTTTGCCGCGAGCGTCCTGCTCAGCACGCCGGCGACGGCGGATGCGAGCTTGTCGCGGTTGATCCTTTCGCCGTCGCGCCAGTCGGCGGCGGGAATGCGGATGGTGCGGTCCATCTCGGTCATGCCCGCGGTCCAGCCCGCGGCGGTGACGCCGGGCATCGCCTTGAATTTTGCCAGCAGCGCTGCCGCGCGCTCCGGATCGACCGAGATGTTGATGGTCTGCTCGCCGGCGCGCAGCGCATCGCAGCCCACGGTCAGGCTCGCCAGCGTCACCTCGACCTCCTGGCCCTTCAGGCTCTTCAGGAACTCGTTCGCGGCCTCCAGCTTGACCTTGACCGCGATCGCTTCGGGCGAGACGTCGGTGAAGTCCTTTGGCTGCGGCGTGATGCCGTCGTCGGAGGTCTGGTTGTCCAGAAACTCTTTTTCACTGAGGTCCGAATTGTCGGGCGAGGTGACCTCGGTCACGGCCTGGCCGATCGCGATCTGGCCGCGGAATTCGAACGAGTCCCCGGCCTGTTTGCGCAGCAGCTTGACGGTGACGGGCGCCTTCTCGCCGAGGCTCTGCGTCGTGCCGGTCAGGTTCTGGCCCGAGACCTGGAGATTGACGACGAAGCGGTCCTTGCGATCGGAATTCTTCGCGACGGGATAGCAGACGTCGAGCACGGCTGCGGTGACCGTCTTGCCCTGCCGCGTCTCCTTCAGGATCACGTCGGCGTTGCCGTCCATCAGCCCGTCGATCGAGGTGAAATAGCGCGTCTCGGTTCCGCCCGGGGCCGTGGCCTTCGGCGACAGCTTCATCTGGGCGGATGCGACCTCGGGCGAAATCGCAAGCAGGGCCGCCAGAAGGGCGGTGGAGCAGACCAGAAGCGCGCGCATCGACGAAATCCCCGGGGAAGGGAGCATGATCCGGAAAAGTGTGAAGCGGTTTTCCGAACCGATCATGCTCAAAATTTAGAATCGGCGCGTCACCGTAGTGGGTTTTGGCCGCCGGTTGAATCGGAAAGCTCCTTCCATGATCGGTAAAAAAGAAGGCCGCCCGGAGGCGGCCTTCGCATGATTGTAATGGAAGGGATGGGCCTTAGAAGCCGCCCATGCCACCGCCGCCCGGCATGGCGGGCGGAGCTTCCTTCTTCGGCGTCTCGGCGACCATGGCCTCGGTGGTCACCAGGAGGCCGGCCACGGAGGCGGCGTCCTGGAGCGCGGTGCGGACCACCTTGGCGGGATCGATGATGCCCTTCTCGACCATGTCGACATAGTCCTCGGTCTGGGCGTCGAAGCCGAAGGTCTCGGACTTGTTCTCCAGGATCTTGCCGACGACGATCGAGCCTTCCACGCCCGCGTTCTCGGAGATCTGGCGGATCGGGGCTTCCAGAGCCTTCAAGACGATGTTGATGCCGGCCTGGACGTCGGCATTGGCGTTGGTGAGACGGCCGACGGCCTTCTTGGCGCGGAGCAGCGCGACGCCGCCGCCGGGGACGATGCCTTCCTGCACCGCGGCGCGGGTGGCGTTGAGGGCGTCCTCGACGCGGTCCTTCTTCTCCTTGACCTCGATCTCGGTGGCGCCGCCGACGCGGATCACCGCGACGCCGCCGGCGAGCTTGGCGAGGCGCTCCTGCAGCTTCTCGCGATCGTAGTCGGAGGTGGTCTCCTCGATCTGGGCCTTGATCTGGCCGACGCGGGCCTCGATCTCCGGCTTCTTGCCGGCGCCCTTGACGATCGTGGTGTTCTCCTTGTCGATCACCACCTTGCCGGCCCGGCCCAGCATCTTCACCGTGACGTTCTCGAGCTTGATGCCGAGCTCTTCGGAGATGAGCTGACCGCCGGTGAGGATCGCGAGGTCCTCGAGCATGGCCTTGCGGCGATCACCGAAGCCCGGCGCCTTGACGGCGGCGACCTTGAGGCCGCCACGCAGGCGGTTGACGACCAGGGTGGCCAGTGCCTCGCCCTCGACGTCCTCGGCGATGATGACGAGCGGCTTGCCCGACTGCACCACGGCTTCCAGCACCGGCAGCATGGCCTGCAGGCCCGACAGCTTCTTCTCGTGCAGGAGGATGTAGGCGTCCTCGAGCTCGGCGAGCATCTTCTCGGGGTTGGTGACGAAGTAGGGCGACAGATAGCCGCGGTCGAACTTCATGCCCTCGACGATGTCGACCTCGGTGACGAGCGACTTGTTCTCCTCGACGGTGATGACGCCCTCGTTGCCGACCTTCTGCATCGCCTGGGCGATCATCTTGCCGATGGCGGCATCGCCGTTGGCCGAGATGGTGCCGACCTGGGCGACCTCGGAGGAGGCAGCGACCGGCTTGGCGCGCTTCTCGATGTCCTTGATGACGGACGCGACCGCGATGTCGATGCCGCGCTTGAGGTCCATCGGGTTCATGCCGGCGGCGACCGCCTTGGCGCCTTCGCGCACGATGGCCTGGGCCAGCACGGTCGCGGTGGTGGTGCCGTCGCCTGCGGTGTCGTTGGTCTTGGAAGCGACCTCGCGCAGCATCTGCGCGCCCATGTTCTCGAACTTGTCCTCGAGCTCGATCTCCTTGGCGACGGTGACGCCGTCCTTGGTGATGCGGGGCGCGCCGAAGCTCTTCTCGATGAGAACGTTGCGGCCCTTCGGGCCGAGCGTCACCTTGACGGCGTTGGCGAGAATGTCGACGCCGCGCAGCATGCGATCGCGCGCGTCTCCGGAAAATTTGACGTCTTTGGAAGCCATGGTCTGCAAACCCTCGTGTTTCGTGATGTGTCTTGTTCGTGCTGCGGCGCGCTCTCTTCGTCATTGCCGGGCTTGTCCCGGCAATCCATCACCCGGCGAAGAATGATGGATGCCCGGGGCAAGCCCGGGCACGACAGCGGCGCATTCAGCGGCGGTTCAGGCTGGCGGCCTTAGGCCAGGACACCCATGATGTCCGACTCCTTCATGATCAGGAGATCCTCGTTGTCGATCTTGACCTCGGTGCCCGACCACTTGCCGAACAGCACGCGGTCGCCGGCCTTCAGGTCGATCGGAATCAGCTTGCCGGCCTCGTCGCGGCCGCCGGGGCCGACGGCGACGACTTCGCCCTGGGACGGCTTTTCCTTGGCGGTGTCCGGAATGATAATGCCCCCCTTGGTCTTTTCCTCGGCGTCGATACGTTTGACCACGACACGGTCATGCAGCGGACGAAATTTGGATTTAGCCATGACGTTTCCCTTTGGAGGCTCGCTTCGGAACTAGCGGAAGTGGGTGGGGCGGCGCTGTCCGTCCACCCTCTCCCCGAGGATCAAACGGCGCGCTTAGCAATCGGGCTTTCCGAGTGCTAATAGTGGGCTCGGAAATATGGCTTGGCCGCGATCCTGTCAAGCAAAGGTGGTTAAGCGATTGGTGAGGCGGATATAGGATGGTGGTATTGGAAACTTGTTCGGGGCGCCGGCGTATCAAAGGACGTCATTGCTCAGGCGGCGGTTTTGCGCTTGGCTGCGGAAGGGGTGCGGCCATGGTCTTGTTCGGGGGAATGCCATGATCAGTTCGGCTCACGCGCGCACGGTCGCCAATCTGGCGGCCGCGTCTTGTCTGGCGCTGTTGCTGGGCGCCTGCGGCGGCGGCATGAGCCTGCCGTCCTTCTCGTCATCCTCGCCGCCGCCCGAAGCCGAGCCCGGCACCGGTCCGGAAATGCCGGCGAGCATCCGCGCCGACGAGATCGTCGGACGCTGGGGTCTCGCCTCGTTCCAGAACCCGGCCGACCGCGCCCGCACCGAGGCCGCCGCCCGCGCCCAGTGCAAAAATCCCTACGTGATCACCGCCGGTTCCTCCGGCGGCGTGATCATGCATCTGGCCGACCAGGCGACACCGCAGGAGCTGCGGCTGAAGGGCTCGCCCAGCGGCAAGAACTATATCGGGCCTGCCGGCCCGACGCCCGGCGAGCAGGACCGCGAGATCGTCTCCTTCGACGGCCGCGTCCTGATCACCCGCTTCATCGACAAGGACGCCGCCACCCGCTACGGCAACATGGTCTACGTCCGCTGCGCGCCGAGGGCGTGATCGGGGCTGGGCTCTCACCACGCGTCATGGCGCAATGACGCCCAAAAAAACGCCGGCTCGCGCCGGCGTTTTGTTTTTCACTCTGCCGCGTCCGCTCAGTCGAACAGCGCGTCGATGTCGTCCTGCGAGGCGTGGCCGACGTCGCCGGCGAGCTTGGGGCCGTTGAGGAGCTTCTCGTCCTCGCTGCGGGAATCGACCGGGGCCGGCACGTGGGCCTTGATCGCGTCGACGCCGCCCCAGATCTCCATCATGGCGTTGATGTGCTGCTCGATGAACTTCATCGTGGTCATGACCTTGCTGATGCGCTGGCCGGTCAGGTCCTGGAAGTTGCAGGCTTCGAAGATCGAGATGACGCGCTCCTGGATGTCGTCGGCGAGACGCTTCTGCTGGTCGGCCGATTGCACCTTGGACATCGCGCTGGCCGCCTGGTCGATCGACTCGGCGGCTTCGAGAATCTGCTGGGTCGCCTGTTCGGTGCCGCCGACGACCGCGCCGAGCTCGCCATTGACCTTGGCCATTTCGCCGCCGTCGAAGCTCTTGCCGTGCAGTGTCGCGATCTCGCGCTTGGTACGGTCGATGGCGTCGTGGATGAGGTCGAGCTCGACCTTCAGCTTTTCGCACTGCTCGATCTGCGCCCGGTAGGTATCGAGCATGGTGCGGGCTTCGGAGAGCTCGTGGGCAGTGGAGGCATCGATCGCGGCCATGGCGGCGCTGCCGGACAGCGGGACAGGGGTGCCCTTCGCCATCTGTGCGCGGATCGCACGCAACTCGGCCATGATCTCGCTGTGCATCGGCATTGCCTCTTCGGTTACGTCAAGGATTGGCATTTCGCCACCGACGATATCTTCGACACGAAAACGTTTGCGGTGAACAGCCATCAGGATACTCCCCCCACCTCATTCACGCGTCTTTGTAGGCAGAAGCGATTTAACACGAAGTTCACAGCAGGAACTGTTGTGCTGCGTCGCGCGACGGCGCGCAAAGAAGCAATTAACCATGGGCGCGCGGCATTCACCGAAAATAAACGCTGATCGCCGAATTGCACCGCTGCTGGCGACGTGGTGAATCCAAATGCCGCTTTCGTTTACCAAACAAAACGGCTTTTGCTTTTTATTGACCACGTCGCGGGGCGTGCGGATCAGCCATCAGCTCGCCACGACGCGTGTGATCTAGACGAAACAGTACAGAGTACGTCGATGTTCAAGAAAATGTCTGTGGCGCTGCTCGGCGGCGCTTGCACCTTCATTGCCGGCGCCGATCGCGCCAGCGCCTTCGACAACACGGTGCCGAACGATCCGCCCGCGGTGCTCTACCAGCCGCAGGTGCCGCCGGCGTCGGTGCGCGTCGCCTCCAATGCGAACATGGGCGGCGGCTTCATCGAGTTCCTGTTCGGTGACGGTCCGGGCCGCGGTCCGGCCTACTCACCGCAGCAGCCGGTGTATCAGCAACAGCCCGGCTATTACGACCAGCGCCGCCTGCCGCCGATGGGCGAGCCGCAAGTCCAGGGGGCAATTCAGCAGGACGCGGTCGACCCGCGCCAGCGTCAGTTCGATCCGAGATTCGAGAAACAATCCGTTGACTATAGCGGCAACGAAAGCGCCGGCACGATCGTGGTCGATACGCCGAACAAATTCCTCTATCTGGTCGAGGGCAACGGCCGCGCGATGCGCTACGGCATCGGCGTGGGGCGTCCCGGCTTCACCTGGTCCGGCGTGAAATCGATCACGGCCAAGCGCGAATGGCCGGACTGGACGCCTCCGGCGGAAATGATCGCGCGTCGTCCCGATTTGCCGAGACACATGGAAGGCGGCCCGGAAAACCCGCTCGGTGCCCGCGCGATGTATCTCGGCTCCACGCTTTACCGCATCCATGGCTCCAACGAGCCCTGGACCATCGGCACCAACGTTTCTTCCGGTTGCATCCGCATGCGCAACGAGGACGTCATCGATCTCTACGGCCGCGTCAATGTCGGCACCAGGGTCGTGGTGATGTAGGCGCATCGCGCTCGAAACAGGAACGGCCGCCTCATCGGCGGCCGTTCTCGTTTGGCGCAGGGATAAAAGCGTCAGGCGTAATCGCTGCCGCCGTCGTCATTGCCGAAATCACTGTCGTCGGCGAGGTCGACGTTATCGTCGCCGTTGTCGTTCTGATCGTTGTAATTCCGGTCGTCGTTCGACGCCTGGTCGGCAAAGCCCTGGCGGGAAGCATCCCCGCGGTCCCGACTAGAGCCGATGTCGTCGAGGCCGGCATCGCGCGCGAGCGAGCCGCCCGACTGGTCGCTGCCGCTCCAGGGGCTGCGATCGCCCAAGGCATTGGTGTCGCCGAAGGCCTGCTGGTGCGATCCGCCCATCATGCCGCGGATGCTGGAGAGCAGCAGCGAGCCGCCGACGACGCCGGCCGCGGCTGCCGCCGCCGTGCCGAGGAACGAGCCGCCGCCACCGCCGACCGGCGGGGCGCCATAGCCCTGACCCGGACCTTGATTTGGACCTTGACCGTAAGCCTGCCCATAGGGCGGCTGGCCATAACCGGGCTGGGACTGCTGCATCGCCTGGCCGCTGTTCCAGACCGGCCGCGCGTCGCGCGGCGGCACGTTCGGAACCGAGCCGCGCGACGGGCCCCCGCCGAACAGCGTGTCGCGCATCGTATCCAGGAAGCCGCCGGACTGCGCCTGCTCGGGCGCGTGCCCCGCCTCCAGCTCCTGAATGCGGGCATGGGCGCGCTTCAGCGCTTCATCCTGCAACAATACGGTCTGCACCAGCGCGTAGATCGCGCCGGGGGCCTTGCGCAGCCCGTCGGAGATGGCGGCGATCGCATCGGGATCGCGCGGTGCATTTTCCAGTTTAGAAAGCCGGTCGAAAAGCTCGTCGACGAGCTGGCGTTCCTGCGGCGTCATGATCTGTCTCCATCGCGCAAAACAAGCGCGAGGCAGATGTAGGGTTCCATTGTGGCCCCAACAGTGCCGGCTGGATTAAATTTCGGTATGCGACAAGCTGCCTCGCAAGGCCTGCTTTCCGCCGGTTTCATCCCAGCGTGACGCCGCTGTCCGTCAGCAGGCGCGCGAAGGCATCGCCGGCGAGATAGGCGTGCTCGCGTTCGCGGACATCCGTCATCGGGTCGAGGCCGGTGAGGACGTCGTCGACGAAGCCGGGATGGCACATCACGAGGCCGCCATCCGGCAGGCCTTCGAGGAATTGCCGCATCAACTCGCCGAAATCGGCGGCGCGGGTGAAATCATAGGCGCCGGCGAAACCGGGATTGAAACCGAGGCCCGCGTCGCCGGCGCGCCGGCGAAACTGCGCGCTGAGAATGTCGAGCACCAGCGCCTTCGGCGAGGCAAGTCGCTGCGCCAGCGGCAGGTCACGGCCGCCCTGGCGCACCCAGGCTTTTGGCGCGATCTCGCTGACCGCGTCGACAAAGCCGTCGCGCACCTGCGGAAACAGCTGCACATGCTGGTGGCCGTCGATGAAATCGGGCACGCGTCCGAACGCCTCCGCGAACGCCGCCAGCTGCACCTTGACCTCGTTGCGAAAGAATTCGCGGTCGAGCCTTCGCGTCAGGCCTGCGCGCAGCAACTTCGGAAACGGGAGAAACATGTCGCCGTCGAGTGGACGGAAATGCATGGTGAGCGGCCGAAACGGCGCCGACAGCGTCACGTGCAGTCCGATCGCGCAGCGCGGATTTGTCTTCGCTGAAGCCTGAAGCGCCTCGACCTCGCCGCGCTCGATTGCCGGGCCCACCATCATGACCGAGGTGGCGTTGAGGCGGCCGCGTTCGATCAGGTCGCGGATGGCGCGATTGACACCCGGGCTGATGCCGTAATCGTCGGCGCAGAGCCAGATCCGCCGCAGCTCCGCGGCCGCGCTCATTCGGCCGCCGTCCTCTTCGAGGCGTCGTCGGCCTTGTCGGTCTCGAAATGCTTTTCGCTGTGCTCGGCGACGAAGTAGATCGGGCGTGCCTTCAGCTCGGAAAGGATCTTGCCGATATATTCGCCGACGATGCCGATCATGATGAGCTGCACGCCGCCGATGGTCATCAGGCCGATCACGAGGGAGGGATAGCCGGGCACCTGCTTGCCGGTGGTCCAGACCTCCCAGAGGATCGAGAGGCCGAACAGGAAGGCGCCGCCGGCGAGGATCACGCCGAGCAGGCTGGCAAAGCGCAGCGGCGCCACCGAGAACGAGGTCACGCCTTCGATCGAGAGGCCCAGCAGACGCGCGGCGCTGAACGTCGTCACCCCATGGGTGCGGGGCGCGGGCTCGTAGTCGACGCGGATCTGGCGGAAGCCGATCCAGCTCGCCAGCCCCTTGAAGAAGCGATTGCGTTCCGGCAGCTGCCGGAGGGCTGCGACGGCGCGCGGCGACAGCAGGCGGAAGTCGCCGGCGTCCTCGGGAATCTTCTGGCGCGCGCCCCAATTGATCAGCGCGTAGAAACCCCGTCCGGCGAGCCGCCGCAGGAAGGGCTCGTTGTCGCGATGCGCCTTGGCGGTATAAACGACGTCGTAGCCGTCCTCGATCCAGTGCCGCACCAGCTGCTCGACCAGATCAGGCGGATGCTGGCCATCGCCGTCCATGAACATCACGGCGCCGAGGCGGGCATGGTCGAGGCCGGCCATCAGCGCCGCCTCCTTGCCGAAATTGCGCGACAGCGAGACGACCTGGACGTCGAGCGCGTCGGCCGGCAGGGTGCGTGCAATCGACAGCGTCGCATCCGCGCTGCCGTCGTCGACATAGACGATCTCGCAAGCGAGCCGATAGCGCTGCCGCAAGGTCCTGGCGAGTTCGCAGATCCGCTGGTGCAGGCCGGCGAGGCCCGCCGCCTCGTTGTAGACGGGGACGACAATCGACAGCCCCTTCGCGGCGGCGCTGGCTGCGGTGGTCGTCATGCCGGAAACGTCAGAGCCCAGCGTCATCGATCGAGGTCCCAGAGGCGTTCAAAGTCTTCACAACAGCATATGGTAGCTGCCGTTTGCTGTCGCTACGCTGAACGAACCTGGGGCTCACTGCCGCAGGAACGCCTCGAGCCTGGCGAACAGCGGGTTCTCCCGGTCGAAGACGTAGTCGAGCGAAACCACCGAGACGGTCTCGGCGCCATGCTCGCGCAGGAAGCTCGCCAGCGCATAGAGCTGCCCGGGCGGGCAGTGCAGCGTGAGCATGCCCGACGAGGTCGGCCCGCCGAACGGGGTCTCGACGCCGAACCGGCTGTGGGCTTCGCCAAGCAGGGCGGCGTCGCACTGTTTGAAGCGGGTCCGGACCTCGCGATATTTGTTGGCCCGCGCCCGTGCCGCGATGTGATCGAGGATGATACGCGCGGTCTCCCGCGCCTGCGGCGACCAGTCGGCGTCTTTCGAAGCGACCAGATTGGCCTGGCTGCGCAGCATCACGCCGTCGTCGAGCACCCGCAAGCCGTTGGCGGCGAGCGTCGCGCCCGTGGTGGTGATGTCGACGATCAGCTCGGCGGCACCGGCCGCCGGCGCGCCTTCGGTCGCACCGGTGCTTTCGACGATGCGGTAATCGGTGATGCCATGGCTCTGGAAGAAGGAGCGGGTGAGGTTGATGAACTTGGTTGCGACCCGCATCCGCATGTGATGCTGCTCGCGAAAGCCGGTGGTGACGTCGTCCAGGTCGGCCATGGTGCGGACGTCGATCCACGCCTGCGGCACCGCGACGACGACGTCGGCGTAGCCGAATCCGAGGCCCTCGATCAGGGACACGCGCTGGTCGGCATCGGCGATGGTCTCGCGCACCAGATCCTCGCCGGTCACGCCGAGATGCGCGAAACCGCGGGACAGCTGCGATGCGATTTCGCTCGCCGAGAGATAGGCGACTTCGACATTGTCGAGACCTGCGATGGTGCCGCGATAGTCGCGGGCGCCACCGGCCTTCGACAGCTTGAGGCCCGCACGGGCGAAGAAGGCCTCGGTATTTTCCTGAAGGCGGCCCTTGGAGGGAACGGCCAGAACGAATGGCGCGCTCATGACTTAAGCTCCCACCTTGCGGCCGATCCGGGTCAGCGCATCCACCCAGACCGAGAAACCAACCGCGGGGATCGGTTCGGCCGATCCAAGCTGGGTCATCAGCCCGTCATAGCGGCCGCCGGCGACCAGCGGCTCGGCGCCGTTGCCGCGGTGATGCAGCTCGAATTCGAAGCCGGTGTAATAGTCCAGGCCCCGTCCGAACGCGGTCGAGAAGCGGGTTCCCTTCACATCGATGCCGCGCGCGGCCATGAACCCGACCCGGCTTTCGAACTGGTCGATGGCGGCACTGAGGTCGAGCTTCGCATCATTGGTGAGCGCGCGCAGCTCGGCGACTGCGTCGTCGGGATTGCCCGATATCGACAGGAAGCGCTTGAGCACCGCGATCGCCTCGCGCGGCAGCGCGCCGCCCTTCAGCGTCGACTGCTCGAGGAAGCGGTCGGCGATCTCGGCCGTGGTGCGGCCGCCGACATTGGTGGTGCCGGCGATCGACATCAGATCGGTGACGAAGGCGAGCGCCGCCTTGCGGTCGGAGCCGGCAAGCGCTGCGAGCACACCCTCATACTCGCTGCGGGTCGCGGTGGTTGCGGCCGCCAGCCGCCCCAGGTCCTGCTCCAGGCTGATCTTGCGGTTGAAATCCTTGACCAGGCGGCGGCGCCAGACCGGGTAGAGGTCGAGCGCGTCGAGCAGCGCGTTGAACAGCGCCACGTCGCCGGTGCGGATCTCCACGTCACGGACGCCGAAGGCGGCGGTTGCCTCGAGCGCCAGCGCCAGCATCTCGGCATCGGCCGCTGCGCGGTCCTGCCGGCCGAATGATTCGATGCCGGCCTGAAGAAACTCGCTGGTCCGTCCGCTGCGGTATCGGAAGACCGGCCCCAAATAGCTGAATCCGGCCGGCTGGCCGGCGCGGCCGGAGGCGAGGTAATCGCGCGCAACCGGAATGGTCAGGTCCGGGCGCAGGCAGAGCTCCTCGCCGGAGAGGTCCGTGGTCAGGTACAGGCTCTTGCGGATGTCCTCGCCGGAGAGATCCAGGAATGGCTCGGCCGGCTGCAGGATCGCGGGCTCGGCCCTGACATAGCCGGCCTGCGCGAACGACAGCAGCAGCGTATCCGCCCAGGCGGCGGAGCCGGCAGCATTTGAGGTGGCAGTCGCGGTCATGACAGGGTCCATCGTCCCGGGCGGAACCGGGCAGGCAAGGGCGAGAGTTGGCGCAGCCCTTAGCATGGCCCGAAAGCGGTTTCGACCTCCAAAGGATCAATCGCTTAACGGTCGGCTTCCCGGATTTTTCATCGCGTTGCCGATGGCTTCGACGTGACTGAGCGGACTTGGGCCCTCAAGCTTCCGGACCGTTCGGCAGCCAAATCGCAAAGCCTTGCTCTTCGTGACGGCCATTAGAGGTATTTAAATACCATATTGCCGTCGCCTGGTCCCTTCCTGGTTTGGGCCGGGAAGTCGATCGGCCACCCCAGCGACATACCCTCCTTATTCAGGCCGTCCAGCGATGTCTTCGGGCGCTTCGCCAAGCGATGTCTCGGGCGAGGCGAAGGCGAGTCCTGCCGCGTCGGGGATGGCCTCATCCGCGAGCTGCTCTGTCAGTTTGAGGATTCTCTGCCGCTTGCTCGGGTCGGTTATGCCGAGAAATGCTCTGATCAATCGCAATTCCTCGCGTCGCCGCATCTCGAATACGAGATCCTCGTCCATGGCCATGTCGTCCTGCGCAACTGCCAGCCGAATGGCGGCATCATCGAAGTAACTGGATACGGTGGTCGCGCGTCGGAGTTTCGGCAGGCAGGCATGCGACGGTCAGTCGCTCGGCCGGTCGCGAAATTGTCTGGCCAACGCGCCTCGATGCGCCTGGAACTGCAGGCCAGCCTCACAATGAGAAATTGAGGACGATAGGCAAGTCGTCGCATACTCATTTTGGGTATGCAGGGTGATCCGCCCGCCGCTGCCGTCGTTTACAAGATGAATGCTGGTTTCCGATTCATGCTCAATACTTCAGATGCTATCCGGACGGTCTCGCGACACACGCTTGCCTATATGCTGTTTTCGATCAGCGAGCTTTTCCGGCATTACGACGAGTTCGATCCGCTGGACCTTCTGATCGTTCATGCGATTCTCAATGCGAACGTCATAGGTGTGATGAACGATCCGTCGTTGGACGAGAGGTTTTCCAGCATTCATGCGGTCGAGCCGGATGTCATCAAGCAAGGGGTCTCTCGTGCGGCACTCTCTCGCTTCCTCAGCCTGCCACTCGAGACAGTTCGCCGTCGCGTGACGGGACTCAAGAGGCGGAAAATTCTCGCCGAGACCAAGGCCGGCCTCATCGTGACCGAGCAGAACGCATTCAGGTTCGGAAACAATCACGAACTGCAGAAGACCAACATGCTGCTGCTGACGAAGCTGCTTCGGGATCTCAGGCGCGCCGGAATCAACGGGCCGGATGATCTGCTCGCCGCCAAAGGCACCGCGTCTACAAGGAAAGCGAAGTAAACGGCAGGATATGGATCAAAGCCATCTCAACATTGCTCGCGACGGAGCGCAAAGATCGGCGACGGACGGCTTGCTGTCGTTTCAGGGTCTCAAACCGTCCTCAGCCCTCGAGCTCCGATCGTATGACATGGATCATTTCGATGAAAGCGAGAGATATGCCGGCGCATCCAGCATGCCGTTGTCTGCCGGGGCGACCGCAATCATGCGCGCGCGGCTCTGCTTGCCGGCCCTGACCGTGTCTCTGCTGAGGACCTTCCCGCGGATCATTCGCGGCTATCAGCTGACGCATGCCGTCGCCGTGGTGGTGCCGATGGATCATGTGACCTCTGCCCGTATCAATGGGCAAACAATTGGTAGTTCCGTCCTCATTCTGACAGGCGATTCCGATTGCCTCGTGTATGAGCCGGAGGGCCGTCTGATCGCCGTTATCTATTTCGCTCTCCCCCACCGTGAACCTTGGCCTCAACTGGGTGAGGGCTATCATTTGCTGAACCCGGCATCGAACGTGCTCGCCTCCCTGCGCGGCTTGATCTCCAACACGCTTGAAATCGCAGCACATGATCCGGGCTTCCTGAACGAGCCGGCGTCGCGCGCCATCGTCGAGCAATCCCTGCGCAGCAAGATGGAAGCCGCGATTGGCACCAGCGTGGGCGGCGGACCCGTGCCATCCACGACGGACGGCTATCGGCGGATCGTCGCGGATATGGAAAAATTGATCCGGCACGATCTGACGATCTGGCACAAGACGACCGAACTGGCGCGGCAGGTGGGCGTGTCCGTCCGGACGCTCCAGAGTGCCGCGCAGGCCATCTGCGGCATGAGTCCGCATCGCTATAGCCGGGTCTTGCGCCTCTGGTCTGTGCGTCGGCAACTGCGCATCGGCCCCGGGCGGCGCAGTGTGAAGTCCTGCGCGATTGCGCATGGGTTCTGGCATCTCAGCGAGTTCGCGGCGAGTTACAGGGCGGCCTTCGGAGAGCTGCCTTCCGAGACCCTGCACCGGTCGATGCGAGAGAGAGTCTAGCCGCTTCCGCCGCCCCAATCGCCCAGCGCCGCCTGCACAAGGGCCAGCGCGGCTACCGCGGCCGTATCGGCCCGCATGATCCGGGGGCCCAGGGCCAGCCGCAGGATTTTGGGCTGCCGCAGCAGCAGCGCGCGCTCTTCCTCGGCAAAGCCGCCCTCTGGCCCGATCAATACGTCGATACCTTGTCTGGATTCGCGCGGGCCTTGCAGGCTCTGGATGGGGTTTTGGACCTCTGCCGCCTCGTCGCAGAAGATGAGCAGCCTGCCCTCGGCGCGCTGACTGAGATACCGTTCCAGCGGCACCGGCTCGGCAACAGTGGCGATGCTGAGAATGCCGCATTGCTCGGCGGCTTCGACCACATTGGCGCGCATCCGCTCGGTGTTGACCCGGGAGGCCTGGGTGAAGCGGGTCAGGACCGGCTGCAGCGTTGCGGCGCCCATCTCGATGGCCTTCTGCACCATGTAGTCGAGCCGGGCGTGCTTGAGCGGGGCGAAGACGTAAGCGATGTCGGGCAGCCGGTCCTGGAGCCGGGTCTGCTGGAGGATGACCAGGCCGTCCGGCCGCTTGCGACCTTCAATGGCCGCCTGCCACTCGCCGTCGCGGCCGTTGAATGCCAAAACCTCGGCGCCGGCGGCCAGCCGCAGCACATTGCCGAGATAATTGCTCTGGTCGCGGTCGAGCGCGACCCTGGCGTCCTGGGCAAGGGGGGCATCGACGAACAGGCGGGGGGCGCGGAAATCGTGGGAAGGCATCTTTCAAGGTCCGATTTGCCGCCTTTCTTAACCGAAACCCGCCATTTCGGGGACAAATATTGCCAAACTGGTGCGTCGGCGCGCCGCGCTCCTGCCCCATTCGACGGGTTGTTAAGCGCCGGCGGGAATCGTAAAATCGCGAACACGCTGGTTGCGCTTCAATTGGGAAGGCGCCGAACCCGTAAGCTCCTGCCGGAGAGACTGCCTTGATGATCCGTCATTTGATGGTTCCGATCACTGCCGCCATGGTCGCCATGGGCGCCGCCGGCGCCTATGCGCAGAGCGCCTTCCCGGCGCCGCTGCCTGGCCAGGCAGCGCCCGATCCCGCGTTTCCGCCTGTGAACGGCTCGGCCCCGGTCGCCTCCGTCGGCGGCGCGCCGCGCTCGTCCTTCCCCGTGAACGGTGCCGCGCCCGTCGGTGGCGCCGGCGCCTTCAGCGCGGCCCCGCCGACGCAAGGCGGACCCGGCGAGGACTGCATGAAGGCCTTCATTCCTCTGCGCGAGGACGCCGAGAAGCGCGGCAAGCTGATCAAGGCCGCGAGCGACCGTCACGCTGCGCCGGACGAGGCCTGCAAGCTGATCCGCAGCTTCGGCCAGGCTGAAGCCAAGATGATCAAGTACATCGAGTCCCACGCCGCCAAATGCGGAATCCCGCCCCAGATCGGCGATCAGATGAAGGCCGGCCACAAGAACACCGAGGCCATGCAGACGAAGGTCTGCAATGTCGCGCAGCAGATGCAGAACCAGCCGCGCGGTCCGGCCGGCCCGTCGCTGAGCGAGGTGCTGGGGTCGGGCACGGCGCCCGAGGCCAATGCCGGCAAGAAGGGCGGCAGCACCTTCGACACGCTCAACGGCAACGTCCTGACCCGATGAGCGATACATCCGCCCGCGTTGCCGATTCCACCGGCAACTGGGTCGATACCCGCGCGCCGCAATGGGCGCGGCCTTATCTGCGCCTGTCCCGTTTCGATCGTCCGATCGGCTCCTGGCTCCTGTTGATGCCGTGCTGGTGGTCGGCGGCGCTCGCCGCCGGCATGGCGCATGACGTCCGCGGCCTGCCGCTGATCATCGTCCTGTTCTTCATCGGCGCCTTCGTGATGCGCGGGGCGGGCTGCACCTGGAACGACATCACCGACCGCGACCTCGACGACAAGGTCGAGCGCACCCGCTCGCGGCCGCTGCCGTCGGGGCAGGTGAGCACGAAGCAGGCGCTGGCCTTCATGGTCGCGCAGGCGCTGATCGGGCTCGTGGTGCTGCTGCAGTTCAACCGTTTCGCGGTCCTGACCGGCATTGCCTCGCTGCTGATCGTCGCGATCTATCCCTTCATGAAGCGCGTCACCTGGTGGCCGCAGACCGTGCTCGGGCTCGCCTTCTCCTGGGGCGCCTTGATGGGATTTGCCGTCACCTTCGGACGCATCGACGTCACCGCGCTCGTGCTCTATGCCGGCGCGATTTCCTGGGTGATCGGCTACGACACGATCTACGCGCATCAGGACGCCGAGGACGACGCGCTGATCGGCATCAAGTCGACCGCGCGCCTGTTCGGCGCCCACACCCATCAGGCGCTGATCCTGTTCTACGGCCTGTCGGTGGTGCTGATCGGCGTGGCGCTGGCGTCCGGCGATGCGCGCTGGCCGGCCTGGCTCGGGCTAGCGGCCTTCGCCGTGCATCTGGCCTCGCAGATCGTGCGGCTGAAGATCAGCGACGGCGAGCTCTGCAAGCGGCTGTTCTATTCGAACCGGGATGCCGGGCTGCTGCTGTTTGCGGGATTGCTGGTCGACGCGGTGATGCGGTCGGCCTAATTCCTCGCGATGATCTCGCGTTCGCCCTGATGCACCGGCAGTTCGCGTGCGATGCCGGTGCGGCGGCGCATCAGGAATTTCGGACGGCGGGCGCGGATCGCGTTGGCGCGGCGACGGCGGGCTGCGGGCTTGCGGGCGCCTTCGTCGAGCTGCGGAAGTGCGAACAGCTCGCTCCACACGGCCCAGGCCTCGGCGAGATCGTCGCCGTCGGCGCTGACCAGCAGCGGAACGGAGAGCGAGGGGTCGCGATGCACGAGCACGAGGGTCTGCGCCTCGTCGTTGCCGCGCAGAGCGACGCCGGTGAAGTCGCTGACGCGGACGTTGATCGCCATCTGCATGCCGCGGACGGCACGGCGCAGCACGACGCGTTCGCGATGAAGCTCGATCTGCCTGGTGTATCCGTCGGCGCGCGGATCATGCGCATCGAAGCGGACCGGAAGGGAAAGAGGGTCGAGCCGCAAGCTGCGGCCCGACCCGGCGGGAGCGATCCCGCTTGTTGCTGTTTGACGCCTCACGGCTTCGTTCTCCCCGCCAGGATTATGTTCCCGGTCGATGCGAGGACCTTAGCGCGCGCCGCTCCGAAACCGCTTAAAAAGGCTGGTTAATCCAGCGTCACTGCGGGTCATGATTGACAAGACCTTGGCACGCATGATTGACGAGACGTTGCGGAAGCTTCGCGAATCTGAGCTTTCTGAAGCCTGAAAATGCTTGAAGTCCGCGCCAATCGGGCACATCTGTGGGTTCCGGTCCCGAACCCCCAACAGGATTTCGTTTGTGAACCCTTCACCAAGCTCGACGCTTTCGCCCAAGGATTCCTCCAAAGAATCGTCCAAGGCCAATCGCGACCTGTTCGACCAGTCGGCGCTCTCCGATCTCGCGCAGCGGCTGGTCGAGGCTGCCAGGCGCGCCGGCGCGGATGCGGCCGACGCGGTCGCGGTGCGCGGCATCTCGCAAGGCGTCGAGGTGCGCGACGGGCGCGTCGAGGAATCCGAGCGGTCCGAGGGCGACGACGTCGGCCTGCGCGTGCTGGTCGGCCAGCGCCAGGCGGTGGTCTCGACCAACGACGCCAGCGGCGATGCGGTGACCAAGCTTGCCGAACGCGCGGTCGCGATGGCGCGCGTCGCGCCCGACGACAAATATGTCGGCCTCGCCGATCCCGCACTGCTCGCGCGCGACTTCCCCGATCTCGATCTGCTCGATCCCGACGTGCCCGCAACCTCGGAGCTCGAGCGCCGCGCGCTCGAGGCCGAGGCTGCCGCGCTCGCGGTGAAGGGCGTCACCAAATCCGGCGGCGCCTCGGCCTCCGCCGGCATGGGCGGCATGGTGCTCGTGACCAGCACCGGCTTCCACGGCTCTTACCTGCGCTCGAGCCAGGGCATCTCGGCGACCGCGATTGTCGGCGAAGGCACCGGCATGGAGCGCGATTACGACTTCACTTCGGCGCCGCATGGCGCGGACCTCTTGTCGCCGGAGATCGTCGGCCGCTCCGCCGGCGAGCGCACCGTGGCGCGCTTCAATCCGCGCAAGGTCGAGACCTGCAAGGTGCCGGTCGTGTTCGATCCGCGCGTTGCCGGCTCGCTGGTCGGCCACGTCGTCGGCGCCATCAACGGCGCCTCGATCGCGCGCAAGACCAGCTTCCTGAAGGACAAGCTCGGCCAGCAGCTGTTCGCGAAAAACATCCGCATCGTCGACGATCCCCTGCGCAAGCGTGGCCTGCGCTCGCAGACGTTCGATGCCGAAGGCGTGGCTGTGAAGAAGATCGCGCTGATCGACGAGGGCGTGCTGACGACCTGGCTGCTCGACTGCGCCACCGCGCGGGAGCTCGGCCTCACCACCACCGGCCACGCCCATCGCGGCGTCTCGTCCTCGCCGTCGCCCGGGCCGTACAATCTGCATCTCGAAGCCGGCACGCCGACGCCGGCCGAGCTGATCTCCGACATCAAGCAGGGCTTCTACGTCACCGACCTGATCGGCTCCGGTGTCAACGGCGTCACCGGCGATTACAGCCGCGGCGCGTCCGGCTTCTGGATCGAGAACGGCGAGCTCACCTATGCCGTGAGCGAGGTGACGATCGCAGGGCACCTGTTCGAGATCTTCAAGTCGATGCAGCCCGCGAACAATCTCGAGTTCCGCTACGGCATCAATGCGCCGACGGTGCGCATCGAGGGTTTGACGCTTGGCGGACGTTGACGCGAACCCGACAGATCGATCCATCCTGACGCGCGACGCGGCGCTGCTGCAAGACGCGGTGCGGGAAGCGGGTGCTCTGGCGCGGTCGATGTTCCGCACCGAGTTGAGAAAGTGGACCAAGGGCGCGTCCTCGCCGGTGTCGGAAGCCGACATCGCCGTCAACGAGCTGCTGGAAACGCGCCTGCGCGCTGCGACGCCCGACTATGGCTGGCTGTCGGAGGAGAGCGCCGACGATGCCGCGCGGCTGTCGCGGCGGCTGACCTGGATCGTCGATCCCATCGACGGCACGCGCAATTACCTCAATGGCCATGACGAATGGTGCGTCAGCGTCGCGCTGGTCGAGGACGCTACGCCCGTCCTCGCCGCGGTGTTCGCGCCGACCAGCGACGAATTCTTCTTCGCGGCCCGCGGTCAGGGCACCACCCTCAACGGCGCGCCGGTGCGGGCAGCGTCCGGATCCGAGCTGGACTTCTCGCGTGTCGCGGGCCCGAAGCCTCTGGTCGAGCGCCTCAAGCCGTCGCTCGGCGAGATCATGCTGCATCCGCGAATCGGTTCGCTCGCGCTGCGGCTCTGCCGGGTCGCCCATGGCGCACTGGATGCGGCCTTTGCGGGGGGCAACAGCCATGATTGGGACCTTGCGGCGGCCGATTTGATCGTGCAGGAAGCGGATGGTAGGATGAGCGACCTCTCCGGAGATCCCATCCTCTATAACCGCCGGGAAGTGGCGCACGGGGTGCTGGTGGCAGCGGGTCGCGATCGACATGCGAACATTGTCGCGCATTTTCGAGCCCGCCCCTTGCCCTGAGCGCTTTCGTCCTGCTTGTCGAACACTGCTTTGCCGGGCAGCCCGTTAGGAACAGAATCCATGCCAGATAGTGCCCCGCAACAACTGCTTCACCTCGTGATCGGCGGCGAGCTCGTCAATCTCGAGCACAACACCTTCAAGAACCTCGACGACGTCGAGGTCGTCGGCCTCTATCCGAACTACGCGACCGCGCACGCCGCCTGGCGGGCCAAGGCGCAGAGCACGGTCGACAACGCGCAGATGCGCTATTTCATCGTCCATCTTCATCGGCTGCTCGACCCGAATCAAGAACCGGCGCGTTGAAAAAGCTGCTTCGCAATACGCTGCGAAGCAGCTTTGTTCAGCGTGCCGTCGGGATCCTGGCGGCCGAATACCTGCGTCTGGTCTGGCGGACCAACAAGTTCACGTTCGATCCGCCTGATGTCTATGACCGCGTCGAGCCGCAGATCCCCGCCATCTTCGCCTTCTGGCACGGCCAGCATTTCCTCACGCCGTTCATCAAGAACAAGGACTGGTACAAGGCCAGGGTCCTGATCTCCCGCCACCGCGACGGCGAGTTCAACGCGATCGCCGCCGAGCGGCTCGGCATCGGCACCATCCGCGGGTCCGGCGACCATGGCGGCGCCTTCCATCGCAAAGGCGGCGTCGGCGCCTTCAAGGAAATGGTGCGCACGCTCCAGGACGGTTGTAATGTCGCGCTGACCGCCGATGTCCCCAAGCGCTCGCGCGTGGCCGGGCTCGGCATCATCATGCTGGCACGGGAATCGGGGCGGCCGATCATGCCTTTTGCGATGGCGACCAGCCGCTTCGTCCGGCTCCAGAACTGGGACCGCACCACCATCAACCTGCCGTTCGGGCGGGGCGCATTGGTCGGCATCAAGGAAATCCACGTTCCGCCCGATGCCGACGCTGCCACCATGGAAGCGCTGCGGCTCGAGCTGGAAGAGACGTTGAACGAGGCGACCCGGCGCGCTTATGCGCAACTCGGCCGCCCGGGACCCGCAGATGGCTAACTCGCTGCCCGGCTCGCTGCCGATGACACTGCGGATGTATCGGCGCCTGGCTCGCGGCCTGGTGCCGCTCGCGCCTGCGCTGATCAAGCGGCGGCTGAAGCAGGGCAAGGAAGATCCCGCGCGTGTCGGCGAACGGCGGGGCCTGTCCCGGGACGTGCGGCCGCACGGACCGCTGGTCTGGATTCACGGCGCCAGCGTCGGCGAGGTGCTGGCCGCGGCGGCGCTGATCGAGCGGCTGCGCGATCTCAATCTGCGCATCCTCCTCACCTCCGGCACGGTCACCTCGGCCGCCGTCGTCGCAAAACGCTTTCCGCCCGACGTCATCCATCAATACGTCCCGTATGATTCCCCGCGCTACGTCGCGCGCTTCCTCGACCATTGGAAGCCGTCGCTGGCGCTGTTCATCGAATCCGATCTGTGGCCGAACCTGATCCTGGCCGGCGCGGCGCGCCGCGTGCCGATGGTGCTGATCAACGGCCGGATGTCGCCGCGCTCGTTCCCGCGCTGGCGGCGCATGCACGGCACCATCTCGGCGCTGCTGTCGCGGTTCGACATTTGCCTCGCGCAGTCGAAGACCGATGCCGAGCGCTTCTCGACGCTCGGCGGCCGCGACGTCGTCACCACGGGCAATCTCAAGCTCGACGTTGCCGCGCCGCCCGCCGATCCCGCCAAGCTCGAACGGCTGATGGCGATGACGCGCGGGCGTCCGATCATCGTCGCCGCCTCGACCCATCCGGGCGAGGAGGAGATGCTGGTGGCGGCGCATCGCAGCCTCGCCGGTTTCTTCCCGCAGCTCCTCACCGTGATCGTGCCGCGCCATCCGGATCGCGGCTCCTCGATCTCGGGCCTGATCACGGCATCGGGCCTCGAGCCCGCGCTGCGCTCGCGCGAGGAACTGCCGACGGCGACCACCGACGTCTATGTCGCCGACACCATGGGCGAGCTCGGCCTGTTCTACCGCCTCTCGCCGATCGTGTTCATGGGCGGCTCGCTGATCCGCCATGGCGGCCAGAATCCGATCGAGGCGATCAAGCTCGGCGCGGCCATCGTCCATGGTCCGCACGTCTTCAATTTCGCCGAGGTCTATGAGGCGCTCGACGGCAGCGGCGGCGCGCGCCAGGCCGACACGCAGGAGACGCTGGTCAAGCTGCTCGGCCAGCTGCTGGCCGATCCCGCCCTGCGCGACAGGATCCAGCACGCAGGCCACGGCGTGGTGGAGCAGCTCGGCGGCGCGCTCGAGCGCACCATGACCGCGCTCGAGCCGTATCTGTTGCAGTTGCGGATCGAGATGGGGGCGGCCAATGCGTGAGCCGGCCTTCTGGTACCGGCCACGTTCGCTCGAATCGCACGCATTATGGCCGTTGGGCGCACTCTACGGCGCGATCGCCGAACGGCGCATGCTGCGCGAGGGCGTGGACGCCGGCATCCCCGTGATCTGCGTCGGCAACTACCATGTCGGCGGCGCCGGCAAGACGCCGACGGTGCTGGCGCTGACCAGGCTGTTGCGCGAGCTCGGCGAGACGCCGGTGGTGATCAGCCGCGGTTACGGCGGCAGCCTGAAGGGTCCTGTGATGGTCGACCGGATGCGTCACACCGCACCCGATGTCGGCGACGAGCCCCTGATGATGGCGCGCGACGTTCCTGTTGCGGTGGCGCGCGACCGTCTCGACGGCGCGGTGCTGGCGAAGTCGCAAGGCGCCACCGTGATCCTGATGGACGACGGTTTCCAGAACCCGCGTCTGCTCAAGGATGCGTCGTTGATCGTGATCGACAGCGAGCGCGGCCTCGGCAACGGCAAGATGTTTCCGGCCGGCCCCCTGCGCGCGCCGCTGCAGGCGCAGCTCGCGCGCACCGACGCGCTGGTGCTGATAGGCGGCGGCCATGCCGCGGATGATGTCGCGGCCGAGCTCGCCGGTCGCGACACGCCGGTGCTGCGCGCCCGGCTGAAGCCGGACGCGGCTTCGGTTGCGCAACTCCTTGGCAAGCGGGTTTTCGCCTTCGCCGGCATCGGCGATCCCGAGCGCTTCTTCCGCAGCTTGCGCGCCTGCGGCATCGAGATCGCGCGCACGCGTCCCTTCGCCGATCACCACATGTTTTCGGACGACGAGATCGCCGCGCTCGCAGCGGAAGCGCAACGCGAGCAGCTCACCCTGGTGACGACGGAAAAGGATCTCGCGCGCCTGCACGGCCGCGAGGGCGTGCCCGGCGGCATCGTGCCGTTCGCCGTCCAGCTCGAATTCGACGACCCGGTCGCGCTTCGGCAATTGATCGGCGACCAGCTCTACAAGGCGCGCGAGCGGCGGTTCAGCACGCGTTGATCTCGAAGGGCAGGCAAAGCGACGCCGCCGCGGCCAAAAAGCGAAGTGTCGCAGCCGATGAATTCTCTTCCGCGCATTCGGGAGTTGATATAGCCTTGCATGAGAGCCGTCGCCGGGACGTGCCGAACTCCCGGAAATCATTGGCGGCGTTTATGCCCACGGCGGGCAGTACCTTCATCATTTCAGATGCAGCGGCCGTAACGACCAGTTCGGAACGGCAGGGAGAGTCATTGCCAAAAGCCCAGAGGAGGACATGCCATGCATTTTTGCCTCACCGGACAATACACACCACGCGCTCTCAACGCCATTTTGGAAAACCCCACGACCAATCGCCAGGAGGCGGCCAGAAAACTCATCGAAGCGGCCGGTGGAAAGCTGCTTTCGATGTACAGCGTTGCGGCCGACGGCCCAGGCGTTCTGGTTATTTTCGATGTGCCCGATCCGTCGGCGGCTCCGGCAATTTCCGGCCTGACCGTCACGGCGGGCACCCTGCAGAACGTGAAACTGACTCGGTTGTTCACGCAGGACGAGATCAAGCAGGTCCGCCAGAACGCGGCGAAGCTGCGTTCTTCGTATACCCCGCCCGGAAGCTGATATTCGAATCTAGTCTAAAGCGAAGCCGCCGCAGTCGCGGCGGCAACGCCCACGTCACATCAAGAATCAATTCTGCAAACCGAGGTGAGACGAAGGCCTTCCGGCGTCCGTTGACGGACGATGCGGTACGGCGCGTGCTGCGTCCGGCGCCATAGGTCCGACTGAACGTGCCTGCCTGCGGCCCAGTTAACGGCCTGCGATCGCGGTTCAGCAGTCAGTCATGCTCACCACGCCCCAACGGCCATCAATCCGACAATGGTCAGGCACGTGACGCAGGTCACCATGACAGTGTAGCACTCGGGTGTATTCATTGCTGCCTCCCAAACTGCTGCCAATTGCTTGGTCGCTACTACGCGGGAGAGGTCGCCGGTCCAGGGGCCGCTTCAATTCGGCACGCCGCGACCGGTCTTGTGTTGTGCGTCCGCCCTCTCATCGTCACCCTGACCCGCAGGATGATAGTGCGCTTCGAGCGCTTCAGAGCGTTCAGCTGCGATCAGAAGCTGTTTCCGCATTTCAGCGAGGCGGGCGCGGCAATATTCACGATAGAGCAGGTCTAGTATGGTGGGCATGATCAAACCCATCGTTTGACTTTTCGATTTACAGACATTCCACCGCGAATTTTCGAGGTGAATCATAGCCCATCATATGGCTCTCGATATGAGCCCGTTCACAGACTGCGCCAATTCCAAAGCTCAATGGCCGTTTGGTTGACTTGATTGTCTGTGCGATAAAAAGAGCAGGGCCAATTACCTAACATGCAGCATAGCAGCCTTCTGTTTCACCAAGACTTCGTCAAACAACTCAAGGGCGCCGACCCGCGACAAAGAATCCAACCACAGCGCGAAAAGACTAACCACGAAGTGCAAGCACTATGCGATGCAACGCGGATCGGCACGACGGAGATCATTTCGGCTGTGAGACTCGCAGCTCAGTTGCGCACGAACATCGTCGGGACGCCGACACATCCATCCCCGTGCCTCGCGACAGGCTGCACCGCTCGTGCTACCCCGGCAGAGCAGCGCGCTTTCCCCACCCTACCGCAGTTCGCCATTCAGGCGACATTCATCGCACGGCTCCTATCGATTTCAGACGATCGGGAGAATGCGATGAAATTGCCGTCCGCAGCCGTTGCCGCCAGCCTTGTGTGTCTGATTGTTGCGCCGGTGTTTGCGCAAACGGCGCCGCCGACGGCTTCCACCGCCACAGTGCCGGTTCCCGCGACCAGGCGCGTGACATGTCTCGCCACCACGGCGAGCCTGAAGGGACAGGACAAGCGCGACCAGATGCAGCTCTGCCTGGCGCAGGCGCGGTTGGATTGCCTGAAGCAGGCGATCGATCAGAAGGTCGTCGGTGAGCCCCGCAAGAATTTCATCAAGACCTGCGTGGGCGGCGATGGTCCCGGGCAACACTAGAAGCGCCGGCGCGGCCTTACGGCCGCGGCGCGGCGGGGTAGTGCCGCTGCAGCACGGCGGCGGGCGTGGCGTAGGCTTCCTGCAGGTCCACGCTCCAGTATTTCAACTCGTCGAGCGGGATGCGCGTGTCGGTGATCGCGCAACGCACGAAGGTCCCCGGCGAGATCACGCGGAAGTCGCCGTCGAGATATTGCACCTGCGCTTCGCCATGGCCCGAGGGGCCGAACTTGTTCAGCACGGTCGAAAGTCTCCGTGGAAGGCCGCTTCGGGGAAAACCCTGGAGGGCACGATATGTTGGACTGGATCTAGCATAGATAGGGTGGCTTGTCCGCCCGGTAAACCCACCGGTTTGTGATGTTTTGCCGCCGTTTCCGCATGATAGTGCTTGAGCGAAGGATCCCACCGCAGAGTCCGATGCGCCCTCGACTGACCGCCCTGTTCCTGACGCTCCTGATGTCGGCCGCGCACGCGTCGCCGGCGCCGCAGCAGGTCGACATTCCGCTGGCGTCCGGAATTTTGCACGCGCAGCTCTACAAGCCCGTGGGCGAGGGACCGTTTCCGACCGTGATCGCGCTGCATGGCTGCGGCGGCCTCGGCGGCCATTCCGATCCCGTACTACCGCGCTACCGCGACTGGGCCGAGCGGCTCGTGAGGGCCGGCAACGCCGTGCTGCTGCCCGACAGCTACGGCTCGCGCGAGCTCGGGCCGCAATGCCGCGTCAAGGAGATGCACCTCAAGGCGCGGCGCGAACGCGTCGGCGACATCGCGGCCTCGCGCGCCTGGCTGATGAAGCAGGCCTGGGTGGCGCGCGGCCGCGTCAGCCTGATCGGCTGGGCCAATGGCGCGAGCGCGCTGCTCTGGGCGGTGCGTCCGCAGGGTGCGGCGCGCGACGCGGCCCCGGATTTCCGCGCCGCGATCGCGTTCTATCCGGACTGCCGGATCTCCGCCGGCCTCGGCTGGAGCGCGCGGGTGCCGACGCTGGTGCTGATCGGCGGCAATGACGATGTCTCCTCGCCGCCGGCCTGCCGCCAGATGGTCGAGGGCGCGCATGGCCGCAGCGCGCTCGCACGCATCGTGGTCTATCCGGGCGCCTATCACGATTTCGACCGTGCCAACACGCCGCTGCACGCGGCTGCCGGCAGCACCGACGTTGCGGTGCCCGAGCACGGCCATCTCGGCACCGATGCGGTAGCGCGCGCGGAGTCGCAGAAGGAAGTCGCGGAATGGCTGGCGCGGTAGAGACGGCGCCGTAGTCCGATGGGCGGACTTCTCCCGCCGCAGCTCGCAGGCGGACTTGTCGCGCCGCAGCTCGCAGCCGGACTTGTCCCGCCGCAGCTCGCAGGCGGACTTGTCCCGCCGTAGCTCGGTAGAGCGAAGGCGGAAGCGGGGCTGCCCGAGGAACAGCGTGAGGCGGACAGCCCCGCATCGACCACCGCCCTGCATGGATAATGGCCGACCGTAAATCTACGGATCGCGCGCGGCTGCGGTTTCAGCATGTGGCGGTGCCATCATTCGACCACGATGTCGGGTAAACGCATCTCACATGCGCAACCGCTTCGTTCTGTTCTCCTCCGCACTGATCGTCTTCACCGTCGCGGTCTTCCTGTTCGAAGCCCACGCCGGCGCGCCGATGCGCGCGCCGGAACATTGCGGCTTCTGGACCACGATCGACGCGGGATTGTCCTGCCGGTAGGTAGCGCGCGTTGCCTCCACGCCGTCATTGCGAGCGCAGCGAAGCAATCCAGAGTCCCTCCGCGGAAAGATTCTGGATTGCTTCGCTGCGCTCGCAATGACGAGTTCGTGGAAGCACCTTCCACCGCATCTCAGAACAACGTGCCCTGATCCACCGGCTTGCCCACGCGCTTCGGCGCGGGCTTGGCGTCGTGCGCCGCGGACTTCGGTTGCGATGGCGCGCGCTTGGCGGCGGGCGCCGGGCGATCCGCATCCGCGGTTGCGCCGACACGGCCATCCGCGAACTCGATCTCGACGCGTGCGCCGGGACCGACGCTGTCTGCCGCGTGCAGGGGATGGCCGGCCTCGTCCCGCACCAGCGCAAAGCCGCGCGCGAGCACGCCGCGATACGACAGGGCGGAGAGCAGCTTGCCGCTGTTCTCGACCCGCGCATCGAGCCGCTGCAGCAACGTGACGAGCGCGCGCCCCGCGCGCTCGGAAAGACGATGCGTCCGCTCGCGCTGGCGGGCGATTGCATTGCGCTGCGCCTGCGCGTTGGAGAGCTTCGAGGCGCGCAGCCGCACCTCGAGCCCGGCGAAGCGGTCGCGCCGTCGCCGCAGCAGCGAGCGCGCGGACAGGCCGAGGCGTTCGCCGCACACGGTGAGGCGATGATCGGCCTGCGAGATCTGGCCGTGCAGCACGCGCAGCGTCAGCTTGGCGCCGGCGGCGGTAAACCTGCGGAAATGCGCATGCGTGTTGGCCTTGAGGCAGCGGGGCAGGGACGCGCCCGCCGAATCCAGCCGCTGCCGCGGGATCGCGAGCAGATCGCCGGCCGCCGGCAGCGCGCGCGCGGCGGCGCGCAACTCGCTGCGGCGGCTCTCCTGGCTGCGCTGCCAATAGGCGCGGGTGCGACGGCCGAGATCGGCGACCTCGACGAAGAGGTCGCTGCGCACCGGCACCGCCATCTCGGCCGCGGCCGTCGGTGTCGGCGCGCGCTTGTCGGCGACGAAATCGATCAGCGTGATGTCGGTCTCGTGCCCGACCGCCGAGATTAGCGGGATCATGCTCTCGCTTGCTGCCCGCACCACGATCTCCTCGTTGAAAGACCAGAGATCCTCCAGCGAGCCGCCGCCGCGCGCGACGATCAGCACGTCCGGCCGCGGAATTGTGCCGCCCTCCGGCAGCGCGTTGAAACCGCGGATCGCGGCCGCGACCTGCTCGGCCGAGCCGTCGCCCTGCACTTTCACCGGCCACACCAGCACATGGCGGGGAAAGCGGTCCTCCAGCCGGTGCAGGATGTCGCGGATCACGGCGCCGGTCGGCGAGGTCACCACGCCGATCACCTCCGGCAGCCACGGCAGCAGCTGCTTGCGCGCCTCGTCGAACAGGCCTTCGGCGGCCAGCTTCTTCTTGCGCTCCTCCATCAGCGCCATCAGCGCGCCGATGCCGGCCGGCTCCAGCGCCTCGATCACGATCTGGTATTTCGAGGAACCCGGATAGGTCGTGAGCTTGCCGGTGGCGATGACCTCGAGCCCCTCCTGGGGCTTGAAGCGCATCCGCCCGTGCACGCCCTTCCAGATCACCGCCTCGATCTTGGCGCTCTCGTCCTTGAGCGCGAAATAGCAATGGCCGGAGGAATGGGCGCCCCGGAAACCCGAGATCTCGCCGCGGACCCGGACATGGCCAAAGGCGTCCTCGACCGTCCGCTTCAGGGACTGCGAGAGCTCGGAAACGGTGAATTCGGGGGCGTTGAGCAGGGGTTCCGCAGGCGGCATCGGCAAACGATTCGGCATTTTGGGGTCAGGCCCGACGTTAAGGCTTTTCGCCGGCAAGCGCGAATCCTGCTCTCTCCGCCGTCGTTCCGGGGCGGCGCGAAGCGACGAACCCGGAATCCATCGTGCCACCAATGCCGCTGCTTGATGGATTCCGGGGGGCGCTGGCCGGTCTATTTCGTGCTGTTCTACGCCCTCGCGGGCTTCTGGTTCGGAGACACATTTGCAGCGATCGGCCTCGGCATCTCCGCGCTGACGCCGATCGGCTTCTTCGCCATCGGCGAGGCGTTCCCGCTCTGGATGGCCTTCGTCACGGCGGCGGCCTGATCCTCGGTGGCCTCTGGATGCGGCGGACCTGATGGCCGAGCTCGACGACATCATCCACCAGCCGTTGCGGCTGAAGATCATGGCGGCCCTGACGCGCTGCCGGCGACCGCGGGACTGGAATTCGCGCGGCTGAAGAAGCTGACCGGCGCCACTGACGGCAATCTCGACGCGCATATCGAGACGCTGGCGAAGGCGGGATACGTCTCGGTGGAGAAAGCGTTCGTCGGGAAGAAGCCGCAGACCACGGTCACCGCCACAGCAACCGGCCGCGGCGCGTTCGCGCGGCATGTGGCGACGCTGCAGGAAATTATTGCGGGGAAGCAGGTTTGATTGCTCGCGATGCCGATCAAGCTCTGACCTAAGCCGTTGGCCAACCTGCAACAAAGTGCCATCGTGTTAACCCTCTACCTTCGGCTGTGTGCTAGTAGTTCCAGCGGGGAGCTGACTACATGGCAAAGAAGGAAGTCAAACTCGATCCTGACGACGGGCTCAAAGTCAGCGAGGTCGGTCCGTGGGCTACGGAAAAGCATGCGCGCGTGCGGCAGTACATTGAGATTTCGAGTGCGACGCGGAAGAAGTACATCCCGCCGCCTGCGTGGCACGCTGGAGCCGCATACATCGAGCTGTTCTCCGGCCCCGGTCGTTCGCTAATTAAGGGTACCAAACGCATCATTGATGGGAGCCCGCTTGTCGCCTACAGGGCAGCGCAGCAGACAGTGCCGTTCACTGAGATGCATCTCAACGATCTCGACCCAAGCAACTCCGCTGCCGTTGAAAAACGCCTTCGTGCACTCGGCGGCGGACCTGTTTGCTATAGCGACCCCGCCGATGTCGCAGTTGACAAAATCGTCGCAGCGCTAAACCCAAGTGGACTGCACTTTGCGTTCTTAGATCCGTACAACCTCGAAGGTCTGTCTTTCGAGATCATCAGGAAGCTCTCGAAGCTGAAGGTGGATATGCTGATTCACGTTAGCGTGCAGGACCTCCAGCGCAACCTTGATGAATATAGCAAACAGGATGGCGTGTTCGATACGTTTGCGCCGGGGTGGAAGCGGCAAGTCAACCAAAAACAGGCGATAGCGTCGTTCAGGGCGGCGTTGATGAAGTACTGGATCGACGAAATCTGCAAGCTTGGCACGACGCCTGCGAAGGGCGTAGAGCTTATCGTGGGTTCAAAGCGGCAGCGGCTATACTGGCTGGTGTTCGTCAGCGGACACAGCCTTGGTCGAAAGCTGTGGGAGGCGATCCGTGACCCGATGCGGCAGGCAACGATGGATTTGTGATGGCTGACACCTCAATCGAGTGGACCGACGCGACGTGGAACCCTGTCGCTGGCTGCACGGTGCTCTCGCCGGGCTGCACGAACTGTTACGCAATGCGCATGGCGGCGCGGCTGGATGCGATGGGCATGCCGAAGTATCGGGGTCTCACGCGCAAGAGCGGCAAGCGCGCCGTCTGGACTGGCAGTGTCAGGCTTGATCTCGCCGCGCTCGGCATTCCGACAGGCTGGAAGAAGCCGCGCCGGATTTTCGTGAACTCGATGTCGGACCTGTTTCACGAGGGCGTGCCACCGGAGTTCGTTGCGGCTGTCTGGGAAACGATGCAGGCGACGCCGCAGCACACCTATCAAATTCTGACGAAGCGGCCGGATCGGATGGCGGCGATCACCACGTCGCTGCCGGTGCTTCCGAACGTGTGGCTCGGAACAAGTGTCGAAAACGCCGACTACGTCGGTCGCATCGATGATCTGCGCAAGGTCGATGCTGCGGTCAGGTTCGTGTCGTTCGAGCCTTTGCTCGGGTCGGTCGCCCTGGCCGATCTAAAAGGAATCCAGTGGGCGATCGTCGGTGGTGAGAGCGGCCCGCGTGCGCGCCCGATGGCTGAGAAGTGGGTTGCGGAGATTGAGGCCGCATGCCGCAAAGCGAGAACGGCGTTTTTCTTCAAGCAGTGGGGTGGGGTTCGCAAGAAGACCACCGGCAGACACTATCGCGGGCGCACATTCGATGAGATGCCGCGCGCCGCCGCGTTGTCCTGAAAGCGTCGAATGAAGTATCCAAAGCTGACAGCGTCCAAGAATTGGCCTAATCGGGAGCAGTTCGCAGCGAGGCTGAGAATACTGGAAGGTGAGGAGCCTCTGCGCCGCGAGAAGAACGCTGACAGTACTATTCAGGTCTCCCGTGGCCTTTTTGCGTGTCCTCATTGCAGCGAGACCTTTTTGCATCGCATTTGGCGTTTCAATGGCTGGGAGTGGTGGGAAGACCTCCGGCATGTGGTCACTGAACACGGCATGAAGGTCGATGCGGAATTTGAGAAATTCATAGCAAAAGAAATCAAATGGTCGGCGCAAAAGAAGGTGAAACTCGAGAGGCCTCCCGGGCGGTGAACGAAGTTTCATACTAGGCGGGCGCCCCGGAATGACGGGGAGTGGAAGGCAACACCCCCTTGAGACCCGCCCCGATTCGTGCGACCTCCGCCCCAGCAAAACCCCTCATTTTGAGCCTCTCATGCACATTCTCCTGCTTGGTTCCGGCGGCCGCGAACATGCCCTGGCGTGGAAGATCGCAGCCTCTCCCCTCGTGACCAAACTCTGGTGCGCGCCCGGCAATGCCGGCATCGCGAAGGAGGCGGAGTGCGTGGCGCTCGATGTCGCCGACCATGCCGCCGTGATCGACTTCTGCAAGACCAACAAGGTTGAGCTCGTCGTGGTCGGGCCGGAGACGCCGCTGGCGGCCGGTATCGTCGATGACCTCACCGCCGTCGGCATCAAGGCGTTCGGGCCGAACAAGATTCCGGCGCAGCTCGAAAGCTCCAAGGGGTTCACCAAGGCGCTGTGCACCGAGTTCGGCATTCCCACCGGCGCCTACCAGCGCTTCACCAACGCCGACGACGCGCGCGCCTATGTGCAGAGCCAGGGCGCGCCGATCGTGGTGAAGGCCGACGGGCTTGCCGCCGGCAAGGGCGTCGTCGTCGCCAAGACCGTGCGCGAGGCCGAGGACGCCATCGCCATGATGTTCGAGGGCGCCTTTGGCGAGGCCGGCGCCGAGGTGGTGATCGAGGAATTTCTGCCCGGCCGCGAGATCAGCTTCTTTGCGCTGTGCGACGGCGAGACCGCCATTCCGCTGGCCTCCGCCCAGGACCACAAGCGCGTGTTCGACCACGACGTCGGGCCGAACACCGGCGGCATGGGCGCCTATTCGCCGACGCCGCTGGTGACGCCACAGGTCCACGACGCGATCATGGCCAGGATCATTCTGCCGACGGTATCAGGCATGAAGCAGCGCGGCACGCCGTTCCGCGGCATCCTCTATGCCGGGATCATGCTGACGACGCAGGGGCCAAAACTGTTCGAGTTCAACGTCCGCTTCGGCGATCCCGAGTGCCAGGTGCTGATGCTGCGCATGATGTCGGACATCGTGCCGGCGTTCCTCGCCGCCTGCGACGGGCAGCTGAAGAATTTCGACCTGCGCTGGCATCCGGAGTCCGCGCTGACAGTGGTGATGGCGGCGAAGGGCTATCCGGGCGACTACCAGAAGGGCACGCGCATCGAGGGGCTGGAGGAGGCCGCGAAGGTCCCGACCGCCGAGATCTTCCACGCCGGCACGGTCGAGAAGGACGGCGCGATCCTCGCCAATGGCGGCCGCGTGCTCAATGTCTGCGCGCTGGGATCGACCGTGACGGAGGCGCAGAGCCGCGCCTACCAGGCGGTCGACCGCATCAACTGGCCGGAAGGCTTCTGCCGCCGCGACATCGGCTGGCAGGCGGTGGAGGCCGAGAAGGCCAAGGGCTGACAGGCTTTTTTCCGGAGCGCGCGCACGGAACCCTGCGCCATCGCTCCGCCACATCGTCATTGCAAAAATGCGTAGTCGGCTGTTGGGCTTGGCGTCCTTCGCCGAGGACGCGTGCTACTGTGCATGGGGTTGTTTTCAACATTATTGTTGGGAGCCGCTCCAGGACTGACCCGACAAGGATGCAAAAAGATGTCCGATCTTGCCGACCTCTATCCCGGCTTCGCCTCCGAATGGATCAACACCTCCTTCGGCCGCATCTTCGCCCGCGTCGGCGGCAGCGGGCCGCCGCTGCTTCTCCTGCACGGCTTCTCCGAGACCAACGTGATGTGGCACCGCGTGGCGCCGCAGCTTGCCGACGCCTTCACGCTGATCATCGCCGACCTGCCGGGCTATGGCTGGTCCGACATGCCCGAGAGCGACGCGCTGCATATCCCCTACAGCAAGCGCGCGATGGCCAAAGCCATGGTCGAGGCGATGGAGCGCCTCGGCCACGTGCACTTCGCGCTGGCCGGCCACGACCGCGGCGGCCGCGTCTCCTACCGCCTCGCGCTCGACCATCCCGGCCGGCTGTCGCGCCTTGCCGTGCTCGATATCCTGCCGACCTATAATTACTGGGAGCGGATGAACCGCGCCTATGCGCTGAAGATCTATCACTGGACCTTCCTCGCCCAGCCCGCGCCGCTGCCGGAGACGCTGATCTCGAGCAATGGCGAGTTCTTCCTGCGCTTCAAGATGGCGAGCCAGACCGGATCGAAGACGCTGGACGCCATCGACGAGCGCGCGCTCGAACATTACATCGCCCCGTTCCGCGATCCCGCCCGCGTGCACGCGATGTGCGAGGATTATCGCGCCGGCGCCTATTTCGACTACGACCTCGACAAGGCCGATTTCGAGGCCGGCAAGAAGATCACCATTCCGATGCTGGCACTGTGGGGCAATGCCGGCATCGCGCAGGCCGCCGCCACCCCGCTCGACATCTGGAAGCAATGGGCCACGAACGTCGACGGCATGCCGGTGGATTCGGGGCACTTCCTGACCGAGGAGAACCCGGATGTCACCGCAAGGGCGCTCCGCGAGTTTTTCGCGGCGACTTAGCGCCGCTCCCGAAAGAAGTCCTTGAGCAGCCGCGCCGCCTCGCTCTCGCCGACCCCGGAATAGACGTCCGGCGCGTGGTGGCAGGTTGAGGATGCAAAGAACCGCACGCCGGACTCGACCGCGCCGCCCTTGGGGTCGGCCGCGCCGTAATAGAGCCGCCTGACCCTTGCAAAGGAGATCGCGCCCGCACACATGGTGCAGGGCTCCAGCGTCACGTAGAGGTCGCAGTCCACCAGGCGCTCGCTGCCGATCTTTTGGGCCGCCTCGCGCAGCGCGACAATTTCGGCATGGGCGGTCGGATCGTAATCGGTCAGAGTCCGGTTCGCCGCGGTGGCAATCACCTCGTAATTGCGGACCACCACGCACCCGATCGGAACTTCGCCCGCCTTTCCGGCATTTTCGGCCGTTTTGAGCGCCAAATCCATGAAAGAGGGGGCTTTCAAGCCTCGTATCATCCGAAGAAACCTGCTAGTAGCTGCGCCTTCAGCAGAAGTGCTTACCGATATTGCCTGAGCATGCGGCTCGAGACGAGCGCGCACAATGCTTTCTGGCCACCCCCTGAGTGAGATTATCCATGCCTCGCGACAGCGACAAAGACAACGATTCCCGCGGCCGGCGAGGCCCGGCCAAAGGTCGCCCGGCCGGAGGCCCGCCCAAGGGCCGGTCCGGCAAGCCGCGCGGCCCCGAGAAGAAATTCGCCAAGCGCGGCCCCGAGGGCAGGGGCGACGCGCGCCCGCCGCGTGGCGACCGCGACAGCCGCGCGCCCCGCGAGGGTCAACCGGTCCGCCGCCGCGAGGAGGGCGATGCCCCGCGCCGCGACTTCAGCGAGCGTCCGAAGTTCAAGCGCGACGACCGGCCGCGCGGCGAGGACCGTGGCGAGCGCAGCTTCAAGCCCCGTGGCGACCGCCCGTTTTCCGATCGCAGCTCACGCGATGGCGGCGATAAGCGGCCGTTCAAGCCGCGTGGCGATCGGCCGTCCTATGGGCGTGACGACCGTCCGCCGCGCAGCCGGGATCGCGACGATTCCCGTCCCGCGGGCCGGTTCGGCGACAAGAAGTTCGGCGACAAGCGGCCCTACGCACCGCGTGGCGACCGCCCGGAACGCAAGTTCGACGGCGAGCGGAAGTTCTCGCGGGGTGCACCCGACCGCAGCGACCGCCCGCGCGACTTCGGCGATCGTCCGCGTGGTGAGCGCTCCGATTCAAAACCCTGGCAGAAGCGCGATGCGGCTCCGCGCGGCGACCGGCCGCCGCGCAAGGATTTCAGCAAGGGCCCGCGCAAGGATTTCGGCGGTCCAGATCGCAGTGGAGACAAGCCCTGGCAGAAGCGCGACGATCGGCAAGGTGGTGGCGGTGACCGTCCGCACTTCTCGCGGTCGCGCGACGATCGTGCGTCCGGCGACCGTCCGTTCCGCGATCGGCCCAAATTCGACCGGCCCAAGTTCGACCGGCCCAAGTTCGATCGCCCGCGCGACGACCGCCCCAAATTCGATCGGCCCCGCCGTGACGGCGACGGCGACCGTGGTGGGCGTGGCGACGACCGTCCGAAATTCAATCGCCCGCGCGAGCGCTCGGAAGGCCGCTCCGACTGGCACGAGCATCCGCGCAGCGAAGGCGGGTTTGGCGATCGTCCGCGCCGCGAAAACGAAGATGAGAGCAGGATCTTCGAGAAGCGTCCCGCCTTCGGCGGCCGCGGCGCCTATCGCAGCCGCGATCGTGACTTTGAGGGAAGGCCGCGTCGGGAAGAAGAGCCGAAGCCGAAGAAAGCCGGCGAACGCATCGCAAAAGTGCTGTCGCGTGCGGGCCTCGCCTCGCGCCGCGATGCCGAGGAGATGGTCACGCAGGGCCGCGTCAGCGTCAACGGCCGCGTCATCAACTCGCCCGCACTCGACATCACCTCGAACGATGTCGTCACCGTCGACGGCAAGCCGTTGCCGGAGCGCGAGCGCACGCGGCTGTTCCTGTATCACAAGCCGCGCGGCCTGATGACGACACATGACGACCCCGAGGGCCGTCCGACCGTGTTCGACAATCTGCCCGAAGGCCTGCCGCGGCTGATCTCGATCGGCCGGCTCGACTTCAACACCGAGGGCCTGCTGCTGCTCACCAATGATGGCGGGCTCGCGCGCACGCTGGAGCTGCCGGACACCGGCTGGCTGCGGCGCTACCGCGTCCGCGCCCATGGCGACGTCACCCAGGCCCAGCTCGACGAGCTCAAGAACGGCATCGAGGTCGAGGGCGTCAAATACGGTCCGATCGACGCCACGCTGGAGCGTGACCAGGGCGCCAATGTCTGGCTGGTGTTCGCGATCCGTGAAGGCAAGAACCGCGAGGTGCGTAACGTCTGCGCCCATCTCGGGCTCGAGGTGAACCGGCTGATCCGCGTGTCCTACGGCCCGTTCCAGCTCGGCGAAGTCCCCGAAGGCGAGGTCGAGGAGATCAAGTCGCGCGTGCTGCGCGACCAGCTCGGCGACAAGGTGATCGAGAAGTCCGGCGCGCAGTTCGACGTGCCGCAGAAATCTTCTTCGCAAGACGGCGAAATGCCGCGCGAGAAGAAGCCCGCCAGCAAGCGCGACGTGATCGCCGACCGCAAGGGCCGCCGCGTGCTGGTGCAGCGCACCGGCAGCGAGGAGGCGCGCGAGCGCAATGAGGCCGAGGCGAGCGGCTACGGCCCGCCGCGCCGTCCCAAGCGCGGTTATCACGGCAAGCGCGACCTGACGCCGCGGGAGGACTAGGCTTGCGCGTCGTCGGCGGTCGCTTGAAGGGGCGCAATTTGGCCTCACCGTCCTCGCGCGACATCCGCCCCACGGCGGACCGCTTGCGCGAGTCCGTGTTCAACATCCTCGTGCACGCCTATGACGATCCGATTTCGGACGCGCGCGTACTCGATCTCTTCGCCGGTACCGGCGCGCTCGGAATCGAGGCGTCGTCACGCGGTGCAAAGTTCACGCTGTTCGTCGACAACGGCGCGGAAGCGCGCGCGCTGCTGCGCAACAATGTCGAGACGCTCGGCCTCGGCGGCGTCACCAAGGTCTATCGCCGTGATGCCACCGATCTCGGCCCTGCGCATCCGGTCGAGCCGTTCTCGCTGGTGTTCCTCGATCCGCCCTATGGCAAAGGCTTTGCGGAGAAGGCGCTGGCAAGCTTGCGGGACGGCGGCTGGCTCACGCCCGGTGCGCTGCTGGTCGTGGAAGAGGCGAAGTCCGCGCAGTTCGTGACGCCGGAAGGTTTTGAGGAGCTGGAGCGGCGGGCGTACGACGACACCGAGTTCGTGTTTTTGAAACGCAGCGCGTAAATCACCTTCGCCCGAACAGCTTCTCGACATCCGACAGCTTCAGCTCGACATAAGTCGGCCGGCCGTGATTGCACTGGCCGGAGTTTGGCGTCTCCTCCATCTCGCGGAGCAGGGCGTTCATCTCCTCCGGCCGCAGCCGGCGGCCGGCGCGCACCGAGCCGTGGCAGGCCATTGTCGCAGCGACGTGCATCAGGCGACGTTCAAGAGGAAGGGCTTCGTCCCACTCGGCCATGTGTTCGGAAAGATCGCGCAAGAGCCCGCCCGCGTTGGTCTTGCCGAGCAGCGACGGCGTCTCGCGCACCGCGACCGCGCCCGGGCCGAAGGATTCGATCGCGAGGCCGAACGATGCCAGCTCCTCGCTGCGCTCCAGCAGGCGCTCGACCGTGGCCTCGTCCATCTCGACGATCTCGGGGATCAGGAGGATCTGCCGCTGCACGCCGTTGGCGGCGAGCGACGCCTTCAGCCGTTCATAGACGATGCGCTCATGCGCGGCATGCTGGTCGACGATGATCAGGCCGTCGCGGGTCTGCGAGACGATGTAGGTCTCGTGGATCTGGGTGCGCGCCGCACCGAGCGGGCGATCGACCAGGTCGCTGACGGGCTGCGTTTCGAACCGGACGTCTGCGCTCGGCGCGCCGACGTCGAATGCGGCCTGTGACCGCTCGGCGAAGGCGGGCGCGGCGGAGCGGTCGAATGACGGCGTCGGCGCGACCGGGGCGGATGGCGAGGCCCGCCAGTCCCAGCTCGCCGGCCGTGGCGTGAATGCAGGCCGGAACGAGGACAATGCGCTGTCGCCGCTATTGGCGGCGGTGCGCCGGCCCTCGCGCGCGAGCCCTTCCTTCAATCCGTGCACGATCAGCGCGCGCACGAGGCCGGCATTGCGGAAGCGCACCTCGGTCTTGGCCGGATGCACGTTGGCGTCGACCTCGCGCGGGTCGAGCGTGACGAACAGCGCCACCACCGGATGGCGGTCGCGCGGCAGATAGTCGGAATAGGCCGCGCGTACCGCCCCTAAGATCAGCTTGTCGCGCACCGGACGGCCGTTGACGAAGAGGTATTGCCCGAGTGCGTTGGCTTTCGTCAGCGCCGGCGCCGCGGCATAGCCGGCGACCACCACGCCCTCGCGCTCGGCGTGTACCTCGATGGCGTGGCTGCGAAACTCCGCGCCCAGGATATCGCCGAGCCGCGTCAGCCGTCCGGCGGCGCCGGGCAGGGCCGCAGCCCAGGTCACCGGCGCTCGCTCTTCGCCGGCAAGCGTAAAGGCGACGTCTGGCCGCGCCATCGCCAGCCGCCGCACCACCTCGCGGATAGCCTCCGCCTCGGTGCGGTCGGTCTTCAGAAACTTCAGCCGCGCCGGCGTCGCATAGAAGAGGTCGCTGACCTCCACCCGCGTGCCATGCGCCAGCGCAGCCGGCATGATCTCGGACTTGTCGCCGCCCTCGACGGTCAGCGCCCAGGCATGCGGCTCGCTCGCATGCCGTGTGGTGATGGAGAGACGAGCCACCGAGCCGATCGAGGGCAGCGCCTCGCCGCGGAATCCGAGCGTGCGAATCTGGAGCAGGTCCTCGTCGTCGAGCTTGGAGGTCGCATGGCGCTCGACCGCGAGTGCGAGATCTTTTGCGGTCATACCGCCGCCGTCATCGGTGATGCCGATCCGCCGCCGGCCGCCGCCGTCGGTGAAGACGTCGATCCGGCTCGCGCCGGCATCGATCGCGTTCTCGACGAGTTCCTTGACCACACTCGCCGGACGCTCGACCACCTCGCCGGCGGCGATGCGGTTGACGATTTGCTCTGGAAGCTGGCGGACGGGCATGGTCTGGTTCTTGGATTCGCTGGACGCGCTATTCTATGCCGTGTTGCGTCAAAAGCATGTGCCAAGCAACAGGCAACCTGGTCCGCTGGGGAGTGTTGTGGACGATTGCGCTGAAGCCATTGGACGTTCGAGCAAATCGCGTCGGCCGCCCTCCTCCCTCAGTCCTGATTGTGGGGCGCCGGGCAGCGGTGTAGCATCGTGAAAAAATGGCAACAGGACGGGAGGACGCCATGTGCCATCTCTTCGCGCACCAGCCCCAACGTGACTACGAGTCCCAGACCCGTTCCTTGCGGATCGGCGGGCACTGCACCTCCATCCGGCTGGAAATGGCGTTCTGGGATACGCTGGAGGAGATCGCGGCCAAGGAGAACATGAGCGTCGGGAAATTCCTCACGACGCTCTACAACGAGGTGCTCGACCATCACGGCGAGGTCAATAATTTCGCCTCGCTGCTGCGATGCTCCTGCCTGATCTATCGATCTCGGAGCGTGGCGCCGGTGCAGGAGTTCAAGGGAACAGTCGCGCCTATGCTCGACGCGGCCGAATAGCGGCTACAGCGAGAGCCGGCACCCGCAATTCCAACGTCGTCCTGTCGAACGTGCTCGGCCTGCATGGTTCGAGACGCCCGCTTTGGCGGGCTCCTCACCATGAGGGTCTGATATCTCGCCGCAAAACCAGACCTCATCCTGAGGGCCCGCCGGAGCGGGCGTCTCGATGGATGGCCACGGGCGAACTTCCTGCCAAGTTCTTCCATGCGAGGACTGCGAGAGATCAAATCTCCTTCTTCTGCATCGCGCCGGCGATGTAATCCGCCTGCCGGATCGCCAGCGCGACGATCGTCAGCGTCGGGTTGCAGGCCGCGCCGCTGGTGAACTGGCTGCCGTCGGAGACGAACAAATTCTTGACGTCGTGGCTCTGCCCGTACTTGTTGACCACGCCGTCGCGCGGCTTCTCGCTCATCCGGTTGGTGCCGAGATTGTGGGTGCTCGGATAGGGCGGCGTCGGATAGGTCACGGTGGCGCCGACGGCGTCATAGACGGCGGCGCCCTGCTTGTAGGCGTGCGCGCGCATCGCGAGGTCGTTGGGATGGTCGTCGAAATGCACGCTTGCCACCGGCTGGCCGAACTTGTCCTTTACGACCGGGTCGAGCGTGATGCGGTTGGTCTCCTGCGGCATGTCCTCGCCCACCAGCCACATGCCGGCCATCCGTGGATAACCATCAAGCGCTGCGGTGAACGGACGTCCCCAGGCGCCGGGATTGAGGAACGCCGCCATGAAGGGCAGGCCGATCGAGAGCGTCTCCATCTCGTAGCCGCCAACGAAGCCGCGCTTCGGGTTGTTGGCCGCCTCGTCGCGGATGATCCCGGCCATGGTGGTGCCGCGATACATGTGCACCGACTTCTCGAATACGGCATAGACGCTGCCGGTCATGTGCCGCATGTAGTTGCGGCCGACCTGGCCCGATGAATTGCCAAGGCCGTCGGGGAACATGGTCGAGGCACTGTTGAGCAGCAGCCGCGGGCTTTCGATCGAATTGCCAGCCACCGCGACGATGCGCGCCTTCTGGCGTTGCATCGCGCCGCTCTCGTCGGCATAGACCACGCCGGTGACCTTGCCGCTCGCATCATGCTCGATCTTGACCGCCATGCTGCCGGGGCGAACCTCGAGATTGCCGGTCGCCTCCCCCTTGGGGATCTCGGTGTAGAGCGTCGACCATTTCGCGCCGGATTTGCAGCCCTGGAAGCAGAAGCCGATCTGCTGGCAGGCGCCGCGACCGTCGCGCGGCTGGCTGTTGATCGCCATGTTGCCGGTGTGCACGGTCTTGTAGCCGAGCTTCTTGGCGCCGGCTTCGAGCACCTTGAAGTTATTGTTGCCGGGAAGTCCGGGAATGCCGTTGGTGCGGGTCACGCCCATCTTGTTCTCGGCCTTGGCGTACCACGGCTCGATCTCCGCAAGCGTCACCGGCCAGTCCAGGAGGTTGGCGCCGGGGAGATTGCCGTAGGTGCTCTTGACCCTGAACTCGTGCTCGTCGAAGCGCAGCGAGGCTCCGGCCCAATGGGTCGTGGAGCCGCCAACCGCCTTGACGATCCAGGCGGGGAGGCCCGAGAAGTCCTTGGCGACGCGCCATGTTCCCGACGTGGTGCGCGCGTCGGTCCAGGCGAGTTGCGAGAAGCTCTCCCACTCGTCGTTGACGAAGTCCTGGTTCTCGATGCGGGGACCTGCTTCGAGAATGACGACCTTGACGCCCTTCTGCGCGAGCTCGTTGCCCAGCGTGCCGCCGCCGGCGCCGGAGCCGACGATCACCACAACGCTGGAATCGTTCAGATCGAATTTTGGCATCTGCGTTCTCCTGAACCGTTGGGGTGGGCTTTAAGCCTTCGGCAGCCAGTCGATGTCGGCGAAGCCGCGATTGATGTAGCCGCCGTGCTCGGCGGAGGAGCCTTCGTATCCGAACCGCGGCCAGACCTCTTTCTGGTTGTAGAGCGACACGATCAGGTCGCCTCGCACCTTCTGGAAGAAGTCGCTCTGCTCGATCTCCTTCAGGAGCACCACGCGGTCGGCTTCCCAGGGCACCTCGGCGTAAGCCACCTTGTGGCGATCCCGCGCGTTCTGATCGAGCCGCGTGATGCCGTCGCTGATCAGCGACTTGACGGCGGAATCCTTGGCCGCCTTGCCATCCCACGGCTTGATCGCGGTGATGTAGTAGCTGTCGCCGAGGACGTCGTGCGGATAGATGTCGCGCGCGACCTTCAGCAGCGTTTTCATCGTCGCGGGAGAGAGCGTGCTGGCCTCATCGGCCCAGGCACCCTCGATGCTGACGGCGACGCTGGTCGCAACGGCCGCGACCGGCACGGCGGTTGCGGCGCCCTTGAGAAAGACGCGGCGGCTATGCTTGCTTCGACGATCGACTTCTCTCATGGGTTCCTCCGTGGATTTTTGTGATTTGGATTTTTTGATTTGGTTAGTTGAAGCGTCCGCCCCGCTGGATCACTTCGATCTTGTAGCCATCGGGATCACTGACGAAGAAGAAGCGCGCCAGCGTTTTGCCGTCGTGCTTGAAGTCACGCAGCGGCCCCGGTGCGAGCTTCTCGCGCTCGAAACGGACATGCTCGGCCTCGAGGTCCTCGACCACCACGGCGAGATGGCCGTAGCCGTCGCCGAGCGCGTACGCTTCCTTGCGATCGAAATTGACCGTCAGCTCGACTTCGAAAGGTGAGGAGGGATGACGCAGATAGATGAGGGCAAAGTCCGCGAATTTCAGATGGTCCGCGACCTCGAGGCCAAAGGCGCGTCTGTAGAAATCGAGCGAGCGTTCCTCATCCAGCACGCGGATCATGGAATGGACGGGCTTGGCCATTCAATTCAGCTCCTTGAGGTAGGCGATGATGGCTGAGCGCGTCTCCGGTTTTGCCTGCCGATAGGCCATGACCACGCCGGGAATGACGGCCTGCGGATTGGCCAGCCAGGCGTCGAGCTTCGCCTCGTCCCAGGCGAAGTCAGCTTTGGCGAGGCCATCTGAATAATGAAAACCTTCGACCTTTCCGGCGGGCCGGCCGACGATCTTCACCAGCGGCGGGCCCTGCCGTACCGGTTCTGACAGGTTCGTGGTGTGGCACACCGCGCATTGCTGCTTGAACAGTGTCGCGCCATCGGGCGGCTTTGCGGCCGGCAAGGGCATTTGCGCGTCGGCAACCCGCACAATCAGCACCATCGCGGTGCACAATCCCAGCACGACTGCACGCATCGCCAAGAGCTCGCCCATCCACGTCAAATTCAGCGTGCGCAAACTCTAGGCGCCGCCAAACATGCGGTGGTAGTAGCGGGCTATTTTGCTGCAAGCGGAGATACTCGCGGGTCATGACGTTCCGCGCTGCCGCATATGCGGAGCACAATTCCGCGAAACCGCCTCGAAATCCCTAAGCGATGACCACACGAGGCGGATTGCATCGCAATCGCGCCGTTCGATCGCTCTACACGATGAAGTTTCGTGGTCAGCGTCCGGTCGATCAGTCGTCGAAACCGCGGCCGCCGCCGCGTCCGGCCTTGATGTCGCTGCGGCGCTTCTTGCCCTCGAGGCGGCGCTGCTTGGAGCCAAACGTCGGCTTTGTCGCACGCCGCGGCGTCGGGCGTATCATCGCCTCGCTCAGGATATCGACGAGCCGGTCAATGGCGTCCTGGCGATTGCGCTCCTGGGTACGGAAGCGCTGGGCGTGGATCACGATGACGCCGTCCTTGGTCATGCGCTGGCCGGCAATGCGGGCGAGCCGGATCGCGGCGTCCTCCGGAAGGGTCAACTTGCGCGTGTCGAAGCGCAATTGAGCCGAGGTCGCGACCTTGTTGACGTTCTGCCCGCCCGGGCCGGAAGCGCGGACGAAGCCGATCTCGATGTCGTCCTCGTCGATAACGAGATCGCGGGATATCCGCAGCATGGTGGCACCATTCGTGATGCCCGGACATATCCCGGACGTCTACATTGGGCAATGGTGCACCGTGGAAATGCAAATGGCCGGGCGAGCCCGGCCATTTCAGGACATTTCAGGGCGTCAGTTCGACTTCGTGGCCGGCGCCGCGGCCGGTTGCGCGGCGGCCTGCGGGGCGCGGCCGACGACGACGGTCAGGAGGCCCTGGCCCCAGAGGCGCCTCGCGGCCGCCTTGGCGTCATCAAGGGTCACCGCGTCGACGATGCCGTTGCGCTTCTCGATATAGTCGATCGGCAGTTTGTCCTGCTGGTACTGCAGCAGCGCCTGCGCGAGCTTGGAGGAGCTATCGAGCGCCAACATCTGCGAGCCCTTGAGATAGGACTTGGCCTCGTCAAGCTCCTTCTGCGTCGGTCCCTCCTCGGCAATTCGGCGCACTTCCTTCTCGATGGCGTCGATGGTGTCGCCGGCGCGGTCGGCGCGCGTGCCGGTATTGCCGATGAAGAGCGCCGAATGCTCCATCCAGAGCAGGGATTCGAACACCGAATAGGCCAGGCCGCGCTTCTCGCGGACCTCGCGATAGAGCCGGGAGGACAGTCCCCCGCCGCCGAGGATGTGGTTGACCACATAGGCCGCCATGAAGGTCGGATCGCTGCGCTTCACGCCAGGGCCGCCGAAGGTGATGACGGTCTGCGGCACGTCGAGCGGCACGAAGGCGCGTTGCGGCGGCTTGGCCGCCTCGATGTCGGGGACCGGCGCGAGACGAGCCTTGGCGGGCAGGCTCCCAAACGTGTGGTCGAGCAGCTTGCCGAGCGTGGCCGGATCGACGTCGCCGACGACCGCGATCTTCAGCGTGTCCTTGGCAAGCACGCGGCCGACATAATCCTTCATGTCGGCGACCGTGATGGTCGGAACGCTGTCGAGGTTGCCGTTGGTCTGCCGGCCGTAGGGATGATCGCCGAAGGCGATTTCCAGGAACTTGCGGCTCGCCAGCGAGGTCGGGTTGGTGGTCTCGCGGCGCAGGCTCGAGATGACTTGAGAGCGGATGCGTTCGACATCGGCAATGTCGAAATGCGGCGAGGTCAGCGCACTCCTGAGCAGGTCGAAGGCTTCGTCCTTGTTGTCGCGCAGCATGCGCAGACTGCCGCGGAACGTGTCGCGGGTGGCGCTGAAGGACAGCTCAATGGCGCGGCGGTCGAGCCGCTCATGAAAGGTTTTGGAATCCAGATCGCCGGAGCCTTCGTCGAGGAGGTCGCCGACCAGATTGGCGACGCCCGACTTGTCCTTGGGATCCTGGGCCGAGCCGCCGGCAAAGGAATATTCCATGGCGATCAGCGGCACGGTCGCGTCCTGCACGAACCAGGCTTCGATGCCGCCCGGCGAGGTCAGGTGCTGGATCTTTGCAGCCGCCTGCGACGGCGCGACGGTCGCGAGCGCAAGGACTGCGCCGGTAACGAAGGACAGCGCGAAGTGTCTCGTGCATAGGAAGTGTCTTGCGCGAAGGAAGAAATAGGTCACGAACGCTTCTCCTCGCGCTTGGTGGTCGCGGTGTCCTTGATCAAATAGCCCGTCACCGAGCGCTTCTTCTCGAGCCATTTCTGCGCGACGGTGCGAACCTGCTCGGCGGTGACGGCGCGGATGCGGTCGGGCCAGCTCCTGATGTCCTCGATCGACAGTCCCGTGGACAGCGCGCCGCCATACCAGCGCGCCAGCACCGCCTGGTTGTCCTGGGCGTAGATCGCCTCCGCGATGAGCTGGGTCTTCACGCGCTCCAGATCCTCGGCGCGGATCGGTTTCTGCGCGATGTCGGCGATGACGCCGTCGATCACCTGCTCGACCTCGGCAAAGCTGACACCGGATTTCGGCGAGGCGGAGATCGCGAACTGGGTCGGATCGAGCGATGTACTCGAATAGCTGGCGCTGGCGGAGACCGCCAGCGGCTTGTCGACCACGAGCGCGCGGTAGAGATAGGAATTGCTGCCGCTGCCCATCAGCTGCGCCAGCACGTCGAGGGCCGCGCTCTCGCCGGCCGCGGCCGTCGTCGCGGAGGGCACCAGGTAGTAGCGGCGCAAGCCTGGCTGCTCGACGCGCGGGTCGGACAATGTGACGGTGCGCGGTGCGGCCGGCTCCGGCTCCTGTGGCCGAACACGCCGCGCCGGGATCGCGGGCTGGGCCGGGATCCCGCCGAAATTGCGCTCGACCAGCGGGCGGACGTCGGCGGCCTCGACGTCGCCAGCGATCACCAGGATCGCATTGTTCGGCGCGTAGAAGCGGCGGTAGAAGGCGAGCGCATCCTCGCGATCGAGCTTCTCGATCTCCTGGTGCCAGCCGATCACTGGCCGGCCGTAGGGATGATTGAGATAGAGCGCGGCCATGATCTGCTCGTTGAGCCGCGCGTCCGGATTGTTGGCGACGCGCATGTTGTATTCTTCAAGCACGACGTCGCGCTCGGGCAGCACGTTCTCGTCCTTGAGGATCAGGCCGGTCATGCGATCGGCCTCGAACTCCATCATGGTCGGCAACTGCTCGCGCGGCACGCGCTGGTAATAGTTGGTGTAGTCGACCGAGGTCGAGGCGTTCTCGTTGCCGCCGACGCGGAGCACGGTCTGCGAAAACTCGCCGACGGGATGCTTCGAGGTGCCCTTGAACATCAGGTGCTCGAGGAAGTGGGCGAGCCCGGACTTGCCCGGCGTCTCGTCTGCCGAGCCGACCTTGTACCAGATCATCTCCGTGACCACGGGCGTGCGGTGATCCGGAATCACCACCACCTGCAGGCCGTTGCCGAGCGTGAAGCTGGCGGGCGGAGCCGATGTCACCGTGGTCTGGGCGAGGGCGGCGCCGGCTGAGAGGACGCTCGTCGAAAGCAGCGCGGCAAGGAAGCAGACCGCCGATCGGTGAGAGGACATCATGATCCTTTTGAAAGACCGAGCGCGGATGTCCGGCCCGGAGCCACACTATGGTACACTGCGCGGCTGAGGCTTCGCGTCACGAAGCAGAGAACGCCATCAATTCGAGAGCAATCAGGGACCGCATGAGAGAGCCGGCGGCAGCTCCGCTCATGCCGAAATGTCGCGGCACGGCGGGAGCTATTTCTCCTTCTCCTTGCCAGATTGGACGTCGAAGTAAGTTCGCTTCGAATTATCCGGCCCGGAGCCGTAGGCATAGTTGGGCGACGGCGTCTGATATCCCGCCGGCGGTTCCACCAGCGATTGGCGCGGCGGCTCCGACGTGAACTGCTTGGACTCGGGGTCGCTCCCTTTGAAGAGCTTCCACAGGCCGCCAGTGTATCCGAGCTGGGCGGGGCTGAGCGTCGGGTTATTGGTGCTGTTGCCGGGCTGGAGCGGTTCGTTGCTTTGGCGGGACGGCCCGGCCGTCCTGGCGGCGTTCATCTCGCTTGGCGAGAGCGGTCGGCCTGCCTGCCAGCTCTCCGTCGCCTTGGGTGCTTTCTTCCGCGCGGCGATGGCTTCCTTGCGGCGCCTCTCGTCGGGATCCTTCGGCCAGTTCGGCGCAACGTTGGCCTCGGTCGCAGCCGGCGGCGGCAGGTCGAGCTTGGGCGGCACGACCAGCGGCGAGCGCTCGCGGTACTCGATGCCGGGCTTCTCCATGCTCCTGCCGCCGAGGCCGGACATCAGATTGTCGATGAGCTTCTCTTCGAAGGTCATGTCGTCATCGTCGTCGTCGTCACCGGCGCGGGCGGCGCCAGCGGCCATGACGAGACCGATGCCGAGCGCGACCGCGGACAGTTTCAATGCCCGCCGGCCTTCCCGCCGGGGACCTCGAACCATCGAACCGCTGGTCTTCGAGCTGCGCATCACTGTACCTGTTCCATATCGTGGCAGATTGCCGCTCACACGCCGCCAATCCTCGCAAAAAGCAAGGTTCCACCTGCCAGCCCGTATCGGCCGGGATCAGGGCGCTTTTGCGGCGGGTACCCCCAGGAAGGAATCATACAATAGCGCCGCCACCCCAGCAACGATCGCCACGTCCGCGAGGTTAAACACGTACCAATTATAGGTATTTCCGCCGATCTCGACATGGAACAGGGCGAAATCGACCACCGCGCCATAGGCCAGGCGGTCGATGCCATTGCCGATGGCACCGCCGATGATCAGGCCGAGCGCCACGGTTGCGAGCAGGGTGTGCGAACGGGCCATCCAGATCGCCAGTGCGACCACGGCGAGGACCTTGACCGCCATGAGCGCGAGCTGAGCTGCCTGGCTGTCGTTCTGGAGCCAGCCGAAACTGATGCCGATGTTCCAGGCCAGCACCAGGTCGAAGAACGGCATCACCTTCACCGCGCCGCGACGGGCGAGGTCGAAAACGTTCAGCAGCCAAAGTTTTGAGGCCTGGTCAGCCACGAGCGTGACCACGGCCGAGAGGATGCCGGCGCGGAGCGGGGTCATGCCGGGATCAGACCCTCACCCCCAACGCCTTCCATTCGCGCAGCGCCTTGGCGTCGCGCGGGGTGACGTCGGGGTATTCGGGGTCTTCGCCGACCATCGGCGAAATCTTCCAGGAGCGGGCGCATTTGGTGCCGACCGCCTTTTCCACCACGACCGCGACGCCGGGCACGGCATCGAGACGGAATGCATCGGCCGGCGCCTCGCCCTCACGCACCTCGTAATTCGAAGTGATGCAGACTTCGGCGAGATCGGTGTCGAACAGCGCCGCCAGCATGTCGCGGTCGGCGACATAGATCACCGGCGAGGCCTCGAGCGAGGAGCCGATGTTCTTGGCGGCGCGCTCGAGCTCGAGTGCGCCGGTGACGACGCGGCGGACGTTGCGGATCGCTTCCCACTTTGCGGCGAGCTTGTCGTCGCGCAAGCTTTCGAGGTTCTCCGGGAACAGCGTCAGATGCACCGAGGGCTCGGCGTTCGGCCGGAACATCCGCCACGCTTCCTCGGTCGTGAAGCTCAGGATCGGCGCGAGCCATTTCAGGAGGGTATCGCACAGGAGCTCGATCGCGGTGAGCGCCGCCTTGCGCGCCGGCGAGGACGGCGGATCGCAATACAGCGTGTCCTTGCGGATATCGAAGTAGAACGCCGACAGCTCCGAGTTCATGAAGGCCGAGAGGCTTGCGACGACGGTCTTGTAGTCGAAGGCGGCATAGGCCTTGTGAACGGTTTCGGCATGGCCGGCCAATTCGTGCAGCATCAGCCGCTCGAGCTCGGGCATCTCGGCATGGGCGACCTTCTCGCTCGCCTTGAAATGATGCAACGTTCCAAGCATCCAGCGGATCGAGTTGCGCAGCTTGCGATAGGTCTCGATGGTGTTCTTCAGGATCTCGGGGCCGATGCGCTGGTCGTCGGCATAGTCGGTGGCGCAGACCCACAGGCGCAGGATGTCCGCTCCCGAATCCTTGATCACCTTCTGCGGCTCGACGGTGTTGCCGAGCGACTTCGACATCTTGCGGCCGTTCTCGTCGAGCGTGAAGCCGTGGGTGAGCACGATGTCGTAGGGCGCGCGGCCGCGCGTGCCCGCGCTTTCCAGCAGCGAGGAATGAAACCAGCCGCGATGCTGGTCGCTGCCTTCCAGATACATCACGGTGTCGTCGCCGCCGTCGATCTTGCGGACGATGTTGCCGAGCTGCGGGAAGTTCTGCCGATCCTCCAGCACGAAGGCGTGCGTGGAGCCGGAATCGAACCAGACGTCGCAGATGTCGTCGACCTTCTTCCAGTCCTCGGCTGCGCGGGACCCGAGAAAGCGCTCGCGGGCGCCGTCCATGTACCAGGCGTCCGCGCCTTCCTCCATGAAGGCCTCGGTGATGCGCTGGTTGACGATCTCGTCTTGCAGGATCTCGGCCGAGCCGTCGCTCTTCTCGCGAACGAACACGGCGATCGGCACGCCCCAGGCGCGCTGGCGCGAGATCACCCAGTCCGGCCGGTTGGCGATCATGCCGTTGATGCGGTTCTCGCCCGCCGGCGGCACCCATTGCGTGACCGAGATCGCGCGTAGCGCGCGGGCGCGCAGGGTGTCGCCCTTCTTCGCGTGGCCATCCTCGCTGATGTCCTTGTCCATCGCGATGAACCATTGCGGCGTGTTGCGGAAGATCACCGGCTTTTTCGAGCGCCACGAATGCGGATATTGATGCTTGAGGCGGCCGCGCGCGAGCAGCTTGCCGGCCTCGATCAGCGCCTTGATCACGGCCTCGTTGGCATCGCCCTTCTCGCCCTTGTCGTTGAGCACGCGCTTGCCGGTGAAGCCCGGGGCCTGCGCGGTGTAGGTGCCGTTCTCGTCGACGGTGTAGGGGATGGCGGTCGAGATGCCGCGCGCATCGAGCTCGCGGGTGTTGGCCGTCCAGACGTCGAAGTCTTCGCGGCCGTGGCTCGGCGCCGTGTGCACGAAGCCGGTGCCGGTGTCGTCGGTGACATGCTCGCCGGCGAGCAGCGGCACGATGAACTCGTAACCGCCATCGAGGCCGCGCAAGGGATGGGCGCATTCCACGGCGTCCAGCGTGTCGCCGGGAATGTCGCGCACCTTCTCATAGGCCGTGACGCGCGCCTGCTTGAACACCTCGGCGGCGAGCGCATCGGCCAGGATCAGGAGGTCGCCGGTCTTGGCCCAATTGTCGGCGGCCGCGTCCGTCACCTTGTAGAGGCCGTAGGCGATCTTGGGCGAGAACGAGATCGCGCGGTTTCCGGGCAGCGTCCACGGTGTGGTGGTCCAGATCACGACGCTGGCGGAGGCAAGCGCGCCATGCGCGGGCGAGGTGACCGGGAATTTTACCCAGACCATGTCGGAGGTGTAGTCCTCGTACTCGACCTCGGCTTCCGCGAGCGCGGTCTTCTCGACCACGCTCCACATCACCGGCTTGGAGCCGCGATACAGCGTGCCGTTGGCGGCGAATTTCATCAGCTCGCGCGCGATCTGTGCTTCGGCCGGATAGCTCATCGTCTGATAGGGGTGATCCCAGTCGCCGATGATGCCGAGCCGCTTGAACTCCTCGCGCTGCACGTTGATCCAGTTGGTCGCATAGGCGCGGCATTCCTTGCGGAACGCCACCATTGCGGTGGAGTCGCGGAAGTCGGGCTTCTGCTTGCCCTTGGAGCGGTAGTTCTCCTCCTCGATCTTCCATTCGATCGGAAGGCCGTGGCAGTCCCAGCCGGGCACGTAATTGGAGTCGAAGCCGAGCATCTGCTGGCTCTTGGTCACGACGTCCTTGAGGATCTTGTTGAGGGCGTGCCCGATATGGATGTTGCCGTTGGCATAGGGCGGGCCGTCATGCAGCACGAATTTTGCGCGGCCCCGCGCTTCCTGGCGCAGCTTGTCGTAGAGGCCGATGTCGTTCCAGTATTTCAGCAACTCCGGCTCGCGCTGCGGCAGGCCGGCCCGCATCGGGAATTCGGTCTGCGGCAGATAAAGGGTCTTGGAATAGTCTTTGGCGTCGGACTTTTGCGGCTTTTCGGACATGAGGCTGACTGGCTCGGAAGGGCGCGGGAACGGATGGCGATGCGGAATCGCGGGGTGAAACGACAAAATCCCGGTCTTGCGCCGAGCCGAAAGCTCAGGCGGAAGCCGGGCCGCTAATCCCTATGATGCGCCGCGCAAACATGGGCTCTCCATAGCAGCCGGGCGGGGGAAGCGCAAAGGCCGACAGGCCCGCTTCGAGCCCTCAATCGATCACGCCAAGCCTCGGAAACGCGTCCGGGGCGGCCGCGAGCATGGTGCGGGCGCGGGTGGAATCGTCGTCCATCTGGCGGATCAGGGCATCCAGGCTGTCGAATTTCAGCTCCTCGCGGATGAAGCCGACAAAGGCGCAGTCGAGCGCCTGCCCGTAAAGGTCGCCCTTGAAGTCGAACAGGAAGATTTCCAGCAGCGGGGCGCCATTGTCGAAAGTCGGGCGGCGGCCGAAGCTGGCAACGCCGTCGAGGCGTTCGGTGCCGCGGCCGACCCGCACCGCATAGATGCCGTGCTTGAGGCCGCAATTGGCATCCAGCCGGATGTTGGCCGTGGGATAGCCGAGATCGCGGCCGCGCTTCTCGCCGTGGATGACCTCGCCGGTGATGAACCAGGGGCCGCCCAGCATGTTGGTGGCTTCGTCGAGTTGGCCCTCGGCGAGCGCGATCCGGATCGCACTGGAGGAGACCGGCCGCTCGTCGAAGTCGACGTGCGGCTGCACGTCGACTTCGATGCCGAGCCGGGGCGCCTCGTTGACCAGGAGGCTCGGCGAGCCGACGCGACCCTTGCCGAAATGGAAGTCGTAACCGACCGCGATGCCGCTGACGCCGAGGCGTCCGATCAGCTCATGGTGAATGAAATCTTGTGCGCTGGTCCCGGCCCTGGCCTTGTCGAAGGTCATGACCACGGCGCCGGCAAGCCCGGTGCCGGCCAGAAGCCGCAGCTTGGCCCCTTCTTCCGTCAGGCGGAATTGCGGGGTGTTAGGGCTGAAGAATCGCCGCGGGTGCGGCTCGAAGGTCAATGCCAGCGCGGGGCGGCCATGTGTCCGGCCCATCTCCAGGGCTGCAGCGATCACGGCGCGGTGGCCGAGATGAACGCCGTCGAAATTGCCCATGGCGACCACGGCGCCCCTTGCAATCGCGGAGTCCGGCGTGGTGTCGCGGATAATGGTAAAATGCGGGGCCATCAGGGGAATTCTCGAGCCGGCGGGACCGGCCGGGACCGTGGCTTGACCGGCCGGATGAAGTCAAGCGGGAGGGGGCGGCCGCCTCGAATGCGATTTCAGTCAAGCGGGGGCGCCCCCAATTAACGGGCTGTTTAACGCCTTGGTGTTAGTCCTTGGCGAGTGGAACCGCCGGGCTCCGGCTTGGCAGGTCCGATTGTAATATTCCTTGGTTTGCGTTGGGGGAGTCGAGATGGCGGTTGATTTGTCGATGTCGGTTCTGGTGGTGGACGACTACAGCACCATGATCCGGATCATCAGGAATCTCCTGAAGCAGCTTGGCTTCGAGAATATCGATGATGCCAGCGACGGTTCGGCTGCGCTGAACAAGATGCGCGGCAAGAAGTACGGTCTCGTGATTTCCGACTGGAACATGGAGCCGATGACGGGATACGACCTGCTGCGCGAAGTGCGCGCGGATCCGAACCTCGCCACCACGCCCTTCATCATGATCACGGCCGAATCGAAGACCGAGAACGTGATCGCGGCCAAGAAGGCCGGCGTGAACAACTACATCGTCAAGCCGTTCAACGCGGCGACGCTGAAGACCAAGATCGAGGCGGTCTTCCCGGACATGGCGAGCGCGTAAGGCGCGATCGAAGCCATCAGGTGAATTCGGAAGGCCCGGGCGGTTGTCCCGGGCTTTCTTTATTGGGTTTGTCGTTCCGGGATCGATGCTCACGCGACTGCGGAGTGTCGATCAGCTCACTACCATTTCAGTTCGCGCATCAGCGCCTTCGGCGGGTGGCCGAACAATTCCAGCACGGAGGCCGGGTCGAGCTGGTCGAGCCCCTCGAACTCCTCGGCATGGATGCCGCGGGTCACGAACAGGCAATCGATGCCGAACTCGCGCGCGCCGGTGAGATCGGTACGGACCGAATCGCCGATCGCCAGCACCTTTTTGCGGTCGATCTGGTGGCCCTGGCGTTCGCCGGCGAGCGCCATCGCGCGCTCGTAGATCGGCCGGTGCGGCTTGCCGTAGAAGATCACCTCGCCGCCGAGCTCGCGATAGAGCTCGGCGATCGCGCCGGCGCAATAGATCAGCCGGTCACCGCGTTCCACCACGATGTCGGGGTTGGCGCAGACCAGCGTCAGCTTGCGCTCGCGCGCCTTCAGCATCATGCCGCGATAGTCTTCCGCCGTCTCGGTCTCGTCGTCATAGAGGCCGGTGCAGACGATGTAATCGGCCTCTTCCAGCGGCGCGGTCACCGCATCGAGGCCGCGGTAGATCGAGTTGTCGCGCTCGGGACCGAGCCAGAACATCTTGCTGCCGGGATGCGCGGCGACATAGAGCCGAGTCAGGTCGCCTGACGACACGATCGCGTCGTAGGTTTCGTCGGCGACGCCGAGCTTGCGCAATTGCCGCTGCACGGAGTCGGCCGGGCGCGGCGCGTTTGTGATCAGGATCACCGTACCGCCGCGGCTGCGATAGGTGTGCAGCGCTTCGCAGGCTTCGGGGAAGGATTCGAGGCCGTTGTGAACCACGCCCCATATGTCGCTGAGCACGACGTCCACGCCGCCCACGAGCTCGCGCAGGCTTTCGGCGAAATGCAGCGTGGTCATGATGCGCGCGGCCGATCAGAGGCGGCGCGCCAGCGCGGCGTTGCCGGTGATGCGTTGTGCCGGAGGCGCGGCTGACGTCGCGCCTGGGCTTGGTGTGCCGGAGCCATTGGATCCCTGAGTGTCCTGCGCCTGGGTCGGCGCGGCCCCGCCGGTAGCAGATGCCCCCTCCGGCCGCAATGGCCGGGGCGGCGCGAACAGGAACCCCTGGCCGAACCGAACGTCATAGTCGAGCAGGTCAATCACGGCGCGCTCGCCCTCGATCCGCTCGGCGATCAGGTCGATGCCGAAGCGACCGAGCAGGTCGGAGAGGTCGGAGGGGTGGATGTCCGAGGCCGACGCCTGTTTCGGGTCGAGCAGCAGCGTCGCCGGCACCTTGATGAAGCGCACGCCGCGGTCGGCGAGCTCGCGCGGCTCGATGCGCAAATCCGTGACATGGTCGATGGAGAAACGGAAGCCGCGCTGCGCGAGCGCAGCAAGATTCTCGGTCTCGGCCGGGCCGAGATTGCGGAACGTCGATTGCTTGAATTCGAGCACCAGCGAGGGCGCCAGCGCCCGGTTGGCTTCGAGGAAGTCGAGATATTGCGCGAAGGTGGTGGAATTGCCGAGCGTGGAGGCCGCGACGTTGCAGAACACGCCGACGTCCTTGTTGCGCACCATCAGTCTCCGCAGCACCTGCACACAGCGCAGCATCACCATGTTGTCGATGCGCCCGATCAGGCCCGAGGCCTCCGCGATGCTGATGAATTCCTCGGCCGCGATCAGCTGGTCGCGCTCGTCGCGCAGGCGCGTGACCGCCTCGTAGAACCGGACCTTGCGCTGCGGCAGCGTCACCATCGGCTGGAGGAAGATGTCGATGCGGTTCTCGTCGATCGCGTTGCGCAGCGTCGCCAGCAATTGGGTCTGGTTGCGGCCATTGGCCGTCTGAACCGGATTGGCGGTCCGGCTCTGGACCGCCGGTGGGGCCGGCCGCGCCGGCGGTGCGGGCACTGGGGGAGGGGCAGCCGGCAGCTCCTCGAACGACGCAATCAGGTCGAGCGGCGCCTCCGGCTCCGGCCTCGCGACCGGGGCGGGGGCCGGCACCGGCGCGTGGCCGGCCATCAGATCCTCATGGGCCGACACGGTGGTGGCGAGCTGCCTGACCAATCCGCCGAGCTCGTTGATCTCGCCCACCACCGACTGGATGCGGTCGGAGTTGGTCGAATTGGAAGAAGCGATGCGCCCCTCGACGGCCGCAAGCCGGCGGCCGAACTCGGCCACCTGGCGGGCGAGGTCGGCGGTGCCGCGCGAGAGGTCGGCGATCTGGCCGCCGACGTCGCTGCGGTCGCGCAGCCGCATCGACACTGCATTGTAGAGGATCAGGAAGGTCAGGGCGGTCAGCGCCACGATCGCTGATTCGGTTCCGCTGATGCCCGCGACCGCGTAGAGCACAAGCCCGAGCGAGGCCGCGACCAGAACCATGCAGATGGCGATGAAGATCGTCGAAATGCGAATCATGCCGCGCGCTACGCCTCAAAGAGCTGCTGCCTCACCCCGGGAAAACACGGGCCGCTGTGCGACCCCGTCACGCCTCATGCTCCCCCAAGCGGCACGAGCCTAACATCATTGTTGATTCGAGGGGATAGCGGCCTGTTCGCGGGTCAGGTCAGCCCGGCGCGGCGAAAGCCTTCGAGGTAGTGCTCGCGGTCGGGGGCGAGCCTGATCGGCATGAACTCGGCGATCCAGGCCAGCGACACGTTTGGCTGCGCGCGGCGGAGTTCCTTCAGGGCCGCGCTGGCGGTCTCGGCATTCCCGGCCATGCCGGCGGCCGCGGTCAGTACCCGGTGTCCGCCGACGAAATCGCTGCGCTGGCGCAGGGATTCCTGCGCCAGTCGGATGGCTTCTTCGTAGTCGCTGCCGAGGAAGCGGGCAAAGGCGGCGATGCCGAAATAGACCGGCGCGTAGGGATCGCGCGGGCTGAGGCGGATCGCTCGCCGCGCCGCCTCGTCGGCGTCCCGCCAGCGGCCGCAATAGCCGAGCGCCAGCCCATAATAGCCCTGCGCGAGCGCAAAGTTCGGATTGAGCCGCAGCGCGGTCTCGAATTCGGCCAGCGAGTCGTCGAACCGCCGTGCGAACAGATTGACATGGCCGAGCGCATTGTGCGCCCAGGCATCCTCACTGTCGGCGCGGATTGCGGCCCCCGCCGCGCGCTCGGCGGCGGATATGGCGGCGGCCATCTCCATCCAGCCCATATGCGCCGTGAACATGTAGCTTGTGCCGAGCAGCCCGAGCGCCTTGCCGTAGTCGGGGTCGAGCGCGATGGCCTTTTCGAGCAGGGCCTGTGCCACCACGTGATCGTGCCGCGTCACGCGCCAGTAGTGGGAGAGGGCGCGCATCACGAGATCCCAGGCATCCATGCTGCCGGGCGGCTTGCGCTCGGCGCGAAAATTCTCCGCGGCATAGAGCTGCGGCTCGATCGCGGCGACGATGCGTTCAGTGATCTCGTCCTGCACGGCGAAGACGTCGGCGAGCTCGCGGTCGTAGCGTTCGGCCCAGAGATGGCTGCCGGTCGCGACGTCGTTGAGCTGCGCGGTGATGCGGACGCGGTCGCCTTCCTTGCGGACGCTGCCCTCGACGACATAGCGCACGCCCAGCTCTTCGGCGATCTGGCGCAGGTGAACCGCGCGGCCCTTGTAGACAAAGGAGGAGTTGCGCGCGATGACGAAGAACCAGCGCAGCTTCGATAGCGCGGTGATGATGTCCTCGCTGATGCCGTCGGAGAAATAATCCTGTTCGGCCTCGCCGCTCATGTTGACGAAGGGCAGGACCGCGATGGCGGGACGGTCGGGCAGCTGCAAGGCCGCCGGTGGCGGGGCGGACGGTCCGGCCGCCGCAGCCGGTGTTGCTGCTTTGGAGTGCTCGGTCACCTCGCCGACGAACCGCATGCCCTTGCGGGCGATGGTGCGGATCAGCCGCTGCTCGTCGCCATTGTCGTTGACCGCACGGCGCGCCGCGTTGATCCGGCTGGTCAGCGTGGATTCCGAGACGACGCGGCCGTTCCAGATCGCGTCGAGCAGATTGTCCCGTGTCACCACGCGCTCACGGTTGCGGACCAGATAGAGCAGCAGATCGAACACCTGGGGCTCGATCGCGACGAGCGTCTCCATCTGCCGCAATTCGCGGCGTTCGGGATCGAGCACGAAATCCTCGAACTGAAATGTCACGCTGCTCCTCGGCTCCTGTCCGGAAATCAAGGTGCTCTCAGCCTAAAATAACGCCGCTCTCAAGGCCAGCGAACCGCATGCGCCCTATCGTCCCGGCGTTTTCAACCGCAGGAGATTGCCATGTCGACATCCGCCGCGATCAAGCCGGCCACCGCTCAACCCGATCTCGCCGCCGTGAAGCAGCGCCAGCACGGCGCCTGGTCGTCCGGCGACTATGCCGTCGTCGGCACCACCTTGCAGATCGTCGGCGAGCAGCTCTGCGAGGCGCTCGACCTGCGCGCCGGCAGCAAGGTGCTGGACGTCGCCGCCGGCAACGGCAATGCGACGCTGGCAGCGGCGCGGCGCTGGTGTGACGTCACATCCACCGACTATGTGCCGGCGCTGCTCAAGCGCGGCCGCGAGCGGGCCGCGGCGGAGCATCTGATGGTCGAGTTCCGCGAGGCGGACGCCGAAGCGTTGCCGTTTGCGGATGCGAGCTACGACGTCGTGCTTTCGACCTTCGGCGTCATGTTCACGCCGGACCAGGACAAGGCGGCTTCCGAGCTCGCGCGGGTCTGCAAATCCGGCGGCAAGATCGGCCTCGCCAATTGGACGCCGCAAGGCTTTATCGGCCAGCTCTTCAAGATTATCGGCAAGCATTTGCCGCCGCCGGCAGGGGTGAAGTCGCCCGCGCTGTGGGGCACGCCGGCGCGGCTCGAGGAGATGTTCGGAGGCCAGGCCTCGGAGATCGCCGCCGAACCGCGCATGTTCGTGTTCCGCTATCGCTCGCCGGATCACTGGCTCGACGTGTTCAAGTCGTTTTACGGGCCGATGCTGAAGGCGTTCGCCGCCCTCGACGAGAGCGGCCAGGCGGCGCTGCGGCGCGATCTCATGACGCTGCTCGACGAGTTCAACCATGCCGATGACGGCACGGTCGTGGTGCACAGCGAGTATCTGGAAGCCGTCATCACCAAGCGGTGACGGCGAATCGGTCAGGCCGGACAATCTCCGGCCTGACCGCCGTGATCAGGTTGGCGCTGCGGCGCCGACCGTATCGGCCGAGACGGCCTCGCGGTTGCCGAGCGGCTTGGGCCGCCCGGTGGTCGTGTCGCGCAGGGTTTGCCGTTCGATCTCCGAATTCAGCTCGGCGCCGAACATGATGACGATCGCCGACACCCACATCCACATCATCAGTCCGATCGCCGCGCCGAGCGAGCCGTAGGTCGCGTTGTAATTGGCGAATTCGGACAGATACCAGGACAACAAGGCGGAGCCGGCAATCCAGAGGATCGCGGCCGTCACCGCGCCGATGCTCAGCCACTGCCAGCGCGGCGCGTCGCGACTGGGCGCGAAGCGGTAGAGGATGGCGAGCGCCGCCAGCAGGATGACGAGCAGCAGCGGCCAGCGCGCCAGCGCGACGATCAGCTTGCTCTCGGGCGCCATGCCGAGATGGTCGAGCGCGAGCGGGAAGGCAACCACGGCGCCCACCATCAACAGCAGTGCGGCGATGCCGCCGACCGTGAAACTCAGAGAAATCAGGTTCAGCTTGATGAAGCTGCGCTTCTCGCGCTCCTCATAGGCGACGTTGAGGGCGTCGAAGATGGATTTGACGCCGGCATTGGCGCTCCAGATCGCAAGCAGGAGGCCGAACAGGAAAGTCACGCCGAGGGCCGTATTGCCATTGGACACCACGCGCGCGACCTGGTCCTCGACGATCTGGAACGCGCCCTCGGGCAGCATCAGCGCGAGCGTTTGCAGATTGCTGCTGATCGTCGAGGGGTCGGCGAACAGTCCGTAGGAAGAGACCAGCGCGGTGACGGCGGGGAAGATCGCGAGCAGCCCGAAGAATACGACGCCGCCGGCGGTCGCGAGCAGGCGGTCGTCGTCGATGCGCTGGTAGGTCCGCCAGAAAATGTCCTTCCAGCCCCTCCAGGGGATCGCGAACGGGCTTTTCGAGCGGCGGCCATGGCCGGCCTGCAGGGCTGCGCCTGCCGGGTTCGTTTCCGGTGAGCTTGCTTCGTTGTTGCGGTGGTCCTGCGGAGGCCCCGGCCGAATCAAGCCGGAGTCCTGAAAGTATCGTTCCGCCGTGAGCACGAAAACCGTCGTGGCTGCCACCAGCAGCCAGCTGTCGAACTGCTCGGACTGCCGCGCACGCATGTCAGGCGTCCAAGCGGTGACCGTGACGTCTCCGACGCGCGGCTGTGAAGCCCACCAATCCGATCGCGGCGAGCATCAGGCCAAGCTGTACGGGCCGGTTTGTCGCAGCCCGCGAAATGTTGCCGCCGTGGCGGCGTTCGCCGGGCGCGAGGGGAACCAGCGGGATCGTCGTTGCGACCTCCTTCACCGCCTGCTGGACCGTCCCGCGCGGGATCCGCGGTGTGGCGATCGCAACGCGCATGCGGCTGGCGAGCGGCACGATCGGCCTGGTCCGGCGCTTGATTTGGGCCATGGCCACTCCGGCGCAGGCTGCAGCCAACACCAGGAGCAGGGCTGCGACGGCGCCAAAGCCCCAGAATTGTCCGTATGTGATCGCAACCCAGCGATACAGCGCGATCAGACCGACAAGGAAGGTCGCGATCAGGAACAGCCCGGCCGCCGCGAACAGCCCCGCCGCGACCGCATAGGAGGTTGCGCGTCCGGTGGCCTGATTGGTGCGGTCACGCAGATAGGACTGTGCGGCGCGCTTGAGATGGTTGAGTTTCAGCGCCACGCCGGCGCGCAGCAATTCGCCCGATGGCGCGAGCATGCGGGACATCCTCCGAGAGCGAGAAAATTCGTCAGGGGATGAACGTGGCGGAATTTGACTTGTTCCGCCGGGGTCGCAGCTGTCGTGACGGATCAGCCCAGATCGGCCGCCGCGATCCAGAAAACCTCGCCCTCGGACTCCTCGGTGTCCAGCCAGAGCAGCGGCAGTTCAGGAAAGGCCTCATCGACCAGTTCGCGTCCGCGGCCGATCTCGCAGATCAGCCCGCCGTCCGGCGTCAGATGATCGGGCGCGTCTCGCAGGATCCGGCGGACCACATCGAGGCCGTCGGCACCGCCGTCGAAGGCGAGCTTCGGCTCGGCGCGGCACTCCGGCGGCAGCGCCGCCATGCCTTCGGCGTCGACGTAAGGCGGGTTGGTGATGATCAAATCGTATTTGTTGTCACCGAGCGGGGTGAACAGGTCGCCGCGGTGCAGACTGATCCGGTCGTCGAGCCCGTATTCGCGGACATTTCGCGCGGCGACTTCGACCGCGCCCTTCGAGATATCGACGGCATCGATCGTCGCGTTCGGGAAATGATGTGCGGCGAGGATCGCGAGGCATCCCGATCCCGTGCAGAGGTCGAGCACGCGCTCGACGGCCGTGGGATCGTCGATCAGCGAGCCGGCATCGCCGTCGCCGCCGAAATGCGAATCCAGGAGCTCGCCGATGAAGGAGCGCGGAACGATGACGCGCTCGTCGACATAGAAGGGCAGGCCGCGCATGTAGACCTTGTTGACGAGATAGGCGGCCGGTTTGCGCGTCGTGACGCGCTGATGGATGAGATCGAGCAGGGTCTTGCCTTCCGCCGACGTGAGGCGGGCATGGGCAAAAATCTCGAACTGGTCGGGATGCAGATGCAGGGCTTCGCAGACCAGGAAGGCGGCTTCGGCGACCGGATCGGTCGTGCCATGGGCGAAGGCGAGCTTTGCCTCATTGAAGCGGCTGACCGCATAGCGGACGAAATCGATCAGCGTGACCAGCTCACCGGGGCCGACCTTCGCGAGTTTTGGCGCGGCGGGGCCGCGCGGGGTCTTTCTCGTCGCTCTCGCCATCAGGATCGGGTCCAGCGTGCGGCCGCCTCGTCGTCACGGGCATGGGCCTCGACCCAGCCGGTGCCGGTGGCGCTCTCTTCCTTCTTCCAGAACGGCGCGTTGGTCTTGAGATAGTCCATCAGGAACTCGGCCGCCTGGAATGCCGCCTGGCGGTGCTGCGAGGCGGTCAGCACCAGCACGATGTTCTGGCCGGGCATGAAGCGGCCGACACGGTGGATCACAGTGACGCCGTTGAGCGGCCAGCGCGATACCGCCTCGTCGGCATGGCGCCTGATCTCTTCCTCCGCCATGCCGGGATAATGTTCGAGCGTGAGCGCTGCGATCTTCGCACTGTCCTCGTCGCCGCGGCAGATGCCGGAGAAGCTCACGACCGCGCCGATGTCGGTGCGGCTCCTGGTCAGGGCCGCGATCTCGCGCGCGATGTCGAAATCGTCTTGCTGAATGCGGATGGTGACGGGGCAGGTGGTAGCAGGGGAGGTGGTCACAGGGGAGGTGGTCACGGGAGAAGACATGGCCTAGCCGCCGGTCATCGGCGGGAAGAACGCGATCTCGCGGGCGCCCGCGATCGCAGCGTCCGGCCTGACGTGGGCATGGTCGATCGCGGCGCGGATCACCTTCGGCTTCTCGAACGCGTAGGCGTAGGCTTCGCTTTGGCCCGACAGCCAGGCGATCAGCTCCTCCACGGTGCGCACGGTCGCAGGCGGCTCGATGGTCTCCTCGGCCTTGCCGACGCGCTCGCGTACCCAGGCGAAATACTTCACCTTCATCCCTCATCCTCCTTGATGAGGTGATGGATGCCGGCACGGAAATAGTCGTAGCCGGTGTACATGGTGAGGATCGCCGAGGCCCACAGCAGCGCCAGCCCGATCATCGAGACCACGGGCACCACTTCGTCGCCGGCCGGACCGGCCAGCAGGAAGCCGATGGCGATGAGCTGAACGGTCGTCTTCCACTTCGCAAGCTTGGTCACGGGCACGCTCACCCGCAAAGCGGCGAGGTATTCGCGCAGGCCCGAGACCAGGATCTCGCGGCACAGGATCACGATCGCGGCCCATAGCGACCAGCCGTGGATGATGCCGTCGGCGGCCAGCATCAGCAGGCAGGAGGCGACCAGCAGCTTGTCGGCGATCGGATCGAGCATCCGGCCGAACGCCGATTGCTGATTCCAGATCCGCGCGTAATAGCCGTCGAGGTAGTCGGTGACCGCAGCCGCGATGAAAATGGCGACCGCGAGCCAGCGCAGCCACAGCGAGCCGTCCATGATCGACTGTGCATAGATGCACCCGACCACGACCGGGATCGCGGCGATCCGGCCGTAGGTCAGGATGTTCGGGAGGGACATCGCGCGGCTGGTCGTCCCTCGTGTCGTGGCGATGTTCATTCGTCCTACCAATACCGCTGCAGCCTGAAGGTCAACCGTTCCGCTCCCAAAATGGGCCGCGGGATGCGACGACCATATGACCGCGGCCCCCTTAGTTCACCCCGGCTGGGGATGGAAATAATCGAAAATCCTGCGAGCGCTCTCCGCGCTCACCCCCGGAACCTTGCCGAGATCGGCGATCGAGGCCCGTTCGATCTCCTTCAAGGTTCCGAAATGATGCAGCAAGGCACGTTTGCGTGACGGGCCGATGCCCGGAATCTCCTGCAAACCGGCCTCGCGGATGTCCTTCTTGCGCAGCTTGCGGTGCGAGCCGATGACGAAGCGGTGTGCCTCGTCCCGCAGCCGCTGGATGAAATAGAGCACGGGATCGCGCGGCTCCAGCTTGATCGCCTCGCGCTCCGGCATGAACAGGGTCTCGCGGCCGGCATCCCGGTCGGGCCCCTTGGCCACCGACATCAGCGAGACCTGGGTCAGGCCGAGATTAGTGAAGATCTCGCGGACGGCGTTGAGCTGGCCACGGCCGCCGTCGATGATCACGAGATCGGGCCATTGCGGGAAATCGTCGTCCTTGACCTTGGCGCCCTCCTCGGGCGGATTGATCAGGCGCTTGAAGCGGCGCTCCAGCACCTCGCGCATCATGCCGTAGTCATCGCCGGGCGTCAGCCCTTCCGACTTGATGTTGAACTTGCGGTACTGGTTCTTCACGAAACCGTCCGGGCCGGCGACGATCATGGCGCCGACTGCGTTGGTGCCCTGGATGTGGCTGTTGTCATAGACCTCGATCCGCTTCGGCGAATGCGGCAGGCTCAGCGTCGTGGCCATGGCGTCCAGCAGGCGGCCCTGCGTCGCGGTGTCCGCGAGCTTGCGGCCCAGCGCTTCGCGCGCATTGGTGAGCGCGTGGGTGACGAGCTCCTTCTTCTCGCCGCGCTTGGGCGCGGCGACCTCGACCTTGTGGCCGGCCTTGATCGACAGCGCATTGGCGAGCAGCTCGCTCTCCTCGATCTCGTGCGAGAGCAGGATGTTCCGCGGTGGCGGCTTGTCGTCGTAGAACTGGGCAAGGAAGGAGCCGAGCACCTCTTCGGGCGTATAGCTCTTCTCCGCGCGCGGAAAATAGGCGCGGTTGCCCCAGTTCTGCCCGGTGCGGAAGAAGAACACCTCGACGCAGGAGAAGCCGCCGTCCTGGTGGATGGCGAACACGTCGGCTTCCTCCACCGTGCGCGGGTTGATGCCCTGCTGCGACTGAATCGCCGACAGCGCGGCGAGGCGGTCGCGGTAGAGTGCCGCGGTCTCGAATTCGAGCTCGCCGGAAGCCTTCTCCATCTCGCCGGCGAGCTCCTGCTTCACCGCCTGGCTCTTGCCGGACAGGAAGTCGCTCGCCTCGCGCACCAGGGTCGTATAGCCGGGGAAGTCGATCTCGCGGGTGCAGGGACCGGCGCAGCGGCGGATCTGGTAGAGCAGGCAGGGCCGGCTGCGGCTCTCGAAGAAGGAATCCGTGCAGGAGCGGATCAGGAACGCGCGCTGCAGCGCCGTGATGGTGCGGTTGACGGCGCCGGCGGAGGCGAACGGGCCGAAATAGCGCCCGGGCCGGGTCTGCGCGCCGCGGTGCTTGAGGATCTGCGGCGCCCAATGGTCGCCGGTGATCAGGATGTAGGGAAACGACTTGTCGTCGCGCAGCTGCACGTTGAAGCGCGGCCGCAGCTGCTTGATGAGGTTGGCCTCCAACAGCAGCGCTTCGGTCTCGGTGTTGGTCGAGACGATCTCGACGGTCACCGTGGCGGCGATCATGCGCAGGATGCGCGCCGGCTGCGGCGCGCTTTGGCGGGCATAGTTGGACAGGCGCTTTTTGACGTTCTTGGCCTTGCCGACGTAGAGCACGTCGGCGGTCGCATTGAGCATGCGGTAGACGCCGGGCGAGGTGGGGGCGAGGCGCACCGCGCGCTCGATCGCCTCGTGGCCGGTCGCCAGCGGCTCTTCGCCGACCGCGCCGTTCTCTTCCAGGATATCAGGCAGCCGCGCATCGTCCTCGTCGTCACCGCTTGCGGTCGCGGGATCGAGGTCCGGCGGCCCCATGTCCGTTTCCCGGGGCGGGGCGTCCGGCGCGGTGCCGCGCACGGGTCTGCGCGCGCGCGCGTCGTCCGGATTGTCAGGGGAATCGTGAACCATGGAACGAATTTAGGTGCTGGGGCGACCGATTTGAAGTTCCGGCCGTGCCGTACGCACAGATGACGGCGCAGTTCCCGGTAACACTTGCTTAAGCCTGTTAACAGCGCGGTAACCCGGCTTAACAGCGCTTTAACTTAAAACTCTCGATAAATCTTACGCGAAAAGATCTTGGTTTCGTAACCATGCGACACGGCCCGGCGCGGCGATGCCGGCATCGCACAGGTTGCGACAGTTGCGTTGGAGTGTGTGATGAAGAGGCTCGTTGTGGGCGCGGCCGCGTTGGTCGCAGCCGGCTGGACAGCTTCGGCAGAGGCCGCCGATCTCAGTTACGGGCAGCGAGCGCCCTATACCGTCAACCAGCCGCTCAACGCCTATAGCTGGGCCGGTCCGTATCTCGGCGGCAATGTCGGCTATGAATGGGGCTCGGTGAGCAACTCTCCCGTCAAGCCCTCCGGCTTCGTCGGCGGCGTGCAGGCCGGGTACAATTTCCAGAACGGCCCATGGGTGTTCGGTGTCGAAGGCGACATCCAGGCCGCCGGTGCCGACGACACGTTTGCGCCGTGGAAGTTCTCCAATCCGTGGTTCGGCACGCTGCGTGGCCGCGCCGGCTATGCCTTCAGCAACATACTCTTCTACGGCACTGCCGGTCTCGCTTTCGGTGAGCTGCGCGCGCAGACCTTTGGCTGGACGGAGTCGCACACCAGCGCCGGCTGGACCATCGGTGCCGGCGCGGAAGTCGGCTTCGCGCCGAACTGGAGCGCCAAGCTCGAATATCTCTACATCGATCTGTCGTCGAGCCAGTTCGCAATTACGGGCGTGTCAAACGGCTATAGCGCCAGCGTTGTGCGCGCAGGCGTGAACTATCACTTCTGATAGCCAAAGAAGAAAATACCGGACCACAGCCTCCCGGCCGCTCGCGGCCGGGATTTTTTTTACGCCAGGTGTTTCGTCAGAATCGCTAGGAGAGGATGACCAAATTGACCGCTTTCGGCCCCTTCCCCTTCTTGTCCGGTTCGACTTCGAAAGTAATACGCTGTCCTTCGGCAAGGTCCTTCAGTCCGGCCCGCTCCACAGCTGTAATATGCACGAAGACGTCGCGGCCTCCGTCGTCCGGTTTAATAAAGCCGTAGCCGCGTTCGCCGTTGAAAAACTTCACCGTTCCCGTCATGGCCATCGGGAAACTCCCCCTCATTGCTCCTCCGCCGCGACGCAACTCACGTCACGACATGACCGGGCCTTACGAAGCCCGGGAGCTGGCCATCCTTGGGCGGACCTTTCGGTCCGGTCGGATCTTTCTTAGGCCTTCACTCCGCCGCAACCATTCGCGGAAGCGGAACGTAAAGCCGGTCACGGAAACAGCATAATACGGTTCTTTGCGGATTGACTACCGCTCCTGCATATTTTTCCCAAGAATGCCGGAGTGTTACGGCCTCGGCACCTCTAATCGGAATCTGGCAGCGCCGCCCTGGCCGAGCGGCATTTCCAGCTCGGGCAGGATCGTCTTGAGCTCGCCATGCAGCGTGTAAGGGGGATTGACGATCAGGAGGCCGGTGGAGGTGAGAGCCGAGCCGTCGGCTTGCGGCGCAACGCTGAACTCGAGGCGCAGGCAATTTGCCGGCGGCTTTGCTGCGGCTGCGAGCCGAGCCACTGATTGCGCCAGGGCGTCGGTGGCACGCCGGCTCTTGGCGGGATACCAGATTACATAGATACCGGTCGCCCATTTCGCGAAAGCCGCCGAGAAGGCTTCGCCGAGCTTTTCGAACTCGTCCTTTGCCTCGAACGGGGGGTCGATCAGCACGACCCCGCGCCGTTCCTTGGGCGGCACGAAAGCCGGCAGCGCCACCCAGCCGTCGAGATCGACCACGCGGGCCTGTTCGTCGCGGCGCAGCACGCCGATCAGCGCCTTGCGCGCCTTCGGCTCGAGCTCGCAGGCGACGAGGCGGTCCTGCGGCCTGAGCATGCCGCGCGCGATCAGCGGCGAGCCCGGATAGGCCTTGAGTTCGCCCTTCGGATTGTAGGCGCGGACGATGTCGAGATAAGGCTTCGTCAGGGCTACGGTCTCGTTCGACAGCCGCGCCTGCATCAGCCGCGCGATGCCGGTCAGCCACTCGCCGCCGCGGCGCGCCTCGTCGCCTTCGAGATCGTAGAGGCCGGCGCCGGCATGGGTGTCGATGACGCGGAACGCCCCGGGCTTGTCCTGCAGATAGGTGATGATGCGTGCCAGCACGATGTGCTTGATGACATCGGCGAAGCTGCCGGCATGGAAGGCGTGGCGGTAGTTCATGAGGAAGAGTTACGACATCGGGCGATGAAAGTAACTGTTGTCATTCACGGCGGTGCACCCGCACCGAACCATGAGGCGCAATTGCGCATCTGAGAATCCATTTCGCCGCCGCCGATCTGGATGCCGGGATTTCGCGCATGTGCGCCCGGCATCACGTGCCGAGAGCTCGCGCTACCCGCCCCTGATCGGCGGCATCGTCACCTGGTCGCGGCGGCAGGCGCGGCGGTCGGTCTCCTCGCAGGCCCGGAATTGCAGGTCCTTGCTGAGGCAGATGCGGACTTCGGACAGCCGCGTCCGGTTGCAGGTGATTGAGACGGCGGCATTGCTGAGGCCCGGGTTGGCCTTGATGAAAGCCTCCTCGACCTCCGCCGGCGCCACGGTCTTGGCTTGCGACAAATCGAGATATTCGGCCGGAATCTTGATCGCGGCGCGCGCCTTTCGGATCGTCTCGAAATAGCCGCGGTCGGCAAGCCCCGAGCAGGTGCCGTGCTTGTCCCACTCGTTGAAGATCAGCCCCGGCGCGGGCATCAGGTCGAGCATCGAGGAGACGATGCTGCGGTTCAGCCGCGGCGCCGGCCGCTGGCAATATTCCGGAAAACCGTTCTCATATTGCGGCCACAGACCATGCACCACGAAAGCGTAGGGCCGTCCGCTGCACTGGATCTGCGAGCGGCCGCCGCGCTCCGCCGCCTCCTCGCAGAAGGAGGGAGACCACGACAGCGAGAGCACATAGAAGTCGAATTCGCCGGGCGCGTTCTGCCGCTTGTCCTGGGCCTTCGCGCCGCCGGCGAGGGTGGCCAGTCCCGCGGCCAAGGTCAGCGAGATCATCAGGCGGGAGAACGAATGCAATCTGGAATAAAACATGGCAACGCCCCTCAACTAGACTGTGCAACCGAGCCTAGCAGGCGATAAGAACATTTCAAGAACAAAATTCGAGCCGGGAGCGTTTAGTCGCCCGATCGGTGCGAATCAGCGCTCTTCCGATCAGGGCTTGTAATCAGGGCCTAGCGGCGCGGCAGGCCGGGTTGTAGGCCCAGTTGCGGTCGAGCCCGACCACGCACCATTCGACGCCATTGCCGTAGCCGGCGAAGCCGCCGTCCTCGATGATCGAGAAGTGCACTTTGCGCATCTTGCCGTCGGTGAGCATGGCTTCGCCGGTGCAATAGCGGCGCGGAATATTGTCGGACTGCCAGGGCCGGAAAGCGGTCTCGTGAACGGCTGTAAAGCCGGTGATCTTCAAGGAGGAATTCCAGAACGAGCTTTCCTTCTCCCAGAACTGGGTGGCGATTGTCGGCAGCGCCTTGTCGCAATCGGCGACGGCACCGTCATAGCGCGGCCCGCTCAGCCAGAAATTCAGCTCCAGCGGATTGGCGGCCCTGGCCTCACCGAGCGACAGCGCCCCGAACAGGAGGCCTAGCACGGCGGCAAAACGGAGTGATTTCAGGGGGGGCGAGGCGCGCATGGGCAATCCAGACAGCATGATCTGCGAGGGTGGGACGGTGCCGCGAAGGCCGGGCGGGGTCAAGTGCAGCGCGGCAACACTCGGCCAAGAGTTGACTGCAATGCTGCGTCAGACAGGCCTTCCGTTCTTTTCACAGCCGCGCAGGCACCGTAAACTGGCGCCAACCAATTGGAGTAACGGGAATGCGAATCATTGCGGCCGCGGGCCTTCTTGCCTTGGGTATGATGGCGAGCCAGTCGGCGCGCGCCGATCTTCTTCCGGTGCCTCCGTTCAAGGGCAACGACACCGGCGGCATCATCGCCTATTCGATGGCGACGCAGGTCGATGCCCGGCAGGCCGCGGTCGATCACTGCGCGCGCTACGGCAAGGTCGTGAAATTCCTTGCGGTGCAGGCCTATGAGGGCGGCTACATCTCGTTCTCCTGCCGCTGGGTGCCCTATGGTGCCGCCGACCAGCCGATCCGCACGCTCTACTGAGGCGTTGTCGTAACGCCGCGTCTCTCAGCCGGGAGCCTCTCACATGACGCGCAAACTTGTTTTGCTCGGCTCGACTCTTTGCCTGGTGCTGTCGGCCGGTGCGGCCTGCGCCGACGATCTGCCGGTGCGTAAGGCCGGCCTGTGGGAGCTGAAGATGGCCAGGACCGGCTCGGCGATGCCGGACATGACCATGCAGCATTGCACCGACGAGAGCGTCGACAAGGAGATGAACAACAACGTCTCGCCGATGGCCAAGCAGATCTGCGCCAAGCAGGACATCAGGAAGACCGCGACCGGCTATGTCAGCGATTCCGAGTGCAACGTCGCCGGCATCAGCACGACCTCGCATGCCGAGATCACGGGCGATTTCAACTCGGCCTACACCGTGAAAACCTCCTCGCACGCGCAAGGCGGCGCCGCCGGTACCGCGGGGCGCGATACCACAATGACTCTCGAAGCGAAGTGGCTGGGAGCCTGCAAGCCGGACCAGAAGCCCGGCGACATCGTGATGCCCGGCGGCTTCAAGATGAACGTGCGCGACGTCGACAAGCTGAAAGCGCTACTGCCGAAATAGGCGGCCGCGCCGCGAAACCGGTGCGCTCCCTCGCCCCGTTCCTACGGGGCGAGGTGAGAAGTAACTACACCGGTATCCGCACGCTCGCTCGCAATCCCCCCATCGGGCTGTCGCCGAGCGTGATGTCGCCGCCGTGCGAGCGGGCGATGTCGCGGGCGATGGCAAGGCCGAGGCCGGTGCCGCCTTCGTCCTGGTTACGGGCGTTGTCCAGCCGCAGGAACGGCTTGAACACCTCTTCGCGCAAATGGGCGGGAATGCCTGGGCCGTCGTCGTCGACCGTGACGGTCAGATAACGGTGATCGCGCTGGCCGGTGATGGCGATGGCCTTGCCGTAGCGGGCGGCGTTGGTGACGAGGTTGGCAAGGCAGCGCTTGAACGAGGCCGGCTTCACCGTGACCACGGGCAGTCCGTTGAACGCGACGGTCGCAGTGTGGCCGTGACGCTCCGCGTCGCTGCGAAGCTCCTCGAGCGCCTGCGCCATGTCGGTCGGCTGCGACTGCTCGCCGGAATCGCCGCGCGCGAAAGCGAGGTAATCCTCCAGCATCATCGACATCTCGTCGACGTCCTTGCGCATGCCTTCCAATTCGGGGTTGTCGCCGATCAGCGCCAGCTCGAGCTTGAACCGGGTCAGGATGGTACGCAGATCATGGCTGACGCCGGCGAGCATCGCGGTGCGCTGCTCCATCGTGCGCTCGATGCGCGATTTCATTTCGAGGAAGGCGACCGCCGCGCGCCGCACCTCGCGCGCGCCTCTGGGTCGGAAGTTCGGCGCCTCGCGGCCCTTGCCGAAACTTTCCGCGGCATCGGCAAGCCGCAGGATCGGCTTGATCTGGTTGCGCAGGAACAGCACGGCGACGATCAGCAGGATCGACGACGTGCCGACCATCCAGAACAGGAAGATTTCCGAGTTCGAGGCGTAGGCGGCGCTGCGTTGCGCGAACACGCGCATCACGGCGTCGTCGAGCTGGATGCGGATCTCGACGAGGTTGGATCGGCCGACCGTGTCGATCCAGAACGAGCGTCCGATCTGGCGGCCGAGCTGTACCGACAGCGTCTGGTCGAGCAGCGAGAAGAACGGTTTTGGCCCGGGCGGCGGCATGTCGCCGGCGGGCAGGAAATCGACGACGAGGCCGAGGCGCTGCTGGGCGATGCGGCGGATCTGGTCGCGATCCTTGTCCTGCGGATAGCCCTTGTAGACGTCGATCAGTGCGGCGATGTCCTGCACCACCGCGGCCGACAGGCGGCGTGTCACCGTGTTCCAGTGCCGCTCCATGAACACGAAGGCGACGACCGATTGCAGGATCACCATCGGCACGATCATGATGAGGAGCGCGCGGGCATAGAGGCCTGTCGGCATCCAGCCCTTGAACGCGTTGCCCATCCAGCCATTGACGGCGGAGACGCGGCCGGCGGCGCTTTTGAGCAGCGTCAGGCCGGTATCGATCGTGCTCATCGGTCGCGCTTCACTGCTCTGACTCTATGGCGATGCCACCAGGCGGTAGCCGATCCCGCGCACCGCCTGGAGGAAAAGCGGATTGGCGGGGTCGGTCTCGATCTTGCGCCGCAGGCGGTTGATCTGAACGTCGACGGCGCGCTCGTTGACGCTGCCATTGCCGGTCAGCGCGCTGCGCGGCACGGTTTCGCCCGGCGTTTCCGACAGGATTCGCAGCATCTCGCGCTCGCGGTCGGTGAGGTGGATGACGTCTTCGCCCTGGCGCAGTTCGCCGCGATCGAGATGGTAGACGTAGGGACCGAACGCGATCTTCTCGACCGCCGCGGCCTGCGGTGGCGGAGCGGCGCGCTTGAGGATGTTGTTGATGCGCAGCGCAAGCTCGCGCGGCTCGAACGGCTTTGCGACGTAGTCGTCCGCGCCGATCTGCAAGCCCTCGATGCGGGCTTCCGCTTCATGGCGTGCCGTCAGCATCACGATCGGCACCGAGGAGGAGGTCCGGATGAAGCGGGCGAGGTCGAAGCCGGTCTCGCCGGGCATCATCACGTCGAGGATCAGGAGATCGAAATGCAGGCCTAAAAGCTTCGAGCGCGCGTCGCCGGCACTGGCCGCGGTGGTGACGCGATAACCTTCACTGGCGAGGAAGCGCGACAACAGATCGCGGATGCGGCGGTCGTCGTCGACCAGCAGCAGATGCGGCGCGTCGTCTGCCGGTTGCACCGGCGGACGGGTGAGCGTGGCAGCGAGCGGCACGGTCACTCCTTTGCGTCTTGATTGACGGAGGCGAAGATCGTCTCGAGCACCTTGTCCGGATCCTCGCGGTCGATCATAGCGCGCAGGAAGCGCTTGACGGTCTCGGCATCCTGCGGAGCCATCTCGGCGAGTGCCTTGGTGATCCGCGTGGTCTGAAGGCCGGCCAGCTTCTGCACCAGCGCTTCGCCCTTCGGCGTCGCGTAGAGCAGGCGCTGGCGGCGATCATTGTCGCCGGTCTTCTGCACGATATAGCCCTCGTCCAGGAGCTGCTTGAGCACACGGCCGAGCGACTGCTTGGTGATGCGCAGGACATCGAGCAGGTCGGCGACCTTGAGGCCGGGATAGCGATAGACGAAATGCATGACCCGGTGATGGGCCCGGCCGAAGCCGAACGCCTCCAGCTCCTGGTCGGGATCGCCGACGAAATCGCGATAGGCGAAAAACAGCAGCTCGATGATATCCCAGCGCAAATTGCCTCCATCGCCTGCGGCCGGCCGAGGCTCGGCAGCGTCTTGAGGGGGAGTCGCGAAATTTATGTCAGGCATATTGACGTATCTTGGGTTCAATGTTACAAAACGATCAGCCCGCACGAAATTTTAGATCGTTTCGCGTCGGGTGGCAGTTTCAAGAGCGGCCGGAGAGAGCCGGACAGGCGGCAACGGCCGGATCAGATCTACCGTGCGATTGTCGAGCGGCATTTCGGCAAAACATACTGGACTTCTGCCTTCCGCAAAAGCATGTCCTCGCCGACATGCTGGCCACGGAAACCGGCCGTAACAAGGCTGGCGGTGGTCCGGCCAGTAACCTAATCAAGCCAGCCGGGCCCGGAACGGGCAGGCAGGCGCCAGAACAGCGCCGCCAACGGCAGCGGGAGCCAACGACATGAGCATGACATTCGACATCCAGCCCGCATCCAATCCGACGCCAGAGAAGGACCGCGTCGCCAAGCTGGTGGACCCCGGCTTCGGGCGGGTCTTCACCGATCACATGGCGATCGTCCGCTACAACCAGGCCAAGGGTGGCTGGTACGAGGCGCGGATCGAGGCGCGCGCCAACTTCCAGCTCGATCCGGCTGGTGCCGTCCTGCACTACGCTCAGGAAATTTTTGAAGGCCTCAAGGCCTACAAGCGCGACGACGGCGGCGTGAACCTGTTCCGCCCCGATGCCAATGCACGGCGCTTCAAGGACTCCGCCGACCGCATGGCGATGGCGCAAATCCCCGAGGACGTCTTCATCGAGGCGGTCGAGCAGGTCGTGCGCATCGACCGCGCCTGGATGCCTGGCGGTGAGGGCAGCCTTTACCTGCGCCCCTTCATGATCGCGAGCGAGACCTTCCTCGGCGTCAAGCCGTCGTCCGAATACATTTTTGCGGTCATCGCCTCGCCGGTCGGCTCCTATTTCAAGGGCGGGCCTGCGCCGGTGTCGATCTGGGTGTCGGAGAACTATACGCGCGCCGCAGTCGGCGGCACCGGCGCGGTCAAGTGCGGCGGCAATTATGCCGCCAGCCTGCGCGCCCAGGCCGAAGCGATCCAGCACGGCTGCGATCAGGTGGTCTTCCTCGACGCGATCGAGCGCCGCTATGTCGAGGAACTCGGCGGCATGAACGTGTTCTTCGTGTTCGACGACGGCTCCCTCTCGACGCCGCCGCTCGGCACGATCCTGCCCGGCATCACCCGCGATTCCATCATCGCGCTGGCAAGAGATGCCGGCAAGACCGTGCGCGAGGAGCCGTATTCGCTCGACCAGTGGCGCAAGGATGCGGCCAGCGGCAGGCTGAAGGAAGCGTTCGCCTGCGGCACCGCCGCCGTGATCTCGCCGATCGGCAAGGTGCGCTCGGTGAGCGGTGATTTCGACATCAGCGGCGGTGTCGCCGGCCCGGTCGCCATGGGCCTGCGCAAGCAGCTCGTCGACATCCAGTACGGCCGCACCAACGATCCGCACAACTGGATCCGCAAGGTGTTTTGATGCTTCTCCCTCTCCCCGCTTGCGGGGAGAGGGGCACCATGAACGCCCTGCCACGATCCCGCGACAAAGCCCGGAGATACTGGCGCATCCGGACATCGCGAACATGGCACCCAAACTCTCCCAGCCCGTGAAATGGGCCGTTCTCGCCGCAGTCACCGGCGTCACCGTTTTCGGCATCCTGACCATCGGCCCCAAGCCCGAGGTCTCGGCGGAAGACCGCTCGCCCCGAGATCACTCTCCTATCGTCGACGTACGCACCACCGATCCGGAGATGAATACCGCGATCGCGCGCGCCCGCGGCACGCTGTCGACATTCTGGGCCTCCTATGGGGCGCCGAAACCGTCGGAGACGGGGCACGCCCTGAAAGTGCGCTTTTCGACCCGCAAAGGCGGTGAGCACATCTGGATCGCCGAGGTAAGGAAGTTGCCGGGCGGCGCCTATTCCGGTCTCTTCGCCAATGAACCGCGCGATCTGCCGGGCAAGCGGGCCGGCGATAAGGTCGAGTTCGCTGAGGCCGACATCTCCGACTGGATGTTCATGCGCAATGGCAAGATCGTCGGTGGAGAAACCATCAAGCCGACGCTGAAGTCACTGCCGAAAGCGGACGCGGATGCCCTCCGGGCGCGGATGGAGCAGCCGTAGGGGACAAGCCGGCAGTTGCCGCTTCGCGCGTCGGCTGGTAAACGCCGCGCATGGCCGAGAAACCCAAAAAACCCCAGAAATTGAAGGCGCGGCTGCCGCGCGGGCTCGAGGATCGCGACCCCGCTGCGATCCGGGCGACGCGCGAGATGGTCGAGAAGATCCGCGCCGTCTACGAGCTCTACGGGTTCGAGCCGGTGGAAACGCCGGCGATGGAATACACTGATGCGCTCGGCAAGTTCCTGCCCGATCAGGACCGTCCGAACGAAGGCGTGTTCTCGTTCCAGGACGACGACGAGCAGTGGATCTCGCTGCGCTATGATCTGACCGCGCCTCTCGCCCGCTATGTCGGAGAACGATACGGGACCGACGGTCTGGTCCTGCCCTATCGCAGCTACCGGGTCGGGTACGTGTTCCGCAACGAGAAACCCGGCCCCGGCCGCTTCCGCCAATTCATGCAGTTCGACGCCGATACGGTCGGCTCGGCGACGCCGGCGGCGGATGCCGAGATCTGCATGATGGCGGCGGACACGATGGAAGCGCTCGGGATTGCGCGCGGCTCCTATGTCGTCAAGGTGAACAATCGCAAGGTGCTGGACGGCGTGCTGGAAGCCATTGGGCTCGGCGGCGAAGAGAACGCCGCGCGCAGACTGACCGTGCTGCGCGCGATCGACAAGCTCGACAAGTTTCCCGCCGACGAAGTGCGCAAATTGCTCGGTCCCGGCAGATGGGATGGTGGCGAAGAAGGCAAGGGCGACTTTACCAAAGGCGCCAATCTGAGTGCGGCGGAGGCCGACGTCGTTCTCGCCATCACCAAGCCGCGCGACGACTGGAAAGAGGCCATTGCCGCGGCAGAAACCTACCTCGCCAAGAGCGAAGTCGGTCAGGCCGGCGTGAGCGAGCTGGAAGAGATTGCCAAGCTGGTCACGGCGTCGGGTTACGGTGCGGACCGCATCAAGATCGACCCGTCCGTGGTGCGCGGCCTCGAATATTACACCGGCCCCGTCTACGAGGTCGAACTCCTGCTCGAGACCAAGGACGAGAAGGGCCGCCCGGTGCGGTTCGGCTCGGTCGGCGGCGGCGGGCGCTATGACGGCCTCGTGTCGCGTTTCCGCGGCGAGCCGGTGCCGGCAACCGGCTTCTCGATCGGCGTCTCTCGCTTGCAAGCCGCGCTGACGTTGCTCGGCAAGCTCGACACGCGGCCCGAGTTCGGACCCGTCGTCGTGACCGTGTTCGACCGCGACCGCGTCGCCGACTACCAGAAGATGGTCGCTGCCTTGCGCAGCACGGGCATCCGCGCCGAGCTCTATCTCGGCAATCCCAAGAACATGGGCAACCAGCTCAAATATGCCGACCGCCGCAACAGCCCTTGCGTCATCATCCAGGGCTCGGATGAAAAGGCGCGCGGCGAGCTGCAGATCAAGGATCTGATCGAGGGCGCCAAGGCGGCCGCTGCGATCGCCTCCAACCAGGAATGGCGCGAGAGCCGCCCGGCGCAGTTCTCGTGCAGCGACGCCGACCTCGTCGTAAAAGTGCGCGAGGTCCTGGCGCGCCATGACGTAAAGTGGGGATAGCCATTCCGGCAAGCCGTCATGCCCGGGCTTGTCCCGGGCATCCGCGTCTTGTTTGATGGCGACCGTCAATGGCCGGAGTTCGGCCGCATGGGAGAGAACAATGCCTGAGATCACCGTCAGCATGGCCGTGGGCCGCACCGATGAACAGAAGGCCGGCATGATGCGCGACATCACCCAGGCACTGGTGAAGAATCTCGGCGTCGATGCCGACGCCGTCGTCATCCAGATCAACGAAGCCCCGCTCGCCCACAAGATGAAGGGCGGCAAGACCTTCGTGGAGCGCGCGGCGGCGGCGAAGAAGTAGCTTCGGCTCGCGCGGCATTTTCCGCTGTCGTCCCGGATCGGCGCGCGCTTGGGGCGCGCTTGTCCGGAACGACACCGTTGAGGCAAGCATGGACGCACGCGACGTCATCAGGGTCGGCATGAGCGCCGAGCGCACGCTGGTGGTACCGGTGGAGCGCACGGTCGGGCATTTCGTACCCGGCATGCCGATGGTCTATGCGACGCCGATGATGATCCTGGAGATGGAGATGACGTCGGGCGATGCGATCCGCGGCGCGCTCCAGCCGGGCTGGGTCACCGTCGGCACCGAGGTCGACATCCGCCATCTTGCGGCAGCCTTGGTCGGTGCGACGGTGCGGACCACGGCAACGGTGATCGCGGTCGAGCGCCGCGTCATCCGCTTCGAGGTCGAGGCTTTCGAGGACACGCGCAAGCTCGGCGAAGGCCGTCACGCGCGCGGGCTCGTCAATGTCGAAATGTTCAACAAGCGGCTGGGGGCGACTTAGCGTCCGCTTGCTTCGACCTCATCCTGTGAGGAGACCGCGTAGCGGTCGTCTCGAAGGACGGCTGCGGGTGAGAGACGGGCCTGCATGGTTCGAGACGGCGCTGGCGCGCCTCCTCACCATGAGCGCCTATCTATTTCGCCAATTCCTTCGACCGTTTCGTCGCCGCCGCGATCGCGCGGATCATCAGGTCGCGCAGGCCGGGCTCGCCCATCAGCACGCCGAGGGCCGCGGCCGTGGTGCCGCCGGGCGAGGTGACGTTCTGGCGCAGCGTGCTCGAGGCAAGCTCCGACTGGTGCAGCAGCTCACCGGAGCCGGCGACGGTCTCGCGCGCGAGTTTTGTTGCCAGCGCCTCGGGCAGGCCGGCTTCGACGCCGGCGCGTGCGAGCTCTTCGGCGAGCAGGAACACATAGGCCGGGCCCGAGCCCGAAACGGCGGTCACCGCATCCATCAGGCTCTCGTCATCGACCCATTCGACCGAGCCGGTGGCGCGCAACAGCGCATCGGCCACTGCGCGCTGTCCGGTGCTGACGCTTTTTGCCGCGACCGCGACCGTGATGCCACGGCCGATCGCGGCCGGCGTGTTCGGCATCGCGCGCACCACGGCGCCGCCACAGACCTCTTCTAGCGATGCGATCGTGATTCCCGCCATGATCGACACGACGGAAGTGCCGTTCGAGACGAACGCTTTCAGCTTGGCGCCTGCATCGCGGAACATCTGCGGCTTCACCGCGACGACCATCGTCTCGACGGTACCTGCCGCCTGCGGGTCGGGATTGAGCGCGACGCCTTTTGTGGCCAGCGCAGTGATCTCCGGCGAGATGAACGGATCGACCACCGCGACGCGGCGCGGATCGAGCCCGCCCGCCAGCCAGCCGGTCAGCATCGCGCCGCCCATCTTGCCGGCGCCAGCGAGAAGGATGGTGCCGGTAATGCTTTGAAGAGTGCTGTTCGCCATCGCTGTTGCCACACCTGGTGTCGTCCTGGCCTAGTGCGCAATTGCGCACGGGGAGCCAGGATCCATTACCCCGAGGGTTCTAGTGGATGAAGGGCAGAGCAACAAGCATCGCGCGATGCGGAGAAATCACGCGGTATCGATCCCGGATCTGCGCTTCGCTTGTCCAGGACGACGTTGGAGAGAGAGGCGAGACTTACGCCTCGCCGACCGTGTCGAACATCGCCGCGTCCATCGCTTCGGTCGTGGATTTGCCCGCCCAGACCACGAACTGGAACGCCGGAAAATAGCGCTCGCAGGCGTGGATGGCGCCGGCGAGCATGGCTTCGCATTGCGCAGTGGAGGCGATGAGCCCGCCCGGCAGCACCAGGGCCTGCCGGTGCATGATCATGCCGGTGTTGGTCCACAGGTCGAAGTGGCCGACCCACAATTGCTCGTTGACCGCGGCGACGAGCCGCTGGACCTCGGCCCGCCGCGCGACCGGAATCTTCATGTCGAACGCGCAGGCCAGATGCAGCGCCTCGATTTCACCCATCCAGGTGAAGGAGATCTGGTAGTCGGTCCATTGTCCCTTGGAGACAATGGTGAGTTCGTCTTCGCCGGAGCGTTCAAACGGCCAGTTGTTGCTGGCAGCGATATCCTCGACCACCGCGAGCGGATGGTTTTTGGAATCGATAGTGCCTTCGAGCAGGGACATGCCGTCTCGACCTCTTGCCTTTTTGTTGTCTTTGATACGCACGCGGTTGGTCCGGCGCGCGCTCCCTCAATGTCGTTAAGGCGATCCCTCGGAGTCGCTGTTGCGATCTCCTCGGATCAGCGCGGGCTTGTCGCGGATCAACTGATGTGATTTGCGGAATCTGCGCAACCGGCTGCCGAGTCCGTCCACAAGTCAGGACTCGTTCGTCCACAGCTCATCTCCGCCACAATTATTAACGAAAAGAACAAACCGGAGTCGGATTCCGGGGGCGCGCCCAATCGTTAATTCCGCCCCGCGAGGGCCGCGCCCGCCATAGCGGCATGGGACCATGCGGTTTTCCCATGCGGAACGCGCTTGCTGCAGCCCCGAACCGGCGTCATATTTCCAGCTAGGCCGTTCATTCCGGACGGCCGATGTTCTCAGGGCGGGGTGAAAGTCCCCACCGGCGGTAAGGGCCGAAAGGCCCAAGCCCGCGAGCGCCTTCCTCGAGGTTTCCACCGAAGGGAAGGGTCAGCAGATTCGGTGCAACTCCGAAGCCGACGGTTAAAGTCCGGATGAAAGAGAACGGTCGGTGGCGGACGCATCGCAGGATGCGGCTGTTTGTCGTTCCGTGTGCCCTGATTCTGGTCCTTAACTGAGGAAAGCCATGAATCAGATGTTGCAAGACCCCCAAACCGAAACGTCCCAGACAACCCAGCCGCCGGTTCCCGTGGACCCGCCGGCAGTCGAGCACCCGCGCTTCGCAAAACCGCAGCGGGTGGCCTTCGTGCAGGCCTGCTGGCACCGCGACGTCGTCGAAGAGGCCCGCATCGCCTTCGTCAAGGAGGCCGAGGCGCGGCACCTCACCCACGTCGACGTGTTCGAGGTGCCGGGCTCGTTCGAGATCCCGCTGCACGCGCAGGTGCTCGCCAAGACGCGGCGCTACACCGCGATCGTCGCGGCCGGCCTCGTCGTCGATGGCGGCATCTATCGCCACGAGTTCGTGGCCGACACCGTGATCAAGGCGCTGATGGACGTGCAGCTGCGCACCGAGGTGCCCGTGTTCTCGGCCGTACTGACGCCGCAGCAATTCCACGAGACCGAGGTGCACTACGATTTCTTCCGCAGGCACTTTGCGATCAAGGGCGTCGAGGTCGCGGCAGCCTGTGCGGAGACGTTGCTCGGGCTCGAGCGTCTGCGCGGCCAGGTCGCGGCGGGGATCGTGTAACGCAGCGCGACGACCATCACCCCTCATCCCGAGGAGCGCGTAGCGCGTCTCGAAGGATGAGGGGCCATTCTACGATCGCGGCCATCTTGCATCACCCCAATGACACGCCCGCCTTGGCCCGGCTGATCCCGAGCGTCAGGATGCGCTGCAGGAGATCCGGATATTTGAGCCCGGCATGTTGAGCCGCCGTGGCGAACTCCTGGCTCTTGGCGATCTCGGGGTTGGGATTGGCCTCGATGAAATACGGCGTGCCGTCGGCGGCGAGACGAAAATCGATGCGCGCGTAGCCGTCGAGGCCAAGCGCCCGATAGATCCGCTTCGCCGCGCGCTGGATGCGCGCGGTGACTTCGGGAGCGAGGTCTTTCGCCGGCCCGTCGACGATGCCGACCTTCTCCTGATAGTCGGTGTCGTGCTTGGCTTTTTCGGTGGCGATGTGGCGTGACCTGCGCCCGCCCATGCTGCCGAATTTCAATTCCCAGACCGGCAGAACGCGCAGCCGGTTGTTGCCGAGCACGCCGACATAGAGTTCTCGCCCCTCGATGAACTGCTCGGCGATGGCGGCGGATTCGACCCGCTCGTGGATGAAGGCAACCCGCTCCGCGAGCTTCTCGTCGGTGTCGACGATCGAGGCCTGCGAGATGCCGAACGAGCCATCCATGTTCAGGCTCTTGACGATCAGTGGCAGCGCAAGCCGCGTCGGGCGCTTCACCTTGCGGCGCATCGGGAAGACGGCGAAGGCCGGCGCCGCAATCCGGCGGTGATGCACCAGCGTCTTGGACAAATCCTTGCCGCGCGCCAGGATCAGGCCGCGCGGATTGCACCCGGTATAAGGGACCTTCATCAGCTCGAGATAGCTGGCGATGTGCTGGTCGAAGGCGACGTTGTTGTGGAATTCCTCCAGCAGCGTGAAGACCACGTGCGGCTTGAACTCCTCGATCGCCTCGCGCACCGGCTTGATCTCCTCCTGCGCGCCGAGCGGGCGGACGTCGTGGCCGGCCGCGCGCAGGGTGCTCACCACGTCGTATTCCGTTTTCCACGTGTTGATCTCCTGCGGGGTGTACCCGTCGGAGGAGTCCGGGGGCAGGAAATCCGGATGCATCAGGACCAGAATACGGAGTCGCCTCATAGCGCGATCCATTTGCGCCGAGACGGGCCAAACAGCGCGTGCATCGTCTTGGCGGTCACGAGGACGGTGAAATCGAGAACGAGCTTCTGTTCGGGGCCGACGGCGCGCAGATCGAGCTCGCGGCAGCGGGAGATCATGTCGTCGAGAACGGCATCGAGCGTGAGCTGGTTCTCGCCAGTCCATCGCGAGACCAATTGCCTGATCTGGGCGCGGTGGCCCCTGATCAGGGCCGAAGCCGGCTTTGAGCGGTGATGGCGCGGATCGGCCGAAAACAGCCGTGAGAGGTCGCGGTCGTAGGTCTTCGGCGGCGTGAAGGCGTAGAACGCCTGCTTCTTCTTGTAGTGGTCTTCGAGCGTCTGGCCGAGCCGACCCAGCGGGTCGACGCGCTCTCGCGTGGTGATCAGCGGCCGCTTTCCCGCAATCTCGCTCATCAGCTCGTCGACATATTCGAGCTTCTTCAGCGCCGGCCAGCCGGCATATCGCGTTCGCCAGTTCGAACGCGGCCGCAGCCACACCGCAAAGGTCTCGGCGAAATCTTCGTCCGGATGGCTCTGCGCGTACCACAGCCGGAGATGCTGGACGTAGCGCCTGCTGGCAGGATTGGGCCGATAGTAGCGCGGGTAATGTTTCGACGACGGGCCGAACAGCTGCTGCCAGCGCCGGCGTCGCTGCAGCTGATAGCCGTGCTGCATGGCATGGCCGGCCTCGTGACGGAGGATGGCCATGCACTCGCGCCAGGTTCCGCCCTCGACGTCGAACATCATCTTCTTCTCGAGCTTCATCAGACGGGGATGGGCGAGATAGAAGGGGATGGCGATGCCCGGCACATCGCCCGGACTGAACCACTCGCTCGAGATCCATGTGTGCGGCCGCAGCCGAATGCCCCGCTCTTCGAGTTCCTCATGGAGCGTGCTGACGCAGTCCTCGAGCCAGGTGCCTTCGACCGTCACTCTCAGGCTGGAGAGGCGCTGCTTGAGCAACTCGTCATCCGACAGCTTCTCCCAGGCAAATTTCCGGCTTGGCATCAGGAATCCAGAGGGCAGAGATGACTCGGTATCCGGATGATGTCATGGGCGGCGGGCGGCAACAACCGGGGGGCCGTGAGGCGTGCTGCGGCGCGTCAGAGCGAGAGGCGGTAGGGTCGGCAAAGCGCAAGCGTGCCCACCACCTTCATCACAAAAGAAAAAGGTGGGCACGGCGCTTTGCGCATTTGCCCACCCTATGAGACCTTCCGGGATCGGAAGAACTAGTCGAACAAGCTCGACACCGACTCTTCCGCCGCGGTGCGCGCGATCGCGTCCGAGATCAGGCTGGCGATCGGCAGCGTGCGGATGTTCGGCGCCTTGGTCACCGCATCCGTCGGCAGGATCGAGTCGGTGATCACAAGCTCCTTCAGCTTCGAGCCGGCGATGCGGGCGGCCGCGCCGCCGGAGAGCACGCCGTGGGTGATGTAGGCATAGACGTCCTTGGCGCCCTTGGCGATCAGCGCGTCGGCCGCGTTCACCAGCGTGCCGCCGGAGTCGACGATGTCGTCGATCAGGATGCAGGTGTAGCCGGCGACGTCGCCGATGACGTTCATGACCTCTGATTCGCCCGCCCTTTCGCGGCGCTTGTCGACGATCGCGAGCGGGGTGTTGATGCGCTTGGCGAGGCCGCGTGCGCGCGCCACGCCGCCGACGTCGGGCGAGATCACCATCGTCTTGGAGAGGTCGAACTTGTCCTTGATGTCGCGCACCATCAGCGGCGCCGCGTAGAGATTGTCGGTCGGGATGTCGAAGAAGCCCTGGATCTGGCCGGCATGCAGGTCGAGCGTCATGACTCGGTCGACGCCGGCCTGCGTGATCAGGTTGGCGACGAGCTTGGCCGAGATCGGCGTGCGCGAGCCCGATTTGCGATCCTGCCGGGCATAGCCGAAATAGGGCAGCACCGCGGTGATGCGGCGCGCCGAGGAGCGGCGCAGCGCGTCGGTGATGATCAGCAATTCCATCAGATGGTCGTTGGCGGGAAACGAGGTCGACTGGATGATGAAGGCATCCGAGCCGCGGACGTTCTCCTGGATCTCGACGAAGATTTCCATGTCGGCGAAGCGCCGGACCACTGCCTTGGTCAGCGGCAGGTCGAGTCCTTGCGCGATGGCCTGCGCGAGAGCCGGATTGGAGTTGCCGGCGACGAGCTTGATGGAGCCGTTCTTGGCCGACATGGACGCTTCCTCCCGCGCTTTGCTGGACACGATGTTCAACATCTCGGATACCCACGGAGCACGGTTACGACGGGCGAGGAAATATCAGGCCGAGGGCAGCAATGGCAACCCGGCATGCTACGTTTTCCCTTCGAAAATCCTGAGTCGGGCCAACGGTTTGGCCGCAACTTCCTGAATACTTGGGGCCGTGGTTTAGCGGGGGTTATCGGTCGGCATAGCCGAGCGCCGAGGCCGGCATCCCGGCCGCCGGAGCCTCCGGGATGGCGCTCGCCACCGCTGGTCCCCGCAAGCCCGGCGCAGCGCCCGGTGCATCCGGGGTGCCGTTGATCATGTTGGAAAGTCCGCTGAATCCGGCCTGGGCGATCTTCCGCAGAACCAGATCGTCGGCGGCGCCCCAGGGATCGCGGCCACCCCTGGCCGAGGTCGGTTCCTCGCCGGAAAGCCGCAGCGCCCGCTGCTGGTTGGCGTCGTAAACGTCCCAGACCCAGGCGATCACGGTCCTGCCGCGCACGATCTGGGCCGAGAGATAGCTGCGCACGCGGTAGGCAGCCGTCCCCTCGCGGGAGACGACGGACAGGCTGCGCAGCTTGGATTCGCTGTCGAGCACGCCAACCATGCGGTCGAATACCTGCGGCGGTGGCCCGTCGATCGATTCGAAGGCGACCGTCGCCCCGGAGCCTGAGCTTGGCGCCATCGCATAGGAGTTTGCGGCACCACCGCCACCGGCGCAGCCGCCAAGCGCGGTCGCAGCCGCCAGCAGCATGACCGCCAGCACGCGCGAGCCCGCACGGCGCAAGATGAATGACGCGTCCCTCATTATGGAGGGCAGCGATATCGTTAAAACGCATTAACGTCTAGGGCGGGGGCGCCACAGGCCACGTCATTCCGGGTTCGATGCGGGCCGCATCGCCCCGCAATGACACGAGGTTGCCCGTGTGTTCACCCCTCCAGCGCGATCGCGTGAACGTGCCGGCCGTAGTCCGGCTCCTTGCGATGCACCGAGCGGCGATAGCTGAAGAAGCGCTCGTCGGCGTAGGTGTCCAGACCAAGATCGTCGATCATCAGGATGCCGGCGGCCTCCAGCCTCGTACGGATGAAGCCGGCGAGGTCGAACATCGCGTGTCCCTCGCGCACCGACGGCATGAAGAATATCGCGTTGTCCGCGTCCGCCTCGATGAAGCGCACCACGAACTCGTTGCCGACCTCGTAGCTGTCCTGCCGGATCAGCGGGCCGATCGCGGCGATGATGCCGCCGCGCGTGGCGCCGAGCTTTTCCATGGCCGAGATCGTCGCCTCCAGCACGCCTGTCAGCGCGCCCTTCCAGCCGGCATGGGCACCGCCGATCACGCGCGCGTCGGGGTCGACGAACAGCACCGGCCCGCAATCGGCGGTGGAGACGCCAAGCGCGATGCCGGGCGTTCTGGTGACCAGCGCGTCGCCCTTCGGCCGCGGCCCGCCCGGCCAGGGCGTTTCGGCAACGAGCACGTCGGGCGAATGGATCTGGTGCAGGCTGAGAAAGCGTTCCGGGGCAACGCCGACATGCTCAGCCATGCGGCGGCGGTTCTCCGCGACGAGGGCCTGGTCGTCATTGGAGCCGAGCCCGCCGTTCAGCGCCGAATAGATGCCGCCGGAGACGCCGCCTTCACGGGTGAAGAAGGCATGGCGCAGGCCTGGCACCGCCGAGAGCAGCGACGAAGTGAGTGTCATCCGTTCCCTCCGGCCTGTTCGAGATCGCTGAGGCCGGCAAGGCCTGTTAGCCGCGGCTCGGAGATGCCGAGCACCTTGAACATCGAGCCCATGCCGCTGCGCCCGGTGTCCGTCAGGCGCTTCAGCGCCACCGAAATGTCGGTGGCGATTTCAGGCGTTGCCTTCTGCATCAAGGCGGCCGCGCGGGTGTCGATGCCGACGCGCTTGAGGAAATCGCCCTGCGTCACCGGCCCGTGCACGCGGGCGCCGACATCCTCGGCGGCACGCGCCAGCGCCTGGAAGTCGACATGGGCGGTGACGTCGGCCTGGCCCGGCGCCTTCAAGGGATCGGTGAAGCTGTGGCGCGCGATCGCCTGGAACGTGTCGCCGGCGTCGCTGCGCAGATGGCCGTAATCGATGATCAGCGCCGCGCCGTCCTGGTCGCGCACGCGCGTGGCGAGCTTCATGACCTCCGCATCGGGCCGCCATTCGAACACGGCGCCGATGGGCGCCGCGCGCACCAGAGGCGGCAGCAGCACGTCGAAGCGCGGCGTGGGCTCGGAGGCCGCGCCGAATTGAAGCTTGCCGTTGGGATCGATCTCGATCACGCGCTCGTGCCAGCCGTTCTCGCGCTTCACCATCTGGTGGATCGGCAGCACGTCGAAATATTCGTTGGCGAGGATGATGCTCGGCCCCTCCGGCACATCGTCGATGCTGTCGTGCCAGGCGATGTTGCGTACGCCCGACAGCGTCGCGTTCTGCCGCTCGCGCAGCACCGGATTGACCTCGACCATGTGGATGTGAAGCGCCTGGTACAGCGGCGGCAGCACGCGGAGCGCGCGCAGCGCATCCGCCATCATGGTGCCGCGGCCTGGGCCGAGCTCGATCAGCCGCAGGAATTGCGGCGAGCCCATCTGCTTCCACACCGAAGCGGTCCACAGGCCCAGGAGTTCGCCGAACATCTGGCTGACCTCGGGCGCGGTGGTGAAGTCGCCTTCACGGCCCAAAGGATCGCGCGAGACGTAATAGCCGTAGCGCGGGTGCATCAGGCACAGTTCCATGTACCGCCAGACCGGCATGGGGCCCGATGATTTGATCAGCGCCCTGATCTCGTTGAGTAGCGGCTGCTCGGTCACGGTCCATCTTCTCGAAAGGAATTAACGAATGGCCCCTGCGGGCTTGGGCGCATCGCGCCTCACTGCCAGTACAATAAGTATGCCGCCGATGATAAGCATCGGGATCGACAACAGCATGCCCATGGTTAATCCGCCCCAGAGGAAGCCGAGCTGGACGTCGGGCTCGCGAAAATGCTCGCCGGCGATGCGGGTCAGACCATAGATCAGGATGAAGGCGCCGAGGATCATGCCCGGCCGCTTCAGGGCGCCGAACCGGATCATCACCGCGAGCACGGTGAACAGCAGGATGCCCTCCATGCCGGCCTCGTAGAGCTGGCTCGGATGGCGCGGCAGCTGGGTGGGATCGTTGGGGAAGATCATCGCCCAGGGCAGCTGCGGGTCGGCGGCGCGGCCCCACAATTCGCCGTTGATGAAATTGGCGATGCGCCCGAGCAATAGCCCGACCGGCGCGACTGCGGTGGTGATGTCGCCGAGCGACAGGATCGGGATGCGGTTGCGATAGGCAAACCACATCACCGCGACGACGCAGCCGAGGAAGCCGCCATGGAACGACATGCCGCCTTCCCACAATTTGAAGATCGCGGCGGGATGGTCGATGAAGAAGGGCAGATTGTAGAACAGCACGTAGCCGGTGCGGCCGCCGAGGATGATGCCGAGCGTGACCCACAGGATGAAGTCGTCGATCTGCAGCAGCGACATCGGCGCCGGCCCGCCCCACAGGCGCTCCTTCTTCAGGAGCGAGCGCGCATAGAGCCACCCGAACACGATGCCGCAGATATAGGCCAGCGCATACCAGCGGATCGCGAACGGTCCGATCTCGATCGCGATCGGTTTGAAGGCGGGAAAGTCGATGAGCAGAAAGGGCATCGGGCCTTGCTCTTAGAGTTTGATGGGCAAGCTGCGGCCCCGACGGAATTGCGCTCCCTCCCCCGCTTGCGGGGGAGGGCTGGGGAGAGGATGCCTCCACTGAAAGACTCCCCCAGAGGAGAGAGCCCTCACCCGGCGCGTTGCGCCGACCTCTCCCGCAAGCGGGAGAGGTGCACCGAGTTCGCGGATAGACTGATCCATGCTGCTCACACGAGATTGCGGCGATAGAGCGCCAGCAGACGCTCCCAATGCCGCTCGGCGGCGTCACGGTCATAGACCGGCCGCCTGGGAAAGGCGAAGCCATGATGGGTGCCGGGATAGATCTCGACCTCTGCTTTTGCGCCGCTCATGCCCTGCTTGACCTTCTCGATGATCTCGGCGGGCGCGTAGATGTCCGTCTCGGCGCAGGCGAAATAGAGCTCGGCCTTGGTCTTGTTTCCTGCGAGATGCGGGCTGTCATCCTGGTCGGTCGCAAGCTGCGTGCCGTAGACCGAGGCGGCGGCCTTGACGCGGTCGGGGAAATGCGTGGCGGCGTTCACGGCATAGCGGCCGCTCATGCAATAGCCGACGGTGCCGATCAGCTTGACGTTCGCCGCCGTCTGACCCTCGGCATAGGCGAGCAGCGCCCTGGTGTCGTCCATGATCATCGGAATCGTGAGCGAAGCCATCAGTGCGAACATCCGCTTGCGCTCCGGCGCGTTCGGATCGGCCGGCAGCGCGCCGAGCTCCATAACGCCGGAGCGGTAATAGAGGTTCGGCAGCATCACGTAATAGCCCGATGTCGCCAGCCGGCGCGCCATGTCGCGCAGCTCTTCGCGGATCGCCGGCGCGTCCATGTAGAACAGGATGACCGGAAACGGCCCGCCACGTTCGGGATGGGTGATGAAGGTTGCGGTGTGGCCGTCCTTGGTGGGGATCGCGATCTGCTGCTCGATCATCTCGTGCGCCTTCTGATTCTTCTTATGCAGGGACGTTGAATACGATTGCAAGGAAACCGGAGCATGACAAGGATACCGCCGCTCGGCCCTTGATCCGCCCTGTCCGGATTGCCATTGTCTTCCGAGCTGTTCGCGCAAAGTTTATCGGAGGCCGCCAATGACCCAGACCAACAACCGGTTTTTCGACGAGATCGGCCGCCTGATGAACGACGCCGCCGGTGCGGCCCAGGGCGTCAAGCGCGAGGTCGACACGGTATTGCGCACCCAGGCCGAGAAATTCCTGCGCGACATGGACCTGGTCAAGCGCGAGGAGTTCGAGGCGGTCAAGGACATGGCCCGTCTGGCGCGTGAGGAGAACGAGGCCCTGAAGGCGCGCATTGCGGCGCTGGAGGCGAAGCTCGGGGGATCTCCGGCAACCTGAACTGCGTGACGATCCGCCTTCTCACGATCCTGCTTGGCGCAATGGCGGGTACCGCCGTCAACCTGCGCTGAGGAGTTTGCGGGTTTCGGCTGCTTCTCTCGCGACCAGTCGGGTTTCGACCATATTCACGAGCAAATTCTTCAGCGGCAGCCTCATGAAGACGGGCGGGGCGGTGCGGCCGGATTGCCAGCGCGAAACAGTGGAAACGGCGCAGGGGAGTACTTCTGCGATGTCACGCAGCGTCAATCCGACTCGTAGCGCACAGGCAATCAACTTGCTCCAGTGAGCCTGTTCATCCACGCGACGCATCAGATCCAGCACCTGATGATCGATCGAATCGAGTTCCTCGTCGATTGACAGGGGTCGAAACCCGGCGTTCGACTCCGCATTCTTTACAGCGGGGGCCATTTGTGGTGCCTAACTTCGCGTTTTGCAATCAAGTCATCCCGAAGCAACTCAACGCACAATATGCAATAATGTTGCATATTGCAATAGGTCGGCACCCTACCTCATTACCGCAATTTCACTTCGAGGTAGAAGCTTGATAGCATGACTCTTTCTGCGGGTATGCAGTCATGGAAACGTTTTTGATTGCCGCGTCAAAGCGCGATGAGCTTGACGACCTGATAGGATTTTACCAGTCCGGCGAGACGGACACGCTTCCCGTTCCGTCATACGTCAGTCTCCGAGACGCCTTGGCTAATCAGTCGCTTATTACCGTAAGGGCCGCCGACGGCACCCTCGTTGCCGCGGCGGGCTATTTCGAATACGAGGTCGATCGATGCCTGGATCATCTATGAATTAGCGGGCACCAGGGTCAGAAACGCCATCGGCCGCCTGGCACCAGTCCCCCTTCAGCAGATATTACTCTCGCTGCGCATTATCCAGGTCGCCGGTACCGAAGAAGGGCCTCTCACCTTGATCTCAAGTGCGAAAAGCCTCGCCAGCATTGGCAATCTGGGATCTGCCGGCCTTGAGCTGATCAATCCGCTGCCCAATTGGTTCGAATACGATACTTGTAGCTGGATAGGCATGGCCGACCGGCCCGCATGGAAGCATTTCGCTGCGACCGCAATGACCGTCGGCAAAGCGCTTTCGATCCTGACACTCGTTGGCTTTGGTGGCGGGACCCACATCTGCGATGCGTCGCAGAAGCTGCCGGATGATACGATCGCCAGCCGTCGCATCAGGCTCGTATACGACCTGAAGGGATTGGTCCGTCAGTTCCCCTGGATGGTGACTGCCCACCGCCGTGGTTTCTGGCAAGATCCCTTCGTTCCCCTTCCGGCCCATCTCTGAGGGCACCCCTTAAAAAATCCCCGCATTTCCTTGTCATTTCCGCATCTTCCGGGTAAAAGCCCGCCAAGTTCGCGGCCCCCGCACCCCTGGAGGCTTGCTGCGAGCTGCACCATGGGCCGCGTTGCGGCCCATTAACTTTTGCAAAAACAAGGACTTAACGTTATGGCGACGACCGTCAAGGAATTGAAGGCGACCGCACGTCCGAAGAGCGGCAAGGGGGCCGCCCGGGCTGAGCGTCGCGCCGGGAGAGTGCCCGGAGTGATCTATGGCAACAACCAGCCCCCGCTGACGATCTCGATTGAAGATCGTGAACTGCGCCAGCGCATCCTCGCCGGCCGGTTCCTGACCACGCTGGTCGACATCGACCTCGAGGGCAAGAAGCACCGCGTGATTCCGCGCGACTACCACCTTGATCCGGTCAAGGACTTCCCGATCCATGTCGACTTCATGCGGCTCGGCGAAGGCGCCACCATCCGCATCAGCGTTCCCTTGCATGTCGTGAAGGCTGAAGGTTCGCCCGGCGTGAAGCGCGGCGGCGCCGTCAACATTGTGGCGCACGTGATCGAGCTCGAGTGCGGCGTCGAGAGCATCCCGCAGTACATCGAGGCCGATGTCGGCTCGCTCGAAATCGGTCACTCCTTGCATCTGGCCGACATCAAGCTGCCGGCCGGCGTGAAGGCGCTGACGCGTGAGGACGCGACCCTCGTCACCATCGTGCCGCCGTCCGGTTACGCCGAAGAGCAGAAGGCCGCGGCTGCGGCTGCTGCTCCGGGCGCTGTTGCGGCTGCTCCGGCGGCTGGTGCGGCGGCCCCGGCTGCGGGTGCTGCTGCGCCTGCTGCGGCTGCCAAGGCTCCCGCCGGCGGCGACAAGAAGAAGTAATCTTCCAAAGCTGGCGCGCGGTCTCTGATCGCGCGCCGAGCGAGGGGCGCGCCGCGTCATGCGACTCTTTGTTGGGCTCGGCAATCCCGGCGCGAAATACGCACGTAACCGGCACAATATCGGCTTCATGGCCGTCGACGAGATCGCGCGGCATCATGGTTTCGCACCATGGCGCCGCAGGTTTCAGGGCGAGACCTCGGAGGGAACGCTCGGCACCGAGCGCGTGATCCTGCTCAAGCCGACGACCTACATGAACGATTCCGGCCGCGCAGTGCAGGAGGCGGCAAGCTTCTTCAAGATCGCACCGGCCGACGTCACAGTGTTCCATGACGAGCTCGAACTGCCGCCGGGCAAGGTGCGGGTGAAGATCGGCGGCGGCATCGCCGGCCACAACGGCCTGCGTTCGATCTCGGCGCATATCGGCAACGACTATCGGCGGGTGCGGCTCGGCATCGGTCATCCCGGCGTCAAGGAGCTGGTGCACGGCCACGTTCTGTCGGACTTCGCCAAGGCCGACAACGAATGGGTGGTGACGCTCTGCGAGGCGGTGGCCGAGCACGCGGCATTGGTTGCCAAGGGCACGGACGCGACCTTCGCCAACAGGGTTCATCTCGCCATGCAGGCGAAGGGGTTTTTGACCAAGGACGACAACGGCAAGGAATAACGCTCGTGGGATTTAAATGCGGGATCGTCGGGTTGCCCAATGTCGGCAAGTCGACCTTGTTCAATGCGCTGACCGAGACGGCCGCGGCGCAAGCCGCCAACTATCCGTTCTGCACCATCGAGCCGAATGTCGGCGAGGTCGCCGTGCCGGATCCGCGGCTCGACAAGCTTGCGGCGATCGCCAAGTCCGGACAGATCATCCCGACGCGGCTCACCTTCGTCGACATCGCCGGCCTCGTGCGCGGCGCTTCCAAGGGCGAAGGCCTCGGCAACCAGTTCCTCGCCAACATCCGCGAGGTCGACGCCATAGCGCATGTCGTGCGCTGCTTCGAGGATTCCGACATCACCCATGTCGAGGGCAAGATCGCCCCGCTCGCCGACATCGAGACCATCGAGACCGAGTTGATGCTCGCCGACCTCGACAGCCTCGAGAAGCGCGTCGACAACCTCTCCAAGAAGGCCAAGGGCAACGACAAGGACGCCAAGGAGCAGCTCGACCTCGTCAACCGCACGCTGGTGCTGCTGCGCGAGGGCAAGCCGGCGCGGCTCGTCGAGCGCAAGGCGGAGGAGGGGCGTGCCTTCGGGATGCTCGGCCTGCTGTCGTCCAAGCCCGTGCTCTACGTCTGCAACGTCGAGGAAAGCTCGGCCGCCACGGGCAATTCGTTCTCCAGGGCGGTGCAGGACCAGGCCGCCAAGGAAGGCGCCATCGCCGTCGTCATCTCGGCAAAGATCGAATCCGAGATCGCCACCATTTCGCGTGAAGAACGCGCCGACTTCCTGGAGACGCTGGGCCTCGAGGAGGCCGGCCTCGATCGCCTGATCCGCGCCGGCTACACGCTGCTCGACCTCATCACCTATTTCACGGTGGGCCCGAAGGAAGCGCGCGCCTGGACCATCCATCGCGGCACCAAGGCGCCGGGGGCGGCCGGCGTGATCCACACCGACTTCGAGAAGGGGTTCATCCGCGCCGAGACCATCGCGTATGAGGACTACGTCGCACTGAACGGTGAAGCCGGTGCCCGCGACGCCGGCAAGCTGCGCCTCGAAGGCAAGGAATACGTCGTCGCCGACGGCGACGTGATGCATTTCAGGTTCAATACGTAAGACGCTGGCCGCAGTGCCGTAGGGTGGGCGAAGCGTGCCCACCACGTCACCCTTATCTCGCGAAAGATGGTGGGCACGGCGCTTTGCGCCTTTGCCACCCTACAGCGCCGCCACCCGCCTCACCGCAATCCGCCGCCCTGGTCCCGGATCGCGCCGAGATGCTCGTTGATGCGGAAGATGATCAGGATCAGCTCTGCGACGATGCGCGAGAACACGATTCCGACGACGACGCTCGCGATCGACGACAGCAGCATCAGGAAGCCGCCGAACGGGCTGATCGCCATCATCGCGAGGCCGGAGAAGATGCCGGAGAGGCCGAACAGGCAGATCAGCGCGATCACCAGCCAGTAGAAGGTCTTGATGATTGTCGGCGTGATGAAGCGGTCCCACTGAAACAGGTCGCTGAATGAAAACATCGCTCTCCCCAAGCCAAATCGAGGCTCCAAACCGGGCCTTGCAGGAAAATCCTGGCCCTCGGTTGATCCGACTCAAGACCAACGCCGGCGCGCCGAATGTAGCACGAGCCATGCGGGCCGGCGGGTTGAGATTGCCGCAAAGTGCGGCCACAATCTGTCATTCCCTCAAACCTCTCCCACGATGACCCTGACCTTCGAAGATTTTCCGCCCGGCCGTTACGGAACATTCGGCCCGCGCCATGTCACTCGCGACGAGATCCTGGCGTTCGCTGCCGAGTTCGATCCGCAGCCGATGCACCTGGACGAGGACGCCGCCGGCAAAAGCATGCTGCGCGGCCTGTCCGGCTCGGGCTGGCACCTCTGCTCGCTGATGATGCGGATGATGGCTGACGGCTTCATTATCCGGGCCGCTTCGCTGGGATCTCCCGGCGTCGATGAAGTGCGGTGGTTGTCGCCGCTCAGGCCCGGTGACGACCTCATGCTCGACGTCGATGTGCTGGAGGCGCGCGGATCGAAGAGCCGCCCGGAGCTCGGCATCGTCAAGTTCAAATGCACCGCGCGCAACGCGGCGGGGCAGGCGCTGTGCGAGATGACCTCGCCGATCCTGATCAAGCGGCGCGAGGGGGCGGTCTGATGCCGTTCTTCGAGGAGATCGAGATCGGGCACCGCCGCGAGATCGGCGCCTATACGTTCACGGCGGAGTCGATCAAGAGTTTCGCCGCAAAGTTCGATCCGCAGCGTTTTCACCTCGACGAGGAGGAGGGCAGGAACTCGCTGTTCGGCGGGCTCGCGGCCTCGGGCTGGCATGTCGGCTCGGCCTGCATGAGCCTGCTTGTCGCCGACGGCCAGCGTCTGGCGCGGGAGGCCGCTTCGCGCGGCGAGGAGGTCGCGGTGTGGGGCCCGTCGCCGGGCTTTCGCGACCTGCGCTGGATCAGACCGGTGCTTGCCGGCGACACCGTCGCTTACGTCAACGTCGTGATCGACAAGCGCAGCTCCGCCTCGCGCCCCGGCTGGGGCATTTTGAGCGCCCGCACCACCGGCACCAACCAGCGCGGCGAGGAGGTCTATTCGATCACCGCCAGCGCCTTCGTGCCGAAGCGCCCGAAGGACGATTAGATCTGTTCCAGGATGAACGGTCCAAATGAGTGCGTGAGTGTTGCCCGCGCGCTATGGACGCGATTCCGGACGGCTGCCATAAGCCTGCGCAACATGGTTACCCGCGAAGCAATTGGGGGAACCATCGAGTTGCTAACCAATTATGAACCTGTCGCTGTCTAATTGAACCAATTGGGCAGAGTACAGGGGAACGAGGACCATGGCAGACCGCGGCGCACTCAAGCTGGTCGGATTCATCTTTGCTACCGCGACGCTGGCCGTGATGCTGGTCGCCGGCATGGTGGTGAAGGGCTATGCCGATGGCGGCTACACCCTGGAAGCCTCGACCGTGGAAGCCGCCCGGTAAGATCTCGTTAATTCTTCGGGGCCGGCATCGGGCCCCGCTTCAGCGGCTATAGACGAACGCCAGGATCGCGATCGCAACCGCCAGCAATCCGACAAAACGCATCATGATCGTGCCGAACTGGTTCGGCGCGGGCCGCAGCGGTATGGGGTCGGTATTGTCGGGCCGAATGCTTTCCATGAAATGTTCCCCTGAGGCCAATCGCAACAGGGACCGGCGCTGGGCATTGGTCGCCGTGGCGGCGCGGAAAGTTCAAGGCCGTCCGGGCGCGAGACCCCTCCAGAATCAAAACCGCCGCGCTCCTTGCGGAACGCGGCGGCTGGTGATGCCTTCCAGTGATCAGCTGTTGCGCAGGCCGTCGGCGGCGCGCTTCCACTGCGCGACGTTGTCGGCGATCATGCGGGTCGACTTCATTGCGGCCTGGCTGAGCTGGGCATAGCCGGAGATCTCGCGCTGGACGCGCTGGCCTTCGGCATGGAGCAGGTCGCGCAGGCTCTCGAGCTCGGAGATCAAGTTCTCGATCTCGGCGAGCGAGGTGCCGGCGACGCGCTGGATCAGCGAATTGACGTTGGTGACGGTGGCTTCCGCGCTCGGATCGAGCGGCGGCGCGTCCGTGGCGGTCGTGGCCGGGCGGCGCAGATAGGCGATGTCGTTGCGGACGAAATCGCGGATGCCGGCTTCGACTTCGGTCACGGCGGCAAGGTTGGTGTCGACCGTCTCGGTCTCGGTGGTTTCGGTCTTTTCCGGACGCATGGCGTTCATCGTTTTCCCCTGTTCGCGTTGAGCGCAGCGCGAGTGTCCCCCGCACGACGACGTCAGTCAGGGACTAGGGCGTCGGATTTTGGCCGCAACTTGGCCGAGGTGCGGCAAGGGCGGTCCATTCGGGGGCTTTGCCGTGGCGTATGGTTACGAGAGTCTGAATGCCTGGCGCAGGGAAGAACCGATCCCCTCATGGTGAGGAGCGCGAAGCGCGTCTCGAACCATGCAGGCCCGGCTGCCGGAGCGGGGCCTCGATCCTTCGAGACGCGCGCGAGAGGCGCTCCTCATCAGGATGAGGGGAGAGAGTGGTGCGCGGGCTACCAGCTCTTCTTGAAACCCGCGGTCAGGCTCTTGTTGATCGCCCCTTGCGAGGTCTCGCCGACCGAGCCGGACACCGTGACGTTGTCGAACAGCTTCTGCTCGGCGCCGACCTTGCGCAGCCATTTGTCGTCGGTGGTCGACAGCGTCTGGCCGGCGGTGATGCTGGTGCCGGTGTCGGTGAGGGTGACCTTGGCGGACTGCTCGGTCTCGTAATTGCGCGTGACGTGCCCGCCGACGCCGGGCACCGCGGTGGTGCCCTGCTGGTTGACGCTGTAGCCGTTCTGGAGCGTCAGCGAGGTGTCGTCCGACAGCGGCACCGATTTGATCAGGGACGCCCCGAGCTTGCTTTGCTCGGCGCCGGGATCGACACGGGCCTCCACCGCGGTCTTGTCCCAGATCGCGCCCGCGCCCGGCGCGGTCGCGGCTGCCCAGGCGCTGCCGGAGGATTGCGGCAGGTTGCCGCCGTTGGTGGCCTTCTGCGCCAGCAGCTCGGACATCGTCCGCGGCTCGCTCGCCACCGTCATGTCGGCGCCGATGCGGGCGTCCCAGAACGAGGAGACCGACTGCTTCACCGTCACCGCCGAGGAGCCGTTGGCATTGGCGTTGGACGACCAGTTCAGCCCGTCATTGGCGGCGGCCTGCGCGCGTTTCTTGGCGGCGATGATGTCGTTGAGCGTGCCGGCGTCGATCGCGAGCTGGCTCCAGTCGAGCTTGTCGACGTCGATGCCCTTCATCACGTCGGGATCGCTGACGTCGGGGGCTTCCGCCGCTTCGGTGTCCTCGTCAGGCGCGGTCGCGGCGGGGGAGAAGGGCGGAATGATCTGCGCCGACACCGTCAGCACCGATCCCAAAATGAACATGGCCGCCAGCACCGGCAGCCTGGTCCAGCCAAAACCTGTCGAGAATTCCATCGTCCTGCCCGCGAACCCCGGCGCATGCCTTCCGATATTATATATCGGCCTTCGGTGATGACCATGCGCCATTCCGCACGAAACATGTTGATCCATCGGTGCGAAATTGTGGCGGCTCGCGCCGCGGACGCGAACCAACGGGCCGCGCGAAGGGCGCGCGCCCGATGACGAGCTTCTCCACGACGGCATCCGGCGGGGCTGGAGGCCAGGACGCGTCGCGGGGAGCATCAGTCAATCGGTCCCGGAAAGCGGGGCCCGTTGGCGTCCCCCTCAGCCGACGCTGCTCATCTTCGGCAGATGAATGGCGCGGCCGAGTGCCTGCTCGACCAGGTCGAACGTGTCGATCAGCACGCGCATGCTGATCAGCCTGCCCGCCCTGAACTGGGCGAACTGCGCGACCCGCAAGCTGATCGGCTTGTTGGAATCCAGCGCCGTCAGCGAATAGCGCAGCATCGAGGCGGCGGAATCGACGCCGAGCATGATGCTCTCGCGGTCGAAGCGGCGGACCTGGAAATTGTCGGCGAGCTGGCGGATGACGTCGAGCACGGAATCCTTGCCCTGGCGCGCGCCGAGGAACGGAAACATGTCGATCGGGCCGTACAGCGCCCACTCGACGTCCTCGTCGATCAGGGCCTCGATGTCCTCGAAATGCCTGTCGTTGATCGCGCGGTGCAACGCGCGCGAGAAACGCCAGAGGCTGTGCTCTGTCATTTTGGGCAGTCCTGACGCTGGCTTGCGAAAAACGAAAAACAACCCCGCGCACGGCAAAGTGCCGCGGGGCCGCTCAACTCATTTGTATACGAACAAAATACCAGATTTCGGCCAAAACGCAATTCACGTTTTTGCAATGCACAATTGATCGCAGTGTGTGGGATTTACAATAGAACCCCGTATTTTCCCGGTCCCGGCGGTCCTACGCCCCGTCCGCCGGCGCGCCCACGATCAGCGGCCCGATCTCCCGCTCGAGCACCTGCTGCACCAGATCGTAGGAATCGATGATCTCGCGGATCTGCGAGATCAGCCCGCCGCGCAGCGTGTAGAACACGGCCATGTCGAACTGCACGACGCGGTCGTTGCCGCGCTTCCTGAAATAGGTGTGCATGTAGGTCGCGACCGCGTCGCCCTCGGCGACGATGTGCGGCGTCTTGTAGCGAACCTCCGAATAGCGCGACCAGACCGTCTGCCACAGCGCGCGCAATTCGGCCTTGCCGTGGCGCGGCACCATGTGCGGCAGCACGTCGATCGGCGCGTGCGTGAGGAAGTCGACGTCGTCGGTGCAGCAGGAGAGGGCGGCCTCGATATCGCCGCCCGCAAAGGCGTCGAGCAGATGCAGCACGCGTTGCCTGTTCAGCGATTCGACCGTCATGCTGCTCCCGCCCTCATCGGCTGCGGATTGCCAACGCTATCGTGGGGTATGCCGATCCATCAATCCGCAAAAACACAGGGGGTCATTGCAGCTTATGACGCGCGAGCACAATGCCGCGTTCATGGGGTGCAATTACGGGTTGTGCGCCTGTTCGCGTGCAAGAGTTCGAACAGACGTCGCGTCGGGGAGTGACGTTGCGCGCACACCGGAGGGCGCGCCTTGCCGGGTCTGCGCAAGGGAACCCGGACCCGCCTGCGCTCGTTGATAGCGGGACATCGCATCCGGAGACATCGATCCATGAAATCCCCGCTTCTCGCCGTCACTGCCGCCCTTCTCATGCTCGGCGCAACCTCCGCTGCCAACGCCAAGGGCTGCATCAAGGGCGCCATCGTCGGCGGCGTCGCCGGCCACTATGCCGGCCATCACGGCGTCCTCGGAGCCGCCGCCGGCTGCCTCTACGGCCGGCACCATGCCAATGAGCAGGAGAAGCAGCGGCAACAGCAACAGCAGAGCCAGGTGAACGGGCAGGGCAAGCTGTAACGCTGTCGCCACCTTTCCACGCAGCTCGCGTCGTGGTAGCGAGACGTCGCGGCAACGGGCCGCGCTTCCAACCGATGGAGGGCGTCATGCGCAAGTCTCGCGATCTCGAAAACCTCCCCAGCTTTCAGCATCACGCGTAAGCGGCGGAATTCATTCCCCTCGGAAACCCACGTCAAGCGGGGCAGCCGCGTCGTTCACGGCGACGTCGAGCTGACAGAAAAGCTCGGCCGCAACGACCTCTGCCCTTGCGGTTCCGGACGCAGGTTTCAAGGCCTGTTGCATGACCTCCGGCGCCCATGACGGCTCCAACCGCAAATACTACTTTTAGGGAGTAGCCGTGGAAGCGCGGCGATCGCTCTCAACTCGTCGTTCCGGGGCGCGCGAAAGCGCGAGCCCGGAATCCATCACGCCCCTTGTTCCGCCAGTGAGGAGGGGCGTGACCCACCTCACATCGCCCCGCTACCATCGCGCCTAACGTCATTCCCATGTCATCAGGGAGACGTGCCATGGCCGCCCTCGCCACCGCCAGAAAGTCCCGCCTGCACAACGCGCTCGAAGGCCTCGCGCTGACCGCGACGCTGCAGAGCTTCCCGACCTTCGCCGCCGCCGCCTTCCTGCTCAAGCTGGTCGGCAACCACGACCTCGTCGGCGACCCCGGCGTCGCCATCTTCGTCGCCATCGCCTCGCTCGCCCATGCGATGCTCGCGGTGACGTTCGGCCCGAGCTTCCCCGCAGTCTTCAAGACCGTCTACGAACCCAAATTTTTCGAGGCCCATCTGTCGCTCGCCGACAAGATCACGGCATGGCGCACCCAGCCCGTCGCCTCGCTCCAGCTCGTGACCATCGTGCTGCTGCTGTCGGTGATGGCCGTGGTGACGGCGAGCGTGGGGTGAAGGTGCCATGCTCTTCATCACCGCGCCAAAACCCGGTCCGCTCAACTGGCTCGAAGGTTTTGCGCTAACCTCAATCCTTCAGGGCTTCCCGATCTTCGCCGCCGCATCCCTGATGGTGAAGCTGCTGGGAGTCTACCGCGGCAGCAGTCCCGTGCTCACCATTGCATTGGCGTCGATCTTCTACGGCATTTTCGTCGTCTCGGTCGGATCGGCCTTCCCGAAGGTCAAGAGCGGCTACGAAGCGCAGTTTTTCGACGCCAGCCTGTCCCCCTCCGAGAAGATCGCCCGCTGGCGCGCAAAGCCCGCAACCTCGCTGCAGCTCATGGCATCAGTGGCTGCTGTCGCTGCTGGCGACGATCGCGGGGTGAGGTGCGGACGATGCTCCGCCGCCCTACCTCTTCTTCCACCCGCCCCGTCGCCCCGGCATGCCGCCCGTCGACTTCGGCGCCGGCCCGAACTCCGGGCCCGACTGCCTTGAATCCGTCGGCTGGATGATCCGGCTCTCGCCGCCGAACGGCTTTGACGGCAATGCGCGGTTTTCGCGGTAGGGCAGCGATTCCGGCCCGTGCATCTCGTCGAGATGCGGCTTGTGCACCTTCGAGCCGGTGCCGCCGCCACCACCGCTGGCCTTCAGCGCCGAGCTCACGGTTTTCTTCTTCATGGCGCTGACCGGCAGATTGGCGGCGTCGCCGTATTTCTTACTGCCGGCATAGGCGCCGGCTTTGCCCTGCACGGTGCGCTGCTTGACGGTGGGGTCGTCGACGACGGCAAGCTCGGTCGCGCGCAGGCGCTTGACCTCGTCGCGCAGGCGCGCGGCTTCCTCGAAGTTCAGGTCGGCGGCGGCCTCGCGCATCCGCGTTTCCAGATCGGCGAGCACGGCTTCAAAATTGTGGCCGATCGAGATGACGTCGTCGGTCATGTCGTGGCCGCCGACCTCGACCAGCACGTGGTCGCGCTCGTAGACCGAGTTGAGGATGTCGCCGATCTGCTTCTTCACGCTCTCCGGCGTGATGCCGTTGGCGGTGTTGTACTCGACCTGCTTCTCGCGGCGGCGGTTGGTCTCGGCGATGGCGCGCTCCATCGAGCCCGTCATCTGGTCGGCATAGAGGATCACCTTGCCGTCGACGTTGCGCGCGGCGCGGCCGATGGTCTGGATCAGCGAGGTCTCGCTGCGCAGAAAACCTTCCTTGTCGGCATCGAGAATGGCGACCAGCGCGCATTCGGGAATGTCGAGGCCTTCGCGGAGCAGATTGATGCCGACCAGCGCGTCGAACGCGCCGAGGCGAAGATCCCTGATGATCTCGATGCGCTCGATGGTGTCGATGTCGCTGTGCATGTAGCGGACGCGAATGCCCTGCTCGTGCAGATATTCGGTGAGGTCCTCCGCCATGCGTTTTGTCAGCACGGTGATCAGCGAGCGATAGCCGGCCTGCGCGGTGGCGCGGACCTCGCCGACGAGATCGTCCACTTGCGTGCGGGCGGGGCGGATGTCGACGGGCGGATCGATCAGTCCGGTCGGGCGAATGACCTGCTCGACGAACACGCCGCCGCTCTCGTTGAGCTCCCAGCTGCTCGGCGTCGCCGACACCGCGACGGTCTGCGGCCGCATCATGTCCCACTCCTCGAACCGCAGCGGGCGGTTGTCCATGCAGGAGGGCAGGCGGAAGCCGTATTCGGCCAGCGTCGCCTTGCGGCGGAAGTCGCCTTTGAACATGGCGCCGATCTGCGGCACGGTGACGTGGCTTTCGTCGGCGAACACCAGCGCGTTGTCGGGGACGTATTCGAACAGCGTCGGCGGCGGCTCGCCGGGCAGGCGTCCGGTGAGGTAGCGCGAATAGTTCTCGATGCCGGCGCAGCTTCCGGTCGCCTCCATCATCTCGAGGTCGAAGGTGGTGCGCTGCTCCAGCCGCTGCGCTTCCAAAAGGCGCCCCTGGTCGTGGAGCTGGTCGAGCCGCTGCTTCAATTCGGACTTGATCGACTTGATCGCCTGCACCAGCGTCGGGCGCGGCGTCACATAGTGCGAATTGGCGTACATCTTGATGAATTCGAGCTCGTCCTGCTTGTGGCCGGTGAGCGGATCGAACTCTTCGATGGTCTCGATGATGTCGCCGAACAGATTCACGCGCCAGGCCCGGTCTTCATAGTGCGCCGGGAAAATGTCGATCACGTCGCCCCTGACCCGGAAGGTGCCGCGGGTAAAATCGGCCTGGGTGCGCTTGTACTGCAGCGCGACGAGGTCGGCGATGAGCTGGCGCTGGTCGATGCGCTCGCCCTTCTTCAGTGCGAAGGTCATCGCGGTGTAGGTCTCGACCGAGCCGATACCGTAGATGCAGGAGACCGAGGCGACGATGATGACGTCGTCGCGTTCGAGCAGCGCGCGCGTCGCCGAGTGGCGCATGCGGTCGATCTGCTCGTTGATGGACGAGTCCTTCTCGATATAGGTGTCCGTGCGCGGCACGTAGGCTTCTGGCTGATAGTAGTCGTAATAGCTGACGAAATACTCGACCGCGTTGTCCGGAAAAAAGCTCTTGAACTCGCCATAGAGCTGGGCGGCCAACGTCTTGTTCGGCGCCAGGATGATGGCCGGCCGCTGCGTCGCCTCGATCACCTTTGCCATGGTGTAGGTCTTGCCGGAACCGGTGACGCCGAGCAGCACCTGCGAACGGTCGTTGCGATTGATGCCCTCGACCAGCTCGGCGATCGCGGTCGGCTGGTCGCCGCGCGGCTCGTAGGACGATTTGATCTCGAAGCGCACGCCGCCTTCGGACTTTTCCGGCCGTGGCGGCCGGTGCGGGGTCCACACCTGCATCGAGCCGTCGTTCCCGCGGAACTCCGGCCGGCCCTCGCGGATCAGCGATTCCAGCGCCTCCGCGGTCGCCTTGACGCCGAGTGCTTCCAGCTTGCTGCGCGGTGGGCGGGCGAGCGCCTCGGCGTCGTCCTCCTCGGTGGGAAGACCGAGCTGCCGCGCCAGTTCCGGATCGAGCGTCGGGATCGTGGCCGCGGTGCCGTAATTGGCCTGCGGCGCCTCGCCAAGACCTTCGGCCTCTCCGCCCTTGCGGGGGAGGGTCGGGGAGAGGGGTAAGCCACGCGCCGCGCTGCCCGTCGCCATATCCTGCGGAAACTCCTTCGGCGTCGAGGCCCGCGCGCGATGCGCGGCGGCCTCGCCGCCGGAGCGGCGGTCGCGCGAATTGTCCGGCGGCGGCTGCAGGCCGGTGCCCGATCCAAGCCCGGCATCGCCGCGATTGATCGCGGGATTGAGCAGTTCGGCCAGCGCCGGCCCGATCGGCTGCACGTCAGGCCGATGCGCTTTGGAGTTCGGGGCCTTGGATTTCGGGGATTTTGGGGGAGCAGGTTTCTTCGCCATGACGCGAATATGGGGCGAGTCCGCCTCGCAATAAAGGGCGAATGCCCGTCCCGGGATCAGGCTGCTGACAGCAGGTTGGCAGCAGCGATGAGCGCAGGTGTGCGAACCAAAGTGCGGCGTGTCGCCCGGTCTGAAATTTGGGGCCTCGAGCTCCGTTTCATCGTGCGCTGCCGGGCCCACGCAGCGAAAGTCGCAAACTTCGCGCGGAGCCTCACTAGAGAGCGCTATTGTCAATCAAAACATCCCATGATTGTATATTGCGAGGAACCTTTCCCGAACTCCCTGCGACTGTCGACGGCTTTCACCAAAGTAATTTTGACATCGAATTTTTCAGGAGAGGCGGATGGCACGGCGAGCCAAAACTGCCGTCAAGACTGCCGTCAAGGCTCGTGTAACGAGCGCGCAGACCGATAAGCCCACGAGCGAGCAGCTTGATAAGCAGGTCGATAAGCGTCCCTGGCACCGGGAGCGCGTTCAGAGCTGGACCGAGTTCCAGAGCCGCATCGAGAATTATCTGGATGGCAACTATCTCTTTCGAGGTGTTGCCTCGGTGCGGTTTCCTCTCGTGACCTCCGTCGGCCGTCAGCGAGAGGGCTATGAGTACAGCAAAGTGCGCGAGCAGGCCTTGTTTGACCAGTTCAAGCGCGAAGCGTTGCCGTTCCTGCCGGTCCGGCCCGCCAGCAATTGGGAATGGCTTGCACTTGCTCAACATCATGGCGTGCCAACGCGTCTGCTGGATTGGTCGGAATCGCCCTCCGTGTCCTTGTTCTTCGCAGTGTGGGGAAATGACGAGGAGGATGCCGGTCTCTACATCATCCGTCGGCCGGACGAAGTTAAGGCCAAGGAGTTGGAAGAGCAGTCTCCCTTTGGCGTGACAGATGTCGCCTTCTTCTACCCCGGTTACGTCACGCCGCGGCTGGTCTCGCAACGCGGACTCTTCACGGTTCATCCGAAGCCTGATGAGCCCTATACAAGCGAGGAAATGCGGCAGATCGTGATCGGCAAGGAGTGCAAGGCCGATTTCCGCAGAAAGCTGGACGCCAGCGGCATCCACCATGCGGCAATCATGGCTGACCTCGATGGATTGTCGAGGCGTCTGGTTGCGGTTCAGGGGTATCGCGCGACGCCGCTGTCGCCGACGGCGGTCGTCGTCAGCTCCTCGGCCGGTACGGCACGCGCTGGCACCCTCGCGGCGAGCAATGCGAAGGTCGATGCCTCGTCGCCGAATCTGCGGATCAATCCAAGAGATCCGCAAAAAGGGCAGTGGGGCGGAAAGAGCGCCGATCGTGGTTGGAGAGTTTCGGCGAAGGTGGCCGAAAGCGAGACCGACTGGTTCAGGATCACCCTCACTGTGTCCGCGGCCCGTGGCGCAGGCAAGGTGCTTTCGGGCGATGTCGTATTCCATCTTCACGATTCATTCGCGAAGTCGGTACGCACGGAGCCTGCCCGCAACGGCAAGGCCGTCCTGCAGCTCTGGGCGTACGGCGCCTTCACTGTCGGGATATTGATCAAGCAGGACGGCACGATGCTGGAGATCGATCTTGCCGAACTGAAGGGAGCACCAAAGGTGTTTCGCGAGCGTTGATCTTCGCAAGCGCGTGCGCGGCAGGCTGGAATCTCAGGCCGCCGGCGGCGGCCCCTCGTCGTTCCCGGCCGCCTGATGCGGCTCGAGGATGTCGAGATGGATGCCGCCGCAATCGGTGCAGCGCATGGTCCAGTACTCGCATCCGGCACGGCCGCCGATCACACGGAGCACCGAGAGCTCGCCGTCGCATTCGGGGCATTTCGACAGCACGGTGCGGTCGTAGATCCTCGGCCGCGGCGCGTCTTCGAAATCGATGACTGACATGACCGGTTCCCCCTTTTACGCTGCCTGTCCCTTGCAGTCCGCTCGCTTATGCGTCGTCGGCACGGCGGCGGAAGCGATCGATATGGTGCTTGGCGTCGGCAATCGCGGCGTCGGGGTCCGGCCAGGCGAAGCCGACTTCCATAGCCGGAAACAGCACGCCGTCGATGGCGACGAGGCTGAGATCCGCGCGGCGGATGCGGGCGTGCCAGAGGCCCTTGCCGGCCTCGAAGGATTCGATGTCAAAACCGTCGTAGAGGGTCGTCATGTGTAGTCCCCAGAGTGTCCCGTGTCTTGTTGGAGGGTCAAGGGACCACATCTGCGGATTTCCGGATGTGAAGCCGTTCACAAGCGGCGGGCTTTTTCGCCCGCGGAACCGCTGAATTTCAGTTCCGCGCCGCGCTACGGCCGATCCGCTTGACCGGCCGAGCGGCGGGTTCCGACGCCGCGCGCATGATCCAGCGGCGGAACGCGGCGAAGTCGCGCTGCTCAGTCTGGAAGCTACGATAGAGCAGGTACCAGCGCATGCCCTTGGGCACCGAAAGGTCGAACGGCGCCACCAGCCGGCCGGCGGCAAGATCGTCGTCGATATAGGGCCGGATGCCCATGGCGATGCCGAGGCCGTCGGCGGCGGCCTGGAGCGCCTGGCCGTAGAACTGGAACTCCGGGCCGCGCGCGCTGATCCTTGTGAGGCCTGAAGCCTTCAGCCAGGTCGGCCAGTCCTCCGGCGAATGCTCGACGCGGATCAGGCTGGGGCCCTTGAGGTCGGCCGGGCGCTTCAGGCTCGCGGCGAGGCGAGGCACGCAGACCGGCGTGAGGTCGCCGGCAAACAGGGGCTCGGCGACCAGCCCCGGCCAGTCGCCGGTGCCGAGCTTGATGCCGCAGCTCCAGTCCTCGCCGAACGGCACCGCCGCGCCGCCGGTGGTGAAGCGCACCTCGATGTCGGGCTCCTCGCTGCGAAACTCCGACAGCCGCGGGATCAGCCAGCGCATCGCAAAGGTGTGGCCGACGCCGATGGTGAGCACGCGGACGCCGGACGGCGCCGTCACCTGCGCGGTGAGGCTCGCCAGCGCGTCGAAGATCGGCGTCAGCCCGCTCTGATAGGCGCGGCCGGCCTGCGTCAGCACCAGCTTGTTGGCCTTGCGCTCGAACAGCGCGACGCCGAGCCGTTCTTCCAGGATATGCACCATGCGGCTGACGGCGGCCGCCGATACGCTGAGCTCGAGCCCGGCCGCGGCAAAGCTGCCGGTGCGCGCCGCCGCCTCGAACGCCTTGATGCCGTTGAGAAACAGCAGCCGCCGCAAATGACCACCCTCAGGAAAGCTGATGCCAGGCCAAGATAACTCAGTTTGCGAAGGCAGGGCAAGCGGGGCAGAAATATCGGCGTAATTCCAGCTGATGTGTTGAAGGCCTGGACGAGGGGGCGCGCGCAGCTTGCGTTCCTGACCGGTCCACCACGGGAGAGCCCCCTTGACGCCCATCATGATCGCGGCCCTTGGATTGCTGATGGTCGGCACCGCCTTCCTGTCCGGGCTGTTCGGCATGGCGGGCGGGCTGATCCTGATCGGGGTGCTGCTGGCCCTGATGCCGCTGCCGACCGCGATGGTGCTGCACGCGATCACGCAGATGGCCTCGAACGGCTGGCGCGCGTTTCTGTGGCGCGCGCATATCCGCTGGCGGCCGGTCGCGAACTATATGGTCGGCGCTGCCGTCGCGCTCGCGGCCTGGTCGCTGACCCGCTACGTGCCGGACAAGCCGATGGCGCTGCTGCTGCTCGGCATCACCCCGTTCATGGCGCGGCTGCTGCCCGCGAACATCAAGCCGGATCCCGACCGTCTCTCGCAGGGCGCGGTCTACGGCACGATCTGCATGGGCCTCATGCTGATGACCGGCGTCTCGGGGCCGCTGCTCGACACTTTTTTCCTCGGCGGCGATTTCGGCCGGCGCGAGAAGGTCGCGACCAAGGCGATGTGCCAGCTCGTCAGCCATTTCACCAAGCTGATCTATTTCGGCGGCATCATCGACCAGGCCGCGACGCTCGATCCCGTGCTCGCCGGCGTCGCTGTCCTCGCCTCCATGCTCGGCACGACGCTGGCGCGGCGCATTCTCGAAGCCATGACCGACCAGCAATTCGTGGCCTGGTCGAACAAGCTGATCACCACCATCGCCTGCTACTACATCGCCTATGGCGGCTGGCTGCTGGTTCGCACGCCGGTGCTGGCGGCTTTCGACAAGGGAGGTTTGCAATGAGCGAGACCGCCGATCCGCTGGTGCTGGACTTCGTCGAATGGGTCGCGCGCGAGCCGCGCGCCTATGCCGAGGTGATCGCGACCTGGAAGACCTCGTGCCCGCGCCTCACCATCTGGGAAGACGCCGCCGAGCGCGGCTATGTCGCGCGCGAGACGCTGCCCGGCATCGGGCTGATCATCGCAGTGACACAGGACGGCGAGAAGTTGCTGCGAATGAATGGGCGGTGATGTCTCCACATCATCATTGCGAGCGCGAGCGAAGCAATCCAGAATGGGAGACCCTCACCCTGAGGAGCGCGCATCTTGCGCGCGTCTCGAAGGGCGAGGTCGAGATCGGGCTTTCATCCTTCGAGACGCGCGTTCCGCGCTCCTCAGGATGAGGTCCGGCGGGAGTTGCCTTTCCATGTCGCTCAAGCTCTTCGAACTCGTCGGCACCGACGCCTCGCGCCCGTTCAGCCCGTATTGCTGGCGCGCGCGGATGGCGCTGGCGCACAAGGGGCTTTCGGCGGAATCCCTGCCCTGGCGCTTCACCGAGAAGAGCGCGATCGCGCCGCACGGCTCGGAGAAGGTGCCTGTGCTCCTGCATCACGACAAGCCCGTCGTCGATTCCTGGGCGATCGCGAACTATCTCGAAGACAATTTCCCTGATCGCCCGTCGCTGTTCGGCGGCACGGGCGGCCGCGCCATGGCGCGCATGCTCAACGCCTGGGGCGACATCGCCATCGTCGGCGGCATCTTTCCGCTGATCATCGCCGACATCCCGAAGAATCTGGCGGACGTCGACGCGGACTATTTCCGCAAGTCGCGCGAGGCGCGCTTTGGCGGCAAGACCCTGGAAGAGATCATGGCCAGCCGCGACGCGGCCGTGGTCGCCTTCCGCAAGTCGCTCGAAGTGATGCGGCAGACGCTGAAAAAGCAGCCCTTCATCGGCGGCGATGCGCCGAACTATGCCGACTACATCGTGTTCGGCGGTTTTCAATGGGCGCGGGTGACGAGCCCGTTCAAGCTGCTGGAAGCCGATGATCCGGTGTATGCCTGGCGCGAGAAGCTGCTCGACGCGTTCGATGGCATGGCGCGGAAGTCGCCGGGGCACGCCGTGTAAGCTCGGTTGCTACGATACTGCCCCAGCCCGGATTAAGCTTGCGCTCCATCCGGGCTCCGCGCCGCCTTCCTTAGACATTCCCGGCACAAACAATCCTCGCCCTTGACCGGCATCGGCAGGCGCGCCGTTTCCTCCGCGCACCAGCAGGTCCCCGAAAGATCGCAGCCGAACTCGGTGCCGCAGCGGGAGCAGGCGAGGCGGCGTGGTTCCGGCATTGGAGTTTGTTTCGGATTTGTCATGATTTCCGCAACGGCTTGGCCATCATTTTCATGTCGGGTTCATCTCTCGCTGCGGTATATTATGCGCTGTGCGCAAGCTCGGAAAGCGCTTCAGGACGGCGCGAAGGACAAATCGATGGCCCGCGATTCGCAAGCCGCCCTCGTTGCGCTCAATCGTTTCGGCTTCGGAGCCCGCGGCGGGGCCTCGGGCGATCTCATCAATGCGGCGTCCGATCCGCGCGGCTTCGTGAAGGCGGAGCTCGCGCGTCCCAACGGTGTGCTGCTGGAAGCGCCGGGCCTGCAATCGACGCCGCAGCTCGGGCAGGCCGTGTTCGCCTATCAGGATCAGGTCAAGCAGGCGCGCGAGGCCGCCGCCAAAGCCGGCGCGCCGGCCGAGGCGGCGACGCCGGCCGATCAGAAGCCCGGGCTGCGCCGCAATCTCTCGCTCAATGCAGTCGCAACCGAGATCGCCGGCCAGATGGCCGAGGCCAAGCCGATTGACAACAAGCCGACCGACAATATGGCGAGGCCGGACGCCATGCAGCCCAACGTCGCCGCGCCGCCCGCCGCAAAGCCGGCCCCGCAGCCGCTCAACGTCATCCAGAAGACCTTTCGCGCCGAGGCGCTGGCGCGGTTGCAGCGCGCGACGCTGGTCGAGTGCGGCTTCACCGAGCGTCTCGTCGTGTTCTGGTCGAATCATTTCTGCATCTCCGCGAGCAAGGGTGAGCTGGCGCGAATCTGGGCCGGTGCTTTCGAGCGCGAGGCGATCAGGCCGCACGTGCTCGGGCGTTTCGCCGACATGCTCAAGGCGGTCGAGCAGCATCCGGCGATGCTGTTCTTTCTCGACAACCAGCAATCGCTCGGGCCGGAGTCGCGCGCGGGACAAAATCGCAAGCGCGGGCTCAACGAAAATCTCGCGCGCGAGATCATGGAGCTGCATACGCTCGGCGTCGGCGGCGGCTACACGCAGGAGGACGTCACCTCGCTCGCGCGCATCATCACCGGCTGGACCTTTGCCGGCCGGCAGGGGCAGCTCGGCACACCCGGCTCCTTCGTGTTCAACACCAATGCGCACCAGCCCGGGCCGCAAACGCTGCTCGGCAAGACCTACGAGGCGACGGGGCTGGCGCAGGGCGAAGCCGCGCTCGCCGACATCGCGCGACATCCGTCGACCGCGAATTTCGTCGCCGTCAAATTCGTCCGTCACTTCGTCGCCGACGATCCGCCACCCGCGCTCGTTGCGCGATTGCGCGATGTCTTCGTCAAGACCGACGGCGATCTCAGGGCGATGGCGACGGCGCTCGTCGATTCCGACGAGGCGTGGAAGGCGCCGCTGACCAAGATGCGCAGCCCTTACGATTTCCTGGTCGCGAGCGGCCGGCTGCTCGCGCGCGTGCCGGAGGATCCGGGCGCCTATCTGAACGGTCTCAATCTGCTCGGCCAGCCCATGTGGGCGCCGGCCGGTCCCAATGGCTTCCCTGACACCGCTGCGGCCTGGGCCGCGCCGGAAGGCATCAAGCTCAGGCTCGATATCGCCGCACAGCTCGGCGCGCGCCTCGGTAACAGCATCGATCCGCTCGACCTCCTGGAATTCGCCGCGGCGGATGCGGCATCCATCGAGACGCGGCGGACCATCGAACGCGCGGAGTCGCGGCAGCAGGCGCTGGCGCTGCTGTTGATGTCGCCGGAAATGCAGCGGAGATGATGATGATGATCGATTGCGTCGAGAACCGGCTGCTCACCTCGCGCCGCGGCCTTCTGCTCGGCGGCGCCTCCTTCGCGGCCTGGGCTTATTTGCCGAAATTCGCGCGCGCGGCCGAAGGGCGCGATCCCCGCCTGGTCGTCGTGATCCTGCGCGGCGCGCTCGACGGGCTCTCGACCGTCGCGCCGGTCGGCGACCCCGACTACGCCGGCCTGCACGGCTCGATCGCGCTCACGGCGGACGGCGCGCATCCCGCGATCATGCTCGACTCCTTCTTCGCGCTGCATCCGGCGATGCCGGAATTCGCCCGCATGTATCGCGACATGCAAGCCGCTGTGATCCACGCGGTGGCGACGCCCTATCGCGACCGCTCGCATTTCGACGGCCAGGACGTGCTCGAAAGCGGCTATGCCGGCCCGGGCCGCGTCCAGTCCGGCTGGCTCAACCGCGCGCTCGAAGCGCTGCCGCGCGGCGAGCGCGTCTCGTCAGGTCTTGCGGTCGGCCCCACCGCGCCACTGGTGTTGCGCGGCAATGCGCCGACCGTCGGCTGGGCGCCGGTGGCGCTGCCACAGGCCGATGACGACACCGCGATGCGCCTCGTCGATCTCTACCGTCACCGCGATCCCGCGCTGGCATCGGTGCTCTCGCAAGGCCTTCAGCTGGAAAGGGCCGCCAGCGGCAACGACATGAAGCCGAAGCCCGGCAACCAGGTCGCGCAGATGCGGCAGGTCGCGCGCGGCGCGGCCAAATTGATGGCGGCCGATGACGGCCCGCGCATCGCCGCGCTCGCCTTCGACGGCTGGGACACGCATGCGAATGAAGGCGGCCCTGTGGGGCGTCTCGCCTTCCTGCTCGGTGGGCTCGATGGCGCCCTCGCCGAATTCGAGAGCGGCCTGGGGGAGCGCTGGCGCGATACCGTCGTCGTCGTCGCCACCGAGTTTGGCCGCACCGCGCGCATCAACGGCACCGACGGCACCGATCACGGCACGGCCACCGTCGCGCTGCTCGCCGGCGGCGCCGTGAAGGGCGGCCGCGTCATCTCCGACTGGCCCGGCCTCAAGCCCGCCAACCTCTTTGAGGCACGCGACCTCAAGCCCACCACCGATTTGCGCTCCGTGATCAAGGGCGTGCTGCAGGACCAGTTCGGCCTGTCCGACCGCGTGCTGGCCGAGACCGTGTTCCCAGACAGCGCCAGCGCAAGGCCGATGAAGGGGCTGGTTACTTAACCTCTCCCCGCTCTTTGCGGGGAGAGGTCGGATCGCGCAGCGATCCGGGTGAGGGGCAAGGCAATGCGCGGCCATAGCGACAAATCCATCCGACTCGCGCGACGCTTGCGCGTCGATCAAACAGATGCGGAGACGGTTCTCTGGAATCGCATTCGCGGTCGGCGGATCGACGGCAACAAGTTCGTCCGGCAAGAGCCTATTATCGGCTACATCTGCGATTTCGTGTGCCGTGAGAAGCGGATCGTCATTGAAGTCGACGGCGGGCAGCACAATGAATCGGCAGCAGATGCGATCCGGGATGAACGCCTGCGCGAAAAAGGATATAAGATCCTTCGGTTCTGGAACAACGACGTGCTCGGAAATATCGAGGGCGTTTTGACCATTATTCAAACCGAACTCGCGGAGGCGGCCCCTCACCCCACCCTCTCCCCGTAAGAACGGGGCGAGGGAGTGAGAGAGCGGTGCCTCCCTTACGACTATGTGCCTGGTAGGAGATATCGACGATGTACATCGCCATGAACCGCTTCCGCGTCAGCAAGGGCTCCGAGGCCGCCTTCGAGCAGGTCTGGCTTTCGCGCGACACCCACCTGGACAAGGTGCCGGGCTTCGTCGAATTCCATCTGCTGCGCGGCCCCGAGCTCGAGGACCACACGCTGTATGCCTCGCATACTGTGTGGGCGAATTACACGGCGTTCGAGGCGTGGACCAGGTCCGAGGCGTTTCGCGCGGCGCATGCGCGGGCTGGCGACACCAAGCCGACCTATCTCGGTCATCCCCAGTTCGAGGGCTTCGAGGTGATGCAGACGGTCGGACGCGGCGCGAAGTAACGCGCCGCGCCGCTAGGATCAGCCCAGGGTGATCTTGTCGATCTCGGCGAGATCCTCCGTGCCAAGCTTCCACGCGATCGCCTTCACGTTCTCCTCGACCTGCTCGACGCGGGTGGCGCCGGCGATCACGCTGGAGACTTGCGGCCGCGCGGCAAGCCAGGAGAAGGCGAGCTCGAGCATGCTGTGCCCGCGCGCCTTCGCGAAGGCCGCGAGCTTCTCCACGATGTCCTCGTTGCGCGGCGTGACGTAGCGGTCGCGCAGCCGCGGCGTCTGGCCGAAGCGGGTGTCGCCGGGCGCGGCCTCGCCCTTCCTGTATTTGCCGGTCAGAAGCCCGCTTGCGAGCGGGAAGAACGGCAATAATCCGAGCTTGTATTCCGCTGCTGCCGGCAGCAAATCCTTCTCGATGTCGCGCACCACGAGGGAATATTCGTCCTGGCAGGAGACGAAGCGGCTGACATTCATCGCGCGTGCGACGTACTCCGCCTCCGCGATGCGCCAGGCCGGAAAGTTGGAATTTCCGATGTAGCGCACCTTGCCCTGACGGACGAGATCGTCGAGCGCGCGCAGGCTCTCCTCGATCGGCGTCAGCGGATCATAATCGTGCTGCTGGTAGAGATCGATGTAGTCGGTCTTCAGTCGCGTCAGGCTCGCCTCGACGGCGTTCATGATGTAGCGGCGGGAGGCGCCCTGCCTGGTTCCGTCCTCCGCCATCGGCTTGGAATATTTCGTCGCCAGCACGATGTCCTTGCGGCGATCGCCGAGCACGGTGCCGAGCACCGTCTCCGATCCGCCCATTGCGGAATAGATGTCGGCGGTGTCGAACAGCGTGATGCCGAGATCGAGCGCGCGGTGGATCACCTTGCGCGAGGCCTCCAGGTCGATGCGCTGGCCGAAATTGTTGCAGCCGAGCCCGACCGCGGACACGCGCAGGCCGGAGGCGCCGAGATTACGAATTTCCATGAAAGATCCTGTCGGAGATGGTCAGCGGCGCATTGTGACCACCGCGCGCCGCGGCAGCAAGCGGCCCGCTGCGCTGCTGCCATGCCGGCAGAGCGGACAAAAAAATGCGGCCCCTGTCAGACGCGGCGACTGACGGGGACCGCTTTGGGGCGCTTGATCGGTGACGGGGGGCCTGATCAGACGCAGGTGCAGCCTAATCCCGGAGTGTTACGCGCCGGTGACAGGTAAAGTTATCCACAGGCCGCGACCGCGAGGATCAGAAGATCTTGCGATAGACGATGAAGCCGGAGCGCTCGGCGACCTTGTCGTACAGGCTCTGTGCCGTGACATTGGTCTCGTGCGTCTGCCAATAGACGCGCGGGGATCCTGCGACTTTCGCACGCTCGTAGACGCCATGGATCAGCGCCGAGCCGACACCCTTGCCGCGTGCGGCCTCGGTCGTGAACAGGTCCTGCAAATAGCACGACGGCTCGATCGCGGTGGTGCTGCGATGAAACAGGTAATGCGTCAGCCCGAGCAGACGGCCGTCGCCTTCGGCGACCAGCGCATGCACCGGCTCATAGGCGTCGAAGAAGCGCTGCCACGTCATGCGCGTGACCTCGGGTGCGAGCGCGGTCTGGCCGGAGCGGCCGTAGAAGGCGTTGTAGCCGTCCCATAGCGGCAGCCATTGATCATAGTCCTGCTTGGTGACGGAGCGAATGGTGAGCGACATGTGAACTTCCGCAGGAGGACGCCAGGCAAAGAGCCGGTGAGGTGTCCTTCATACGTGATGATCGGCGCATCAATCAATCGCGCTTGTGCCTCACTCCGCGACGCGCAAGTACCGGATCAGCTTGCGGCTGGCGGGATCGCGCAGCGAGCGGTAGTAGTCGGCGCGCGACGGCGCATCGGTGTGCCGGACGAGGTCGGTCACGGGAGTGTAGCTCAGCATGCGGCCGCCATCGGGCAGCGCGGCACAGACGAAGCGCAGCACCTCGCCGTTGCGCAAGGCGATGTCGAACGGCGTGGCATCGCCGATCCGCACCGTCTCCATGCGCTGGGCGATGAAGGTGCCGAGCTCGTCCTCGGGCAGTTCGAATGCACCGGTGTCGCGGCCGTGATACATCAGCGCGATGAAGGGCGGCCTGCCGTCGGCGACGTCGTCCGGCACCGCAAAATAATCGCGGAACGCACGGTTGATGAATTCGGCACGCGTCTCGGCATCGAGCAGCACGATGCCGATATCGACCCGGTCGAGCGCGGCCGACAGCCGCGCCGCAGTGGCGTGGTTGCGGCGCTCGGCGGCGAACGTGCCGAGCAGCCGCGCGCGCATCACGCCGGTGATCGCCGCGGTGCCCGCGGCCGTGATCGCGAGCAGGCCGAGTTGGAGCAGATCTGCCGGCGCATGAAACGGGCCGGCGCCATGGGCGAGGAACAGCAGCGCTGCGCCGATCACCGCGAGCGCCGCGCTGCTCATGGCGGAGGCGAAGCCCGACAATGCGCCGGCCAAGGCTACGACGCAGACGAACAGCGGCGCAGGCGAGGGGACGGGGACAAAACGATCGAGCAGGATCGCCAGCAGCGTGATCGCTGCCGTCAGCGCCGGACCGGAAATGGCACGCCATCCGAACCGCATGAGCCTGGCCCGTTCCTCCCTGAACGAGATAAGGCCGCCAGACTGACCCATGGTTGCAGGAGCGCAATGCGATTTCGTGCGGGGCGCTTAAGGTGCGCTTGCCTGCAAGCGCAAAGCTTTCGGTTGTTTTTAGACCAAATGCACGGACCGCTCGCGCTGTTGCAGCGCGGGCGCGTTCAGCGTCGATATCCCCGGGCCTTTGCGCGTGCCGACGAATATCAACAGCGACGCCGCGACGAGGATGGCCGCAGTCAGGGTGATTGCAACGACTAACACAGGTGATTTCATCGACGTCCTGTCGCGATGCCGGTCGGCGCGGGCCACGCGGCGCCTTGAAGGCGGGTCCAGGATGAAACGGGAATCAGACCGGCAGGCCCATCGCCATGGTCGCCTTGGTCGACAGCACCGTCAGGGTGACGATCAGGCACAGCGAGAGCGCGGCGACGGCAAGCGAGGCCGCGACCGCGTTGGTCAGCCGGGAAGACGAAACGGTAGCGGGATGGCCTTGAAAGCCTGCCGTGCCGGACGCCCGAGTCATTGTCTAAATCCTTCAACGCACGAGCGAATCACCCGCGACTCGCGCAATTTCCCTGTTTCAACCGGCAATATTGCGGCGGCTATCCTGCCGAAAATGGCGACAATGCGGCAAAGGTCACGCTTGTGCCCGCTATTCGTTGGAGCGGGCGCCCGTCAGGCGCCCGCAGCGATGCTGGCGGGGGCCTCGACATCGGCCGGTCGCCAGTCCATCGCCACGAAGCCGGGGGCAGCCTCCACCCGTTTCAGCCAGTCCCGGATCGCCGGGAAGGTCGAAAGATCGAAGTCGCAGCGGTCGGCGAGGTGGGTGTAGCCGTACAGCGCGATGTCGGCGACCGTGAGCTGCCGCGCGGCAAAATAGGCGTTGGTCTTGAGGTGGTTCTCCATCACCTGGAGCGCCCCATAACCACGCTCCATCCAGTCTTCCAGGGAGTGGGTCTGGAGATCGCGGCCGCCCTTGACCAGCGACAGCCAGAAATAGGCGGCGCCGATGTTCGGCTCCAGCGCGTGCTGTTCGAAGAACATCCATTGCAGCGCTTCGGCGCGGTCGATCCGGTTCTCCGGCGCGAGCGGTGTTCCGACGGCAACATACCAGAGGATGGCGTTGGACTCGGCGAGATAGCGGTCGTCGCCGACCTCGAGCAGCGGCACCTGGCCGGACGGGTTCTTGGTCAGAAAGTCCGGCGTGCGGCTCTCGCCGCGCAGAATGTCCACCTCGACCGCTTCGTAAGGCACGTTCAACAGCGCCAGCGCAAGGCGGACCTTGTAGCTGTTGCCCGAGCGCTGCATCGAATAGAGCTTGTACATTCTGAGAATGATTCCGGAAGACGGGAAGGCGCGGCGCTTGTTGCCTCGCGACGCGGCTAAACAATGATGCCGATGCGAATCCGCTGCAAGGGTCAGCCAGTAGAAAAACTCGAAAACCCTACCGCATTGCAACGCGGCGGAAGATCATTTCCGTGCGAGCATGCAATTCGGTTCACGCTTGCGTCAACGCGCGGGCACATCGCGCGGCGCGTTCGCGTGAGAGAGTTGAACGGACGTGATCGCCTCGGTCGCCGTCGATCCGCCCGACACTCCGCCCGTCTCTCGAGCGTCGGACCGCCGTCGACTTCAAGGCCTGCGATGGGCGCAAAATTGCTCCGAGGACAGGTCTTGCCGGATATGAGCGATTTGCCCGGCAAAATTGCGGGAAATTGCGGGAAGTCGCGCATTGAACCGCTCCGGATCCGCAAACTTTTGCAAGATCGGACCGAAGTTCGGACCGAAGTTTCTTGCGGTGCAGCGGCACTCGTTTTAAGGTCACGCATTCCCACAATCAGAGTCGTGAAGCCAAAGGGTTCACGACGCTTGTCAGGAGATGACGATGTCCTTCCTTGCCGCTGCGCTCGACCGTGTGAAGCCGTCCGCGACCATCGCGGTCACGGATAAAGCACGTGCGCTGAAAGCGGCGGGCCGCAACGTCATCGGCCTCGGCGCCGGCGAGCCCGACTTCGATACGCCCGCCAACATCAAGCTGGCCGCGATCCACGCCATCGAAGCCGGCAAGACCAAGTACACCGCGGTCGACGGCATCCCCGAGTTGAAGGAAGCCATCATCGCGAAATTCCAGCGCGAGAACGGCGTCGTCTACAAGCCGAACCAGATCATCGTCGGCACCGGCGGCAAGCAGGTGCTGTACAATGCGCTGATGGCGACCATCAATCCGGGCGACGAGGTGATCATCCCCGCGCCGTACTGGGTCAGCTATCCCGAGATGGTGGCGCTCGCCGGCGGCGAGCCGGTGTCGGTGGTCTGCACCGCCGCGACCGGCTTCAAGCTTCAGGCCGAGGCGCTCGAGCGCGCGATCACGCCGAAGACCAAATGGGTGATCCTGTGCTCGCCGTCGAACCCGACGGGAGCTGCCTACACCAGGACCGAGCTGAAGGCGCTCACCGACGTGCTGGTGAGGCATCCGCATGTGTGGGTGATGACCGACGACATGTACGAGCACCTCGTTTACGACGACTTCCAGTTCACCACAGTCGCGCAGGTCGAGCCGAAGCTCTACGACCGCACGCTCACCGTGAACGGCGTGTCGAAGGCCTATTGCATGACCGGCTGGCGCATCGGCTATGCCGGCGGTCCGGCGCAGCTCATCAAGGCAATGGCGACCATCCAGTCGCAATCGACCTCGAACCCGTCGTCGATTGCGCAATGGGCCGCGGTGGAAGCGCTGAACGGTCCGCAGGACTTCATCCCCGCCAACAACAAGGTGTTCAAGGAGCGTCGCGACCTCGTCGTCTCCATGCTGAACCAGGCCAAGGGCATCGAGTGCCCGCGTCCCGAGGGTGCGTTCTACGTCTATCCGTCCTGCGCCGGGACGATCGGCAAGACCGCGCCGTCGGGCAAAGTGATCGACAATGACGAGACCTTCGTCACCGAGCTGCTGGAGACCGAAGGCGTCGCTGTCGTGCAGGGCTCGGCCTTCGGCCTTGGACCCGCGTTCCGCATCTCCTACGCGACCGCGACCTCGGACCTCGAAGATGCCTGCAAGCGTATCCAGCGCTTCTGCGGCAATCTTCGCTGAGCCTGTCGCGACAACACATCGACAAGGCCCGCTTCGGCGGGCCTTTTTTATTGCTTCACGAAATCTGGCACCGGCATCACACTTGTGGCATAGAACTCCCGCGCGGCTTTTACCGCGCCCTTTCTGCTCCCATCGCATTCATCGCCGGAGACATTTCATGCGTCGTTCGTTCATCTTCGCGGGGCTCGCTGCCGCCAGCCTCGTTGCGTCCGTCGCGAGCACGAGCGCGCAACAGCGGATGGTGCGGGTCGGCGTGCTCGAATGCCGCGGCGGTGCCAGCGTCGGCTTCGTGGTGGGATCGGTGACTCATCTCGGCTGCGTGCTGCGCGCCGAGGGTCTGCCCGAAGACCGCTACGTCGCGACCATTCGCAAGGTCGGCCTCGACATCGGCATCACCCAGGAGACGGCGCTGGCCTGGGGCGTGTTCGCACCGGTCGACCGGCTCGGACCGGGCGATCTCTCCGGCACCTATGCGGGCGCGCAGGGCAGCGCGTCGGTCGGCGTCGGCCTCGGCGGCAACGTGCTGGTCGGCGGCTCCAACAATTCGATCGCGCTCCAGCCGCTCAGCGTGCAGGGCCAGGTCGGCCTCAACGTCGCCGCCGGCCTCGAGAGCCTGGAACTTCGTCCGGGCCGTTGACGAATTCGCGACGGGAATCGCGCCGGCCGGCACGATCCCGGCATCGACGCACCGCAGCGACGTTTGACGCTTGCCAAATCTCGGGGACGGGCAGAGCATCTGCGTTTGCCGACCCAATCATGGGCCGAGCTCCACACCAAGGAGGCGGCGAAATGGGACAAGACGTCAGAAGTCCCCGAGGTCCACGGTGCATAGCGCTGGTGGGCCCTTTCCAAAGCGGTAAAACCACACTTCTCGAAGCAATACTGGCGCGAACGGGCGCCATCCCGCGCGCCGGCAGCGTCGATGCCGGAACTTCCGTCGGCGACGCCGCGCCCGAGGCCCGCCATCACAAGATGACCGTCGGGCTGACTGCCGCCACCACGATTTTCATGGGCGACAGCTACACCTTCCTCGATTGTCCGGGTTCCGTCGAGTTCGCCCACGACATGCGCGCCGCGTTGCCCGCGGTCGACGCCGCAATCGTGGTCTGCGAAGCCGACGAGAAGAAGCTGCCGCAACTTCAGATCATCCTGCGCGAGCTGGAGGAGATGAAGATCCCGCGTTTCCTGTTCCTCAACAAGATCGACCGCGCCAACAAGCGCATCCGCGAGACGCTCGCAACGCTCCAGCCCGCCTCGCGCGTGCCGCTGGTGCTGCGCCAGATCCCGATCTGGAAGGACGAGCTGATCGAGGGCTTCGTCGATCTCGCGCTGGAGCGTGCGTTCATCTATCGCGAGCACAAGGCTTCCGAGGTCATCGGGCTCGAAGGCGGCGATCTCGATCGCGAGAAGGAAGCCCGCTTCTCGATGCTGGAGAAGCTCGCCGATCACGACGATGCGCTGATGGAACAATTGCTCGAGGACATCCAGCCGCCGCGTGATGCCGTGTTCGACGATCTCGCCCGTGAATTGCGCGAAGGGCTGATCTGTCCCGTGCTGCTGGGCGCGGCCGCGCGCGAGAACGGCGTGCTGCGCTTGATGAAGGCGCTGCGTCACGAGGCGCCCGGCATTGAGGAAACCGCAAAACGTCTCGGCGTTTCCGAGAGCAAGGACGCGCTCGGCTTCGTCTTCAAGACGCTGCATTCCCAGCACGGCGGCAAGCTCTCGCTGACACGGCTGCTCGCCGGCCATCTCGACGACGGTGCCACGCTGCAATCCTCCTCCGGCGGGACCAGCCGCATCTCCGGCATCCTCGCCGTCACCGGCGCCTACGACACCAAGCGTGCCGCGGCGGACGCCGGCGACACGGTGGCGCTCGCCAAGCTCGATCTGATCAAGACCGGCGACACGGTCTCGAACGGCAAGTCGCCGCCGGCAGCGCTGGTCGCCGCGGAGCCGACAGCGCCGGTGCTCGCGGTCTCGATCGCTGCCACCGATCGCAAGGACGATGTGAAGCTCGGCCAGGCGATGGCGCGGCTGCACGAGGAGGACCCCTCGCTGGTGGTCGTGCAGAATGCCCAGACCCACGACACCGTGCTGTGGGGGCAGGGCGAGATGCATTTGCGGGTCGCCGGCGAGCGGTTGCGCGACCGCTTCGGCGTCAAGGTCACCTCGCATCCGCCTGCGATCGGCTACCAGGAGACCATCCGCAAGCCGATCATCCAGCGAGGCCGCCACAAGAAGCAGTCCGGCGGCCACGGTCAGTTCGGCGACGTCGTGCTCGACATCAGACCGCTGCCGCGCGGCGACGGCTTCAAGTTCGCCGAGAAGGTGGTCGGCGGCGCAGTGCCGCGCAACTACATCGGCGCGGTGGAAGAGGGCGTCGTCGACGGGCTCACGCGCGGCCCGCTCGGCTTCCCCGTCACCGATTTGCAGGTGACGCTGACCGATGGCTCCTATCACAGCGTCGATTCTTCCGACCTCGCTTTCCGCACCGCGGCGCGGATCGGGCTGAACGAAGGCCTGCCGCTATGCCAGTCGGTGTTGCTGGAGCCGATCCACGTGGTCGAGATCGTCTGCCCGACCGATGCCACCGCCAAGATCAACGCGATCCTGTCGGCGCGGCGTGGCCAGATCCTAGGCTTCGACACCCGCGACGGCTGGAGCGGCTGGGACTGTGTCCGCGCCATGATGCCGGAAGCCGAGATAGGCGAGCTCATCGTCGAGCTGCGGTCGGCCACGGCCGGCGCCGGCAGCTTCACCCGCACATTCGACCACATGGCCGAAGTCACGGGCCGCGCCGCCGACCAGATCATCGCCGCGCATCAGCACGCGGCGTGATCGGCTTCGCGCGATAAGGGAGGCATCGCTCTCTCACTCCACCTCTCCCCGTTCTCGAGGGGGAGGTGGGGTGAGCAGCCTATGCCTTTCCTCGGGCTCGCATGAGCGTCTCGGACGGCGGCTCCCCGAACTCAACTCTGTAGGTGTGCGAAAACTCCCCCATGTGCCAGAAGCCATGAGCGGCAGCGGCGGCCTTGATGTTGGTTCCCGGGTGGGCCTTTGCCAACGCACGGCGAACCATCCAAAGCCTTTTTATCCGAATGTATCTGTGCAGCGAGATGCCGTGAACGGCCACTATCGCGGCTTGCAACGTTCGCACGGAAGTTCCGAGGGCGAGAGCCAAGTTCTCGCTGTACATCGCGACGCCGGGTGCTTCCTGGATCATGGCATCGAGCTGGCTAACGAATTTGAGATGGCGATCATAGGACCTCGGACGCGATTCTATTGCGTCTGGGCGGATCAGGATGTCGTCCAGAGCGGCGTACAGTGTTTCCTGCATGTCAGGCGCTTGTTGCGCGAAGTCATCTGCTACCGGGCAAGCGGATGCCGCTTTGGCGATGTTCCACAAGACCCGCTGCAAATAATGCATCTGTTGAGCGGTGGCGCCAAAAAGGCCCAAGCCCTGCTCGACGTCCGCCCACCCTCTCGTGCGCATTGCCGTCCCGAGGCGGACCAGCGCGTATGTGTTTGGATACGGTTCGACCACACGGCAGGGCACAATTCCCCGCAGAAGGACAACTCCATCGCCTCTGACTTGCTGACCGTTTACGGTGTGGCAATGATCGTCGGACATTGGCACGACCAAGCCGCAGGTATCAGAGCCGAGATCGCCTTCATATTCGCGAGCGAACGATCGTTGCAGCACCAAGCGGCACTCCGGCAAAGCCAGCGTCGCGCGATGAATGGATGCTGACGCAGGATCGAGCGCGACCGTTCTTGAAGTGCCGAGGATGCCGCTCGGGCGAAATTGTTCAAAAGTCGCGAAGTGATCGGTCCGCAGCACCGCCGAGCGTCTCAGTCCGCAAAAACCCGGGGAGCACCCGGCTTGATCTTGAGAGCCGTCAAGGGCGCTTAGGTGGCGCATGGTCGCAAATCAGCAACTTTCTCGCGAGCAGATTCGATCAACAAATTCAAAGCAGCTGACTGTTCGATCAGCTGCGCCGTCGTCGGCACGTCTCGAAAATCACTCAATACAATTCGGATACATTTGTTTGCCGCGTCCAGTGCCGCGAGGGCGCGAGACAGGTCAGCCGCAGTGCTCAGATGCACTGTGTCGAGGCTCGCAACAGCTTCCCTGATGCCGTTAAGTCGTTTGACCGCGGGGTGCGCAAGCGGCCCCCGGACTGCAGGAAGGGGTATTATGTTGGGCATTCCAACATTTCCTTGTCGCTTCGATTGGGCGCTGGCGATACGGAGGGTGCACTATGATGGATATCATCTAATGATTAATGTCCCAACCGGCCCGCTTATCGGATTTCGGCGAGAATAGCGCGTGCTCCCATCGTGGCCGGAAAATGCAGCGGTAAAATCTTATTCTCGTTCGGTGGATCTGCATTGATCCAGATCAAGCTGAACGCTTGCCGGATTCCGTTAGGACTCCAAACGTCTCGTTAGCGAAGGCACGCACTTTTCTCGAAGCAGCGGGCTATCGTTAGGCGGTCTGAAGCCTTGCATGATGATCATCATTCGGGTGCATCCGAACGGACCAGACGGCAATGGCTCATATCCATCAGTCGATTCAACGCAAGCCGCAACTGATGGTCGGCGCATTCCTGGCATTGATGTTGGCCTCGGTCCTTGGTCTGGTCTCCTGGAAGACCTCGGTCGCTCGCAACGCAACCCTGGTCCGGGCAGAAGAAGATCTGAACAATCTGGCTCGTTCGCTCGCCCGGCACGCGACCAACACCTTCAAGGCCTCTGACGTGGCCATGACGGGAATGGCGGACCTGCTGAAGTATCAAAATCCATTGCCAGAGCGGTTCAATGCCCATCTGATCGCCACCACTCGAACCCTGTCGCAAATCCGAGAGATCGGCGTGCTTAACGCGGAGGGCAACTGGCGATACTCGTCATTTGAACGCCTGCCGGAGCACAACAATTCCGATCGCCCGTACTTTGCGCGTCACCGCGACAATCCCAGCTCGAAGATGCTCGTGACGGGGCCGATCATCTCCAGGATGAGCGGCCAGCCTTCCATCATCTTGTCGAAGCGGATCACCACGCCAAGCGGCGAGTTCGCAGGTGTCGTGGTGGCCGCGATCGACTGCGGTTACTTCAGCAGTTTCTACTCGTCCTTCGGCGTCGGCACCCAGGGCGGCATCAGTCTCCTGTCTACCGATGGAACGATGCTCGCTCGTTGGCCAATCGTGGAAGCAGGTCGAAAGTTCGCCGACACCTCGCTCTTTCAGAAGCGCCTGAGTGAAAGCTCCGCGGGAGCCTACAAGATCACCTCGCCGTTCGACGGTCTCGCCAAATACATCGCATACGAGCGGGACCCCGAATACCAGATCGTCGTGACGGTGGCGCGATCGGAGAATGAAGTGCTCGCTAACTGGCGTGCCGATCTCATCTCGGACGCAGTTGTGGCAGGCGTGCTGGTGGCAATCATCATCGGGATGGCGGGGCTGTTGAGCAGCCAATTGAGGTTCAGGACGGCACTCGAGCGGTCGCTGCGGGAACGCGAGGCCCGGTTCAGGCTGTTGGCGGACAACATCGCCGACATCGTGATCGTGATGGACCGAAACGGAGTCCTCCGTTACGTGTCTCCGTCCGTGGTGCCGGTGCTCGGGATGACCGAGAACGTCTTCCTGGGGCGCTCATGCCTCGATGTCGTGCATGACGATGACCGCGAAAAGGTAATAGCCGCGAGCCGCGAATTGAAGCAGGCAAGGGCCTACAGCTCAGTTCGGTTCCGCGTGCTGCGAGGCGATGGAGCCATGGCCTGGCTGGACGCCCACTTCAAGCTGGCAGAGCAATCGTTTGGCGGTGAGTTAGAGATCGTTGGAGTCCTTCGCGACATCACGGAGCAGAAGGGCCTTGAGGACGAGTTGTCGTCCGCCAACCTGAAGCTGGCGCAGCTCGCCACGACAGACGGTCTAACGCGGCTCGCCAACCGGCGCAGCTTCGACGCCTTCCTTCGCGAGGCTTACGTCAAGTATCCAGTTCTCTCGGTGCTGTTGATCGACATCGACCACTTCAAAGACTTCAATGATACCTTGGGTCATCAGGCCGGTGATGACTGTCTCCAGCGCGTCGCTGAAGTCGTTGGAAGTGCTACTGCGAACACAGGAGGGCTTTCGGCGCGATATGGCGGGGAGGAGTTCGCCATGGTTCTACCAGGCGTGGACGAAGAGAGGGCAGTCAAAGTGGCCGATGCCCTTCGAGTGCTGATCAGGCGGCTGCAAGTCTACCATCCGCGGGCGCCGCGAAGCTATTTGACGATCAGCGTAGGGGTCGCCCAAAAGAGCGACGCTACGATTGATGAACGGGCTCTCGTCCGCGATGCCGACATAGCCCTGTATCACGCTAAGGAACAGGGGCGAGACTGCACGATGGCAAGTTCGAGGCTGGTATCCGCTCGTTTGCGGACGCCCTCCCTGGTGCCGTCCTTGTCAGACTTGCAGAGGACTTCCAATGACGCCTGACGGAGTCACCCAGCCAAGACCACGTGACGCGTCTTCTTCAGGCACCGGCCGCCGTTCGTCGATGTACCGTTGGACAGATGCCTTTGTTATTCCGCAAAATCTTGCGGCTGCATGCCGGGCGCACGGAGCCATTCGCTCAAGTGAGACCCGGTCTCGCATTGGCGAGCCTTTTTCAGCAGGTGCTCGCGCTCCACGCCGGGGGGAAGCACTTTCGCTTCTTCCCGCAAACGGGCGGCTTCCCTTGCCAGTCTGGATTCCAGACTCGTTACCTGTTTGATCCGACGCCGCTGCGCCATCGTGATCTCCATGCCGAAAAACGCTCCAACGTTCCGCTGGGAGAACAGTTCCTCAAACGCGGTCGCTTGCAGCGCGAGTGGGGGCGCGCGCGGGCTCAGCAACTGCGATCTGGTTTGCAAGCCGAAGGCGCGCGATGGTCGTACGAGTCGGACGGACATTCGCTGGTAGCAAAGGAGTGCTCCCCCCGGATCGCACCGGACGATGCTCCCGTCACCGGACCGATCCGACCGCCCCCGCCGGCAAAGCGGGGAGATGTTGGCTCTTGCGTTTGCCCACATATGATGTATTTTACATCATTGTACATGTACTAGATATCACTTATAAGATCTGATACGTGAGGCCAAGGTGATCACGTCGTTCCAAATGCGGGCAGCCCGCGCGCTGCTCGGCATTGACCAGAAAACCCTGGCCGAGCTTGCCGGCGTTTCGTTGCCGACCGTCCAGCGGATGGAGGCCAGCACCGGCAATGTGCGTGGCGTGGTCGAGACCTTGATGAAAGTGGTCGAGGCGTTCGACCGGGCCGGCGTCGAGCTGATCGGTGAGCAGGCCCGCAGCGAAAGCGGCGGGCGTGGTGTTCGCCTGAAGGAGCCGGGGCCGCCGCGCCGTGTGGGGGCTTGATCGGAAGATGATCGTGCCTGGGATCAGGATGAGCTAGCGCATCGTCGCACGCACGATGCATCGGAGCATTGTGGGCATGAGCAGCACAGGCGAACACGCAGGCAAGCTGCACCAGCTTCGTCGACCGACATTTGCAGAACTCTATCTGCCAAAGTTCGTCACGGTCTGGCGCGAGGGCTACGGCGTCGCGGACTTTCGCGCCGACGTGTTCGCGGGCCTCACGGTCGCGATCGTCGCGCTGCCGCTGTCGATGGCAATCGCGATCGCTTCGGGTGTGACGCCGGACCGCGGCCTCTACACGGCCGTCGTCGGCGGGTTCATCGCGTCGCTGCTCGGCGGCAGCCGGTTCCAGATCGGTGGACCGGCCGGCGCCTTCATTGTGCTGGTTGCGGCGACGGCCGACCGTCACGGCGCCGACGGCGTCATCCTCGCCACGCTGATGGCTGGGCTTTTTCTGATCGCCGCCGGCTTCCTGCGCATCGGCACCTACATCAAGTTCATTCCATATCCTGTCACGGTCGGCTTCACCGCCGGCATTGCCGTGATCATCTTTGCGAGCCAGCTCCGCGATCTCTCGGGGATCACGCTGGCCGGGAAAGAGCCCAGCGAGTTCGTTCCGAAACTCGCAGCGCTCGCCAAAGGCCTGCCTACCGTCAATCCGTCAGCGCTTGCCGTCGCAATCGGCAGCATCGTCATCATCGCCGCCTTGCGCCGCTGGCGGCCGTCCTGGCCCGGCATCCTGATCGCGGTCGTGTTTGCGGCGGTCGCGAGCGCCGTGCTGTCGCTGCCGGTCGAGACCATCGGATCGCGATTCGGCGGCATCCCGCGCGAATTGCCGTCGCCGGCGCTGCCGGCGTTTTCGCTTGCCAAGGTGCAAGCGGTGCTGCCGGACGCGATCTCCTTCGCGCTGCTGGCCGCGATCGAATCGCTGCTGTCCGCCGTGGTGGCCGACGGCATGACCGGACGCCGTCACCGCTCCAATTGCGAGCTGGTCGCGCAAGGCGCGGCCAATGTCGGCTCGGCGCTGTTCGGCGGCATCTGCGTCACCGGCCTGATCGCGCGCACCGCGACCAATATCCGCGCCGGCGCGCGCGGACCGCTCGCGGGCATGCTGCATTCGGTCTTCCTGCTGCTGTTCATGCTGATCGCGGCGCCGCTCGCAAGCTACATTCCGCTGGCCGCACTCGCCGCCGTGCTCGTCGTCGTGGCCTGGACCATGGCGGAGAAGCAAGAATTCACGACGCTGCTGCGCTCCTCCTGGGGCGATGCCGTCGTGCTGCTCGCAACCTTCCTGCTCACGATCTTCCGCGATCTGACCGAGGGGATCCTGGTCGGCTTCGCGCTCGGCGCGGTGCTGTTCATCCATCGCATGGCGGAAATGACCGGCATCGAGGAGCGCTCGCCGCTGGTAGTCGCCGATCGTCCCGATGACGGCAATGGCAAGCGCGTGCCCTACGATCCCGCGCTCGCGGTCGATCGCGACGTGCTGGTCTACCGCATCACCGGCGCGTTCTTCTTCGGCGCGGCCTCGGCGATCGGAAGCGTGCTCGACGGCGTCGCCGACAAGCGCAAGGGTTTTGTGGTCGATTTCGCCGACGTGCCGTTCCTGGATTCCACCGCGGCAAACGTGCTCGGCCGCGTCGCCGCCAAGGCCCACCGCCAGGGGATCCGGCTGTTCATCACCGGGGCATCGCCCACGGTCCGCCGCGCGCTGCTCACCCATGGCGTCACGCCGCCGCGCGCCCGCTATCGCGAGACCATCGCGCGTGCGGTCGCCGACATCAAGGGCGGCGCGGCGCAGCCCGCGGCAGGTGACGCGGGCACGACCTAGCGCCGCGCCCCTCCCGATGCGGCGCCCGCGCGCTTGACAGAGCCTGCGGGACGCGAAATGGATCGCCTCCGAAACGACCCGAGGGGAGGACGACCGTGACCAAGGCTCCCGCAGCCTGTCTGATCGGATGGCCGGCCGCGCATTCACGCTCGCCGCTGATCCATCACTACTGGCTGCGCACGCTGGGTATCGAGGGCGGCTACGTCATCGAGGCGGTACCGCCCGATGATCTGCGCGATTTCGTGCTGCGGCTGTCGCTGCGCGGCTTCGTCGGCGCCAACGTCACCATCCCGCACAAGGAGGGCGTGCTGGCGCTGTCGACGCCCGATGCCCGCGCCATGGCCGTGGGCGCAGCCAACACGCTGTGGTTTGCGGATGGCGAGCTGCGCTCGACCAACACCGACGTCGAAGGTTTTCTCGGCAATCTCGATGCCAGTGCGCCCGGATGGGACGGCGCCGCCGAGGCGGTGGTGCTGGGCGCCGGCGGTTCCTCCCGCGCCGTCGTGTTCGGCTTGCTCGAACGCGGCTTCAAGCGCGTCCATCTCGCAAACCGCACCATCGCGCGGGCCGAGGCGCTGGTGAAGCAGTTCGGCGAGAACGTGCATCCCGTCATGTGGGACAGGATCAGCGACGTGCTGCCGGCCGCAAAAATTCTCGTGAACACGACCTCGCTCGGCATGCACGGCCAGCCGTCGCTCGAAATCGACGTGTCGCGCCTGCCGGATGGCGCCGTCGTCGCCGATCTCGTCTATGTCCCGCTGGTGACGCCGCTGCTGGCGGCCGCGAAAGCGCGCGGCCTGAAGACCGCCGACGGGCTCGGCATGCTGCTGCATCAGGCGGTGCGCGGCTTCGAGCTGTGGTTCGGCCGGCGGCCGCAGGTCACGGCCGAGCTGCGTGCGCTGGTCGAGGCCGATCTCACAAAGACTTGAGAGATTAGCGCGTAATCTCCGTGCCCGGCGAGAAAGCCGAACTGAAGACCGGCGCTAAGATCATCGCCTTCGTCAAGCCGCTGGCGGATGGATCACTCGAAGCCAATCGCATCAGCGTCGGCCGTTGACGGCCTGACGCCGCCGATGTGAGGCGGATGCTGCCGCCACATCCTCGCGGTCGTCCCGGACAAGCGAAGCGCAGATCCGGGACGACATTTGAGGCGCGCGTTTCGCGCCTCTGTGCCTCATACCGCAATGATGTGATCGTCGATCTCGTCGATCCTGTTGACGCCGCACAGGCCCATGGTGGTGAGCAGCTCCTTCTGGATAATGTCGATCGCCTTGGCGACGCCGGCCTGGCCGCCGGCGCCGAGGCCGTAGGCGTAGGCGCGGCCGATCATGCAGGACTTTGCGCCGAGCGAGAGCGCGCGCATCACGTCCTGGCCGGAGCGGATGCCGCCGTCGAACATGATCTCCACCTTGTCACCGACGGCATCGACGATCTCGGGCAGCACCTCGATCGAGGACGGCGCGCCGTCGAGCTGGCGGCCGCCATGGTTGGAGACCACGATCGCCTGCGCGCCGGTCTTGGCGGCGAGCTCGGCGTCCTCGACGTCGAGAATGCCCTTCAGGATCAGCTTGCCCGGCCAGATCGAGCGGATCCAGTCGATGTCCTTCCAGTTCAGCGAGGTGTCGAACTGCGAGCTGATCCAGGTCGACAGCGAGGTGATGTCGTCGCTGACCTTCAGATGACCGGCGAGATTGCCGAAGGTGCGGCGCTTGCCCTGGAGCACCCCCGACACCCAGGCCGGCTTGGTGGCGAAATCGATCAGCTTCGACAGCGACCATTCCGGCGGCACCGTCATGCCGTTCTTGATGTCCTGGTGGCGCTGTCCGATCACCTGGAGGTCGACGGTCAGCACCAGCGCCGAGCATTTTGCGGCGAGCGCACGCTCGATCAGCGCCTTGATGAAGCCGCGGTCCTTCATCACGTAGAGCTGGAACCAGAACGGCTTCTCGACATTGGCGGCGATGTCCTCGATCGAGCAGATCGACATCGTCGACTGCGTGAACGGGATGCCGGCGGCCTGCGCGGCGCGGCAGGCATGGATCTCGCCGTCGCCATGCTGCATGCCGAGCAGGCCTACGGGCGCGAGCATCAGCGGCATGGACGAGGGTTCGCCGAGGATCGTGGTGGAGGTGTCGCGCTTGGAGACGTCGACCAGGATGCGCTGGCGGAACTTGATGTTTTGCATGTCGTCGCGATTGGCGCGCAGCGTTTCTTCGGCATAGGAGCCGCGGTCGCAATAGTCGAAGAACGCCTTCGGAACGCGGCGCTGATGCAACGTGCGAAGATCGTCGATACAGGTGATGTGCTTCATGAACGTTTCCCCGGCCCGTCTTCTATCGGAAAGTCTCTTGGTGTCAGGAGTCTTGCATCGGAAGATCGAGGGGTCATCTAGCATGGTTGGATGCACAGCCAAATCGTTTGAGATGAGGGCGCCATGACCAAGCCGCACGCCGGACCTTCGCCGGAAGAGATCAAGGAGAAGCATGATCTCGAGGAAGCGCTGGAGGAAGGTCTGGAAGAGACCTTTCCGGGCTCCGATCCGGTCAACGTCACCCAGCCGGCGCCGAGCCGCGGCGACGGCCATGTGAAGCGCTCCGGCTAGGCAGGTTCCGCCCTGTTTCGCCATTTCGGCCGGAAATATAATGTTAACAAGACGTTATCGGGCCGGCGGCCGGGCCGGTTCCGTAATGATTCATCATATTTTTTGAAGCCAAGTTAGCCGCGATGGCTCTATAACACCTCAGCAAATCAGGGATGCGGGGCCCGTTCGGGCAGCCCGCGGTTGTATTGGGGGACCCTGGTTGTTGCGTGGGGGACGATATGAGCCGCAAATATTTCGGGACAGACGGGATTCGGGGCCGCGCCAACGGACTGATCACGCCGGAGCTCGCGCTCAAGGTCGGCCAGGCCGCGGGCCTCGCGTTTCAGCGCGGTGACCACCGCCACCGGGTCGTGATTGGCAAGGACACCCGCCTGTCCGGCTACATGATCGAATACGCCATGGTCGCGGGCTTCACCTCGGTCGGCATGGACGTGCTGCTGGTCGGCCCGATGCCGACGCCGGCGGTCGCGATGCTGACCAAGTCGATGCGCGCCGACCTCGGCGTGATGATCTCGGCCTCGCACAATCTGTTCGAGGACAACGGCATCAAGCTGTTCGGTCCGCAGGGCTTCAAGCTCTCCGACGACGTCGAGAAGCAGATCGAGCAGCTGCTCGACGAGCCCATCGACAAGCGCCTCGCACAGAGCGCGAGTCTCGGCCGTGCCCGCCGCATCGACGGCGTGCACGACCGCTACATCGAATTCGCCAAGCGAACGCTGCCGCGCGATCTGTCGCTCGATGGTCTGCGCGTCGTGGTCGATTGCGCCAATGGCGCCGCCTACAAGGTGGTGCCGGAAGCGCTGTGGGAGCTGGGCGCCGACGTGGTGCCGATCGGCGTCGAGCCGGACGGCTTCAACATCAACAAGGATTGCGGTTCGACCTCGCCGGAAGCGCTGTCGAAGAAAGTGCGTGAGATGCGCGCCGACATCGGCATTGCGCTGGATGGCGACGCCGATCGCGTCATCCTGGTCGACGAGCGCGGCCATGTCGTCGACGGCGACCAGCTGCTGGCGGTGATCGCGCAGAGCTGGAAGGAGGACGGCCGGCTGTCGCGGCCCGGCATCGTCGCCACCGTGATGTCCAACCTCGGGCTCGAGCGCTTCCTGAAAGGCCAGGGGCTCGATCTCGTGCGCACGCCGGTCGGCGACCGCTACGTGCTCGAGCAGATGCTGAACGGCGGCTACAATCTCGGCGGCGAGCAGTCCGGCCACATCATCCTGTCCGACTACGCCACCACCGGCGACGGCTTCGTTGCCGCCTTGCAGGTGCTTGCGGTGGTGCAGAAGCTGCGCCGGCCGGTGTCGGAAGTCTGCCACCGCTTCGATCCCCTGCCGCAGATCCTCAAGAACGTCCGCCACAAGGGCGGCAAGCCGCTCGATGATTCCGACGTCAAATCGGCGATCTCCGACGGCGAGAAGCGGCTCAACGGCCACGGCCGCCTGTTGATCCGCTCCTCCGGCACCGAACCGGTGATCCGCGTCATGGGCGAGGGCGAGGACCGCATCCTGGTCGAGGACGTCGTCGACACCATCGTCTCGGCGTTGGGTCAGGCAGCGGCCTGAGGTCTTCTTACCCTCCCCTGGAGGGGCAGGGTCGTTCGCGCGAAGCACGAGCGGGGTGGGGTGATCTCTCCACTCGGGCAGTATGGGGTGCGGAGGGATCGTCACCCCACCCCGTCTCACATTTTCGCTGCGCTCAATGTGAGCCGACCCTCCCCCTCCAGGGGAGGGTAAGCGACGAGAGCACACGCGCATCCCAGCCATCGACGATTGGCGGTGGTTCGGCCGCAGCTGGCATCGTAGTTAGGCAGTGCGGCGGTTCGCCGCGCCTGCCGGGATGCGCCATTGAACAAGCCTGTCGTCGTCTCCGAGGAAACGCTGACCGAGCCCGTCGTCGTCAGCGACGTGGCGCCCGCCGCTAAGGGTGCGGGGCCGGCCTATGTCGTGCTTGCCGGCATCAGCGTCTCGCACTTCCTCAACGACACCATGCAGTCGCTGATCGCCTCGGTGTACCCGATCCTGAAGGACACCTACGCGCTCGACTTCGCGCAGATCGGCATGATCACGCTGGCCTTCCAGTTCACGGCCTCGCTGCTCCAGCCGGTGGTCGGGCACTACACCGACAAGAAGGCGCAGCCTTATTCACTGGCGATCGGCATGGCCTCGACCTTCTTCGGCCTGTTGCTGCTGAGCGCCGCGCACCAATATCTCGTCATCCTCGTCGCCGCCGCGCTGGTGGGGCTCGGCTCGGCGGTGTTTCATCCCGAATCCGCGCGCATCGCCCGGCTGGCGTCGGGCGGCCGCTACGGCTTTGCGCAATCGGTGTTCCAGCTCGGCGGCAGTTTCGGCACCTCGATGGGGCCGGTGCTGGCCGCGCTGATCGTGGTGCCGTTCGGGCAGGGCAGCATCGCCTGGTTCTCCTCGATCGCGTTCCTCGCGATTCTCATCCTCTGGCGCATCGGCCGCTGGTACGCGCCGCAGATCAAGGCGAAGAAGACGGTGGCGGCCCTGGCTCATCCCGATGCGCCGAGCTCGCGCCGCGTCGTCGTTGCGCTTCTCGTGCTGGTGGCGCTGTTGTTCTCCAAGCAGCTCTACGTCTCGAGCCTGTCGAGCTATTACATCTTCTACCTGATCGATCGTTTCGGCGTGTCGACCCAGGCCGCGCAGATGTACCTCTTCATCTTCCTCGCGGCGAATGCGGTCGGCGCGTTTCTCGGCGGACCGCTGGGCGATCGCTTCGGCCGCAAGATCGTGATCTGGATCTCGATCCTGGGCGCGCTGCCGTTCACGCTGGCGCTGCCCTATGCCGGCCTCTATGCGAGCGCGGTCCTGTCGGTGATCATCGGCCTGATCATCTCCTCGACGACGTCGTCGATCATCGTGTTCGCGCAGGAGCTGGTGCCGCATCGCTTCGGCATGATCTCCGGCGTGTTCTTCGGCGTCGCCTTCGGCATCGGAGGCCTCGGCGCCGCCGTGCTCGGCAAGCTCGCCGATCACACCTCGATCGCGTTCGTCTATCAGGTCTGCGCCTATCTGCCGGCGATCGGACTGCTTGCGGTGTTCCTGCCCAAGCTGCCGCGGCACGCGCGTTAACAAATCCTGCTTCGCTGCATTGCGGCTTCATCAATCGTTAGCAATTGCGGCGCGCATGCGTTGCATTTTTGCAATGCTCTGGCCGCATCCGCGTGTGCGGTCAGAAAAAATCAACCTTAAAAATTAGGGTTAAGTGGCGCTTAAACATTTGCTGCCATCGTCCGTCCTGTGAGTTTCCAGAACGTGAGGCATCTGCATTTTGCCTCACCGGCCATAAGGACGAAGCCAATGCGTAGCGTGAAGTCTCTCCTTGCCGCGGGTGCGGCAACCCTGATCTCGTCGATGGCGTTCGCCGCCGATATGCCGATCGCGGCGCCCCCTCCGATGTACGCTCCGCCGGCTCCGCCCGCCGACTTCGGCGGCTGGTATCTGCGCGGCGACGTCGGCATGACCAATCAGCGCGCCAAGAGCATCGAGGGCACCATAGCGCCTGGGTTCACGAAGACGACGGAGGGGCTCGGCTTCGACTCGTCACCGCTGTTCGACCTCGGTGCCGGCTATCGCTTCAACAACTGGTTCCGCGCCGACGTGATCGGCCAGTATCGCGGCAAAGCCAATCTGCACGGCAGCGACAACGTCGTTGGACCTGGCTTCGTCGGCGTCAACAATTACACCGGCAGCAAGTCCGAGTGGGTCGTGATGGCCAACGCCTACGTCGACCTCGGCACCTGGTGGTGCATCACTCCGTTCATTGGTGCCGGTGTCGGCGGCTCCTACAACAAGATCAGCGGCTTCCGCGACGACGGCGTGTCGTACAGCCCCGGCCTCAACAACAGCGTCGCCTACTTCGCCGACAACGGGAAGTGGAATCTGGCCTGGGCGGCCCATGCCGGTCTCGCCTACAAGGTCAATCCCGGGTTCACCGTCGAACTGGCCTACAGCTACATGGATCTCGGCGACGCGGCGCCCGGCAACTATCGCTTGTTCGACAACAGCGGCTCAGGCCCGAGCTCGATCAAGATCAAGGACATCACCTCGCACGACATCAAGCTCGGCGTGCGCTGGGATCTCAGCAGCCCGCCGGCCTACATGCCGCCGCCGCTCGTCACCAAGGGCTGATCAGCAGCCTCATCGCTTAAGACCTCTTAACGGCGCGGGATCATCCCGCGCCGTTTTGCGTTGCGTATTTTTCATGGCGAGCGGTGACGAAGGGCTCCGGCGCAACCATTGGTTAAGGTTAACGAGCCATGATCATGGCGAAAGTTCGAGTTCGATGGAGCGTTGCAATGCGTAGGCTTTTGTTGGCGGCGGCAATGTTGGGGACGGTATCTGCCGCGCACGCGGCCGACATGCCGGATCTGCCGATCCTGCGCGGCAGCTTCACCGACGGCTTGAGCAAGTCCAACGTCAATTGGCAGGGAAGCTATTTCGGCGCCCAGGGCGGCTACGGCGCGTCGGACGAACATTTCAGCGGCAGCAACAAGACGATGCTGGACACGCTGCTGGACCACAACGTTATCCAGCAGATGGACGTGGCGAACTGGAATCTCGGCCTCGGCGGGCAGTCGACCCGGTCGAGCGGCTACGGTGCCTTCTTCGGATATAACGGCCAGTGGGACGATGTCGTCCTCGGCCTCGAGGTGAGCTATCTGCACGGCTCATTCGGTGGCACGTCACAAGCGTCCAAGGAGCTTGTCAGTGGCAGCGCGCTCAGCGACGGCTTCTTCCACGATGTCAGGGTGACATCGTCGGCCGGAATTTCAATCTCGGACATGGCGACGTTCCGCGGCCGCGCGGCGTATGCCTGGGGCTGCTTCCTGCCATACATCTTCGGAGGCTTCGCGCTCGGCAAGGCCGATATCTCGCGCAGCGTGCTCGTCGAGGACGCGGTCAGCGCCACGATCAACGGAGCTTATACGACCCTCCAGCCGCTGACCGCCAACGATACCGTGCACAACCACATGATCTACGGCTACACCGCTGGACTTGGCGTTGACGTCAACCTCGTCGGCGGGCTGTTCGCGCGCGCCGAATGGGAATACATCCGCTTCACCAGCAGCATCGACACGAATATCAACACCGTCCGCGCGGGCCTCGGCTACAAGTTCTGACGCGCGCGCATGGCGCCGGTTGACAGGTTTCCTCCGTCCTGATGCTCTGTCGCCCTGAGCGGGGCGACGGCGATGAAGATCTACGGCGATACCAATTCCGGCAATTGTCTGAAGGTGAAATGGGTCTGCGACAAGCTCGCGCTGCCCTATCACTGGGTCGAGATCGACACCCGCAAGGGTGAGACCCGCACGCCGCAATTCCTCAAGATGAACGGTGCCGGCCAGGTGCCGACCGTCGAACTCGACGACGGCCGCACGCTGGCGCAGTCCAACGCCATCATCCGCTATCTCGCCCGCGACAGCGCGCTGATTCCGCGCGATGCGTTTGCTGCGGCCAAGATGGACGAATGGCTGTTCTGGGAACAGTACAGCCACGAGCCCTATATCGCGGTATGCCGCTTCCAGCTCGTCTATCTCGGCAAGGACGCGGCGGATCTCGATCCCGAGAAGGTCAAGCGCGGCTATGCGGCGCTTGAACGCATGGAGCAGCATCTCTCCGGCAGCCGCTTCTTCGCGGGCGAGGGAGCTTCGCTCGCCGATTTGTCGCTGCTCGCCTATACCCGCGTTGCGCATGAGGGCGGCTTCGATCTCGGTCGCTTTGCTGCCGTCCGCCGCTGGATCGGCGAAGCCGAGGCCTATCTCGGCCTTCCATCGGCGCGTTGAGCCTGGAGCTTTTCGCATGAACGATAAGTCCGTTTCCATTCGTCCCGCACGTCGCGAGGACGTCCCTGCGATGATCGCAATGCTCGCCGACGATCATCTCGGGCGCGCCCGCGAGCGCGTGGAGGATCCGCTGCCTGCGGTCTATTACGCGGCGTTCGAGCGGGTCGAGCGCGATCCCAATCTCGCGCTCGTAGTCGCAGAGAGCGAGGGCAGGGTGGTCGGCTGCCTGCAACTCGCGGTGCTGCCAGGCATCAGTTCGCAAGGCGGTATCCGCGGCCTGCTCGAGGACGTTCGCGTTGCTTCCGATTGTCGCAGCCGCGGCATCGGTGAATTGCTGGTGCATTGGGCAGTCGCGGAAGCGAAAGCGCGCGGCTGCAATCTGGTCGAACTGTTGACGCATCAGACGCGAGTCGATGCTCAGCGCTTCTACAAGCGGCTTGGGTTCACTGCGAGTCACGTCGGCATGACTGTCCGCTTTTGACGCAGCTCTGCGGGAGCCTTGCGCGATCAGCACATTCGGATCGCGCGTGCGTTCGTATTAAGAGTGGGTAAACTACCCAACCGTCGTTCACGTGGAACCAGGAACGAACGGTGCTACCGCTGCGTCTGAAACCGGGCTCGGTCGGTTCGGGGATTTCGATGAAAAGCTATTCGATGATCAAGGTCGGCAACGACTACGTTGTGCAGGCCAATGACAAATGCATTTTGAAGGTCGGCAGCCGACGCCGTGCCGCGCAATTGATCAGCGATGCCACGGACTTGCTGAACGCGCTTGCCGTGGTCGAATCCCCTGATATCGCGCCGGAGGCGCCATCACTCGCGCGTGAGGCTCCGGAACTTCCTTGACGACTCTTCCCGTTTCCCGTATCAGCCGCGGCGGGACACCTCCCCCCAACGGGAGGCTTACTATCTGGAAGGGTAGATCATGACTGTAGCGAAGCCCGCTTCGCGGCCCAACGTGCCGCATTTCTCCTCCGGCCCCTGCGCCAAGCGCCCCGGCTGGAATGCCCAAAATCTCAAGGACGCAGCGCTCGGCCGTTCGCATCGCGCGAAGGTCGGCAAGACCAAGCTCAAGCTCGCGATCGATCTGACGCGCGAAGTGCTTGAAGTGCCCGCCGATTATCGCATCGGCATCGTGCCGGCGTCCGATACCGGCGCGGTCGAGATGGCGCTGTGGTCGCTGCTTGGTGCGCGGCCCGTCACCACGCTCGCCTGGGAATCCTTCGGCGAGGGCTGGGTCAGCGACATCGTCAAGGAATTGAAGCTCAAGGACGTCACCAAGCTCAATGCGGCCTATGGTGAAATCCCCGACCTTTCGAAGGTCGATCCCAAGAGCGACGTCGTCTTCACCTGGAATGGCACCACCTCCGGCGTGCGCGTGCCGAACGCGGACTGGATCAGTTCTGCCCGCGAAGGCCTGACCATCTGCGACGCCACCTCGGCCGCGTTTGCGCAGCCGCTCGACTGGGCCAAGCTCGACGTCGTCACCTTCTCCTGGCAGAAGGCGCTCGGCGGCGAGGCCGCGCACGGCATGCTGATCCTGTCGCCCCGCGCGGTGGAGCGGCTCGAGACCTACAAGCCGGCTTGGCCGCTGCCAAAAATCTTCCGCATGACCAAGGGCGGCAAGATCAACGAAGGCATCTTCGTCGGCGAGACCATCAACACGCCGTCGATGCTCTGCGTCGAGGACTATCTCGACGCGCTGAACTGGGCCAAGTCGATCGGTGGCCTGAAGGCGCTGATCGCGCGCGCCGACGCCAACACCAGGGTGCTCGCCGACTGGAAGGCGAAGACGCCGTGGATCGACTTCCTGGCCAAGGACGCCGCGATCCGCTCCAACACCTCGGTGTGCCTGAAGTTCACCGATCCCGCGATCACCTCGCTCTCCGAGGACGCGCAGGCCGAGTTCTCCAAGAAGCTGGTCGCGCTGGTCGAGAAGGAAGGCGCCGGCTACGACTTCGCCTACTACCGCGATGCCCCGGCCGGCCTGCGCATCTGGTGCGGCGCCACCGTCGAGGCCAGGGACGTCGAGCTCCTGACGCATTGGATCGACTGGGCCTTCTCCGAGACCAAGGCCACGCTAGCGAAAGCAGCGTAAGTTCTTACCCTCCCCTGGAGGGGGAGGGTCGACGCACCGCCAGGTGCGGCGGGGTGGGGTGATCTCTCCACACGGCGCACCGGCGATTTTCTTTTTGCAGCTTCACCCCACCCCGGCGCTTCGCGCCGACCCTCCCCCTCCAGGGGAGGGTGTGAAGGACACATTCCCATGACCAAGCCCAAAGTTCTCATTTCCGACGCGCTCTCGCCCGCTGCCGTGCAGATCTTCAAGGACCGCGGCATCGAGGTCGACTTCCAGCCCAACCTCGGCAAGGACAAGGACAAGCTCGCAGAGATCATCGGCAATTACGACGGTCTTGCGATCCGTTCCGCGACCAAGGCGACCGCCAAGATTCTCGACAAGGCCACCAACCTGAAGGTGATCGGCCGCGCCGGCATCGGCGTCGACAACGTCGAGATTCCCGCTGCCACGGCAAAGGGCGTCATCGTGATGAACACGCCGTTCGGCAATTCGATCACGACCGCCGAGCACGCCATCACCCTGATGCTGGCGCTGGCCCGCGAGATTCCGCAGGCGGACGCCTCGACCCAGGCCGGCAAGTGGGAGAAGAACCGCTTCATGGGCGTCGAGATCACCGGCAAGGTGCTCGGCGTCGTCGGCTGCGGCAACATCGGCTCGATCGTCGCCGACCGCGCGCTCGGCCTGCGCATGAAGGTGGTCGCGTTCGATCCGTTCCTGTCGCCGGAACGCGCCAAGGACATCGGCGTCGAGAAGGTCGAGCTCGACGACCTGCTCAAGCGCGCCGACTTCATCACCCTGCACACGCCGCTGACCGAGAAGACCAAGAACATCATCGATGCAGCCGCGATCGCCAAGATGAAGAAGGGCGTGCGCCTGATCAACTGCGCGCGCGGCGGCCTCGTCGACGAGCAGGCCGTGGTCGATGCGCTCAACGCCAAGCACATTGCGGGTGCCGCCTTCGACGTCTTCGTCGAGGAGCCCGCGACTGCGAACGTGCTGTTCGGCCATCCCAACGTGATCTGCACGCCGCATCTCGGCGCCTCCACCACCGAAGCGCAGGAGAACGTCGCACTCCAGGTCGCCGAGCAGATGTCGGATTATCTGCTGACCGGCGCGATCTCGAACGCCGTCAACTTCCCCTCGATCACGGCGGAAGAAGCGCCGAAGCTGAAGCCGTTCATCGCGCTCGCCGAGAAGCTCGGCTCGTTCGCGGGCCAGCTCACCGAGAGCGGCATCCTCAAGGTCGAGATCACCTATGAGGGCCACGTCGCCGAGATGAAGATCAAGGCGATCACGTCAGCCGTGCTGTCGGGCCTGCTGCGGCCGATGCTGGGCGAGATCAATGTCGTCTCCGCGCCGGTCGTCGCCAAGGAGCGCGGCATGGAGATCGACGAGATCGTGCGCGCCGCGCAGAGCGACTATGAAAGCCTGATCACCGTCACGGTCACCACCGAGCGGCAGGAGCGGTCGGTCTCGGGCACCGTCTATGCCGACGGCAAGCCGCGCCTGGTCGACATCAAGGGCATCCGCGTCGACGCCGAGTTCGGCAAGTCGATGATCTACGTGACCAACGAGGACAAGCCGGGCTTCATCGGCAAGTTCGCAAGCCTCCTGGGCGACGCCAAGATCAACATCGCGACCTTCCATCTCGGCCGTGTCGCGCCCGGCAGCGATGCCATCGCGCTGATCGAGGTCGACGGCGCGGTGCCGGCGGACCTGCTGGCCAAGGTGCAGGCCCTGCCACAGGTCAAGCAGGTCAAGGCGCTGACGTTCTGAGACGCCGACATATTCCGACCCGCGGAACAGCGCCGCCCTGATCCGAGGGCGGCGTTTCTGTTTGCCGCGAGGCGGCGCTATATTTTCTCCAAGCTTCGTGTACCAATGGCGCGATAACGCTGGGTTCAAGATCGTTCGAAAAGGGAGAAGACAATGCGTGAAGCCGTCATCGTTTCCTATGCGCGCACGGGCCTCGCCAAATCCGGCCGCGGCGGGTTCAACATCACGCCGCCGATGTCGCTCGCGGCCCACGCGATCCAGCACGCGGTGAAGCGTGCCGGCGTCGAGAAGGACTATGTCGAGGACTGCTATCTCGGCAATTGCGCTCACGGCGCGCCCAACATCGGCCGCCAGGCCGCGCTGCTCGCCGGCCTGCCGACGACCACGGCCGGCGTTTCGGTGAACCGTTTCTGCTCGTCGGGCCTGCAGACCATCGCGATGGCCGCCAACTCGATCCGCTCGGACGGGGCCGATTGCATCGTCGCCGGCGGCGTCGAGAGCATCTCGATCCCGGGCGGCGGCTCGCCGAAGGAATCGATCGATCCCGAATTGCTCAAGGTCGCGCCCGACATCTTCATGGCGATGATCGACACCGCCGACATCGTCGCCGAGCGCTACAAGCTCAGCCGCGAATACCAGGACGAGTTCTCGCTGGAATCGCAGCGCCGCATGGCATCGGCTCAGCAGGCCGGCAAGTTCAAGGACGAGATCGTCCCGATGAAGACGAAGATGAAGGTCGTCGACAAGGCGACCAAGGCCGAGAGCATCGTCGACTATGTCGTCGACCGCGACGAGTGCAACCGGCCCGAGACCACGCTGGAAGGCCTTGCCAAGCTCGAGCCGGTGAAGGGGCCCGGCAAGTTCGTCACCGCCGGCAACGCCAGCCAGCTCTCCGACGGCGCCGCCGCCGTGGTGCTGATGGAGGCCAAGGATGCCGAGAAGCGCGGGCTGAAGCCGCTCGGCCGCTTCGTCGCCTGGGCGACCGCCGGTTGTGAGCCGGACGAGATGGGCATCGGCCCGGTGTTCGCGATCCCGAAGCTGCTCAAGCGCACCGGCCTGAAGATCGACGACATCGACCTGTGGGAGCTCAACGAGGCCTTCGCCAGCCAGTGCCTCTACTCGCGCGACAAGCTCGGCATCGATCCGGCCAAGTACAACGTCAACGGCGGCTCGATCGCGATCGGCCATCCCTTCGGCATGACCGGCGCACGTCTCACCGGCCACCTGCTGCAGGAAGGCGCCCGCCGCAAGGCCAAATGGGGCGTGGTGACGATGTGCATCGGCGGCGGCCAGGGCGGCGCCGGGCTGTTCGAGATCTACAGCTGAGATCGCAAGGTCTGAATTGAATTGCGAAGGGCACGGCGCAAGCCGTGCCCTTCGTCATTGCGCGGGGCCGAAAGCCTTCGTCTATCCCGCAGTTCGTATTTGAAGCCCTCAGGCCTTCGCCAGCGCCTGTGCGAACACCACTTCGATCAGCGTGCCGGTGTTGGCCGTGCTCCTGATGTTGAACCGGGCGCGGTTGGCTTCGACCAGCGCCTTGGTCAGCGACAGGCTCAGCGCCGAATTGTCCTCGGCATCGCCTGGCGGCGGAGTGCGGAACGGCTCCATCGCGGCGGCGACTTCGCGCTCGGTGAGGCCGTGGCCGGTGTCGCGGATGCGCAAGGCAACCTCGCCGCGGTCGGACAGCGCGGTCGAGACGATGACCTGGCCGCCGGCGCTGGCGAGCCGGATCGAGTTCGAGATCAGGTTCATCGTGATCTGCCGCATCGCGCGCGCATCCACGCTGACCTGCGGCAGCGCATGGGCGAGCGAGGTGCGGATGATGATGCGCTCGCGGTTGGCCTGCGGCTGCATCACCACCACGCAGGCTTCGACCAGGTCGTTGAGGTTGAGGTTGGCGAAGTTGAGGTCGAGCTTGCCGGTCTCGATCCGCGACAATTCCAGCAGGTCGTCGATGATGGCGATGACGCGCTCGCCGGAGGCGCGGATGTCCTTCATGTATTCGCCGTAGCGCTCGTTGCCGAGCGTGCCGAAGCGTTCGGAGATCATCACCTCGGCAAAGCCGATGATGGCGTTGAGCGGCGTGCGGATCTCGTGGCTGATCCGCGCCAGCATGTCGGCCTTGGCATTGGCCGCGCCGTCGACGAGGTGGCGGGCGCGCATCAGCTCGCTCTCGCCCTGCTTGCTCTGGGAGAGATCGCGGAAGACGGCGAAGAAGTTCGGGCCGTCGGGCCGCGTGCGGCCCATGATCATCGCGAGCGGAATGACGCCGCCCTTCTTCTCGCGTCCCAGCACCTCGCGGCCGTGGTCGAGCAGGCTGGCGATATCCTGGCTCTTGACGCTTTCGAGATAGTCGGCGACGACATGCTGGCTCTCCGGCGCGAACAGCGTCACCAGGTTCTGCTGCATCAGCGTTTCGCCGTCATAGCCGAACAGCGCCTCGGCGCTGCGGTTGCAGGCGTGGATGTTGCCTTCGGCATCGAACATGACGATGCCCTCGGCCGTGGTGTCGAGGATCGCGGCGAGATCTTCCGCGTCGGCATCGCCGGCCTCGGGCTCGAGCGCGTAGGGGAACGATTCCGGGACGATGGTTTCGGCAACGACAGACTGGGCGACAACGGACTGCACGACGACGGTCTCGGCGGTGACGGGCGCGGCGACCACGGGAAGCGCCTGCGGCAATGCGCAGATCAGCGCGTGCGCGCTCTCGCCGTCCCAGTCGATGGCGTGCAGATGCGCTTCGGTGGTCGGCAGCGGCGCTTCGCCGCTCGCCACCGTCGCGCTGATCGTCACCGGCGTGCCGGCCTGCGACGTGCTGCTGGCCGGGGACACGCCCGGCTCGACATAGAGCGCATCGAGCCCGCCGGCGTTCTCCAGGGCGCTGATGCTGGCATAGCCCATGCGCGCGAGGAAGGCGGGGTTGGCGTAGAGCAGCCGGTCGAGGCGGTAGATCAGGATGCCCGTCGGCAGCAAATCGAGCAGCGCGCGGTCGCGCGTACTGTGGCCGCGTGCGGGCGGCGCGGGCTCGGTCAGCCATTCGGCCGGCGCGTGCGGGGCCTCGGGCTCCGGCGCCGGCGGTTCGGGGGCGATCTCGGCCGCCGGCGGCTCGATCGCGCTTGCTGTGATCGTCTCGCGATCGCGTTCGAGCCGCTCGGACAATTGCCGGGCGAGCTCGTTGAACGCGCTGTTCTCGATCGGCGTCAGCGTCGGCGATCTCTGATCACCGGGTGATCTGACATCGCCCGACGGGCGGAACGGCACGACATTGGGGGGCGTTTCCACGGGTGCTTCCGGATCGGTTGGGTGTGAAGTCACATCGGTTGCGGGTTCGGGCAGTTCGGCGATGGGCTCAGGCTCAGGCGTGGGTTCGGGCGGCTCGATCGGCGGAGGCGGCGCCTCCAGCTTGGGTTCGGGCTCAGGCTCCGGTTCGGACTCGGGTTCGACGATGTCGGCGGACAGGCCTTGCGGCGCCGGCGGCTCGGCGCGCTGCTCGAAACGCCGGAGCGCCTCGAGCCGGTTGAGGCCGTCGAGATCGCGGCAGACGCCGAACCCCCGGAAGCCGGCGAAATTGCGCGCGCTGTCGTAGACGGGAAGGCCCGCAAGCTCGATCGGCAGATGCTCGCCGCCGTCGGCCGGCCAGTTCACGGTAATGCCGGCCCAGGTGTCGTGACTTGCGAGCGCCTCTGCGACGCGCCGGTCCGGATCGAGCGCGAATTCCGCGGCGATCTCCTGCCAAAGGCGGCCGAATCCGGCGGCCGTGCGCGGACCGATCAGGTTGATGAACTCCTCGGAGAGCAGCGCAAAGCGGCCCTCCGCATCCATCTGCCAGAGGAAGCGCAGCGGATGCTGACGCGGTGCGGGCGGCTCTTCATGGCCCGACGGCGGCTCGACCATGCGGGAAATGATCGGCGCGGCCTGCGGCGACACAATGGCTTCCGGCGAGTTTTCAACCGGAGTCTGCGGGGCGCTGCCGGCGGTCCCGGCGAGCGCTTGCTGGATCGACACGATCTCCGTCGCCGGCTCGCTCGCGGGCGATTGGTGCGCGAGCGTCCCGGTTGCGTCCGGCGCTTCGACCGGCTCGGCAAAGGCGTCGAACAGCGCGAATTCGGACGGACCCTCGTTCGCCAACGCAGGCTGCACATCCTCCGGCACGGCGGCTGCAGTCGCGGGCGGCGCAGCCTCGGGCTGAGTTGTTTCTTCGCGCGCGACGTCTTCGGCAGTTTCAGTTTCGACGTCACCAGGCGCGGGCGCTGCAGCTTGCGCGGCCGGCTCGATCAGCGCGACCAGGCCGATATCGGCACCGCTGCCGACCCGTTGCAGCACCATCTGGCCGATGCCGATCGGGGTCTCGGCGCGGCCGAAGCTGAGCGCGTCGCTGCGCGCCTGTTCGAGGCCGGCTTCACCGAGATCGCGGAAGCCGAGCAGGGGACGGGCGGCCTCGCTGGCGCCGACGAACAGGCCGTCGGGCGCGAACACCGCCATCGGCACCCTGGCGCCGTCGACGAGACGAAGCAGGCGCTCGACCAGCGGCATGGTGCGCAGGTTCGGGTCCATCGCGGTAACGAGCACGCCGGAGCTGCCATCGGCAAACTCGAGCCGGGCGCAGCCGCAGGTCATCAGCGTGCCGAGCCGGGCGCCGAAGCCGCGCAGCCGTTCGAGCCTGATGGCGCCGTTCGCCGGCAGCTGGCGGGCGAGCCGGGCGACCTGGCGGCGATGGCCGTCGGCCGGGCCGAAGCTTCGCTCCGCCAGCGCCGCGGCATGGATTGCGCCGAACAGTCTTGCGCCGACCGGATTGGCCCACAGCACGCGCGTGCCGTCGATCGACCAAAGCCAGGCGGGCAGCGGAGAGGTCGCGTGCACGGCCAGCCGGGGATCACCCACGCCTCGCAACTGGAAATCCGAACTCGTCATCCGACCGGCTTCAAGTCTCGCTGTCACGCATCAGGGTACGAGGCTGCCGGAATGACAGCCTTAAGAAAGGGTTAGTATCGCCCGCGGGCGCGGGCAGGTCCACGGCCCCGGTCTACAGGGGAGGCCCTAAAGCCGCGATAACCTTAATCCGGCCGGCGCCGCAAGCCGCTGGCGCTCTGCATCCGCAGGATTCGCGGGGGGCTGCTCATTACCCTCCCCTGGAGGGGGAGGGTCGATCGCGCGAAGCGCGAGCGGGGCGGGGTTAATCTCTCCCCTCGGGCACCGCTTCTGCGGAAAGACTGTCACCCCACCTCGGTTCGCATACCGCTTCGCGCCATGCGGACCGATCCTCCCCCTCAAGGGGAGGATGGGCACTTACGATGTCGCCGCCCGAGCAATTACCCCTACCCCGCCACCTCAACCACCGGTTCCATCCGCCGGGAACCTCATCCTCTCCGGGATTAATTTTCGCAACGCCGCCCAAACTGCGTTGCGATGCACAATGTTGACATGTTAGGCAGCGATAGTGCTGGGCGTTGGGCGAGCCATCATTCGTTTCGCGTTTCCAGTCTTCGTACCCGCCAGGTCTTGGGCCAGTACTCTTCAGCCAAAGACACAGCCCGGTTGGCCGGCGGGCGCGCCAGAAGGCTCACTCCATTTTTCCATTAGCGTGAGGGACAACCATGACAGGTGCGACTGATCCGTTTTCTGCCTCGATCATTCCGTTCGAGGTCCCCGAGCAGATGCGTGCGTTCGCCGAAAAGGGCGTGTCGCAGGCCCGCGAGAGCTATGCCAAGTTCAAGGACGCCGCCGAGACCCACAACGGCACCATCGAGGCCGTGTTCACCTCCGCCCACAAGGGCGCGAGCGAGTACAATGCCAAGGTGATGGAGTTCATGAAGGCCAACACCACCGCCCATCTGGACTTCACCCAGGAGCTGTTCAGCGTGAAGTCGCCGCAGGACGCGTTCGCGCTGTGGACCGGCCATTCCAAGAAGCAGCTCGAGACCTTCCAGGCCCAGGCCAAGGAGCTCGCCGAGATCGCCCAGCGCGCGGCCACCGCCGCCGCCGAGCCGATCAAGGCCTCTGCCGCCAAGCTCTACCCGCCCGCCGCCTGAGCGGCTGGCTGGTTTGAATTATTGAAACCCGGGCCTCACGGCCCGGGTTTTCCTTTGGAAATAACGTCGTTTGAGGGTGGATTCAGTCCGTTTGCGGCCTTGCCAAAAACGGCCGTTGCACCTAGTTTCCGCCCCGTCCAGCCCCCCTCGGTACCGGCCCTTTCAAGGGCGCCCTTCGGGCGGCTCGCAAGGATGCAGTTGTAGCTCAGTTGGTTAGAGCGCCTGTCTGTGGAACAGGAGGTCGGTGGTTCGAGCCCACCCAACTGTACCAAGTTACTAAATTCCCCTGCAATCCCGGCATCTTACTGATAGACCTGACGTATTTGCGCCGCCTAAATACAAAAGGCGCTACAAATGGCATTGCGGATGGTCGCGTTAATTCGAGCTGCTGATGGTCGGTGGTTTGCACGTAAGGGCATTCCTGAAGATGTCCGTGAAGAGTACGCCCGGCTGTACGGGCACAGGCGTGAAGCGCACCTGAAGCTGCCTGCCGATACCCCCAAGTCCGAAGCGAGGGCGCGTCTGGGTGAATGGCTGGCAGAGATTGAGATCCGCATCGAGACGCTGCGGGCGCAACGGAACGGCGATGGACAGCCGCTCACCAAGCTAAATGCCATTGCCCTCGCAGGTCGCTGGTACTTGTGGTTCGTAAAGCAGCATGAGAGCGACCCGGGAAAACCGCGGTATTGGCGGGATCTAAGTGACTACGTCGTGTGGGAGGTGCTCCGCCCTGAGGCGCCCAACAGTTACGAGGCGAACACCAAAGCTGATCCCCGATGGGATTGGATCAAGGAGCCAGACGTTCGTGAGGCCGTGAGGCCGCAAATCGCTGAGCTGGCGCGGGTAGCAACGTTCCTTGCTAGCGAGGGCAAGGCACTGAACCGAGCTGCGTACACCCTCTTCGTGGATGCTGTGAGCGACAATCTTCTGCCCGCCATAACGTTGCTAGAGAAGCGCGCAAACGGCGACTATTCTCACGACGACAATCCTGACACCTTCCCGCCGTTCACAGAAGGGCCATCGAAAGCCTCAGGTGTTAGCTGTTGGGAGCTTTTTGAAGCGTTTGTCCATTTGACCAAACCCAAGCCTAACACGGTCAACCGATGGCGCGCCGTATTTCTTGAGATGCAGCGTGAGTTTGCAGAGACCGGGGCCGATGGCATTACGGAAGACGCAGCGCGCAGTTGGATGCACGGCCTGATCACGGAAAAGCGCACCGCTAAGACCGTGCGTGAGATTTGGCTTTCCGCATCACGGCGCGTGTTCAGCTGGGCGCGCGAGCACAAACGCGTTCGTACCAATCCGTTCAAAGAGGTCAAAGTCGATGTACCTCGCAAGGTGCAGACGAGAGAAGAGGGACGGAGTTTCACAGCCGCTGAAGTAACTACGATCCTGAAAGCCAGCCTCGCGTATGAAAAAGCTACAACCGCTACGCAGAGGACGCGCCGCTGGGTACCTTGGCTCTGCGCTTATTCCGGTGCTAGGGCTGGAGAGATAACCCAGCTGCGCGGCAAGGACATTGAGGAGCGGGATGGCACGCACGTCATGGTCCTAACGTCTGAGGCTGGAACGATGAAGACCGGAGAGACGCGCGTTGTGCCGCTGCATGAGCATCTCATCGCTCAGGGCTTCATCGAGTTCGTGAGGCAAATGGGAAGGGGCGCTCTCTTCTATAACGACAGTACGCCGCAACGAGTGAGCGCTGACCCTCTCAAGCCTTCGCGCAGCCGTGCTGAGACCGCGCGAGCGAGGCTTGGAGAATGGGTAAGAGAACTCGGTGTTACAGACCCCGGCATCAGCCCGAACCACGCATGGCGCCACACATTCAAGCGCATCGCTGACGAAGTCGAAATTTCGGAGAAGATGAACGACGCCATTACAGGACACAAACAGCTTACCGTTGGTAGGAACTACGGGCCGCCACTCGTCACCGCGATGGCCAAGGCCTTGAGAAAATTTCCGCGATACAAGCTAGATTGAGGCGCCTGTGAGTGCACAGTGTGTGCGACGGCGAGCCTCGCCCACAAAATGCCGCACCAAGGCAACCCGATGACGGCGCAAGGCCGCTCAGGGGCTGGCGAGAACCACGTCGGCTAACCCACGAGGAGCGGACGAGACCCGGAGCAGTTCGGCAGGTCGCAGTTTGACCCGGAACGGACCTGCCTTGGTTGAAGAGCAATTGCCCTAATTTGGATCTAGCGGCGACCCAATTCACTAACGACACGTTAAATTCTTTGGCATGTGAGCAATACTGACCAGCGCCGAACGCAGCGGAGGTTCCAGAGTGGTTACATCACCGCCCGCAACGGCAGCTACCGGTGACTGAGAGTTCTGTAACGCTCCCGCCTGATCAAGGCGTGCAACATGCTCCACCATCCCCAAACGCTATGTCCAACGTGTCGAACAGAAGCGGTGCTGGCTCGGATTACGCCCGGCCACTTTGGCTTCGATATCCGGACATTTGAATGCCCCGCGTGCAAGGACGTCCACCAGCTTGTGGCCGATTTGGTTGATCCGATGAAATCCCCACGAACAACCGGCTGGCTCTGCGGCCAACTGCAAGCGCCGACGTAGCGGCTGCACGTTAATGAGCCGGGTTTTTGTATGAGGGCCTTGAATACACGGGCACGGTGCCAATCTCACGTCCGTCATCGCTGATTATGGCGATGCGACGCTCAGGATCATCTTCGGGGTTATCAAGTGAAACGCCGATCGCCAGCGTCGTCGCTCTGATGATTGCCGCGATATCGTCGTCGCAAACAAAGCCCGATGAATCAAAAAGCCTGTGGCCATCCTCAACATCAAAAAAGTAGCGGGGCATTGGCAACCTCCAGATTGCCAAGTTCTTGCAGATGGCATTGTTCCGATATGAGGCCTCATCAGTTGGCGGCCTCTAAACCTGCCATGTCGCTTGATGGCCCATAGCGGCATCTCAGCCAAGCTGGCCCTATGTCCGCCATTGCGCTCTAAGCTGACGTGCCGCGAAGAAAAAAGGCCGCACCTGAGGCTCCGAATGGAAAACCTTGGTGCGGCCAGTGCTGGATCAGGCGGCCTTCACGAGGAAGCTCTTGGAGCCACGGCCAACACCTGGAATGTACTTCACGCCCAACTCCATAAGCGCCTGTGTGGTCGGGTGTGCGGTGTTGTTCAATGTCTCGCGCAGCTTCTTCACACTGCTGAGCTGCAGTGCATGTTGGATGACCGAAAGGGAAACGATGCCTGCGGTCGCCTTCCGCATGTACTCGATTAGCCGGACGTGAGAGCTTCCTGCCCGAGGTCTCTTCTCCTTCGCAGGGTCGAGCGAGAAGTCCCAAGGGCTCACGATAATACCCGGCATGTCCGCCTTGATGTCGTCAAGGATGGCATCTCCCGTACCGTCATGCGGCAGCACGATGAAGATGTCAGCGGCTGGACAACGCCCTTCAGCGTCGATGACGTGACGGCAGCAGATACGGTTCATGGCTTGTATGACCGAGACAGACAACTGCCGTTGCTCCATCTCCTTGCGGACATTCTTGTACTGCTTCCATTCGGGCGACTTGAGCCACTGATTGTCCTGAGCGCCCTGCAAAGCACAGAACATGTTAGTGGCCCACGTTTGGGGCCGGTACGGCAGGCCGAGGATGAGCGCCGTGTCGAAGTCCTGCCACGTGTTGCGACCGTCAACGGCGCCCCAGTGCCCCATCGAGAACTGCTTGAACTTAGCCTTCTCGGCCCATCTTTTCGTAATGACCTCTTCGACGTCCTTATGGACGCACATGAACACAGAGCGCTCCGGGCGTACCGCTGCCTCGATTGATTGACGAACACGGGACAGTCGTTCCCTGATCCGTTCAATCATGGCGTTCTTCCCAAGACCAGAGCCCCGCGCAACGTGGAGCCTCACGCTGCTATAGTCCCTTGCGCGCCCCGGGATGGTTGGTCGCACGTGTCCTTCCTCGAAGAGGTCCCACAGGAAGTTCGCACGTGCGGTGGCATCGAGGACCACAGGTCCCGGCGCGTTCAGAGGCACCGCCAGAGCCGCCGAGTTGATCGAATGCCACTCACCTGACTTGGAGTAGTAGGCGAACTGATCCAAGCAGGACTGAACGGCATTGATCGTTTCCTCAACACGCTTGGCCAAGCGGGTTCTGTCTGCGGTGCTGGTGTGGTTGTACACTATCCGGTCGTACGGGAGAGCCAGCATGGCCGAGATGAGAGGTGCGAAGTCTACGCACGCGGGCGCGCTCCCTTCTCCCCAGATCAGCGACATAGCGCCGTCGAGGTCCTCAAGGTCAACATATGCGAGGAGCACCTTGTGCACCTCTTCGAGAACGGCAACTTGCTCAGGCAATTCAGCGCGCACCGCAGGCGGAATGAGGCCAATGACGAAAGCCAAGTTCTCAGTCGTGGCGCTGCTCTCGTCCACGACATTGGCAAGCGCCTCGTCAATGATGGTGAGTAGCCGCTGTCCGCCTTTCCAAGACACAAGTCGGTCCCAAGGCCGCCAGTCTTGGCCCTTGAGGTTCCGCTTGGCATTCAGGAACGCTTGGTGGGTGATGATCACCACGTCGCTCTCATGCAGCTCTTCCGGTTTGGCGTAGTTGTCCGAGTGGTGCACGACAGCTACTGAGCGTCCCGCCAGTCCATTGATTGTGTTCTGAATGCTGTTCGCATCTTCCCTCAGTCGCGTGACGATGAGCATGCCGACAGGCTTAAGGGTGTCCGCGGTCTCCCGATTGAGGTCCGCTTGCATAGCGGCGTACACGCAAGTGCCTTGGGTTTTACCAGTGCCGGTTGGAGGCTGCAAAATGCGCCATGGAGATTGAACACCGCTGGCTGCTTCAACGATGGAGGTTCCGAAGTTCTCACCCATGATCCTCCAGAGCGTCTGAAGGTCTGACGAGGAGTGTTGACCAAGGCCGCCTTCGGAGCGAGATTTAGTCCAGTGCGAGTTCATGCGCTGGCTGAAATCCTGCGGGCACACGAGTGCATGTTTTGCTTTCGGTAGTGTGGTGACGTCCATAATGTTGGTGTTCCTTGTAGGACACGACAAGCCGCGCGGTGAACTCAGAGGAGCACCGTGAGAAGGCTTGTGACTGTGGGTTTATGAAAATGGTTGGTCTGGATAGACCAGCCGAAGGAGCCCCTGAAGGCTCTAAAGGAGGTAGTGGAGGCTCAGGGGTTGGTTGGGGTAGTGTTCTCGTAAATCACCCCCCAGAAGCTCTAATAGAAGATGGTCATTAGAGGTCTCAGGGGGATATTTCCTGATCACCGATACAGTTTATGACAGGATAGGGACTTCCGCTCCGACGTCGCAAAAGCGGCTCAAGGGCATTCCTCCGGCGCCACAGGGAGCCCTCACCAATCGAGCCGGCTGCTTGGCTCACCAAAGAGCCATCAATCATCAAAACCCCATCAGTGAACTTCTCTTGAGCCTCAGGCGCCGCTGCCAGTGCTGAGGTATCCTTGGTGTTCGCGCCAAGGCTTTACCGACGGTTTGATGTTGAGTTAGCGAGGCACGGAAGGCCCGCTTTCGTGCAGAAGGGCGTGGTGGCGGCTTCTAAGTGTCTGAAGCAGATGCAATTCAAAGCGGCATGAGGGGTTCTTGTATGCAGCTAACGAAACGCGTAGATCAGAGGCGTGCCGGAGCTTCCCTTGCCTTCTCCCTTCGAACACGATGGTGCCGCCCGTCAGCTTCTGGAGGCATTGCGATGGCCCGATGGTCCCCAATGCCCTCGCTGTGACGCCCGAGAACCTACCGTGTTCATAATCGGTGGTGAGAAGCGCACCCATCGGGAGGGGCTTTACCAGTGCAAGCGGTGTCGTCGCAATTTCAGCGTCACCGTGGGAACACCCTTGCAGCGCCTGAAAGTTCCTTTGAGCACTTGGGTGCGTGCGGCTCGTGAGTTCAGCGCCGATGACACCAATCGACCAGACAACGCAAGGCGCGGGGATAACCTGGTGCCCTTGGGCGAGCTGGCGCTTAAAATCGGCGTTTCCTACAGGACCGTGTTGCGGATGCGCGACATCCTCAAGCGATCCGCGAGCAAGTACAGGGGACACAGGAACGGCTTTGGTGCGTGGCCCCGGAGCCTGATGAGGCACAAAAAGGGCACTCCAGAGAAGACGATTAGGTCTTCTGGAGAACTCATCAAATTCATGTCGGCGGGTCCGAAGGCAAAGGGGATGCTGGATCGTACCGAGCAGGTTCTACGGCTCCTCCTTGCCGCTCGGCCCAAAGCAGTCCGACGCAAGCGCCGCCTTTCTACTGGGAGTGGGCGTGATAGGCCGCTAACGCCTTGATGATGCAAAGAAAGCCCACAAGATGCGCGGGTGTTCGTATGCAGCTAACGAAACAGAGGCCTTTTGTCTCCCGACACAAGGCTCATTGAGGTCGAAGGTGAAAGCGCGGCACCACACCATCTGACCCTCAGCGGGACCCGAGGGAAGCGGAGTGCATCGGTCAGTCTGATAGCGCTTGGCGCTTTAGCCCCCATATTTTGAAGGCGGGGGGGCGGGGTCGATCAGGAATGGGACCCGGTGGCCAGATGGGACCCACAGAAATTGCAAAGCCAGCCGGTGTTAATCGGTTGCTCCGTCAACTGCGGTGATCGAAGGCCGTGAGGTGCGGACGAGCATCAGCTTCACAGCGGTCGGTGCATAGGGCTTGCCTGTCTGCGTCATGTGCCCTGCATCCGCGAGGGCTGCAGAGATTTCTCTAAGGGACCGCTTGCCACCCTTTGGTCGCGCCCGTGCCAGCTGGCGGGCGAAGGCAACAGTCTCAGGTCGTTCCTCCGCGATAGACTTGCGCCCTTCCACCTTAATTCCCGCGCGTCTCTTACGATCCCGCGCGCCTCTCAGTTTTGCCACCAACATCGCCTTCTCAAACTCAGACACTGCTCCAAGGACCTGCCTGATTAGCCGAGCGGTGGGCGTATCGTCCAAGAACGACGTTGGGCTATCAGCGGCGATCAGATCGAAGCCGCGAGCTCTGAGCATCGCAAATCCGACCTCTTGGACCATTAGGTCGCGTGCAAATCGGTTAGCCGTCTCGACGACAATTGTTTTGGTGCCGTTGGCCTCCAAAGCCTCAAGCATCTCAGCAAAGCCGGGACGAGTGTCGATTGGGTCAGAGCCCTTCACCGCTTCGTCATGGTAGGTGCCCGCCAGCTCAATGCCAGCTCGCTTTGCGAACGTCTCGATGGCCTGCAGTTGTCTGCGGCCGCTGTCCTTGTCCTCCCCGATATTGGCCGCCGAGGAAGTCCTCAAATACGCGAATGCCTTGATCGATTTCGATGTCTTTCTCATGAGTTGGTTCCAATTTACGTATCTTATTCTTGAGAAATAGATACACGCCTTCGGGTATTTTGCAAGATGGATATCTACCCACCGTAATTTCGCTGGGCCGGAACTCGCGCGTTAGTTGACGCAATCCATGCTAGTGTTGCGGGTGAGGGTTCGCATGAGATGCCTAGATCGAGGATGACGCCTGACGTCGTGTAGGCCTCACGCGGAATTGGGGTGGGGAAACGGAACGATGGCGTTGACGCCGATTGAGCACGAGCTCTTCAAGCTACAAAAATTCAAAAAGAACCAGATCAATCATATGCAGAATGGAGTGCGCCTAGCGGGTCTCGCGGGCGTGCCTCTCGAAGACCTGTTGCGACAGGCGAGCTCCGCACGGTTGAAGCTAGCTAAGCGTTTCCTTCGCAGCTCACGGCACCTGATGTCTCACAGGCCTGTTCTATATAGGGATGTCGTCTCGCGAGCGTACTATTCCATCTACCACTCAGCTCGGGCCGTGTCGTTCCTGAGCCATCCCGGCGATGACTATGAGGAGCATGACAAGGTAGCGACGGGACTTCCGCCAGATTTACCGGATGTCGAAGTCTGGAGGAATAAGATCAAGGATGCGCGGCTGAAGCGCAACGAGGCGGACTATGAGCCGTTCATGGTCTCTGATCCTCAGTTCAAGCGAGCAAGCGCAACAGTGCTGAGCACGGCCAACGACTTCATTGTGGTGTGCTCGACATACCTGAGATCAGAGGGGTGTAACGTTTGATGCCCGAGAACGTCAGAAAAAGCTTCGCCGAGAATGGGGTGGTCGTTCGTGGGGTGGAAGTCCGGTCATTTCCTGGAGAAACGATTTACGTGGTTGAGGTAGACCCCTCCGCGTTCGAACAAGCCATGCGAACGAGTACCCAAGTTGAAGGCACACTAGGGCCCGGAAACTTGGTCGTCGTTCGCCAAGCAAAGGTTTCAAGCCAAGAGGTCGCCAGTGCGGTTCACTCAATCAATGATGAACGAGTTAGCAAGCTAATTGAGCTTCTAAACGAGCGCTCTCGGACATCGGAACAGCAGCCGAGCTTGGAGTACATCAAAGACGCCGCCGAGAACCTCCGGGTTGCGGTCACCCGCCGGCATCATCTCATCTTCGGTCGTCGTGGCGTCGGAAAGACAGCCCTGCTTCTGGAAGTGAAGAGGCGGGTCGAAAGAGCGTCGGGTGCGGTCCTATGGATCAACATGCAGGTGTTAAGAGGGCTGGACGCGAACAGGTCATTTCTGACGGTTGTTAAGCGGATTTGCGAGCTACCGAGCGTCCTGCATAAGCAGCGAACCCTATCCCCCGCTAGCATTGCTAAGGCCGATGACCTCGCGCGCCGGGTCCAATCTCTGTCTGACCTTTCATCGCTCCCGGAGCAAAAGGTGGCGCAGCTCATCCCGGACGCGCAGCGTCTGGTGGCCCTCTTATGCGCCGAAATGGCCGGAGATTTGTTCATATTCATTGACGACCTTCACTATCTTGAGATGAAGGACCAACCTCGCTTCTTGGATTTATTGCACGGGATTACGCGGGACACGGCCGCGTGGCTGAAGGTCGCGGGGATCAGGAACCAGTGCAAAACCTTTACGGATCACCCTCCTGTGGGGCTCCAGAGCGGTCATGATGCGGCCGAGATTACGCTGGACATAACTTTGGAAGAGCCCAAGAAAGCCCGCGGCTTCCTCAGCAATGTCCTGCAAACCTACCTTAGCGCTTCGAACATATCTAACCGCACTGGTGTTCTTTCTCCTGCGGCGCTTGACCGGTTAGTCTTGGCATCAGGCGGCGTTCCGAGAGACTTTCTAACGGTAGCAGCTAGGTCGGTTCAGATTGCAAGACTACGAGACAACGCAAGACAGGTCGGCGCTCAGGACGTCAATGAAGCTGCCGGTGAAGCAGGTAAGCAGAAAAGGAATGATCTTGAGGAGGATGCTGCGGCATCGACCGGTCAAGCCTCCGTCCGCCTGACCGCATTGGACCGCATCCGAAGGTTCTGCATCGACGAACGGCATTTTTCCTTTTTTCGGATTGGCCTCCGAGACAAAAACGACCATACCGATGCCTACCGGCTCCTCCAGAGCCTCGTAGACCTCAGAGTGATCCACCTCGTCAAATCGAGCCTGTCTGAGGCTCATGAGGTCGGGGAGAGATCCGAAGTCTACATGGTCGATTTGTCTGAGTATTCGGCGTCTCGTTTGAAGAAGGATCTCTCGGTCATTGAGCTGAAGGGTGACATTCTTGTGCTCAGGAAGACGGGTAAGGAGGGAAAGCGCGTGGACGCGGACACCGCGCGGAAGGTTGTTCAGGTGTTTCGAACCGGCCCGGAGTTCTCTCTCGGCGATTTCGATGACCTTCTTCCCGCGTTGGGTGTTTTCGCTTGACCGATGAATTGCACATCGAGCTTGCGAACCGCCGCGTGCATTGCTTGATCGCGTACCTTGAGCCCTTTCGCATCGTTGAAGCGGAAACGCTGACGCCTTGGCAAGTCTCAATAGACGACGTGAATGCTCTCAACTGGGACTATGTGAAGCTTCACGAAATTGTCGGAGGAATAGACGTCGGACTGCCGGCCCCATTCAACCTAGTCGTAACTAGAGACGGCGCACTTGCCCTCCCGCCGATCAAGGAGCTGCAGGCGGATCACGCTTCGGTCGAGTTTTTTAACCGTTGTCTGGCCGGCTTTTTGATTGGTGGTGTGTATTGCGAAGCGATTTCGTCGGATAGCCTTGATTTGGGGTCGGTTATCGACTGGAAGTATGTGCGCAGTCACAAAACAGGATTAGCTGCCCCAAACCGTTTTCACGAGCAGATTAGGTACCGCAAGGCTTCGGCTCTTGAGGCCATTTTGCTGATGGACCCGCGCACTGTGCAATTTTCGATCCTGGTTGATGCGATGAAAACGGGATTGTCCGTGTTGGACGAAATCACCAGACTTCGCGGCGATATCTTATTGAAGGGCGTAACAGGTATTGCTCGCCGCGATTGGAGCGCGGGTCTCTCCAATCTTTGGATTGTCATCGAGCAACTTGTGTCTCACGTTTGGAACGATGCCATCATCAAGAGAGCGGAAGCCGTGAGTGCTCCCAAAGCAAGACGGGATCAACTCGGAGACAACAGAACTTGGACCGTTGCCGTAAAGTTAGAATTGCTTCACCAGTTGGGCTATCTGAGCGCTGGCGCACTTCAGGAGCTATCGGTTGCTCGAAAAGCAAGAAACGACTTAGCACACGAAGGCCGTACGCCGTCTGAGGCATCTGCCCTTAGTGCGTTCAATGGGGTGCGCCATCTCGCCAAGGTGATCCTGCCGCACAAGCACATACCGCTTTTCGATCTTGATCTGGCCGATCACGCAATCTCGGACCCTTTCGCTCCCCGACGGCTAACCGGAGAACCCAAGTACTGGATGGCAATTCCAAAGCTGCCCGGCGAGGAGGAGCTTGAACGGCTTGAAGGATCATTGGCGCATCAGGTCCGGTCAGATCAACGCACCCGATGACGTGGTTGCGATAGTGCATTGGACGTCGATACCGGAGCGGGGCCGGAGGCAATCGTGGAAATCGTCGATAACCTGGAGACGCTCCATCGGGAGGAAGAGAGGCTCCGCGGAGAGCATCAAAAGCTCGTGGTTTCGAAGGAAGACTTGGGCGACCACATTCATATCATCCGAGAGGCGATGAATATGATTTGGGCGCTGTTGCATGAGTACCAGCACAAGAGCGAAGACGAACTTACTATGCAGTTCCTTGGCATTCGCCTTTTCAATACGGCAGCCGGTTCGATCAAGCTGGCCTACTCGGGATACTATCAGGGTGCATTTTCATCGCTGCGTGACTTCCTCGAAACCTTCTTTCTGATCGACTACTTAGGCACTCACCCCGAGCAAATCAGTAGTTGGAGCAGTGCAACCCAACGGGAACTGAGGGGGAAGTATGGGCCAAATGCGATTAGGAGCGCGCTGGACGCTCGTGACAGTTTCAAAGAGGGAAAGCGCAAGGAACTCTATGACCTGATTTCCCATCACGCGACCCATGCCACGCCAAGTGGGTTCAAAATGACAACTAACGATATGTTGGGGGAAATAGGACCTTTCTATCGAGAGCTGAACTTCGAAGCGTGGATGGGCGAAGCCGCAAAGATGGTCTGCAATGCAGGCATCGTATTCGCCGCGTCATTCAAGGCCGTTGACGAGCGCATACTCACAACGAAGGCCGTCTACCTCGAGCACCTGAACATTTGGAAGAAGAAGTACTTTGGCGGTGCTGACGTATGGAAAACATAGTGCTGTTCCTTTGCCGATAGACGAAGGCGTGTTGAACGAAGCGCGTGCCTTGGTGAGAAAGGCCGGGATGGGTGATTTCGTTTGCGTGGGATCGGCGCCAGCCTCTGAAGGTGCAGAAGGCCTTGTCGAGATTTCGCTGATTGATCCTCCGACGCGTCATGCGGGTGTCCTGAACTTTGACAAGCCCGACCCCGACAGGCCGGGTGTCCTGCGGAGCGCCAGCATCCTGTCGGCCATACGTGACAACTCACCGCTCCCACCGGTGGTTCTCTTTCGGCGGGCAGGGGAAGCGCGATACGAGCTCCGCGACGGTTTTCACCGCTTCCACCTGTCTGCAGCACTGGGCTTCACCCATGTGGCCGCAGTAGTGACTGACTGGAAGCCCGGCGAATACTGACATTGAGCGAGCAGCGCGGACTGCACCCGCTCCCTGAGGACGCCCTGCGGCCAACACCGAGATATTGGAAAATACAAAGGCGTGCTACAAAACAGCAGGAGGCGAGCGCAAATTCCTCAGTCTTTTCAGTAGGGAAATTGGCGGTTTAGGGTTCCCACCCAACTGTACCAGATTTTCTAATTTAAGATCAACACCTTGCCGATTGAGTCGCCTTGACTGGCCGCTCGATCACAATTTCGCGCAAGCAAATAGCAAGCAGCGAGAAGAGTTTCGCGGCCTCTGGAGATCAATTCCCCACCCCCTCGCTCACACCTTTGCCGCACCGCTGACCGGGGTTGGCGAAACGCGCAAGCCATGCAATCGCGGCATGTGTCCGCCTGTTCGCACCTCTACATGAAGCTATTTTCTCTCAAATAGGAAATGCGGCCGTCCAAGCCGTCCAAGTCGTCCGAAACGCTATAGCCATGCGGGTTGCTCATGCGTGTGGTTTTCCGTCCGGTGCCGCCCGAGCCGTCCGGAAAATTCGGGATCGTCAGGGGGCTTGGCGCGATCCTGACGCTGTGGCGCGCGCGGGGTGCGATACGTCAGGGTTGTCAGGTGAGAATCCCAACTTTGCGGCTGGCGGGTTTTCGGGGCGCGCTTGTGCCGTAGGGGCTAGCCCCCCGGGAAGGACCCGCGCCCAATAGGGCTGCCGCAGGCCGGAGGGCGCGCCACGAAGGGAAGCGCGCGCCATGCGAGGACACGATCGAGGGCGTGACGATGCGTCTCCATGATCGCCGACATGCACGGGCAGCGTGCCGAGCGCGAGCGGCGAGGGGGGCGGCGGGGGCAGGTGCAGCCAGCGAGCGGGCGAAGCTTCTCTCGACATCGCCTCGGGGTGACCACGTGCGCACCGGCGACGGCGCGGCGCACCGCGAAGGAAGCGCGCGCCAGCGGACGTCATCGAGGGCGCCAATGATGCGTTGCCCAAGCGGCCCGACGCCCAAGGCTAGCGCGCCAAGGCGGAAGCAGTAAGCCACACGCCGAACGCCGCGCCGCGCGACCGGGAGAATTTGTGTCGTACGAAACAAAACAGCGGCCCAAATGGACCGCTGTTTCAACGTGTCGGGCTGGATGCGCCCAAGCTTTGTGATTTTGACGCATGGGCGCCCGCCGCTGCGAAGCCTAGCGGCGCTCTAGCGCTACTGAGGCGGCCCCGCTTCCGGCATCGACCGGCCCGTTGATCCGGAGGAGCCCGTTGCCGGGCCGCCGCTCGATCGGAAAGCGTTGATGCCGTTCTGCACGGTCTGTTGCACCCGCGTGAGGAAGTCGGGCGACGGCGAGACCGTCACCTCCGTTTTGAGCGTCGCCTCGCCAACAACCTTAGCCTCGACGGACTCGCCGCTCCCGCCGATGCCAGTCGCCTTGCGGATGTCGTCGATCGTCCAAGACGACGCCATCTGCCCGCGCCCCGGCGTGCCCGGCCCGGCATAGCCGAGATCGGTCAGGCTCGCCTCGATCCTGGCGCGCTTGGCATCATTGAGCGCCTTGAGTTGCGCGTCATAGGCCGGATCGTCGTGGCCGTAGATGTCGGCCGCCGTTTCCGAGTCCTCGATCGCTTTCAATTGATCGAAGCGATAGCGCGGCCCGGCCTCATACCGCCGCAGTCGGTTGATGTCGTCGTCATCGAGCGCGGCGTCGGCGATTTGCGTGAGCGCGAGCATCGGCGCCATCGCCGCGACAGCCTTGCTCAAGCCGAAACTACCGCCCTTGCCAGTAATGAACTCTGCCGTTTTGCCGATGCCATCCGCGCCGAGTGCACCCGTCATCGCCGCAAGCCAGCCGCCGCCGGCAACGATATCTCCCGGTCTTGTCTTGCCGTGCTCAGCGGTATAGGCGAGCCCGCTCGCAAGCCAATTCATGCCCTGATTAACCGCCGGCATCATCGGCGCCGTCGTGTTCGCGAGCGTGTTGTCGAGTTGGGCACCGATCGACTTGGCGATCACCTTCGGATCGTTCTTTTGGAAGTCCTCGGCCGCCGCACCGCCCTTGGCATGCGCAATCAACTCGGCATCTTTTTTGATGCGGGCCTGTTGCGTGGCAAAGATGCTCATCATCTGCGCCGTCGTCTGTTGCGATGCGAGCGCTGCAATCACCTCTTGGATTTGCGTTGGATCGGTGACGCCCTTCGCCGCAAGTGTCGGCAACAGCACGTCGTTCACCCATCCGTAGGGATCGGTCTTGCCGGGCTGCAAGTATTCCTGACCGGCGAACGCGCCCGGCAACACGCCCTTGACGTTGCCGGTCGATGTCTTGATCACCTTGGACTCGTCGGTGATCAGGCCATATTTGAACGCCTGCTCAAGCGCCTTATTGGACATCTTGCCGCCGACGAATTGGGTGTAGAAGCTCGACAGCGCCTTACCGGCCGACGATCCGCCCAACTCTTGCGCCAGCGTCAGTGCCGTCTTGAGCATGAAGTCGTCACCCAAGGCGTTCGTTGCCGCGCGACCATATTTAAACATCTCATAATAGTCGGTCGGCCGCAGTGTGTCGCCGAACACATTGACGGCCTTCGCCATGCCGTCGATGTAGTGGTTGAACTTCTCGACGTTCTGAGTGACGCCCTTGATCTCCATGCCTTTGACGAGCTTGTCGAAGTCCTCGCCCAGCTCCTCGGCCTTCTCCGGATGCGCTCCGAGCGCGACGACACGCAAGCGCATGAGAGGGTCGAGAATTTTAGTCGCCTCCTCGAAATTGCCGACGACGGAGCGGATGTTGCGGGCAGTGTGCATGGCGTCCGTTTGCGAAATCGATTTGTACTTCATCGACATGGCGCCGGCGAGATCGTTCGCTTCCTTGATCTCCTCGGCCGTCATGCCGGCGGCCGACATGCGCGTTTCCTCATGCGCGCGATCGGAAGAAACCCTGACAGTCTCACGCGCGAGAGCGCTAACGGCCCGAGAGGCGCCATAGGCTGCCGCCGCGCCAGCGGCCATCTTCGCGCCGGTCGCGATCGTGTTCGAGGCGCGTTCAAGGCGCCCCGCCTGTCGATCGACAAGCGCAGCCATGTTCAATTGCTTCTGCACATCGCGGTTGAGCGCGTTCGCCGCACGCGCGATGCGGTTGATTTTCGCGGCGACGGCATCGAACGCACCGCCGGTCGCATCCTTGCCTTTGATGACGGCAAGGGCTTCAAGAATTGTACCCATGATGATTTCCCTTCAAGACTTAGTTGCGGCGCTCGCCCCGGCGCCATTCCGTTCGTCGAGCATGTCTTGCTCGTATAGCTTCACGCGCACAGCGGTTGCTATGACACGAAGTGCGAGACCGTCCTCGCCGCGATCAGTCATTTGGTCGCTGATGGGCGTCTGAATTTCGGCAGTCGTCTGTTTGATCACTCTCTACGTTTTCCTTTCTTAGGTTGGCTGGTTGAATCCCGTGAATCGGATCGACGATCCACGGCTCGGCGCTCTCTGCAATTACGCCAAAGGCGTCCGCGATCTCCACGCGCATGTTGTGAACGATGGCGTTCAATTCGGATCGCACTTGCGGAATGCCCGCCTTCGTGAAGGCTGCCGCGAGAGAGTCGGCATGCGAGGGAAGGTGCGTAACGACTTTGAGTACAGCCTCGGCCATGAGGCGCGCCCCCGCCTTCGCCTCGGCGACAGGCACCAATTCGCCGAGGCGTTGTTGAAGTTCGAGATACTTCAAATCGGCAGTGTACTGTTTCTCTCGCGTCTGCGCGTCGCGGAAGGCGGAAGATGTTGGCGCATCGACATCGGTCATCGCTTTCGTCGCCGTACCCGCCTCACGGGCGGCATCGCCGGTCGAGCCAACCGCAAGGTCATATTGCGCGAGGTTCACGCGAAGCGACCGGCCCTCGCCACGAGTAACGATGTTGCCCGCCTCGACGAGCCGCCGGACACGTTCATGAACGCTTTGGCGGGACAGATTCTTGAGCCGCGCCAATTCGGCGACGGACAGCCAAAGGCCGGAATCCAACTCGCTATCGAATGATGTTTGAGACATTGAAGCTTCCTTTAGATTGACGCCGCGGTTAGACCGGCGCGATGTCGTCGTCGGCCGCGTGCGGCGGCAGCGCGGCCCGGCGCATTGGCGCGACTGGCATGTCGTCAGGTGCGATGATCGAGATCAATCGCGCGTCCGACTTCCTCCGGTCAATAGTGAAGCCTTTGGCTCGCAGAAGGGGCGCGGCGCGATCGAGGCGATTACCGAGCCCTGATGCCGTCGCCGGCCAAGCGCGCGACCTCCGAACCGTCTCGCTGGAATGCCCGGTCAATCGACTAAGCAATTCAGTCGCCGTGCCAGTCCAAACCCGCTCAGTGCTCGCGCACATGAAATCCCGGATCGCGACCGCCACCGCGTCGGCCTCGAAAGCGCCGTCCGCAACATCAGCCCGGTTTCGGTTGTACGCAGCAACAAAGTCCCCCGATTCCCAGCCGAGACCGCGCTCCGACGCTGTAATCCACTTCATGAAATCGGCCATGCGAGGAAGCCGATCCAGCTTGACGCTCGCAACGTTGCGCAACCCGGCGCTGACGGCATCCAGAAGCGCGCCGAGGATCAGCGGTTGACGCTCGTGGTAATCCTGCCACAACGCATCTTCCGGACGACGTCCCGACTCGGGAATGACGCGAAGGTGCACATTGAGCGCGCGATCGGCCAAGTCGGCACGATCAGTCAATGACGGAATTCCATTGAGAATAACAGGCGACTGCACCTCACAGATCACCTCGTCGCGGTCGGTGTGCAGCATACGCGTTGCGAAGCCGCCGCCCGTCGCGATCCGGCAGAGCGCGTCACTCAACCAATTCGGCACCGAGGACAGGTTGTCGAAAGCGAGAACTTTCGAATTCATCGCCGACACGATAAGGTCGCGGTCATCTTTTGGTGCAGCGCGGATGGGTGCGGCGCTCGGGTCGATCAGCCCGCGCACCATGCGCGAGAATACCGACTTGCCGGTGCCCTGCTCGCCGTTCACCACGAGAACCGGATACGGTCCGCGATCGCGCAGCGAGGCGACCATGAACGCCACCACAAGTTTGAAGCTGTCGTCATCCTTGACGTTGACGAGATCACGAAAAACCTCGATCCCTTCACCAGCCTCAGGCTCGGGCAACGCGCGCATTGCCGGTGTCCGGATGAATTTCACCGGCGGGCGCTCGATCACTTGCCATCCGTGCGCTGTGATCTCGACGGCGCGCCATGCGTCATCGCAGAGATCGAGATAGATATGTTCGCCATATCGGCCCGTCCGCAGGCAAGCGACGCGCCGAGGCCTTTCATTGATCGCAATCGCCTCCAGTGTTCGGATCACATCGTCGAGCGTCGAGCTACTGAGAACCTGTCCGGTTTTCAGGCGAGAGAGGTTTGCCAGCCATCGCTTGAAAGCCTGCGATTTGAGCGCCCAATTTTCGGCGTGGCCGGCAATCTCGATCGTGGCGTAAGCGACAAGATCGGCATCGTGCCAGAGATCGAGCCCGTCAAGCGCGGCCATCAATGCGTCGCTGCGATTTTCGCGGCGCTTGCGTTCCCCCGGTTCGGTGCTTTGGTCCGGCTTGTCAGCTTGGACAGCGCGCGCGCTGTCGATCACTGCCGCGATGCGATCCGGTCCCCAGCCGTCGGCCTCGGCGTCCGCCGCGTCCCACCCCTCTGCGCAGGACTCCGGCGGCGACACGATGCGCACGGATGCCGCGATTGGCGCGACGATCGATGCGACGGCTTGCGCGTATGCCAGTCCGGCATCGTCCGCATCAGGCCAGATAATCACGCGCCGTCCGGTGAGCGGCGACCAATCAGCTTTCTTCGCGCTCTTCGAGCCGTTTGGGCTCGTGATTGCTACCAAGCCCGCCGGCAGCAAACGGCGAGCGGCGTCACAGGCCTTCTCGCCCTCGACGACGACAACGGGTGCACTCGGCTTTGCAGCGAGGAGATCGAGGCCGTACAGCGGACGCGGCGCCGGCCACGATTCCCACCGCCATTCAAATGCGCTGGCTGCATTATCTCGCCACAGGGTTTGAGGCCTGAATTGCTTGTCGTCATCGCGATCAAAGCGGTGCACATAGCCGAGCAACGCGCCGGTGGCGTCGGTGTATCGCCAAGTGGTGGTCGGTTTACCGAGCCGATGCCCAGGCGGTGAGGGCGCGTTGGCAGGAATTGGAACAACAATGGAGCGCCCAGCCTCGGGCTCGACCGCCGGCGCGGCGGCCGGCTTGCCGCTAAGCGGCGCAAACGGATCATTCATACGGATTCAGTCCAAGCATGCCGGCCACGCGCAACGCGGCCTCGGCTTGCTTCAAGCGAAAAATATATGCGGCGAGACTCACGAGATCGCCGCCACGGTCCCCGGTAGCGAAGTCGGCCCACGAGCCGGTGCGGAGATTGATCTTGAAGCTCCCCGGCTTGGCGTCGCCCCGTGTCGGGTTAAGCGCGATCCATTCGGCGCCTTCGCGCCTGCCGCTCGGCAGCCAACGCGAAACGATAGACTCCGCTTGCGCGCGTGCCCCCCGACGCGATGCGCGCGAAAGCGATGGGTTTACGTGCTGTCATCGGTCGGCCATCGCCTCATTCAAGGCCACGATGTCGGCCGCGCCGTTTGACGGCAGTTGCTTGGAGGAGCGAACGGCGCCGACAATCATCAGGCGGTAGCCGCGACCAAACCAAGGCGAGAGCGGATCGTGGCAGCCAGCCCCCCGGCCGGTCACAACCGAGCGCTCGCCATCAGGTTCGCCATGACAGTGAACGGCGCGGCAATGCGGACACCGGAACATCAGCGACATTCCACCGTCATCGCGCTTAACGCGGTAAGCCGGGATCAAATCCTCACGGTATGCGGCTTTCATGCCCGGCGCTCCCGACGAAGCTGGCACTTGATGCAAGGGCACGTCGCGACGGTTGCCTTCGGAGGCTTGCCATCGCGGCGCGGCTCGGCGTCGCACTGAATGCAAATGCAGCCGCGTCCGCAGCCGAGTTTCACCGGGCGCAACACGCCGCTATGCGGACAAACGAACCCTTCGCCCACGCTGACGTTGCCGAGAACTTCGACCACGCCATCACTGATCAGGCTGCCGCTCTTGGCGTCGAAGTAGTGTCGGCCAACCATGCGGAGCGCCGGCCGCAACGGCAGCACCGAAGGCCGAGCCTCCCGCCCGGTCTGTTGTTTGGATTCGCCACCGGAGCGTTCAAGGAAACGCTTAGCCATGGGCCGCCCTCCGCGCATCGGCCTCGGTGGTCGAGCTGACAACCCGCGCCTTGATGAAGGCGAGGACATCGCCGCGCCGATATCGAACCGATCGCCCAAGCTTCACGTAGCAACAGCCCGAGCCCCGCAGCCGCTCCATTTGCAGCGTTCGCACGCTCTGGCCGCGCATCCGCGCCGCCTCGATTTCATTGATAAGATCGTCTTCAGAAGTCATCATCGCGCTCCATGCGTTATCGCCGGGCATCCCGCCCGGGCGTTGCTGTTACGGTGGAGCGCTTGGAGATGTCCGGCGCTTCACCGATTACGGTGGAGCACTTGCCGTGATTTTAGCGGGGCAGCCGAGCCCGAAAGGCTACGATTCTTTTGCGCCGCATCCATGACCATTGAAGCCGCCCAAAATCGCGGGGGGCTTCCATGGGGCTATCGCCGGGCCAGCCGGTACAGAGCCAGCCGGCGAGATTCTATTCCGAGCGCGACTTGCGAGGCTTACGGTCGAGATGCCCAGCGGCGAGCTGCTCGAACAGCTCGCGGGCACCGGGCACCGAGGCGAGGGCGGCAAGCTCGGCATTCCTCTTTTCCGTGTCGCGAACCTGGCGTTTGGCGAGAGTTTCGGTAACCACCTCACGACCCATCCCCGGCGGATCAAGATAACGATCATATCGCTCGAAACCATCCCAATCCGGCCGACCCTTCAAGTCTTTTACGACCGTGCGAATGACGCCAGTCCAATCATCGAAAGGTGGAAGTCTGTCGGCATCGACACGCGACGCGGTGCCACCGCCGCCCTTAAGGCTGTCGTAGCATTTCGATACGAAGCGGTAGAAACGACCGCCGTCGGGCGTTGGATCGGTGCCAGTCAAATGTTTCCAGCCAAAGCACAGCGTTGCTACAAAGCCCTGGCGCCAGATGTCGCCCGGTGCATGCGGTGGAATGAGGCGATCCCTCTCGGCCCGAGCAAATTCAGCCAATTTGCGTGCGGCGTCACGGGCATTTGCGATCGTATCGAGAACGGCGTGGGTCGCCTTCGCAACATCGTTGTGTCGCGTGTAGTTCATCCGCGAGGCGCGATATCCGAAACTTGGGGCAACGCGCCACTCCCGAGCAGTAGCGAGGAAGTCGGCGATCTCCTCGGCAAGACGCCGCGCCGCATCCTCGGAATTTTCTAGAGAAGCTCCATGCTCCCGTTCCGCAAATCGGCGCGTTTCCAATTCGAGTGCGGCTCGCGTTACAGCCAAGACGATCCAGCGGCGCGCTTCGATGTGAGCGTTGGAGATTTTCGATGACCGCATGCGTTCGGGTAAACCGTCCAAGCAATCATCGATTGCCAGCCACTGCGCCCGCGAGGGAATCCAATCACCTCGCGCCGCTGGCTGGCCGCCCTTCGTGATCATTGATTGCGGGAAAAGGCGTCTCACCGCTTGATGACGCAAGGCGAGAAGCGCCGCATCAATTTTGTTTGCAGTCCACACTAGGAGCTAGCCTTTCGATGAGACGGTCCCTTTCTCAAGCGTACGCCGGCACCGCCTCCATTTTCGGGAATGAATATGATGCCGGCGGCGCGGAGTACCCGAAACACCGCCTCCATATTTTCCGGCCGCGCTGCAGGTTCACCATCGACAAGCTCCATGCGCTTGATTGTCGAGTCGGCCACGCCCGATCGCTCGGCCAAGTCTCTCACGGACCACTTTAGGAACCCGCGCGCCATGCGCAGTTGTCCGCCTGTAAACACTCAAAATCCCCCCATCTCGGTTTGACAACGATTCAGATATGTGACCTATTTTGGTTCACTTTAGTTTACTCGAATCCACGCTACAAGGGAGATTGCCACGATGCTGGCCTCGCCATCCAAGCCATCCAACACGATCACAAGGGGCGGCGCGGCCAAGGGTCGCGCGCCCGACGAAAACATCCACTTGCTAGTCGCGAAAGTCAGCCAGATTTGCTCAGAATTGGACACCGACAAAAGCAACCATTTGTCCGACGTCGGTGCGGAGAAAATCGCCATCGAGCTCGATCGGCTCGAGAAGAAGATCGTAAACGCCCAGGCGAGCACAATTGAAGGATTGAGAGCAAAGGCCGAGGCGGCAGATAAGCTGTGCTTCGAATACGGCAAAATCCCCGACTCGATCGTCCGTGATATCATGACCAACAAGTTTCCCGGCGCCACCTAGGCCTGATCGCGATCCATCGGCGGGCACGCCCGCCGGGCCTTCTCTCCATGAGTAGCGGTATACGGACGATGCCTCCTAAATTCTACACGCTCGCCGAGGCCGCCGCGATCTTTCGGGTTTCGAAGCGGGTTTTTGCCCAGTTCATCGCCGACAAGCCGTTTTATCGGACGATCGGCCGAGCAAAACTCTTCACCGACCAAGACATCGCACAACTCTATGAGGCGATGGAAAGTCCCTCGAAATCAATCAATGCGCGGGCTCCCCGCGCGCCGCGCTCTGAGGCGTCCGAGTACGCGCGCATTGCCGCCCTCATGCCGAAGGCCCTGCGGAAGAAATCAAAGCCGCTCACGCGCTAGTTTCTCCTTGTTAGGCGCGCGTTAACCGCCGGCAGGCGCGTTGGAGATCGCGGCACGACAAGCGAATGTATCGTTAGCAAGCCTCGGCTGACCTGATTCGTTGACCAATCGGATGCCGCTGCGATGATCGAACAGGGCCGGCCCGTGCTATGTGCCTCCTCCAGAATAGGGGGCATCTTCCCGGCCCCCGAGTCCCCACGCGCCGGACTTGAAGAGTTCCCTCTCCATCCCCATTTCAGGGAACCTCGAAGCTCCACCGACGCCCCAAAGGTCAACGTCTTGTCCGCGGATCACAAAATGAACCTTCCAGAGCGGCTTGCTTTACATGACAGCAGAATCGCCCAATTCTGAAAATTTCACCGAACCTCGGTTGCCGTCGACATGCGCGCACGACGACCGCATTTATTTTCAGACTCGGTGAAAAGAACTGACGTTTCGCTTTCCCAAGAAGTCCTGTCCCATCATCTCGAAACTTGACCAAACAAAGGTCGGAAGCGGCCTTTTGAAGGCTTCGCAAAACGGCTCGTTGAAAAGTTTGTCGCCCCCAATTTACGTCCTCAAGCTGGCCCGACAGGCGGCGGCGATGGAAAGACGGACGCTGAGACCTATCCGGTTGCCAAAGAGAGTTCTGAACGGTGGTTCGCGGCGGACCAGGCGGCAGCAAACGAACGCTGGGCTTTCGCGTTCAGTGCGAAGGAAGATTAGGCTGATAGTCTGATTGAAAGCTGATCGACCGAGTATATGATCAGCATGGCCTGGTTTCATTGGCACGTGGAGCTTGGCGACTATTCAGCAGATTGGGGACGATCAGTCAGACGATGATTTGGATTTTGCGGAACGGTGATCCGGAAGAGTTGGGTTTCGAGGGACTCAACCCGTCGGGCCTTCACCGTGTTTCCATGCGCACTTGTTTTCGGCGCAGGCTATCCCCTCTTGAATGTACGGCACGTACTCCGCCCGAACCGATCGGCCTACAGGTTCCGGAATTCCTATAGCCTTTTCCTTGCAGGATAGCAGACTGGAAACTGCCAAATCCCACCTGCCGCACTCGATCGCGGCAAATCCCGTATACAGAAGGCGTTTTGGAGACCCCTTCTTGCCAAAATCCCAGACGCCCTCAAGACCGATGGCATCTTCATCTTCCAGGAAGGTTCGCAGCAACTCTCCTGAGTCTTCGAATCGCTGGAAGAACGGAATAGCGTTATTATTGATGGTATCAAGGACGTCCTGCACGACCCCATCGTCGCCCGCACACCAAATCCTAGGAGCTTTATCTGCTCGTTGCGATCTTTCGTCCCGGATCGATAGACGGACTTGGCCGAAACCCTTTTCAGGTTGGAATCCGTCTGTTAGCGCATGCCCAGCGCGTGGCAGGAACGGGAAGAGGCAGCTCGGCTCGAGACCGAACGACCCCAGCGGCACCCGCCACTTTTCGCTGCGCGCACGCGGAATCACATCGAACTTGAGAACATCGAATTTGAGATTTGTGCGTCGCCAAATAGTCGTACCCTTTCGACCAATAAAGCCGGAAGGAGCAAGTTCCTGCTTACATAACGTTACAATTTCAGTCGAGGTTCTTTCTGGCATCATTCGCGATAGGCCTTATCTTTGGACATCACATTGGCGCGCTCATTTGAGACTGCGAATAGCCGAATCGACCGCCCCAACTACTCCTCCGATTGCTACCGCGTCACCTTGACTGAGTATGTTTACTCCAAGGTTATTGATGCCGGGGAGTAATTTTTGTTCAACCGCACCACTGTTAATCAATCCCTGGATGAGGGACACGTCGGTGCTTTCACGAGTGAATAGCCGAGCGGTTTACAGACGAGCATCGCAAAGCAATTGAATGGCTGAACGATCATACTAGCAACGACCTGAGCCTATTCGCTGTCGAACTCCAACTCTGGCGGATATATTAGCAATCGGATCGCTTCCGAAGCGCTGCCGCAGCTTGAAGCGCAGAAAGCTGAGATCGAGACGGAGATAGGAAGCTCGCTGAAGTGGAATCCGAATCCGAATGCAATCGACAAAGTCATCGTACTGGATCGCGCCGCTGACCTCGCTGACCGCACCAAATGGCCCGAATATTTTGAATGGCTCTGCGAACAAGTCTCACGCTTTAAGAAAGCATTCGAGCCGCGGATTAGGCAGCTAAAGTACCCACAACTGGACGAAGCGTCCGACTCGGCAGGCCTTTAAGCGCCTTCGGCGGGCGCGACGCCGCTCGCTTACCTCGCGACGGAGAAGGGGCTCGGGTCGTCGAGGAGATTCCGTTACGGTGACAGTGCACAAACTCCCGATCCAGCAGGACAGGCGCGCTATCCGCAACGCTGCGAATTTTGTGCGCGGTCACCGTAACAGCTGTTAGCCGCGCCACGATCGTCACCGCCGCCGGCAATCTCACCGCGGCCAGCAGCGCGCTAAGCTCCCGTGCCCGACACTGGGTTCATCAGCGGCTGGTACTGCATCGCGAAGTTGTACGCGTTCGCACCGGTCGGCATCGCCGCGAATAGCACGACCACGCTGGCCGCGGTCGGAGGCAAACCGAGCAGCTTGGTCAGGGGAAGGCGGCGGCCGGCCATTGCCAGCAGTTTGAGGAATTACGCTGACAGTGCACCAAACTCTCGACGCGGGGACTGCCCGCAACTGCTCAAAGCCGGTTTTGTGCCGGTCACCGTTACTCCCATCTGAGACAGGCCCAAGGTTGGGCACTAGAGAGCCACCTTATTGGGCGCAAAGGATTGGCGAGACTTGTCAGCGGAGAATTGATCTGTTAGATGATCTGTGCAGTGCATTCAGGAGATTAAAAATGCAGATCGTCTTCCCAGATAGTCACGAGGCATCTCAAGGAATTTGGATAACAAGGGTCCTCCCACATCACCTGACCATGTTTGGCAGCCCAAGCATTCCTAAAGGCAAAACCAGCGTGCTCATGGTGATCAAGCCCCGCTTCGATGAGGAGAAGGAGGAGTTAGCCGTGCAGGCCGAGCAAGTGCTTCTGTTGAACGTCGGAACAACTGCTCGAACCATCGTGATAGACGTGGACGGCGGTACAGCGCTGGGCGAGAGCGTAGATGCTCTTGCCGCTCAGGGCCATGGAGACAAAGATTTCCGCTATCTGGTCGATGTCCATCTCAAGGGTGAAGCGCGTGAAGCCGCGCACACCCTTCTGACCAAAGTACGCGAGGTATCTCCCGGAGACCTAAAGCGAGGTGAGCGCAACAATTTCAGCAACACGCCCGACAATTTTTGGTACGTGATCGTCCAACCTCGAGTGCAGGCCCTATCTGTGACTGTGCGCGGTGAAGCAGAAAGCTTCATGCCTTCAACTCTGACGTTGGTGACAGATCGCCCGGGTTTCACTCGCTTTCAGTTGCGTGGTCTCAACGAAATTGAGGAAGCGCTGAGGTTGATCAACAGCTCCACAAGGAGCAAGCGGTCAAAGCTCGGAAAGTACACCTGAGGAGGGTCCTCACGAGAAGGGCCATGTTACGGTAACAGTGCACAAAACTCTCGACGCAGGGAGTGCCCGATCCGCAACGCTGCTCAGAGCCAATTGTGTCCGTGGTCGCCGTAGCTCCTCAGTCCGCAATGCGCTATCGGTAGCTCGCCAAAGACGTTCATGAACAAGAAAGCCGGGCGAAAAAGATCGTGAGTTTCTTCGAGCGTCTCAAGACAGCAGCAGCCGCCGAGTGGCGGGCCTACACCGAGCATCCCTTCACGAACGGATTGGCAGACGGCTCGCTCCCCGAAGCGGCGTTTCGTCACTATCTCGTTCAGGACTATCTGTTCCTCATCGAGTTTGCGCGCGCCTACGCGCTCGCGGTCTACAAGTCGCCCAGTCTTGCCGACATGCGTGAAGCAGCGGCGGGCCTTTCGGCCATCCTCGATGTCGAGATGAACCTGCATGTGAAGCTCTGTGCCGAATGGGGTCTATCCCCGGCCGACCTCGAACAGGCCCCTCCGGCGGCCGAGATGCTGGCCTATACACGCTACGTGCTCGACGCGGGAATGCGCGGCGACCTGCTGGCACTCAAGGTGGCGCTGGCCCCCTGCGTGATCGGGTACGCGGAGATCGCGACGCGGCTCGCCTCGCTCCCCCTCGCGGACGCTGCGACGAACGCCTATCGCGTCTGGATCGCCGAGTATGCCGGCGCGCCGTACCAGGAGGTCGCTGCCAAGGCGCGGGCGCACATGGAGCATCTCGCCGATCTCTACGCCACACCGGCCCGCGAGGCAGAACTGATTGCGATCTTCAAGGAAGCCACCCGGCTCGAGGCAGACTTCTGGGAGATGGCCTGGCGCGCGGGCCAGCGGGTTCAATAACCCTTTCGGCAGTCGCCAGGCTCATGGCCTGAAGGTTATCAGCATCGTGGCACGGTGGATGCGCAGCGTCTCCAGAGCCGCGCGATCACCCGGTCGCACATGGCCGTCCACGATCAGCGATATGGCAAGCGGCATGCCGGTCCGGCTCAATGACCGTGCGGCACGCGATACCCCGCGTTTCGCAGCTTCAGGACGTTCGAGGTTGAGAGTTCTGCAGCGGACAAGCGGGACGCCACGTACGTCTGCGACGCCATGAACAGGCAAATCGAAAATGCAATCGTCGTGGTCGCACTCGCGATTTGATGCCAGACACCCATCGATCCCTCTTGTTCCAGACAGTCCCGCATTCAGAAGCGGCAGGGAGGCCATTCGTTCCTTCGTTCGGGAAAAATCGGCAATCGGTGCGGCGGACCTTTTCGGCGGCCGGGGTGTTTGCATACGGCAGGGACAAACAACGCTGAGGAGTTGAGCCATGAACGGAATTATCTATATCGTCGGTCTCGTCGTCGTGGTTGGCGTAATTCTGTCATTCCTGGGATTGCGTTGATCCGGCGGGTTGCGACCTGCCGAAGCGGAACGCGCCTGGCGGCCAGACGTGCCACCACCATGACCACCACCGGTAACGTCACCGCCGCCAGCACCGTGCCCAGCGCCACCGCGCCGGACACCGGGTTCAACAGCCGCTGATACTGGACCGCGTACGCGTTGGCACTGGTCGGCATCGCCGCGAACAGCACGATCACGCCGGCTGCGACCGGCGGCAATTCGAGCACGAGGATCCCGGGCTTCTCTCCCTGCGCGAGGACGATTCAATCCAGTCTCATCGCGCGTCAGGAGATCATGGCTTTGATTTGTGCCGTGTCCGCGAACTCAATCAGCTCGGCGAATTTGCCATCCTCAAATCTGAACAGGTCGAGAATCTCGGTGCTGGCAGTCTTTCCGGTTGGGTGGTGTCGAACGAGAGCGCGGGAATGTATTGCGGCACGATTCCCGTCAACCAACTCAGCCAGAATTTCGCGGCTTTCGAAGCTGAAGTCGGCAATCAATTGGCCGAAAGCCCCGCGCAGGGTCGGGTGCCCTTGCATAGTTCCCGTCAGTTCGAGCGTGCTCTTGTCTCCCATCAACGTGAACAGGCCCTCGGGATGAAAAGCCGCGACCAGGCCCTCCACGTCACCGTCATCGCGCGCGGCGTAAGCGCGTTTGATGACGTCGAGCATTCCCTCGCGATGTCCCATATCCGCCTCCTGTGATGCCTGTCATCCCATAATAGCTACCTTTGCGTGCAATGGCAAAATCGTGGCAGCGGGCTTACCGCGCCACCACCACCACCACCACCGGTAGAGTCACCGCCGCCAGCAGCGTCCCCAGCGCAAACGGCTCCAGACCACCGGGTTCACCAGCCGCCGATACTGAGCCGCGAAGATGTACGCGTTCGCTCCGGTCGGCATTGCCGCGAACACGAACGCGGCTGCCGGCATCGCCGGCAGTTTGAGCGCGTACGCCACGGCGACGGTCAACGACGAAGTTAGCGTCTATGCCTGGTCTCGCCGGGTCGTTTCGAGCTCTCCGAGAGCGCCAGCCGAGATCAGCTCTGTTGGCTCAGCTGGCTGGACCATATTCAGCATTTGGAGTAGGCTTTTTGGACACGGCATCATGTCAGCGGAGGTTCTCCGTGGAACATCGCGGCGTCAGCTTTTCGATCGTTGAAATGAGCTATTTGTCCGGTTGGCAGTGGACGGTCGGAAAGGGCCGAACCGTGTCGGTCGGTGTCTGTGCGACGCGGCTGGATGCGATCCGACAAGCTCGGACTTTCATTGACGCGATTGTGGACTGGGCTGCTTGAGCGGATCACTCACCGTCCCACCGCAACGTCATCCCCGCCAGCAGCGTCCCCGACACCGCGTTCACCGGTTGCTTATACTGAACCGCAGCGCGATGACGCTTCGTCCCCAAGCCATCTCGTCCCAAGCCATCTCATTTCAAGCCATCGCGCTTCAGAGATCATCTCGCGGACCAACGAATTTCATTTCCCCAAAAGACGGTCATTTTCCGGGCATTCAGGCGTAGCTCGCCAGGCAGGGACAGCGAGCAGCTACTTCACACCCGCCACCACCATGACCACCACCGGTAACGTCACCGCCGCCAGCAGCGTGCCCAGCGCCACCGCGCCGGACACCGGGTTCACCAGCCGCTGATACTGGACCGCGAAGATGTACGCGTTGGCGCCGGTCGGCATCGCCGCGAACAGCACGATCACGCCGGCTGCGACCGGCGGCAGGTCGAGCAGTTTTGCCAGCACGAACGCGACCGCCGGCATCGCCAGCAGTTTGAGCGCGCTCATCACGACGACGCTCAACGTCTCGCCCTTGACCTCGAACCGGAACAAATTGATGCCGAGCGCGATCAGCGCCGCGGGCGATCCTGCTTGTGCGAGCAGCTCGATCGTCCTGTCGACGACGGGATGAAGGCCGAGGCCGGTGAAGCGCCAGACCACGCCAAGGCCGATCCCCAGCATCAGCGGATTGCGCGCGAGATCCGCGAGCACGGGCCGGATCACCGACAGCACCGAGCCCGTCCGCTTGCGGCTGACGAGCTCCATCTGCAGGATGCCGCAGAGCCAGAGCAGCGGCGTGTTCACCGACAGGATCAGCGACATCGGGCCTGCGGCCTCGTTGCCAAGCGCCGAGAGCGTCATGGGGATGCCGAGCATCACGATGTTGCCGTAGACCGCGCCGATCGCGAAGACGACGCCGTCCTCGCGATCCTCGCGCCGTTGCCGCAGCAGAGCCGAGAGCGCCAGCGCCGCGATCCAGATGATGGCGAGCGCGCCGTAATAGGCGCCCCACATCCGCCAGGGGCTGACATCGGGGAATTCGGACACGACGATGGTGCGGAACAGCAGCGCGGGGATGGCGATGCTGAAGGCGAATTCGGAGATGCCCTTGTGCGCGGCCTCGGAGACGAAGCGAAACAGCACCGCAGCATAGCCGGCCGCGATCAGCGCAAACACCGGCGCGACGATCAATACGGTGGCCATGCGACCCTCACCTCAAGGGGGGAGACAGCCGACCACCCCACGCATCCTCGATCATGCCATCATGCCACTGTTTTGCCCGACGGGTCAAATTGATTTCGTAAAATCCGCAAGCATGAAAATTCGCAGGGACGCTCAGTGCCCCGGCTACTGTGCATGGGGTTGTTTTCGCATTTTTTGTCGGAGGAGGAGGTGCGCTCCCTCTCCCGCTTGCGGGGGAGGCCGGGGAGGGGGCTGTTGCCGAGACCGCACACGTCCGACCTTTCGCCTCGCCCCTCGTTGCCAACCAACGCCCGTTCACCCACTATTCGCATCGACTCGACATTTGGGGGGATCGATGCCGGCGTTCCGCTTTAAGACAACCTTGGCTGCTGCGATCGCGGGGATCGCCCTGGCCGTCCTGATCCACCCCGGTGCGGGCTTTGCCTACACGCCGGAGGAACAGCAGGCCTGCTCGCCGGACGCGATGCGGCTGTGCGGCGAGTTCGTACCGAACGTCGATGCCATCACCGCCTGCATGATCCAGAAGAAGTCGCAGCTCTCGCCGCCGTGCCGGGCCTTCTTCCGGCCGGGACCGGAGCCGGGCGAGGCCCGCGCCGGCAAGCCGACCAGCATCGCGCCCAAGGCCGCGAAGAAGACCACCAAGCCGGCGCCGAAGAAGAAGAAATCAAGCGAAGGCTGAGCGCCGGGCGCGCGCGCAGCGTTCCTCGCCTGAAACTCATCGTGCCCGGGCAAAAGCGCGTAGTCGCGCCCAAGGTCCCGGGCATTTGCGTTTCCGGGCTTCAGCCCCGCGACAGCCACCGGACTCGTTTTGTTCGCGCGGCTGGCGCGCAAGGATTGCGACAATTGCGACCGCGCGCGATGGAAAAGAGTCGCCAGACGGTTTGCGCGGCGAGGTTGCATTCCGCCTTGTCCGGTCCGGTTGCTCAAAAAACGCACGATTGGCCGGCGCGGAAGGCGTTTCATTGCAGTTCGTGTCGAGCGCCGAACGACGCAGTGTGACTCAAAAGCCAACACGCCTTGTTATTTCGTGGCGGCGAGGCAACTGTCGGTAAATTTTTCTTTCCCGAATCAGCGCGCTGATTCATTTTCACGGCCTGGGGTCAATCTGGAGGCCGAAGGTATGAACGTTATTGTTTTTGCATCGCGTAAAGGCGGCTCGGGCAAGAGTACCCTCGCCGCACATCTTGCCGCGCAGATCAAGGCGACCAAGCCCATCCTGCTCGTCGATGCGGATCCGCAAGGCTCGCTCACGCTGTGGCACAAGCTGCGTGGCACCAACGAACCGCCGATCAAGGCTGCGGTGAACTCGGTCAGCGGCATCGTCTCCGCTGCCAAGCGCGACGGTTATGAATGGGTGTTGATCGACACGCCGCCGAACCTGTCGGCCGTCGTCGACGACGCCATCCGCAATGCCACCATGGTCGTGATCCCCGCCCGTCCCGGCGTGTTCGACGTCAACGCGGTGCAGGAAACGATCCAGATGTGCCGTGCGGCGCGCAAGCCCTACGCGGTCGTGCTCAACGGTGCGCCGGCGCGCCGCGACGAGTCCGAAAGCCCGATCGTGACCATCGCCCGCGAGGCGCTGGCGAAATTCCGTGCTCCGGTGTGGGGCGGCCAGATCACCAACCGTTCGGATCTGCTGATGGCGCTGAGCCACGGCGAGGGCGCGCGGGAATACCAGGCCGAGAGCCGTGCGGCTCAGGAGATCGCAAGGCTGTGGGCGGCGATCGAGCGTTCAGTGAAGGCTATTCGCGGCACGGCGTCGGCGTCCGGCGCAATGCACAAGCAGGCGGCATAATTTTCATAAATCATTCCCCGGACGAAAAACGCGCGGACGTCCGCGCGTTTTACGTTTTCGGAGATAGCTATGGTGGTTACGCCACCATCAGCATGTAGAACACGATCACCGGCGACAGCGTGAGGATCACCGACCAGATGCCGGCGGCCCAGAGAATGTCCTCGGTGGTGAAGCCCTGCTGTCCGGCGTCGTAATGCGACGCCATGTCGTTATGACTATTCATAAACGCCCCCGCGATTTCTTCGCTTATGGACGTGAACGATAGGCAGGATGTTTTAAAATTCCGCGTCGCAGTTTCGCGCGCTTTCGAACACAGGTGCTACCACGGATTAACCATCCGAAAGGGATGCGCGTCAGCTGAGCCAGATCCGAAACACCAGCACCGGCATCAGGCCGAGCACCACCGCCCAGAACCCGAACGACGACACCAACAGAATTCCCCGCAAGAGATCGGCGGGCGCGAACATGTCTGCCGCCGTCGGGCGGATGCGTTGTCCCATGGTCATTCCCCCTTTTGAAAGACGTCGAACGCAAACGATAGGCGCGATTGCGTAAACGAGCCGTGGACGCGCCATGCGGCAGCAGCGAAGGCCGTTCGCGCCCGGTTAACCACGGAATCCACTTACCCTCCCCTGGAGTGCCGCCCAGGGGAGGGTAAGATGAACTACGCCGCCAACTGCATCCGCCGCTCGATCTCGCGATCGAGCGTAGCGGCAAGCTCGCTGCCGACTTCCACCATCGGCAGGCGCACTTCGGGGCTGTCGATGAGGCCTGCCCGCCACAGCCAGTACTTCGCCGGTGCGGGGCTGGGCTCTGCGAACAACAGTCGCGTCAGCTCGGCAACCTCGTGCCAGTGCGCCTGTGCCGCGTCATGGTTGCCGCGCCTGAGCTCGGCATATACCGCCGCGAACGTCGCGGTCTCGACATGGGCCGACAGCACGATGCCGCCGTCGGCGCCGTCGCTGAGCGCCTCATGATAATTTACGTCCTCGCCGGTCAGCACGCGAAAACTCTTGGGACGGTCGCGCAGCAGCGCGATGGATTGCTCGCGGCTCGCGCCGCAATCCTTCAGCCCGACGATGTTGCGATGCTCGGCCAGCCGCAGCAGCGTCTGGTTGGTGATGTTGACCGAGGTGCGATAGGGAATGTTGTAGAGCGCGATCGGCCAGGCGGCGTGGTCGGCAAGGGCTTCGAAATGCGCCAGCAGCCCGCGCTGCGACGGCCGAACATAATAGGGGCTCGCGATCAGATATCCGTCGATCGGCCAGTCCGCGGTCTCGTCGAGACGCTCCTTCAGCCGCGAGGTGTCCGCGCCCGACAGGCCGAGGCAGATCGGAATGCTGCGGCGATCGCCGGCCATCTCGTCGCGCACGATGGCGGCGAGCCGTTCGAGTTCGGCCTCGCGCAGCGTCATGCCTTCACCGGAGGTCGCGCCCAGGATGAAGCCGTCGACGGCCTGTCCGCAATAGTGCCGCGTCAGCCGTCGCAGCGACCTCTCGTCGAGCGCGCCGTCGCGAAACGGCGTCACCAGCGGCAGCCAGAGGCCGTGCAAATGATCTTGTAGACCGGTCATGTTCCATCTCCTTCTCGGGAAAAACCTGAGACGGAGGCACATGAAAAAACCCCGTCCAGGCGGCGGGGTTTTCGAAGATTTGCTGCGATGACGAAGGCAGTATTAGCGCGCGCAAAAATCCGAGGTCCCCGGGTGGGGGCCTTTTTTCGAAACGATTGCGCACGACTTCGTGATCATTTGCAAATGATGCGGGGTATGCGTGGAACTGTCAATACACGCGGAAGGCGAGAGCCTGATCGGACAGAAAAAAAGCCGGACCCGAGAGGGTCCGGCTTAAGGTATTGGCCACGTGAGGCCGACACAATCACCTTCCAAGAGGGATTACTGAACTCCCGCGCCACTGGAGGAGGGGGACAAATGCGCAACGCGAAGGCTCAGCGTGCAAGCAGTATGAGCTTGACCCGCGGCTTGCAGCAAGCGCCGGAGCCGCATGTCAGTCATGCGGAAATCAGGACGGCCAGCGCTGCGCCTTGCTCACCACGAAGTCGCGGAACACCTGCACGCGTGCGACCGTCTTCAGCTCTTCCGGATAGACGAAATACGTATCGAGCTGGATCGAATCCGATTCGCCGAACAGCTGTACGAGGCGGCTCTGTTCTTCGATCAGATAGTCCGGCAGCGCGGCGATGCCGAGGCCCTGCTGACAGGCGCGGACGAGGCCGAGGATGTTGTTGACCCTGAAATAGGCCTCGCGCGGACCCGAGCCGTTGCGCCCCGCTTCGACCAGCCAGTTGCGGTTCTGAAGATGCGGCGCGAAGTTGCCGTCGGAGAGCGTGATGATACGGTGGGAGTCGAGCTCCTCGAGCGTGCGCGGCGTGCCGAAGCGCTTGATGTAGTCCGGCGAGCAATAGGCATGGAAGCCCATCGCGAAAAGCTTGCGCTGGATGAGATCCGGCTGCGTCGGCTTGCGGGTGCGGATTGCGACGTCGGCCTCGCGCATCGAGAGGTCGAGCTCCTCGTCGGTGACGATCAGCGAGATCCGGATTTCCGGATAGAGCGCGGTGAATTCGCCGAGCCGCGGGATCAGCCAGTTGATGCCGACGCCGGGCGTGGTGGTGATCTTGAGATCGCCGCTCGGCCGCTCGCGGCTGTCGGTTAATTTGGCGCGCGCGGCCTGCAGCTGCATGAAGACGTCATGCGCGGTGCGGAACAGGAGGTCGCCCTGTTCGGTGAGGATCAGGCCGCGGGCATGGCGGTGGAACAGCGAGACCGAGAGCTCCTGCTCCAGCGCCGAGACCTGGCGCGACACCGCCGATTGCGACAGGCCGAGCTGCTCGCCCGCATGCGTGAAGCTGCCCGCTTCAGCTGCCGCGTGAAACACCTTCAGCTTGTCCCAATCCATATCCGTAAATCCGTCGCGTGTTCGAGGCATGATCTTTATTCCGCTGCCGCGCGCTCGCTGGCGCGCAGGGCCAAGAATCGTTCGGCCTCAAGGGCTGCCATGCAGCCGAGGCCGGCGGCCGTCACGGCCTGTCGATAGGTTTCGTCCGCGACGTCGCCGGCGGCGAACAGGCCGGGCACCGAGGTCGCGGTCGAGTTCGGGGCGACCTCGACATAGCCCGAGGGTTTCAGCTTGACCTGTCCGGCCACGAGCTCGGTCGCCGGCGCGTGTCCGATGGCGATGAACACGCCGTCGGTCTTCACGTCCGTAAGCGCGCCGGTCTTGACGTTCTTCAATCGCACATGGGTGACCTTGTTCGGGTTCTCGCTGCCGCAGATCTCGTCGATGGCCGAGTCCCAGACCACCTTGATCTTCGGGTGCTTGAACAGGCGCTCCTGCAGGATGCGTTCGGCGCGGAAATGATCGCGACGATGCACGATGGTGACCTGCGAGGCATGGTTGGTGAGGTACAGGGCTTCCTCGACCGCGGTATTGCCGCCGCCGACCACCACGACTTCCTTGTTGCGGTAGAAGAAGCCGTCACAGGTGGCGCAGGCCGACACGCCGCCGCCCTGGAATTTGCCTTCGGACGGCAACCCGAGCCAGCGCGCCTGGGCGCCGGTGGCGAGGATGACGGTGTCGGCGAGATAGACGTCGCCGCTATCGCAGGTGAGGCGGAACGGCCGCTGCGAGGTGTCGAGCTTGATCACCAGATCGGTCTTGATCTGTGTCCCCACATGCAGCGCCTGCTTCTCCATCTGCTCCATCAGCCAAGGGCCCTGGATCACGTCGGCGAAGCCCGGATAGTTCTCGACGTCGGTGGTGATGGTGAGCTGGCCGCCCGGCTGGATGCCTTGGATCAGGATCGGCTCGAGCATCGCGCGCGCGGCGTAGATCGCTGCCGTGTAGCCGGCGGGGCCGGAGCCAATAATGACGACCTTTGCATGGACAGGGGCGGACATTTCGACGGACGCCTTTCACGGGGGATTGCAGCGCGGGCGCGGAACATGCCGGGAGGCCTCGCGGAGGCGCTGAAATATCAGAGCTAATCTAAGCCTTCTGGTGAGCTATGCAAGAATTGCATTCCCTGTCGGCGGATTTTTCCAACAGGGAACAAAACTCGATTGCACTGCACGCGCAATAAAATTGCGCTGCGCGGTGCGTCTGCGCTATGAGGATTGCGACAAACCCACCAATACCGTCGCAAAGGCCCAGGAGTTCCAATCACGTGTCGCGGAACCTAGACGAGATCGACCTGAAAATTCTCACCGAGATTCAGGCCGACGGTCGAATCACCAATGTCGAGCTGGCCAAGCGCGTCGGTATCTCGCCCCCGCCCTGCCTGCGCCGCGTCCGGGCGCTGGAGGAGGAGGGGTATATCCACGGTTATCGCGGTCTCCTCGACGCGCGAAAGCTCGGCTTCGACGTCACGGTGTTTGCCGCGGTGCATCTCTCCAGCCAGGCCGAGGCGGATTTGCGCGCCTTCGAAGAGTTCGTCCGCGCCGAGCCGCTGGTGCGTGAGTGCTGGATGCTGTCGGGCGAAGTCGATTTCATCCTGAAATGCGTCGCGCCCGACATGGCGACCTTCCAGGATTTCGTCACGCACCTGACCGCCGCGCCCCATGTGCGCAACGTGCGGACCTCGCTGGTGCTGCACAATTCGAAGTACGAGGCGGCGGTGCCGCTGGACGTGAAGGGGAGACGGTAGGGCCTCCTTCGTCATTGCTTCGCTGCGCTCGCAATGACGAGTGGTGAGCGCGCGGGTTCACCTCAGGCTCAGGAACACGCCGAAACAAAAAGGCCGCACATCGCGCGGCCTTTCCAAAACGTCATCACGCGGCAGCGACAAATCCCTACCGCCACTCCACCTTGGTGATCTCGTATGCCTTGGCGCCGCCGGGTGCGTTGACCTCGACGGTCGAGCCCTTCTTCTTGCCGATCAGCGCGCGCGCGAGCGGCGAGGTGATGGAAATGCGGCCCTTCTTGGCGTCGGCCTCGACCTCGCCGACGATCTGCCACACCGCCTTCTTCTCGGTGTCCTCGTCGACCAGCGTCACGGTGGCGCCGAACTTGATGGTGTCGCCGGACAGTTTCGAGATGTCGATGATGTCGGCGCGCGCCAGCTTGTCCTCGAGCTCGGCGATGCGGCCTTCATTGTGGGACTGCTCTTCCTTCGCGGCGTGATACTCCGCGTTCTCCGACAAATCGCCGTGCGAGCGCGCCTCCGCGATGTGCTCGATGATGCGCGGACGGTCCTCGGACTGGCGCTTCTTCAATTCTTCCCCGAGTGCGGCAAAGCCGCCCGCTGTCATCGGAACCTTTTCCATGTCTTCTCTCGTCCTTCGGCCGCGCGCCCAGAAAAACAAAGGGCGCGGCAACCTTGATTCGTCAGTGTTTCCGGGGGCTGAACACGCCGCCGCCGGAATGTTATGTGGGCTTGGCGCCGGAACAGAACAACCGCATGGCCGGACAGTTCCTCCGGCCATTGTGGCTTCATCGCCAGTCACTTAGCAAAAGGCTTCCCCCTCAAGGTGTCCCCCTCGAGGCTTACCCTTCAAGGCTTACCCTTCAAGGCTTACCCTTCAAGGCTTGGCCTTCCGCTCGGATCAGGTTTCCGAAAAGTAGCTCTGAAGAGTCCGAACCTCAAGGTCCCCGCCCAGATAGGCGCGGATGCCCTGCGCGGCCGCCACGGCCCCGGAAAGAGTGGTGTAATACGGCACTTTATGCAAGAGGGCCGCGCGCCGCAGCGAACGGCTGTCGGCGAGCGCCTGCGGGCCTTCGGTGGTGTTGAAGACGAGCTGGACGTCGCCATTGGTGATGGCGTCCACGATGTGCGGCCGGCCCTCCAGCACCTTGTTCACCTTCTCGGTCGGGATGCCCTGGTCGGTCAGGAAGCGCGCCGTGCCCGACGTTGCCAGCACCTTGAAGCCGAGCGAATGCAGCTGGCGGACGGCCTCGGCGATGCGCGTCTTGTCGCTCTCGCGGACCGAGACGAACACCGTGCCCTTGCGCGGCACCCGCGTGCCGCCGCCGAGTTGGCTCTTGGCAAACGCCACTGCGAAGGAGCTGTCGATGCCCATGACCTCGCCGGTCGAGCGCATCTCGGGGCCGAGCACCGTATCGACGCCGGGGAAGCGGGCAAACGGAAACACGGATTCTTTCACGCCGACATGCTTGAAGTCGGGCTTCTTCAATTTGAAGTCGGCGAGCTTTTCGCCGGCCATGATCCGCGCGGCGATCTTCGCAACGGGCGTGCCGACCACCTTGGCAACGAAGGGCACCGTGCGCGAGGCGCGCGGATTGACCTCGAGCACGTAGATCTCGCCGTCCTTGATCGCGTATTGCACGTTCATCAGGCCGACGACGTCGAGGCCGAGCGCGAGCTCGCGGGTCTGCCGCTCCAGCTCCCCGATCATCGCGGCATCGAGCGAGTGCGGCGGCAGCGAGCACGCGCTGTCTCCGGAATGGATGCCGGCTTCCTCGATGTGCTCCATGATGCCGACGATGAAGGTGTCCTTGCCGTCGCAGAGGCAGTCGACGTCGATCTCGGTCGCGTCGGACAGATAGCGGTCGAACAGCAGCGGGTTCTTGCCGAGCACGGTGTTGATCTGCCCGGTCTTGTCGTTCGGGTAGCGCGCCTTGACGTCGGCCGGCACCAGCTCCGGCAGCGTGCCGAGCAAATAGTCGCTGAGCTGGTTCTCTTCGCGGATGATCTGCATCGCGCGGCCGCCGAGCACGTAGGACGGGCGCACCACCAGCGGCAGGCCGAGATCGGTTGCGACCAGGCGCGCCTGCTCGACCGAATAGGCGATGCCGTTCTTCGGCTGCTTCAGCCGCAACTTGTCGAGCACGCGCTTGAAGCGGTCGCGGTCTTCCGCAAGGTCGATGGCGTCGGGGGAGGTGCCGAGGATCGGCACTTCGGCCGCTTCCAGCGCGCGCGCGAGCTTCAGCGGGGTCTGGCCGCCGAACTGCACGATCACGCCGTGCAGCGTGCCGTTGGTGCGCTCCTTGGCGATGATCTCCAGCACGTCCTCGGCGGTGAGCGGCTCGAAATAGAGCCGGTCGGCAGTGTCGTAGTCGGTCGACACCGTCTCCGGGTTGCAGTTGACCATGATGGATTCATAGCCGGCGTCATGCAGCGCGAAGCAGGCGTGACAGCAGCAATAGTCGAACTCGATGCCCTGGCCGATGCGGTTCGGCCCGCCGCCGAGGATGATGACCTTCTTCTTGTCCGACGGCGTGCTCTCGTCCGCGGGCGCACCCGCGAACAGCGCCTCGTAGGTCGAGTACATGTAGGCGGTCGGCGAAGCGAACTCGGCCGCGCAGGTGTCGATGCGCTTGTAGACGGGGCGAACGCCGAGCGCGTGTCGCTTCGCCGTCACCTCGGCCTCCGTCGTCTCCGCGAGCACCGCGAGCCGCGCATCGGAGAAGCCCATGGCCTTGAGCGTGCGCATGCCGAAGGCGTTGCCGGGCAGGCCGCTCTTCCTGACCTTCTCCTCCATGTCGACGATCCCGCGCATCTCGCCGAGGAACCACGGATCGATCTTGCAGGAGTTGAAGATCTCCTCGTTCGACCAGCCGAGCCGCATGGCCTGGGCGACCTGCAGCAGCCGGTTCGGCGTCGGCGTGCCGAGCGCGGCGCGGATCGCGTTCTTGTCGTCGTCGCGGCCGAGCCCTTCGATCTCGATCTCGTCGAGGCCGGTGAGACCGGTCTCGAGCCCGCGTAGCGCCTTCTGGAGGCTTTCCTGGAAGGTGCGGCCGATCGCCATGACTTCGCCGACCGATTTCATCGACGTCGTCAGCGTGGTGGAGGCACCGGGGAATTTCTCGAAGGCGAAACGCGGCACCTTGGTGACGACGTAGTCGATGGTCGGTTCGAACGAGGCCGGCGTCGCGCCTCCGGTGATGTCGTTGGCGATTTCGTCGAGCGTGTAGCCAACCGCGAGCTTGGCGGCGACCTTTGCGATCGGAAACCCGGTGGCCTTCGAGGCCAAGGCGGAGGAGCGCGACACGCGCGGATTCATCTCGATGACGACCATGCGGCCGTCTTCGGGATTCACGCCGAACTGCACGTTGGAGCCGCCGGTCTCGACGCCGATCTCGCGCAGCACCGCCAGCGAGGCGTCGCGCATGATCTGGTATTCCTTGTCGGTCAGCGTCAGCGCCGGCGCCACCGTGATGGAATCGCCGGTGTGCACGCCCATCGGATCGAGGTTCTCGATCGAGCAGACGATGATGCAATTGTCCTTCTTGTCGCGCACCACCTCCATCTCGTACTCTTTCCAGCCGAGCACGGATTCCTCGATCAGCACTTCGTTGGTCGGAGACGCGTCGAGACCGCGCTCGATGATGTCGAGAAACTCTTCCTTGTTGTAGGCGATGCCGCCGCCGGTGCCGCCCATGGTGAAGGAGGGGCGGATGATCGCGGGCAGGCCGATCTCGGACAGTGCCATCAGCGCCTGGCCGAGCGCATATTCCTGATAGCGCTTGCGGCGGTCGCTTTCGCCGAGTGTCCACTGGCGCTCGAGCTCTTCGAGCGCGGCACCCGACGCCTTCGCGCGTTCGGCCTGGTATTTGTCGCGGAACGACTTCTTCAGTTCGGAGGCGTTGGCGAGCCGCGACTTCGGCGTCTCGAGCCCGATCTTGGTCATGGCCTCGCGGAACAGCTGGCGATCCTCGGCCTTGTCGATCGCGTCGGCGGTCGCGCCGATCATCTCGACGTCAAACTTTTCCAGCGTGCCCTGCCGGCGCAGCGACAGCGCGCAGTTCAGCGCGGTCTGTCCGCCCATGGTCGGCAGCAGCGCGAAGCCGCCGGGAATGACGTGGCGCTCTTTCTCGATGATCTTTGCGACGATTTCGGGGGTGATCGGCTCGATATAGGTCGCATCCGCCAATTCCGGGTCGGTCATGATGGTGGCCGGGTTGGAATTGACGAGGACGATGCGATAGCCCTCTTCCTTCAGCGTCTTCACCGCCTGGGTGCCCGAATAGTCGAACTCGCAGGCCTGGCCGATCACGATGGGACCGGCGCCGATGATCAGGATGGTGGTGATGTCTGTACGTTTGGGCATCAACTCTCGCCGAAGTGGAATTTGGGCACAAAAAAAGGGCGCGCTTGCTGCGCGTCCCTTTGGCCGAGAGCGCGGTGGTCTCCCCTGCGCGCGGGTGGGTCTTAGACCAGTTTTCGGGGCGGCGAAACCCCGAAAAACACCCATCAACCGGCAATTTTGACCGGTTTTGGCCGGGCCTGCCAGCCGCGGGCCAGATGCACCAGCAGCGAGGCGGCAACGCTCGTTCCGCCGATCCAGCCGAGGTCGTCGGACGAGAGGGTGGCCAGCACCGCGCCCCCCAGGGCTCCGCCGACGGCGAAGCCGAGATACATCGCGGAGGCGTTGAGCGAGAGCGCGATCATCGAGGCCTGCGGCTCGATCCGGATGATGCTGGCGACCTGGGCCGGATAGAACGCCCATCCCGAGATGCCCCACAGGAAGATCGCGCCCAGCACCGCATAATGCGCCTGTGCAGGCATCAGCTTCAGGACCAGCGAATGCAGGATCAGCGCGCCGGCCATGCCGGCGAGCCCGATGCCTGCGGTGGCGAGCGTGCCGAGCCGGTCGGCAAGGACGCCGCCGAGCATGTTCCCGATTGCGGCGGCGCCGCCGAACACAAGCAGCGCGAGGCTGATCTGCGAGGCATCGAAGCCAAGGCTGCGCAGCGGGATCGCGAAATAGGTGAACACGGTGAAGCCGCCGAGCGCCCATAAAATCGTGATCAGAAGGGCGATCAGGACATTGCTGTGACGCGCAACCGCCAGCCGTTCGCCGAGCGAAGCCGTGTTGCGCGGCAGGCCGCGGGGCAGGCCAAGCAGCAGGCCGGCGAGCGCAACGGCGCCGATCAGGGCGACCATGGCAAAGGTCGCGCGCCAGCCGAGAAGGCTGCCGACGAGGTTGCCGAGGGGAACGCCGATGACGGTCGCAACCGTGAGGCCCGAGGTGACCAGCGCCACCGCACGGCCTCGCCGTTCCGGCGCGGCGACCGCCACGGACACCGCGAGCGCCGTCGGCATGCACAGGCCTGAACCCAGGGCCATCAGCATGCGCGAAGCCAGCAACAGGGCGTAGTTGGAGGCCACCATCGCCGCGAGGTTGCCGGCAATGAACGTGGACAGCGCCAGGGCCAGCACGGTGCGGCGGTCGATATTGTTCAGCGTCACCGCCAGGATCGGCGATCCGACCGCATAGGTCAGGGCGTAGGCGGTGACCAACTGTCCGGCTGCGGGGACGGAAATCGACAGGTCGGTGGCGATCGCCGGTAAAAGCCCTGCAATGACAAAGCCTTCCGTACCGATCGCGAAGGCGGCCAGGGCCAGCCAGAGCACGCTCATTGAATCTATCCTCATGTTCAACGTTTATTGAACTATTGTATGCGAAAGGTCAGGAGTCAATTGGTTCAAGAACTATTGAACATTCCGGCCAGTTCGCTATGATTCTCGGACCATGAGCCGCACACCTCTACACCCCACCCGCGAGCAGATCGAGCTGCCGATGGTTCTGGATTGCCTGAGCGATCCGATCCGATTGGCGATCGTGTACCAGCTCGCCCAGCAGGAACGTGTCAGCAGCGAGCTCTGCTGCGGCGACTTCAGCGGGCTCGCCGGCAAATCGAATCTCGCCTACCACTTCGCCAAGCTGCGCGAATGCGGCCTGATGCTGACGCGCGTCGCGGGGACCAACCGCTTCATGCGGCTGCGCCGGGAGGATCTGGACACGCGTTTTCCCGGTCTGCTCGATGCCGTCATCAACTCGGCGAGCAAGGATGCCGACCGGCTTCAGCTGCTGTCGGAGTGCGAGGTGACTGCCGCGGGTTGAGGCTGGGACGATTGCGCGCCAACGCCCGACTACGCCCGGCGTGCTTCGTCGAGGCAGCCTTCGCCACGATACGGCTCGCCTGGCCGAAGCTGGCGGAGCCAGCGAAGGCTGGAGACCCGGCCTGGATTTGAACCAGGATAAAGAGCGATGCACCGCCCTCGCGTAGACGCTTCCGCCACCGGGCCGCAGCGATCATTACCGATCGGGGGTGCGACAGGCCATCCCAGGCAGTCGTTATGCTTAACGGACCAGAGGCGGCCGCGCGATGAAGGTCATGCGCCAGCGATTGTGGCCGATGTTGCGCTGAGCGCGCTGGACCGCGAAGCCGGCTGCCTTGAGCTTGGCGGTGATCTCCTCCTCGCTGTAGCGCTGCAGTCCGATGCGCGTGCGCAGATGACGGTAATCCGACAGCGCGGTGCTGATCAGCCCGATCAGCGCATCTTTCAAAAAGCCGTGACGCAGGCCGAAGCTGAGCAGAGCCAGGACGTCCCTGAACATGCCGACCTCAGGCTGGAGGATGTCGCCGAGCACCAGCTTGCCGGACGGCGTCAACAATCGCCGGATGTTGAGGAGCGCGGCATCGAGCTCTTCCGGCGCCATGTATTGCGCGACCGAGTTCATCACGACGAGATCGATTGACTGGTCCTGCATCTTGCGGACGTCGTCGAGCGAGCGGACACGAATTTTTGTATTCGGGGCAAACCGCGCAATCAGACGGCCGCGCACGCCGGGCGCAGGCTCGGCGAGGATCAGTTGGCCGCAAGCCGATGCAACCTGGGTCGCCGACAGCGCCTCGCCGCAGGCATAGTCCAGCACGGTCGCCTCGGGCGAGGAGATGTAGGCGATGATGTCCCGCGCAATGATCTGGAAGTGCAGGTCGCGATGCAGCTTGCTGACATAGATCGTATGCGTCGAGTCGTAATAATCGATCCAATCGTCCATGGTATCCGAAGGCCCCCGGCCAGACGGTTCCGGCAGAGGAACCGACGCTGCCCGCATTGCGTTAGGGGTGCGGCAGCGCGCCGTCAATGTCCGCGTCCTAACAGGAAGGTTTCCCGTGAGCAAAGCCCCGACCAAGGTCTCGCCCGATCTCGACACGCCTACCGATCTTGCACCTGATGGGGTCAAGAAGGTCTCGGAGGCGCTCAACGTGCTTCTGGCCGACGCTTTCGCGTTGTATCTGAAGACCAAGAATTTCCACTGGCACATCAGCGGCCGGCATTTCCGCGACTATCATCTGCTGCTCGACGAGCAGTCCGACCAGATCTTCGCCACCACCGATCAGCTGGCCGAGCGCGTCCGCAAGATCGGCGGCACCACGCTGAAGTCGATCGGCCAGGTCGCGAAGCTCCAGACCATCAAGGACAACAACGAGGACTACGTCCCGCCGCGCGAGATGCTGCGCGAGCTGATGCAGGACAACAAGCATGTCGCCGGCGCGATGCGCAAGGCGCATGAGGTCTGCGATGACGCCGGCGACGTCGCAAGCGCCAGCATCCTCGAAAACTTCATCGACGAGACCGAGCGCCGCACCTGGTTCCTGTTCGAAGCCACGCGCCAGGAAGGCGGCAACGAGGCGTAGTCGGACTGCATCAGCATCGTCGTCCCGACCTTCGCCGGGACGACGATGGAGTGTGCAGCTGGCGTTCGCGACTCACTACCGCCACAGGCGCATCATTGCCCCATCCTTGCCCGTGACCGGATCGGCCGGCGGCAGCGCGACCTTCGGGATCGTCTTCAGCGCCTTGGCATGGTTGTCCGGCGTTGCTCGCGTGATCTCCATCTTCGCGCCCGGTGGATAAGCACCGATCACGCAGAAATCGCCGCTCGCCTTGATGCGCTGATGTCCCGTGCCGGCCGGCAGGATCGCGACGTCGCCCGTCTTGATCTCCAGCTCCTGGCCATGATCGCCGCCGAAGCGAACACGGGCGCTGCCACGCGCGACGCCGAGCACCTCATGCACCGTCGCGTGATAGTGCAGATAGTCGAAGACGCCGTTGCGCCACGTGCCGCCCCAGCCGTTCGCTTCGAACAGGCTCTCGATCGTCTCTTCCGGCTGCGTGGAATCGAGCTTCACCGCGCCCTGATAGACCAGGAAGGGGAGAACGTTGTTCGGCACGAGCCCGTCATCCTCGAACACGATGGCGAGTGGCTCGGCATTGTCGCGGACGACGGCCATGGCGGGGCTCCTGCGCGGAATAGTTTGAATCAACGAAGGTCGTCAAGCGACGTTCCTCCGTCGCTCCGGCCTCGCGCTAGGCGCGCGCCAAAATGACAAAGCCCGGGGCGGACCCGGGCTTTTGTCGTGGAAGTGCTCTCGCGAGAGCGCCTTACGCGCTCTTCTTTTGCCGCATCAGATCGGCAAAGCGCTGGAACAGATAGTGCGAGTCGCGCGGACCGGGTGAAGCCTCGGGGTGATACTGCACCGAGAACACCGGTTTTCCGTCGAGCTGGATACCGCAATTGGAGCCGTCGAACAGCGAGATGTGGGTCTGCGTCGCGCCCTTCGGCAGGGTCTTCTCGTCCACGGCAAAGCCGTGGTTCATCGAGGTGATCTCGACCTTGCCGGTGGTCTCGTCCTTGACGGGATGATTGGCGCCGTGGTGGCCCTGATGCATCTTTCTGGTCTTGGCGCCGACGGCGAGGCCCAGCATCTGGTGACCGAGGCAGATGCCGAAGGTCGGCGTGCCCGACTTGATCACGTCCTGGATCACAGGCACGGCGTATTTGCCGGTCGCGGCCGGATCGCCCGGACCGTTGGACAGGAACACGCCGTCCGGCTTCATCGCCAGAATGTCTTCGGACGAGGTCGTCGCCGGCACCACCGTCACCTTGCAGCCGACGCCGGCGAGCAGGCGCAGGATGTTGCGCTTGATGCCGTAGTCGATGGCGACGACGTTGAACTCAGGCTTGTCCTGCCGGCCAAAACCCTTGTCCCAGAGCCACGGTGTCTCGTCCCAGGTGAAGCGCTGGCCGGAGGTGACCATCGGCACGAGGTCCATGCCCTCGAGGCCCGGCCATTCGCGCGCTTCTTCCTTGAGGCCATGCAGGTCGAACTCGCCGTTCCTGGCGTGTGCGATCACGGCGTTGGGCATGCCCTTGCTGCGGATCAGCGCGGTCAGCGCCCTCGTGTCGATGCCGGAGAGGCCGATGATGCCGCGCGCCTTGAGCCAGGCGTCGAGATGCTTGGTGGCGCGGTAGTTGGAGGGATTGGTGATCGCGGTGCGCAGGATCACGCCGCGCGCGCCCGGCGTCGCGGCCATGTTCACCGTCTCGATATCTTCCTCGTTGGTACCGACATTGCCGATATGCGGGAAAGTGAAGGTGATGAGCTGGCCGGCATAGGAGGGATCGGTGAGAATCTCCTCATAACCGGTCATCGCGGTGTTGAAGCAGACCTCACCGACGGCGTGGCCCTCGGCGCCAAGGCCAAAGCCTTCGAGCACCGTGCCGTCGGCAAGCACCAACAGCGCGGTCGGTTTGTGGTCCGGCCAAGCGGGATCGTTGTCATGTTGTGTCATGAGCCCGGTTCATAGTCCCAGCGGACGCCGGCGTCAAAGCGGAGAAGCGCCGATTCACATGCGTTTTTGCATATTTGACAGCTCCCGCCCGGCACTTAAAGCTCTGCAGAATAATTTCCGGCAAATTCCGGGGCTTGAGAGGCAATAATGGATCAGACCACCCCGATCGTGCTGGTTCCGGGGCTTGCCTCCTCGGCCCGGATCTATGCCCCGGTCATCCCGGCGCTCTGGCGTTTTGGCCCCGTGATGGTCGCCAACCATATCCGCGACGACAGCATGGCGGCGATCGCCCGCCGCGTTCTGAGCGAGGCGCCGCCGCGCTTCGCGCTCGCCGGCCATTCCATGGGCGGCTACATCGCGTTCGAGATCATGCGCCAGGCGCCCGAGCGGGTTTTGAGGCTCGCACTGATCAACACCCAGGCCCGGCCCGATACGCCGGAAGCGACCCTGCGCCGCCGCAGCCTGATGGAGCGAGCGAAGCGCGGCGAGTTGCGTGCCGCGCGCGAGGAGATGTTTCCGGAGCTCGTGCATCCCTCCCGCCGCGACGATTCCGGCATTCGCCGGCTCGTGGATGAGCAGGGCGAGGACGTCGGCGTCGAAGGCTATCTCCGCCAGCAGACCGCGATCATCGCGCGGGTGGATTCGCGGCCCACGCTTGCGACGATCACATGCCCGACGCTGGTGCTGACAGGCGATGCGGACAACACCATCTCCAACGCGTTCTCGAAGGAGATGGTAGAGGGCATCGCCGGTGCAAAGCTCGTCATTTTGGAGAATTGCGGGCATCTGCCGCAACCGGAGCAGCCTGAGGCGACAGTGCGGGCGCTGGTCGAATGGCTGGGACCCCCGGTTGTCTCAGGGACGCGAACGGCCTAGATCAGGCGTCGGATATTCGAAGGGATCACGATCATGCTGCGCGACGACATCAACAATGCGGTCAAGGAGGCCATGAAGGCCAAGGACGAGCGCAAGCTGTCCACGCTGCGCATGGTCAATTCGACCATCAAGAACGCCGACATCGAAGCGCGCGGCAGCGGCAAGCCGCCGCTGTCGGATGCGGACCTGCTCGGCGTCTTCCAGAAGATGATCAAGCAGCGCCAGGAATCGGTCGAGCTCTACGACAAGGGCGGCCGCGCCGAGCTCGCCGCGCAGGAGCGCGAGGAGATCGCGGTGATCTCGGCGTATCTGCCGAAGCAGATGGCGGATGACGAGGTGAAGAAGGCGATCTCGGATGCGATCTCGGAGACGGGCGCAGCCGGCATGAAGGACATGGGCAAGGTGATCGCGGTGCTGAGGGCGAAATACGCCGGGCAGATGGATTTCGGCAAAGCATCCGGTCTCGTGAAAGCTGCGTTGACTGGCTGAGCTCGTCCCCGTTCCCCTAGTGGGGGGAAGGGGGCACCTTTGAAGCGGCGCCCGTTCGGTCTACTCTCTCCCGATAGATAAATCGGGAGCAACCGATGACCGTCATCAAGCCGTTCCGCATCGCCGTCAGCGACGACATCCTCACCGACCTCAAGTCACGCCTCGTCCGCACGCGCTGGCCGGAGGCGGAGCTGGTCGACGACTGGAGCCAGGGCGCGCCGCTGACATGGATCCAGGAGATCTGCGGTTACTGGGCTGATGGCTATGACTGGCGCGCGCGAGAGGTAAAGCTCAACCGCTTCGAGCAATTCACGACCGAGATCGACGGGCTCGACATCCACTTCGTGCACGTCCGTTCGAAAGAACCATCAGCGCTGCCGTTGATCATCACCCATGGCTGGCCCGGCTCGATCGTCGAATTCCAGAAAGTGATCGCGCCGCTGGTCGATCCCGCCGCGCATGGCGGCAATCCCGCGGATGCGTTCCACGTGATCTGTCCCTCGCTGCCGGGCTTTGGGTTCTCCGCAAAACCGAAGACCACCGGCTGGGGCGTCGATCGCATCGCCGCGACCTGGGCCAAGCTGATGGATCGCCTCGGCTATGTCAGCTATGGCGCGCAGGGCGGCGACTGGGGTTCGGCGGTGACGACCTCGCTCGGCGCGCAGGACGCCGGGCATTGCGCCGGCATCCACATCACGCTCGCCTTCAACGCGGCGCCGAAGGTCGAGGGCGAGCCGACACCCGAGGAGAAGCGCGCGCTTGCCGGCCTCAAGCATTATGTCGACCTCGATTCCGGCTACTCCAAGCAGCAATCGACGCGCCCGCAGACGCTCGGCTACGCGCTGACGGACTCGCCGAGCGGGCAGGCGGCCTGGATCCTGGAGAAATTCTGGGCCTGGACCGACTGCAATGGCCATCCCGAGAACATTTTCGACAAGGACGAGCTGCTCGACAACGTCATGCTCTATTGGGCGACGCAGACGGCGACCTCTTCCGCACGGCTCTATTGGGAAAGCTTTGGCAAGCGCCGCACCACGCCGAAAGTCACCGTGCCGACCGGGGTTGCCGTGTTCCCCAAGGAGATCATCACGCCGGTACGGCGCTGGATGGAGCCGAACTTTTCCCGTATCACGCATTGGAGCGCGATGGAGAAGGGAGGCCATTTCGCCGCATTCGAGCAGCCGGAGCTGTTCGTGCGCGATGTCCGCAAGTTCTTCGCGACCGTACGATAGGATCTGGTGCATGCTCACCGAAGCCAAGACCTACGACGAGCTCTATCGCAACTTCCGCTGGGACGTTCCGGCGCACTTCAACATGGCGGAAGCCTGCTGCGATCGTCACGCCGAGGGCACGGGCCGGCTCGCGCTGGTCTATGTCGACGAGAGCGGCGCCGCCACGCGCACTTCCTTCGACGAGGTCGCGGAGATGTCGCGCCGCTTCGCCAACGTGCTGAAGGCGGATGGACTTGCCCGCGGCGACCGCGTCGCGGTGTTCCTGTCGCAATCGCTGGAATTGCCGATCGTGCATATCGCGGCGTTTCGTTCGGCGATGATCTCGATTCCTCTGTTCGCGCTGTTCGGCGAGGACGCGCTGGAATTCCGCCTGTCGAATTCGCAGGCCAAGGCGATCGTCACCGACGAGGGCGGCTGGGAGAAGCTCGCCAAGATCCGCGATCGTCTGCCGGATCTGAAGAACGTCTACATCGTCGGCGAGCGCGCGCCTGCGGGCACGAAATCGTTCTGGGATGCGGTGAAGGCCGCATCGCCCGACTTCGCCCTGGTCGACACCTCCGCCGACGATCCCGCGCTGATCATCTACACTTCAGGCACGACCGGCAATCCCAAGGGGGCGCTGCATGCGCACCGCGTCGTGCTCGGTCACCTCCCCAATGTCGAGATGTGCCACAACTTCCTGCCGCGCCCCGGCGATCTGATGTGGACGCCGGCGGACTGGGCCTGGATCGGCGGCCTCGTCAACGGCTTGTTCGCATTCTGGTACCACGGCATTCCGCTGGTCGGTCACCGTGCGCGCAAATTCGAGCCGCAGGCAGCGATGCAGATGATGGCCGATCTCGGCGTGCGCAACGTCTTCCTGCCGCCGACGGCGCTGAAGCTGATGCGGCAGGCCGGCGTGAAGCATTCCGGCGTCAAGCTGCGCAGTATCTTTACCGGCGGTGAATCCCTCGGCGGCGAACTGCTCGGCTGGGTTCGGGAGACCTTCGGCATCGATGCGCATGAAGTGTTCGGTCAGACCGAGTGCAATCTCGTGATCGGCAGCAACTCGAACCTGTTTCCGATCCGTCCCGGCTCGATGGGCAAGGCGACGCCGGGTTTCGACGTCCGCATCGTCAACGACAAGGGCGAGGAGCAGCCACGCGGCCAGCGCGGCATCATCGGCGTGCGCCAGCCGTGCCCGTGCACGATGCTCGAATACTGGCGAAATCCCGAGGCGACGGCGAAGAAATATGCCGGCGAATTCCTGCTCACCGGCGATCTCGGCGTGCAGGATGAAGACGGATATTTCTGGTACGTCAGCCGCGAGGATGATGTCATCACCACCGCCGGCTACCGCGTCGGTCCCTCCGAGATCGAGCACACGCTGATGAAGCATCCCTCGGTGGCGATGGCGGCGGTGGTCGGTATTCCCGATCCGATCCGCACCGAATCGATCAAGGCCTGGATCGTGCTGCGCCCGGGCTTCGCGGCTGGCGACGCACTCGCGCGCGAAATCCAGGAGTTCGTCAAGGTGCAGCTTGCCGCCCACGAATATCCGCGTTTCGTGGCGTTCGCCGAGACGCTGCCGATGACGGCGACCGGCAAGGTGCTGCGGCGCGAGCTGCGGGCGAGGGGTTAGCTTCTGACAATGCCAAAGATGTCTCAAGCCGCGGGCCTTCACCGCGCTTCGCTGAAGAAGCTGCACGATCTCGATGCGGCGCTGGAGCTCATGTACTACGGCTGGCGCGGCATGACGCTGGAGGCCGACGACTATCTGACAAAGCAGGGTCTGTCGCGCCCGCACCATCGCATCCTCTATGTGGTGGCGCGACAGCCCGACATCGCGATCGGCTCGCTGATCGAGACCCTCGGCATTTCCAAGCAAGCGCTGAACCGGCCGCTCAATCTCCTGCTGGAGCGCAAGCTCCTGACGTCGAAGCGGTCGTCCGAGCAGCATCGCTCCAAGCTGCTGCGCCTGACGGCCACGGGGCAGCGTATCGAGCAAACGGCGTCGGACCACGAGCGCAAGGTCATGCGTGATGCGTTCGATCGCGTCGGGACGCGAGGCGCAGTGGCCTGGATGGCCGTGATGGAAGCGATAGCCGACAACAATTGACAAGTCTCAAGTCAACATGGTTGACATGAGGTGCGCGCTTTGCCACTCTCCGGCAACGATCTGGGGGAGGGCCGCGCCATGGGCGGACAGGACAAGAGCGTACAGAAAATGGACCGCGGGGCCGCCGAACGCTTCGTCGCGGCATGGTGCGCGAGCTGGTGCCGGGTCGACATCGACGCGGTCGTCGCGCATTTTGCCGACGATGCGCAGATGCGCAGCCCTCTGGCGCTGTCTCTGACCGGCTCTCCTGTCGTCACCGGCGCCGACAACATCCGCGCCTATTGGCGCGAGGCCTATGGCCACATCGAGAGCGCAGACCTGAAGATCCTGAGCTGGAGCTGGGACGAGTTGATCGCGCGCCTGACGGTGTGGTGGCGACTCGGCGACACGCGCGCCAGCGAGTTCATGGATTTCGACGACGCGGGCCGCGTGGTCCGCAGCGAAGCTTTTTACGGAAAATAGGCATGCACCTTTCGGATTTCGTCCTCCTCCTCAACGCGCTCTGGTTCGGCGGCGCATTCATCCAGTTCAGCATTGCGCAAGCCAACACACTGAAGATTTTGCTGCCGCGCGAAGAGCGCGGCAATCCGATCGCGCCGACCCTGGCGGCCAGCGTAGCCTTTCTGGGCGGCATCAACCTGCCGATCGGGCTTCTGTCGCTCTATCTTCTCACCGCTCGTCCGCTTTTCTTCCAGCCGGTCGAGGCGCAGCTTGTGCTGTTCCTGTTCTTTGCCGCCTGCCATTTCAGCCAGTTCGCCTACAACCTTCCGGTCATGATGCGCGGTGGGCGCGTCGGGGTGGCTTACTGGCCCGTGCTGAAGGGCCCGATGCTCAGGATCTTCGTCATCGACGCGGCTTTGTTCGTCGCCAATCTTGGTGCGGCGCTTCTCCTCGCGTCGCACTCCTGACCAACAGTCCCGCGGCGCAGGCTTAGCGCGACGGCGCCGATAGTGCTGATCGCAGCACCGCGGCGAGGTCTCGTCGCCGGAACGGCTTGGTCAGGACGCGGGCGTCGCCGGCCCCGTCGGGCGCCTTGACGGGATTTTGGGTGTAGCCGGAGGTGAACAGCACCTTGAGCCCCGGCCGCAGCTGGGTTGCTTGCCTGGCAAGCTCGGGCCCGAACATGCCGCCGGGCATCACGACGTCGGTGAACAGCAGGTCGATATCCCCGGAGCCGCGCAACAATTCGAGGGCTGCGGGGCCGTTCGACGCCGCGATCACGCGGTAGCCGAGCGCTTTCAGTTCGTTCTCGACATAGGCCCGAACCATGTCGTCGTCCTCGACGACGAGAATGGTCTCGCTTCCGTCGGGAGCGACGATCCGTTCGGCGGGCGACGAAGGCTCGCTTCGCGGCGTTGCAAGGCGGGGAAAGAACAGCCTGACGACGCTGCCTTGTCCCGGCTCGGACTGCATCTGCACCACGCCGCCGGACTGCCGCACAAACCCGTAGACCATGCTCAGGCCGAGCCCGGTCCCCTTGCCGACCTCCTTGGTCGTGAAGAACGGTTCGAACGCCCGGCTCGCCACCTCGGCGGTCATGCCGCTGCCGGTGTCCGTCACGGCCACCATGACATAGTCGCCGGCGCGCGGCTCGCCGTTGACGTCGAGGTCGGATTCACCGAGCGAGGCGTTGCGCACCGCGATGGTCAGCCTGCCGCCCAGCGGCATGACGTCACGCGCGTTGAGCACGAGATTGAGCAGCGCAGTCGTCAGTTGGCCGGGATCGACGCTGGTCGGCCACACCTGCGGTTCGAGCGCGAAGCTGCATTCGATGTGCTCGCCCAAGGGACGGCGCAACAACGGCTCCATCTCGTGAACCTTCTCGCCGATGTCGATGTCTCGCGGCCTCAGAGGCTGCTTGCGCGCGAAGGCGAGCAGGCTCCGGGTCAGGTCGGAGCCGCGTTCGGCGGCGGTCGCGATGTCGCCGGCGATCCGGTGCAATTCCTTGTTCCCCGCCAGCCTGTCGGCGAGATGCTCTGAATTGCCGAGAATGATGGTCAAGAGATTGTTGAAATCATGCGCCACGCCGCCGGTGAGCTGGCCCATGGCTTCCATCTTCTGCGATTGGCTGAGCTTCTGGTTGAGGTCTGCGATGGCCGCGCGTTGCTGCTCGAGCGACTCCGCGGTGCCGTTGAGCAGGGTCATCAATCCGCCGAGCTCGCCGCGCGGATGGGGAAGAGGAATTCGCGCGCTGAGATCGCCGAGCCCAAGCCTCTTCGCCATGGTGGCGAGCCGCCCGACCTGGCGCCCGACGCTCACGGTGGCGAGGATCCATACGCCGGCCAGCAGCAGCAGCGAGGCCACCGCGAGGATCGCCATGTCCTCGTGGAGCCGGCGGTTCGCCGCCGCGACCAGTCCGTCCTTGGACCGTCCGACCAGGACGTAGAGGCCGGCGTCACGGGTCGAAGGCGAGCGGGCGACGGCCCAGACCTGCGTTCGGCCCTCGCGATCGGTCACTTCCTGAAACGCCTTCTGACCCGGAGCTGTCGCGAAGCGCAGCAGGTGGGATCCTGCAATCGACGCGCCCACGGGTTCGGCCCAGCCCGCTCCCGAGGGGGCGACGAGAACAGTCCCCTTGCCGTCGATGAGCAGCACCTCCTTCTCGCCAAGCAGCCGCTTGTGGTGGTACTCGGCGAATTTGCGCAGATTGAACGATGCGAGCAGGATCAGTTTCAGCGCGCCTGCCTCCGATCGCACCGGATATGCGATCTGGAGCACCGATATTCCGGTCAGCCGGCCGAAGACCGGCTCCAGCACGACGCCGTGCGAAACCAGGGCCTGCTTGAAATAGGCGCGATCCCTCAGATCGAGGGTGCGGTTGGTCCGCAGCGAGTCGCAGAACAGGCTGCCGTCCGGATCGATGGTCAGGATGCCGGTGAACTGAGGATATTCCTCGCGGACATCGGAGAGGAAAGCCGAGCACGCCGCCTTGTCGCGCGTGTCGAGGTCGCGCGCACGGGCCAGCCCATAGTGAAGCTGGGCGGTGCCCTGAATCTTTTCGCTCAGATCGCTTGCAATCTCGTCAGCCGACGCCGCCAGATTGGCCAGGGCGGCGTTGATTTCGCTGGTCCTGTTCTGCATGAAACGCAGCCCGACGAGGCTTGCCGGCACCAGCATGGCCGCGATCACGAGTATCAGTAGCCGGGTACGCAAGCTCATCGGTCGGGCGGTCCATTCCGGTCATCGCGAATGCTCGTTCAAAGACCCAATTTGCGGTACCACCATCCGTTCAGTCCATAGGCTCGGGGCCGAAAAAAGCCCCTGGCGTGAAAGATTTCGCGCCGTGTGCATCACGGTTGAGCCTCCTGAAGGGAGCGCCGGCGCCGGTGCGGTGGTTTTCCCCGGGCGCGCGGCGGAGGCTTGGGAATACCGTTGTCGGCGATCAACTCGCGCGTGCGCGCGCCGGAGAGAGGCGCTAACATGGAGGTCGATCCGCGTGCGACGGAGATCGCGGCGGCAGATGAGGAGGGAGCCGATGTCCATTTCGGGCAAGGTCGATCCGGTGGTGCGTCCCGTTGCGGCGACCGACATCGCCGAAGCGCTGGTCGAGGGCCTGCGTGATTTCCAGGCGCTGCCGTTTTACGGTCTCTGCTTCGGTGCGCTCTACGCGGCCGGCGGCATCGTCATCATGCTGTGCCTCACCGCGTTCGGCATGGTCTATCTCGTCTATCCCCTTGCGGCCGGCTTTGCGTTGATCGGGCCGTTCGTGGCGATCGGCCTCTACGAGGTCAGCCGGCGCCGCGAGCGCGGCGAGCCGGTCTCGCCCGGCGCGATCTGGTCCGCCATACGTTCACGCAGCGAGATCGGTTGGATGGCCTTCGTCACGCTGTTCGTTTTCGTGATCTGGATGTACCAGGTGCGGCTTCTGATCGCCTTGCTGCTCGGGCTGCATGCCTCGTTCTCGAACCTCCAGGAATTCATGACGGTGGTCCTGACGACCAACGAGGGCCTGCTGTTCCTGGCGATCGGCAACGCGGTCGGCGCTGCACTGTCGCTGGTTTTGTTTGCGCTGACCGTGGTGTCGTTTCCGCTGCTGCTCGATCGTGAGGTCGATTTCGTCACGGCGATGGTGACGAGCGTGCGCGCGGTGGTGACGAGCCCGCTGCCGATGATCTCGTGGGCCGCCGTGATCGTGATGCTGCTGATCGTCTCGGCGCTGCCGTATTTTCTGGGATTGGTCGTGACGCTGCCCGTGCTGGGGCACGCGACCTGGCATCTATATCGGCGCCTGGTGGTGCCGGTGGCGTAAGCGGGGAGCCGGACGCACCGGCCGCGTTCTATGCGCCCGTTGCCAGGCGGCGAACGCCGGATGAGGTGAGTTCGAGTTCGCCGAGGCGCCTGATCGCATAACCGAGGCCCGTCAGACGCTCGCCATGCACCTGCGGGATTTCGCGTTGCGCCTTGCCCTTGCCGACCTCGGCTAACGAGGCAAATTCATCCGCGTCGAGGGTCGCTGTGCCGTCTGTCATCAGCTGACCTCGTCGGTCCATACCTTGAAATTGAGCAGAGTGTTCGGGCCGAAGGTCTGGGTGATCGGAACGTCTGCGGCATCGCGTCCCTGCGCGATCAGCACCCGGCCGATCCGCGGCGTGTTGTTGCGCGGATCGAACATGTGCCAGCTTCCACCGATGAAGGCCTCGAACCAAGCCGCGAAATCTCCGGCCGCCCACGGCTGCGGTGTGCCGATGTCGCTGAGATAGCCGGTGCAGTAACGCGCCGGGATGTTCATGCAGCGGCAGAACGTGATCGCGAGATGGGCATAGTCGCGGCACACGCCCTTGCCTTCATCGTAAGCTTCCCGGGCTGTCTTGGTCGCCCGCGCATGCTCATGGCCGAACGTGATGCGGCGATGAACAAAATCGCAGATCGCCTGGACCCGCGCCCAGCCCGGCGGCGTCTGCTCGAACAATTTCCATGCGATATCCGTCAGGCGATCGGTCTCGCAGTAGCGACTGCCGAGCAGATAGACGAGCGTGTCGGTCGGCAGTGCTTCGACGGCGTGCTGAAACGCGTTCGGAAACGCCGGGTCAGGCAGGCCGCTGTCGCGAACGACGCCATCGGCAGCAAGGCGGAAGTTGCCGGCCGGCGCCACGATGCGGCTGCACCAATTGCCGAAGAGGTCGCGATAGGGACTGATAACCACTGAGGGGCTGGTAGTCAGCAGATCGGGCACGATGACATCGGAGGCGCGCGTGAAGTGCGTGCCCAGCACCATGATCATGGGCGTCGGTTGCGGGAACTCGTACAGCATCTCGAACCCGACGCGGAGCTTCATGCGAACGACTTTCCCTTGGCTGAGCTCCTAACATGGCTACGAAGCGGTCGAACACAAGACGTCGACGGTCTTATTCGATCGAGAGTGGCATCTGGCGCGTCAAAAGCGCGGCGGGGGCGAGAAAACGATAGCTAATTGCGGCGATTGCGCGCACGGTGCGGCAATGCCGGAAAGATCGGTCGTCTCTGCGCACGCGGCGCCACGACGACATGCGCTCGACGTGAAACGGCTCATTTCCTGCACCGGCGGAGCCAACTCATCGCGACGTCTCCAGTGGTGAGTCGAACGCGGCAGGCTCATGCCGCGGATGCCTGAACAATCCCACAGCGGTTCGATATGAGATCGAACGCCAACCGAAAGCACCCGATGGAAGCTCTACCGATCCAAGCTCTCTCCCCACGGCACGTCAAGACAGATGAAGCGGTTCGGCTCGGCGTAGAGTCGGGCTGGTACGCGATCAAGGTCAGCGGGACCTTTGTCTCGGGTCCGCACGACTCGGAAGGGGATTGCCGTCGCAAGATCGACGAGATTCAGCCGCCGGTGAAGAAGAAGCGATGAGGTCGCAGATTCCAGCCGCTACGGCGTCTTGATCCCCATCGCCTTCAGTGCCGCCAGCATCTGCGTCGGCGGCGCCATCTTGATCTGCGGCGCCTTCCCCGTCTCCAGCAGGCTCTTCAGCCCCGACAGGATCGCCGGCCAGCCCGAACGCCCGCCGGAAAGGATGGCGTCGCTGAGCGGCCGGTCGTGGCCTTCGCTCATGGTGAGCCTGACCGCGTCGCCGGCCGGCTCGATGTCATAGGTCACGAGAGTCGGTCCGAGCTTCTCGATCAGCTCGGGCCAGTTGACGTTGAAGGTCACCGACAGCTTTTTCGGCGGATCGTATGCGAGCACCTCGCCGCTGATGTGCGGGGCGCCATCCGGCGTGCGGACGATGAACGCGCCGCCAAGTCGCGGCTCCACCTCCACGGCATTGCCGAAGAAATATTGGCGGCTGAACTCGGCCGAGGTCAGCGCTTCCCACACCTTCTCCGGCGTTGAAGCGATGTAGATGGTGTAGACCGTGAGCGGCTTGAATTGATCGAGGTTCATTTTGCGTCGAATCCCTTGTTGAGCGCCGTGCACGGGATGGCGAGCACCTTGCCTCTCTCCAGGAGGCTCTTGAGCCCGGACAGGATCGCCGGCCAGCCATTGGAGACGGCCCCGAGATACTTCCCGCCTTCGACGAAGCCGTCATGCAGCACGGTCAAACGCACGAGCGCGCCGAACGGTTCGATGGTGAAGACCACCCGCGAGATCGGTTCGCCGCGCAGCTCTTCGTACTTCTGGTGCTTGAAGCTGTAGGACAACCGCCGCGGTGGATCGGCTTCCAGGATTTCGCCGGAATCGGTGATCTCGCCCTCCAGCAGCAGCGCGAAGGGGGAGCCGATTTTCCAGTCCGACCTGACCTCGGCGCCGAACCAGTATTGCCGGGTGAACTCGCTCGACGTCAGCGCCTCCCAAAGCCTCTCCGGTGTGGTCTCGATGTAGGTGACATAGACGAACTCCGGCTTACTCATCGCGCTTCTCCTGCTGGCGTTTCAACTCGCTGAGCGCGGCGAGCTTGCCGCGCTCGAATTTTTTAATCCAGCGTTCGCCGATCTGATGGATCGGCACCGGGTTGAGATAGTGCAGCTTCTCGCGGCCATGCCTGATGGTCGTGACAAGATTGGCCTCCTCGAGGATGACAAGGTGCTTGGTCACGGCCTGGCGCGTCATCGCGAGGCCTTCGCAAAGCTCGTTCAGCGTCTGGCCGTTTCTGGCATGAAGCCTGTCGAGCAGCGACCGTCGTGACGCATCGGCGAGCGCTTTGAAGACCTCATCCATGGCTGCGATAATAGGCAACTAAAAGGTTGCATGTCAAGATGGCGTTTTTGGCGCACGCAATATGGGTGTTGCGGATGTCGATCTGATCAGCCCGCGCTTTGCAGCGGTGACGTCTTCCGTTCCCGCCTCCGCCATGCATTAATGCTCCAAACCGCCCTCAGCGAGTCCTCACCATGATGTCCCTGCAAGCCTATCTCGCCTTCCTCGCCACCTGCATCGCGCTCGCGCTGCTGCCGGGTCCGATCGTCACGCTCGTCATCGCCAACGGGCTACGCCACGGCACGCGCGCGGCGCTGACCAACGTGGCCGGCGCCCAGGCCGGCCTCGCCATCGTCATCGTCATCGTTGCGGTCGGCCTGACCTCGCTGATGGCAACCATGGGCTACTGGTTCGACTGGGTACGCTTTGCCGGCGCCGCCTATCTGGTCTGGCTCGGCATCAAGCTGATCTGGGCGCCGGTCGAGGGCGTCAACGTCGACGAGCCGCCGGCGCCGCCGCGCGGCGGGTTCTTCCTGCAAGGTTTCCTGGTGCTGCTGTCGAACCCGAAGGTGCTGGTGTTTTTCGGCGCCTTCATCCCGCAGTTCATGGACATGAACCGCGACCACTTCCCTCAGGTCGCGCTGCTCGGGGCCACCTTCATGGTCACCGCGGTGATGACGGACGCGCTCTACGCCATCGCCGCCGGGCGCGCGCGAAAATTCTTCTCAGCCCGCCGCACGCGGATGATGTCGCGCATCTCCGGCGGCTTCATGATCGGCGGCGGCATCTGGCTGGCGCTGACCCGGGCAAAATAACCCCTCCAAAGCCGGTCCGGCTTGAACCCTTCGCAGCGGCAATGCGTCCAATCTGACATTGCCGCCGACGAAGGAATTGCCCGTGCCCGATCTGCCATGGTTCGTCTATGCGATGCTGCTCGCACCGCTCGGGCTCATCCTGGTCGCCGCCATCGTCAAGACCTGGCAGGTGCGCGAGGCGCGAAACTGGCCGCAAACGCCCGGCAAGGTCATGACCTCGGTCGCCGAATTGCGCGACGTCAAGGTTTTCGACGACGATCGCGAGGGAGGCTCTCGCCTCGAAAGCCGCAACTTTGCGAACGTGACTTACGAATATTCGGTCGGTGGCCGCAAGCTGCGCTGCAACCGTATCTCGATCGGCGAGGACCTCGGCAATTTTCAGGTCGCCGAGAAGCTCGCGAAATATCCCGCCGGCACGATCGTCACCGTCTATTACAATCCTCGCCATCCCGATCAGGCCGTGCTCGAGCGCGACCTTCCCAAGGGGCTGTGGGGCTGCCTCGGCATCGGCACGGTGGTCGTGCTTGCCATCGTGTTCGGCTCGGCCTTCGGCCTCAACCAGACTTATGCCTATCTCGCGCACCACGTCGGACGGCCCGATCTCGCCGGCCTCGTGGTCGCCTTTGCCGCGTTCGGCCTCGTCATCGCGCTGATGGGGTATGCCGTGCACCGGCAGGCGTCGATGGCGACGCGCTGGCCGGTGGTGCCGGGCACCATCAAGCTGTCGGGGATCGAGGACTATCGCGAGGCCAGCGAACCCGGCGAGGCGCGGGGCACCGAGATGTTCGGCAAGCGGGTGACCTACACCTACCTCTATCAGAACGTCAGCTACACCAATGAATGTGCGCGCGTCGCTGCCGGTACGCCGTCGGCTTCTGATGACATGCTGCGCAAGCTGATGTCGCGCTACCAGGACGGCGCGACCGTCGAGGTTCGCGTCAATCCCGACAACCCGGCCGAGGCAACGCTCGATGCAGGCGGCGCTGGCCGCATTGCCTTTGTGCTGTGGGGCATTGCCGCGATCTTCGCCGCGCTCGCGATGTTCGTCGCGACACGGGGGAGCTAGTCGACCAGCCTCGCCGCCCGCAGCTCCACCTCGATCTCCGCAAAGATCCGCGCCAGCCGCTCGGCCCATTGCTGTTGGCCGGACTGGTCGGCGATCAGATCCTGACGAATCTCGATGCCGGTGTTGACGAGGCCGCGGGCCTCGCCGTGGACGGGGATGGTGTAGTCGGTGAGGTCGTTCACGGCATAGGGCTCGTTGTCGCCGACGACGAGATCGCCCTCGGCGCGGAGGTGCCTGAGCAGCAGCTGCGGCAGCACGGTGTCGCGATTGTAGAGTGCGCCGATGTGCCAGGGGCGTGCGACGCCGGCATAGACCGGCGTGAAGCTGTGCAGCGACACCAGCACCGTCGGTTTCTTGTCGTGCAGGCGGCGGTCGATCGCGGCCTCGATGCGACCGTGATAGGGCTCGAAGATTTCGCGGCGCCTTGCGGTGCGCTGCTGCTCCGTGATCCCTTCGTTGCCCGGGATCGCGGTTGCTTCGGAAATCAACGGGATCGAGCTCACGGCGGCCGGCGGGCGGTTGCAATCGATCACCAGCCGCGAGTAGCGCTGCGCGATCAAATGCGCATCCAGCATCTCTGCCAGCCGGTCGGCGACGCCGGCAATGCCAATGTCCCAGGCAATGTGCCGCGTCAGCTCGCTGCCTGCGACGCCGAGATCGTCGAGCGCGCGGGGCAGGATCCGTCCGTAATGATCCGAGGTCAGCAGAAAGGGCGATTGGCCGGCCGTGTTGACTTCATGGACCGGATGGGCCTCGCCCTCGCCGAGCAGTTGAGATAGCGCGCCTGTTGCGTCTGTATCCATACGGGGTTGCCTGTCGAAGCAGCACTGATCCGCTAGGCTATAAAGCATGGGGCCCCAAAGCACTATTGCGAAGACGGCTTGAATGGGCGCCCGTTCGCGGGATAACAAGCTCCATGACCTCCGATCGCCTTTTCGTCTACGGCACCCTGATGCGCGGCTTCGACCATCCGATGGCGCGGCTGCTCGCGGCGCATGCGGACTTCCTCGGGGAGGCGACCTGCCGCGGCCGGCTCGTCCTGGTGAAACACTATCCGGGATTGCTGCTGTCCGAGGCGCCGTCCGATCGCGTGCACGGCGAGCTCTTTCACCTGCGCGCGGGCGACGAACTCTTGGGCGAGCTCGACATGTACGAAGCCTGCGGCGAGGGCTTTCCTGAACCGACGGAATATCTGCGCGAGCTGATCGACGTGACGCTGCCGGACGGGGCCACCGAGAAAGCCTGGACCTACGTCTACAACTGGCCCGTCATTGACCTGCCCGTCATCGAGTCCGGTCGTTTCCTGGATCACTAGGCCGACAGCACTTCCTTCACAACGCGCACATCCACCTCGCGCTCGACATAGGTCCACTCCTCGGTCCGCCTCAGCATCGCGACCAGCTCCTCGAACAGCGAGGCGTGCGTGGGGGCGAATTCGAACCAGGTCAGGAAATCGAACGGACCGCCGAGGTCGCGGCAGTGATAGAGCTGGCGGGCGATGGCGGGCAGGTAGCGCAGGCTGCTCGCGATGTGATGCGATTTGTCCTCGAAGATCCTGCGGCGCTCTTCCTGGGTGAGCTCCCACCAGGCCTGCGACTTGCGGATCGGGATCAGCGCCGCGCTGGTTGCCTCCAGTCGGCCGAGGCCGGCCTGGACGGCCACCAGCTGCTGCTTCTCGGCGCGCTCAGTGTAGCGCAAGCTGCTCGCGGCGCCGACCAGCCGCCAGGCATTGCGCGAGGGCACCAGCGGCAACGCGATGGCCTCGCTGTCGGTGACCGACAGCGCTGGCATGAAGGGCAGGGGCTCGCCCGTCACGGGCGAAATCGAGGTGATGCGCCAGCCCCCGCTCTGACCGCCTCGAAAGGTCCTGAACATGCCCTATCGAAGCGTGGAACCGGGCCGGGTTCAAGCTTTCCGTCGAAACTTTCGACCTGTGAATAGCCGGGAGAAGCCACACATGCTTCGTATTTCCGAGGGCCATCCCTATATGCCTATCCGGTTGGCCATAATGCCGACTCAGCCCAGAAATCAGCATCATGCGCTTCACGCCACAATTCCTCGACGAGCTTCGCGCCCGGCTTTCGGTGTCCGAAGTCGTGGGCAAGCGCGTCAAGCTGAAAAAGGCGGGGCGGGAGTGGAAGGGGCTGTCGCCGTTCCAGCAGGAGAAGACGCCGTCCTTCTACGTCAACGACCAGAAGGGTTTTTACCACGACTTCTCCTCCGGCAAGCACGGCGACATCATCACCTTCGTGATGGAAACCGACGGCTTGCCGTTTGCCGAAGCCGTCGAGCGGCTCGCCAGTCTGGCCGGCCTGCCGCTGCCGGCGGTGACGCCGGATGCGGCGCGGCACGAGCAGCGGCGCAAGTCTCTGCATGACGTCATGGATCTTGCCGCAAAATTCTTTGCGGAGACGCTGGCCTCGCGCCTCGGTGCCAAGGCACGCGGTTATCTCGCTGACCGTGCGATCTCGCCGGCGACGCAGTTGCAGTTTCGCCTCGGCTATGCCTCGCCCGACCGCTTCGCGCTCAAGGAGCATCTCGGCCAGCTCGGAATCTCCGTCGACGACATGGTCGAGACCGGGCTGCTCGTCGCCGGCAACGACATCCCCGTGCCCTACGATCGCTTCCGCGACCGCGTGATGTTTCCGATCACGGACATGCGCGGCCGCGTCATCGCCTTCGGCGGGCGCGCGCTGGAGAAGGACGTTCCGGCCAAATATCTGAACTCGCCCGAGACGCCGCTCTTCCACAAGGGCGACAATCTCTACAATCACCAGACCGCGCGCAAAGCGACCCATGACGGCAGCGCGCTGATCGTGGTCGAGGGCTATGTCGACGTCATCGCCATGGTCACCGCGGGTTTTGCCGGCAGCGTGGCGCCCCTCGGCACTGCGCTCACCGAAAACCAGCTCGCACTGCTCTGGAAGATGGCGGACGAGCCGATCCTCTGCTTTGACGGCGACCGCGCCGGTCAGAAGGCCGCGTATCGTGCGGCGGACCTTGCGCTGCCGTTCCTCAGCCCCGGCAAGAGCCTGCGCTTTGCGCTGCTGCCGGAAGGGCAGGACCCCGACGATCTCGTGCGCTCCGGCGGTCGCGGCGCGATGGAAGAGGTGATCGCGGCGGCGCGCCCGCTTGCCGACATGCTCTGGTCGCGCGAGCTGGAGGGCGGCAACTTCGCCACTCCCGAACGCCGCGCGGCGCTGGAGGCGCGCATCAAGGAGCTCGCGGGCGGCATCCGCGACGAGGTGGTGCGGCGCTATTATCGCCAGGATCTCGCCGAGCGGCTTCAGCGCACGTTCGCGCCGGAGAGCGGGCGCGGCGGCTTCGCCGGCCGTGGCAATTTCCGGCCCAATTCCGGGGGCCGTCCGTTCCAGCCCCGTGGCGGCGGACCAGCGAATCGATTCGGCGGCCGCGGCGCGCCGGGTCCGATCCAGATACCCGCCGGCCCCTACCAGGCGGCGAGCCCCCAGCTTGCCGCGAGCCCGATCATGCGCGGCCAGCGCAGTGCCATCTCGCGCCGGGAGGCCCTGATCCTGCAGTGCCTCATCAACCACCCCTGGCTGCTGCACGATCACCTCGAGGAAGTCGCGGCCCTGGAGCTGGCCCATCCCGAGGCCCACAAGCTGCGGGCGGGCATCATCGCCGCCTTCGCCAACGACCATCACCATTCGCCGGACCCCGGCGAACGCGCCGAGAAGATGCGCGGCGATCTCGACAAGGGCGGGTTTTCTCAGGTTCTTCAGAGGGTTGAGAACGGTATCACGACCGCGGCGGTGTGGGGGGCCCGCGAGGGCGCGGCGCAGGACGACGTTCTCTCCACCTGGCACCAGCTGGTTGCCTTGCATCGGCAATACCATTCACTACTTAGAGAGTTGAAGGACGCCGAGCTGGCCTTGGGGGAGGACCCCAGCGAGGCCAATTTGGCGTGGCTGCGCGACGTCAAGGCGCGGCTGGCCGAGGTCGACGGCACCGAAGCCCTGATCGAGGGTTTTGGCGAGCTATCGGGCCGGTTCCAGAAGAGCGTGTGATGAAAGAATCATGCGGACGGCCGGGGCCGGAACCGCTAAAAGACTCGCCAAATCCAAGGTTTGGCGGCAAAAACAGGGTTAATCGAGGCTTAACGGTCTTGTAGCACTTTGGCCACCAGGCGGCCGCAGGCAGAACAGACGCGTCAGGAATGAATCCGCGCAATCGCTGTTGGCACTACACCTGCATCCGCTGCGACAAAGAGGCTGACGAAGCGTTAGGCAATTCCGGCGAGAGAAAGTTTGGGGGTGGCGAGAGATATGCGCGCCGCCCTTTCCGTGTCGAGAGCTGCCGAAGCGAGAGCGTCGGGCAACAGGTTCAAGTGAATTCAGGCAGCGGCGAACGTCCTGCATGAAGCGCGTTTAGGAGCAATGGATGGCCACCAAGGCAAAGACGCTGCAGGCGAAGGACAAGGAAAAAGACGACAAGGCAGCGGACGCGCCGGAGAAGGACTCCCAGGACGCGCCCTCGCCCTTGCTCGACCTGTCCGACGCGGCAGTGAAGAAGATGATCAAGCAGGCCAAGAAGCGCGGCTTCGTGACCTTCGATCAGCTCAACGAAGTTTTGCCGTCCGACCAGACCTCCCCCGAGCAGATCGAGGACATCATGTCCATGCTCTCGGACATGGGCATCAACGTCACCGAAGCCGACGATAGCGAAGGCGAGGAGGACAAGGACGAGGGCGGCGAGGACGAGACCGACAACGAGCTCGTCGAGGTCACCCAGAAGGCCGTCACCGAGGTCAAGAAGAGCGAGCCGGGCGAGCGCACCGACGATCCCGTGCGGATGTATCTGCGCGAGATGGGCACCGTCGAGCTGCTGTCGCGCGAAGGCGAAATCGCGATCGCCAAGCGCATCGAGGCCGGCCGCGAGGCGATGATCGCAGGTCTGTGCGAAAGCCCGCTGACCTTCCAGGCCATCATCATCTGGCGTGACGAGCTCAACGAAGGCAAGATCTTCCTGCGCGACATCATCGATCTCGAAGCGACCTATGCCGGCCCCGACGCCAAGGCCGGCATGAACAATGCGATGATCGCCGGTCCCAACGGCGAGAACGGTGAAGCCCAGGCCGAAGGCGGACAGGCCGCTGCCACGGGTGCAGCGCCCGCGCATGTGGCGCCGCCCGCCGCGCCGCCGTCGCCGACCCCGTTCCGCGCCGCGCCCGCGCCCGGCAATGCCGGCGAAGCCGAGAAGGATCCTGCGGAGTCCGCCGCCGAAGCCGACATGGACGAGGACGACGAGTTCGAGAACCAGATGTCGCTCGCGGCGATCGAGGCCGAGCTCAAGCCGAAGGTCGTAGAGATCTTCGACAAGATCGCCGACAGCTACAAGAAGCTGCGCAAGCTGCAAGAGCAGGACATCCAGAACCAGCTCGAGAGCACCTCGCACGGGCCCTCGCTCTCGCCGCACCAGGAGCGCAAATACCGCAAGCTCAAGGACGAGATCATCGTCGAGGTGAAGTCGCTGCGCCTGAACCAGGCGCGTATCGACTCACTCGTCGAGCAGCTCTACGACATCAACAAGCGCCTCGTCTCGCATGAGGGCCGCCTGATGCGCCTGGCCGACAGCCACGGCGTCGCGCGCGAGGACTTCCTGCGCAACTACACCGGCTCGGAGCTCGATCCGCGCTGGCTCAACCGGGTCTCGAAGCTTTCGGCCAAGGGCTGGAAGAATTTCGTCCACCACGAGAAGGACCGGATCAAGGACCTCCGCCACGAGGTGCATCAGCTCGCTGCGCTGACCGGCCTCGAGATCATCGAGTTCCGCAAGATCGTGCACTCGGTGCAGAAGGGCGAGCGCGAAGCCCGTCAGGCCAAGAAGGAGATGGTGGAAGCCAACCTCCGTCTCGTGATCTCGATCGCCAAGAAATATACCAACCGCGGCCTGCAGTTCCTCGACCTGATCCAGGAAGGCAACATCGGCCTGATGAAGGCGGTCGACAAGTTCGAGTACCGCCGCGGCTACAAGTTCTCAACCTACGCCACCTGGTGGATCCGGCAGGCGATCACCCGCTCGATCGCCGACCAGGCCCGCACCATCCGTATCCCCGTGCACATGATCGAGACGATCAACAAGATCGTGCGCACCTCGCGCCAGATGCTCAACGAGATCGGCCGTGAGCCGACCCCGGAAGAGCTCGCCGAGAAGCTCGGCATGCCGCTCGAGAAGGTCCGCAAGGTCCTCAAGATCGCCAAGGAGCCCTTGTCGCTCGAAACGCCCGTCGGTGACGAAGAGGATTCACATCTCGGCGATTTCATCGAGGACAAGAACGCGATCCTGCCCATCGACGCCGCGATCCAGTCGAACCTGCGCGAGACCACCACGCGCGTGCTCGCCTCGCTCACCCCGCGCGAAGAGCGCGTGCTGCGCATGCGCTTCGGCATCGGCATGAACACCGACCACACGCTGGAGGAAGTCGGCCAGCAGTTCTCGGTGACGCGCGAGCGTATTCGTCAGATCGAAGCCAAGGCGCTGCGGAAGCTGAAGCATCCGTCGCGGTCGCGGAAGCTGCGGAGCTTCTTGGACAATTAATTCGGATCGTCATGCCCGGGCCTGACCCGGGCATCCATCCCAACGAAAACGGCGGGCCTGTGCCCGCCGTTTTTCTTTGTGCTGTCGCTTCGCGTGTCTCGCCGGCGGGCGGAGCCTATTTCTTCTTCGCGCCGACCCGTTCGAGTTCCTTGATCTCCAGCGGCGGGCGGCCGGATTTTTCGGCGATCTCGCGGTCCTGCTCCATGATGAAACCGCGCGCGGGCTCGTCGCCGTCGAGGCCGCCTAGCAGCTCGGAAGGCACGCGCCGGTTCGAGCGTTGGGAGCCGTCTTCATAGAAGACGTTGAAAAAGGCGAATTCGCCCTTGGGATTGGTTCCGGGTTTTTTGGCCATGGCGGCTTTTCGTCGATCAGGGCGCCATAGTCAAATGGCTTTGCGCATTGTGGGCGCGGCGCGCCCGGCCGCGGCGGGATCGATCGACGATGTCGGCTTGCAAGATGGAAAGCGTCGTGCGCCACGTAGGTCCGGCGCGGCCCTTCCTCGAATAAACGGCGGGCCGCGAAAGCCCGCCGTTTATTTTGGTCTTCCAGCGTCGCCCGGGGCTGGCGGGGCGACAACCTAGAATAGAAGACTATAACTCGAGCCATGCCGTGGCAAGATAAATGCGGAAGCGCTGATGTCGCAGCGAGCGCATCAGATATGCGCGATCGCGATATCCAGTTGCGATGCGGGCCGCGCATTTCAATTGGAAGGCCAAATCACTTGTTCATGTGTGCTGCTCTCGCAATGCAGCGACAGGTGCGCGCTTTGTCGAAAAGCGCATTTTCCTGCATGTCTTCCCGTCTGCGTGCACAGGTTGTGTTCCAATGCACGAGCGAGTTCCATGCGATGCGCAATTGCGCGTTGCAGATCGCGGCTTCCGCCTTCGCTCTCGGCGGAGAAGTCGCGCGCCTCGCAATGACAAGCAGGAGCTATGGCGCCACCAGTTCCACCCGCCTGTTGAGCGCGCGGCCGGTGTCGGTCGCATTGGAGCCGACCGGCGCCAGCAATCCGACACCGGCGGTGCGCAGCCTCGTCTGCGCGATGCGAAAGTTCTTCACCAGTTCGGCCGCGACCGCTTCGGCGCGGCGTTTCGACAGGTCGAGATTGTATTCATAGGCGCCCTGGCTATCGGTGTGGCCGACGATGAAGACGTTGAGTTGCGGCTGGCCGATCAGGAGCTTTGCGATCTGCTCCAGCGTCGGGCGGCTCTCCGGCTTGAGCACGGCCTTGTCGGTGTCGAAATAGATGCCGTAGAGCGCGATGTGACCGGTCTCGCCAAGACCCTTGGCCATCGCGGGGGCATCGACCATCTTGTTGGCGATGGCGCCGAGCTCGGCGACGGTGACCTGCGCGGTGATATCCTGGTTGTTCTGACTGACGATGACGCTGGAATAGGTCTCGCGCCCGCCCTCGGTCTTGCGGCCGGCAAAATAGCGATAGTTGAAGCCGTCGACCCACATCTGCGGCACCGGCAGCGTGTCGATGCTTTCCGTGAACGGAATGGCGCCGCAGGCATCGGTGTCGCACGCCAGCAACGTCTCGAAGCCGGCCTTCGCAAGCTGGGTCTCGAAATTGCGCGAAACCTCCAGGATCGAGGGGCCGGGATTGGTGCGATAGGCGATGCGGAAGACGCGGCCCTCGAGACGCCGCGCGTCGGTCGGCTGGCCGTCCTTGAAGGGCGCCGCCTGCATCCGTGCCGCGTCAAAATCCTTCATCACGTAGCCGGTGATGACGCTGCCGGCGAACCGGCCGATACCGGGATAGTCGCGGCTGCCTACGACATCGCGCGTCTGCGCGGAAGCTGTGATGACGGCGAGAAGGGAGAGCAGGGCGGCAAGGACGAGCGATCCGGGGCTGTTTCGCGGCGCGGGCATTGGCACTCTCTGTGGGTTGAGGAAACGGGGCGCAGACGTTAGTCGCCTGCACCACGCCGCCGGTTCTCACCGATGGCCCATTCCCTTGCCGATTGCCCGGAAAGCCGCGGCCGGTTTCAAGCCGCGGGTGCCATCCGGCTGCCTGGCTCGTGCGCCTGCGCCGCCTGCTGGCGTTCCATGATGGTCTGCCACAGCGTTGCGATGCTGGCCTGGGTCTGCGGTGCGATCAGGCAGTGGCCCTCATTGTCGAAGCCGCAAAACCGGGCCGACGGATCTTTCCGCACCTCGGTCAGCGCCTGGTTGATCATCTCCAGGCAGGTCATGACCTGACTGACGTCCTGCAGGCGGGTGTGATGCAGGATGTCCATCAGGCGGAACGTCATCACCGCGGGCTGACCGATGCTGATGCCGGGACGGCCGAGCTCGAGCAGCACGTTCACGGCGGGAAGCATGCCGCGGATGTGCTCAAGCACGCCGGCGATGTCTTCCACGCGACAGGCGACGAGATGGGCGGCCTGCGGCGGCGCGGCCGCAGGCGTCCGCGGCGCAAGGCCGAGCGAGGCGATCACCTCCTGCTCGATCCATTGCCGCACCGGTGCGGGTGCGTTGCGAATCTGCTCGGCGTTCAAGGTAATTCCGGTCATCGGCTAGTCTCCTGGGCGGCTCTGCCGTCTTGCTCAATCTAGAAGGCAGGGCGTGAGACACGTTGATGCGGATCAAGCGTGCCGCTTTGACGGTCGCCGCTTTCCCGGGCATGATCGCGCGCGCTGCTTTGCACTAGGATTTGGGAGATCGCTCGACATGCTGAGATACGCTGCGGCCACCGCTTTCATCGTCTGTCTGGCCGGCGGATCGGCGCAGGCCGCGCGCTGCGGCGGCGACTTCAACAGCTTTGTCGCCAGCATGACCTCGGAAGCGCAGGCCGCCGGCGTCTCGGCGGGCGTGACCAGCGCGGCCTTCAGCGGCATCGCCCAGGACGGCGCGGTGCTCGCCTTCGACCGGCGCCAGCGCTACACCTTCAACAAGAGCTTCGAGCAGTATGTCTCGACCCGCGTCGGTCCCGGCCGCATCAATGGCGGCCGAGCGCTGCTCCAGCGTCACGCAGCCTTGCTCTCGCGCATCGAGCAGCAGTTCGGCGTGCCGCGCTATATCCTGGTCGCGATCTGGGGGCTGGAGAGCGATTTCGGCAAGGGCGACATCGGCAAGCTGCCGGTGATCCGCACGCTGGCGACGCTGGCGCATGATTGCCGCCGCACCGAGCTGTTCCAGGGCGAACTGCTCGCAGCGCTCAAGATCGTGCAGCGCGGCGACCTTCCGCTGCGCGACCTGATCGGCGCCTATGCCGGCGAGATCGGCCAGACCCAGTTCCTGCCGTCGTCCTACATCAAATACGGCGTCGATTTCGACGGCGACGGCCACGTCGATCTCCGCCACAGCGTTCCCGACGTGCTCGCCTCGACCGCGAACCTGCTCCACACCAGCGGCTTCAAGATGGGCCAGCCCTATGGCGAAGGCACCGCCAATTTCGAGGCCATGCGCGAATGGAACAGGGCAGTGATCTACCGCAAGACCATCGGCTATTTTGCGGATCGGCTGGCAGGGCAGTGAGACCAGGCCGCTCGTCGCTGTGCTTCTCGCAATGGCGAGCAGAAACAGTGCCGCGTCACTGAGCTATTGCGCCGCCCCCTTCGTCATCTTCTCCAGCCGTCGCTGCAGCGGCGCCCAGTACGTTCCCGGACGGAAACGCTGCAGCAGGTCCATGAAGCGGGCGTCGTTGCCGATCAGGATGCGCGGCTCGTTTTTCTCGATGCCCTTGATGATGCGTAGCGCGGCGTCCCTCGGCGTGGTCTTGGCCGCGTTCTCGAACCGCTCGATCGATTGCGCGCGGCGCGCATTGTCGGTGACGCCGACGCCGGTGCGCGAATTGCGGGCGATGGCGGTGGCGACGCCGCCGGGATGCACGACCGAGAGCTTTACGGAGCTTCCCGCCACCGCAAGCTCGTGCCGCACGCTCTCGGAAAAGCCGCGCACCGCGAATTTCGCCGCCGCATAGGCCGACTGGCCCGGCGGCGCGATGATGCCGAAGATCGAGGAGAGGTTGACGATGTGCGCCGCCTCCATCGTCTTCAGATGCGGCAGGAAGGCGCGCGTGCCGTGCACCACGCCCCAGAAATTGATGTCGAACAGCCAGTCCATCTGCGCCTGGTCGATCTCCTCGAACGAGCCCATCAGCGCCACGCCGGCATTGTTGACGACGATGCCGAGCGAGGGATGCGCCATCGTCGCCTCACGTGCGAACTCTGCGATGTCGCCGGGCTCGCCGACGTCGACGCGGTGCACGCTGAACTTGCGGGCCTTGTCCGGTCCCTGGCCGATCTCGGCGGCGAGCGTCTTCAGCCCGGCCTCGTCGCGGTCCGCAAGCGCGAGATCGCAGCCGCGTAGCGCAAGCTCGATCGCCAGCGCGCGGCCGATGCCGCTTGCGGCTCCGGTAATGGCGGCGGCGCCGCGAATCGCAGTCATGATCTCCCCCCGTCAAGCCGTTCGCGTGGAACTATGATGTACATTTTTTCAAAATGGAACCGAACCGGAGGCGAATTGGCTCCTTAACTTACGCTACTCAAGCAGCATTGGAGCCGCCATGGGCCAGGCAGAACCATTTCGTGCCACTGCGTTGATCGTTGAGGACGATGCCATGCAGCGGGAGATGCTTTGTCTTCTGCTGGAGGAGAGCGGCTACCTGGTCATCCAGTGCGAAAGTGCCGAGGCCGCCGAGCGCATCCTCGACAAGGACGCGGGCGCGCTCTGCCTGATGCTGACGGACGTGCAGCTTGCAGGGCGCATGAACGGGGTCGAGCTCGCGCATGTCGCCAAGGACCGCAATCCCCGGCTCGACGTCGTCGTCACCTCGGGCCGCCCCTTGATGCAGCCCTTGCCCGCCGGTGCGAAATTCTGGGCCAAGCCGTGGGCGCCGCTCGACGTGCTGCGCGAGGCCGAGATCGCGCAGCTGTCCTGAAGGCGAGCCTGCGGGGCCCCCTTCTTGCCGGTTCTCTTGCCGACTTTCTTGCCGGGAGGCGCAATGATAAGGTCCGCCGATGACCTTGTCCTTCCTGCTCACCTCGCTCATCGTCGTCGCCTCGCCCGGCACCGGCGTGCTCTACACGCTGGCCGCGGCGCTGACGCGCGGCTCGCGTGCGAGCATCGCTGCCGCCTTCGGCTGCACGCTCGGGATCGTGCCGCACATGACGGCCGCGATGCTGGGGCTCGCCGCCGTGCTCCATACCAGCGCGCTCGCCTTCGCCGCGCTGAAATGGTGCGGCGTCGCCTATCTGCTCTACATGTCCTGGCAGGCGCTGCGCGAGACCGGGGCGCTGGCGGTCGAGGGCGAGATCAAGGAGCGGTCGAGCGGCCGGGTCATCGTCACCGGCTTCCTGATCAATATCCTCAATCCAAAACTGTCGATCTTCTTCCTCGCCTTCCTGCCCCAGTTCATCGCCGCGGACGAGCCCCATGTGCTGGCGCGGATGCTGGAATTGAGCGGCGCCTTCATGGCGATGACGTTCGCGGTGTTCGTGGTCTACGGCCTCTGCGCCGCCTCGGTGCGCGAGCGCGTCATCTCCCGTCCGCGCGTCATGGCCTGGCTGCGCCGTAGTTTTGCCGCCGGCTTCGCCGCCCTTGGCGCCAAGCTCGCTTTCGCCGAGCGGTAGGCAATAAAAAAGCGGGCCTTGTGCCCGCCATCTTCCAGCTCATGGACCTACCCGACGCCCGGGCGGAGCGAGCTCCACCCGGGCAAAGAAAAAGAAGCCTCGTTACTTCTTCTTCGCCTTCTTGGCCTTCTTCGCCTTCTTCTTCGTCGCCTTCTTCGCTTTCTTAGCCATAGTATCCTCTCAAGGGTTCATGGTTAAACGCGACACGAGGGATGCTCGGCGGAGGGCCAGCCTCGCAACATCCTCAGCGGCAAGCTCAGCAGATTCGCGCGCTTCTGCCCCGCGCTGTCATATCCGTGTCATCGCGTTATCCACAGCTCAGATGCATTTTCGGGTGATTTTCCGCCCGCGAATCCGCATCACCGCGTCGCAGCGCCATCGCCACCGACATGCCTAACGATCCGACAACGGCGCAGTCGTTCATGAATCCAAAACCAAGGGCGCGTTTTCGAGCAACGCGGTGAGACTCCGTTAAGCGCGCCGGCCGCATTGTTCCCCGCAAGAAAACGGGGACGGGGTCATGGACGGACGGCTGCAAGGGACGGGGAGCGCGCGGCTGCGCGTACCGCACGCGCCATGCTGAACGTGCCGACACTCTGGACCGTGTTCGTCGTCAACTTCCTGGCGCTGGGCCTGATCTGGGCCTACGTGACGCGCTCCTATCCGAAATTCGCGGCCGCCCGGTTCTGGATGGCATCGTCCTTCGTCGGCGCGACCGGCGCGATGGCCGCGCTGGTCCGCCTGTTCGTCACCTCCCCGGTGCCGCTCCTGTTGGGCGGAGCCGGCATCATCGCCGCAAGCTGTTTCGCCGCGATGGGCATTCAGCGCTTCTACGGCAGGCCGGTGGCCTGGCGCATGATGATTGCGACGGCTGCCCTGAGCGTCGGCGGCACCGCGTTTTTCCTGCTCGTCTTCGACCAGATGCAGTTGCGCATGACCTTCTACACGCTTGGGCAGGCCGTTCCGCTGCTGCTGGCATTGCGGCTTCTGCTGTCGCCACAGGACGGCCGCGTCAGTCCCGGCGCCTGGCTCGCCAGCATCGTCATCCTCACCATCATCGGGATCTTCGTGGCCCGCGTGGTGGGCAATCTGCTTGGCGGGGATTTTTCGGCCGTCGCCGGCAGCCAGGGCCACGCCGTCATGGTGCTCGGCCTCCTGTTCCTGTCGATGACGCTCAATTTCGGCTTCCTGCTGATGGCGATGGACCGCCTGCGCAACGAGGTTGCCGACCTCGCGCTGCTCGACGATCTCACCGGCGTCGCCAACCGGCGGCATCTGTTGCAGCGGCTCGGCGAAGAATGCGCCCGCTCGGAGCGCAGCGGCGAGCCGTTCTCGTTGCTGGTGATCGATCTCGATGGCTTCAAGAACATCAACGACACCCATGGTCATGCCGCGGGCGATGCCTGCCTCCAGCACTTCACCCTGATGGCGCAGACCCGCTTAAGGCCCGGCGACATGCTGGCCCGCACCGGCGGCGACGAGTTCTGCGTCGTGCTGCCGTCGTCGTCCTTGCGCGAGGCGGCCGCGATCGCCCGCCGCGTGCTCGAGGTCTGCCGCCAGGATGCCGCGGCCTGCAATGGCAAGGACATCCCGATCGCGATCTCGATCGGGGCCGCGCAGTGGGATCGCGACATCGGCCAGTTTCCGGACCGCCTGATCGCGCATGCCGACCACGCCCTCTACGCCGCCAAGAAGAACGGCAAGAACGACTTTGCCGTCTACGATCCGGCGCCGCCGCTCTCGCCTGAGCCGATCGGGCCGGGCAAGGCCGCACGCAAATTCGCTTGATGGCGTGCTAGGCTCGGGTCCGCACTGGACCCGCATGATGATGTCTCGCCTGCTCGCGGCGCTTTTCGCCGCCTTCCTGATCGCACCCGCCGCCGCAACGGACGCCGGGCTCGCAAAACTCGCGCGCGGCTCCGGCACGCCCGACATTCCCGGCCTGAAGATGGTGTGGCTGGCGCCATGGGGCGATGTCGCCAGCGCAAGGCCCTGGCGCAACATCATCGTGCACCAGACCGAGGGACCGGCGGGCTCGGCCCGCGGCGGCGCACAGGAGCAATCGAAGAACCCGACGCGCCGCGGCGTCACCCTCTGGGTCGAGACCGACGGCACGGTCTATTGGGCGGTCGCGGAGAATCTGGTGCCGACCCATGGCGACGGCGCCAACCGCAACGACAACAAGTACATCGACAACAGATCGACCTATCGCCAGGTCGTGCGCGACAACTCGATCGGCGTCGAGTTCGCCGGAAACTATCCCGATGTCACGGCAGGCCCGACCGAGGCGCAGGTCGCAGCATGGAAGATCCTGGTCCAGGTCCTGCGCGCGCGCTACGGCATCCCGCTCGACCACGTCTATGCGCACAACTGGATCGACTACAAGGATGCGCGCTATTGCGAAGGCTGCTGGCTTGCGACCCTGGCGAGGACCTGGGGGGAATAGAGGCCGCGCTCCCTCACCCCGCAAGCGGGGCGGGGCGGGGACGATGCGCGTCAATTACACCGGCTGCGCCATCCATCCGAAAAACCGCCGGATCAATCCCGGTCGCCGCGGCAGCCCCGGCGGATCGTCTGCCGCGAGCACGCGTTTGAAGAAGTAATCCAGAAACACCATGTCGTTCGGCTCGGTGACGGTGAATTTCTCCTCGCCGAAGAAGACACTGTAGTTGAAGAAGAACGGGCCCATGATCGGGATCGTCGCGGTCGAGGCGTAGTCCTTCGAGATCACGAACTCCGACGGTTCGAGCCCGTGCTCGCGCATCGCCTGCTCGACCAGCGGCAGCTTGCGCATGAACTGGGCGGAGAAGCCGCCGACGGTGGATTGCAGGATGATCGCCACGGTGTGTATCCGTTTGCTCGGTGCTGGTCGCTCTCATTTGGGTCGTTGACCGGCGACAAGGGTTCAAGATGCCTGGCCCGCGCCTGCGCGAACATGCTGCAAGTCACACCTCGAACAAACGCGTCACACCTCAAACAAAAAAGCCGGCGTTGCCGCCGGCTTCTTGTCTCTTTCGATCCGCCAATCTCTTACAGCGCGGCTTCCAGCGCGGCCTGTTCGGCCTTTGCGATGGTGCCCTTGACCGCGGCCTGCACCTTTTCGAAGGCGCGGACCTCGATCTGGCGGACGCGCTCGCGCGACACGCCGAACTCGGCAGCAAGGTCTTCCAGCGTCATCGGCTCATCGGCGAGACGGCGGGCCTCGAAGATGCGGCGTTCGCGCGGGTTGAGCACGCCCATGGCGCCGTTCAGGGCGTCACGGCGGTGATCATATTCCTCGTGCTCCGCCAGCATGGCTTCCTGGTTGGGCGTGTTGTCGACCAGCCAGTCCTGCCATTCGCCGGCTTCACCGTCGTCGCGGATCGGAGCATTGAGCGACGCGTCGCCACCGAGGCGGCGGTTCATGTCGATCACGTCCTGGTCCGTGACGCCGAGGCGCTTGGCAATGATCTTCACCTGGTCGGGGCGGAGATCGCCTTCGTCCAGCGCGGAAATCTTGCTCTTCGCCTTGCGCAGGTTGAAGAACAGCTTCTTCTGGTTCGCGGTGGTGCCCATCTTCACGAGCGACCAGGAACGCAGGATGTACTCTTGAATAGACGCCTTGATCCACCACATCGCGTAGGTGGCGAGGCGGAAGCCCTTTTCGGGCTCGAAACGCTTCACCGCCTGCATCAGGCCGACATTGCCTTCCGAGACGACCTCGGAGATCGGCAGGCCGTAGCCGCGATAGCCCATGGCGATCTTGGCCACGAGACGGAGATGGCTGGTGACGAGTTGGTGCGCCGCGTCGCGATCGTCATGCTCACGCCAACGCTTGGCGAGCATGTATTCCTGCTGGGGTTCCAGCATCGGGAACTTGCGGATCTCGGCGAGGTAGCGAGAAAGGCCGGATTCTCCATTGAGCACCGGCAAAGCAGCGGTACGGGCCATACTGAAGCCCTCCAAAGGTTCAGGCCCCCGATAGCGGCGGGCCAGGCAGACGACCGCTGTGTTAAAGCCGGCCGTAGCTGCGATGTTCCGCGTTGGTCATTTCCAACGCAGGCGCAATATAACCCAAGGGGGGCCAAAAAGGGAAGGATTGCTGACGTCACGTCCCCGTGTGGCAGCTATAACTTTTTGTAATGTAACGCTTTTCTTAAAGCCCCTGCGTCATAGCGCCGCTTTCAGAGCGCCTTGCAGGAGAAGCAAATCCTCCGGCAGTGGCGCCTCCCAGTGGAGTAATTCTCCGGTTCTCGGGTGCTCCAATTCCAGCAGATAGGCATGCAGGGCCTGCCGCCCCAGCGCCGTCAAGGCTGCCTGAGACTCGGGGCCGAGATGGTTCGCCTTGGTCTTGAAGTGCGGGCCATAGACGGCGTCGCCCATCAGGGGATGGCCGAAATGGGCGAGGTGGACGCGGATCTGGTGGGTGCGTCCGGTCTCGAGCTCGCAGGCGAGCAGTGAAGCGATCGGCTTGCCGTCGCGCCCGGCAAAACTCTCCAGGATTTCCCAATGTGTGACGGCCTCGCGGCCGCCCTGGCGCACCGCCATCTTCTCGCGCGCGTGCGGGTGGCGGTCGATCGGCGCATCCACGGTGCCGCGATGGCGGCCCGGCAGGCCCCAGGCAAAGGCCATGTAGCCGCGCCGCATCGCCCCGGTGCGGCCGTGGTCGGCGAATTGCGCGGTGAGCGAGGCGTGCGCAAGGTCGTTCTTGGCGACCACCATCAGCCCGGTCGTGTCCTTGTCGAGCCGGTGCACGATCCCCGGCCGGCGCACCCCGCCGATGCCGGAGAGCGAAGTTCCGCAATGGGCGATCAGCGCGTTCACCAGCGTCCCGGTCTCGTGCCCGGCCGCGGGGTGTACCACCAGCCCCTTCGGCTTGTTGAGGACGACGATGTCGTCGTCCTCGAACACGATATCGAGGGCGATATCCTCGCCCTTGGGCTCCGCCGGGGCCGCCTCCGGCACGTCGATTATGATCGTATCGCCCGAAGTGACGTGATAAGCGGGGTCGCGGACCGCGGTGGCCTTCAGGCTGACCGCGCCCGCCAGAATCAGGGCTTTCAGCCTCGATCGCGACAGGTCGGAAAGGTGCGCCGCCAGCACGCGGTCGAGCCGGGCCGAGCCCTCGTCGCCGCCGACCACGACCTCCAACCTTTGCGCTGAGCCTGAGTTTTCCATGACGACGTCTGATACCGCTGTTCCCGAACCGAGCCCCGAGCAGGCCGCGCTGTTCGCGCGGGTGCGGCGGATGATGCTGATCGCGGGGTTGACGACGGCGCTGGCAATCTGCGCCGTCCTGATCGCGGTGGGCTACCGCCTTTTCAAGTCGGAGGGAAGGGCGGCCGAGCCGGTCGGCGACGTCACCGCCACCCTGCCGAAGGGCGCCAGGATCGTCTCGACCGGGGTCGCCGGCGACCGGCTCGTGGTCACGCTGGACATCGGCGGGGTCACCGAGATCCGCACCTTCGACGCCCACACACTGAAGCCGACCGGGAAGCTGAAATTTGCCAATGAGCCGTAAAAGGGCGGTTCGGGTCCTTGCGGCGGACAAATTTCGAGGTTATTGGCTAGCCCTCACGCTCCCTTCGTCTAGCGGTTAGGACGCGGCCCTCTCAAGGCTGAAACAGGGGTTCGATTCCCCTAGGGAGCGCCAGACAATTCAACAACTTAGAGACGCAACGGAAAAGTCGTCGAATATCCGTTGAATAAGCGTCGGCGGACGTTGGCGAACTCCAACACACTGATTCACGGATCCAGCCACGCGCAGGTTCGCGCGCATAGATCCGGCAGCCCCGTTGGCAATCCGAGCGAGATTATAACGCACGAGCAGCAGGACTTGAGCCTGCACTTTGATCGTTATGAGCCGCAGACTATCGATCAGCTTTGTTGATTTTTCTGCATTTCGGTAAAGTCCGATCGCGATCGTTGCGTTCCGGTCGGATCGTTTCTGATGCGAAACTGGGGCAGTTACTTAGTCCGTGGTTTTGGGCTATGGGCCATTGCTCTCGGGCCGTTGAACTAATCAGTTAAAAAATCGACCAGGCGGTTCTCCTCCGTCGCTGGACTGCGCCGATCGCGGCATTCGAGAGGTCGTTGCGGAGGGAGAGGCACGCTACAAGCAGGCGTGCCGTTAAACAGGTCCAAAGCTGGTTGGGTCATTCACGGATCAGCACGACCGCGATCTACACCGCTTCGCGCGCGCCCGAGGATATCGAATGCGCGACCGCGTTCTGGCGAGATGCCGGTCTAGATCGGGACCGAATCGTGGCTCAAATTGACCCGCTCAACCGGGTCATTGGTGCGAGGATGCGAAGGCTGCGGGTTGCGCTTGGCCTGACCCAAACTGAATTAGGTGCCTACGTTTCAGTGACGCAGCAGCAATTCCAGAAATGCGAGTCGGTCACGATAGCATCGCAGTGAGCAAGCTTACGCTGTTGGCAACCGTGCTAGAATACCCGATAGCGAGCGTCTTTGCGCTGGCGCTCGCCGCTTCTGAATCATTGTGACGAGAAATGACCAAGCCCGCGAAGACTAGACCGTTCATCAGCAAAGTACGTTGCATTTACACCGGCAAAGTGATCGATCCGTTGGATGCTGCCCTCAAGCCGAGCGTCGAGCATATCATCCCACTCGCATTGGGTGGGTCGAACCAGTTTACGACGCGCGACGTATCGTCGGCGGCAAACAGCCGAGCCGGCGATGAAATCGACGATGCGGTTGCCAGCACCCTTCCGTTCTTGATGCTGCGCCATCGCTACAAGCTTCAGGGGAACCGCAAGGTTATACCCTGTCTGAAGATGAAGGGTGAATTCATCGACATCAAAGAGTCAGCCGAAATCAGCGTCAGCGCGGAGGGGGATATCGATTTCACGTTCCAGAATGAAAAGAAGATATCCGGAAAGATCATCTCGCTGGGCTCAACCGAGGACCGGGTGCGCTTTTTCCTTCGCGGGCGGCTTGAGCAAGCCAAACAGCGGAAGCAGCATCTTTACTCCCAATTTGGCGAAATCACGGACGATGAGGATATCGAGATTGCGCTTCTTCTCGCCAACCGAAACGAAGGCCGCGACTTCAAGGCCAGCGTGACGGTCGACATTTCGGCATTTAACGAAGCTCGCGCGCGCCTCATGGTTAAAATTGCGCTCGGATTGGGCCACCGGGTCCTTGGTCCCGAATGGACGTTTGGGCCGGGTGGCATCATGCTAAGGAGCCACCTCTTCCCGGGGGAAAAGGATCTGAACTTTGGTTTGCTGAAGGGCACCATCGATGCCGACGTTCCCGCGGTCCTCGCAGATATTGTCGGCCTTGCCAATAATCGGCATGTCCTGGCCGTGCTTCCCAACGGCAAATCGACGTCTGCCTTTATCTCTTTATTCGGAGGTCAGGCGGGTACTGCCGTGGTTGACCTTGGCTACGACTCCCGCCGCAAATTCAACCGTGCTGTGAACAAGGGCGAGCGTCTCGACTGCGCGTTCTCAATCCCGCTCGAGGTTGCGGGATCACGACCCCTGGAGGTGCGCTCGATCCACGAACTGGCCAATGCGGCAAACCTCAATGGAATTTTGCCAAAATCGCGAACCGAAGCCAAACGGCTATTGCGGTGACCTGTGCGATGCCTCGTATTCTGGTCTAAAAGCGCCGCCGTGCGCGTTGTCTCCGCATCAGCTGCCAATCAAACGCGCTCGGCATTCGGTGCCGGAACTCCTGACGTTTGCGCAAAAGGTCTGCGACGAGCTGAAGAGTTTCAGTGAACGGCTCGTCGAATGCGACACCGGTTCGATAAACCTCGATCAGATAGGATTTCGCGACAGGGGAAAGAAAGACCGCCCCACTCTGGCTATTCGGGTTCAGCCGCCAAAGCGTGGGCTCGGAAAATCGGCAAAGATCGGAGGGTTCGCTGTCGCCAAAGTCGAAATAGACCGGGACACGGCTCGCTTTCCAGTCTCGCAGTAGCGCACTGTCATGCAACCGCGCAGGAATAACCAGCGGTTGCTGGTGGATGGCATTATCGAAGGAGGCGAAGAATTGCGCCCGGTCCCGCTTGCGTCGTTGCCCATCTACGATCCAGATCATCTTCGAATAAAACTGCTCACGCCCCTGCCGTTCCGCTTCCGGAAGGAAGGAGTGCTGGAATTCAAGGGCAACGCCGCTTTCCGTTTTGACATCGGCGATGTGTTTTTCGCCGTTCGGCGCCGCGTGGATCGTTTCCTGCCAACCTTTTGGAAAGTGATCCTTCCAGCCGCGGTGCCATTGCGTCTCCGGCTCCCACCATGTGTCGCAGGTGCGCGTGCCTTTGTGCGCCCAATGCCAAATCCGGTGCTGACCACATTTTGCAATCGCCGCACCGCCGCAAACGCGACATGTGCCCGCGAGACCTGGCGCCGCTTCATGGCAATCATCTTCAACGAAAGCATATCTCATAAGCCGTCATTCCCCCGCCACGGTTGCCCATTGCCGTTGCATGGATGTTCGGGCCCGTGGAGCATATCAGGCCTCCGCTCCCTCGCTGAGGGTGATGCTGAGACCATGCTTCAGCGCCAGTTTTTCCATCATCGCGGTAAGCGATTGCGGAACCGGCATACTCAAATCACGTCCTAGCTTTGGGTCACCCTCATGGCAGCGGAGGCCATCGGAGATAAGCTGACCTACCGTCTTAGCGCTAGAAAAGTCCAACTTGCCTTCCGCGACATCGTCCGCGGGAACGACCGAGATGCTGGAGGGACCGTAAGCCCAAACGTAGGAGGAAGTTGTGCGGTCCTTCATGTCGCGCACTTGGGCAGCCAGACCTTTCCGATCTTTTGAGTCATTCCACTTGGACTGAACAATCATTCCCTTGTTGACTTGATAGTCCGGGGTATCCACGACGAGAGAAATATAGACATCCGCGCCCGACTTTTTCTCCCAACTTCCGCGACCCTTGTCCGGGAAATCTTGCGCGTGAACTTTGACGTGCATGCCGTGAACGTCCATGTTGTGGAGTTCGCGTTCGATGAGAGCTGTAATCTTGCTCGTAAACTGGTGCTCTTGCGTTGGCGCCAGGTAGTGCCTCGCACAGGTCTGGGCGACGATTTCGCCGATGAGGCGATAGGCTCGCTCTTGCCGCTCCTCGTCGTCTTCCTTTGTGCCCACCACTTCCCCCTTGAGGCCGGCTCGTCTGCTTCCGAGCGTCCGGTTTTTTCTAAAACTGCGAATAGAGGCCCTTCAGCAGGCGCGGCCATACCCTGGAAGCAAGTAGGCAATAGGCCTCAATAGGAGGCACCACCGGCTTTCTTAGCAATAAAGTCATTCATGCATTTCGCAAGGGCTGTACGGCGCGCCTTCAAGAATGCTTTGTAACTCTCAAGCTTGAGAAGCTCCGGATCGTTAGGCACAAGCTGCGCATCGAGCGACTCCTGCCCTTGCTTGGCAACGATTCCGGGGAGATACGCGGTTGGCTCTTTATTGCTTAAGCGGCGATTGGTCTGCCCCGTGATAAAGGCCATGTTGGCAATCTCATTGATCTCGCCGGTCTCGTATTGACGATCCTTAAGCAGAGATTTTGGGAAAATGTGATGCCACTGAATGAAATGCAACTTGCCTTGATGCGTCAGCGAAAGGCCGAGGCCGCTGAACCAATCCTTCGCGCCAGCATCCTTGAGGGCGAGATAGGCTAGCGAGAAGAGCGGGCTGTTCACGCCGCGCCCAGCGAGATCGTCTGGCTCTATATGCAGCCTTCCGAATTGCCGCTTCACGGGGTCAATCAGGGCCGCGACGTCGCCGCTGCGGAAGATGATCGCGAGATCCTCGTTCAGGAGCGTTTCGGTCGACCCGCGGGAATACCGGCCACGCGCATTTGCCGTAAGTAGCCAGTAGAGCAGCGCACGGCTTTCTTCCTTGGTCAGCTTGTTGTCCTTGACGCGGCTTACCGCGGCAAGAGCAATCACGAACATGGGAGAAGAAAGCAGGCTTTCGTCTTCGATGCCGGCGTTTGTCCGCAAAAAGTTAATGGCGAAACGTAACCCCTCTTTCGCTTCCTTCCATCCCTCTTGGAGGCGCACAATGGATGTTGCGCCAACCACACGGAAGAGGCCCTGCTTGGTTGCGAACACCACGATAGCGCGCACGAGAAGGCCGAGATCGAGCGTAAACCCATTATCCTCACACTCGTCCTGAAACTCCTCCAGCTCTTGCAGAAGATTTTGCCACCGCGACGTCATCTGCGCCAAGGCGAGGTCCGAGGATCGCAGCTTCGCCCCGAGCGAATTCACGCGAACGAATATCTCGGTGACTTCCTCGTAACTCATTCCCCGTTCGAGGACGTGGACCACATAGGAGTAGTTTTTGACCTGCCTTAGGCGCGTCAACCGATCGAGGTACTTCTGATAGCGCGGGTCGTCGAACCCCGTGATGCCAGCTTTTTGAAGAATGGCTGTGTCGCTCGACTTGAATATCTCGCTGACCGGTACCCAATTGGGCATCGCCAGGAGCGCGCGGCTAGCGACCACGAAGGTGCGGCGACTTAATCGCTCCGGCAAACCTCTATCGGCTCCGCCGCCGTCCTCGTCTGCGTTGTCCTCCCCGTTCCCGTCATCGGCCAACTCGTCCTCAGCCGAAAGGAGCGACTCCTGGTCGCTGTCGACCTCCAATGCTTCACTAGGCGGGCCTTCCGGATGGTCGAGATTAAATAGTATGTCGATGGGTCTCTTGCGGTGACGGACGGTGACCGGCTCGCCGTTGATGACGGCTGTGAGGGAGGTGAGCCGTTGCTGCCCATCAAGGAGGAGCTTCCGTCCCGCGAAGGCCGTTGTTTCCTGCGCAATCGCGAAGTCGCGCGTCGGTATGGGCTCATCCGTTTCCCACACCAGAATGGAGCCGCTCGGATAGCCACGGTATAGCGAGTCCAGAAGGTCGCGAACGCGCGTTCCCTTCCAGACATAGTGGCGTTGAATCTCAGGAAGCCTGAGCTCGCCCCGCTTGTACATGTCGACGAGCGCGCTGATCGGAACGTTCTGTTGCTGCATGGAGCCCCCGCAGTTGAATGCCGAAATCTACCGAAGGTTGACGGGGCAAGCTAGATGTCCCCAGCAACAGCGGTTAGCCTGAGAACGCTCGCCACCTAAAGGTAATGCCTAAACGGAAGCGGTTTCGAGGTCACATCCGGAATGGCTGTGAGGATTTCGCCGATGTCGTCTGCGAAGCGCAGCGTCACGGGCAGCCCGTCGTTGAATATGCACGTGTTGAAGTTGACCTTGGTAAGGGCCAGGATGTCGGCGATCACTTGCTCCAGCTTGGTGTCACCGAACACGATTTTGACCTTGAGAGGCGTCGGCACTTCGCGTCCTGGATAGGTCAGGAGGTGCGGTACGTAACCCGCGGACCAGACGAAGGCGTTGCGCTGGTCGACTTTCAAGGCGAGGCCGCGCATCACGGCCTTGCGGCCCTCGCGGAAAAGCTTGAGGTCGTTCGGCCGGAGGATCTGGATGCCAGTGACAGAGGTGCCGTCCGGCGCTCCCTTGCGGAAGCCCTTGATCTCGTCCCAGTTAAAGCGGGTCCGGCCGTGGATAAAAACCTCGCGCGGCGGCTGCTTGTTGTGAAGGTTCTTGTAAGCTTCGACGCAACGGCGAACAATGTCCTCAGCCTTCTCTTCCGATAGGTGATATTCGCCGTACTTGTCCGAAGCCCATTGGCCGACGGCGCCCTTGAATACGATGCCTTCGCCGGTATGAAGGAACATCTGCGCGCCGCAGCACGCTTCCTTGGCTTCGAGCGGGTTGTTGGTGCGCTTGAAGACGAGGCCGATGTAGCACACACCATCGCGAATGTCGGCGAGGGTCCACGGCTTCTCGCCGGCCTTGTAATAGATGCCAGTCGTAAGATTCCACGCAACGGTCGCATCATCCTGCATCTTGCGAGAGCGCTCGCCCTTGCTGTTGAGGTATTCGTGGGGAGCAATTGTGGTCTGGCGCACGAGCTGCGTGATCGCCTCGCAGCCAAGCAGCTTGGCCTTGAGCTGGTTGTGGAAATGGTTCTCGAACAGGTGCTTCTCGGCGGCAACATTCGCATCGTCGAAGAAGTCGGGTTCTTCCCAGAGTTCGATGGCCTTGGAATGCGAGAGCGAGACCTTAGGCACAATGCCTTCCGCTTTGCTTATGGTCGAGCGTGGCCGACACAGCTTCCACACCTCCTCGGGCACGACCACGAACCAGAGCGCGACCTTGGGGTCTTCCTCTTCGACCCAGCGAATGAGCGGTTTGGAGAACAATTCCACGGTGTCATAAACGCGCTGGTGCGGATCGGTCAGCTTGACCTTCGAATTCAGCTCGTCAGGATCAACCTCGATCTTGACGCGGGGAACGTCGTCCCATGCAGTGCGGAACACCGCTTCGAAGCCGGGATACGTGACCGAGCTACCGACCTTGGGATCGGCAGGCACGGCCTGCTTGATTTTCGCGGCCCATGCCTCGAACTGGCGGATGCAGTCCCGCGTGCCGATGACGCCGTAATGGATGCCGTGAAGCTTTTTGGGCGGCCCGAACATCATCAGGCCGTCCTTGGGGTCTTCAAGCAACTGCTCGAAGCCGAAGCGAAGTCGCGGTTCGGCGAATGTAAGGAGGCGCCGCGCGGGCTGGGACTTACGGGGTTTCGTCATCGTCGTCCTCCGGCGAGGTATCCTCGATCAGTTCGATCTCCCGGGCTTCGTCGAGGCCGTCATCGGCATCTTCGAAATATGTCCATGGGCTGGTGAAATTCATCGGCGCCATGGTGACAGCCAGTTCTTGGCCGCCGCCCACATTGATGGCCAAGGTCTTGCCGCCCTTGGCGAGCTCGGCCGTGAAAGCAAAGAGCCGGTCGCGCCATTCCTTGTTCCACCACTGCTTACAAACACTGCGCCGGGCCTTGTGCATCCGCTCAGGCTTTGACCACGGCTTGATCCCGTCGTCAGTGAAGATGACATGGTGCCGGAGCACGAGCCGCGGGAACGGCAGGATCTGAGGCGATGCCGAAAGGGCGTAGTGCCAGAAGCCGTCGGGAACCTTCTCGCCCTCCTTGGTGCGCTTGCTCTTGTTGCCCACCACCTGCCGGAAGGCACGGCGGCCGCGAAGCGCGCGGTAGTAGGCGCGGTTCTTTTCAAGCTGGGCATTCTTGAAAAACCGCGCAGCAAGGCCGCTTGCGAGCTCGAAAGTACCGAGCTCGCGTGCGGTGAGGGCGCCTTCCCATGCTTGCCGGACGAGGTCGGTGACGATGTTAGCTGCATCGAACGGGGCAATCTCGAGTGCTTTGTCCCCGCCTTCGATGAAAGCCTCGGTTTTGGCTGATGCGGCCGGTTTGAATGGCGCGTCAGAACCAAAGTGCTCCATCACCTCCGGCTCGGCAGCGAAGGTGATAAGATGCGTGCCGTGGAGGCGATGCGGATATGGGAAACCCGAGGCGCGCTTTTCGAGTGACTCGGCAGACCCAGCGAAGGGATGGAACTTGGCCATCTTGGGCAAGCGCAACTCGAACCAGTTGGTGTGGCAGACCTCGTCGCTGACGACCACCTGCCGCCGTCGGTCGAGTTGACGGTCGTACCATTCCGCGACGCAGGCCGGCCCTGCCAGCGGCGACTTCGGGATGTTCTCGCGCTCGAACAGCTTCAAAAGGGTCGCAAGGCCTTTCGACCAATTCTCGTCGAAGCGCACGATGTTGAGATCAGCGAGCGGCTTCTGCATCGCCGAGAAGGGAAAGGCGTCGATCTTCAACGGGATTACGAAATCGCGGAGCTTGTGCTTCTCTTGCGCCTCGAAGGCAAGGCGCAGTTCGCGCAAGCAGCCGGCCTTGCGGTTTGATTCGAGCTCGGAGACGAAGATGAAGCGGATCGCATGCGCATCGATGGCTTCCTCGATGTCGGTCCAGAAACGTTCACCGCCGAGGAGCTTGGTGGTGTCGCACCACACCTCGTAGCCCGCAATGGCGAGCTGTGTAGCGAGCCAAGTGGCGAAGGTGTTTTGCTGCGGGTTTGCGTGGCTGAGAAAGATGACGCTACGCGCGGGTGAAGGCGGCGCCGAAACCGCCGGGCCGCCTTCCAACACTTGATCGTCAACATCTCCCCGCATGGACTGGCTCCTAGTGCTTGCGGTCGCGGGGCGGGAACGGGTCATGGCCAGGTGCCACGGTGTCCGAGTCCCGCCAGCGGCCATCGCGGCCCTGAATGCGGACCTCGCCCCCGCCCAGGTTGTGGACGGTGCGCTTGGCTGAGCGTTCGGCTTCGCTTTGCTTGTGATGAACGCTCTCGGGCGTCACCACGCCGCCTTTCTTCACGGCCCAATCAGAGCCATGCTTCACGACGAATCGGTCGTTCTTTGACATTGTAATCTCCTTAAATGTGTTGAATCCAAACTGCCGATGGGTTAAGAAACTATACGCACCCAAAGCGGGTGTCAATATAGTTTCTATACGTACTTTCGGGAGTGGATATGAAGGCGGACGACAGCGGTATCCGATGGGGTGTCGAGCAAAGGCTCGAATTCATCGAGTTCCGTCTTTTCTGGGAGGGGGCGCTTAACCGGGCCGACATCACCCGTTATTTTGGGGTGTCGGTGCCGCAGGCCTCTAATGACCTATCGCGCTATCAGGAGCTTGCGCCGAATAACATCGAGTATGACCGCAGCGACAAGCGCTATCTGGCCAGCAAGCGCTTCAAGCCGATATTCCTGAAGCCTGACGCCGATCGCTACCTCAATCAACTTCGATCGATCAGCGACGGCGTCCTGCCCGCCCAGCAAACGTGGCTCAGCAACACGCCGGAATTTGAGTCGATGCCGCTTCCACGGCGACGCGTCGATCCCGCGATCCTTCGAGCGCTGCTCGCCACGATACGCGAGAAGCGCTCGATTCAAATTCACTACCAATCCCTGACCCGTGCTGACGCGATGTGGCGATGGATCACGCCGCACGCTTTGGGCTCCGATGGATTTCGCTGGCATGTTCGCGCCTTTTGTCACGAGGAGCGCATTTTCAAGGATTTCCTGCTTCCTCGCTTCCTCGACCTAAAGGGAGACGCTGAGCCAGGTGCTCCCGCCGAAGCCGATCACATTTGGGCCGAGCATATTGATGTGGTCCTTATCCCCCACCCCGATCTCACCAAGGGCCAGCGCCGAGTCGTTGCCCTCGACTTCGGCATGACCGGTGAGTCCATCAAGGTGCCTGTGCGGCTCGCGCTTCTTTATTACTTTCTAAAACGCTTAAATCTGGACGGAGATGCCGAGCGTCGCCCGTCGAAGGAACAACACATCGTGCTTGGTAACAAGGCCGATGTGCGTGCTGCCATGAAGCGCTCCCAAGAACAGACGCCGCTTGCGGCATAACAAGTAAGTACGAACGGCATCACAAAATGACAATCTACGGCCCAAACAATCCTCACCCGCTGTCCCGCATGAAGACGGAGCTGGTGTGGGAAGGAAAATATGACGAGTTCGGCAATCGGCGTGAAGTCGGTGTCGGCAACCTTGCCTTGCCATTGCAAAAAATTGAGACGATCGACGAGCCGCGCTCTCGCGCGGAAGAGCAGGGCTCCCTATTCGACGTATCGAAGGCTCATCGTGACGATTTTCGCAATCGGCTGGTCTGGGGCGACAACAAGTTAGTCATCGCCTCCTTGCTTGAGGAGTTCAGAGGAAGGATTGATCTCATCTACATCGATCCACCGTTCGATGTTGGTGCGGATTTCACAATGACCGTTCCGATCGGAGATGCGCGCGAGACGGTGCAAAAGGATCAATCCGTCTTGGAAATGGTCGCTTATCGGGACGTATGGGGCAAAGGGACCGCGTCGTACTTCCACACAATGTTCGAACGTCTGTCGTTGATGCGCGATCTGCTGTCGGAGCAAGGCTCTATTTGGGTGCATGTTGGACCGCAGGTCAGTCATCAAATCAAGATTATCTTGGACGAAGTTTTTGGGACAGAGAACTTCCTCTCGGAGATCGTCTGGAAACGGACCTCAGCGCACGGTGATACAAAATCTTTTGGGCATGTAACCGAACAGATATTTGGCTTCTCAAAGTCTGTGAGGCACTCGATTTTTAATGTAGTGCGCATACCGTTTTCAGACGAATACGTGGCATCGGAGTATCGGTATGTCGACGAGAAAGGCCGCCGGTTTAGGCGCGGCGACCTTACGGGGGCAGGCGTTCGCTATGGCGAAACGGGGCTACCTTGGCGTGGTCTCAACCCTACAGACGTCAATCGCCATTGGGGAAATCCGCCGTCTGAATTGGACAGGCTCGACAAAGAAGGGCTGATCTATTGGCCGCCGAAGGGAAAATGGCCGCACCTAAAAATATTTCTGGACGAGAGAAACGGTAGCCCCGCAACCAACATCTGGACGGACATCCCTCCGATCAACAACGTGGCCAAGGAAGCCACCGGATACGCGACGCAAAAGCCGGAAGCTCTGCTCGAACGCATCATTACCGCGTGCAGCAATCCCGAAAGCATTGTTGCTGATTTTTTCATTGGTTCCGGGACCACGCTGGCGGTAGCCGAAAAGCTGGGCCGCAGATGGATCGGCTCCGATCTTGGAAGGTACGCCATTCACACTGCGCGGAAGCGCCTTATTGGCGTTCAGAGAGATCTCCATGACGCCGCGCAGCCCTATCGCTCGTTCGACCTTTACAATTTAGGCCGCTACGAGCGTCAATGGTGGCAAAAAGAAGCGCTCAACGGCGCTGACGATCAGCATCGCGCGATTGTCTTGAAGTTCTTCAAAGCGGAGCCTCTTGGATCAGCTCCTTCTCCTCTTCTTCATGCACGCAAAGGGACTGCGTTTGTGCACGTCGACGGCATCGACAGCATCTTTACTCGTCCTGAAGTCAAGGAGGTTGCCCAAGCGGTCGCCGCGGCCGGCGGCCGTGAGGCCTACATTCTCGCTTGGGACTTCGAGATGGACATCCGGCAAGTGACGGCTGCCGTGGAGGCCGAGACCGGCGTCAAGCTTCGCCTAAGCCGTATTCCTCGCGAAATTATGGAAAAGAACCGTGCAGAGGTCCCGCCCTTCTTTGAGGTGGCGGTGCTGGAAGCCTCTCCCGTTGTTCGGAAGGAAGGCAAGGAACGGAAGGTCGATATTAAACTCACAAATTTCCTACCGTCACTTTCGGAGGTGCCGAGTAAGGAGCTGGAGGCCTTGCAAGAGCGCGCGTTGGAGAGTGGCTTCGATTTCATCGACTTCTGGGCGATCGATTTTGACTGGAAACCAAACCGGCCGTTCAACCACCATTGGCAGGATTTCCGTACGCGCAAGGACCGTGCGCTCAAGACCGTGAGCGACGCGGGTCATGTATATTCAAAGCCTGGAAAATATGTCGCCTGCGTCAAAGTCGTTGACGTCTTCGGCTGCGACACGAGCATTTCAGTTGAGGTAGAGGTATGATTGAGCAGAGTACGCCGGTCATCAACACGGCTGCGCTGGAACCCCTTTTTGCGCCATGGGATGAACCCAACCGACACCGCGTGCGCGGGCCGGGCCCGGGCACGCCGCCCGAGATCAAGACCTATCGCCGGCCTTCGCCGATCCGACTGGTCAATCCGCTGCGCGCGGCAGTCAAGGAGTGGCGCGACCTCCACTATCCGGGCGCGAGCGGTACCACCCGTGAATTGCTCGCTCATTGGTTTGAACGGCCCCACCGCGTGGGGTCGGGCGCGGGCGACGATTTCGAGTTCCGGTATTACTTCTGTCAGCGGGAAGCGATCGAGACGTTCATCTACTTGTTGGAGATCAGACGGCTCCGCAATCTGTCCTCCCTGCTGTTTGAGTATGGCGGTCCTACGGGTGAGACAGAGGCCTTGGGCGTCCGCCCGGAGGACGATGAGTGGGCACGCTATGCCTTCAAGCTCGCCACGGGTGCTGGCAAGACCAAGTGTATGAGCCTTGCGATCGTGTGGAGCTACTTCCACGCGCTGCGTGAGACGGAATCCGAGATGGCGCGGCACTTCGTCGTGATCGCGCCTAATCTCACTGTGTTTGAACGGTTGAAGCAGGATTTCCGTCCGGAGGCCGGAGGCAGAGATATTTTCCTTGCTGATCCGCTCATCCCCGCTGAATGGCGCGGCGACTGGAATTTCTCGGTTATTTTGCAAGACGAGGCTGGTGGCGCGACCACCGGCGGCGTTCTTTACCTCACCAACATTCACCGTCTGTTCGATGGCCGCTCGGGCGACGGCGATAGCGACGAATACGACTGGGCTGGACCTGCCGTCTCGAAGTCAAAGGTACTGGCGACGGCCGCTGAGCTCCGTGATCGCATTGCGGGGAATCGTCGGGTGATGGTGCTGAACGACGAAGCCCACCACGTCTGGGATCCTGGTTCGGCGTGGAACCAAGCGATCCGAGCGCTTCACGATGGGATGAAGGAACTGGGCGGCGATGGTGTGATCTCGCAGCTCGATTTCTCGGCCACACCCAAGAACAACAACGGCCAGATTTTTCCGCATGTCGTTTGCGATACGCCGCTTGGCGAAGCCGTCGATGCGGGCATTGTCAAGACGCCGGTCCTTGGCCGCACCAAGGAAATGATCGAGCAACCGCATGATGACGCCGCCTACCGGTTCGAGGCCCATTTGCGGCTTGGCTATGAACGGTGGCGCAAGAGCCAGGACGAATGGAAGAAGAGTGAGAAGAAGCCGCTTCTGTTCGTCATGTGCGAGAATACCGACGCTGCCAATCAAATCACTGCACGGCTCAACAACGATCCGATCTTCGCGGGGCTGAACCTGAAGACGATCAACCTTCATACGAACCTGAAGGGTAAGATCAAGACCATCAAGCAAGAAGGCAAGCGGATCGAGGTCTTTGTCGAGGACGAAAAGGCGATTTCCGATGACGATCTAAAGGCAATCCGCCGCATCAGCCGCGAGCTGGACAGCAACGAGAGCCCCTATAACTGTATCGTTTCGGTCCTGATGCTGCGCGAAGGCTGGGACGTTCGCAACGTTACGACGATTGTTCCGCTCCGGCCGTTTAGCTCTTCTGCGAACATCTTGCCGGAGCAGACGCTCGGCCGCGGCCTTCGCCGTATGACGCCGCCCGGACAGGCGAACGAGCTGGTGACCGTTATCGAGCATCCGGCTTTTGCAAGCCTGTATGAGCACGAGCTCGAACAGGAAGGCTTGCCGATCGAGATCATCGACGCGGAGAAAGTCCCCGCGACCACCGTCACCATCTTTCCAGACGATGCCAAGGATCTCGAAAAGCTCGACATCGCCCTGCCGGTCCTCTCTGCGGCGCACGAGATCCAGCCCAAGCTCGAAGGCCTCAGCGTCGAAAACGTGCGGGAGAAGTTCCGCGAGTACAAGGCACTTCCGCTTGGCACCAAAGGGGCAACCGAAGTCAAATACGAGGGCCGCCACCTCATCACCGACGAGGTGGTCGAGGAAATGCGCATAAGCCTGCCACTTCTCCAGAACGGCCTCACGGCGATCTCCTTCTATGTTCGTGAACTCGAAGCCGCCTGCAAAGTGCAGAGTACGCATGCGGTCCTTGCGCCGCTTTTGCAGACATTCCTCGGTGAAATTTTGTTCGGGGAGAAAGTGTCGCTTGTCGATCCGCGTCTGGTCGCGCGACTTTCGGACCCCGATGTGCGCGAACACATTCGCGCGGTGTTCGTGCCGCTTATCCGTGCGCGCACGGTCAAAACCGAGAAGCGCCGTATTGCGGGAGGGGCAGAGTCGGTTCGCCACTGGAAACCGTACCAAGCGACCTTCTCTGAGCAGCGCCCCGCCATGAAGGCCGGGCGCACCCTCTTCAATCTTGTTCCTTGCAACCGGTCGCTTGAAGTCGCGCTTGCAAAATTCGTCGATGTTGCGCCGGACGTCGCAGCGTTTGCAAAGAATGCGGGACCGCAAGCGGTTCGCATCGACTACCTGACGATCGACCAGCGGCTCGCTTTCTATACGCCCGACTTCTTCGTGCGCAGCCTCGATGGGACACACTACCTGGTCGAAACGAAGGGACGCCAAGACCGCGATGTGCCGAAGAAGGCCATGGCTGCGGTCGAATGGTGCAAGACCGCATCGCGCAGCAAAATCAAATGGGAATACGTCTTTATTCCTCAAAATGTGATGGAGGGGCTGGCTACGGAAAAGCTGGCCGACCTCGTTCGTGCCTGCGCGCCGGCGTTGCAGAACCTACTCAGTGAAACGAGCCGCGAGCCCGAGTTGCCATTGTTCGGGGCGAAGACGGGTCACGACGCTGAAAATTTCTTCGGCGCAAGCACGCTCGCCAAACTTGGGCCGCGGGCTAAGAAAGCAGCGGAAGATGCCCTCGAACTCTACCGCTACCTGGAGAAGAAAACGGACACAACGAGCCTCGCTCCTGTGTTCAACACCTTGCTTGGTTCGGTCGACGAAGCTGCAAAAGCCTTCATCATCAAGTTGCTTCAACCCAGGGTCCCGGTCAACCGCCTTGACCAGCAGCGTTGGTTCGAGCCGGATCTCTCAGCAGCGCCTCATCGGGAAGTCCGGCATTTCCAAAACATGGCGGCCTCTCTCAAACGCGCGCTGGTCTATGGCTCAGTTCACTCGGCGATTGGGCTGGCGCGATCGTGTCTGGATCATGCGGTTCAGGGTAAGCCTCCATTGAAGGGCGTATTTGCGGGCGTGCGAGAAGCCTTTGTCATCTCTGACGCAAAGGGGCATTTGATGCGGATCACAGAGCTGAACGATTTCCGAAATATGTACGTTGCTCATCACGAGAAGCCGCTCACGGATAGACCGCTCGCTGAAAAGAACCTTAAAGCGTGGGTTACCACGCTTTCCCTGCTGCGCGCGTAGGACGCAAGCGCGACTCTTTGGAGACTAACCCGTGGCACGCAACTCTAAAGTTTCACAAGCGATCTATCGGCATCACCTCAGGCTCAATCGGTTCCTCAACGACGCGTGGATTTTCACAACGTTGACCCGCCCAATGCTGAAGGAAAAAGGCGACGCGCTGGTCGCGAGCAAGTCGAAGCGAAAACGAGAATATCCTGTTCCGAGGAAGGGGGACACAGTAATCAGCGAACGCCGGGACGAAGACGTGGGAGCGCTTTTTCTCGCGCAGCATCGCCGAGGCATCTTTGACACCCACCTCATATCCATCATCTCGCGAATCGAAGCCTTCATTCAGGATTGCATCTTTGAGGTCGTAAAGAAATATCCCGAAAAGCTCTCCATCATCGGCGGAAAGTCGGGTATCCCGCTCGACCTCTATCTCCAGCACGAGGATCGTGACGATTTGCTGGAAGCCTATATCGCTCTGAGGTGCCAGGATTTGATGTTCGGGAAGCCATCGGACTATCTGGCGAAAGCGGCGGAGGTGCTTTCGATCCAACTCAAGCCGGATCTTGTCGCAACCTACGTTGAAATGAAGGCTTCTCGCGATTTGTTGATCCACAACGGCGGCCTGATCAATCAGCTCTACCTCGATAAGGCGGGGCGCAAGGCGCGGGGGAAGATCAATGAGGAGCTCGATATTGACGAGGACTATTTCGCGGAGGTGATCATGAATGCCAAAATATTATCAGGCGCCGTCCAAAGAGAGACTGAAGAAAAATATCGATGAAGACCCAACTCACGGATTTTCGCCGGATCGCTAGTTTGCCTTCCGTACGCGGACACATAGACCTGTGACCTAGCTTACTCGCGAGGATAAGTGTGAGTGTCCAAGGGCGTAAGCCGTCCTTCAGTCCCGACCGCTACCGCAACCCCGACAACGATCCGCGCGGAGCTTATTTCGTCGCGCCTCTTACTTACCTTGGTGTGCGGCACAATCGTCAGTACGAGTGGAGAGGACACGCTCCGCCGCCCGGCCGACACTGGAGGTTCACTCTAGAAGAAGCAGAGGCGGCGGATGTGGATGGCCGCATCCATTGGCCAGCCAATGGCGGCGCGCCTCGGCTCAAAAGATATTTGGCGGATGAGGAGACGCCTCTAGATGAGGACAGTCTTCCGCACACATCGGTTGATCGTGCACTGCGTTCCATGTTGCAGGCCTTGGCGCAAGAGATCGTCCGAAAGCCAGATTATCTAGCGCAGGTCGAGTGGCGTGATCTTGAGCGATTGCTCGGCGAGGTGTTGTCGGGATTGGGGTTTGGCGTATTGGTTACCCGGCCTGGACGTGATGGAGGCTTCGATCTGGAGCTAAGCTGCGACGAAGCCGGTCAGCAAGAAACTTATCTCGTAGAGATCAAGCATTGGGGTGCCCCTTCAAGACCGGGGCCCGGCGTGCTGGAGCGCTTCTTCGAGGTGGTGCTGTCAAGGCGGGCCAACGGTGGTCTATTTCTGTCGAGCTCCGGCTACAGCGCACCTGCGCTCGCAGGGCGCTCTGAAATTTCTCGTGAGTTAGTTCGATTGGGGAACGCCAACAAGATTGTCGGACTCTGCCAATCCTATGTCAGCCGCGGACACGGTCTCTGGACCCCAACCAGCAGTCTTCCTACAATTTTATTCGCAGACACGTACTAGAGTTGCCTAGCACCAGGGCAGCAGATGGCTCACGCATCGAGAGAGCCATCCATCGTCGCTGATATCTGCCGGCGCGGCGTGACTTTCCGCGGGGCGACGAACCGTTCCTAAATCATCTTGTAGAGCTCAACCACCACCCGAACGCGTTCTTCATCAGAGGAGTGGTTCCTGCACAGGCCAAGGAACTCGCGAGCCATGGCAGTTCTGGCCGATCATACCAGGAGACGAGGCGCGGGCGGGGCTGATCGAACCCCTGATAGGTCATGCCGTGCCGAAATGCACGCCTATCGGTGACAAACCATGACCAGCCGTATCGCTCAAATTAATTCCGCATGCGTGCTCTCCCAAGGGAAACTCACGCTCAATCTATTCGCGCCGTTGCATGGCGCTATTTGGAGGCCGCGGAATAGATGGCAATGTCTGCGATAGCCCGTGCGATTTAGCGGAAAGTTGCCTGAGCACGCCTTTGGCACGGCTGTCGGCGGATCCGCCGTGCAGCTAATCACCTCGCCTTGGCAACCGGGAAACGTCCACGCCCGCTTCCTCGAGGCGCTTCCTTGCGGCCGACACGACGGTGGCGTCAAACAGATCGCCGTGCCGCAGGACAATGGCTTCTCCGGTGAGCTCCGGCATGTTCCGCTCGATGATCATCGTGAAGCCGTCCGTGCTCTTCGTCCCCATCGCCCAATCGCGGAGTGTGTCGATCTCGCCGACACGCGCCACCTTCTGTCGCGTGCGCGCTAGCCGCGTGGTCTTGCCTCGCTCCACTGTCAGCATGTGCTCGAAGGCATGGATCGTCCGCCAGAAATCATGCTCCACGGTGCCCGGGGCTTCTTTCGGCAGGATTTCGATCAAGCGTCGAAACGCAGCTTCCTCGATGTCTTGTTGCTTTTCCTTCCGCGCATTCGCAATCCAGGTACGCAGCTTATCGACGTCCTCGCTGACGGCAATGAGAGCATGGATCTTTGCGTGATCAGGCATCTGAAATTCCTTGAATCACAAAAACGGTTGCAGCTTAGCAATTCCTTGAGCGTGCCAACAAGCCGTTCGAAGAATATCCTCGTTGTGTTCCAATTGGGCGCATGCGGCTTCGCCGCACCGGTGCTCTCGTAAACTGAGCCGCATAGGGCGTCTCGGCCATTCGGCTTCGATCACGCTTGCGCGAATTTGGAGAGCGGCCACGCCGCTCATGTCCTTTCTTCCTGTTGCTAAAGGGCTGCGCCCTTGGCGCGCGCAAGGCATCCAAACGCTCCGCGCCGCCTCCACACGTCTCCCGCAAGGGCGGGGCCCTCGTGTGGACCCTCGGCGCTCCGCGTTCGGAGCCTCCTTGCACTTGCCTACTGCCTGCTCGCCACGAGGGCAGGGTTGCAGCAGCTGCTGCAACCAGAAAGCAAGGAGGCAAGAATGAAATTAATCACCGACGAAATCCGCAACATCCTGCTCACCAACGGACAAGCCAACGCCGGACGCGAAGAAACCATCGACTTTAACCCCGCTGTCAAGCTGTTCTGCCCATGGGGCGCGGCGACATGGCTCCTCACCGAACTTGACCCCGAAGACCCGGACATCGCTTTCGGCCTCTGCGATCTCGGCATGGAATGTCCCGAACTCGGAAACGTCCGCATCAGCGAGCTTGAAGAGTTACGCGGCCCCGGAGGCTTGACCATCGAGCGCGATCTCTTCTTCACCGCCCACAAGACCCTTTCCGGATACGCAGACGAGGCCCAGCGCCTTGGGCGCATCGACGCGTAAGGGGGCATCATGGCTTCATGGCAAGGGCTGGCTGCCTGTGATCCTGCGAACGCCCGCTAGATCCGCCCAGCTTGAAGCGGAAAAGGAAGCGGCCTGAAATCAGCGCGGCGACGGGGCGCCGCCCCGTCGCTGTTCCTATTGTCGATAGCGAAGGCGGCGCAGAAAGGTGCGACACGTCACCAGCACCACATGAAGGCGGAAGGTGCTGTGATCCTCGTCTGATAACCCCGGATGCGAGCCATCAGTGTGCAGCATCTTGAACAGGCCGTTGATGTAGTTCTTGCCGTCATCCGTCCACTCGTTGCGATCCTTGGCAAGAAAGCCAATCTTCGCCAGCAGCGCACGGCGGTTCTCGGAGGTTAATACGTCTGTCTTGTCCGCCCCTTCGCAATACCGCGCGATGTCATCGAACAAGCCTTCAAGGAAAGTGCGGAACTGCGCATTGGCCGCCGCCCAATCCCCACGCGTATGCGCCTCAATCCCCTGGTCGAGATGGCCAAGCGGCTCGAGGAAACTAAAATGCTTCAAGAGTTGATGCACCTCGTCATCGACTTCCGGAAGCCCAAGCTCTTCCGGCAGCGCCTTGCGCAGATGCGGCACTCTTTGGTCGTCGAACCCAATCACATAGCCGTCGCGGGCCAACCCACGCGCGAAGGCGATCTCGTTCGGGTGAAGGGACGCCACGCGCATCGGCTTGACCGCTTCACGAACCACCGCCTCCGCCAATGACATTCGACCCTCCAGCGTATCGAGGAGATCATCACGCCGCTGCACGAGGATGCGGCCCAATCTGTCGGCTTTTTTCGACACGCTGATCGATGTGTCAGACGGAATCTCTCCCTCGAGTCCGAGGCGCAGCACCATGTGATTGAATGCAGCTTGCGACAGGCTCGTATCCAAAAACGCGACGGCGGCGATAAGGGTTGGACGCGTGAACGGCACGGAGCTCATCAGATCATGACGCCTTCAGATGCCCGGCAAGCGCGTCAAGAGATGTCATGGCGGTGACGAAGTCCGGTTTGTCGCCATAGACCATGTCGCGCTGGAAGGTGGCGTAACCGTCGATAAAGACTTTGTCTTTTGGGATGCCTTCAATGGCGCGGAGCGTCTCGGCGAGAGGGTCCTTCTGATAGGCCGGGAAACTTTTGCCACGCGTCGCGGCATCGTCCTTCATCACCTCGCGCGCGAGCGCTGCGACTTCCTTGCCGTCATACGCCTCCCGCGTCATATGCAAATCATAGATGTGCCGCACCAAGGTCGGGTCGCGATCCTTGCGCAAACCGGCAAGCTCCGACCCTGCGCGCCATGTCAGGCCCGTGAGCTTTTCCGCAGCCGTTTCCAGCACGGATGAGCACGGGATCGAGGCAACCTCAGGGGCAAGCCCGTTAGCCTCGGCGTAGAAAGACGCGATTGGCTTATCGACCGCAGGCCGCCGCAGCGGCCAGAGCGAAAGCTCGATCTGCACGCCGCCGGGGCGGAGCCCGCCGCCTTGCGCGAGCGCTTCATACGGAAGCATGTATTTCGTGTATTCGCCGCCATACATCACGCGGCGGTGCTCTTCGTTAGCGGGATCGAACACGAAGCCCGCGCCGAGCAGCGCCTCGGTGACGCTCTTACGAAGCTTGCGAAGCGTGTTCGACGAGGGCTTGCTGTCGCTGACGATTTTGAGGTCGATGTCTTCCGACATCCGCTTTGTCAGCTTGTAGGCGCGGCTCAACGCTGTGCCGCCGCCGAACACAAGGCGGAGATTGCCCGTGTCGAGCGCAGCAATCGCCGCCAATGCCCGCGCCACGTGCCAGTCTTTCTCGACAAGCCCTGCGCTCGGCAAGCCAAAGTGTTCCTGCACATCGACGAGTTCGTCGAGCGTTGGTTTACCGTTCAAGAACCAACTCCGCGTTGCGATAGCGCAAATGCCGGGAGAAACGGCCTTTGATGCGCACGACCGGATTGACAGGGACTTGCGTCGAGCGGCCTTCATTGTAGGCGCGCTGCGCCTCCGTTGGCTCCCATTCCACGCCGAGTTTATCAAGCGCTTGCTGCGCGACACCCAAGAAACCTTCACGGCTGCTCAGGACGGCTTTGCCGCTCAAGCTGGATGGCCGCGCACGGCCATAGATGCCGTAGCCGAGCCGCACCAACTGACCTTCATCGACCAGCGTACGCAGGGTGCGCAGCACCTGATCCTCGCCGCCGAGCTTCTTGAACTCGCGCGTGAGAAACACGTCTTCGCCTTCCTTTCGGGCGATCCGATGCTCGATCTTTTGACGTAAGGTCAGCTTGCGCGGCATATCGGGCCTCCTTGCAAAAACCCGACACCAATATAGGCAAAAACCCGACATACAGCAAGAAAAATCGTAGCAAAATCAATTATATAATAAATATCAATAGGATGGTACGGGCGCCGACGTAAGTTGAGGAGCCGGCCCTTGGGCTCGCCTCCTTCCAACGCCTGTCGGCTCATTCTAACGGCTCATGCGGCGAAAGATGTGGGAATGTCTGGTGCCGGCTGAAAGCCATACCTCGCCGCACACGCAATGCCTCCCATCTTTGCCGCGCCACGACCGAGCGATAATCACGTCGCTGGCCCAGCTGGATCTTCCTTGAGGCCGCGGGCGACGATCTGGAGCGTTCCGTCGGCAAGCGGCCGCTGCAGCTTCAGGGCCTCGTCCAGAGGGGCCGTTATCCAGGTCTCGACATCGTCCGGCGTCGTCAGGATCACCGGCATCGCCTTGGGGTGGATGGCGCCGACCTCGGCGTTCGGCTCTGTCGTGAGGAACGCGTAGAGGTCGTTAGTCGTCTCGCCTTCCTTGACCTTCCGGACGGACGTCCAGTTGGTCCAGATGCCGGCGAAGCAGGCGAGGGGGCGGGTCTCATCGAGCGCGAACCAGATATCACCGCCCTCGGCCTTGTTGAACTCGCTGAAGGAATTAAACGGCACCACACAGCGGTTTTCGGCTCCCAGCCATCTCGTCCAGTGTTTGCTTTTGACATTCCGGATATTGGTCGTCCCGCTGTCCGGCTCCATTCGCAGCAGTTCCTTGAAGTCGACCGCTTTGCCCTTGGCCTGCAGCTTTTCGGCCCGTTTCTTCGTGGCATCCATCTGCGCCTTTGACGACGACGGCATTCCCCACCGCGCAGTAGCGAGTTCGCGGCCCTCGGCGCCATTGCGCACGATCGGTGCCTTGTAATCGGGAAAAACCCCCGGCATCGGCGCCAGATTACCGACGTATCGGTTCACGACGCGGAACAGCGCGCTGATGGCTGCCTGGTTGGTCGTGATCGAGTAGAGATTGCACATCGGTCAGGCTTCGGTCCGAGGGTGGCGCGGCTGCCGGGCTAGTTGTAGCAGAGTCGCGGAAGGACGCCGGCCCGCCTTAGCGCATTTGCGGCAGCGCAGCCGGCTGGCGAGATCGTGCACGAAGTTGGTCGGCGGATGCTTCATCGCCGCGAGGTCGACGTCGCTCGGCGTCTTGCAGCGCGCGCACTGGATCTCCAGCCAGGGGAAGCCGCCATTCACCGCTTGGTCAATCGTCGGGGACGGATCGATCGGCTCTCCGTCTGACCACATGCGTTCATTCCAACTCTCGCATAGCAGCTTGTCGGCCTGCTGGATGAGCGCTTCTGCCTTCGAGCGCATTTCCGCCGATCGGGTGGCCAGGATGTTGGCCATTGCCCGCGCCTTGCCGAGCTCTTTCGCCAGAGCCTTTCGGTCGCCGCCCGACAGGGGCGTAGGGTGATACTTCGGGGCCATCCGGACATCCAGGCGCAAAGGGATCGGATCGGCGATCCGGAACGGGCTACGGCGCCTCGAACGCCGGCCAGCACCCGTCTTCCTCATGCCTGCCGGTGCGCTGCTGGCAGGTATTGTCGAGCAGTCGCTGCGCGACGTCCTTCCAGAGAGCATTGCCGCCATACAATCGGACTGCATCGGCGGTCTGGATTTCCACGGTTCGCTCGCAGCGGCGGCAGGAGACGCGCAGGACGTGGCGTGGAATTTCCCAAAGGCGTCGCTGACGCATTTGGACCTCTGTTGCGCTAGCGCGAGGGTCTTTGAAGACAGATTCCCAGTATTCGGCCGGGAGCGGCGCATCTGGAGCCGCACCGGGGGAAGCTGGCTTCCGGGCGGCTTCGGCGGCCAGTTTTTCCATCTGCTTCGGGATCGGCATGCGCCAGCTCGCGGGTCGGTCGGTCATTCCGAATTAGAACATAAAGAGAACAAAAGTCGAGTCCGCCCGTCTCGTCGCTGAGAAAAATCATCCCGTTGGCCCGGCCGCGATGTCGGAACCAAGGCCTGCAAATCGTCTTGAATCCGGCAATCAGTATCGGAGTTTTGCTCGCCATGGCCCCCCGCGCTAACTGGAAAGGCTTCCTGCGCCTTTCGCTCGTCACCTGTCCGGTCGCGCTGTATCCGGCCACCTCCGAATCCGAAAAGGTCTCGTTCAACCAGCTCAACCGGAAGACCGGCCACCGTATCAAGTACGCCAAGATCGACGTAGACACCGGCGAGGAGGTTGCCAACGAGGACATCGTCAAGGGCTACAAGGTCGACACCGACACCTTCATCGAGTTGACCAAGGAGGAGCTCGAGAACGTCGCGCTGGAATCGACGCGAACCATCGAGATCGACGAGTTTGTTGACCGTAGCGAGATTGATCCGCGATATCTGATCCGGCCCTATTACCTGTGTCCCGACGGCAAGGTTGGGCACGATGCGTTCGCCGTCGTCCGCGAAACCATCCGTGAAATGAACAAAGTCGCGATCGGACGCGTGGTGCTGACCAATCGCGAGCACATTATTGCCCTCGAACCCATGGACAAGGGCCTGATGGGAACGCTGCTGCGCTACCCTTATGAGGTGCGTTCTGCGGACGAGTATTTCGACGAGATCCAGGACGTCAAAGTCACCAAGGACATGCTCGATCTCGCCAGGCACATCGTCAATCAGAAGGCGGGTCACTTCGAGCCAAACAAGTTCGAGGACCAGTACGAAACCGCCCTAATTGATCTCATCAACAAGAAGCGCGCCGGCAAACCCATCACCGCGAAAGCGCGACCACGTGGCGAGAACGTCGTCGATTTGATGGACGCATTGCGCAAGAGCATTGGCGACGAAAAGGCGGCAAAAGTCTCCAAGACGGCCAAAAAGCCGCGCAAGGTCGCGAGCGGTCAGAAGGAAATGCTCATGCCGATCGCCGGCAAGAAGCCGGCGAAGGAAGCTACGGCAAAGAAGCCAGCGGCAAAGGCGCAGCGGAAGTCAGCCTGAGGAGCAGTCCCTGGACCCCGATCGTCAATACGCGGTTGCGTCCTTGCTTTTTGACTTCGTCAAAAGCCCGTCATTGCGACATCTGCGCGATCCCCACAGCATCAACAAGCTCGCGCGAGATATTGTGAATGCACTCGATCGAGCGAGTTCCGTGTGGAAGAAGTGGGAGGCAGGCCGGGAAGAGATCGCAAAAGCCGCGGCTCCCTGCTGGATACCTATAGAGGATCTCCAAGCTTTTCTGAACACGTTGCCCGGTCCACCGGTGACGAAAACCGATGTCGAGCAGCGCCTGCGCGCGATCTGGGAGGAGCCGCACTCAATCTATCCAAAGGATGAACTCAGGGATAGTTGTCTCGCGCTATATCAAGCAGAAAAGGCGTCAGGCACAGAAATGCGTGCCATCATTGGCGCGTTGCAAGAACACATAGAGCGTGAAGAGGAGCGGCTGAGGCAAGAGCAACAGGAACAGTACCGCCGGTGGAGGGAGGAGGAGCGAGTAAAGTTGGAGCAGCGTTTTCTCTTGGGCGCCGATTGCGGATGGACCAAAATCGAGAAGTCCGATGCGTTCTATTGTCGCCGCAATGGCCGCGCGTTTCGTATCGTGCAAGGCAAGGACAAGCGCTGGACGATGTACCGAATCAAAGAGATCGCCGATAAGGGCGAGTTTCTCGGCACGTACCAAGGGCGTGGTGATGCGAACAAGGCGCTCTCGAAGATTGCCTATGCTCCCGAGCCATAGTCATGATCTCGTAAAGGGCCTGAAATGGCATTTCGTGTCTTGATCATCGGTGGCACGGGGCAGGTGGGTGCTGCGGTGGTAGGTGCCCTCGCCGCGGAACCTTCCTGCGCTGAAGTCGTGATGGTCAATCGCAGGGCGACTTCCCTGAGCGCTGGTCCTCGTGTGCGGCAGGTGGTCCTGGATACGGCCGCTGCCGAGTTTCCTACAGAGGTGACCAAGCTTGCCCAGGGCATGATGGCGCAAGGCGATACCGTCTATGGGGCATCCTGTGTTGGCGTCGGTCAAGGCAGCCTGAAGTGGAGCGAAGAGGAACTAAAGGCGCTCGAAATTGGCGTGGTCGGTGGCTTTGCCCGCGGCTGCCGGGACGGGGGTATCACACATTTTTCTCTGCTCTCGGCAGTGGGGAGCACTGCGAAAAGCAGGATTCGCTATGTGCGCGTCATGGGGCTCAAGGAGGAGGCAGTTGAAGCAATCGGCTTCAAACGGCTCGCGATATTTCGCCCGGGAATCATTGCAGGCAATGTTCATACGCCGGGCTATGTAGCCTGGTTGGGAAGCCTGATTCCGGGGCGATTTGGGACGATTGAGCAGGACGATATCGGGCGCGCCTTTGTCGCCGAATTCATCGGTGGCTCGGACCAAACTGGGGTCGCGTATCTTGAGAATGGGGCGATGAGACAGCGGTCTCGTGCGTTGAAATAGACAACTAATTGCTCAGTCAGGGACATTCGGGGCAGGTATCACCGATCGAGTCCAGCATCTCGCGAACCTCGGCCGCGGCTTCATCGGCGGAGACGCCTGCTGGCGGATCTCGACGAGCGATATCATAGGCCCGGTCTCGCGCATGCGGATCGGCGCGATCCTGCATCCAACCGTGATCGTCGCATTCGCGGATAGCGCCGGCTTCCTGGAGCACGTGGATCGCCCATCCGCGCAGTGTCCGTATCGGCGGCCTTCGTTCACGCGTCATCAGCATCGAAATGGCTCCTCATACGACGAATCGTTGTGTCCGCCATTCGTTCCCCTCCTACCACAAGGCTGGGATTCGTAACGGCGCGGCTCAAGCTTTTGGAGTTCCGTATGCAGCCGCGAGCTGTTCTCTCCCGCGGTGGGTACTCGTCGCACTTTGAGGCCGGTTCGACGCGCCGAGGGCAACAAGGCGACCCTTCGAGAGCGATTTCGTCGCGCGGCTCGCAGCTCAATCGCCGTCTGCGCGGTCCATCTGTAGCGCCGGAATCGACCTTGATCGCCGGCACCAAGACCAAGCTTTAGACACGTGACCAAACCTGCTTGCAAAGTGAAATTATCTCGTCTGGGATCGCGATGAAGTCGAAGCAGTGCACGTCAGCGCGCTGCCCAAACGCCGCTTGTGCGGGGTAAACAGCGCTCTGGGGCGAGGCCCGTCTCCTTCGTCCGCAGAGGGACGATTCCCTGCTTTTGGCGCTACGACCTATGGCAGCCGTCCCTCATCCGAAACCCTCGCACGCGTCTTTTTTCCCCGCCGGCAAGCCGGCTCCTCGCGGCCGCTTCGCTGCAAAAAAGGAGCGGCTTCAGGTGCGCCGCTGCGCTTCGCCCCAAGGGTTCGGATGGGGGCCAGCCGCCATGACGGTCTCGCCATCGCAGGGCATCGGCGCCCTGCGGCAACGAAGGAGACAGACCATGACCGCGATTGGATTCGTCACCCGCACAATTTACGGCGGCTTCAGGGGCCAGCTCAAACTTCTGCCCATTTGCGCCGACATCGACATCGTGCCCAACCGCGACAAGTCCGGCGATTCATCACCGGACTTCCGCATCTTCACCCACGGGCTCGAGGTCGGATCCGGCCGGATTTTGTCCGGCGAGGGCCGCGGCGCGGACTATCTCAGCCTGTCATTTGCAGCACCTGGCCTCGGAGGCCGTAAGCTCAGTGCCAACCTTGGTCGAACGGCTGGCCTTTACGGTGACGGCAGCTTCTTCCTGATCTGGAATCCTGTCGACTAGGTCAAACATTGGGCTCCCACGCGTCGCGTGGGAGCCCTTTCCTATGTCCCGGAGATCAGGTTCTGAATACCGCCGGCTGGTGCAGAAACGCCCTCAACTAGGCGCACGTCGAAGAGAGAACGCAGCTGAACGGCGTGCGAGACAACCCAATGCGATCGAAGAAATGCGTTCGCACAGAGCGGAATTCTGCCTCGAGCCGAAGGTCGTTGGATGGCTTTTTCTGCTCATTTCGATGCAGAAAATCGCTCCATCGCCATTGGAATTCACGCCAATCTGTGGACGGCGGAGAGGCTGGAATTGATGGCCTGGGCGCGTGCCGAACGGTCGAGATTTTGCGTGCTTCTGCCTCAAATCGCTTGTTTCAAAATGGTGCGCCGGGTGTGCCTCAGCTGGGATTTTTGCACAAGGATTGCTCTCTTTTGCGGGCAAAAGGGACTTCGTTCTGCGTGTTGATCCCTGGACTGGTTTGCCACTAAAGGACCCTCGTTCACGCGCGCGAGAGTTCGCGGAAGAGTGCGATATTGACGTGCTGAAGGCATACGGGCGATGCCTTCGGCCCGCGCTCTACTCGTCGCTTCGCTCCTCACCGAGCCACCCTAGGGTGTCTCGGCCCTTCGGGTCACGATCGCTATCGCAAGCGCGCAAGCCGTGGGGTTTCGTAATTTAACTGCCAAGTCGGGTGGCATTTTCACAATGAATCAGCCACCAGGTAGCGTGTTCGGGCGGCGCTATTGATGGATCTACCGCAATGATCTGAACTGCATCTTGTCGCAGATCTCCGCGAGTACCGAGAGGATCTTGGCTCGCAAGTTGGGCCTTGGGAGAGCAGGGAGAGGAAGCCAGCATGGGTGAGCTGAAGCAGATCGGACGACCGATTAGGAGGGCAAGATAAAAGCACTGTCGCCGAAGAGCGGCTAAGTGGTTGTCTGCACATCCAAGATTTATCGGTAGCGGTAGATCCGATGTCGCCACGACACCGCTAAGTCGCTGAAGAACAACGTCTGCTCGGGCCACGGTAGCCTCTAGGCGCCAAGAGTACAGCGTAGCGAGAAACGGGCTATCGTCGAAGAATTTCGTGCTGTGCTCAGAGGTTTGGCGTGAGCAAGAACCGCACCCTCGTTGCGTGAAGCGCATCGCACGTCGACTGCTCAGTCTCAAGCGGGCCGCTCGCGCCCTTGCATCGGCATCCCGTGGTGCTGCATGTGACTGGCTTCGGAAAAATAAGCGGGCAGGCCGTAGCAAGCCCCCTCCCGGGCGCGCTATAACGACCTCTAGTTGGACGTCGCGCCGCGTCCGAAAAGGGCCGTAGAATTTCGCTTTGTCTTTATGGTCCATGCCTTCGACTTACTTGCCTTGGAGGCGACGAATTGCGCAGACTTCAGGCAGCTGAACCTTCACTGCCATCTCCTCAAACCGGCAAAACCCACTCGCCCACCCCATCTGTTCCGGCGTGCGGCAATCAGGTTCGAAGAGACGTGGGTTCGCAACGAGAATCACTGCGCAGCACGCCCGGCTGGTGGCCACATTGAACCGATGCGGGTCATACAGGAACGCCATGCCGCGCGGCGCGTCTTCGGGCGAGGAACTGGCGCACGAGTAGATCACCACTGGTGCTTCCTGGCCCTGGAACTTGTCGACGGTGCCGACGCGGACCACGTTAACATCGGCCAGCGCACGCCTTAAAGCGCTCACCTGGGAATTGTAGGGAGCGACGACGAGGATGTCCTTCGGCTCCAACGGGCGGGTTTCTCCGTCGGTGTTTGTCCAGGTAATGCTGGGCTGTAGCAACGAACGCGCAATAGCGACGACAGCGTCCACCTCTTCAAGGGATTGGGCTTGGTTGCCTTGGTGGGTCACTTCGACGAGGAAGAGCCCAGCACCGACGAACGGTGTGGCACCGTCAATCCGCTGGCGCTCCAAGCCAAAATTCGACTGCAACCGCCCCTCATAGTAGGCTTCCGATGTGAACGCGCAAACGGTGGGATGCAGCCGATACGTCCGGTCGAGGAAGAGGCCTTGCTCAGCTCTCAACGTCGCCTGCGCCGGTCCGAGCAGGTGCACGAGTGCCGCAACGTCGGCTCCATCCTCGTGGGCGCCCCGCGTGGGCTGTTCAAGCTGCTGCGGGTCGCCGAGCAACACCAGGTTACGGGCCGCACGTGCGGCGGCCAGCGCTTGCGCTAGAGCCATCTGTCCAGCTTCGTCGATGACAAGCACATCAAGGCGACCGATAGCATCAGGATGGGCCCAGAGCCACGCGGTGCCACCGACGATGGTGCCCGGGGCAATGCGGTCGAGCGCCTCGCCTGGCGACTTGGCGAATTCAATGCCATCCACACCATCGTGCTCATCATCTTTGTGCACCAGGTGCAGATGTTGGGCGCGGCGGCTCGACGCATTGTCGGCCTTGCGCACGGCGACCAGCAGGTTGTCGATAACCTTATGGCTGACTGCCGTGATACCAATCTTCTTGCCTGCCGCCGCGAGCGCAAGGATGGCCTTTGCACCTAGCGTCGTCTTGCCGGCTCCGGGCGGCCCTTGTACAGGCAGCACGCCGCCGTCGAGTTCGCTAGATAGGCGCACTAGCGCTGGGCCGGTGTCTTCATCGGCTCGGCGCAACTCCTCGCCGGCGCCGGTGACGCGGCGCGGCGGACGTGCACGCAGAAGCTCACACGCAGCGGCGTAGGGGCTGTCATGGTCAAACCCGTTGTCGCGCACGTGTTCGGCGAAGGCGAGCAATGACTCTTCGAGAGGTTTGGCGCCGACCACGGGATCTTTGAAGACTGAGGCGGGAAGGGCATGCATAGCCTTCTCACTGATACTCAGCACGATGGTCCGGTCGTCGAGATCGAGCGCTTCGACTGCAGCCTTAACCGTACCCGGTTCCTGGCCTGCATCTGCGGGGACCGGCCACACGGCGGTGTCACCGACGTCGATAGCCGCTTCCTGGATCGGGAAACGGAATCGGCAGCGCGCGTTCCGCTCGCGTCCTTGCTTCGGAAGCCGTTCAACGAACTCAAGGCCGGCGAGGATCTGACGTTCGTCGAGGTGCTCGTCGTTCGGCAGATCGCGAAGGCGGAAAAACTCCCACCAGGCGTTCTTTTCCTCCTGCCGGTAGTAACCGAGCATTGCAGCGAGCAGCAAGCGCGCACTTTCGTCCGCCGTCCGCGCCTCGGGGTCCGCAGGCAGGCCTCGCCGCAACGCTTCCCGAAGCTCCTCGATTCGCTGATCGCGGGCGCTGACCTTCTCACTTGGAGCTAAGATGCCGGGCACCGGTCGGACGATGCTTTGGCCGCGCGCGAGGAAATCGTCGCGCTGGTGCTCGAGCCAGCCGCGTAGGGATTCAGTGGAGAGGCAGTCGTCGCCGTTGTACGCGGCGACACGCTCACGGATCTCTTCGGCAATGCCGTCAGTGTCACCCAGTTCGAGTGCCAGTTCGAGGTCGCGCCGCGCAAGGCTGGCGTCGCGCAAGTCCAGCCGGCGCTGGAAGCCATGCAAAGCTTCTAGCTCCTTCAGGCCATAACGCTCCACGCCGATGCGAAAGCCCTCGCGTACGGTGGCATGCAGGTCCACGAAACGCCGACCGCGCAGCAGTTGATCCAGCTCAGATCCGCGCGTGGCATGGCGGGCTGACAGCCGTTTGAGAGCGGAGGGCTCGTAGGCGCCGTAGTGGTAGACATGGGCGCCGGGATACTTCTGAACGCGAGCCAGCGCAAAGTCGATGAAGGCCTCCAAGGCGGCCTTCTCTTCACCAGCATGCAGCGCCCAACGCTGGTTGAACTCGATTTCTCCGTTCTCGTTCTTGATGCTCACGCCGGTAAGGTATTCCAGTCCGTGCGGGGCAACGAATGGGTCGCCCTCGAAGTCGAGGAAGATGTCGCCTACCGAAGGCTCCGGCAACCGTGCGAGCCCGCGGCCTGGTTCAAGCGCAAGTGCCTCGGTCTGCGGCATGTCGGCACCACGGCTGACCACTTGCAGCCGCGCCTGCTGTCCAAGCCGCCTGTAGGTGTCTTCAGCGCCTCGTATAGGCTTGTCGGGGAGTCTGCCTTCGCGTTGGGCGATGGTCGCAACCGAAGGAAGTCCTTGCCGCTCGAACTCACGCACTTGAGCGCTGCTGATGGCGGCGATCAGCGAAGGGTGATCGTCAACCCGCCTCTGCCGGTCGCAATGGCGCCAGTAGATGCAGATGTCGCAGTGCGCCACGGGATGCGGATAGGTGCTCGGTGGCGGCGTCGCCGTTACCGCGGCCAGCAAGCGGGCACGTACGAGCCGGTAGTAGGCAGCGAACTTCGCGGTGCGATAGGTTTCCTGTTCGATCGGCGTGACAACGTGGATGTAATCAGGCGCCACGCCCTGCATTGGCTTCAGCAATTCGGCATAGGTGCAGAGTTGGAGGATCGTGCCCGGCTTGGTCTCAAGCGAGAGCTTGGTGTCAGCAGGCTCGTAGACGTAGCCAGGCAACGACGAGGTCGTGCTATCGACGCGCAGCAACAAGTCGGCGATGCCGCTGAACACCTCGTTGCTCAATGTTGCCTGCACGATAGCGTCGAAGCCGTCCTCCATCGCTCGGCGGGTCGCCGCAGGATCGCGCTGGTCGCGTAAGTCGCAGATCGAGCGGCCCGCACTACGCAGCTTCTCAACGTAAGCCGTTTCGTGCTGGCGGCCACGCTCGCGCAACGCCTCAAGCCGTGGGTCGGGGCTGAACTCGATCTGTAGCAGCCCCTCGCGCCGCTGGCGCTCGAGTTGCGTAAGGTGAGGACAAGCCAGATGGGCCGCAAGCTGTGTCGGAGTGAGGTGCCCAGATAGACCTAAGGTCGACTTATCGTGGGCGGCGACGTCGCCGTTTAGCGACTCTTGTCCCAGCGCTGCCCCCTGGGCATCCCGCGTCTCTGCCATAGCTCCCCCGGTGGTTCACGGCATCCTCCAATGTTGGTCTACCTTATCGCGAGCTTGCGTCTGTGGAACCCCGGTAGTTGTAGGGTAGCATAGAAATTTTTCCGCTGCAGCAGGCGCCTCGGGCGGATCAGACGTCACCTCGAGCCACTTAGGCCTCTTAGGATTGCTATCCTCGGATGGCAGCAACCAAGTCTGCGGTCTGGCACCTGAGCAATCCGACTTCTGCAATGCCTTTGAAAGCGGACGTTGGTAGGTCTGTTAGATGCGTACACTTACAACAAGATGGAGCTGGGCCTGCGGCGCGGTCGCTAGTCGCTTGATCAGAGCCTCGGCTTGCTGGCAGCTAATGTTCTATGAGCTGCAATATACGCTCGTCGATTTAACTAGGTTGGCGAGGGAGCGTCACCTCGGATCTTAAGCATGATGATCGGACAGGTGCTCTATTGCTTCTTGCACGAGGGCGACCGAACGTTGAAGCCGTTCCAAAAGAGACTTCAAATCAGCGGAGGTGATCTCCTCCAAGCGCAGATTATTGACCGCAACACACTGAGCGATAAGTTGGTCAATCGATCCGGCGATTGACGGCAAGCCGTTGCTCATGTCTTCGCAAGCAACTCCGCATACGCTGAAGCGCATGTGCCCATCCGGCGCTACCGTGGCGAAGAGCTTTGCATCTCTTAGGACCGTCGTCTCGACGATCGAGGCCGGAAGTTCCAGCGCACAAACCACGTTTCCACTTTCACTGAAGCGATAACCAGCTCGGTACCACATCGGGCCCGACGGTCCTCCGCCTTCAACTGCCAAGAATGCTTCAAGCGTATCGGCCATCTCTCGTCGTTGCTTTCCGTCGGATGCACGGGACGGGCAATCCCAGGCTAGGTGGTCGCAGGCAGAAATCTGAGCGACCAAATTACATACTATAGTTGGTAAACTTAAATTGTGTAATCGATTTTGTTTCCGCGCATGGATATGCGCCGGCTGGTTGGCCAAAATGTCAAAAGAGTTCGCCTTGAGAAGAAGCTCACTCAGGAGCAATTCAGCGACATGTCAGGCTTTAGCCAGCAATACATCAGTGGGCTCGAGTCTGGGCACCGCAATCCGACGGTTGTGACCTTGTATGAGATTGCAAAAGCGTTAGGGGTTAGTCCCTTGGATCTATTGGAGCCGCCATCGTCCCGACAGAAGCGTAGCAGTTGAAGTGGTTTGTCTAGAATTGGGACTCGGTCGAACTTTAGAAGCTTCGAAGAGCGTAGTTGCGCACCATACGTGTGCTCACGCGACGTGGATTTCGCCGGATAGCAGCTCACGTTTTGTTGTACCGCTTCCTCACATGCGTTCTGATTTGCCCGAGCTTGATCTGCATGAGGTGGTGTGGATTGAAATGGCGGTAGCTGATCCGCACGATTTTCGGATCTGTTGAAGTTTCTTCGTTGTTGCGCTTTATGTGGAGCCAACGCGAACTTGCCGAGAACGACACATGATACTCGAAGCGACTTCTCTCGGTTCAATAAATCCCGTTACTTCTCTGCTGATCGTTGCTGGCGTTTGCGGACGAGTGGCGCAATTGCAAAGAAGTCGAGTCGTTGTTGGCATCTCCGAGAGGTCATTGTGGGGAAGGGCTGCGCCCCGCGGGACTCAGATGTTCATCTTGGCGCTATTCGTTTCGCCCGGGCAAATGATGCTCCGATGCGCTTCCCTCGAAGGGGCCAAGCTATGACGGGCAAGCTTTCAGAGCATAGCGGGCGAAGACAGTCGGGATGCACTCCGTCAACAGGGCGCGAACTGAAAAGGCTTCCTTTTGCTCAGCGACTCAGCTGCACGATCGACGAGGCCTGCGAGGCCACTGGCCTGGGCGCACAAAGCTTTACGAGCTGATCGGAGCTGGCCGACTTATGACTACAACGGTTGGACGTCGGCGTTTGGTGATGGTGCAATCACTCTTTGCACTTCTAGGCACGACTAGGCCGTCGTGACCGACCGCCACCCTGGTCTTCTTCGGGCTCCGATCTTGGTGGTAAGCCCTCGAGAGGGCTCTCCGCGCACTACGCTCCTTCACTCGCGCCCTTGCCAAAATCCAATGGTATGGGTGTCGGCCAGAATTCCCGTGTCTCTAGATTCGTAAGACCGCGAACGGGTCCCTTCGCCTCTTGTGGCATCTGCAACGACGTGGGCTACGTTGGGAGGGGCGTCAACAATTCGGGCGCAAGTCGCGACTGGCATCATCGCGGTCCGTCCCGCGTTGCTGGCTCAAACGCCGGAACTTTCATGCCCGTTTCCCCATAGACACCACATTTCCGCCGCTCCTAGGTACCAGCGGCACGACCGCCGCCCTGGCGAGATCTTCCAGAGCTGTAGCAATGTATTTCGCATAGTGTCGCTCGATCATTTTGACGGAGGTGTTGTGCAGTTTGGCGACGTGCTGGATCGGTAGACCCTTTCGGAGGCCGCGCACAATGCTTGAGTGCCGTAAAGCATAGGGAATCAGGTCAGGCGTAGCGGTGCGTTCGCGAATGGCGCTCCATGGGCGTGTCAGCTCAGCTCTTTTCCATGGGCCGCGTTCGGACCTTTTCCACTCGATGCCGTTCGGCCCCTGTTCGTGGATCCAGCGTTCGAATAGCGTCGCATCGCTCGGCCGTCCGACGGTCGCGGGCAAAAGCGCCTCAATGACATCGTCACCTACGGGCACGGGGACTGAGCCGCCGTTGCCGCCGCGCCCCTTGTACGAACCGGGCACCATTAGACGCCGCTCCGAGGCCTGAAGGTCGCCCACGCGCATACGCCTAACCTGGGCATACCGCGCGCCGGTCGCCGCTAGACAAACGACGACTTGATACAGATCGCCGTCGAATCCCTGCTTCCTGTCAACTTCCAACGCTGCCTGAAGTATTTCGGCGACCTGCTGATCGGTGAGGATCTGGTTGTCGCGAGCAACCGATGTCTCATCATCGTCATCGATTCGCTCGGCCTTGAAGCCGGCTTTCACGTCGGCGAGGAACGTAGGATTTAGCTTCTTTCGATCCGCGGAAAGCCTGGGCCATGAAGCGTTGAGAGCGGCCTTAAGGTCATTCATAAGCCGCTGCTTTGTCGTGACTTTAAGTCCCTTCGGCAAGCCCTCACGCCACGTCAGCATATGATCTTCGTTCAACACATGCAGATGCACTGCCGCTAGAGGTGCAGCTTCGATGGCTCGCTGATTGCCGCGCTTGTCTTGGCCAAGAACGTAGCGTCGCAGTCTGTTGGCGGCATCGGACCGTACGTCACGACCTGTTCGTCGCCATTCTCGAGCGTCGCGCTCCTCGATGTAGGCCTCAACGGCCGATCGCACGGTAGGGGCAGGCCCGGCTGCCTGTGCCGCGGCTTCTACTCTCGCCCGAGCGACTGCGTCTCCGGCCGTCTTGTTTGCCTGCTGGAAGGTCAGAACGCCAACGGCCGGTTTGTCGTTGACGTCGTTGGCGGCGCCAATAGTGGTCTGCTTGTAGCTGGCGCCTTCATGATGGTTACGCCAACGGACTAACCAAACGCCGCTTTGTTTCCCTTTGCGATAGCCCAGGTGTGCTTCCGCATCGAGGCGGCGCCAATGCACGCCAGGCTCCAGTCTAGAGCGCGCCTTTGCCGTCGTAATTTGAGCCTCTATGAGCGCTTTCGACATTCATCTACCGCATCGCCACAGGACGGATAATCGTCGAATATCCGTCGAATATCCATCGTCGTGCAGAGGCGGACAATAATGAAATTAGATCGTCAAGTCATTGATTTTATTGAATGTAGGCGAACGGTGGCGAACTGGTTCAGGTGCTTTATTTAGCCCTCTCAAGGCTGAAACAGGGGTTCGATTCCCCTAGGGAGCGCCATCAGGCTCCATCGAGCGTTGATCTCTATCCTTTTGGCTGGTGCCAGACTCTCGCCGCAAAACGCGACCTCATCCTGAGGGCCCGCCGCAAGCGGGCGTCTCGAAGGATTGCCTCAGGCGAGTCTCCAGCCACGCCCTTCTTCATATGCTGTTTCACAGCCGGCGACAGGAACGACATTCTTCGCCTGTTGCGACCGAGGTGATCGTCGTCACAGCTCTCATCGGAGGTTTGCGCGCATCCTGTTCGTGATCGCGGATGGCCCGCGTCACCAACTGGAGACCAACATGAAACGTCCTGACGATATCGGCTTTGAAAGCCGCGAACTGTCCATCGACGAACTCGACGGCGTTGCTGCTGCCGGCCTGTTCAGCTGGATCAAGCACGAAGTGTCTTCGGCCGCGAAATGGATCGGTTCGGAGTTCGCCAAAGCCGAGAACGCCGTGAACTCCGCCCTCGGCGGCGGCCGCGTCACCATCACCATTCACCGGCAGAACTGAGCGAACGGCGTCTCCGACGCGCAACCTCCGGACCTTCGGGTCCGGAGGTTTTGAATGCCCGGCTGCACGTGAAGAATTTTCCGAAGCCGCAGCGCGGTGTCGGCTGTGACGGGCATTTCCTCGCGCTTAATGCGCTCGATCCGGGGTGCATGCCGGTGAGACAAAACACGGCAATTTGCTGTCAAGTAGCCGTCGCGAAAATATTCCACTTTACCGAAATTCGGATTTGTCGTATGTCTCGCTCATCCCAGCCCACAAAAGGGGCGGTCGTACGTCGTCACGAACGCGGGCTGGAATGCGGTGGACGCGGGCGGCGTTAAAGGCGGAGCGTAGCGTGCAGGGCGAGATGAATCTCGTGAGCACGGCACGAACCGCATCGACGGACGGCGCTCAAACCTCGCGAAGCCTCTGGCGAAGCAGGGCCATGTCCTGAAGCCTTAGGCGAAGCAGGAGGCCTGCGTACGGCGAAACCGTGTGGTCCTGGCCGTCGTTGCTACGGTCAAGCCTTTGCGAAGGCGTCATTGCGTCAACCGGCGCGGTGCCGTGCATTTCGCAAGGGTGAGGGAGGCCAGAACGAACTCGGCTCCCGGGAGAGCGCGGCATAGGCCGTCAAACCATCGCGCAGGGAAGGCCTGGTCTCGGCTGCCCTGTGTCTCCCCTGTGCATTGCGTGTGCATCTGTTCAGCATGGGGGTTTTGTGGGTGCCAGCCGGCGCCCGGTCTTCCCTGCGCCCTTTCTTCGCGAGGGGATGAAGCGAGAAAGCAAAGCTCGGGCAAAACTTGCCGCGAGGACGCGAGCGCATGTTTCCAACGATGTGCAAACCGACCTCCCGTGTGAGCATGCTGCATCGGCATCGGCGGCGGTGGTCGTTCCCTCCAAAATCTGCACTATGCGCGCCGGGACGGTGCGCGATGCGGCCGGCTCCCTCCAAAGCTGCTTCCGGGCCTTTGGAGGTTCTGGCTTTCTGCTTTTTGGAGTGACGACATGAGCGGTTTGGTGATCTCTGGCGGCCGGGTGGTGGATCCGGCGAGCGGAATGGACGCGGTTGGCGATGTGGCGGTGGTGGATGGCAGGATTGCCGCCGTCGGTGCCTCGCTTGGCGGCGCGGAGCGGGTGATCGACGCCACCGGCCTCGTGGTCGCGCCCGGCTTCATCGATCTGCACGCGCATGGCCAGTCGATCCCTGCCGACCGGATGCAGGCCTTCGACGGGGTGACGACGACGCTCGATCTCGAGGCCGGCGTGCTGCCGGTCGCGTCCTGGTATGAGCGCCAGGCCAGGAAGGGACGCGTGCTGAACTATGGCGCCTCCACCAACTGGGCCTTTGCGCGCATCGGCGCGATGACAGGTTCCAATGCGGAGAGCTCGCTGGAGGCGTTCGGCAACGCGATGCGCGATCGCCGTTGGATGGACAACGTTGCGAGCGATACGGAAGTGGCCGGCATTCTTGAGCGGCTCGGGCGCGGCCTGAGCGAGGGCGGCATCGGCATCGGCATCTTGAACGCCTACGCGCCGGGCGCCGGCGTGCAGGAGCTGACCGCGGTCTGCCAGCTCGCGGCCAAGCAGGACGTGCCGACCTTCACCCACGTCGCCTACATGTCGCGGGTCGATCCCGAGAGCGCGGCGGAAGCCTATATCCGCTTGATCGGCTATGCCGGCGCCACCGGCGCGCACATGCACATCTGCCATTTCAATTCGTCGAGCAAGACCGACATCGAGCGTTGCCGCGTGCTGGTCGAGAAGGCGCAGGCGCAAGGCCTGCCCATCACGGTCGAGGCCTATCCCTATGGCACCGGCTCGACCGTGCTGGCGGCGGCCTTCTTCAGCGACCCCGAATTCGTCGAGCGCAACGGCACCGGTTACGATTCGGTGCAGCGCGTGACCGACGGGCACCGCTTCCGCGATCGCGAGGAGCTGCTGAAGGCCCAGGCCGACGAGCCGTCATCGCTGGTGCTCTGGCACATCCTCGACACCGAGAACAATGCGCATCATCGCGACCTGCTCGACATGTCGGTGCTCTATCCCGGCGGCGCGATCGCGTCCGACGCGATGCCGTGGACGACGTCGGACGGCAAGACCTACACCGGCGATGCCTGGCCGCTGCCGGATGATGCCACCTCGCATCCGCGCTCGGCCGGCTGCTTCACGAAATTCATCCGCGAATGGGTGCGCGAGCGCAAGACAGTGTCGCTGCTCGAAGGCGTGCGCAAATGCGCGCTGATCCCCGCGGAGATACTGTCGCAGAGCACACCCGCGATGCGCGCCAAGGGGAAGCTCGCGAAGGACGCCGATGCCGACATCGTCGTGTTCGACTACGAGAAGCTCAGCGATCGCGCGACCTTCACGGCGATGAACCGCCCCTCCGAGGGCGTGCGGCATCTGATCGTCAGCGGCCAGCCGCTCATCACCGATGGCGTGCTGGACGTGGCGGCGCGCCCCGGCCGCCCCGTGCGCCGCCCCGTCGTCGAGGGCTGACCCATGCCGGTCCCCGTTCTCCTGGTCACGGGCTTTCTGGGGGCGGGCAAGACCACGGTCGTCAACCATCTGCTGGCGCACGCGGAGGGACGGCGGATCGCCGCAATCGTCAACGATTTTGGCGCGATCAACATCGATGCGGAGCTGATCGCGGGCGCCAGCGACGGCGTGGTCAGTCTCGCCAATGGCTGCATCTGCTGCTCGCTCGAAGGCGATCTCTTGCGCACGCTCTCGACGCTGCTGCGCCGCGATCCGAAGCCGGACTATATCGTTATCGAGACCAGCGGCGTCGCCGATCCCGCCGACATCGTCCGCAATCTGATGGATCCCGTGATCCTGCGCGAGGCGCCGCTGGAGACGGTGCTGTGCGTGATGGATGCAGCGACGCCGACGGCTGCCCTCGACGATGCGCTCCAGCGCTCGCAATTGCGAGTCGCCGATATCGTGGCATTGAGCAAGCTGGATCTGGCGGGCGGGGGTGCGGCTGGGCGGATGCGCGAGGCCATTCGCGCGCAGCGCGTCCCTGCCGTGGTGGTCGATGCGAAGCACGGCGAGATTCCGTCCGCGCTGCTGTTCCCCGCGATCGCCGATCGTACGCCCGCGTTACGCGAGCCGGGACCGCGGCGGCCGGCAGAGGAGCGCTTCGAGACATTGAGCTGGACCTCGGACCAGCCGCTCTCGCTGCCTCGCCTGCAGCAGGCCATCGGCCGCCTTGCTCCAAAACTCGCCCGCGCAAAAGGCTTGCTTGAGACGGTCGAGCAGCCCGGACGCCAGATGGTGTTTCAATTCGCCGCCGGCCGCGCGACGCTCGCTCCGGGCGAGGCGCCGACGCCGGGCGTGCCGCGCGCGCGGATCGTCTTCATCGCCGAGCTTGGTGTGCTCCCGAAGGCGGAGCTCGACGAGATTATGGCGGCGTGCGTTGCGGAATGAGTAGCGCAGTTCACGCCATTGCCGATGTGCCCGGTCAAATCGCGCGACGCTTCAACCCTCGACCGGCAGCGCATCGCCGTGCACGTACCACTCCGCGCGCGAGGTCCACTGCACATGCCGGTCGGGTGTCGCACCAAGCGGCTCGTCGAACGCGCCGGCGTGGATGATCGCTTCGCGCCCGCTGCGGGTCAAATGCGGCATCGGGCTGCTGCAGATCTTGCAGAACGCGGTGGCAAAGCTTCGCGCGTTGGGTAGATCGAAGCGCGCGACGGATGGTTCCCCGCGCACTCCACAATTGCTCGACCGACATGGTCATGCCGTTCAGGTCCCGGGTTCGGCTCGGCGGAGGTCTACTCCGCGGCCTATCAGACCCTGCCGGCCGGCAATTCTCAAGAGGATGTTCGGAGGCCCGGCAAACTCACGCAAATTGCGCGAGGCCGTGGCCGACGGACCAGTTCTCCGCCGGCGCGTCGAGCACGTTCACGAACACGTCCTCGGGCCGGATGCCCGGGCTCTCGCCGAGCAGCTCGGCGATCCGCCGGTACAGGGCCTTCTTCTGCTCGGCGGTGCGTGTGGCGAACACGGTGATCTGGATCAGCACGGCGTCGTCGCTGCGCTCGACGCCGTAGGCGTTGCCGCAGCGAAAGTTTGCCGGCGCAAGCTCGCTGATGGTCATGAACTCGTCGCCTTCGGGCACATTCAGCGCCTCGCGCATGGCGCGATAGAGACCGTCGAGGATCGCCTGCCGGTAGGCGTCCGGTTTCCCCGCGCGCATCGAGATGTGGAGGAGAGGCATGAGCTGATCCCTTTGCATGCGGGCCCGACCGGCCGCATGGTCCGTGCCGGCGGTTCGGCCCATCGACAAAACGGGCTATCAATCCCGATCTATTTTTGACACGATGTCCAGAAACCATATTTTTGACATCGTGTCAATTATGGTGAAAGCCCGGCATTGCCGGACAGTGGAGCAAACGTTGAGGCCGCGCGAATTCGACCACGACGATGTCCTGCGCATCGCGTTCGACCAGTTCTGGCGCAAGGGCGTGCGCGGCACGTCGCTGTCGGACATCGCCCGCGACGCCGGTGTTCAGCGCGGCAGCCTTTACAATGCCTTCGGCAGCAAGGAGGCGCTGTTCCTCCAGGCCTATGAACGCTATGCCGGCGAATATCTCCTGGCTCTGCAAAAGGCGCTAGGCGCGGGCTCGTTGCGAAGGCGCCTCGCCGCGTTCTTCGACCTCACCATCACGAACTTCCGCTCGGGCTCGCCGCCGCGGGGGTGTCCGACCACGCGCGGCTTGATGGAGCTCGGCGCGGTCGAAGGCGAGGGGCTCGACGAGGACGCGCGCGAGGCTTTCGCCAGCCTGATCTCGCGCATTACCACCCTGGTTCAGGACGCGTTGTCGGCGGGCGCCGTGCGCGGCGAGTTCAGCGGCAATCCCGCGGCCGCAGCGCTGCACATCATCACCGTGACGCGCGGTCTCGCCGTGATCGAACGTGCCTTCGGCGACGAAGCCCAGCTGCGCAAGATCGCCGCCCACACGATCGACCTGATGCTCGACAAGAAGGCCCGCTAGGTCGCAAGACGGATCTGGATGCGAGTAGAACCCATCGAAGCTTCAGCAGCAGGCAAGCGCGTCGAAGGCCCGCGTCGTTGCCATCTCGTTCTCGTTGCCGACGAACTGGCAGACCACGGACTTGAGCTCGCCAGGCTGCCTGCTGCGCGCGACCGCCAACAGCCGCATCAACTCCGCCTCGTCCTTCGACAGGCGCCGGCACGACGGCGGCATGAAGCACAGCTCGCACGGCCGGCCGCTGCGCAGGATTCGTACCAGCGCGGCAGCCCGCGCCACCAGCAGCGGGCTGTCGGCGATATCAGGCGCCTCGTCGGCGAAGCGATAGGCAGCCTCCCAGCAGTCGGAAGCGCCGGTCGCATAGGCCGCGCCGATGAACCGGAGCAGCGACAGCGCGATGCGGCAAAAATCATCGTAGTTCTCGACGCATGGACGCGACGACAGTGCGGTCTGGAGCGGACAGTGCCGCGGCTGGCCGGCTTCCGTGACAGGCACAAGGCCGCATGCATCCTGCATCATGAACGCCCTTGTCAGTGCAACGTGGGGCTGCCGACCAGCCAGTTCTTCATCGCCATCGTCCGCTCATGATCGAAAGACGGAACGTGCCGGTCGGGAAGGATGAGACCCGCCATGCGGAAGATCGTTGCAAGCCCGCGCACAGGCGCGAGAGCCCAGTCGGCGCCGACCGGCGGCAGCCAGGACTCGAACTGCTCGCGCGCGACGTCGACACGCTGCTGCTGTGCCGCGGCGATCGCCCGCAACAGTCCGTGCTCGCTGTCGGACATGCGCGGACAAGTCGGGCAATGCACCTCGATGGCCGTATGCGCCGTGCAGGCAAAGATCTCGATGATCGATTCCAGCGAGGGCACGGCATCGCCCACGCGAAAGTGGTCGTACACTTGCTGGATGTCGGTCGCGGTCGGAACGGCGCTTCCGCCGCGGGCCTTGGCCCGAAATCCCCAGATGAAGAGCCGCTCCGCCGCGCCGAGCGCGGGAAGGTCGAGGGACCCTGTCGATGTCGATTGATGCATTGAGCCTCTGGCCTCCGGCTGCGCTCACGCCACAGCTGGCGCTGATGATCTGCGCCGATCGTTCCGCCAGAGCCTCCTGCAAGTCAACGCCCGGAGGGGCGATATCGAGCTCTTCTAGTTTTGAAGAACTCGCATCTCGGATGCATCCGGCTTCGCGAGCCTATGGCGCCGTGCGCAGTAGGACGGCAGCATCCCCGCCGCAATTTGCGGAGGCCGGGAACCCGAATGCTTAAAGCTTTGCTAAGGGGCGTGGGATAAACTTGCATATCACCCTTCCAATTCTGCGAGCATCGATGTTTTTCTCCCGCATCAGTTTCAAGCTGGTCCTGATCGTCGGCATCAGCCTCCTTGGCATGGTCGCGCTCGCGCCGATCGCGCTCTCGACCCTGCGCGCACAGATGATCGCCGACCGCCAGGCCAAGACCCAGCATATGGTCGATGTCGGCTACGGCATCCTGGCGCATTACCAGAAGCTCGAGAGCGAGGGCAAACTCCCGCGCGAGAAGGCCCAGGCCGCCGCCATCGCGGAGATCAAAAGCCTGCGCTACGACAAGGTCGAGTATTTCTGGCTCAACGACATGGCCGCGAAGATGATCATGCACCCAATCAAGCCCGAGCTTGACGGCAAGGATCTCTCGGACATGAAGGACCCGACGGGCAACCGGCTGTTCTCGGGCTTCGTTGACGTCGTCAACAAGCAGGGTGCGGGCTTCTACAGCTACCTCTGGCCGAAGCCCGGCTTCGACCAGCCGGTCGGGAAAATCTCCTATGTGAAGGGCTTTGCGCCCTGGGGCTGGATCATCGGCACCGGCATCTATCTCGACGACGTCGATGCCGTCTTCCGTCAGGATGCGATGACTTTCGCACTGGTGTGCCTCGTGGTGTTGGCGCTCGTGCTCGGCGCCTCCTTCGTGATCGGCCGCAGCGTCACCCGGCCGCTGGCCAGGATCACCGCGCTGACCGAGCGCCTCGCCGCGGGCGACGGCGCGTTCGAAGTGCCCTACACCGGCCGCGGCGACGAGGTCGGCGGGCTCGCCAAGGCGCTCGCCGTGTTCAAGGACAATGCGACGGCGGTGGGGCGGATGCATGCCGAGCAGCAGGAACTGAAGCAGAGGGCCGACGAGGAGAAGCGCAAGGCCATGACCGACCTTGCCGGCAAGTTCGAGGCGAGCGTTCAGGCCGTCGTCCGCGAGGTCTTCAACGAAGCGCGCGCAATGCAGCAGGCCGCGCAGGGCATGTCGGAGACCGCGAACAAGGCGACCGATCGCGCGAGCATCGTCGCCACCGCCTGCCAGCAGGCCTCGAGCAACGTGCAGACGGTGGCCTCCGCCGCGGGGCAGCTGTCGTCCTCGATCACCGAGATCAGCCAGCGCGTCGCACAGGCTGCGAGCGTGGCCGACAAGGCCGCCGCCGACGGTCAGCGCACCAATGATACCGTGCAGGGGCTGGCCGCGGCCGCGCACAAGATCGGCGAGGTCATCGACCTCATCAACCAGATCGCCTCGCAGACCAATCTGCTCGCGCTCAACGCCACCATCGAGGCGGCACGTGCGGGCGAGTCCGGCAGGGGATTTGCCGTGGTCGCGAGCGAGGTCAAGTCGCTGGCGAGCCAGACCGCAAAGGCGACCGACGAGATCGGTGCGCAGATCACCGCGATCCAGGCCGAAACCAATCAGGTTGTCGGCAACATCGAGAGCATTCGCAAGACCATCATGGAGGTCAACGAGATCTCCTCGTCGATCGCGGCCGCGGTCGAGGAGCAGGGCGCCGCGACGCAGGCGATCGCCCATAGCGTGCAGGAGGCGGCCGCCGGCACCGATCAGGTCTCGCAGAACATCTCGGGCGTCACCGACGCCACTGCGGAAACCGGCCAGGTCGCCGGCCTCGTTCTGCAGTCCAGCGGCCGGCTGTCGCAGAAGCTGCAATCGCTGGAAAACGAGGTCAGCACCTTCGTTGCGGGAGTGCGGGCGGCCTAGTATAGCAGGGGGATGGGCCAACACCTCCGTGGACGCGCGCGCATCCTACTAATCAATCCGAACAGCACCGAGGCGACCACAGCGATGATGGTCGCCATTGCGACGTCCGCCGCCGCGGACGGTTTCGACGTCGTCGGCGCCACGGCAACGCGGGCGTCGTCGATGATCGTGACGCCGGATGCGCTGGACGCGGCTGCGCCTGAAGTCTTGGAGATCGCGCAGGCACATCGGCACGCATGCGACGGCATCATCGTCGCGGCGTTCGGCGATCCCGGCCTGGCCGGGATCAAGGCCAGCGTGAAGCTGCCGGCGGTCGGCATCGGCGAGTCCTCGATGCTGGCAGCCGCCGAGAACGGCCGCCGCTTCGGTGTGGCGACCACGACGCCAATGCTCAGGGCGAAGATCGACGCCTTGCCGGACGCGCTGGGATTGCAAGCGCGCTACACCGGCGCCCGTTTCGCCGACGGCGATCCGCAAGAGCTGATGCGCGATCCGGCGCGGCTACGCGCAGCCCTTGCCGGCGCGGTCGAGGCCTGCATCGCCCTCGATGGTGCCGGGGCGGTCGTCATCGGCGGCGGGCCGCTGGGCGAAGCCGCGCGCCAGCTTCAGCCGATGTTCAATGTCCCCGTCGTCGCGCCGATCCCGTGTGCCGTGGCGCGGATTATTCGCCTCATCACCTCGCGCGCGGCCGATTGATATTCCGGCCGACGGGAGCGGTCATCGTGGCCGGCGTTCTTGCCCTTGACGGCCTCGGCTAAAGTGACGAAGCAGAACTATCGGGCCTGTCGACCCGCGCCCCGGCTCGCGGGCATGGAGACGCTGCATGTCGTTCAAAAAACTCCTGATCGCCAATCGCGGCGAGATCGCCATCCGCATCGCGCGTGCGGCAGCCGATGCCGGCATCGCGACGGTCGCGGTTCACCCCGCGGATGATGCGCTGTCGCTGCATGTGCGCGTTGCGGATGAAGCGGTCGAAATCCCCGGCCGCGGCGCGCGGGCCTATCTCGACATCGAGGCCGTGGTCAAGGCGGCAATGGCATCCGGCTGCAACGCCGTGCATCCCGGCTACGGGTTCCTCAGTGAGAACGCTGCGTTCGCAAAGGCCTGCGCCGACGCAGGCATCGCCTTCGTCGGACCGAAAGCCGCGGCGCTTGAACTGTTCGGCGACAAGGTTGCGGCACGGCAACTGGCAAAGCGCTGCGGTGTGCCGATCATCGCCGGCACCAGCGGCCCTTCCTCGCTGGAGGACATCGCGGCGTTCTTCACCTCGCTCGGCAGCAACGCGGCGATCGTGATCAAGGCGATGGCCGGCGGCGGCGGCCGCGGCATGCGCGTGGTGGAGAGCGCCGCCGATCTCGCGGAGGCCTATGCGCGCTGCCAGTCCGAGGCCAAGGCGGCATTCGGCTTCGACGGCGTCTATGCCGAGCGCCTGATCCGGCAGGCGCGCCATATCGAGGTGCAGATCATCGGCGATCGCCATTGCGCGATCTCTCATCTCTGGGAACGCGAATGCACCATTCAGCGCCGGCACCAGAAGCTGATCGAGGTGGCACCGAGCCCGTCGCTGAGCGATTCCCTGCGCGGCCGCATCATCGAGGCAGCGAAGCAGCTTGCCGCGGCCGCGTCCTACGACAATCTCGGCACGTTCGAGTTCCTGGTCGACGGCGCCGCTGACGACAGCTTTGCCTTCATCGAGGCCAATCCGCGGCTCCAGGTCGAGCACACCGTCACCGAAGAGGTGCTCGGGCTCGACCTCGTCCGCGCCCAGCTTGCGGTTGCCGCCGGCGCAACGCTGGCCTCGCTCGGCCTGGCGCAGGGGTCCATCCCGAAGCCGCGCGGCTTTGCGATGCAGCTCCGCGTCAACATGGAAACGCTGGATGAGACGGGTGCGACCCATCCGACCGGCGGCGAGCTGGCCGTGTTCGAACCGCCGTCGGGGCCGGGCGTCCGTGTCGATAGCTTTGGCTACGCCGGCTACAAGACCAGTGCTGCCTTCGACTCGCTGCTGGCCAAGGTCATCGTGCATACGCCGGGCGAGGCCTGGCATGACGTCGTGGCCAAAGCCTCGCGCGCCTTGCGCGAGTTCCGGATCGACGGCGTCGTCACCAACATCGCCTTCCTCCAGGCGGTGCTCGCGCATCCAGATTTCAGGACCAACCGCATCGCGACCGATTTCATCGATCGCAACATTGCAAAGCTGGTCGAGGCGGCCGATGGCGCGGCCAAACCGCTCTCCTTCGCCCCGACCGAACGAAGCGGCGGTCACGGCACCGAAGCTCACGTCGCACAAGCGGTGCCCGAAGGCGCGGTGATGGTTGCCGCACCCCTGCAAGGCACCGTCGTCACCATCCACGTGAAGGAAGGCGAGATTGTGCGCCCGGGCCAGCAGCTCGCGGTGATCGAGTCCATGAAGATGGAACATCTGGTCATGGCCGATCAGGGCGGCCGCGTCATGAAGCTCGTCGCCGGCGACGGCGTCACGCTGCTGCACGGCGAGCCGATCCTCTACCTCGAGCCGCTCGACGTCGCGGCTGATCAGTCAGCGGCGGAAGCCGACATCGATCTCGATCACATCCGTCCCGATCTCGCCGAAATGATCGCGCGCCAGGCCAACACGCTCGACGAGAACCGCCCGGCCTCGGTCGAGCGCCGCCGCAACACCAACCAGCGCACCGCGCGCGAAAACGTCGCCCAGCTCGTCGACGACGGCTCGTTCATGGAGTATGGCAGCCTCGCGATCGCGGCGCAGCGGCGCCGGCGCAAGCTCGACGATCTCGTCAAGAACACGCCGGCCGACGGTCTCGTGATGGGCGTCGCGACCGTCAACGCGGAGAAGTTCAGTCCCGACGGCGGGCGCTGCATCGTCGTGGCCTATGACTATACCGTGCTCGCGGGCACGCAGGGCCACATGAACCACAAGAAGATCGACCGCATGCTGACGCTCGCGGAAGACTGGCACGTGCCGCTGGTGTTCTACGCCGAAGGCGGCGGCGGTCGGCCCGGCGATACCGATCGGCTCGGCATGACCGGCCTCGACGGTCCGTCCTTCGTGCAGTTCGCGAGGTTGTCGGGTCTCGTGCCCGTGATCGGTATCGTCTCCGGCTATTGCTTTGCCGGCAATGCCGCGATGCTCGGCTGCTGCGATGTGATCATCGCCACGAAAAATGCCTCGATCGGCATGGGCGGCCCCGCCATGATCGAGGGCGGCGGCCTCGGCGTCTATCATCCGGCGGAGGTCGGCCCGGTCTCGTTCCAGTCACCGAACGGCGTCATCGACATTCTCGTCGAGGACGAGGAGGAGGCGACGCGCGCTGCGCAAAAATACCTGTCCTATTTCCAGGGCGCGGTGACAGAGTGGCACGCCGCAGACCAGCGCCTGCTCCGTCGCGCGATCCCCGAGAACCGCCTGCGCGTCTACGACATCCGCAGCGTCATCGATCTCGTCGCGGACAAGGATTCCGTGCTGGAGCTGCGCCGCGACTACGGCGTCGGCATGATCACCGCGCTGATCCGGATCGAGGGCAAGCCGTTCGGCCTGATCGCCAACAATCCACGTCATCTCGGCGGCGCGATCGATGCCGATGCCGGCGACAAGGCGGCGCGCTTCCTCCAGCTCTGCGACGCCTTCGATCTGCCGATCGTCTCGCTCTGCGACACGCCCGGCTTCATGGTCGGCCCCGAGGCCGAGAAGACCGCGATCGTCCGTCACGTCTCGCGCATGTTCGTCACGGGCGCGAGTCTCACCGTGCCGCTGTTCGGCATCGTGCTGCGCAAGGGTTATGGGCTGGGCGCGCAGTCGATGATCGGCGGCGGCTTCCACGCCTCGTTCTTCACCGCGGCCTGGCCGACCGGCGAGTTCGGCGGCATGGGTCTCGAAGGCTATGTCCGCCTCGGCTTCCGCAAGGAGATGGAAGCGATCGCCGATCCCGACGAGCGCGAGACCTATTATCGCAACAAGGTCGCCGAGCTCTATGCCAACGGCAAGGCCGTCTCGATCGCCTCGGTGTTCGAGATCGACAACGTCATCGATCCCGCGGAAACGCGGCGCTGGATCATGGCGGGGCTAAGGTCTGTGCCGAAGCCGCCCGTGCGGACGGAGAAGAAGCGGCCCTGCATCGACACGTGGTGAGCGCAGTGCAGCAATAGCCGCGTTTTCGGTTCCCGATTGACATCCCCGCCTGTGGTGCCAGACTTTGCACAATAATACAGGGTGGAGACGTCCGCGATGGCCAGCCTTTCGGCCTCGAACCATGTCGCCCGTGTCTTGTCCGTCGCCAACCAGGTGGCCGACGTCGATGCCTCTTCGCGCATTGCCGATTCATGGCGGCGCTGCCTGATCAGCCACAAGCTGGACCCCGCCCGCCAGGGCCCGCCGCAGACGCTGACCGAGGCGGAGGTCCGGCATGTTGCCGAGCCGATGGAGGAGACGATCAGGCTCGTTACCCCCGAGCTCGACGACCTCGCCCGCGTGCTGCGCGACGCCGGCTATTGCGTCAATCTGGCGGATGTCAACGCAACCATGCTGTTCAGCCGTCTGCCGGGCGAGGCCGACGCAAAGATGTTCATGGACTGGAAGATCTATACCGGCTCGAACTTTGCCGAAACCTTTGAGGGGACCAACGGGCTCGGCACGGCGCTTGCCGAGCAGAAGCCGATCCTGGTGCATCGCGACGAGCATTTTCGTGCGCAGTGGCACATGTTCTCCTGTGCGGTGGCGCCGCTGTTCGACCAGGCCGGACGTCTTGCCGGCGCCATCAACATCACCTCCTGCCGCGAGGATCTCGAGCGGGCCGCGCACCAGCTCGCGCTCGCGGTGACGATGGAGGCGACGCGGCGGATGGAGGGCGTGATCTTCCGCGGTCATTTCCGCAACGCCTGGATCGCCACCGTGCCGGGCGACGGCGGAAGCGGTCTGCTCGCCTATGACGACGATCGCCGCATCGTCGGGGCCTGCCGATCGGCGCGCGCTCTGCTGGGCCTCACCGACGGCCTGATCGCAGCCGGCATCGATCTGTCACGCTACATCAAGTTCGATCACCCCGCACGTAACGCGGACGAAATCGTCGCGTTGCGCCGGGCCGACGGCAGTCCGCTGGGGCACGGCCATGTCGCGCCGCCGCTGCGGGTACGGCCGTCCACGCAGCATCGTGACGTCGCTGTCGATCGCTTCGACGCGCTGCATCGGCTTGCCGGTCGCGATCCCGAGCTGATCAAGAGCGTGAAGCGGCTGCGGAGCATCGGCGATCACAATCTGCCGGTGCTGCTGCATGGCGAGACCGGCGTCGGCAAGGACGTGTTCGCCCGCGCCATTCACGCCGCCAGCAATCGCGCGCGCCACAACTATGTGGCGCTGAACTGCGCGGCGATGCCGGAAAGCCTGATCGATGCCGAACTGTTCGGCTACGAGGCCGGCGCCTTCACCGGCGCGCGGCGCGACGGCTCGAAGGGCCTGATCGTGCAGGCCGACGGCGGCACGCTTTTCCTCGACGAGATCGGTGACATGCCGATCGCGCTGCAGACGCGCCTCTTGCGCGTGCTGGAGAACCGCGAGGTCTGGCCGCTCGGTGCGCTCAAGCCCGTGCCGGTCGACATCCGCCTGATCAGCGCCACCCATCGCGATCTCGGCCGCATGGCGGAGGAGGGCGCCTTCCGCGCCGACCTTTATTTCCGTCTGCGCGGCATGGAGGTGCGGCTCCCGGCGTTGCGCGAACGCGTCGACCGCGACGATATCATCCGGCAGATCGCGCGCGAGGAAGCGCCGGACTGCCGTCTCTCGGACGAGGCCTGGTCGCTGCTCTCGGCCTATCCCTATCCCGGCAACATGCGCCAGCTCCGCCACGTGTTGCGGCTCGCCGGCTGCACGGCCGAGGATCGCGTCATCACCGACGCCGACCTCGATCTGCCGCCGTTCGGCGGAAGAGCAGCGGAGCCCGATCTCGCAGCGGCCGAACGCGCGACGATCGCAGAGGCGCTGCGCAAGCACGGCGGCCGGGTCGCCGAGGCAGCGCGTGCGTTGAAGCTCAGCCGCGCCACGCTGTATCGCAAGATCAAAGCGATGAAGATCGAGGCGGCGCAGTAGGCGCCGTTCTTTAGGAGAAATCGCTCCAGCTCAGATGCCGCGAATCGAGGTCGCCGACCGTCACGGTGCCGCGCATCTCGCGCGGCGTGTGGAAGCTGCTGCGGAGATAGATCAGCGGGGTCGCTTCCGCCCCGTACGACACGCCGCGGACTTCACCGACGAAGATCGAATGCGTCGCGGTCTCGAACTCCTGCGCCAGCATGCAGTCGAAGGCGGCGACGGCGTCGGTCAGTACCGGTGCGCCGGTGGTCCCGCGCGTCCATTGCCCGAACGCAAATCGGTCGTCGCCATTGACGCCCTTCTGGCCGCTGAAGGTCAGCGCCAGCAGCGCATGATCCTCGTGCAGGAAGTTGATGGCGAACGCGCCTTCCTCGCGGATGCGCGCATGGGCGCTGGCGTTGCGGTTGACGCAGACGATCAGGGACGGCGGATTGTCCGACAGCGAGCAGGCCGACGTCACCGTCAGTCCCGTGCGTTTGCCGTGCTCGGCGCCGACCGTAACCAGCGCGACGGCGCCGGCGCATTGGCGCATCGCCTGCTTGAAATCCTTTGCGTCGACGCTCACGCCGAAATCTCCGAAATGTTGCGGGTGCGGCACGATCGCGCCGCACCCGCCTTCGGTCAAGCCGCCTTGCGCGCGGAGCCGAGATGCTTCAGGCGCGGTAGCACCTCGTTCTTCAGCAGGGACAGCGAGTGATGCCAGGCTTCCGCCTTGTGCTTGTAGTCGAAGCCGAACACCAGCAGCACGCCGAAGCCGCCGACCTCCTCGTAGATCTTCTCGATCTTCTCGGCGACGGTGGCGGGCGAGCCCACGATCCAGTTCCGCTTGGCGCAATATTCGACCGTCACGTCGCTGTCGGGCACGTCCGGCGCGTGCTTCAGATAGTCCTTGAAGCCGAAATGGCCGAGCAGGGGCAGGAAGTACTCGCCCATCATCCGGCCCATCATGTCGCCGGTCGAGAGCTTCCACGCCTCCTCGTCGGTGTCGGCGACGAACACCTCGCGCACTAGCCGCCAGTCCTGCCGGTTCGGCTTGCGGCCGGTCTTGGCGGCGCCCGCCACGACCGAGTCCCAATGGCTGCCGACATAGGCCGGATTGAGGTTGAGGCTCATCGGAATGAAGCCGCGCTCGCCGGCAAGCTTCAGCGTGTCCGAGTTCTTCGAGAGCCCGGCGACGCCGATCGGCGGATGCGGCGCCTGCAGCGGCTTGATGTGCGGCTTGAGGAAGTCGAACATCGTGTCCGGCTTGGTCACCGTCCAGAACTTGCCCTTGTAGGTCCAGGGCGCGGGATCGCTCCACATCTTCAGGATGATCTCCAGCGCCTCGCGGGTCATGTCGCGGTTCTGCCCGCTCATGCCGTCGACGTTGAACATCGCCCAGTCGCTCGGCAGGCCACTGGCCGCGACGCCGAAATTGAGCCGGCCCTCGGAGAGATGGTCGAGCATGGCGACGCGGTTGGCGAGCTCGGCCGGATGGTGATAGGGCAGCAGGAAGCCGCCCGGTCCGATGCGCAAGCGCTTGGTCTGCATCAGCGCCTGCGCGATCAGGAGATCCGGCGTGGGATTGGGTTCCCAGGGTGCGGTGTGGTGTTCGCCGACCCAGGCCTCCAGATAGCCGAGCTCGTCGAGCCAGCGCATGACTTGCAGGTCCCAGTCGTTTCCTTCCTTCAGGCCGCACTCCGGCGGATGCGAAGGCATCGTGAAATACCCGATCTCCATGGTTTCCTCATCTGATGTTGACGCGTCTTGTTGCGCGGTTCACGGACGTGAGCGGGGACACTTGAGCAAGCCGTGTGCCAGCGCGGAGTGCCCCTCGGGCCGGTGAGAAATCGCTGGTTTGTGGCGGCAATAGCCGATATCCCGGGGCGGATTTGCAAGGCCTCGTCTCATTGTCGCGAGACGGTGTCTTGTCGATGAGACGAGGACAGTTTCGAGATGACCGAACCCGCTTATCTCGCGGTGGACTGGGGCACCAGCAGCTTTCGGCTCTGGCTGGTCGATCGCACCGGTCAGGTGCTGGCCGAGCGCCGCAGCGATGAGGGCATGCTGGCGGCGGCCAAGGCCGGCTTCGCTGCCGTGCTGCAATCGCATCTTGCCGCCGTCGATGCGCCGGGCCATCTGCCGGTTCTCGTCTGCGGCATGGCCGGCGCCCGCACGGGATGGGTCGAGGCGGGCTATGTCGACACGCCGGCGCCACTCTCTGCCGTCCTGAAGCAGGCAGCGCGCGTGCCGGGCGAAGCGCGCGACATCCGCATCCTGCCCGGCATCGCCCAGCGCGATGCAGGCGCGCCTGACGTGATGCGCGGCGAGGAAACGCAATTGCTCGGCGCGCTCGGTCTCGATGCCGCAGGCGAGGCGCTCGTCTGCATGCCCGGCACGCATTCGAAATGGGTGCGGGTGACCGACGGCACGGTCGAGCGCTTTTCCACGTTCATGACGGGTGAGCTCTTCAGCGTGGTCTCGCGCGAGACGATTCTGTCGCTCGCGGTCGCCGGCGCCGATGATGCCGAAGATGTCACGAGCTTCAAGGCGGCGGTAATCGCTGCATTCAAGGCGCCTGCCTTCGCGGCCAATCTCCTGTTCGGCGCGCGGTCGCGTCAGCTTCTGTTCGGCGGCACGCCGGCTGCAGCGCGTGAGACGCTGTCGGGCACGTTGATCGGTGTCGAACTGGCGGCCGGGCTCTCCGGCGCTGTGCCGAAATCCGGCATCACGCTGATTGCCTCGGGGCGGCTCGCGATGCTGTACCAGCACGCCTTCGAGGCACTGTCGGTCGCAGTGCAGCCGGTCGATGCGGATGAAGCGGTCCGCCGCGGCCTGTCGATGGCGGCTGCGTCGATCTGGACCACATAGAAGGACCCTTGAGATGAGCATTCCCTTTCCGCCGATGAAGCGTCCGTTGGTCGCGATCCTGCGCGGTGTGAAACCGGAGGAGACCGAGGCCATCGTCGGCGTGCTGATCGAGGCCGGCATGACCGCGATCGAGATCCCGCTGAACTCGCCCGATCCATTCCGCTCGATCGCCACCGCTGCGAAACTGGCGCCGGCCGGCGTGTTGATCGGCGCCGGCACGGTGCTGACCGCCGCGGATGTCGATCGTCTCAACGATGTCGGCGGCAAGCTCATGGTGTCGCCGAATGTGGATACGCAGGTGCTCACGCGCGCGCATCAGCACGGCATGGTGACGCTGCCGGGCGTGTTCTCGCCGACCGAGGCGCTGCTTGCGGCGCGCTCCGGCGCATCGGGCTTGAAGTTCTTTCCGGCGAGCGTGCTCGGCGCGTCCGGCATCGCCGCGATCCGCGCCGTGCTGCCGGCCGGTGTGATGATCGCCGCCGTCGGCGGCGTCTCAGACCAGAATTTTGCGGAGTACATCAAGGGCGGCGTGACGGCGTTCGGGCTCGGCTCCAGCCTCTACAAGCCCGGCATGACGGCAACGGATGTTGCCGCTCGCGCGAAGTTGACGATTGCGGCCTACGATCGGGCGATTGCGAAAGACTGAGCCCGCAATAAACAAGCCGTGATGCCGTCACGGTCGCGCTTTATCCTATCTTGCCGCACTCGCGAGATCAGGAGACCGACATGGCGATCAACAACGTAGCCGATCTGTTCGTGGCAACGCTCGAACAGGCCGGCGTCAAGCGCATCTACGGCATCGTCGGGGATAGCCTGAACGCCCTCACCGAGGCGCTGCGCCGCCGCGGCACCATCGAATGGATCCATGTCCGGCATGAGGAGGTCGCGGCCTTCGCTGCTGCCGGCGAGGCCGAGATGACCGGGAGCCTTGCGGTGTGTGCCGGTTCCTGCGGCCCGGGCAATCTGCATCTGATCAACGGCCTGTTCGATGCACATCGCAGCCGCGTGCCCGTGCTGGCGATCGCCGCGCAGATCCCGATGGCCGAGATCGGCAGCGGCTATTTCCAGGAAACTCACCCGCAGAACCTGTTCCGCGAGTGCAGCCATTATTGCGAGCTGGTTTCGGACCCGAGCCAGCTTCCTTATGTGCTGGAGAATGCGATCCGCGCGGCCGTGGGTCTGCGCGGCGTCGCCGTCGTCGCCATGCCGGGCGACGTCGCTTTCCGTAGCCCCCCGAAGCGCGCGCTATCGACGACACGCGGCCTTGCGCTGTCGGCGCCGAAGGTCGTGCCGCAGGCGTGTGAGCTGAAGGCGCTCGCGGAACTGCTGAACGGCGCCGAGCGGATCACCCTGTTCTGCGGCCGCGGCTGCGCCGGCGCGCATGCGCCGCTGATGCAGCTTGCGGAAGCCCTGAAGAGCCCGATCGTGCATGCGCTCGGCGGCAAGGAGCATGTCGAATACGAAAATCCCTACGACGTCGGCATGACCGGCTTCATCGGTTTTTCCTCGGGCTATGCCGCCATGCACGCCTGCGACGCGCTGGTGATGCTCGGCACTGATTTCCCCTACAAGCAGTTCTTCCCGACCGACTGCCAGATCGCGCAGATCGACATTCGTCCGGAAAATCTCGGGCGGCGCTGCAAGATCGATCTCGGACTCGTCGGCGACGTCAAGCTCACCATCGAGGCGCTGCTGCCGCTGTTGAGGAAGAAGACGCAGCGCAAGCATCTCGACGATGCAGTCGCGCATTACAGGAAAGCGCGCGAAGGCTTGGACTCGCTTGCCAGGGGAACCCCGGGAGCCAAGCCAATCCATCCGCAATATCTTGCGAAAGTCATCAGCGACCATGCGTCCGAGGATGCCGTGTTCACCGCCGATGTCGGGACGCCCACAGTGTGGGCCGCGCGCTATCTCGACATGAACGGCCGCCGCCGGCTGATCGGCTCGTTCGTGCACGGCTCGATGGCCAATGCGATGCCGCAGGCGATCGGCGCGCAGGCCGCGCAGCCTGGCCGGCAGGTGATCTCGCTCTCCGGCGACGGTGGCTTCACCATGCTGATGGGCGATCTAATTACGCTGACACAGATGAAGCTGCCGGTGAAGATCGTCGTCTTCAACAACGGCGTGCTCGGCTTCGTCGCGCTGGAGATGAAGGCGGCGGGCTTCGTCGACACCAATGTCGATCTGGAGAATCCCGATTTCGCCGCGATGGCGCGCGCGATGGGTATTTTCGCCAAGCGCGTCGAGGATCCCGGCGAACTCCCGGATGCTATGAAGGAGATGCTGGCCCACAACGGACCGGCGTTGCTGGACGTCGTCACCGCCAAGCAGGAGCTGTCGATGCCGCCGACCATCACGCCGGAGCAGATCAAGGGTTTCAGCCTCTGGGTGCTGCGCGCGGTGATGAACGGCCGCGGCGACGAGGTGCTCGATCTAGCGAAGACGAATTTGCTGCCGCGCTAATGCGCGATCAAGTCATCGTGCTTTAGCTTTTTATCTTGAGCATGATCTTTTCGGAAAATCGCGTCACACTTTTCCGGATCATGCTCTAGCTGCGTTTGGCTGACGGCAGCGGCAGCCGTTCGTGGCGGCGCTGGAAGCGCTGCCAGTGCAGCACGATGCCGATCAGCAGGGCCGGCACGAAGCCGAGCGCGATCAGGAAATGCGGCAGCTGGGTCGGCGAGATGAACGCGATGGCGATGTCGGAGATCAGCCAGAGCGCTGCGAACATCACCGCGAAATCGGTGCGCGGGCAGCGCAGATAGTAGAATACGGCGGTGATGACGATGGCGGGTCCGATGGCGATGCCGATCATCACCGCCGTCAGCTCCTTCGGCGTCAGCGCGTCGAGCATCATCGACGCCAGCAGCCAGAGCGCGGCGAACATGGCGATAATGTCGAGCGGATGCCGCAACCCAATACCTCTCGCGGGAACGCGCTATCGTTGTGGCCCGGCCCCCGGCCGTCAAGGGAAAATACGCCTATTCCTCGTCGCTTCCGGGCGTCGGGCGCAGCATGAAATGGCCGAAAGCGGTGGCGATCGGCTTGTTGGCATCGTCCTGCCAGGCCCGTGCCTCGAAGGCCACGATGCGCCGGCCCTGCTTCACGATCGAGACATTGGCAACGGTGTCGAGTGCGCGGCCAGAGCGTAAGTAGTTGACGGTGAGGCCGATCGGCTTCGGCAGCGCGGTGACGCCGAGCTCGCGCGCCACGCCGACGATTGCGCTGGTCTCGAGGAAGGCGCCGGTCATGCCGCCATGGATCGCGGGCAGGATCGGGTTGCCGATGATCTGCGGGGAGAACGGCATCGTCAGCGTGCCGTCGTCGTTGACACGGATGCCGAGGCAGCGCGCGAACGGGCTGTTCGCGAACGGGCCGTCCTGATCCTCCGGCGCTTCCAGCGTCGGGATGCTGCGCGCATCCATTCTGCGGTCCGCGAGCATGTTGGTGCGGTTGGCGCCGATCATGAAGCAGGCGGTCGCGGTCGCGACCGGATCGTCCTCGGACTCCTGGTAGGCGGTGGAGCGCACGAAGGCGATCGAGCGCGTGGTGCGATAGCAGACCGAATGCGCCTTGATGGCGAGACCCGGCGTCGCAGGCTTCTGGTAGTCGATCCGCAGATCGAGGGTTGCGATGGCGCGCGTGCCGTCGAGCGCAAGTTGCACCGCCATGCCGCAGCTTTCGTCCAGCATCGCGGTGACGACGCCGCCATGCAGCACGCCGGTCTCGGTGTCGCCGACGAAGACGGGCCGGTAGGGGAGGCTGGACCAGGCCTCGGCCGGCGCGAAGCGGTCGAGCTGGAGCCCGCTGATATGGCCGTAATCGGAGCGGCGGCCCTTGATCGCTTCGGCGAGTTCCTCGAACGGGAGCGTGGCGGGTGGAGTGGGCGTTGGTGATGTGGACATGACGACGTTCTAGACCAGTGGCGGGCGCCGCGCAAAACCCCGACTGCGCGTGGCAGGGCGCTCCCGCCGGGGCGGTTTAGCCTCGACAGGGCGGGCCGAAGCAACGATGGTGAGCGCATCGTCTCTCGACTAGCTGTAAGGAGTGCTCATGGCCGACCCCGAAACGCCCGCCACCAGCCAGGGGCCCGTCACCATTTCGAGCTCCAGCTCGGAGCGGGCGCCGATCATCTATTTCGACGGCGCGTCCTGCTTTGGCCACCACAACGGCGCGATCCAGATCGAGCTCGCGGCGAACCTCTTGATGCCGGTCGGCGCCGCCGTCAGGGTCGACGTGGTCCAGACCGCGCACTTACGTTGCAGCGTGGCCGCGGCGCTGGCGCTGCGCGAGGCTCTCGACAAGGCGCTCGCGATGTATCAGCAGGGGCGGCAGCAGCCGGCGGAGGAGGAAATACCGGCGGTCAAGAATTGAGGCAGGCGGCGCGATCGCAAGTCAATGCGATCAACTCGCTCAGCTCACATGCACCTTCGGCTTCCTGCCGCCGTTCCACTTGCCGTCGAGCGCGCGCTCGATCTGGGCGGCGAGTTGCAGCAACAGGCCGTCATTGGCCTGCTTGCCGATCGCCTGGATGCCGAGCGGCAGGCCGTGCTCGTGGGTCGCCATCGGCATCGAGATCGCGGGCATGCCGCAGAGATTGGCGAGCGGCGTGAAGGCGAAGAAGCGCCAGAGATTGCCGAACCAGTCGAGCACGTCGGGATTGTCGGAGATGGTGAGGTATTCCCTGGTGCCGACCTTCGGCGTCGGTAGCGCCGTGATCGGGGTCAGGATCACGTCCCACTGCTCGAAGAACGCGCCGAAACCGCGTGAGGTCGTATTGAACACGCCTTGCATCTTCGCCCGCTCGGCGAAGCTCGTCTGCCGGCCGGCTTCCCAGATACGGATGTTCATGGGCTCGATGAGATCTTCCGGCGGCTTTTCCAGTCCGCGCGCGGCAAGCATGTTGGAGATCACCACGGCGAAATTCGAGATGTAGCAGGTCGTCTGCGCCTCGAACGCGGCGCGGAAATCGAGCTCGGGCAGCGCGTAGTCGACGTGATGGCCGAGGCCCTCGAGGAAGCGGCCGGTCTTCTCCAGCTCGGCGGCGATGTGCGGCGTCGCCGTGTAGTCGCCCCAGCTGTGCGACAGCGCGATCCGGAGCTTGCCCGGGTCGCGCTTGATCATCTCGGAATAGGGCTGAGCCGTGGTCCAGAACGGCATGAACTCGCCGGGCGCAGGCCCGCGGGCGTGGTCGACGAAGGCGGCGGTGTCGCGAACCGAGCGCGACTGGCAGCCCTGGATCGAGACCAGGCCCGTGAGGTCGGACATGTGCGGCGCGAGCGAGAACACGCCGCGCGAAACCTTCAGCCCGATATTGCCGTTGACGCCGGCGGGAATGCGGATCGAGCCGCCGCCGTCGGTCGCGTGCGCGATCGGCACCACGCCGGCGGCCACCATCGCGGCGCTCCCGGCCGACGAGCCGCAAGTGGTGTAGTCGGTGTCCCAGGGATTGCGCGTGACATAGACGGCGGGATTGTCCGCCGAGCTGCATACGCCGAATTCCGGCGTCGTCGTGCGTCCGATCAGGTTGAGCCCCGCCTGACGGAATTTACCGGTCAGGAACGTGTCGGCAGCGGCGCGATTGCCGCGCATCAGCAGCGAGCCCATCTCCTGGAGCCGGCCCTTCATGGTCGGTCCCAGATCCTTCATCAGGAAGGGCAGGCCGGCGAACGGGCCGGCGAGATTGGCGCCGTCCTTGGCGGGGTCGGCGATTACGTCCTCGAACAGCTCGACCACGCCCGACAGCGCCGGATTGACCTTGGCAACGCCCGCGGCGGCCTGGCGAGCCAATTCCTTTGCCGTCAGCTCTCCCTTGCGGACGCGCGCCGCCAGCCCCACGCCATCGTGCTGCGCCCATTCGTTCCAGCTCATCGGCAAAGTCATGAAGTCAAAATCCCTTGAGATGCGGCTCCACCTTTTTCGCAAGGGCCCGCGTGAATCAACTGAGCCGGCGCGAGGGGCAGGGTTGCGCCGGGCGGAGAGGTCCGCGTCAATAGGGCAGCCGCGCGATTACCGCAACCGGCCCGCCGCCCGCCGGCCCCTGATGCTCGGCGCCGCCGGAAACATAGACCGCGCCGGTGCCGGCAAGGCCCGCGATCAAGCCGCCGACGGCGGCGCGGGCATGGCGCGTCGAGCTGATGTCGGTATCTTCGAGCATGGTGTGGCGGAAGCCGCGCACGCTGCCGTCAGGCGAGGCTTCGGCCTTGGCGAAGATGTTGACGAGCTCGCGGCCCGCGGCGGCTTGCGGCGCGACGCCAAGTTGGACGCCAAGCCCGACGCTCCTCAGCGCCGACACCACCGCCGCTGCATCGATGGCGTCGTCCATCACGGAATGCCCGATCTCGAACCCGCTTGCCGACGACGCGGAGTTACCGAGCACGATGACGACGTTGTGCATCAGCTCGATCCCGGATGACGTAGACGCAACTGAGGAGAACAGATCGTAGCGCCGCAGCACGTCGTCGTCTTGGATGTCGGAGGCGACCTCACCGAGCGCGACCGCAACCCCGAGCGCCGAGGCGCCGCGCGAATAGGCCATCGAGCTGTAGGCGCTCGTCGTCGCCGTCTTGTGGCCGCGCGCGGCTGCCGCCTCGACTCGCTCGCTGGTGAGCAGCGGGCACTTGATCTGCACGAAATGGACATCGGCGGTTTCGGTGATACCCGCATCCTCCATCGCGGCTTTCACGGCTTTCGCCGTCTCCGTGATCTGGGCGGCGCGGCCGAGCTCTTCAGGAAGGAAATCGCGGGTGTGCGCCATGCCGATGCTCAGGCGCTTGCCCGAGATGCCTGGCGGCCGTTGCGCGACCTCGCTGCGCGTGAACACGGTGATATGAGGGCTGAGCACGCCCTCGGTGCCGCCCGACATCACGAAGGCGATGCGCTGCTCGACTTCGTGCGCGGAAAGGCCGAGCCGCGGCGCCAGCGCCGTGCACAGCGCTGCCACCGCATACTCCCTGGTAAAGTCGTTGACGCCGCCATTGCCCTCGGTCTTGCCGAGGATCGCCAGGATCGATGCCGGTTCGATCTCGCCGGAGCCGATCATGGCCATGAGGCCGGAAACGTCGCCGGGTCCCCTTGTGGCGATCTTGAAGACGCCGACCGATGAAGTCCGCATTGGAGTCCTCGCGTGGAGTTCGGTGGTCCGGCGGAGCAAACAGTCGTCGAACGGAGGCGGCTGTCAAGGTGCAAGCGATGGTCTCTCACAATCCCTTGCGCTGCCCGACGAGCAAAACACGCGAGCGCTTCCATTCGCGTTCTCGTGCCCCGGACGCGGCGCAGCGTCCCTTCGACGGTGCGTCTCCGCATACAGTGGCGCCTCTGGATCCCGGCTCTGCGTCGCAACGCAAGAGCGTTGCAGCGCGTCCGGGACAAGAACATAATGACCGCCGGCGGCAAATCCACGATTGTGGCGAGATCGCATCTGGGCGACAAAAAATCCCCTGTCGACGGTTGCGCGCCGCACCTTGATGAATCAACCCCGGTTGGTCCATAAGCGGCGTCCCGCAGCCGGTGGTTCGTCCCCGCATTGCGTGCTTGGATAGAGGGATTCGCGCGTGGCAAATATCAACCAGAAGATTGCGCAGGAGCTTGGGGTCGGGGCGGAGCAGGTCGAGGCGGCGGTGACGCTGCTCGATGGCGGCGCCACGGTTCCCTTCATCGCCCGCTACCGCAAGGAAGCGACCGGTGCGCTCGACGACGCGCAATTGCGCACCTTGGAGGAGCGCCTGGGTTACCTGCGCGAACTCGAAGACCGCCGTAAGGCCATCCTCGAATCGGTCCGCGAGCAGGGCAAGCTCGATGCCGCGCTGGAAGCCTCCATTCTCGCCGCCGACAGCAAGGCGCGCCTCGAAGACATCTATCTCCCGTTCAAGCCGAAGCGCCGCACCAAGGCGGAAGTCGCCAAGGAAGCCGGCCTCGAGCCACTCGCCAACCAGCTCGTGGCAGAGTCCGGCAACGATCCGAAGGTCGTGGCCGAGGCCTATGTCAATGCCGAGAAGGGCGTCGCCGACGCCGCCGCCGCACTCGACGGCGCCCGCGCCATCCTGGTCGAGCGTTTCGACGAGGACGCCGATTTGATCGGCGTGCTGCGTGAGGAGATGTGGACCAATGCGCGCATGGCCTCCAAGGTGCGCGACGGCAAGAAGACCGAGGGCGAGAAGTTCGCCGATTATTTCGAGTTTTCCGAGCCGCTGACGAAACTGCCCTCGCACCGCATCCTGGCGATGTTCCGCGGCGAGAAGGAAGAGATTCTCGATCTGCAGATCCAGGCCGAGACCGAGGCGCCGCCGCCGGGCGTGCCGAGCGCCTATGAGCTGAAGATCATGAAGCGGTTCGGCATCGCCGATCTCAAGCGCGCCGGCGACCGCTGGCTGATCGACACGGTCCGCTGGGCCTGGCGCACCAAGATCCAGGTGCATCTCAACATCGACCTGCGCATGCGGCTGTGGAATGCGGCGGAGACCGAGGCCGTGCGCGTGTTCGCCTCGAACCTGCGCGACCTGCTGCTGGCGGCGCCGGCCGGCACCCGCGTCACCATGGGTCTGGATCCCGGCTACCGCACCGGCGTCAAGGTCGCCGTTACCGACGCGACCGGCAAGGTCGTCGATACCGCCGTGATCTATCCGCACGAGCCGCAGCGGCAGTGGAACGAGTCGCTTGCAATCCTCGGCAAGCTTGCGCTCAAGCATCGCGTCGAGCTGATCGCTATCGGCAACGGCACCGCCTCGCGCGAAACCGACAAGCTCGCGGCCGATCTCGTCAAGGGCCTCGCCGAGTTGAAGATGACCAAGATCGTGGTGTCGGAGGCCGGTGCGTCGGTCTATTCGGCCTCGGCTTTCGCCTCGGAGGAATTGCCTGGTCTCGACGTCACCCTGCGCGGCGCGGTCTCGATCGCGCGGCGGCTGCAGGACCCGCTCGCCGAGCTCGTCAAGATCGAGCCCAAGGCGATCGGCGTCGGCCAGTATCAGCACGACCTCGGCCAGGCCAAGCTCGCCAAGTCGCTCGATGCGGTGGTCGAGGACTGCGTGAATGCCGTCGGCGTCGACGTCAACACCGCCTCGGCTCCGCTGCTCGCCCGCGTGTCGGGCGTCGGCTCCGGCCTGGCGCAGAGCATCGTCGCGCACCGCGACGCCAACGGCCCGTTCAAGTCGCGCAAGGCACTCAAGGAGGTGCCGCGGCTCGGACCCAAGGCGTTCGAGCAGTGCGCGGGCTTCCTGCGCATCCTCGGCGGCGAGGATCCGCTCGACGCCTCCGGCGTGCATCCGGAAGCCTATCCGGTGGTGCGCCGGATTCTCGCGGCCACCAAGAGCGACATCAAGGCGCTGATCGGCTCGAGCGAGATCGTGCGCACGCTGAAGCCGAAGGATTTCGTCGACGAGACCTTCGGCCTGCCGACCGTCACCGACATCCTGCGCGAGCTCGAGAAGCCCGGCCGCGACCCGCGTCCGGCGTTCAAGGCCGCGGTGTTCATGGAGGGCGTCGAGGAGATCAAGCATCTCAAGAAGGGCATGATCCTCGAGGGCACCGTGACCAACGTCGCCGCCTTCGGCGCCTTCGTCGACATCGGCGTGCACCAGGACGGGCTCGTGCACATTTCGGCGATGTCCAGGACCTACATCAAGGATCCGCGCGAGGTGGTGAAGCCCGGCGACATCGTCAAGGTCAAGGTGCTGGACTTCGAGGTCGCCCGCAAGCGCATCTCGCTGACGCTGCGCCTCGACGACGAGGTCGGCGCCAAGAAGGACGCTCCCGGCATGCAGCGCGACAACAATTCGCGCAACCCCGCTCGCATGACCTCGTCGGCCCCGCGCAAGCCGGAATCCTCCGGCGGCGGCGCCCTCGCCGAAGCCCTGCGCCGCGCGGCCGAGAAGAACGGCGGCAAGCGGGCGTGAGCTTTTAGCCTCTCCCTGCTCTTTGCGGGGAGAGGTCGCAGACTCTCCCCGCCTTGAGCTGCTCGACATCTAGAGAGTTCTATCCACGTCGTCATTGCTTCGTCGCGAGGGCTCCTCGCAATGACCAGGAGAGAGCCTGCGTCCCTAACACGCGCGTCAGAATCTGGCGCATTTGTAAGTTGAAGGTGAGGGCGCATTTTCCTCATCTGATCCCCTGGAGCGGCGAGACTGTCGCCGCGACAAGGAGGATCTTCCGATGCACAAAAGGCTTCTCACGGGCATCGTCGCGGCGGCCGTGGCTGCGACGCTGGCAGTCGCTTCGCCCGTTCTCGCCCGCGGTGGAGGCGGTGGCGGCGGCCATGGTGGTGGTTTCGGTGGCGGCGGCCACGGCGGCTTCGGCGGTGGTGGGCATTTCGGCGGCGGCATGCACGCGGGCGGTTTTGGTGGCATGCATGTCGGCGGTATGGGTGGTGCGCGCTTCGCCCATGTCGGCGGGCCGGCGTTTGGCGGCGCGCGGTTCTCTCATGCCGCGATCGGGCCGGGCTTCGCCGGCGTCGGCTGGCACGGCCACCACGCCTTCTTCCATCACCATCACTTGCGCCGTTTCGCCGTCTTCGGCGCGCCTTATTACTACGCCGGCTACAATGATGGTTGCTGGCGCAGAAGCTGGACGCCCTATGGATGGCAATGGGTCAATGTGTGCGGAGACTACTGGTAGTCGCATCGCCGTACCGCACCATTGTCGCGATCGCCATCGGGCGGTTCCGCTCAGCCCCGGAACGGGATAGTCTGGTGGCGATCGTCGCGGGGAGTTTGCCATGACCGGAGGCCACCGTCGCATCCTGGTCGTCGAGGACGATCCGGAAACCGCAGGCCAGCTCGTCGAGGAGTTGACGACCTCCGGCTACGACGTCGATCTCGCAGCCAGCGGGCGCGAAGCCCTGAGTCATGGCATCGCGCGCAACTATGCCGTGATCACCATCGACCGCATGCTGCCTGACATCGACGGCATCACCGTGATGCGCCAATTGCGCGACGACGGCATCGCCGCGCCGTTCCTGATCATCTCCGCGCTCGGCGAGGTCGATGATCGCGTGCGGGGTCTGCGCGCCGGCGGTGACGATTATCTCGTCAAGCCGTTTTCCTTCACCGAATTGCTGGCGCGGCTCGAGGCGCTCGGCCGCCGCAGCGAGACCGTCGCCAAGGAGACGATCTTGCGGGTCGGCGACCTCGCCATCGACCTGATCGCGCGCAACGCCAGCCGCCGCGGCCGCAAAATCCCGCTGCTGCCGCGGGAATTCCAGCTGCTCGAATATCTCGTCCGCAACGAGGGCCGCGTCGTCTCGCGCGCGATGCTGCTCCAGCACGTCTGGGACCTGCATTTCGATCCCTCCACCAACATCATCGACGTCTATGTCGGACGCGTCCGCCGCAAGGTCGACGATGCCCAGGCCTATCCGTTGATCCACACCATCCGCGGCATCGGATATTGCCTCCGTGCTCCTGGTTAAGACGCTCCGCTCCTCGACCTTCCGCCTCGCGCTGATCGCGATCGCGGCGTTCGGGCTGATCGTCGCCGCGATCATGGCGTATGTCTACTTCGGCACCATTGCCTTTGTGCGGAGCCGGGTCGGTGACGCCGGCGATCACGGCGGCTTCACCGCGATGATCGAGCTTGCGATGGTCGCGGTCGCCCTGTTGCTCCTGGTGCTCGCCGGGCTGGCGGCCGTGCTGGTGACGCGCCGGACGGTCGGGCGGATCGAGGAGATCAATGCCACCAGCCGCGCCATCATGCTGTCCGGTCTCGACCGGCGCATCCCCTTGCGCGGCAGCCACGACGAGTGGGACCGCGTGGCGGAAAACCTCAACCATATGCTCGATCGCATCGAGACGCTGATGGGCGAGGTCAAGCAGGTCAGCAACAACGTCGCCCACGATCTGCGCACGCCGCTGACACGCATGCGGGGCCGGCTGGAGAAGGCCTATCATGCCCCGCGCACAGGCGAGGCAGATGCGGCGCTGATCGGCGACACCATCGCCGATCTCGACGCCGTGCTGGGCATGTTCGCCTCCATCACGCGGATCTCGGAGATCGAGACCCGCGCCCGCAGGAGCGCCTTTCGCGCGCTCAATCTCGCCGAGGTCGCCGGCGAGGTCGTCGAGCTCTACGATGCCGCAGCCGAACAGGTCGCGACGCGGCTCAGCCTTGGCGGCGACCGCGAGGTGGCGATCACGGGCGATCGCGACCTTCTGTTCGACGCGATCGCCAATCTCGTCGATAACGCGATCAAGCACGGGCGGACGGGAGGGCAGGTCACCGTGACCTGTCGCGGCGCCGGCGCCGGTGGCGGGGCGACGATCGCGATCGCGGACGATGGTCCGGGCATTCCAGTTGAGGCGCGCGATCACGTCTTCAAGCGCTTCTACCGGCTCGAACAGAGCCGCTATACCCCGGGCAACGGCCTGGGCTTGAGCCTGGTTGCCGCCGTTGCCGGCCTCCACGGCGCAGAGATCGCGCTGCACGACAATGCGCCGGGCCTCACGGTCCAGCTCACCTTCCCGGCGACATCATAGCTCGATCACGCCGCGGCGCGCGGCATGCGCCACCGCATCGGTACGACCGGTGGCATCGAGCTTGTCCAGCAGCGAGCCGACGTGAAACTTCACGGTGTGCACGGAGATGCCGAGCTGACGCGCGATCATCTTGTTGGAGCCGCCCTCGGCCATCAGCGCCAGCACGTCGAGCTCGCGCTGCGTCAGCGCGATGTCGTCGGGCATGGTGCGCGCGTCGCGGGCGACGACCGTCGCAGCCGCTTGCTCGCCGGGCGCGGCAAGGCGAAGCCCGGCGACATTGCCGAGCAGCGTCGCCAGGCGGTCGGCGAGGGCGGGATCGTCGATCTCAAGCGACAGCACGATCTCCGGCGTCTTCGTCTCGTCCTCGCTCACGCCTCCGGCCTTTCGCCGACCGTGACCTTGAAGCTGACCGGCTCGCCGCCGCGACGCGCTGCGACATCGACCACCGCGCCGACGCTCGCCGGACCCAGGGTGCGCGACAGCGCGCGTACGCCGGACAGCTTCTGGTCGTTGACCGCGACGATGACGTCGCCCTGGCGGATGCCGGCCGCGGCCGAAGGTCCGGCCTTGTCGACGTTCATCACCATCGCGCCGATTCCGTCGTCGAGCCGCACCGGCTGGAGCCCGAGGCCGAGATAGCCGCGTGCGATGCGGCCGCGTGTCTCGAGCTGGGCCGCGACCCGCTCGATTGTCGCCGTCGGGATCACCAGCACGCGCCTGGGGCCGAGCACGGCCATGCCGAAAGCTTCACCCGATGCATCGAGCGCGAGGCCGCCCTGCTGGCTGGAGCGCAGGCGGACGTCGAGCTCGATCCGCGCGTCGATGTCGCCGCCGCGCAGGCTGCGCCAGCTCTTGCCGGACAGCGACACCATCCCGAGCGCGGCGCTCGGCGCGTCGCGATGGGTGGCGACCACGACCGACAGCGCGCCAAGGGATGGGATGGTGGCGGCCAGCTTGACTGGCGCGGGGCCGGCATCGATGCGCAGCAGCGCGATATCGGTCGTGTGGTCGCGGCCGGCGATCGTTGCGGCCGCGGTGCCGCCGTCAGGGAGGCCGATCTCGACCTCCCCCTCGTCAGCCAGGGCCTCGTCTGCAGTGACGATCAGGCCTGGCTTCCAGACGAAGCCGGTCGCGCGGGAGCGGTGCGAGTGCACGGAGACGACGGACGGTGCGGTGCGGGCCACCACATCCGCGAGAGCGGACGACAGTGAGGACAGAGGAGTTGGGTCGGTCATGGCTGGCTCCTGTAAGTTGTCCTCAATCTGGGATGTCGCGGCCGATCGCGTAACTGGCCGCATGGCCAGGAAAATGGCCAGGAAAAATGGCCAAGGAAGCTGATCCGTAAGACCACGGCCGACGAACATGTGATTGGGAGGCGCTCACGGGAACGTGTAGCAATCGGCCGACACTGCGCCGCACGGCGCTCAAGCGTTTCCAGCGAGCCCCGATTGATGACCATCGACCTCACCCGCCGCACCATGCTTCAACTCGCCGGCGCCACCTCGCTGGCGATGGCCGCCGCGGCCGCGGCGCGCGCCGAGGGTATGCCGCAGGGCGGGGGGCCGACCTATGCCAGCCGTACGCCGATGCGGGTCGGCATGGTGACGCTGCGGGTGAAGAATCTCGACAAGGTGGCGGGCTACTACCGCGACGTGATCGGACTCACCGTCATGCAACGCTCGGCTGCGGCCGCAACGCTCGGCACGGCCGGCATCGCGCTGCTGGTGCTGGAAGCCCGCCCCGACGCCGCAATCGAGCCGCGGGACGCCGCCGGCCTCTACCACACCGCCTTCCTGATGCCGACGCGCAAGGACCTCGCGCGCTGGCTGGTGCATGCGGCCTCGCATCGCGTGCCGCTGTCGGGCTTCGCCGATCATCTCGTCAGCGAATCCGTCTATCTCGACGATCCCGAAGGCAACGGCATCGAGGTCTATGCCGACCGCGATCCCTCGCAATGGCAGTGGAGCGAGGGCAGCGTGAAGATGGCGACCGACGAGCTCAACATCCCCGACCTGCTGTCGCTGACCAACACGCGCGTCGCCGACTACGCCAAGGCGCCGGACGGTCTGCGCATCGGTCACATGCATCTGCGCGTCGGCGATCTCGCGCAGGCCGAGAGCTTCTATCACGGCACGATCGGCCTCGATCCGACGCGCAAGCGCAACGGCGCCGCGTTCCTGTCGTCGGGCCGCTATCACCATCACCTCGGCATGAACGTCTGGCAGAGCCAGGGCGCCGGCCAACGCGACGATCAGGCAACCGGCCTCGCCTGGTTCTCACTGGTGACGGCGAAGCCGGATCTGCTCGCCGCCCAGGAGGAGCGCCTGCGCAAGGGCGGCGCGAAGGTCACGGCGCTCGCGAATGGCGTTGAGGCGATCGATCCCTGGGGCACGCGGGTGCGCCTGATCGGGGTTTGATCGCGGGCGCGAGCGTTGGTAATACCGGTCAGGCGCTCAGCCAGTTTCCGGGATCCACACCTGACATGTCCGATTTTCACGGCGTCTTCCCCTATCTTGTCTCGCCCGTCGATGCCGACGGCACGGTGCGCACGAACGTACTTGCAAAACTTTGCGACGATCTGATCGGCGCCGGCGTGCACGGGCTGACGCCGCTCGGTTCGACCGGCGAATTCGCCTATCTCAACGCCGTGCAACGCACGGCGATCGTGCAGACCACGATCGAGGCGGCGAAGGGACGTGTGCCGGTTGTCGCCGGCGTGGCCGCGACCACGACGGCGGATGCGGTCGCACAGGCGAAAGCGTACCAGAAGCTCGGCGCCGACGGCATCCTGGCGATCCTGGAAGCCTATTTTCCGCTCGCCGATGCCCAGGTCGAATCCTACTTCCGCAGCATTGCCGACGCGGTGGATATCCCCGTCGTCATCTACACCAATCCGCAATTCCAGCGCTCCGATCTGACGCTCGACATCATCGCGCGCCTCGCCGGGCATCCGCGCATCGGCTACATCAAGGATGCCTCGACCAACACCGGCCGGCTGCTCTCGATCATGAACCGCTGCGGCGATGCCTTGCGCGTGTTCTCGGCCTCCGCCCACATCCCCGCCGCGGTGATGCTGATCGGCGGCCTCGGCTGGATGGCGGGACCTGCCTGCATCGTCCCGCGTCAGAGCGTCGCGCTTTACGACCTGTGCAAGGCCGGCCGCTGGGACGAGGCCATGGCGCTCCAGCGCAGGCTGTGGCGCATCAACGAGGCCTTCGCCCGCTTCAACCTCGCCGCCTGCATCAAGGCGGGGCTGGCGATCCAGGGCTACGACGTCGGCGACCCCGTCCCTCCGCAGGCGGCCCTGACGGCCGATGCGCGCAAGGTGGTGGAAGCGGCGCTGCTGGAGCTTGCATAGCGCATCCGGCATGACGAAATCGTGGATATGCCGCCTAAAACCCCGGCTGGTCTCGGCTGCCTCGATCCGCTAAAAGGCTGCCGCATTTCAAGAGACCTCGAGGACCCAGCGGAATGAACATTCTTCCCGGCAATTTGCGTTTCGGAGCGGGGCAGCCCGTCAGGCGTTTGGAAGACCAGCGGCTGCTCACCGGGAAGGGGCAGTTCATCGACGACAAGCCGGAGGATGGCGCGCTGTGGTTGCACGTGCTGCGCTCGCCGCATGCCCACGCGAAGATCGTCTCGATCGAGACCGGCGCGGCGGCCGCGATGCCCGGCGTCACCGCGATCTACACCGGCGCCGACCTCGTCAAGGACGATATCGGCACCATCCCGACCCTGAGCATCTTCAAGCGCCCCGACGGCAAGCCGATGACCGTGCCGCCGCGGCGCCTGCTGGCCCACGAGGTCGTGCGCTACGCCGGCGAGGCGATTGCGGCGGTGGTGGCGGCCTCTCGCGCGGAAGCGCAGAGCGCGGCCGAAGCGATCGTGGTCGAATACGACGTGCAGCCGGCGGTGGTCGATCCGGTCGAGGCGGTCAAGCCCGGCGCGCCCGTAGTGTGGCCGGAGGCGCCCGACAACATCGTCGGCGCGATGAGCTATGGCGACGCCGCCAAGGTGGACGAGGCTTTTGCCAGCGCGGCGCATACGGTCGAGCTCGACCTCGTCAGCCAGCGCCTCGTGCCGTCGGCGATGGAGCCGCGCTCCACCATTGCCGAGATCGACAAGACGTCCGGACGGCTCCTCCTGCACGTGCAGTCGCAGACGCCCGCCTCGACCCGCGACGTGCTGGCGGAAGCCGTGCTGAAGCGCCCGAAGGACAGCGTGCGCGTGCTGGTCGGCGATATCGGCGGCGGCTTCGGCCAGAAGACCAACCTCTATCCCGAGGACGGCATCGTCGCCTATGCCGCGACCAAGCTGAACAGGAAGATCCGCTGGCGCGGCGATCGCACCGACGAATTCGTCGGCGGCACCCATGGCCGCGATCTGACCTCCACCGCCTCCTTCGCGCTCGACGAGAAGGGCAAGGTGCTGGCCTATCGCGTCAAGTCGATCGGCTGTACCGGCGCGTATTCCTCAGGCGCAGCCAACATCATTCCGCTGGTGCTCGGACCGTTCGTGCAGACCGGCGTCTACGACCTGCCGCTGGTGCATTTCGAGGTGAAGTCGGTGATGACCAACACCGCGCCCGTCGGTGCCTATCGCGGCGCCGGCCGGCCGGAGGCCGTGTTCATCGTCGAGCGCCTGTTCGATGCCGCCGCGCGAAAAATCGGCATGGACCCGCGCGCGATCCGGAAAGCGAACTACATCAAGCCGGCGCAGCTGCCCTACACCAACGCGGCGGGCCAGGTTTACGATTCCGGTGCCTTCGCCCACATGCTCGACCGCGCCGTGAAGCTTGCGGACTGGGACGGCTTTGCCGCGCGCAAGAAGGCCGCGAAGAAGAAGGGCTTGCTCTACGGACGCGGCCTCACCTCCTATATCGAATGGACCGGCGGCCGCGCTCACACCGAGAAGGTCAGCCTGCATGCGACCTCGCAGGGTCGCGTCGTGCTTCATTCCGGCACCATGGCGATGGGACAGGGGTTGCAGACCACCTACACCCAGATGATCTCCGACACGCTCGGAATTGCCATGGACAAGATCGACGTGGTCCAGGGCGACACTGATCTGGCCATGGGTTTTGGCAGCGTCGGCTCGCGTTCGCTGTTCGTCGGCGGCACCGCGGTTGCGGTCTCCTCCAACGACATGATCCAGAAAGCGCGCGAGAAGGCGGCGAACGTGTTGGAAACGTCGGTCGAGGACATCGAATATCAGGGCGGCATGCTGACCGTGGTCGGCACCGACCGCCGCATCAGCCTGTTCGATCTCGCCGAGAAGGAGAGCGGCGCCAGGCTCAGCGTCGATTCCGAAGGCGAGGTGGATGGGCCGAGCTGGCCGAACGGAACGCATATCTGCGAGGTCGAGATCGACCCGGAGACCGGCGTCTCCAAGGTGGTGCGCTACACCACGGTCGATGACGTCGGCGTCGCCGTGAACCCGATGCTGGTGACCGGCCAGATCCATGGCGGCGTCGCGCAGGGCATCGGCCAGGCGCTGTATGAGGGCGTCTCGTACGATGCCGATGGCCAGCTCCTCACCGCGAGCTACCAGGATTACTGCATCCCGCGCGCTGACGACGTGCCGCCGATCGAGGTGACGCTTGACGATTCCGCGCCGTGCCGCACCAACCCGCTCGGCGCCAAGGGCTGCGGCGAGTCCGGCGCCATCGGCGGTCCGCCCTGCGTCACCAACGGCGTGATGGACGCGCTCGCCGAGCTCGGCATCACCCAGCTCAACACTCCGCTCACGCCGCAGAAGATCTGGAAGGCGATCAGGGACGCGAGGGCGGCGGGTTAGTTACGCGGCGTGTAGCCCGGATGGAGCGCAGCGAAATCCGGGCCCGCGCTATTGCCACGACGTCATTGCGAGCGCAGCGAAGCAATCCAGAGTCCCTCCACGGAAGGATTCTGGATTGCTTCGTCGCAAGGGCTCCTCGCAATGACGAAGGAGAGAGGCGTATCCCGTCAAATCCCCAGCATCATCTTCGCAATGATGTCTCGCTGGATCTCCGAGGTGCCGCCGAAGATCGTGTAGGCGCGGCCGTTGAGATATTCCGGCACCACCGTCAGCATCTCCTCCGGCATCGCCGGCTCGTGGTTGAGCTTGTAGAGCGGGCGCATCGGCTCGACGACGAGTGCGTCGTGGCCGATCACATCGGCGCCCAACCGCGTTACGGCCTGACGGATCTCGCTGTTGCGCAGCTTCAGGATCGACGACACCGCGCCGGGATTCTGCCCGGTCTGCAGCGCCGAGAGCACGCGCAGCTCCGTCATCTCCAGCGCGTCGATGTCGATCTCGACCTCCGAGATGCGCGTTGCGATGTCGGGGCTGTCGATCGCGCGGCCGGTCAGGTCGGATTCGGCGAGCTCCGCGATTGCCTTCAGCCCCTCGCGCAGTTTCGCTGACGCAATCCCCGAGCCGCGCTCGAACTCGAGCAGATATTTGCCGTAGGTCCAGCCCTTGCCTTCCTCGCCGACGCGGTTGGCCACGGGCACGCGGACGTCGTCGAAGAACACCTGGTTGACCTCGTGGTCGCCTCCGATGGTGAGGATAGGCCGCGTGGTGATGCCCGGCGTCTTCATGTCGATCAGGACAAAACTGATGCCGTCCTGCTGCCGCGGCCCGTCACTGGTGCGCACCAGCGCGAACATGCGGTTGGCGTGGTGGGCGTGCGTGGTCCAGATTTTTGTGCCGTTGATGATGTAGTCGTCGCCGTCGCGCACCGCGCGGGTCTTCAGCGAGGAGAGGTCGGAGCCGGAGCCCGGCTCGGAATAGCCCTGGCACCAGTAGTCTTCGCCAGACAGGATTCGCGGCAAATAGAAATTCTTCTGCTCCGGCGAGCCGAAGCCGATGATGACGGGCCCCACCATCTTCACGCCCATCACGTTGACGTTCGGCACCCCGGCGCGTGCGGATTCGGTCTCGAAGATCCAGCGCTGCGCCGGCGTCCAGTCCGGCCCGCCATGCTCGACCGGCCAGCCCGGCGCGCCCCAGCCCTGCTTGTTCAATGCGCGCTGCCAGGCCATGCCGATGTCAGGGTCGGAGAATACCGACGGCGTCAGTGCGGTCGCGCGCTTCATCTCGTCGGTGAGATTCTTCGCAATGAAGCCGCGCACCTCGTCCTGGAAGGCGCGCTCCTCGGCATTGAACGACAGGTCCATGATGCGATCCTCTGGTCAGGCCGGAATGGTGATGCGGCCAAGCCGGGCGTGGCGGCCATAATGATGCGCGCTGCCGCCGAACAGCGTGTCGAAGGCGACGAGGCGCTTGAAATAGGCGCCGACCTCGAGCTCCTCGGTGACGCCCATGCCGCCGTGGAGCTGGATCGACTGCTCGCCGACGAAGCGCGCGCATTTTCCGATCTTCGCTTTCGCGCCCGAGGCCGCTCGCGCCCGCTCGACCGGCGGGCTATCTGCCTTCAGCGCTGCGCGCAACGCCATCGATCGCGCCTCGTCCACTTGCATCGCCATGTCGGCGAGGCGGTGGCGGATTACCTGGTTCGCCGAGAGCGGCCGGCCGAATTGCTTCCGGATCTTGGTGTATTCCAGCGTGGTGTCGAGCAGCGTCTGCATGATGCCGACGGCTTCCGCACCGAGCGCGGCGATGGCGCGATCGATCGCCCATTCGATCGCTGGTAACGCATCGCTGCCGTTGCCGAGCAGAGAATCCCCCGGCAGTTGCACGTCCGCCAGCTCGATATTGCAGGCCCTCCCGCCGCCGAGGCGCTCATAGTCGCTGACGACGAGGCTCGGCGCCGTCGCTGGCACAAGAAACAGGCCGATCCGTCCCGACGGCCCCTGATGATCGTGGATATGCGCGGAGACGATGATCTCGTCGGCGGCATGACCGTCGAGCACCGCGATCTTGCTACCGGCAAGCCGCCAGCCCTGCGCGGTCTTGTTCGCGGTCGCTGCGACCTTGGCGAGATCGAACCGCGCGGCGCGCTCGGAATGCGCGAATGCGAGCTTCAACGATCCGTCTGCGATCTTCGGCAGGCTCGCCTGCTTTTGCATGGCGTTGCCGCATTTCTCGATCAAGGCGGCACCGAGCACCACGGTCGCGATATAGGGCTCCGACACCAGCCCGCGCCCAAAGGCCTCCATCAGGATGCCGATCTCGACCGCGCCGCCGCCGAGCCCGCCGAGCTCTTCAGGTATCGGCAGCGCCAGCCAGCCGAGCTCGGCGAACTGCTTCCACACCGCAGGACTGAAGCCGAGCGGATCGTTCGCCATCTTGCGGCGGTGATCGGCATCGTAGCTTTCGGCCACGAAGCGTTCCGCGCTTTCGCGCAGCAGCCGTTGCTCGTCGCTGAGATTGAGGTCCATGGCGCTACTCCGCGGCCGCCGGCGGCTTGCGCACGGAGGGATGCAGTCCGGACGGATCGACCACCATGCCGAACTCCTGGAGATTATGCGCGTGACAGAGCTGATGCAGCGCAAAGGCCTGGTCGATCGCGGCCGGCTGGCCCATCACGTCGACCGAGCGGTTGACGGCTTCCTTGGTCAGCTTCAGTGCAAATGACGGCTTCGATGCGATCCTGCGCGCCAGCTCCAGCACGGACGCCGAGAGCTCCGCACGCGGCACGACCCGATTGACCATGCCGAGCTGATGCGCCTCCTGTGCGCTCCAGCTGTCGGCCGTGAACAGGAACTCCTTGGCTTTGCGCGGGCCAAGCTCCCAAGGATGCACGAACCATTCAACGCCGCAAACGCCCATGGTGACGACGGGATCGCAGAACTGCGCATCGTCGCTGGCGACTATGAGGTCGCAGGCCCAGGCCAGCATCAGGCCCCCGGCGATGCACTTGCCGTGCACCTCGGCGATAGTGGGTTTGGCGAGGTTGCGCCAGCGCCGCGTGATCTGGAGATAAATTTCCTGCTCGCGCGCAAAGCGGCCATGGGCGTTGGGCTCGGCAAAGCCGCCCCAATTTCCTACCGGTGGAAAATCGACGCCTGCGGCATTCTTGCCACCAGGGCGAAGGTCGTGGCCGGAGGAGAAGTGCGGCCCGTTGCCGGCGAGGACGATGACCTTGACCGCGTCGTCCTGCACCGCTTCGTCGAAGGCGGCATTGAGGTCGTAGGTCATTTGCAGGTTCTGCGCGTTGCGCGCATCGGGCCGGTTCATCACGATCCGGGCAATTGCCGGCTCCGGCCGCTCCATGAGGATGGTCTCGAACGAGGACATCGCGTTCCCTCTGGCGTTTCCGGTTTGATCTTGTTGTTCCGCTAAGTTGACTATGTCGGCCAAGGATAGGCAAGAGGCTTGCGTCAGTCGGCTGCTTTTCGCGCCGCCGGCGCAAGATGTCTGGCACCACGCGCACTCAATCTGGTAGTTTGCACCGGATTCCACCGGGAGAAATTTGATGCGCAAGATCCTGACCGTGCTGGCGGCCCTGGCCTCGCTGAGCCTCACCAATTGCGGCTACAACGCGATCCAGAGCGAGGACGAGCAGATCAAGGCCAACTGGTCCGAGGTCGTGAACCAGTATCAGCGCCGCGCCGATCTCGTGCCCAATCTCGTCAACTCGGTGAAGGGTTTTGCGCAGCAGGAAAAGGACGTTCTGCTCGGCGTCACCAATGCCCGTGCCAAGGTCGGCAGCATCCAGGCGACGCCGGAGGTGCTGAACGACCCAGCAGCCTTCCAGAAGTTCCAGGCCGCGCAGGGCGAGCTCTCGAGCGCGCTGTCGCGCCTGCTTGTCGTCACCGAGAATTATCCGCAGCTCAAATCGGATGCGCTGTTCAAGGATTTGATGTCCCAGCTCGAAGGCACCGAGAACCGCATCACGGTAGCGCGCAACCGCTACATCAAGGCGGTGCAGGAGTACAACGTCACCATCCGCTCGTTCCCGAGCAACCTGACCGCGATGATGTTCGGCTACAAGGAGAAGCCGAATTTCTCGGTCGAGAACGAGAAGGAAATCTCGACCGCGCCGAAGGTTGATTTCAACCCGTCGCCCGCGCCCTCGAAATAGCGCCGTCGGCTGACGATGCGCTCCATCAAAGGCTTCCTGATTGCGATCGTCCTGATATGGGCGTCCGCAGCGGCCGCCGACGTCGCGGTGCCGCAGCTCACCGGGCGTGTGGTCGATCAGACCGGCACGCTCTCCAGCGGCGACATCGCCGCGCTGTCACAAAAGCTGCAGGACTTCGAGACGCGCAAGGGCAGCCAGCTCGCCGTCCTGATCGTGCCGACGACACAGCCGGAGACGATCGAGCAGTTCTCGATCCGCGTTGCGGAGACCTGGAAGATCGGACGCAAGAAGGTCGATGACGGCGCGATCCTCGTCGTGGCCAAGAACGACCGGCACCTTCGCATCGAGGTCGGCTACGGCCTCGAAGGCGCGCTCACCGACGTCACCTCGCGGCGCATCATCGACGAGATCGTCACGCCGAAGTTCAGAACGGGCGATTTCAGTGGCGGCATCTCGGATGGCGTCGATCGGATGATCCGCGTCATCGACGGCGAGCCGCTGCCGGTTCCCTCGCCCAGCGTGAATTTCGGCAATCTGGACGATATCGCGCCGCTCTTCATCGTGACGCTGTTCGCCTCGATCGGCGTCGGAGGATTCTTCCGGGCCATGCTGGGGCGGCTGCTCGGATCATTGGCGACCGGGGGCATCGTCGCAGCATTGACCTGGCTCATTCTAGGTTCCTTCGCGCTCGCCATCGCTCTCGGAGCCCTCGGCTTCATCATCGGATTCATCGCCGACCTGTTCTCGGCGATGGGACCAGGCACGGGAGCGTCGCGTCGAGGCTCGTGGCAGAGCGGGTCCTCGGGAGGTGGCTGGAGCAGCGGATCGTCGTCGAGCGGCGGATTCAGCGGCGGTGGCGGCAGTTTCGGCGGCGGCGGCGCCTCGGGGAGCTGGTAGGTCATGGGCATCGGGCGAATCGGCAGGCATCTGCTTCATCACCATTGGCGCGCCAAGCGGGTGTTTCCGCCAAACGTGCTGGGCCGCATAGAGCAGGCAATCCGGCAAAGCGAGACCACGCATTCCGGCCAGATCCGCTTCGTCGTCGAAGGCGCGCTCGACGGCGGTCCGCTGTTCCGCAACCAGCCGGCCCGCGAGCGGGCGCTCGACGTGTTCTCGCATCTGCGCATCTGGGACACCGCCCACAACAACGGCGTCCTGATCTATCTCCTGCTCGCCGACCGCGACGTCGAGATCATCGCCGATCGCGGCATCGACGCGAAGGTGAGTGCCGAGGGCTGGGAGACGATCTGCCGCGCGATGGAGGCCGAGTTCAGGTCCGGCCAGTTCGAGCGCGGCGTGCTGGGTGGCATCGCGGCGGTGTCACGTGAATTGGCGCGGTATTTCCCGCCGCAGGAGTCTCACCCGAACGAGCTGCCGGATGCGCCTGTGGTTCTCTGACGCCGGGACGACGGTTTCAATCGTCCAGCTTGTTCAGGTCCCGCACCGACTGCATGATCGGCTCGAAATTCGAGCGCGCATCAAGCGCGTCGAACAATTGTGCTGTGTCTTCCAAGAGGCCGTGCGACCGCGCGATGGCGATGCGCACGTCCTCCTGCGGCGTGTCCGACAGCCGCCCGTGGCCTGACAGCAGGAGCTTCGCGTTCAGCCCTTTCAACCGCTCCAGCGACTGGATGTAGTCGGCGATGCTGCCGGAGCCGAACACGCCGCCCATCACGCCGCCGGGCATCAACGTGTCGGCGGCGAACAACAATCCCTTGTCCTGGTCGAACAGCGTGATGCAGGCCGAGGTGTGGCCCGGCGTGTACATCACATTGAGGCGGAAGTTTCCGAGGTCGATCAGATTGCCTTCCTCGAGCCAGATGTCGACGTTGATCGGCATGTTCGGCTCGTTGAACATCTTTCGCAGCATCGAGAAATCGTCGCGCAGCATGATCTTGTTGGCGGCCAGGCGATGGGCTGCGACATAGGTGCGGCGTTCGTTGAAATGCCAGGCGGCGCCGATATGGTCGAGATGCTCGTGGCTCAGCACCACCATGTCGATCTTCTCGGGCGGGCATTCGGCAAAGTTCAGGCATTCCACCATCGCCGGAAAGTTCGACGACAGGCCGACGTCGATCAGGATCGTCCGCGCCGAGCCGCGCACGAGATAGGCGTTCGCCGCGCGGTTGGAGAAGCGGATCTGAAAGACGTCATCGGTCGCCTGGATCAGCGAGCAGGTGTCGTTCTTCATCAGGACCGGGAAGGCCGTCGGCTTGCGGTCGCTCATGGCTGTGTAGCCCTGTAGGTGACCGCGTTGGAGGCGCGCAGGCGCTTTGCGAGCGCGTCCATCACCATCAGTGCGAACGCCGGCTGCTGGCTGACGAGATAGACGAAGCGGGCGTGGTTGATCCTCATCACCCTGGTGTTCGGCGCAGATGAGATCGCAGTCGCCGAGCGCGCCGAGCCGTCGATGACGGCCATCTCGCCGAAGAACTCGCCTTTGCCAAGCTTGATGATGCTGGTCTTGCCGACGTCGTTCATCTTGGCGATCTCGACCTCGCCATCGAGCACGACGAACAACTCGCGGCCGGTCGAGCCCTCCTCGAAGATGACGTCATCGACATCAAACGTGTTGATGCACTTCTCGATCGTCATCGTGCCTCTCCTGGCACCCCCGGGCTTTCTGCCTGTCGGGACGGTAAGCCATGTTAGCCGGGGAATTGCTTCAGGCAAGCAACGCCCTTGGGTGATGGCGGCCTCCCGCAGGGCAGCATCGGCTGACAATCTGTTGCACGGTGCCACACCGGTTCCATTTTCCCGGCCAAATTCGGCCCCGGATGAGTTCCTAAAATTTCGGTAAGCGGGTCCACAGGTAAGGATTTCGCAAGCAATGAAAGTTACCAAAAGGTCAACCCAGACTGGAGTATTTGAGCCGTGAGCGAACCAATGGCCGAGCAGGCTGCCCAGGATACAGGCGTCGTTGAAGTCGCTGCGACCGCGCCGCAGGCCGTCGAAGCCGCCGCCGGCATCGAGGCCCCCTCGATCGCCCCCGACCACGAGGCGCCGCCCAAGCCCGATCCGGTCAAGGCGGATGCCCCCGCTGTTCAGCCGCCCCGCATCGAGGTGCCGAAATTCAGTGCCCAGCTCGCGGTTGAGCCCAAGGCTCAGTCCAAGCCTGAGTCCAAGTCCGAGCCGAAGCCCGGCAAGCTCATCGTCATGGCCCCGTCGGAGCGCTCCTGGGAGCGTGAAGAATTTGCTCCGCATGTGAAGGCGGACGAGCCGCGCGAGACCGGCGGCAAGCGCCGTCTGTCGGCGATGGCAGCGGTCGTGGCGATCGCGGCGAGCGTCGGCGCGATCAGCGGCGCGCTCGCGACCGCCGGCATGATGCACTTCGCCAGCCCCGCCCCGACTCAGGTCGCCGACACCAGCGCGCTGGATGCTTCCGTCGCCCGGATCGACGCCGATGTCGTCGCGCTGAAGGCGAATGTCGAGCACACCTCCAGGACCGGCCTTGGCCAGTTCAACCGGACCAACGACCGCCTCGACAAGCTCGAGAAGGCGCAGGCCGAGCCGATGGCGAGGATCGCAAAGCTGTCCGAGACCGTCGACAAGCTCCGCGCCACGCCTGCGAAGGAAACCACCGGCTCGATCGCACCGACCCAGGTTGCGACCGCCGCGGCTGCGCCGGCCCCGGTGCCCGCCGCACCCAAGACCGAGGTCGGCCGGCTGCCGACGATCGAGGGCTGGGTGCTGCGCGACGTCGCCAATGGCGGTGCGCTGATCGAGGGCCGCGGAGGCCTCTACGAAGTCTACGCCGGCGATCCGATCCCCGGCATTGGCCGTGTCGATGCGATCCGCCGCCAGGACGGCCGTTGGGTGGTCGTCACCAGCAAGGGCCTGATCGTCGCGCGCTGAGCGGCTGATATCCGGCGTCCGAAGAGGCGCTTCACCACCATGTGAAGCGCCTTTTTGCTTGAATAGCCGTCTCGGCGCGGTGTTATTGAAGGCATGAGCCGCGCGCTGCGAATTCTCGTTGCCGCCGCCGTCTTTATTGGCGGCGCCGTTCCGCTTTTCGCGGCGGAGATAGCGCCGCTGACGCGCGGCACGGCGATCACCGATCCCGATCTGCTGCGCGAGTTCGACCAGCACGATGCGCTCACGATCTCGCGCCTGTTGGGGCCGGAGCGGAACGCGGACGTTCCGTTGACGACCGATCTGCTGTTCTCGCGGCTGCCCCAGCTCAAGCAAATTCCGCCCGCGATCGACGCGGAGTTCGACCGCTACGTCGCCCGGCTGAAAGCGGCCTATCCGACCGAGACCGTCGGTGTCGGCGAAGGCTTTGACGTGCAGCTGTTCGACCGGGCCAATCTGAAATCCCGCGAGACGCGTTTCGTGCTGGCCGGAATCGTCAACCGCATGGACCGCGCTTATGTTGCGGAAGAGACCTGCGGCGAGATCCGTCTGATCTACCGTCTGGCGCGTTTCGACACCGGGCCGGACGGCGGCAAGACCGCAACGCGGCTGCCGATGACGCTCAATCTGGTGATGAAGGCGCGCGATGCGCGACAGACGGACGGGAACGGCAAGCCGATCCCCTGCGCCGAGATCGCGCGGCGCTGGCTCGACAATGGCGACTGGCAGGGGCTGATCGGAGCCCGCTTCGCTCCTCACGATGCGATGCTCGATCGCATCGAGACCAACATCCAGCTCTCGGTCGCCGCAAAATCGGCGCTGCACGATTTCCGCTCGGACTATCTGCTCAAGGTGTTCAAATACGACGCCGCCACGAAGACTTTCGAGGAATCGACGCTGGAGAACCAGATCGACCGTGACCGCATCCTCGCCGACGACGCGCTCCGGCGCGACTTCAGGGATTGGCTGCTCGCGCCCGATCGTCTTCGCGAGTTCGATCGCGGCACGGTGCTGATTCCGGAGAAATTCCTGGCCAGGTCTGCGATCGTGCCGACGCCAGCCGGCCTCGATGCTTCTCCGTTGCAGCCGGAGTTCGGGATGATGCAGGGGGAGGGCAACGGGGAGGGGCAAGGCGAGCCTGTCTTCGCCGACAATGACGTGGTCGGCGCGCTGAAGCAGGCGGCCGCGCGCGGCATCGACATGCAGAACATCCGCTCGGTCGCGGGCTTCCGGCGCCGCCTCAACGACGTCACCTGCGCCGGATGCCATCAGACCCGCGGCATCGGCGGCTTCCATTTCCCCGGCGTCGATTGGCTCGCCGACAAGCCGTCGAACTCCAATATCGTGCCGGCCTCGCCGCATTTCTTCGGCGATCAGGTCCGCCGCCGCGACATCCTGATAGCGTTCGCCGCGGGCAAGCGCCCTGATTTCTCACGCGGATTTGCCAGCCGGCCGCAGACGCGCGGCAGCAACGAACTGGCCGGCACCGAATATCAGGACGGCTGGGGCGCGCATTGTTCCCTGGAAAAGGGGGGATCGGGAACGCCCGACAGGAGTTTTACGTCATGGAGCTGTGCTAAAGGCTTGACCTGTCAGGCTGCGGCGGCCTCGAGCCGCATCGGCATGTGCTTCATCAAGACGCGTTAGCGCGCGATCCGGAAAAGTGTGTAGCGGTTTTTCGAAGAGATCACGCGCAAGATAAAGCCAGCAAGCGATTTGGATGACCCATGACGGATAGCAGCGACGCCAACAAGGAGCGCAATCGCGAGATTGCGCGCAATGAGGAAGCCAAGCAGGTCAGCGGCAGCGTCCGAGTCAGCACCTGGGCCATTGCGATGGTGGTCATCGTCGGCGGCATCCTGTTCACGCTCGGCTGGCTGGCGCTGAAGTAGCCGGCGCCCTCAATTCGCGTAATTCGTCATCCGCTTGCCGGGCAGCAGCTCATAGGCCGGCTTCCAGCCGGGCAGTGCCGCCATACGGCCGAGCCAGGCGTGGATGGCGGGATGGCTCGCCCTGAAATCGAAGCCGTGCTCGTCGCTCGGATAGTGCAGATAGGCCATCATCGAGATATCGGCGACCGTCGGCCTGGTGCCGATCGCGAAGGCATTGTGCTGGAGATGACCGTCGAGGATGCCGAGGAAGTCCTCGAGCCGGCGGTGAAAGTGCTTCAGCACCTGCGGATCGTTTTTCTCGGTGAAGGCCCGCATGAAGCGGTAGGTCGCCATGTAACCGGTGAGCTTGTGGTTGTCCCAGAACAGCCAGCGCAGCAGCTCGAACTGTTCCTCCGCCGTCTCGGCGCCGAAGCGGCCATACTGCTCGGCAAGCTTCAGCAGGAGCGGTGCGGTCTGCGTCATCTTCACGCCGTCAACCTCGAGCACGGGAATCTCGCCCATCTCGTTGACGGCCTTGCGCCACTCCGCGGTGCGCGTGACGCCGCCGCCAAAATCGGTCCAGACCGGCTCGAACGTCTCGCCGCAAAGCGTCAGCATCAACGCCAGCTTGTAGCTGTTGCCGGATTCGGGGAAGTAGTGCAGGCGGTAGCTCGGCATGGGACCTCGCGACGTCGGGGCTCTGCCGATTGTTATACCGAGATGTTTTAACGCCGTCATTGCGAGCGCAGCGAAGCAATCCAGCAATGCATCCGCGGTGGGATTCTGGATTGCTTCGCTGCGCTCGCAATGACCGTGTTTGTGGGGCGAGCTTACCCCACCGCCCCCGAGCCCCGCAGCTGCTTGATCGCGGCCTCGTCGTATCCCGCGCCACGCAAAATCTCGTCACTGTGCTCGCCGACGCCGGGCGGCTTGCGCGGTTGCACCTTCCTGGCGCCGTCGATCCAGATCGGACTGGAGATCGTGAGCATGGTGTCGTTCTCGAACGGCACCAGCACCTCGTTGTCGAGCATCTGCTTGTCGTTGGGGATGTCGTCCAGAATGCCGACGATGCCGAACACCAGACCGTTGCCGTCGAGGATCCTGCGCCATTCGGCGAGATCCTTTGTGGCGAAGGTCTCGTCGAAGATCTTGATCAGCTCGACAGAGCGGGCGTGGCGGTCAGGCTTGGTGGCGAAACGCGGATCGGTGATTAGATCTTCGCGGCCCAAGCATTTGGCCAGCGTCGGAAACTGCTTCTCCTCGCTGAGCAGCGACAGGATAAGCCAGCGGCCGTCCTTGCACTGATAGTGGTTGGCGACAGCGTTCAGCGCGCGCTCGCGCGGCCGTCGCTCGGCGAATTTGGCGCCGCAGAGCTTGGCCTGCGCCAGCACGCTCGCCGCCCACACGCCGTTCGCCATCAGATTGGAGGCGACATGCGAGCCCTTGCCGGTCTTCTCGCGCTGATACAGCGCGGTGACGATGGCGCCGTAGAACGCCATGGCGCAGGGATGGTCGCCCATGCCGGCGACGGAGCGGGCCGGCGTGGTGTCGGTGTCGGCGCGGACGAGGTCCATCAGCCCCGAACGCGCCCAATAGGCATTGCTGTCGAAGCCGGGCTTGTTGGCCTCTTCGCCCTTCTCGCCATAGCCGGTGAAAGAGGCGTAGATCAGCCGGTCGTTGAGATGGGCGAGGTGGTCATAGGTGATGCCGAGCTTGGCGCGCACCGGCGGCGGCATGTTGGTGATGAAGACGTCGGCCTCTTCCACCAGCTTGTAGAGCACGGCCTGCGCCTCCGGCTTTGCGAGGTCGAGCGCGATGCTCTTCTTGTTGCGGGCTTCAAGCAGCCAGGCGAAATTGTGCTCACTGCTCGGATAGCCCGGAATGTTGGGTAGATTGCGGTACGGGTCGCCGGCGCCGGGCGGCTCGATCTTGACGACATCGGCGCCGAAATCCGACAGCACGGTCGCGGCCGCGGGCGCTGCGATGAAGCTCGCGCAATCCAGAACCTTCAGGCCTGCAAAAATGCCTTTTTCCATCGCGGCGTTGCTCCCTCGCTCTTGTCGTTTCCCGCGCGCTGGAATTGGTGCGGGCAGGCCATCGGCAGCATTAGACCGATGTTTCGGCGGGATGCAACGCTCCTTGCTTGCCTCACGCCTCGCCTGCGAGCAGGGCAGCATTGCCGCCGGCCGCGGCGGTGTTGATGGTTACCGTCTGCTCGGTCGCAAAGCGCGCGAGGTAATGTGGGCCGCCTGCCTTGGGGCCGGTTCCGGAGAGGCCGTTGCCGCCGAACGGCTGGACGCCGACCACGGCACCGATCATGTTGCGGTTGACGTAGATGTTGCCGATCTGGACGCGGTCGATGATGGCCTCGATGGTGTCGTCGATGCGCGAATGGATGCCGAGCGTGAGGCCGTAGCCGCTGCGGGCGATGGCTTGCAAGACGCGTTCGAGGTTCTCGGCGCGGTAGCGCACGACGTGGAGGATCGGGCCGAACACCTCTTCCGTCAGCTGGCCTGCGTCCTTGAGCTCGAAGATGTGCGGCGCGACGAAGCAGCCCTCTGGCGCCGCGCCTGCGAAGTGCAGCCGCGCCGCGGTCTTCATGCGCGCGATGTGCGCATCCAGCCTCTGCTTGGCCTCGGCGTCGATCACCGGGCCGATATGGGTTGCGACGTCAGAGGGATCGCCGAGCTTCAACTCGCGCGCCGCGCCAGCGATCATCTCGATCATGCGGTCGGCGACGTCCTCCTGCACGAACAGTAGCCGCAGCGCCGAGCAGCGCTGGCCGGCGGAACGGAAGGCGGAGGTCACGACGTCGTCGGCGACCTGCTCGGGCAGCGCGGTGGCATCCGCGATCATGGCGTTGATGCCGCCGGTCTCCGCGATCAGCGGCACGATCGGCCCATCCTTGGCGGCCAGCGTGCGGTTGATCAGGCGGGCGACCTCGGTCGAGCCGGTGAAGACGATTCCGGCGATATCGGGATGCGCGGTCAGCACGCTGCCAATGCGGCCGTCGCCGGTGACGAGATGCAGCGCGCCAGCGGGGATGCCGGCCGCGTGCAGCAGGGCTACCGCCTCAAGCGCGATGCGCGGCGTCTGCTCGGCGGGTTTTGCCACCACGCTGTTGCCGGCCATCAACGCCGCCGTGACCTGGCCGAGAAAGATCGCCAGCGGAAAATTCCACGGCGAGATCGCGACGAAGACGCCGCGGCCGCGCATGGTGAGCACGTTGCTCTCGCCGGTCGGGCCGGGCATCGCCGTCTCGCTGCCGAACAGTTTACGGCCCTGCGCGGCATAGTAGCGGCAGAAGTCGGCGGCCTCGCGCAGCTCCGACAGCGCATCGTCGAGCGTCTTGCCGCCCTCGCGCTGCAGCAGCGCGATGAAACGAGCGCTGCGGCTCTCCAGCAGATACGCGGCCTGCTCCAGGGCCGCCGCACGTGTTCCGGCGGGCGTCCGGCTCCAGCTGGCAAAGCCCGCGCGCGCTGCGGCCACTGCGGCGTCGGCCCGATCCGCGGTTGCATCGCCGATCGGCGCGAGGTCGGCCGTCTCGGCCTTGATGTCAGCAAGCAGTTGGTCGAGTGCGGCGCGCGCGCCGAACTCGACGCCCCGTGAATTCCGCCGCTCCGGTGCGAACAGGTCGCCAGGGAGCGGAATCCTGGGATGGGCCGCCGCTTGCGGCCGGACAATGGCATCCGCCGGACGCTGCAACAACGCCGGGACAGGCACGCGATAATCGGCGGCCTGCGCCACGAAAGATGAATTGGCGCCATTCTCCAAAAGCCGGCGCACCAGATAGGCGAGCAGGTCGCGATGGCTGCCCACGGGCGCGTAGGTGCGGTAGGCGATGTCGGGGTGATCCTTGGAGAGCTGCTCGTAGAGCGCTTCGCCCATGCCGTGCAGGCGCTGGAATTCGAAGCCGCCGTTGTTGCCGGCAAGCTCCAGCACGGTCGCGACCGTCAGCGCGTTGTGGGTCGCGAATTGCGGGAAGATGCGTGGCCGCAAGGAAAGCAGCTTCGCGGCACAGGCAACATAGTTCAGATCCGTCATCGCCTTGCGCGTGAACACGGGATAGCCGTCGAGCCCGCGCTCCTGCGCGCGCTTGATCTCGGTGTCCCAATAGGCGCCCTTGACCAGCCGCACCATCAGCTTGCGATCGTGCGCGCGGGCGAGCGCATCGACATAGTCGATCACCGCGCTTGCGCGCTTCTGATAGGCCTGGATGGCGAGGCCAAATCCGTCCCAGCCGGCAAGCGAAGGATCGGCGAGCGTCGCCGCGATCACGTCGAGCGACAGCTCTAGTCTGTCGGCTTCCTCGGCATCGACGGTGAAGTTCAGATCATGGGCCTTGGCGCGCTGCGCCAGATCGAGCAGCTGCGGCACCAGCTCGGCCATCACGCGCGCGTGGGTGATTGCCTCGAAGCGCGGATGCAGCGCCGAGAGTTTTACGGATATGCCGGGCCGGTCGGGCAGGGGATGGCTGCCCGCCGCCTTGCCGATCGTCTCGATCGCGCTCGCATAGGCATCGAAATAGCGCGTTGCGTCCGCCGCCGTGCGCGCGCCTTCGCCGAGCATGTCGAAGGAGTAGCGCGTCTTCTGGCCGGATCGCGGCCTACCTCGCTCCAGCGCCTGCTCGATGGTCTCACCCAGCACGAAATGATTGCCCATCAGCCGCATCGCCTGACGCGTCGCGGTGCGCACCGCCGGCGCGCCGAGCCGCTTCACCAGACGGCCGATGGTGCCGTCGGGCGTCTCGCCGGGCTGAATCACCCGCGCCGACAGGCCCAGTGCCCATGCCGAGGCGTTGACCAGGAAGGCCGTCGACCTGGTCTCGTGGTGGATGAAGTCGCCCTCGCCGAGCTTGTCCTCGATGAACTGGTCGGCGGTGCGCGCGTCCGGCACGCGAAGCAGTGCCTCGGCCAGCACCATCAGGGCGAGCCCCTCCTTGGTCGAGAGCGCGAATTCCCGCAGCATGTCCTCGACCCCGCCGAACCGGTCGTCGCGCTTGCGGATCGCCTCGATCAGCCGCGTCGCGGAGCGGTCGATCCGCGCCTCCTGCGGCGGGCTGAGATGCGACCCCGGCAAGAGGCGTGCGGCGATCTCGGCATCATCGGGCGCGTATGGAGCGGAAAACGGAGGCTGGATGTTCGGCATGGCGTGTCCTGTGGCTGAAATCCAGGATAAAGCCGGCGTTACCGTAGTTCGATAGACAAATTAGTCGATTTGCCTTAGAAAATGAAGGCTACCAATGTTTTGACCGGATAAAGTATGGAACTCGATCGAACGGACCGGAGAATCCTCTCGATTTTGCAGCAGGATGGGCGAATCGCCAATGTCGAGCTCGCCGAGCGCATCGGCCTGTCCCCGACCTCGATCGGCGAGCGGCTGAAGCGATTGCAGCGCGAGGGGTTTGTCGAAGGCTACGGCGCGCGGCTCAATCCGCACCGGCTCGGCCTCGGGCTGCTGGTGTTCGTCGAGGTGCTGCTCGACAAGACCACGCCCGACAATTTCGAGCGTTTTGCGCGTGCGGTGAAGCTCGCGCCTGAAGTGCTGGAGTGTCACATGGTTGCCGGCGGCTTCGACTATCTTGTGAAGGCGCGACTGGCCGACATGACCGCGTATCGGCGTTTCCTCGGCGAGACCCTGCTGTCGATGCCGGGCGTGCGCGAGACGCGAACCTATGCGGTGATGGAAGAGATCAAGCGCGACGCACCGTTGCCGGTAGACTGACGAAATGCCGTCGCGATTGTCATTGCCGAGGCGCTGGATGGGCGGTCCTTGCAGAAAAACAGCTCTCCGTGTGCAATCGCAACGCCTGTCGTCGAATGCACTGACCGTCTTCTAAAATTTTTTTGGCCCACTCCCGGACAGATCCGGGAGGCAGCAAAGGCTGGCGGGCTTATACTTTGAGGTTCTCTGCGGAGGTCTTGCCCCGGTTTGCGATCTCTTCGTATTCCACCGTCTGTCCTTCGTTGAGCGAGGACAGGCCGGCCTTCTGCACTGCCGAGATATGCACGAACACATCCTTGCCGCCCGACGCAGGCTGGATAAATCCATAACCCTTCGTCGGGTTGAACCACTTGACCGTACCTTTAGCCATCACGTCTTCTCCGCGGGTCTTCCTCCGAGATCTCGAACCGCCAGTCCCCGCCAACCGGCCGGTTCGGTCCTAATAAGATACGCGGAATGTGGCGGGCTTCATAGATCAAACCACATCGGCATTTCGCGGAATTCCGCTCAACTTCGCGGCGTTTTTACCCGGTTTTGCCCGTTTCGAGGTCAGTCGGCCCGCACGCGTCCCGCTGTCTGTCAATAAGTCGCGGCTAGATAATCGACGATCTTGCCGACATCGGCATCGTCGATCGGCGCGCCGTAGACCTTGATCATCTTGGTCACCTCGGCCTGCCAAAAAGCTTTCTTGTCCTTCATCGGCGGCTGCGTGTTGATGTAGTCGGCCGAATGGCAGGCGCTGCAATTGCCCTGCACGATCTCGAGGTTGGGGCCGGGCTTGAAGGCGGCGACCTCGTTCGGGAGCTGGTAGTTGACGGGCGCCGCGGTCACGGCGCCGATGCCGGCCCCGAGGGCGAGTGAGATGGCGAGGAGAACGGTGCGCTGCATGATTCATTCTCCCTTCAGGCCACGCTGACGCGGACGTTTTCGACGACGTTGCGCAGATAACCCGCCGGGTTCCAGCGTGGCGTGTCCGGCTGGGTCTCGCCGCCATTGCCGGTGGCACGGACCTTGAGATCATAGGAGCCGGCGGCGAGCTTCACCGCCAGCTTCCATTCACGGAATGAGTATTTGCCGAGATCCTTGCCGAGCCTGGCGCTGGTCCAGGTCTTGCCGCCGTCGGTGGAGACCTGGACCTCCTTGATGCCCTTGCCGCCGTCGAAGGCGATGCCGCGCAGCGTGGTGCGCCCCGCCTTCAGCTTGGCGCCGTCGGGCACGCTGGTGATGAAGGAGCGGATGGTGAAGCGGTTGATCGGGATCGTCGCCTTCGGCGTCGTGCCCGGCTCGATCGCATTGTTCGGGGTATCGGGAATGCGATAGGCCGACTTCATCCAGAAGCCGTCAAAGACATTGTCGACGACGGTGATCTCGCTGAGGTGCTTGACCCAGTAGGTGCCGTAATAGCCCGGCACGATCAGGCGCAGCGGAAAGCCGTTCAGGAACGGCAGGTCCTCGCCGTTCATGCCATACGCCAGCATCACTTCGCCGTCGGTGGCGTGATCGAGGTCGAGCGCCTTGACGAAGTCGGGCGTCTTGTCGCTGGCCGGGCCGTCCATGCCGTTGAAGGTGACTTGCTGGGCGCCGCTTTGCACGCCCGCCATCTCCAGCACGGCCTTGAGCGGCACGCCGCGCCAGCGCGCATTGCCCATCGCGCCGTTGGCGAGCTGGCCGCCGGCGACGCGCGGCTCAAAGAGGCCGCGGCTGTTGCCGGAGCACTGGTTGACGGCGACGATCTCGGTCGCCTTCATCTTCCTGATATCCTTCAGCGACAGCTTGAGCGGCTTGTCGACCTTGCCCTTGACCTCAAGCGTGAACTTGTCGGGGTCGAGATTGTAGGGCAGGTCGGAGAGATGGTAGCGGACGAAGAACGCGTTGTTCGGCGTGATCGGGCCGTCGTTGAACACAGCGAACGGCGTCTCGAGCTGTGGCGGCCGGCTGGTCAGGCCGATCATCGGCCGCTTCTGCGGATATTTCACCAGCGGCCGCTCGCCATTGGCAAACGGCAGCGTGACGGTGTCGAGTGCCAGCGCCTTGGTGGAATTCAATGTGGCCGCCATGGCGGCAAGGCCCGCTCCTTTGAGCAGGTCGCGTCGATCGAACATTCTCGTCTCCTCCCGGAGCTTTTCGTTGGATCGCGGTCATCACCGCGAACACGCGCTCATCTGTCGCGACGACTCGGATGAAGTCAATTCGTGCTTTCGCAGCAGGCCCATGCCGCTGCGTTGCAGCAAGCCGGTGTTACGAAGCGACGGCCCGAGTTGGCCGAATCGAGTCCCGCCGCGAGTTTGGTGCACTTCTCCCGCTTGCGGGAGAGGTCGGCGCGTAGCGCCGGGTGAGGGTTTTCTCTGCTAGGGGAGTGTCCCGTGGCGGAGATACCCTCTCCCCAGCTCTCTCCTGCTTGCGGGAGAGGGAGTGCACCGCATTCGTGGCTGACTTACGCTGCGACCCGCTCGCTTCCGTCGACCAGCGCCGTCAGCCCTCTCACGTCCGCGACGACGCGCACGGCCATCGGCTCGTCGCGGCCGCGGATCGCGACCTCCTGCTGCGGCAGCGAATCGTCGGCAACGCCCGCGGTGCGGCGGACCTCCTCCGAGACGACGGCTTCGCAGGCCAGCGTCTTGGTCATGTCCTGGAGGCGGGCGGCGACGTTGACGGCATCGCCCAGCGCCGTGAAGACGATGTGATCGCGATAGCCGATGTCGCCGATGATCACCTCGCCGCCGTGGATGCCGATGCCGAAGCGGATCGGCTGGCGCAAATCGTGGCTCAGGAGCTCGTTGAGCTCGTCGACATGGGCCGCGATCCCGGCGGCGGCCTTCAGCGCCTGCCGGCAGGCGGTCTGCGGATCGGTTGACAGCCCGAACAGCGCCAGCATGCCGTCGCCGACGAACTGGTTCGGCTGGCCGCCATTCTCGATCACGGCCTGCGAGACCGCGCCGAGGAAGCGGTTGACGATGAAGACGGTGTCGAACGGCAGCCGCTTCTCGGCCAGCTGCGTCGAGCCGCGCATGTCCACGAACAGGCTGACGAGATAGCGCTCCTGACCGATCCGAGCCGGCGTCGAGGCTTGCGCATTCGCCGACAGCGTATGCGCCGTGAAGAGCTGGAAGAAGGAGAGGTCCGACGTCGGCCGCAGCTGGCAGGCCAGCCTGATCGACGGATCGGTGGTGCCGACACGGGTGAGCACGAAGGCCTCGCGCTGCGACGGCTCCGGCAGGACGCCATGATCGCCGATGACGCGGATGCGGCAGGTCGAGCAGCGGGCGCGGCCGCCGCAGACGCTGGCATGCGGCACATTGTGGCGCAGGCTCGCTTCCAGCACGGAGAGGCCCTTGGGGACCCGCACCGTCTTGCCGTTGCCGTAGGACAGCGCGATCATGCCGCCGCGCCGCTCGCGCCAGGCGCGCACGCCGCGCGCGGCCAGCGCCAGTCCGAGCAGGCCGACATAGCCGATGGTGAGGCCGCCGGTGATGCGGTCGAGCGTGTTGGCTTCGGCGGTCGTGCCGACCTGGCGGCTGGTGAGATTATGCGTGCGCCATTCCCCGTCGTCGGCTTCGATCGCGACGCTGCGGCCGCCCTGATAGACGCCGAGCAGCGCCAGCGTCGGGATCAGCACCGCGGCCGCGAGCAGATAGGGCGCGGCACGCGTGAAGAACGGCTTGAGGCGGAGCCAGAAATAAATGCCGATGCAGCCGTGGACCCAGGCGATGATCAGCAGGATCGTCATGGTCCAGATGCGGTTCGACGCGACGAAGAACAGGTAGAGCTCCTGCGGATAGAGCTTCTGGTGTCCGTACAGCGTCTGGCCGAGCCGCACGCCGATCACATGCGCCATGACGAGGGCGGGGATGCTGAGCCCCAGCACGAGCTGGAGCGGCTCGATCGTCCGCCAGCGGAACTGCCGGCGCTGATACAGCGCGTAGACGCCGAGCCCCATATGGATGAGCGCGGCCGCATAGAAGATGATTGCGACCGGCAGGAACTGCCAGAACAGGACGTGGTAGTAGACCCCGACCTCCATGGCATCGACCGAGATGTTGCCGAGCGCATGGTTGAGGAGATGGCTGACCACATAGGCGAACAGGACGACGCCGCAGACCAGCCGCACCTGCCGCAAGCTGGCCGCGCGGACGAGTTCGGACATCTGTGCGAGAGCTTTGGCCATGATTCGCTTGTATCAGTTCACCAAGGAGAACAGCCAGCGTAGCGTTTAATTCCACCGGCGGACAGCTGGCCCGATCACATGCGCGGTAGGTCGCCAAATACTCCATTGTCGTCCGGGATCGGCGCTTCGCTTGTCCGGGACGACGGCGGAATAGGCCGATTCGCCGCCCAACATTGACTCCCCCTCCCAGGTTGGCGAAAAGCGCGGCCGTGACGACAGGTCCTGACATCACCGTGCCCTCCCACGGCGCCGCGCGCCGGCTCCTCGTCATGGCCGCGGCGATCATCGCCGCGATGACGCTGCTGCGGATCGTCTATGCCTGCGCGATCGAGCTGCGCACCGACGAAGCCTATTACTGGACCTGGTCGAAGGAGACGGCGCTGAGCTTCCTCGATCATCCTCCCATGATCGCGTGGTTCATCCGCTTTGGGACCGCGATCTTCGGTGACACCGCGCTCGGTGTTCGCCTCGGTGGCATCGTCGCAATGCTGGTGACGCAGCTCCTGCTCGCCGACATCGTCCGCCGTCTCACCCATGATGCGCGCGCCGTCATGTTCGCGGTGTTGATGCCGGAGGCCGCGCTTTACTACGGCCTGCTGATGGCCAAGGTCGCGCCCGATGTCGCCATGATCCCGTTCGCGGTGGCGATGATGTGGTCCCTGGTGCGGCTGGCACAGGGCGGCGACGGACGCTGGTGGCTCGCGGCCGGCCTGTTCGCCGGGCTGGCGATGCTGTCGAAATTCACAATGATCATGTTCGCGCCGGCGGTTGCCGCCTTCCTGCTGGTGCCGGATTGGCGCTGGCGCTGGCTGCGCAGCCCCTATCCATATCTCGCGGTCGTGATCGCAATCGCAATGTTCTCGCCCGTCCTGATCTGGAACGTGCAGCACGATTGGGCCTCGTTCCGCTTCCAGGGCGTACGCGCCACCGCCAATTACGGCATCTCGCTCCGCACCGTCGGCGATTACATCGGCTTGCAATTCGGCCTGGTCGGTTTCGTCATGTTGCCGGTGGTGCTGTCAGGGCTGGTGCTGACGGCATGGCGCGGCTATCGCACGCGCGAGCCGGCCGCGATCCTGCTGTCGACTGCAGTGCTGGTGCCGTTCCTCTACTTCCTCTTCAAGTCGCTGACGCTCCGGGTCGGCGACACCTGGCCGATGTTCATGTGGCCGGTCGGGTTCGCCGCCACTGCGGTCAACCTCGTGATGCTGCCACGCGAAAACTGGTCGGCGCGGTTGATTCGGTCGAGCCACTTCTGGCTCAAAACGGCGGTCGTCTCGGGCATCGCCTTCGTCGTCATCGTGTTTCTCTATTATGTCGCGGCGCCCTGGAATCTCCTCGGCAAGATCGATCCGATCGGCGCCGAGGCGGGCTACGAGCAGGTTGCAGCGCGCGCACAGGCCGCACTCGATGAGACCGGCGCAACCTGGATCGCCACCACGGACTATCGCACCTACGCCATGATGCGTTGGCTGTTCCGGGGCCGTGTGCCCGTCGTTGAGATCAACGAGCGCGGCCGCTTCCAGGATTTCCGCGATCCCGGCATGGACCGGATCAAAGGCCACGACGGTATCTATGTCGGGCGCGAGCCAGACAACCGCTCATCGCTGTGGGAGAATATCCCCGCCAGGCGCGAGCCGCTCGGCCGGGTCGAGCGCCGCTGGCGCGGCGTTCTGGCGGATAACTATGTGATAGAAAAGCTCACCGGCTGGACCCCGGAGCTGTCGCCGCCGAAGGACTCGCCGCTGTTCCTGTGGCGCGTGCTGGCGGGGGAATTCGAGAGGCGTACGCTCGGTTAGCACGGCGTCTCTTACCCTCCAGGGGAAGGTAAGTATGAGCGGCGTGCTACTCCTCGTCTTCTTTCTTTCGCAACAAATCCGTCGCGAGGTCCGACAGTTTCGGCGGCGGCAGTGCCGCGAACGGCAGCGGCCGCGTCACGTCGATCGCGGCGAGGCCCAGCCGTGCCGTCAACAGGCCGTTGAGCACGCCTTCGCCCAGCCGCTGCGACAGCTTCGCCGCGATACCGTGGCCGAGCATCTGCTGCACCAGGCTGTCGCTCGCGGCCATGCCGCCGGTGATGGCAAGATGGGCGATGACGTGGCGGAGCAGGCGGATCATGCCGAGCGCGCCGGGGCGGCCGCCATAGAGATAAGCAAGCTGGCGGATCAGCCGCAACGAGGCCACGAACACGAACATCACGTCGATCAGCGCACGCGGCGAAACCGCGGTGACGATCGAGACTTTTTGCGCGGCTGACGACACCAGCCGCCGCGCCTCCGCGTCCAGCGGCGACATCAGTTCGCGCTCGGCGAGGCGGATCATGTCGGCGCCGTCGATGATCTCGCCGGCGTGGCTCTCCAGCGTGGCGCGGGCGCGGGCGAGCTGCGGATTCTGGTGCGCGAGCGCGAGCAGGTCCTGCACGATGACGCGGCTCTCCTTGCGGTCGTCGCTGGCAAGCACCGCGGCCGCGCGCTGATGCAGCTTCTCGATCGTCGCGAGCCGCGCCAGGCCGAACGCCTCGCGCCCGATCACCACCGCGAGCGCCAGCGCGGTGACGAGCGCGAACGCCAGGCCGACAAAACCGAGGCTTTCGCTGCGCGCAAACAGATCCTCGATCAGATGCACGATTCCGAGCCCGACGCCGAGCAACGTCAGCCCGGCGACGCCCGACCAGAACAATGCGCCCCAGGGAAAGCCGCGCCGCGCCGGGAGCGCCGGTGCGATCGGCACCGGCAGCGCCAGTGGATCGTGCTCCGGCGTGATCTGGATCGTGCCGCGGCTCAGCCGGCTGGTCTCGTCGGCTTCGGTGACGACGACGCCGGGATCATCGAGCCGGAACGTCGCCGGCCGCCGCGGCTGGGATCGGTCGTTCATGACAGCTTGTCTCCGATCAGGAACTGCAAGGCACGGTCGAGGCGGATGTGTGGCAGCGCCGGCTGTTCATTGCCCTCGCGCTCGAGCTTGGGCGAACGGAAGCGCAGGAAGCGGAAATCGCTTTTCCCGGCGGCCTCAGTCGCCAGACCGCGGAACGACTCCGTGCCGTTGAAGAGCTGCTCGGGATCCAGAGGCAGATCGCCCGGAAAGGTCGCGACCTCGGTGTTGCCGTCAAAGAACTCGCCCCCGGCGCTTTCGCCTGCGGCCGGCGTTCCCAGGATCGACGGCAATTTGTCGCGGCCATTCGCGACCTGCGCCTCGCGCGTGGCGCGAACGGCGGCAAGCGCCACCACGTCGATCTCCGCGCCGGTATTTTCCGCACGCGCAACGGCGCGGGTCACCGCGCGGCGCAGCACGGCCTCGAGCCGGTCGTGACTGGAATGGTGCAGATGATCCGCCTTGGTCGCCGCGAACAGGATGCGGTCGATGCGCGGCCGGAACAGGCTGGTCAGGAAGGTGCTGCGGCCAATGTGGAAACAATCGAGAATGCCGGCAAGGGCGGCTTCGAGATCGTGCAGCGCCTCGGGGCCGGAGTTGAACGCGGCGAGCGCATCGGCCAGCACGATCTGACGATCGAGCCTGGCGAAATGGTCGCGGAAGAACGGCCGCACCACGACGTCCTTGTAGGCCTCGTAGCGGCGCACCATCATCGCCCACAGCGATCCCTCGGGCGCCTGCCTGCCTGCGGGCACGTCGAGCGGCGCAAAGGTCAGCGCCGGCGTGTCGGCGAGATTGCCGGGCATCAGGAAGCGGCCGGGCGGCAGCAGGCTCATCGCAAAGCGCTCGTCGCGGCAGGCTTGCAGATAGCCCCTGAAGAGCTTCGCCGCCGTCAGCGTCGCCAGCTCGTCCTCGCGCGCCTCGGGCTTGAGCGTTGCGAGATGCGCGTGCCATTCCGTGGCCAGATGCGCGCGCGGCGCCTCGCGCGACAGTGCGAGGCTTTCAGCCGACCATTGCTCAAAACTCTTCTGGAGCAGCGGCAGGTCGAGCAGCCATTCGCCGGGATAGTCGACGATGTCGAGCGTGAGTGTGCGGTCGGCGCCGTTGTGGCGCTGGTAGTCGATGACGAGGCGGAGCTCGCTGATATCGACGGTCGAGATCGGCCAGAGCCGTTCCTCGATCAGCGCGCGCAAATGGTTCTCATAGGCAAAGCGCGGCACCGCATCGTCCGGCTGCGGCGCCAGATGCGCCCGCGCGATCCGGCCGGATGAATAGGCCTCGAATACCGGAAACCTGCCGCCGCGGGTGAGGCCATGGATCAGCGCAGTGATGAACACCGTCTTGCCGGCGCGGGACAGGCCGGTGACCCCGAGCCGCACCGTCGGGTTGAACAAATGCTCGCCATAGTCGATCAGCGCCCTCGCCGACAGGCGCGCTTCTTCGACCATATCCTGGAAACTGAATGCCATATGAACGGTAGGGGATCTCGGGCGGGTGAAAATGTGAGACTGTTCACAGAAGTGGCAATTGCGTGGAGAAAATCAAGCTTCATACTTCCACCGCCTTTGTCGGCAAATCAATCGATTGAACGACGCGCCGGTCCCGAAACACCCATACAAGAGAGCATCGTCTCACCTTGCGGATTGCCATGACCGTCTTCCAGCTGAAACAACTCGCATCCAATTCCGTCCACGCCGCCGCCGATGCGTTCGGCTGGAATTACGACCGCGCCGAACTGATCGCCGATGGAATCATCCATGCGGTCGGCGTCCTCGCCGGCATCGTCGCCGCGACCGTCCTGGTGGTGCTCGCGGTGGTCTATGCCGACGCCACCGACATCGTCGGCGTCTCGATCTACGTCGCCGGCCTGCTCTCGATGCTGGTGCTGTCGGCGACCTATAATCTCTGGCCGGTCTCGCCGGTCAAATGGCTGCTGCGGCGGTTCGACCATTCCGCGATTTATCTGCTCATTGCCTCGACCTACACGCCGTTCATCCTGGAGCTGAAGGACAGCGTGTTCGCGCTGGTGCTGCTCGTCTGTGTCTGGTGCGTCGCGATCCTCGGCATCGTGCTGAAGCTTCGCTATCCCGGCCGGTTCGACCGCGGCGCGGTCGGCATCTACCTTGCAATGGGTTGGAGCGGCGTGATGCTCTATGATTCCGTGGTCAAGGCGCTACCTGCGCTGGTTCTGGATTTCATCCTTGCCGGTGGCCTGCTCTATAGCTTTGGCGTGATCTTCCACGCCTGGCGGCGGTTGCGCTTCCAGAATGCGATCTGGCACGGCTTTGTCTTGGCCGGCGCGGCGTGCCATTATACCGCGGTGCTCGACCTCGTGTTGAGCTGAGCAGGATCCAAGAAACCGTACAAGCCGCGGTAAAAGACAAAACAAGACAAGAGGAGACGTCGCATGCAGGTGACCGGCAAGGTCGTGGTCGTCACGGGCGGCGCCAACGGCATCGGCAAGGCGCTGTGCGAAGCGTTTCACGACGCGGGCGCGGCGAAGGTCGTCGTCGCCGACATGGATGCCGCCAACGCAAGGGCCGTTGCTGCCACTGTGGATGGCGCGGCCTTCAGATGCGACGTCGCGCAGGAAAAAGAGATCGCCCATGTCATCGAGGAAACCGAACGGCAGTTCGGCCCGATCGAGTTGTTCTGCTCCAATGCCGGAATCGGCGGCGGCTTCGATCCGATGTCGGTCAACGCCGGGGGCGCCTCCGACGAGCCGTGGCAGCGCAGCTGGGCGATCCACGTCATGGCGCATGTCTATGCGGCGCGGCATCTGATCCCGCGCATGAAGGCGCGCGGCGGCGGCTATTTCCTCAACACCATCTCGGCCGCGGGCCTGTTGTCGCAGGTCGGCAGCCCCGCTTATTCCACCACCAAGCATGCCGCGGTGGGCTTCGCCGAAAACCTCGCGATCTCGCACAAGGCCGACAACATCAAGGTCTCGATCCTCTGCCCGCAGGGCGTCGACACCAACATGCTGCGCGGGATCCCGAAGGGCCCGCAATCCGGCGACGGCGATCTCACGCCCGAGCAGGTCGCCAAGGATGTGCTCGCCGGCCTCGAGCAGGAAACGTTCCTGATCCTGCCGCACCCCCAGGTGCTCGGCTACATGCGCAAGAAGACCGAGAACTACGACCGCTGGATCGGCGGCATGGCCAAGATCCAGGCCAAGATGCGGGACGAGTTCGGGACGTAGGGAAGCTTCGCGCCAAATACTCGCCGTCGTCCCGGCCTTCGCCTGGCCTTCGCCGGGACGACACCGGTGGTTACGCCGCCGATTGCGCCTCGTTCTCCGCCCGGCTCTGACGCAACGCCTGCGCATAGAGCATCATGCCCTTACGCACCGTGCGCTGCTCCGTGGCCGTCAACACCGCCAGCGCCCCGCTCACCTGCTGGCGACCGAAGGCGTGCAGCGCTTCCAGTGTGCGGCGGCCCTTCGCCGTCAGCGACAACAACTTGCTGCGCGCATCGGTCTCATCGGCCGTCTCCCTGAGCTCACCGCAATCGATCAGCTTGCGCACCAGACGGCTGACGCTGGATTTCTCCAGCCGCAGGAAATCGCCGAGCGCACCCGATGTCATCGGGCCCCGGATGCCGATCTCCAGAATGGTGTGCACGGCCGACGGCGGATAGTCCGATGCCACCACCGTCGCATCCATGAAGCCGAGCTCGCGCACCATCAGGCGCGAAGCGGCACGGATGTCGTCGATCAGCGCAAGCTCGGCCATGCTTGACTCTCCGCATATAGTTGTATCATACAACTATATGCGGAGAGCGCCGCGCGCAAGCGTTTTGGAGCGGACCATGAGCGGAACTTTGCCGGCGGGGATGCGGATGCGGGGCAAGGTCTGCCTCGTGACGGGCGGCGGCAGCGGCATTGGCCGCGCCACGGCCTTGCGGATGGCGTCGGAAGGTGCGGAGGCCGTGGTCATTGCGGGCAGGCGCGAGGCCGAGATCGAGGCCGCCGCCGCGGCGTGCCGCGAGCTCGGTGCGGACGCCGTCCCGGTCAAGACCGACATCACGCAGGAGGACGATGTTGCGCGCCTTGTGCGCACCGCCGTCGAACGTTGCGGACGGCTCGACATCGCTTTCAACAATGCGGGCTTCCAGGAGCGCCGCGCGCCGCTGGAAGAGCAGGGCATGGACATCTACGACAGCGTGTTCGACACCAATGTCCGCGCGCTGTTCCTGTGCCTGCGCTATCAATTGCCGGCGATGCTGGCGCAGGGGCGTGGCAGCATCGTGGTCAACGCCTCCGTCAGCGGCGTGCGCAATCCCAACCCGGGATTCTCGCTCTATTCGGCCTCGAAGGCGGCCGCGATCTCGCTGACGCGCTCGGCGGCGATGGAGAACGCCTCGCGCGGCATCCGCATCAACGCCATCGCCCCCGGCCGCGTCGTCACCGACATGATGCTGCGCGCCGGCGTCGGCGACATAGCAACCGTCAGTGCAGGCCTGCCGCTGCGGCGGATGGGGAGCCCGGAGGAAGTTGCGGAAGCCGTGGTGTGGCTGTCGTCCGACGCGTCATCCTACGTGGTCGGGCACGTGCTCGCGGCGGATGGGGGCTTTCTGGCGTCGTAGCGCCCTAATGCTTCTGTCCGTACAACACCGGAACTGCTGAATCCACGATCACCTCGACGAGGCTCGTGCCGGCGAATGCCATCCCGCGCTTGAGCGCTTCGCCGAGCTCCGCGGCCTTCGTCACCCGCACCGCATCGCAGCCCATGCCTTCGGCGAGCCGGACGAAATCGATGCCCGGCAGCTCCAGTCCCGGCACGTTGCGCACCTGCATCACCTGGCTGAACGAGCGCATCGCGCCGTAGCCGGAATTGTTGATGACGACGACGGTGAGCGGCAGTTTTCGCTGCGCGGCGGTCCACAGCGCCTGGATCGAATACATCGCCGAGCCGTCGCCGATCAGGCACACGGTGCGGCTCTTCGGCTTGCCGAGCGCCATGCCGACCGCGGCGGGCAGGGAGTAGCCGAGGCCGCCGCTCGACATGGTGTAGAAACTGTCCTGGCCGCGCATCGGCATGAATTTTTGCATCGCCGGCCGGTGCGAGGGCACTTCCTCCACCAGCGAGCTGCCGTCCGGCATCGCCTGCGACAGCGCGTGCAACAAGAACTCCACCGGCAGCGGCTCGCCGGCTTGCGGCGCCGGCGGCAGCGTGCGGCCTTTCGGCGCCACACGTTTGCTCTCCGGCAGGAGGTCGAGCAGCAGGCTTAGCGCCGGCTTCATCGTGGCGATGATGCTGGTGCCGAACGGTGTGACCGCGGCGGCATCCGGGTCGTCGGTGATCTGGAAGATCGTCGCGCCGCCATCGAAGATCGCGGCGTGGCCCTCGACATGGAAGGTGAACACCGGCGCGCCGACGACGACGACGAGATCGTGCTCGCGCAGCGCATCGGAGAGCTGTGCGGGCGAGGCGTGCAGGAAGCCCGCGAACTGCGGATGGCGCTCGGGGAACGAGCAGCGCGCCGAGAACGGGCTGACCCAGACGCTCGCCTTCGCCTTCTCGGCCACGCGCACCATGAGGTCGACAGCGCCCGCGCGATCGACGCCGGGGCCGACCACGAGCGCGGGGTGCTTTGCCGAACCGAGCGCTGTGACCAGCGCCTTCATCGCATCAGGCTCGGGCCCGATCTCGCGGCTGACCTTGCGCGCCTCGACCGGAGCCGTCGCATGCGCCCAGTCGTCGATCGGGATCGACACGAAGGTCGGCCCGCAGGGCGGCTGCATCGCGGTGTAATAGGCGCGCGCGATCGCGGCCGGCACGTCCTCGGGCCGCGCCGGCTCGACGCTGTACTTCACATATGGCCTCGGAAACTCCGACGCGCGCTCGGCATAGAGGAACGCCTGCAAGGGGAGGATCGAACGCGCCTGCTGGCCCGCGGTGATGACGAGCGGTGTCTGGTTGCGATGCGCGGTGTAGATGTTGCCGAGCGCGTTGCCGACGCCGGCCGCCGAATGCAGATTGACGAAACCGGCATTGCTCGTCGCCTGCGCGTAGCCATCGGCCATGCCGACGGCGGAGGCTTCCTGCAGCGCCAGCACGTAGTCGATGTCGTCGGGCCAGTCGCTCAGGAACGGCAGCTCGGTCGAGCCGGGATTGCCGAACACTTTTTTGATGCCGAACGACCGCAGCAGGTCGAGCGTGGCCTGCTTGACGGTGACGGATTTGCTGCCGCTCTTGCCGTTCTTTGCCATGGTTTCCGTCCCTGTTGATTACCGACGCTCGTAGACCCACCGTCATTGCGAGGAGCCCTTGCGACGAAGCAATCCAGACCATCTCCGCGGAGGGACTCTGGATTGCTTCGCTGCGCTCGCAATGACGAGGAGGAAACAGCAGCGGCCTACCACACCGCCGTGCCCTTCATCGTCGGCTGCCCCTCGGCATTCGCGGTCCAAAGCTCCATGCCCGCCTCGGTCTCATTGGCGTTGATCGAAAACTCCGAACCCTCGAACAGCGGCTGCAGACCGCGATACGAAAACTTCTTCGGCGCTCTGCCGCCGCGCAGCTTTGCCGCCATCTCGATGATCAACGCGGCCTGCAACGGGCCGTGGAAGACCAGGCCCGGATAGCCCTCGACCTTGGTGACGTAGTCGCGGTCGTAATGGATGCGATGGCCGTTGAAGGTCAGCGCGGAATACCGAAACAGCAGCACGGGATCAGAGACATGGGTCTCGCGATGCTGCGCCTTCGGCGGCGGAGGCGGGGCCTTTGCCGGCGCGGTCGGCGTCGTCGTCATCTCGCGATAGACGATGTCCTGGCGTTCGCGGATGGCAGTGCCGCGCGGCGAGGAGATGCTGTGCTCGACCGCGACGAAGCACAGCGTGCCGGTCGATCCGGTCTTTACCGTCACGTCGGCAATGCGCGAAGTCCGGGTCGATTCATCGCCGACGTGCAAGGGCTGCAAAAATTCGATCTCGCCGCCGGCCCACATCCGGCGCGGCAGCGGCACCGGCGGCAGGAAGCCGCCGCGGGTCGGATGCCCGTCGGGCCCGAGCATCGACATCGGAAACACCGGCTGTGCCAGGCACCAATGCACCGTGAACGGCGCGGCATCGCCGGACTTGGGCTCGCCCACGTCCTGGAAAAGTGTCGCCCGAAGACCCTTGACGAGCTGCGCGGTGACGACGTCGGTGGCCTCCGTGCTGCGGCCGATCCATTGCCTGAGATGATCGATGTCGAGCTGCTCGGTCATGACGCCTCGCTCTGTTATGTCCTGGATTGTGGCTTTTCGCCGATCGCTGGCACAGCGCCGTAGGCGCGCGTCTCGCCGACGATGATCGGCGCCGGCGCGGGATAGCTGACGCGGCCGTTCGGCGTGTCGACCTCGATGCGGCGCAGATGCGGATGGTTGGTGAGGTCGGCCATGGTGTTGACCTCGGCGAAGGCGATGTCGGCGTCCGACAGCCGCTTGAGCAGCTCGTCGCGCCTCATCTTGCCAAAGCTGTCCGCGACCGTCTTGTCGGTGAAATCGCGGTTGCGCACGCGCTCGACCATGTTGGCGACGCGGGGGTCAGCCGGCAGGTCCGGCTGGTCGAGCACCTTCGCGCACAGCGTCTTCCACTCACGCTCGCTCTGGATCGAGATCAGAATGTCCTTGCCGTCGCTGGACGTGAACACGCCGTAGGGCGCGATCGAGGGGTGGCGCAGGCCCATGCGCTTGGGCGGATTGCCGGCTTCGGAATTCAGCAGCGGCACGGTGCACCAGTCGGCCATCACGTCGAACATGGAGATGCGGATGTCGGCACCCTTGCCGGTGCGGCCCCGGCCGATCAGCGCCTCCAGGATCGCTGCATGCGCGGTGGCGCCGGTCGCGACGTCGACGATCGACATGCCGACGCGCGAGGCGCCGTCGGGATTGCCGGTGATCGAGGCAAGGCCGCTCTCGGCCTGGATCAAGAGATCATAGGCCTTGCGGTGCGCGTAGGGACCCTCGTCGCCATAGCCGGTGATGGTGCAGGAAATCAGCTTTGGATAGTCCTTCAGCAGCCGCTCGCGCGAGAAGCCGAGCTTGTCCATCGAGCCCGGCTTGAGGTTCTGGATCAGCACGTCGGCGCTGGCGATCAGCTTCTCCAGCTCGGCGCAACCTTCCTTGGTGGCAAGATCGACCACCGCTGACTGCTTGCCGCGGTTGAGCCAGACGAAATAGCTGCTCTGGCCTTTGGCCGCGGCATCGTAACCGCGGGCGAAATCGCCCTCCGGCCGTTCGATCTTGATCACCTCCGCGCCGGCATCCGCCAGCCGCGACGAGCAGAACGGCGCTGCCACCGCCTGCTCGACCGCGATCACCCTAATCCCGTCCAATGCGCCCATGATTGCTGCCTCAGTACGAGCGGGGCATGCCGAGCACGTGCTCGGCGATGAAGGAGAGCACGAGGTTGGTCGAGATCGGCGCCACCTGGTAGAGCCGCGTCTCGCGGAATTTGCGCTCGACGTCGTATTCCTCGGCGAAACCGAAACCGCCATGGGTCTGGACGCAGGCATTGGCCGCTTCCCAGGACGCATCGGCCGCGAGCATTTTCGCCATGTTGGCTTCCGCGCCGCAGTCGAGCCCGGCCTCGTACTTGCGCGTGGCTTCCTTCACCATCAATTCGGCTGCGCGCATCGCGGCGTAGGCCTTGGCGATCGGGAACTGGATGCCCTGGTTCTGGCCGATCGGCCGGCCGAAAACGCTGCGCTCCTTGGCGTAGTTCGTGGCCTTCGCGATGAACCACTTTGCATCGCCGACGCATTCGGCCGCGATCAGGATGCGCTCGGCATTCATGCCGGAGAGGATGTAGCGAAAGCCCTTGCCTTCCTCGCCGATCAGATTCTCCGCCGGCACCTTCATGTCGGTGAAGAACACTTCGGTGGTGGCGTGGTTCATCATCGTGCGGATCGGGCGGATCTCGAGGCCCCTGTTCTTGGCCTCGCGCATGTCGACGATGAACACCGAGAGCCCATCGGTGCGCTTCTTGACCTCGTCCTTCGGCGTGGTGCGCGCCAGCAGCAGCATCAGGTCGGAATGCTCGGCACGGCTGGTCCAGATCTTCTGGCCGTTGACGATGTAGCCGGCGTTGCCGTCCTTGCGCGCAAAGGTCTTCAGCGAGGTGGTGTCGGTGCCGCTGGTCGGCTCGGTGACGCCGAACGCCTGCAGCCGTAATTCGCCGCTCGCGACCTTCGGCAGATATTTGGCCTTCTGCTCGTCATTGCCATGCCGCAGCACCGTGCCCATCGTGTACATCTGGGCGTGGCAGCCGCCGCCGTTGCAGCCGGCGCGCTGGATCTCTTCGAGGATCGCCGCGGCCGCGGACAGCTTCAGGCCCGCGCCGCCATATTCCTCGGGGATCAGCACCGAGAGGTAACCGGCCTCTGTCAGCGCATCGACGAAGGCCTTGGGGTAGGCCATCTCGCGATCGAGCTTGCGCCAGTATTCGCCGGGAAACTGCGCGCAGAGCTTTGCGACGGCTTCGCGGATGTCGGCGTGATCTTCGGTCTGGTGATCTTCACTCATGGCGTTTCCCGTTGGGTGCGGCGGTTAAGATAACGCCGGCCAATCCTCTGGCGTTGTGAAAACAACGCCATCCCCCTATGCTCATTTGCTATAGCGTATGGAGTAGCCTTCCAGGATTGGCAAGCATGGATTTCCGTCAGCTCAGGACCTTCAGTTGCGTGGCGGAGCTCGGCAGCCTCTCCAAGGCGTCCGACACGTTGCGCGTGGCGCAGCCGGCGCTGAGCCGGCAGATCAAGCTGCTGGAACACGAGCTGCGCACCGAATTGTTCACGCGCAACGGTCGCGGCATGGTGCTGACGGAGGCGGGCCGTCTCTTGCTGGCGCGCACCGCCGGCATCGTGCGGCAGATCGACCAGATCCGCGACGACATCCAGTCGGCCAAGGGGCCGCTGTCCGGTCAGGTCGTGCTCGGCCTGGTTCCGACCGTGAGCTGCGTGCTGTCGGCGCGTTTCGCGCGGCGCTGCGTCGAGAAGTTTCCCGGCATCTCGCTGCGCATCGTCGAGAGCTACAGCGGCCATCTCGTCGAATGGCTGCATCGCGGCGAGATGGACCTCGCCATCCTCTATGGCCGCTCCGCCGATCTGCATCTCAATGTGGAAAGCCTCGGCCGCGACAACATCGTCGCGGTCGGCCCGCGCGGCTGCGGCCTTGCGCGCAGGAAGAACGTCGAGATCGGCTGGCTGCTGCGGCAGCGGCTGGTGCTGCCCAGTCATTCCCACGGTCTCCGCGCGCTGATCGAGCATGCGGCGGCCCAGCGCAAGATCAAGCTCAACGTCCAGCTCGAGGCGGATTCGTTCCGTGTGCTGACCAGCCTTGTCGAGGAAGGCCTCGGCTTCGCGCTGCTGCCGCCCTCGTCGGTCCACGGCGAGGTCGCCGACGGGCGACTGGAAACCGCTGTCGTATCCAAGCCGATGACGCGCGAGCTCATATTCGCTTCTCCAATCGACCGCCCGGTCTCGACGGCCTCGCTTGCCGTCACCGCCCTCCTGCGCGAGGAGGTCGCCGCCTGCCGCAAGGACGGCGTGTGGGACATCAAGTTGAGTTAGATGCGCGCTTGTCGTAGAACAGCCGCGCGCCATCGTGCCTTCGCATCTGGCGCGAGCTGTCATGCCGAAATTTTATAGCTGGAGGTGGCCGCCGCGCTCGCCTGCGCGGCCGTGACGCGCATATGCATCCACAACTCGTCATTGCGAGCGCAGCGAAGCGATCCAGACTGTTTCCGCGGAGGGATTCTGGATTGCTTCGCTGCGTTCGCAATGACGGAGGCTAGGGTCTACCCCGGAATCCGCACCGGCAGCGACTCGTACCCCTTGATGAAGCTCGAATAGATCCGCTTCGGCTCGCCCACCACCTCGATGCGGTCGAAGCGCTTCAGCATCTCCTCCCAGACGATCTTGAGCTGCAGCTCGGCGAGGCGCATGCCGACACAGCGGTGGATGCCGAAGCCGAAGGAGAGATGGGTGCGCGGCCGCGGGCGGTCGATGATGAAGTCGTTCGGCTTCTCGAACATCTCCTCGTCGCGGTTGCCGGAGACGTACCACATCACGACGCGGTCGCCTTTCTTGATGTGCTTGCCGCCGATCTCGGTATCGGCAAGCGCGGTGCGCCGCATATGCGCGAGCGGGGTCTGCCAGCGGATCACCTCGGGCACCATGGAATCGATCAGTTCCGGGTTGGCGCGGAGCTTGTCGTATTGGTCCGGGTTCTCGCTCAGCGCCAGCACCGAGCCGGTCATGGTGTTGCGCGTGGTGTCGTTGCCGCCGACGATGAGCAGGATGATGTTGCCCATGAGGTTGTCGGGGTCCATGAAGCGCGTGGCGTCGTTGTGCGCCATCAGCGACAATAGGTCGTTGCGCGGCGCGGAGTTGACGCGTTCGTTCCACAGCTTGGACATGTACGCGTAGCACTCGTCCATCTCGCGGCGGCGCTCCTCGGCGGATGCGACGATGCCGCTCTTGGGCAGCGCGGTCGCGACATCCGACCAGCGCGTCAGCTTGCGCCGTTCTTCCCAGGGGAAGTCGAACAGGGTAGCCAGCATCTGCGTCGTCAGCTCGATCGAGACGCGCTCGACGAAATTGAAGGTCTCGTTGCGCGGCAGATTGTCGAGCACGGTCTGCGAGCGCTGGCGGATCAGTTTTGCCAGTTCGTCCAGATGGGTCGGCGTGAACATCGGCGACACCGTCTTGCGCTGCGACGAATGACGCGGCTGGTCCATGGCGATGAAGCTCGGCCAGTCATAACCTTCCGGCACGTCGCGGATCCCGATGCCGCCGAGCGTTGAATCGGAGGAGAACAGGGCGTGGTTGGTGTCGACATGCATGATGTCGTTGTACTTCACCACCGACCAGTACGGCTCGATCGGCGCGTTGGTGCAGTAGTGCACCGGCTCTTCCTTGCGCAGCCGCTCGAACCACGGCCACAAGGTGTCGTCCTGGAACAGCCGGGGCGCGCCGGGATGGAAGTGCGACAGCGGCGTCGCATAGGCCTCCTCGCGGGCCTTGCGCATGCGTTCGGCCTTGTCGGTCTTGACCGGAGTCTGGATGTTCATGTTGGTAGCTCCAGTGTTTGTTTCCAACCTCTCCCGCTTGCGGGAGAGGCACAGGCCGCCTCCGGCGGCCGACATCTCAAGAACGCCAAGGCGAAGGCTCGGCTAAGGCGCAGCGCCGGGTGAGGGCTTTCTCCTCCAGGGGATTGTCCCGTTGCGGAGATACCCTTTCCCCAACCCTCTCCCGCGAGCGGGAGAGGGGGCAGTATCCTCGTGGGTTATAGCTCGAACTCACGCCGTAATCTTCACCGGCAGCGTTTCCAAACCCTTCACGAAACTCGAATAGACCCGCTTGGGTTCGCCGACCACGTCGATATGGTCGAATCGCTTCAGGATCTCCTCCCAGATAATCTTGAGCTGGAGTTCGGCAAGCCGCAAGCCGACGCAGCGGTGGATGCCGAAGCCGAAGGACAGATGCGTGCGCGGCCGGGCGCGGTCAATGATGAAATCGTAGGGCTTTTCGATCGCCTCGGCGTCGCGGTTGCCCGAGACGTACCACATCACGACCTTGTCACCTTTCTTGATCTGCTTGCCGCGGAACTCGAAGTCGGCGAGTGCGGTGCGGCGCATGTGCGCCAGCGGCGTCTGCCAGCGGATCACCTCCGGCACGAAGCTGTCGAGCAGGCCGGGATTCTCGCGCAGCTTGCGATATTGCTCAGGATGCTGGCTCAGTGCGTAGATCGAGCCCGACATGGTATTGCGGGTGGTGTCGTTGCCGCCGACGATCAAAAGGACGAGATTGCCGAGGAAGTTCTTCGCGTCCATGTCGCGTGTCGCGGCTCCATGCGCCATCATCGAGAGCAGATCGCTCTTCGGCGGCTGCGCGATGCGCTCCTTCCACAGGCGCGCGAAATAGCCCGCGCATTCGGTCAGTTCGGCCTGCCGCTCGTCCTCGGTGGCGACGAGGCCGTCGGGCCCGGGAATCGTGGTGGCGATGTCCGACCAGCGCGTCAGTTTGCGGCGATCCTCCCAGGGAAAGTCGAACAGCACCGCAAGCATCTGCGTGGTCAGTTCGATCGAGACGCGGTCGACCCAGTCGAACACTTCGCCACGCGGCAGATTGTCGAGGCACTCGGCCGAGCGCTCGCGGATGCTGAGCGCGAGATTGTCCAGATGCGTCGGCGTGAACATCGGCGCCACGGTTTTGCGCTGGGCGGCGTGCCGCGGCGGGTCCATCGAGATGAAGCTCTCGCGGCGCAGATCCGGATCGATGTCGCGGATGGTGATGCCGCCGAGCGAGGAGGCCGAGGAGAACACCGAATGGTTGGTCTCGATCTCCATGATGTCGTTGTAGCGCGTCACCGACCAGTACGGCCCGAACATCGAATCCTTGCAATAGTGCACGGGATCTTCCCGGCGCAGGCGGTCGAAATAGGGCCAGAATGTATCCGTCCTGAACAGCTCGGGATCGCCCGGATCGAACTGCTCCAGCGGCAATGACGTGGCGCGCGCGCGTAACGCGTCGAGCTTCGCCGCGTTCTCGATGGTCCCATGCATGACCGCTCTCCCTGACATGAACCGCGCGTTCTCGTTGAATTCTGCGCTGCGGTATTTGATTTGCAATTACAGCCGGTTGTCCGCGCCGGAGCAAGGGAGAGTTTTGCCACATCCAACCTTTGCGAGAGGGTTGATCGGCCGTCACGCGGATGTGTCAACGTGATCTCCCGCACGCCCTCGGCTGCGGAGACGTGCGAAAACCGACTGGAATCGAGGTGAATCGAACCCGCCCGCCTTGGGGATCGACCAATCTCTGATCTATAGTTTGATCGCACCAGGCCGACATCCCGAGGTTGCCGCCGTGAACGACATGCAATGGGCCCCCATCGGTTCCGAACCCTTACCCCCGCCGCTGCCGCCCACGCGGGTCGACTTCACCGGTGACCGCTCCGCGTTCCGCAAAATGGTCACCAAGGGTGCCATGCTGGAGCTGGTCACGTTCGGCTTCTACCGGTTCTGGCTCGTCACCGACATCCGTCGTCATTTGTGGACGGACACGTCGATCGACGGCGACGCCGCCGAATATACCGGCCGCGGCAAGGAGCTGTTGATCGGCTTCCTGTTCGCGCTGGCAATCCTGGTGCCGATCTATCTCGCCTATTTCCTCGTCGGTATCGAGTTCGAGCGGTGGCAGGGCTTTGCCTCGACGCCGCTGTTCATCAGCTTCTACGCCTTCGGTCAGTTCGCGATCTTTCGCGCGCGGCGCTATCGGCTGACGCGCACGGTCTGGCGCGGCGTGCGGTTCTGGATGGACGGCTCCGGCTGGGCCTATTCGTTCCGTGCCATGCTGTGGGGCCTGCTGGTGTTCCTGACGCTCGGCCTGGCGCTGCCCTGGCGCGAGGCCTCGCTCGAACGCTACAAGATGCGGCACACCCATTACGGCGATTTGCGCGGCGATTTCGCCGCCGACGGCTGGACCTTCTTCAAGCGCGGCTGGTGGCTGTGGCTGCTCAGCCCGATCGCAATTGTGATCTTCCCGCTCGCCCCGTTCTTTTATGCCGAGTTCAAGGCGCGCGAATGGCGCTGGTGGCTCGACGGCATCCGCATCGGCGGCGTCAGCCTGTCCTCGAAGTTGCCGCACGATGCCTTCTACGGCCTGTACTGGAAAGTGATCGGCTGGTGGACGCTGCTCTCGGCCATTTTCGGCGCCTATCTCGGCGGCGCGACCATGCTCGTCGTCACGCTCAGCGGCGTTCCGGCCGAGCAGGCCTTCGGGCCCGACAATGCCGCCAAGAGCATCCCGATGCTGGTGATGATGGTGATCGGCTACTTCGCGCTGGCCCTTGCCCTCAACATCGTCATGCGGGTCTATCTCCAGCGCGATCTCTGGGCCAAGGTGCTGGAGACCGTCGAGGTGCACAACATCGGCGCTGCGGCGGACGTGCGTGGCAGCGGTGAACTCGCCAGCGCGCTCGGCGAAGGCTTTGCCGATGGGCTCGATGTCGCGGGATTCTGAGCTGTGAGTGAGGTGTCCACCGAGATCCCGGCGCAGTCCGCAAGGCCGACGATCTTCTTCGACGGCGTGTCGAGCCGCAGGCGGCAGGTGACGCTGGCGCTCGGTCAAGCGCTCGAGATTGCCGAGGAGGGCGGGGCGCCCGTGAGCTGGGCCTATGCTGACATTCGCCGCGCCGACAGTCCGGCCGGAATCTTGCGTCTTGCCTGCACGTCCGCGCCGTCCCTGGCGCGCCTCGAAATCCGCGATGCCGCGCTGGCCGCCGACGTCACCGTCCGCTGCATGCATCTCGACGAGCACCAGACCTCGCGTCGTGGCGTGGTAAAAATCGTCGGCTGGTCGGTGGCGGCCGCCGGTTCCATCGTCTGTGTCGTGCTGTTCGGCGTGCCGCTCGCCGCCGACCGTCTCGCGCCGCTGGTGCCGAAACCGATCGAGCGGCGCATCGGCGATGCGTCGGAAGTCCAGGTGAAGACCATCTTCGGGCGCAACGTATGCGAAGACCCCTCAGGCAAGGCCGCCTTCGTCAAGCTCGTCAACCGCCTGCGCGATGCCGCCGGTCTCGACGACGATTCCGTGACGGCGGGCGTGCTGCCGACTTCCGTGCCGAACGCGTTCGCGCTGCCCGGCGGCAAGGTCTACGTGCTGAGGGGCCTGCTCGACAAGGCGGAGAACCCCGACGAGATCGCCGGCATCCTCGCCCACGAGCTCGGCCATCTCAAGCATTACGACAACATGCGCGGCCTGATCTACAACGGCGGCACCTCGTTCCTGATCGGCCTGCTGTTCGGCGACGTCACCGGTTCGAGCGCCGTGATCTTCGCCTCGCGCAGCGTGGTCGAAGCCTCCTATTCGCGCGAGGCGGAAGCCGCTGCCGACACGTTCGCGATCGAGATCATGCACAAGCTCGGGCGCTCACCGAAGCCGGCGGCCGAGCTGATGTTCCGCATCACCGGCAAGGAAGGCGGCGGCCTCACCTCGATCCTGGCGAGCCATCCGCTGACCGAGGACCGCCTCGCACGCATGACCAGGGAGGATCGCCCTCCAAGCGGCCCGCCGCTGCTGACGGATAAGGAGTGGCAGGCGCTGAAGGGGATTTGCGGCAGCGGGAAGATCTGAGCTTCAGCGTTACCGCGTCCCGTAAGCGCGGTCGCCGGCATCACCGAGGCCGGGGATAATAAAACCATTCTCGTCGAGGCCTTCATCCACCGCCGCCGTCCAGATCGGCACGTCCGGATGCAAACCGCGCAGCCGTTCGAGCCCTTCCGGCGCTGCGATCAGGCAGGCCAGCCGAATGTCCTTGGCGCCGCGCTCCTTCAGCCGGTCGATCGCGGCCACCGCCGTGTTGGCGGTCGCAACCACCGGCGTCACCACGATCGCCAGCCGCTCGCTGAGATCGGACGGCGATTTGAAGAAATACTCGACCGCCGCAAAACTGTGCGGCTCGCGATAGAGCCCGATATGCGCGACGCGCGCGGTCGGCACCAGATCCATCATGCCGTCGACGAAAGTTGTGCCGGCGCGCAGCATCGGCACGAACACGAGCTTCTTGCCGGCGATCTTGGCCGAGTGCATCGTCGCCAGCGGCGTCTCGATGACGGTATCGGCGAGCGGCAAATCGCGCGTCACCTCGTAGCACAAGAGCATGCCGATCTCCTTGATCAGCTCGCGGAACGACTTTGTCGAGATGGATTTGTCCCGCACCAGCGTCAGCTTGTGCTGCACCAGCGGATGATCGACGATCGTGACGCCTTCCATGATCGGATGCCTTTCTTCCTTCTCCCCTTGTGGGAGAAGATGGCGCGAAGCGCCGGATGAGGGGTACCTTCCGCGAGCTTCAGTGAGAGAGACTCCCGCGGAAGCAACCCCCGCTACGCGAGGCACCCTCTCCCACAAGGAGAGGGTCAGAAAACCGTGCCGTCGCTGATCACCTTGAGCGGCGGCGCGCCATCGGGACGACGCGAAAAGGCAATGGCGCGGCCTGCGGCCCAGGTGCCGCCTTCCAGAATGCTGGCGAGCGGCAGGGACTCGGGCGTGCGACCGAGCTTTGCGCGGACGCGCTCCGCCAAACGGTCCAGCAACGCCACGGTCAGCGCGCGCCATTCCACGACGAGGAGGGAATCCACCGCATGCGCCCGCTCGGCGTCATTGGGATCGCGCAGGCGCAGCACCTCGTGGTCGACGAACAGGCCGCCATTGCGGTATTCGGCAAGCCCGGTCAGGCCGTCGATGTCGGTGACCTCGAGCCCGGCGCGCTGCAGCGGTTCGATCAACGAATAGCTCAGCCATTGCGACAGCTTGTGCAGGGGCACGAGGCCCGCCGTTGCGTCGTTGGCCTTGATCGCCGGATGGCGCCAGCAATCGCCGAGCGGAATTCCTGCAAGTTCGAGGCGCGACGGCCAGATCGGCCCAAGCTGGTTCAGCACCGCCGACAGGATCGCGGGCGCGGCGATGGCGCCGCCCACTGCCTGTGCCGCGATGTGATCGAACAGGCCGCCCGGCCGCGGCGTATCGCGCAGGCCGAAAACATCGGCACGTTCGGATACGAGCCGGCCCAGACGCCGCAACAGATCGGTGCGTCCTTCGAGGCCGAGCAGCGGATTGGCATCGCTCACCTGAAAAGCGGAGGTGAGCGCGGCGAGGGGCAGCTTTGCGAGCAAATCCGCGTCGGCCCTGAACGGTGCGCGCGCATCGCCGGAAAACAGTCCGCTCGCGAACATGTCGAGGCTGGCGATCGCAAGTCCCTCGGATCGGCCGATATCTTGCCCCGTCACGGCGTCACGGTATCGCCACGCCGCTCCCGCGCCGGCATCGAGCAGCACGCTGACGATGGCAAGGTCGAACTCGGCGCGCGCGCGCGCCGCGCGATCCGGCCACGACGTGGCGTCGGCGAGCCGCGCCCAGCGGTCGACGCCGCCGAGCACGAAGTGGCGCCAGCGCGCATGGAAGGGAATATCGAGCGTCGGATAGGCCTTGCGCGTGACCGCGAGCACGGCCTCCGCAACGCCGTCCATGCGGTCGAGATCGATGGTGAAATGCGTGAGCCCGCCGTTCAGGCCGATCTCGAGCATCTCTCCGGCCCGCGTGCGCACTGCTTCTGCGCTGAGCAGCGAGCGGGCCTGCAGTTCCAAAGCGTCCGCCATCACGCGATCAATATTTTTCCAGCGACCGTCCGACCACGCCGTTGACGTCCTTCTCCGGCGCGATGTCGGTCGAGTAGTAGCCGGCGGCCTTCTTCGCTGCGATCTCGACATAGGCGTCGGCCGGGATCAGCTCCGGCGGGATCGGTACGCGCTCGACGATGTCGATGCCCTGCGAGGTCAGCGCGTCGTGCTTCATGTCGCTCATGGACAGGAAGCGGTCGATGCGCTTCAGGCCGAGCCAGTGGATGGTATCCGGCATCAATTGCTGGAAGCGTGCGTCCTGGACGCCGGCGACGCATTCGGTGCGCTCGAAATAGGCGGCGGCCGCATCGCCATCCTCCTGGCGCTTGCGGGCGTTGTAGACCAGGAATTTCGTGACCTCGCCGAGCGCGCGGCCTTCCTTGCGGTTGTAGATCACGAGCCCGAGCCCGCCCTCCTGCGCGCCGCGCGCGGATTCCTCGATGCCGTGGATGAGGTAGGGGCGGCAGGTGCAGATGTCGGAGCCGAACACGTCGGAGCCGTTGCACTCGTCATGCACGCGGCAGGTGATCTTGGTGCGATGGTCCGGCAGTTTGGTCACATCGCCGAACATGTAGATCGTGGTGCCGCCGATCGGCGGCAGGAACACCTTCATGTCCGGCCGGGTCACCAGCTCGGGGAACATGCCGGCGGTCTGCTCGAACAGCGTGCGCCGCAGCTCGGTCTCGTTGGTCGCGAAGCGCTCGGCAAGGCCGGGCAAATACCAGACCGGATCGATCGCGATCTTCACCACCGACACGCTGCCATTGGCATGCACGACTTCGCCGTCGGCGCGCAGCCGTTTTGCGGCCAGCGCCTCGCGGATCTCCGGCAGGTCGAGCCGCGCGCGCGTTACCGCGATGCTCGGCCGGATGTCGGAGCCCTCGGCGATCTCCTTGCCGAAATTCTCGGCGACCAGATGACCCCAGGGATCGAGCGCGACGATCTTTGCGGGATCGCGCCATTGCTCGAACGGTCCGATGGTCGCCGCGGGGAACGTGTTGGTGAGGTCGGGGCGCCGGATCGGATCGAGCGCGCCGGCGGAGACGGCGAGCGCCCGGTACATCGCATAGGAGCCGCCATGGCTGCCGATCACGTTGCGATCCCCAGCGCGCGACACCGTGCCGATGATCGGCCCGCGGGCGCGCGCGTCGGCGGCGCCCCAGTGGATCGGAAAGGCGGCCTTCCGGCCCGGCTCCGGATGGGAGGTCAGGCGGATGTGGTCGGTACGGTTCGCGCGGCTCATGTCCAGGCTCCCAAAAAGCCAACGGCCCGCCGCTCGGACGGGCCTGGCTCTGTTGCGCTGCCGGAACGCCGGCGACGCAAGCTCAATCCAACATATTGTAGCGGCCAGCCACGACAGACAAGTTAATCGTGCTGTGCGGGGCAGGGCCGTTCGCCGCCAAATTCCCGTCATCAGCGCGCCGGCGGGGCTCTTCCGTGCGCCGCAACCTCACGCCGGCGAGCCTTGCCCGCGCGCCGTCGCGATTAGTGTAAGATACTGAAATAATTGTTATTTTTGTATTTTCAAGGGGCGGTGCCTGGTCTGCGCGGCGGCCGTCGAGTTTCTGGACAAAACATGTCATCAGTCCAGTCGCACAGAACGCCCTTGCCCTGGAGACCGCCATGCCCGCCGCCAGCTATATCGATCCCCGCAACGGACAGCTTTATCCGCTGGACCAGCCGCGCTGGTGCTCTGACCAGCGTACGCCGCTGCTGGTGACGCCGGGGGCTGGGCTGTCGCGCGAGGACATCGAGCCCCGCACGCGTTCACTCTGGCGCTACCGGGCAGCGCTGCCGGTCGCGATCGCGCAGCCGATCACGCTCGGCGAAGGCTGCACGCCGCTGGTTCAGCAGAACTGGGGCGAGCTGCGACCGTTCTTCAAGCTCGAATGGTTCAATCCGACCGGCAGCTTCAAGGACCGCGGCTCGGCGGTGATGCTGTCCTTCCTGCGGCAGATCGGCGTCGACGCCATCCTTGAAGACTCTTCCGGCAATGGCGGCTCGTCGATGGCCGGGCTAGGTGCCGCCGGGGGCATGCGCGTGAAAATCCTTGCACCGGCGTCGACCTCGCCGGCGAAGATTGCGCAGGTGCGTGCCTATGGCGCCGCGGTGCAGCTCGTCGAGGGCCCGCGCGAGGAGTCTGAGGCCGAGGCCATCCGCCAGTCGAGCCAGACTTTTTACGCCAGCCACAACTGGCAGCCGTTCTTCCTCGAAGGCACCAAGTCGCTCGCCTACGAGATCTGGGAAGACCTCGGTTTTCGCGCGCCCGACAATGTCATCGTCCCCGTCGGCGCCGGCAGCAGCCTGCTCGGCTGCGCCTTCGGCTTCCGCGAGCTGCTCAAGGCCGGCCAGATCGCAAGGCTGCCGCGCCTGTTCGCGGCGCAGCCGCAAAACTGCTCGCCGATCGACGCGAGCTTTCGGGCCGGCGTCGATACGCCTGTCGCGCGCGAGGTGAGCAAGACCATTGCCGAAGGCACCGCGATCAAGCATCCGCTGCGCCTGCGCGAGATCATCGGCGCCTTGCGCGAGAGCGGCGGCGGCACCGTCGCGCTCACCGAGGACGAGATCGTCGCCGCCCTGCGGCGTCTTGCCCGCCAAGGCCTGTTTGCCGAACCGACCAGCGCCAGCGCGGCCGCGGCGCTGGAAAAACTCTCCGCCAACGGTGCCATCAAGGCGAACGAGACCACGGTCGCAGTCCTGACCGGCACCGGCCTCAAGGCGGCAACCACCGTCGCCGATCTCGTTCAATAGGCCGGCGCGACCGCCCTTGGACGGCCCTTGCGCGTGCGTTGAACCTTCGGCGACCCTTGCGAGCCTCATGAAGATCGACCTCGAGCAAAGGAGAGTTCCGTGACCGAGCAGGATCCGTTTGCAGGTTTCAAGGCAGTCCAGAAGGAGGCCTGGTCGCTGTTTACGCCGATGGAGGTGTTCACGACGCCGAGTGCCGCCAAGCTCGTTGGTTTTGCCGGCGTTGCCGCCGGCCAAAGGCTGCTCGATGTCGGATGCGGCACCGGTGTCGTCGCGATCACGGCGGCGCGCCGCGGCGCAAAAGTCAGGGGTCTCGATCTGTCGCCGGTCTTGATCGAGCGCGCCCGCGAGCACGCGCAATTGGCGAAGCTCGATGTCGACTTCGCCGACGGCGACGCCGAGAGCCTGCCTTACGGGGACAATGAGTTCGATGTGGTGCTGAGCCAGTTCGGCCACATGTTCGCGCCGCGCCCCGACGTCACCATTGCCGAGATGCTGCGCGTGCTGAAGCCGGGCGGCACCATCGCCTTCTCCACTTGGCCGCCGCATCTCTACGTCGGACGGATGTTCGCGCTGATCGGCCGCCATTTGCCGCCGCCCGAGGGCGTTGCATCGCCGGTGCTGTGGGGCGATCCGAAGATCGTCACCGAGCGCCTCGCGGGCAAGGTGGCGGATCTCCGCTTCGAGATGGACATGATGACGCCGTCCGCACTCAGTCCGCAGCATTTTCGCCGCACCATGGAAACGACCATCGGACCTTTGATCAAGCTGATCGGCCAGTACAAGGACGAGCCGGACAAGCTCAAGAGCTTCCGCGCCGGGTTCGAGGCGCTGATCTCGGAATATTTCGACGCCGGCAACAACGTCATGCGCCAGCAGTTCCTGATGACGAAGGCGACGAAGGTGTGAGGCCCCCAGGGGAGGGGCAGAGCCTCACTCCTTCAGGTCGTTCACGCGCTTCACCCAGATGCGCACATCGGTGAGCACGCCGGGCAGCGCCGCCTTGACCTCGGCCACGGTCATGCCGGCCTTGATGCGGGGATCGTAGAGCAGATTGAGGATGTATTGGTCGTAGACGTCGAAATAGCCCATCGAGACGTTGTCGTTGAACATCGTCCACGGCACGCTCGCGGTGTCGTTGATCGGCCCAAGCGATTGCAGCAGCTCCTCATAGGCGCAGTCGAGGAAGGTGAAATCGCCGTTGTCGACGGTGAGGATGACGTCGGAATGCTCGATCTCGAAATGCTCGTTCTTGCGAAAGCCGGACAGGCATTGCGGATCGAGCGAGGTGCGGATCTCGCGGGCCTTCTCCGCGCCGTAGAAACTCGAGATGGTGCGGAACAGATCGCGGTCGCGCACGAGCTTCACGCGCACGTTCGCCGCCTCGCTGGAGTCGGTCATGGCGATGTCGAGATGCTGCACGCGGGTGCCGATGTCGGCCACGACTTTGGCGAGCTGGGTCTTGCGGTCGGCGCGGTCGCTCTCGGCGAACACGCGCACCGGCCCGTCGAACTTGCGGATGCGGTCGACGCGGCCGGCGAGATGATACTCGGCGCCGAACGCCGTTTTCAGGAAGCCTTCGACGATCTCGCCGTCGGTAAAATTCTTCTTCTCGGCGCGCTGGCGCGAGGCGATCGCGGGCAATTCGCCCGCGACGGCGATGGTGGTGTCAGGGGCGAACCCGAAGGTGGCGAGCGCCAGCAGGGCGATGCGAAAGCCGGACGAAGGCGGGACCAGTGCGCTCATTGCCATGCGACGCTGCCGTATTCGGAAGCGACGCACAAGACCGCATATTCACCCAACCCGTCGGATTGCGGCCGTTCGCTGCCCGGCTAGTTGTTCAGCACGACCACGGGGGTGCCGACCGAGACGCGGCTGTAGAGGTCGCTGACGTCGTCATTGGTCATGCGGAAGCAGCCCGAGGACACCGCCTGGCCGATCGTCTCCGGCTCGTTGGAGCCGTGGATGCGGTACAGCGTCGAGCCCAGATACATCGCGCGCGCGCCGAGCGGGTTCTCGATGCCGCCCTTCATGTGGCGCGGCAGGTCGGGCCGGCGGGCCAGCATCTGCGACGGCGGCGTCCAGTCCGGCCATTCCTTCTTGGCCGTGATCCTGTGCACCCCGCCCCAGCGGAAGCCGTCGCGGCCGACGCCGATGCCGTAGCGCAGCGCCTGGCCGTTCTGGAGCACCAGATACAGCCGCCGCTCGGCCGTGTTCACCACGACGGTGCCGGGGGCATAATTGCCGTTGTACATGACGGTGGTCCGGGGGATCGGGCTCACGCCGCCGCCGCCGAGATACCCGGTGGAACTGGTACCCGTGAAGTCGAACATTCCGGCCGCAGAGGCGCCGCCCAATGTGGCCGACAGCAATGCGATGGCGGCAATCGGCGCGGCAAAAAACCGGATCATTGTTTCCCCCAGCAAAAAATCGATTCAACGAAAGCCACAGGCCATATTTGCGGGCATTTCGCAAGCCACGGCGCCGTGAGGGACGTCATCCTCGGCGATCGGCGTTACCAAATCGGCAACCACGCCGATTGGTCGGAAAGCATTAGCCAAACCTGCGCATCGTCGCGCGGGGCTGGGCCGCGATGCCGCCTATTGCTTTGACGGAACCAGCGAACAATGATTGATCGGACGGATAATTGGACATTGCCGGTTGCGGGAGCTGACGGATGAACGGTGCGGAAAGCCTGGTGCGGACGATGGTCAAGGGCGGGGTGGACGTCTGCTTCACCAACCCGGGTACCTCCGAGATGCATTTTGTCGCAGCGCTCGACCGCGTCCCGGGCATGCGCTGCGTGCTCGGGCTGTTCGAAGGCGTGGTGACGGGCGCTGCCGACGGCTATTTCCGGATGAAGGGCACGCCGGCCTCGACCCTGTTGCATCTCGGTCCCGGCCTCGCCAACGGCCTTGCCAATCTGCACAACGCCAAGAAGGCGAATTCCGGCATCGTCAACATCGTCGGCCAGCATGCGATCTACCATATCGGCTACAACGCGCCGCTGACCTCCGACATCGAGGGCCTTGCCCGGCCGATGTCGTCCTGGGTCCGCACCTCGCCGGACTCCAAATCGATCGCCGCTGACGGCGCCGCGGCGATCGCCGCCGCCAGAAGCGCACCGCCGCAGATCGCGACCCTGATCCTGCCCGCCGACACCGCCTGGAACGAGGCCGACGGCATCGCCGAGGTTCCGGCCGAGCAGCAGCGCGCGAGCTATTCGCCGCAGGCGGTCGAGCAGGCCGCGAAGATCCTGCATGGCGACGGCGAGGGCACGCTGCTGCTGATGACCGGCAGCGCGCTCTCCGAGCAGGGCCTGGCGCTGGCCGAGCGCATCGCGAACAAGACCGGCTGCACCGTGATGGGCCCGACCTTCCGCCCGAAGATGGCGCGCGGCCGCGGCCGCTACTCGATCGACCGCATTCACTACGTGATCGAGAACGCAATTCCGATGCTGGCGAAATTCCGTCACATCGTGCTGGTCGAGTCCGACGACCCCGTGGCGTTCTTCGCCTATCCGAACAAGCCGAGCGTGCTCAGGCCCGAGGGTTGCGACGTGCACCGCATGACCTCCTGGGGCGAGAATTCGGTCGCCGCGCTCGAAGCGCTCGCGGGCGCTGTGAAGGCCAGTGCGAAGGACGTCAAGCCGCAGGCCCTGGCCGATCTGGTCAAGCCGACCGGCGCGCTGACCCACGCCTCGATCGCGCAGGCGATCGCCTACGCGATCCCCGAGAACGCGATCATGGTCGACGAATCCCTCACCACCGGCCGGGCCTTCTTCCCGCCGACGGCGGCCGCCGCCCCGCACGACTGGCTCCAGAACATGGGCGGCTCGATCGGCTTCTCGACGCCGCTCTCGATCGGCGCCGCGATCGCTTGCCCGGACCGCAAGGTGATCACCATGGTCGGCGACGGCAGCGCGATGTACACGATCCAGTCGCTGTGGACGCAGGCGAGAGAGAACCTCAACATCGTCACCATCGTGTTCGCCAACCGCATCTACCAGATCCTGCGCGGCGAGTTCGACAATGTCGGCGCCGGCGAGCCCGGCCAGCGCGCCAACGACATGCTGCGGCTCGACCGTCCGACGCTGGATTTCGTGGCGCTGGCCAAGGGCATGGGCGTGCCCGGCCGCGCCGTCACCAGCGCGGACGAATTCAACAAGGCGCTGGCCGAGGCTGTCGCCGAGCCCGGACCGCGGCTGATCGAAGTCCAGATGTAGGGCACAGCATCAGGAGCGCCGAGGGCCGGGGGGCAAGATGCAGACCGAGCTGAACAAGGTGATCGCGGCGCTCCGGGACTTCTACGCCAACGAGGGTTTCCTGTTCGAGAAGGACCTTGGCGAGCGGGCGATCACGCACCGCTTCGCCGTGCATCTGGAGAAGCAGTTCGCCGGCTGGGCGGTCGACTGCAACTACGACCGGCTCGGCGAGCGCACGCTGCACCTGCCGCACGGCACCATCATCTCGACCGACGATCATCTGGGCAAGTCGATCTATCCCGACGTCGTCGTGCATCAGCGCGAGATCCCGAACAATCTGCTCACCGTGGAGATCCGCAAGGCGAGCAACCACACCGCGCTCGATCACGACCAGCACAAGCTGATGGCGCTGACCGACGCGCATGTCTGGTTCGCCTATTGGATCGGCGTGCTGCTGGTGCTGGACGCGCACAATGTGACGATGTCGGAGGTCTATGTCAGCGGCCTCCTCGATCAGCCGCTGTCGCGCTGGTTCGCAACGCGGCTGGAAGAGATCGGCCTCGGGGCCGCGCATTGAGGCGCGATCTCGTAAGCGTCAGATGTCGAGGTCAAAGCGGAAGTCGCCCCAAATTGCCATGGAGTGAAACATGAGCAATGAAAGTGCTCACAATCGGCCCACCGTCCCTCTCGCAGCTTCCCTTGCCCTGTTCAGCGAAAATCTGATCGCACGGCGAGGTGTCGAACAAGCGAACATCCTGTTCGGGGGCCAGATAGATCCTGCCATTCAGGCTTTGCGCGTGAGAACCAAAGCCGTCGGCGTTGGCGACAAAGCACCGGACTTTTCGATGCCGATGGCTGAGGGCGGAACATGGAGTCTGGCCGAGCATCTTGCCCAGAACAAGTACTCTTCTCTGGTTATGGTCTTTTACCGCGGCACTTGGTGCGGATACTGCAATGTCTACCTCCGTGGGCTGCTTGGAGTTCAATCGCTGTTGTCCGAAGCCAACGCAGCCTTGATAGCGGTGTCTCCGGAGGCCGTCCCGGTTTTTTCTGACAATACCACTTCCGCCGGCTCGATATTTCCGGTCCTGATCGATCAGGGTGGGAAGATAGCCGAACAATTCGGTCTTACCTTCGAAATGGATGATGCCGCAAAAAGTATATTGAAAGGCTCGAACATCGATCTTGAGAAGCGAAATGCCGACGGCAAGTGGATACTTCCCGTACCTGGTACATTCGTGATTGATCGATCCGGGCATATTGTCTACGCGCATGTCGATGCAGACTATCGCAACCGGCCTGAACCGCAGGAGATCATTGCAATTTGCCGGGCGCTACAGCGATAACCGATATCGCACATTGGAAGATCGAGTGTGGCGGCAGGAAAACGTATTCACTTCCGCCTTTGGCCAAGGCCGAACTGTTGGCATGTCGGTCTCAATGTCGCCTTCTGAGAGCAATCCGGACTCGACGAGTTTATGAGGCCACGCCTGTGAGCTGGCTAATCTTTGGCTGACTCGATGCGCGCTAAAGCGCGTTGAGGTTGGGATGAATCGTCATCGCGCTTTAGGTTCTTGTTTGAGCATGATCTTTCGGAAAACCGCTTCGCACTTTTCCGGATCATGCTCTAGCAGCACGGTCGCCTCTCCCCGTCGCGCGCGATGACAAAGGGCCGCTCGCACGACACGAGCGGCCTTTGCATCATCGTCCGTCACGTGCTCAGTGCAGGGGATCGCCCTGGCCGAGCGCGTAGGCGACGAGGTCCTTCAGTGCGAAGCCGGAGCCGGTCACCGGCGTCCAGTTCGGGTCCTGCGACAGCACGGAGGAATTGTCACCGAACATCATGCCCAGGAAGACTTCGGCGACGATGCGGCCGCCGACCGGCCCGAGTTGCGGCGTCCTGACTCCCGTCGCCGGCGCGCCGGTCGCCGGGACCATCACATCGGTGTGGAAGTTGCGCGCCTCGGCCAGGATGTAGGTCCAGAGCGGGCAGTTGTCGGCAAACACGCCGTTCGCGATGTTCGCGATCTTGACTTGCGGATCGCCCGGTCCCGGCTCGTCGACGGCCTTGCCGATGATGATCTGATCGTCGGTCAGCGGCGTCAGGTTCATCGCCCTGGCGACGGCCTGGCCCGACGGCAGTCCGAGCCGCCAGCCGCGCTCGAGATTGCGCAGCGCCAGTGACGACGGATTGGAGGCGACCTCCGGCGGCAGCTTGCGCAGTGGATCGACCAGCGAGGTATCGATGCGATAGGCGAACTGAAGCCGTCTCTTGTTGTCGGGATTGGTGTCGTCGTCCTCGACGCCGTAGGGGCGCGTGTCCAGATCGATGAAGCGGCCCCAGTCCATGGCGCGTCCCGGTCCCATGGAACGGAAGCCGGTCAGTGCGTTGTGGTCGGGATTGTTGGGATCGGGGAAGATCTGCAGCAGCATGTTGGCCGCGTCGTTCAGCCGGTAGCCGGGACGGATCATGGAGTGCCCGAGCCGGTAGGCCGCGACCGAGAACTCGACCGGCATGAACGGATAGGTCTTCCAATGGTAGTGGGCGAGCTTGCTGCGGTCGTAGTGACCTGCGGTCTTCAGCTGGTCAAGCACGCTGGCGTGGACGATGCGCGGCAGGAAGTCGTTCAGCACCACGTATTGATAGTGGAATCTGACGCGCTTCTGCACGTCTTCGAACGACAGGCTGTCATTGTCGTCGACCATGCGGTTGTGAAAGCGCAGCATCAAGGCCTGGAACTGCGAGACGATGCTGTTCTCGTCGTTGCGGGGATCGCCGATCAGCGCGCGGCCCTTGAAGCGCGGCAGGTCGCTGGCATCCGGTACGCCCGCGCCGGTGACCTTCTCGCCGAGGCGGAACTTGATACCGTCATACATGTACGGCTGATCGTTCGGGCCACGGCCGTAGAGATTGTCCAGGTCGAGCGACGGCGTGCGGAAGTCGACGAGCCCGTCGGGGTCCTGCAGCTTGGTCAGCGAGCTGACCGGATCGAAGGTGATGTCGTGGTCGATGAACTGGCCGAAATAGGTGTAGAGCGCGGGAATGCCGCTCTCTTCCGCATCCGGCCCGTCCTTCGGTCCGTCGAAGTCGGCGACCATCTTGTCGGCCAGCGCCGACAGGTTCGCGACATTGTCGGAATCGTTCGGGCCGAATTTGGCCGGTGCGAGCTTGCGGAACATGCGTCCGAAGCGGCCTTGCGAAAGCGACGAACGCGTTGCGTTCAGACCGCGCGGAACAACTGCGTGGCGGCTGGTCATTGAAACACCTCCCTGAAAAGTCACGGTGGAACAAATAAAGCTAAAGTTGTTTTCAACATAATATGCATGTCAGGCTAGATCAGGCGTTTGGACGCCACAAGCCGCCACTTCACACGTTGCGCGGCATCGATGCTGTTCCGGGAGCAAGCGCGATGGACAAGCTGCGGCTGCGCTTTGCAAATTCTTCCCGGAACGATGGCGGATAACATTCTCGTCATCGAAAGACGCAAGCGGCTTCGCGCAGTGTCAATTCGCGGGATCGTCGGCGAGACGGATCGTCTTCACGTCGAGATTGTAGCGACGCGCGCGTCGTGCGCGCACGCCGCGACGTCGTCGGTCGTTGCGCTGCTGCGCGAACGTACAGCGCAGGCGATGATATCGATCGTTCGAAGGATGCGCCTGCGCGGCCGGGGATGCTACGGCGAGCAGGGCCGCGAGCGATGGAATGCCTTGCGTTCGCGACGAGGCACATCGTGCCGCAGCGAGCGGCCGGCTATGTGATCTCGGCCACAGTTTGCGATGGGGTTCCGGCCTATCGTGAGCAGACTTGCATGCGTCTCCCCGGGAGAACTACGCTTGCCACATTCCGATCAGGTATTTTGGAGGTTCTGATGCATAGGTCATACTTGCTGGCTGCGACAGCAGCGCTGGCGCTTCTCACGCAAACACCGCTCGCGCTGGCCCAGGGCGCGCCTGCTGCCGCCGGCACCGCGGCGCCTGCGGCGACAACGACTGCGCCGGCAGCGACGACGACGGCGCCCGGCGCAGCCACCGACAGCTCCAGCCAGCCGAGCGATTCCAAGAAGAGCGCGTCGAAGAAGTCCGCGAAGAAGAAGATGACGCGGCAGCAGGAGATCGATCATTCGGTCGACAGCGGCACCGTGCCCGCGCGCTACCGCAGTTCGGTGCCCAAGCAGTATCAGCAATACATTCCGTTCGATAAGCAGTGACGATCGCGCGGCGGCGCGAGGCGATCAGCCTTTGCGCCGCCGATGTCCTCGAAGGACGGCCCTGGAATGGGATCTTGGCCCTGCCGATTCCGGCCCCACATCCCCGGTGGCGGTCTGCGAGAGCGGTGCTAGATTAGGCCAAAGCCCGGGGGGAGCAATGAGTGACGACGTGAAGGATGCTGGCCTTGTGGCCATGATCAGCAGCATCCTGGGAGGCAACAAGCGCTCAGCAGACAGTATCGTACCGCCGCCGCTCACCGAGGTTCCCCCGACCGCGCCGACGAACGGGTTTGAGCTGGTCGAGCCGCCCACCCCCGATGCTGCGCCGGCCAAGGCCGAGAACAAGGCCGAGATCAAGCCCGAGAAAGCGGCCGAAACCGTGCCGGCAGTCACAAAGCCGGTCGAGCCGCCGGTGAAGATCGCCACGACGCCGGACGGCAGGCAATTGCTGCCTGCGGAAGCGATTGCCGATCTCGTGCTCGGCGAGCTGCGCAAACTGGAGGATTTTCCGGCGACCGGCGCCTCAGTCACGGTCTACGGCTACCGGCACTGGAACGCGATGATCACCTTCGCGCCGTTCTCGACGACGTTCCAGAATGCGACGCGGTTCCGCCAGGCCATGCCGGACCTCGTCTTCAAGCTGCGCCGTTTCGTCGAACTTGAGATATAATTCGGCAAATCGTCCAAAACAGTTCGACAGGATTTTGCATTGAGCGTCGCCTTTACCAAGGAAGAGAGCGCCGAAACCGCGGCAGAGACGCTGCTGCCGGATCGCCCGATCTCGCCGCATCCCAACCTCGTGACGGAAGCAGGCTTGCAGGCGTTGCAGAGACAGCTCGACGAAGCGCGCGAGGCCTATGAAGCCGCGCAAGCCATCGAGGACGTCAACGAGAGGCGCCGGCAGTCGGCGGTGCCGTTGCGGGACGCCCGCTATCTCACCGAACGGCTGCGCACGGCGCAGGTCGTTCCTCATCCGGCCTCGACCGATATCGTCGCCTTCGGCAGCACGGTGACCTTCAGCCGCCCTGACGGCCGCGTGCAGACCTATCGCATCGTCGGCGAGGACGAAGCCGACCCCAAGGCAGGCTCGATCTCGTTCGTCGCGCCGGTCGCGAAGTCGCTGATGGGGAAGGCGGTCGGAGACGTCGTTGGGGCGGGCACGCAGGAGATCGAGATTCTGTCGATCGCATGAGGGGCGCGCAGGGCGAGGCGAGGATTGCTATCGACAGGGGCGATCTCATTCGCCTAAACCATGTGTCATGCGTTTCAATTGTCTCGTCCTGATATCGATGGTCTCCGCCGTGTCCGCGCAACAAAGCCCGATGGTTGGATGAGACGGTTTTTGTCGGGAGCGTTGCCGTTTTATGCGCTGGCCGGGTTGGCCATGTGCATGTACCTCGTCCTGTACAGGACTGATCTCTTCGACTTGAACGCCATCGTCCAGGATGCGACCGGTTCACCGTGGTTTCCGGTATTCATATTCGTCTGCGTGCTCCTGGAGTCCGTCTTCCCGTATTTCGGCTATTTCCCCGGAACCGCGCTCATCCTGATGTCCGTGGCGCTCAATCCGAAGCCCGCGGATGTCTCCGTTTTCGTCGTGGCGTGGCTCGCCATCATCGTGGGCGCCGTCTTGAGTTACGGACAGGCTCGTTTTTTCAGACCGTTGTTGCAGCGGGTTGCCTCAAAGGCGGCACTGAACCGGTGTGAGTCGCTTCTCGACGCCTACGGTCCTTACGCGCGCGTCGCCTTGTTCGTTCATCCCAACGCTTGCGCGATGTATTTCACGGCACTCGGACTTCTCGGCCGGAACCTGACGCGAGAGCTCGCCTATCTCAGCGTGGGCGCAGCGGCCTCCGTGGGCATTCTGTTCGTCGTCGTGACCAGACTCGTGTCGTCCATCGGCACGACCGACGATGGGGAATTGCAGGTGCTGCTGGCGGCAGCGCTGGTCGCCATCGGGACCCTCGTCGGCCTCTACGCAGCCTTGCGGCCGGCTCGGGCCGCATGAAGCCTGAACAAGCGAGCAGAGCGCCGTACTCGCGGATGGTTCCTCTTGATGGCGAGACCGCAGCAGGCCCCATCCTGGCGGATTTGGGAATAAGTCTGCAAATTTCTCGCTATTCGGCCAGAAGTGGTTATACCTGAGGCATCACCGCGCGCCCCTGGCAGTCTATCGGTGACTGAGAGCGTTGCGCTCCCGCCCAAGCTAAGGAGGCGGTCAGGTGTCAAATCCAGCCAAATTCGATTTGCGTGAGTGGGGCGTGCCTCCGACGCTGCTGCTGGTCGTTTTCGTGCTGCTCATCGCGGCCGCGTTTATCTTTTAACGTCGGCCCTTCTGCGGTCCGGACCGCGCAACAAACCCGCCAGGAGGTCGCAATGGCCAACAAAGCAACGATCAGGAATGCGTATGGAATGCCGGCCGTGTTCGCTGGATCGAAAACGGGAAGTGATGACGCGGCTTTCGTCTTTGTCAGGGTGGGAGATGAGGAGCGCCGTATGCGATGGGCCGAATGGGATTCGCTCCCGGCATGGACTGGGCCTCGTCCTTCCTGGGGACCGAAATCCAGCACTCCGACATCCATCATCGACTGAGACATTGCGGAAGCCAGGTACGACTTGGCCCCTGGATACGCTGGCGGCACGTCGTGGAGCAAATGAGACGAACGCTGCTGTTGCGAAGTGGAGCGAGTAAAGCGCCCTCCGGGAGGTTGTAATCGCGTGCCGGAGTAGCCACCTGAGGAGCTCAGCATCCGACGCCTTGGGCGCCTGCCCGGATTCGCGACGCCTTAGCCACGCCAAATCCTATTGACGAAATCGGTCAACGGCACGTCGCCCCGACGTGTGCGTCACGGGTCAGGATCACCTATGCCTACCGAACATGCCAGCGTGCGGGTCGTCCACAAGCCCTGGGGCGTCGGCGATCTCAAACCCTGGAGCAATATTGACGGGTCTGGCGGTGCCGTCGGCGAGCTGTGGTTCGAGCGATCCGACGAGAGCGCACCCACCCCCGCCTTGCTGCTCAAGCTGCTGTTCACCAGTCAACCGTTATCCATCCAGGTTCATCCAGATGACACGTTCGCGCGCGCAATGGGGATGCCGAACGGCAAGAGCGAGGCATGGTACATCCTCTCGGCCCAGCCCGACGCGCAGATCGGCGCTGGATTGAAACATCAGGTAACGGCGCAGCAGTTGCGTGCATCGATCCAGGACGGCTCGATCGCCGAACTCGTTCACTGGCGATCGGTTGCCGCAGGTGATGTCATCTACATCCCGGCCGGCACCATCCACGCCATCGGAGCCGGCATCGTGCTCGCGGAAATTCAGCAACGCAGCGACACGACATTCCGCCTGTTCGACTATGGTCGGCAGCGTGAATTGCACGAGGACAACGCCGTCGCCGTTGCCCATCCGTGGCCGCTTCGAACGCTTGGCAATTCGGCGGCCGTTACCGCCAACCGGACGCTTCTCGTCGCGAGCAAGCATTTCGTTCTCGAACGCATTGAACTTCCCGGAGGTTCGAGCTGGGCGCTGCTTGCCGAACCGGAGACCTGGATGCTCATTCTCGAGGGCCACGCCGCAGTCGGTCTGGCCCCGGCATCCGTCGGGGAAGCCATCTTCATCGGTGGCGGCCGCAACAGCATCGAGGTTGGCGACAATGGATTGAGCGCGCTGATCGCGTATCCCGCCAGCCGCCCGGTCGATTTGCTGTTGCAGAGTCTCGACCAACCCGGCAAGCATGCCCGTCCGGTCGCGCATTCAGTTCCGCAATTCGCAGGCCTCGCCGAGGCGCGAACGTGAGCCCGCTTCGGCGCATCGCAGTCATCGGCAATTCGCTCCCTCGCCGTTGTGGCATCGCGACGTTCACGACCGATCTGGAAAGGGCGATTTCGAATTCGCGGCCGGACCTGGAGGTCAGCATCGTTACAATGAACGACCACGGACAGGCCTACGATTATCCCGCTTCCGTCGCCCTGCAGATCAAGGATGACGCCATCGAAGACTATGTCCGTGCCGCGGCATTCCTGAATGCGGGCCGATTCGACGTCGTTTGCCTGCAACATGAATTCGGGATCTTCGGCGGTGAGGCCGGCGCTCACATCCTGGAGCTGCTTTCGGGCCTCAGCATGCCTGTCGTCACGACGCTGCACACGGTGCTGGCCAAGCCGACCGCCGCGCAGCGTGCGGTCATGGAGCGTCTCGTCGAGGCGTCTTCCAGGATCATCGTGATGGCGAACAAGGGACGCGAGATGTTGCGCAGCGTCTATCGCGTGCCGGACGACAAGATCGAGGTGATTGCCCACGGCATTCCCGATTTTCCGTTTGTCGAGCCCGACGCGGCCAAGGCCAAGCTCGGATTCAGCGGGCGTTCCGTCATCCTGACCTTCGGGCTGCTGTCCCCCAGCAAGGGCATCGAGGTCATGATCGACGCGATGCCTCTGATCCTGGAACGTCGCCCGGACGCGGTCTATGTCGTGCTCGGCGCGACGCATCCCAATCTGGTGCGCGACCAGGGCGAGGCCTATCGCGAGAGTCTGATGACGCGCGTGCGCGAGCTTGGCATCGACGACCACGTCGTATTCCTCGACCAATTCGTCGATCAGGCGACGTTGCTGGAATTCATTTCCATGAGCGACGTCTACGTTACGCCCTATCTCAACGAAGCGCAGATGACGTCGGGGACGCTCGCCTACAGCTTCGGATTGGGCAAGCCGGTCGTTTCGACTCCGTATTGGCATGCGCTCGAGTTGCTGGATGACGGCCGTGGCGTGATCGTTCCCTTCGGCAACGCGGTCGCAGTCGGCAAGGAAATCGCGCAATTGCTCACCAATGCCCCTCGCCGGCAGGCGATGCGCGAGCGCGCCTACGCCATCAGTCGATCGATGACGTGGGAGCGCACGGCCGAGCGTTACATGGTCGCGTTCGAAAATGCACGTCATGGAGACTGGCTCAAGGTGGTGGCGCGTACCGGGCCGGTCGCGGTCGCCCACAGTCCGGCGGCATCAGATATGCAACTGGATCATTTTCTCTCGATGTGCGACGACACCGGCCTGTTCCAGCACGCCGTGCATTCGGTGCCGAACCGGGATCACGGCTATTGCGTGGATGACAATGCCCGTGCCTTGCTGCTGGCGTGCGCCCTCAACAATCCCGGCGAAACGCGCCTGTCCGAAGTGTTGACGGCCCGTTTTGCCGCGTTCGTTCAGCATGCGTGGAATCCCGACACCAGACGGTTTCGCAATTTCATGGGTTTCAATCGAAGCTGGCTCGAAGACCGCGGCTCCGAGGACAGCCATGGGCGAACATTGTGGGCACTGGGTGAGTGCGCACGCAGGGACGCAAGCCCGTCGCGACGCCGATGGGCCGCCGGCTTGTTTGCCGAGGCACTGCCTGTCGTCGAGACCTTTGGTTCGCCCCGCGCGTTGGCCTTCACCCTGCTGGGCCTGGACGGCTATTGCGCCGCTGTTCGCGATGATGCGCGCGCCCGCGCAATCCGGCTTGCTCTGGCCGACAGGTTGATGGCGAGTCTCGCGTCGGTCGAGACGCCGGACTGGACGTGGTTCGAGGAAGGCCTGGCGTACGACAACGCGCGTCTGTCGCAAGCCCTGATCCTCACGGGGATGGCTACGGAAGCACGGGATTACCTCGCCGCCGGATTGCGATCCTTGCGTTGGCTGATGACGCAGCAAACGGCTTCCACCGGGCATTTTCGCCCCATCGGCACCGACGGCTTCGGTGAGTTGCGCCGGGCGCCTCGCCCGTTCGACCAGCAGCCGGTGGAGGCCGCGGCGACGATCGCAGCCTGCCTGACCGCCTGGCGCGCGGAAGGTCATGCCGAATGGAAAGCGATCGCAACCAACGTTTTCGCCTGGTTTCTTGGCCGGAACGATTTGTCGATCGCGCTCGTGGATCCCGAGACCGGCAGTTGCCGGGATGGATTGCATCCCGACCGTGCCAACGAAAACCGCGGCGGCGAATCCGTCGTGTCTTACCTGCTCAGTCTTGCGGATATTCGTCAGCTTGCGCGCGTCAATGTCAGCGTGACGCCGTCGGCGGCGCTTCGCGTCATCGGCGTCTGAGTTCGGTTGACCTCTCCAAAGATCCGAGGACATCTTGTCGCAAGCCAGTTTCCTGCATCGGCAAGCGCTCCATCTGCGCCCCGACCCTACGCGCGTGATCGTTCGGCCGTTCAAGCCGGCAACTGAGCCGCGCGATCTCAACCCGACCGACAAGACGCGCGCCAACCACATCGTCGAACGCGTTTTGGCCCTTGACCCCGAAGTCACCGCCAGCCTGTTGGCGGACGTCTTGGCGAACTTTCAGGGCCGGCATCGCAACCTGCTGGAGACGTTCGAATTCCGCGCCGAGGAGATGGAACGGGCGCTGGCGGCTCACGGCGCTTTTTCGAGCGTCCAGCGCCAGTTGATCGGAGCCTATTTCCTCAACGAATATTCGTTCGAGGCGTCCGCCCTGTTCAATCCCAGCATCGTGCCGCATCCCGACCAGTCGGGCGCGCCGAAAGGCGGCTTGCGCTTCGTTCTCAGTCTCCGGGCCGTCGGCGAGGGGCACGTATCCTCGCTGACATTTCGCACCGGCACGATCGCAGCCGATGGCAGCCTGGCGGTCGATCCGACCGCGCGACTGGCCTCCAGTCCCCGCATCGGGAGCCGCGTACCCGGGCCGTCAGGCGAAACGGTTGAAATTACGTTCAAGGAAGAACAGGACATCAGCGAACGGGTGATTTTTCCGGTTACGGAGTCACAGTCCCAAGGCATCGAAGACGCCCGCTTCGTCCAATTCAGCGATGAGGATCGCAAGACGTATTACGCGACGTTCACCGCGTATACGGGCAGAGCGATACGGTCGGAGTTGATCGAAACGCGCGACTTCCTGTCATTTCGAATGACGCCGCTGCAGGGGACCGCCGCCCACAACAAGGGCATGGCGCTGTTCCCGCGCAGGATTGACGGCAAATACGCGATGATCGCGCGGCAGGACAACGAGAACCTTTACTTGATCTATTCGGACGATCTGCACCAATGGGACGGCGGTCAAGCCATCCTGAAGCCGCGGTTTCCGTGGGAGTTCGTGCAGATCGGAAACTGCGGTTCGCCGATCGAGCTCGATGAAGGCTGGCTGTTGCTCACGCACGGTGTCGGCCCCGTTCGAAAATATTCAATCGGCGCCGCCCTGCTCGACAAGAAGGACCCATCCAGGGTGCTGGGTCGTGCGAGCGAACCTTTGCTGCATCCGGAGCCGTCCGAGCGCGAGGGCTACGTTCCCAACGTGGTCTATACCTGTGGGGCGATGCGGCATCATGATCAGATTATTTTGCCCTACGCCGTCTCCGACACCTATTCCAACTTTGCGACGATCAAGATCGCGGCCCTGCTGCAAGCAATGTCCTGATTGCGCGGAAATCCACGTCTTGGGAGAGGCGGCCTGAGCGGCATCCGGAAGGGTCCATCAATGAAATTGAGGCCCTTGCGCAGCTTCCCGCCTCACGCCGTCGGGCATGGTCACCTCCCTCGACCGTGATGACCTGACTTGCCTCAGGCGTGGCCGAACACCGCATTCTCGCGAATAGATACAGACAGCGCGCCCTAAACCTGCTTCGCTGCTCGATTAGCGTCTTCGGAATATATTAGCGATCAGCCCGGTCTCGTGCCGGGCTTTTCGTCGAATCGCCTGGTTCCATTCGCGAGAGCCACCACGCCCGGGGATGATGCCATCCTGGCCCCTGTCTTGCCCGACGCGTCAAATCGAATTCGGAAAAGCGTAACTTATTGTTTCCGCTCGCCTCGGCTACTGTGCATGGGGTTGTTTTCGACAATTTTGACGGGACGGGTCTCGACCGCCGCGAGGCGTCGATCTTTGTCCGCAACGGGATGGTTCAGGAAGGCTGGCGGGGGGTGGGATGAATGGTGGGCGCACAAGGGATCGAACCTTGGACCTCTCCCGTGTGAAGGGAACGCTCTCCCGCTGAGCTATGCGCCCGGGACCATCATGCAGGCGGCCGGACTTTCGGCCGGCCGGCGCATTGGAGCCCGCGATTTAGAAGTGCGGGCCAAAGGTGTCAAGTTTCCAGGCGCCCCGCGGCCCGAAAACCTTCCGGAGTTCACGCAATCCGGCGACGGGACCGCTTTGGGGCCGTTTACGCGCCCTGCTGGCGGGCGCGGGAGGCGTGGGCCTGGAGTGCGCGGATGCGCTCGGCGAGCGTTCCGCCGCCTTCGGGCAGGGTGCCTGCGGCCGCGCCGTTGGTCGCAGCGTCGTTGGCCGGGCGCGGTGCCGGTCTCGGGGGCTGGCCGGCCTCGGCCGCGAGCAGGGCCTCGATCGGCGAGTTCGGGCCTTCGAGCTGCATCGCGAGCTTGGCCACCTCGGCGGCGATGTCGTTGATGCGCTCGCGCAGCAGCGCGTTCTCCATCCGCTCGGTCGCCCAGGAGCTTTCCGCCTGCTGCTGGATCGCGTTGAGGTCGCGCTGGAGTTTTGCCCGCTCGTCGCGCGCGCTGCGCAGTTGCTCCTCCAGCGCGGTCTTTTCCGCGCGGATCTGCTCCATGGCGGCCGACGACTTGCCGCCGCTCAGGGCTGCGATCTCGACGCGCAGCTCCTTGACGGTGCGCTCGTTGCCCTCGTTGGCCTGGCGGAGCTGGTTGTTCTCATAGTCGCGCTCGGCAAGCAGCTTGCCCTGGGTGGCGAGGCGGCCTTCGAGATCGCTGACGCGGCCCGACAGCATCTCGGCTTCCTTCACCTGCAGCATGAGCTGGCGATCGAGCTCGGTGACGCGCTGGCTCAGATTCTCGACGCGGCCGCGCGCGTCGCCGAGCTCGCGCGAGGCGGTCTCGGATTCGGTGCGCTCCTGCGTCAGCCGGGCCTGCGTCGTGGCAAATTCCTTCTCGGCATCGCCGACGCGGTTCTTCAGCTCTTCGATCTGCGCGCGTACAGCCAACAGCTCGACCTGGCGGCTCTCCGCCATCATCGAGCGGTCGGACAGTTCGGAATTGATCTTTGCCAGCTCGCCCTGCTTGTCGCTCAGCGCAATCTCGGCCTCGCGCAAGGATGCGGTCTTGGCGTTGAATTCCTCTTCGGTGGCGCGCAGCTGCTCCTTCACCGCCTTCTCGCGCGCCTCGAGTGCGAAGATCGTGGCGTTCTTCTCGCCGAGCTCGATCTTCATGCGGTTGATGGCGTCGCTCTTCTTGCCGAGTTCGGCGAGCTGGCTCGTGGTCTTGTTCTTGAGCTGGTCGACGCTCATCTCGAGCCGCCGCGCCGACATGGCGAATTCGGCGCGGAGCTGGTCCTTGTCGGCCTGGATCTCGGCCATCGACAGCGGCGTGGCGGCCTCGAGCCGGCGCGTGGTCAGGCGTACCGCGCGGTTGTGCACCAGCGGCACGATGGCAAGCCCGCACAGCATCGAGAGCAGGAAACCGATCGCCAGGTACATGATCGGTTCGACCATGGGCCAGAACTCCAAAGCTAAGGAAAAATTTACCAACGACATTGCATGCGGGGCCGGCAAAAAGCCAGCCCCGACACGTCGTTAACCTTGATCCGTCGCCTGAGGGGAAAGCGGGGACGCTAGAACGGGTTCCAGGTCGCGCGCGGGGTGAATTTCAAATAGCCGATATTGGCTCCCAGCCGCAGGCCGAGTCCCGAGCGGATCGGCACCAGCACGATGTTGTTGGCGGTGAGCGCCGTCATGCCGAAGCCGCCGATGATGTAGGCCGAGCCGTCGAGGCCGGCGAAGCGCTGGTAGATCGCGTTGGTGGCGGGCAGGTTGTAGACCAGCGTCATCGTGCGCGCGCCGTCGCCGCCCCAGTCGAAGCCGAGCGAGGGGCCCTGCCAGTAGACGCGCAGGTCGCCGGCGTTCTTGGTGTAGAGCGTGCCTTCGCCGTAGCGCAGGCCGGCGACGAAGGCACCGGACCCTTCCTCACCCAAGATGTAGCCGTTGGGCAGGCCCCATTGGCTGACCGCCTTCTCGATGATCGAGGCGAGGCCGCGCGAGACGTTGCCGAAGAAGCGGTGGCCGGCGGTGACGAGCTCGTCCGGCCCATAGGTGCCGGGCGTCGGGGTCCGCTGCGGCGGCGGCAGATCGGGCGGCGGCGCCTGCTGGGCGGAGGCCGGCACGATCCAGCCGACCATCGCGGCAAGCGCGAGCGCAGCAAGGCGTGATGCGAAAGTCATAAAAGAACCCCTGGTATCGAATCCGGTCGCTTCCTTAACCTGACGCCAACAGGCGCGGCTCTAGGTTGCGCCGGATGTCCCCTCGACTCGGATGTTATCCGCAGCAACTATGACGGCACAACGGCAGGAAGATAGCCCATTGCGCCCCGGAATTGCCTTGATCGGGCGCCTGGTCTGCCTTCTGGCGGGCATTTGGATCGCCTCTTGCGGAATGTCGGCACAGGCCGCCACCACCGAGCGGATCGTCGTCAATCGTTTCAGCGGCGTGGCCATCGAGGGCTTCGACCCCGTGGCCTATTTCGTCGACGGCGCGGCCGTGCAAGGGACGGCCGAGTTCGAGGCGAATCTCTGGGGCGCGGTCTGGCGCTTCCGCAACGAGGGCAACCGGGCCGAGTTCCTGGCCCATCCCGAAATCTACGGGCCGCAGTTCGGCGGCTACGATCCGGCCGACATCGCCCGGGGCGTTGCCATCGCCGCCAATCCCCGCTTCTACGTGATCTCAGCTCAGCGGCTCTATCTGTTCAGCCGGGAAGCCAATCGCGACGCCTTCGCCGCCGATCCGGAACGCTTCCTCTACGAGGTGGGCAAGCGCTGGCCCGCAATCCAGGACCAGCTCGGTCAGTAGCGGTTTTACAACCTCAGAGGCCTGCTCGGAGTTTTGCCGCCTGCGAGTCGCCCCAGGCGATGAACTCCGGGATGATGAAGCCGCCATCGTGCCGCTCACCGAAGCGGAGCTCGCCGCCCCTGCCGTCGGTCACCCGGCCGCCGGCCGCGGTCACGACCGCGCAGCCGGCCCCGACGTCCCATTCACAGGTCGGCCCGAAGCGGGGATAGATGTCGGCACTGCCTTCCGCGATCCGGCCGAATTTCACGGCCGAGCCGGCCGTCCGTCTGACGGCATTGGGCCTGTTATCGATGAATGCCTCGCTTTTGGGATCGCCGTGCGAGCGGCTCACCGTCGCGATCCAGGGCTCGCCCTGTGCCGGCAATTTGCGGGTATGGATCGGCACGGCAGCGCCGATGGTCGTGCCCTCAAAGCTCACACGCTCGGCACCACGGCCGACGATGCCGCGCCAGAGCAGCCCGAGCGCGGGCGCGGACACGATGCCCAGCAGCGGCACACCTGACGTTACCAGGGCAAGGTTGACGGTGAACTCGTCGCGACCGGCGACGAACTCCTTGGTGCCGTCGAGCGGGTCGATCAGGAAGAAGCTGCCCTGGAACGGCGGCGAGGCGAGCTGGGTCCGCTCCTCCGACAGCGTCGGCACGTCGCCCGCAAGCTGCGCCAGGCCCTCGGCGATGATGCGGTCGGCGGCAAGATCGGCCTCGGTCACCGGCGAGCCGTCCTGCTTGCCTTCGACCCGCATCGTCGCGCGGTTGACGCTGAGGATCGCTTCGCCCGCCCTCACCACCAGCGTGGTCAGCGGCTCCATCAGGCCGGATGCGGCCGCCCCGTCGATGATCCGCTTCACCTGCATGCCTCATTCATCGGCAATTCCGTTCCCTCGACTGATTCGCCGGCGGCTTTAGGGCCGCCTCGACCCTATCGCAAGCTAGCTGCCGCGGGCTTGCGAATGTTAGAACCCGCGGCATCGCCAAGCATGCGTGATTCGCCGCGTCCGTGCCGTGCAATACCAGGAAACCTTTATGTCTGACGCCTCGTCACCCGGTACCGCTACTGCTCCCGATATGCTCGAACTCGCAGCGCTGCTGTGCTCGCGGGTTTGTCACGATCTCATCAGCCCTGTCGGCGCCATCGTCAACGGGCTCGAAGTGCTCGACGACGATCCCAAGCCCGACGATCGCGAGTTCGCGCTCGACCTGATCCGCAAGAGCGCCAAGACCGCGTCCGCCCGCCTCCAGTTCTGCCGGCTTGCGTTCGGTGCCGCCGGCTCTTCCGGAGCCCAGATCGATCTCGGCGACGCCCAGACCATGGCGCGCGGCCACATCGAGGACGGCAAGTGCTCGATCACCTGGAATCTGCCGCGGCTTCTGCTGCCGAAGAATCGCGTCAAGCTGCTGCTCAACATGCTGGTTGTTTCCCAGCACACGATCCCGCGCGGCGGCATGCTGACGATCGATCCGATCGGCGAGGGCGAGACGATGAGCTTCCGCATCACCGCGACCGGGCATAATGCGCGCCTGCCGCAGAACATTTCCGAGCTCCTGAGCGGCGAGCGCGGCCCTGCCGCGGACGCGCACGCGATCCAGCCTTATTACACCCGGCTGCTGGCGCAGGCCTGCGGGCTCACCGTGACGCTCAAGCTGGAGGGCGAAGCCATCATCATTACGGCTTCGTAAACGGGCGGCGTCATCCGCAAGGATTAATCGAATCTTTACGAGGCGCTTCGGCTTGTCCGGAGCGCCTTATCTCTTTGTTGGTTCCGTTCTTTTGCACATACTCAACCATTATTAAACGCTTTGCGGTGAAGCTGGCCCCATTCCGAATTGGCGCATCACGTCTCGTGCGCGCCCTCCCTGTATGAAGGCCTGTTTTCATGGATGATCTGTTGCGGGAGTTTCTGACGGAGACCAGCGAGAGCCTGGATACCGTGGACAACCAGCTGGTGAAGTTCGAGCAGGAGCCGAACAACGCCAAGATCCTGGATAACATCTTCCGCCTTGTCCACACCATCAAGGGCACCTGCGGCTTCCTCGGGCTGCCGCGACTGGAAGCGCTGGCGCATGCCGGCGAGACCCTGATGGGCAAATTCCGTGACGGCATGCCGGTGACGGCCGGCGCGGTGACGGTGATCCTGGCCTCGATCGACCGCATCAAGGAAATCCTGGCCGGCCTCGAGGCGACCGAAGCCGAGCCCGAAGGCACTGACCGCGATCTCATCGACAAGCTGGAAGCGATGGTCGAGCAGGGCATGGCGGCAATGGCTGCCGGCGCCGCTGCTCCCGTCGCCGAAGCGCCGCCGCTGGTGCCGGAAGCACCTGCTGCCGTTGAAGCTGCGCCCTCCAGCCAGGGCTTGCTGATCGACCAGACCCTCGAGCGCCCGCTGCGTCCGGGCGAAGTCTCGCTCGACGAACTCGAGCGCGCCTTCCGCGAGACTGCGATCGAAGCACCGGCACCTGTTGTCCAGGCCGCGCCCGCTGCTGAAGCTCCCGCGCCTGCCGCCAAGGAAACTGTGAAGGAAACTGCCAAGGAAACTGCGAAGGAAGCCAGGGCGCCCAAGGACAAGGCCGCGCCGAAGAAGTCGATGGCCGACGAGGGCGCCTCCGAGGGCGACCGCATCGCCAACCAGTCGATCCGCGTCAACGTGGATACGCTGGAGCATCTGATGACCATGGTCTCCGAGCTGGTCCTGACCCGCAACCAGCTGCTGGAGATCTCCCGCCGCAACGAGGACACCGAGTTCAAGGTGCCGCTGCAGCGGCTCTCCAACGTCACCGCCGAGCTGCAGGAAGGCGTCATGAAGACGCGCATGCAGCCGATCGGCAACGCCTGGCAGAAGCTGCCCCGCATCGTCCGCGACCTCTCGAGCGAACTCGGCAAGCAGATCGAGCTGGAGATGCACGGCGCCGACACCGAGCTCGACCGCCAGGTGCTCGACCTGATCAAGGACCCGCTCACCCACATGGTGCGCAACTCCGCCGATCATGGCCTCGAGACCCCCGCCGAGCGCCTCGCGTCTGGCAAGGGCGAGCAGGGCACCATCCGTCTGTCCGCCTATCACGAGGGCGGCCACATCATCATCTGCATCGCCGACAACGGCCGCGGGCTCAACACCGAGAAGATCAAGGCCAAGGCGATCTCCTCGGGTCTGGTCACCGAGGCCGAGCTCGAGAAGATGAGCGAAGCCCAGATCCACAAGTTCATCTTCGCACCGGGCTTCTCGACCGCGGCCGCCATCACCTCGGTCTCGGGCCGCGGCGTCGGCATGGACGTGGTGCGCACCAATATCGACCAGATCGGCGGCACCATCGACATCAAGTCGGTGGCGGGCGAGGGCTCCTCCGTCACCATCAAGATCCCGCTGACGCTCGCCATCGTCTCGGCGCTGATCGTGGAAGCTGCCGGCGACCGCTTCGCGATCCCGCAGCTCTCGGTCGTCGAGCTGGTGCGGGCCCGCGCCAACTCCGAGCACCGCATCGAGCGCATCAAGGACACCGCGGTGCTCAGGCTCCGCAACAAGCTGCTGCCGCTGATCCATCTGAAGAAGCTGCTCAAGATCGACGACGGCGCCGCTTCCGATCCCGAGAACGGCTTCATCGTGGTCACGCAGGTCGGCAGCCAGACCTTCGGCATCGTCGTCGACGGCGTGTTCCACACCGAAGAAATCGTGGTCAAGCCGATGTCGACCAAGCTGCGTCACATCGACATGTTCTCCGGCAATACCATTCTGGGCGATGGCGCCGTCATCATGATCATCGATCCCAACGGCATCGCCAAGGCGCTCGGCGCCGCCGGCTCCTCGGCCCATGACATGGGTGACGAGAACGGGGCGCACCACATCGGAAGCGGCGAGCAGACCACCTCGCTCCTGGTCTTCCGCGCCGGCTCGTCGCAGCCCAAGGCGGTTCCGCTCGGGCTCGTCACCCGCCTGGAAGAGCTGCCCGCCGACAAGATCGAGTTCTCCAACGGCCGCTACATGGTGCAGTACCGCGAGCAGCTGATGCCGCTGGTCGCCATGGAGAGCGTCACCATCGCCAGCCAGGGCGCCCAGCCGATCCTGGTGTTCGCCGATGACGGCCGCTCCATGGGCCTCGTCGTCGACGAGATCATCGACATCGTCGAGGAACGGCTCAACATCGAGGTCGGCGGCTCCGCCTCCGGCATTCTCGGCTCGGCCGTGATCAAGGGCCAGGCCACCGAGGTGATCGACGTCGGCCACTTCCTGCCGATGGCGTTCGCCGACTGGTTCACCCGCAAGGAGATGAAGCCGTCGATGCACTCGCAGTCGGTGCTGCTGGTCGACGACTCGGCCTTCTTCCGCAACATGCTGGCGCCCGTGCTCAAGGCGGCCGGCTACCGCGTCCGCACCGCGCCGACCGCGCAGGAGGGCCTCGCCGCCCTGCGCGCGCAGACCTTCGACGTGGTCCTGACCGACATCGAGATGCCCGACATGAACGGGTTCGAGTTCGCCGAAGTGATCCGCTCGGACAACAATCTGGGCTCGATGCCGATCATCGGCCTGTCCGCGCTGGTGTCGCCGGCGGCGATCGAGCGCGGCCGTCAGGCCGGCTTCCACGACTATGTCGCCAAGTTCGACCGTCCCGGTCTGATCGCGGCGCTGAAGGAGCAGACCGCGGGCGCCGCCGGCGCCTCGGAGCTGAGCCGGGCAGCGGCGTAAACGGCAGGATCAGGAGACACGCACATGAGCAAGAAAGCCCAATCCACCGAAGGCGCCATGGTCGAATACGTCACCGCGATGATCGGCGGCCAGCTGTTCGGGCTGCCGATCTCCCGCGTCCAGGACGTGTTCATGCCCGAGCGCGTCACCCGCGTGCCGTTGTCCTCGCGCGAGATCGCGGGCGTGCTCAATCTGCGCGGCCGCATCGTCACCGTGGTCGACATGCGCGCCCGCCTCGGCCTGCCCAAGCCCGAGGACGGCAAGACCCCGATGGCGGTCGGCGTCGATCTGCGCGGCGAATCCTATGGCCTGCTGATCGACCAGATCGGCGAGGTGCTGCGGCTTGCCGAGGACGGCAAGGAGGAGAACCCCGTCAACCTCGATCCCCGCATGGCCAAGCTCGCCGGCGGCGTCCACCGTCTCGACGGCCAGCTCATGGTCGTCCTCGACGTCGATCGCGTCCTCGAGCTCGCGCCCGAGATGATGGCGGCCTGATACGGCGGCATCGCTGCCGACGGACTTGCAATTGGAAGTGCCCCCGCAAAAGGGGGGGAAGCAGAGGTTCACATGCGAACTTGTCTCGTCGTTGATGATTCCAGCGTCATCCGCAAGGTTGCGCGCCGGATCCTGGAGGGCCTCGACTTCCAGATCCTCGAAGCCGAGGACGGTGAGAAGGCGCTGGAGGCCTGCAAGCGCGGTCTGCCCGACGCGGTGCTGCTCGACTGGAACATGCCGGTGATGGACGGCTACGAGTTCCTCGGCCATCTCCGGCGCATGCCCGGCGGGGACCAGCCCAAGGTCGTGTTCTGCACCACGGAGAACGACGTCGCGCATATTGCGCGCGCGCTCCATGCCGGCGCCAACGAGTACATCATGAAGCCCTTCGACAAGGACATCGTGACCGCGAAATTCCAGGAAGTCGGCCTTATCTGAGCGACCGCCCGGAGGCTGAACGGCTCCTTCGGCGTTTGTTTTCAACTGACCGTTTCAGTCTGAGTTGGTGAGTAATGAGTGTTGCGTTCGCAGGTAATTCGACCCCGGGCTCGTCGCGCGAAGCCGGACCGCTGCGGGTGATGATCGTCGATGACTCCGTCGTCATCCGCGGTCTGATCTCGCGCTGGATCGGTGCCGAGCACGACATGGAGGTCGCGGCCTCGCTGCGCACCGGGCTCGAGGCGGTCAACCAGATCGAACGCATCAACCCCGACGTCGCCGTGCTCGACATCGAAATGCCCGAGCTCGACGGCATCTCGGCGCTGCCGCAGCTCCTGGCGAAGAAGCGCGATCTCGTCATCATCATGGCCTCGACGCTGACCCGCCGTAACGCGGAGATCAGCTTCAAGGCGCTGTCGCTCGGCGCGGCCGACTACATTCCGAAGCCGGAATCGACGCGCGAGGCGTCGGCCGCGGACATCTTCCACCACGACCTGATCCAGAAGATCCGCCACCTCGGCGCACGGCTGCGCCGCAAACCTGCCGTTGCGAGCCCGCCGCTGGCGCCTGCCAGCCCTGCTGCACCGGCCGCGCGTGCTCCGGCTGTCGCACGGCCCGCCGCGCCCGCACCTGCCGTGCATGCGCCGTCGTCGTCTTCGCCGCTATCCACGCGTCCGTTTTCGACCCAGGCACCGAAGGTGCTGTTGATCGGCTCGTCGACCGGCGGTCCGCAGGCGCTGATGGCGCTCGTCACCGAGCTCGGCCCGGTGATCGACCGCGTCCCGGTTCTGATCACCCAGCACATGCCGCCGACCTTCACCACCATTCTCGCCGAACACCTGGCGCGATCGAGCCGCAAGCCGGCGGCCGAGGCGGTCGACGGCGAGCCGGTGAAGCCGGGGCGGATCTATCTGGCGCCCGGCGGCAAGCACATGCGCGTCGTGCGCAGCGGCGCCGACGTGGCGATCGCGCTCGACGACGGCCCCGCCGTCAATTTCTGCAAGCCCGCGGTCGATCCGCTCTTCACCTCCGCCATCGACATCTGGCATGGCGCCATCCTCTCCGTGATCCTGACGGGCATGGGCTCGGACGGCATGCGCGGCGGCAAGGATATCGTCGCCGCCGGCGGCAGCGTGATCGCGCAGGACGAAGCCTCCAGCGTCGTCTGGGGCATGCCGGGCGCGGCGGCCAATGCCGGCATCTGCGCGGCGATCCTGCCGCTCAACCAGATCGGCGCCAGGGTCAACCGCCTGTTCGCGGGAGACCGTTCGTGACACCGGTCGACTATGAGTATCTGCGCAAGTTCCTGAAGGAGCGTTCCGGCCTCGATCTCTCCGCCGACAAGCAGTATCTGGTCGAGAGCCGGCTTCTGCCGCTTGCCCGCAGGGCGAGCCTTCCCGGCATTCCCGACCTCGTGCTGAAGATCAGGAACGGCGACGGCCGGCTTGCGACCGACGTGGTCGAAGCGATGACCACCAACGAGACTTTCTTCTACCGCGACAAGATTCCGTTCGATCATCTGCGCGAAACCATCATGCCGGGCCTGCTCCAGGCGCGCGCGGCGCGCAGGTCGCTGCGGATCTGGTCGGCGGCGTCCTCGACGGGGCAGGAGCCCTATTCGATCGCGATGTGCGTGAAGGAGATGGGCGCGGCCTTCGCCGGCTGGCGCATCGAGATCGTCGCCACCGATCTGTCGCAGGAGGTGCTGGAGAAATCCAAGGCCGGCGTCTACAGCCAGTTCGAGGTGCAGCGCGGCCTGCCGATCCAGCACCTGATGAAGTATTTCACGCAGACCGGCGAGACCTGGCAGCTCAATGCCGACATTCGCGCGATGGTGCAGTTCCGCCAGCTCAATCTGCTGCAGGACTTCTCCCATCTCGGCACGTTCGACGTGATCTTCTGCCGCAACGTGCTGATCTATTTCGACCAGGCCACCAAGGCGGTGATCTTCGAGCGGATGGCGAAGGGCCTGGAAGCCGACGGCACGCTGCTGCTTGGCGCCGCCGAATCCGTCGTCGGCATCACCGACGCGTTCCGCCCGATCGCCGAGCGGCGTGGTCTCTATCAGCTCAACCCCGCGCGCTCCGGCCGCCCGATGGGCGGACTGATGCCGCCGTCGCTCAAGGTTGCCGCGGCAAGGTGATCATTCTTCACCCTCTCCCCTTGTGGGAGAGGGTGGCTTCGCGATAGCGAAGCCGGGTGAGGGGTCTCCATCCTCACGAACGGTCTCGCGAGTGGAGAGAACCCCTCATCCGGCGCTTCGCGCCACCTTCTCCCAAAAGGGGAGAAGGGAAGAAAACTAACCCTCACAGGATCGCATGCGGCAGAAACCGCGAGCCGTTGCCCGTGATCGGGCTTTCGTCCTCGCGGATCGACAGCCCGCATGGCTCGTGATCCACCAGCCAGCTTCCGATCACCGGATAGAAGCCCGAAAAATTCGGCAGCGGTGACAATGCCTGCCGCACGAATCCTTCGGCGCCGTAAGGTCCTGCCTGCTCGTCGGGCGGGAGTCCGCCGGACACCAGCGTGACGTTGGCGCCTTCGCGCGACAGCAGCGGCTTGCGGACGTAGGAGCTGCCGAGTTCTGCGGCGCGCGCGTCGTCCTCGAAGAAGGCCGGCAGCAGATTGGGATGGTTCGGAAACATCTCCCAGAGCAGCGGCAGGATGCCCTTGTTGGAGAGTACCGCCTTCCACGGCGGCTCGATCCAACGTGTCGGCGCGCTCGCAAGCTTTGCGCCGAAGGCGTCGTGGAACATCCATTCCCAGGGATAGAGTTTGAAGGCGAGCGCGATGTCGCGGTCGTCGAGATCGACGAAACCGCCGGCCTCGTTGCGCCAGCCGATCTCCTCGATGTCGAGCAGCGTGGTGGAAAGTCCCGCCTGGCGCGCGGTGTCTTCGAGATAAGCGAGGGTGCCGGCGTCCTCCTCGTTGCCGGTGGTGCCGGTGAGATGGACGTGGCGGCTGGCCGCAATCTCCTTCCACGCCGCGATCAGCCGCTCGTGGATGGAGTTGTACTGGTCGGCGCGCCCGGGGATGATGCGCCGTTCGATCGCCTGCTCGAGCCAGGTCCATTGAAACACCGCGGCTTCGAAGATCGAGGTCGGCGTATCCGCGTTGTATTCGAGCAGCTTTGCCGGGCCCTTGCCGTCGAATGTCAGGTCGAGCCGGCCGTAGAGGCTGCGGTCGTCTCGCTCCCAGCTCTCGGCGATCAGGCTCCAGAACGCTTCCGGAATCTTCAGGCGCCGCAGGTGGCGCTCGTCGCCGATCACGCGGCCGGCAAGCTCCAGGCACATCGCGTCGATCTCGCCGGTCGGCGTCTCGATGCCGCGCTCGATCTCGTCGAGGGTGAAAGCATAGTAGGCGCGCTCGTCCCAGTAGCGCTCGCCGTCGATGGTGTGGAAGGCGAAGCCGCATTGCTCGGCGGTCTGCCGCCAGTCGTCGCGCTCGGGGCAGACGATGCGTTGCATGGATCAGCCGCCGCTCGAGAAGCCATGGCCGAACGAGCCGAAGCCGCCGCGGCTCACGCTGCCGGAGCCCGAATCGGACGACGTTCCCGACGAGGGATGGGACGAGGAGTCGCTGCTGAAGAAGCTCGATCGCGACGACCAGCGCGAGCTGCCGCCGCTCGAGGAGCTGCTTCTGCCGCACGCGGTGCCGGCCTGCACCGGCGTGTCCGCGCCCGGGACCGTCGCACCGGGGGCTATCGCCCCGGGGACTCTCGCCCCGGCAGGACCGGGCTCGCAGTGCTGCCGCGGCATCAGCGTGTAGGCGGTGGTGCCGACCGCAATCGTGCCCATCACCAGCAATGCGACGTGGCCGGAGCGTTTCGCCGGCCGTTGCGAAGGCGGCGGCCCGGCCGGCGGCCGGCGTTTGCCGAACTCCTTTTTGGAGGGTTTGTCGGCCATGTCAGTAGATCATGCACGCGGCGTTGAGCAGTCCCGCGGCGAGCGAAGACAGCCCGAGCCAGATCGCGGGCGCGAGCTCGCCGGCCGCGATCCGCGCCGGCAGATTCGGCACCGGCACCCTCACGAGAAAGAGCACGATGATCTGCACGATCAGCGCGATGATCGCCCAGATCAGGCAATCCAGCACATTGGCCGAATGCGCGATGGCGCTGACCAGCGGCGCGACGAAGCCGAGCAGGCTGAGGCCGAGCGCGATCGCTGCGGCCGGCTCGTTGTCGCGGATGAGCTGGAATTCGTTGTAGGGCGTGATGCGGGTGTAGACGAACAGGTACGCCACGATCGCGATCAGCCCGGTGCAGAAATAGACCAGGAAGGCGGGCAGGCCGGCGAGTGATTGCAGGATCATGGTTCCCCCATCGTGCAGCGACCATTCGTCGGCGGGGGAAGGATAGCGGTTCAACGGCGGGACGGCGATGCAGCCGCGTTCGCATCCCCCAAAAAACAAAACCCCGCCATTTGCGGCGGGGTCCAGGCTGGGAGGAGCGAGCCCCAGAGGCTCGCGAGTAAACCCAGGATCAGGCGGGAATGCGTTCTTCCTGCTCGTGCGGCTCGCGCAGCACGTAGCCGCGGCCCCACACGGTCTCGATGAAGTTGCGGCCTTCGGAGGCGTTGGCGAGCTTCTTGCGCAGCTTGCAGATGAAGACGTCGATGATCTTCAGCTCGGGCTCGTCCATGCCGCCATAGAGATGGTTGAGGAACATTTCCTTGGTGAGGGTGGTGCCCTTGCGGAGCGAAAGCAGCTCCAGCATCTGGTATTCCTTGCCGGTCAGATGCACGCGCTGGCCGCCGACTTCGACCGTCTTGGTGTCGAGGTTGACGACGAGGTCGCCGGTCTGGATGACCGACTGGGCATGGCCCTTGGAGCGGCGCACGATCGCGTGGATGCGGGCCACCAGCTCGTCCTTGTGGAAGGGCTTGGTCATGTAGTCGTCGGCGCCGACGCCGAGACCCTTGACCTTGTCCTCGATGCCGGCGAGGCCGGAGAGGATCAGAATCGGTGTCTTGATCTTGGAGACCCGAAGCTGCTTGAGCACGTCGTATCCGGACATGTCGGGCAGGTTGAGGTCGAGAAGGATAATGTCGTAATCGTATAATTTACCGAGATCGACGCCTTCTTCCCCCAAATCGGTCGTGTAGACGTTGAAGCTCTCAGACTTCAGCATCAACTCGATCGACTGCGCGACGGCGCTGTCATCTTCAATCAGCAAAACGCGCATGCCAGTTCCCCATAGTCGCCGCTCCTGGGCGTCAGGTCGGCCGCATTCGCGGCACTCAACAAAACGCCTTTGAACAACTGATTCGGATCCTGACGACAGATGGTTAACAAATCCTGATTCTGGAACGCAAGTCCCCCCGGTGCAATTTTTGTCGAATCGCCCTAAGGTCCTGTGTACGAAGCAGCTTTTGTCACCCGATACCGTTCAAGTTCCACTTTAAGAGACGGGCCTAACCGACTCCCGCGACTCAGCCTTCTTCTGAAGGGGAGTCACGCTCAGTCACAAAGACAGTGACGCAATGATTAACGATGCGGGTAAACACGAAGTTAAGCGCCGTTCAGAAATATGGCGAAACTTAAGGTTTTCGCCATGAAGCCCCCAAGGATGAAGGCGCGCTCCTTACCGCGTCCCTGATGAAGGCCCCGTTATGAAAGCCCCGTTATGAAGGCTCTTGCCGAACAGATCGGCGACATCGACGGCGTCAACATTTACGGCCGCGTGGTCGGCGTGCGCGGCCTGATGGTCGAGGTGGCCGGCCCGATCCATGCGATGTCGGTCGGCGCGCGGCTCGTGATCGAGACCGGCGGCAACCGCTCCATTCCTTGCGAGGTGATCGGCTTCTCCGGCAACAATGCCGTCGTCATGCCGTTCGCCGGCCTCGACGGCGTGCGGCGCGGCTGCAAGGCGGTCATCGCCAACGCCGCAAACCAGGTGCGGCCCTGTGCGGCCTGGCTCGGCCGCGTCGTCAATGCACTGGGGGAGCCGATCGACGGCAAGGGGCCGCTGCCGCAGGGCCCGGCGCCGATGCCGTACCGCAATTCGCCGCCGCCGGCGCACTCGCGCAAACGCGTCGGCGCGCCGCTCGATCTCGGCGTGCGCGCGATGAACACGTTCCTGACCTGCTGCCGCGGCCAGCGCATGGGCATCTTCGCGGGTTCCGGCGTCGGCAAGTCGGTTCTGCTGTCGATGCTCGCGCGCAACGTCGATGCCGCGGTCAGCGTCATCGGGCTGATCGGCGAACGCGGCCGCGAGGTTCAGGAGTTCCTGCAGGACGACCTCGGCGAGGAGGGCCTTGCGCGTTCCGTCGTCGTGGTCGCGACCTCCGACGAGCCGGCGCTGATGCGCCGCCAGGCCGCCTATCTGACGCTTGCGGTCGCCGAATATTTTCGCGACGAGGAGCAGGACGTCCTGTGCCTGATGGACTCGGTGACACGCTTTGCCATGGCCCAGCGCGAGATCGGCCTGTCCGCCGGCGAGCCGCCGACCGCCAAAGGCTACACGCCGACCGTCTTCACCGAGCTGCCGAAGCTTCTGGAGCGCGCCGGGCCGGGCCTGGGCGAGGGCGCCATCACCGCGATCTTCACGGTGCTGGTCGACGGCGACGACCATAACGAGCCGATTGCGGATGCCGTCCGCGGCATCCTCGACGGCCACATCGTGATGCAGCGCTCGATCGCCGAGCGCGGCCGCTACCCCGCCATCAACATCCTCAAATCCGTCTCCCGCACCATGCCGAAATCGGCCGACCCGGAGTTCTGGCCGACGATCCAGAAGGCGCGGGCGGTGATGGCGACCTATGCCGACATGGAGGAATTGATCCGTCTGGGCGCCTACCGGGCCGGCTCCAGCCCCGAGGTCGACGAGGCAATCCGCCTGCACGAGCCGCTGGAGGCCTTCCTGCGCCAGCGCAAGGACGAAAATGCGTCGCTGGCGGACGGCTACCGCCAGTTGGCGCAAATCCTCGGCAATTTGGAAACGGAACGCTAACTTTGTCCCGTCATCATCCGATCCCACAGAGTAGCAGAGCCGGTCTTGGCCCCAGTCGGGCCCGTGGGGAGACCGGTGCCGTCCCACGTGCAGCCAAGGGACTTCTGGGGAGTACGAGTCGATGAAGTCACGTGATACCCTCATCCGCCTGAAGAAGTTTCAGGTCGACGAGAAGCGCCGCCGGGTCACCCAGATCGAGACCATGATCGCCGACTTCCAGCGGATGTCGACCGATCTTGAACGCGAGATCTCGACCGAGCAGGAGCGTGCCGGGATCAACGATCCCTCGCACTTCGCCTATCCGACCTATGCCAAGGCTGCCATCCAGCGCCGCGAGAACCTGACCCGCTCGGCCGACGAGCTGAAGGGCCAGCTCGACGAAGCCAAGGGTGCGCTGGCGGAAGCCTTCGAGGAACTGAAGAAGGTCGAGCTCCTCGACGAGCGCGACCAGGCCCGCGAACGCGCCGAGGAAAACGCCCGCGAGCAGGCCGACCTCGACAGCATCGGCCTGATGCGCGCCCGCATCGGCGCCGTCGCCTAAAAACGCAGTCAGCGGTCGAACCGCCGAGAATCTGCTGAACCCGGGCCCGCAAGGTCCGGGTTTTCGCGTTTGCTATCCACAGCGTGGCGCCCCGCCCCTTGGTGATGGGCTTTGCTGCGCGCTATGGTGGCGGAGTGCCTGGGTCCGCGCGGAACGACGCGCCGGGGCCTGCGCGTTGGGGGGCTGAATGCTGACGCCAGCAGAGCTGGTCGGGCTGATTGAGGCGGTCGCCAAGGGCGATCAGGCCGCGTTCGAGCGCCTTTACGTCGCCACGCGCGCGAAACTCTATGGCGTCGTGCTCCGTATCTTGCGCAGACAGGATCTCTCGGAGGAGGTCATTCAGGAGGCCTACGTCAAGATCTGGAACAGCGCTGGCCAGTTCAATCCGGCCTTGTCGTCGCCGATCACGTGGATGGCGTCGATCGCGCGCAACCGTGCCATCGACATCGTGCGCAAGAAGACGGAATCCTCCATCGAGGAAGAGCCTCAGGCGATGGAGGTTGCGGCCGACAGTCCCGATCCGCTGGCGCGCCGTGAGATGACGGAAGAGTTGAAGCGGCTCCTGGAATGTATCGGCCGGCTCGAGCCGGACCGTCAGAGGCTCGTGCTTCTCGCCTATTACAACGGCTGGAGCCGCGAGCAATTGGCGGAGAAGTTTTCGGCGCCCGTCAACACGGTCAAGACGTGGCTGCGGCGCAGCATGTTGGATATCCGCGAATGCCTCGGACTATGAGGGCTGATGTTGTGAGGGTGGTTCTGGACTGCATGTGATGGCCTACACGGAAGACCATATCGCGCTTGCTGCGGAATATGCGCTCGGCACACTCGATGCCGACGAGCGCACGCAGGTTGCGATCATGATGGCGGTGGACACCGAGTTCGCCGCGATCGTGCAGGCGTGGGAATTCCGGCTCGGCGTGCTCAACCAGATGGTAGGCACGATCGAGCCGCGTCCGGTCGTGTGGGAGAACATCAGGTCCGAGCTCGCGCGGACGGGCTTCGCACAGCAGCCCCCCGCGCTGTCCGAAGCCTCGCCGCCGCCACCCGTACCGGAGTCTTTCTCGTTCGAAGCCGTGCCGCCGGAAGCGTCATCGGACCGCACGGAGCAACCGGAGCCGCAGCCTTCCGAAGCCGCGCAATCCGAAGCGGCGCAATCCGAAACCGCGCGCCCGGACCCCGATGCGCTTCCCGACATCGCGCCGGTCTTCATGCCGCAGGTCCATGCACCCGATCCTGATGTCGCGCGCGCGCCGCCGGCGCCGGTCGTGGACAACACCAATGTGATCCGGCTCGAGGGCCGCGTGAAGCGCTGGCGCACCGTCGCATCCGCCGTCGGCGCGCTTGCGGCCGCGCTGCTGGTGACGCTGTCGCTCCAGATCTTCCTGCCCGATGCGCTGCCTGGGGCCCTGCGTCCCGCGCCGCGCATCCAGACGGTCGAGGTCAAGACGCCGGCGCCGCTCGCGGCGTCGTCGCAATATGTCGCGCTGTTGCAGGGCCAGGCCGGTGGCCCCGCCTTCATCCTCACCATCGACGGTACGACCAGGAACTTCACCGTGCGCAAGGTCGGCGCGACGCCGGAGCCCGGCAAGAGCTTCGAGCTCTGGCTGATCTCCGACAAGCTGCCGCGCCCGCGCTCGCTCGGCGTGATCGGCAGCAGTGACTTCACCGCGCGTCCGCTGCTCGCCGCCTACGATGCCGACGTCGTCAACGGCGCCACCTACGCGGTCACCGTCGAGCAGCCCGGCGGCTCGCCCAATGGTCAGCCGACCTCGGCGCCGGTATTTTCCGGCAAGCTGATCGAGACCGTGCCGCCATCGCAGGCGCAGGTTCCGGCGAAGAAGTAGATTTCCATCGTCCGCCTGGCGAAAGCCAGGACCCATGACCCCAAGAGCTTGTTGCAAGAGTGAGCTGTGGCCACACCGGCGAGCAGCCGCTCCAATGCACGCTCGCCGTAGTTGGAGGTATGTGACCGCCACCATGATCACGTAGTCTCAAGCGCGGGCCCAGGCCATCCGTGGAGGAAGACGGATGATCAGGAATTTAGTGCACTGTCACCGAATTCCCAAAGCGCGTGAAGTCCGCAGCTTGACGCTTCTTGTGGTTCGAGTGGCCGCCGGCAGACGTCAGTCGCGAGAAGCTGAACTCTTATGCGTCCCCGAGAGCATTTCTGTTGCGCCCCTTCGGAGAAACGGCCCGCTCTGCTCCACGAGTCCGCTTATTGAGTCATAGCGGACAGGATTTGCTCAGGTCGAGTTCTTCGCATTTTGACCCATCGGCGAAGTGGCAGCATCGCTCCACGAGGTCCGCTTGTTGAGGCATGGCGGACAAGATTTGCTCAGGTTGAGTTCTTCGCATTTTGACCCAAGACAGACATTGGCCGGTAGTCGCTATAATTTGAACTCTATTCTTCATGCGGGCGAAAGCGTGCTTAGCTATTGTGGTTGTAGGACAAATGAGGTGCTGCGTCCCATGCCGAAATGGCTTGTTGTACTTGTCGCTCTCCTCGCGGCTACCGCCTACATCCCTCAGGTCCGCCACAGGGTGATCAACTGGCTTAAGACGCACCCTGCGCTCATTGGCCCAGCGCTGACCATCATCGGAATAGCGGCAGCCTTGTATCTGTTCATCGATCCTACCACTGTCCTATTTTTGGCGGTTGTTGCAGTCGTCTCCGGTCTCGCTGCATTTTTTGACCCAAGAACGTATTCGAGCCAATGAGAACGTCGTAGGAAGGGAAGGATCGTACACCAAATGGGCTCGGTTTTTCTGCTCTGGCATAGTCGACCACTTGAAGGCGGCGTCGATGAAAACGAGACTGACGATAAGCTCATCGGGGTCTACAGCAGCGCTGCCGAAGCGGAAGCCGCAAGAAGGCGCAAACTCCAGTTTGAGGGTTTTCGCGACTATCCCGACTGTTTCCAAGTCAGCAAGATGGAAGTCGACAAGGATGCATGGAGCGAAGGGTTCGTCACTACAAAGACGTAAATGAACTTCGCGCCGATGTCCGGTTCTGGCCCAAAGCGTCAGTTTGCGTGGCGGCAAGACCATGTCCTTAGTTGGGGGTAAGGCCGACCTGCCGGTTGAGCGCCCGGACTTCTCACTTTGACCCGTTTCAGACGTTAGCTGCTCCGCCGACCATCCTTCGAGACGGGGCTCAAGTTCTAACTGCGGCCATCGGCCGGGGACTGCAACAACTATGTCAGTTGCACACTTCTGTGGCTGCGCTTATGGATGTGCTGTAATACTTCCGCTGCTCGACGTGACATCCGGGCTTGACGGGCCGGCAACCGGCACTCGAGCAGATCATCTGGCCACTTGATCTCGCTTGTTGCTTCGGAGGCGCTGATTCGACCTGCTTGCGCTCGTCGTCTACTGCCTTCGGCGATTCACGCGCCGCGACAGGTTTCTTGTCTTGGCCTTTTTCACATTCGTTGTCGCTATTGATGTGATAGCCAGACCGGCACGTGATCCTGACACAGCTTTCGCCATCGGCCCTGAAGCCGCGCTCGCAGGCAAGTGGACAAACCCGACCGGGCTTGCCTTTGATGGCATCGAGTACTTCGAAGCTGGCAAGCTTGGTGTCGAATTTCGTCCCGGCAAATTTGTTGAACAGCGTCAAGGAGCGCTGTGAGGCGGTGTTCCAGTCACCGTCACCTGCGTTTGTCAGACAGCCCACGCGGTGCAACTCAGACTGAACCAGCTTGATCGTCTCTTGGGGCGAGAGAGATGGCTGCGGCGGCGTCGGCGGGAGATCCGCGACCTTCAGGTCGTCGTTCTTGTCGTTGGTTACCCTGGTGGCCGGCTGCGTCGTAAGCTCGGCTGCAGCCTTTTCCTTGGCAATCCTATCAGCAAGCGCGGCCTCGGCGGCCTGCTTTTCGGCAAGCGCTTTGTAAACGGCTGCCTCTGCATCCTTGCGCCGCTGCTCGGCTTCTGCTGCCTTCGTCTCTTCCGCCCTCTTGGCCTTTTCTGCCGCAAGCCGGGTGTTCTCGGCAGCTTTCGCGGCCGCCGCTGCCTTCTCCTGTTCAGCCCTGTTGGCGCGATCAGCAGCGAGACGTGCCTTCTCCTCCTCGGCCTGTCGCGCTTTGTCTGCTGCAGCAGCTCGCGCCTCTTCCGCCGCGATCTTGTTGAGCTGACCCTTTGCGAGACCGGCGTAAAACCCATCGGGATACTGCGCAAGGAATACGGTCCAGCCATCGCGGGTACCGAGTTGTAGCGCAAGTTCGTAGTTGCGGCGGACGGCCTCTTGCGGATCGGCTTGCGGTCCCATAGCCGGAGCGGCCGGGACCAGCGGCAGATCTTCGCCACCGAGAGAACCGTAGACGTAGGGCTCTTGGCGATAATCCGTGCTCTTGAGAACATCGTCGCGGACGAAGCCAAAGGCTTTACGGAGGTCGAGCCCGGGCTTTGGCAAACGCTCCACCACGGCCGTTGCAAATGGGCTGTTCTTCGAGGCGCCGTCTGACGCTGTCGAGCCGGCCTTTGCCGCAAAGGCGATCATCGTGTTCGGGCTTGAAGGCTCGACTTTAGCAAGACCGCGACCAATCGAACGGCTGGCCACGGTACGTTTCATCGATCCCGCGAACGGGTTGTCACGACAGGCATCGAGAATGACAAGGCGAAGCTGCTTGGCCGGTTCGATCGTCGCGAGAATACGGTCGAGCGGAAGTGCCTCGTCGTATACGTCCGTATCGACTTCCAGCGCAGCATCAGTTGGAACTAAATAGTTGATGCCATCGACCTCGATCCCGTGCCCCGCATAATAAACAACGGCGATGTCGGCATCCCGGCTCCGAAGGCCAAATTCCCTCAGCGTCTTCCGCGTCTCGGCAATGTTGAGATCAGTCCTGATCTCGACGAAATCGAACCCAGCTTTCTTGAACATGCCGCCAACCAGGGCGGCGTCATTCACAGGATTCGCCAGCTTCGGCACGCTCTTATAGGCGGAATTGCCTATCACCAGCGCGACCCGGCGTTCGGCGTGCGTCGGACCTATCGTCAAGGAAAGCAAAAGGATTAAGAAGAACCAGCCAAGTGCGCGCATGGAAGCCCCGAATATTTGCGCAGGGTATTCGCAGCTTGGGAGAATGCAAGTGGAACTCTGCGATGTCTCTGAGGGGCCGGGGCCTTTTGGACCACCTCATCAAACTACGGCTCGTAAGATGAACTAGGCCTCATCTGGCGGACTTTCATTCTGCCTTAGGCCGACTTCCGCTTCTGGCCCGTTGCCGCCGTTCGCTGACAGGGCCGCTATGTCTGGCTTCAGGAGATAAGCCGACCTAGGCTCAAGTCGGTTCGGAAGTCGGCCTGTGACCCAAAGCTGACTTCGCTCGACGTTTGTCTCAAGGCTTAGTTCGAAAAATCGCCGCCAGGACCCCCACCGGGAAACTTCTCTGGGGTGTCATCGGGCTTAATGCTGTCGCCTTGGACAAAGCCGACGACAATGATGGTAAGCAAAGCGATCTCGCCGAGAACCATTCCAGCTTCTCCGATCGGCATGGGTTGGCAATCGCAAAACACCGGGGTGAGGCCATCGCATCCTCTAGCGCTTTAGCGGTCGGTCGCTAAATCTGTCGGCGTATGCTGCGTCGGTCCAAAAGAACTCGTGAACGGCAATCACTTCACAGCCTGCCGCCTTGGCGAGCCCCATTGCTTCTACCGTAAAGTGTTGACCTGCGAGCAAGGTCGGGCCCCGCGGAGTTGGTATTTTTCCTAAAGCATGTGCAACCGCGCGTCCGGTGACAACACCATCCGGGAATTTGAGGACGAACGCGTATCTCGCCAGATTAGGATTTGCAGCGTATTGCTTGCCTAGATTCGGACCAAGTACCTTCCTCATCGAAGGAACATCAGCCGGAACATCGCGCATGAAAGCAGGTTTGAGGCCCATCGTTCTGCTTACCCGCCGGGCTATTGCAATGCAACCCTAGCGGTAACAATACCGAGGTGGCTGATTTAACGCGATCAAAAGGCAGTCGGCTCAGCGAAAGCCTTAACATGGTGAATGTCCGCTTTTGGCCCATCAGCGAAGTGTCGGCGCACCTCGTTGAGGTCCGCTTATTAAGGCACGGCGGACTAGATTGGCTCAGTTTGAGTTCTTCGCATTTTGACCGATTCTGTTGAGAAAGGCGGCTGTTGCGACGCAGAGGGATCAGTGATTCAGTCAGTCTAGGTGATTACGGTGACAGTGCTGGGCTGCACCCCTGAAGTGAGACACGGTAATTTGCCGAGACAGGCATTTCGAGGATGACCTGTGCAGGACGAGGAGAGAACCGTCACTTTCCGACGGCGCTCAAATCCAAGGCGAGAACGTGCTGGAACGGTTCTGCTGATGTTTGACGAGCATCGAACGAAGATCGCCCCTCCATTGGATTTTCGGGACAGCGGGACGTTCGCGCGCCGCGTATGGCGACCAGCCGGTCGCGATTTCCGAAACGGGCTAGCATGGCATAGTGCCACTGTTTTGCCCGACGCGTCAAATGGTGTTCGTAAAATACGAATTCGTGCGGGCCTTGAATCGCGCCTGGCTGACGGCGTGTCCGGCTGCGAAAGCGAAGCCGCGCCGCAGATGCCGCGCTCCTTGCCGGTCTGCCGCTGATTTGCCCGACGCCGCAATGGCTTGACCGACTGCATCGTGTGCCGCCCGGCAGCCGCGTCTCTACTGTGCATGGGGTTGTTTTTTATTTTTTGCAGAAGGGCCCAGCGAGGAGGGGAGGGAGCGCAGCCTGCGCATCGCTCTGTCGCCCCGGTCCATCCGGTCGTCGTGATCCGACAAGTCCCGCCAAATCCGTCCCCGATTTGAACCTCTCCGCGTTTCGCGGCGTCAAATGCCCGGAATTTGCAGTCGACACCGCCGATCATGGTGCCGGAGAGGGGCGAGAAATCAGATGGATGCAGCGAGAACGCCGGGCATCTTCGTTCACCAATATGCGGGCCTGCCGATGGGTCCGGCCTTTGAGCATTGGCGCGAACGGGCTTTCGGTTCCTGCGGCCTGGACATCGGGCCGAGCCGTGGCGACAGCATCGATTGCCGGCTCCAGATCAGCGTGGTCGACAACATCGCGCTGGCCATTCCCGAAGGCGCCTCCGCGCAATATTCACGCACCCAGAGCCATCTTGCCGACGGCAGCGACGACCTCGTCCTGATCGCGGGCCATGCGGGCCTCGTCCGCGTCGGGCAGAACGGCCATACCGTCGAGCTTGCGCCGGCGCAGATGGTGCTCGTCGACATGGCCATCACCGGCACGGTCGGCCATACCGACGAAGATCGCTTCACCAGCATCCGCATGCCGCGCCGGGCGCTGCTCGACATCAACCCGCGTGCCGAGGACAAGCTGTCGCAAGTGCTCTCCGACGGTGCAATCGCCGAGACGATCTTCCGCTACCATGCCCTTGCCGCCCATCATGCGCCGCATCTCGACGCCGTGGGCCAGCGCCTCACGGCGCAGCACATGGTCGATCTCGTCGGTCTTTTGCTCGGCACCGATGCGGAGCATGCAAGCCTCGCGCGCGGGCGAGGTCATGCGGCGGCCCGTCTCGATCTCATGCGCGCCGACGTGATGGCCGCTCTCGGCCGCAATGATCTCTGCCTGTCCGAGATCGCGACGCGCTCCGGCTTGAGCCCGCGCCAGGCTCAACGCCTGTTCGAGCAGGCCGGAACCACATTCACCGAATTTGTGCTGGAGCAGCGCCTGCTGCAGGCGCGCAAGCTGCTCGGCGATCCCCGCGCCAGGACGCGCAAGATCAGCGACATCGCACACTCATCGGGCTTCTCCGACCTGTCCTATTTCAACCGCGCCTTCCGCAAGCGCTTTGGCGCGACGCCGTCGGAACTGCGCGAGGCCTGAGCCGCACCGAGAATTTGTGCTGCCGGCCGGTACCGCGACAGTTGGTCCGCCCGGCCGGATGAGCTATATCTGTCTGCGCGGTCGGACGCCTCGATCGCTCGTCGCTTCCTTGTCACTCTCTTGGGAATGCAGTCACGGACATGGCGCGTATCGTCGTGCTCGGCGCCGGATTTGCGGGTCTGTGGGCGGCCATCGGTGCCGCGCGCAAGCGCGACGAGATCGGTGCGGCCGGCAGTGACATCGAGATCCGCCTCGTCGATCGCAATCCCTATCACAACATCCGCGTCCGCAATTACGAGGTCGACCTCAGCGAGGTCGCGCTTCCGCTGCCGCAACTGCTGGATCCGATCGGCGTCAGTCACGGGATCGGCGAGGTCGAAGCCATCGATCCCGTCCGGCGCGAGATCTCGCTGGTCACCGGCGGCGGCGACGAGACGCTGGCCTATGACCGGCTGGTGCTGGCGCTCGGCAGCGAAGTGATGCGTCCCGACGTTCCCGGCCTTGTCGAGCATGCTTTCGACGTCGACACCTATGCCGCGGCGCTCCGACTCGAGGATCATCTGACTTCGCTTGGACGCAGCGCGCCCGCGCCGGGGCGCGCGACGGTCGTTGTGGTCGGCGCCGGCTTCACCGGCATCGAGGTCGCGGCCGAGATGCCCGACAGGCTGGCGCGCGCCGGCATCAATGGCAGCCGACGCATCATCCTGGTCGATCCCAATCCTGTGGTCGGCGCCAGCATCGGCGCGCATGCGCGTCCGGTCATCGAGACGGCATTGGCCTCGCTCGACGTCGAGACGCGGCTCGGCGTGCGCGTCGCATCCGTCGAGGCCGGCGGCCTGCGCCTGAGCTCTGGCGAGTTCATTCCGGCGCAGACGGTGATCTGGTGTGCCGGGATGCGCGCGAGCCCCTTGGCGGCGAGCTTTCCGGGTGCACGCGACCGCCTCGGGCGTCTTCTCGTCGATCCCTTCATGCGGGTTGCGGATGCCGACGGTGTGTTTGCGGCCGGCGACGTTGCCTCGAGCGTGGTCGACGGCTTGCATCCGACCGTGATGTCCTGCCAGTTCGCCCGCCCGATGGGCCGTTTCGCCGGGCACAATGTGGTGGCCGATCTCGCAGGCCTGCCGCTGCTCCCGCTGCGGATCGATTGGTATGTGACCGTGCTCGATCTCGGTGGCTGGGGCGCGCTCTATACGGAAGGGTGGGACCGCGAAGTCCGCACCACCGGCGCGGCCGCGAAGGCGACCAAGGAGACCATCAACCGCAGGCGCATCTATCCGCCGCTCTCGGGACGCAAGGAGGAGCTCCTCGCTGCGGCAGCTCCGACCCTGCAGGCGCCGCCGCCGACCTATGGGGCGCGGTAGCGGATGCTCGTTGGAGGATTGACGGCAGTTCGCCCCACTCCGTCGCGATGACGGACCCCAGACATGAGAAAGCGCCCGTGGGGGGCGGGCGCTTTCTGTAGTCGACTTGGGGTTGGGGTCGTCTACATATCCACGTGGCGACTTTGGGGGGCTGATAAAGAGCCGCGTGAATTCCTGAAACTCATGTCTCCTTAGCGAACGAGTGAAGCGTTCGAGCTGGTGATCACAACCGGCTTGCCGGCCTTGATGACGCGGGCGGTCTGGGTCAGACCTTCGTCCGAACCCGTGCGCGCCGTGATGCCGAAGCCTGCCACCGCGATCCCTGCGACGAGGGCCACGACCACGATCTTCAGGTGGGTCGAGCGATCTGCGCTGTAAATCGAGTGGTTCATGGAAGGCTCCTGCCGCCCTCTACCCGAAGTAGTCGCCGCCCTGTTCGGGCAGGTTCATGCTTCCGATGCCCAACAACCTAGTATTGGGGGGATTCGTTCCCAAGAGGCGATCACAAGAGCGTGACACGACGTGAGAGTCCGCGATCAGAAGCGGCCTCCAATCGTGCAATTATATAATTATTTCAAGTACGTAATGTGCCTGCAAGGCGTTTTATCGACATCTGGTCGACAAGGCGCCCGGAACTCAAAAACCATTTGCCTGTGGCCAAAAAACATACGGCTTCTTAAGGCAAATCAGATGCTTCCGACCGTTTTCAACCTTGCCCTCGGGTGGATTTCCGCCTGCGACAGCACGGTGGTCTGGGCCCGGAACCGCTCGACCAGGGAGCGCACGAAGGGACGAATTGCCGCAGAGGTGACCAGCACCGGCGCCTCGCCCTCGCGGGCGGCGCGTTCGAACGCCTCGCGCACGCCGGTCATGAACTCCGACAGCTTCGAGGGCTGCATCGCGAGGCTGCGCTCCTCGCCCTGGCCGATGATGGATTCGGCAAAGGCCTGCTCCCACCGCGCCGACAATGCGATCAGCGGCAGATAACCGTTGTAGGAGGTGTTCTGCGCGCAGATCTGCCGCGCCAGCCGCGCGCGGACGTGCTCGACCATGGTGGCGGGATTGCGCGAGAAAGCGAGCGAATCCGCGATGCCCTCGAGGATCGTCGAGAGGTCGCGGATCGAGATGCGCTCGGCGAGCAGCAGCTGCAGCACGCGCTGGATGCCGGAGACCGTGACCTGTCCCGGCACGATGTCCTTGACCAGCTCGCTCTGCTCCTTCGGCAGCTCCTTGAGCAGCTTCTGCACCTCGCCATAGGAGAGCAGGTCCGACATGTTGGCCTTGAGCAGCTCGGTGAGGTGGGTCGAGAGCACGGTCGCGGCGTCGACGACGGTATAGCCCTTGAGCGAGGCCTCCTCCTTGAGGCTGGCATCGACCCAGGTCGCGGGCAGGCCGAAGGTCGGCTCGGTGGTGTGGATGCCGGGCACCTGCACCTGGCTGCCGCCGGGGTCCATGACCATGAACTGGTTCGGCCAGATCTTGCCGGAGCCCGCGTCGACTTCCTTGATCTTGATGATGTAGGTGTTGGCTTCGAGCTGGACGTTGTCGAGAATGCGCACGGCGGGCATCACAAAACCCATCTCGATCGCGAGCGAGCGGCGCAGCGCCTTGATCTGCTCGGTGAGGCGGTCGGTGCCGTCCGGCCCGTTGACGAGCGGCAGCAGCGCATAGCCGAGCTCGATCTTGAGGTCGTCGATCTTGAGTGCAGCCGAGATCGGCTCCTCGGTCGCAGCGGCGCCCGACGCGCCCGGCGTTCCCGGTGCAGGTGCGGTCTTTGCAATTTCGGCAGCCCTTGCAGTCGCCCGGTTGCGGTTGCGGGCGTGCCAGGCGAGCGCGCCGGCGCCGGCGCCGAGCGCCAGGAACGGAAGGGTCGGGATGCCCGGCAGCGCCGCCAGCACCAGCATGACCGCCGCGGACATCGCGAGCGCCTGCGGGTAGCCGGAGAACTGCTTCATCAGCGCCTTGTCGGCAGCGCCCGAGACGCCGGCCTTGGAGACGAGCAGGCCGGCCGCGGTCGAGACGATCAGCGCCGGCACCTGGGTGACGAGGCCGTCACCGACGGTCAGCAGCGTGTAGCTGCGGCCGGCGTCGGCAAAGGAGAGGCCCTGCTGCGCCACGCCGATGATCATGCCGCCGACGACGTTGATGAAGACGATCAGGAGGCCCGCGATGGCGTCGCCGCGAACGAATTTCGAGGCACCGTCCATGGCGCCGAAGAAGCCGCTCTCGTCCTCCAGGTCCTTGCGGCGCTGCTTGGCGACCGCCTCGTCGATCAGGCCGGCGGAGAGGTCGGCGTCGATCGCCATCTGCTTGCCGGGCATGGCGTCGAGGTGGAAGCGGGCGGCGACTTCGGCGATACGGCCCGAACCCTTGGTGATGACCACGAAGTTGACGATGATCAGGATGGCGAAGACGATGATGCCGATGACGAAATTGCCGCCCATCACGAAGCTGCCGAAGGCCTCGATGACGTGACCGGCGGCATCCGTGCCCTCGTGCCCGTGCGACAGGATCAGGCGGGTGGAGGCCATGTTGAGCGACAGGCGCAGCATGGTCGAGATCAGCAGGACGGTCGGGAAGGCGGAAAATTCCAGCGGCGCCTGGATGAACAGCGACGTCATCAGGATCAGGATCGAGAGCGTGATCGAGATCGCCAGGAACAGGTCCAGCACGATCGCGGGCAGCGGGAGGATCAGCACCACCAGGATGGTGAGGACGCCGAGGGCCAGCGCGATATCGCCGCGCTTGAGGATGTTCCCGACCTCGGCAAGGGTGGGGAAGCCGGCGTTCGTGCTGCCTACGCCCTGTCCCGCGGTGACGTCGACCATGGTAGCTGCTCCCCCGCGCGACTGCCGTCCGCGCGCCCCAATTGTCTGCGCGGCGGCCGAAGGGCCGCCGTTCCGAAAGTGAGGCACCGCACTGGCGTCCACGGGGGCTCCCGTCTTACGCGGCTGACGACACTCGACTTCACTCGGCAATTCTTGCCGGGTGTATGGTTAGCAAACGGTTAACGGAGGGTGCGGGCAAGCGTGAAGGGAGAGGGCGTCGGGGGGCCCCGAGAGATCATTCCAGGCGGAGGCTCTGGGCGGCGAACCAACAGCCACCCAGCCTCAGGCCTTAGACGGGAACCGCCACTTCACGCTCCGGATCTACAGCGCGTCCAGGACATCGGCCTTGCCCATGGGCGACGGTGCGGTCGTCCCCTTCCTGATCGACTCCGCAACGTAACGAAGCTCGAGATTCTTCACGAACCAATAAAGGGCAAAGGCCCAGAGGCCGGACCACTCCACATACAGGATGTAGGAATCGTTCTCTCGATCCGTATGCAGGAAATGCATGATGACCGAGCCTGCCATGGCCAGCAACATGTAGGTGCCGATCAGGAAGTAGGCCCTCCTGAACCATTTGCGGGCCGCACTGTCCTTCTTGAGCTTCGACAGCGTCGAGTCCGAGTACCAGAATATGATGATGCCGATACAGGCGAACGCCAGCACCGCGCTGATTCCGTGCAGCGTCACATTCGGAAGGCCGAACGATGCGAGTGTGAATGGACTCGTCTTGCCGGAGACGGCCATGGGAAAGATCGCAACGCCCAGGACAAATGCGCCGGTAAGGCTGAGCCAGCGGTCTTCATTTTTCGAGAAGCCCTTGTAGCGGTACAAGAACACGCCGACAGCGAAGAGGAAACCGCAGAACCAAAGCCGGACGGGATAGAGATCCGCCCTGCCTTGAACCGCGTCCTGGGCAAAATAGTAATCGCTCAACGAGGGCTGGAGACGAATGCCCCAAAGGAGTCCGATCAAGATGACGACGACCGGGAAAGCCGCAGTCAGCGCGCCCATCCGTGTTCGCAGTTTGCGGTAGTTTTCAACAATAGCCTTGTCGATATGATCCTGCTCCATAATGCGCTCCATGACTCAAATAAGGGTCATCTTGCCATTATTTAAAGTTGTGGAAAAGAGAGAGGTATCTCTGCGGGCGTCGCCGTTTAAGTCATGGTGGCGATCCCCGAACCTCGAGATTCCGGGGTTCGATGCAGCGCATCGCCCCCGGAACGACGAGGGCTGCCTACTTCGCCTTCTCTATTCTGGTCACCGTATACCCCGAAGCCGCCTCCTCGGCTTCGAAGGTGACCTTGTCGCCGACCTTCACCTGCTTGAGCAAGGCAGGGTCCCTGACCCGGTAGACCATGGTCATGGGTTCATCCATGCCGAGGCTTTTCGCCGGTCCGTGCTTGAGCGTGATCTTGCCGGTGCCTTCGTCGATCTTCTTGACCTCGCCGCTGATCGCGGCGCCCTGGGCCGCGAAGGCTCCGGCGGCAAGACCGACGGTCAGCGCCAACGCGGCAGCGATACGGATGATGCGGTTCATCGAAGGCTCCCTCGTTACTTCACGGTGACGTGGCCGACCATGCCGTAGTCGCGGTGGTCGGGGATCAGGCAGGAAAACTCGAATGTGCCGGCCTTGCTGAATTTCCAGAGGATCTCGGCCGTCTTGTTCGGTGCGAGCCGCACGCCGTTGGGGTCGTCGTGCTCCATGTGCGGATGCTTCTTCATCTCCACCGCATGCGCGAGATTCTCCTTGGTGGTGGCGAGCAGGAATTCGTGGTCCTCCTTGCCGACATTGCGCAGCACGAAACGGATCTGCTCGCCGCGTTTGACCTCGATCCTGGCGGGCGTGTAGTCCATTTCGTTCATCAAGATCTCGATCGTGCGGGCGGGCTTCTTGGAATCGCCGGGCTCGCCGGCCGAAAAGGTCCCATGCCCGTGCTGCTCGTGGGCAAAGGCCGGCGCGATCGAAAGCGCAGCCAGCGCGAGGGCGAGTTTGATCGTCTTGTTCATTGGTCTCTCCAGTTGGTGGTGGTTCATCGGCAAGCTCACATCTTCATGTTCTTCATCGGCGGGCCGCCTGGTTGTTGCCGCGGCGGCTCCGGGGCCGGCGGCGTGATCTCGTAGGCGACGGTGCCTTGCGGGAACTGGTAGGCACCGGGATCGCGATAATCGTCGCGCGCGAGGTCCTCGCGGATCTTCATCACCGTGAACATGCCGCCCATCTCGATCGGGCCGAACTGGCCGGTGCCGGTCATCATCGGCAGCGTGTTGTCGGGCGCGGGCATCTCCATGTTGCCCATCGCCATGCCGGTCGAGCCCATCGCCATGCTGTCGGGCGCGAGCTTGCCGACGGCCTTGGCGAGATCCTTGCGCGACACGCCGATCAGATTGCGCACCGCGTGTCCCATCGCATTCATGGTGTGATGCGACTTGTGGCAGTGGAACGCCCAGTCGCCGGGATTGTCGGCGAGCACGTCGAACACGCGCACCGCGCCGACCGGCACGTCGGTCGTCGTCTCAGGATATTGCGCGCTCTCCGGAATCCAGCCGCCGTCGGTGCAGGTCACCGCAAAGCTGTGGCCGTGCAGATGAATCGGATGGTTGGTCATGCTGAGATTGCCGATGCGCACGCGCACCTTGTCGCCGAGCCTGACCGGCAACGGATCGATGCCGGGAAACACCCGCGCATTCCAGGTCCACATGTTGAAGTCGGTCATCTCGTTGACCTGCGGCAGATAGGTGCCGGGATCGACGCGATAGGTGCTCATCACGAAGACGAAGTCGCGGTCGACGGCGCGGAAGTTCGGATCGCGCGGATGCACGACGACCATGCCCATCATGCCCATCGCCATCTGCACCATTTCGTCGGAATGCGGGTGGTACATGAAGGTCCCGCTCTTCTTCATCTCGAACTCGTAGACGAAGGTCTTGCCAGGCTGGATGTGCGGCTGGGTCAGTCCGCCGACACCGTCCATGCCGCTGGGAATGATCATGCCGTGCCAGTGCACGGTGGTGTATTCGGGCAGTCTGTTGGTGACGAAGATACGAACCTTGTCGCCTTCGACGGCCTCGATCGTCGGTCCCGGCGACTGGCCGTTATAGCCCCACAAATTCACCTTCATGCCCTCGGCGAACTCGCGCACCACGGGCTCGGCGACGAGATGGAATTCCTTCCAGTCGCCGTTCATGCGGAACGGCAGCGACCAGCCGTTCAGCGTGACGACGGGGTGATAGTCCGGGCCGCTGGTCGGATGCAGCGGCGGCTGCATCACCACCTTGTCCATGTGCGGGGCTTCCGGGATCGAGGCGGCCTGCACGCGGCCGCTGACGACGGATGCGCTGGCTAGCGCGGCAGTGCCCAGGAATCCTCGGCGGGAAAACATCTCGGCCTCCATGTCAGTGGCCGCCGTCGGCAGGCGCTGCCGCGGCGATGGTGGTTGAATTGTCGCCGCCGGCCGCAGGCGCGCCGCCGCCGTTGACGGCGGTCTGCAAGTCGGACTGGGCGAGGAAGAACTTCTGCCTGGCATCGATCGCGCCGCGCAGCGATGCGAGGCGCTGTCGTGCCTCGGTGAGCAGCGCGAAGATATCGACCTGCATGCTGGAGAAGCGGAGCTGCATCTCCTCGGTGATGATCTTGCGCAGCGGCAGGATCTCGCGCTGGTAGTGGCTCGCGATATCGTAGCTGGAGCGATAGACCCGATAGGCATCGCGCGCTTCCGAGCGGACGTTCACGGCGCGCTCGGTCAGACGATTGAAGGCGAGGTTGTAGGTCTCTGCTGCCTGCCGCACCCGAACCTCGCCGCCGTCGAAGATCGGGATCTGGAACTGCACGTCGAAGCCGCGTTCGCGGAACGGCGCTCCTTCCGGATCCTGGGTGCGGCGCGAGATCCCGGCGAGATCGAGCAGCGTCACGAAGCGCGTGGCCTCGGTGAGGTTCAGCGATTTCGCCAGCGCCGTCAATTCCAGCCGCGCGATCTGCAGGTCGATGCGATGGGCGACCGCGTCGGTTTCGATCGACGGCAATGCCCGCGGCCGGCGCGGCAGCGGCGGCATTTGATTGGGCAGGCGGAAGTCGAGGCCGCCGTCCCACAATCCCATCAGGCGCGCAAGCTTTTCGCGCGCGCTCGTCGCCGTCTGCCGCGCGGTCGCGAGGTCGGCGGTGGTTTCGGCGTAAAACACCTGCTCGCGGGCCTGGTCGAGCTTGTTGATCGAGCCGGTCTCGCCGAGCTTTACCGCGAGTTGTGCGGTCGATTCCGCCGTCGCCTTCGCGTCCGTCAGCAGCACCACCATCTCGTTGCCGGTCACGGCGCGGACATAGGCGCCGCGGACATCGGCGGCGAGCCGCAGCGTCGCCAGCGCTGCACGCAACTGCGCCTGACGAAAGCGGTCGCGGGCGATGTCGGAGCGGAACGGCAGGGTGGCGAGCGCGAGGATGTCGCCGACCACCTGGCGCTCGATTTCGCTGGCGCCATTGCCTGAGATCCGCGAGATCGAGAACACCGGATTGGGCGGCAGGCTTTGCTCGACGAGATCGGTCTCGGCCAGCGCCAGCTCGTTATAGGCCGCTTGCAATCCCCTGTTGTTGAGCAGCGCGATCTGCACGGCGGTCTCGGTGGTCAGCGTTCGCGCCAGCAAGCGGCGGACGGCCGCGTTGACGGCCTCCGCGCCCTCGGCCGACCGGACGAAGGCGACATCCTTATTGATGGTCTGGCTGGTTAGGTCCGAGACCGTCGTCATGCCTCCGTCCGGCGAGAATGCCATGCAGCCGGAGAGTCCGAACGCAGTGAGGACGAGCAGGCCCCGCGCGAGATGATGTGTCATGGCGCGCTCCTACCGGTCCTGCTTGGGCTGCGGCGCGACGTTCTCGTTGCGCTCGCGCCATGGTGCCGGCGTCGCAGGCCGCAGGCTGGTATACGGCGCGATGGTCGACCGATAGCTGGTGCGTGCGACCTTTGCCGAGGGATCGGCAGGATCGACGCCGGCGACCTGCGTCGTTGCCGGCATGCAGCCGGACAGTGCCAGCGCAGCCACGGCCAGCAGCGGCCAGTTAAATAGAAAGTGTCGTCGTCCAAGCGCCGCGGACGCGGCGGCGGACTTCGCCCCGGAAAGCGTCAACATGATTCATCCCTGATCTGTCGTAGGACCACAGGTCCACGCGCGCGGATGCGCGTCGGCCTGACGTCGTCGCGTCAGATCAGGCGATGGGAGGGCGGTAGAGCAGGGGCGGCGCGGCGCTGTGCAGGATCGCCACGATCTCGGGCGCACAGGCGGAAACCGGCTGAAGCGGCTTTGCGAAGCTGGGCAGATCGGCCGGCAACGCGCTCACACACATCATCGCGCAGCACGGTCCGGCCGTGCCCTTGCCGCCGTGGTGATGGGGCGCCGGCGCGTCCTGTGCAGCGGCCTGGTGATGCGCATGTGCCCCCGCATTGTCATGCGAGGAGTCGCCATGTGTATGGCTCGTCTGCATCTGATGGTGCGCGGGCACGATGTCGCCGAGCAGAACGTCGTCGCCGAGGCATGGCGCGGGGCCATGACCCCAGGCGAGGCTTGCTGCCGGCGCGAGCACGCAGAACAGATAGGCGAGGGCAATGAGGCGCCCCACCCTGATCCGCATCGATCGTGTCAATCGCAGCAACATTCCGTCGACATGCTCTCCGCGCGGCAATGTTGCACACGCTGATTGCAAATTAACGGCAAAGCGCGCGTTCGCCAAGCTCCTTCTTACCGCAGTGCACCGTGCATGCCCAATATCGCGCCACGCTGCTTGACCCTGCGGCCCCCTGCGGGCCATGGTCCGGCCCGTGCACGCGCCAAATCATCCAGAACAAACACCCGAGACATTCAGCCCTGATTCCCGTCGGGCCTGGATGCGGCTCGTCATTGCGCTGCTGATCGGCTCGATCGGCGGCGTCGGCATGTGGGCGATCGTGGTCATGATTCCCGCGGTGCAGGCTGAATTTGCCGCCACGCGCGGCGCGGTGTCGCTGGCTTTCACCCTCCTGATGTTCGGGTTCGGGCTTGGCGGCGTGATCGCCGGCAAGATCACCGACCGGTTCGGCATCGTGCCGGCGATGGCGATCAGCATCGCGTTCCTCGGCGTCGCCAATGTGCTCGCGGGACTGTCGACCCAGCTCTGGCAGTTCGTGGCGGCGTATTTCCTGATCGGTCTCGGCACGTCGGCGACCTTCGCGCCGCTGATGGCGGAGGCCTCGCACTGGTTCGAGCGTTATCGCGGCCTTGCCGTGACCATCGTCGCCAGCGGCAATTACGTCGCCGGCACGATGTGGCCGCCGCTCGTGAGCTTTGGCATGCAGACGATCGGCTGGCGCTACACCCATATCGGGATCGGCATCGTGTGCGTCGGTCTGATGTCCATCCTGGTGCTGGTCCTGCGCGCGCAGATGGGCGACGACAAGGTCCGCAATCACGCCAATGCGCCGCCGCCGCGGGTCGATCTCAAGCTGTCGACCAACACGCTGACCGTGCTGCTCTCGATCGCCAGCATCTCCTGCTGCGTCGCCATGGCGATGCCGCAGGTGCATATCGTCGCCTATTGTGGCGACCTCGGTTATGGCGTGGCGCGCGGCGCCGAAATGCTCTCGTTGATGATGGCCTGCGGCATCGTCAGCCGCATCGGCTCGGGCTACCTCGCGGACAAGATCGGCGGCATCCCCACGCTTCTGGTCGGTGCTCTCGCGCAAGGCTTTGCGCTGGTGTTTTACCTGTTCTTCGACAGCCTCACCTCGCTCTATCTGATCTCCGCCATGTTCGGCCTGTTCCAGGGCGGCATCGTGCCGAGCTACGCCATCATCGTGCGCGAGGCGATGCCGGCGAGCCAGGCAGCAACGCGCGTCGGCATCGTGATCTTTGCCTCGGTGTTCGGCATGTCCTTCGGCGGCTGGGTGTCGGGCGTCATCTTCGACGCGACCGGATCGTATGCTGCAGCCTTCGCCAACGGCGTAGCGTGGAATGGCGTCAATATCGTCATCGTCGTGACACTGCTGATCCGGTCGCGGATGAATGCGGTCAGGACCGGGCCGGGTTTTGCGACCTAAACCGCCTGTCCCGCCTTCAGCAGCGAACAACCCGTGATCTTGTAGCTGCCGTCCGGCTGCAGCTCGAGCGTGTAGAGCGCCTCCCAGGCCTCGCCATTGGCATCCACGATGTGGACGCGCTGCGCGACCCGGTTGCCTTCGGTCTTGCTCTCGCCGAACTCAAAGCTCTTGTGTCGATAGACCGGCGGGTAGCCGTTTTGCACCATGGACATGAAGATGTCGGGCGCGGGGAAGATCTCCCGGATCGCCGGCGCGGCATGGGAATAGGCCCCGGCCGCATCATCGTGCGCAAAAGCCTGTTCCTGGGCGCGGATGACGCCCTGCGCCGCAGTGACGTCGTCGGCGAATGCTGGAGCTGTGCCGAAGACGATCGTAAGGATGACGAGCAAAGCGGCAATGCGCATAACAGGCTCCGCGTTGAAACCCCGGCGATGCTGATCTTAGCATGACCTTAGGTAAGTACGGCGCGCTATCGCTTCCGTTTCACCGCCGGCTTCGCAGGCTTGGGAAGCCGAACCTTGGGCTTGCCGGCCGGTTGTACCCGCAGCCCGTCGACGAACACGTCGAGCATCCGCAGCACCGAGGATTGCCAGCCCGGCTGGTCGTGCATGTAGCACATGCCGAAGAACGCGCGCAGCAAGTCCTCGGGACTGACGTCCGCGCGCATCGCGCCAGCCGCGGCTGCGCGATCGAGCAGCGAGCCGATCGCCTTGGTCAGGCGCTCAAAGGAAAAGGCATGCAACTCCGACCCGCTTTGCACCGCGAGCGCCAAGGCTGCCACCATGCCCTTCTTGGTGGCAACGAATTCGACCCCTGAGCGCAGCCAGCGCCGCAGCGCATCCACCGGGTCCTTGGCGTTCTTCAACTGCTCGGCGAGCTCGCTGAGCTGCTCGACCTCGCGCCGGTACACCGCCTCGAACAAATCCTCGCGCGTCGGAAAATGCCGATAGAGTGTGCCGATGCCGACGCCGGCACGCTTGGCCACGGCCTCGAGGCTCGCCTCCGGACCGCCCGCGTTGAACACGGTCTTGGCCGCCTCGAGCACGCGCTCGCGATTGCGCACGGCGTCGGCGCGGGGCTTGCGGGTCTGGTCGGTGTGGTCGTCCATGCCGGCAATGTAGATCACGAATTGGTTAGATTGAACCCTGCAATGAACCCTTGCAGGGCTGCATCGCGTTGTCCGCGTTCGGGCTTTTGACGAATTCCAAATATTTTTCGGCGGCCCTTGTTAAACGGAGGGTGCCTCCGTATCTTCGTCGAGACGTTGGCTCGGATTGTGTCCGGGCGGCGCAGATCGACGGCGGCCACGGCGGTGGCGCGCTACGCGATCACCCATGTCCATATCTGATCGGAGCCTTGTATGAACCACTCCATCAGCCTCACCGTGAACGGTGCGCGGCGCGACTTCGTCCTCGACGATCCGCGCGTCACGCTGCTCGATCTGCTGCGTGAGCGCCTCCATCTCACCGGAACCAAGAAGGGATGTGACCGCGGCCAATGCGGCGCCTGCACCATTCTGGTCGACGGCAAGCGCATCAACTCCTGCCTCGCACTCGCCATCAGTCATGACGGTGCCGACATCCTCACCATCGAGGGCGTCGCGCGCGGCGACCAGCTTCACCCCGTGCAGGCCGCCTTCATTGCCCATGACGGCTTTCAATGCGGCTTCTGCACGCCCGGCCAGATCATGAGCGCCATCGGCATGATGAGCGAGGCGCAGGCCGGCAACGATCCCGAGCGCATCCGCGAATGCATGAGCGGCAATCTGTGCCGCTGCGGCGCCTATGCCGGCATCGTCGATGCCGTGCTCGAGGCGCAGGCCGGCATGGACGAATCCAATCAGAGGCGCTCCGCATGAAACAGTTCGATTATGTCAAGCCCGGCACGGTCGCCGAGGCCGTCGCCGCCGCGGCTCAGCCGGGCGCCGTCTATCTTGCCGCCGGCACCAATCTGCTCGATCTGATGAAGGGTGGCGTCAGCCGACCGGATCGTCTGGTCGACGTCACGCATCTGGGCGGCCTCGATCAGATCGAGCATCTCGCCGACGGTAGTGTGCGCATTGGCGCGCTGGTGAGCAACGCCGATCTCGCGCATGACGCGGACTTTGCAAAGGCCTATCCGGCCGTCGCCGAAGCGCTGCTCTCCGGCGCATCGGCGCAACTGCGCAATGCCGCCACCGTGGGCGGCAATCTGCTGCAACGGACGCGCTGCGCGTATTTCTATGACACCGCCAGCCGCTGCAACAAGCGCGAGGCCGGCAGCGGATGCGACGCGCGCGAGGGCGAGAACCGAAGCCACGCCGTGCTCGGCTGGAGCGAAAACTGCATCGCGACGCATCCGTCGGACTTCTGCGTGCCGCTGGTCGCATTCGATGCCGTCGTCGAGATCGAGGGCAGGAACGGGCGGCGCGAGATCGCGCTCGACGAGCTGCATCGCCTGCCGGGCGCTGCGCCCGAGCGCGAATCGGCGCTCGAACCGGGTGATCTCATCGTCGCCGTGCGTCTGCCGCCTGCGGCGCGCGGCTTTGCCGCGCATGCGCGCTACCTGAAGGTTCGCGAGCGCACTTCCTACGCGTTTGCCGTCGTCTCGGCCGCCGCTGCGTTGCGAATCGAGAACGGCAGGATCGGGGAGGCGCGGCTTGCGCTCGGCGGCGTCGCCGCAAAGCCCTGGCGCGCCCGCGCCGCGGAGGATGTGCTCAGGAACGTCGCGCCGACGGCAGACGCGTTCCAGGAGGCCGCCTGGCGTGCGCTCACCGACGCAAAACCGTCCGGTGACAACGCCTTCAAGATCGAGCTCGCGCGCCGCATCGTCGTGCGCGCGCTGACCCTCGCCGCTGCCGGCACGCCCGCGCGCATCCCCGCGCTGCCGGCCTCTTCCTTTGCCTCGACGTCCGGAGCCATTCATGCCTGAGCTCAACCTGACCAGCGCGCCCGCCCATCTGCGCCACGGCTCGAACATCGGCCAGCCCCTGACCCGCCGCGACGGCATCCTCAAGGTGAAGGGGCAGGCGACCTACGCCGCCGACAATCACCCGCCGGGCATGCTGTTTGCGGTCATGGCTGTTGCCAGCATTTCACGCGGCCGCGTGACCGCGCTCGATGTCGCCGCCGCCAAGCGCCATCCCGGCGTCGTCGACGTCATGACACCGGACCACAAGCCGCAGCTTGCGATCGACCCCGAGATCAAGACCAATCCGTTCGTGTTCCGGATGGAGGTGTTGCAGAGCAACGAGGTCCGCTACGCCAACCAGCCCATTGCCGTCGTGATCGCCGAAACGCTGGAGGCGGCGACGGAAGGCGCGGTGCTGCTGGCGCCGCGTTACGAGACGCTGCCCGCCCTCGTCGGGCTCGATGCCGGCGAAAGCTTCGTGCCGCCTGTCGTCGGTGTCGGCAACCCCACCGAAAATCACCGCGGCGACGTCGAGGCCGGTCTCGCGTCGGCCGACAAGCAGATCGACGCGACTTACGAGACGCCGCCGCAATATCACAACGCCATGGAGCCGCATGCGATCGTGGCCGCCTGGGACGGCGACAGCGTGCAGATCGACATGCCGACCCAGGGGCTCATGCTGTCGCTTGCGCGCGTGGCTGAGCTGTTCGGCATTGCCCACGACAAGATCCACATCCGCAGCCCCTTCCTCGGCGGCGGCTTCGGCTCCAAGGGATTGATGGCGGGCCCCCCGGTCCTCGGTCTCATGGCTGCCAAGCTCGTCGGCAAGCCCGTCAAGCTCGTGCTGCGTCGTGAGCAGATGTACGGTCCGGTCGGCCATCGCGCGCCGACGCGGCAGCGGCTGCGCATCGGCGCCGATGGCGAGGGGCGTCTGACCGCGCTCAATCATCATGCCAGAACGGTGTCGAGCACGTTCGATGATTTCTACGAACCGGCTGCCGATGCCTCGCACACGCTCTATGCGGCTCCTGCGATCCGCACCTCGCATGATGCCGTGCGCGTCAATACCGGCACCCCTTTGTTCATGCGCGCGCCCGGCGAGGCGACCGGCTCGATCGCGCTGGAGAGCGCGATCGACGAGATGGCCTGGGCCTGCGGCATCGATCCGCTCGCCTTTCGCCTCCAGAACTATGCCGAGGTCGAGCCGATCACCGGCAAACCGTTTTCGTCCAAGGCATTGCGTGCCTGCTACGAGCAGGGCGCGGCGCGCTTCGGCTGGGCGAAGCGACCGCTCCAGCCGCGGCAGATGCGCGACGATGCCGGCCTCCTGGTCGGCTGGGGCATGGGCACCGCGACCTTCCCGGCGTTGATGTTCCAGGCCGAGGCACGTGCAGTTCTTCGCGGCGACGGCTCCGGCGCCATGGAGATCGGCGCGCATGACATGGGGCAGGGCGCCTGGACGGCGCTGGCCCAAATCGCAGCCGACGAGCTCGGGCTCGATATCGACCGGGTCGAGTTCAAGGCCGGCACGTCGGACCTGCCCGATGCCGGCATCGCCGGCGGCTCGGCGCATACCGCGACCGCGGGTGCCGCGATCCACAGCGCCGGCGCAGCCGTGATCGCAAAGCTCGCCGATCTCGCAACCGGTGACGAGCGCTCGCCGCTGTTCGGCGCCGGCAATGCCGGCGTGATCGCGCGCGACGGCAGGCTGATCCGGCGTGACGACCAGAGCCGCAGCGAGAGCTATCCCGAGATTCTCGCGCGCGCAGGCGTCGCCGAGGTCGAGGCGCGCGGCACCGGTGCGCCGAATCCGGCGGCGATGGAGGAGTATGCGATGCATGCCCACGGCGCGGTGTTCGCGGAGGTGAAGGTCGATCCCGAGCTCGGCCAGGTCCGGGTCATGCGCATGGTCGGTGCGTTCGCGGCCGGGCGCATCGTCAATCCGCGCATGGTGCAGAGTCAGCTGTTCGGCGGCATGATCTGGGGCATGTCGTTCGCGCTGCACGAGGAGGCCATCACCGACCGCCGCAGCGGGAGGATCATGAACGCCAATCTCGGCGAGTACCACATCCCCGTGAACGCCGACGTGCCGTCGCTCGACGTGATCACGGTCGAGGAGCACGATCCGCACGTCAATGCGCTCGGCATCAAGGGCGTCGGCGAGATCGGCATCACCGGCAGCGCCGGCGCGGTCGCCAACGCGGTCTGGCATGCGACGGGCGTCCGTGTGCGTCGTTTCCCGATCAGGATCGAGGACTTGCTGACGCCGCTTTGAGGCAAAAAAAGCGGGACGAGCTGGTCTCGTTCCGCCGCGTCCTGCTAGTGCAACTTCTTGCGGAGGGCCTTGAGAGCCTCTCGCTGCGTCTCGATGTAGTCAGCGATCATCTTACGCAGCTCCTGCGAATGGAGCTTGTCAGTGTCGCGCTGCACTTCATCGAGCGCAGCCTCTGCATTGGCGAGCGTGATCTTCATCTGCGAGCCCGGTTAGAATGCGGCGCCGGAATGTCTCTCGGCTACGGCTCGCATCATATAGAGGATCGGCTCGCGGAAATTGAGATGGCTCAATCTCCGTAAGACACCGGGGCACTCCGTAAGATTCCGGATAATTTCAAAACGTCGGCGGCGTGCAGGCCGAGATCACCTCGCACGGCCTGCCGCCGACGCAGCGGAAGCGATGCGGGCGGCGGCTCTCGAAATAATAGGCATCGCCCGGATTGAGGATGCGGCGCTCGTCCTCGACGGTGACTTCGAGCTTGCCCGAAATCACGATGCCGCCTTCCTCGCCGTCATGGACGAGGTGCACCCGTCCGGTGTCGCTGCCGGGCTCGTAGCGCTCCTTCAGGATCTGAAGGCTGCGGCCGAACAGATTGTCGCCGATCTGGCGATACGAGATCGGCTTCTTGCCGACCTCGGTCAGCTCTTCGGAGCGGTAGAAGATCTTGCGCCGCGTCTCCGGCTCCAGCGCGAAGAATTCGGCGAGCCCCATCGGGATGCCGTCGAGGATGCGCTTGAGCGCGCCGACCGACGGGTTCATCTGGTTGGATTCGATCAGCGAGATCGTCGAATTGGTGACCCCTGAGCGCTTGGCGAGCTCACGCTGCGACAGCTTCTGGCGGGCCCGGATGAATCGCAGCCGTCCACCGATGTCGACGCTCATGCCCGGAATCCCTGTTGCAAGTGTTGCGGATCGGGCAAATATGGACCAGCACCCCCAGCTAAATCAATGGGTTGCGGCAGCGCAGAAAAGGACTTGTTGACTGGCCTGAGCCGTGGCTCTGCTAACGGGTCAGCAAAGGAGCGTGGCCCGTGACCCTTCATCAGATTCCGAACACCATCAAGACCGATTCGTTCTGGATGCCGTTCACGGCCAACCGGCAGTTCAAGAAGGCGCCGCGCCTGTTTTCCTCGGCCGAGGGCATGCACTACACCACCGTCGACGGCCGCAAGGTGATCGACGGCTCCGCCGGTCTCTGGTGCGTCAATGCCGGCCACGGCCGCAAGCAGATCGCGGCTGCGGTCGAGCGGCAACTGATGACGCTGGACTTCGCGCCGTCGTTCCAGATGGGCCATCCGCTGGCTTTCGACTTCGCCGAGCGCCTTGCCGAGATCGCCCCGAAGGGCCTCGACCGCATCTTCTTCACCAATTCCGGCTCCGAGTCGGTCGATACCGCGCTGAAGATCGCGCTCGCCTATCACCGCGCCAACGGCCAGGCGAGCCGCACCCGCCTGATCGGCCGTGAGCGCGGCTATCACGGCGTCGGCTTCGGCGGCACGTCTGTCGGCGGCATGGTCGCCAATCGTCGCGCCTTCACGACCCTCCTGCCGGGCGTCGACCACATCCGCCACACCCATGATCTCAGCCGCAACGCCTTCGCCAAGGATCAGCCGGAGCACGGCGCCGAGCTCGCCGACGATCTCGAGCGCCTCGTCGCTCTGCACGGCGCCGAGACGATCGCCGCCGTGATCGTCGAGCCGGTTCCGGGCTCGACCGCGGTGCTGCCGCCGCCGAAGGGCTATCTGCAACGCCTGCGCGAGATCTGCGACAAGCACGGCATCCTCTTGATCTTCGACGAGGTCATCACCGGCTTCGGCCGCCTTGGCACGCCGTTCGCCGCCAACTTCTTCGGCGTCACGCCTGATTTGATGACGACGGCCAAGGGCATCACCAACGGCACCATTCCCTGCGGCGCGGTGTTCGCTCACCGCAAGGTTCACGACGGCCTGATGGTCGGCCCCGAGAACCAGATGGAGCTGTTCCACGGCTACACCTATTCGGCGCATCCGACGGCCTGCGCCGCCGGTATCGCGACACTCGACATCTACAAGGACGAGGGTCTGCTCACGCGCGGTGCCTCGATCGCCGAATATTGGCGCGATGCGCTGCATTCGCTGAAGGGCCTGCCCAACGTCATCGACATCCGCAATTGCGGCCTGATGGGCGCGGTCGAGCTGTCGCCGCGTGACGGCACGGTTGGTGCGCGCGGCTACGACGTGATGGTCGACTGCTTCAATCGCGGGCTGTATTTCCGCATGAGCGGCGACTCCTTCGCGCTATCGCCGCCGCTCATTGTCGAGAAGAGCCACATCGACGACATCGTGTCGATTCTGGGCGACGCCATCAAGCGGGTGGCCTGATAATTGCTCTCGCCGTTGCGAGTTGTTTCTTGCAGCGGCGGGCGTGATGCCGCGGGAGTTTGACCAAGCGTGAAAGTTCTGATCCTCGGCAGCGGTGTCATCGGCGTCACCTCTGCCTACTATCTCGCACGTGCCGGTCATGAGGTAACGGTCGTCGACCGTCAGCCGGAGCCGGCGCTCGAGACCTCCTTTGCCAATGCCGGCGAGGTGTCGCCCGGCTATTCCTCGCCCTGGGCCGGTCCCGGCGTGCCGGTGAAGGCGATCAAGTGGCTCTTGATGAAGCACGGCCCGCTGGTGATCCGGCCGAAGCTCGATCCCGTGATGTGGGTCTGGCTCACCAAGATGCTGCGCAACTGCACCAGCGCGCGCTACGCGGTCAACAAGAGCCGGATGATCCCGATCGCGGAGTACAGCCGCGACTGCCTGCGCGACCTGCGCCGCGACATCGGCATTCAATATGACGAGCGTTCGCAGGGCACGCTCCAGCTGTTCCGCTACCAGGCCCAACTCGACGGCACGGGTGAGGACATCGCCGTGCTCAAGCAATACGGCGTGCCGTTTGAAGTGCTGAGCCGCGAGGGCTGCATCGCGGCCGAGCCGGCGCTGGCGGGCGTGAAGGAGAAGTTCGCCGGCGGGCTTCGCCTGCCGCAGGACGAGACCGGCGACTGCCACATGTTCACGCAGGCGCTCGCCAAGCATGCCGAAGCGCTCGGCGTGCGCTTCATGTTCAACACCGGCATCGACCGCATCGTCACGGACGGCGGGCGCGTGACTGGTGTTTCCACCAGCGCTGGCCTGTTGCAGGCGGACGCTTACGTCCTCGCGCTCGGAAGCTGGTCGTCGCGGCTGGTCGCGCCGCTCGGCATCTCGCTGCCGGTCTATCCGGTGAAGGGATATTCGATCACGGTGCCGATCAAGGACGCCTCCGGCGCGCCGGAATCCACCGTGATGGACGAGAGCTACAAGGTCGCGATCACCCGTCTCGGCAATCGCATCCGCGTCGGCGGCACCGCCGAAATCTCGGGCTATTCGAGCCAGCTCTACGACGCGCGGCGCGCCACGCTCGATCACTCGTTGACCGATCTGTTCCCGCGCGGCGGCGACCTCTCGAAGGCGACGTTCTGGAGCGGCCTGCGCCCGATGACGCCGGACGGCCCGCCCGTGATCGGTCCGACGCGCTACCCCAACCTCCATTTCAACACCGGCCACGGCACGCTCGGCTGGACCATGTCCTGCGGCTCCGGCCGCGTGCTCGCGGACATGCTGTCGGGCAAGAAGCCTGACATCGATGTCAGTGCGCTGACGGTGGAGCGATACGATCACCGGTTCGGGTAAGACTCTATCCGCTCGTAATGACGGCGGGGAGGTGTCGCGGTTCGCCTCACCTGCTCGCGGAGAGAGGACGAGCGATCAACCCGCCCCCGTCACGCAATTCACCCACAGCACCACGGCCTTCGCGTCATTGGCCGGATTCGAAAACCGGTGCGGCCTTCGGCTCGCGAACCGGAAACTGTCGCCCGTCTTCAGCGACCAGGTCTCGCTGTCCACCGTCAGCATCATCTCGCCGTCGAGCACGAGGCCGGCTTCCTCGCCGTCATGGGTGTAGAGCTCGTCGCCGGTGGAGCCGCCGGGCTCAAGATGTACGAGGAACAGGTTGAGCCGGTTGTCCGCACTGGCGGGGCTGAGCAATTGCTTCGAGACGCCGGTGCGCCATAGCTTCAATTCCGGCCGCTGCAGCCCGCGCGTCACCACCTGATCGGATGCACCGTCGGCGCTCGGGCTCGCGCCGAACAGCGCGGCGATGCCGACGCCGAGCACGTCGGCAAGCGTTGCCAGCACCCGCAGCGACGGCGAAGACAGGCCGCGCTCGATCTGGCTGAGGAAGCCGATCGACAGGTCCGTTCGCGAAGCGACCGTTTCGAGCGAGAATTGCCTGGCGCGCCGGAGATCGCGGATGCGGCGGCCGACCGCGACGTCCATCGCGGGCTCCGACGGTTTGGCGATGGCCTTGGTGACAACCTTGGCCTTCACCTTCGCCTTCACAGCCCTGGCCGGCTTTGCCGCGGCCGGTTTGCGCATTCTTTTGCCACCGCTCACGTCAAATCGCTTCCTTCATGTGCATGAAAACCGCTTGCATCGTCCGCGGAAGTGTGACCAAATTTTCATATTGGTGAAAATAGGCTGAAACGGCTTGGCCCGCAACGTCTCTCGTTTCGACACCGCGCCTCGCCGCCACCGGCCGAGTCCAAAGGGGATTGCGATGCCGTTGAAGCGTTTTGTTCAGGCCGCGGTCGCGGCGCTCGTGCTAGCTGTCGTGGCGCCGGCTTCGGCGCAGCAGGTGCTGAAGGTCGGCTCGACGCCGACAGGCATTCCGTTCACTTTCCTCGACACCAAGACCAATACCATCCAGGGCATCATGGTCGATCTCATCACCGAGATCGGCAAGGACGCCGGCCTCAGCGTGCAGATCGAGCCGATGCAGTTCTCGGCGCTGATCCCCTCGCTGACCTCGAGCAAGATCGACATCATTGCAGCCGCGATGTTCATCACCGCGCCGCGCAAGGAGGTCGTCGACTTCTCCGACCCGATCTACACTTACGGTGAAGGTCTCGTCGTGCCGAAGAGCGACACCAAAGCCTACGCTGTGCAGGAAGATCTGAAGGGCGAGACGGTCGGCGCCCAGGTCGGCACCGCCTTCGTCGACGCGTTGAAAAAGTCGGGACTGTTCGCCGACGTCAAGGCTTACGACACCATTCCCGACATCCTGCGCGACGTGAATGCCGGCCGCCTCAAGGCCGGCTACGCCGACTACCCGATCCTCGCCTATAATCTGAAGCAGGGTGGCTTCCCCGAGGTTCGCCTCGTCGACGGCTACAAGCCCGCCACCGTCGGGTCGGTCGGCATCGGCGTGCGCAAGGGCGAGACCGCGCTACTCAGCAAGATCAACGCCTCGCTCGCCAAGCTCAAGGCCAACGGCACCATCGACAAGATCCTCGACAAATGGGGCCTGAAGGCCCAGGGCTGATCGTTAAGGATCGATCGATGAAGGCTGGCCGATGAAAGGCTTCTGGCACGACGCCGCCGAGTTCTTCCCGATCCTGATGAGCGGCGTCGCGCTGACGATCGTCGTCACCATCGGCTCGCTGCTGCTCTCGACGGTGCTCGGCCTGATCTGGGCGATGATGCGGGTCTCCGGCATCAAGGCGCTGTCGATGCTCAGCGCCAGCCTGATCAACGTGATCCGGGGCATCCCGATCATCGTGCTCTTGTTCTACCTCTACTTCGTGATGCCCGATCTCGGCGTCACGCTCTCGGCGTTGCAGGCCGCGATCCTCGGTCTCGGCATCGCGTACTCGGCCTATCAGGCGGAAAACTTCCGTGCCGGCATCGAGGCGATCGACAAGGGCCAGATCGAGGCGGCGCAATCGATCGGCATGGGCTGGTGGCTCACCATGCGCCGTGTGGTGCTGCCGCAGGCGGTGCGTATCGTGTTGCCTCCCTACGGCAACGTCATGATCATGATGCTGAAGGATTCGTCGCAAGCCTCGACCATCACGGTCGCCGAGCTCGCGCTCCAGGGCAAGCTGATCGCGTCCTCGACCTTCAAGAACACCAGCGTGTTCACGCTGGTGGCGCTGATGTATCTCACCATGAGCATCCCGCTGATCCTGCTGGTTCGACACTTCGAGAAGCGGGCGGGCAAGAAATGATCGACCTCAACGACGTCCACAAGAGCTTTGGCGAGAACGAGGTGCTCAAGGGCATCACGGCGCGCGTCGAGAAAGGCGAGGTGGTCTGCATCGTCGGCCCGTCCGGCTCCGGCAAGTCCACGATTCTGCGTTGTATCAACGGTCTGGAAAGCTACGACCGCGGCGAGATCAACGTCGAGGGATTGAAGGTCGACCGCGATGCCGCCTCGATCGTGAAAGTCCGCACCCAGGTCTCGATGGTGTTCCAGCGCTTCAACCTGTTTCCGCACCGGACGGTGCTGGAGAACGTGGTCGAAGGTCCGCTCTATGTGAAGAAGGAGGCGCGCGCACAAGTGCTCGAGCGCGGCCGCGCGCTGCTCGCGCAAGTGGGCCTCGCCGAAAAGGCCGAGGCGCACCCGCCGGAGCTCTCGGGCGGCCAGCAGCAGCGCGTCGCGATCGCACGGGCGCTCGCGATGCAGCCCAAGGCCATCCTGTTCGACGAGCCGACGTCGGCGCTCGATCCTGAATTGGTCGGCGATGTCCTCGGCGTGATGCGCAAGCTCGCCGACGACGGCATGACCATGGTCGTCGTCACCCACGAGATGGGTTTTGCCCGCGACGTCGCCGACCGGGTGCTGTTCATCGACGGCGGCGTCATCGTCGAGCAGGGGCCAGCCAGGGCGCTGCTCAATCAACCCCAGCATCCGCGCACGCAGGACTTCTTGCGCCGCGTGCTGCATCCGCTCTGAACGGTCTCGCCATGCCGACGCGCCTGCCTCTGCCGCCTTCGCTCTATGCCGAGACCGCCGTCGCGCCGGTGGCCACGCCGCCGCTCGACGTCGACAAGACCGTCCCGGTCGCGATCGTCGGCGGCGGTTACACAGGCCTGTCCACAGCGTTGCATCTGGCCGAGCAGGGCGTCGAGGCACTGGTGCTGGAGGCGCAGGAGCCGGGCTGGGGCGCGTCGGGCAACAATGGCGGCCACACCAATCCCGGACTGAAGCACGACCCCGATCAGATCGAGGCCGATTTCGGCGCTGAGCTCGGCCGCCGCATGATCGAGTTCTCCTACGGCACCACGAATTTCACGCATGATTTGATCCGTCGCTACCAGATCCCGTGCGAGGCGCGGCAGAACGGCACGCTGCGCGCGGCCTATAACGAGGCCAGCGCCGCGGCGATCGACAAGACCGCGCAGCAATGTATCCGCCGCGGCATGCCGGTGAAGCTGCTCAACCGCAAGCAATTGCGCGAGATGACCGGCACCGATCGCTATCTCTGTGCGATGCTGGATTCCCGCGGCGGTGATCTGCATCCGCTGAGCTACGCCCGCGGCCTTGCGCGCGCCGCGATCTCCGCAGGCGCAAAGGTCCATGGCGAGACGCCGGCGCTGTCGCTGCGCCGTGAGGGCTCGCGATGGCGCATCGAAACGCCGCGCGCCGTGGTGCATGCCGACAAGGTGTTGCTCGCGACCAACGGGTTTACCGACGATCTCTGGCCGGGCCTCCGCCGCACCATCGTGCCGGTGTTTTCGTCGATCGCCGCCACCGCGCCGCTCTCCGACGAGATCGCCCGTTCGATCATGCCGACGCGCCCGGTGCTCTACGAAAGCGGCCATATCACGGTGTACTACCGCATCGATCAGCACAACCGCCTGTTGATGGGCGGCCGCGGCCCGATGCGCTGGATCAGCGCGCCGAACGATGTCGCCTATCTCATGCGTTATGCAGAACGGCTATGGCCGCAGCTCAAGGGCGTCGCCTGGACCCATGGCTGGAACAGCCGGCTCGCCATCACCAAGGATCACTATCCGCATGTGCACGAGCCGGCGGAAAACATCCTGATCTCGCTCGGCTGCAACGGCCGCGGCGTCGCGCTCTCGACCGCGATGGGCGCGCAGCTCGCCCGTCGGCTGATCGGCGGGCCCAAGGCCGGGATCGACATGCCCGTCACCGGCATCAAGCCGATCCCGATGCATGCCTTCTGGCCGGTGGGCGTGACGAGCGCCGTGATCGCAGGTCGCGTGCGCGACCGGCTGGGGATCTAAGGCGCAGTTGGATTTTCTTCTCGCCACGAAGCAGGTGCTCTCCCGCTTGCGGGAGAGGTTAAAGAGCCGGTGGCCCGATCTGGTGTAGTTTAACCTCAGCCTTCCGCGATCGCGTCGGCCCAAGGCTGAAAAATCTCGACCGCGCCTGTGTTGACGTCACCGTCACGCATCACCACGCTCGGGCAGGCGAACTTCATCGGCAGGGCCTGCACTTGTGTTTCCTCGTAGTCGAAGCGCGCCGCCAGGACTTTGCGCGCGTCGGCCGGCAGCCTGATATCGCCGATCACGGTCGCGCCTTCGCTGGCATCGATGCGCGGCTGATGGATTGCGGCATCGAGGTCCATGCCGAAATCCATCGCAAAGGACACGAGCTGCATCACCGAAGGCAGGATGCGGCGGCCGCCGGAGGCGCCGACCGCCAGCCGCTTGCCGTCCTCGATCTCGGCGATGACGGGCGTGTAGTTGGTGAGGCAGCGCTTGCCCGGGGCGAGCGAGTTGGTCGTGCCAGGCATCGGGTCGAACCACATGATGCCGTTGTTCATGGCAATGCCCGTGTGCGGCGTCACATATTTCGAGCCGAAGGACGAAAGCAGCGTCTGCGTCACCGCGGCGATGTTGCCGTGGCGGTCGACGACGGAGAAATGGGTGGTGCAGGCCGGCGCGAGATATTCGGCGCCGAGCGAGCGCTTGCCGTCGGCATCGCCCATGTCCTTGAGCCGCTCGCGATAGGCCGATTGCAAGGCGAGCGCATATTCGGCGTAGGCGGCTGCATCGGGCGCACCTGCCGGTTTCAGATTCTGCTGCAGAAGGCGGAGCGCATGTGCCAGCGTCGGTCCGGCTGTGAGCTCGGGCGTCGCAAATACCTTGCCGCCGCGGTAAGGGATCGCCAACGGCTCGCGCAGATGGGCGCGGAACGCGGCAAGATCCTCCACCGACAGCGCGCCGCCGTCGCCCCTGATGTCGGATGCGATGCTCCTGGCGAGATCGCCCTGGTAGAAATCACGCGGCCCGGCTTCGGCGAGGTGCGACAACGTCGCCTTCAAATTGTCCTGCGGCAGCCGAGTCTCGGACTTGATGCCCCACGGCGCGCTCGGCGGCAGGCCGTCCTTCAGGAACGCTGCCGCGCTCGCGGGATAGCGCCGAAGATCGGCCGCCGAGGCCGCGATCGTCAGCGTGGTCCACCAATCGGCCAGCAGGCCTTCGCCGGCGAGTGCGGCTGCCAGCGCGACCAGATCCTTCCATGGCAGCCTGGCGTGACGGCGATGCGCCTCCTCCATGCCGGCGACGACGCCGGGCACGGCGATCGAGCCGGGGCCATGGATGTTGCGGTCATCCTTCACCCGCTGCCAGGGGAACAGATCCGACGCTGCGCCTTCGCCGCTGAGCGGATAGTCGGCCATTTGCAGGCTCTGCGGCGCACACATGCCGTAGTCGATCACCTCGGTGCGATTTTCCCTGGCGCGGTAGAGCACCATCGCGCCGCCGCCGCCGATGCCGCTGTTCCAGGGCTCCAGCACGTTCAGCGCGAACGTGGTCGCGACGATCGCGTCGACGCAGTCACCGCCAGCCGCCAGCACCTGCGCTCCCACCTCGGCCGCCCGCCGCGATTGCGCGGCGACGATGCCGCCCTTGGACCTGACGGCGGGTTTGCGGATGGTCTGGGCGAGGCTGAACTGATGAGGCATGATGTTGTCTGCGTCTGGCTCTGTTGCGCGTCCCGATCGGCGTAGCGCTCGAACATTGGCACATCGCCGCTGACGAGAACATCCACGCGGCGAAGCGACATGGCAGGTGTGAAGCAGGCGCGGGATGGTGCGGCCGCGCACTTCTGCGACTGGCCCAAGACGTCGATGCCCGGGACAGGCCCGGGCATCACGAGTTTGCGAAGCGGTCAGCTGAAAAGGGAGGGCGAAGCCGCGGCGCTCAGCGCGCGCGATCCAGCCGGCTGGCTTGATACTTGGCGTGCCATTTCGGGCCGGGCCCGCGCATGTAGTGGAGCTCGGGCCGGTAGGGGGTGCCGGCGATCCGGATCAGCGTCTGCCATTTGGTGGCGACGAAGCTCAGGGGCTGGCGGAGCAGGCTCAGTGACGCGAGCAACATGGCATCACCTCAATGCGGCTTGCCGAGCATGGCGGTGAAGGGGAGATCGAAGATCTCCTCGCCGTCAGAGCCGCTGACATGGATCACCCAGTCGCGCCAATCTTCGGTGCCCGGCGTCAGGATCATCGTGTTCATGATCTGGGCGGCCCGGTCACGCGCCTCGGTCAGGCTGGCCACCGCGGTGCCGCTGCGATCGATCAGCGTGCCCTCGGTATTGGAGCAGTGGAAATAGACCTGGACCATATGCGTCTCCTATTGGGAGCGATTGGGACGGCAAACGGATACCATCCCAAGCCTTCGCGAAACATTCGGGTCGAACCCGGTAAGGGAATCTACGGAGATTGGTCGGCACCAAGACCCCTGCGGGTTTGATCACAAGGGGGTGTTGATCAACTGGACGGCGTTCCCATGACATGGAACAACTTTTGGCGGAAAGTCCAGGAGGCCGCCGTGAACCAGCTCACATTCTGGCGTGAACGCCGCTGCCCGCGGCTGTTTGCGGCGATCGTCGCTGGAGCGCTGCTCGGCCTTGCCTCGGGAGCCTCCTCCGAATCGGTGAGGAAAAGCGGCTACGCGATCGGCACCGAGACCTGCGGCGGTGCCGATCTGGTGTTTCCAAAAATCCAGATCGACATGAAGGCGGGATTTTGCGCCGGCCTCGTCGCCAGCGAAGAGGACCATCTCAAATTTCCACGCGCGATCGTCCAGGTGCCGGGCCGCGACCTGTTCGTGGTCGCCGACATGGGCGGCTGGGGCCACACCGATGGCCGGCTGCTGCTGCTCGATCCGCATGCACCCCAGGGCCAGCGGTTCAAGGAGCTGCTGACGGGAATCGAATATCCGTTCGGCCTCGTGATCGGCCCGGACAAGAAGCTCTATGCTTCGACCGCGGAGACGATCTTCCGGTTCGATCCGCTCGCCGACAATCCGCGGAGCACGGTCGAGACCATCATCCGTCATATGCCCGGCCGTCGGATCACGTTGCCCGACGGCACCAGGCTCGACGAGAGCGCGCATCCGCTCAAGCAGTTCGTCTTTGACAAGAACGGGCGGCTGTTCGTCAATGTCGGCTCGCACAGCGACGATTGCATCACGCCGGCGCCGATCACAAAACCCTGCGCGGCCGCAGAGGGCGCCTCCGCTATGGCATCGATCTGGCTGTTCACGCCGCCCGCGGGCGGCATCTTCGCGGCGTTGAAGCCGAACGATCCGGATCCGCCGCACAGCGTCTATGCGCGCGGTCTGCGCAATTCGATGGCCCTGGTGCTGCATCCGAACTTCCCCGATGCCGGCTACGCCTTCCTCCAGGGCGAGAATGGCCGCGACCTGCCCGACATCTTCAAGCCGAACGAGGAGATCAACGCGATCGAGCAGGGCAGGCATTACGGCTGGCCCTATTGCTACGATTTGTCGACGCCGAGTCCCGAATTCAGGAGCGTGCTGCAATCCGGCATCTACAAATCGCTCTGCACGACCAACGCGCTCTACAAGGCGCCGTTCTCGCTGATGCCGCCGCACGGCGCGCCGCTGGCGATGCTGTATTATCACGGCGCCAAATTTCCGGAGCTCGAGGGCAAGCTGCTGGTCGGCCTGCACGGCTATCGCCCGACCGGCAGCCGTGTCCTCGTCTACGACGTCGACGATCACGGCTTCCCGAATACCGTCCCGGCGCCGGTGCGCTACCACGTCAGTTGCGCGGCCGACCCGACCCACAGCTTTCAGACCGACGCCGGGGAGGTGGCTGCTGCTCCGTTCGAGGAGCTGATCGCCGGCTGGCACCGCGTCAACGGTACGCGGCCGCAGGGCGCCCCGGTCGGCATGACAGTTGCGGAGGACGGCGCGATCTGGCTGGTCGAGGACAAGAACCAGACCGTGATCCGGATCGATCGCGCCACGGGCGATGCGCCGCCGCCGCTGCCCTGCGACACGCGCAGCCAGATGCTGATCGACCGGCTCGCGGCCTTCGTTGCCGGGGACGCGCAGAACAGCATCCGGCTCACCACGCTGCGCAAGGGCCTCGTCGAAAAACACTGCGTCGGCTGCCATTCCGATTTCGGCCTGAAGCCAGGGCAATCGGACGCGGAGAAGGATGCAACGGTGCTGCGCTTCATGCTGTCGCAGGACGGCTGGATCTATCCCGGCGATCCCGACTCCGGCAGGCTGCGCACGCGGCTGCGCGGTCTCGGCGCCGAGAAGTTGATGCCGCCGGGCGGCGAAAGCCTGCCGAAGACCGAGCCTGGCTACACGCGCCTGCTCGACACGGTGGATCTGCTGGTTGCGAAAATGGTTCCGGGCACGCGGATGCGGATCAGGCCGGGTCCGCCGCAGCGCAAGTTCTTCAGCAAATCCAACACGGAATGCGGCGAAATACCGGCCGCCAAGGTCGTCGTCGTGACACAAAGGAACGCTGTAGACAAACCCGGCTTCAGCCGCTTCTTCCGGCCGGCCGATCCCTATCTGAACGGCGAGTGCAGCGACGACGATGGCTATTACATCCGGCAGGAATTTCTGGTGCCTGTGCAGTAGCATCCTGCTCATCGCGACGCTGCCGGCCGCTGCCGAAACCAAGTTGTTCGACAGCGTGCAGGTGACGCCCGCCAGCGAATATACCTTCGGTATCGAAGGACCCGCCGCCGATCTCGATGGCAATCTGTTCGTCGTCAATCTCGGCAAGCCCGGCACCATCGGCAGGCTGCCGGCGGGCGGTACGGCCTCGGAGCTGTTCACGACACTTCCCGAAGGCAGCGTCGGCAACGCGATCCGTTTCGATCGGAACGGCGCGATGTTCATCGCCGACTACAAGAAGCACAACATCTTCACCATTCCGAAGGGAAGCGCCGAGCCTGCCGTCTGGTTTCACTCCGACGAGATGAACCAGCCCAACGACATCACGGTCGCCCATGACGGCACGGTCTATGCGAGCGACCCGAACTGGAAGGGTCGGGAAGGCCACATCTGGCGCATCGCCAAATCTGCTGACGGCGCGGTGCAGGGGCAGGTCATGTCGGCGCCGCGCGCGATGGGCACCACCAACGGCATCGACCTCAGCCCGGACGGCAAGACGCTCTATGTCGGCGAATCCAGCAGCGGCCAGATCTGGTCCTACACGATCAACGGCAACGAGCTCGCGAGCGCAAAGCTGGTGAAGGCGTTTCAGCCCGACACCGTCGACGGGCTGCGCACCGACGTGGCCGGCCGTCTCTATGTCGCGCGCATCCTCAAAGGCACGATCGCGCTGATGAAGCCCAACGGCGCGGTCGAGCGCGAGATTGCGCTTAGGGCCAGGGAGCCCACCAACCTCGCCTTCGGCGGCAGCGACGGCAAGACCGTTTTCGTTACCCAGCGCCAGGGCGGCTTCATCGAGTCCTTCCGCACCGACCAGCAGGGCCGCGAGCACTGCCTGCAGCGCGGGCGCTGCTAGAAAAGGCGCGGCATTGTTCTTGCTTGCATCTGGCCGCCGCAGGGATTTAGACATCTGTGGACATCGTCGAAGAGCACGCGACCACGGAGTGTTTGAGTGAAAGCCGTCCATACCGAACTGCATCGCAGCCACGATCCGCAATTCTTCCTGGTCCGCGGTGTCGTCAAGCGCACCACCGAGCAGCCCGAGCGCGCCGACCGGCTGCTCAAGGGGCTCAAGGACGGCAAGCATCAACTGGTCGAGCCGACCACATTCGGGCAGGGGCCGCGTGCGCGAGTCCACAGTCCGGAATATCTGTCGTTCCTGAGCGAGGCCTGGGATGCCTGGACCGCGCTCGGCGATTCCGGCCCGGAGATGATCGGCAACATCCATCCCGTGCGTCATGCCGCGACCTATCCGACCCACATCGTCGGCAAGCTCGGCTGGCACACCGCCGACACCGCGGCGCCGATCGGCCGGGGCACCTGGGCGGCGGTATGCGCCGCGACCGACGTCGCGGTCACGGCGGCACAGATGGTCTTGGACGGCGAGGATGCGACCTATGCGCTCTGCCGACCGCCCGGCCATCACGCCTATCGCGACATGGCCGGCGGCTTCTGCTTCCTCAACAACAGCGCGATTGCGGCGGCACATCTGCGGCAGAGGCACGAGCGCGTCGTGATCCTCGACGTCGACGTCCACCACGGCAACGGCACGCAGGGAATCTTCTACGCGCGGCCCGACGTGTACACGATCTCGATCCATGCCGATCCGACCGCGTATTACCCGTTCGTTTGGGGCTATGCGCATGAGCGCGGCGAGGGCGAGGGGCGCGGCACCAATCTCAACATTCCCCTCGCCATCGGCACCGGCGATGAGGGCTACATCCAGGCCATGGATGTCGCGCGCAAGGCGATCGAATCCTTTGCGCCCGGCGCCCTCGTCATCGCGCTAGGCCTCGACGCCTCCGAGCACGATCCGCTGCGCGGCCTCGCCGTTACCACGCCCGGCTTCCGCCGCATCGGCCAGGCCATCGCCAAGATGGGCCTGCCGACCGTGTTCGTGCAGGAGGGCGGCTATCTCTCGGATATTCTGGGCGCCAATCTGACCTCGGTGCTGGCAGGATTCGAAGAGGCGCGCTGAGGCTCGCCTCTCCCTCCTGCGAAGAAAAGCGTGGCGTAAAGCTCGCCTGCGGCCATCCTTCGAGACGCCCGCCCAGGGCGGCGTCATTCGGCTGCTTCCTGCAGCGGCCATGCATTGCGGATAATGGGAAGGCCGCCGGCGGCGCGGGAGCCGTCGGCAATCGCCAGACGATGCGAGGGCGACGGCGAGCACAGCGAGAAGCGCCAGCCGTCCGGATCGTCGGCGATATCGGGCTTGAAGCTGATCTCGATGGCCTCGCGCGACACCTGCATCGCGAAAGCGTCGAGCGGCAAATTGAGGCCGAAACCCCTGGCCTTCAGATAGGCTTCCTTCAGCGTCCAATAGTCGAAGAAGCGCTCGATCGCGGCGGGCTCCGGCAGTCCGCGCAGCGTTTCGACCTCTTCCGGCGCGAAGAACCGAAGCGCCGTCGACAGCGGAGCCACCCGCCGCGATACGGTTTCGACGTCGACGCCGACGGCTTCGTGCCTGGACACGACACAGGCGACGCAGCCGTCCGCGTGGGACAGGCTGAAATACAGCGCGGCCGAGGTCTTGGGCGCTGCGACGAACGGCCGCCCGTAGCGGCCGGCCCCGAACGACCAGTCAGAGGGCGCGACATCGGGCGCGGCCCGGGACAGCGCCAAGCGCAACATCGCATGCGCGAAAATATATTGCCGGCGATGCCGCTCGAACATGAAGCGGTCAGCCCGGACCCGTTCGTCGACCGAGAGCAGATGTCGACACGCATCGACCGCGCCCGGCGCGTCGATCGTCTCGATCAGTCCGACAAACAGTTCAATTCTGTCGTCTGCCATCAATCGGGCCTTTGGCGTCAGGCAGAGGCTGGATCCCCGGTCCCGACGGAAGAATCAACTGAGCAAAAATCAACCAGGCGAACCGCTTCTAGCGGTCCACCCGGGCGAATTCTTGTCGATTTGCAGGCCGGTTTACAGATGCAAGCTTGTGCGAGACCCCAACTCGGCAAGCGAGCCGCCAATGTCCGTAAACTGAAGCCCAAGGTTCGTGCGGCGTCCCGGCCGTCGAGCCTTACTTCTTTTTGGCCTTGTTGAACCCGCCCAGCACGAAAAGGCTGGCGTCGATGTCCTTGATGTGGCTTGACGAGCTGCCCTTGGCAAATTTGATGAAGCCCATAAAACTCCCCCGGTAGAAAATAATCGTCCAAATCAAAACGTGGGAACAATCTTGCGTGCTGGCGTCAAAGAATCAAGACGCAACTTGATCATACACAGCTTTGGCGAGCGAACCCGTATTCGCACGTGCTTTGCAGCCGGTCTCGCGCTCCTTGTGTATCGGTGACAGCCAGGGCCGGTCGATCGGCAGCATCGGCTGCCCTCGCGCGCAGCACGATGCGGATCGCGGAAGCTTCGTTTCGCTTTACCTTGATTCGAATCGTGAGTTTCCAGCATCTCCCGCTGTCGCTATGAGTGCGGCTTGATTATTCGAGCGCGCGCCATGCATTCCGTTGCCCTGCTGACCGCCAGCTACGCCAAGGATATCGAGCGCTTTTCGCTGCTCAGCGAGAGCATCGACACCTGGCTCTCGGGATACACGCGGCATTATGTTCTCGTTAACGATGAGGACGTGCCGCTGTTCGAGCGGTTCGCTTCCGACAAGCGCGTCATCGTTCCGGCCTCGCGTTACCTGCCGAAATGGCTCTGGGCGTTGCCCCCGGCGCTCCAGTTCATCAGCAAGCGGCGCGTCTGGCTGTCGCTGCTGTCGTCGCCCGTCCATGGCTGGCACATCCAGCAGATCCTGAAGATCGCCGGCGTCCTCAACGCGCCGGAGCAGCGCGTCTGCATCCTGGATTCGGACAATCTTTTCTTTCGTGAATTCGACGTCGGTCAATATGCCGGCGCTGAGAAGACGCCGCTGTTCGTCACGCGCCGCGGGATCGACGCCGATCACCCCTTGCATGTCCTGTGGCTCCGCACCGTCGACCAGCTCCTCGGCGTGAAGGACAGGTCCTTCCCCGCGGACGACTATGTCGGCAACGCGCTGGTCTGGGACAAGGACACCGCGCGTGCGATGACCGACGCGATCAAGTCGGCGACGGGACTGAACTGGGTCCTGGCGCTGTGCCGGAAGAAGAAGTTCTCGGAATATCTGCTCTATGGCCATTTCGTCGCGAGCTCGTCCGCGCATCTGGCCACCCACCGGGTCACGGAAGACAGCATCGCCGTCTCGCATTGGGACGACACCCGGCTCGACCGCCCGGCGATCGAAGCGATGATGGGTGCCGCCTCGCCCGAGCAGGTCGCGCTCTGCATCCAGTCCTATTCGTCGACCTCGGTCGACGACATCCGCGACGTGTTCCGCCTCAGCTCGCGCGATCGCCGCGCTCCGAGCCTGTCTCCTGAAGATATGGGAGCCGCAGCCGAATTCGAATTACCGACGAAGACGCGCTAAGGCCGCGTCCTCAAACGTCCCTCGTGAACTTGCTGATCACGTCCATGAACGGCTTCGGCTTGAACTCGCCGTCGAGCGGCAAAGGGCGGTTGGGCTGCTTGTCCGCGCGGGCAAAGGTGCCGTTGATCCAGCTGTAACGGTCCGAGAGGCCCCAGGTCAGGATCGAACGCACCGGGCCGCTGGTCGAGATCGCGGTCAAGAGATCATCGACGCGCTTGGCGACGACGACGTCGCGCTCCGCCGGGGTCCCCGTCAGCTTCTGGTCGTCGACGTCGAGCTCGGTGACGAGCACATCGAGACCCCAGGAGCGCAGCTCGGTGACGAATTCGGCAAGCCCGTGCGTGTCGATCTCGAGCTCGGCGTGCAGATGCGATTGCAGGCCCACGGCGTGCAGCGGCACGCCCTGGTCGAGCAGGTCCATGATGAGAGTGCGGTAAGCCGCGCGCTTCGCAATGAACGAGTCCTTCGCCGACTCGATGTCATATTCGTTGATCGCAAGCTTCACGAAAGGATCGGCCGCGGCGGCGGTGCGGAAGGCCAGCGGAATCCAGCCGTTGCCCAGATGCTGCGTCCAGAACGTGTCGCGCCGGTCTTTCGGGCTGCGGGGATTGTCCGGGATCGGCTCGTTGACCACGTCCCACGACGTCAGCTTGTCCTTGTAATAGGAAACGACGGTGCCGATGTGATCGACGTAGGCGCGCTCGACGCCTTTGGAATCCTTGATCTGCTTGGTCCAGTCCGGAATGTCGTGATACCAGGCGAGCGCATGGCCGCGCATCGTCAGATCGTTCTGCCGGGCGAAATCCAGGATCGCATCGGCGCGTTCGAAGGCGAAGGTGTGCGCGTTCGGACGGAGCATCGGCCATTTCAGCTCGAGCACCGGAACCACCTGCGTGCAATAGGTGCTGATGGCTTCGCCGAGCCGCGGATCGGCCTGCAGGTCCCAGAGCGTGGCCGCGGCGCCAAATCCCGGTCGGCGCTGGGCGAGCTTCGACGCCGGCGCCGCGGACGCCGATGTGCCCGCCGCGAGTGCGGCAGCGCTGCCGAGGAGAAATTCGCGTCTGTCGAGCCTGGTCACGGCATTCCTTTGGGAACCAATGCGCCAACGTACCAAGCGGCGCCTCGCGATGCGGGGGTTTTGCTTTGTTGGGTTAACCTTTGCCATCGACGAGTCATCGTTGCGTTCGGCGGTCGCGCCCTTCCGATCAGGGAAGGGCAAATTTAACGCTAACCGACGAAATCCCGGGGGCTGTCTCATTCGCCGCCCGATTTGCAGACTTATGTGACACTCTTGAGCGATGCTGCAGCGCAATTCGCCCGTCCCGCCAAGGTCCAATTGATCAACGGCCGTCACACTCGCAACCATGTTGCCGGTCCCGTGCTCGCATGCTGAACCGCCATTTCTCGATTTACCTCGTCGCCTACATCCTGCCCGCGGCGGTGGGCTTCTTCGCCGTCACGGCTTACACGCGGCTGCTGACGCCGGCGGAGTACGGCGTCTATGTCGTCGGCATCAGCCTGGCCGGCATTCTCGGCGCGATCTTCTTTGCCTGGATCAAGCTGTCGGTGTCGCGCTATCAGGCGATGTCGGCCGAGGTGGATTTTCGCGGCACGGCGATGGTCGCCTTCGCGCTCACCGTTGCAGTGCTCTGCGCCACCACGCCGCTGGTCTTCCTGTTCCGCAGCGACGTCAGTGTCGGGCTGCTGCTCGCCAGCATGTTCGTCGCGATCACGGCGAATGCCGTCGATGTCGGCCAGGAGTTCGAACGCGCCAAATTGCGTCCCTATAGGTTCGCGGCGATCTCGATCGTGCGCAGCGTGGCCAGCGTCGGCTTTGGCCTGCTCGGCATCTGGCTCGGCTGGGGTGGATTGGGACTGCTGGCCGCGTTCGGCCTGGGGTCGCTCACCGGGATCATCCTCAATCTGATCGGCGACCGCACCAGGATCGCACGATTCCAGCGCAGCCAGTTCATGCAGCTCGCGCGCTACGGCTTGCCGCTGACGCTGGCCGGATTGTCCGTCGCGGTTTATTCGGCCTGCGACCGGCTCATCGTCGCTTATCTGCTGGGCAAGGACGCCGCCGGCATCTTCGGCGTTGCCGCCGATCTGCCGCGCCAGTTCATGGTCATGATCGCCTCCAGCGTCGCCGCGGCGACCGTGCCGCTGGTGTTCCGGTCATTGTCGGAGAAAAACGACGAGACGACGCGGGAGCGGCTGACCGAGAGCCTCGAACTTCTGCTCGTCGTCGTCGCGCCCGTCGCGGTCTGGCTTGCGCTTGCAGCAGACCAGGTCGCCGGCACGCTGGTCGGCGTCGACTTCCGCGCCGGCGTGTCGGCGCTGCTGCCGATCCTGGTGCTCGCGCGCTTCTTCGGCATCGCCAATCAATTCTACGTGCAGATCAGCTTCCAGCTCGCCGAGCGGCCTTTCATGCTCGCGGCGCAATCGTTCCTCACGCTGGTGGTCAGCGTGGCGTTGATGTTCGCGCTGGTCTCCGGTTACGGCCTCCACGGTGCGGCGCTGGCGACGCTCGCGACCGAAGCGATCGGCTTCGTCGTGGCCGTCGTCCTGATGCAGCGCGCCCATCCCGTGCCGTTCGACTTCAATCGCCTCGCTGGCGTTGCCGTCGCCGCTGCGGCGATGGCAGCTGCGATCCTCGTTGCACGATCGCAGGCCAACGGCACCGGCCTCGTATCGCTTGTGGTCGTGAGCCTCGCCGGCGGGCTCGCTTATGCCGCTGCGGCGTGGCTTCTCAACGTCGCGAACGTTCGCACGCTGTCGCTGCGTGTTCTGCGAACCTTCAATCGGAAGGCACTGGGCGTCTAGCCGCGATGTCCGACCAGGCCGTCGGGCCGGGCCCCGGGTGGGAACTTCGCTCCAGCTGAGCAATATTGACCAGTAACTTCGGACCCGGCGGCTCATGCTGGGGTCATCACCGCCCTTATCGGTATCTATCGGTGACTGGGAGTGCTGTCACGCTCCCGCCAGGCCTCGAGGGTGAATCGCATGCATGTGCAACATTCCCGCTCATCCGGTCCGCCATCTGCATCAAGCCTGCAGCCGCGCTGTCCCAGGTGCGGCGAACACATGACCTTGGCGAGGATGCCCGGCTCGCCCGCGTTTGACATCGGAACGTTCGCATGCGCCGGCTGCCATCAACTGCGCACCGCCATGGTCGAAGCCGATCCGATGACATCGGCCGCGGTTCTCTGGTTCGCCAGTTACGATCTGAGGCCGCCGACCTGAACGAGGGCCACCGATTGGAGGACCTGGAAGAATACATCCACCGCGAAAACCTGAGAAGCTTCAGAAGGCGGCTCGATCTGGCCAAAGACGACGCCCGGCGGCTATGGCTCCTGGAGCGGCTGGCCGAGGAAGAGGCGAGGGGCCGGGATGCGTCCCGATAGGTGGTTGCCGGCGGGCGAGTTGGTCGGCCATACGCTCGACGCCTCGGGTGCCGACAAGCGTCTCGACCGGGACAGCGAAGCGCTGCTCTCCGTCCAGGGGCCGCCGGAATCTGACGAGCCCGGAAACCGTCCCGCACAGCAAACCGTCCCGCACAGCAAAGGCAGCCATCTATTGCAGCGGCGACCGCCTCCCGGTCGCAGCATCGTAGACCAGGATTTGCAACATCGGGAACCTGCCGAGCAACTCGCCCCCGGCTGCTCGGGCAGCCGTTTCGCTGTCGTAACGGGTCTTGAAGTGACCATCGACCACAAGGGAGAAGCCATCGGCCGGTGCTACGTCGGCCCTTTGAATGGCTCTCGGCTCGATCTCGTCGACTTGCGTGGTCGGCGTTTTCATGGAGTACCTTCATATCGTTGCGGAGACGGCACGAGGCGTTCCTGCCTCCAACCGCTTCAGTCGTCCCTCACGATCTCAGGCTTGTCATACAAGACCGCGTTCAGGAGGGAGTTGTGAACTTCGATCTTGCCGTTGTAAGTGATGAAACCGAGCTTGCGGAACTTGTTCATGAAGAAGCTGACCCGGGAGCGGGTTGTTCCGATCATCTCCGCGAGCGTCTCCTGGCTGACCTGCACCGCGATGGGCTGAGTGGCGCCATCCTTGCCAAAATTCGCCAGGAGCAGCAGCAGACGCGCAAGCCGCTTCTCGCTCGAATTGAACAACTGGTCGATCAGGTCTTCCTCGATGCGGCTGTTTCGACTGAGCAGATAGCCCATGAACAACTCGGAGAACTTTGGTTCGCCCTTGAGCACCGCGAGCATCGCTGATTTCGCGATGGACGTGATCACACATTGTTCCATCGCCACCGTTGTCGAAATTCGCAAGGGATGGCCGTTCAGGCAACCCTCACCGAAGAATTGTCCGGGTTCCATGATTCCGACCACGGCTTCCTTGCCCTGCTCGGATATGACCAGAACCTTGATCTTCCCCGACTGGATGTAGAAGACCGTGTCCGCGGCGTCGCCTTGCGAGAACACGACCTGGTTCTTGTCGAGTTTCAATATGGCTTTGCCCTCGCCGACCTTGGCGAGAAAGAGCTTTGGATCGAACGCGCTTTTCGCCGCTTTTGGCATGACGTCGTCAAGAACCTGATGGAGAGAGCTTCAGCTTAGCAGGGCCGGCGCCGGGCGCGTTAGGCAAATCTTGCTTCCGCCCTCCGGCCCGCCGGTGATCCCGGCCAAACACTTGTGGCGGCGGCTCGGCCGCCTCGCCATATCGCTCGCCTGCGCTCAATGCCGTACGACCGTCTGATGCCGGTCCTTCATGAGTGCGGCATCCAGCTCCGTCTGGCTGATCGAGAAGGACTGGATCAGCAGTTGGGAGGCAGATGTCGCGGGCGTCTGAAGCAGCGTCGCCACGCGCCGATAAGCGATCCGCGACAACCCTTCGATCTGCTCGTCGTCAGCGAGCACGACATATTCACCTGCGGGCTGTGAGCCTTCCAGGCCCTGAAGAACGAAGGGATTGGCGAACGAAACGGTGGTCCGCGTAGTTCTGATGGGCAATGTGAGATCTCCTGGACGAACCTGCAGAGGTATCAGCCGCGTCACTTGTCGATCCGGCTCGTCGCGCAGGTCGGAGGCGGTCGTCAGAGACACTATCGGCTGGCTCGCCCTGCTTCCGAGCAGAATTGCTCAGCTTTGGAGGAATGGTCCGCAATTAATAGTGAGCCGCGCGCCGATCACACGACCGGCTCTGAGCTGTTTTGCACATCATCCGCCCTTGCTCAGGTCTAGTCTGACCGGTGGCGGAACACCGCTTGGTCGTCCGTTGGTGAGGATGTGAACATGAATCTATCTGGTGAAAGCCTTTTCGTCATATTGGCCGTGGGCATCGCGGCCGGTTGGCTTGCGGGCCGGATCGTCATGGGCACGCGCTTGGGCCTGGTCGGCGATCTCGTCGTGGGCATAGCAGGCGCCTTCATTGCGAGCTGGATATTTCCGCAACTGGGAATCCATCTCGGTTCCGGCATGGTTTCGCAGATCATCGACGCCGCGGTCGGCGCGGTGTTGCTGCTCATGATCGTGGCGCTCGTCCGCGGACGGAGCCGATGGAGCGGACAATGGGGCGGCGTTTGGCGCAAACGCTGGTAGGCGCGCTTCGCGAGAATCGGCCTGGAACGAACGTCGCCGGGGCTACTTGGTGATAGCGACCGGATTTGATGCCCACTCATCATATCCGATGATTGGCGGCCCCGGTTCGCACCCCCGTGCTGGGGCCGCTTCCTCGTGCGTTCGGGTTCGGCTGTCAATTGGCTGATCTCATCGGATCTTCAATGGATATTCTGTGGAGGTGCCCGCACTTGGAGCATTCGAAGATTCGCAGATTGCGACCGTCGCCGCCTGCCCCGACGTGGGTCAGCATCATGCGGCTCTGGCACGCCGGGCAGAGTGGCCGGGGTATCGGAATCAACGACGGTTCTGGACGAGCATAAATCTCGGACATATGAAGCTCCTGCCCATATGGTGGGGTATGCTGCACCCGAAGCCGTCGCCGATGACAACCGATTCGCCGGCTGAGACGCCGTGAGCATGCCGCGCCCGCGCCTCAGCCTCTGTTCAATATTGCTCACGCTTTCGGAAAATCTCCGGCCGGTCGGCGAATGCGTCCGCGCGCCCCTTCCGATCTCACTCGCAGTGTGCCAAAGGGGGCAGGCAGATTCCGCGGTAACGCCGGCTCCCGGCGTGAGCAATATTGCTCAGCGGCACAACCGGGCAGGGTTCAATATGAAAGCGTGCGGGCACCACCTCGGAGCTGCTGCCGGAGACGTCGCGTCGGCGTTCGTGCTTCTTCGGCGGACATGTTCGGGAGCGGACCAGATATGACTCAAAGGACGCCGGACATCCGCGCATCGGCGCAGTTGCTCGCCCGTTATCGCGAGCCCGACAGCGCGCGCGGTGGCCTCGAACTGGCGATCACGGCGGGACCGCTCCTTATCATCTGGGCTTTGATCTGGGCCGCGCTTGACCACGGCTATTGGTTTGCCCTGCTGCTCGAGGTGCCCGCGGCGGGTTTGCTGGTCCGCCTCTTCATGATCCAGCACGATTGCGGACACGGCTCTTTCTTCCGCGGCCGCGTTGCGAACGATTGGGTCGGCCGAGCCATCGGTGTGGTGACACTGACGCCATACCACTACTGGCGGCATAACCATGCACGCCATCATGCGAATTCCGGCAATCTCGATCACAGGGGCTTGGGCGACATCGACACGTTGACGGTGCGCGAGTTTCGTGGGCAGTCGCGATGGGGTCGGATGCTATATCGCCTGTATCGACATCCGATCGTGATGTTTGGCGTGGGTCCCACGTATCTGTTCATCTTGAAGCATCGATTGCCGGTAGGGCTGATGCGTGGCGGCTGGAAGCCCTGGTTGAGTACAATGGGCACGAACGTCGCGATTGCAGTCCTCGTCACCGCGATGATCCTGCTGGTCGGTTGGGGGCCATTCATGCTGATACACCTGCCGATCATCGTTCTGGCGGCGTCGATCGGCGTCTGGCTGTTCTACGTCCAGCACCAGTTCGAGCACACCTACTGGTCCCACGACGAGAGCTGGAATTTTCACGACGCTGCGCTGCACGGCAGCTCCCACTACCAATTGCCGGCTGTCCTGCGCTGGTTCACGGCAAATATCGGTGTCCACCACATCCATCATCTTTGCAGCCGAATTCCCTGCTATCGCTTGCCGGACGTGTTGCGCGACCATCCGCAGCTCGCCGGCGTCGGACGGATTACGCTGCTCCAGAGCTTGCGGACTGTGCGGCTGACCTTGTGGGATGAGGAGCGGTTGCAACTCATCTCCTTTGGAGAGGCAGCTCTGACCTCAACCGCCTCGCCGGCGTTGGCCTCGTCTGAGCCGCGGCGGCGTCCTGGCTGAAACGTCGCGAATGTGGGCGCCCCGTAGTTGCGCCCGCAGCCGACGGTCGGTCGCCATGGCGGCGTATGCGGCGCCTGTGATCTCATTGTGACCTGTAGCGCGCTCGGTTCCGCCACGGCGCGGACATCCGGGATTGCGCCATCTCCAAGGCGGACATTCTGACGCAGCGTCCAGCCGCAAGCTCCGGGCCAGCTTTAGCCGTGGCCACCCTTTCTCCCTTGCGGGCTGTCGTATATGAGAGATTTGTCGCCCCGACGCGCCGGATGTTCCCGCAAGCGGCTTGGAAGGGCGGCTGTGATTTCTTAATGCAAAGATCGCAATCTGACACGTGATCGGCACAGGCAGACCGGCATTTCGACCGAGGATGGCATGAAAAACCGACTGACAACGGCGCAACCCACCATGACGATGCGGCGTTGGGGTCCTCCCGGAATTGTGACATTGGCGTTGGTCGCATTGGCGGCGGCGGCCCCCGTCACCGCGGCCAAGCAGGCGCGCCAGCCGGCCGAGGCGGTCGCCCCGCGCGAGGCCGGTGAGCCGATCATGGCGATCGTGTCGATCAAGAGCCAGCAGGTCACCTTCTACGACGCCGACGGCTGGATCCTGCGGGCTCCTGTCTCGACCGGCACGACCGGGCGCGAGACGCCGGCCGGCGTCTTCGCCGTCGTCGAGAAGGACAAGGACCACCACTCGACCATGTATGACGATGCCTGGATGCCGAACATGCAGCGCATCACCTGGAACGGCATCGCGCTGCATGGCGGGCCGCTGCCCGGCTATGCCGCCTCGCATGGTTGCGTGCGGATGCCCTTCGGCTTCGCCGAGGGCCTGTTCGACAAGACCAATATCGGCATGCGGGTGATCATCTCGCCTAACGACGCGGCCCCGATCGATTTCACCCATCCCTCGCTGTTCGTGCCGAAGCGGGAGGCCATTGAGGCGGCGCCGCGCCGCATCGACAAGCTGTCCGGCGAGGCCGAGGAGGCGATCCGCGCCGCCGACGAGACCAAGAAGGCCGCCGCGGTCGCGGCGAAGGAGGCCGCAGCGCTTCCCGCCTCGCTGCGCAAGCTGGAACAGCAAAAATCGCGCGCCGACGCCGAGCTCGCTTTCGCCGACAAACAGCTCGCCGCCGCAAAGACCGATCCGGCTCGCGCCAAGGCCGAGGAGCTCAAGCAGAAGGTCGCCGCCAAGGCCGCCGATGCGGCAAGCCAGCTCGATGCCGCCAAGGCCGCCGCGCAGCCGAAGCGCGATGCCGTCGCCGCCACCAAGGAAGCTGCCAAGCTCGCGGCGACCAAGAAGAGCGAAGCCGTCAAGGCTGCGACCGACGCAAAGCTCGCGCTCGAGCCTGTCTCGGTCTTCATCAGCCGCGCGACACAGAAGCTCTATGTGCGGCGGAACACGCACAAGCCGGCGCCGGACGGCGGCGGCGAGGTGTTCGACACCAGCATCGAGGTTCCCGTCACGATCCGCAATCCCGACCAGCCGCTCGGCACGCATATCTTCACGGCAATGGCGAAGAACGATACCGGCCTGCGCTGGAGCGTCGTCACGATCGAGAACGGCGACGACGCCAAGGACGCACTCGATCGCATCACCATCCCCCAGGACGTGTGGGATCGCATCGGGCCGACCGCGTTGCCGCGCTCGTCGATCGTCATCTCGGACGAGCCGTTGAGTGCCGAAACCAACTATCGGACCGAGTTCGTGGCGGTGCTGAGCAACCAGCCGCAGGGTGGCTTCATCACCCGCAAGCCGACCGCGCCTCCAATGGATGTTGCGGACGACGACGGCTGGGGCAATGGCGGCAACGGTTTTGGCTTCTTCTTCCAGCAGCGCGACCCGAACCCGCAACCCGTCAATCCGCGCCGGCGTGGCCAGTATCAGTACTATCAATCGACGCAGCCGATGCAACGGAGCTGGTGGTAGGATCCGCGGCTTGGTGCGCCGTGCCGAAATCCGCTGCTAAATGCGCGCCTCGATCACGATAGCCTGAATCTTGCCCTCGATCGGTCCGGACCCATGGCGGGCTCGGATCGCCTCGGCAACGAGGTCCGTTGCAGCCTGAAGCTTGCTGCCGTCTCGTGCCTCGATCTCGCTGCGCAGCGGCGTGCCCTGGCAGAGCGCGATCGCGGCGTAGTCTGGCGACGGCGCGTGGGCCAGCTCGGATCGCGTTTCGATCGATATGTCACGGAAGCCCGCGCCTTCGAGGTCGGATCTGATGACGTCCTTGTCGTAATAGCCGTGCGGGGTCCGGACCATGAAGCGGGGTGGATCTTCGGGAAACATTTTTCCGAGCGCGACCGTGGCGTCGTGCGTGAGCGAATTGTCCTCGATGCGATCCCAGACGTTGAACACGAAGGTGCCATCGCCCTTCAGGACGCGCTTCACGTCCCCGTAGGCCTTGATCCGGTCCGGAAAGAACATGGCGCCGAACTGGCAGCAGACGACGTCGAATTCGGCGTCGCCAAATGGCAGGGCCATTGCATCCGCCTGGCGCCAGGTGATTCGATCATCATCCGCCTGACGATGCGCCGCGACCGCAAGCATCGGCTCGTTCAGATCGGTGGCGACATAACGGATGCCGCGCGGCAACGCCGCCGCCACGGCGCGCGTCACCGCACCGGTGCCGGCTGCGATTTCGAGCAGCACGGAAGGAGAGCGGGCGGCGATACGTCTTGCGAGGTCCTCGGCGTAGACGGCGAAGATCATCGGGACGAGATATTCGTCGTAGAGCTTCGGGATCGAGCCGGCAAAAACCTTGTCAGTGCTGGACATGCTTGCCTCGCTGAAGGTTCGGACACGAAGCTCGTATTACCATGGATTGCCGTCTACCGCGCCAGCAGCGCCGTGAACCCCGCCGGCTCCTGCATCGCCTTGCGCGCTTCGAGCGACATCGGCTCGTAGCGGCTGCCGTTGAAGATGCTGAGCCGGCTTCGACGCCATTTGACCCGGCATAGCAGCCTTCGGGCGTGTAGCTGACGTAGCCGTCGTCGCCGAAGCGATGGCCGAATTGCCCATCACCAGCGCCATGCGGCGAATGCCACAATCGGCTGAAAGACAAGCGCCAAGATGCTGAGAACAGCGCTGAGAACAAAGAGATAAAAAAACTTCATCACGGCCCCCAAGCCGGGATATTCAAAACGTCAATGAGAATATCCGACCGGGGCCGCAATACAATTTCTATTTGATTTCGTCCGGCGCTCCCAACCGGTGATCGGTTCTAGGATTTCGCCCCACCGACCTCACGGATCGGCCGTGTGCCGTCCCAGTTCATCGCCGCCTGCCGGACTTTTTCGAAGAACGGTCCCTTGCTGCCGCTGACGTCGGATATCTCGATCACGGTCCCCGGATGGGCCTGCGTGTCGAAATAGGCAAAGCGCCCCTTCTCGCCGCCGATCTGGCCTTCATGGCCGATCCTGTAGCCGAGCCCGATCGCCCTGTCGTAGAGCGCCTGGTAGTCGTGGCTCCAGTAGGACATGTGCTGGAGGCCTTCGTGACCGGCGTCCAAAAACTCCTTGTACAGCGAGGGTGCGTCGTTGCGCTGCTGGATCAGCTCGATCTGGAGGTCGCCGGAATTGGCCAGCGCGATGCTCATCTCGACCGCGGAATCCCGGCCGCGATGGCGGAACCAGTCGGTCTTGACGCGGTCCATGTAGTACCAGGGACCGACGCCCATCACCTCGTTCCAGTGCTTCATCGCGGCGTGAATGTCCCGCACGACATATCCGTTCTGGCGCACCGCGCCGAAGATGCGGCTCATGCTCGCGCTCCTCTCGTCGCCTCGTTCACCTGACTTCGATGCCTGCGTCCATGGCAACCTGCTTCCAGGCCGCGATATCGCGTGCGTTGATGTCGCGCTGCTCCCCGCCGGAGACGAATTGCGGTGTGATGCCGAGCGCAAGCAGCTTGTTCATTATCTCGGCATCGCCGAGCGCGTCCTTCAGGGCCGCCGACAGTTTTTTCGCGATCAAAATTGCTCTCCGCTTCTTCCGGGAGCAGAGTTTGAAACGCGTGGCGAAACGAATGACCGCGCATGTGGTTGACTAGCGAACGATCGTTCGTTAGTCAACCTTGTATGGCTGTCCCCACCCTCAGTGCGGCGCAAGCGGTTGCGCCGACGACCCGCGAGCGCATCCTCTCCGAGGCGCTCAATCTGTTCGCGCAGAGCGGCTATGGCGGCGCCTCGATGCGCGAGCTCGCGCGCCGCGTCGGCGTCCGCGAGAGCAGCCTCTACAATCATTTCGCCGGCAAGGCCGCGATCCTGGAAGCGATCGTTGCCGAGCACGGCCCGGCGAGTTCGGCGAGCCGGCTGGAACAAGCGCGCTACAGGCAGCTCGCGCGCCAGCCTGCTGCGTTCTGCCGGCAGTTTGCATTTGACCTGGTCGAGCAATGGTCCGATCCCCGCGAACACCAGTTCCAGAAAGTCATCACCGCCGAGCGAAACCGCGTGCCCGGCATCCGCGCCAAGTTCGCCGATCATTTTTACGCGCGCGAGCAGAGCATGATGACGGATTATTTTCGCGGCTTCGCGCTTGCCGGCCTGGTCTCGACGTCCGATCCGCGCGAGACCTCGCGGCTGTTCGCGGCCGGCCTCATCTACATCCGCCTCGAGCATTACGTGATGGGGGCGGCGCCGTCGCCGCGGCCGAAGGTGATCGAGGCGATCGACCGGTATCTCGCCTTCTTCCTGTCGCTGATCGCGGCGGATGGCGGGACGCACGTCAACAAGAAACGAAAAGCCAAGGGAGAGACGCGTGGCAAGGCTGCCCCTGATTGATCCGGAGACGACCAGCGGCGATATCCGCGCCTCGTTCGACCGCATGCCGGTCAAGCTCAACATCTTTCGCATGATGGCCCATGCCGAGGCCAACATGATCCCGGCGATGCGGCTCGGCAATTCGATCCTGCACAAGCAGAAGCTCGGCGCGGTCAACCGCGAGCTGTTGATCCTCCAGGCCGCCCAGCTGGAAGGCGGCGCCTATGAATGGCGCCAGCACGTGCCGATCGCGCTTGGCGTCGGCTGCACGCAGGCACAGATCGATGCGGTCGAGCGCGCTGACTATGACGCCAACGCATTGAACGAAGCCGAGCGTGCGCTGCTCAAATTCGGCCGCGACGTCGTCGAGAATGTCCGCGTGGGCGAAGCGACCTTCGCCGCCGCTCGCAGGCACTTCAGCGACCAGGAGATCGTCGAAGCCATCGTCACGCTCGGCTTCTACATGATGATGGCGCGTCTCACCGAAGCCACCGAGACCGATCTCGATCCCGCAGCCGGCATGAAGGTCTATGACGCCGGCAAGAAGCCGGGCCGCTGAGATGGCGGAAACCGAGAGCAAGCCGGACCGCTACGTCCGACCGCCGAGCGCGGAGTCACTGGGCGAGGCGCCGGGCAGGGGACGCCTCAAAGGCCGCCGCATCCTGATCGTCGGCGGCGGCCAGCGCGTGTTCGACGCCGCCACCGATCCGATCGGCAACGGCCGCGCCATGAGCATTCTTTGCGCTCGCGAAGGCGCGAAGGTCGCCGTCGCCGATCTCAACCGCACCTCCGCCCAGCAGACAGTCAAGCACATCATCGATGAAGGCGGTGAGGGTTTTGCCATCGCGGCGGACGTCACGAGCGAGGCTGACGTTCAGCGCATGATCGAGGAAGCTCACCGGGCTATGGGCGGCCTCGACGGCATGGTGCTGAACATCGGCACCTTCGGCAAGGTCGGGCTCGATGCCGTCAGCCCCGAGGAGTGGAATGGGATTTACGACGTCAACGTCCGCGGTCCCATGCTGTGCTGCCGCGCGGCCATGCCGAGATTCGACAACGGCGGCGCCATCGTCTTCATCTCCTCGATCGCCGCGCTGAAGGCCGGCTCGCAGATGGCGGTATACGATTCCTCCAAGGCCGCACTCGGCGGCCTCATGCGCAACATCGCCCATCTCGGAGCGCGCCGCGGCATCCGTGCCAATCTCGTCTATCCCGGCCTCGTCGACACCCCCAACGGCCGCGAGGCCGGCGCCGGCCGCCCCAATCGCGGCAAGGGCCACGTCCCCTTCGGCCGCCAGGCCACCGCATGGGAGATCGCCTACGCCGTGCTGTTCTTTCTCTCGGATGAAAGCGTCTATGTCACTGCGCAGACACTCGCGGTCGATAGCGGGCTGAGCGGGATGTGAGGCGGCATCCTATCGCTCGGGCGACAGCGCCCGGCCGAGCAGATGGTCGAGCGAGACCCGCCCCGGCCCGTAGGCCATGATGCCGAGCGCCATTGCGGCCCAGGTGATGTGCACCGGCCAGCCGTCGGGCACGGTGAGTTCGACGATGACAGTCATGAATAGCAGTCCAAGGGCGGCGAACCGAGTGCCGAGTCCGAGGATCAGCAGAATCGGGAACATGATCTCGCCGCACCCTGACAGGAAGGCCATCACCGTCGGCGCCGGATAATGATAGGGGCCGCCCGGCAGATGCAGCATGAATTCGTCGGTGAACAGCGTCACTGCGGTGTCGTTGAGCTGCAGGAAGCCGCCCCATTTGAGAATGCCGGAGCGCCAGAACGGCACCGCCAGTGCGACGCGCAGCACGAGCTGGACGATCGACGGCGATGCGATGGTCTTCACCAGATCATTGGCCCTCTCGATGAGCAGCCTGATAGCCGGTGGGTTGCCGCCTGCAGACAGGCGTTGATCCGCGATCATCGTGGGTCTCCAGAGGCAATTGAGCTGAATGCGCCGGCTTCGATCAGGCCGGCGATGTTCGAGGCGATGTCGAAACCGGGCGATGCCTCCAGCGCCGACACCGCGGCCTCGCCGAGCGGCTGGCCCGACATCAGACCGGTCGCGAAGACCGCGCCGCCCGGCGGAAGGTGCCGGACGGTGACGTCGAATTCTGCGCGCGTGATCAACGCGTCCTCCGGCGTCGATGCGTCGATGTGTTCGAAGGGCGCCGTATCGCGGTTGGCAGCAAAGATGGTCACCGCCGAGAATCGCGACCGCACGATGTGCGCCGCCGGGTGAGGCGCTAGGACGAGATCGGCCAACCGGTCGGGCGCGACAGCGGAAAGCTGTGCCGGCGCGAGCGGCGCGGCGTCGCGCGCGTGATATGCGTCGAGCCAGGCCCGCTCGATGCGGGCGACGTCGGCGAGCCACGGCATCGTCTGCGCATGTTCGTAGGCCTCGATGAAAGCCGGAAAGTCGCGGCCATAGTCGAACAGCAGCGGCGAGGTCGGCGGCGTCTGGCGAACATGGAAGCGCGCCATGGCGCGGAAGAAGTCGGGGCCGGTGATGCGCTGCACCGCCGGATAGATCGCGGCGACAGCGTCGATCAGGCTGACCGTGACGTTGTTGCGGTAGACGTCGTAGCGTTTGCCGCCCGCCTTGCCGTTCGGGCCGGTCACCGCCGCAGGCACACCGCGCGCCGGATCGAGCAGCGCCGGCGCGAAGGTCGCGGCAAAGGACAGATCCTGCTCAGGCGGCATGACGATCTCCGGTTGGCGCGGGTTGATTGCAGCGGTCGAGGATCGCCTGCGCGGCGGCGGCTTCCGCCCGCAGGATCGGCCAGTCCGGGATGTTGCTGTCCCACTCGATCAGCGTCGGCACGGCGCCGCGGCGCCGGACGACGATCTCGTAGAGCTTCCACACGGCGTCCGCGACCGGGCCGTCATGGCTGTCGATCAGCAGCAGATCGCCTTCGTCGTCAGCCTGCCCGGCGTGGCCGGCGAGGTGGATTTCCCCGACGAAGGACAGCGGAAAATCGGCGAGATAGTCGAGGGCCGAGAATCCATGATTGGTCGCGGAGACGAACACGTTGTTGACGTCGAGCAGCAGGCCGCAGCCGGTGCGTTCGGCAACGGCGCGGATGAAGTCGGTCTCGCTCATCGAGGATTCGCGGAAGGCGACATAGGTGGAGGGGTTTTCCAGCAGCAGCGGGCGGCGGATCGCGTCCTGCACCTGATCGATGTGATCGCAGACGTTCCGGAGCGTTGCTGCGGTGTAGGGCAGCGGCAACAGATCGTTGAAGAAGCTGGTCTCATGCGTCGACCAGGCGAGATGTTCGGACACCAGCGCGGGCTGGTAGCGCGCCACCAGTCCGCGAAAGCGGGCCAGATGCGCCTTGTCGAGCGGCTGGGGTCCGCCGATCGACATGCAGACGCCGTGCAGTGACAGCGGATGATCGCGACGGATCGCCTCCAGCGCGCGGTGGGGCGGACCGCCCGCGCCCATGTAGTTCTCGGCGTGGACCTCGAAGAAGCCGCGTTGCCGTTCCGCGCCCAGGATCGCCTGAAGATGTTCGGGCTTGAAGCTCGTCCCGGCGACGCCGCCGATTGGCGCGGAATAGCGGAGGGGCACCGCAGACATGTCAGGCGCGATTGCCGTCGTCATGGTTTCTCTCCGCTCTTCCCTGTTGTCGTGGTGGTCGCGACGCGCAGCGCGTCAGACCGGCTTGAGCGAGCCCTTCTTGCCGCCCGGCAGCTCGATGCTGGCGCAGGTGCCGCCCTGGACGAATTTCCAGGCGTTGCCCTGGAAGTCGGTGGTCGAGGTGCCCTGGCAGGTCGTGCCCGGTCCGGCCGCGCAATCGTTCTGGCCCTTCAGGGCGACGCCGAAGCATTTTTCCTTCTTGGCGGCGATGGCCGCATCGGCCTCGGCCTTGGTGAGCGGGCCGGCAGCGGCGAGGGTGGCAAGGGCGGTCGACATCGCGCCGGCGAGAACGAACGTCGTGACGACATGCTTGGCAGACATTGGAGTTTCTCCTGTTCGAGATGGCATCGCCTGGCAGGCGAAGGCGCATGGTTCCGTTCGCTCCGCGCACAGCCCGCGTTACCGCGAAGCTGCTCACGAAGCCGTGAGACCGCTTGGATCGGCGCACCACAGGTGCGCTTGGGCCGGGATTTGCGGGCAAGCGGCCGTTCAAATCCAATGCCGTGGCGCTATCGACTCATTAGCGGGAGAGCATTGGTGGCGGTTGGTCGCGCCTGCCAGAGGTAACGAACGGCGGAAGCCTGCGTAAAGCGATGACAGGAGCCGCGCCCGGCCAAGAGCGGAAACAGCCATGAATGTCGATCCCGGACGCCGACTTCGCGCGATCGCCAGGTTGACGGTCAGCATCCGCCTTGCCGTTTCGGCGCTGGTGCTGACCGCGATCCTGCTGACGGCGGCGCTTTCGAGCCTGCTATGGTGGCGCACGGCGGAAGCGGCCAGCCGCCAGCTCGCCTCGACCATCAACGAGCAGATCGTGGCTGCGGTGCGCAAGGAGGTCTCTGCCATCGTGGACGAGGCGCGCGCCGCGCACACTGCGATCCGTACCCTGTTCCTGCAGAACGTGCTCGACACCCGCGAGGCCGACAAGCGCGAATTCGTGTTCCTGTCGCAATTGCAGTCGCAGGCGACGATCTCATGGGTCGCCTTCGGTTGGCCCGACGGCTCCTTCTTCGCCGCGCACAAGCTCGGCGACCGCCGCCTGGAGATGATGGAGATCTCGCTGACCGATCATGCCGGCCAGCGCCGCGTCGACGAATACGACGTGGTGCCCGGCGACATCGAATTCGCCAATCGCCGCTTCGAGCCGACCGATTTCCGTGTCGCCGAGCGCGCCTGGTTCAAGACCGGGCTGGCGGCCGAGGAACCGCAATGGTTCAAGGTCATGGACCATCCGACCGGCGAGCGGCCGTCGATCGCCTTCGCCGGCCCGATCGATGTCTACCAGGAGCGGCAGGGCGTCCTGGCCATCGTCATCGAGTACACCAGGCTCGCACGCTTCCTGGCGCAGCTCGAGGTCGGACGCACGGGAACGGCTTTCATCATCGATAGCAGCGGCGAGTTGGTCGCAGCCCCCGACAGGGACGCCGACGAGCTGCATGCCGCGAAGAGCGATACCAGATTGCTGCCGCTGGCGCAGATGGCGCACGCGAAGGCGGGCGAGGACGGCCGCAAGGAAGCCTGGCGAAGTCGGCTGACGTCGGCCGGCGGGGCCTACGAAGTCGCGCTCACGCCGTTGCCGTTTCCCGGCTGGTCGCTGGCGACCGTGATCCCCGAGGCCGAGTTCCTCGGTCCGGTCGAGACGACATTGCACCGCCTGATCCTCGGCCTTGCCGTCGGCGCCGTGCTCGCAGCATTGGCCTCGGCGTGGCTGGCACGCTCCGTCATCGCGGCGCCGCTGTCGCGCGTCGTCGGCGAGCTTCGCCATGTCGAGGCCTTCGCGCTGGAGCAGGTCCGGCGCCATCCGTCGCGGCTCAAGGAGATCGCGAGCCTATCGGGCGCGATCGCCGAGATGGCGGCCGGCCTGTCCGCGTTCCGCAAATTCATCCCGGCCGATCTCGTCCGCGCCCTGCTGCGCCAGGGCGTCGAGGCCCGGCCCGGCGGCAGCATCCAGGAGCTCAGCGTGATGTTCGTCGACATCGCCGGCTTCACCGGGCTGTCCGAGCGGCTCGGCGATCGCGTGGTACCGCTGCTTTCGCGCTATCTCGACCTCGCCTCCGAGGCCGTGGTCGCCAATGGCGGCACCATCGACAAATTCATCGGCGACGCCGTGATGGCGTTCTGGGGCGCGCCGCAGCCGCAGGCCGACCACGCGCTGCGCTGCTGCCGCGCGGCGCTCGGCTGCCGCAGCGCGATCGCGGCGTCGGGCCTTGCCGACGATCTCGGCCAGCCGCTCCAGATCCGGATCGGGATCAACTCCGGCCGCATGCTGGTCGGCAATATCGGCTCGGAGCTGCGCCTGAACTACACCGTGATCGGCGATGCCGTGAACGTCGCGAGCCGCCTCGAGGGCGCCAACAAATCCTACGGCACGCAAATCCTCATTGGCGAAGCGACCGAACGTCTCGCGCGCGGCGCCATCATCGCGCGCGAGATCGACAGCATCGCCGTGTATGGACGTGAGGAGGGTTTTCCGGTCTATGAATTGATCGGACTTGCCGGTGAGAGCGGCGGTGAGACGCTCGATTGGATCGTCCGCTACGAACAGGGCCTTGCCAACTATCGCGCACGCCGATTTGCCGCAGCACTCGCCGATTTCGAAGCCGTGCTCAGCGAACGCGGCCATGATCGACCGGCCGAACTCATGCGCGAGCGCTGTCGGCAGTTCCTCGCCGACGCGCCCGATGCGTCATGGCGTCCGGTCGCGGCGCTGACGACGAAGTAGTCGGAATATCCGGAACAGGTTGCCGCACGACGTGGGTGGTCGGCGGGGCTCCGCAATCCCGTTCAGGGTTGAGCATCCTTGGCCACCACGAGATTCAGATTGCACGTCATAGCCAATCCGCCTAATACAATTGGACAAATGAACAAATAGCATGGTCGAATACCGAAAGGTGGGCCATGGAGGAACGGTGCCCTGGGCGTGCAGCGCGCGAGGGTGGCCAAGGATGGTAGCGCAGCATGTCGCATACGAACGCATTTGGCCTGGCGGGTGTCATCGGCATGCCGGTCGCGCATTCGCGTTCGCCCGTCATTCATAATTACTGGCTGAAGGCGCACGGCATCCGCGGAACCTACGTGCCGCTCGCGGTCGAGCCGGAGCGGCTCGAGGACGCGCTCCGCGGACTTGTCGCGCTCGGCTTTCGCGGCTGCAACGTCACCATGCCGCACAAGCAGACGGCGATGAAGCTGCTCGACCGCGTCAACGAGACGGCGACCCGCATCGGCGCCGTCAACACCATCGTCGTCGAGGAGGACGGCACGCTCTCCGGCTTCAACAATGACGGCAACGGCTTCGTTCAGAGCCTGCGCGACGCCAGGGCCGGTTGGCGCGGCTACGCCGGGCCGATCCTGCTGCTGGGTGCGGGCGGCGCATCGCGCGCGGTGGTCGTGGCGCTGCTGGAGAACGGCGCGCGCGAGATTCGCATCGCCAACCGCACGGCGGAGAAGGCGCAGGCGCTTGCAAACGATTTCGGCTCCGCCGTCAGCACCGTTGCCTGGGACGACCGCGGCGCCGCGCTCGGCGACGTCGCACTGCTCGTCAATTGCACCGATCGCGGCATGGTCGGCAAGGGTGCGCTCGAGATCGACCTGTCGCGGCTCAAGCCTGAAACGCTCGCCGCGGATCTCATCTACACGCCGCTGGAGACGCCGTTCCTGGCCGAGGCCCGCGCCCGCGGCTGCACCACGGTGAATGGGCTCGGCCTCCTGCTCAACCAGGCCCGGCTCGCCTTCAAGGCCTGGTTCGGTGTCTTGCCCGACGTGACGCCAGAGCTGATCAAGGCCATCGAGGCGACATTCTGATCCGGACGCTGGGGAGTTTCGCGCCATGACACTGCCGGCGTCCCCCAAAATCGACTGCCACATCCACGCCATCGATCCCGTTCGCTTTCCCTATTCCGATGACACGCCGTACCGTCCGAGCGGGCAGGAGATCGCACCGGCGGCGCAGCTCATCCGCGTGTTCGACGCCTTCGACGTCAGGCACGCGCTCGTCGTCGCGACCAACACCGGTTACGGCAGCGACAGCCGCATCCTGCTCGACACGCTGAAGCAGGGTGGCGGCCGGTTCAGGGGTGTGGCCGTGGTCGAGAACGACGTCGGCATCGAGGAGCTCGAACGATTGAAAGCCGCGGGCGTCGTCGGCGTTGCCTTCAACGTGCCGTTCCACGGTGCCGACCATTATCGCCATACGGCACCGCTGCTGGCGAAGCTGGCGAGCCTCGGCCTGTTTCTCCAGGTCCAGGTCGAGCAGGACCAATTGCTCGCGCTGCTGCCGCTGATCGAGGCATCGTCGGTGCGCCTCGTGATCGACCATTGCGGCCGGCCCTCGGTCGCGCAGGGCCTGAACGGAAAAGCCTTTCAGGCGCTGCTGGCGATCGGCCGCGAGCGTGACGCGCACGTAAAACTGTCCGGCACTTACAAATTCTCGCAGCAGCCGCACCCCTATGCGGACACCTGGCCGTTCATCGCCGCGCTCGTTGAGGCCTTCACGCTCGATCGCTGCGTCTGGGGCTCGGACTATCCGTTCCTGCGCGCGGCGGAACGGCTCGACTACGGGCCGCTGCTCGCGCTGCTGACGAAACTGTTTCCGGACGCGAGCGACCAGCACCGCCTGCTGTGGCGAACGCCGGCACGGCTGCTCGGCTTCGGCGACACGACAGATCGATCATAAAAAGCAAGCAAAGGGGAGGAGGACGTCATGAGGAATCTTGCAGCGCCGGTCGTCGTGGCGATTGCAGCTGCGCTATCTGCAGGTGGCGCGCAGGCGCAGAGCACAGTCTACATCCCCGACGTTATCGAGCTCTCCGGCCCCGGTGCCGTCTCCGGCACCAATTGGCGCGACGGCGTCGCGCTCGCCGTCGACGAGATCAATGCTGCCGGCGGCATTCTCGGCCGGAAGATCCAGACCGAGCATCTCGACACCCAGAGCAATCCCGGCGTCTCGCGCGCACAGGTGCAGAAGGTTCTGGACAGGGATCCCTATGTCGTGCTCGGGCCGATCTATTCCGGTTCGGTCAAGGTCAACATGGCGCTGACGCAGGCCGCCGAGATCCCGCAGATCGTCGGCGCCGAGGCCGCCGACATCACCACGCAGGGCAATCCCTGGATCTTCCGCACCGCCTTCGGCCAGCAATTCTCGATGCCGAAGATCGCCAACTATCTCCACGACAAGCTCAAGGTGAAGACGGTCGCGCTGGTCTGGGTCAACAATGATTTCGGCAAGGGTGGCCACGACAATTTCGTCAAGGAGATGAAGGCGCGCAACGTCGAGATCGCGGCCGATATCTCCACCGAGCAGGGCCAGGTCGATTTCGGCTCCGACGTGATCAAGCTGAAGGGCGCCAAGGCCGACGCCGTGTTCGTCTACACCAACGAGGAGGAAAGCGCCCGCTTCCTGATCGAGGCGAAGCGGCAAGGCCTGTCGACGCCGCTGTTCGGCGAGACCACGCTGCTCAGCCAGAAGGTGGTCGAGCTCGCCGGCCCCGCCGCCAACGGCGTGCGTGGCCATGTCGGCCTGTCCGCCGATGCGCCGGTGCCGGCGATCGAGGAATTCACGAACAAGTTCACCGCGCGCTACAAGTACCGGCCCGACCACAACGGCATCAAGGGCTACACCGCCGTCTATCTCGTCAAATACGTCACCGAAAGGATCGGTAAGTTCGACAGCAAGGCTTTCGGCGCGGCCATGAAGGGGCTGACGCTGACGCCCGACAAGGCGCCCGGCATGCTGATGGAAACAAGCTGGGACCAGAACGGCGACATCGACCGCGCCAGTTTCCTCGCCGAGATCGTCGACGGCAAGCAGAAGATCGTCGAGACCTTGCCGAAGCTGAAGGGTGGCAAAGGCGAGTAAGCGATCGGTAGCTCGTAGCCCGGATTGCACTTCGCGCGATCCGGGCTACGATCCTGCGTGCTTGATACGCAACTGAGATTCGCCCACCTGTCTGCCGGACGGCTTCAACACATGAAAACCACGCTGCTCAAATCCGAAGACTACACCCGCTCGCCCTGGAAGAACGGCGGCGGCATTTTCACCGATATCGCGGACGCCCATCGCGCGCACGCGCCGGTGAAGGATTGGGACAGCCTGCTCTGGCGCTTTGCCTCGACGCCGATCGTCGCGCCCGGTCCTTTCTCCTTTCTGCCCGGCATCGACCGCCTGCAGATGGTCATCGATGGACGCGGGCTGGTGCTGAAGGCTCCGGGGCTGCAATTCGATGAGCGCGAGCCGTTCACCACCGTGCGCTTCACCGGCGAGCTCGAGATCGTGACCGAGCTCGAGGCGGGGCCGGTCGAGGTCGTCAACCTGATGGCCCGGCGCGGTGCGGCGGAGATCGAGCTCGAAGCGCTCGGGGAACCCGGCGATCGGCCGTTGTCCGCCGGCACGCATCTGGTTTACGCGGCGCGCGGCGAATGCCGCATCCGCCTCGACGGCGAGGATTTTGCGATTTCGCACGAATGCACGCTGAAGGTCGAGCTGACCGAGGAATCGCGGCTCGCGCTCGTTTCGGGGCTGGCGGTGCTGGGATCGATCCGCCTCGCCGGCTAGACGGCAACCGCCCGCCGATGCGTACAATCCATGCAACTGGCCAGGTTGACGCCGCGGAGCCGGAGCACGATATCTCCCCACGTGAAGATCGCCGCGAAGGGGCAGGATATGAGCGTGCCGCAAGACAACCAGGCCCCCGCCACCCAGGCCGACGGCGTCGTCGACTGGCTGACCAACGGCACGCGTGACGAGCGCTTCATCGACAATATCTTTGCGCAGATGTGCATCCGGCTCCAGCAGGCGGGGATTCCGCTCAAGCGGTCGACGCTTCATGTCCTGATCCACCATCCGCAATGGCTGGGGGCCCGCTTCATGTGGTCCGACGGCATGCGCGAGGCGGAGATCGCGCGGGTCGACTACGACGTTCGCGAGCGGTCGGAATTCATCGGCAGTCCCGCCAACGAAATGTTCGACGGCGCGACCGAGGTGCGCGAAGATCTCGAGCGCGACCCCTCGCTCGGCCGCAAGCACGCCCTTTACGACGAGATGCGCGAGAAGGGCCTCACCGACTATGTGGCCTGGCCGCTCTACCACACGCTGGGCAAGCGCCATCTCGTCACCTTCGCGACCGACCGGCCCGGCGGTTTCGACGATGCGCATGTCGCCGCGCTGAAGAAGCTCTTGCCGGTGCTGGCGCTGGTGAGCGAGATCCGCATCAAGAACCGGCTGGCGCGGACGCTGCTCGAGACCTATGTCGGCGCCCATGCCGGCGAGCTGATCCTGGCCGGCGCCACCCGGCGCGGCACCGGCACGACGGTGCGCGCCGCGATCATGATCTGCGACCTCAGGGATTTCACCAAGATCTCCGACAACTGGCCGCGCGACGACGTCATCGACCTGCTCAACGATTATTTCGACGCGATGTCGGAGCCGATCGCGCGGCACGGCGGCGAGATCCTGAAATTCATCGGCGACGGCCTGCTCGCGATCTTCCCGCTCAGCGAGCCCGGCGCCTGCGCAAAGCTGCTGCGCGCCGTGACCGAGGCCCGCCAGGCCATGGCCGCGCTGAACGAGCGCAACAACGGGACCGGCCGCGCGCCCTTGAACTACGGCATCGGCGTCCATGTCGGCGACGTCATGTACGGCAATATCGGATCGAGCACCCGGCTCGACTTCACCGTGATCGGCCCCGCCGTCAACATGGCCTCGCGCCTCGAAGCCCTGACCAAGCAGCTGGGACGAACGGTGCTGTTGTCGCGGGATTTTGCCGAGCTGGTCGACCGCGAGTTCGACCTGGAGCGGGTCGGCAGGCACGAGGTGCGCGGCTTCAGCTATCCGATCGAGCTGTTCGCCTATCACGGCTGAGGGCGGGATGCTCGCGGCTGCGCCGCCTGCCCGATCGCAGGAAGCCGATGGTCCAGACTACTGTTTCGATCCGGTCCAGCTTCCGGCGCATCCATCGGATCGCCGGAATGTGCCGGAGCCGCTGCGGCCCGAAAACCGGCCCGACATGGTCCAGGTCAGGCTCCCCGCAGCTCCGACGCCGGACGTGGCGCCGTTCGGACTGACTTGAGCGGTGCCGTACTGTCCCACCAGCTTGCCGCCGGTGATGACCACCGCGTCGGTGGAGGTGCCGCAGGGCGTGCCGACACTGGTCAGAACCCATGCGCCGTCGAGATTGCCGCCCCCGCCGCTCCTTTGCGGCGCGCGGCCCGGCGCGTCGGCCTCCGGCTTGCTGCGTCGTGCCGGCTTCGAAGGCTCGGCTGCCCGCGGCGTCTGGCGCGAACCGGACAGTGACTTTTCGTCATTGCCGATGCTGCCGCCGGCGCTCCCCGATTGCGCACGCGCCATGTCCGGCAACGCGGCCACGGCCAGCGCGGCCGACAACAGCGCGGCTTCAAGACAATATCGAAACTGGTTTTGCATATTGCATGGGTCTCAATTGCACTGGTTTCAAATGAACCGGTCCGGCCCGACCGGAACACGTCGCGCCGACAATGCAGCAAGATTTGCCGGTCCCCGCCGCACGCGTCAAGCGCCGAGCCCTCCGCGCGCTGCTTCGCGCCGGATCGTATTGCCAACGCGAGGGTGTAGCACTACGCTTTGCACCCGGTAGCCCGAACGTTCCTACGATTGGCCGCGCGTTCATGCCAAGATTTCTTCGCATCGGAGTCCATCAGTCCAACGTCTCCGGATACACGTCGAAGGCATGGTGTGTCAGGCGTGTCGGCTCGGCGGTTTTCCTGAAATGGGGCGCCGTTGAGGTTCATGGCGCCGGCGACGGGCGCAAGGTCTATTGGACCCGCCTGCCGCAGGAGAAGACAGTTCGCTGTGGCAGCGCGCAGCGCGCCCAGGATTATGCAAAGGCCGCGATCGCGCGGCGCCGCAACCATCGTTACGAACCGCTGACCGGGCCCATTGCGAACCGGCGCCGATCGGCCGGCGCCGGCGCCGAGCTCAAGCAGGCCCTCGCCACCATCCTGATCGTCGACATCGTCGGCTCCACCGCCAAAGCTGCCAAGCTCGGCGATGCGCGCTGGACCAAGATCATGGGCCACTATTACGCGGCGGTTCGTAAAGAGCTGAAGAGCTCGCGCGGCAAGGAAGTGGTGACGACGGGCGACGGCGTGCTGGCGACGTTCAAGGCGCCGGCCGCCGGCATTGCCTGCGCAACCGCGATCCGGAAGGCGGTGCGCACGCTGGGCCTCGACATCAGGGTGGGCCTGCATGCCGGCGAGTACACGGTCAGCGGCACCGAGGCGGTCGGCCTCGCCTTTCACATCGGCACCCGCGTTGCCGCCAAGGCCCGCGCCGGCGAGGTTCTGGTGTCGAGCGCGGTCAAGGAGCTGATGAAGGCGCAGTCCCAGATCCGCTTCGCCGATCACGGCATGCACCAGCTCAAGGGCGTTCCGGAGCGATGGCGGCTGTACCGCGTGGAGGGGTGAGGGCGGGCCGGCCCGCGTTCCGGTCCGGCGGCCCCGCTATCGGCGCTTGAGCGTCAAGGCAGGCGCGACCGCTGCCACCACGCCGTCACCTCATCTGGACGACGACTTTGCCCCTGGCCCGCCCCTTTTCGAGATAGGCAAGCGCCTCTTTGGCCTGTTCGAACGGAAAGACCCTGTCGATCACCGGCCGGATGCGCTCGGCCTCGAGAAGCTCGCCGATCTCGGCGAGTTGCTTGCCGTCGGGATGCACGAACAGGAACGAATAGGCGGCGCCATTCTTGCTGGCATGGCGAATGATCTTGCGGCTCAGCAATCCGAACAGCAACACCATGAGGACATTCATCCCCCGGGCACGCGCGAACGCCGCGTCCGGGGGCCCGATCAGCGAAGCAATCGTGCTTCCCGGCTTCAGGATCCGAAGCGATTTTTCGAGCGCATCGCCCCTGAGCGTGCCCAGCACGGCGTCGTAGTCCCGCAGCACCTCCTCGAATTTCTGTGTCGTGTAGTCGATCACCTCGTCAGCCCCGAGGCTGCGCACCAGATCGATATTGCCGGTGCTGGTCGTCGTCCCCACCCGGGCGCCCAAAACTTTCGCGAGCTGGATCGCGAAGGTGCCGATCCCGCCGGCGCCGGCGGGGATGAACACCTTCTGACCGGGCCTGAGACGTATGCGCTCTCTGAGGGCCTGCAACGACGTCAGGCCGGCCATCGGGATCGAGGCCGCCTGCACGAAGTCCAGGTTGGCCGGCTTGAGCGCGGCAGCGTCCTCCGGCACGCGCGCGAATTCGGCAAGAGCGCCGGTTCCGAGATCGAAGATGCTGGCGAAGACGGCATCGCCCGGCTTGAAGCGGGTCACGCGGCTTCCAACCTCGACGACGAAGCCCGCAAGATCGCTGCCCAGCGTGGCCGGCAGTTGAAACTTGAGGATCGGCTTGAACATTCCTTTCGGAATCATGTTGTCGACCGGGTTCAAGCCCGCGGCGTGAACCTGGACCAGGATTTCGTTCGGCGCGGGCGCCGGCCGGGGAATGTCGGCCAACGCGACCTGATCCGGCTTGCCGTAGCGCTTGAAGACAAGAGCTTTCATTTTTCCTCTCGGTCCGAAGGTTCTTCGCAAATGGCGGCAGCAGGCCGCGCGTGCGCCGATTGCGCGCCGTCAGAAGGCCCGGGCGGTGCGCGCGGACTGCGATGCCGCCGGTGCATCTAGCCGCAGGTCCTTTCGAATTCCGGCATCCACCAGGACGGCTGGCGCAAACCGGCGCAGAAATCGCAGGCGCTTTGCGAGGCTGCCGGCCGTGTACTTGAGCTGCGGGCGCGCCGCGCTCGCCGCCTTCAGCACGGTCTCGGCCACCACGCCGGGCTGTTCGGCCGTCGCCATCACCTCGTTCACCCGCCTGGTCACGCCGGCGCGCGCCTCGCGATATTCATCGAGCTTGGCATCGGGCTCCAGGAAATTGGCGTCGAACGGCGTCCTGGTATAGGCGGGCTCGATCACCGAGACCCGGATGCCTCGCGTGCGCAGTTCATGGTCGAGCGATTCCGAATAGCCGGCCACCGCGTGCTTGGTTGCGGCATAGAGCGCGCCATAGGGCATCGGCAGAAAGCCGAGCACGGAGCCGATGTTGATGATGCGGCCGCTCCCCTGGCGCCGCATGTGCGGCAAGACGGCCCGTGTCATCCGGATCAGCCCGAAGAAGTTCGTCTCGAAGATCGCTCGGGCCTGATCCATCGAGCTCTCTTCCGCTGCCGCGGGGGCAACACCGAAGCCGGCATTGTTCACGAGCAGATCGACGCGGCCCTCTCGCCTTATCGCCTCGCTGACGGCGGCTTCCACCGATGCATCGCTGGTGACGTCGAGGGACAGCATCTCGAACGGTTGTCTGCCGGCCTGCGCGCCTCGCCGGCTGGTGCCGTAGACCTTGTAGCCGGCGTCGGCGAGCCGCTTCGCCGTGGCTTCGCCGATCCCGGACGAGGCGCCGGTCACGAGCGCGACCTTTGGCGTGATCCTGTTCATGAGCTTCTCCAGTGCTGTCATGGACCGTGAATTGATTTGATTACGATCGTAATTAAAGATATACATGACGACCGTAACTATAATTGTCAAGCCCGGGGGACCCGCCACATGCGCGTTTCAAAAGAACAGGCTGCCAAAAACCGCGAGCACATCCTTCAGGCCGCCTCCCGCCTGATGCGGGAGCGCGGCATCGCCGGCGTCGGGGTCGATGCACTCGCCGAGGCCGCCGGCATGACTCACGGCAGCCTGTACAGTCAGTTCGGCTCCAAGGAGCGGCTGGTCGAGGAGGCGATCGCCCATGCGATCAGCGCCAAGGGCCGCGAACTGCCCGCGGTTTTTGCGCTCGACGACTATGTTTCGGAGTACCTCTCGCCCGCGCATCGCGACGATCCCGCCGGCGGCTGCCCCTTCGCAGCTCTCGCTTGTGAGGTGTCACGCCAGAGCAGCGGCGTGAGGGAGCGCTTCACCGCCGGCGTGCGCGGCGCGATCGCCCTAGTGAGCAGCCGGATGCCCTCCGCACTGAAGCCGCGGCAGCGCGAGGACAAGGCGCTCGCGGCAACCGCATCGCTGGTCGGCGCCCTCGTGCTCGCCCGCGCCGTGAACGATCCCAAGCTGTCGGATGATATTCTTCGGGCGACGAGGAAGGAGCTGTTGGGGTGAGAGCGCTCTGAATTCTGGGAGTGTCGAACCGGCGAAAGCGGCCGGATTCGATGATCGCACCGTCACGGTAATCGGGCGCGCGCGTCCTCAAGGTCGGCAAACGGTCACTCTGTCGGGGGCGCGGCCCGCGCGAAATAGCGTGGCGGAGCGGTCATCACCTCGTCATCAGCGCACGCCCGTGCCTTTGCAGCGCTGGCACTTCACCACCTTGTCGCCCTTCTTGAGCAGGCCTTTGCCTTCGCAGTTCTTGCACTTCTGCTTCTTCTTGATGTTCGGGCCTTTTTCACTGGCCATGGAAGTCTCCTGCCGCGAGAGAGCGGTGAACCGCTGCTCGGTATAGGCTGGGCTCGGCGAGAGCGGTAGTCGATAATCCAGACGGACGCCGACGATGTTGCCATTTTCAGTCAATGTCGTCTCCGGGCCTTTCCTGGAGGCATGGGGGTTATCCGGCATCGATCGTCTGCATGCAAGCTTCGACGCCAACACCTTCGCCGCGCGTCTTGAAGGCGGTGACCGCTTCGCCATGGTCTTCGCCGGCATCACGCCTCATGCCGGTATGCGATCCCACCGGCTTCATGCTGCCGTCGTCTTCGGAAAGCGCGACGAGTGGCAGCAACAAGTTTCGTCCTCTCTTACCCGGGAAACGGCCTGGCATGTGCCGCAACGAGCTTGATCAAGTCAGCCTGACGGCGCACGCCGGTCTTTCCAAAGATATTCTGGAGATGCGTTTTCACGGTGGCCTCGCTGATGCCAAGCGCCTCCGCTATCCTGGGTACTCCGCTGACTTTCAGCAACGCATCAAGCACCCGCACCTCGCTCGGCGTGAGCCGAAATTGTCGCGCCGCCACTTCGGTCGGGTAACGCGCCGCCATTGACACCTTTCGGACGAAGACGGCGGCGACCGCAGAGTGGTGGGCCCCGGCTTGGCGGCGCGCCCCCGAGGTCAGCGGCAGGATATCGGCGACCCAATTCTGGCCAGGCTTGCCGGACAGCGGAATGGCAACACCATCCGCGCCGACAGCGCCGTCGCCACCGCTTGCGGCGGCGATGACATCGCGCAATACCTGCGCCGCATCTGGGTCCACGGCGATCAATGTGTGGTTGACGGCCCGCAGGATCGTCGCATCATCGAGCAGCGCTTGCGCGGCCATGTTGGAGAATGCAACGTGACAATGACTATCCAGCAGAAAAACGCCGGCGTCGAGCCCGTTGAGCGCATCTGATAGACTTCCGGCCTTTTCCTTTTGAAGGTCGATGACATTGCCGATCAATACCGCGCGGCGCACGTGGGGAACCAGCAGCTGCATGCGCTGCCGCATATCGTCGTCGGCAAGCCCTTGGCGCTCGCTTCGGAATACTCCGAACTGGGCGAAGCTCGTTGCGGTCTTGTCGAGCGTGGCAGCCAGATGATCGGCCCACCCGTTCGGCTTGACCCACTCCTTGTAGAAAGTCGTCTCGACGAACTCGCTATAAGGCAAGACGTTGGTCGTGTTGTAGATCTCCCCGATCTTGAAAAAGAATTGAGCCGTCAAACTCGGATCGAAACGGATATATTTGCTGAAATATTCGTCCACGCTGGAAGGTTCAACATTGTAGACGTAGTGAAGCTCACCCTGAACGGTGATGTCCTTCCAGTAAATTCCAGCCGCAGTTCCGCCGATGAATTGCGTCGCCTGCTCGAGAACGCCTGCCCACAAGCTGGAGTCGAGTGCTGCGTCGTAGATATTGCCGATCAGCAGCGACAAAAGTTCCGGATCGACCATTCCCGACACCGCTCGTTCGACTGACCACGATTGATGCAACTGGGCGATCGCATCAACCGACCTGTGGGACACCAATATGCTCTGAGACCTGACGGCCTTCAGTGTGTGCATGGTGCGAGTCGACTGCCTCCCACCCAAGGCGAGCGTTGTACAGGCGTAGAATATCGCAGGCCAGCCTAGATTTAGCGCGCCGGCATCGTGGCAGACTGCCGGACGGCATAGCGAACAGGCACTCTGTCGAGTGGAACGGACATTGCGATGACAGTGCTGCCTAATTCATGAACCTTCGAGTCTGCGAAGGCAGCCCGGGTCATTGAGCGCACTGTCGCCGTAATCCCGATGAATGCATCGATGTCCCGGCGAATCGATGGTGGCGTAGAGCATCAATGCCGTGCCACCGCCAAGTAGCCAGCTTCGGACCCACCGAGACGGCCAGAATCCTTGAGCACACCGTCAGCCCAATCCCGGCTTGCAGAACGCATGAATTTGCAAGCCGTTCTGCGAAGTCTCGCCGCAGCCAAAGGCCAGCCATGGGCTTATGGCAAATAAGGTGCTTAGCCATATTAAGGCAAGAAAGAGCGCGTCTAGGATGGTCCCGTTGGAGTGTTCACTCGAACGTCCCTGCATCCGTTGAAATATCTGCGATCGAAGTACAGTTGTCTCAAGCTCGTAGCCAGGTTGCGACTCATTGAGTGCACTGTCGCGGCAATCGCGCGTTTCCCTGGACGTCCTGCTAATTTGCCGCATTTCTCAGATCGACGATGCGGGCCATTTCGCGAATGCGCGATCGTTGCTGTTCGATCGCCGCGGAAAATTCGTCGGGCGTGCCGCCGAGAACGTGCTGCCCGGCCGCTTCGATGCGGGAGCGAATCGAGGGATCCGCGGATATCGCGCGCACGTCAGCGGAGATCTTGTCCCGCAACGTGGGCGACATACCGCGCCAGCCGAACAGACCCGCCAGCCCCTCGATCTCCATCTCCGGAAAGCCGGCCTCTGCGACCGTCGGAATGCCAGGCAGGCTCGGCTCACGCTCGGAACTTGCGACGGCAAGTATCCGCGCCTTGCCGGCGGCCACCGGACCTCCGACGGCCAGCAGGGCATGGGAAAGGATTTGAACGCGCCCCTCACTGAAATCCGCTTGCTGGGTCGTTCCGTCCCGGTAAGGAACGTAGACCTGCTTGAGCGACTGCCGTGCCAGCATCGCGGCATACAGGAAATGCGGCAGGCTCGGGCCTGAACTCCACGATAGTTCGCCGGGCTTCGATCGCGTCAGTTGAGCCAATTCCGGCAGCGAACGCACCGGCATTCGATCGTAAACCGCGATGACGAAAATGGCGCTCGCCGTCGAGGAGATCGGCACCATGTCGCGGGACGGATCGTAGGGCAACACTTCCTGCAGCCGCGGGTTCACGGTAATCATCGAGGCGGTCCCGTAAAGCAGGGTGTGGTCGTCTTTTGCATTCGCAAACGCGCCGCCACCGACGATGGCGTCCGCACCGGGCCTGTTCTCGACGATGACCGGCTTGCCCCATCGCCCGGCCAGCCCTTCGGCATAGAGACGCGCACTGAGGTCGTTGGCTGACCCGGCGGCAAATGGAACGATGATCTTCACGGCACGATTTGGCCAATCTTCGCCTGCAAGACATGTGGACAGGGTATCTGCATAGACCCCGGCAAGCAGCATCGTGAATGCGATGACATTTCGAATCTGCGGCAACCTCATCGCTTTTCTCCGTTGACCAACCGTGGGCAAGACGACAAGCATCAATAAGCGTCCTGAAACGCAATGTTGCCACCCATGTGGATGGGGCGGCGATGACAATTCCGGCCGCGATACCAGCAGACCACGGATGTGGGATCTCCGTCCTGAAACTGTCGTGAAATTAACCTGAAACTTCTCGCTGCCGCCGGCGCGCAGTTTCGGGTAAGATCAGGAAAATGAAACTGATCTTCAGCTCTTTGACGCTTGATCTGGAGCGGCTTTGCCTGCATGGGCCCGCCGGTCAAATTAGGCTGCGGCCGAAAAGCTTTGAAGTGCTGCGCTATCTTGCCGAGCACGCCGGACGGGCGCTCACCAAGGATGAATTGATCGCGGCCATTTGGCCTGATGTCACCGTCAGCGAGGAGTCGCTGACCCGTTGCATAAGCGATATCCGCCTCGCGATCGGTGACGACGCGCAACGCATCATCAAGACGCTGCCCAAGCGCGGCTATCTGCTCGAGGGGCCGGTCTCGCGTGATGGCAAGGGGGCCGGCCCATTGCCTCGATCGTCTGCCGACTTCCCCGCGATCGCTGTCCTGGCCTTCGCCAACCTCTCGCAGGATTCAAGTCAGGATTATTTCTGTGAAGGGATCATCGAGGACATCATCACCGAGCTTTCGCGATTTTCCGGATTGCTCGTGATCGCGAGGAATTCGTCGTTTCAATACAAAGGCCGAAGCGTCGATGTTCGACAAATCGGCAACGAACTCGGCGCGCGATATGTTCTCGAAGGAAGCATTCAAAGCAACGACGGCACTGTTCGTATCACGGCGCAATTGATCGACGCTGCACGGGGGGCGCATCTGTGGGCGGATCGATTTGACCGGAAGCTGGGCGATACATTCTCGATCCAGGACGAAATCGCGCGGATGATTTCCGTCAAACTGGCCATCCATATCGATGATGCCGAGGCACATCGTCCGCTGGCCAAGCCGACTGCCAATTGGGACGCATACGACTACTTCCTGCGCGGCAACCATATGATGAAGCGCCTGCTTACAGGGCCGGTCGAGGAACTCTATGAGGCGCGAAAGCTGCTCGAACGCTCCATCGAACTGGACCCCGCGTTCGCTCGTCCGTATGCGGCGCTCTCGACGACCTACACCTTGGCCTGGATTAATCCCGTCAACCATGAACACCAAAGCGAGGAAACCCTGCAGCGGGCGCTTGAACTTGCCCGGAAGGCCGTCGAACTCGGTCCGAACGAACCGTTCGGATACGGAGTTCTCGCCAATGCAGCCATGTTCCAGCGTGATCGCGCGGCATGTCTGGCGGCTTGGGATCGGGTTTTTGCACTAAATCCAAACTATTGCGACTGGCGATACGGCCAATGCCTGGTGTTGTTTGGCAAACCGGAAGAGGGGCTTGCCGCTCTTCGACGCTACATGCGGCTGGATCCTTTCTTTCCGCCGCAGGCATTGATGACCGAGGGACTCGCGCATTTCGTTCAGCGGCGGTACGAGGAGGCATTGGCGCCGTTTCGCGAAATGGTCGATCGCGCGCCGAACTTTCGGAACGGTCGCATGCTTTTGGCGGCGGCCTACGGGCATTTGGGAAAAACAAACGAAGCAGGGCCGCACATAGCGGCGCTGCTCAGGATCGAACCGGATTGCACGCTGAAGAAACTATCCGGCCAGCGCTATCTCCAGTCTGCCGAAGGTGTTCTTCACTATCTTGATGGGTTGCGTAAGGCGGGCCTTCCTGAGGGATGACCGGTTGTCGAGACCGGTACTTCCCCGGCTGCGGTCTTTGCCGGTCGGGTGGAAGAGGTTGACCGCTTTTGGCGCGAAGCGGCCGTTTGGCCAAGTCTCCGAATCTATGATGCAGGCGGAGAGTCCATAGCCAGAGCAAGTGTGGAGCGGTCGTTTGCGGACTGCTGAAGTATGGCAACGGACCACGGACAACGAAGTGCGGCACTTTCTTTGGTGGGCCCGGCTGAGCGGTTTTAGGTCCTACTGGCATTTTGGGGCGGGCTTAGCTATTGCCGTCGCGCTGATCGCCGTTACCGCGCTCATAGCGTGGCGAGAGGAAAGGTCCGAGAACCGTACAGCATGGGGTTCGGAGACTCGTCTGCGCGCGTTGCGGCGAGCTCGCAAGATGACCGTGGTGACGCTGGCAGAGTAATTGTAGGTCTCCACTGGTTCGGTCTGGTTCTGGGAAAACCGAAAAGCGCGCGTCTTGATGACCAGTCCATCACGTTCCAGTTGGGCGGCGCGCGCTGGTCGGACGAGAAAAGTAACATCGGCTCCGCCCTTGATAAGCATTCCACCGAAATAGCCCCCGAGCGCGCCCGCACCCAAAACAAGATATCGCATTAGCCCCCTCCTGCTGTCAGCTTCGGCTACATATTAAAGTACGCCGATCTGACATCAGGCTAGAGGGCCGATGACGGGTATGGGCCCAACAAGCGACATCGATCATGCAACGGAACGCCCTTGGGCAGAGCGAAGAGCCTCGGTGGGGGTTTTGTCCATCCGACAGCTTGGATTGGGCACAGAATCGTCGCCAACATGAGGTGACGTACGACAATCCTGTCTGCTAACGTAGTGTTGTTCGCATATTTGGGCGCTTGTTGCCCGCCAATCTATTGGAGGATTGTGTAATGGCTTTGGCGCTAGTTACCGGAACCAGCAGTGGCATTGGACTGGCAACCTCCGTGTCTTTGGCCCGTAACGGCCACACGGTAATCGCCACGATGCGAGATTTAAGCCGAGCCACAGAGCTAAGGAAAATAGCTGAAGCCGAAGATCTGCCAATCTCGTTCGAAGAACTCGACGTCAACAGCGATACTTCCGTTGATGGTCTAATGCGGCGTTTGCTCAACGACCGTGGTCACATCGATGTTTTGGTGAACAATGCGGGTCTCGGCGGTGGAGGGTCCATAGAAGAGCTTCCGCTCGAATTTTTTCGCGGAGTCATGGAAACTAATTACTTCGGTGCATTGCGATGCATAAAGGCCCTAATTCCAAATATGCGCGCACGTGGCGCTGGCTGCATCATAAATGTTACCTCAATCGCCGGTCGGATGGCGATCGCGCCAGCAGGGTCCTATGCCGCCTCCAAATGGGCACTTGAAGCACTCAGTGAAAGCTTGGCCCAAGAGATGAAGGCATTCAATGTGCGGGTCGCGATCGTCGAGCCCGGGGTAATTGCTACTCCCATATTTAGCAAGGCACGCCCGGTCTCCCCGGATAGTCCCTATCCTCACGCACGCCGACAGCGCGCGCTGTTTTCGGCGTCCTTGACCCAACCCACATCTCCGTACGTTGTTGGAGAAAAGATTTGCGAAATCGTGAAAAGCGGCAGTTGGCAGCTCCGATATCCTGTGGGCCCCGACGCCGAACCTTTCCTTAAATGGCGTGCAAGCAAGACTGACGAGGAGATCGTGCAAATGGGCGGGGCCACAGACGACGAATTTAAGTCAATCGCTAAGCGAGAGTTTGGCCTCGACGTCATTCTCTGATGAGGCAAGAAGAAGGGAGAACAATGCGACTACAAACTTGCGGACCACTTCTGCAACGGGTCAAACGCGGCGGTTTGTCTGAAGGTTCGCTATTTCCGCTCCACTGCTCACACCGGACATGCCGATGTAGGGCGCGCACGGCTGCAATGGGCCACGAACAGACTTCTTTTCTCTTGCCGTGTCCAAGAAAAGCCGCCTCGCGGCGGCCAGACGTCGGAAATACATTTCGTTCACTACGCTAGTGCGGACTGCCGCAGAGCCTAGGCTACAATCGGCCGGTGATCCGGTAGACTCGCGCCTCGCCTTCGACGCCGCGCAGCGGCGCCTCGAACTCCTCGACATGGTGGCCCGCCAGCAGCTGGCGAACAGCGGGCGCGGTGTAGAGTGCTTCAGTGAGACAGATTTCGCCGGCGTCGGCGAATGATTGCACCCGCGCGGCAATATTCACGGTCTGGCCGAAATAGTCGAGATTTTCGTTGAGGGTCACGGCGATAGAAGGTCCGCAATGTGCCCCCATTTTGAGAATGACGGCGGGCTGGCCGTGCTTGGAGTTGAACTCTCCGATGTCCCGCAGAATGTGCAGCGCTGCCGCCACGGCATCCACCGGCTGGAAAAACGCAGCCATGACGGCATCGCCGATGGTCTTCACAATGGCACCGGCATGCCGATGGGCAATTGCGTCGAGGAGAGCGAAATGTTCGCGGACGAGAGCATAGGCATTAAGATCCCCGAGGCGCTCGTAGAGCGCGGTCGATCCCTTCAGGTCCGTGAACAGGAACGTCACTTGCCGAACGCCGAGGCCCTCCTCCTCATCAACGCGCTCTGAGCGGAAGAGCTTGCGGAACGTCTGACGCGTCAGCAGCATCCCGCCCGAGACGTAGGGATCGAATTCGAGGGTCGGCTTCTCTGGCATTTCTAAGATTTCAGGTGGCCAGTTGATCAGGAGGAGCGATCCGCGCTTAGGGCCGATGTTGCTGATCTCGAAGACCACAGGCCCCGACGGCACGGCCGCAACGGAGGGCGTGAACCGCTGCCCGTCATAGGTGGTACGAACGATCGTCGGAGTATTCGGCATCTGCACGGCCGTGGGATCGAGCACGACCGGGAGCGTAAAGCCCGCCTGCGTCTGGACATTGACGCCTGAGACCGCGCCCGGCCCAATATCGGTCTGCAGCGTCGTTGTCAGGCCGGACGGCAGATAAGTCATTCCGCGAACGAAACCGCGCAAGACATCGACAAATCGAGTCTGTCCGCCGGGCAGCCGTCCGCTGTTGGCGAACTTGAGCTTCCAGTGCAGATCTTCGATCGAGAGATTGTCGACGTCATACAAGGCGAGGCGCCGAATTTGCGGCGAGACGGAGAAGGACACTTCGATGAAGTCGTCGAGTTCGGTCTGACCCTCGATATCGCAAAGCCCGCAGACGAAATGGCTCCGGAGCGCACGGAGCCTCCCGAAGCTTTCCAGCACCAGACCCGAGTGGGGGCAGAGAATGTCCCAATGCATGTCGACCAGCCCGGCGCGAGCGGCATGGAGAAACAGATCGATCGACTCCGGCTCAGCCACACTGCGATCACGGGCGAACGCCAGCGGATTGGCGCGGTACACGCTAACCTCGTCACCACTGCGGATCAGCGTTTCGAACTTGGAGATTACGCGCGGGCTCCAAGTGCGGGCCTGCTCGATCTGCGTCATCTTGCTTTCGAGAAGACGCTCGTCAATGGATGTCATCGATCAGCTCCTGACGATGGCAGTCTATCAGCTTCGCCCGGTCCTCGCGAGCCATCCGATGCCGCAGGGCCTATTGCACTGCAAAGATTTTCAATCCACCCATGTCGCTTATGGGTCAACAGCGTCGGTTTGATGGGGAGCCGCGTCACTTCCGATCCGCCCCGATTAGCTGACCATATTCGAGCCAAACTGCACTTCGCCGTGGGCCACAATCGGACTTGGGACCATTTAGCGGAGTGGACGAAGGTCTCTGCAGGTTGAAGGCGATCATAATGTCCGGCGGCCCCCGCGACGGGAGGGGTTCCTTTTTGCTCGCCGCCGGTGTTTCCTCTGCACGGCGGAGAACAGGCATGCAGGGATCGTTGGGGGAGAAGATTGGTGAAGGCGCCCACTCCGAAGCCTACACTTGGGCGCCCGGTCAGGTCGTCAAACTGCTCAAACCCGGCGTGCCGCGGGGGATGGCCTGGTTCGAGGTGCGCATGATCCGCGCCGTGCTCGCCGCCGGGGTTCCGGTGCCTGAGGTGTTCGGCGAGGTGACGCTGGACGGGCGCTTCGGCATCGTGCTGCAGCGGCTCGACGGACCGACCCTGCTGCAGCTAACTCGAACCGGCGCGGTGACGTTCGAACAGGCCGGTGCGATCGTTGCGGCCCTCGCCATGTCCATTCACAAGACGCCCCTGCCGTCGGAGGTCCTCTCCATGCGCGAGTGTATGGAGGCTCGGTTGGATCACGACGATGGCAAGCTCCCGAAGCACATCGCCCCTGAAATCCTCACGCTGATCGATCGCTTGCCGCCCGGCGACGGGCTTTGCCATACCGACCTGAGCCCGGGGAACGTGATCATGACATCGGAAGGCCCAAAGCTGGTCGACTGGGCCGGCGTGATGTGCGGGCCCGCCGTGCTGGAGCTAGGGTTCTTACATGTTGTCCTTTCTGAACTCGCCCCGGAAATAGCCGACAATCCAGAGCGTCCGCGCGCGACCAATGCGGCCGCGCAAACCGAATACGCGCGGCTGACCGGCATATCCCCCGCGGAGCTGACGGCGGCCATGGAGCCGTATTTGCCCATCGTCCGCACCTTCATCATCCTCGGCGACGTGGTGCCGTCATTGCGGGAGCGGCTGATCCAGCGCATCGAAGCGGGGCTGCGCTCGGAAGACTGAACCGTCTTGGTCGCGCGCGAGCCGAAGGGGCCTGTCGAAGCGAGGCGTCGGTGTCTCCTTTGGGGCAATCGAAGTCCTTATTGCGAGCCTTGATCAGCTCAGCGCAATGGTCAAACAGCCCAACCAGCCGCTCACGGTTCACGTTGCGGCCCATACGATTTTCAACGGATTGATGGAAGTTCGCGACAAGCTGGCGGCACGCAAGCCGGGCGAACCCAATCCGCTGGTCGATCCGGATGCGTTGCTCAAAATGCTCGCCACACAGCGCAGCGGCGCCGAACAGCGGCTTGAGATTGAACGCAAGGCCGGACGCTGAGGGATCCCCGGGATTGGTCGAGGAGGCCCGCTATCGAAGGTAACCGGACCATCCTACGAAACTCGGAAGACTGCAGCCCATCAGGTCTAGTGAAAGATCGCAATACGTCGCTTGTTATCCGGCCGGATCGCTTGGGCGGCCACCACATCATAGCGCCACGGCGAAGCAATAGTGCCCATCTTCATCGGGCCGTGGCGCGCCAATCTCGTAAAGCCGAAACCGCTCTTCCATCTCGCCTGCGTTGCTTAGCGATCAACAGCGCCTTTCACAGCTCCGCACGTTCGCCGCCTCCTGCGAACAGATACTGACCATTTCTGTGGCGGTAACGGTGGCGGCGATTTTCAACCCCCGTGCCGCCAATGCGTAATGCGTTGATTTCATTGGTGGGCCCGGCAGGACTCGAACCTGCAACCAGACCGTTATGAGCGGCCGGCTCTAACCATTGAGCTACAGGCCCCGCCGCGAGACGGCCGCGGGACTGCGCGGCCGGCAACGGTGCGCGGTTCGTTTACAGGGATGGAGGCGGGGGTGCAATGCTGGCTCTGGCGGATGGGGACGCCGGCGCAGCAATGCCCGAGATTTGCGAATACCCGAAATTGGCGATGATGCACTTATAGTCCTGTTTTGCCCGACGGGTCAAATCGCCTTCACCGGGGTTCGTTCGTCTCACCCTGTAACCCCTTGTAACCGCTAGCTTCGTCTACTGTGCATGGGGTTGTTTTCGATGTTTTTGATGAGAGGGGGCCTTTCGTCCCCTCCGATGTCTCGTTGGCGAGCTGCAGGCTCGCGGCAGATCGCCGGTGCTAGTCCACCGACACCCCGGCGAACGCCACGACCTTGCGCCACTTCTCGGTCTCGTCGCTGACCAGCTTGCCGAACTCGGCCGGCGTCATCGGCTTGGGGATGCCGCCGGTCTCGGCCAGGCGCGCCACCAGCTTCGGGTCCTTCAGGGCCTCGTTGACCGCCTTGTTGACGATCTCGACGATTTCGGGTGGCGTGCCCTTCGGCGCGGAGATGCCGTAGAAGCCGACCGATTCGAATCCCGGCACGGTCTCGGCGATCGTGGGCACGTCCGGCACGGTCGGCCAGCGCTGCGGCGAGGTCACGCCCAGCGCGCGGACATTGCCGCCCTTCGATTGCTCGAGCGCGGAGGGCAGATTGTCGAAGATCAGCTGCACCTTGTTGGAGATGATGTCGGGGAACGCGATCGCCGAGCCGCGATAGGGCACGTGCACCATGTCGCACTTGGTCATCGCCTTGAACAGCTCCGCCGACATGTGCACCGAGGTGCCGTTGCCGGACGAGGCAAAGGAGATCTTGCCGGGGTTGGCCTTGCAATAGTCGATGAACTCCCGAACCGTCTTCGCGGGAAACGCGTTGGAGACGACCAGCATGTTGGTGAGCTGCATGATGCTGGCGACCGGGGCGGTATCGCGCAAAAAGTCGAACGGCAGCTTCTTGTAGAGCGAGGTCGAGATCGCGTTGTTGGGCGCGACGAACAGCAGCGTATAGCCGTCGGCCGGCGAGGCGATCGCAGCAGCTGCCGCGATGTTGCCGCCGGAGCCGGTGCGATTCTCGACGATGAATTGCTGGCCGAGGCGGTCCGACAGCCATTGCGCCATGATCCGCGCGACGATGTCGACCGGACCGCCGGCGGCGAAGCCGATCATCCAGTGCACGGGACGGTCGGGATAGCCGGCGTAGGCGGGAAGGGGGGCGCTGAAAAGCGAGATAAGGAAAACCAGCCCGAAAAAACCGTTACGCAAAATTCGCAACATGAAGCCTCCCGTTGTTCTATTGTCGTTGGGTGACATGCTTTCACAAAAACCGCTTCCTGCCTACATCGTCGGACGTCGATGTTGACGCGGGGCGGCCGGGAACGACCATGAGATTCGCTTTTGTTTTCCTTCTCGGCGCGGCGCTGCTGTTGAGCCCCGCCGCCGCTCAAACCGGAGGCAGCGCCATTCCGACCACGACACCCGGCCTCAAGATAAGCCTGGGCACCGCGACGCCCGGCGGCGGCTTTCCGCTCTATGGCAACGCCTTCGCGGACATGATGAACGCGGCCGATCCGCAAACCACCATCGCGCCGCGCAACACCAGGGGCAGCAACGAGAACATTCCGCTGCTGGAGAAAGGCGAGCTCGATCTCGCTCTGGTCGCGGGCGAGCCGGCCTATGAAGCCTTCGCCGGCATCGGGCGTGCGCCGGTACGGCTGAGGATTCTCACCGCGATCTATTCCAACCCCGGCATGTTCGTGGTGCGCGCGGACAGCCCCTACAAGACGATTGCAGATCTCGTCGGACAACCGGTGGCGTTCGGCGCCAAGGGCTCCGGCCTGCCGATCCTGGCGCGCTATGTGCTCGATGGCCTCGGGTTGAAGCAGGACGAGGATTTCAAGGCTGTCTATCTCGACCGCGCCGGCGACGGCCCCGCGATGGTCGAGGATGGGCGTGTCGCAGCGCTCTGGGGCGCCGGCATCGGCTGGCCCGGCTTTGCCGCGGTGGCCTCGAGCCCATCCGGCGCGCGCTTCATCGCGCCCAGCGCGGACGAGATCACGCGCATCCGCGCCAAGCATGCGTTCCTCAAGCCGCTGACCGTGCCGGCCGGCTCCTACCCGAAGCAGGCCGAGCCGATCGGCTCGCTCGGTTCCTGGAGCTTTGTGCTGACGCGGGAGGATCTGCCGGACGATGTCGCCTATCGCCTCGCCAAGACGCTGCACGGTATCGAGGCGAATTTCTGCAAGAAGCTCGCTCAGGCCTGCGAGACCACCGCGGCAAACACCGTCGCCGCGGCGCCGAAGCCGGAGCTGATCCATCCCGGCGTGATGAAATATTTTCGCGAGATCGGCGTGGTGAAGTAGGACACCGCGCCTCCGCTTACTTCCCTTCTCCCTTCTTGTGGGAGAAGGTGGCGCGAAGCGCCGATGAGGGGTACCTCTCCGGTAATTCAGCTGCGAGATGGGCGCTCGCGGAGACAATCCCTCACCCGGCTTCGCTTCGCGAATCCACCCTCTCCCGCAAGGGGAGAGGGTACACCGTCAGCGCGGCTACGCCGTCACTTCTTCACCATCGCGCACGCCGGGTCCGGCGGACCGAACGCCTTGTCGCCGGGGATCGTCGCAAGGATCTTGTAATAGTCCCACGGATATTTGCTCTCCTCCGGCGTCTTCACCTGCACCAGCCAGAGATCGTGCACCATCAGATTGTCCTCGCGCAGTCTGCCGTTGCGGGCGAAGAAATCCTCGATCGGCTTTTCGCGCATCTTGGCGGCGACCTTGAGCGGATCGTCGGTGCCGGTCTCCTTGATGGCGTTGAGATAGTGCATCACGCTGGAATAGACGCCGGCCTGCCACATCGTCGGCATCTTGTTCATCTTGGCGAAATAGCGCTTCGACCATTCGCGGGTCTTGTCGTCCATGTCCCAGTAGAACGAGGTCGTCAGCAGCAGGCCCTGGGCTGCCTGCAAACCGAGGCCGTGGATGTCGGTGATCAGCGCCAGCAGCGCCGCCATCTGCTGGCCGCCCTTGAATACGCCGAACTCCGAGCCGGTCTTGATCTCGTTCATGTTGTTTGGGGGGCCTGCCGCAATGCCGATGATCTTGGCCTTGGAAGCCTGCGCCTGGAGCACGAACGATGATAGATCCGGCGTTGCCAGCGGCGGCCGCACCGAGCCCAGCACCTTGCCGCCACTGGCGGTGACGACGCTGGAGGCGTCGCGCTCCAGCGAATGGCCGAAAGCATAGTCGTCGGTGATGAAGAACCAGCTGTCGCCGCCGCGCTTGACCACCGCGTCCGCGGTGCCGACCGCGAGCGCGCGGGTGTCGAACACCCACTGGATCGCATAGGGCGAGCAGAACTTGCCGTGGAAATCGGCGGTGCCGGTGGAGTGGGTGATGAACAGTCGCTTCTTCTCGGTGGCGACGTTCTGCACCGCGAGCCCGACCGCGGAGACCGGGACGTCGACGATCAGATCGACCTGGTCGACGTCGTACCAGCGCCGCGCGATGCCGCCGCCGATGTCGGCCTTGAGCTGGTGGTCGCCGATCACGATGCTGATCGGCTTGCCGAGAACCTTGCCGCCGAAATCGTCGATCGCCATCTGCGCCGCCGTCACCGAGCCCTGGCCGGTCGGCGCCGAGGCCGGACCGTTCATGTCGGTGAGCACGCCGATCTTGACGATGTCGTCGGAAACCTGCGCCATTGCGGCACCCGGCAACAGCGCTGCGAAGGCGGCCGCGACCGGCAGTCCAAATCTCGTTGGCTTCACGTTTGTCCTCCCCTGGTCCGGCGCGTTGGCCGGTGTTGCTGGCCGGGTATGGCCCGGCTGAATTGGTTTCTTTTGCAACTATTTTGGGGCGGGCGTCAACGTCAGGCCGCGAAGCGGATTTGCCCGGCGGGCGAGGGGTCGTAGCCGGTCAGCTCCTCGGCGCGCTGGCGCAATCGTTTTTCGCCGAGGAACCGGATCAGGGCCTGCATGGCGGGGCGGAAATAGCTGCGCTGCCGCATCGCAAGATCGAGGTTCTCCCAGACCAGCGGCACGAAATCGAGACCGGCCGAGCGCGCCGCCGCGCGCGTCGCGATTCCGCAATCGGCTTGGCCCGCGCGGACCACTTCGGCGAGATCCGGCCCGGTCAGGGCGGGCGTCTCGATCCGTCGCAAATCCCGCGTCGAGGCGCCGGTGCGCTTGAGCAGCACGTCGAGCAGCATCTGCGCGCCCGTGCCTTGCTGCCGCATCGCCATCCTGGCACCGAGCGCGAGCACGTCAGACAGGCCGCGCAGCCGCTTGGGATTGCCCGGCGGCAGCACGAGGCCCTGCTCGCGGCGCACGAACGCGACCAGCAATGCATCATGCAGGTCAGGAGCGGCCCGCAGCGCTTCGACGCTGGCATCGCGGGCGAGATTCTCGGCCGCATCCAGGCTGTGGAAGTGCACCGCCACGGCCATCACCTCGTCGCGCTGCAGCCGCTCGAGCCCGCGCGCGCTGCCCTCGCTCATCGATCCCAGGCCCGAGCCGGATTCGCGCAGGCTCCAGTCCAGGAGCTCGTCCTGGCTGCCGCCCACGACCGGCGGCGGCTCCGCGATCAGCATGCCGGCCGGACGCGCAAGGCCCGACAGCACCCAGAGGTCGAGCTCATGCCGCGGGAAGAGCCACTTTCCGGTCACCTTGGTGCAAGGGATCGCGCCGGTGGTGACGAGTTCGTAAAGCTTGCGTTCGCCGAGCCGAAGATAGTCGGCGGCTTCGCTGGTCGTCAGGAATTCCATCCTGCATTCCTATGCAAATTCTTGCTTCTTTTTGGACATTCGTCGCAGGTGGAATTCTGCAGTTCTATTTCGGTCCGCGCGAACCATGCCCGATCATCTCGCTGCTTTGCAACAGATGCTGATCAGTGATTTCGCATTGGGTTTACAATCTGCAGCGCTCGAATGGTGCGGGCCTTGCGGACGTCGCGCTTTTCCTCGCAACCAACGTGCCGGTTGATTGGTTGCCGAGATTTCCCGGCACCCCGCCACATCGCGATCGGGTGCACGGTAAAAAGCCTGTTGCCGGTGGTAATCCGATTTGCGCTCTATCTTTTGTTGCTTCCGCCGATGGGCAGATGCGTCATGAGCGCGGCGCAATCGCTCATCATGATCGCGCCGTCTCCAATGGAACCCGCTCATGGCCGTTCGACTGTCCGTTGCCTTCGCACTTCTCTGCGGCCTCGTCGCGGGCGTGGCGGCGTCATCCGCCGAGGACCGCGCGATCGTCCTGGCCACGACGACATCGACGCAGGAATCCGGCCTGCTCGACTACCTGCTGCCGATCTTCCACGACAAGACCGGCATCGAGGTGACCGTAATCGCACGGCGTGCCGATGAGGTGCTCGACGGACCGCGAAGGGGGGAGGTTGATGTCGTGCTGATGCATGCGCGGCCGCAGGAGGAGAAATTCGTCGCCGACGGTTTTGGCGCAAAGCGCTTCGACGTGATGTACAACGACTATCTGCTGATCGGGCCGAAGAGCGACCCCGCCGGCGTGAAAGGCAAGGATATCGCGACCGCGCTGAAGGCTATCGAGGCCAAGGGCGCGCCGTTCGTGACGCGCGGCGATCGCTCCGGCACCCATGCCGCCGAGCTCGCGCTCTGGATCGTCGCCGGCATCGACATCGCGAGCACCAAGGGCGCCTGGTATCGCGAAGCCAGGCAGGGCATGACTGCCGCCCTCGAGGCCGCGCGCACGGCGAACGCCTATGTGCTGTCCGACCGCGGCAGCTGGATCGCGTTCAGGGAGCGCGGCGATCTCGACGTCGTCGTCGAAGGCGACAAGCGTCTGCTCAACCAATACGGCGTGATGCTGGTGAACCCGGACAAATTTCCGAACGTGAAGAAGGAACTGGGGCAGACATTCGTCGACTGGCTGATCTCGCCGGAGGGGCAGGCCACGATCGCCCGCTACAAGGTCGACGGCCAGCAGCTGTTCTTCCCCAATGCGGACAAGTCGGGCGGCTGACCTCCGCATCGCCCTCGGTTGCCAAAACGGACGATGCATGGTCCATCATGCCGCATGACCCAGCGCCTGCCGCCATCGCTGACGCCGCTCGACACCGCGCTCGCCACGTTGCTGAACGGGCTTGATCCCGTCGCACCGGTCGAATTGCCGCTGACCGACGCCGCCGGCTGCGTCGCGGCTGGGACGCCGCTGCTTGCGGCCTATCCGCCGCGCGACATTACCACTGCGGATGGCTGGGCATTATGCGCCAACGATCTGGTCGGCGCGTCCTCCTATTCACCGCTGCTCCTGCCGATGGCGCCCGCCTGGGTCGATGCCGGCGACGCGATGCCGGCGGGATGCGACTGTGTGCTCGACGCCGACGCCGTCGAGATGTCCGGTCCGCTCGCCCAGGTACTGGCGGAGGGCGTGCCGGGGCAGGGCGTCAGGCGTGCCGGCAGTGACATCGCGAACAGCGCACCCGCCGGCGCAGAAGGGGATCCGATCGGTGCGGCCGACCTGCTTGTCGCGCGCGTCGCGGGTCTAACAAAATTCAGCGTGCGGCGGCCGCGGCTGCGCATCGTCAACGTGCCCGATGCAATGGCAACGGCGTATTTGATCGCCGAGGTCGCGCGCCCGGTGGGCCTGGATGTGACGATGCATACCGCCGGCGGCCGTGATGCTGCGTCGATTGCGGAGGCGCTCGATGCTTCCTCCTGCGATCTCCTGCTGACGATCGGTGGCAGCGGCGTCGGCCGCAAGGATGCGGCGGTCACCGCGCTGGCCAGGCGTGGTGATTTGATTGCCCATGGCCTTGCCCTGCAGCCTGGACGCACCGCCGCCGTCGGGCGGCTCGGAAAGGTTCCTGTCGTCGCCTTGCCCGGCTCGCCTGACCATGCGCTCGCGGTCTGGCTCGCGCTCGCGCTTCCGCTCGTCGATCGTCTGTCGGCGCGCAGGCCGCGCCGCCGGATGACCTTGCCGCTCGCGCGAAAAATCGCATCCGGTGTCGGCATCGCTGAAATCGCCCTGCTGGCCGAGGAACATCATGCCTGGGTGCCGCTTGCGGTAGGCGAATGGCCGCTGCAGGCAATTGCCCGCGCGGATGCATGGCTGCTCATTCCCGCCAGCGACGAAGGATTTGCGGCGAGCGCGCCGGTCGATGCCTATCTGATGCGGGAGTGATATGGATTCCGGCATGACGATGATCACGCAATCACAGGTCCACGGCGCGCTCGAACAGGAGCAGTTCCTCAAGATCCTCTCCCGCGAGGAGGCCCTGGCGCGCTTCGAAGCGGCGTTGTTCCCACGCGCGCTTCCGAGCGAAGCGCGCAAGCTCGATGCTGCGCTCGCCGCGGCGCTCGCTGAAGACATCACGGCGCCGATCGACGTGCCGCCGTTCGACCGTTCCAACGTCGACGGCTTTGCGGTGCGCTCGGCGGACCTTGCAGCGGCCGGCATAGGCGCACCGGTTCGCCTCGGGCTGAACGGCGAGACCATTCACTGCGGCACGGCGCCAGTGCTGCAAGTGGCGGCGGGAACCGCAACACCGATCGCGACCGGTGGCCCGCTGCCGCGCGGTGCCGATGCCGTGGTCATGGTGGAGCACACCCAGCCGGCCGGCCTTGACGCAATCGAGGTCCGTCGTGCTGCGTCTCCCGGGCAATTCGTTTCCTATGCAGGATCCGACATCGCGCGCGGCGAAGCGCTGCTGCGCGCCGGCACCGTCATCGGCTCGCGCGAGATCGGCATGCTGGCGGCCTGCGGCATTGCCGAGGTGATCATCGCGCGCAAGCCGCGCGTCGCTGTGATCTCGACCGGTGACGAACTGGTCCAACCCGGCGAAGCGCTCGCGCCGGCTGCGATCTACGACACCAACGGCGCGATCGTCGCGGCCGCGATCGACGAGAACGGCGGCGAGGCGATTTTCCTCGGCGCGATTCCGGACGATGAAGCCAAGCTCGAAGCCGCGATGCGGCGCGCGCTGGCGGACGCCGATATGCTGGTGCTCTCCGGCGGCACCTCGAAAGGCGCAGGCGATCTGTCCCATCGCATCATCGGCCGGCTCGGCAAGCCCGGCATCATCGCGCATGGCGTTGCGCTCAAGCCCGGCAAGCCGCTGTGCCTTGCGGTGTGCGACGGCAAGCCGGTGGTGATCCTGCCGGGCTTTCCGACCTCGGCGATGTTCACCTTCCACGACATGATCGTGCCGGTGCTGCGCAGGATGGCCGGATTGCCGCCGCGCTCCGATGCGAAAGTGAGCGCGACTGTGCCGGTGCGCATCGCTTCCGAGCTCGGTCGCACCGAATTCGTCATGGTCTCGCTGGTGGACGGCAAGGACGGCTTGATCGCCTATCCCTCCGGCAAGGGATCCGGTGCAATCACGTCCTTTGCGCAGGCCGACGGTTTTCTGCGCATCGACGCGCTCGCCGACCAGATGCCCGCCGGGACCAAAGCCGAGGTGACGCTGTTCACGCCGCATGTGCGGGTGCCCGATCTCGTCATCGTCGGCAGCCATTGCACCGGCCTCGACCTCGTCACCGCACAGCTTGCGCATGCCGGGCTGACCGTGCGCTCTATCGCGGTCGGCAGCCTCGGCGGGCTTGCGGCGGCGAAACGGGGCGAGTGCGATCTCGCGCCGATCCATTTGTTCGACGACAAGACCGAGACTTACAACACGCCCTATCTGGTCGAGGGGCTCGAACTCGTGCCGGGCTGGCGGCGGATGCAGGGCATCGTGTTCCGGAAAGGCGACAAGCGTTTCGAGGGCCTCAGCGCGAAGCAGGGCGTCGCTGCCGCGCTCGCGGACCCTGCCTGCATCATGGTCAACCGCAACCAGGGTGCCGGCACGCGCATCCTGATCGACCGGCTGCTCGGCGGCGCGCGCCCGGAAGGCTATTGGAACCAGCCGCGCTCCCACAACGCCGTTGCCGCGGCCGTCGTACAGCACCGTGCCGACTGGGGCATGACCATTGCGCCGGTCGCCCATGCGGCCCGCCTCGGTTTCATCCCGCTCGCGGAGGAGCATTATGACTTCGCGCTGGTGACGGCGCGCAGGCAGCGGCCGGCGGCGCAGGCCTTTCTGGACGCACTCGGCTCGAATGAGGCTCGCGTGGCGCTGGAGCGTGCTGGCTTCAGGCCGGCTTAGAGTCACGACGATGCGGCACTCAAGCCGCGCGACAGGGTGGGGGACGCGATGGCGAGGCCGCTTTCGGTTGCGATCGTCGGTGCCGGCATGGGTGGGCTAGCAACTGCCGCAGCGCTCCAGCGCGCCGGCATCGACGTGACGGTCTACGAGCAGGCCTCCCAATTTGCGCGCATCGGCGCCGGCATCCAGATTGGCTGCAACGCGATGAAGGTCCTGCGCGCGCTCGGACTGGAAGCGCGGATGCGCGAGCACTGCTTCTACCCGCGCTCCTGGAACAACCGCGACTGGCGCAGCGGCGATATCAAGTTCGACATGATTTTTGGCGAGAGCGCGGAAGAGAAGTTCGGCGCGCCCTATCTGCTGGCCCATCGCGGCGATTTGCATGCGGCGCTGGCGAGCGTGGTGCCGGACGCGAGCATCAAGCTCAGCCACAAGCTCGTCGGTCTCGACGAGACAGGAGAAGGCGTCCGGCTCACTTTCGCAAACAGCACAAGCGTAGTCGCCGATGCCGTGGTCGGCGCTGACGGCGTGCATTCAGCCGTGCGCGACATCCTGTTCGACACCGCGCCGGTCAAATTCACCGGCCGCATCGCTTATCGCACCACCTATCCCGCCACGCTGCTTGGCGGTGAAAAGATCGACGACTGCACGAAATGGTGGGGCGAGGACCGCCACATCGTGATCTATTACGTCAAGCCCGATCGCAGCGAGGTCTATCTCGTCACCAGTCAGCCCGAACCGGATTTCCGCATCGAGTCCTGGTCCGCGAAGGGCGACGTGCGCGATCTGCGCGCCTCGTTCGAAGGCTTTCATCCGCAGGTCGGACAGGTGCTGGCCGCCTGTCCCGATGTCCACAAATGGGCGATCATGGACCGCGACGCACTGGAGCGATGGGTCGACGGCAAGGTGACGCTGCTCGGCGATGCCTGCCATCCGATGACGCCCTACATGGCGCAGGGCGCGGCCATGGCGATCGAGGATGCCGCCGTGCTGTCGCGCTGTCTCGACGGCGTCGACCGTGACGGCGTCGCAGATGCCTTCCGTCGGTTCGAGGCGACCCGCAAGGAGCGGACAACGCGGGTGCAGGAAACCTCGCGCGCCAATATCTGGCTGAAGCAGCGGACCGATACGAGCTGGGTCTATGGCTACGATGCGTGGACCGTGCCGCTGGCGGCCTGAGCTGGATTAGGACGCCGCATCCAGCGCCGCCAGCCGCTCTGCGTCGGCGATGTCCTCGACCGTGTTGGCATTGAAGAACGGATCGAGCGGCTCGGCCGGCCAGGTCACCGTCGCCAGTGGATAGCGCGCGGTCCAGCGGTCGATCTTTCGGAGGTCCTCGACGACCAGCGCATGGCGCAGCTCATTGCGCAAGGAGACGCGCCACAGCCCGATCACGGGATGCGACTGGTCGCCTGATGCCGCGACCGCGAGCTCGGCATTGGCCGCGATGCGTTCTTCATGCAAGCGCGCAACCAGATCGCGCGGCAGGAAGGGGCAGTCGCCGGCGGCGCTCAGCACCCATTCGACCCCCGGCCGGTTCGTGGCGGTCCAGTCGAGCGCGGCGAGGATGCCGGCGAGCGGGCCGGGGAAGCCGGGTACCTCATCGGGGACGACCTGCAAGCCGAACGCGACGAAGCGTGCGGGATCGCCATTGGCGTTGAGGATCAGTCCGCTGCATTGGGGGGCAAGGCGCGCAATCACGCGCTCCAGGATGGTACGGCCGCCGATGGTCCGCATCGGCTTGTCGCCGCCGCCCATGCGCCGCGCCAAGCCACCGGCGAGCAGGACGCCTTGCGTCGGAGGAAGATCAGTCGTCACCACCTTCACCCTTGCGCTTGTGCTTTGCGGATTCTTCCTCGACGTAAGCGAGGTTCTGGTCGTAGACGATGCGCTCCTCGCCCGCGAGCGCGATGAAGCGCTTGCCGCGGGTGCGACCGACGAGTGTCAGCCCGACTTGTCTTGCGAGGTCGACGCCCCAGGCGGTGAAGCCGGAGCGCGACACCAGGATCGGAATCCCCATTCGCACCGTCTTGATCACCATCTCCGAGGTGAGCCGTCCCGTTGTGTAGAGGATCTTGTCGGACGCATCGACGCCGTGGCGGTACATCCAGCCCGCGATCTTGTCGACGGCATTGTGGCGGCCGACGTCCTCGGTGTAGCAGAGCGGTTCGCCCTCCCTGCCCAGCACGCAGCCATGGATCGCGCCGGCCTCCAGATAGAGCGAGGGCATGGTGTTGATAGTCTGCGTCATCTGGTAGAGCCAGGAGGTGCGCAGCTCGGCCTTCGGCAGCGCGACGCTCTCGACTGCTTCGAGCAGGTCGCCGAAGGCGGTGCCCTGCGCGCAGCCCGAGGTCTGCGTGCGCTTCTTCAGCTTGGCTTCGAAATTGGTGTGGTGTGTGGTGCGCACCACGACCACCTGGAGGTCGTCGTCGTATTCGACCTCGGTGACCTCGTCGTTGTATTTCAGCATGTTCTGGTTGAGCAAATAGCCCAGCGCCAGATATTCCGGATAGTCGCCGATCGTCATCATGGTGACGATCTCCTGCGAATTCAGGTAGAGCGTCAGCGGCCGCTCCATCGGTACCTTGATCTCGACCCTGGCGCCGGACTGGTCCGTGCCGGTCACGCTCTGGGTCAAGCGCGGATCGCCGGGATTCGGGAGGATCAGGGGCACCGGGGCTTTGTCGATCTTCATCATGGCCGCGACGTTAGCATGACATTCGGGTCAAGCCGATATAAGCATGCTGGCGGAAAGCGAAATGGCTCCTGTCGTCATTGCGAGCGCAGCGAAGCAATCCAGAGTCTTCCGCGGTGGCAGTCGGGATTGCTTCGCTACGCTCGCAATGACGGGGAAAGGCCGGAGGTTCCATCGGCAGGTGCGTCGTTGGCGGAGATCGAGAGGTTATGAAAGTCATCGGCCTTGCAGGCTGGAGCGGTGCGGGCAAGACCACGCTGTTGACGCGGCTGATCCCGCATTTCAGCGCGCAGGGCCTGCGCGTCTCCGTCATCAAGCATGCGCATCACCAGTTCGACGTCGACGTCCCCGGCAAGGATTCCTGGCGCCATCGCGAGGCCGGCGCGGCTGAGGTGCTGGTGGCCTCGTCGAACCGTTGGGCGCTGATGCACGAGTTGCGCGGCGCAGCCGAGCCGCGGCTGCCGGAACTGTTGAGCAAGCTGTCAGCGGTCGATCTGGTCGTGGTCGAAGGCTTCAAGCGCGAGCCGCATCGCAAGATCGAGGTGCACCGCGCCGCCAACGGCAAGCCGTTGCTGTTTCCCGACGATCCCGGAATTTTCGGGATCGTGGCCGACATCGCCATTGAATCGCGGCTGCCGACCGTCCATCTCGATGATATCGAGGCTGCCGCGGCATTGCTGCTGGCCGCGGCGATGCCGGTCGAGGAAGCGGTCGCAAAAAGCGCCGCGCTGCGCTGACGAGGCACCATGGCGCAATTGTCGGACGATTGTTTTGCGTTCGGTGGACCGATGATGTCGGTCGACGAGGCCGTTGGTCTGATCACGACGCGTGTCAACGCGATTGCCGATCTCGAAACCGTGGCGCTCGTGGATGCCGATGGGCGGGTTCTGGCGCGCGACGTCGCTGCGCCGCTACCGCTGCCGCCCTTCACGAACTCGGCAGTTGACGGGTACGCCGTGCGCAATGCGGACCTTCCGCAAAGCGGAGAACACGCCTTGCCGGTCGATGGCCGCATCCAGGCCGGCGGCCTTGCACAGGCCGCCATCAAGCCCGGCCACACCGCGCGCATCTTCACGGGCGCGCCGATGCCACCGGAGGCCGGGACCGTCTTCATGCAGGAGGATGTCCGGATCGATGAGGCCGGCAAGGTCGTGCTGCCGCCAGGGCTGAAGCCGGGTGCCAATGTGCGCCCCGCCGGCGAGGACATTCCCGAAGGGCACGTCGCGCTGCGCGCCGGCCAACGGCTGCGGCCACAGCATGTCGCGCTCGCCGCGGCGTTGGGCCTGATGCGGGTCGACGTCGTCAGGCGCATCCGCGTTGCGGTGTTCTCGACCGGCGACGAGCTGGCTTCGCCGGGCGAGCCGCGCGCGACCTCGCAGCTGTTCGATTCCAACCGCTTCATGCTGATGGCGATGCTGCGCCGGCTCGGCTGCGAGGTTAGCGACCTCGGCATCCTGCGCGACGAGCGTGCTTCGCTCGCCAATGGCTTGAAGCAGGTTGCAAGCAAGCATGACCTGATCCTCACCACCGGCGGTGTCTCGACCGGGGAGGAGGATCACGTCAAGGCGGCGGTCGAGAGCGTCGGCTCGCTGGTGTTGTGGCGGATGGCGATCAAGCCCGGCCGTCCCGTGGCGATGGGTATCATCGGCGGCACGCCGCTGATCGGCCTGCCCGGCAATCCCGTGGCCAGTTTCGTCACCTTCGTCCATGTGGTGCGGCCAACGGCGCTGGCGCTGATGGGTGGTTTGCCGGAACCGCTGTTGTCGATCCCGGTGCGCGCGTCGTTCTCCTACAAGAAGAAGATCGGCCGCCGCGAATATGTTCGCGTCTCCCTGCGGCGCGCGGAGGACGGCGCGCTGGAGGCGGTCAAGTTCCCGCGCGAAGGCGCCGGGCTGTTGTCGTCGCTGGTCGAGACCGACGGTCTTGTCGAACTCGGCGAGGAGATCACGAAGGTCGAGCCGGGGCAGGGCGTAGGTTTCCTGTCCTATGCCGATCTGCTCTGACCGGTTGCGTTGACGCCACGGACCGGCCCCGCCATGTTGCGCCCATGACCAGAACCACGCTCGATCTCACCGGGCTGAAATGCCCGCTGCCCGCCCTGAAGACACGCAAGGCACTCAAACCATTGCAGCCGGGCGATCAGCTCGAGGTGCACTGCACGGATCCCCTGTCGGTGATTGACATTCCGAACCTGATTCGGGAGACCGGCGACACGGTGGAGATCACCGAGCGCAACGACGCGCGCATCGTGTTCTTGATAGAAAAGACGAATGGTCCGATAGGCAGCGCCAATGGTGCGCTGCGTTCTTGAGCGCGTTACCGCGTTGATACCGACCTTTTGTCTATCGACATCGATCATGGCTTCTGCCCAAATTGACTTTCTCCGTGGGGGCGCGGAGGTTGAGTCTTGTCTGCGATACGCGGATCAATGGGCCGCACACAAAGCTTGCACGTCGTATCGGGCATAGAGCCCCGCTCGAGGGGTTAACTTTTCGGAGGCGCGTGACGATCCTGGTGCGCGTCGGATGATTGTGCGGGGGCAGCAGGGACAGCTGGCTGCACCGCGGATGGCTGAGGATCAGGATCTTAGTGGCAGGCTGCTCAGAAGGGCGGCTTAGGGGAGGACTGTATGGCTACTATTGAGAGCGCTGGAACGATTTCAGGCGCTGGCGCCGGCTTTCTTGATCGTGAGCGGACGATTGCGAGGGCCGGCTTCAATCGCTGGCTGGTGCCGCCTGCGGCGCTATGCATCCATTTGTGCATCGGCATGGCTTACGGCTTCTCGGTGTTCTGGTTGCCGCTCTCGCGCGCGATCGGCATCACCGCGCCGAAGGCCTGTCCGGACATGTCGCTGTGGCAGGAGCTCTTCACCACCACTTGCGACTGGAAGGTCGCGAGCCTCGGCTGGATGTTCACCCTATTCTTCGTCGTGCTCGGCGTTGCGGCCGCTGTTTGGGGCGGCTGGCTCGAGCGGGTCGGTCCGCGCAAGGCCGGCTTCGTCGCGGCGATCTGCTGGTGCGGCGGTCTCATTCTCGGCGCCATCGGCATCTATCTGCATCAGCTCTGGATCATGTGGCTCGGCTCCGGCGTGATCGGCGGCATCGGCCTTGGTCTCGGTTACATCTCGCCGGTGTCGACGCTGATCAAATGGTTCCCCGATCGCCGCGGCATGGCGACCGGCATGGCGATCATGGGCTTCGGCGGCGGCGCTATGATCGGCGCACCGTTTGCCAATCTCCTGATCAACTACTTCAAGACATCGACCGAGGTCGGCGTGTGGCAGGCCTTCGTCGTCATGGGCGTGGTCTATTTCTTCTTCATGACCATCGGCGCGTTCGCCTACCGCGTGACGCCGGCGGGCTGGAAGCCCGAGGGCTGGACGCCGCCGAGCGAGAAGAAAACGATGATCTCCGAGCATCACGTTCACCTGGACAACGCGCACAAGACGCCGCAGTTCTGGCTGATCTGGTGGGTGCTGTGCTTGAACGTGTCTGCCGGCATCGGTGTGATCGGCATGGCCTCTCCGATGTTGCAGGAAATCTTCGCCGGAAAGCTGATCGGCCATCCGGAGCTCACCTTTAGTCAGCTCTCGGTCGATCAGAAGACGGTCATCGCCGGCATCGCGGCGGGCTTCGCGGGCCTGCTGTCATTGTTTAACATCGGCGGTCGCTTCTTCTGGGCGTCGCTGTCGGACTATATCGGCCGCAAGAACACCTACTATACGTTCTTCATCCTCGGCATCGTGCTCTACGCGCTGGCGCCGACCTTTGCGGCGATGGGCTCGAAGCTGCTGTTCGTGCTCGGCTTCGGCGTCATCCTGTCGATGTATGGCGGGGGCTTCGCGACCGTGCCGGCCTATCTCGCCGATATGTTCGGGACCCAGTTCGTCGGCGCCATCCACGGCCGGCTGCTGACGGCGTGGTCCACCGCGGGCATCATCGGCCCCGTTGTGGTCAACTACATCCGCGAGTTCCAGCTCGCGGCGGGTGTGCCGCGTGACCAGCTATACAATACGACTATGTACATTCTCTGCGCGATGCTGATTGCGGGCATCATCTGCAACTACCTGATCAAGCCGGTCGCTTCGAAATGGTACATGAGCGAGGCGGAGGTCGCGAAGTTGCAGGCGGCGAACGCCGGCGCCAATGTTGTCCAGACGGGTTCGTTCGGAATCGGCACTGGCGGCCTCGACGCCAAGGCTGCGATTTTCTGGCTCGTCGTCGGCGTTCCCATGGCGTGGGGCGTGTATAAGACGCTCGAGAGCGCGGTTAAAATCCTCTGACCGCAAACCCACCACCCGCGGGAGGCTGACGCCAGCTTCCCGCGGTGTTCGCCTTGCTGATCAATGAGAATGGGACCTAGGGGGATTCCTATGCTTCGCACCCGTATCTGCCTTGCCGCCATGCTGCTGGCCGCAAGCCTTCATGCCGCGTCCGCGCAAACCGCGGCGGCACCTGCGACCACCGCACCAGCCGCGACGACCGAGGCCAAGCCTGGCAAGATCAAGCTCACCATGCAGAAGCTGAAGGACATGAAGGCGAAGTGGGCGGCCAACAAGCCAAAGCTCAAGGCCTGCCGTGCCGACGTGAAAGCCAAGGGCCTCGCCGGCGACGATCGCTGGTTCTACATCGAAGAGTGCATGAACAAGACCTGAGCCGGTTCCACGATCAGTTTGCGTAGGGGGGCGTGAGGCTTGTTGGGCCGCATGCCCCTTAAATGCTTATCGGAGCGGATGAATTCGCTTGGCATCTGGTATGCCAAAAGCTAGACTTGGACATGTTCTAAAGAAGGTTTACGAGACTCATCGATGAACCACGACGTGCATGAGGTCCGCTCGTTCGAGCATCCGGGCGAGGGACGGAAGCGAGCCAAGGCCACGCCCAAGGGGCGGCAGGTCGATCCCACCGCCGCGCACGAGATCGAGCAGCTGCTCGGCGACCGGTCGCGGCGGCGCGATCTCCTGATCGAATATCTCCATCTGATCCAGGACAAATATCACCAGATCTCGGCCGCGCATCTTGCCGCGCTTGCCGACGAGATGAATCTCGCCTTCGCCGAGGTGTTCGAGACCGCGACGTTCTACGCGCATTTCGATATCGTGAAGGAAGGCGAGCCCGATATCGCGCCGCTGACGATCCGCGTCTGCGATTCGCTGACTTGCGCGATGCTCGGCGGCGAGAAGCTGCTCGAGGATCTGCAGAGCGCGTCGGGTCCCGGCATCCGTGTCGTCCGCGCGCCCTGCGTCGGGCGCTGCGATACCGCGCCGGCGGCCGAGGTCGGCCACAACTTCGTCGATCATGCGACGGTCGCAAATGTGATGGCCGCCGCGAAGGCCGGCGACACCCACGCGCATCTGCCCAAATATATCGACTACGACGCCTATGTCGCCGGCGGCGGCTACAAGCTGCTCGATCGCGTGCGCTCCGGCGAACTGTCGAAGGATGACCTGCTGAAGGCGCTCGACGACGCCTCGCTGCGCGGGCTCGGCGGCGCCGGCTTCCCGACGGGGCGCAAATGGCGCGCGGTGCTGGGCGAGCCCGGGCCGCGGTTGATGGCGATCAACGGCGACGAGGGCGAGCCCGGCACGTTCAAGGATCGCGTCTATCTCGAAAGCGATCCGCATCGCTTTCTCGAGGGCATGCTGATCGGCGCGCATGTGGTGCAGGCCTCCGACGTCTACATCTACCTGCGCGATGAATATCCGGCATCGCGCGAAATCCTCGAGCGCGAGCTCGCGAAGCTGCCCGCGGGCGGCCCGACGTTGCACATGCGCCGCGGCGCCGGTGCCTATATCTGCGGCGAGGAATCTTCGCTGCTGGAAAGCATCGAGGGCAAGCGCGGCCTGCCCCGGCACAAGCCGCCTTACCCGTTTCAGGTCGGCCTGTTCGGACTGCCGACGTTGATCAACAACATCGAGACGCTGTGGTGGGTGCGCGACATCGTCGAGAAGGGCGCTGACTGGTGGAAGGGCCATGGACGGCACGAGCGTCATGGCCTGCGCAGCTTCTCGGTGTCAGGCCGCGTCAAGACGCCGGGCATGAAGCTCGCGCCCGCAGGCATCACCGTGCGCGAGTTGATCGACGAATATTGCGGCGGCATGGCCGACGGCCATCAGTTCTATGCTTACCTGCCGGGCGGCGCGTCCGGCGGCATCCTGCCGGCGTCGATGGACGACATCCCGCTCGATTTCGGCACGCTGGAGAAATACGGCTGCTTCATCGGCTCGGCCGCGATCGTGATCCTGTCGCAGAAGGACAGCGTGCGGGCGGCGGCGCTGAACCTGATGAAGTTCTTCGAGGACGAAAGCTGCGGCCAGTGCACGCCATGCCGCGTCGGAACCCAGAAGGCGGCGCTGCTGATGCAGCAGCCGGTCTGGAACCGCGCCTTGCTGGAGGAATTGAGCCAGGCGATGCGTGATGCCTCGATCTGCGGGCTCGGACAGGCGGCATCGAATCCGCTTGCCACCGTGATCAAATATTTCCCTGACGAGTTCAAGGAAGCGGCCGAATGACGAAGATTACGTTCGAGCTTGACGGCAAGCAGGTCGAGGCCAGTCCCGGCGAGACGATCTGGCAAGTCGCAAAACGCCAGGGCCGGGAGATTCCCCATCTGTGCTATTCGCCGGCGCCGGACTATCGCCCCGACGGCAATTGCCGCGCCTGCATGGTGGAGATCGAGGGCGAGCGCGTGCTTGCGGCCTCCTGCAAGCGCACGCCGTCGGTCGGCATGAAGGTGAAGTCCGAAAGCCACCGTGCGGTCGCGGCGCAAAAGATGGTGATGGAGCTGCTCGTCGCCGACCAGCCGGCGCGCGAGACCTCGCATGATCCGGAATCCAAATTCTGGCACTGGGCCGAGACCACTGGCGTCACCGAGAGCCGCTTCCCTGCCGCCGAGCGCTGGGCGACCGATGCCAGCCATCCGGCGATGCGCGTCAATCTCGATGCCTGCATCCAGTGCGGCCTCTGCGTGCGCGCCTGCCGCGAGGTGCAGGTCAACGACGTCATCGGCATGGCCTATCGCAGTCATGGCTCGAAGATCGTGTTCGACTTCGACGATCCCATGGGCGAATCCACCTGCGTTGCCTGCGGCGAATGCGTGCAGGCCTGTCCGACCGGCGCGCTGATGCCGGCCGTGATGCTGGACGAGGCGCAGACGCGCGTCACCTATGCCGACAAGAAGGTGGATTCGCTCTGCCCGTTCTGCGGCGTCGGCTGCCAGGTGACCTACGAGGTCAAGGACGAGAAGGTGATCTACGCCGAGGGCCGCGACGGCCCCGCCAATCACAATCGTCTCTGTGTGAAGGGCCGTTTCGGCTTCGACTACATCCACCATCCGCATCGCCTGACCAAGCCGCTGGTGCGGCTGCCGAATGCGAAGAAGGATTCCAACGACCAGGTCGATCCGGCCAATCCTTTCACGCATTTCCGTGAAGCGAGCTGGGAGGAAGCGCTCGACATCGCCGCCAAGGGCCTGGTCAAGATCCGCGACACCAACGGCGTGAAGGCGCTGGCGGGCTTCGGCTCGGCCAAGGGCTCGAACGAGGAGGCCTATCTGTTCCAGAAGCTGGTACGCACCGGCTTCGGTTCGAACAATGTCGACCATTGCACCCGTCTGTGCCACGCCTCGTCGGTCGCCGCGCTGTTCGAGGGCCTGAGCTCCGGTGCGGTGTCGGCGCCGTTCTCGGCGGCGATGGACGCCGAGGTCATCATCGTGATCGGCGCCAATCCGACCGTGAATCATCCGGTCGCCGCGACCTTCATCAAGAACGCGGTCAAGCAGAATGGCGCCAAGCTGTTCGTGATGGATCCGCGCCGGCAGACGCTGTCGCGTCATGCCACCAAGCATCTGCAATTCAAGCCCGGCTCCGACGTCGCCATGCTGAACGCGATGATCAACACGATCATCACAGAAGGCCTGACGGACGATCAGTACATCGCCGGCTACACCGAAGGCTTCGAGGATATCAAGGAGAAGATCAAGGAGTTCACGCCGGAGAAGATGGAGCCGATCTGCGGCGTCCCGGCGCAAACCCTGCGCGAGGTGGCGCGTACCTATGCGCGCGCAAAATCGTCGATCATCTTCTGGGGCATGGGCATCAGCCAGCACGTTCACGGCACCGACAATGCGCGCTGCCTGATCGCGCTGGCGCTGATCACCGGCCAGGTCGGCCGTCCCGGCACCGGCCTGCATCCGCTGCGCGGACAGAACAACGTGCAGGGCGCGTCCGACGCCGGCCTGATCCCGATGTTCCTGCCGGACTATCAGCCGGTCGGTCGCGACGATTTGCGCGGGGCCTTCGAGAAGCTGTGGGGCCAAGACCTCGATCCCGTCCGCGGCCTGACCGTGGTCGAGATCATGAATGCGATCCACGCCGGCGAGATCAAGGGCATGTATATCGAGGGTGAGAATCCGGCGATGTCCGACCCCGATCTGCAGCATGCGCGCCAGGCGCTCGCCATGCTCGATCACCTCGTGGTGCAGGACCTCTTCGTCACCGAGACCGCATTCCACGCCGACGTCATCCTGCCGGCCTCGGCCTTTGCCGAGAAGGAAGGCTCCTTCACCAACACCGATCGCCGCGTGCAGCTCGCGCGCCAGGTGATCAAGCCACCGGGCGATGCGCGGCAGGATCTCTGGATCATCCAGGAGATCGGCAAGCGCATGGGCCTGCCGTGGAATTATGCCGGCCCCGGCGATGTCTACACCGAGATGGCAGAGCTCATGCCGTCGCTCAAGAACATCAGCTGGGAACGGCTGGTGCGCGAAGGTGCCGTGACCTATCCGGCGGACGATCCGGACAAGCCGGGCAACGAGATCATCTTCACGACCGGATTCCCGACCGCGAGCGGGCGCGGCAAGATCGTGCCGGCTCACGTCATCCCGCCGGACGAGATCCCCGACGACGAATATCCGATGGTGCTCTCGACCGGCCGCGTGCTCGAGCACTGGCACACCGGCTCGATGACGCGCCGCGCCCAGGTGCTCGACCAGATCGAGCCCGAGGCGGTTGCGTTCATGTCGCCAAAGGACATGCACAGGAAGAAGCTGGCGCCCGGCGATTTCATTCGCCTGGAGACCCGCCGTGGCGCGGTCGAGGTCAAGGTCCGCTCCGACCGCGACGTGCCCGAGAACATGGTGTTCATGCCGTTCTGCTACGCGGAGGCGGCGGCGAACCTGCTGACCAATCCGGCGCTCGATCCGTTCGGCAAGATCCCGGAGTTCAAGTTCTGCGCGGCGAGAGCCGAGCGCGCGGAGATGCGGGACGCGGCGGAGTAGCAATTCGCGAAAAACAACCCCATGCACAGTAGGCGAGGGGTTGAAAGGCTTGAGGAATTTTCGGTCTTGCCGAAACGACTTGCGGCGTCGGTCAAAACACCTGCATCAATGCATGATCACCAACAGCGCCGGCTTCGCCGCTCGCAACGACGGTGGTAAACGTAATCCATGTCGAAAGTCACCCCCGCCACACGCGCGCTCACAGCCGCCGGTGTCGCCTTCACCGTTCACGCTTACGACTACGATCCCGACGCCGAGAGCATCGGCCTCCAGGCGGCGGCTGCCCTGGCTGAGGATCCCGCGCGCGTGTTGAAGACGCTGATAGCCCTGGTCGACGGCAAGCCGGTCTGCATCATCGTTCCGTCCGACCAGGAAGTGTCGATGAAGAAGCTCGCCGCTGCTGTCGGCGGCAAGTCCGCGCAAATGATGAAGCCGCCGGAGGCCGAGCGCCTCACCGGCTTCAAGGTCGGCGGCATCAGTCCGTTCGGGCAGCGGAAACCGGTGCCCGTCGTGATCGAGCAGATCGCGCTCGCGCACGAGTATGTGTATGTCAATGGCGGCCAGCGCGGACTGCAGGTGCGGCTCAAGCCGGGTGATGTGCGGGACGTGTCGAACGCGGTTGCCGCAGACTTGATCGCCTGAGCGTTGCGTTCTACTGCTTCTGCAACAGCTTGAGACGGCAGCGTAACGCCTCGCGGATATGCGCGCGCGCGAGCTGCTCGGCCTTGTCGCCGTCGCGCGCGGCGATGGCCTCGATGATGATTTGGTGCTCGCTGTGGCTGGTCGATGGGCGTCCCGTCACCGTGAAGGTGGTGGGACCGAGCAGCGCGATCCAGTCCTGCAATTCGCGGGAGGCGTTGTCGAGATAGCGGTTGCGCGCGGCGCGGCAGACGGCTTCGTGGAAGGCGCGGTTGAGCCGCGCCATCTCGGCCGCGTCGGTCGCGGAGGATTCAACAAAAGACTGTTCGATATCCCTGAGTGCATCGATCTCCGTCGTCGAGGCATGCTCGGCGGCCAGGCGCGCGGCCGCGCCTTCCATGATCTCGCGCATGGCGTAAAGCTCGACCACTTCTGAAATGTCGAGGTTGCGCACGATCACGCCGCGGCCGCCGGCCGGCTCGACGAAACCACGCGCGGCGAGCCGGCCGAGCGCCTCCCGCACCGGCGTGCGGCTGACCTTCAGTCGCTGGGCGACCTCCTCCTCGCGCAGGCGATCGCCGGCGCGGTAGCTACCGGCTTGCAGCGCCTCGCAGAGCGAACGGAACACGGCTTCGCCGAGCGCCACGCCGCCGCCGCGCGCGATCGAGCCGCCTGTCTTTGCCGGGCGTCTGGCCATGGTCCCTCGAGGCGCATCCTGCCCATGCAGAGATGCCGCTTGCTCCCTTACTGTATATTCTTGTATACAAAGGTGCGCAATGGCGGTCCGGAGTGGGCGAGGCTGCCGTCGGGCAGAATGTCTCTAACTTCGTCGCTCCGGGTACACGGCATGAGCAGCAAATACGACGTGCTGGTGATCGGCGGTGGCAATGCGGCGCTGTGCGCGGCGATCGCTGCGCGGCGTGGCGGCGCCTCCGTCCTCGTGCTCGAAGGCGCGCCAAAGTTCTATCGCGGCGGCAACACCCGCCACACCCGCAACATGCGCTGCGCTCATGACGCGGCGACCGAAATTCTCACAGGTCCGTATACCGAGGAGGAATTCTGGGAGGATCTGCTGCGTGTCACCGGCGGACAGACCGACGAGATGCTCGCCCGCCACATGATCCGCGAGTCCAAGGATATCCTGAACTGGATCGTGGAGCAGGGCGTGCGCTGGCAGCCCTCGCTCGGCGGCACGCTGAGTCTCGGCCGCACCAACTCGTTCTTCCTCGGTGGCGGGCGCGCGATGCTGAATGCGCTGTATCTGACCGCCGAGCGGCTGGGCGTCGACGTCGAATATGATGCCGAAGTCACCGAGCTCGTGATCGAGGACGGCATGTTCCTCGCCGCGCGCCTCGAGCGGCCCGTCAAGGGCGAGACCGAGATCCGCGCGACGTCACTGGTCGCCGCGGCCGGCGGTTTCGAGGCCAACATCGAATGGCTCAAGCAATATTGGGGCGAGGCTGCCGACAATTTCCTGATCCGCGGTACGCCCTATAATCGCGGCTCGATCCTGAAGATGCTGCTCGACAAGGGCGTGCAGGAGGTCGGCGATCCCACCCAGTGCCACGCGGTGGCGATCGATGCCCGTGCGCCGAAATTCGACGGTGGCATCATCACGCGCCACGACTCGGTCGTGTTCGGCATCGTCGTCAACAAGCATTCGCAGCGGTTCTACGACGAGGGCGAGGACATCTGGCCGAAGCGCTACGCGATCTGGGGCCGGCTGGTCGCGGCGCAGCCCGACCAGATCGCCTACATCATTTTTGATTCGACCGTGGTCACCTCGTTCATGCCGACGCTGTTCCCGCCGATCGCCGGGCAGACGGTGGCCGAGCTTGCCGGCAAGCTGCAGCTCGATCCAGCCGCGCTGGAAAAGACCGTCACCGAGTTCAACGCGGCGGTGCGGCCCGGCACCTTCGACCACACCATTCTCGACGACTGCCGCACCGAGGGCATCACGCCGCAAAAGACGCATTGGGCGCGCAAAATCGAAACGCCGCCTTATCTCGCCTATCCGGTGCGGCCCGGCATCACCTTCACCTATCTCGGCACCCGCGTCACCAAGGAGGCGCGGCTGCTGATGGCGGACGGCAAGCCGTCGGCCAACATGTTCGCGGCTGGCGAGATCATGGCCGGCAACGTGCTCGGCAAGGGTTATGCCGCCGGCATGGGCATGACGATCGGCAGCGTGTTCGGACGGATCGCAGGACGGGAAGCGGCGAAACATGCACGGAACTAGAATTTTGGACGAGGCCGACCGTCTGATGACGGTCTGCAATTCCTGCCGCTACTGCGAGGGGCTCTGCGCGGTGTTTCCCGCCATGGAGATGCGCCGTGCGTTCTCGGACGGCGACCTCAACTATCTCGCAAACCTATGCCATTCCTGTGGCGCCTGCTATGTCGACTGCCAGTTCTCGCCGCCGCACGAGTTCAACGTCAACGTCCCAAAGACGCTGGCGGTCGCGCGCGCCGAGTCCTATGCAGCCTATGCCTGGCCGCATGCACTTTCGGGCGCCTTCGCGCGCAACGGCCTCGTCATCAGCATCGTCGCCGCGCTCAGCATGGCGGCCTTCATCCTCGGCTTTGCTGCTCTCAATGACCACAGCGTGCTGTTCGGCGTGCACGCCGGTCCCGGCGCGTTCTACAGACTGATGCCGCACAACGCGATGGCCGCATTGTTCAGCGCCGCCTTTCTCTATGCGATCCTCGCGCTGGTCATGAGCGTGCGCGCGTTCTGGCGCGACATCGGTACGCCGATCGGCGGCCGCGCCGACGGCGGCTCGATTGTCCAGGCGATCCGCGATGCCGGCGAGCTGCGCTATCTCCATGGCGGCGGCGTCGGCTGCTACAACGAGGACGACAAGCCGACCGACCGGCGCAAGCTTTTCCATCATTTGACCTTCTACGGCTTCCTGCTGTGCTTTGCCGCGACGTCAGTCGCCACGCTCTATCACTATCTCCTTAGCCGCGAGGCGCCGTATCCGTGGTGGGATCTGCCCGTGGTGCTCGGCACGCTCGGCGGCCTCGGTCTGATCATCGGGCCGATCGGATTGTTCATCGCGAAATCGCGCCACGCACCGGAGCTGCTTGACGAGCAGCGCTACGGCATGGATGTTGGCTTCATCGCCATGCTGTTCCTGACCGGCTTCACCGGCATGCTGCTCCTGCTGTTGCGGGAAACCGCCGCGATGGGGCCGCTGCTGGCACTGCATCTCGGCGCGGTGTTCGCGCTGTTCATCACCATGCCCTACGGCAAGTTCGTGCACGGCATCTACCGCTTCGCGGCACTGGTTCGCTATGCACAGGAGCGTCGCAGCGAAGCCGGCTCTTGAGGGGCGGCAATCGCATATGGCATTTTGCGCGATCACAGCGCGCGCCTCGTCCTTCGAGACGACCGCTTCGTGGTCGCCTCAGCATGAGGCTAAGTGGTATCGGTACTCGTCGAAACGAAGGCCGCACACTCGGTCATCATCCTGAGGGCCCGCCAACGGCGGGCGTCTCGAAGGATGGCTGCGGAGAAATCGCTCACATATGCGATGGCCCTGGCTCTTGAGGGGCAGGCTACGTAGCTTTGAGCGGCACCACGCTGTCGCGCCGACCAACCGCCGGTGCGACAGCCTTGGGCTGGGTCTTACGCCACCTCGCGCTCCGGCGCGGACGCCTGCTCGCGGGCCATCGTCGTTGCCGTGACGTAGTCGGTCTTGCCGGTGCCGAGCAACGGCACCTTGTCGACCACCATGATCGCCGCGGGCACGGCCAGTTCGGATGCGCCGATGGCCTTGGCCTGGCCCTGCATCGCACTGCGCTCGGCGGCCTTTTCCGTCGTCAGCAGCACGATGCGCTCGCCCTTGCGCGGGTCCGGGATCGACACGGCAATCGATGCGGCGTGCGGCCACAGGGTCGTCGCGATGGTCTCGACCGCGGACAGCGAGACCATTTCGCCTGCGATCTTGGCGAAGCGCTTGGCGCGGCCCTTGATGGTGATGAAGCCGGCCGCGTCGATCGCGACGATGTCGCCGGTGTCGTGCCAGCCCTCCGCGAGCACTTCGAGCACGCCGGGATTTTCGGCCCGCAGATAGCCGAGCATCACGTTCGGTCCGCGCACCGAGAGGCGTCCACCTTCCTCGATGCCGGGGACCGGATCGAGGCGGCTTTCCATCAGCGGCGACAGCCGGCCAACGGTGCCGGGGCGATTGGCCATCGGCGTGTTCATCGCCAGCACCGGCGCCGTCTCGGTGACGCCATAGCCTTCGAGGATGCGGATGCCGTAACGCTCCATGAACACCTGCCGCGTCCTATCCTTGACCGCCTCGGCGCCGGCGATCACCAGGCGCAGGGTGCGGAAGTCATAGGCATGCGCCGAGCGGGCGTAGCCGGCAAGGAACGTGTCGGTGCCGAACAGGATCGTGGCGCCGGTCTGGTAGATCAGCTCGGGCACGATCCGGTAGTGCAGCGGCGAGGGATACATGTAGATCGGAATGCCCGCGAGCAGCGGCATCATCATGCCGCCCGTGAGCCCGAACGAGTGGAACACCGGCAGCACGTTGAACACCTTGTCATTGGCGTTGGCATCGACCCGCGCCAAAGCCTGCGCCGCGTTGGCGAGGATGTTGCGGTGGGACAACACCACGCCCTTGGGCGTGCCTTCCGAACCCGACGTGAACAGCACCACGGCCGGATCGCTGGCCTGGCGGGTGACGCGCGGCGCGGTGCCTGCGAGCAGGCCCTTGATCTTGTCGGCCGTGCTGATCGAGGCGCGGACGTCCTCGAGATAGACCACGCGCGCCTCGGCGGAGATCGCAGCCATCAGCTTGTCGAGCTTGCCCTTCTCGATGAAGGCCTTGGACGTCAGCACGGTCCTGACCTGCGCGGCCTTCATGGCGGCGAGCACGTTGACCGGGCCCGCCGAGAAGTTGAGCATCGCCGGCACCCGGCCGATGTTCTGCAGCGCCATGAAGACGACGGCGACGCCCGCGGAGTTCGGCAGCAGCACGCCGACATTCTCGCCGACCGCGGTGCCGTTCTCGAGCTTCCGGCTCAAGACCTGCGCGCCGAGAATCAGCTTGCGATAGGTCAGCTTGGTGCCGAGCGCGTCCTCGACGATGACCTTGCCGGTGTCGCGGTCGCGATAGGCATGTCCGAGCGCCTCGAACAGCGTGTGATCGAGCATGGCGTTCTTCACGAGGGCGTCGATCATCACGTCCTGGAGCGCGGCGCCGGCGGCATTGCGGCGCGTCTTGCCCTTCAGCGCCGGATCGACCGGCAGCTTGACCGGCGGCAGGATCGTCACCGTTACCCGCGGAAACCACGTGCGCTTGATCTGGCTGCTGTTGAGGTAGCTGAGATGCGAGCGCTGCGCGCCTTCGATGCGCACCGGCACGACCACCGCGTCGGCCTTGTCTGCGATCATCGCGGTGCCGTCATAGACCTTCATCAGCGAGCCGGAGACGGTGATGCGTCCTTCCGGGAAGATGACCACCGGTTCTCCGGCGGCGACGAGCTTGATCAGGTCGCGCGCGGCCAGCGGCTTGGTCGGGTCCATGGTGTAGTGCTTGACCACGCGCAGAAACGGCTTGGCCCACCAGGCCTTGGCGATGCCGGTGTCGACCGCGAAGCTCGCGTCGATCGGCAACACGGCGTGCAGCAGCGGGCCGTCGATCAGGCTGACATGGTTGGGCGCGATCAGCATCCGGGTGCCCGGAGGCGGCAGGTTTTCTAGGCCGCGAACCTCGGTGCGGAAGAGGGCGCGGAACAGCAGTCCGCCGAAATCGCGCACGCCTTCCTTGCCCCACTTCGTGAGCACGAACCACACCGCGCCGAAGCTGGCGACGCCGAGGCCGAAGAAGATCCAGCCGATATGGAGGCCCGCCGCCTGCAGCAGCGCGACGAACAGCGAGCCGGCCACCATGAAGGCCGCCTGCAGCACATTGCCGGCGGCGATGATGCGGGCGCGCTCGGATGCTGCCGACCAGGCCTGGACCGCGGCGAAGGAGGGAACGACGAACAACCCGCCGCCGAATGCGAAGGCGACGAAGTCGACCAGCATGCGCAGGCCCGCGAACGAGGTTGCGAAGTCGGCGGCGGTGATGTCTTGACCCTTGGCGGTCACACCGATCGCCCAGGCGAGATCGAGGCCCGCAAACCCCATGATGATGGCGCCGATCGGCACCAGTGCGAGGTTCGGGCGAACGTGGCTGAGGCTTGCTGCGAACAGCGAGCCGATGGCGATGCCGATTGCGAAGATCGCAAGACACAGCGTCACCACGCCCTCGGTACCGCCGACGACGTCCTTGACCAGCGCCGGGAGCAGCGACAGCACGATCGCGCCGACCAGCCAGAACCAGGAGACGATCACGGTGCCGTCCCATAGCCGGTGGTCGGCGTGCAGCGTCTTCAACAGGCCGAGCGTCGAGGTCCAGGGATTGGCGTTGACGGGCAGGTCGGGTGCAGACGGCGTCGTCGCGGGGATGCGGGAGGCGAAGGCCCATGACAGCAGGGCCAGCACGACAACGGCCGATGCGACCCAGCCCATATGCGCGGAACCGGCCACGAACTGGCCGCCGGCGACGGTGCCGAGCAGGATGGCCATGAAGGTCGCGCCTTCGACCAGCGCATTGCCGCTCGCAAGCTCTCCGAGTTCGAGCTGATCCGGCAGCATCGCGTATTTCACGGGGCCGAACAGGGCGGCGATGATGCCGAACAGCGCGAGCGCTGCGAACAACAGCGGCACCGAATGCAGGAAGAAGCCAGCGGCGGCAAAGGCCGCGGCGAAGATCTCGGCGAATTTGAGCCGCCGCGCGACGACGGACTTGACGTATTTGTCGGCGAGCTGGCCGCCGAGCCCGGACAGGATGAAATAAGGGAAGATGAAGACGGCGCCTGCGACAGTCACCAGCGCATCGCCGTGGCCGGTCGCGGCACTGTAAAGCAGGATGATGACGAGTGCGTTCTTGAGCACGTTGTCATTGAGTGCCGAAAAGAACTGCGCCCAGAACAGCGGCGCGAAGCGGCGTGACGACATCAATTCCCTGATCATGACCAGTCCTGTTTTGGAAGGCAGCCTGAGATAGTTTCATTGTCGGTTGGACGTCGGGTCCAGAGGATATGCGACGGGCAATTGCGGGTTGACGGTCGCCCCGGCCTGCTCTGCGCGCTTACCTTCCGATCCTGTTGGTCTCCGCACGGTGTGGTTTGGTTCGCAATGGTTCGGTTGGCCTGTCGAGCTCCGGTAGGGGACCGCGCCCGCCGGGATATCGCCGCGGGCGGTGAGGAAAACCTGAACCGCATCGCCGAAGGTCGCGGCATCGGCTTCGAATGTCGGGACATGGTAAGTCCTTTCTTGCAACCTGATATTGTATTCGAGGTGACCCAAACGTGCCGGCTGCTCCCGCCTCAGGTGAGTTGGGAGAGGCGGCGGAAGGGCGAGAGGTGGCCGATAAGGCTGAAGCGGCGGCCCTCTTGGCGGGCACGGGCGCGGTTGGCCCGCCACATCCGGAAGGTCGCGCGGCGCTCGCTCAGTACACCGGCAATGTCGCAGGCATTCGCGATGCGATCGATCGGCGTCATCGCGAGCCGCAGGATAGCGCGGCCCAATCCGGTCACGAGGGATGCGGCGTCGTCGATGAAGGTGAAGGCGATATCAACAGCGAGCGTTTGCATTTTGCAGGTCTCCAGGTTAAATTGAACAATGTTCATGTGAGTAGCTTGAAAATGAACAATGTTCAAGAAGAATCGCTGCGGGACCGAAAAAAATATCGCCGGCGGCTCCAGGTCGTGAAGATCGCCCGCAGTATCATTGCGGCTAAAGGCCTGAGATCGCTGAAGGTTCGGGACGTTGCGGAGGCCGCCGGCTGCTCGGTTGGCAGCGTCTATAACGAGTTTGGCGACTTCGACGGGGTGATCCTGACGGTCAACCGGGAGACCGTTCAGGCGCTGACGATGCGTCTTGGCCAGGTTCCTGCCGAGGATCCCGTTCGCCAGCTCTACGGGCTTGCCGCGACCTACCTCGAATTCTTCGCCGAGCACGCCAACCTGCTGCGCTCGCTGTTCGAGCATCGGATGGAGGACGACCGTCCTTATCCCGATGATATCCTGCAGATGGTGATGGATGCTTTCGCCTTGATGCATCCACCTCTGGTGCGGCTGTTGCCCGATGCGGATGACGTCAAGATCGCACTGTTGTCGCGCACGCTGTTTTCGGCGGTGCACGGGATCATCTCGCTCGGTCTCGAAGAGCGCATGGTGGCGGTGCCGCCTCAGATGCTGCGCCAGCAGATCGAACAATTCCTCGACGCGCATCTTGCGGGTCTCGGGATTCTGCCTCGACGGTGAGAGGGGCGAGCAGCGTCAGGCGCGGGCAGCCTCGCGCGGCCGGGCTGCGACAACGACGACGTCGGCTTTCGCACTCTCGACCTGAACCCGGTTGCGGCCCCTCTCCTTGGCGCGATAGCAGGCGGTATCCGCACGCCGCATCGCGTCCTCGAGCGTGGTCTTGCCGCCGGAGATGCAGGCAACGCCGATGCTGGCGGTCACCGCGAAGCAACGGTCGTCCCAGGCGAAGCTGAACAGCTCGAGCGATCGCCGCAGCCGTTCGGCGATATCGACGGCATGCGAGGGCGGGCAGTGCGGCAGGATCAGGCCGAATTCGTCGCCGCCGAGCCGGGCCACCAGGTCGTGTGGCCGCCGGTCCTGTTGCAGCAGGCGCGAGACCTGGCAAAGCAGGCGGTCGCCGGCGAGATGGCCGCAACTGTCATTGACGTTCTTGAACTGGTCGAGGTCCAGCAGGATCAGGACCAGCGGTCCCGCCGCGGTCGTGTCCAGCTCGCCTTGCAGTCGCGCCTCGAAGGCGCGGCGGTTGGACAAGCCGGTCAGCCAATCGTGCGATGCCTGCCAGGCCAGACGTTCCTTCTCGGCGTGCAAGGCATCCTCGATTGCATGTCGTTGCAGCACCAATCGCCGCGTATGCCAGATCAGCAGCAGGATCAGCGTCGCGGCGGTGACGATGTTGATGCAGGTCAGCGTCACCTTGATCGCGCGGGAGCCTTCGCCGAGGACGGTGGAGAAGCGATTGGCATGCACCGTGAACTGGGTGTTGAGCTCCGAGAGCCGCGACGACAGGAAGCGCAGGCGGCCGCTGTCCTGAACAGGGCCCTTCTCCAGCTCGGACCGGATGACCTCGCCGAAGACGCTCAGCTCCAGCAGCATGGGATCGGTAGCAGCCCACTCGCTGATCGCTTCCTGGAGGAAGCTGACGCGGCTGAAATAGCGAAACAGCCAGATCAATCCCGGAACGTCATCGGGATGATTGCCGCCTTGCAGGAAGCCGATGCGGGCGGCCTCGACGTCAACCGGATCGCGCTCGAGCGCCCAGCGCGCGAACTCGTCGCCGATGGGAACGGAGAGTGAAGCCTGGTATTGCGCGAACTGGTTCGGCTCGCCCGAATGCAGATAAAGATTGAGGAAATAGACGGCGTTCTTCTGCGAGCGCGACCACAGCGCTTCGCCCGCGACATAGGCGCGGACCGATGACATCACCTCGAGGCTGAATCCCGCAATCGCCGCCTGGAGCACGACGACCATGACGAAAGGCGAGACGAGCTTGATGACGTGAAGGAAGCTGCCTCCCTTCGTCGACGACGTTGTCCTGCGAAACACCTGCGTTCCCCAAATCGATCAACGAACCCCTGTGGAGCGTTGCGCCTGCAACGCCAAGTAGAGGACAAGGTTGCTTAACTCGACCTCAATTCCGCAGGGGACTGCATCGGAGGGTGAAGGCGTCGTGAAGTGGATGTGTGCAGATCGTTGCAAATGCCGACAAACCGGAACCGGCGCGGCAACTGCAAACCAATGCCTCGCATTCGTCCTGCGCGGGTTACCTATCGAGAGAGTTTGGTCCGGTGCTAGACCAGCACCGGCTTGCGCACCCGGCCGACATCGCCGAACACGCGCAAATAACGCTCGATCTCGGAGGGCATGCCGGTTGCCTTCTCCGGATTGTCGGAGAGCTTGACCGCCGGGTGGCCGTCGACAGACGACACTTTGCAAACGATCGAGATCGGGTCGAGATTGATCGAGGCGTCCGGCGGGCAGCCGACGAAATCATTGGTGAGGTTGGTGCCCCAGCCGAAGGACAGACGCACCCGGCCACCGAAATGCTGATAGGTCTCCTCGATCGAGCCCACGTCCATCGCGTCGGAGAACACCAGCAGCTTGTCCTTGGGATTGCGGCCCTTCTGCTCCCACCACTTGATGATTTCTTCGCCGGCCTGGATCGGCGGCGCGCTGTCGGGGCGGAAGCCGGTCCAGTCGGCGACCCATTCCGGCGCATCGCGCAGGAAGGCCTTGGTGCCGAAGGCGTCGGGCAGTGCGATCAGGAGGTTGCCGCCATAGGTTTGGCGCCACTGGTCGAGGATGCGATAGGGCGCCCAGCGCAACTCCTCGTCGTCCCTGGCGAGCGCGGCCGCGACCATCGGTAGCTCATGCGCATTGGTGCCGATCGCTTCGAGATCATTGTCCATCGCGAGCAGCACGTTCGAGGTGCCGATGAAGGACGTGCCGAGGCCCTCCTTCACCGCCTCGACGCACCAGCGCTGCCAGAGGAAGCCGTGGCGACGGCGGGTGCCGAAGTCGGACAACCGGAGGCCCTCCAGCTTGCGCAGCCGCTCCACCTTGGTCCACAGCTTGGCCTTGGCCCGGGCATAGAGCACGTCGAGCTCGAAGCGGCCGCGGCCCTTCATCGCGGCGCGCGAGCGTAATTCGTTGAGGATCGCGAGTGCGGGAATCTCCCACATCGTGGTGTGGGTCCACGGCCCATGGAAATGCAGCTCGTATTGACCTTCGACCTTGCGCAGCTCGTATTCGGGCAGGCGGAATTCGGCCAGCCAGCGAATGAAGTCCGCCGAGAACATGTGGGTCTTGCCGTAGAAGGTGTTACCGGCAAGCCAGATCAGCTCCTTCTTGCCGAAGCGAATGGTGCGGGCGTGGTCGAGCTGGGCGCGCAGCTCGCCCTCGTCGATGATCTCGGCGAGCCGGACATGCCGTGAGCGGTTGATGACCGAGAAGGTCACCTGCTGATTCGGGTACGATTCCCGAATCATCTGTAACATCAATAACTTGTAAAAGTCGGTATCCAGCAGGCTGCGGATGATGGGATCCAGCCGCCAGCTGTGATTGTAGGTCCGGCTCGCAATGTCGGTCACTGTCATGGGGGAATTCTAGCGTGGCTACCCCTGCGCAACCAGTGGGTTTGGCGAGGATCAGGTTGTCCTCGGGCCGGGGGGCGATCGCTCAGGCCTCGGCCATCGCCGCCGCGGTCTCGAGCTGGCTCCTGACCCACCGTTGGGCAGGATCTTTCTGGTAGCGCTGGTGCCAGACCATGAACATCGGCAGCTCGGCCAGCGTTCGCGTACGGGACGCCAGTGGAATCCGCGCTTGCGCGAAGCCGCGCATCACGCCGGAGGCGAGCAGGCTCGGCATGCTCGCCAGCATCTGCGAGCCGCGCAGGAACGACGGCACGCCGGAAAAGCTCGGCACCGAGATCGCGATGTCGCGGTGGAAGCCGTTCGCCGCGAGCCGGCGATCGAAGTCGAGCCGCTCATTGTCGGTATAGACCACCGTGATGTGGCGCGCCGCGAGATAGGCGCCGCGCCCGGCCGGCGCGGTGCGCGTCTTGGGATCGAAGTAGCAGACGTAATGATCGCTCAGCAGTCGCTTCTGCACGATGTCGACGCCGGAAGGAGGCAGCGGCGTGATCAAAAGATCGCAGCGGTTCTCGCGCAGCATCGCGGGCGAGGGCGATTGCGAGGGGATCACGCGCAGGTTCAGGCTCTTTACTTGTGCGGCAACATGGTCGAAGAACCGCGGTAGCAGCAAATCGCGCTGGAAATCATTGGCGGCGATCGTCAGCGAGAGTTGCGCGCGAGCCGGTTCGAAGCTGACGCCGCCGGCAAAGCTGCGCATCTCGTCGATCAGCGCGCGGGCTTTCGCGGCTAGCGCCTGGGCGTGCGCGGTGGCAACGATACCGCGGCCGGACTTGGCGAACAGCGGATCGCCGGCGATCCGCCGCAGCTTGTTCAGGCCGTGGCTGACCGCGGATTGCGTCAGGCCGAGCCGCGTTGCGGCCGCTGTCACAGAACCTTCCTCCAGCACGGCGAGGAACAGTTCGAGCGCGTGGCCGTCCAGGGCCAAATGATCGATTTCTTTCATGCAATTCATTATAATCGATCTATTTATCTTGAGAATAGATCGTTCCATGATCTCCCGATAAGCCGCGCCCGGATCCGGGCGCCAAGGGAGAGACATGCCGATGAATGCCCAGGCTCCATTCCCAGCCTTGCAGGATCCCCGCCTCAACCGCCCCGAGCCGTTCACGCCGCCGCTCGGCGACGGCGGTTTCTTCCAGCGCGATCGCTCGATCCATCCGCCGGCGCATGCGCCCGGTTACAAATCCTCGGTCCTGCGGTCGCCGCGCCAGGCGCTGTTGTCGCTGGAGAATTCGGTTTCGGAGATCAGCGGACCGGTGTTCGGCCACAATGATCTCGGCCCGCTCGACAACGATCTGATCCGCAACTACGCCAAGGACGGCGATCCCGTCGGCGAGCGCATCATCGTCCACGGCCGCGTGCTGGACGAGACCGGCCGCGGCGTGCCGCAGACACTGGTCGAGTTCTGGCAGGCCAATTCCGGAGGCCGCTACCGGCACAAGAAGGACACCTATCTGGCGCCGATCGATCCGAATTTCGGCGGCTGCGGCCGCGCGCTGACCGACGACACCGGCTATTATTATTTCCGCACCGTGAAGCCCGGGCCCTATCCCTGGCGCAACTACGTCAATAGCTGGCGTCCCGCCCACATCCATTTCTCGGTGTTCGGCTCGGGCTTTGCGCAGCGGCTGATCACCCAGATGTATTTCGAGGGCGATCCCCTGATCCCTGTCTGCCCGATCCTGACGACGATTCCGGACAAGGACGCGCTGGACCGCCTCGTCGCGCCGCTCGACCTCAATGCCTCCACCCCGTTCGACTCGCTCGCCTACCGCTTCGACATCGTCCTGCGCGGCCAGCGCTCCACCTTCTTTGAAAACCGCCCGGAAGGAAACTGAGCAATGCCGCAGCAGCTCAACTACCTCAAGGAGACCGCCTCGCAGACCGCCGGGCCCTACGTCCATATCGGGCTGATCCCGGCCATGGCAGGCTTCGACATCTTCGAGAAGAATTTTTCGAATGTCCTGGTGACGCCGAATACGCAGGGCGAACGCATCGTGCTGGAGGGCAAGGTACTCGACGGCAGCGGCACGCCGCTGCGCGACGTGCTGCTGGAAATATGGCAGGCCAATGCGGCCGGCCGTTACAACCATCCGGCCGATCGCTCCGCCGCCGCGCTGGAACAGGATTTTCGCGGCTGGGGCCGCGGCGGCTCGGATTTCGACAGCGGGCTCGTCACCTTCGAGACCATCAAACCGGGCGGGATCATCGACAGGACGGGGCGCAAATGCGCGCCGCACATCAATGTCTGGATCGTCGCGCGCGGCATCAACATCGGCCTCAACACGCGGCTGTACTTCTCGGATGAAGAGGCGGCCAATGCCGTCGATCCCGTGCTCAACCTGGTCGAACCGGCGGTGCGCCGCAAGACGTTGATTGCCACACGCAGCGAACGCGGCGGCAAGGTGGTGTATTCATTCACGATCAATTTGCAGGGGCCGGAAGAGACGGTGTTCTTCGACGTCTGAGGCCTCAATTGTCCTCGCCATGGAGCTGCGCGCGAAAGGCGCGTGGCGACACTCCCGTGGCTGCGGCGTAGACGCGGCTGAAATAGGCGGGGTCCTCGAAGCCGAGCGCATAGGCGATCGTCGAGACCGGCAGGTTGGTGTAGACGAGGTTGCGCCGCGCTTCGCGGATCAGGCGGTTGAGGATCAGGTGCGAGGCCGTGTCGCCGGTCGCCGCCCGCGTCATCCGGTTGAGATGGGTCGGCGTGATCGACAGCGCGCCTGCATAGTCCGCAACGCTCCAGCGTTCCAGGTGATGCTGCTCCAGAAGCGCCTCGAAACGCCGGAAGAGTCCGCTTTCCGCCGTGCCGGTGCCGACGCTCTCGCTGGTGAGCGCGCGGGCCACAAGTCCGATCATGGCCGCCGACAGTGCACGCAGCACATGCGCGCGGCCGAAATCGCGTGCGGCGTGCTCGGCAAAGATCTGCTTCATGGTCGAGCGGACCTGCGGCGTGCCGCGTACCACGGCCGATCGTGACAGCGCGCCGCGCAGGCCTTCCGAGGCAAGCAGGGCCTCGTCCAATATTTCCGCGGCGATGGTCAGCACCCAGCCTTGCGTATCAGGCACGAAGCGGAAGCCATGGACGTGGCCGACAGGCACGTTGACGATTTGCATCGGCTTCAGCTGCACCACTCGCCCGTCGAGCGTAGCTTCGCCGCCGCCGTGCTCGATCAGCAGCACCTGGTGCAGCCGGGCATGGCGGTGCACGGCCAGTGTCCAGTCGTGCAGCACCGAGCGCGCCGCGATCGTTTCGCAATGCACGACGTCGGGAAGGTCGCCGGACTCGCCGAACAGATTGTAGACCCGGATTGCCGGGGCAGGGGACAAGCTTCGCATGTTCGAATTGTACAAGACAAAGACGAAACCCTCCATCGGTTTGCGGCGCCGAAACTGCAAAAAACTGCCGACGGGAGGACGCAAAAATGAAAGTTCAGGTCTGTATCATCGGTGGTGGGCCGTCCGGATTGCTGTTGTCGCAGCTCCTGCATTTGAAGGGCATCGACACGGTCGTGCTGGAGAAATACAGCCGCGACCACGTGCTCGCCCGCATCCGTGCCGGTGTTCTCGAGCATGGCTTCGCCAGGCTGATGCGCGAGGCGCAATGCGGCGAACGGATGGACCGCGAGGGCGAGATCCACAACGGTTTCGAGATCGCACATGACGGCGTGCTCTCCCATATCGATCTGCACCGGCATTCCGGCGGCAATTCGGTGCTGGTCTACGGCCAGACCGAGCTGACGCGCGATCTCTACGAGGCGCGCGACCGCCTCGGTGGCAACGTCGTGCACAATGCCGAGGACGTGACGCCGCACGACCTCACGTCTGATCGGCCTTACGTGACCTATCGTTCGAACGGCGAGATCATCCGGGTCGATTGCGACTATATCGTCGGCGCCGACGGCTTTCACGGCGTCAGCCGCAAGTCGATCCCCAAGGACGTGCTGCGGGAATATGAGAAGGTCTATCCGTTCGGCTGGCTCGGCGTGCTGTCGCGTACCAAGCCGGCCTCGCCGGAGCTGATCTATGTGAAGCACTCCCGCGGCTTTGCGCTGTGTTCTCTGCGCTCACAAGTGCTGAGCCGCTATTACGTCCAGGTGCCGCTCACCGACAAGGTGGAGGACTGGAGCGACGATGCATTCTGGGCCGAGCTGAAGCGCCGCCTGCCGGAGGAGGTCGCAGGCCGCCTGATCGCGGGACCGTCCATCGAGAAGAGCATCGCGCCCTTGCGCAGCTTCGTCGCCGAGCCGATGAGCTACGGTCGTTTGTTCCTCGCCGGCGATGCCGCGCACATCGTGCCGCCGACGGGCGCGCGTGGGCTCAATAGCGCGGCCTCGGACATCTACTATCTCTACCACGCCATGCTCGCGCATTATCGGAACGGCGATGATTCCGGACTCCGGGGCTATTCGGCCAAGGCACTGGCGCGGATATGGAAGGCGCAACGCTTTTCCTGGTGGATGACGATGCTGCTGCACCGTTTTCCCGACCGGAGCGACTACGAGGAGCGGCTCCAGCAGACCGAACTCGAATATCTGCTCTCGTCCGAGACGGCGCAGCGGCTGCTGGCAGAGAATTACGTGGGGTTGCCGTTTTAGTGCTCGCAAATGCCGCTATTTGCCTTCCAGCGTATTCACCGGCGTCCATTCAGAAGGCGGCGGGCTGGAGGCGTGTCGCCGCGCGCGTTCAGCGAACAGCGCTGATGCCGGATCGCTGTCTGCCGCGTCATCGAACGCGTCGGCTGCCTTCGCAAACTCCCGCGCGCGCCAGCAAGCCAGTCCGCTTGCGTAAGCGGCGGCCATCTTCGTCTGACCGGCGGTCTCCGCGCCCTTGACCGCGAGCGGCTCGAACACCTTGATCGCCTCGCCGCGTCCCATCACCCTGATCGCGTCGAGCTCGCGCCAGGCGAAGGCATCGCCGGTCTGGGCCATCGTCGTCTCCGAAGCCATGATCGCGGTGCCGTAATATTTGTTGGCGCCTTCGAGCCGCGAGGCGACGTTCACGGTGTCGCTCATCACGGTGTAGTTGAAGCGGCGGCGGGAACCGATGTTGCCGACAACGGCCTCGCCGCTGTTGAGCCCGATGCGGTGCGACAGGCCGCGGCCGGCGAAGGCGGCACTGCCGGCGTTGAGCTCTGCCAGCTCCTCGTGGCATTTCAGCGCGGCCCGGACGGCGTTGCACGCGTGCGTGGGATCGTCGGCGGGCGCACCGAACATGGCGACGATGGAATCGCCGATATATTTGTCGACATAGCCGCCATGGCTTTCGATGATGTCGGTCATGGCGGACAGATACTCGTTCATCAGGGTCACCAGCTCGCCCGGCGTCATCGTCTCCGCGATCGAGGAGAAGCCGCCGAGGTCGGAGAAAAACATGGTGACGTTGCGCATCTCGCCGCCGAGCGCCGGCATCTTGCCCGAGGCGACCATGGTGTCGATCACTTCGGGTGCAAGGTAGAACGCGAAACTCTTGCGCAGGAAACGCTCGTCGCGGTCGGCCAGCACGAAACGGTAGCCGATCATCATGGCGAGCGCGGCAAGGCTCGCCAGTGCCGGCTCCGTCAGTGGCAGCGCCAAGGCATGGACGAATGCGCCGACGGCCATTGCGGCGTAGACGGCGGTGAGGCCGAACCATGCGAGCAGCGCGCCACCCGGTGCGAGCACGCAGGCCGCGCAAGCGATGATTGCTGAGAACACGATCGTGAGAATGCTCCGTAGCGGAAAGCCAAGCTCGGTCACGGCGTCGCGCTCGATCAGATTTCGGACTGCGGTGGCGTGCACGAAGACGCCGGCGACGTCGCTGGGGGTCTTCTGTGCGATGCTAGCCGGTGCGGGCAGGGCGCATCTTGCGGCCGGCGTTCCGTCATGTCCACCGGACAGGCGCATGGAGGTGAGCTTGCGGTCCTCGAAATTCAGGGCGGTGCCGAGCAGCACGACCTTGCCGTCGAATGCGCGGCGGAAGAAATCGCGGTCGCCTTTTTCGACGCAGGCCCGGAGGTCGGCGAACGAAAAGGTCGGTACGTCGCGGCCCATCCCTCGAAAATTGAGCGTGAGTGTATTCGGTACCACGCTCGGGATGGCATAGCCGGACAGTTCGGTCGCGCCGGACGGTGCGATCTCAGGCTTTGCATCGAGCGCGCGCGCGGCGAGCTCGACGGCCATGGCAGGCACCGGCTTGCCGTCGATGGAGAAAGTGAGCGGCATTCGCCTGATGACATCGTCCGCATCGGTGTAGACATTGAGCGCACGGACGTTGTTTCGCACCGCCAGTTGCTGCGCGCGATAGGGTGGTTCTGGATGGTCGTTGCTCAGGATCTCGCCGAGCACCAGCTTGCCATTGTCTGATATCTGCCGCAGGGCGATCAGATAGTCCCGGTCAAATCCCTTCATGCGGGCGCCGAGCGGCGCGTCGCCGAAGGGAATCTCCGACTGCTCGATCGAGTTCTTGAAGATGACGTCGAAGCCGATCACCCTGGCACCGCCCTCGGTGATGCTTCCGAGCACCCGGCCGATCTCGCGCGTCCAGGTCTGCGTCGGTGATCCCTTGAAGGGCGGGGTCTCGTAGGTCTCGCCGTCGATGGCCACGACGACGACCGGCGATGTCGCGGGATCGCGGTGGTCGCCGATCAGCTTGCCGCGCAGCGCCGTGAGGATGTCGAGCGACAGGCCTTGCAGGGTCTGGAGCGGCGGAGACGTGGCGACCGCGCCCGTAAGGAGCGCAATCAGGATCGCCGCAACGATGTCCCCCCTGCCGATCCGCCGCATCGCCCCGTCGCTGGTTGCCTATTCGAGCCGCAGCAGGCGGCCGACGATCGGCGTCGGCGAGGACGTGGCGCTGGCATCGATCTGGAACGCGTAGCGCTTGGTACCGAGAATGGCGAGGTAACTACCGCCCGGGGTCAGTGACTTTCCGGCCTTGGCAAAGTCGTAGAACTTGCCGCCGACCATGGTCTCGCTCTTGAGCGGCACGCTGATCGTTGGCTCCTTGCCATCGGTGCGTTCGATCACCAGGGTGCTGCCGCTCTTGGCCTGCACCAGCGGCGCGACGCCGTAGAGCGTCGGCAGCTTGGCCGGAGCGCCCTTGGCGTCCGAGCGCATGGTGCGGAAAGTCGTCGCGGCACTCTGGTTCGCCTCGCGGTCCGACAGTTTTGCCGCGTTGGTATCGCAGGGCACCTTTTCCCGCTTGACATCGCCGAGTTGCACGGTGCTCTGCTCGGTGCCGACCAGGACGACGCCTTCGCTGATGGTCTCGCGTAGGCAGGATTTCAGATAGCTGAGCGTAATGCTTGCCTTGGGTCCCAGCTTGATGATCCTGCCCGGCGCCACATAATCCATGAACGCGATGCCGTCGACCTTGCCCTGCACATCCTCGACGATGGCGGCCGGAGTCTCCGCCAAAGCGGGGGCCGAAAGACAGCACGCGCCGACAACGGCGCCGATCAGGCTTCTCATGGGAATTCTCATCCAATTCGACCGATGCTTGCCCGGTCCCCGTCCTGGCCCGATGCTTAGCAGCGGAGCGCCCAGGCAAGTGTGACCAGAATCACTCTTAGTTATTGGTGCACTCTATCAGGAACAGGTTCAAACCGGCGACCGGAGAAACGGTGCGACGGCAAGCCTTTGGCCGGATTGATAATATCATTCGGCAGGGATGGCCTCGGCCAAAGTGACCTCGACCGGGTGGCTCTCCGCTGCACTCTCTATATAGGGAGCGCACATGTTGGGAGCGAGCGTGGCCTCGGTCTTCTGATACGGCGTCGCCTGTTGACCGGCGGCGATTTCCACCACCTCGTCCCAGCGCGACAGGAAGGCCCCGACACAGGCCGGGTCGAACTGTCGGCCCTGGTTTTCGACCAGATAGTCGCGCGCCACTTCCAGCTCCATCGGCTCTTTATATGGCCGCCGCGTCGTCAGCGCATCGAAGACGTCGGCGACCGCGACCACGCGTGCGGCGACCGGGATCTCGTCTGTCTTGAGGCCGCTCGGATAGCCCGCGCCGTCCCAGCGCTCGTGATGACCTGCGGCAATCTGCGCACCGAGCTGGATCAGCTCGCAGCTGGAATCCGCCAGGATCCTTTCGCCGATCGTCGCATGGGTGCGAATTACCGCCATCTCCTCGCCGGTCAACTTCCCGGGCTTGAGCAGGATGTTGTCGGGGATGGCGACCTTGCCGACGTCGTGCAGAGGGGCGGCCAGATAGATGTCGCGGCAGAGCCGGGCCGGCAGGCCGAGCTGCTCGGCGATGATGCGGCTGTAGCGGGCGACCCGCAGCGTGTGCTCGCCGGTGTCGTTGTCGCGGTACTCGACCGCGAGCGCGAGCCGCAGGATGATCTCCTCTTCGCGCTCGCCGAGCTTCCGGGTCGCGGCCGCCACCGCGCTCGCCAGATCGGCCGCACGGTCGTTCTGCTTGCGCACGGCTGCACCAAGCCGCACCAGATTGCGCAGGCGCACCGTCATCTCGAGGCTCTGTGGCTGTTTCGGTAAGAAATCGGTTGCACCAGCCTGCAGCGCTTCCATCTTCACGTCATCGGTCTGTCGCGACGTGATCATCGCGATCGGGATGTCGGCGCAGCCGGGCAGGGTGCGGAAGGCGCGGATGAAGCTGATGCCGTCCATATGCGGCATCTCGTAGTCGACCAGCACGAGATCGAAGACACGCTCGCGCGCGCAGGCCAGCGCCTCGACGGGATCGAGGAAGGTGGTAGCCTCGACCAGGCCTTCGGCTTCGATATGACGTTTCAGGAAATTGAGGACAGAGCGGCTGTCATCAATCAGAAGCGCTTGGGTCAGCATCGGCGGCCCGACTCGTTCGGATGGCGAAGCATGACCTCAACGAATAGCCTTTGCGATTTAACGCGGAGCAAACATCCAACCCGTGCCGAACTGCCTCGAGACCGCGCGCGGCGCATGAGATTTGGGCGGGCCATGCACGTCTGCATGCATACGCGAAGTTCTTCGAATTGTGACCCGTAGTTGTACGGAGGCGCTCATTAGGGGTTTGCATACTCTCCGTTGCGAATAGTCGTCGAGCGGGATTCTCGCCATGCGTGCAGAGAATCCTGAGGAAATTTGGGGGACGCATGTCGTCTGATGTCACCGAGCCGAAATGGTCCCTTCGGCTGCCTGCCGATTGCAGCATCGCTGCGATCCGCAATGTCTACGACCTCATTCGCGAGGCGTTCGGCCGGCAGGATCGGCTCGAGATCGATTGCTCAAGCGTCGACAAGGCCGACGTGACCTCGATCCAGCTTCTGCTGTCCACCGCCAAGACCGGCGAGGCCCAGGGCCGGCCTGTGGTCCTGACCTCCTTCTCCCAGTCTCTGCGCAACACCCTTCGCCGCGCCGGCTTCGCCAGCGAGGCGATGATCGATCAGCATTTCCCGCAAAAGAAAGATGGCGCCTAATGGCCACGATTCTCACGGTCGACGACTCTCCCAGCATCCGGCAGATGATCAAAGTCGTGCTCGAGCCGGCCGGTCACAGCGTCATCGAGGCCGGCGACGGCGCACAGGGGCTCGCCAAGGCGCAAGCCGGCAAGCTCGATCTCGTCATCACCGACCTCAACATGCCCGTCATGAACGGCCTGGAGCTGATCCGGGCGCTGCGCAAGCTTCCGAGCGCGGTCGGCATGCCCATCGTGTTCCTGACCACCGAATCCAATGACACGGTGAAGCAGGAGGCCAAGAGCGCCGGAGCCACCGGCTGGATCACCAAGCCGTTCAAGCCCGAGCAGTTGCTCGCTGTCGTCGGCAAGCTGGTGCGTGCATGAGCGCAATGGACCCGACCGAGGTCTTTCGTCAGGAAGCCAGCGAACTCTTCGAAGTTCTTGAAGGGGCCCTGCTCGATCTCGGCCAGCGTCCCGACGACCGCGAACTGGTCGATTCCGCATTCCGCGCCCTGCATACGATCAAGGGCTCGGGCGCCATGTTCGGCTTCGACAAGGTCGCCTCGTTCACCCACGAATTCGAGACGGCCTTCGACCGCGTCCGCAAGGGCGAGATCAAGCCGACGCAGGATCTGATCTCGGTCGCGCTCGCGGCCAAGGACTACATCCGCGCGCTGATCGAGGATCCCCAGTCGACCGACGACGTCATCGGCGATGCCATCCTCGACGACCTCAAGCGATTCGTGTCGTCGGACCAGCCTGTCGCATCCGTCGGCGGGATCGCCGATGCGCCTGTGCCGGTCCCCGGCGGGAGCAAGCAGGCCGGCTGGCATCTCTATCTGGAATTCGAATCCCACATCCTGCGCAACGGCTCGAACCCGCTCGACCTGCTGGAAGATCTCTGCAAGCTCGGGCCCTGCTTTGTCGTGCCGGTGACCGACGGCATCCCGTTCCTCGACGAGATGGACCCGGAAGACTGCTATCTGAAGTGGGACGTGAAGCTGCACGCCGCCTGCGACAAGGACGCGATCGACGACGTCTTCATGTTCGTCCAGGACGAGATGAAGCTGACGCTTTCGCCGCTGGAGCAGGTCGAAGCGCCGGCGCCGATGCCGCTCTTCCAGCTGCTCGACGAGGAGCCGGCTCCGCCGGTCGAAATGCCTGTGCCGATGGTCGAGGCGGCCGCGCCGATTGCCGCGCAGCCTGCCGTCAAGGCGGAGCCCAAATCTGAATCGAAGCCGAACCCCAAATCCGAATCGAAGTCCGAGGCCAAGCGCGACGATCGCGGCATCGCCACCGTCCGCGTCCAGGCGGAGCGTCTCGATGAGCTGATGGACCGCGTCGGCGAGCTCGTCATCGCCCAGGCGCGCCTGACCCAGCTAGCTTCGTCCGGCTCCGACCTTTCGATCAAGATGATCGCCGAGGAAATCGAACGTCTTGCCTCGTCCCTGCGTGACACCACGATGGGCGCGCGCATGGTGCCGATCGGCTCGCTGTTCGGGCGGTTCCGCCGCCTGATCCACGATCTGTCGCGCGATCTGTCGAAGCCGGTCGAATTCGTCACCACGGGCGAGGATACCGAGCTCGACAAGACCATGATCGAGTGCCTCGCCGATCCCCTGGTTCACCTGATCCGCAACGCCATCGACCACGGCATCGAGGACACCGCGACTCGCGCTGCCAACGGCAAGACGGAACAGGGCCGGATCGAGCTCGCTGCTGTCCATTCCGGCGCGCAGGTGCTGGTCACCGTGAAGGACAATGGCGGCGGCCTCAACACCGCGCGGATCCGAGCGAAAGCGGAAGAGCAGGGCCTGATCGCGGCTGGCGCCGTGCTCACCGACCACGAAATCCACCAGTTCCTGTTCCACCCGGGCTTCTCGACCGCGCAGACCATCTCGGCGCTGTCCGGCCGCGGCGTCGGCATGGACGTGGTCAGGCGCACCATCGAGAACATGCGCGGCACGATCGATTTGTCGACCAGACCAGGCCAGGGCACCACGGTGACGCTGCGCCTGCCGCTGACGCTCGCGATCATCGAGGGTCTCTTGATCCGCGTCGGCGAAGGCCGCTACATCATTCCGCTGTCGGCGGTGGAGGAATGCATCGAGCTGACGGCCGAGGACGAGCGCTCCCGCGGTCGCAACTTCCTCAACGTGCGCGGCAACCTCGTGCCCTTCCTCAGGCTGCGCGAGATCATGACCGCATCGGGCACGCCGGACCGGCACCAGAAGACCATCATCATCTCGACCGGCGAGACTCACGTCGGTCTCGTCGCCGACCAGATCATCGGCAACCACCAGACCGTGATCAAGTCGCTCTCCAAGCTGCATTCGGACGTCACGATCTTCTCCGGCGCGACCATCCTCGGTGACGGTACGGCGGCGCTGATCCTCGACGTTGCGCAGCTCGTGACGCTGGCGCAGTCGAAAGTCGAGAAGCAGCACATCAGCGAGGCGGCGTGATGTACGAGATGCAGGCCGGCGAGTCTAAGGCGGGCGCGATGCAGGTCGTGATGATCGGCCTCGGCGAGGAGAAGTTCGCGCTCGACGCGGGCCTCGTGCGCGAGATCATCGATCCGGTCCCCGTGACCAGGGTCGCGGGCGCGCGGTCGTTCGTTCCCAGCGTGATCAACGTGCGCGGCAACGTCATTCCGCTCGCGGACCTGCGCATCCGCTTCGGCATGCCGCAGCTCGACGACTCGGCCGACACGCGCATCGTCGTCATCGAGCTCGATCTCGACGGTGAGCCGGTGCTGGTCGGTCTGACCGCCGACAAGGTCTACGAGGTCACCGAGATATCGCAGACCGACGTGCAGCAGACACCGCGCGTCGGCATGCATTGGAAGCCGGAGTTCATTCGCTTCATCGCCAAATGGCGTGAAGAGTTCGTCATCGTTCCCAACATGGAACGCATCCTGAATTGAAATGAGGTCTCGGGGCGAGACTGGGGTAGAGGCTGGAAATGAGATTTACGGTCAAGGCAAAGCTTGCCGGCGCGTTCGGGCTGGTCATCGTCCTGTCCATGGTCGCGGGTGGCGTGGCCTACATGAAGCTCGGCGATATGATGGCGACCGCCGACAACATGGTCCTGCGCGCGAAACGCATGGAAAAGGCAACGGAGATCGAGAAAGACATTCTGATCCAGCTTCGCGCGGAAAAGAACGCCATCATCGGTAGCGAGACTGAGGTCGAGCAGGCCGCGGCCGACGCCGCCAAACGCCGCGAGAGCGCCCTGAAGACCAAGGACGAAGTCTACGCGTTGGCGAGTGAGGCTGGTCGGAAGCTGCTCGATGGCTTCGCCGTGACCTACGCCAGGATGAACGCCTATCAGGAGGAGACGATCCGGCTTGCAAAGACCGACAAGGTCAAGGCGACCGAACGCTCGACGAACGAGGGGCGCAAGGTGGTGAATGATGCGCTCGAATCCATGGGCGTTTATGTCGAGAACACAAAGAAGCAGATGGCGGAGCAGGCCGTTCAGTCGAAGGACGAAGGCCACCAAGCCCAGTTCATGCTGCTGACGCTGCTCGGTGTCTCGCTGATGGTTGCGATCGGCGCGGCCTTGTGGATTTCGATCTCGATCAGCCGGTCGCTTGGCCGTGCGGTCGGTCTTGCCGGCGCAGTGGCTGAGGGCGATCTCAGCCAGACCATTCCCTCGGCCAGCAACGACGAGATCGGCGACCTCGTCGGGTCTCTGAATGCGATGGTCGAGAAGCTTCGGCAGATCGTCGCCGAGGCGCTCACGGCCGCGCAGAACGTCTCCGCCGGCAGCCAGGAACTGTCCGCAAGTGCGGAGCAGCTGTCGCAGGGCGCGACCGAGCAGGCCTCCTCCGCGGAAGAAGCCTCGTCCTCGATGGAAGAGATGGCCTCGAACGTGAAGCAGAACGCCGACAACGCCAACCAGACCGAGAAGATCGCCGCGCAGTCGGCCAAGGACGCCGAGGCCAGCGGCGTCGCGGTGGGGCGTGCCGTCAACGCGATGCAGACCATTGCCGAGAAGATCACGATCGTGCAGGAGATCGCGCGACAGACCGACCTGCTCGCGCTCAACGCCGCGGTCGAAGCCGCGCGCGCCGGCGAGCATGGCAAGGGCTTTGCGGTGGTCGCCTCCGAGGTGCGCAAGCTCGCCGAACGCAGCCAGGCGGCGGCGGCCGACATCGGTACGCTGTCGACGGAGACCGTCAAGGTCGCGCAGGAAGCAGGCTCTATGCTGTCCAAGCTCGTGCCCGACATCAAGAAGACCGCCGAGCTGGTCCAGGAGATCACCGCCGCCTGCCGCGAGCAGGACGTCGGTTCGGCCCAGATCAACCAGGCGATCCAGCAGCTCGACAAGGTCGGCCAGCAGAACGCCAGCGCTTCCGAGCAGGTCTCGTCCACCTCGGAAGAGCTCGCCTCGCAGGCCGAGCAGCTTCAGTCCACTATCTCCTTCTTCCGGATCGAGCACGCCAACCACAATGAAAGAGCCGCAGCCGCGCCGATCGACCGTGCGGTCGGCCAGCTGCGCGCCAAGGCGGCAACCATGGCGGCAACCATGGCGGCGGCTGATCGCGGCTCGAAAAAGCCTGCGCCGGTCCGCAAGCCGGCACGCGCGATGAAGGTCGCTGGCGGCGGCGGCTTCGCTTTCGACATGCATGACGGCGAAGACGACCGCGACGCCGAGTTCCAACGCTGATCAAAACGGTCCGGCCTCGTGCCGGACCGCGCTCATTCGCTGCCCCTCGGTATCCCTGGACTGCATCATGGCCGCAACCTCGCAATATCTGACGCTCGGGCTCGCCGGAGAGACGTTCGGCATCAGCATCCGCAATGTCCGGGAAATTCTCGACATGCGGCCGATCTCGCGGCTTCCGCATGCACCGAACTTCCTGCTCGGCATGATCGACGTGCGCGGCAGCGGTTATCCGATCGTCGACCTCCGGACCAAGCTCGGTCTGCCGGCCGTGGAAGCGACCGAGGCGACCCGCATCATCATCCTCGACGTGCCGATGAAGGATCGTCTGGTCGGCGTCGGCTTCGTCGCCGATTGCGTGTTCGAGGTCACCGACATCGACGAGCAGGCGATCGAGCCGATCCCCGAGGTCGGCGGCAAATGGCAGTCCGACTATGCCGCCGGCATCGGCCGCAAGGGCGAGAAATTCGTCGTGATCTTCGATCTCGGCAAGCTGATGGCGAACGACGAGGTCCCGGAAGGACGTAACACGGCCGCGGATTCGTCCCGCGCCGCCTGAGTTTGCAAGTGCGTGGTCAAGCGTAAGCACCCCAATTCGAACCAACGAGATTGATATGAGATTCACCGTCAAAGCCAAGCTTGCCAGCGCGTTCGGCGTCGTCATCCTGCTCTCCATGATCGCCGGAGGCGTCGCCTATATGAAGCTGAACGATATGGTCGTGACGGCCGAGCACCTGTCGGCCAGGGCCGCTCGGCTGGCGAAGGTCGGCGAGCTTCAGGAAACCGTATTGCTTCAGGTACGAGCGGAAAAGAACACCATCCTGGCGGCCGATGCCGATCAGGACAAGTTTATCGGCCAGATCTCCCAGCTCCGCGAGCGCGCCCTGAAGGTGAAAGACGAGGTCTACGCCAGCGCGAGCGAGACCGGCAGAAAAATGATCGAGACGTTCGCTAACGCGTATGCAAATTCGAACAACGTCCAGGATCAAACGCTCGTGTTGGCAAAGCACGATAGAGCCAAGGCGACCGAGCGGTCCATGACCGAGGGCCTGAAGGCCTCCACGCCGGCGCTCACCGCGGCGAGCGACTACATCACCTATGTCAAGAAACAGATGGCCGACGAGAGCGAGCAGGCCAGGGTCGACGGCAGCCGTGCCACCATCATTCTGCTTTCGCTGATTCTTGCATCGCTGGTCATTGCCATAGGTGCCGCCGTCTGGATGGCGCTGAACATCAGCCGGTCGCTTTTCAGCGCGGTGAGCCTTGCCGACGCGGTGGCCATCGGTGATCTCAGCCGAAAGATCGAGCCCTCCAGCAATGACGAGATCGGGGATCTCATCAAGTCGCTGAATGCGATGACTGTGAATTTGAACCAGACCGCGGCTGTGGCGAACGAGATCGCTCATGGCAACCTCACGGTGGAGGCCAAGCCGCTGTCGGACAAGGACACGCTCGGTCTAGCCCTCGTGCGCATGGTGGAGAAGCTCCGGCAGATCGTGTCGGAGGCGCTCACGGCGGCGCAGAATGTCTCCGCCGGCAGCCAGGAACTGTCCGCGAGCGCCGAGCAGCTCTCGCAGGGCGCGACCGAGCAGGCTTCGTCCGCGGAAGAGGCCTCTTCTTCGATGGAAGAGATGGCTTCGAACGTGAAGCAGAACGCCGACAACGCCAACCAGACCGAGAAGATCGCCGCGCAGTCGGCCAAGGATGCCGAGGCCAGCGGCGCCGCGGTCGGCCGCGCCGTCAATGCGATGCAGACCATCGCCGAGAAGATCACGATCGTGCAGGAGATCGCACGCCAGACCGACCTGCTCGCGCTCAACGCGGCGGTCGAAGCCGCGCGCGCCGGTGAGCATGGCAAGGGCTTTGCCGTCGTGGCTTCCGAAGTGCGCAAGCTTGCCGAGCGCAGCCAGGCGGCCGCCGCCGAGATCGGCACGCTCTCGACCGAGACCGTCAAGGTGGCGCAGGAAGCCGGCCATATGCTTGCCAAGCTTGTGCCCGACATCAAGAAGACCGCCGAGCTGGTCGAGGAGATCACGGTGGCGTGCCGCGAGCAGGACGTCGGTTCGGCCCAGATCAACCAGGCGATCCAGCAACTCGACAAGGTCGGCCAGCAGAACGCCAGCGCCTCCGAGCAGGTGTCCTCGACCTCCGAGGAGCTCGCCTCCCAGGCCGAGCAGCTTCAATCCACCATCGCCTATTTCCGCATTGAGCACGGCGGAAAGGGCCCCGCGCCGATCGACCGGGCGGTCAACCAGTTGCGCGCCAAGGCAGCCACCATGGCGGCGGTCGAGCGTCCGGCCAGGAAGCCGCAGGCCAAGCCGGTGCGGGCCGTCAAGGCGGCCGGTGGCGGCGGCTTTGCCTTCGACATGAACGACGGCGAGGATGATCGGGACGCCGAGTTCCAGCGCTGAGACCCGTCAAGCGATCGGTCCATCCGTCACCAATAGGCCGATCGGTCGCCAGTGATTGCGTAAACGCGTGGGATTGAAGATGGCCCGTACGGCCCGACATTCGATGCAGGCGGCCATCCCGGACGGGGGCAGGCAACGATGATGCCTGCCATGCAGGATACGGCCGTCCATCTTTCGGACCGCCACTTCCGGACCATCGCCGAATTGATCGAAGGCCAGGTCGGTATCAAACTCCCGCAGGGCAAGCGGCTGATGCTGGAGGGGCGGCTGCACAAGCGCGTGCGCGCGCTGAATTTCTCCGACGTCAACGAGTATGTCGACAACCTGTTCGAACCGGATTATTTCGATAACGAGCTCACTCAACTCATCGATGTGGTGACGACCAACAAGACCGACTTCTTCCGCGAGCCCCAGCACTTCACCTTCATGCGGGAGGTCGCGATCCCCGCTTTGCTCAAATCGCATGGACGGAAGAGTGCGAACCTGAAGGTCTGGAGCTCGGCGAGCTCGACCGGCATGGAAGCCTACACCACCGCCATGGTGCTGGACGACATGACAAGAAACGGCTCGCGGTTTCAGTACCGTATCCTGGGGACCGACATTTCAACCGCGGTGCTCCGCCTCGCCCAGACCGCGATCTATGCGCGCGACGTGCTTGCGCCGGTGCCGGAGCACTTCGTGAAGCGATATTTCCTGTCGTCGCGGGACAAGTCGCGTGGTGAGGTACGGGTCGTGCCGGAGCTGCGGCGCATGGTGCATTTCATGCGGATGAACCTGATGGATGCATCCTATCCCGTCGATCGCGACGTCGACATGATCTTCTGCCGCAACGTCCTGATCTATTTCGACAAGCCGACCCAGCGCAAAGTTGTCGAGCAACTCTGCAATCATCTGCGGCCCGGCGGCTATTTACTGGTCGGACATTCGGAATCGATGATTCACAGTGCAGTGCCGGGTTTGAAGCAAGTTCAGCCAACCATTTTCCAGGTCTAGCCGGAGCGCAACCAGAATGCCGAGGGAGAAAGTTCGCGTACTGATCGTGGACGATTCGGCGTCGGTGCGCCAAATCCTGCAAACGATCCTCAATGAGGATCCCGAGATCGAGGTGATGGGGACGGCTTCCGATCCGTTTGCGGCGGCGCGACGTCTCCAGAACGAGATCCCCGATGTCATGATCCTCGACATCGAGATGCCGCGCATGGACGGCATGACGTTCCTGCGCAAGATCATGGCGCAGCGTCCGATCCCGGTGATCATCTGCTCCTCGCTCACCGAGGAAGGTTCGAACGTGATGTTCGAGGCGTTCGAGGCGGGCGCAGTCGACATCGTGCCCAAGCCGAAGATCGACACGCGGCAGGCGCTGCTCGAATGCTCGATGCGGCTGCGCGAGGCCGTGAAGTCGGCGGCGCGCGCACGGGTGCGCCCGCGCACCGAACGTCGGGTGATCGAAAAGAAGCTGACGGCCGACGCCATCATCCCGCCGCCGGTGCAGGGCAAGGCGCGGCCGACAACGGAACGCATCGTTTGCATCGGTGCATCGACAGGTGGGACCGAAGCGCTCAACGACGTCCTCGAGATGCTGCCGCCGCACTGTCCGCCCATCGTCATCGTCCAGCACATGCCGGCCGGTTTCACAGCGGCCTTTGCCAAGCGTCTCGACAGCGTCTGCCAGATCCGGGTCAAGGAAGCCGAGGACGGCGATCCGGTGCTGCCGGGCTGCGCCTATATCGCGCCGGGCGCCCGTCATATGCTGCTCCAGCGTATCGGCCTGCGCTACCAGATCGCGATCAAGGACGGCCCGCCGGTGTCGCGGCATCGCCCGTCCGTGGACGTGCTGTTCCGCTCGGCCGCCCAGCATGCCGGCGCCAATGCGCTCGGCGTGATCATGACCGGCATGGGCGACGACGGCGCGCGCGGCATGCTGGAGATGCGCAAGCTCGGCGCCTCGACGCGGGCGCAGGATGAAGAGAGCTGCGTGGTGTTCGGCATGCCCAAGGAAGCGATTGCCCATGGCGGTGTCGAGAAAATCGTCTCGCTGCACCATATCCCGCGCGAGATCATGCTCTGGTACCAGGCCGGGCATACGGCCCTGACAGGTTGATGGTCATGTCCGCCATGCCGGCCAACACGCTCATTGAAGCGACCGCCGCGGTCGACGACGTCTCGTCTCGGATCGAGGACGTCTTCGCGCGCGTCGGTCAGGAGCTGGGGCGCGGCCACCTCATCTTCAAGGAGCTGAACCAGGGCCTCGCGACGCTGTCCGAGGAACTCGCGGGCGCCGAGATCGAGGGCGCCGCAACGGCGCTACAGGAGATCGCCGCGCGGCTCAGCGAGCTTGCGCAGGCGCTTCCGGCCGAGAGCGCCCTGCTTGCGACGATCGGCACGAGCACCGTTGAGGCGTCGGCGCTGCTCAAGCCGCTGTTCAAGCACGTCCAGATGATCACCATCATCGCGCGCAGCGCGCGGATCGAGGCCGCTTCGCTCGACGGCGACCGCGAGGGCTTTCTGGCGTTCACGCAGGAGGCTTATGATCTCGGCAGGGCCGTGCAGGGCTCGATCGAGGGCTGCGCGCGGGATCAGCAGCGCCTGTCGGAAGCCGTCGCCACCGCATCCGGCCGGCAACGGGAGTTCGAGAGCCGCTACGGGAATCAACTGGTTTCGGAGAGCGCTGAGCTCGGCGCCGCCTATTCGGGATTGCTCGACCAGCGCCGCAGCAGCAGCCAGCTCGCCGTACTTGCCAGCACCAGCACCAAATGGATCGCCGAGGCGGTCGGCAGTGCGATCATCTCCTTGCAGGCCGGCGACAGCACGCGCCAACGCCTGGAGCACGTCTCCCACGGCCTTTCCCGTGTGTCCGGCTCCGCTCCGGGCCTCGTTCCTGAACCGGTTGCGAGCGACGACGGCACGCGCGCGGTCTGCCATTTGCAGGCGGCCCAACTCAGGGACGCCCAGCGCGAATTCGGCGGCGACATCGGCCAGATCGTCCGCGCGCTGACGGCCATCCTGCACGATGCGGGAAGCGTCGTCGGCCACGGCCGCACATTGTTCGGCGGCGAGGACGGCGGCTCGTCGTCGTTCCTGGCGCGCATCAAGCAGACGCTGGCGCACGCCTCGACCCTGATCGCCACCTGCGACGGCGCCGGCCGTTCGGTCGACGAGGCGCTGGCGATCGTCGAGGACACGCTGACAAAATTTCGCCAGGCGATCGCCGGGCTCGCCGAGGCGACGGTCGACATCACGCTGATCGGGATGAATGCTGGCCTCAAGGCGAGCCATCTCGGCAGCCGCGGCAGCGCCTTCGTCGTCATCGCCAACGAGCTCAAGGCGACTGCCGATCAGGTCTCGGCGGGCGCGGGGCGCTTGAGGCCCGTGCTCGACGGGATCGAGCGCTCGGCCAGGGAGCTGAAGGAGCTCCGTGTGCAGGGAGATCCCACGCAGCTCGCCAAGCTCGAGCCGCAGATCCTCCACGCGCTCCGCGAGGTCGAGGCCGGCAACGAACGGCTTGGCAAGCTGATGAGCCGGCTCGTCGCCGAAGGTGCGGAGTTCGAGGGGCTGATGAATTCGGCGCTGGGCCTGATGACCACGCTCGGTGAAGGTTCCGCTGCGCTGCCCGCGGTCGCCGGGCGCCTCGAGGCCGCGAGCGACGGCTCGCAGCGGCCGCAGCTCCATGCGGACGACGAAGCGATGCTCGACGATCTGTTCGCGCATTACACGATGGAGCGCGAGCGGGACGTTCACCGGGAATTCCTTCGAACCCTGGGGCTGGCATCGATCGCGGCGGCGCGCCGGGTCGAGGCGGTCGAGACCGCCGATGACGGCATAGAATTGTTTTGAGGTCGCGGCCGGCTTCGGCTCGAGCCTCGGCAGCAATTTGACGGGTTGACTTTGCAGGGCGTTAACCGTGGCGGAATACTCGCCGCACCGGTCATTGTCGCGCCCCAGAGTTGGCTGCAAATACGGATGAATTTCACGACGGGTGTTTCATGCTGAGAGACGGCAAATATGCTGCCTGGTTCAGAACCCCGCGCGGTCAGGGCACCGGCGTCGTGCATCTGGCCGAAGGGCGAATCTCGGGCAGCGACTGCTTCTTCACGTACGGCGGCTCTTATCGGGTCGACGAGCAACGCTTCACGGCCGTTCTGACCACGCGGCGACATTCCGAGGGCCCGCCGACCGTGTTCGGACCCGACGAGGTCGAGGTCAGGCTCTCGGGCGTGTGCAGCGGCGCGATGGCGACCTGTTCCGGAAAGGCCGACCAGGCGCCCGATGTGAAGTTCGAGGCGACGCTGATCTACAGCCAGGACGAGGCGCCGGCCGCTGACGCCAGAGGTGCGGTCGTGAAGCTCAATGCAGACAAGCTGCCCAAGGGCATCGACGGCCGTTCGCGGTCGCGCCACCCGTTTGTGCCTCCCAAGACGCCCGTTCCCTGAGGATCCTGCGCTTTAGCTTTGCATTGACGCTGTTGTCGCGAAAACGCTTCCCGGCCGCGCTGCGGCAAGAGTGCCTTTAGACGTGGAATCTAGGTTGGCGCCCATAACAAAAGGCGGACAGGGACATGCCTCAGATCTGGATGACATATGACGAATTTGCGACACTCAGCGGCTGTAACGCTGCCGAAGCCAGGGTGCAGGCGCTGCATCTGTCGCTCGATCGCCGCAAGAGCCGCGACGGGAACACCCGCGTCAAGCTGACCCCCGCATTGATGGCCCGGTTCTTCGAGACCATTCGTGAAGCCGAATTCGATCTCGATGAGGCGATCGCGGCGTTGCGCGATACCCATCGGCAGATGTCCGGCGTTCGCGCTGCCGAGCGGGAAGGGCTCGGGCGCGGAATGGCGTAAGTCCGCCGCTTAGGCGGCAAGCCGGCCCTCTTCGAATCAGGTGGTCGTACAGCCGGTGCGGCCCCGTGGGGGTGCGACAGTTGTTGCGCTCCTGCGCGATCTTGCGGCGGTCGCAAGCGCCGACATGGCTAAATTGCAGGCGGAGTTCAAGAGCACCAACTAGTGCCGCGAACGAGTCCAGGTTCTGGCAAGGCCGAAGCGGCGTGTGACACGGCGGAAAGCCTGATCCGAGGCACAGCATCGCTCGGCGAGGCGCATGCTGCGGATCTTCTGGCAAGCAAGCGGCATGCGAAGATGCGCACGGGCGGCCATCCCGGCGAGAACGGCGCCGGCGGTTGGCAAGGCGACCTAGGCGAAAAGCGAGCGCCCATTGCCAAAGGTTTAATCTTGGCTGACCGCTAATTTCCCATATTCTTGCCGGCGTTTTTTATATGTTTCCGAATGGCGTTTGAGCAATGAAATCTCCGGGAAGCCGGCACTACCCTATTCTTGATGTTTATCGGGCTATCGCATCCCTTGCCGTGCTGATTTACCATATTGCCGGATCCCTGCAGATCGCAAGTATGGCAATTCACGCGTATCTTGCCGTCGACTTCTTCTTCCTGTTGAGCGGCTTCGTCATCGATCGTGCCTACGGCATGCGGTTGGAAGATCCTTCTTTCAAGTTTGAATTCCTGTTGCGGCGTTTCGTCCGTCTTTGGCCGATGATCATTCTGGGCACCCTTGTCGGCGCCGCTGTTTCAATTGGCGGCCTCTTGAGAGGGCATGCGCTGGACCTGACCAAAATGGCCCTGGTGCTGTCATGTGGGTTGCTGCTTTTGCCCTTTGGCCGAATGCCGTTGACCGCATCCGTCTTTCCGTTTGATGGCCCTCTTTGGTCTCTGTTCTATGAAGTGGTGGCAAATGTTGTCTACTGTTTCGCGTTTCGGTGGCTACGCATACCCGTACTCTCAATCCTCGCGGTTCTTTTCGCGGTAGGACTGGTTGTGGTGTCGCTCGAACAGGGCGACCTCGAATTGGGAGCAAGAACCGGAGAAGTCTATGCTGGTTTGCTCCGTGTCGGCTTTTCATTTTTTGCCGGCGTCCTTATGTCGAGGATCGGAACGGTATCCATCGTCAGCGGTCCTACGGCCGTCGCCTCCGTCGTGGTTTTGGTTGGTGTGTTCATTGCACCTTTGCCCCAGCACCCGATGTACGATGTTGCATGTATTCTTGTCGTATTCCCGGTCTTGATATGGGGCGGCGCCGGGACAGCCGTGCCGCCGGGCTGGAGGCAGGCATGCAGGTTCGCTGGAGAGCTTTCCTATCCGCTGTACGCGGTGCACTACCCGATCACGCGCATCTTCTTCTATTTTCAGGAAACTCTTGCCCTTGGCAAAATGGCGCTCGCCCTTTCGATCGTGCTGGAGGTGATCACTTGCCTCGGCGCTGCGTACGTTGCGACGAAATTTGTCGATCAGCCTGTGCGTGATAGGCTCGGCTTATGGGTTGAGCGTATTCGTTGGCCCCGTGTGGCTCCGCTGACCGGCAGCACCTAGCTCGCGCGCCATGAGACTCGACTAGGACGGCGACCTCGGCAGAAAGGCCAGAATCGTCTGGGCGAGAATGACGCCGAAAGCGCCGCCGGCTGCCTTTTGTAGCACATCGATCAAGTGGGGATCGTGGGCAGGCGTTACCGCCTGGAAAACCTCTAGCGCGACTGCGACGGCAATCACGAAGGCGCAAGCCAGCCTGATTCGGCCGGGCAGCAGGAAAGACAGCAGAAAGCCCAGCAGACAGTAGGCGCTGAATCGCTCGATGATCACCACCCAATAGGCTTCGGCGTGGCCGATGAGCGCCGGTCTGCCAGCACGTTTGACGAGTATGGCGTAGACGATGAGCGCAAGGCAGATAACTGTAGCTGCGATGAGATGGTTTCGACGCATTGCAGCATCATAACGGTTCGATCGGAGCGACGCTCCCGAAAGCCAAGAATATCGTTAAGGTCTCGACCCCGAAGTGAGGTTCGGCCTGATCGCCCGCGAGGGGAGTGGCGACGTATGACGCAACCGAAGCCGCTGTAAGTCCTGGCGGATATGGCGCACCGGGCGGCCGGCTGTTCCGCTTGGGCAAGATCGTGTTCGTGCCGTCAGCCCTTCTTCGCACCCTTCGATTTCAACGACAGGCCGAGCCGCAAGGCCATCCGCTTGATCGCGTCAGGCGATCGCCCAAGCTGTCTCGCCGCCTCTTCCAGCGAAGTCGAAGACTTGGCCAACTCCATGAGCCGGCGATCCTCCTTGAACGACCAGGGCTTGCGCGCCATAACCAAAATGATCCTCTCGTTGACATGACGACAAAGCCGCCAAGCGGACCATGTTCGCTGGACGGCCTTGCTTGGGTGGGCCGGGCCTTGGGGAAGTCCGGCGAGAGGATGGATAAGCGATGGGAGAGACTTCGCAACAAACAACGCGAATTAAGCTAACCGCTCAACCTTACCAGCATGAAATCGATGCGCGTCGCTCCGTATAACCACGGGTGTTCTGATCAGCCGAGGTCGATCCGCGCTTATCCTCGATTTCGGTCGAGGATGTTCCGGCACTTCGTCCGGCTCCTCGAAGTCCCGACCCAACGTTCATTGGAAGACCAATACGCCGCGCCGACCGCGTGCTGTTGTGCAGGCTCGACTCGCTCGGGAATCCGGAGAGACAGTATCGGTGAGCACTCACGCTTGGCGGCGAGGAAGGACGGCGCCTATTCCAGCGGCGTCAGCTCTTGCGTGAGATTCGGAATCGTTGCCGTGCGGCAAACCTGTGACTGTCAATGCCAGCCAATCATGATCGTGCCAACGTCCGATACGATCACGACGATGCGACCGAGAATCGGTCGATCGCGGCGCGAGCATGCCGCGCCGATCTCAACGAGCAGTGTTGCGCTACTCTCGGGCGAGTCGTCACGAGATCGTCTAATTCACGCGGCTATGATCACGCCAACAACAACGGACCGTTCAGAAGATCGAGATGCTTCAGAAAGCGCGAGCGGCATTCCCTCTCACCAAGCTCAGAGAGCGAGCATTTGAAGGCGCGTTTTTCAGCATAGCGCTGATCGCGATGGCAGGCTGGGTCTATTTCATCACCTTGCTGCTGGTGAGACTGTTCTTCTACTTCTTCGGCTGACGCAGACCAGGCGATCAATTCGCATCCATCGTGCTGTTAAAACACGCGGCCTGACAACAAGATCAGCAGCGCTCATCATGATGTCGACACAACTCGAAGATGAGAATGCTGGGTCATGAAGATACCGCGCTCAGCAACTGGAAGACTTCAGAATGATGATAGTTGCGATCCTGCTCTCGATCCTCGCCGGCTTTGGTTCAGGCTACGCGACGCGCGCGTGGCGATCGCGCCGGCGCAGAACGCGTCATCCGCTCTATCAGCCTTACGATCAGACCCTATCTCCACAGAATGCGTCGCTGACGAGGGTGCGGCGTGCATTCTGAGCGATTGCAACTTCGGATATGTGGGGGCCGACGTCGTCCACGGAGCGCTGGGGGGCGGGGCCGGCATTATGGGAGGGGCGCGCGATGATCAGCCCGACAAACAACGCCCACCGGCGATATTTCGTCGATGCCGCGGGCCGGCGCGTTCTGATCGGCCTGACGTGCGAGGAGACGTTCGAATTCGAACGGCTCGATAGCGAATTGGTACTCGGTCCGGCGGGGGGCCAGACCGAGCCCGACGGCCGGGATGTCTGGCCGGCTGCCGGCGAGCAGCGCTGGCTACAACTCTACGAAAAGCATGAAGGAGCCTGGAAGGCCTGGTTGGTGCAAAATCGATCCATAAGCTGATCACACGTCAAACGGAGTCGTGCGGCTTGCTCGTTGGGCTATTGTGGAAGTCGAAGTGGCGTCCGGCAGTCATGTCAGGTCGAAAAAACTAGATGCACTCTTCCTGACCAGGTGGCGCTGGGAAAAGTTTCGCGAGGCGATCCGCACCCATCCCGCGTTCCGCCGCATCGAGAACGTGCCGCGCGATGACGTTCCGAAATTTCCATCCAGGTCCGTCAAATTGATCTGCGGCCCAAATCTGCGGCTTCGGGCGCCCGTCGAGGCCACGGATCCATACGAAGTAGTATTCGTCCATTTCTCGCGGGCCCGTCGCATTCAATGCGAACAAACCGCCGATGTCCTGCACGCCGACTTGGGCAAGCCTTCGCAAAAGGACACCAATGCGGTTAGCCCAGGCCGATACGCTTCTGCTGATAACCGCGACCGAGAATGTTCTCCCACCACTCCCGATTGTCGATGAACCACTGGACGGTCTTGGCCAGCCCGCTCTCGAAGTTCTCGTCCGCACGCCATCCAAGCTGGCTCTCGAGCTTCGAAGCATCGATCGCATAACGGCGATCGTGCCCTGGACGATCGGAAACGAACGAAATCAGGCTCCGCCGAGAACCTGTCCCGGACGGCGAAATTTCATCCAGCAGATCGCAGATGCCTTCCACGACGTGGAGGTTGCTGCGCTCATTTCGCCCGCCGACATTGTATGTTTCGCCGATCACGCCGCGCTCGAGCACGAGCGCAAGCGCCTTGGCATGATCCTCTACGTAGAGCCAGTCTCGGATGTTCTGCCCGTCGCCATAAACCGGCAACGCTTCTTCGGCCAGCCCCTTGATGATCATGTGGGGGATGAGCTTTTCGGGGAAGTGATAAGGCCCGTAATTGTTCGAGCAGTTCGTCACCATTGTCGGGAGTTCGTAGGTCTCGCGCCAGGCGCGGACCAGATGGTCAGATGACGCTTTGCTCGCCGAGTAGGGCGAATTCGGTGCGTAAGAGGTTGTCTCCGTGAAGTAACCGTCCTTGCCGAGCGAGCCGAACACCTCGTCCGTCGATATGTGAAGAAAGCGGAACCGTGAACGCCGGTCCGGTGACAGCCCTTTCCAGTACCGCAAGGCTTCTTGCAGCAGCGTGAAGGTGCCGACGATGTTGGTCTGAATGAATTCTCCGGGCCCATCGATCGAGCGATCGACGTGGCTTTCGGCTGCCAAATTCATGACCGCGACGGGCTGGTACTTTTCGAACAGTTTACGGAGTGACGGCGCTTCGCAAATGCACTGCTTCTCGAACGCGTAGCGCGGATTTGCGACGGCGCCCGGGATCGACTCGAGATTTGCCGCGTAAGTGAGCTTGTCGACGTTGACGACGCGCGCGTGCGTATCCCGAAGAAGATGACGGATGACTGCCGAGCCGATGAAACCGGCACCGCCCGTGACGAAAATCGTGGAGCCTTCAAAGCGCATGAGTCGTTTGCCTCAGTCCAGACCGTGAGCGGAGAAGGAGCGAGCCACCGATTGCAGATACTGGCCGTAGCTGCTCTTGGCGGTCTTCTCGGCAACCTTCGAGAAGGATTCCAGGGAAATGTAGCCGCGCCGCAAGGCAATTTCTTCCGGGCACGCGATGCGCAGCCCCTGTCGCTGTTCCAGGATCTGCACGAAGTGACTGGCTTCGACCAGGGAGGCGTGCGTTCCGGTGTCGAGCCAGGCAAACCCGCGCCCAAGAACTTCGACGAACAGGTCGCCACTGGCGAGGTATGCGTTGTTCACGTCGGTGATTTCTATCTCTCCGCGCGCGGAAGGCTTGATCTTCGCGGCGATGTCGAGCACGCGATTGTCGTAGAAATAGAGGCCCGTCACGGCCACGTTCGACTTCGGTCGCGCGGGCTTCTCTTCGATCGAACGTGCGCGCCCGTCACTGCCGAGCTCAACGACGCCATATTGCTCGGGCGTGTTGACGACATAGCCGAAGATCGTGGCGCCACTCTTGCGAGCCGCGGCCTTGGCGAGCAACTCGGGAAGTCCATGTCCGTAGAAGATATTGTCTCCCAGAACGAGCGCGACGGAATCCTCTCCTACAAACTCGCGGCCGACGATGAATGCGTCGGCAAGACCGCGCGGAGTTTCCTGCGAGGCATACGAAAACTTGACGCCGATTTCCGTTCCGTCACCAAGCAGGCGTTGAAACAGCGGCTTGTCCTGCGGCGTGGAGATGATGAGAATGTCGCGGATTCCAGCGAGCATCAGTGCCGACAGCGGATAGTAGATCATCGGTTTGTCAAAAACCGGAAGCAGTTGCTTCGACACCACGGTCGTGACGGGATAAAGGCGCGAACCTGTTCCGCCTGCGAGTATTATTCCCTTCATCGGCCCTCTCTGGTTTGCCAGCGCGAAAATATCAGATAGAGTGCGCTGCACAAGATTTTTGTCGACGCCGAGCTAGAGTCCCTGCGAATGAACGTTCTCACGACGGATTTGCCCGAAGTTCTGATCGTCGAGCCAAAGCTATTCGGTGATCAACGCGGTTTCTTCCTGGAGTCCTATCAATTCGCGCGATACGTGCAGAACGGCATTGCGCGGCCGTTCGTCCAGGACAATCTCTCGCGCTCGCGTTTCGGAGTGCTGCGTGGGCTGCATCTACAGAATCCGGCCACGCAGGGCAAGCTGGTCACGGTGCTTTGCGGTCGAGTTCTCGATGTTGCAGTTGATGTGCGCATCGGCAGCCCAAACTTTGGGCGCCATGTTGCCGTTGAACTGAGCGAAGATAATCGGAGGCAATTGTGGGTTCCTCGTGGCTTCGCCCACGGTTTCGCCGTTCTCTCCGAGACTGCGGATTTCTTCTATAAATGCGACGAGCTTTACAGTCCGAAGGATGAAATCTCAGTGCGGTGGAACGATCCGGCAATCGGCATCGACTGGGCTGTCGCGGATCCGTCACTTTCACCCAAGGATGCCGAGGCGCCGCTGTTGGCAGACGTGAAGGGCCTCCCCCGCTATGGGGAGGTCTGACATGAAGATCCTTCTGACCGGCGCTGCCGGGCAAGTTGGTGGGGCGCTGCTGCAGCAGTTTCAGGACCGCGCCAACATCGTTGCGCCGCCGCGTGAGGCGTTCGACCTGTCGCAGCCGGCGGGCCTCGCTGAAAAACTGGACGCGATCGTGCCTGATCTGATCATCAACCCCGCGGCTTATACGGCGGTCGATCGCGCAGAAGACGAGCGCGAGATGGCATTTCGTGTCAACGCTGAATCACCCAGGGCTATCGCCCAATGGGCCGCGCGCCGCCACATCCCGCTGGTGCACTTCTCGACCGACTACGTCTTCGACGGATCCGGTGACCGTCCGTGGCGTGAGGACAGCACTCCGCGCCCTCTCTCGGTGTATGGCGAGAGCAAGCTCGCTGGCGATCAGGCGATTGCCGAGGCGGGCGGACCGCATCTGATCGCGCGCACATCGTGGGTTTACGCCGCCTCGGGCGCGAATTTTCTCAAAACGATCGTGAGGCTGGCAGGAGAGCGGGAAGAACTGCGCATTGTCGCCGACCAGATCGGTAGTCCGACAACCGCAGGCGCGATCGCGCGCGCGATGGTCGCGATGCTGCAACCAGCGGACGGGGATGTTGCTGCAATGTTCGATAGACGGGGCGGCCCCGTCAATCTGGTGTGCGCCGGCGAGACAAGCTGGCACGGCTTTGCGGTCGCGATCGTTTCCGGGCTGAAGTCTCGTGGGGCCAAGTTTGCCGTAAAGCAGATCCTTCCGATCGCTTCGAGTGAATTTCCTGTCAAGGCGAAGCGACCCTTCAATTCGCGCCTGGATCTGACGCGCCTGCGGGAACGGTTCGATATTGCGATGCCGACATGGCAGCAAGCGCTTGATCCCGAACTGGACGCTCTCAACGGAACGATGTGATTTGTCCCCCCGCGCGGGCGCGCGAACGGGCAGAACGATTCGGGAGTTTAACCTTTGTTAACCATCCCGGGCCCATTTTCTGGTCTGGCGCTTCAACCGGAAATGACCGCATGTTCCAGCTCTTCCTGCGGGCTCGCACCCATAACTTCCTGAAGGACCGTTTCGGAGGAGAGCAGGCGTTCCGTGCGCGCTCGCCTGAGCGGGACGCCGAAACGGATCGCACGCGCATCGAGGCCATTATGATCGCGATCGAGGACGCCCTCCACGCGGCCGAGCGGGAACAGTCGGGCCTGAACCGGCGGGTAGAAGACGTGCTGGCGCGTGCCGCCGTGACCTTCGGCAACGGCGACGACGAATATCTCGAGCGCGAGGCGCTCGACAATCACCATCAGGATCTGTTCGACAAGGAGATCCTGAACGGCCAGCGGCGGCTCAAGGAACTCGGCGCCTCGATCGCTCATTTCAAGTTCCTGAAGGCGGCGATGCTGAGCCGCTTTCCGGAATATAGGCAGCCGACGAGCCCCACCAATTAAAGGCCGGCGCGGCCCACGACGCCGCGAGCCCTTACGGCTAGATCGCGAGCATGCTGTTGCCCTGAATGGACAGCAGCGTCAGGTTTCCGGTGGCATACGCGCCGGTATCGATGTTGGCGCGGTTCTCGTGCAACTCGGCCTGCTTCACCGGCGTGTGGCCGTGCACGACGTATTTGCCGAAGCGCCTCTTGCTCTGCAGGAATTCGTCCCTGATCCACAGCAGATCGGCCTCGCGCTGTTCTGAGAGTGGAATTCCAGGACGCACCCCGGCATGGACGAAGAAGAAGTCGCCGCAGGTGAATGTCGGCCGCAACTGACGCAGGAACGCGATGTGCTCTGGCGGCATGGCGGATGCGAGTTCGCGCACGAGATCGGACTGCTCGTCCTTGCTGAGGCCCGGTGCGGCGGACACGCCGTATGACATCATGGTCTGGAGACCGCCGAACTGAAACCATTCGGTGGCGAGCGAGGGGTCTTCCAGCACCGAAGTGAAATAGGCCTCGTGATTGCCCTTGAGAAACACCGTGTTGCGGCGGCGGCTGCGCCTGATCAGCAGATCGAGGGTGTGGCGCGAATCCGGCCCGCGATCGATATAGTCGCCGAGGAAGACCTCGATGGCGCGATAGGGCCGGCTGTTCGCCATGTCCGCGTCGATGACGGCGAACATCTGCTCGAGCAGATGCGCGCAGCCGTGGATGTCGCTCATCGCATAGATGCGCACGCCGTTCGGTAGCTTCGGCCGGGGCGGATTTCGGGGCGCTGTCGTGGACATTGGGTCCAACTCTTTCAGAGAGCTTCGCCCGAGATGTCAATATGCTAGCGACGAAATCGAGGCGCCGCGGGTCGCTTTTTTCTCCGGGCGGGCGGGATTGACGTCCCTTTGTGCGGCGGATCGATCACCTGCCGGGGGGCGGCAAGTTGTCGATCCCTGCGCGTCCGGTCTGATTAGCCGAAACTCCCGGCGTCGAGCGACGGCGCGGCTTTGTCGCGACAGGCGTTCGCCCGCGCGCGGACCAGCACTGCGCCGCCGAAATAGCCAAGCTGCAGCACCGCCGCAAAGACGAGAAGCGTAACGACGGTGTGAGCCGAATCATGCCCCTGCCAGGCCAGACCTGCGCCGAGAAAGGCTGCACCGAGAACGATGGCGGGCGGCAGGATGAATATTCTGAATCGGCCTCCTAGCAACGATCCGATCAGCAGACTGAAAACGGCTACCGTACTCACGACACAAACTCCCCGAATTGGTCACGAGTGTTAACGGTGCCGACCTAATAACGGCTTAAGCGGTATGGTTGAACAGCCGTTCAAATGCGCGCGAACTTCGGTGCGAACGTGGCGCGATCTGATAGCAAATGCGGCGCGATGCACGCATAATTGTCACGTGTGTGACAGTACTTTGGGCAACTCTTGCAGCGACGCTGCGTTGCATAAATTCGATTTGATTTTTTCGGTGCACTGCCGCAATGTCGCTTTGTTTAGTTAAGATATACTTTGGCGCACGTCGCGAATTTAGATCGATTTACTCGCAATTGCTGATTGCGAATGTGTGACGAGGCAGCGAGGTTCGGATGGCTGTAGCAACTTACGGTTCGGAAAACTTCTATTCGGGTATATCGAACCGGCGTGGTGCTCTCCAGAGACCCCTCCAGGTCGCGTTGATCGCCGGCGACTTCGTCGCCGTGCTGCTCAGCTACTTCACGGCGAGTGGTCTGTATCGCGTGCTCGCCACGGCCGAGCAGGATTCATCCGTCGGCGCCGGTCTTGTCGTCGGTGCGGTGTTTGTCACGATCGCCTATTTCCAGGGTGTGTATGACCACCATCGTCTGCTGAGCACGGTCTGGCAGCTGCGCAAGGCTCTGGCAGTCTGGCTGATCTCGCTGACCATTCTCGCGGTCGAAGCGTTTCTGCTCAAATCGTCTGCAGAGCTGTCGCGTGGGACCACGCTGCTGTTCGCCGCAACCGGCGGCCTTGCTCTGGGTGGCCTCCGCGTGCTGTGGCGCCTGGCTCTCACCTCGAGCTATGCCAAGGGGCGCCTGGTCGACCGGAAGGTGGTGCTGCTCAGCCTCAAGCCGCTGGATTTCACCTCGAATCGCCTCAAGGACCTGCGCAAGCACGGCTTCAACGTTGTGCGGCATTTCGTGCTCGAGCCCTCGGAAGAGGGCGCGGGCTGGGATCGCGAGATTCGTGACATCATTCGTCAGGCCCGGACCGCTGACGTGGAGGAATATCTCCTGGTGATCGACTGGGATGAGATGCCGCTGCTCCAGAAGCTGAGCCAGCACCTGCGCGTGGTTCCGCAGCCGATTCGTCTGCTGCCGGATTTCCCGATCGCCGATCTGGTCTCGCGTCCGTTCCAGCCCGTCAGCGGCACGGTCGCGATCGAGATCCAGCGTGCGCCGCTCAGCGTGTTTGAGCAGGCGCAGAAGCGCTGCCTCGACGTCGGTATTGCTTCGTTCGCGCTATTGTTGCTGGGGCCGCTGCTGGTGACCGCCGCGATCATGATAAAGCTCGATTCCAGGGGCAAGGTGATCTTCAAGCAGTTTCGACGCGGCTTTAACGGCAAGCAGTTCGAGATCTGGAAGTTTCGCTCGATGACGGTGGCGGAGAACGGCCATATCGTCACGCAGGCGACGAGGAGCGACGCACGGGTGACCCGTGTCGGCCGCGTGCTGCGGCGGACCAGCATCGACGAGCTGCCGCAGCTCTGGAACGTTCTGCGCGGGGAGATGTCCTTGGTCGGGCCGCGTCCGCATGCGCTCGCACACGACAACTATTACGATCCGATGATCAGCAAGTATGTCTACCGCCATCATATGAAGCCGGGCCTGACGGGGTGGGCCCAGGTCAATGGATTTCGCGGTGAAACGCCGACGATCGATCTGATGGAAAAGCGCGTCGAGTACGATGTCTGGTACGTCAGTAACTGGAGCATCTGGCTCGACATCAAGATCATCTTCAAGACGGCCCTGGCCTTGATCCATCAGGAAGCGTATTGACGGCGATCTTGCATACCGCTGGCCGGTGAAGCGCAACTGATTGCCTGTCCATCACAGGATGTTCGTGCCCGCGATCGCCGATGCGCCCATCCTGCCGCAACGGGCGGGCGCCAGCCGCAGCGCGGCTTGCCTCGGGCCTGCATCGCGCTTCGGTGGTTTCATGCAAAGCAATTCTCTCTCCGGGCGCGCCGACGTTAGCGCGGTACGACAGGCCCGGCCGGCGTCCGCCGACCGGGGATCATTGATTCAATGTGGCCTTCAGTTCGAATGGGGCTGTGGTCGGCAAGGTGATGACGACGGGGGTGGACCCTAGCCGTATTGTGCTCGACGTGGTCTTTTGCTGACACAGCGGCGCAAATTCCGGTTTTGTGTCGTTGGGAAATTCGAGCGTCGCCGAAGTCTTTTCCTGTGAGGTCCAGGCGATCAGCTGTTTTCCTCCAGGGGTCGTTGCCTCGACCACAAACAGCCCGGGCAAGGGTTGCTCAAGTCTCATTGGGCCCATGCTCTTGATGATAGCAATGGCTTCGCGGGTCGCGCATGCAGCAGGCTTTGGTGAAAAAGCGTAGTCGTACAGCCCGAAATTGTCTTCCAGGGCAGTCGGATCAGAACCCTGATCCTTCATTTCGTAGATCCAGGCCCCCTTTATCCAAGGTGTGGCTGCAGTCCAAAATAGAAATTGCGCGATATTGTTCGCGGCAGTTTGCGTTGAAATCGGGCAGGTCTTCGATGTTGTCGGCCATCCGACCTCTGTGACGAAGATGGGGATGTTTGATCCGGCGGAGTCCAGCAACTTCCGCAAGGAGCTGACTTGATGTATCGCAGCCTCTGCGGTTCGGTTGGAAACCTCGCGCTCGCAATGATTGTAGAGGTGAACGGACAAGCCGCTGGCACCTTCCAGCGCTCCGGACCGAACGAGCGCCATGGTCCACTTCCAGTCGGGATCCATTCCGACCGCCCCGACCAGCACCTGTGCCTGGGGTGCCACGCTGCGTATCCTTGCGAGCGCCTCCTTCGCGAGGGCGGAATAATTGGCCGCCGCGCGCGGATCGCTCGGGTCGCCTTCGCCGACCAGGAAGGGGCGTCCCAGCACGGCGTTCATATTCCATTCGTTCCAGATCTCGTAAATCGGGTTACGTTTGGCGGTCGCCTGAACGGCCTTCGCCGCGAAGTCGCCGAAGCTCTTTCGGCCGACGTCGGTCAGCGGGGGCTGGCCGTCAGGAACCAGAGGATTTGGATGACCCAGGATGAGCAATGGCCTTGCTTGAGTTCGATCCAGGAAATCGAACAGCTTGGCTGGTTCTCGTGCCACTTGAGTGGCCGCGTTGCCGATCGCCGGTCCAGCCTGAAACAAGCTCCAGGCGAGATCGTCCCTGACTGAATCAAAGGCGTCGGATCGCAATGTCAGCGCGGTCTTCTGAGGGGAATAGCCATATTCTCCACCTATCCCGAAGTGTACGCCGATGCCGATTATCGGCCGTTCGGCCCGCTCGGCCAACGGCTGCTTGCCAATCCAGAAGGATGTAGTTTGATTAGCCGCATAGATTTTACTGAAGAGCAAACCCGCTGCGATGACTGCAAGTGCCACTAACCCTCTTGTCGCTGCTCTGGCCATCTACGCCCTCACTTGTGTCAGGTAACGAACGTACATGCGAATTCTCATCGTTTCAGCTTTCTTTCCGCCCTTTGTCCAAGGCGGAGCCGAAATTTCCGCGCGCAATCTGGCGGCGTGGCTCGTTGCGAACGGCCATGAGGTCGCCGTCCTGACCACATCACCGGCTCCGGAGGACGAGGTGAGGGGGGCGATCGTTGACGGTCTCAAAGTCTGGCGCATTCACATGCCTCGGCCGTACGCGGTGTTTGAAGCTGCTCAAAAATCCGGTCTGCAGAAATCCATCTGGCATCTTCAAGACCATTTTGACCCTCGCAACAACTGGATCATGCGTCAGGTGCTGGACGAATTTGTCCCCGACATGGTCAACATACACGTCCTGCAAGGCATCGGCTGGAATACCCTTCGCGCGATCGGTGCCAGGAACATACCTGTCGTCTTCACGATTCATGACCTCAGCCTCGCCTGCGTGAGGATGGCGATGTTCAAGTCCGGTCGCGAGTGCGAGCGCCAATGCGCGCCTTGCGCGTTTTCGTCGAGAGCGAAGCTCGGCTTTCTCCGCTCCGTTCCACGACTGGGATTCGTGTCGCCTTCGCTTGCAATTTTCCGTCGGCTGTCGGCATTTCAACCGATCCAGACTTGGCTCCATGACCACATCCTGAACCCGAACAAGTCGCCGGACCCGACAGTCGAGAAGGAAGGATCGAGAACCGTTCGTTTCCTGTATGTCGGGCGTCTGCATGAGTCCAAGGGGTTGTACGTTCTGCTCCAGGCCCTCGAGCCGCTGTCGGCACGCCATGATTTCAAGCTGACGTTGGTCGGGACCGGCCCCAGCGAAGATGATCTCAGGCGGCGCTTCGGTGATCATCGCTGGATCGAGTTCGCCGGCCATGTCTCGGTGCAGGAAGTCGCCAACCGCATGGCGCAGAGCGATCTCCTGTTCGTGCCGTCCATATGGTTCGAAAATTCCCCCGGCGTGATCGTTGAAGCTCTCGGGCAGGGGCTTCCCGTCATGGGGAGCAATGCCGGCGGAATACCGGAACTCATCACACACGAGAAAAATGGTATCCTTGTGGAGGCGGGCGATGTAAGAGCCTGGAGCGCCGCGATCGAGAAAATACTGGATCATCCGGAGCGTCTTGAGGCGTACAAGGACAGCGCCGGCGCGGCGATGCAAGAATTCAATCAGGACACTCTGGGGCGGCGAGTCGTTGCCTTCTATGAAAGCGTGAGGACGCTACCGGTATGAATTCTTCCTCGACGGAGCAGCCGGCGGCAGACGCAACGAGCAGGTACAGGCAGGACGACTACGCGGCCGACAATCCGAACTGGCACGAGGAAGACGCGCCGTGGAAGGTCTCGCATATTCGGACGATTCTGGAGCGCAACGCTATCCCGTGGGCAACGCTCGCCGATATCGGCTGCGGGACGGGTGCGATCGTCGGAATCCTGTCCAAGCAGTATCCGCAATCGAAACTTGAAGGTTTTGAGGTTTCTCCCTATGCTCATGAGCTGTCCCTCAAGCGAGCGTCGGAAAATCTAAGTTTCAGCATGCAGGATGCTTTTCAGAGCGGGAAGCATTTCGATCTGACCATGGCGATCGACGTGGTGGAGCACGTCGAGAACCCCTTTGAATTCCTCAGGGCGATGGGGAAGATGTCTCGTTGGCAGGTCATCCATCTCCCGCTCGACATGAATGCTCTTGCGGTCGGACGTGGTTGGGTGCTGCCCGAAGCCCGTCGCACGTTGGGGCATATCCATTATTTCTCCCGGGATAGCGCGTTGTCGATGATTGCGGAATCCGGCCTGGAGACGATCGATTGCTTCTATACGGCTTGGGCGATCGACCAATCCTACAAGACCTGGAAGAAGCGGCTGGCCGCATGGCCCCGACGTTTGGCGTTTCGCGCCGCTCCCGACGCCACAGTTCGACTTGTCGGCGGATGGTCCCTCATGGTTCTCAGCCGTTCGAACTCGCCGCAGGCCGCGCAAGGCCGTTAGAAGCATGCCTGATGTCTTCCTGAACGGTCGGTTCCTTTCACAATCGCTGAGCGGCGTTCAGCGATTTGCCGCAGAAATCGTCAAGGCAATCGATCAATTGATCGATCGACAGCAGCTGCCTGCTCGGCTCAGCGACGCAAGCTGGACCCTTCTGGTGCCTTCGAACGCCGAAGAACGTCTTTCACTGAAGCACATTCACATCGCAAGGGTCGGAACGCGCACCGGGCATGCCTGGGATCAGATCGATCTCGCCGTGGCGGCGCGGAACGGTACTCTCATCAGTCTGGCCAATTCCGGGCCCGTGCTCCATCGTCGGCATCATATCGTGCTTCACGATGCGCAGGTCTTTCGTCACCCCGAGTTCTTCAGCCGCAGCTACGCGTCTTTCCATCGTGGTCTTGGACGGCTTTACGCGAGGACCGCGAACCTCATAACCGTGTCGGAGTTCTCCCGGAGCGAACTCTCGGCTGTCCTCGGTGTCCCGTCCGACGCCATCACGGTTTGCTCGAATAGTGCGGAGCACCTCGCCGAGGTCGAACCGGACACTTCGATACTCGAAAGGCTCGACCTCGGTCCGGGCAGGTATTTTCTGGCGATTGGGTCCACGAAAAAGAACAAGAATATCCGGCTCGCAACGGACGCGATCAAATCGATGCCGGCAGACCATCGGCTCGTGATCGTCGGCGCGGAGGATGAGCGCGTATTCCGGCACTCCGGTCCGATGCCCGATGAACGAGTGATGCGTGTGGGGCAGGTCTCCGATGAGGCGATCGCGGCATTGTACCAGCACGCGGCAGCATTGATCTTTCCAAGCTTCTATGAGGGATTCGGTGTGCCTCCGCTCGAGGCGATGCTGTTCGGCTGCCCCGTGATCGCTTCGGATATTGCCGTGCTGCGAGAAATCTGTGGTGATGCAGCCGAATACTGCAACCCGACGGATGCAGGGCAATTGTCGCTTCTGATGCACGAACGGATCGAAAAGGGGCCGCTGTCCGCCTTCGAGCGACAACGCCAAGCCGGCCGGCTGGCACGTTATACGTGGACTTCGTCGGCCCTTGCGTTGCTGAATTCGATATAGCGCCCGCTGTCACTGGCTCGCGGCGGCGAGCGGCCGCGCAATGGCGCCCTGAACCACACCAAGGAAGGGAACTGAAACCCCAATTAGTCGGAAGACGGCGCCGGCATGTTGCGTTCCGCGATTTTCGGAGATTGTCCCTGAAAGCTCGAGGTGACCGCCGCCGCCTTGGCGGGAACGAACAGGTTTTGCATCCAGCGGGCTTTCATCAGAGGGGCTTCTACCAGATGATGGAAGAGCACGGCGGCCAGCTGGCAGACGACCAAAATTGTCACAAAATACAGGGCGTGCGGTAGCGCGATCGAATGGTCAAGTTTGACCGCGAACTTCACAAGCAGTGAGATCAGCGGATAATGAATGAGGTAGAGCGCATATGAAGCCGCTCCTGCCTCCTCTAGCGGGCCAATTCGCCGGTTCAGGGATGGCATCGAACACGCGCCGTAGATGATTCCTGCGGCCCCCAGTCCGAACAGCAGAAGCTCAGCCTTTGCAGGAATCTGTTTCGAGATTGCGAAGTAGAAAGTGACGGCGAAAATGATCAGGCCGGCGAAGAGAAAGTAGGGGCCGCCGGCGGAGTATCCGCGAACATAAAGCCACGCAATGCCAACCCCTGCGAGAAAGAGCAGATGGTTGTTGTTGAAGATGAAATCGATAAGCCAGCCCTTCTCGTCGACCAACGCGAGAGGCAGGCCGACAAGGCCCCACGCGATCAGAACTCCGAATCCGATTCGCCGGTTCCACAGGAAGCAGACGAACATCGCGTAGAAAAGAATTTCATGGCGAAGCGTCCATTCCGTAGCCAGGATGACCTCTTCCTTTACGGGCAAGATCAGCAGCGACAGGGCGACGTCGGTGCTGCTCGGTACTCTCGTGGAGAAGCCGAGAAACGACAAGATGATCAGGGGAACAAGCACGATCCAAAGCGACGGATAGAGGCGGCGAAACCGTTTCGCCGCGAACCTTGCGACGGCACTGCGGCTATTCTCGAGATCGCGATGATGCGCCAGGTAAATGACGAAGCCACTCAGGACGAAAAACAGCTGAACGCCGGAATGGCCTGCCTTGAACAATGGAAACGTGCTGACCCCGAAGTATTTCGGCATCAGCATGGTCACCTCGCAATGGTAGGCCACGACGAGCAGCGCTGCGATGCCTCGGATCCAGTTCAACTGCAGCAGTTGTCCTTGCCGTGGCACCTGCGTTTCTCCTTTCGGAAGTTCGGGCTTCATGAAAGCTGACTTTCCCCGTCAAGTCGCAGCGGAGCCCAAAGCTCAGCCTGCGCGTCCGCTGATCTTGTCCACGCCCGGCGGCCGGAATAGCGGAACGGTAAACCGCGACCTGAACAGAAGAAGGCTGCGAATATGCGTCCTCCCTGCAAATGTGAGAGGACCGGCGGCGCTGGACCGCTGATGGTCATGAACCAATTGGGCCCCGGGCATGCCTTTGATCCTGTGTCCCGCCCGCCAGAGACGTGCGCAGAGATCGACATCCTCCATGTACAGGAAATAGCTCTCGTCCATTCCCCGGATCTGCTCGTATGCGCTGCGCCGGACGACGAAGCCCGTCCCCATCACCCATTCCGCATCAAACGGCCTTCCGGTCTCCCAAGCGTCCTTCATCAGGTGCTTTTCGGTACGCCCGGGCACCAGGGCCCCGATCCAGTCCACGCGCCGGGCAAGGACGTCGAACACCGAGTAGAAGCGGCGAGCCGAGTATTGCCGACTTCCGTCGGGATTGACGAGGTCCAGCCCGACCATTGCGGTTTCGGGACTGCGCTCCATGAAGTCTACGACGGAAGCGACGCTGTTGAACTCGAAATAGGTGTCGGGATTCAAGACGAGAAGATAATCGGCGGTGGTTGCCGCCACGCCCAGATTCACACCGGCTCCAAATCCGCCGTTGTGGTCGGCAACGATTGTTCGAATTCCGGGCAGGGCCTTGCGAACATCTTCGATCGAGTTATCTCCGGAACAGTTGTCCACGATCAGCACGCCGTCCGAATCCACCACGCGATGCTCCAGCATCGATTTCACGCAGCGAATGGTCAGTTGAGCGGTTCTGAAATTGACGATGATCGCCTGGAGCTTACCCGAACTGCTCATCGAGCGAGATTCCTGCAGAGTTGAAGGCCTAGTCATGCAAAACGTGCTCGCTATGACAAACCGCGCCCGTGGCAGGATTCCCGCGTCCGTGTGACGTCACAACTGCTGCTGATCTTTTGCATGAATTCCGATCTTCCTGGATGTGCTCGGCCTTCGTCGGTCCTGATGAGGTCATACCATAACTTTCCGGATGACCCCGTCACAAACCCAGCCGGGAGAGCCTCTATTTTTGTCATCATCGAGAAACTGCATGAGTGCGCTAACCCAGATTTTGCAGGAGAGACTGCGCAACTTTATGGGGTGCGAACGCCTCTCGTATTTCTGCGACGGTCTCGGTGGAGAGACGTTTTCCGGAATTCAGAGTTGCGATCATCTGATCCGTCCATGCATCCACATTGGTCGGATCGCCAACGTATTCCGCTTTACCCAAGGTTGCTTCGGGAAGCGATGTCACGCCGCTGACGAGCGTCTGGACGCCGAAGCCCATAGCCTCCGCTGCCGGCATGCCGAAGCCTTCGTAGAGCGAGGGCAAGACGAAGAGCCTTGCGTTTCGATAGAGTTCGCCGAGATCTGCGTCCGACAATATGCCCGTCATCACGATGCGAGCGGCGGTCCTCTCACTCGCATTTTCGAAGATCAGACGCCTTTTCTCGTCGGAGGCTTTGCCGGCGAGATACAATTCGACTTCGGGCATCGATTGGGCGACTCGGTCGAAAGCCTTGATGAGTACTCCCAAATTCTTGTGCGGGAAGGGGTGGCTGACGGTGAGAACGTAAGGCCGGCTCGCAAGCCTGCGAGCCTCTTCGCTAACTTCGCCCTGTTCAAGCCTGGACCACTCGATGGCGTTGTAGATGACCTTGCATTTGTTAGCCGCCGCGTCCCCGAAATGGCGTCGAACGTACTCCTTCTCGGAATTTGATATCAGGAATACGAGGTCGGCTGTCTTGAACATGCGGGGAAGATAGAAGTCGAGCCAGGCAATTCTCTTGCGGGAATGGTACTGCGGCAGCACCTTGTACTGAATGTCGTGGAGTATTACGGCTGACTTGGCGCGGCTGCCGGGACGCCGCGGCGGAAGGAAATAGTTCGGATAGACTGCCCAGCCGTTCCCAGGCCTTTGCCATTCGAACATAAGCTCCTCGAGGAAGCGGCTGTTCTTGCCAGGAAGCGGGGATTGTCGCTGCTGCGCGATCGTCGGGGTTTTCGCCATCCACTGCAGAAATTCCGGGGAGAGGCGCTTCGGATCGGAAAAGGCGAGCGTCAATGCGGTCTTCGCCTTGTCGAGACCGTGAATGAGATTGTAGATCGCGGATTCCGTGCCGCCGATCTTGTGGTGATGTATTGCGAACAGCGGAATGGTGAGTTCACTGGGCATCACGTCGCTCGACCTCTGATCGCGCCAAGAACGGACGAGAGTCTCTCTGGGGTTCGGTCTTGTGGCAGCATCAGTTGAGAACCCGTACGGTGACCGGAGCGGACGCATCGATGTCGTAGACGACCGGATTCGGCCCAACATTGCCTTGCGGACCCGAGGCCGGCGCGGCCTCGTCGCACATCGGCCGTCCCAATGCGCCGGGCGGGTTCAATAGTTCGTATCGCGCCTTGACGGCCGAGTTTGAGGTCCAAAGAACGATGTTTTGTCGTGCGCCGCGTCGGGCCCTGAAAATGAAGACGTCCAGGAGCGGCTCTTGAACGTCAACGTGATCAGCCGAGCGAACGAGATCCGTTGCTTCACGCACAAAGCAGGCGGCCGGCTTTGGCTCATCGTGAAAGGTGAATAGACCGAAGTTCTGCTCCCTGTCCGTCGGACTCGGACCGATATCCTTCAATTCATGCACCCATATTCCCTTGATCCAGGGGATCGTCGCGCTCTGCATGATGAATTGAGCGAAGTTATAACCGGCAGCGAGTGGCAATAGGCCGCACGGCTCGGTGGACGTGGGCCAGCTGAATTCGGTCACGTAGATCGGCGTCACGACCCCGCCACGGTCCTGCATCAGTTCCTGCTGCAAACGCTTGACCCGGCCGATCAGTTCAGTGGCCGTTCTGTTTTGCGGCTTCAGGCAATGGTTGTAGAGGTGAACGGATAAGCCATCAGCGCCGTTCATAGCACCATCGCGGACGATTGCCCTCGCCCATTTCCAGTCGATATCGTCCCCTACAGCTCCGACGATAACTGCAGCTTGCGCATTCGCACTCTTGATGGCTCGAACCGCGGAATTTGCAACGCGGACATAGTTGACCGCCGATCGGGGATCGCTGGCCGGTCCTTCGCCAACAAGTCTCGGCAGGCGTGTTCCCGTGCCGATGTCCATGTTCCATTCGTTCCAGATCTCATAGATCGGATCATATGGCCGTGTCAGCTCGACGACTTTTTTGAGGTAGGCATCGAATACTCCGAGCGCGTCATCGGACAGGGGCGGGATACCTCCCGGCACGAATGAGTTTGTAGACCCGACATTGAGGACGGGCTTCAACTTCGTTTGAGGCAGAAAATTCATCAGCCGCTGCGACTTGACGAGGGTCGGACCTTGAGGCGGAAAGCTGAAGGATTGCCACGGCAGGTAGTCGCGAAAAGATGCCGCGCCGATCTGCGCCAGCCCGTGCAGGGCCGTGGTTGCCGAGTCGTATCCGAGCGTGCGCACGAGGCCGAAATGTATGTTTGATCCGATCAGCAGCCGAGCTGCCGGATTGGCGCTGGTGACGGGCGGCAGAGTTACGGTTCGCTCCGCGGCCGCGGAGCGCTCGGCACCGAAAAACGCGACGCCGCACATCAGGCACCATGGAATGGCTCGACGCAGCACCGAATTGAACGGCGCGCCGGGACGTGCCGGACGCGACGAAGTACGATGATGGCCAGGCCTGCCGGTCAAAGATCCTGGGGCCTTCATTGGCTCGCAGGCCCGCGGAAATTGCGAATCTCGTCGATGAATTTGAGGTACTTCGCGCCGAGAAAGTCCTGATCGAACTCACGCGCGCGGCCCATCGCATTAGCCTGGTATCGGCCAAGCGTCTCGCGGTCCGACAGGACCTTTTCGAGGCCGGCGCGCCACGCATCCACGTCTCCCGGCGGCAACAGCAGCCCCGTTTCATCGTGCTCGACGAGTTCGGGAATTCCGCCGAAGTTGCTGCCGAGCACGGGAACTCCCAGGCCGAGGGCCTGAATGACGACACCTGGCGAATTCTCCAGCCAGATCGACGGAATGCAAAGCACGTCGCTCGTCGCGATATGATTTATGGCTTCCTGCAGCGGAACGTGGCCCGTGAAGTTGATCCACGAATGATGACCGAACCTCTTTCGCAACGCGGGTTCATGTCCGCCGCCGCCAACGATCGTGAACGTGAACGGCCAGCGATCCACGAGCCCCTCGGCGGCTTCAAGCAGGACATCTATTCCCTTCGCTTCGTGCAGCCGGCCCGCGTAGACGAATCGGACCGACGCTGAATCGGCGCGCTGGACTGTTGGCGACGGGTACTTGTTCGCGTTGAGAATGTGCGCGGTTGGGAATCGCTTCAGCGGCTGAAACTCGGCATTCCGTTCCAGATTGGCGCGGGATGGAGAACAGAAACCGATTCGCCGCATCGAGAGAATCCCGCGCCGCTTTACGCTCGCCGAAAGCTTGCACACGCCGCATTGCGTTTCGCAGGTCTTTCCGTTGACGAACATCGTCAGCCGCAGGCAGGACAGCGCCAGGTCCGGCATGACGTACATCATCGGGAGATCGCGCTTGGCAAACTCCTGCAGAACGTTGTGTCCGATGCCCGTCAGATAATGCACATTGCAGAAGTCGGGCTTGAACTCGTCGAGCACGCGGCCGACGATACGCTGATTTCTCGGGTCCAGATGATCTTGCAGATGCCACAACGGCTTCAGGTAAGTTTCATCGACGCGTCCCTGCTTATAGATCGGGTATGGCCGCGGCATGTAGATACTCCAGATTCTCATGCCATCGACGAGCTCGCCGTGCTTCTCCTCTGCGCGAGACTTTGCAGCCGTGAGTACGCCGATTTCATGTCCCTGCTTCTGGAGCCAGGAGGAGAGGTTGAAAGCAGAAATCTCAGCACCACCGAGCACATTCGGAGGGAACATTGCCGAGACAACCAGAATGCGCATACTTTCAAGCTCCAAATGACTAGCGGATCTGGCTCCTTTAAGCGCAGACACAGCGCCTTTTTATGACGTGCCCAGGTCATCCAGCATCTTGCAGTATCCGGGCCAAATGCCCGGCTCACCCGCTCCAGTCACAATGAACTGAGGCAGCCTAGCCGCGCACAACCCAAGAGATATTGGATGCGAATGCGGCGCTGCAGGATTGCAGCGCCGAGTGCCGGTGCCATCCAGTCTGACGTGCGTTATCTCGTCAGAGTCTGAATGTTAACAGCCGAGTCCGTTCCGGCGATCATAAGCGAGAAGAACTTGATGAACTCTGTGCTGGGCGATTCCGACACCACGATCGCGTCGTGATCTCGAACTTGGAAGGAGTCGGCGAAGAACAACCCGTCGGGCTTGCTCCAGTCAAAGTTGTAGACGGTCGGAACCAAATCGCCGGGGAAGCGTTCGACGTCGATTCCGGCCGACTTGAGCAGATTGCGCGGCTCAAGACGAAGAACATAGACCGAAGGTGAATTGGCGCGAGCGCCGTCCAAGCCGCCAGCCTTCGCGATCGCCTCAGCCAACGACATCCTGTCGTTTTCGAAGGTGAATCTGCGATTGTTGGTGCCGCCGATGGAGCCGGGCGAGGGCGTCGATCCGAAGACCATGAACACGCGCGGTTCACGGGACAGATAAACGACGTCGCCTGGCGCAAGGAATGCGTCCTCTTCCGGATGACGCACGATCGAACTCATCGTTTCGGTGTACGTCCGGCCGCCTCGCTTGACCCTGACCTTAGTTTCCCACGACGGGTATTTCGGGCCGCCCGCGCGCGCGATTGCGCCCATCACGCGAATCCCGCCCGGGTCGACCGGAAATCTGAGCGGCGCATTGACCTCGCCGAGCACGCTGATCTGGTTCCCGCGTTGCTCGACGACGGAGACGACGGCCTGCGGATCGATCGCGCGGTTCTTGATCCGCTCGCGAACGATGTCGGCAACCGCACGAGCGGTCAGCCCGGCGGCCTTGATCGTGCCCGCGTAAGGAACCGTGATGTTGCCGGATTGGTCGACCTGCTGGCGAGGTATGTCCACGAAGTTACCAGGCCGGACGCTGGCCTCTCGCGGAATGAAGAGTCCGCCGGACTGGGCCTCGAACACGGTTACAGTAACGATATCGCCGACGCCGATGGTGATGTCTTTGTAATTTCCGCCAGGCAAATTGCGAAAATTGCCGCTGACGTGATCGCTGATCGAGTTTGCCGCCTTCATGATCTGCGGGTCCACCGCCAGAAGCGCGTAAGGCACCGGCGGGCTGGGCGCGACCGTCAGCGCCGCATTTGAGACGACCGAAGCCCCGTTCGGCGCGTCCTGCGGCGTAAGCCCGCCGCACGCCGCCAAGCAAATGGCGGAGATGGCAAGCGCGGGAGAAACTTTGAACATCGATACTAACAAACGCGCATCCTATCTCACACTTAGCCTGCTGAATTCTTAGCAGTCGCACCATTTGAGACCAAGTCTGGATCAGGTTGCAACGGACAATGAAAATCAGTGTTGCAATCCGGTCACGTCGCGTTTCGCTAGAAGACAAATTTCGACAGGTGCCTTGGCGACGTTGTGACCACCAGTGCGTAAACTTTGAGCAGTTCCTGATGCGTCCTCTCGATGCGGAACATCGACACGAACCGATCGTAACCAGCCTCTCCCAGCGCTCGCAAATTCACCTGTGAGGCTCGCCTCAGTCCCGCCACAAGTGCCTGTGTTCCGGCAGGATCGCAGATCAACCCGGTGAGCCCGTCCTCGATGATTTCCGGCAGCGCGCCTGCGCGAAATGCCAGGATCGGCTTGTGCGCGCGCATTGCCTCCAGCGCGACGAATCCGAAGGCTTCCCACCGCGACGGGATCACGGCGATGTCTGTCAGGTCGAGCTGGGCCTCAATGTCCGTCCGCGCGAGCCAGCCCAGAAGGGTGACATTCGAAGGCATGGTGTGGTCGCCTTCCTCGTTGACGACCGCGGATCCGATCATTCGGACGTCAATAGACGTCTCGAGCTGCCTCGCCGCCTCGATCAGGAAGTCATATCCCTTCTGGCGATCAAGGCGTCCAATGAACAATACCTTCAGCTTTGATGTGTTCCAGCTGGCATCATCGCGACTGAAATTTGGGCGCTCGTTTCGCATTCCGCTCAGGACGAGGCTGAGCTTCTTCTCCGGGATACCGGCGTCGCGAGCTGCCGAGTACTCGTTTTGCGAGATACAGATGATTTTGTCGGTGACCTTGGCGAGCAACCGCTCCGCCACTTTGGCGACGGCGTTGCTGAAGCGCGACGTCTCGCGCGAGAAGGCCCAGCCATGCGAGCAGTAAACGATGGCAGGACGATTGCGCATGAAAACGAACGCCGTTCGCACGATCAGGCCGGCGAGTGTCGAGTGAACGTGCACGATGTCCGGTTTGGCAACCTGCACTTGCCGCATCGTCTCAAGAGCCAGCCTCATCAGGCTGGGCAAGTTCCGCCCTGAGCGGTCAAAGGCGACGATATTGGAATTCGCAATTCCGATCAGGTCGGCCCGGTGATCCGACGGAACGATATAGCACACGTTTTCCTTGCCGAAAGTCTGGCACTGAAGCGCGTGCAATTCGGTGAAATAGGTCGCGATCCCACCGCGAATAGTCTCGGCAACGTGGATGATCTTAAGCCGAGGGGAATCAGGCGTCATTCGAAAATTGGCTTGATGGAGACATATGCGACCCACACAACAAACACCCGGTCTTCAACGATATTCCTGCTTCGGTTTTGAGCAAGCCCGGTACAGGCTGAGATACATTCGCTGACAGACTTAACCAAAACGAGCTTTGTGGCAATTCAGCGCCCCCACTAAATTTTGCGGGTGCGATTTCCTGGTCCGCCCTTTGCTGGTCTCTGGACTGCACACACAAACACCAGCTCAGCCTCGAATGGTAGCGCCATCCGATCTGCCGCTCAGCCGCCAATGTCTATATTTCCGCCCAAGCGATTGCAACGCGAATATCTAACGTCGCTCCGCGCGCTTGCTTGGCGCGCGGAGTGCAAGAAGAACGGCGAGTGCTGATCGCGAGGCAGCCTGCGCGGGCGTTGCACCCTACACGAGCAGGAAATTGTCGTGCGTTAGGGTGGTCGAATTGACATGCGCGAGCAGAATCGAAGCACCATCTCCCAGGTGAACAATCGCGTCCGCTCCCGTCTGGGTGACGTTCAGGTGAGCGAAGTCGGCCGCGAGCGATTTGGATATCTGGATGACGTCGTGGTTCGCGGAGGCGCCCGCGTGAAAACCGGAGATTTGATCGTTGCCGTGGCTGAAGACAAAAGTCGTCGAACCGGCCGCCGTGAACAGGTCGTTGCCGTTGCCGCCCCTCAGCGTTACGCCCGCCGCGTTCGCCGTCTCGACGTGTGTGCCGTCGGTTTTGAGCAGATCCGTCTTCTGCAAGACTCCTGCGGGGCTGTAGGTCTTGTCCTGCGCGCCGGACGAGAGGAAGGTATAGATGTCCTTCACGCCGCTGCTCTGGGTTACGACTTTGGATGCCATCAGTCCCTTTGCGTCGTAGTAAGTCGCGGTCGAGCTGCCGTCCGAGCCGGTCGCAAGCGTGTAGTCGAGCGTACCGTCGGCGTGGGTGCGGGTCGCCGAGTTCAGCTTGCCGGCAGGATCGACGTGCTGAACGATGTTGACGTATGACTGGCCGACGATGCCGTAGGCATAGTTGTCCTGGCTGTGATCCGCGTGCAATACATACATCTTGGTCTTCACGCCGTCCGTGAAGAGAGACGTTGAGGTGGATCCGTCCGCGTTCTTGACGCTCTCCCGAGTGATCGACCCCGCGGCGTCGAACAGATCGTTGACCGACGATCCATCCGTGTGATGCACCGTCTGCGCCAGCTTCGTGCCGTGAGCGTCGTACTGCGTGCTGGTCTTCGTCCCATGGGCGTCGACGACCTGGGTGTACTCCAGGGTTCCATCCGCATGCGTGCGGACGATGGACGTCAATTGGCCCGATGCGCTGACGTGCTGGACGATGTTTTCGTAGGATTGACCTACGACATTGAACGCGTAATTGTCCTGACTGTGATCGGCGTTCGTGACGTACATTTTCGTCTTGATGCCGCCCCTGAACAGCGAAGTCGTGCTCGCGCCGCCCGCGACGACCACAGTTTCATTCAAGAGAGCTCCGACCGAGTCGAAATTGTCGGTGGTCGTGACGCCGCCTGCCATTGCGACTTTCTGTGCGTAGCTGCCATCGGCATGCAGCCGCTCGAACAGCACAAGGTGACCCGCCGCGTCGAAGCCGCTGTGTTCCGTCACATAAGCCTTTTGCTTGATGTTCAGCGCGTAGATGTCCTTCGTCCCGTCGGGACGCGAGATCGACTGGGCGATTTTCACGCCCTTGGCATCGAAGCTGGTCGACGTCGCCGTGCCGTCGGCGCTGCGCGTCTCGGTGTAGTCCAGGGTTCCGTCGGCGTGGGTTCTGACGACGGACGTGACGACGCCGCTGGCGTTCACGTGCAGAACCTCGGCGACGTGGCTCTTCCCGACGATGTTGTAGAGGAAATTGTCGTTCGAGCGGTCGGTATGGGTGACGAACATTGCCGTCTTGACGCCCGAAGTGAAGAGCGTGGTGCTCGTCGAGCCGTCAGCGTTGGTCTTGGTTTCCGACACGAGCGCGCCGGCCGGGTTGTAATGATCGTCGATCGCGCTTCCGTCCGCGCTGATATAGGTCTTTCCGGTGAGGGCGCCCGAGGCGGATTTGTGAGTCACCTCGGTGACATATGATTTGCCTGTGATTCCATAGACGAACACGTCCTTCGACTTGTCGCTATGGGTGACCGTCATCGACGTCTTGACCCCGTTCGCGTAGGACGAGGAGGCGGTTGATCCGTCGGCGTAGGTCACGAGGTCGTAGACCGTGAGGCCGGCCTGATAGGCCGTTTGCTCGGTCGACGTGAGCGCACCGGTCGAATCGTAGTTCTTGGTGAGGCTCCAGGTTGACGTCGAGGTGGTCACCGCGAACGAATAGCCGCCCTTGATCGTCGAAAGCACGTTGCCATAGTGCGAGATCATGTAGTCCATCGTCGCTTTCGTCGACACGGCAAGAACATGAGTGTCGGTCAGCGTGATGGACTTGACGGTTCCGGCGGCATTGAGGTCGGACAAATCGGCCACGATTTCGGCTGCGGTGCCGGTGACATTGGTCACGGCCGGCTGCGTCACCGAGGTGGCGGGGGCGTCGATCTCGATGATGAGCGGATGGTCGCTCACGGGCACGGTGAAATCCTGGACGTTCGTATAGCTCGCGATCGGCTTCGTGGTGTTCAGCGGATCGTAGATCGTGACGGTTTTGTGCACGCTGTTCAGATGAACATGAGCCCGCTTTGTCGGGTTTGCGATTTCGACGTCCTTCGCGTCGTTCCAGAGCTGCGGTTCGGCCCAAGCCACCAGATCGTAGGCCCCATTGCTCTTGCCGAGAACCATGCTGCTGCCCGTTGAGGGCAGGTTCTCGATCGTGTAGCCGAGCGACTTTGTCGGCGTGTGGCCGCCTGCACCATCGTCAGCAAGGAGTGTCGTCAGATTGTGGATTGCGGTCGCGGCCAGCTTCGGGGTGCCGTCCGCATTGAAGAGGCCGAACTTGCCTTCGGGGTCGGAGCTGCTGCCGTGGTCGAGCAACTCGTAGAGATACGTTGTGGTGACCCCATCCTTGAAGGCATCGACGAGTGAATTGAGAATGGACTTTGCCTGCACCAGTTGGTCGACGCCGAGGCCCGAATAGCTTGCCAGGGTGGTGTAGCCCGTCTCGGTAATGACCGAAGGGTTGTTGGGAGAGCTGGTTGAAGCGAGGTCGACGGCGTACTTGATGCCGTAGTTTTCGGGCGTAGTCGTCGCGACGTAGGCGTGGGACGACGAATAGTCCGAATATTTCGAGAGATCGCCAAGCCGAGCGTAGCCGCTCACGTCGTTCAGTCCCAGCGTCATGTTGTAGACCGCGACGTCGCTGAGATGTGCGTCGGCCTTGATGGCCGTGTACAGATCCTTCTGAAATTGCGCGGCAGCTTGCAGGGAGGAGCTGCCGTGGTAGGTGAAGGCTTGGATATTGGCCTCGTTGAGACCCTCGATCGCGATGACTCTGTTCGGATACGCTGCGACGAAACCGTCGAGGGAAGCGAGGAACTGGGCAATGCCAGCCGCACCGGATGCCGGCAGGTCGGACGTCACGACAAAGTCGAACTTCACGCCGGCAGCCGCAAGCGCATCGATCACCGGGATTGCCGACGGATCGGTTGGCAGGGAATCGCGGATCGTCGTGACGCCGAGATAGCGCAGGTCGTCGATCATGAGACTCGAGTTGGCGTAGCTTCCCCAGGAAGATGCGGCCGAGTAGGCGGCATGGGCGTTGACTGCGATCGAATCGACGAATGCATGCGCGGAAGGGACGGCGGATGATGTGCTTGTCGTCGTCATGAAGAGATTCCGAGTTGGAGAGTTTCACTCATCTCTGTCATGCAACTTGGAAGTTTTCGTGTTTGAAGATGGTAAAAAGAGTTTCGTCACAGTGTTCCCAATGAGGTCGATGATCGCGCAAGCGCCGCGGATCGCGTACGCGTGCGCGAGGTTCCGCAAAATGGGTCTGCTCATTTTCGATGCCATCGGGCACGAAAACGAGTCCGTCCCCGTGTTCTCACGGGCAACGAAGATGCGATCTCCGATGAGAAAGTTGGCAGATGCTTCGTTCGTAATCAGCCGACGTCCGGCGTCGCACGGATTTGCGTGAATCGTAAATCCGATTCCGGCCGTCAGGTGTTCAAGCGTTGTTAGCCAGATGTTTATCGTGTGCTCGAGTTGCCGTTGGCGTGAAAGAGTGCAGATCGGTCCGGATGGTTGCGGCTTCTCGCTTGCACGACGGCGAAGCAGCGCGCGACTTTCGCGTTATCGATCTGCTTACGGGCGGGCTCGCCTGGGCGCATGAAGTTCCGGGGCGGTCTGACTTTGAGTCTTTGTTGCAGTTCGTTGGACGGTTCACGGTGCCATACGATCCTTGCGGTATCGGATATCGACTGCCAAGCGCAGCTGCCGAGAGGCTGCGCGAGCCCAGCCCCGATATTGGCCGCTTGGAAAGGCCGTGGAACTTGCTACATCATGGTCGGCGGAGCCGGTCGCAAGCATCGGTTAAGAGGCGTCCAGCAGGGTGATGATGAGCATGTGGAGACAGGATCTTCAGCGAAACGCAGCACGTAATGGTCTGACTGGCGCCCTGATCGCTTTCGTCACGTCACCCGGCTTCGCTCTTGTGTCGCGTGCAAGGCTTGCGTCCTGGCTGGACGACCGGGGCAAAGGGGGCAGGGCTCTTTCGCGGCTCGTCTGGCGGTCTACCGTCAGGAATTACGGATGCTATGTTGCCCCTGCCGCGCGCCTCGGCGCCGGCCTCTGCCTGCCGCATCCGGTCGGAATCGTGATCGGCGAAGGTAGCGTGATCGGAAACGACGTGACGATCTACCAAGGCGTCACGCTAGGCAGGGCTTCGCACGACGTCGACGCCTATCCTTCGATAGACGATGGTGCGGTGATCTACGCTGGCGCAACATTGCTGGGCCGGATCAGAATCGGACGCAACGCGGTCGTCGCGGCGCATTCGGTGGTTCTGTCTGACGTGCCGGACTTTGCCACGGTCGTGGGGGCGCCCGCGAGGATCGTCGGCACTGTCAGGCCGGAAAGCCCGTTGTTGACGGCGGATATGAATCGGGCGACTTCGTCGCGCTAAGCCACTTCGGATGCCAGACCTTGCAGCCCGTCCAGGGACTTCGGCGAAGCGTCGGAGCGCGGCAAAATCTTCGCAGGGGCACCTACCGCCACGGAATTCGGCGGCACGTCCTTGAGCACGACGGCGTTTGCGCCGATCATTGAATTGCTGCCTACGGTGATGCTCCCGAGGACGACACAGCCTGCCATCAGGGAAGCTCCGTCCTCGATCCGCGGCCGGCCCCGATCGGTGTGGTCTTTTCGACCAATTGTGATGTGCTGCAATAACGTCACGCGCTTTCCGATATCACTGGCACCCACGACGATTCCGTACGGATGCGGAACATAAAGGCCGCCGTCGACGCTCGCCGCCAGAGCAATTTCCGAGCCGAACAGCAGGCATGTGAACCACCAGACGATGCGGCGAAGAATCCGGCCGACGAGCGGTACCCGGAAGAGTACCTCCTGTATGCGCCAGGCAAAGACGAACTGGAAGCCTGGCGTCAGCAACAGCATGCGTGCAACGAATGCAAAGCCTACCGAGGTGTGTTCGCGCGAGGCGTAATGAGCAAGATCCTCTTTGATCTTGTCGATGATCTTCATCTTCTCTGTCATGAACGTGAGCTCCGCAACGTCGGCTGGGCGCTGGCTAGATCCAAACGGCCTCGATGGGTCGGCAGGGCGACCTTCATTTCCACTCATCCGCTGTTGTCGGGAGAGGACGATGCGCCGGTCGAGCGAAGCGCCCCTGCCAAGAACCACGCGCGCATGAGCAACAGGATAACCGCGGTCAGGAAAATTGCAATTCCTGCGCCGAGGAGGCCGAGAGTTACAATGCCGACGCAGGTCATTGCGGTCGAAAGACAGACCCCGATCGTGTTGATGGCAGCGTAGGACGCATCCTTTCTCGTGCTCAAGAGCCCGACATTACCCAGATCTGAGCATGAGCGCAGCACGGCTGCCGCAAGCAGCAGCAGGAACAAGCCGCGATGTTCGCTCAGTCCCTCCATGGCCATGTAGCGCAGCGCCACTTCGCTCGCCGCGAAAATGGCCACGGCCATTCCCGTGGAAATCGAGATGACCTTGTAGAATTCACCGCGAAGGGCTTCGCGCCATGCCTCGCGATTCCCGCTCGAATAGGTCGTCACGAGAACCGGCAGGGCAGTTTGAACGACGGCAGTCGATACCAGCGTCTGCAGCGAATTGCTGAGCGACCAGAAGAACGTATAGATTCCTGTCGCCGAGAGTCCGAGAAAGAAGCTTACGATGTAGCGGTCGAGATACATGAGCCCGACGAGGCTGACATCGCTCACATAGATGTGCCAGGATTTCCTGAGGCGGTTGGTGATCCAATCGAAGTCGACTTCCCGCGACAGCACGCCACTGAGTTTCCACTTTCTTGCCATGATGCAAAGCGCAACGAGGGCAAAAACGTTCGAGACGATCCATGCGCACAGCACCGTTTCTATCGAGCGCAGTTGCGGAAACAACAGGCCGAGGCCGATGACAAAGGGAATCCAGACGGCGGAACGAAGCAGAACGAGCACATTGGCTTCGAGCGCCTTGTCGAGGCCGATCAACGGCAGGTGCAAATCGAGCCCGATCGTTTCGAGCCACACCAGGACGGCGATCAGCGCGTAAAGGAGGCTGATCGTGCGGTGCAGGTAGAGCGACAGTAATAGCGCCAGGATCGTAGCCAGACTCAGCGAAGCGAATGTGACGAACAAGCGATTCCGGACTCGAATTGCCGCTTCGGCCGGGGACAATCCCACGACCTCGCGCGCCACGAAATAATTCAGGCCCCAGCCGATCACCGCCGGAGCGAGGCCTGTGACACCGACCGTCAGCCCATAAACACCTGCCGCGTCGTAGCCCAGATATTTGATGACGTAGAACGAAAGCAGGAATCGTAGCCCTAGCGTCGCCGATCGAATGAGTACATTCGCGAAGGCAACCAGCTTCTGGGGGACTTGCATTGTCAGGGCACCGATGATCCGTGATTGTGCAGGGCAAGCATATCATCCGACCGGTGTCAAAGGCGAAGCGTCATCGCGCGGGTTACTGCTCGCCAGTATGCACGCGATCATTCTGCGGCACGCCAATCCGCCGAATTTTTGACCGCTTGTGCCTCATTGCAGGCAGGAATCCGATTGCGCAAGATTCGCTCTCAAGTCGAATGTCGCAAGGCCGCTCGTGCGGTTGCCAGAGAGGCGCGCGGATCAAAGGCGGTCGGGAGGTTGATATCGAGAACCGGTGCAATGCAGGGAGGCATCTCGGGTCGAACTGCGCTCCCGCTCGTCATTGCCCAATACGACAGCCCGATCGGCCGGCGTGCTTCCATCGCGACTGCCCCCGCCTCTGCGCCGCCTGAGCGGGCAAGCCTCGCACGGTTCGAGACCGCGTGGCGTCGCATCGAAACGCAAGGCGGGCGGTTCAAGGCTTCAATCCGTGCGGTTCCCGTCCGACGGCTGGCGATGGCCGATCGCGGTGTTCATTCGATCTTAGCCCTCGTGGACGTATCGGCGGAATCAGGGCGAATTGCTCAACGCCCCTTTTACTGTTCCCGGCCTAGGCTGATCGAAAGGCAAAGAAGAGTAAGTATGAGTTAACCAAGGGGAGGTTGGAATGAAGGCAAAACTCACGCGCGACAGCGCGAGGGCGCTTGTCGACGCCGGTTACATGCCTTTGTCGCATTATATAGAGATGTTCGGTGAGGACGGTCCGCCAGAGACGATCTCGCCCAGCATCGTCCCGAAAAAACGGCGTAGCGCGCCGGCCAAAAAGCTCCCGGTCGAGGCAGGTCGGGTGAAGCACGACCGTCACTCACGCCGGCGTCCCTGACGATCGAGCGGGACGTGGTCGCTCGTATTTTCTTGCAAGAGGGGACTGGCGACCGCGCTCTGGACTTCGACCGAAGTCTTCCGGCCGCCCGTGCGAAGGCGGGCTGCGATGGCGTTCCGTAGCCGGACCTCGATCAGCTCATAGGTGATAGTCGAGGCAACGAACGAGGACAGCAGTCCGAGGGCGACGAACATGGGCCAAACCACCCATGATGAGTAGCCATGGGAAACCAGCCGTGCCCCGACAACCTGCAGCGGGTAGAGCGCGAACGGGTGAACGAGATACAGGCTGTAGCTGATCTTGCCGACGAATTGTGGTGCAGCTTTCGACAGCAACTGCGCAATGGTCGAGGCCGGGTTCAGGACTGTCGAAAACAAGATGAGGCCTGGAAGCAGCCCCAGGAACGGATGAACATACTCCAGCAGCATGTACGTCAATGCCAGGCACGTGAAGCTGAGCAGCAGTCCCGATGCGCCTCGCGCTCCGATGCGCAGGTCGATCGCCCTTAGCGCGAACCCGACCAGAAAATAGGCCGAGATCGGAAAGTAGAGAACGGTGATGGCGCCACCAAGCACGAGCAGGGCGGTAACCGGCCGGGAGCGCGTGGCGAAATAAAAACCCGCCGCGAACCACAAGTAGAAGACCCACTCATATGTCAGCGTCCATGCGTTCTGCTGCCCAAGCGGTAGATGCAGAACGTCGGGAAGGAAGAGCAGGTTCGCGAGGAAGATCTTCGCGTAGTCCAGCGCATCGATGCCCTTGAAGAATTTGTATCCGACCAGCGGCCCGATGGCGAAGAGCGCGAGATGAAGGATGACAAATACAGGAAGGATGCGCAGACAGCGGTCGACGAAGAATTTCGAGACCACCTGATGCCGGACCAGGCTGGCTGGGATCAGGTATCCGCTTATCATAAAGAACACTTCGACCCCGCGGCCGAAGGTTGCAATGGTCGCATCGAACCACGACGGCACCGGCGGCAGAAAGCCGGCGATGAGGGGCATGTCATAGAGATGGACGAGCAAGACGCTTAGCGCGGCAAGGCCACGCAGCCCTTGGATCGACGGTTCAAAAAGCTGAGCTTGGGCCGTAGAGCCGTGCGGCCCGAAGATATTGCGCCTGCTGTCGGATATCCTCTTGGCGAGATACTTCGCCCTCCCTGCGCCCAAAGGACGATCAAGAAGAGCCATCACCCGCTTGCAACCTTTAGGAGCTGCGGCGGCTGTCTGTTCGCATTGCGGTTCACATGCGGGAGCGGGGACGGCTTTCCAAAAACTTCGCTGAACGCCATCGTGATCACCAGTAGACCGCTCGCAGGGCCGTAGCCGAGAACGGTTATGGTGTAGAAATTCATCACAAAGATGGCAGTGAGCTTGTAGATGTCGCGGGTCCTTGCCACGGCCATGATCACGAAGATCACGAAGATCACGAAGATCGGACCGAACATCAGGTAGGTTCCGATGTAGAAATTATCCACGGGTACGTAATAGCTGGCCTTATTCGAGAACAGTTGCTGAGGATAGTTGAAGCAGCCCAGCCCGCAGCCGGTGAAGTATCCCAGAGGCATCAGATCGTTCATATAGACGAACGGCAGCTGCCAGCTGTTGTTGATGCGATCCTGCAGGCTGTACAGGCCCTTTGCGATCCTCCCCAGATTGGTCCCGCTGAACGCCAGCATCAAAGCAGCTGGGACGAGAAGGCAAAGGAAGGACCAGAGCGCGAGCGAACGAAGCGCAGCGAAACGATGTCGTTCGCCGAATGCGCGAACCAGCAGAAGGGCGCCCAGATAGATCACCAGGACGCCCAGCGCGGTCTTGTTGGTCGAGACCTGAATCGCATAGAGCGCGGGACCCGCCCAAAGCAGGCACCATAGCACGCTCTTGCGAATGGAGGTGAAGACATAGGTTATCAGGACGAAATATGCAGCCATGGTGCTGTCAGCGGCGAACCCTGAAATGCGACTTTCGCCGCCCGTCCACCAAAGTCGTGCCGCAGTTCGCGTCGCGCCGAAAGATTCGTAGGAGAAGGCGACCCATGGCAGCCGCGAATGCGCGGACCAAAAAATCCCGATCATCGACGCGAAGAAGAGAAAATATATGATGTTCAGCAGAACTTTTTGGTCCTTGAACTCGCGGCCGCAAAAGCAAAATCCGACAAAGGCGGGCGCGATCATCTTCATGGAAGAGGCCAACCCCTTCACCTCTCCAAGGAACACGTATCCGAGGAAGAGCGCGAAGGCCGTATACAGGACGAGCAGAATGGCGACGATGCTGCCTTGCTTGAACGCATATCTGTACGTGAATGCTCCGACGCAGGCGAATGCAAACACGTCGGGAACGAACCACAGAGCGTCCAGGTGAGTCAGACTCGCATAATAGCGGAAGACGCCGGCAAAAGCGTCGCGGCTGAAATAGAGCAGCACCGCGAAGCCTTCCAGGGTAGGCAGGGCCCAGGCCGCAGGTGTGACCTCGCGTTTTTCCGCTGCCAGCGTCGTTGGTTGATCCATCGTAGGGCCTTCGGTTAGATCGCGCGTCTTGTAAGGGACCAATATGACCCATCGGTAGCGTAGCAAATTGTCTCGATTTTGGTCATTCTACACATCTGGCTCAAATGATCGTCGATTCCGCAGCTTGCCTATAGAATTTTCAGTGCATCGTATATCCCGGTTCATCGCAGTCGCAGTCTTTGTAATAGTCCCTTTGCCGTTTGGGTCGGTCGATCTGATCTGGACCTGGATATGGACGTCGCTTCTGCTTGCGAGTCTGCTAACCGCCAATCTCTCCCGGGTTTGCAACTCGGATTTCTGGGTTATCGGGCCGACGGGCGCTGTTCTGCTGCTATTGTGTGCGCTCGCGGTTTTTCAGATCTTCCCCGGGGTCAGTGATGCGCTCGCTGATCCTTCCTGGCGGGTTGCCAGGGACATTGCGGGAGTGACGGAGCCGAACCGTATTTCAGCCACGGCATCGGTGCCATGGATCGGGTTCGGTTCTTGCTTGCTCTTTGTACTCGCGTTCTTGCGTGCCTATCTGCTTGCCACCGACGAGGAGGCGGCACGGCAGACGTTGAAAACGATCGCGTATGCGGGATTCGCCTACGCGCTATATGGCATCCTGGCGCATCTCGCGGCGCCGAGCGCGCTGCTCTGGAGGAGCAAGGAATACTATCTTCCTTATGCGACGGGAACGTTCGTGAACCGCAACACTGCTGCCGTTTTTTGGGGCAGCTGCTCGATCTTGTTCTTGGGCCGTCTTGCTCGGATTGCATCGGACGCTCTGGTTGCCAAGCAGCCGCGTCGGCACGGTTCGCGTTCATTTACAGACCATCCTGCCACCCTTGCTGGGGGCTTTCTGACATGTCTCGTCGCCACCGGCATGACCGGCTCTCGTGCCGGGGTTCTATTGACCCTGTTCAGCCTTGCCTGCCTCGCCAATCTCCATCTCATGCAACTTCGGTTCCAATCCAGGCATTACTGGCTGGGAGCGGGAGCCGTCGCGGCTGCAACCCTCGTGGGGTTCCTTCTGATCGGCGGAAGTGTTGTCGGCCGGGTTAGTCTGTTCGGCCTAACTGACGGTCAACGTGCCGAAGTCTATCGGACGGCACTGGAGATGTTGCGCGGGCATGAATTGCTCGGCATAGGCATTGGAAATTTCGAGACTGCATTTCCGCCTCACCGCCCGGCAAGTCTTGGCAGTCAGGGCATCTGGGACAAGGCGCACAGCACGCCGTTGGAAATGATGATTTCGGTCGGGCTTCCGTTGGGAGCGACAATTTGCGCCATCGCCGCTTTCTTCTGGGGGCGGATGCTCTGGGGGACTTTCTCGAGGCTGCGCGACCGAGACATTCCCGCCACCGCTGCCTCGGTGTTTCTGCTCGGGGTGTTGCATTCGTGTATTGATTTTTCACTACAAATTGCTGGATTTGCGGTGATATTCGCGGCAATTTCGGGCTGCGGCCTGGCTCAGTCGATATCCACGACCCGACGTCCGCAAAAAATTTAGGCAATTTACCACTCGTTAAATTTACTCAACCGCTCCCCGGGAAATCCTGTATGTCTAATCGATGTTTTTTCTTGGAAGGAATTGGGGTTTCCAGATGCGCATGATACCCGGTTTGGTGATTGCATTGCTGCTGGCGCCATCGACATCGAATGCGGCGACCGCCGTTGACGTGGCCTGCGTACCTCTTTCCGGAGGCGTGACCGCTGAAAAGGCAACTCAGTTTCTCGATAATCCGCCTGGGCTGTTGAGTGGAATCCCCGAGGGGGAAGAAGGCAGGCTGTCCGCAGCAATTCGAGACTTCGCCTCGATGCGCCCCGAGACGGTGGAGGGCATTGGATCGCTATCGAGCGCCAGTTCTCCGGCGCAGAACCGAGCGATTGGCGCTGGACTTGGAACGGCCGCATCGACATGCGTGCTCAGTCGGCCGACGACCGCCATGGCAATCCAGGCCGCTGTCCTGAAGACCGAGAATAGCGATCTCATTCAATCTTTCGTAAGCATCACCGGCGATGTCCCGACGAACGTCGTTCCCGGCTCCGATCCAAACGGGGATTCGATCTTTGGCGGCGGGCGCAGTACCTCTCCGGTCCAGTCCCCTGGCGCGGTAAGTACTTCCGTGAGCAGCACTTTTACTGCGGCCTCGGCTCCGGCTTCGACGACGTTCTTCTCGGCGGCCTCGGCCACCTCGATCAATCCGCTCGCGCAGACCAGCCCGACAAACTGAACGAAGCGAGCCATTTAGACGCAATTTTACGAAATTGCGCAATCGGGTCGAGAACTTTCGAGTCTACCGTCGAGCGATCGAATGTATCGCGGGAGGCGGTGATGAAGCATCTGGTTGCAGCTCTGTTTGTTCTAAGCTCTTCGTTGCCGTGCCTTGCGGTTGAGCAGGGAGCGAGCAAGGGAGTGTTCCTGAAGGAGGCTCAGAACGTTCTGGCTCCGTTGCAGTTTGTGAAATTCTGCATGAACTACTCGAGCGAGTGCGCGCAGAGCTCGCCTGAAGCGCGATTGCCGGCTCAGGATGTCGCTCTTTCGACCCTCGCCGAGGTCAACGCGAGCGTGAACCAAGCCATTTCGCCTGTGCAGAAATCAACCGATCCGCTGCTGGCGCGTTGGACGATCTCGCCTTCGTCGGGAGATTGCAACGACTATGCAATCACCAAGCGCCATCTGCTTCTCGCCAAGGGGTGGCCTGCGAGTGCCTTGCGTCTGGCGGTCGTCTATGCCCCCGCTGGAGGGCACCTTGTGTTGATCGTACGGTTGCAGGACGGTGACTATGTCCTGGACAATCTCGTGCCGGACGTGCGCGATTGGCGGAGATCGAGCTATCTATGGGTGTCGATGGAATCCGGCGAGGATCCTCGCTTTTGGGTTTCGATCGCCAAGCAAGATCACCGCGATTTTGCCGAGCTCGGGAACAGGTAAGGGCCGCCGCAAGCAGGGCGATCGGTTTTCTTTTGCAATGCACAAAGACTTGCCGTATTTATCCGTTAAGCGCGGATGATCCATGACATACGGTGAGACCAAGTGCTTCGTAGAGACCGCAATCGCCTGTTGTGCCTTTATTCGCGTACTCCGATCTTGGTGCGATCGCTCCTGGCCGTGGTGTGCTTCACACTGGCTGGTGCGCCGTCGGCAACGGCACATTGCCTGCCGTTGCTGTTGAGGACTCCGCCGGTCGAGCTTCGCGTTTTTGCGGCCGATCCGGCGCATCTTTTGAAGTACGCGAACAACGACAAGACCAAGCTCGAGGACAAAGTAACGGAGTATTTGGCCACCGACCCCGATCTGCTGCCCCAGATTGCAAAATTGATTTCATTGGCTCCAGGGTCGAATCGGTCGGCAATCGGACGCGGGCTTGCTCGAGCGGCACAGCATTGCGGCCCGATCGAGCCCAAGGTCGTGCAGAGCATCATCGATTTTGTACGAAGATCGCAGGACTCGTCGGTGAGCGCCGGATATGCGTCGATTGAGAGCGACGCACCTGTTCCGATTTCGGCGCCGAGCAAGCCGGTCGCCCAGTCCAACTCGTTATTCGAGGGAGAATGGAACATGGATGTCGGCAATCCGTTCGCCCCCGTCCCGCTTCCTCTCGAACTGCCGCGGTAGCGCAGCATGTATCAGCCGCGAAATTCTTTCGAGCCTGGGCAGTCTTCGTCGTTTCCGCTCAACACCGCCGTTTTGACGTTCGAGCGGACGCTCGACATTGTGCGCCGGCAGTGGCCGTTGATCGCCTCTGTCGTGGGCTTCTGTCTGGCTGTGGTGGTGGCGTACGCCCTGACGGCCACCCCTTATTACACGAGCTCCGTCAGTATTCTCGTGGATACCCGTCAAGCGGTTATGAACAAATCGACGGACGCGGCGAACAGCACGCTGATTGATCCCGGCTTCGTCGAGAGCCAAGTCGAAATTCTCACGTCCGACGACCTGGTGCGCTCGGTCGTAGATACGTTGAACCTCACCAGCGATCCTGAATACGTCCAGGGGGACATGATCTCCTACGTGGTTGGCTCAATCACCAATCTGCTCGGTCTCGCCGAGCCGGAATCCAAAGATTTTGTGAAGCGGATGGTGGTCGCCAGCCTCAAGAAAAATCTGAAAGTGGAGCGGGTCGGCGTCACCTATGTGCTGACAATGTCGTTTCGATCGACCATGCCTGAGAAGGCGGCGAAAATTGCGAACGCCCTGGCAGATGCGTACATGACCAGCGTCCTGGAAGCCAAGTACCAGTCGACGAAGCGAGCGAGCGAATGGCTGCAAAGGCGAAGCACTGAGCTGCAGCAGCAGGCGATGGAAGCCGATCGGGCGGTTCAGACGTTCAAGGCTGAAAATCACATCGTTGGGACGAGCAAGGGCTTGATGAACGAGCAGCAGCTCTCCGACGTCAATACGCAATTGATTCAGGCTCGCGCCAGCACCGCGGAGGCCAAGGCCCGGCTCGACAGAATCAACGCGATCACCGACCAGGATCTTGCTCAACCGACGGTGACTGACGCTCTTAGCAACACCGTGATTACGCGACTGCGCGCGCAATATCTCGATCTCGCCGCGCAGTATGCGGATTGGTCGAACAAGTACGGCAAGGAGCACCAGGCGTCGGTCAACCTGGCTTCCCGCATGCAGGAACTGCGGCGGGCGATAAAGGACGAGGTCAGGCGCATCGCCGATGCCTACAAGAGCGATTACGAGATTGCGCGAAGCAGGGAAAGTTCGCTCGAAACGGACCTTAACAAGCTCGTGGGCGAATCCGGCAGCGCCAGTCAGGCCCAGGTGAAGCTGCGCAATCTGGAGAGCGCCGCCGACACCTATCGGACGCTGTACAACAACTTCCTTCAGCAATTGCAGGAAGCGACGCAAAACCAGAGCTTCCCGATCAGCGAAGCCAGGATCATCAGCACGGCTCAGAAACCGGACAAGAAGAGCTGGCCGAGAACGGGGCTGCTGCTCCTGGGCGGGCTGATCGGAGGCCTGTGCTTCGGTCTCGGTGGTGCCGTCGGCAAGGAGTTGCTGACCGAGGTCCTGCGGACGCCATCTGAGGTCGAGACTGAGACAGCGCTGCAATGCCTTGGCACGCTGCCTGAGCTTCGTCCGGAGGCGTCGGATGGTTCGTCGTCGGACACGCGCGGGGCGGCGCTTACGCGATATGCGCTCGAGCATCCGTTCTCGCGGTTTGCCGAAACGCTTCGCAACATCAAGACCGCCGTCGACCTGTCGCGTCTGACGAGAGAGACGAACGTCATTGCCGTCGTCTCGTCACTTCCAAAGGAAGGAAAGACGACCGTTGCCGCGAATCTGGCGCATCTGGCCGCTCTCGCAGGGCATCGCGCATTGCTGATAGATGGCGATCTGCACACTCAGACATTGACCCGGAAAATCGCTCCCGGCGCCAAGTCTGGTCTCGTCGAGGCCCTCGCGGAGCCGGGGCAGTTCGAGCAGCACATCCAGGTCGACCGGCAGTCCAATCTTCACTTTCTGCCGTCGGTCGTGCGGGCGCGGCTGGTCAATTCGGCTGATTTGCTGTCTTCCCAGGCGATGTCGGATTTTCTCAAATCGGCGAGAAAAAAATACGACTACATCTTTGTCGACCTCGCTCCTGTGCTTCCCGTGACGGACGCCAAGGCGGTCGGACATTTGGTCGACGCCATCGTTTATGTGGTTGAGTGGGGCAAGACCCGCCGTGCGGCGGTGAACGAGGCCATCGTCGATCTTGAAGTGTTCAGAGGCAAGATCGTCGGTATCGTGCTGAATCGAGCCAATCCGAAAACGCTGAAGCGAATTGAGTCGTACAAGGGGCGGCACTATTCCGACTATTACGTCGAGCAGGCCTGAGAACAAGCACGGGTCCCGCCGCCCGTCGGCAGTATATGCAGCCATCATCAACGTCGTAGTCGCTGCGACGGCACTGGTCTGGCTGCTATCGGCTGCGAGTTATACATTTCGGCCCACGTTGCAGGATCTGGCCGAGCGTTTGAGCCGCGGCGAGAACTACGACAATGAGGTGCTCGAACGTATTGCGGCCCGTTACGACGACGCCTCGGGGGCATTTTGCGATCCCCGGCAGCGTCGCAACCTGCTGCTGGTCAATCTGCGGCTCCTGAGCAATCACCTCGAATCCGGCAACGTCGATTCGCTTGATGCGAGCCTGGAGAACGTGACGCGCTCGGCCAAACACCTGATCGCGTGCTCGCCCTCGGAATCGATCGCTTGGCTGGCGTTGTACTGGGCTGAAATTCGAGCCGCAGGCTTTGGCCCGACCGCGGTTTCCTATCTCACTCAGTCGTATCATTTCGGGCCGCATGAAATCTGGGTGCAACTTTTCCGCGCGCCGCTTGCGCTGCGCGCCTACAGCTTCCTGCCGGAAGACCTCAAGCGACAGACACGCGCCGATTTCGACGACATCGTTGGCGCCCGTCTCTTTCCAACGGCCGTTCTGATGTACCAGGCCGCATCACAAGCGACCCAAGCCGTGCTGCTCGAGGGCATGTGCGACGATCCGATCGAGGTGAGACTCATCTTCCGTCGCTTCGCCGAAGGTCGCGGGCTGCGCATCGCGCATGCGTGCTTTGCCGAGCCCGACCATCCAGCCCGCGGATAGTATTTTGCAAAGAAATGGCCGACGACGACCGCTTCTCGCCGTCGCGCGTGGAGCGCCGGCCTTTCGAACTGGCCCCCTGAGCTGCTGCTCCACATCGTGCATGCATCGCCATCGCGGCACGTCCGTCGCCGGACGATGGAGCGGAATGCCGCTCTCAATGCATGAAACGGCCGCAAAGCCGAGCCTTGCTTCGGACGTATCAGTCTGGCATTGCAGTGCGAGATGGATGAGGCGACGAGTTGATCATGGCTCCTGTGATTGTCACCGGTGCGGCCGGTTTTATCGGTATGCATCTATCTGAACGCCTCCTCGTGCGCGGAGAGGATGTGGTCGGCATCGATGCGATCACGGCCTACTATGATCCAGCTTTGAAACGCGCTCGACTTGACCGCCTGCAACGGTATCCCGGATTCAAGTCTTATGAGACGGACCTTGCCGATCCCGACGCCACGGCGCGGGTCTTCGAGGATGTGCGGCCCGACCGCGTGGTGCATCTGGCGGCGCAGCCCGGCGTGCGCGCGTCGATCGATGATCCCATCACCAGCATCCGCGCCAATTGTGACGGCTTTGTCACCGTGCTCGAAGCCGGCCGGCGCCACGGTTTGGCGCATCTCGTCTACGCTTCGTCGAGTTCCGTCTACGGCGCCAATCGCACCTTGCCGTATTCGACCGAGCATTCGGTCAACCATCCGGTCAGCCTCTATGCCGCGAGCAAGAAGGCCAACGAGCTGATGGCGCACACGTTCGCACATGTTCACAAGCTGCCGGTGACCGGCCTTCGCTTCTTCACCGTCTACGGTCCGTGGGGCCGGCCCGACATGGCCGCCTATCTGTTCACGCGCGCGATCTTCGCGAACCAGCCGATCAAGATTTTCAATAATGGCGATATGTGGCGCGATTTCACCTATGTCGACGACATCGTCGAGGGCGTGATCCGCACGCTCGATCGGCCTGCGACGCCGAATCCGGCGTGGAATGCCGAGCAGCCGGAAAACTCGACCAGCTATGCGCCGTACCGCGTCTACAACATCGGCAACAACAGGTCGGTCAAGCTGATCGAGTTCGTCGAGACGCTCGAGAAGATCATCGGCAAGCCTGCGATCCGCGAGCTTTTGCCGATGCAGGCCGGCGACGTCCTGGAGACGCGCGCCGACATTTCCGCCCTCCAGCGCGACGTCGGCTTCGCGCCGTCGACGCCAATCGCGGAAGGCCTCGCGCGTTTCGTCGAATGGTATCGAAAGTACCACGGCGTCTGATCGCCGAAGCGAACGGCAAGACACGAAAAAAATCGGGTGGCGACGGTTAAGGTTTGTTCAGTTCGCGCAGCATCCTGCCCTAATGTTGGGCGAGCGGCCGGGTAGAGAAATGGTCTAGGGTGTTCAGTGGAACATCCGTCTTCAACGGAAAGAGTTTTTCATGCGAATCGCGATGATCGGAACGGGCTATGTGGGACTGGTGTCCGGAGCCTGCTTTGCGGATTTCGGTCACGACGTCACTTGCGTCGACAAGGACGAGAAGAAGATTGCAGCGCTTCATCGCGGCGAGATCCCGATCTACGAGCCCGGCCTTGACGAATTGGTCGTAACCAATGTGAAGGCCAAGCGTCTCGACTTCACCACCGACCTGTCGAAGCCGGTGGCGGATGCCGACGCGGTGTTCATCGCGGTCGGCACGCCCTCGCGCCGCGGCGACGGCCACGCCGATCTGTCCTATGTCTACGCCGCCGCGCGCGAGATCGCGCAGTCGCTGTCAGGGTTCACCGTCGTGGTGACGAAGTCGACCGTGCCTGTGGGCACCGGCGACGAGGTCGAGCGCATCATCCGCGAGACCAATCCGAAGGCGGATGTCGTCGTCGCCTCGAACCCCGAATTCCTGCGCGAGGGCGCGGCGATCCGCGACTTCAAGTTCCCCGATCGCGTCGTCGTCGGCACCTCCGACGAGCGCGGCCGCAAGGTGATGGGCGACATCTATCGCCCGCTGTCGTTGAACCAGGCACCGCTGATGTTCACGGAGCGCCGCACCGCCGAGATGATCAAATACGCCGCGAACGCGTTCCTCGCGACCAAGATCACCTTCATCAACGAGATCGCGGATCTGTCGGAAAAGGTCGGCGCCAACGTGCAGGAAGTCGCGCGCGGCATTGGCCTCGACAACCGCATCGGCACAAAATTCCTGCATGCGGGTCCCGGCTTCGGCGGCTCGTGCTTCCCGAAGGACACCAAGGCGCTGATCAAGATCGCGCAGGACTACGACGTGAGCTTGCGCATCGTCGAATCCGTGCTGGCGGTCAACGAGAACCGCAAGCGGGCGATGGCGCGGAAAGTGAGCCAGGCGCTCGGCGGTAGCTTGCGCGGCAAGACCATCGCCGTGCTCGGGCTCACCTTCAAGCCCGACACCGACGACATGCGCGACGCGCCGTCGATCCCGCTCGTGACCGGCCTGATCGACATGGGCGCGAAGGTCAGGGCGTTCGACCCCGTTGGCATGGAGCAGGCCAAGGGTGAACTTCCCGCCATCACCTATTGCGACGACGCCTATTCCTGCGCGGAAGGCGCCGATGCTGTCGTCGTCGTCACCGAATGGGTGCAGTTCCGCGGGCTCGATCTCGACCGGCTGAAGAGCGTCATGGCTCAACCCGTCGTCGTCGACCTCCGCAATATTTTCCGCCCCGAAGACATGCGTGCCGCCGGCTTCACCTACGAGAGTGTCGGCCGCCCCTCCGCGCAGGGTTGATCGCGACATATGATTGTCATACCCCGCGAAGGCGGGGTATCCAGTAATCCCGATCTTCGCAATGATTGGGACCTCAGTTTACTGGATCACCCGTCCCGGCACGCAATCGCGCGCAAGGCGGGTGATGACGGGACCCAAATACTTGCCCCGCAGCTTCGACACGCCCCTCCCGATCGATGCCGTGCTCGACGATTTGTCGCGCACCCTTGATCAGCATAATGCCGCCGTGCTGGTGGCGCCGCCGGGCGCCGGCAAGACCACGCGCGTGCCGCTGGCGCTGCTCGATGCGCCCTGGGCCAGGGGCAAGAAGATCATCGTGCTGGAGCCGCGCCGCATCGCCGCGCGCGCCAGCGCCGACCGCATGGCCAAGTCGCTCGGCGAGCGCACTGGAGAGACCGTCGGCTATCGCGTCCGCTTCGGCTCGAAAATCTCGCGCGCAACCCGCATCGAGGTGGTAACCGAAGGCATCTTCACCCGCCAGATCCTCGACGATCCCGAACTCTCCGGCATCGCCGCGATCCTGTTCGACGAATTCCATGAGCGCTCGCTCGATGCCGATATAGGTCTCGCGCTGGCGCGCGACGCGCAACTCGGCCTGCGCGAAGATCTGCGTATCCTCGTGATGTCGGCCACGCTGGACGGCGCCCGTGTCGCCAAGCTGCTGGGCGATGCACCCGTCGTCGAGAGCGAGGGCCGCGCCTTTCCGGTCGAGACGCGCTATCTCGGCCGCAAAGCGGATGCTCCGATCGAGCGGCAGATGGCGGATGCGATCGCGTCTGCACTGCGCGCCGATGGCGGCTCGGTGCTGGCGTTCCTGCCGGGCGCCGCCGAAATCCGCCGCACCCAGAATCTCCTCGCCGAGCGCGTGCAGGATGCCAGCATCGAGATCGTGCCGCTGTTCGGCGCGCTCGATGCCGCCGTGCAGGACCGCGCGATCTCGCCGGCGCCCAAGGGCACGCGCAAGGTGGTGCTGGCGACCTCGATCGCGGAGACGTCGCTGACGATCGAAGGCGTGCGCATCGTGGTCGATTCCGGCCTTGCCCGCGTGCCGCGCTATGAACCGGATATCGGACTGACGCGGCTCGAGACCGTGCGCGTCTCGCGCGCGGCGGCGGATCAACGCCGCGGCCGCGCCGGCCGTACCGAGCCTGGCGTCTGCTACCGGCTCTGGGACGAGCCGCAGACGGCGTCGCTTGCCCACTACACCCAACCGGAAATCCTCAGCGCCGACCTGTCCTCGCTGGTGCTCGATCTCGCGCAATGGGGCGTCGCCGATCCCGCGGCGCTGTCGTTCCTCGATCCGCCGCCCGCGACGGCCTGGAAGGAAGCCAAGAGCCTTTTGACTGAGCTCAACGCCCTCGATGGCGACGGCCGCATCACCGCGGAAGGCAAGAGCCTGCGCGCATTGGCCCTGCCGCCGCGGCTGGCGCGCATGATCGTGGATTCGCATCGCGCCGGCGAGGGCGAAGCCGCAGCCGAGATCGCGGCCATCATCACCGAGCGCGGGCTCGGCGGCGACAGCGTCAATCTCGAGCACCGCCGCGATCAGTTCCGCCGCGATCGTTCGCCGCGGGCAGCGAGCGCGCGCGACCTGGCGCGGCGTTGGGCCTCGCAGGTGGCGGCGTCGGAGAAGGCGGGGCAGCAGGATGATCTCTCCACCGGCCTGATGCTCGCCTACGCCTTCCCGGATCGCGTCGCGCGCAACCGCGGCAATGGCAGTTTCGTGCTCGCCAACGGCCGCGGCGCTGCCGTGGAGCAGACCTCATCGCTCGCCCGCGCGCCGTACGTCGCAATTGGCGAAATGACCGGAACGGCCGCGAGCGGACGCATCCTGCTCGCCGCGCAAATCAACCAGGACGAGATCGAGCGGCATTTCGCTGAGCATATCGAGAGCGTGGACGAAATCTCGTTCGATCGCGGCGCGATGGCACTGCGCGCGCGGCGCAAGCGCGCGCTGCACGCGATCACGCTGTCGGAGGCGACACTTGCCGTGTCGCCCTCGGAGGATACCGCGCGCATCTTCGCAGATGGGCTGATCGCCGCGGGCCTCGACCGGCTGCCCTGGTCGAAGGCAGCGAAACAATGGCGCGACCGCGTGATGTTCCTGCGCAAGGCGGAAGGCGCGAGCTGGCCCGATCTCTCCGACGACGGGTTGATCGCGCGGCAAAATGATTGGCTGGTGCCGGCGCTCTACGACAAGATCGCGCTGAAGGACATCTCCGCCGGCGATCTCTCCGACGCGCTGATGGCGCTGCTGCCTTGGGACATGCGCGCGCGGCTCGACCGCGAGGCGCCGACGCATTTCGAGGCGCCGACCGGGAGCGTGCTCGCGATCGACTACGAGGCCGAGCAGGGGCCCACCATCGCGGTCCGGCTCCAGGAGTTGTTCGGCCTCAACACCCATCCCTCGATTGCGGCGGGCAAGGTGCCGCTGGTGCTGGAATTGCTGTCGCCGGCGCAGCGCCCGGTGCAGGTGACCCGCGATCTCCCCGGCTTCTGGCGCGGCAGTTACGCGGCCGTACGCTCCGACCTGCGCGGCCGCTATCCGCGCCATCCCTGGCCGGAGGATCCCGCGAGCGCGCTGCCGACCCGGCGCGTGAAACCGCGCGGGACGTGAGGTTCGCGAAGGCGCATTAACCGTTCGCTCATCCTTTTCGTCAAAATGACACGGGCTTGGCCGTGGCTAAGCTCGCCGGCAGGCGTGTCGCGTGGTGAAATCGAGCTTTCGGGCTCGGAAGTGGTGTGATGCGTAACATAATGATCCTCGCGGCGATCATGATCGGCCTCGGCACCTTCATGGCGCAGATGGCGGACAAGATGAGCTCCGCGTCCGCCACCTCGGTGCCGCGCACGACGGTTGCGGTCGCGGCGAATGCGCCGACAGGCGGCCGCAGCCTGGCCATTTCCCGCGATGGCCGTGGCCACTTCCAGGCCGAGGGCCGGATCGAGGGCCAGCGGATCGGCTTCATGGTCGACACCGGTGCCTCCGTGGTGGCGCTGAACGAGACCTCGGCAGCGCGCTTCGGTCTGCGCCCCTCGCGCAGCGAGTACAACGCCACCGTCTCCACCGCCAACGGCACCATCAAGGCCGCCCGCACCCGCATCGCCATGCTCGACGTCGGAGGCCTCATCGTGCGTGACGTCGACGCCATGGTGTTGCCGGACGAGGCGCTGTCCGAAAACCTGCTCGGCCTCTCCTTCCTGTCCCGCCTCAAGCGCTTTGAGTACGCCAACGGCCAGATGGTGCTGGAGCAGTAACGATCTCCCAAAGGCCGCTGAGCCCGTATATTTCAAGAAACGTCTCTATTTCGACTGCTCACGGTCGGATTTTGTCCGTTACCAAACTGCCGCAATTATAAGCCATAAGCTGCCATTCCCGCCTTCCGCTGCGGCCTGGCATTCGCTAAGGCTGCATCAATTCCCGCCATTTTCGCGAGACCGTCTCAATGTTCCCCAAGCCGAAATCCGTATTGCTGCCCAACACCTACGCCTTCGAATCCGAGCCCATGGTGAAGGCGACCGGTTTTCGCGAGTACGACGCGCGCTGGCTGTTTCAAAAGGAAATCAACCTGATGGGAATCCAGGCGCTCGGCATGGGGCTGGGCGCGCTGATTGCGGAACTCGGGGTCAAACAGGAGATCGTCACCGGCCATGATTTCCGCGGCTATTCGGCATCGATCAAATACGCGCTGATCTCCGGCCTGATGGCGGCGGGCTGCAAGGTGCACGACATCGGCCTCGCGGTCACGCCGATGGCGTATTTCGCGCAGTTCGACCTCGACGTGCCCTGCTGCGCCATGGTCACGGCCTCGCACAACGACAATGGCTGGACCGGCGTGAAGATGGGCGCCAACCGTCCGCTGACGTTCGGTCCGGACGAGATGACGCGGCTCAAGGAGATCGTGCTCAATGCCGATTTCAAGAACAAGGCCGGCGGCTCCTACCAGTTCCACGAGAACTATCCGGCGCGCTACATCGCCGATCTCACAACCCGTCCGAAGCTGACGCGCAAGCTCAAGGTGGTCGCGGCCTGCGGCAACGGCACTGCCGGGGCGTTCGCGCCGCAGGTGCTGGAAGCGATCGGCTGCGAGGTGATCCCGCTCGACACCGAGCTCGACTACACCTTCCCGAAATACAACCCCAATCCCGAAGACATGGAGATGCTGCACGCGATCCGTGACGCGGTGCTGCAGCACAAGGCCGATGTCGGTCTCGGCTTCGACGGTGACGGCGACCGCTGCGGCGTCGTCGACAACACCGGCGAGGAGATCTTCGCCGACAAGGTCGGCGTGATGCTGGCGCGCGACATGTCCGCGATCCACAAGGACGCGCATTTCATCGTCGACGTGAAGTCGACCGGCCTGTTCATCACCGATCCGGTGCTGCAGAAGCAGGGCGCGAAGACCACCTATTGGAAGACCGGCCATTCCTACATGAAGCGCCGCACTCACGAGGCGGGCGCGCTCGCGGGCTTCGAGAAGTCCGGCCACTTCTTCTTCAACAAGCCGTATGGCCGCGGCTATGACGACGGCCTGGTCTCGGCGATCGCGATCTGCGACATGCTCGACCGCGCGCCCGGCAAATCGATGGCCGATCTCAAGGACGCACTGCCGAAGACCTGGTCGTCGCCGACCATGTCGCCGCATTGCGCCGACGAGGTCAAATACGGTGTCATCGACCAGGTCGTGAAGCACTTCGAGGGCTTGCAGGCCAAGGGTGCCAAGATCGGCGGCCAGGCGATCCGCGACCTCGTCACCGTCAACGGCGTCCGCGTCACGGTCGAGGACGGAAGCTGGGGCCTGGTGCGGGCCTCCTCCAACAAGCCGGAGCTCGTGGTGGTGGTCGAGAGCCCGGTCTCCGAGCAACGCATGCACGACATGTTCGAGATGGTGAACAGCGTGCTGCGTACGCATCCCGAAGTCGGCGAGTACAATCAGAAGATCTGAGCGCCTGCGAGCGCTCAGATCCCCGGTGGGCCGAACAGGGCGCGGAGCTTCGCCCCTGGTCCGCGGGCCTTCCAGGCGTCGTCCAGCATCGCGATCCATTCGCCGAGCGCGATCCGGACCGGATTGAAGGACGGCGTGCCGCCGACCAGGCCGAAGCGGAGCGGCTGGTCCGACGGCCGCTCGGCAAATGTTCCGAACAGACGGTCGAACACGATCAGGATACCCCCGTAGTTCCGGTCGAGACACGGCTCGTTGCAGGCATGATGCACGCGATGATGGCTCGGCGTGTTGAGCAGCCATTCGAGCGCGCCGAGCCTTGGCGCGAATTCGCTGTGGATGAAGAACTGGTAGAACAGGTTGATCCCCAGCATTGCGATGATCGCGAGGGGATGAAAGCCGATCAGCGCCAGCGGCAGGAAGAAGAGGAAGTTGCCGGAAATGTTGCCGGTCCAGCCGAGCCGGATCGCCGCCGTCAGGTTCAGCCGTGTCGTCGAGTGATGCACCGCATGCGTCGCCCACATCCAGCGAATGCGATGCGAGGCGCGGTGCTGCCAATAGTAGAGAAACTCGCTGCCGATGAACAATCCGGCGAGCGCGGGCGGGCCGGCTTGAGCGAAGTCGAACAGGCGGTGCTCGTGGAGGAAGGCAAACGGTACGGCGAGAATGCCGGCTTCCACGGCGCGCAGCAGGTTCTGTCCCAGCGCAACGCCAAATGACGCGACGCTTTCGCGCCAGTCGTGGGTCTCGCGATGCGCGAGCCGGCCGATGCCGTATTCAAGCAGCATCAGGCCGATCGCCGTTGCCAGGATCACGCGCCTGAGCGTTGGATCGAGCAGGAGTGAAGCGTAGCCCACGGCATCCTCCTATTTCGGCGCCACGCCGGCGCTGACGGCGCTGTCCCGGAGCGCCTGTGCGCGTGGCATCGCCTGAGCGCAGGACGCCGCGAGCTGGCCGGCATGGGATTGCAGGCAGGCGAGGATGCGTCCGCCACCCGGCGTGACGTCGCTGCACAGGCGGTCATAGTCGGCGCGGCAGGCCTGCATGACGGCCCTCGCTTCGCTGCGCATTTGCGGCGTGATCTGCGTCTGCAGCTGGCTCTGGGCGAACGCAGAAGTCGAGGCCGCGACACCGAGGGCGACGATGATCGCGGCCTGCGGGACTGCAAGGAGACGGAAAGCCGATGGCATTGTGTTCATCCTTTCTGATCTGGTGGGATTGGCCGCCGCCGCGTGGGGCGGACGCGGCGACGGCCCGGCCCGCGACTCAGCGCGAGACCGTGCCGGTGCGGGTGTAGGTGTTGCCGGCCGGGCCGGTGCGGGTGACGTTGCGCGAGCAGCTTCCGTTGGCGCAGCTTCCCGTCGCAGTGACACTCGACGTGCCGCGGGGACCGCTCGACGTCGCCGACCGCGTCCAGGCATTGGCGTCCGCCGCTGTCGCGACCGAAAGCGCGCCGATGACGAGGGTGGAGAAAATTAGTTTGGTCATGGTCGTCGTCTCCTTGACGTGTGAGGGCTGCCGTGAGCGGGAGCCATGCAAGGAGACTGAGCATGCTGCGTCAGCGCCGCGTGGCCCGGGCGAAACGTTTGTTATGGCTTTGTCCGGCGTGTGTAACGTTGTGTAACAATGGTGCCCGCAGCCTTGCGCGGGCCGCGCGGTAAGCCAGAATGCGGCGATGAACGCGCATCCGGCCACGATCCTCATGGTGGAGGACGATCCCGAGATCAGCCGCCTCGTCGCCGATTTCATGCGGCGCGAGGGGTTCGAGGTTGCTTGCGTCGGCGACAGCAAGGCCATGGACGCGATGCTTCAGCGCCTACGCCCAGATCTCGTGATCCTCGACTTGATGCTCCCCGGCGAGGACGGTCTGTCGATCTGCCGCAGGCTGCGTGCCGACGACCAGATTCCGATCCTGATGCTGACGGCCAAGAGCGAGGAGATCGACCGTGTGGTCGGCCTCGAGATGGGGGCGGACGACTATCTCGCAAAGCCGTTCGGGCCGCGCGAATTGCTGGCGCGGATTCGCGCCATCCTTCGTCGTTCCAACGGCACGGCGGCAAAACCCCTGATCCGCCGCTTTGCGTTCGACCGCTTCGTGGTCGATCTCGGTGCACGCAGCGTCGAGATGATCGAGACGGACGCCGCGGCCCCGCAGCTGACCAGTGCGGAATTCGACCTGCTCGGCTGTTTCGTGCAGCGTCCGCGCCGCGTGCTCACTCGCGATCAGATCCTCGACTGGACTCGCGGACGCTCGGCGGAGCCGTTCGATCGTACCGTGGACATGCTGATCTCGCGGCTGCGCAAGAAGCTCGACGGCGCAAGTCCGGGCTCCAATCTGATCACGACGGTACGCAACGGCGGCTATCTGTTCACTGCCACCGTCAAGCAGGTGTCGTGATGCTGCGCGTGACGCTCGCCGCGCGGCTCGCCCTGATCGGACTGATCGGATTTTCGGTGGTGGTCACGGTCGTGGTGGCGATTTTCTACCGGACCACGGTCCACGAGAACGAGCTGACACGGCCCTCGCCAGCGCGACTCGATGCGCTCGCGACGCTCGTCGAGCGCGCCACCTCCGATACGCGGCAGGCCGTGCTCGACGCGGTGTCGTCTCCGCAATTCATGGTGCGGATCGTGCCGTCGGCCGTGCCGGTCAGCGGCGAGACGCCGCCACAGCAACAACAATTGCGCGAGACCTATGCGGCCGGCCTTGCGGGCCGTCCGGTCGAGATTGTGTCGCCGCCCGATCGTCGCATGAGCCGGGTGTTTCCGCGGATCGCGCGGCTGATGGCCAATGCGATCGAGTTCCGTATCGGCCTGCGCAGCGGCGAGATGCTGATCATCGATGCCTATACCCGTCTGCCGGTCACACCGCTCGGGTTGCCCGTCGGCTTCGGCGCGGGCCTGTTCGGATCGATTGTGGCACTGCTGGCGCTGCTCGTGATGCAGCGCGAGACGCGGCCGCTGGCGCAACTCGCCGCGGCGGTCGATCGCGTCGACCTGTCGACCGATCCACCGCCGCTTCCGGACGCAAAGCGCAGCGCGCCGGAGATCCGTGCCGTTATTGCCGCGTTCAACCGCTTGCAAGGTCGGCTCGCTGAAATGCTGCGTGCGCGCATGACACTGGTTGGCGGCATCGCCCACGATGTCAGGACGTTCGCAACAAGATTGCGGTTGCGGGTCGAGCATATTCCCGATGATGCCGAGCGCCAGCGGGCGGTTGCCGATATCGACGACATGATCCGCCTGCTCGACGACGCGCTGCTGTCGACGCGTGCGGGCGCCGGAGGTCTGTCACAGGAGATGATCGAGCTTGCCGCCTTGATTGCTGCGGAAGTGCACGACCGGCGTGTCCACGGCGCAGCGGTCGATCTGGTCTCGGACGAGCGCGCGCAGACGAGCGTCGTGCTCGGCGACCGGCTGGCGCTGCGGCGGATCTTTGCCAATGTCGTCAACAACGCGCTCGCCTACGGCCGTGTCGCGCACGTGCGGACGGCCTTGAAGGATGGGGCGATTGTGGTGTCGATCGACGACGAGGGGCCGGGTATCCCCGCCAGCGAGCGACAGACCGTGCTGGAGCCGTTCCATCGGCTGGAGAAGTCGCGCAACCGCGCGACCGGCGGCGCCGGGCTTGGTCTGGCCGTGGTACGCAGCCTGGTCGAGGCCCATGGCGGAACCATCGAGATCGGCGCGGCCCCGGGCGGGGGCACGCGCGTCAACGTCAAGCTGCCGGTGTTTCAACCGGCGTGAGTGTCAGGCGGCGACCACTGCCGGGATCGGCAGCGCGGTGACCGACTTGATCTTTTCCATCGCAAAGCGCGAGGTGACGTTCTTCAGCGGCACGGCGCTGATCAGCTTCTTGTAGAACACGTCATAGGCCTGCATGTCCGCGACCACGACGCGCAGCATGTAGTCGACGTCGCCGGCCATGCGGTAGAACTCCATCACCTCGGGCATCGCGCTGACGGCCTCGGCGAACTTCTTGAGCCAGGCGTCGGAATGATCGGAGCTCTCGACCGAGACGAACACGGAGATGCCGAGCCCGATCTTGTTCTGGTCGACCAGCGCCACCCGCTTTAGGATGACGCCGTCGGCCTCCAGGCGCTGGATCCGCTTCCAGCAGGGGGTCGAGGACAGGCCGACGCGATCGCCGATCTCGGCGACGGACAGGGAGGCATCGTCCTGGAGCACCATCAGAATCTTGCGGTCGATGGCGTCGAGGCGGCGGCTGGTCTCGGGGAGCTGGACAGCAAGATCAGTCATTTGAAGAACTTTGTTCCATTTTGACGGCTGCTTTTCCTCATATAGAGAAAATTCTTCTATATCAAGTCTATTATCTCGGTGGTCCCAGGGGCTTGCGTTCGGAAAGCGGTTGCAAAAGTCCTTCAACTTCAGTGCGTTGCGGGGCGGCCAGACCGCCGCCATGGCGGGTGCATTTCAGCGCCGCCGCTGCCGCGGCGAATCGCAGCGCCTCCCGCGTGTCGCCGCCTTCGGCAAGGCGAAGCGTGAAGGCGCCATGGAAGACGTCGCCAGCGCCGAGCGTGTCGATGGCCTCGACCGGAAAGGCCGTCGTCTCTTCGAACTCACCCGCCTCGTTCAGCCAGATCGTGCCGCGCGGGCCGCGCGTGGCGGCCAGGAAGGCCGGCGTCAGCCCGGCCAGGCGCTTCAAGGCCTTGCCGTCGTCGGCGACGCCGGCAGTCTCCCGCACCTGTTCGCTGGCGAACAGCAGATGCGAGGCCGCCCTGAGGAGGTCGTCAGTCCGTGTCATCGCTCGGTCGACGCCGACGATGACCGGAATGCCGCGCCGTCGCGCCTCGTTGCAGAGGGAGGTCGCGAACGCGGCGCAGCGGCTTTCGACCAGAACCGCCGTGCAGTCGGTCAGCAGTACGTCGGCGTCAGGCAGCTTCACGCTCCACAGACCGGGATCGCGAAAGATGGTGAGCGTTCGCTCGCCGGAAGGGTCAATCAAGATTGCCGAGACCGGCGTCGTCAACCGCGGCATGCGCACGATATGCGCGGTTTCGATACCTTCGGCGGCCATCCTTTCGAGAATGAAGCTGCTCGACGTCTCGCCGGGATCGCCCATCGGCCCGGTGAACGTGACACGTCCACCAAGCCGGGCGATTGCGATCGCGGCATTGAGGGCATTGCCGCCGCAGATCTCCGCGAGATGGGTCGCATTCGCCTTGCTGCCACGCGCGGGCACGGCCTCGACACGAAAGGTGAGGTCGCGCACGGGAATGCCGATGCAGAGGATGCGCGGTGCAATCCCTGATGCAGCCATCGACCGCCTCAACTCAAGCGCCGCTTCCGTCCTGCACCCAACGGCCGAGCAGGTGATGGGCAATTGCGAACGGATGCGGGCCGGCGAGTCCGTCAGGATGCGTCCGTTTCAGCATCAGGGCGGCCTCCTCGCGCGTGAACCAGCGCGCATCCTCCAGTTCGGAATGATCGACGATGACATCCTCGTTCAGCGCCCGCGCGCTGCAACCGATCATCAGCGACGACGGATAGGGCCAGGGCTGGGTCATGTAATATTGCACGTCGGTGCAGCGGATCCCGGATTCCTCGAGGATTTCCCGACGCACCGCGTCCTCGATTGTCTCGGCGGCTTCGACGAAGCCGGCAAGGCAGGAATACATGCCGGGCGGAAACTGCTTCTGACGGCCGAGCAGGCATTTGTCGCCGGAGGAAACGTGCATGATCACGACCGGATCGGTGCGTGGAAAATGCTCGGCCTTGCAGCTCGGACATTCGCGCTTCCAGCCGCCTTCCTTCATCGCGCTGCGGGTGCCGCAATTGGCGCAATAGCCGTGGCGCTGGTGCCAGCTCACCATCGACTTCGCCATTGCGATCGCCGAGAGCTCATCGGGCGGAATCGCGCCCTGCATCGCCATGCCGCGCAGCTCGGTGACGGTGTAATCGTCGCGGCCGATCAGCTTCTCGGCGGCGGCCTGCGACAGGCCCATCCCGAACATCGCGGCGCCGTCGCGCAGCCCCAGGAAGACCGTGCCGGGATTGGCGCCGCATTTCAGCGCCTCGTCGATCGACAGCAGCGCGCGCGCGCCTTCGCCCTCGCGCTTCACCAGCAGCGAGTCTCGGTAGACGACGTAGGCGCGCGAGGAGGGCTTCTGCTCCATCGCGAACAGCTTTTCATCGTCGCGGCGCAGATGCGCGGCGCGGTCGAGGATGTTGGTGACGAAGGCCGGCTGTCCCAGCGGAAACGAGTCGAATGCTGACATTCTTGTTCTTTCAACCCAACCAGATCTTGCGGCGAAGCGCGCTGATGAAATTCTGCACCTCGGTGGCGTCATGCGCCAAGGGCTGCATTACACCCCAGACCGGTCGCGGCCAGGCGGCGTCACTGGTGCGGCGCGCGATGATGTGGACGTGAAGCTGCGGCACGAGGTTGCCGAGCGCTGCGATGTTGAGCTTGTCGCATTTGGTGATCTCCTTCAGCGCGCGCGAGACGCGGGAGATCTCCGTCATCAACTGCGCCTGCTGCACCTCGTCGAGATCGATGATCTCGACAGCGTCCGCGCGCCGCGGCACCAGCAGCAGCCAGGGATAATGCGCGTCCTTGATGACCAGCACCTTCGACAGCGGCAAGTCGCCGATGTCGATGGTGTCCTCTTTCAGGCGGGAGTGGAGCGACCAGGCGGGATCGGACATATGGGTTTCCAGCTTGCCCGACGCGATCGGGCTTGTTTGGCCCGACCATACGATACCGAGTTTGATTGGGGAAGGATGAGGCTCCGCAGGGGCCGCATGCACCGTTGTCGTCCTGGCCTTCGACGGGACGACAGCGAATTCGTGGCGGCCTTTTACGCCTCCGCCAGCACCCGTGCATTGGCACGGATCGAGGCCTCGCTGACGCTGATGCCGAGGCCGGGGCCGTCGGGCACCACGACGTGGCCGCCGCGATTGGCGACGCGCTCTTCCAGCACGTCCTCCGTGAGCACGTGATGCGGCATGTAGAATTCGCAGCCCAGCGAGATGCCGGGCGTTGCCGCAATCAGCTGCGTGCCGGCGGCGAGCCCAATGCCGCCCTCCCACAGCGTGCCGCCATAGCCGGGCAGGCCGGCAATGTCGGCGATGGCCATGATCGCCTGCGCCTCGAACAGGCCGCCGGCCTTCATCAGCTTGATCGAGACGGCATCGGCCGCCTCCCGGCGCACCACCTCCATCATGTCGCGGCGATCAAAACAGCTTTCGTCGGCAAGCACGGGTGTTTCCAGCGCCGCGGCGAGCTGTGCCATGACATCGAGATATTTGCGCGGCACCGGCTGCTCGATGAAGGTCGGCGCGAATTCTTCGACATCTCGCAAAATCTTGATGGCACCGAACGGCGCGAGCGCCTGGTTGTAGTCGACGCGAAGATCGACCTTGTCGCCGAACTCCTTTCGGATCGCCTCGAGATGGTCGAGATCCTCGCGATGCGGCTTCACGCCGGTCTTGACCTTGTAGATGACATTGCCATCCGGAACCATTTTCCTCATCCGCTCCAGATCGGCAGCGAAATCGGGATCGGCGATCGAGAACGACAGCGGGATCGTGTCACGCACGCGGCCGCCGAGCAGGTCGGCGACCGAAAGTCCGGACGACTTGCCGACGATGTCGAGCAGCGCCATCTCGATCGCGACCTTGGCCTCGGCATGCCCGACCAGCGCGCGGTCGAGTTCGGCCATCAGCGCGCGGATACGGCGCACGGGTTTGCCGAGCACGATCGGGCGCAAATAAATGTCGAGCGCGGAGAACGCGGCTTCCGGTGTTCCCGTGAACACCTCCCACGGCGCCGCTTCGCCCCAGCCGATCACGCCGTCGCTGGCCGTGAGCTCGATCAGCACGCGCTTTACCGTGCCCTTGACGTTGCCGACGCCCTGGAGGCGCGCCATCTTGATCGGGCTCTCGATCAGGAACAGCCTGAGACGTGCGACGGTTACTTCTGTCATGTCAGGCCTCCATTGACGTGCCAGACTTGGCCGGTGACGTAGGATGCTTTTGGCGATGCGAGGAAGGCGATGATTTCGGCCACCTCGTCCGGCCGCCCGCGGCGGCGCATCGGGATCAGCGCCTCGGTCGCTGCGATCTGTTCGGGCGACAGCCGGCTCTCGCTCGGCTTGTCCTTGACGATGAGACCCGGTGCGACCGCATTGACGGAGATACCCTCACTCGCGAGCTCGACCGCGGTCAAGCGCACCAGAGCTTCGAGCGCGGAGCGGCTCGCGGCCGTCGCCGCGAAAGGCGCGAATTCGGGGCGGATCGCATGTGCCACGAAGGATGACACCGCCACGATCCGCGCGTCACGCCCTGCACGCAGCAACGGCAGCGCGGCGTCGACCAACCGCGTGAATGCCAGTGCGGATTCGTCCATCGCTTGGCGGAACTGATCCGCGGACGTGCCGATCGCACTGCCGCGACGGGCGTGGCCGCCGACCAGAATCAATCCATCAAGCCGGCCGAAGGCCGTTTGCGCGGCGGCGATGGCATCAGTCGCCGCGGCCTCTTCGGCGAGATCGCCGAGGCATTTTGCCACCACAGCGCCTAGCGCTTCGGCCTCCGCCGTAGTGGCGTCGAGTCCCTCTGCGTTCGAGCGCGTGTGCAGCAGCAGCGCAGTGCCGGGCGCCGCCAGCAGCTTTGCGGTGGCGCGGCCGATGCCGCTGGCGGCACCGGTGACGAGATAGGCACGATCGATGTTGGGCATCACGGTGTTGCGTTGGCCGGCGGCAATGCGCCGGTGCGGTGGAAATGGCTGAGGAACGCCCGCGTTGCGGCTTCCTGCGGATTGTCGATCACCTGACGCGCCGGGCCTTCCTCGACCACGACGCCGTCGCGCATGAAGATGAGGCGGTCGGCGACCTCGCGGGCGAAGGCGATTTCGTGGGTCACGATCACCATGGTCATACCCTCCGACGCCAGCTGCTGGATGACAGCGAGCACTTCGCCGACGAGCTCAGGGTCGAGTGCCGAGGTGGCTTCGTCGAACAGCATCACGTCCGGCTCCATCGCCAGCGCCCGCGCGATCGCGACACGCTGCTTCTGTCCGCCGGACAGCGTCGCCGGGTATTGGTCGGCCTTTTCCGCGAGCCCGACCTTGGCGAGCTGCGCACGTGCGAGCCTTTCGGCATCCGCCCTGGTCATGCGCCGCACCGTGACCGGCCCTTCCATCACGTTCTGGAGCGTCGTCATGTGCGGGAACAGGTTGAAATGCTGGAACACCATGCCGGTGGTGGCGCGGAATTTTGCCAGCGTCTTCACGTCGGGCAGCTTCGTGCCGTCACCGAATGCAAAGCGCGTGTCGCCGACGCGGACGCTGCCGCCGTCGGGCGCGACCAGCAGATTGATGCAGCGGAGCAGCGTCGATTTGCCCGAGCCGGAGGGGCCGATCAGCGCCACGACGCCGCCCTTGGCGACGTCGAGATTGATGTTCTTCAAGACCTCGTTGCTGCCGAAGCTCTTGCGCAAGCCGCGGATCTCGATCTTTGACGTCTCGCTCATTCGCTGACCGCCAGTCGCTTCTCGCCTCGCCGGACGAGGATGGTCAGGGGAATCAGGATCGCCGCATAGGCGACGGCGACCGCGGTGTAGGTTTCCAGAGGCCGGTAGCTGTCATGGGCGGCGACCTGGCTCTGGTAGACGAGGTCAGGCACCGCCAGCACCGAAACCAGCGAGGTGTTCTTGAACTGGATGATCGACTGATTCATCAGGGCCGGAATCATCCGCTTGATCGCCTGCGGCAGCACGATGCGCCGCATGCTTTGGCCAGGGGTCATGCCGAGCGCGGCGCCGGCCTCCGACTGGCCGCGGTCGATCGAGATGATGCCGCCGCGGATGATCTCCGAATAGAACGAACCGCCATAGAGCGAGAGCGCCAGCGCCGAAGCCGTGATCGGCGTCATCTCGACGCCGGCGAGGATCGGCAGCGCGTAGTAGAACCAGATCAGCTGCACCAGGATGGGCGTGCAGCGGAATGCCTCGATGAAGGTGAGCGCGAGCATGCGCACCGCCTTGAAGCGCGACAGGCTGCCGAACGCCCCGAACAGGCCGAAGACGACCCCGAGTATGACGATGACCACGGTGAAGCCGACGGTGACGCCGAGCCCGTTGAGAAAGAGCCAGCGATAGCTCCAGAGGATGCCGAAGTCCCACTGATACATGTGTTCTTTCTTGCTTCACCTCTCCCGCTTGCGGGAGAGGTCGCATCGCATCGAAGATGCGGTGCGGGTGAGGGCTCTCTTCCCACAGGGGTTCTCGATTGCGGAGACACCCTCACCCCGCCCCTCTCCCGCAAGCGGGAGAGGGGCGGAACGAGCAAGCCCTGATCTCATCGCTTACAATGAAACGCCAGGCGGAATGTCCGCCTCGGTCACGCCCACCAGCTCCATGTTGGTGATGATCGCATTGCGAATGAAGCCGAGGCCCTTGTTGAAGTCGATCCAGGTATTGACGTAATCGCGCCAGGTCTTGTCGGTCTCGCGGCGGAAGCCGGCGTTCGACGTGGTGGCGAAGATCGGCGTCGGCAGCACGAACTGGCCGAGCGAGGGGTTCTTCTTCAGCACGGTCAGCGACAGCATGGTGATCAGGCACTGGGCGTCGACGCGCCCGGTCTGCAGAGCTGCGGTGGCGTCGTCCGCGGTCTTCAGCCGCGAGATCTGCGCCTTCGGCGTCAGGCGGCTGACGACCTGGTCGTGCGAGGAGCCCTGGTCGACGGCGATCTTGACGTCGGGCGAGTTCAGCTCGGCCCAGCTCTTCGGCTTGAAGTCCTTCTTGCAGAGGATGCCGAAGGCGTTGTTGAAGACCGGCACCGAGAAGTCGATCACCAGCGCGCGTTTCGGGGTCGGGTTCAGGCCGAAGAAGATGTCGATCTTGTTGGACTGCAGGTCCAGCACCGAATTGCCCCAAGTGGTCTCGGTGATCTCGAGCTCGGCCTCCATGTCGTCGGCGAGCCCCTTGGCGATGTCGATGTAGAAACCCTTCCACTGGCCGCTGGCGAGATCCTTCATGTAATAGGGCGCGCCGCCGCCGACGGCGCCGATCCGCATCTTCTTGGTGCGGCGGATGCGGGCGAAGGTCGATTCGTTGGGATCGGCCGCCTGGGCAACGGCAGGCGACGCCAGCGCGCCCGCGGTCACCGCGCCAATGGCGCCAAGCCCGACAATCGATGCAACATCACGACGTGTAACCATTGGGATCAATCGCTTTTCTGGTTGGATGGGGTTCCGGCTGCGTTCATACCAAGGCAGCCTTGGCAGCGAAAGCACAGCCTGTCGGCTGGGCAGATCATGAATTGCCCGGATGCTGGGCAGGCCCCGGCCATGCGGGCGATACCCGCTTGCTTTCCGGCCCTTTTGGCCCCAAATAGGCACCGGGAGATTGGCGGTGGACGAGCCACTCGCCAACCGGGTCAGGTCCGGAAGGAAGCAGCCCTAACGAGGTCCGGATCGGGTCGCTCGTCAGTCTCCTACCTGTTTCTCCGAGCGAATTGCGCCGGCGGGTTTCCCGCCAGCGCGCTCCTTTCCGCAAACGCCGGCCGAAAGACATTTCATTGCGGATCGACCGATGACCGACGCTGGCGCCCCTCCCAATCCCGATAGCGCCGGCCAGGCTGGAACGCCCTACCGGGTCCTGGCGCGCAAATACCGCCCTTCGAGCTTTGACGATCTGATCGGCCAGGAGGCCGTGGTCCGGACGGTCTCGAATGCATTCGAGACCGGCCGCATTCCGCAGGCCTGGATTCTCACCGGCGTCCGCGGCGTCGGCAAGACCACCACTGCGCGCATCCTGGCCCGTGCACTCAACTACGAGATGCCGGATGGTTCGGTGAAGGGCCCGACCATCCACATGCCGACGCTAGGGGTGCATTGCCAGGCAATCATGGAAAGCCGGCACATGGACGTGCTGGAGATGGACGCGGCCTCGCACACCGGTGTCGACGACGTCCGCCAGATCAATGACAGCGTGCGCTACGCGCCGGCCAGCGCCCGCTACAAGGTCTACATCATCGACGAAGTCCACATGCTGTCGACGGCGGCGTTCAACGCCTTCCTGAAGACGCTGGAGGAACCGCCGGAGCACGCCAAGTTCGTGTTCGCCACGACCGAGATCCGCAAGGTTCCGGTCACCGTGCTGTCGCGCTGCCAGCGCTTTGATCTCCGCCGTGTCGAGGCCGACGTGCTGATGAAGCACCTCGCCAGCATTGCCGCGAAGGAAAACGTCGAGATCGAACCCGAGGCGCTCGGCATCATCGCGCGTGCGGCTGAAGGGTCGGTGCGCGATTCGCTGTCGCTGCTCGACCAGGCGATTGCGCATGCGGCCGGCGCCGTGAAGGCCGATGCGGTCAGGCAGATGCTGGGGCTTGCCGACCGCACCCGCGTCATCGACCTCTTCGATTCGCTGGCGCGCGGCGACATCGCGAGCGCCTTCAAGGAGTTCCGCGACCAGTACGACGTCGGGGCCGATCCCATCGTCGTGCTTTCGGACCTCGCCGAATTCGTCAACTTCGTCACCCGCGTGAAGATCGTGCCTGCGACTGCCGACAACGTCGCCTATGGCGAGACCGAGCGCGTGCGTGCGCGGGATTTCGCGTCGAAGATCTCGATGCGCGTGCTGTCGCGGATGTGGCAGATGCTGCTCAAGGGCATCACCGAGGTGCAGGCCGCGACGCGCCCCGCCGCGGCTGCCGAGATGGTGCTGGTGCGCATCGCCTATGTCGCCGACCTGCCGACGCCGGACGAAGCGATCAGGATGCTGGAGCAGAACGATGGCGGCGCGTCGGTCGTAAGCGGCGGCAGCGCCGCGCGCAGCGCGCCCGCCGCGCCGGTGGCCTCTGCGCCGCCTGTTCGCATGCCGACATCGTCGCCGTCCTCGTTCGGCGGTGGCGCCCGCCCACAGATGGCCGCGCCCGCGGCCGACCCGCAGGCCGCGGCACCGGCGCTTCGCATTGCGAGCTTCACCCAGCTCGTCGCGCTCGCCGGGCAGAAGCGTGACCTCATGACCAAGGGCGCGCTCGAAGGCGACATGCGTCTCGTCCGTTTCGAGGAGGGCCGGCTGGAAGTCGCGCTCGAGCCCAACGCCTCCAAGACCATGATCTCCGAGCTCGCGCGAAAATTCGAGCTGTGGACCGGCCGCCGCTGGACTGTGATCGTCTCCAACGAGCAGGGCCAGCCGACGCTGCGCTCGGTGAACCAGGCTGCGAAGCAGGAACATGCGCGCACCGCCGAGGCCGATCCGCGCGTACGGGAGGTGCTGTCGCGTTTCCCCGGAGCCAAGGTCGTCGAGGTCCGAAAGCTTGCGCCCGAGACCCCGGAATCCAATATAAACGCCGACTATGGCAGCGACGATCCGCCGGACGGTTCCGACGGCGACGATCTCTAGAGCCAGTTTCGAGGACAATCACCCATGGCTGATTTTCTAGGCATGATGAAGCAGGCGGCGCAGCTGCAATCCAAGATGCAGGAGATGCAGGACCAGCTTGCCAACGTCGAGGTCGAGGGCATCTCCGGCGGCGGTCTCGTCGCAGTGCGCATGACCGCGAAGATGGACGTCAAAGGCGTCAAGATCGATCCCTCGCTGATGAAGCCGGAAGAGAGCGAGGTTCTGGAAGACCTGCTCGTTACCGCCCTTGGCGATGCGCGCCGGAAGGCCGAGACTGCGATGCAAGAGAAGATGCAGTCGCTGACCGGCGGGCTCGGCCTGCCGCCGGGGCTGTTCGGCCAGTAATATGGGCGCGGTTGCAGGTCCTGAAATCGAGCGGCTGGTCCAGCTCCTGGCACGGCTGCCTGGCCTCGGTCCGCGCTCTGCGCGGCGCGCGGCGCTGCATCTGATCAAGAAGCGCGAGGCGCTGATGATGCCGCTGTCCTCGGCCATGCAGGTCGCGCTGGACAAGGTTCAGGTCTGCAAGACCTGCGGCAACATCGACACGCAAAATCCCTGCACCGTCTGCACCGACCCGAAGCGCGATCCTGCAATCATCGTCGTCGTCGCCGACGTGGCCGATCTCTGGGCGCTGGAGCGGGCAAATGCGACTCAAGGGCGCTACCATGTGCTGGGCGCGACATTGTCGCCGCTCGACGGGGTCGGTCCGCAAGACCTCACCATCGACGCGCTGGTCGCGCGCGCACATGACGCGCAGGTGCATGAGGTCATTCTCGCCCTCAATGCCACCGTCGACGGCCAGACCACGGCGCATTACATCACCGACCTGCTTCAGGACGCCAACGTGAAGGTGACGCGGCTCGCCCATGGCGTGCCGGTCGGCGGCGAGCTTGATTATCTCGATGAAGGTACGCTATCGGCTGCGATGCGGCAGCGCACCCTGTTCTAGCCATCCAGCCTTGACGGAACGGACGACATGACGAAACTTTTCGCCACACGATTGGCTTTGGTCGCGATGATGACGATGCTGGTGACGCCGGCCGTCTCCGCGCAGCAGGGCGACGAGGCGCCGCCGCCGTCCAAGCCCGGCAAGCCGATCAACACCGGCGATGTGCTGTCGGGCGAGTTGAATGCGATGAAAGTGCGCGACGTCAAGAACGCCGGCAAGCGGATTGCGATGTACCAGATCACCTCCGAGCCACGCCGCCTTCCAGCGCCGAACGGGCTTTGCAATCTCGAGACCGGGCCCGAGACCTTCCAGCTCGTTCCCAGCGGTAACGCGCAGGCCGCGCAGCTGAAGACGTTCGCCGGCAAGGAGATCTCGGTCAAGGTCGACGAGGTCGCCTGCGCCAACGATCCCGGCCAGATGAGCGAGGCCGTGATCACGAAGTGGAGCCTGATCAAGAAGCAGTAGGAGCGCGCGCTCCGCTCTCTGGATTGCTTCGCTTCGCTCGCAATGACGAAGGTGGAAGCGTCGACCTACACCCGCACCGGCCCCAGCGCCTCGAAATGCCCGCGTTTCTGCAGCCAGGCGAGCAGCACCAGGCTCGGGATCGCCACCAGCACGCAGATCATGAAGAACAGCGGCCAGCCCGTCGTGTCCGCCACGAAGCCGGCGCCTGATGAAAGATAGGTCCGCCCGACCGCCGCAAGCGCGGTGAGCAGCGCGTATTGTGTCGCCGTGTGCAGCGGGTTCTGGCACAGCGCCGAAAGGTAGGCGACGAAGATCACGGTGCCGATGGCGCTGGTGAAATTTTCGCAGGTGATGGCGAAAGCGAGCGCCCATTGACTGGTGCCGACGAATGCGAGCCAGGAGAACGAGAGGTTGGCGAGCGCCTGCACCACGCCGCCGATCCAGAGGCTGGTCGAAAGCGAATAGCGCCGCGCAACGAAGCCGCCGGCAAAGCCGCCGATCAGTGTTGCGGCGAGGCCAACGCCCTTCACGATCGCCGCATAGTCGTTTCGGGAGAAGCCGAGGTCGATCACGAACGGCGCCGTCATGGTGCCGGAGAAGGCGTCGGTAAATTTGAACAGCACGACGAAGGCGAGCGCGGCGATTGCGTCCTTGCGCGTCAGGAATTCCGAGAAGGCGCCGGTCGCGGCGTGCAGCACGCGCACGAAGGCGGTCTCGGCCTTTGTCGCAGCTTCCGCCCGCACCGATTGCCCGGGCTCGGTTGCGACGAGCGCCGTGATCGTCCCGATCAGCACCATCGTCGCCATCACCACATAGCCCCACATCCAGGCCGACGTGCGGGCAATGCCGGTGCTCTCGAAGCCCGAGACGATAAACAGCGCGCCCGCGGTCGAGACCAGCATGCCGATGCGATAGGCCGCGACATATGATGCCATGCCGGCGGCCTGCTCGCTCTCCGGGAGGCTTTCGACGCGGAAGGCGTCGACCACGATGTCCTGCGTTGACGACATCGTCGCGACCAGCAGCGCGCCCAGCGCGACGTAGAACGGCGAGCTTGCGGGGTCGGTGAGCGCCAGCAGCAGGATCGCGATGATCAGCAGCAGTTGCGAGAACACCAGCCAGCCGCGCCGCCGCCCGAAAGCGCGGGTGAACAGCGGCACGTGCACCGCATCCACCAGCGGCGCCCACAGGAATTTCAGCGTGTAGGGCGTGCCGACCAGCGCAAATAGCCCGATGGTCTTGAGATCGACCCCGGCCTCCCGCATCCACACCAGGAGCGTCGATCCTGACAGCGCCAGCGGCAGCCCGGAGGAGAAGCCGAGGAACAGCACGATCAGCACCCGCGGTTGCAGGTAAACGGCAAGGCTGTCGCGCCAGGAGGTGGCGGGGGCGTCGGTGCCGGCGGGCGAGGTCGCGTCGGGTGCGGTCATGGGGTGGTGTTAGCAGATTCTGGGGGCGCTGCCTCTTTCCCTCGCCCCGTTCTTACGGGGGAGAGGGAAGTGCCTCACTCCCCCGCCTGGAGCTTCCTCGGGAACAGCTCCGGAGCACCTGTCGCCACCAGGTGCGGGCCTTCGGGCGCATCGGTCTTGCTGAAATCGAGCTCCTCGATTCTTCCTGCGCGCTTCTCGATCTTGTCGGCGGAGATCAGCACCTGGCGGACGTCCTCGTTGGCGTCGGCAAAGTGCTTCTGCAGTTTCAGCACGCGGTCGCGCAGGCGGCCGAGGTCGTCGCCGAGCTTGATCACTTCGGTGCGGATCTGGTCGGCCGCGTCGCGCATGCGCGCGTCCTTCATGATCTGCTGCATCACCTGGATCGCCAGCATCAGCAGCGAGGGCGACACCAGCACCACGCGGGCGCGGTAGGCCTTCTGGATCACGTCGTCGAAACCGTCGTGGATCTCGGCATAGACCGATTCCGACGGCACGAACATCAGCGCCATCTCCTGGGTCTCGCCGGTGACGAGGTATTTTTCCGCGATGTCGCTGACATGCTTCATCACGTCGCTGCGCAGCCGCTGCGCCGCGGTCCGCTTCTCCTCGTCGGTGCGGGCGTCGTGCAGCGCGGTCATCGCTTCCAGCGGGAATTTCGCATCGATGCAGAGCGGGCGCTGGTCGGGCAGGAACACAACGCAGTCGGGCCGCTTGCCGGTCGAAAGCGTGAACTGGAATTCGTAGGCACCCTTCGGCAGACCGTCCTGGACGATCGCCTCCATCCGCGCTTGTCCGAAGGCGCCGCGCGACTGCTTGTTGGCGAGCACATCGCGCAAGGTCGTCACCTGGGTGGTGAGGTCGGTGAGGTTCTTGTGGGCGCTGTCGATGATGCCGAGCCGCTCGTGCAGCGCGCGCAGGCTCTCCATGGTGTTGCGGGTAGAGTGCTCCATGGACTGGCCGACGCGGTGGGTCACCGAATCCAGCCGCTCGTTGACCGCGCGCGCCATCTCGGCCTGGCGGCCGGCCAGCGCCTGGGTCATGGCATCGACCCGGCCCGAGGACTCGCTCTGGGCGTGCAGCATCTGGCTGATGCGCTCCTCGAGCTCGTCGGCCCGGATGGCATTCGCCATCGCGAGTTCCGCGCCGCGCCGCCCTGACCTCGCGATCACGACCGCAATCATCACCAGCAGGATGAGGACCAGGACGCCGAAGCCGATCAGCGCATCGATGGTGCGCACCGGCCAGTCGCCGAGCATGAAAATGGTCTCGTTCATGCCTGTCCTTCTAGCCGATTCGCCTGGCGACACGAACGAATAGCGAACATTTATGGTTAACTACCCCCTAATTTTCGTGGTTAACGAAACCTGAAGTTTTATGGTTAGCGGATCGTTAACGGAGTTCCCGGCCGGATTGACCGCATCCGGTGCGCAGCTTAAATCGCGGCCATGGCCCTCAGAGAAATCATCATCCTGCCCGACAAGCAGCTGCGTCTGGTCTCCAAGCCGATCGAGAAGGTCACGCCGGAGATCCGCAAGCTTGCCGACGACATGTTCGAAACCATGTACGACGCGCCCGGCATCGGCCTGGCGGCGATCCAGATCGCGCGGCCGCTGCGGCTCATCACCATGGATCTGGCCAAGCCGGACCAGGACGGCGAGACCAAGCCGGAGCCGCGAGTCTTCATCAATCCCGAGATCATCGCCTCCTCCGAGGATCTGTCGGTCTACGAGGAAGGCTGCCTGTCGATCCCCGAATATTACGAGGAGGTCGAGCGGCCTGCCAAGGTGCGCGTGCGCTTCACCGATCTCGACGGCAAGGTGCACGAAGAGGACGCCGAAGGCCTCTACGCCACCTGCATCCAGCACGAGATCGACCATCTCAACGGCGTCCTGTTCGTCGACTATCTGTCGAAGCTCAAGCGCGACCGCGTGATCAAGAAGTTCGAGAAGGCCGCCAAGCGGGCGGAGTGAGCGATTAGTAGCCAGGCACTCCACTCTGCTCCCTCCCCCCTTGCGGGGGAGGGCAGGGGAGGGGGGTAGACCAGCAAAAGGTGCTCCCGATCTGCGGAGTGCAAACAACAAGGCGCCCGCGCTCAAACCGAGAGAGCGCGTCGTGTGGCACCCCCCTCCCTAGCCCTCCCCCGCAAGGGGGGAGGGAACGTATCGAGTTCTTGTCATGCCCCTCCGTCTGATCTTCATGGGCACGCCCGATTTCTCCGTGCCGACGCTGCTCGAGCTCGTCGCGCATGGTCACGAGATTGCGGCGGTATATACGCGCGCGCCGAAGCCGGGCGGACGGCGCGGCCTGCAATTGCAGCCGACCCCCGTCGAGGAAGCCGCGCGAAAACTCGGCGTTCCCGTGCTGACGCCGAAGACGTTGAAGACGCCCGAAGCGCTGGAACAGTTCCGCGCCTTTGACGCCGACGCGGCCGTCGTCGTCGCCTACGGCATGATCCTGCCGCAGGTCATCCTCGATGCGCCAAAGCTCGGCTGCTACAATCTGCACGCCTCGCTGCTGCCGCGCTGGCGTGGCGCAGCTCCCATCAACCGCGCGATCATGGCGGGCGATGCCGAGAGCGGTGTCATGGTGATGAAGATGGATGTCGGCCTCGACACCGGCGACGTCGCCATGGCCGAACGGCTGGCGATCACCGACACCATGACCGCGGCCGATTTGCACGACCGTCTGTCCCGGCTTGGCGCCGATCTGATGGTGCGCGCGATGGCTGCGCTCGCCCGCGGCGGACTTCAGCTCCGGAAGCAGAGCGAGGACGGCGTGACCTATGCTGCCAAGATCGACAAGGCCGAGGCGCGGATCGACTGGACGAAGCCGGCGCGCGAGGTGCTGCGCCACATCCACGGCCTGTCGCCGTTCCCCGGCGCCTGGGCCGAGCTGGCCGGGCTGAGCGAAAATGTGCGCGTAAAAATCCTGCGGTGTGAACTCGCGAAGGGTTTTGGCGCGCCGGGAGCGGTGCTCGACGACCAACTGACGATCGCCTGCGGCGAGGGCGCCATACGCGTCCTCGAGCTCCAGCGCGAAGGCAAGGCGCGCATGCAGGCCGTGGACTTCTTGCGCGGTGTGCCTCTGAAGCCGCCGATGCGGCTGGCTTGATGCCCCGCTACAAGCTCACCATCGAATATGACGGCGCGCCGTTTTTCGGCTGGCAGGTGCAGGAGACGCTGCCGTCGGTGCAAGGCGCGCTGGAGGCCGCCGTGAAGGCGATGACCGGCGCGGATCTGCGCGTCCACGGTGCGGGCCGCACCGATGCCGGCGTGCATGCGCGCGGCCAGGTTGCCCATGTCGACATCGAGAAGCAGTTTCCGCCGGGCCGTTTTCGCGACGGGCTGAACGCGCATCTGCGGCCGCATCCGATCGCGGTGCTAGAGGCCGAGATCGTGCCTGATACATTCGAGGCCCGCTTCTCGGCGGTGAAGCGCCACTACCGCTACCGCATCGTTAACACCCGCGCCAATCTCGCGCTCGATATCGGCCACGCCTGGCGCGTGCCGCGCCGGCTCGACGCCGACGCGATGCACGCAGCGGCACAACACCTGCTTGGCAAGCACGATTTCACGACGTTCCGCGACACCGAGTGTCAGGCGAAGTCGCCGGAGAAGACGCTCGACCAGCTCGACGTGATGCGCGACGGCCGCGAGGTCACCGTCGTCACCTCGGCGCGCTCTTTCCTGCACAGCCAGGTGCGCTCGATGGTCGGCTCGCTGATGTGGGTCGGCGAAGGCCGCTGGACCGCGGACGATCTCTCGGCCGCGCTTGCCGCCCGCAACCGCGCCGCCTGCGGCATCGTCGCCCCTCCGGAGGGGCTGTATCTGATGAAGGTGGACTACTGACGCCTGGTCCCTCCCTGCAGGGAGGGAGAAACGAAGCCAGAGCTCAAGTCGTCCTGAACTGGAGCACGCCGTCCTTGGTTTCGGCCGTCAACCGGCCTTCGACGATCATGTAGTTGACGTGGGCGACGAGCTCGCCGGCGGCAAAACCCATCTGGTGCTCGTCCAGCACGTGCTTGTTGAATACGACTGGCACCAGGGCCCGCGAGGTCTGCGGCACCTCGCGGCAGGCTTCCGCGATCAGGCGGCAACGCTCCTCGTGGTGATCGGCGAGCTGCTTGATGCGGGTCTTCAGTCCGTAGAACGGCACGCCGTGGCCCGGCAGCACCAGCACGTCATAGGGCAGCGTCGTGGTGAGGCTGGCGAGCGAGGCCAGATATTCGCCGAGCGAGTTCTGGTCGGGCTCGACCGCCCACACGCTGACGTTCGGCGAGATCTTGCTCAGCACCTGGTCTGCCGAGAGGAACAGCTTGTCGTCGGCGCAATACAGCATCACCTGGTCGAGCGCGTGACCGCCGCCGGTGATCACCTTGAAGCGGCGCGTGCCAATCACGACGTCGTCGCCATGCGAGATGCGGCGATAGGACGGCGGCAGCACCGAGACGCGCTTGAGATAGTCCTGGCCCCGGCCGAGCAGTTTTTCGGTGAGCGACTCGTCCATGCCGTGGCGGCGGAAGAACAACCGCTGCGCCTCCTGCCGTTCCTCGGTGCCGCGGTTCTGGTGATAGACCGATTGCAGATATTCGACCTGCGACATCACCAGCGGGCAGCTGAACCGCTCGACGATCCACCCCGCCAGCCCAACATGATCGGGATGGGAATGGGTCACGATCAGGCGCGTGATGTTGACGCCCTTCAGCGGTCCGTCGAACAGCCTGGTCCAGGCCTCGATTGTCTCTTCATTGCCGAAGCCGGTATCGACGATGGCATAGCCGTCGCCGTCGGCGAGCAGGTAGATGTTCACATGGTTGAGGCGGAACGGCAGCTTCAGCCGCGCCCACAACACGCCCGGCTTCACCTCGACGACCTGCTCCGGGCCGGGATGTTGTTCCCAGGGGTAGCGCAGGGCCTCGGCGAAGGACTGCACAATGTCGCTCTTTGAGTTCATGCTACCGACTTAAACCCACTGGCTGCGGCGCGCCAGCCGAAAAAGGACGCGAGCTGGCCGCCGCATGGCGGTCATGCCGGACGGGTTTTTCCGCAGCCCGGATGGAGCGCAGCGCAACCCGGGCCTTTCTCGCTTGCGGCACTATCTCGGACTGCGCTCCGTCCGGGCCATGGGACGGCTGCTTACGCGGCCCGCATATTGTTGAGGAACGCGTCGATCTCTCCGCGCAGCATGTCGGCTTCGCGGCGGAGCGCGTCGGAGGCGCCAAGCACTTCGCTCGCCGCTGCGCCGGCTTCCGCCGAGGCGGTGGAGACGCCGACGATGTTGCTGGAAACCTCGCTGGTGCCGCCGGCCGCATGCTGGATGTTGCGGGCGATCTCGCGGGTCGCCGCGCCCTGTTCCTCGACCGCGGCCGCGATCGTGGTGGTGACGTTGTTGATCTCGCCGATGATCCGGCCGATGCCCTGGATGGCACCGACTGCCGAGGTGGTGACCTGCTGCATGCTGGCGATCTGGGCGCGGATTTCCTCCGTTGCCTTGGCGGTCTGGCTCGCCAGGCTCTTCACCTCGGAGGCGACCACCGCGAAGCCACGGCCGGCCTCGCCCGCGCGCGCCGCCTCGATGGTGGCGTTGAGCGCCAGCAGATTGGTCTGCGAGGCGATGGTCTGGATCAGGTCGACCACGACGCTGATGCGGCTGGCGCTGTCAGCGAGGCTCTGCACCGTGGCGTCGGTGGCGCCTGCCTCGTCGACCGCCTTTCTGGCGATCGCGGACGAGGTGACGACCTGCTTGCTGATCTCCTCGATCGAGGACGAGAGCTGCTCGGTGCCGGACGACACGGTCTGCACGTTGACCGACGTTTCCTCCGCGGCGGAAGCGACCGCGTTCACCAGCGCATTGGACTGGTCGGCGGTGTTCGACATGCTCTGTGCGGTCGTCTGCATCGAGTTGGCCGACTGCGCGAGATTGTCCAGCGCGGAGCGCACCGTGCCTTCGAATTCGGCGATCTTCGCCTCCATGCGTGCGGCACGCTCGGCCTTGGCGACGCGGTCCTTGTCCTGCTCGCTCGCGAGCGCGCGGGCCTCGATCATGCTGTCGCGGAACACGGTCAGCGTGTCGGTCATCGCGCCGATCTCGTCATTGTGCCTGGCGCGCGCGATCTCGGTGTCGAGATCGCCGGCCGAGAGTGACTGCATGGCGCGCTGCAGGCCGGTGATCCGGCGCAGGATGTTTCGTCCGACATAGAGCCAGACGAACAGGGCCGAGCCGACCAGCATGAGTGCGCCGAGGGCCAGCATCGCGGTCGTCGCCAGCGAGATCTCCTGCCGCGCCTGGAAGGTCGAAGCGTTGGTCTCCTTCTGCACGCCGTCGACGAGCTGCTGCACGCTGATGCCGAGGCCGACATTGAGCTTGCGGGTCTCGTCCAGGATGGTCTGGCCGTAGTCGATGGCGTCGAGCTCCTTCTGGCGGATCTTGAACACGCCCGTCTTGCCCTCGCCGAATCCGAACAGCTTTTGCACGGCGTCGCGCACCGCCTGCATCGAGGTCATGTTCGGCAGGTCCTCGAGGTTCGACTTGACGCGGTCGCGCGTCGCCTTGAACTCCTTCTCGATCGCCTCCAGCGTGTCGCTGTTGTTTGCCGAAAGCGCCGCCATCATGTCGGCGGCCATCAGATTGCCGTTGGTGGAGATCGTCGCGACCTGAGCGACGGTGCGGGCGGCCTCGGTGGCGTCATCGGCGGAAACTTCGGCTGCGCCGAGGATCGCGTTCAGGCGCGTCTGTGCGTCCAGCATCGCAGGACCGGCCGCGCCGACGAAGGTGAGCTGTGCCTTACGCAGCGCTTCATATTGCTTGTCATGCTGCGCGCCGGTATCGAGCCGCTCGCGCGCGGCCGACACCAGGCTCTGGGTCGCTTCGTCGATGCTCTTTGCGGTGTCGCGCAGCGCGGTCGCGATCTGCTTGTCGGCGCCGAGCTCGATGATCTCGCCGAGCTTGGCCATGGCGAGCTGCTGGATATTCTTTACGCTCTTGGTGCGCTCGTTCAGCGCCTCGTCCGAGGGCGATGCCAGCAGGCCCGGCCCCTGCGCCGCGAGCGTTGCGCTTTGCGATGCGAGTTGAAGGCTCGCGGAGAGGCGCGGAATGTCGCGCCCGCTCAGATCCATCATGGTGCTGCCGAGATGGTTGAACACGAAGCCGGCGCCGGCCGCGATCACGAGGCCCATGCCTGCGATCACCGCGAAGGCCGTGAACAGGCTGCCGCGCACGCCCCATTTCGGCATCTTGAAGCGAGGCCGGAAGCGGCTCACGAAACGGCCAGCACTGATACGGATCGCCATCGAAATTCCCCCACGCTCATGCTTCTGTTCTGTGGCCGGCAGTATCGGCAGCGCCGGTTAAAAAATCGCAATTGGGGCAATTGCTTGGGTTCGTTCCGCACAGCGAAAAAAGAAGGGCCGGCAAACGCTGCCGGCCCCTCATCACGATAAGGTCTTGATAACCGTTCAGTAGCGCGCGGCGACCGGGCCGGCCCAATTGAAGCGGTAGTTGACGCCCGCCTTGATGGTGTGGTCGTCGGTGGTGAAGTTGCCGGTGCCCGCCAGCGGGCCTGCGGTGAAGTGCGCGTCGCCGAAATTATAGTACTGGTACTCGGCCTTGGCCGACCAGTTCGGGGCGAACATGTACTCGAGGCCGGCACCGACGGTGTAACCGTTGCGGTGATCGCCATCGATGATGAAGCCGGTCGGCACGCCGCCGACCGTCACCTTCTCGTTGTTGTCCGAATAGGCGTAGCCGCCCTTCACGTAGAGCAGGCCAGGACCCCAGGTGTAGCCGACCCGGCCGGTGATCGAGCCGAGGCCGCGCTGGTCGTTGGTGTAGGCGACGCCGCCCGGAAACACCGCGCCGACGCTGCCGGAGAGCCAGGAATACTGGCCTTCGACGCCGACCACGAAGTTCGGGTTGAACTGCCAGTCCGCACCGGCCTGCAGGCCGCCGAGGAAACGGCCATTGCCGTTGTTGCCGGTGGAGAGGCCGCTGAAATTGTTGTCGCTGGAGAACGCGCCACCGACATGCGCACCGAGGTAGAAACCGGTCCAGTTGTAGATCGGCGCGGCATAAGCCGGCGCGGGCGCCTTGTAGTAATTGCGGTTACCGAGATCGGCGCCGACGGCCGGCGCGGCAGCGCCCACCACGAGCAGCGCAACGGTCGCAAACAGAATCTTCTTCATAGTCCAAACTCCAACACTTAGGTCCCCGGCAGGCGCGCTTTCCGCGCCGTCGTTGGTTTTGCAGATAGCTCGCTTTTGACGAAAATGCTGTCACATGCATGGCACAGCGACAGCCAACCTAACTTATTGGGCTGTAAATGATTTTTGTGCTTAATGTCGGCTTAAGAAATGCTGAAGGAAGGCTTAACTTCGTGCCCCGCAGGTAACTTGTGCGCGCCTCTTGTTAACCAAGGCGCCGACGCGCCTCATCGCGCATCTGTTCGCGAAAAGCCGCGCGCTTTGCGGGCCGGTCTTCCTCGCGTACGTCGTGACGATCGAAGATGTCGAACTTCTCCAGGATCGGATAGCGCTCGCTCGCCATCGCGAGCACGCGCAGCACCTTGGTCGCCGACGGCGTCGGGCCGCTCACCTCCCACCGCCTGATGGTGTCGGCGCCGCCCTTCTCCGGCAATCCGCACAGCCTGGCCATGTCGACCGCGGTGAGCTTGCGCTCGAGGGCGTCGGAGAGGTCGGCGCGGAGTTGCTTCAGTTCGGGGCCGGTCATGCTGCTTGCGTCCAGGGAAGTCACTGAAGGCAATGCACTAGCGCTGATTCGGGTCGATCCGAAGACAGGCGTGATCATGATAGTGTGTCCCCGCCGGTCGAGCGTCAGCGAGGGGAAATGGCATGCCTGTTTTCAAGCTGCCCCTGTCGGGGGATGTCGTCCAGTCGATCTATCCATCGTTTTTCAGTCCTGCCGGCGGCCAGTTCGGCCTCGTCAACATCACGGTCGGGCAATCCTCGGCGCCCGATGTCGAGAAGGACGTGCTGTCGGACGTCGCCGGCTACGGCAAGCAGATCGGGCAAATCGCCGATGCGCTGCTGGCCGTGATCGAGCACCTGGAGGCGAGGCCAGATCAAGCGCTCGCTGACGACAAGGCGATCGCCGCATTCAAGGAACTCATGCATTCGGTCGCGACCGTGAAGGAGCGGCATGGCCGCCATGCCTGCCGGCCGAAGTGGCGGTAAACGCGGTGCGACCATGCTCCGGCACATTTGCGTTCGCACGGAGTTATGATCCTGTGCCCATGGAAATTGCCCGAGGAATGAGCACATGGCACGGGGGGCCGCTAGCAACCGAGGGATCAACCATGACAAGCCTCAAATTCGCCATTGCCGCGCTCATGACGGCCGGGCTGCTCGCCGCGCCGTTTGCGGCTGAAGCGAAGAAGGCCCGATCGAGCCGACATCACAGCACGAGCGTCGTGGCTCCGACCTATCGCGGCGCCGGCGCGCCGGCGGTGCAGCCGGGGGCGTCCTACGGGGCGTCCGGACAGACGGTCGGCACGGTCACAGCGCCGTCGGTCGGAACGTACAATTGGCCGTCGGTCGGCGTGACCAATTCGGTCCCGACCTGGAGCAACACCACGAGATAGAGAACACCTCTGGTGCGAGCCGATGCCGGTCAGCGCGGGCCGGTCGCGAGACCGGAGAGCAAATAGAGCGCGACCAGCAATGTCGCGACCGACAGCATCGTCGTGACCGAGACCGTAGCCGCAACCAGTTTCTCCTCGACCTTGTGCTCGTGTGCGAGCACGTAGACGGTCTTGGCCGTAGGCACCGCCGCGCACACGACCGCGGCGACCGTGTAGAGAGGGCTGAGGGCCAGGACCACACAGAGGCCGTAGACGATCGTTGGCATGATCACCAGTTTCACCGCCGCGAGCGCGAACGATGCCTTCAGGCTCGACCGCAGGTCCTCCAGGGACAGGCCTAGTCCGATCGCAAACAGCGCGCAGGGCGTGAGCGCCGCGGCAATCATGTTCAGGTAGGCCGCGACCGGTGCCGGAATCGGCAAGCCCGTGATCGCCCAGGCGAGACCAATCAGCGTCGACAGGACCATCGGATTGAGCAGGATCTGCTTCACCAGTCCGGCGGAGGACGCGGATGTCCCCCGCGCATCGCGCCTTTCCATCAGGATGACTGTGATCGGAAACATCACTGCCGCCACGAACACCGTCGCGACCGCGGCAGGCAGGACCGCAGGCTGGCCGTAGATCGCATGCAGGATCGGCAGTGCGACGAACCCTGTATTGGTCATCGCCGCCGCCATGCCATGGATGGTGCTGCTGGCGAGATCGTGGTTGCCGCCGGCGCGGACGGTCACGAAGACGAGCGCGAAGCAGATCAGGGAGCCGCCGCCGAAGGCGAGCAGGAAACGCCATTCCAGCAGATGGCGTGCCGGCTCCTGCGCGATCGTGACGATCAGCAGCGCCGGCATCGCCACGTTGTAGGCAAAATGCACCAGGGCATCGGCAAGCGAGCGGGAGAGATAGCCGAGCTCGCCGGCGAGCCACCCGGTGACGATGATCGCGAACACGGGAAGAACGAGGCTGGCGACCTCCATCCGGCATCCCCCTTAGCCAGTCAGCTCGATGCCATCCTAGCTGGGAGATGCGCCGTCGTCACGGTTCAACCGGATCGCAGCCTATGACTTCAGGCGCCCCTGCGGGCCTGTTGGCCGATCACGCAGCGCCATCCGGCGAGGCGCTCGGCCGGATGCTGGTTCATCCATTCGGCGAGCTGCGGCGCACCCATCAGGCACGATTGCATCGAAACGTCGGCGAAGTCGGACGTGGTGACGGTTAGCTCATGACAGTTCGCCGGAGAGGCGAGGTTGCAGAGCACGGCGATGATCTTGATCACGCGAGGTTGCCTCCGTCGCCGCGACGCGCGGTAGCTCCGCCCGACTGCTCGCTCGCCGGATCAGCAGGCGGGAAGATGCTGTCGTAGATCGCGCGCGCTTCTCGAATGAGGCGCTCTCGCTCGCGCTCCGATTTCGAGACAAACCGAATGACTTCGCCCATATTCGCTCCAAACGTTGAACGGCATCATTAGATGATGAATGTCATGCCAAGCATGTAGGATGCCGCTCGCGGCTTTGAAGCCGGAGCAGCGCTGTTGAAGCAATAACAAGCGCGTGACCGCCCCGTTCCTGTGGAAAATCGGCCGAATATCGGTGCCCGGTAGAACCGGTTACCTCACGCTGCCGGCGCCCGTTCCTTCCGCCCGGGCACGGCCGCCAGCAATTCGCGGGTGTAGGGGTGCTCCGGAGATGCGAACAGCTGTGCGGTCGGCTTCAGCTCGACGATGGCGCCGCGCTGCATCACCGCGATGCGGTCGCAGATCTGGGCGGCGACACGCAGATCGTGGGTGATGAAGAGCATCGAGAGTCCGAGGCGCGCCTTGAGGTCTTCGAGCAGTTTCAGCACTTGCGCCTGCACGGATACGTCGAGCGCGGAGACGGCTTCGTCCGCGACGATGATCTCGGGCTCGAGTGCAAGTGCGCGCGCAATGCCGATACGCTGGCGCTGGCCGCCGGAGAATTCATGCGGATAGCGCTCGAGCGCGCCCGCGTCCAGGCCGACCATCTTCAGGAGATCGCGTGCGCGGTCGAACGCCACCTTCTGACCGGTGCCGGCGGCGATCGGGCCGTCGGCAATGATGTGGCCAACCTTGCGGCGCGGATTGAGCGAGGCAAACGGGTCCTGAAAGATCATCTGGATACGATGGCGCTCCGCACGCAGCGCCTTGCCCGAGAGCGAGGTAAGATCGGTCTCGCCGATCCGCACCGTGCCGCGATCGCCCTCGATCAGCCGCATCACCAGGCGCGCTACCGACGATTTGCCCGAGCCGGATTCGCCGACGAGGCCAAGCGTCTCGCCCTTGAGGATGTTGAAGTTGACCTGGCGCGCCGCATCGACGCGGCGGTCCTCGCGAAACCAGCCGCCCGAGGTGACGTAGGTCTTGTCCAGCCCGATCACCTCGACGGCCCTGGCTTGATCGTCGAGCGGCTGGCGTGCCGGCGGATCCATCGTCGGCACGGCGGCGAGCAACGCCTTGGTGTAGTCGTGCTGCGGCTCGTTGAAGACGGTCGCGGCGGGGCCTTCTTCCACGACCTTGCCATGCCTGAGCACCACGACTTGGTCGGCGATGTCGGCGACCACGCCGAAATCATGGGTGATGAACATCACCGCCATGTTGCGGTTGCGCTGGAGGTTGCGGATCAATTTGAGGATCTGCGCCTGCGTGGTGACGTCGAGCGCGGTCGTCGGCTCGTCCGCGACCAGCACCGCCGGTTCGAGCGCCAGCGCCATGGCGATCATGGCGCGCTGGCGCTGGCCGCCGGAGAGCTGATGCGGATAGGCGCGCACGATGCGCTCGGGGTCGGGAAGGCCGACCTCGCGCGCCAGCGAGAGCGCTCTTGCGCGCCGCTCCGTCGGCGTCAGCAGGCCGTGGGCCTCGAACATCTCCGCCATCTGGTCGCCGATCCGCATCAGGGGATTGAGCGCGGTCATCGGCTCCTGAAAGATCATGGCGAGCCTGCGGCCCCGCAGATCGCGCCAGCCGTCGTCATTGAGCTTGAGCAGGTCGCGGCCTTCGAACTGGATCTCGCCGGAGGCGACGTCGACCGTGTCCGGCAGGAGACCCATCAGCGCATGCGCACACATGGATTTGCCGGAGCCGGATTCGCCGACGACGCAGACGATCTTGCCGGGCCGCAAATCGAGCGAGATGCCGTCGACGGCGAAGTCTCGCTCGGCGCCCTTGGGCAGCGCGATGCGCAGGTTCTTGATGGAGACGGCGGGCGGGGCGGTCATCGTCAGCGTCCCTCCCGCGACAGGCGCGGGTTGAGCGCGTCGTTGAGGCCTTCGCCGATCAAATTGAGGCCGAGCACCGAGATCAGGATGGCGATGCCCGGAAACACCGTGATCCACCAGGCCTGGCGGATTACGGTGCGGCCGGCACCGACCATGTAGCCCCAGGAGATCAGATTGGGATCGCCGAGGCCGAGGAACGACAGCGAGGATTCCAGCAGGATCGCGGTCGCCACCATCAGCGACGCCAGCACGATTACCGGCGACAGCGCGTTGGGCAGGATCTCGCGCAGGATGATCCAGGCGTTGCTCTGGCCGGTGACCACGGCGGCCTGGACGTATTCGCGCGTGCGCAGCGACAGCACCTCGCCGCGCACGAGGCGGGCAACCGGCGGCCAGCTCACCACGGCGATCGAGGCCACGATCGAATAGATCGAGGGCTGCAGGATGGCGACCAGCACGATCGCGAGCGCGAAACTCGGAATGGTCTGGAAAAACTCGGTGAAGCGCATCAGGGCGTCGTCGACCTTGCCGCCGAAATAGCCGGCCATGGCGCCGATCGGCACGCCCACGACCAGCGCCACCAGGGTGGAGACCAGGCCCACCAGCAGTGAAACGCGTGCGCCAAAGATCATGCCGGCGAACACGTCGCGGCCGAGCGCATCGGTACCGAGCGGTACGGTCGAGAGCGTGAACGGCGGCAGGAACGGCCGCTGCACCATGCGCCAGGGCGAGTTCGGGAACAGCATCGGTCCGAACACCGCGACTCCGATCGCGAGCAGCAGGATGACGAGCCCGATGACGCCGCTCGGGCTCTTCAGCATCGATTTCCAGAACTGTTTCATGAGGTGAATTCGATGCGCGGGTCGACCAGGCGATAGACCAGGTCGGTGATGAGGTTGAAGGTCAGGACCATGGCGGAGCAGATCACGAACACACCGAGCAGCAGATTGTAGTCCCGCTGCAGCAGTGCGTCGTACATCAGGCGTCCGATGCCGGGCCAGGCGAACACGGTCTCCGTAATGACGGCGCCGCCGATCAGCGTGCCGGAATGGACGCCGGCGAGCGTCACGACCGGCAGCAGCGCGTTGCGCAGCACATGGCGGCGCTGGATCACGGCATCGGAAAGGCCCTTCGCGCGCGCGGTCTTGACGAAGTCGAGCCGTTTCACCTCCAGCATCGAGGCTCGCGTCATGCGGGTGTAGGTCGCCATGAAGAACAGGCCGAGCGTCATCGCCGGCATGATCAGATGTTTGGCGACGTCGACCACATGGCCAAGGCCGGAGAAATTGGCGCCGACCGTCTCGTAGCCGAAGCTGGGCAGCCAATCCATGGTGACCGAGAACAGCAGGATGCCCATCAGCGCCACCCAGAAGATAGGCATGGCGTAGAAGACCAGCGCGAAGATCGTGATCGCGGTGTCGAGCCAGGTCCCGGCAAAGCGCGCCGCGAAGGTGCCGAACAGGATGCCGAGCACCAGCGAGATCGCGAAGGCCGTCAGCGTGAGCAGGAGCGTCGCCGGCAACCGCTCCAGGATCAGCTTCGACACCGGCGCCTGCTGGCGGAAGGAGAAGCCGAGGTCGAGTGTCACGATGCCCTTGACGTAGATGAAGAGCTGCTCGGGTACAGGCTTGTCGAGGCCGAACTTCTCCCTGAGCTGCTGGACGAAGATCTGGTCGCTGGCCCCGGCCTCGCCCGCCATCACGACGGCGGGGTCGCCGGGCGCAAGCCGGATCAGGAAGAAATTGAGAACGACGATCGCGAGCAGGACGATCACGCCCTTCACGACACGCTGAGCGACGAAGGAGAGCATAATTAGATGGCGATCAGATCAGGTTGAACGCAGCCGCAATCGCGGTGCGCTCCCTCCCCCGCTGGCGGGAGAGGGCAGGGGAGAGGGTATTTCCGCAGAGAGGACGCCGAGTGGAGAGAGCTCTCTCCCGCCGCGCTCTGCGAGCGCGTCGACCTCCCCCGCATGCGAGGGAGGTGAAGCAAGCGTGCGGCGCGAATCATCGCTACTTGTCGAGCCATGCGTCCTTGAAACCGTCATTGACGCCGATGCCGGTGGTGATCAGGTTCTTGACCTTGCAGCGCATGATGGTTGGGAATTGCAATTCGAGCATCCAGGCCACCGGCACGTCCTCGACCAGGATCTTCTGCGCCTTCTCGTAGATCTCCTCGCGCTTGGAATCCGAGGTCGCGACGGCGCCATCGGCGAACAGCTTGTCGATCTCCGGGTTGGAGTAGCCCTCGACATTGTTGAACACCTGGCCCTTGGCGATGGCGCTGGAGACGTAGTTGCGCCCGACACCGAGGGCTGGATCGCCGTACTGGTAGAGATATGTGAAGGCGATGTCGTAGTCCCAGTCGCCGATCTTCTGGTTGCCGCCGGCAACGTCGGTGGCGATCGTCTCGATGTTCATGCCGACGTCCTGGAGGTTCTGCTTCACGGCTTCACCCCAGCGCTGCCAGGTCTCGCCATAGGCGAGCGGCAGCAGGCGGATCTTCTCGCCCTTGTAGCCGGCCTCCTTCAGCAGCGCCTTGGCCTTGGCCGGATCGTACGGATATTTCGGCACGTCGGCGGTGTAGTACTTGATGCTCGAGGCGGACGGGCCGGTCGCGACCTTGCCGAGCCCGTTCCAGATCACGTCCTTGGCGAAATCCCGGTCGATCGCATACATGATCGCCTGCCGCACCCGCTTGTCGGCGAGCGGGCCCTGGCGGTTGTTGAGCCACAGCCAGGCCAGCGGCGAGAAGAACTCCCAGCCGGCGCCGGTGACGCAAGTGTCCTTCAGCTTGGACAGCCGCGGCACGTCGAAGTTCTCGACCGAGCCGCCGGGCAGCACGTCGACCTTGCCGGTCTCGTAGGCCACCGAGCGCGCCGCAGCGTCGGGGATGATCTGCCAGTAGATCTCGTCGATATAGGGCTTGCCCTTTTCGTAATAGTTCGGGTTCTTGACCAGGCGAATGAACGAGCCCTTCTGCCATTCCTTGAACATGAAGGGACCGGTGCCCACCGGCGCGTTGTTGTAAGGGTTGGTCTTCCAGTCGGTGCCTTCATACAGATGCTTGGGCACCATCGGCATCGAGCCGACCTCGAAGATGCCGAGGAACGGGCCGAACGGCTGCTTCAGTGTGAACACCACCGTGTAATCGTCGGGCGCTTCGATCTTGTCGACCTGCGCGAGGTTGTTGCGGGCACGCGCATGCGTTTGCTTCAGCATCTCGACCGAGAACAGCACGTCGGCGGCGGTGAAGGGCTTGCCGTCATGCCAGGTCACGCCCTTCCTGAGCTTGAATGTGTAGGTTTTCGCGTCCTCGCTGACGCTCCAGCTCTCGGCGAGCTCCGGCTGCGGTTCGAGCTTCGGGCTGTAGCGAAGCAGGCCTTCGAAGATGTTGCCCGCCACCATCTGCACCGGGCCGTTCTGGACCATCGCCAGCATCAGGCCGGGCGGCTCGGGCTGGATCACGGCGTTGATCACACCCCCCGTTTTTGGCTCTTGCGCCAGCGCCGAGGCCGTGAGGCCGCAAGCCAGGAGAAGACCAAGCAACACTCGTTTTGGCATGTCGTATCTTTCTCAAACGAGGCCGGCCGCAAGCGCTTCGCACGTTGTGGCGCGCAAAGCTACGGCCGGCCCATCCCAGTCCCCATCCGAGATCGAAGCTCACATAGTCCCGTTCGGCGCCGCAAGATGAAAGTCTCGACAGTGTTCGCACAAAAAATGTACAGCGCGTCCTGTTTTCACTTGATTCATTCTCCTGTCACGGAGACAAGTCCGCCATGGACAATGCCACGCGCTCCGAACGGTCCCGCAACGCTGCGCTCGATGCGGCGACCAGGATCATTGCGCGCGACGGGCCCGGCCGGCTGACGCTCGATGCCATCGCGCGCGAGAGCGGTCTGAGCAAGGGCGGCGTCATGCACCAGTTCCGCACCAAGGAGGCCGTGCTCAAGGCGCTCCTGGAGCGGCAGATGGATCATTTCGAGGAGTTCTCGCTCCGTTATATGGCGAAGGTCAGTGGGACCTCGGCCAATCCCCACCTGGCGACGCAGCTTGCCACCGTACGCGAAGCGGCCACGTCGCCGAATTCCGCAGCGCTGGCGCTTGTTGCGGCCATGGTCGAAAATCCCGGTCTGATGGTGCTGCCGCGCGAGCGTGAGTTGAAGCGGGTGGAGGCGATCAAGGCGGAGGCCGCCGATCCCGAGCTCGCGCTGTTGCGCTGGGCCGCGGCGCGGGGACTGTTGTTGAGCTCGCTGTTCGGCATGTCGCCGCTTGGCAAGGACGAGCACCAGCGGCTGTTCGCGCGCCTGCTCGATGACGATCAGTGGCGTCCTCTCGAAAAGGCGGCGAAGGTCCGCACGGCCAAGTCCGGCGCAGCGCCGGCGGCAAAGGCCGCAACCCCGCGCAAGCGCGCCTGATGCATCGTTAACGAATTCCGACCGGCGCCTGCCCAAAACCGCGCCTGCGGCCAAAGGTGCCAGACCGTCATTTTCGCACTTTACAAACCAACTGGTCGGTTTTATAAGCGGAAACACTGAGACGGCCCAAGGCTTCTGAAATGGCCCCGGACGATGCCTTGGGCCGGCAATGGTGAGCGCCGCAGCCGCGTCTGGTCCCAAAACGCGGCTGCGGTCCCCATAGCCCTTGCTGAAAGCCGCTAGAGGAGTCTGGAATGGATCGCTCGATCGCCCTGCGCGGTCCGGGAATGCTGGTGCTTTGCGCGGCCGCGGCCGGCTGCGCCTCGGTCGCGCCCGTGCCCTATTCGGAGATGGCGTCCTCGGCCTACATGGCCCCGGACAAATCGGACGCCTCCGGCCGCGTGCCCTACCGCTATTCCACCCAGGTGGACTGGCGCGCGTACCATAAGGTGATCCTCGATCCCGTCGTGGTCTACCGCGGCAAGGATCACCAGTTCGGCGACATGTCCGACAAGGACAAGGCGACGCTCGCCGCCTACATGCAGAATTCATTCGCCGAGCGGCTGCGCGGCCGTTTCGCGTTGGTGCGCGAGCGCGGACCGAACACGCTGCGGATCAGGCTGACGCTCACCGGCGCCGTCACCAACACGCCGGTGCTCGGCACGCTCTCACGCTTCGACCTCGCCGGCGCCGTCTACAACGGCGTGCAGGCCGCGCGCGACGGTGAGGGGACGATGACCGGCTCGGTCGTCTACGGCGTCGAGATCTTCGACGCCACGACCTCGCGCCTGCTCTCGGCCTACGTCACCAAGCAATACCCGGGCGCCTACGACATCAAGGCTACGGCCGGCTCGCTCGCCGCCGCCACCGCCGGCCTCGACAAGGGCGCCGACGCGCTGATGGCGCAACTCAACTGACGCCGCAATCCACCCAACGAAAGGTGCTGCCGATGAACTTCTTGCTCCGCTTCGTGCTGCGCGTCGCGATCACCGTCGTGATGATGATCATCGGCGGCCGCGCCGGCGCTGCCGCGCCCACTGATCCAAGCGGCACCTGGCTGGTCGAGGACGGCCGCGCCCGCATTCGGCTCGAACGCTGCGGTCCGTCGCGCGAGCGCATCTGCGGCTTCATCGTCTGGATGAAGGAGCCGGCCGACAAGCGCGGCCAGCCTTATCGCGACAAGGAAAACCCTGATGCAGACAAGCGCGCCCGCGCGCTGCTCGGCCACCAGCTCATCATGGGCCTGCAGGCGACGGCAGAGGGGCGGTTTGCCGGCGACATCTACAATGCCGAGGACGGCAAGTTCTACTCGGTCTCGCTGTGGCGCGAATCCCCCGACCGCCTCAAGCTCAAGGGATGCCTGATCAAGTTCCTGTGCCAGACCCAGACCTGGCAGCAGACTCTTGACGTCCAGCCCGGCCAGCTGGTCGGCCTGACCGGCGATCTCAACGGCCCCCGCGCCGACAAGGAATGGGCGCAAGTGCCGGCACCGAAGCCGGTACAGGCGAAGGGGAAGTAGTCTTCACGACGATCGCAGCGCCCGCCGCAACTCATCGAGGGCGTCTGCGAGTTGCTCGCGGTGCGCGATGTCATCCTTGGGGAGGGCAGCGACGCTGCCTGCGAGCTCGCGCAGGATGCTGGCGAGCAGGCCGAAGTTGATGTGCAGATGCACCGACTTGCGTTCGTCGGCCGCGCCCGGATGTTGCAGCACCAGCGCGACGCCGCTCCCGTCGAGCCGTGCCTCGAACCGCGATGAGTGCTCGAAGGTGCCGACATAGAACTTGTCGGGATATTCGATCGCGATCTCTGCCTTGTCGGGAACCGGACGGGACATGTGAACCTCATCGATGCCTCTCATTTTGGCCGGGAATAAACCGGGCCGCCTTGCGATAGGTCAGAGGCGTCCGCTTCCGGATTTGATCCGGATCAAAGCCAAGTCGCCGTTTCTGCGATCGAGTGGCAACTGGCCGGACGCCGCGTTGCGTGCCCTGGTTCTTTCAGCCGTGAGACGATCGATGGATATGCAGGCCACGACTATCCCTGCGGGCGACGACAGCGGCCCGGACGTCGTCGCGCCGGAGCCGGATGAGGGCGTGCAGCGCTGCCTGCAATTGCTGGGCGATGCCGGTCTGCGCCCGACGCGCCAGCGCCTGGCGCTCGGCCAATTGCTGTTCCTGCGCGGCCACCGGCACGTCACCGCCGAGGGACTCCATGAAGAGGCGATGGCGGCGAACGCGTACCTGTCGCTCGCGACCGTCTACAACACGCTGAACCAGTTCACCGAAGCCGGCCTGTTGCGCCGGACCGCCGCCGACGGCATCAAGTCGTTCTTCGACACCGATACGTCCGTGCACCCGCACTTCTACCTCGAAGGCGAGGATCTGCTGGTCGACGTCGCCGACGGTCTGACCTTCACCAAGCTGCCCGAGGCGCTTCCCGGCCACGAGATCGCGCGGCTCGACGTCATCGTCCATCTGCGCCGGAAGCGCGCGACGTAGGGGCGGCAGGACGATGTTCTAGCGTAATCCGGCCCGCCGGAATCCCTCCAGATAGTGCTCCCGATCGGCCTCATTGGCCCACGGCAATTGCGTCGCGATCCAATGCAGCGAAATGCCCGGCTGGGTACGGCGGAGCTCGTCCAGCGCCGTCTCCGCAAGCATCCCGTCGCCGGTCATGCCGGCTGAAACCGCGAGCACGCGGTAAGCGCCGGTGAGATCGCCGCGGTGGCGGATCGCCTCGCGCGCGAGCGTGATGGCTTCGTCATAGCGCCGCTCGGTGAAGCGCGCGTAGCCGGCAATGCCGTAGTAGATCGCCAGCGACGGATCGCGCGGTGAGAGCCGGATCGCTCTTTGTGCAGCGTCGAACGATTCGCTTGATCGCCCGGCGTAGGACAGCGCCAGGGCGTAATAGCCCTGCGCCAGCGAGAAATTCGGGTTGAGCGCGAGCGCCTGCTCGAACTCGGATAACGCGTCGGAAAGCCTGCGCGTCGAGAAAAAGACGCTGCCGAGCGCGGCATGCGCCCAGGCATCCTCGTGGTCGCAGCGCACCGCGGCGAGCGCGGCAGCCTCTGCGATCGGCACCGTCGTGGCAAGCTCCGCCCAGCCGAGATGTACGCCGAACATGTGGCTTGCCGCGAGCACCGAGAGCGCCTGGCCGTAGTTCGAGTCGATGGCAATGGCGCGTTCGAGCAAGGTCTGTGCGGCCGCGTGATCCTGTCGCGTCACCCGCCAGTAATGCGACAGGGCGCGCATCAACAGGTCCCAGGCGTCAAGGCTTGCGGGAGGCTTACGGTCGGCGCGAAAATTCTCCGCCGCATGGATCTGCGGCTCGATCGCCGCGACGATCGCGTTGGTGATGTCGTCCTGCACGGCGAAGACGTCGCCGAGCTCGCGGTCGTAGCGTTCGGCCCAGAGATGACTGCCGGTGGTGGCGTCGTTGAGCTGTGCGGTGATGCGCACGCGATTGTCCGCCTTGCGCACGCTGCCTTCGACGATGTAACGGACGCCGAGCTCCTCGGCGATCTGCCTGATATGGACCGAGCGTCCCTTGTAGGTGAAGGACGAGTTGCGGGCGATCACCATGAACCAGCGTTGCTTCGATAGCGCCGTGAGAATGTCCTCGCTGATCCCGTCGCCGAAATATTCCTGCGCGGGATCGCCGCTCATGTTCTCGAAAGCGAGCACCGCGATCGCCGGCCGGTCGGTCACGACCCGTGAGGGAGCAGGGCCGGGTTCCTCTGGCGCAAGAGTTGTTGCCCCATCTTCCCGGGCTTCGCCGACGAAACGGAAGCCCTTGCGCGGAATAGTCTTGATCAGCCGCTGCGTTGCGCCGTCGTCGCCAAGCGCCTTGCGCGCGGCGTTGATCCGGCTGTTCAGCGCGGAGTCCGAGACGATGCGGTCGCTCCAGATCTCGCTGATCAGGTCATCCTTGCTGACCACACGGGCACGCTGCGCGACGAGGTAGAGCAGGAGATCGAACACCTGCGGCTGTAGCGGCACGGGGGTGCCGCCGCAGGTCAGCTCCCGCAGATCGCCGTCGAGCACGTTGTTTTCAAAGAGAAATCGCACGTTTCTGTCGTCTCAAGCAAAAATCAAAGTCGTCTCAGGCGAAAATCAACCATCCGCGAAAGCATGGGGACCTCCGAACCGGCATGGTGAGAAGACCAAATAGTGCCGATGCCTCGGCACAACGGAGCGTTCTATGACCCAATTTGAACATCAGGTTTATTCCATCGGCCCGGAGGTTGCGGGCTCACGCATTTTCAAGTTCATCGCCTTTCTATACGGAATTGCGGCATATCTCGTGTTTTTCGTCACTATTCTCTACGCCATCGGCTTCGTCATGGGGCTGGTGGTGCCGAAGACCATCGACACCGGAACCGACACGCCGACGGCCGAGGCCGTCATCATCAACCTGCTGCTGATGGCATTGTTTGCCGTTCAGCACAGCGTGATGGCGCGCCGGCAGTTCAAGGCGTGGTGGACGCAATTCGTCCCCAAGCCGGTCGAGCGCAGCACTTATGTGCTGTTTGCGAGCCTGTCATTGCTGCTCCTGTTCTGGCAATGGCGTCCGCTGCCATCGGTCATCTGGGATGTCGGAAATCCGGATCTTGCCGTGACGGTGGTCACGCTGTCCTTCGCGGGCTGGATCCTGGTGTTCACCTCGACGTTCATCATCAATCACTTCGAGCTGTTCGGATTGCACCAGGTCACCAATCATCTCGTCGGCAAGGAGGAGACGCCGCCACGCTTCAAGACGCCGCTGCTCTACAAGTTCGTCCGCCATCCGATTTATCTCGGTTTCATCGTCGCGTTCTGGGCGGCGCCGGTCATGACCGCAGGCCATCTGCTGTTCGCGGCCGTGACCACGCTCTACATCTTCGTCGGCATCGCGCTGGAGGAGCATGACCTCGTCGATCTCTTCGGCGACGAGTACCGGCAGTACAAACAACGGGTGTCGATGCTTATTCCCTGGCGCAGATCGATATAGCGCTCGCGTCGTTCCGTCGCGTCCGCCGAAAGGAGGATGCGCGGCGGAACGATGACGCGTAACGGACCTTGCCGGACTGCAGTCTTCACGTCCATCGGGGTGATTCCCCCCTCATCCCGACGCCTCTCCCCGCATCCGCTTTGCCGAGTTATCGGCGGACAGGAGCGGGGAGAGGAATTCAACCCTTCATCAACGGAGACGACCCAATGAAACACGTCGGAAATTGCTTCTGTGGCGCGGTCACGATCGAGGTCACGGGTGCGCCGGAGGCGATGGGCTATTGCCATTGCCGTTCCTGCCGCTCGTGGTCGGGCGGCCCGGTTAACGCATTCAGCCTTTGGAAGCCCGAGGCTGTGCGCATCACCGAAGGCGCTCAGAACGTCGAGACGTTTGCCAAGACGCCGCTCAGCCAGCGCAAATATTGCCGGAAGTGCGGCGGCCATCTCATGACGAACCACCCGCCACTCGGCCTGGTCGACGTCTTCACCGCCACGATCCCCACGCTCGCATTCGCGCCCGGCGTCCACGTCAACTACGCCGAGACGGTTCTGCCGATGCGCGACGGCCTGCCCAAGCTGAAGGATTTTCCGGCCGAGTTCGGCGGCAGCGGCGAGATGATGCAGGAATAGACTTTCTTCGCCTCTCCCCGCAAGCGCACTGCAAGCGGGGAGAGGGAGAAGTCGTTCACATCCCCGCGCGCCGAAACCCTTCCAGATAATGCGCGCGATCCTCGTCCCGCAGCATGGGCAGCTCGCGCGTGATCCAGGCGAGCGAAATGCCGGGTTGGGCGCGGCGCAGGCCTTCCAGCGCCGCAGCCGAGAGCGCGGTGTCCCCCGACATGCCGGCGGCGGCCGTCAGCACGCGATGTGCGCCGACGAAATCGGCGCGTTGTCGCATCGATTCCCGCGCCATCTGCACGGCTCCTTCGTAGTCGCGGCCTATGAATCGAGCATAGGCGGAAACGCCGCAATAGATCGCCGCGAGCGGGTCGCGAGGGCTCAGCCGCAGCGCGCGGCGCGCGGCGGCATCGCCGTCCTGCCACCGCCCCGCGTAGCACAACGTCACGCCATAGAAGGCGTGCGCCATCGCAAAATTCGGGTTGAGCTGCAGCGCCAGTTCGAACTCCGCCAGCGCGTCATCGAAGCGGCGGCGGAAAAGATAAGCATAGGCGAGGCCGTGATGGGCCCAGGCATCCTCGCGATCAGCCTCCACCGCGGCGAGCGCCGCGCGTTCGGCGAGCGGCACGGTCGCAGCCATGTCGGCCCAGCCCATATGCGCGCCGAAGATATGGCTGGTCGCGAGCAGGCCGAGCGCCTTGCCATAGGCGGGGTCGATCGCGACCGCCTTTTCGAGCAGGTCCTGCGCGGCGGCATTGTCCTCGCGGGTGATGCGCCAGTAACGCGACAACGCGCGCATCACGAGGTCCCAGGCATCCAGGCTGCCCGGTGGCTTCTGCTGGGCGCGAAAACTCTCGGCCGTATAGAGCTGCGGCTCGATCGCGGCGACGATCGCCTCGGTGATTTCGTCCTGCACGGCGAAGACGTCGGCAAGCTCGCGATCGTAGCGTTCGGCCCAGAGATGGCTGCCGGTCGAGACGTCGTTGAGCTGGGCCGAGATACGCAGGCGCTCGCCGCTCCGCCTCACGCTGCCTTCGACCACGTACCGCACCCCGAGCTCGCGCGCGACGTCGTGCATGTGCACGGCGCGGCCCTTGTAGACGAAGGAGGAATTGCGCGCGACGACGAAGAACCAGCGAAGTTTCGACAGCGCGGTGATGATGTCCTCGCTGATGCCGTCGGAAAAGTAATCCTGCTCGCGGTCGCCGCTCATGTTGGTGAAGGGCAGGACCGCGATTGCGGGCCGGTCGGGCAACGCGAGCATGGACTGAGTCTGCGCGACGCGGCCAAGATCCGAGGCGACCGCCCCAAGCTGCGTCTGGACATTGCCGACGAAACGAAAGCCTTTGCGGGCGATGGTGCGGATCAGCGCCTGGCTTGCGCCGCTGTCGCCGATCGCCTTGCGTGCCGCATTGATGCGGCTGGTCAGCGTGGATTCGGAGACACTGCGCCCATGCCAGATCTTGTCGATCAGCTCGTCCTTGCTCACCACCCGGTCGCGGTTTTCCATGAGATGGACGACGAGATCGAAGACCTGTGGCTCCACGGCAATGGGAACCTGCTCGCGGCTCAGCTCGCGCAGGTCGGTGTCGAGGAGATGATCCCGGAACAGAAACTGCACGTCGAAAACTCAGACCTCACAATAGGTTCGGCAATGATGAAATCAAAATGGATTTCGACACGAAGTCTGTGAGTCTAACGAGAGGTCTGCCCGGTTCACCACGATCGCGTGATGGCAGCCATGCGGTTTTCGGAGGGAAATACAACCGCGACGAGAATGCGACGATTTGAGCCGGATGGCCGCGGGCTACGTACCGGATCGGATCTTCCTGTTCTTGCCGCCGTCACCCTGAGGTGGCCGCTTTCTTCAGCGGCCACCCCGGGATGACGGAGCTGACAACTCGACACGCGCCTGCGAGAGCATCGCACACCACTGAGTGTGCGCCGAACACTGAATGTCCTTTGCCGAACAGGGTGGCCTGCGTAAGCTACCCTTCATACAACACCAACCACGAAGAAACGCCCATGCCCGCTTTTTCCGCCGCGACCACCGTGATCGATTCCATGCTGTTCCGCGATGCCTTCGGCACGCCGCAGATGCGGGAGATATTTTCCGATGTCGCGACGCTCGCGCGCTATGCCGAGGTCGAGGTGGCGCTGGCGAAGGCGGAGGCGAAGTGCGGCGTGATTCCGCAGGAAGCCGCCGATCAGATCGCGGCGCGGACCGACGTTGCCGCGCTCGATTTCGATCTGCTGCGCCAGGAGACCGACGTGGTCGGCTACCCCATCCTTCCGCTCGTGCATCAGATGGTGAAGCAATGCGGCGATGCCGGCCGCTATGTGCATTGGGGCGCGACCACGCAGGACATCATGGACACCGCCGTGGTGCTGCAATTGCGCGCCGGGCTGGATATCGTCGCGCACGACATCGCCGAGCTGCGCAGGATCCTCGCCGAGCTCTCGAAGCGCTACCGCGACACGCCGATGGCGGGCCGCACCCATCTCCAGCAGGCGCTGCCGGTCACCTTCGGCTACAAGACCGCGATCTGGCTCGCGATGTTCGATCGCCATGCCGAGCGTCTGGCGCAATTGAAGCCGCGCGTCCTGGTCGGCCAGTTCGCCGGCGCTGCCGGAACGCTGGCCTCGCTCGGCGACAAGGGCTTCGAGGTGCAGGAGGCGCTCTGCGCCGAGCTGAAGCTCGGCGTTCCCGCCTCGACCTGGCATGTCGCTCGCGACGGCTTTGCCGAGGCCGTGAACTTCCTCGCGCTCGTCACTGGCTCGCTCGGCAAGATCGCGCTCGACGTCATGATCATGGCTTCGACTGAATTCGCAGAGGTCTACGAGCCCTTCGTCAAGGGGCGCGGCGCCTCCTCGACCATGCCGCAGAAACGCAACCCGATCTCCTCGGAACTGATGCTCGCCGCGTCCAAGGCGGTGCGCCAGCACGCCGGACTCATGCTGGATGCCATGGTGCAGGATTTCGAGCGCGCCACCGGCCCCTGGCACGCCGAATGGATGGCGATCCCCGAAAGCTTCGTGCTGACCGCCGGCGCCCTGCACCAGGCGAAGTTCGCGCTCGCAGGCCTCGTCGTGGACGAAACAAAGATGAACGACAATCTCGCCATCAGTCGCGGCCTGATCGTGGCCGAAGCTGTCATGATGGGGCTCGCGCCGCAGATCGGGCGGCAGGAAGCGCATGACGTGGTCTATGACGCTTGCAGGCTCGCCAACGAGAAGGGTCTGACGCTGGCGGACGCGCTCTCGTCCGACGCCCGCGTCTCTGTCAGGATCGACCGTGCCGGGATCGAGGCGCTTACTTCACCGAAAAATTACCTCGGCCTTGCTCCCGCCATGGTCGACCGGGTGCTGAAATCGGCAACGCGTTGAAAACCAAAATGCGTGAAACTGCGTATCTCTCCGTGCCGCAAGGTGCTCGCGCACTTGCGCCTTGCGATGCTAGACTTAAATTGGACGAGAGAGCTTCGGCAGAGGACCCCGCATGACTGATCACCGCAATTCCACCACTCCCATCGATCCTGCGAAGCTCGACCGGCTGGCCGAGGTGGCGGTGAAGGTGGGCCTGGGCTTGCGGCCGGGCCAGGATCTGCTCTTGACGGCGCCCGCGATCGCGTTGCCGCTGGTGCGACGGATCGCCGTGCATGCCTACAAGGCCGGCGCCGGCATCGTGACGCCGATTCTCTCCGACGAGGAGATGACGCTGGCGCGCTATCGCCACGGCCACGACAACAGCTTCGATCGCGCCGCCAACTGGCTCTACGAGGGCATGGCCAAGGCGTTCTCGGACAACACCGCGCGGCTCGCCATCGTCGGCGACAATCCGATGCTGCTGTCGGGCGAGGATCCGTCCAAGGTGGCGCGAGCCAGCAAGGCCAATTCGATGGCCTATCAGCCGGCGCTGGAAAAAATCGTCAATTTCGACACCAACTGGAACATCATCGCCTATCCGAGCCCGTCCTGGGCCAGGCAGGTATTTCCCAACGATCCCGAAGACGTCGCGATCGGCAAGCTCGCCGATGCGATCTTCGCGGCTTCGCGCGTCGATCGCGAGGACGCGATGGGCAACTGGGCGAGCCACAATGCGGTGCTGCGCGAGCGCACCAACTGGCTCAACGGCCAGCGTTTTCGCGCGCTCCAATACGCAGGTCCCGGCATCGACCTCACCATCGGGCTTGCCGACGGGCACGAGTGGGAGGGCGGCGCCTCGCTGTCCAAGAACGGCATCAGCTGCAACGCCAACATCCCGACCGAAGAGGTTTTCACCACGCCGCATTGCCGTCGCGTCTACGGCCATGTCGTGAGCTCGAAGCCGTTGTCCTACCAGGGCACGCTGATCGACAACATCGCGGTGCGCTTCGAGGACGGCAGGATCGTCGATGCCAAGGCCTCGCGCGGTGCGGAGGTGCTGAACAAGGTGCTCGACACCGACGAGGGCGCGCGGCGTCTCGGGGAAGTGGCGCTGGTGCCGCATTCCTCGCCGATCTCGCAGAGCGGGCTGCTGTTCTACAACACGCTGTTCGACGAGAACGCGGCATCTCACATCGCGCTCGGCCAGTGCTATTCGAAGTGCTTCGTCAACGGCGCCCAGCTCACGCCGCAGCAGATCGCGGCGCAAGGCGGCAACCAGAGCCTCATCCATATCGACTGGATGATCGGCTCGGCCGAGACCGACATCGACGGCATTCTTGCCGACGGCAGCAAGGTGCCGGTATTCCGCAAGGGCGAGTGGGCGAAGTAGGATTTTTCCTCAGGCCGCCGCGTTGCGCCGCATCGGGCTGTTGTCGATGCTGAAGCGGTTGAATAGCGTCGTGAATGGGCTGCCGTCGGTGGCCCGCACGATGGCGTCGGAGGCAGCCACTGCGTCGTAGAGCGCGCCGACCGGATCGTTCACCTCCGGCAGGTCGAGCGCGCTGCGGATTTCCTCGCGCGCCTCGTTGACGTCGTCCTCGTCGTCGAGTGTCGCTTCCAGCGCATCCGCCGCGCGCCGCATCTCGGCGAGATCGCCGCCGGTGGAGAATTTCAGGATGTCGAGCCAATAGGGTCGGGCGACGACGAGCTGGACCCACGCCTCGAAATCCTCCGCGATAATTCCCGCGCGGCCTTCCGACGAGACGTAGAGCACGTTCTGCGACGGGAGCAGCACGAACGCGCCGCCGGAGCCGTCACTGCCGATGTGCAGGGGGCTTTCGATGCCGTCGACGGTGAACCAGGTCTCCTCTTCGGCTGCGAAGGAGACATCGAGGCTGCCGAGCCAGGCGACGGCCTCGCTGTTGGCTGCGAGGACCTCGGGAGTGAGGGGCATCGGCATGGCTCCTTTCAGATCGTTCCGCGCATTTTGTCGCACCCCGGAAAAGACGGGTTCATCTGCGCGAAATTGCAGGGAAATCGCGACGTTAACCGCTTCGCATCTGCAACTTGCGGCTGATTGTCGGGGCCCGCGTAAGAAAGAATTAAAAGCCGGCTACTAGCGTTCCAAACATCTTTCGAAACAATCCGGGCCGAGACCCGGCCGGTCATATTATATCCCTTGGGGAGACAGATGTCGCGCGCATTGATTGAAATCAGTAGTTGCAACGTTGAGCTCGAGCTGCGGCCGATCGAGCCGTCCTGGATCATCGAGGGCAATCCGGTATCGCGCTCGCACATCCTGTCCACCAGCGCCGACGGCACCGCTTCGACCATCATCTGGGCCTGCACCGAAGGGCGCTTCAACTGGTATTACGACATCGACGAGACGATCATGATCATGGAAGGGTCGATCGTGCTCGAAAGCGACGGCATGCCGCCGAAGCGCTACGGTCCGGGCGACGTCATTTTCTTCCGCGATGGCGCGCATGCCAAATGGCATGTCGAGGGACACGTCAAGAAGATCGCCTTCTGCCGCAAGACCAATCCCGTGATGATCGGCTTCCTGATCCGCGTCGTCAACAGGCTCAAGCGGATGTTCGTCTCCGCCGGCGAACGCCGCCCCGCCTCGCTGATGGGGGCCGGCTAGTTTTTAAGGACGCTTCCCAGCGGCCACGACGGAAGAGGGGTCGGGATCAATATCCCGGCCCTTTTTCTCGTCATGACGGCCGTTCGAGCCGGTAGACATCGGTCGCGGTCTGTGAGAACAGCGCCGTCTTCTCGGCCTCACTCAAGGGCGCCGCGATGCGCTTGAAGGCGTTGAAGATCACCTGATAGCTGCACTGGCCCTTGTCCGGCGGGAAATTGCTCTCGAACATCGCCCGCGTGGGTCCAAACGCGTCGATGCAGGTCTCGACATAGGGTCGCCAGGCCGCAGCAAGCTCTTCGGATGACGGCGGCCTCTCGCGCAGATGGAAGTCGTAGCCGAGCAGGCACATCGCGAGCCCGCCGAGCTTCACCACCACGTTCTCACACTTCGCGATCTCCTGGATCGACGCGCGCCACTGCGGAAACACCTCCTCGCGCCGCCCCGCAAAGCGGCCGACGCCTGCCGGGCCGCCGCAATGGTCGAGCACGATCCTGGTGCCCGGAAAGGCGCGCGCGAGCCCGGTCAGCTCGTCGATCTGCGGATGGAACAGCCAGGCATCGAAGCTCAGATTCAGCGGTGCGAGGCAGGCAAAACCCTTGCGGAAGGTCGGGTCCTGCAACAGTCTCTTCGGCCGGTTCGCATACATGCCGGCGACGGCGGGATCCTTGTCCCAGGCCGAGGAATGCCGGATGCCGCGGAAACGGCCGTTGCCTGCCGCGATCTCGGCTTCCAGCACCGGCTTCGCTGCATCGCCCAGCAGCAAATTCACGTGGCTGACGATGCCGGCGCAGATCGCGGCCTTGCCGTAACCGCCGCTCGCGCTCATCGCGGCGACGCCATTGGCGAACTCGACCTCGCCGACGGGCTGGAATGCTTCGGGCCCGTGTGCGCGATACATCGAGCGGCAGTCGACGTAGACGGTGGCGACGATGTTGTGGCCCGAGGCGATGTCCGCCGCCATCTCCTCGATCAGATAGCGGTGCCCGCGATTCCAGAGGTGGTGATGGGGATCGACGATCGGCCGAGCCGAATCGATGATCTCCTCCTGATATTGCGCGAGCCAGTCCTCGCGCGGCTCGACGAACAGCCCGCTCGTATTGGCGGGCAGACCGCTTGCAGCCATCGGCGTTCGCTCCTTTTATTCTCTTGTGGTGGGAGCCTAGCACCTCATCTCTTTGCGCAGCAGCGCACGTTGCGCAACCGCGCTCCTCATCGCGAGCACAGCGGGGCGCCGTCGTCAGATACTCCGCCGCTTCGCCCTTACATCGACCACGAGCCGCCAATTGGCTGCGGCGGCCGGCTTGACCTCGCCGAGCCAATGGAAGGAATCGCCGGTGATCTCGGTAAACCTCCAGCGCGTCAGGTCTCCGGCTTCGGTGACGCCTTCCTGCACGATGTCCTCGCCCTGCGGGCGCCCGACCTGCTGGCGGAACACGCTGCGGCCGGGATCGAACCAGGAGATCCTCCACGCATCGATGGTCGGATCGTAGACCCGCAGCGTCGTGCCGTACCAGTTGCCGGCGATCGGCAACGCCGGGCTGCCCGCGAGGCGGGGGATGATCCAGACGTCCTGGACGGCGCGGCCCTCCAGCACCCAGCCAAAATGGATTTCGCCGGCCGCGGTGTGTTTCGTCCCGTCCGGACCGTGGGCGGTGATCTCGGCGTCCCAATCGCCGACGAAGCGGCCGTAAAGCTGCAGCGCCGCCGCGTGCTCTGGGTTCGGTCCGTCCGCGTGCAACAATCTCGCAAAGTCGGTCATGTCGATCTCCTGTCGTGGGGAGAGCAGCACGACCGGCCGGCAGCCGACTTGGAGAAAATTGCGCGTCAGGCCCCGTCGAGGATGATCACAGTCGGCTTCGACGGCAGCGCATCCCGGGACATGCGGAAGGAGCGCTCGGTGCGGTGGTCGATCTCGAACTGCTGGCCGATGCGGCGCATGAAGTCGTCGAGCGGGGTGGCGAAGCGATGCATCGGCAGCACCACCGAGGCGCGCAGCCGCCTGGTGATATCGGAGACGCCGTCGAGCGACATGGTGTAGGTGCCGTCGATCGGCACCATCACGATGTCGAGCCGCCCGATCTGGGCGAAATGGCTGTCGTCGAGCTTGTGGTGGAGATGACCGAGATGGCCGATGCAGAGGCCCGCGACCTCGAAGATGAAGATCGAATTGCCGTCGCGGATCATGTCGGCGCCGGCATCGTCGCCGACATAGCGGCGGATGTCGGTGGTGACGTTGCGGATGAAGGTGTCGCCGATACGTTCCGACACGATGGCCGGCTTGCCGTCCTCGCCCCAGCCATGCAGCACATGGGGAATGCGCTTGTCGGGATATAAGGAGTAGTGCGTGCTGTGCGCGCGGTTCATGGTGACGACATCGGGCAGCCGTCCGACCTGGTAGGCGCCGCTGTAGTCGGTGGCGATGCGCAAGCCGCCAGGCGTGTCGATGAAATAGGTGGAGTGGCCGGCATAGGTGATCTCGACCTCGGCCGAGCTGGCGGCCTGCCGGAACGCGACCGGCATGGCGCGCGGCGCCGCATTCGCCATCGCCAGACACTCGCTGCGCTGTGGCTGCTGGGCGAGGGCAGGTGCGGCGACCCAGCCAAGAAACGCGAAGACCGCCAAGATTAGTCGATACATAGCAGACCGTCCGTCACTCAAGCAGCGATCCAGACAGTGTATCGTCGAATCCGGCCGCGGTCATGTCGCGCTAGGGCAGCCGCGCCAATCCGCCGCTTGCCTCGATCAATTCACGGCCTTCTTGTCGAAAGACACGAACGTGTCGGCCCCAAGCCAGTTTCCTTCGTGGGCAATGACGCCATCGGCAAAATCGCCTCCGGCTTCGAGAAAGGCCAATCCAGCTTCGGCCAACGGGCGATTGACGGCCGCATTGGCGGCATTGAGAAAGTGCCGGATGGAAGCTGCGATATCGTCAGCGGAAATCCTGTAGCCTCGTGAGAGAACCCAGCTCAGCTCACAGAGTGCTGAGATCGAGATGGCCACCACGTCGGGCTTCTTGATAATGGCTTCGGCTGCCTTACTCTGCTCGGCATCATCTTCGTAAGGCAAAATGGCCTTACATTCAAGAGAAGGCAGATCTTCTGAAAGGCCCTCACTCCCGCCGCGGGCTGAATTTCCACGTGATGGCGACGAGCCCTGCGGTGATCAGGCCGCTGATGATGCCGGCAAGCGGCAGCGCGAGCAGAAGCGCGGCGCTGGCAGCCCAGCCGATGGAGGAGAAGGCTTCGGCAAACGTCGCAAGCCGCGACGAGGTCTGGCGGCGGCGGAATTGGCTGCGCCGGGCCTGAACCCGGAACCAGAGCTGGATCGCGGTGGCTGAGGCCGCGCTGATGACAACGGCACCGGCACTGACCGCGGCCTGGAGCGGCGAGGCAAAGGCGAGCGCCGTGACCAGCGGGCAGAAGATGACGGCGATCGCGATCAGCACCACCTCGATCTTGGCGCGGGTGACGCCGGATGGTGTCAACGGTGCGGTCGCGACCAGATCGGGCGCGTCCTCGCCCGAGATCGTCAGCCAGGCGAGCCCTCCTGCGAGCTGTCCCGCCGCCATGACGATAACCGGCGTAATCAACGTCAGCGCCGCGGAACTGTCGGCAAAGCTGCGCCAGAGCAGCAGCGCCGGCGGCACCAGATAGAGCAGCTGCATCAGGGTCTGCGAGACCAGCCAGGGATCACGCCAGAGCAGCGAAAATTCCTTGCGCCGCAGCGCCCGCTGCCGCGATCCGCCGCGGAACGGGCGTTCCTTCGCACCTTGGCGACCGGACTTGCCGTAAGCGGCGGCATCGATCGCAGTATCGGCGAAGCGGCCCGAGAAGATCGCCATGACGCTCCCGAGCAGCACGAGGCCGAGCGCCAGAAGCAGCAGCAGCGGCCCACCGTCGCCCATCGCCGCCCGCGCGGGCCACCACCAGAAGCTGTCGACGTCGGGGGCATGGTCAGCCACGCTACCCGAGGTCAGGATGGTGAAGCGCGACAGGGTGCCGTAGGACATGATTGCCGCGACCTGGAGCGCGATCACAAAGCCGGCGCCGATGATCGCGGCCAGGATCTGGGCTATGAGCCGCGTGCGCGCCGGGCCGATCAGCCGGAACAGCAGGATGGTGACCGCAATCGCGACCGCCGCGGCCGACAGGCCCATGGCGACGACGAGGCCGAACGCCGCAAGCCAGCGCGCGCCGCCCCCGAACACCAGCACGTCGATGAAGGGCATCGAGAACAGCAGCGCCATCACCGTGACGGAGAGCGCGATCGCGGCGATGCGCACCGAGAACAGATTGGCCAGCGTCGCGGGCGAGGACATGATGAGGTCGAGATCGGCACGGGCGTAAAACACCCGCGTCACCGATTCGATCGCCTGCGACACCATCAAGGTCCAGGCCAGAAAGATCGTCGCGGAGATCACGATCAGCGCGGATTTGTCGAGCGGCAAATACAGGTCGGCGAACCGGCCGATCACGGCCCAGGCGGGCACGTGCAGCAGCGCTGCGAAGAACAGCAGGCCGATCACCGCGGCACGCGTTCGCTTGCGCCGCCCCCCGGTCATCATGGCGAACCATTCGCGCCAGGCGAGCCGGAGCTCGTGGCGGGCAAACCAGGAGAGCGCGGTCGCCGAGCTCATGCGGCTTCCTGGAGCGTCACCAAGGCGATGAAGAGATCTTCCAGGCTGGTGTCGCCGTGACCGTTCTGCTGGCGCAGCTCGGTAAGCGTGCCCTCCGCAACCAGGCGGCCGGAGGCGATCACGCCGATGCGGTCGGCCATGCGTTCGGCAACCTCGAGGATATGCGTGGTCATGATGATGGTGCAGCCGGCCTTGACGCGCTCGCTCAGGAGACCCTTCACATGGCGCGCGGAGACGGCGTCGAGGCCGGTCAGGGGTTCGTCGAGAATGATGAGGCGGGGATCGTGCACGAGCGCGCCGGCGAGAGCGACCTTCTGGCGCATGCCCTTGGAAAAGCCCTCGCAGCGTTCGTGCCGGTGCGGCTCGAGCCCGAGCGAGCTCAAGAGCTCCTGCGCGACCGGTTCCGAGACCGATGGCGCGATGCCCCAGAGGCCGGCGACGAATTCGAGATATTCGAGCGGGGTGAGCTTGTCATAGATCATGGGCTCGTCGGACACCCACGCCATCACCTGCTTGGCGGCGACGGGATTCTGGAGCGCGTCGATGCCGAAGATCGAGACCGCGCCGGCATCGGGCCTGAGCAGGCCTGCAACCATGCGCAAAGTGGTGGTCTTGCCGGCGCCATTGGGGCCGACCAGCGCGTAGAATTCGCCGGCATGGATGGTGAGATCGAGGCTATCGACCGCCAGGCGGTCAAAACGCTTCGTTAACCCCAGGACTTCCAGCGCCGATCTGTCGGGCTTCATGACGGGCCACACCATCCGGTTTTGCATTGCTCGCGACCATGACCTGAAGATGTTTCGGCACGGTGAATCGCGTTGCCGCAAATTCCGTCATCCGGATTGGACTAAAGGCAAGTCACCGTTTGTTGACAGCGCTTGGCGGTTCAGGCTGAATTGGCGAAGGGACGAATGGCGCTAACGCAGCAAACGACTGCGTAGCGACTGGACACAAGATGCGGCAAGGCGGTCAGGAAGAACCGCCGGTTGTATCGGGAGGATGCGCGGCGATGCTGGATTTCGTTCAGCAGCTGGTCAGCGGTGTTGCGCTCGGCTGCGTCTACGGCCTGATCGCGCTCGGCTTCGTGCTCGTCTACAAGGCCACCGAGGTCGTCAATTTCGCCCAGGGCGATCTGATGATGCTGGGCGGCTTCTTCGCCTTCACCTTCATCGGCATGATGGGGCTGAACTACTGGGTCGGCTTTGCCGGTGCGGTGGCCGCGATGGCGCTGTTCGGCATGGTGGCGGAACGCGTGGTGGTGCGGCCGATCCTCGGCTATCCGCAATTCTCCATCATCATGGCCACGATCGGCCTCGGCTACTTCCTGCGCTCGATCGCCGGCATGATCTGGGGCACCGACGATCTCAAGATCGAGACCCCGTTCAGCCAGGGCGTGCTGCGCGTCGGTTCGCTGGTGCTCGCCCACGACAAGCTTTCGGTGATCGCGGCGACGGTCATCCTCTGCACGTTGCTGTGGCTGTTCTTCAACAAGACCACGCTCGGCACCGCGATGCGCGCCAGCTCCGAGAACATGCTGGCGGCCTATTACATGGGCATTCCGGTCAAGCGCGTGGTGTCGATCGTCTGGGCGATCAGCGCGGCGGTCGCGACCTGCGCCGGCGTGCTGCTGGCGCCGATCACCTTCATCCACTCCAATGTCGGTCTGGCGCTCGGCCTGAAGGCGTTCCCGGCGGCCGTGCTCGGCGGCTTCGGCTCGATCCCCGGCGCCGTCGTCGGCGGCGTGCTGATCGGGGTGATCGAGAGCATGGCCGGCTTCTATCTGGCGGAGGGCTGGAAGGACGTCGCGCCCTACATCGTGCTGCTCGCCGTGCTCTTGCTCAAGCCCGAAGGCCTGTTCGGCCTTCACGTTCGCAAGAAGGTCTGAACGCCATGCGCTTCCTGTTCAAGACGGACTATGAGGACGACATCAGGCTGTTTCCGCATTCGGGCTATTTCGTCTCCTATGGCCTGTTGCTGGCCGTGCTGCTGATAGCGCCCTACGTGCTCTCCAGCTATGTGATGAGCCAGCTCGTCTTCGTCTGCATCTATGCGACCGTCGGCGTGGCGCTGCTGATCTTGACGGGCTTTACCGGGCAGGCCTCGCTCGGGCATGCCGCGTTTCTGGCGATCGGCGCCTACACGGCGGCCTATTTGCAGAAATACAATGTGCCGTTCCCAATCTATTTCCTTGCCGCAGGTGTCCTGACCGGGTTGATCGGCGCGATGGTCGGCTTCCCGGCGCTGCGCTTGACCGGCATCTACCTCGTCATCGCTACCATCTCCTTTGCCCTGATCGTCGAAGAAATCCTGGCGCGCTGGGAAAGCGTCACCAACGGCAATGAGGGTATGCGGGTCAAGGCGGTGTCGTTGCTGGGGGTCACAGTCTCGCGCGACAGTCCGACCTTCTATTTCCTTTGCCTCGCCGTGCTGGTTTTGACCATCGTCGGCACGCTCAATCTGCTGCGCTCACCCACGGGCCGCGCCTTCGTCGCCATCCGCGACAGCGAGACCGCGGCGCGCAGCATGGGCGTCAATGTCGCGCTCTACAAGGTAAAGTCGTATGCGATCTCGGCGGCGATCACCGGCTTTGCCGGCGTGCTGTTCGCGCACAAGCTCTCCTTCATCTCGCCGGAGATGTTCACGCTGCAGCTTTCGATCGAGTTCATCATCGTGATCCTGATCGGCGGCACCTTCAGCCTGCACGGCGCGGTGCTCGGCGCGATCTTCATCGTGATGATCGATCCGTTCCTGACCTATCTGAAGGACGACATGCCCGGCATCATCGCCGGCGTCGCCGCGACGTTCGGCGCCGGCACACAGAGTGCCGCGAATGTGCAGTCCAAGGTCGCGGCCTTCGCTTCGCTTAACGGACTGAAGGGCGCGATCTACGGCATTATCATCGTGCTGTTCGTGCTGTTCGAGCCGCTCGGGCTCTACGGCCGCTGGCTCAAGATCAAGCTCTTCTTCCAGCTATTCCCGCTCTACAAGCGCGCCACCTTCAAGCGGCAGAAGATCTACGTGAAATCGGAGCGGAACCGATGAGCTATTTCCGCGCCGAGAATTTGTCGCTGCATTTCGGCGGCCTGAAGGCCGTCGATGCGGTATCCTTCGCGGTCGAGAAGGGCGAGATCCTCTCGATCATCGGTCCCAACGGCGCGGGCAAGAGCTCGATCTTCAACCTGATCTCGCGGATCTACCGGCCGACCTCGGGCCGCATCTTCTTCGAGGACCAGGACATCACCGAAGAGCCGCCCTACGACATCGCCAGGCTCGGCATCGCGCGCACCTTCCAGAACATCGAGCTGTTCGAGAATGCCACCGTGCTCTCCAACCTCCTGGTCGGGCGCCACCGCCATTCGACCACGCAGCTCTGGCAGGAGCTGCTGTTCCTGCCGAGCGTGCGCGCCAATGAGAAGGTGCATCGCCGTCGTGTCGAGCAGGTCATCGAGTTCCTCGATCTCGAGCCCTATCGCGACAAGCTGATTTCGGGTCTGCCCTACGGCGTGCGCAAGGTGATCGAGCTCGCGCGCGCGCTCTGCTCGGAGCCGAAGCTGATCCTGCTCGACGAGCCGTCCTCCGGGCTCAACGTCGAGGAGACCGACGACATGTCGTTCTGGATCCGCGACCTGAAGAACGAGCTCGGCGTCACCGTGCTCATGGTCGAGCATGACATGTCGCTGGTCAACCGCGTCTCCGATCGCGTCATCGCGCTGAACTACGGCCGGGTGCTGACCATGGGGTCGCCTGCCGAGGTGCAGCACCATCCCGACGTTGTCGCCGCGTATCTGGGAGCTTGAGGTGATGGATGCCGCGGTGACACCGGATATCATCCTGAAGCTCTCCAACATCGAGAGCTATTACGGGCCGATCATGGCGATCCGCGGCATCTCGCTGGAGGTGCCGCGCGGCCGGATCGTGACGCTGCTCGGAGCCAACGGCGCCGGCAAGACCACGGTGCTGAAGACCATCTCCGGCATTCTCGATCCGCAGAAGGGCGCGATCGAGTTCATGGGCAGGCCGATCCAGCGCATGGAGGCTGACCGCATCGTGCGGCTCGGCCTCAGCCACGTACCGGAAGGTCGCGAGGTGTTCCCGTTCCTCTCCGTGCGCGAGAACCTGATGATGGGGGCCTATCCGCGTAGGGATCGCGACGGCGTTGCGGAAGACATCGAGCGCGTCTATGGCTACTTCCCACGGCTGAAGGAGCGGATCAACCAGCCGGCCGGACAGCTCTCCGGCGGCGAGCAGCAGATGCTCGCGATCGGGCGCGCGCTGATGAACCGGCCGACGCTGCTGCTGCTCGACGAGCCCTCGCTCGGGCTGTCGCCGATCCTGGTGAAGGAGATATTCACCATCATCCGCCGCGTCAACGAGGAGCAGGGCATGTCGATCCTGCTGGTCGAGCAGAATGCCAAGGTGGCGCTGGAGACCGCGCATTACGGCTATGTGCTGGAGATCGGCCGCATCGTGATGAACGATAGCTGCGACCGCTTGATGCATTCCCAGGACATCCAGGAGTTCTACCTTGGCGCCAAGGAAGCGGGCGCGCGAGGCGAGCGGCGCTGGAAAAAGAAGAAGACGTGGCGTTGAGGAAGAACTGGCGCTAAACGGGATTGCCCGTCCGCAACAATAGACCGCCGGCAAGGCAGGCAGTGGAGAGGGAAGCGACGAGGAGGGAACGCGGATGGATCGACCGGCGGTGCTGACGGTCGCTGACACGATCGCGAAGAGCTTTTTGCGCGCCGCTGAAACGCGGGGCGACAGGCCCGCGATCCGCGAGAAGAAATTCGGCATCTGGCAACCGACGAGCTGGCGCGAATGGCTGGAGATCTCGAAGGAGATCGCCTACGCGCTTCACGCCTGCGGCTTTGTGCCCGGCGACGTTGCCTCGATCATCGCCAACGCCGTGCCCGAATGGGTCCACGTCGACATGGGCATCCTGTGCGCCGGCGGCGTCTCGACGGGCATCTATCCGACCGATGCATCGACCCAGGTCGAATATCTCGTCAACGACTCCCGGACGAAAGTGATCTTTGCCGAGGACGAGGAGCAGCTGGACAAGATCCTGGCGTGCCGCGCGCGCTGTCCCTCCCTGCAAAGGATCATCGTGTTCGACATGGAGGGCCTCAGCGGCTTCTCCGACCACATGGTGATGTCGCTCGACGAGTTTCGCGCGCTCGGCCGCAATCACATGGTCGACCGCGAGGCGCTGTGGCAGGAGATGATCGACAGTCGCAGCGCCGGCGATCTCGCTGTGCTCGTCTACACCTCTGGCACCACGGGTCCGCCCAAGGGCGCGATGCACGCCAACCTCAGCGTCACCCATCAGATGCGGCACGCCAACGACTTCATCCCGGCGCGAGAGAACGATGACCGGCTGATCTTCCTGCCGCTCTGCCACGTCGCCGAGCGCATCGGCGGCTACTACATTTCGGTCGCGCTCGGCTCGGTGATGAATTTTGCCGAAAGCCCGGAGACCGTGCCGGACAATCTTCGCGAGGTGCAGCCGACCGTCTTCCTCGCGGTGCCGCGCATCTGGGAAAAATTCTATTCCGCCATCACCATCGCGCTGAAGGATGCAACGCCGTTCCAGCAATGGGTCTACCGCCGCGCCATCGAAATCGGCAATCGCATGGTCGATTGCAAGATCGAGGGTAAAGCGCCGCCGCTGTCGCTCCGCATCGCTAACGGCCTGGCTTATCAGGTCGCATTCCGCAACATCCGCCGCATGATCGGACTCGATCGCTGCCGCATTGCCTTCACCGGCGCAGCGCCGATCGCACCGGAGCTGATACGCTGGTACCTCGCGCTCGGCATCGACATCCACGAGCTCTATGGCCAGACCGAGAATTGCGGTGTCGCGACCATGATGCCGTCGAAGCGGATCAAGCTCGGTTCGGTCGGCACGGCGGTGCCCTGGGGCGAGGTCGCGCTGTCGCCCGAGGGCGAGATCCTGATCAAGGGCGACTTCCTGTTCATGGGCTATCTGAACCAGCCCGAGAAGACCGCGGAGGCCATCGATCAGCGCGGCTGGCTGCATACCGGCGACGTCGGCACCATCGACAATGAAGGGTTCGTCCGCATCACGGACCGGATGAAGGACATCATCATCACCTCCGGCGGCAAGAACATCACGCCGTCCGAGATCGAGAACCAGTTGAAATTCTCGCCCTACATCTCGGACGCCGTGGTGGTCGGCGACAAGCGGCCGTACCTCACCTGCCTCGTGATGATCGACCAGGAGAATGTCGAGAAGTTCGCCCAGGACCACGACATCCCCTTCACCAATTATGCCAGCCTGTGCCGCGCGTCGGAGATCCAGGACCTGATCTGGCGCGAGATCGAAGGGGTCAACACCAATTTCGCCCGCGTCGAGACCATCAAGAGGTTTTTCCTGATCGAACGCCAGCTCACCCCGGAGGACGAGGAACTGACGCCGACCATGAAGCTGAAGCGCGGCTTCGTGAACAAGCGCTATGCCGCCGAGATCGACGCGATGTATCGCGAGCGCGCGGTGGCGTGACGTGCGCATGCTCCTGGAAGAGTGGGAAGTTTTTCCGACAAGAGGCATGCGCGGAAACAAAGGGATGTTCGTCTGAAGACAGCGAAGGAGTGATGGCCCCCGCCCTTCGCATAATACGGGCCCCAAGGAGAGGAGACGTCAATGTCGAGATCGATGAGAGCGTTCGGCCTTGCGGTGGGCGCGATGGCGCTCACCAGTCTGCCGGCCGCGGCGCAAACCAAGGTCACCAACGAAGGCATCTCGGGATCCGAGATCGTCATCGGCACCCATCAGGATCTGTCGGGCCCGATCAAGGGCTGGGGCGTGCCGGTCTCCAACGGCATGAAGATGGCGGTCGAGGAGGTCAACGCGGCGGGCGGCGTCAACGGCCGCAAGATTCGGCTGGTCGTCGAGGATAGCGGCTACGATCCGAAGAAGGCCGTGCTGGCTTCGCAGAAACTGATCGAGCGCGACAAGATCTTCGCGATGGTGGGAGCAATGGGATCGCCGACCGTGCTCGCCGCACAGGATATCCTGCTCGATGCGGGGGTGCTTCAGCTCTTCCCGCTGACGGCGGCCGAGTTCACCTTCAAGTTCGATCCGGCCAAGCCGCAGGAGCGGCTGAAGTTCAATAACCTGCTGCCCTATGTCGAGAGCACGCGCGCGGCGCTGAAATACATGATGGAGTGGAAGAAGTTCCAGAAGCCGTGCATCATGTACCAGGATGACGAGTACGGCAAAAACGTGCTCGACGGCTTCAGCCAGCAGCTCACCGCCATGAAGGTGCAGCCGGCCTCGATCACGAGCTACAAGCGTGGCGCCTCCGACTTCAGCGCGCAGATCGCCAAGATGAAGTCCGACAGCTGCGACCTCGTCGTGCTCGGCGCGATCCTCCGTGAGCCCATCGGCGCCATGACCGAGGCCAAGAAGCTCGGCTGGGAGGTTACCTTCCTCGGCGCCACGCCCACCAATGTGATGGAGGTGCCCATGCTCGGCAAGGAAGCCGTGGAAGGCCTCTACGCCGCCGCCCTCTTCGAGATCCCCTACGAGGACACGGCCAAGGGCAAGGTCAAGGACTGGCTCGCCACCTACAAGAAGATGTTCGGCACGGACGCCAACACCCAGGCCATCATCGGTTACAACGCGGTCATGACCTTCGCTTTCTACGCGCAGAAGGCCGGCAAGGATCTGACCGGCCAGAAGATGCTCGACGCGCTGGAATCCGGGGACAAGTTCGTCGACATCTTCAACTCGCCTCCGACGAAGTTCTCCAAGACCGACCATCTCGCCAGCACCATCACCCAGGTGCAACAGGTCAAGGGCGGCCGCTGGGTGCTGGTGAAGGACAATCTGATGTTCTGATCTCTCGCCGCAACGATGGTGCACCCTCTCCCCTTGTGGAAGAGGGTGGCATCGTGTCAGCGAAGCCGGGGGAGGGGTCTCTATCCCCACGAACGGTCCTGCGAGTGGAGAGGACCTCTCATCCGGCGCTTCGCGTCACCTTCTTCCACGAGGAGAGAAGGGAAGAAAACACCTACGAGCCCCCGCCCGCAGTGCCCGAGCTCACCGGGGCCAGCGCGTCCTCCCGGCATCGCCAGCCGTCGGCGGCTTTCACGAAGGCGAAGGTTCGCTGGATCCTGAGGCGGCGCGTGACGTTGAAGGCGTCTGCGGAGCGCTCCTTGTTGCCGGCTCCCGGCTGCGGACGACCCGTTCCGGCGTCCCAGCAAGTGCCCGTGCAGATGGTCGCGACCCTGCTGCAGGTGGCGAACGGCGCCAGCACCGCCATTTCGATCTCGCCCGTGACCTGCGCCTCCTGCTCGGTCACATGGCTGTCGATGGCGTAGACGCGGGTGATGCGGAGGAAATTGCCACAGGAATTGGCCGCATGGATTCGCGCGGCGCAGAAGTCGACGGCGTCTGTGTCGGGCGAGCGGGCTGCGACCTGCCGGCCAAACACCTTCTTGGGATCGCCTTTCGCCGCGCCGATTTCGTCGGTCTTGTGCTTCAGATATGCGGCGAGACAGTCCTCAGCGGATTCGAGCTCTCCGAGCGGAACGTTCTCCTTGCCGACAAGATTGCATTTGCGATCGCGCTCCCGCGTCCACCGGCCATATTCGGCAAAGGCAAAGCGCGACGCGGTCGAATCGAGTTTGCCGATCAAACCGAGCACCTGGCCGTTCAACTCGGTCTCGGCAAGCGCCAGCGACGGGTCCGCACAAATCACCGCGCCCGCGGCGGTGTTGGCCGCGAGACAGTCGAAATCCGGATCGCGCACGATCGCGGCGCGCTCCTCGGTCACCTTGAGTAGACATGCCTTCACCCGGTCGAAATCGTCGGTGCGGATCGCGGTCTGGCCGACGATGCCGCAACCGAGGTTGCGCTGGCGAACCCAGATCGCGTTTTCCTCGATCGCCGGCAGGCGATCGGGCAGGCGGCCAAGCCGCGCCTCGATTCCCGAGTTCAGCTTCTCGGCCGCAGCGGCAAGCTCGGGATCACCGCAGAACAATTGATTGCCGGGGTCGCGGATCTGCTGGCAGTTGTTCTGGGCGAATAGCGGCAGCCTGTCGGCGACGGAGCGGTCGGATGGGCCGGATTGCGCGAGGCCTGGTGCTGCCGGCAAGGCCAGCAGCGCAAGCACAGACAGCACGATGAACCGCATTCCCGTCGCCCCCAGTATGGCCGCGGCCATGCTAGCAGTTCCGGATCGCGCGGCGAAATGGGTTTGTGGTGGGTGGTCGGCACGGGCCTGCAGCCTGGATTCGCTGTGCTCCATCCAGGCTACCAGATCAATCAGCGTGCCTCGTCGGCGACCAGCGATATCCGCACCGGCTCGTCGACATATTTCATCACGGCCGACTGGAAGAGCACGAACAGCGGCTGGTAGCTCCGTGCGGCGTCGTCCTCGACCATTGCCATGCGGCGGTTGTCGAGCATCAGCCAGTGGCCCTCGAGCCGTGCGGCGACAACCGCATGCTCTTCCCCGGCGCGGGTGTCACGCACCACGACGATGCGGAGGTCATCGCTGGCAACGCCCGCGAGCCGCAACGCGGCGAGCTTGGCAATGGCATAGTCCTCGCAGTCGCCGGCGCCGCGCTCGAGGGTCGCGAGCGGCGAACTCCAGACATCCTCGGCACCGTCATTGGCTGCCCGGATGGCGAGGTTGATGGCGCGATTGGTTTCGCCGAGCCGGGCGCGGCCGTCACGGCTGCGGGCCTGGTCGACGATGGCGAGCAGTTTCAGTGCGGCGGGCGAAGCACAATTGTCCCGGTCGCCGTCGCACAGTGCGAGCTGCACCATGTCGTCGTCTAGCTTGGATTTCAGCGCGAGCCATTTCTGTTGCAGGCCGCCGCCGGAGATGGCGAAGGCGAACACGCCGAACGGCTCGGCGGATTTGCGCACGAGGATGCCGGCCCCCGGCGACAGCAGCGTGCCGGCGCGAAGTTCGGCGGCCGATCCGAGCAGGATCAATCCGCACAGGACAAGGATTGCGCGCCAGGCGCGCGAGCGAGCAGCGGTCTCCATCTGACATCCCCTTCCGGCTTCGTCAGGTCCCCCTCGACCTGTGCGTGCCGGGCTTTGTTGCTTTCGCGGAGATAGTGCGAGACGGGCCGTTTTGTTCTGCTTAACGCGCCCGGCTGCGGTCCCAAAACCGGGGGACAGGCTGAAACGGGCCTGCTCGAATTGCGTAAAGTTTTACGATTCGGGGGCTATCGGGGGCTAAGAGGGCACGGCTGCCGCGAATTCGCACCAATTGCAGGCAAAAGTTGCAGGGAACTTGGTTCCGTGCCGTATGGCTAACGACCCGCTATTTCACGGGTTCTGTTAGTTGGATCACAGATCTAGCTCCGTATTTGGCGCAAGATCCTGCGGGGAACCGCGAAAAAAAGATGACAAAAGTATCTATTGTAGAATTTCTACAATAGAACACATGGGGTGACTTGAAATGAGCGAGAATAAGTCCCGCTTTACTTTTCATTATTTCAAAAATTACTTTGACTTCTCTGCGGGTGCCCTGCCGCTTGGGAGCAACGACCGCTTGGTGATGCGAAATCACACAAGCAATAGATGGTTTCGCTAAGGACTTGGTAATGATATGCAAGTTTAGGCGAACGATACTTACTTAAATTTTAACCCTTTTTTTGGTGCCCGGTTGAATTACGCTGGCAAATTTGACGCCGCGATTTCCTTGGACGGCCTGGGTTCCCGCTCGCCCGCCGATGGCCATGTCGATTCCTTCATTGCCAAGGCTCATGGGCATGTGCCGGAAGGCGCGTTCGTCGTTCCCGATCCCAACCTGATCTTTCACGGTGAGTTCAAGCGCGCCGGCGCCGATCTGGTGCTGTCGCATGAGGGTCACGAGTTCGTCGTTCACGATTATTTCAGGGGCGACAAGCGCGCGGCGATCTCATCGCCCGATGGCGCCCATCTCACCGGCGACATCGTCAACGCGCTCACCGGCCACGTCCAATATGCGCAAGCCGCGTCCGGCATCGCCGCCGCGCAGGTCATCGGCCACGTCACCAAGCTCGCCGGCAGCGCCACGGCTATCCGCAACGGCGTCTCGGTCATCCTGAACAACGGCGACAATGTCGAGAAGGGCGATGTGGTCTCGACCGGTGCGGATTCGACGCTCGGCATCACCTTCATCGACGGCACCGTGTTCGGCCTGTCCTCCAATGCGCGGATGGTGCTGAACGAGATGGTCTACGACCCCAACGGGTCGAACAACTCCTCGCTGCTCAGCCTGGTCGCAGGCACCATCACCTTCGTTGCCGGCGAGACAGCCAAGCACGGCGACATGAAGGTCGACACGCCGGTCGCCACCATGGGCATCCGCGGCACGGCCGTGCTGAGCCAGATCAATTTCGTCGTTCCCGCCGGCGGCGGCGATCCGCAGCCGCAGGCGAGCTTCCAGGTTCTGGTCGAGCCGAACGGCACCACCGGCTCCTACATCCTGTTCGACAAGGTCACGCTGCTGCCGATCGCGACGGTCAATCAGGCCGGCCAGATGATCCAGATCAGCGGCGGCAACGTCTCGATCTCCAACGCGCTGATGTCGCCGGACATTCAGAAGCTGATCACGGACGTGTTCACACTGAAGTTCACCGACAACAACAGCAATACCAAGCTGACCACGAACTTCACCGATTCGATCACCCAGACCGGCAACATCGTCGTGATCAAGACGGACACCGGTGCCACCGCGACCGCGACCTTCACGAATCTGAATCAGCCGGGATCGCAGGGCCCCGGCCATGATCCGTCGACCAGCACCCGTGTTCCCGGCCCGCCCCTTTCCCGAAGTCTCGATGCCAACGGCAATGTGACGTCGGCGTTTGCGCTGACCGAGCGCGCGGACAAGACCGGCGACACCGTGGATTCCGACACGGTCTCCGGCCGAATCACCTTCATCGATCAAAACCTGGGCGATCGGCCGACGGTGAGCGTGGATCTCGCCGGTGCGCCGAACTACGTCTACAAGAGCGCCGGCCAGCAGGATGTCACCGGCACGCTCTCTGCGCTTCAGAAGCAGGACATTGCGGCGACGCAGATCCAGATCAACGTCGCCGCCGACGGTGGCAACAGCAACAATGGTTCGGCGGTCTGGACCTACACAATTCCGGACCACGTCTTCGACTTCCTCGCGGCCGGCGAAACCCTGACGCTGACCTACAAGGTCAGCATCAACAACAATTTCTCGGTCAACCCCGAAACGTCGTTCATCGACATCACCATCACCATCACCGGCACCAACGACAAGCCGGTGATCACCACCAGCGTTCCGACCATCACCTTCGAGGGCGGCACCAGCGTGCCGGGTGGCCCGCTCAGCAGCGAGGTGCCGACGACGGGCACGCTGAGCTTCGACGACGTCGATCTCACCGACAAGCATACGGTGTCGGTGGCGCTGACCAGTGCGACCCTGCCCGATGGCACGACTGTTCCGCCGGGTCCGCTTGCAGCGTTCCAGAACGCGATGTCGGTCGCGATCGCAGCCGGTGCCGACAGCACCGGGGACGGCACCGGCACCATCAACTGGTCTCTGGCCGACCTTCCCGTCTACCTTGCCGACTTCATTCCGAGGGGCGAGGTGCTGACGCTGATCTACACCGTGACGCTGACGGATTTGCAAGGCGCCACCTCGCAGCAGACCATCACCGTCACGATCACGGGCACCGATGCGCCTGCCGTGGTGTGGATCGCAACGGAGAAACCCGAGGCTCCCTCCGGAGGCTTCTGGAAAGATGCGGCAAACTGGGCAACCGGCACCGTTCCGACCATCGACGACGACGTCATCGTCATCACCGATCAATTGCACGGCCTGACGCCGTCTTTTCCGGCCACGATCGATGCGGCAGCCTATGCCAAGTCGGTCACGATGAATGATTTTGGCGGTCCACCGCCGCAGCTGATCAACCAGAGCTCGCTGACCATCGCGGGCTCGCTCGACATGAGTGCGGACTCGATCTTCACGAACGCCGCGACTGGCACGATGTCGGTCGGCGGCCTGGCCGAGATCCTGGACACCAGCGTACTCAGCAATGCCGGATACCTGACGCTCAAAGCCGGCGGCGATTTCGCCGTCGGCACCACGATCACCAATTCGGGCACGCTCGAACTATTTGGCGGCACGCTGAAGACGTTGGCCACGATCCACAATGCCGGCGGCACGCTGAAGACCGATGCCGGCGCGACGCTGATCGTCGATGGCACGACGGTCGATGGTGGCACCGTCACCATTCTGGGCACGCTGGAGCTCGAAGGCAGCAGCCTGATCGAGAACGGCACGCTGAACAATTCCGGCACGGTCAACGTCAAGGACACGGCGGAATTCGCCCACGAGACCGTCGCCAACACGCCAAGCGGAACGATCAAGGTGTTGGCGAATGGTTGGCTGATCATCGACCAGGGCTCCGGCGTCACCAATGCCGGCAACGTCACCGTCGATGCCACCGGCAAGCTGACGGTGAACGGCGCAACGATCAGCGGTGCCGGGACTGTCACAGTCAACGGCGAGATCGACCTGACGGGCAACGCCGTGCTGAGCGGCGGTATCCTGAAGAACAACACCACGTTCAATGTCAGCGGCACCGGCAATGCGCTGGATGGCGAAACCGTCACCAATGCCGGCACCATCGAAGTGCTGGCCAACGGTGCACTGACGATCGACCAGGGCTCGACCGTCGACAATTCGAGCGGCACTGTCATCGTTGACGGTAGTGCCGCGCTGATGCTGGATCATGCCACGATCAGCGGCGGCGCCGTCAACGGCAGCGGCACCATCGATGTCACCGGCGCCAGCAAGATCGACGGCGGCGCGACGCTGAGCACGAGCATCGTCACGGCGGACGCCAAGCTGACGCTGGACGGCGTCACGGTGTCGGGCTCGACGATCACCGACAATTCCAGCATCGAGCTGAACAACACCGTCAAGCTCAAGGACGGCGCCATGATCCAGGGCGGCCCGATCAGCAACAACGGCACGCTGGAGATCGCCGGCGCGGCGACGCTGCTCAACGATGTCCTGACCAATACCGGCCACACCGTCACGGTCGACGATGGCCAGACGCTGACGCTGTCCGGAACCGAGATCACCGGCGGCACCATCAACAATTTCAGCGGCTCGGTCGGCGGTGCGATCGACGTCACCGGGAACAGCAAGATCGACGGCAATGCGACCCTGAACAAGGGCGCCGTCACGGTCGAAAACGGTGTCACGCTGACGCTCGATGATGCGACCGTTGCAGGGAGTGCGATCGCCAATCATGGTGCAGTCAAGGTCGATACGAGCAAGAAGCTGACGCTGTCGGATGTGGGCTTGACCGGCGGTGGGCTCACGATCTCCGGCACGCTGGATTCGTCCGGGGCGACCACGATCACCGATGCTGCCATCATCAACAACGGCCTGATCGAAGCGGTCGGCGGCCTGCTGACGCTTGCCACCGTCACTTCGGCCACCATCGCCAACGCCGGCACGCTTCAGGCTAATGGCGCCGAACTCGACATCGACCATGAGGCCGTCACCAACACCGGCACGCTGGCCGCGATCAATGGCGGCACGCTGAAGCTGATCTCGATGACGGTGACCAACGGCACCGGCGCGGTTTCGGTCGGGGCCGGCTCGACGCTCGATCTCGTCGGTGCAGTCATCGACGGCGGCACGTTGACGATCGCGGGCACGCTGGAATCGACCGGCACGAGCGCGATCAACGACGCCGACATCACCAACACCGGCACGATCACTGTCACCGGCGGCACGCTGACGATCGATCCGGTGACGCTGCACACCATCACAAATTACGCTCTGATCCGGGTGAGCAACGGCGAACTCGACGTCTCCGGCGACCTGATCGTGAATACGGCCGAGATCAAGGCGATCGACCACGGCGTCCTGAAGCTGACCGATGTCACGATCACCAATGGCGGCGGGACGGTCACGGTCGACGCGACGTCGAAGCTGTATCTGTCCGGTGTCACCTCGATCAATGGCGGGTCTCTGACCAACTCCGGCAATCTCTACGGGGTCTCCGGTCTCAACACGATCTCGGCCGCGGTCACCAACACCGGCGCCATCGAGGTCCAGGCCGGAACGCTCAACCTTTCCGGCGGCCTCAGCGGCGTCGGCTCGGTGACCATCGACGACGGCGCGACGCTGGAGCTCGCGGGGGCGACGGCCCAGACCATTACCTTCGCCGGCGGCACTGATACCCTCCAGCTCGACAAGGCCGCGGGCCAGAGCTTCACCGGCACCATCGCCGGCCAGTCGACGACAGCCGGCACGTTCACAATCAAGGGCGCGGCCGATATCACGACATCGAGCGGCGACGCGCTCGACTTCACCGCGTCGGGCGGCACGAATGTCGCACCGGCCGATATCATGCTCGCACTCACCGGTAAGTTGACGGGCGCGGCGAGCGGCATTGTCGTCACCCAGAACGGCGCCGGCGACATTTCGCTGACGGCAACCGGCGGCGCCATTGGCGGCGCATACGGCATCGACGCGGTCACCCAGGGTGATGGCGACATCACCATCGACGCCGGCGGCATCATCACGGGCAGCGCGATCTACGGCATTCGGGTCCGCAGCTACGGCTCGGGCAGCGAGGCGGTCACGACCGAGGCCGGCAGCGTCATCACGTCGGGCAGCTCCGGCATCGTTGCAGTCAATCGGGCGACGTCCCTCGGCGCAGCATCCGGCAGCACCATCACCATCAACGCCTACGGTACGATCAACTCCGGCAGCAGCCAGAACCAGAGCGGCAATGCGCCCGCCGGCATCCAGGCCGGCTACAACGGTGCCGCCACCGGCAGCAACGCCAACACTGGCGTGAACGGCTCGGTCGTCGTCAACAACCACGCGAACATCACCGCCGCGGCGGGTTACGGCATTCACGCATATAATTACGGGAATGGCGACGTCACGGTGAACGATGCAGCCGGCACCATGATCGTCGGTGCCGAGGAAGGCATCAGGGCGCAGGCGCTCGGCGGCGGCGCCGGCGACGTCAGCGTGACGCTCGGTGCCGGTGCGTCGGTGACGGGCACCACCAGCTACGGCATCCTCGCCTACAGCATCGATGCGGGCGACATCAGTGTCACCCTCGCAAACGGCGACAGCATCATTTCGGGCAGCTCGGGCATCGTGGCTGTCAATTATGCGACCGCGATTGCCGCCGACGTCGACAGCACGATTTCCGTCGTGGCGCATGGCACGATCCATTCCGGCCCGACCGCGAACTCCGACACCTCCATTCCGGGCGGGATCATCGCCGGCTATAAGCCGGGCGGCACCAGCGCCTTCTCCAACGCAGTCAATGGCGACGTCATCGTCACGAGTGACGCGACGATCGTCGCTGACGCCGGCTACGGCATCGAGGCGTTCACCTGGGGCGCCGGCGATATCACGGTCACGACCGGCGCGACGTCCTCGATCACCGCCGCCACGGGCACCGCGATCGGCGCCTTCGATCACGGCGGCGGCAACGTCAGCGTCACCAACGATGGCTCCGCCACCGGCGCGGTCGGTCTCGCCGCCGTTGCCACCGGTAATGGCGACGTCACCATCGTCAATCATGGCAGCATCACCAGCACGAGCCTGGCCGGCATCAGCGTCACGCAGAACGAGGCCGGCGCGGCCGGCTCGACCCACATCATCAATACCGGATCGATCGTGGCGCCGACCGCCCACGCCGCGATCTATATCCAGGAGAACACGGCCGGCGGCTCCGCGCTGATCGACAATTCCGCCACCGGAACGATCGGACCCGCCGTCGCCTCGACCGTGACCGCCATGACCTACGCCATTGTCGAGACCGGCGGCGCTATCACGATCAACAATGACGGCCACATCAACGGCAATATCTCAGTCGCCACCGCCACGTTCAACAACAAGTCGGGCGGTATCTGGACCGTCTCCGGCAGCAGCGTGTTCGGCAATCTGTCCTCGATCGGTAACGCCGGCGAGATCGATCTCCTCAATGGCGCCTCGGTTTCCGGCTCCGGCCTGAGCATCGCCAATTCCCACGACATCGACAGCTGGGGCACGGCGTCGATCTCCGGCACCATCACCAACACCGGCAGCATCGAGGTCCACACCGGAACGCTGACGCTGTTCGGTTCGCTGTCCGGCGCAGGCTCGGTCAAGATCGAGGCCAATGCGACCCTCGAGGTCAACGCCACGGTGTCGCAGACCGTGACCTTCGAAGGCGGCGGTGCCGAGCTCCAGATCGACACCACGAGTTTTGGCGGGTCGATCGCCGGCTTCGTCGCGACCGACAAGCTCGACCTGTCGACCATCACGTATGATAGCGGGACAACGGCGACCTACGACGTTTCGACCGGCAATCTCGCCGTGAGCGACACCCATGGGCATACGATCACGCTGCACCTCCTCGGCGACTACAGCGACGTCCGCTTCGTCACCAGCAGCGACGGAAGCGGCGGCACGAACGTCGAGCTGATTCCGACCGATCACTGGACCGATGCTACGGGCGGCACCTGGAATGACGCGTCGAACTGGAGCCTGGGCGTGCCTGCGGCCAATTACGACGTCAAGCTCGACGCGCCCGGGACCTATACCGTCGACAGCACGACCAGCGTCACGATCGAAGATCTCACCGTTGCCTCGGGCGTGACGCTGAAGACCGAGCCCGGCACCGTGTTCACGGTGAACGGTGACGTCGTCGACAATGGTCTGATCGAGGCCGGCCCGTTCTCCGGAAACGACGTTTCGAACATCGACATCAAGGGCGACGTCAGCGGCACCGGGGCGATCGAGATCTCCAACAAGGCCGTCGTCGAGATCGAGGGGTCTGTTTCGGGGACGCTGGTCGACGGATCGTTCTCGGGAATCGTCGTCTATTACGACAACGGTCTGGGCACGCTGATCCTGGACCACTCCAGGGATTTCCACGGGCTCATCTCGGGCTCGCCGGCCGGGGCTCCGCTCTCGTCCGGTAACGAGATCGACATGAAGGACCTCGCCTGGACGTCCTCGATGTCGGCGCAGGCACAGTACGATCAGGCCACCAACATCACGACCGTCGACTTCTACAACGGCGCGACCACCATCACCCTGTCGTTCCTCGGCAGGGACCTGAATTGGCACCTTGAGAGCGACGGTCATGGCGGCACCACCGTCTACGATCCGCTTGCCGATTCACCCATGACGATCGAGACCGGTTCGGTGCTGAACCTCAGCGAAGCTTCCGCCGAGGACGTGATCTTCGTCAACGGAACCGGAACCACCGGCACCTTCGCGATCGACCACGCCGCCGACTTCACCGGCGTCATCAACGGCTTTGCCGGTGACGGTACCCTCGCCAATTCGGATCTCCTCGACCTCAAGGACATCGGCTTCTCGAGCCTGACCGGGGTGACCTACACCGAGAACGCCGACCATCTGGGCGGCGTGCTGACGCTGAGCGACGGGACCGATACCGCGATCCTCAAGTTTGCCGGGAACTACAACATCGACAGCTTCGATTTCGCCAGCGACGGCAATGGCGGCACGCTGGTCGTCGATCCACCCACGGGACCAACCCTCGTCGGGACCGACGGGCAGGACCAGTTTACCTTCACGAATTCGACGCTTCCGGTTCAGAGCACGATCCTCGATTTCGAGCTGGGCCAGGACAAGATCGACCTGCAGAAGTTTGCCGGCATCCAGTCCTTCAGCGATCTCGGCATCACGCAACAGGGAGCCGACACTCTGGTCACGCTCGACGATCACCAGTCGATCCGCGTGAAGAATCTTGTGGCGAGCAGCCTGCACGCCAGCGATTTCATCGTCGCGAACCATGCCTGACGGCCATGCCCCCGGTTCGGCTGCGGCGCCTCGTCTGCGGCGGATTCCGGTATCAAAGACATAGCTGATTGCGTATTGTCGCCCGAACATCGGACGAAGGCGGGCTGCGGGAAATTCGGGCGATATGAAACGTCTAAAGATCCTCCGGCGGTGGTTTGCGCGGAAGCTCGGTTTTGCGCGGCTGATGTGCCTGGCGCTGCTGGTCGTGTTTGCCGGCGCTCGCCTATGGGATCCGCCGCCGATCCAGGAATTGCGGCTGCGCACCTTCGACATGTTTCAATTGATCGATCCGCGCCACAAGGCGGCGCGGCCGGTCGTCATCGTCGACATTGACGACAAGAGCCTCGCCAAGCTCGGTCAGTGGCCGTGGCCACGCACGCGGATCGCCGACCTGATCCTTAACCTCACGGCTCAAGGCGCGGTGGCGATCGGCTTCGACGTGGTATTCTCGGAGGCCGACCGGCTGAATCCAGATCTGGTGGCGGGCCAGATGCGTTATCTCGACGACGCCACCCGCGCCAAGCTGCGCGAATTGCCGAGCAACGATCAGATACTCTCCGAAGCGATCAAGCGCTCGCGCGTGGTGCTGGGCGAGACCGGGCAGCCGGCGATCTCGTCCGAGCTCGACAAGACGCTGCCGTTCACCGGTGTCGCGACGGTCGGCGAGGAGGGCGCCGAGCGCTTTCTGTTTGAATTTCCTGGCCTGCTACGCAACGTCCCCGTCATCGAGAAGGTCGCGGCCGGCCGCGGCCTGTTCACGATCAGGACCGAGCGCGACGGCCTGATCCGCCGCGTGCCGATGGTGATGCGAGCCCAGGGCAACATCATGCCCTCGCTCAGCCTCGAGATCCTGCGCGTCGTAACGGGCACGCCGACACTGCTGGTTCGCACCGACAAGACCGGCGTGCGGGCCGTGCGCCTCAAGGGCGTCGAGATTCCGACCGACAAGAACGGCCAGATCTGGGTGCATTACGCCCCCCAGGACCCCTCGATCTATGTCTCGGCGGCCGACGTGCTCGACAACACCGTGCCGCCGAACAAGATCGCCGGCAAGCTGGTGCTGATCGGCACCTCTGCCGTCGGGCTCAACGACATCAAGACCACGCCGGTGTCGCGGGCCATGCCTGGTGTCGAGATCCACGCCCAGGTGCTGGAAAGCGTGCTGAGCGGCGCGGTGATTTCGCAGCCGAACTACGCACTCGGCGTCGAGCTGCTCGCCGCCCTCGTCATCGGCCTGCTCGTCATCATTTTCACACCGAACCTTGGGCCCGTGCGGCTGGTGCTCGCGGGTGCGGCGTTTGCAGTCATCCTGGTCGGCGTGTCCTGGTTCTTCTACGCGCAGTACCGCTACCTCATCGACTTCACCTATCCGCTGCTGTCGACCACGGCGATCTATCTGACGCTGATCTTCGCGAGCTTCGTGCGCGAGCAACGCCAGCGCGTGCAGATCCGTGGCATGTTCGCACAGTACATGTCGCCGGTTCTGGTCGAGCAACTCGCGCAGTCGCCGGAAAAGCTCGTGCTCGGCGGCGAGGAACGCGAGATGACGATCATGTTCTCCGACGTGCGCGGCTTCACCACCATATCGGAAACCTACAAGCACGACCCGCAAGGGCTGATTGCGCTCATGAACCGCTTCCTGACGCCGCTGACCGACGTGATCATCGATCAGAAGGGCTATATCGACAAGTACATGGGCGACGCCATCATGGCGTTCTGGAACGCGCCACTCGACGACAAGGAGCACGAGGTCAACGCCTGCGAAGCCGCGATCCGGATGCTGGAGCGGATCGACGCGGTCAACAAGGAGCGCGAGCAGGAAGCCTCCGACGGCGGCCACGTCTACATCCCGCTCAACGTCGGCATCGGCCTCAACACCGGCATCGGCGTGGTCGGCAACATGGGCTCCGACCTGAAGAAGAACTATTCGGTGCTCGGCGACAGCGTGAACCTGGCCTCGCGCCTGGAGGGGCAGTCCAAGGAATACGGCTTTCCCATCATCGTCGGCTCCAGGACCGCGCTTGCCGCCAAGGACAAGTTCGCGATCCTCGAACTCGACTTCATCATGGTCAAGGGCAAGACCGAGCCGGAAGTGATCTACGCCATCGCCGGCCGCGAGGACGTGATGCTTTCAGGCGCCTTCCAGCGCCTGCGCAACGTCACCATCGAGATGCTCGGCTGCTACCGCGGCCGCGACTGGCAAGGCGCGCTGGACGCCATCGAGCGCGGCCGCAAGAGCGAGGATGCCGACACGCTGGAAAAGCTGTTCAAGCTTTACGAAGTGCGCATCAAGGAATTCCAGGTCAATCCGCCGGCGGAGGGGTGGACCGGGGCATATGCGCTGCTGACGAAGTAGGGAATGTGTGGCTGGATGGCAGCCACACACCCGGTGTCGTCCTGGCGAAAGCCAGACCCATTACCACCGACCGTTGTTTTGCGAAGGCCGGTGGTCAATAGCTTGTCGCCGCAACTACTCCCTGGGGAAATAGGTCCTGGCTTTCGCCAGGACGACGGCAGAGGGTTGCGTGCCCCCTCACTCCACCCCGATCGTGGTCAGGTCCTGGAACCAGTGCTGCGCCTGGACGAACTGCTTGATCTTGGGTGACAGCGCATGCGGGTTGGTGTCGTGGACGACCCACACCAGCGCGGCATCGTCCACGATCAGCGCGTGTGCCTGCGCGATCAGATCGTCCTGCTTGGCAGTGTCGAAGGTCTGCTTGGCCTCGTTGATCAGCGCGTCGACCTTCGGGTTCTTGTAGCCGCCCCAGTTGACGCCGACAGGCGCGATCTGGTCGGAGGCGAAGAAGCGGACGATGGCGTAGAGCGGGTCGGAGGTGACATAGGCGATGTTGTTGGCGGTGATGCCGGCGTTCATCTCGTCGGCCGCGCCCTTGCGCCAATGCGTATAGAGCGTCTCGAGCTCGACCACCTTGAAGTCGATGTCGATGCCGATCTCCTTGAAGCTCTGCTGCAGGAATTCGTTCATCGGCAGCGACAGCATCTGGCCGGTGCCGCCCTGCGCGATGATGAAGGTCGTCTTCAGTGGCTTGGCCTTCGAATAGCCGGCCTCCTCGACCAGCTTCTTGGCCGCAGCCAGATCATATTTCAGCTCGAAGCTCGGCTTGCCGAACCACGGGCTGGACGGATCGACCTGGCCCTTGGCGGGCTTGGCCAGACCGTTCATCAGGCCGACCACCGCCTCGCGATCGATCGCGAGGTTCAGCGCCTTGCGCAGGCGGATGTCGGTCCAGGGCGAGCCCGGCAGCACGCTGAGGTGATAGTTCCAGACATGCGGCGTGACGTTGTCGACGATCTTCATGCCGGCGGCCTTGAGCTGCGGCACGGCGTCCGGCGCCGGCGTCTCGATCAGGTCCACTTGTCCGGCGAGCAGCGCGTTGGTGCGCGTCAGCGCTTCCGGCATCGGCACCAGCACCAGCTTGTCGACCTTCGGAATGCGCTTCTTGTTCCAGTAGTCCGGATTCTTGGTCAGCTCCGCAAGCTCGCGCGGCACCAGCTTGGTCAATTTGAACGGGCCGGTGCCGGAAGGATGGCTCGCGAACTTGTCCCAGTCCTTGCCGAGCTTCTCGTATTGCGCGGGACTCGACACCAGGAACCACAGCATCTGATAGGGAAAGAAGGAATCGACCGTCTTGGTGGTGATCTCCACCGTGAAGTCGTCGATCTTGGCGTAGCTCGCGACCGAGGGCAGGCGGGTCTTCACCTGCGCGCTCTGCCGCTTGTCGAATTGCGGGGCCTTGTCGTTGAGCACCTTGTCGAGATTCCAGATCACCGCGTCGGCGTTGAATTCGCTGCCGTCGTGAAACTTCACGCCTTTACGAAGAGCGAAGCGCCATTTGGTCTTGTCGGCCTCGTCCACCTTCCATTCGGTCGCGAGTCCCGGCACCAGCTTGCCGGGCCGATCGGATACGTCCATCTCCCAGGCGACGAGCGGATCGTAGATCGTGTAGGCCGTGAACTGATAGGCGCCGGCGCCGCGATCAGGCTGGCCCGTCGTCAGCGGAATGTCCGCCATCGAGATGCCGTAGCGCACCACCGTTTCGGCGCGCGCCGAGATTGCGGAAGCCGCCAGCGCAAGCACGGCGAGACAGATCGTCAGTCGGATACGCATGGCCCAAAGCTCCGAGGGAAAATTCGAGGGAGAAGTTGAAGCCAAACCTGCAATCTTGATGCCAGAATAGGCAGCGCGGTACTTTTGCCTGCGCTTGATCACAAGGACTTGTCGTCGCAGGGGCAATTCGCAGAATAAGTTTCCCCATTGGCACAGCCATTGCATACGATTGCATCAAAATTAATCATCGTAGGCCGGAAAAGGATTGAGTCGATGCTTATCAAGAAGACCACACGCGCGGCGTTGATTGCGGCGCTGGCTCTGACGGGTGCTGCCGCATGGCCGCGCGTGGCCAGTGCCGACACCGTGCTGCGCATCGGCATGACCGCTGCTGATATTCCGCGCACGCTGGGCCAACCCGATCAGGGTTTTGAGGGCAACCGCTTCACCGGCCTCACCATGTATGACGCGCTGACCGGCTGGGACCTGTCTTCTGCCGACAAGCCGAGCGTGGTGATCCCCGGGCTCGCGACCGAGTGGAAGGTCGACGATGCCGACAAGACCAAATGGACTTTCAAGCTGCGCCCCGGCGTCACCTTTCACGACGGCTCGCCGTTCAATGCCGATGCCGTGGTGTGGAACGTCGAGAAGGTGCTGAAGCAGGACGCGCCGCAATTCGACGCCAGCCAGGTCGGCGTCACGGCCTCGCGCATGCCGACGCTGGCGTCCGCGAAGAAGATCGACGACATGACCGTCGAGCTCACCACCAAGGAGCCAGACAGCTTCCTGCCAATCAACCTCACCAACCTCTTCATGGCGAGCCCGGCGAAGTGGCAGCATTTTTACGACAAGGCGGAAGGCGCCGACGCCAAGGCGAAGTCGCAGGCCGCCTGGACCGCGTTCGCAAAGGACGCCGCGGGCACCGGCCCGTGGAAGATGGCGAGCTTCACCCCGCGTGAGCGGCTCGAGCTCGTCAAGAACGCGAGCTATTGGGACAAGGCGCGCGTGCCCAAGATCGACAAGATGGTGCTCTTGCCGATGCCGGAAGCCAACGCGCGTACCGCGGCGTTGCTTTCGGGCCAGGTCGATTGGGTCGAAGCGCCCGCGCCCGACGCGCTGCCCGAGCTCAAGCAGCGCGGCTTCAAGCTCTATGCCAACGAGCAGCCGCATGTCTGGCCGTGGCAGTTCTCGCGCGTGGAAGGCTCGCCCTGGAACGACATCCGGGTCCGCAAGGCGGCCAATCTCTGCGTCGATCGCGAAGGCCTCAAGGACGGCCTGCTCGCCGGCCTGATGGTGCCCGCGACCGGCACGTTCGAGCCCGGCCATCCCTGGCGCGGCAAGCCGACCTTCGAGATCAAGTATGACAAGGCGGCCGCGCAAAAGCTGATGCAGGAGGCTGGCTTCGGTCCGAACAAGAAGCTGACGGTGAAGGTGCAGACTTCCGCCTCCGGCTCCGGCCAGATGCAGCCTCTGCCGATGAACGAGTATCTGCAGCAGGCGCTCGCCGAGTGCTATTTCGACGTGCAGCTCGACGTCATCGAGTGGAATACGCTGTTCACCAACTGGCGCCGCGGCGCCAAGGACCCCAGCGCCAACGGCTCGAACGCGACCAACGTCACCTATGCGGCGATGGACCCGTTCTTCGCGCTGGTGCGCTTCCTTCAGTCCGGCATGGCGCCGCCGGTCTCGAACAATTGGGGCTTCATCAACAACCCCAAATTCGACGAGCTGGTGAAGAAGGCGCGGCAGACCTTCGATCCCGCCGCGCGCGACGCGGCTCTCGCCGAGCTGCACGCGGCCTCCGTCGATGACGCAGCCTTCCTCTACGTCGCCCACGACGTCGGCCCCCGCGCCATCAGCCCGAAGGTCACGGGCGTGGTGCAGCCGAAGAGCTGGTTCATCGACTTCTCGCTGGTGTCGATGCAGTGAGGTGAGCACGCTGGTGGGGCTCCCCTCCCCCTCGTGGGGAGGGGTTGGGGAAGGGGGGCCACACGGGCGGTCCCCGTGTCGCCACCCCTCTCCCTAACCCTCCCCCACAAGGGGGGAGGGAACTCTCGCATCTCGCGTCCCTTACTCAAGCCCGCGCACCCAATCGTGCGACATCACGTCAGGTTAATCCGTGCTCGCCTATATCGCCAGACGCATCGTCTACGTCATACCGATCGTCATCAGCGTGGCGCTGGTGTGCTTTCTGCTCGTGCACATCACGCCGGGCGATCCGCTGGTCGCGGTGCTGCCGGCCGATGCCTCGCAGGAACTCGCGGCGCAGCTTCGCACCGCCTATGGTTTCGACCGGCCGCTGCCGGTGCAGTTCGGGCTTTGGCTGCTCCGTGCCCTTCATGGCGATCTCGGCAATTCCATCGCCACGGGCCGCCCTGTGCTCGCCGAGGTCATGCGCGCGGTCAGCAATACCGTGACGCTCGCGATTGCCGCCGCCATCATCGGCTTCACGATGGGCATCCTGCTCGGCCTGATCGCCGGCTATTTTCGCGAGACCTGGATCGACAAGCTCGCGACCTCCTTTGCGATCGCCGGCGTGTCGGTGCCGCATTACTGGCTCGGCATGGTGCTGGTCATCATCTTCTCGGTCCAGCTGAACTGGCTGCCCGCGGTCGGCGCCGGGCCCAACGGCTCAAACTCCTGGGCCTGGGACTGGGCGCACCTGAAATACCTCGTGCTCCCGGCGATCACGACCTCGGTGATCCCGATGGGCATCGTCACCCGCACGGTGCGCGCGCTGACTGGCGATATTCTCAGCCAGGATTTCGTCGAGGCGTTGCGTGCAAAAGGCTTGCACGAAACCGGCGTGTTCCGCCACGTCATCAAGAACGCCGCGCCGACGGCGCTCGCGGTGATGGGACTTCAGCTGGGCTACATGCTCGGCGGTTCGATCCTGATCGAAACCGTGTTCTCCTGGCCGGGCTCGGGCTTCCTGCTCAATTCGGCAATCTTCCAGCGCGACCTGCCACTGCTCCAGGGCACGATCCTGGTGCTGGCGCTGTTCTTCGTCTTCCTCAATCTGCTGGTCGACATCGCGCAAGCCGCGATCGATCCGCGCATCAAGCGGGGCTAGCCAATGAGCCCAGCCGTAGCCACACAAAAAGTGCGCTCCCTCCCCCGCTTGCGCGGGGAGGGTTGGGGAGAGGGTGTCTCCTCAATCGAGTATCCCCCAGAGGAGAGAACCCTCACCCGGCGCAGCGCGCCGACCTCTCCCGCAAGCGGGCGAGGTGCACTGCATCCTTGGCATGCACCTATCGAACCAACGTCCATTGGGAGCTAGCCGATGAGCGAGCTTCCGTTGTCTGCCACCAGCGATGCCGCGCTGCAGGCCGCGCCCGCGACCAAGGCGCGCGGCTATTGGGCGACCGTCGGCCGCCGCATCCGGCGCGACAAGGTCAGCATGGTTTGCGCGATGGTGCTGCTGCTGATCTTCCTGTCCGCGGTGATCGCGCCCTGGCTCGGGCTGGAGGACCCCTACAAGGGCTCGATGATCCGCCGCCTCCGCCACATCGGAACGGTCGGCTATCCGCTCGGCACCGACGAGCTCGGCCGCGACATGCTGGCGCGCCTGATCTATGGCGGACGGCTGTCGCTCCTCATCGGCATCCTGCCGGTGATCCTCGCCTTCGGCATCGGCACCTCGCTCGGACTCGTCGCAGGTTACGTCGGCGGCAAGCTCAACACCGCGATCATGCGCACGATCGATGTGTTCTACGCGTTCCCCTCGGTGCTGCTCGCGATCGCGATCTCCGGCGCGCTGGGAGCGGGTATCCTCAACTCCATCGTGTCGTTGACCGTCGTGTTCGTGCCGCAGATCACGCGCGTCGCGGAAAGTGTCACCACCGGCGTGCGCAACATGGATTTCGTCGAGGCTGCGCGGGCCTCCGGCGCGGGACCCTTCACCATCATGCGCGTGCACATCCTCGGCAACGTGCTGGGCGCGATCTTCGTCTATGCCACCAGCCTGATCTCGGTCTCGATGATCCTGGCCGCCGGTCTCTCCTTCCTCGGCCTCGGCACCAAGCCGCCGGAGCCGGAATGGGGCCTGATGCTCAACACGCTGCGGACCGCGATCTACGTCAATCCGTGGGTCGCAGCGCTTCCGGGCGCGATGATCTTTGCGGTCTCGATCTGCTTCAACCTGCTCTCGGACGGCCTGCGCAGCGCCATGGACATCAGGAACTAGCCATGAGCGATACCAACGCTTCCCTCGCCATGCTGGAGCCGATCGAAGACCTTGGCGGCGTCGCGCAGCCGCTGCTCCAGGTCAACGGCCTGACAAAACACTTCCCCGTGCGTGGCGGGCTCTTCGCCGCGAAGCGCACCGTGCGCGCCGTCGACAATGTCTCGTTTTCCGTCGCCAAGGGTGAGACGGTCGGCATCGTCGGAGAATCCGGCTGCGGCAAGTCGACCACCGCGCGGCTCCTGATGCATCTGATGCCGCGCGACACCGGCGACATCATCTATGACGGCATGGCCGTCGGTCAGTCCTTGTCGCTGCGCGAATTGCGCCGCGGCATGCAGATGGTGTTCCAGGATTCCTACGCCTCGCTCAATCCGCGCCTGACGATCGAGGAATCCATCGCCTTCGGCCCCAAGGTCCACGGCATGGCCGACGGCGCAGCACGTGCGCTGGCGCGCGAGCTGCTCGGCAAGGTCGGCCTGGTACCTGCAAACTTCGCCAATCGCTATCCGCATGAAATTTCCGGCGGCCAGCGTCAGCGCGTCAACATCGCGCGGGCGCTGGCGCTGTCGCCGCGGCTGGTGATCCTCGACGAAGCCGTCTCGGCGCTCGACAAATCCGTCGAGGCGCAGGTGCTCAACCTGCTTGCCGACCTCAAGCGCGAGTTCGGGCTGACCTATCTCTTCATCAGCCACGACCTCAACGTCGTGCGCTACATCAGCGATCGTGTGCTGGTGATGTATCTCGGCGAGGTCGTCGAGCTTGGTCCGGTCGACCAGGTCTGGGACCAGCCGGCCCATCCCTATACACGCGCACTTCTTGCCGCGATGCCGTCCTCGGACCCGGACAGGCGCACCGAGACGCCGCCGATCACGGGCGATCCGCCCAATCCGATCGATCCGCCGCCTGGCTGTCGCTTCCACACCCGTTGCCCGTTTGCGGAGCCGCTCTGCGCAAATGCGACACCAAAGCTCACAGCGCTCGATACAATGGGCCACGAGGCCGCGTGCTACATGGTAATTCCGGGTTCAGGCCACAGCCGCGCGCCCAGGGAGAAGACCGCATGACGAGACCGACACCAAAAGAGATCAAGCCGATCGCGCAAATCGCCGGCGTCCCCGTGGATGACGAGATCGCGACGCGCATCTCCAATTCCATCGGGCCGGCCTTCGAGGGCTTTGCGGCCATCGCCGGCACGCTGCCGTTCGATCTCGAGCCCGCGCTCTATCCGATCGCGCAGACGCAAAAGGTGTCGAAATGAGCACCGAGCCTGCATTGATGACGCTCACCGAGGTCGCGCGCGCGCTCGCGATGAAGCAGGTGTCCTCCCATGAGGTGACGCGCGCGCTGCTTCACCGCATCGCGCAATGGCAACCGCATCTCAACGCCTTCATGTCGATTGAATCAGAGGCAGCGTTGAAGGCCGCCGAGGTTGCCGACGCCGAGCTCGCCAAAGGCGAGGTTCGCGGGCCGCTGCATGGCGTGCCGCTCGCGCACAAGGATATGTATTATGACGCCGGCAAGGTCTCGACTTGCGGCTCGCTGATCCGCCGCGATTTTGTGTCGACCGTGACGTCCACCGCCTTGCAGCGGCTGAAGGACGCCGGTCAGGTTCGGCTCGGCACGCTGCATCTCGCCGAATTCGCCTATGGTCCGACCGGCCACAACGCCCATTACGGCCCGGTGCGCAATCCCTGGAACGTCGCGCATATCACCGGCGGCTCGTCGTCCGGCTCCGGCTCGGCGGTCGCCGCGCGGCTGACCTACGCGGCGCTCGGCTCGGATACCGGCGGCTCGATTCGCATGCCCGCGCATTTCTGCGGTGTCACCGGGCTGAAGACCACGGTCGGCCGCGTCAGCCGTGCCGGCGCGATGCCGCTGTCGCAATCGCTCGACACGGTCGGTCCGCTCGCCCGCACTGCCGAAGACTGTGCCCTGTTGCTGGCGCTGATGGCCGGCCCCGATCCTGCGGACTCGACCTGTAGCCACGAACCGCTGTCGGACTATGTCGGCGCGACCAGGGGGTCGCTCAAAGGCCTGAAGATCGGCGTGCCCGCGTCCTTCTATGTCGACGATCTCGACAGCGAGGTCGCGCGCGTGCTGGACGAGACCATCGCGGTGCTCAAGCGCGAGGGCGCCGACATCGTCACGGTCGAATTGCCGGACCAGCGGCAATTGTCGGCGGCAAGCCAGCTCGTGCTCGCGGCGGAAGCTGCCGCCTTCCACAAGCGCTGGATGATCGAGCGGCCCCAGGATTACGGCCCGCAGGTCCTGATGCGGCTCCAGAACGGGCTCGCGGTTCCCGCCATCACCTATCTCGAGGCGATGCGCTGGCGCGGCCCGGCGCTCGCCGCGCACAATGCGGCCACGGCGAAGGTCGACGCGGTGATCGCGCCGGCCTCGCCGGTGCCGGCGCCGACGATCGACGAAAGCGACGTCGGTGGCGGACCGAACGCGCCGGCGCTGTTGCAGCGGCTGACGCTGTTCACCCGCCCGGTGAACTTCCTCGGCCTGCCGTCGCTCACCGTGCCCTCGGGCTTCACCAAAAGCGGCCTGCCGATCGGCATGCAGCTGATCGGCCGCTCTTTCGATGAGGCGACCTTGCTCACCATCGGCGCCGCATTCCAGCGCGTCACCGACTATCACGACAGGCTGCCGAAACTCCCGTCATGACAAAGCTCGTCGAGATTTCAGGCCTCAACATCCGCTTCACCGGCGAACGCACGGTCTATGCAGTGAACGATCTCAGCCTCTCGCTCGGCGACGGCGAGGTGCTGGGCCTACTCGGCGAGTCCGGTTCGGGCAAGAGCGTGACCTTGCGCGCGCTGATGCGGCTGCTTCCGAAGAAGCGGACGCAGATTTCGGGCAAGGTCAATGTCATGGGCCGCGACGTGCTCGCCATGAACGACGAGCAGCTCTCGTCGTTCCGCGGCCAGACCGTGTCGATGATCTTCCAGGAACCCGCGCTCGCGCTCGATCCGGTCTACACCATCGGCGCGCAGATCGCCGAAAGCGTGGTGCGTCACGAAGGCAAGTCTTATGCGGAGGGCAGGGCGAGGGCGCTCGAAATGCTCGAGGTCGTGCGCATTCCCAGCGCGAAGCGTCGCCTCGACGCCTATCCGCATGAAATGTCCGGCGGCATGCGTCAGCGCGCGATGATCGCGCTGGCGCTCGCCTGCCGACCAAAAATCCTGCTGGCGGACGAGCCGACCACGGCGCTCGATGCCACCGTGCAGATCCAGATCCTGCTGTTGCTGCGCGAGCTTCAACGCGAGTTCGGCATGTCCGTCATCTTCGTCACCCACGACATCGGTGTCGCCATCGAGATCTGTGACCGCGTCGCGGTGATGTATGCCGGCCAGATCGTGGAGCAGGGGAGCTTGCGCGACATCGTCCGCAGCCCGGTGCACCCCTACGCCAAGGGCCTGCTCGCCTCCACCATCCACGGCGCCAAGCGGGGGCAGCGCCTCGAAACCATCCCCGGTACCCCGCCCTCGCTGGCCGAGAAGCCCCACAACTGCTCCTTCGCGCCCCGCTGTTCGGTGGCTCAGCCGCGCTGCCTGGAGCAACTGCCCGAGAACGTGGAGATCGGGCCGAGCCGGGCGGCACGATGTGTGTTGGCGGAGCCGGTCCCCGCGCTCTCCTGATACCTGGACGGCAATCTGGCAGCGGGGGAACATTCACACGTCATTCATCCCCGTTCCGGTTCCATAGGACGGTTCACGGAGAGGGACCTCACTTATGTACATTTCCAATGAAGGCCTGATTGTCATCCTGTTCGTCGGCCTGGTCGCCGGCTGGCTGGCCGGCAAGGTAGTGCGGGGCGCGGGTTTCGGCATCATCGGCGATATCGTGATCGGCATTGCCGGCGCGTTTGTGGCCAGCTTCCTGTTCCCGAAGCTCGGCATTCGCATCGGCACCGGCCTGGTGTCCGAGATCGTCTATTCCGCGATCGGCGCGGTCATCCTGCTGCTGGTGGTGCGGCTGGTACGCGGCGGCGGCCGGTTGTAGCGGCGCCCCGGTTTCAATTGATCAAGATTTAGACCTCTCCCCGCCCGGGGAGGGGTGACATGTCTGCAAGAAAAAGCCGCAAGACTGTGTGATTCCGGACTTGCGCGCGGGGCCATCAGGGGGTGATGTGCCCCCACAGGGGATCGGGTTGATTCAGCCGCGTTGGACGAGGGCCGAAAACGCGATGTTAATCCGGGTCGATTACTCCTGAAATTGCCTTTGAAATCAGGGGCTTTGGCCCCCACCCGAAAGAGATCAGACTGATGGCAGCCGTACCCGGCGTTCGTCGCTCAGAACTCGGTGACGCGCTGCGCGCTTGTCGCACGGCGTTTGTCGGCGTCGGCTTGATGAGCTGCATGATCAACCTGCTCTATCTGACCGGGTCGATCTTCATGCTGGAGGTCTACGACCGGGTGCTGCCGAGCCGCAGCATTCCGACCCTGGTCGGCCTGATCGTCCTCGCCAGCTTCCTCTACATGGCGCAGGGCGTGCTCGACATGATCCGCAACCGGATCTTGGGCCGGATCGGCACCGCGCTCGACGAGGCCCTGAACAGGCGTGTGTTCGACACCATCGTGCGCCTGCCGCTGCTTGTCGGCAACCGCAACGAGGGCCTTCAGCCGCTGCGCGATCTCGACAATGTCCGCTCCTTCCTCGGCGGCATGGGACCGAGCGCGTTCTTCGACCTGCCCTGGCTGCCGCTCTATCTCGCCATCTGCTTCGCCTTCCACGTCATGATCGGCGTCACCGCGCTGGTCGGCGCCGTCATCCTGGTCGGGTTGACGCTGGTCACCGAGTTCATGTCCCGCCAGCCGGCGCGCGACGCGATGGGGCTCGCCGCCCAGCGCAACGATCTTGCCCAGGCCAGCCGCCGCAACGCCGAAGTCATGGTGTCGATGGGCATGGCCGGCCGGATGAACCAGCGCTGGAGCGAGGCCAACGAAAAATACCTCGCCGGCAACCAGCGTGCGAGCGACGTCGCCGGCGGTCTCGGCGCGGTCGCAAAAGTGCTGCGCATGATGCTGCAATCGGCCGTGCTCGCGGTCGGCGCCTATCTCGTCATCCACCAGGAGGCGACCGCCGGCATCATCATCGCCGGCTCGATCCTTTCCGCGCGTGCGCTCGCGCCGGTCGATCTTGCGATTGCCCACTGGAAGTCCTTCGTCGCGGCCCGCCAGAGCTGGCACCGCCTGAGCCGTCTTCTGGAGCAGATGCCGGCGCAGACGATGCCGACCCAGTTGCAGGCGCCCACCAGCCGCCTCGCCGTCGAGGGCGTCGCCATGGTGCCGCCGGGCGACCAGCGCCTCATCGTGCAGGACATCACCTTTGCGCTCGAAGCCGGCAATGGACTTGGAGTGATCGGACCGAGCGGCTCCGGCAAGTCGTCCCTGATCCGCGCGCTGGTCGGCGTCTGGCAGCCGGTGCGCGGCAAGGTGCGGCTCGACGGCGCGGCGCTCGACCAGTGGTCGTCCGACATGCTCGGCCGCCACATCGGCTATCTGCCGCAGGACGTCGAATTGTTCGGCGGCACCATCGCGCAGAACATCAGCCGGTTCGACCCCGACGCCATCTCCGACGGCATCATCGCCGCGGCGAAAGAGGCCGGCGTGCACGAGATGATCATCAAGATGCGCGAGGGCTACAACACGCAGGTCGGTGAGCAGGGCACCGCACTCTCGGCAGGCCAGGCGCAGCGCGTGGCGCTGGCGCGCGCGCTCTACGGCAGCCCGTTCCTGGTCGTGCTCGACGAGCCCAATTCCAATCTCGACACCGAAGGCGACGAGGCGCTGACGCGCGCGATCCGCAGCGCGCGCGAGCGCGGCGCCATCGTCATCGTGGTGGCGCACCGCCCGATCGGCGTCGAGGCGGTCGACCAGATCCTGGTGCTGCGCGACGGCCGCATGCAGGCCTTTGGACCGAAGGAGCAGGTGCTCGCCCAGGTGCTCCAGCCGCGCGTGACCCCGCCGGCCCCGATCAAGATCGTCAGCGAAGGCGGAGCCAAGGCATGAGCACGATGGCCATCGGCGGCGCGAAGCCCGCAGCAAAGAGGACCGTGCGGGAATCCATCAGGTTTCACCTGTTTCTCGGCCTCGCGATCGTGCTGGTTCTGGCCGTCGGCCTTGGCGGCTGGTCATCGACCGTGCAGATCTCGGGCGCGCTGATCGCGCCGGGCCAGATCGTGGTCGAATCCAACGTCAAGAAGGTGCAGCATCCGACCGGCGGCGTGGTCGGCGAAGTGCGCGCCCGCGACGGCGACGTCGTCAAGGCGGGCGATGTCGTGGTGCGGCTCGACGACACCGTCACCAAGGCGAACCTCGCCATCGTCACCAAGAATCTCGATGCCGCCCTGGCGCGCACGGCGCGGCTCCAGGCCGAGCAGCGTGGCGTCGACAGGATCGAGTTCCCGCAATCGCTGCTCGATCGCGGCAACGATCCCGACGTCAAGAACCTTCTTTCCGCCGAAACCAAGCTGTTCGACGTCCGCGTCAACGGCCGCGCCGGCCAGAAGGCGCAGCTTCGGGAGCGCATCCAGCAGCTCAACGAGGAGATCGAGGGCCTCTCCGCGCAGGAGAGGGCCAAGGACAAGGAAATCTCGCTGGTGCAGCAGGAGCTCACCGGTGTCCGCGATCTCTACGACAAGCATCTGGTCCAGATCTCGCGCCTGACCACGCTCGAGCGCGACAGTGCCCGCCTCAATGGAGAACGCGCGCAATACATCGCATCGCGCGCGCAGGCCAAGGGCAAGATCACCGAGACCGAGCTTCAGATCATCCAGGTCGACAAGGACATGGTGAGCGAGGTCTCCAAGGATTTGCGCGAGACCAACGACAAGATCGGCGAGCTGATCGAGCGCAAGGTCGCGGCTGAAGACCAGCTTCGCCGCGTCGACATCCGCGCGCCGCAGGACGGAATGGTGCTGCAATCGACCGTCCACACGGTCGGCGGCGTCATCACCGCGGGTGACACCCTGATGCTGATCGTGCCGCAGGCCGACGACCTCCAGGTCGAGGCCAAGGTCAATCCCGTCGATATCGACAAGCTCCAGATCGGCCAGAAGACGCTGCTGCGCCTGTCCGCCTTCAACCAGCGCACTACGCCGGAGCTCAACGGCGTCGTCAGCCGCGTCTCGCCCGACGTCACCACCGACCAGCGCACCGGCCAGAGCTACTACACCATCCGCGTCTCGCTATCCGCGGAAGAGGTCGCCAAGCTCGGCGACTCCAAGCTGATCCCGGGCATGCCGGCGGAAGCCTTCGTCCAGACCGGTGACCGCACCATGCTGTCCTATCTGCTGAAGCCGCTGCACGACCAGTTCATGCGGGCCTTCCGGGAGAAGTGACGCGCTTGCCCTCCCCGGCCCTCCTGGGGAGGATAAGAAGAGCTCGCAATGACGACGCGGGTCTATTCTTGCTATAGTTCGACTCAAAGCCCAGCAACCCGGCGTCGAACCATGCAAACCCCGCCCTCCATCGCCACCGAATCCTTCTCCGACGCGGTCGCGGCGGTCGCCCGGCTCGAAGAGATCTACGAGCGCAACACGAAATTCCTGCGCGACCGGTTCGAGGCCTATGTCAACGGCGAAGCGATTACGGCGCGCATGCGGGCCTATTATCCCCTGGTCCGCGTCACCACCGCGACGCATGCGCGGCTGGATTCGCGTCTCGCCTACGGCTTCGTGGCCCGGCCCGGCGTGCATGAGACCAGCGTGACCAGGCCGGATCTGTTCCGGACCTACCTTACCGAGCAGATCGGATTGTTGATCCAGAATCACGGTGTGCCGGTCGAGATCGGCGAGTCCAGCGAGCCGATCCCCGTTCACTTCGCCTATCGCCGCGACATCAACATTGAGGCCGCCATCACCACCAGCGAGAACTCCGCCGTCACACGGTCGCTGCGCGATGCGTTCGACGTGCCTGATTTGGCCACCATGGACGATGCCATCGCCGACGGCACCTTCGCGCTCCAGCCCGGCGCGCCCGAGCCGCTGTCGCTGTTTCGGGCGGCCCGCGTCGACTACTCGCTGCGCCGGCTCTACCACTACACCGGCACGGACCCCGAATATTTCCAGAACTTCGTGATCTTCACCAACTACCAGTTCTATGTCGACGCCTTCGCGCAGCTCTGCCAGCAGCGGCTTCAGTCCGGCGAAGCCGGCCTCGACGCCTTCGTCGCGCCCGGCAATGTGATCACGCGCAGCGGCGGCGCCACAACGGGCATCGCGCCCGCGCGGACGCCGCAGATGCCGGCGTTTCATCTGGTCGAGCCCGGCTATCGCGGCATCACTCTCATCAACATCGGCACCGGACCGTCCAACGCGCGCAACGTCACGGACCACGTCGCCGTGCTGCGGCCCCATGCCTGGCTGATGCTCGGCCATTGCGCGGGCCTGCGCAACACGCAGCGGCTCGGCGACTACGTGCTCGCCCACGGCTATGTGCGCGAGGATCACGTGCTCGACCGCGAGCTGCCGCCATGGGTGCCGATCCCGGCGCTCGCCGAAATGCAGATCGCGCTCGAGGACGCCGTCGAAGACGTCACGGGCCTCGAGGGTTTCGAGCTCAAGCGCCTGATGCGCACAGGCACGGTCGCCAGCGTCGACAACCGCAATTGGGAGATCAGCGGGCCTGAGGTGATCCGCCGCCTGTCGCAATCACGCGCAGTTGCGCTCGACATGGAATCGGCCGCGATCGCCGCCAACGGCTACCGCTTCCGCGTCCCCTACGGCACGCTGCTATGCGTCTCCGATAAGCCGCTGCACGGCGAGATCAAGCTAGCGGGGATGGCCAGCGAGTTCTATCGCCGCCGCGTCGGGCAGCATCTCGAGATCGGCCTGAAGGCGCTGGAACGGCTCAAGCAGCAGGAATCGGAGCGGCTGCATTCGCGAAAGCTCCGCAGTTTTGCCGAAGTCGCGTTCCAGTAGGGACTAGTACCTCCTTGCGGCTGACAAGCCGGGGAATCCTGGGCATTGTCGGCGCGGGGCCGACCGGACCGTTTTCCATGCCGCTGATGCGCGACAAGATCATTGGTCATGATCTCGAACGGCTGGCCTTTCGCTTCACCATGCTGAGCGAGGGCGACGTCGTACAGTGCCAGATCAGCGACGCCGCGATGGACGAGCTTGCGGGCATGCAGGGCACCGAAAGCAGCGCGCGACAGGCGCAGTTCCTGTCGCTGCGCGAGTCCATCGAGCGGATCGCGTCAGACCTCTACGACGAGGCGCCGCGGGTCAGGGGCCATGTGGTGCGGATCTTTACCCGACATCTGGGACGGTGATCGCGGCGTGCTTTAGCTGTCGAACATGATCACGCTGCGCAGCGTCTTGCCGGCCTTCATGTTGGCAAAACCTTCGTTGATCTCGGAGAGCTTCAGCTTGGCCGAGATCCAGTCCTCCAGATGCAGCCGGCCGCGCAGGTAGAAGTCCACCAGCCGCGGCATGTCGACGCGAAAATGGTTGGAGCCCATCGACGAGCCCTGGATCCGGCGCTCACGCAGGAAGTCGAAGCCGTGCAGCTCGATCTTCTGGCCGAACGGGATCATGCCGACGATGGTGGCCGTCCCGCCCGAGGCGAGCATGCCGAAGGCCTGCTCGGCGGTCTCCTTGCGGCCGAGCACCTCGAAGGAATGGTGTACGCCGCCATTGGTGAGGTCGCGGACCTGCTTCACGACGTCGCCGTCGGCGGGGTTGATGATGTCGGTAGCCCCCAGCTTGGTCGCGAGCTGGAGCTTGGCCGGGTTGGTGTCGATGGCGATGATGCGGCCGGCGCCCGCGATCTGTGCGCCGTTGATCGCGGCCATGCCGACGCCGCCGCAGCCGATTACCGCCACGGTCTCGCCGGCGGTCACCTTGGCCGTGTTCACGACCGCGCCGTAGCCGGTGATGACGCCGCAGCCGATCAGCGCGGCGAGATCGAGCGGCATCTCCTTCCGGATTTTGACGATGGCGTTCTCGTGCACCAGCATCTGCTCGGCAAAGGAGGAGAGATTGAGGAACTGGTGCAGCTTCTCAGGTCTGGACCATTGCATACGATTGGAGACGCCCGGCAGCAGCTTCACCGTCGTGTCGGTGCAGAGCACCGTGCGGCCCGTGGTGCAATTGTCGCAGGTGCCGCAGAACACCGACAGGCAGGTGACGACGTGATCGCCCGGCTTCACGTAAGTGACGTCGGCGCCGACCTGCTCGACGACACCGGCCGATTCATGCCCGAGCACTGCAGGCAGCGGATGCGGGTAAAGGCCTTCCATGAAGTGCAGATCGGAGTGGCATAAGCCTGCGACAGAGGTGCGGATCAGGACTTCGCGTGGGCCCGGCCTCGGCAGGCTGACATCCTCGATGACCAGCGGCTTGTTGACTTCGTGGAGGACGGCGGCCTTCATCGAGCACTCCCTGTCGCGTTTTTTGGTTAGATCGTGGAGTGCAGCCTACGCTGCCAGAACCAGTTCGCCAACCTCGCTCATGCCGGCATCGCGCTCGCCGAGCAGCAGTGCCGCGATCTTCGCTTGCACCGCATTTTCCGTCAGCCGGAACGGATCGCTCGGCGACACCCGATGATCGATCACCAGACGCGACAGCAGCAGCCGGCGCGCATCGCCGCGCATGTCGTGGATGCGATGCGCCTCCCAGGCAAGCGCGACCGCGCTTGCGACATGGTAGAGCAGGCTGGTGGCGCGCCGCGCATCGGCCTCGTTGTCGGCCTTGCCCGCCACCTCGCGCGCAAAGCCGACTGCGCGATCGACGAGACCGCGCAGACGGTCGCGCCAGGCTTGCGGCACGGAGGCACTGTCGTCGAGCCGGGCATGCAGATCGGCCGCGAGCGCGGATTCGGCGCCGTGACGGCCGACCGCGCGCCGCAGCGCATCGATCGCGACGATGTTGCCGGTGCCTTCCCAGACCGAGCCGAGATGCGCATCGCGCAGCAGCCGCGCCGTCGCGAATTCCTCGATATAGCCGATGCCGCCGCGCATCTCGAGCGCATCGCCGCAGACCTTTCGCGCATCGCGCGTGGCGCGGAATTTCAGGGTCGGCGTCAGGATGCGCAGCAGCGCCGCCGCGTCCTGGCTGCCGCCCTCGGCGCGGTCGAGCGCGTCGGCCGTGAGGAAGCTCATCGACAGCGCCTGCTCGACCGGCAGCATGATCTTCAACATCTGCCTTCGGCCGAGCGGCAGGTCGATGATGCGGTTGCCGAACACCACACGGTTCATCGCCACGGTCATCGCGTCGTGGTAGGCCCGACGCATCAGCGCGGTGGATTTGACCCCGTTGGAGAGCCGCGACGAGTTCACCATCTCGGCCATCTGCACAAAGCCGCGGTCGAGCTTGCCGACCGCATAGGCGATCGCGCCTTCGAGCTTGATCTCGCCCGAGGCCATCGAGCGCGTGCCGAGCTTGTCCTTGAGGCGCACGATCCGGTAGTGATTCTGCGAACCGTCGTCGAGGAAGCGCGGCATCAGGAACAGGCCGACGCCGCGCGTGCCGGGGCCGGCGCCTTCGGGGCGCGCCAGCAGCATCACGACCTTGGCGTCGGCGTTCGAGCAGAACCATTTCTCGCCGTGGAGGCGCCAATGGTCACCCTCCTGCACCGCGCGCGTGGTCAGGGTGCCGACGTCGGAGCCGCCTTCCTTCTCGGTCATGAACTGACCGCCCTGCGTCAGCTTGCTCATGTCGGTCTGGGTCAGGCCGTCGAGATATTTTGCCTTCAGCGCCTCGCTGCCGAAATTCGCCAGCAGCTTTGCGCAGCCGTCGGTGACGTTGATCGGGCAGCCCATGCCGAATTCGGTCTGGTTGAACAGGAAGGTGAAAGCGTGCTTGGCGACGACGGGATATTTGTCCGGCCAGCCCATGATGCCCTTGCGGATCGAGAGCGCGTGGATGCCGAACTCGCCGAACGCGGCGTTCTCCAATTCACGATAAGCGGGGTGGTATTCGATCCACTGCACGTCGCGGCCGAACTTGTCGCGCTGGTGCAGCACCGGCGTGTGATGATCGGCGAGCCGCGCACACTCGTCGAGACGGCCGCCGGCGAGCTCGCCGAGTCGATCGAGATGCGGCTCGATGTGACGGAACAGCGCCTCCGGCAGATGGATGCGCAAGAGGTCGGTGAGTGCCGGATCGGCGCGATAGAAATTCATGCCGCTGGTATCGGGCGCTAGCAGTCCGGATGGTGCGGCCGCGACGTGTTTTGGCTGCGCTGGGACCGGCTTCTGCATGATCGTCCTCTTCGTTTCCGCCCGACGGCAATTCTTAACGCTTGCCGCTTGGGATGATGTCGATCATGCTCCAGTCGCGAAAGCGGATAAAGCCGCAAATTGTCGGGGAGGCATGATCGCCGTGAGGGAGCAATTCGCTCTGCGGAATTGTGATCGTCCCGGCTGGTTGTCCGCTCGGCGGATGCATAGATCAGCGGCTTCCCGTCTCCGAGAGATCAGGCCATGGAACACCCGAAATACAAGATCGCCCTCATCGTCGGCGCTGGCGAGGGCTTGAGCGCCTCGCTGGCGCGGCTGCTGTCCGCTCAAGGCATCCGCGTCGCACTGGCCGCGCGAAAGATCGAGAAGCTTGGCGCGCTCTGCAGCGAGACCGGCGCCAAGGCCTATGCCTGCAACGCCACCGAGCCTGAGGAGGTCGAGCGCCTGTTCGGCCTGGTCGAGCGCGAGATCGGCACGCCCGACCTCGTCGTCTACAATGCCAGCGGCCGCGCGCGCGGGCCGTTCGTAGACCTCGTTCCGGCCGACGTCGCGAATGCGATCGCGGTCAGCGGCTACGGCGGCTTCCTGGTGGCGCAGCAGGCGGCCAAGCGCATGCTGCCGAACAAGCACGGCGCGATCCTGTTCACCGGCGCCTCCGCCAGCGTCAAGGGTTATGCGCAGTCGGCACCGTTCGCTATGGGCAAATTCGCGCTGCGCGGCCTCGCACAGAGCATGGCGCGCGAATTGTCGCCGCAGGGCATTCATGTCGCGCATTTCGTCATCGACGGCGGCATCAAGAGCACGACGCGCACAGAGCCTGCCGACAAGCCGGACTCGATGCTCGATCCCGACGCGATCGCGGAGAGCTATTGGAACGTGCTGCAACAGCCGCGCAGCGCCTGGAGCTGGGAGCTTGAGCTGCGGCCGTGGGTTGAGAAGTTTTAAACGGGCTGCCGAGGGTGGGCGAAGGCGCAGCGCGCCGTGCCCGCCTTCGCGAACACCGGATGCGGAAATGGTGGGTACGCTTCACTTTGCCCACCCGACAAGAGTAGGGAGCGATATGAGCACGGAAACCACCATCGACACCGGCACCAGCGAACTCCTCTGTGTCATCCGCGACCGCGTCGCGGTCATCACGCTGAATCGGCCGGAGGCGCGCAATTCGCTGTCGGACCTGCTGACGCCGGCGCTGCGCACCATGATCCGGACCTGCGGCGAGAACCCCAATGTCGGCGCGCTGCTGCTCACCGGCGCCGGCGAAGCGTTCTGCGCCGGCGGCAACGTCAAGGGCATGGGTGCGCATCGCGATCCGAAGAAGCTGGAGATGTCGCTCGAGGACCGCATCGCCGATCTCCAGGAGCGGCAGCGGCTGCTCACCGGCGCGCTGGTGTCGGTGCGCAAGCCGACCATCGCCGCGCTGCCGGGGCCGGCGGTCGGCGCGGGTCTCGCCATCGCCATGGCCTGCGACATCCGCATCGCCGCGCAATCGGCCTTCGTTGCCACCGGCTATGCCCGCATCGCGCTCAGCGGCGATTACGGCATCGCCTGGCTGTTGACGCGCCTCGTCGGCACAGCGCGGGCGCGCGAATTGATGTTCACCGGCGATCGGGTCGATGCCGCGCGTTGCGAGGCCATTGGCCTCGTCAATCGCGTCGTGCCTGATGACAAATTGCAGGCCGAGGCCTTCGCCCTGGCCAAGTCCCTCGCCGAAGGCCCGCGCCTCGCGCTGCGCTACATGAAGGACAATCTCGACGAGGCCCTCCAGTTCGACTTCGAGACCGCGCGCGACCATGAAGCCGAACGATTGATCCGCCTGACCACGACCGCCGATCACAAGGAAGCCGTGCAGGCCTTCATCGAGAAGCGCAAGGCGGTGTTCACGGGGAAGTAGGGCTTCGCGGCCTGCGTGAGCACAAAAAATGCCCGGCCCTGGAGGACCGGGCTTGCAGTGGTGTCAGACCGAGGCTGAGGGGCTTTCGGCCTGACGGGAAAGGGCGGCGAGCCGCCAGCTCGCACAGGGAATGTCCTTTGGCGCGACCGTGATGTCCTTGTCGAAACGCACCAGCTTCCAGTCGTCCGGATGGTTGACGAAAGCAAAGCCGGATTTGCGGGCGAGCGAGATCATGGCTTCATTGGAGCGCAGCGTGTCGCCGAACATCTGCTCGGCGCCAAGCGCGGCTGCGCGGCATTCAAGATTCTTCATCAGCACGGTGGCGATGCCGTGGCCCTGCCAGCGATCGTCGACCGACAGGCCGAACTCGAGCGTCGCGGTCTCCGCATGCAGCGCATAGCGCGCTTCCGCGACGATGGTCTCGAATCCGTCGACCATCATTGTCGCGACCACGGTAAACCGGTCGCGCTCGCCGATCTCGAGGAACTCGTGCAGCAGGCCCTTCGGCAGCTCGCTGATGGCGCCGAAGAAGCGGTTGTAGCGGGAGCGGGTCGTGAGCGAGCGGAAATAATGCTGAAGCTCGTCGGTATCGCGCGGCTCGACGAAACGAACGCTCACCGCCTCGCCGTGCCGGGTGCGCAGCGCGTCCGAATATTGCTTCAAATCTTCCAGGCGAAGGGTGCTCATGACACGTGCCCCAAAGAGGACCTAACGAAAGAGGGACCGCCGGCGCCCCTGTGATCAGGCGGCGCCGGCCTGGCGGCCAATCAGGCCCGCCAGAAGGGCTTGTCGGCCTCATAGGCGATGTCGGTCCAGGACAGGCCGACATCGTGCAGGTCGCGCGCCGTCCAATTGCTGAGCTCGCGACGGGTCCGGTAGCGCTCATGCCAGACGTGAATCGTCTCGCCGATCTGCTGGAGCAGACCGGCCGCATGATGATTTGTCATCGAATTCTGGGTCAAAGTAGACATTTTCAGCTCCTTGAGCTAAGTTGACCGCTAATATCTGCTTCTCAGTGCGCTGCGACAAACGACAATTTGTACCCTTTCGCATGAAATAACGTCATGCATCCTGCTGCCAGATGACTGCCAGATTGCCCTCCCTGAACGGATTGCGGGCCTTTGAGGCCGCGGCGCGCCATCTCAGCTTCACGCTGGCCGCGTCGGAGCTGAACGTGACCCAGACCGCAATCAGCCATCAGATCCGCAGGCTCGAGGAGGAGCTCGGCATCCGCCTGTTCGTCCGGCAGAACCGCGCGCTGCAGCTGACGCCGGAGGCGCGCGACTATTTGCCGGGCGTCCGTGCCGCCTTCAACGACCTTCGCCTCGCCACCGACCGCCTGCTGCGGAAGGAGGACGACAAGGTGCTGACCGTCTCGACGCTGGCCTCGCTCGCCGCAAAATGGCTGCTGCCGCGGCTGACCGATTTTCAGGAGCAGCATCCCGGCATCGACGTCCGGATCACCACCTCCACCAGTCTCGTCGACTTCCAGCGCGACAATGTCGATGCCGCGATCCGCTACGGCCGCGGCCAGTGGCCGGGCCTGCGCGCCGACTGGCTGATGGCGGACGAGCTGTTTCCGGTGTGCAGCCCATCCCTCCTGCGTGGCGACAAGCCGCTGCGCTGCCCCGAGGATCTCAAGAGCCACATGCTGCTGCACACCTCCAACGCCAACAGCGACGACTGGCGGCTATGGCTGACGGCGGCGGGCCAGCCGGTCGACATCGCCAGGCAGCCCGGCATCACCTTCGACATGATCTTCATGACGATCCAGGCCGCGATCGACGGTATCGGCGTGGCGATGGGGCGGACGTCCTACGTCCAGGACGACATTGCCAAGGGGCGACTGGTGGTCCCCTTCAAGATCGCGCTGCCCGCCGATGCCGGGTTCTACCTGGTCGCGCCGGAGGGCCGCCGCGCGGCGCCGAAGCTCGCCGCATTCCGTGACTGGATGATCGCTGCGACGCGGAATAAAGTCTGAAAAATCATCAGCTTCCGTGGCAAAATCGATTGACTCGCAGCGCCCCGCGCGAGAAGGGGTAGGACAGATTGTCGCAGCAACAATCCGTCGCCTGCCGTGAAGTCAGTTCCCGGTCCGGCCGCATCTTCAAGGGGAGTAATGTCATGGCTGGACCAGCAACCAATCCGCCCGAGATCAAGTCGCGCATCGGCGCGATCCTGCGCGCCACATCGGGCAATTTCCTCGAGCAGTTCGACTTCTTCCTGTTCGGCTTCTATGCCGCCGCCATCGGCAAGGCGTTCTTCCCCTCGACCAACGAAACTGCGTCACTGCTCAACACCTTCGGCGTGTTCTGGCTCGGCGCGCTGATGCGCCCTGTCGGCGCGATCGTGCTCGGGGCCTATATCGACCGCATCGGCCGCCGCCAGGGCCTGATCGTCACGCTCGGCATCATGGCTATCGGCACCGTCGTGATCGCCTTCTGTCCGAGCTACGCCACCATCGGGATCGCGGCGCCGGTCATCGTGCTGATCGGACGCCTGCTGCAGGGCTTCTCCGCCGGCGTCGAGCTCGGCGGCGTGTCGGTGTATCTCGCGGAAATCTCCACGCCCGGCAATCGCGGCTTCTACACCTCGTTCCAGTCGTCGAGCCAGCAGGTCGCGATCTTCGTGGCCTCGATCCTCGGCTTCATCCTGTCCGAGGTGATGCCGGCCGACATGGTGGCCGCCTGGGGCTGGCGCATTCCCTTCTTCGTCGGCTGCATGATCATTCCGCTGATCTTCTTCCTGCGCCGGACGCTCGAGGAGACGCCGGCGTTCCTGGCCATGAAGAAGCATCCGACGGCGAGCGAAGTGTTCGCCTCCGCGCTCGCCAACTGGCGCATCGTCCTCCTCGGCATGATGATCGCGATCCTGACGACGACGACGTTCTACTTCGTCACCGTGTACACGCCGACCTTCGGCAAGACCGTGCTGAAACTGTCGACGCAGGACGCGCTGCTGGTGACGCTGCTCGTCGCCGTGACCAATTTCTTCTGGAATCCGGTCGGCGGCGCATTGTCCGACCGCATCGGCCGCAAGCCGGTGCTGATCACCATCGCCTGCCTGTCGCTGGTCACCGCCTATCCGGCACTGCACTGGCTGGTGGCGGCGCCGAGCTTCGGCAAGCTGCTCGCGGTCGAGATGATGTTCTCGTTCTATTTCGGCGTCTACAGCGGCACCATGCTCGGTGCGCTGGTCGAGATCGTGCCGGCGCATGTGCGCACCACCTGCTTCTCGCTGGCGTTTGCGCTCGCGGCTGCGCTATTCGGCACCTTCACGCCATTCGCCTCGACCTTGCTGATCGAGCACACCGGCGACAAGGCCTCGCCCGGCTTCTGGCTGATGTTCGCGGCATTGCTCGGCATCATCGCGGCCTCGGTCGTCTATCGCGGCGGCGGCAGGGCGGTCCCGACGTATGATGCGGTGGTCGAGCCGGTCGCGGGACATTGATGGTCGCTTCGATCATCGTCGACCTTCACCCTCCCGCTCCAGGGAGGGTGTGAAACGTGCGGCTGGCTACAACTCCACCACCACGTAATCGCTCTCGACCCGCACCGTAACAGTCTCGGCGACATACGGCCCCCTCACCACGCTCGCACCCGGCTCGACATGGGCCGGGTACGCCTTCGCGCGGAAGCGGCGGGGATCGCAATAGGACTGGCCGGTGCGGATGTCGAACTCCCAGCCGTGCCAGGGGCAGCGGATGATCTCGCCGAGCCTGGTGTATTCGATCTCACCAGGGTCGCTGGATTGCGCGAGCCCGATCAGCGGGCCCTCGCACAGCGCCGCGCCCTGATGCGGGCAGCGGTTCATCAGGCCGAAATATTCGCCCTTGATGTTGAAGACCGCGATCGGCCGCCCGTCGATCTCCAGAAATTTTCGCGTGCCCGGCGGAAGCTCGTCGACGGGAGCGATGACGTGTCTTGCCATCAGGAACTTGCCATCAGGAAATGCCGTAGAGCTTCTTCGCATTGCCGAGATAAAACGCTTCGCGATTGGCTTCACTGACGCCCGCCGGCAGCACCCGCGACGGCTCGTCATAGTCCCAATGCGGATAGTCGGTCGCGAACAGCAGGCGGTCCCAGCCGATCCAATTGATGACGTCGAACAGATCCTCGCGCCGTTCCGGATCCTCCATCGGCTGCGTCGTCCACCACACCTGCTCGCGGATATATTCGGATGGCGGCCGTTTGACGTGCGGCACCTCGCTGCGCAGCCGCCGCCAGACCTTGTCGAGTCGCCACGCCAGCGACGGCGCCCAGCCGAAGCCGGCCTCGATCATCACCATCTTCAGTTTCGGGAAGCGCTCGAACACGCCCTCTAACACGAGGCTCGCCAGCGCGGATTGCTGGCACTGCGAATGGCCCACCATCTCCTCGATGTAATAGGAAGGCCAGCCCGACGGCGTGATCGGGTTGCCGCCGAAGCCGAAGGCGTGCACGCCGACGGGCAACCCCGCCTCTTCCGCGGCCTGATAGATCGGCCAGTAGCGGCGCTGGCCGAGCGGCTCGACGTTGCGGCTGAGCAGCAGCACCTGAACGAAATTCCTATCACCGGCGCGCTCGCGGATTTCGGCGGCGGCGGACAAGCCGTCCTCATTGCCGACGACAATGGACGCCTTCAGCCGCTTATCCTTGCTGGTCCATTTGTCGATCTGCCAGTCGTTGACCGCGGAGCACAGCGCCGCCGAGAGCTCGTGGTTGCGGATTCCCTGCCCGGTGTTGAGCGGATTGAGCACGCCCAGCTGTACGTTGTTGGGATCGAGCAGCTGCTTCTGCATGAAGGAGAGCGATGAGCCCTGCGGCCCGCCCTCCGGCGGATAGGCGTCGCGGCGCGAGGCGTTGGGCTGGGCCTTCGGGTAAGGCGGCCCTTCCATCATGCCCTGATAGGCATGGACGCCGTAGACTTCGAGATGATGCTGCCAGCGTTTGGCGAGATAGGGATAGAGCTCGGTGCGGGTCGCGCGGGCCGGATGGATGTCGCAGTCCGCGATCGCGGTTTTGACGGTCAGTGGGGAAGCAGCTTCGGTGCTCTCGCGGAACTGGATATTCATCGCCTTGCCTCCTTTGGCAGCGGGCTAAGTCAGGCGGGGGTAGGTGGCATGCGGATTATCGATCATGATCTTGCGCACGAGATCGGGGGTGAGGCCCTCGGGCAGCGCGTCCTGGCCGTCGAACTGCCAGTGCGGATAGTCGGTGGAGAATAGGACCAATTCGTCCGACTGCATATGATCAAACAGGCGAATTAATGTCGCTTGATCCGGCGGCGCATCAAATGGCTGTAACGAGAAGCGGATGTTGCTGCGCACAATCTCGAGCGGCGCGCGATCGACCCAGGGCGTCTCCATCCGCACCCCGCGCCAGAATTTGTGCAGGCGCCAGAGATAGGGGGAGATCCAGGAGACGCCGGATTCCAGCATCACCATTTTCAGCCGCGGATATTTGGCGAAAACGCCCTCGACGATCAGGCTGGTGAGCTGGGTCTGGAACGCCTGGGCCTGACCGACATAGTCCTCGATGTGGTAGGAACCCCATCCGACCGAGGTCGGCGGATTGTGATAGGCGGAACCGGCATGAATGCCGATTGGGAGCCCCAGCCGTTCCGCGGCCTCGTAGATCGGCCACAGCGCACGCTTGCCCAGCGGCGTGTCGCCCATCACCAGCATCAGCACCTGCACGAAGCGCCTGTCCGGCGCGCAGCGCTCGATCTCGGCAACGGCCTTGTCGATGCTCTGCGTGGGAATCACGATCGAGCCGCGCAGCCGCGGGTCGCGATCGAGCCACTCCTTGGCGAGCCAGTCGTTCAGCGCGCGGCAGAAGGCGGCTTGCAGGTCTTCCGAAAACACCATCTGCACGCCGTAGAGCGGATTGCAGATGGCATGCGTGAACTGGAAGGGATCGAGCACATGGCGCTGCATGTCTTCCAGGCTTTCGCCCGGCTTGCCGCTTTCAGGGCGCCAGTCGGGCCGCGTCGTGATCGGCGAGTTCTGCGGATAGGATTGCGAGACGAGGTCGACCATGCCGCGCGTCGTCACCTGATCGCGCCAATAGTCGTTCAGATAGGGCAGCAGGCTGGTCAGATGCGGCACGGCCGGATGCAGATCGCAATCCACCCCGCCGGCGATCAGGGACGCCATGACGTCTCCTTCACGTTTCCTCGTCACGTCTTGTCGTGGGCGGCGCTCGGTCGCTCCGTCTTGTGGCTGCATTCAAGCAGGCCTGCCCGCCGCCCGCAACTCGGCCAACGGCGCTGTCATATGCTAGGAAGGCTGAGCTCGGTTGCGAGGGAATGAGAGGTCAAAGGCATGAAAGAGCTCGTCGGCATCGCGGAACAGGTCGCAGGCAGACTGATCGCGCGCAAACAGACCATTGCCGTGGCGGAATCCTCGACCGGCGGCCTGATCTCGGCCAGCCTGCTCGCGGTGCCCGGCGCCTCCGCCTATTTCCTCGGCGGCGCGGTGGTTTACACCCGCGATGCCAGACGCGTGCTGATGGATATTTCGGACGACGGCATGAAGGGCTTTCGGTCCTCATCGGAGCCCTACGCGCAGCTGCTGGCCGAGCAGATGCGCAGCCGCTTCAACTGCGACTGGGGCCTGTCCGAGACCGGCGCGGCCGGTCCCACCGGCAACCGCTACGGCGATGCCGCAGGCCATAGCTGCATGGCGGTCGCCGGGCCCGCAGCGGAAGTGACGACGCTGGAGACGGGCAGCAACGACCGTTTCGCCAACATGCAGATATTTGCGGCGACAGCGCTGAAATTGCTGCTGAAGACCTTGGAGCGGTGACGTCGCGGCGCCCGCGAAGCATCAAGCCCGGATCCAGCAGATATATTGCGCCGTCATTGCCAAGGAACTAGTCATCAAACATCTTCGGCGGCACGAACCCGCCGAACTCGCGTTCGATCAGCCCGGCGAGTTTCAGCGGCGTTCGGTCCTCGAGGAACGGCCCGATGATCTGAACGCCGACCGGCAGGCCGTCCTTCGACAGGCCGAGCGGAACGGCCGTTGCCGGCAGGCCCGGAAGCGTCGCAATGCCGGGCCATGCGAGCTGGTCGGAATAGGGGTAGTCCTTGCCATCGATGTTGATGGTTCGCAAGCGCTGCTCCGGCGAATGATCATGCGGATAGGCTGGCGTCGGCATGATCGGGCAGATCACCGCGTCGAAGCTGCTGAACAGCGCGCGCCATTGTGCGCGTAGGCCGGCGCGACCGCCGGCGTCGAGCACCCAGGCACGGTGACTTGCAGTGATGCCGCGCAGCCGCTCCGCGCCAAGGCTCTGGTCCTCCGGCGACAATTGGCTCGCTCGGGATTGCGAATCCGCCAGCACGTCGGGAAGGAAGAACGCGCCGAGGAACCCGAGCAGCATGCGCATATAAAGCCGCGACGTGTCCGCAAAATCCGGCAGCAGCGCGCTCTCGCGCGCGACCGTCACGCCGGCCTTCGTGAGATCGGTTGCGAGCCTGTCGATCGCGCCGCGCACATCCCGGTCAGTCGGCAGCAATGGATGGCTTTCGATCACCAGGACGCGAAAATCCCGCAGCGACTGATGCCGTGCAACAGGCAGATCGAGTTTGTAGGCGACGCCGGCTTCGAGCGGATCGGGTCCAGCCATAACGTCGAGCAGCAAGGGCAGATCCGCTGCCGTGCGCGCCATTGGCCCGATGACGGCGAGATCGTTGTCGCGCGGAAGGGCTGGAAACGGAGGCGGCGTCTCGCCGCGTGCCGGGCAGAGATTGATGGTCGGCTTGTGAGCGAAGATGCCGCAATGAAAGGCCGGCACACGCAGGGAGCCGCCGATGTCGGAGCCGGTGGCGAGCGCACAATAGCCTGCCGCAAGGGCTGCCGAAGATCCCCCGGATGATCCTCCCGGCGTGCGGTCGAGATCATAGGGGTTGTTCGTGGTGCCGTAGATGTCGTTGTAGCTCTGCCAGTCGCCGAGGCCTACTGGGACGTTGGTCTTGCCGAGGATCACGCCGCCGGCCTGCTTGATGCGTGCCACCGGTAGCGCGTCTTCCACCGGCTTGAAATTCTTCTGCGGAACGAACCCCCAGGTCGTGGGCAGGCCGGCGACGTTGAAGGATTCCTTCACCGTGACGGGCAGGCCGAGCAGCGGCTTCCGTTCGCCGCGCGCCAATGCGGCGTCCGCTTCGCGCGCAGCACCGAGCGCTCGGTCGAAATCCCTGACGCAAATCGCGTTGACCTTGCCGTCGTGTCGTTCGATGCGTTCGATCGCATCCTGCGTGAGCTCTACCGCGGAGACCTTCTTCGCGGTCAGTGCCGCCGAAAGCTCGACCGCGCTCTTGAAACTCCATTCCGATTTGGCCACGGCATTCTCCCGCGCTTTGCTGGACAGATGATGCGCAGTTTTACCTGATGTCGCAACCGCCGTTTGACAGCCGTTGACCTGTGACGAAAGCTACCTGGGCAGCATCCGCTGCATGACACGATCGCGATAGATGAAGATGTGTGCGAGCCCGGCTGCAACGTGAATACCGATGGTTACGACGAGCGCCAGTTCCATGGCCTGGTGCAGGCCGTCGATTGTCCGCCCGGCGGCAGCGTTGTCGGACGCGAGCATCGGCAGCGGCACAAGATAGAAGAGGGAAACAGACCATCCGCGGAAGGACGCAAACAGCCAGCCCGAAATCGTCGTGGCGAACACCAGCGCATAAAGCAGCCAGTGGATCGCCTCTGAGCTCACGCGTTGCCAGGCCGGGAGCGAGCTCTCCGGTGCAACGGGATGGGTAAGACGCCAGAAGAAGCGCAGGGCGGTCAGAGCCAGAACCGTCATTCCGACCGAGACGTGAAACGTCATCCCGGCACCGGGCGTCATGCCGCGGTGCAGGTCCGGCATCAGCCAGCCGATCGGGTATTGCACGACAAGCAGTCCGACAATAAGCCAGTGGAAGATCTTGGCCGGTGTCCCATAGTGAAGTTGGCCCGTCATGAAGTCGCCCGATCCTGCGACAAGTGTCGCTCGAGGGTTGGAAGCTGCATGCAAAGGCATGCGCGAAATGCGTAGCCGTTGATCATCTTCACCACGAGACGATCGGATGCGGGCGTGACGCGCGCGGCCGGCGTGACATCCGCCTCGCCATGGCGGCCGGAGCCGACGCCCATGATCGGATTGACGATGAACTCGTATTGCGCTCCGTCATCGCCGTCTACGCCGCCCCGATCAATATCCCCACCGCCAGCACGATGGCGCCGCCGAGCACGATCTGGAACACAGCCTGGAGGAACGGCGTGTCCATGTAGCGCGCGCGGATGAAGGCGATCGCCCACAATTCGAAGAACACGACGATGCCGGCGATCGCGGTCGCGATCCAGAACGCATTGGCCCACGTGTCCGGCACCAGATAGGGCATGGTGTGGCCGAGCCCGCCGAGCGTCGTCATCGCCCCGCAGGTGAGACCGCGCAGCCATGGCGAGCCGCGACCGGTGAGCGAGCCGTCGTCGGACAGCGCCTCCGCAAATCCCATGCTGATGCCGGCGCCGATGGAGGCGGCGAGGCCGACCAGAAAGGTCTGCCAATTCTGGTGGGTGGCAAACGCGGCCGCGAACAGCGGCGCCAGAGTCGAGACCGATCCGTCCATCAGTCCGGCGAGGCCCGGCTGCACGTATTGCAGCACGAACATGCGGCGGTTGGTGCGATCTTCCTCCGCGCGCACATCAGGGCTGAGGATCTGGTCCGACAGCTTTGCGGCCATCTCTTCGTGGCCTTTCTCCGCTTCGGCGAGATCGCCGAGCAAACGGCGAACGCCGACGTCCTGAGCCTGTTCGGCGGCCTTGACGTAAAAGCGCTCGGCCTGCATTTCCATGGTCTCGACCTCCCTGCGGATGGTGTCGAGCGACAGGTTCTTTGTGAGCCAGACCGGGCGGCGTCGCAGGAAGCCCTTGACGTCCTCGCGGCGGATGGGAGGCAGGTGCGGACCGAAACGCTGCTCATAGGTTTCCAGCAGCATGTGACGATGCCCGCGCTCTTCCTCGGCCATCTGCTCAAAGATCTTGGCGGAATCCGGATAACGCTCGCGGAGATCCTCGGCGAAGGTCATGTAGATGCGGCTGTCCTCCTCCTCGGAGGAGATCGCGACCGCGAGCACCTCGCGCTCGGTCAGATCGGAAAAGTTCTTCACGGCGGCCCTGCTTCCCAAGTTTAGAATAATTCTAAACTATATAGAATGCCGGGGTTCCCCGGTCAAATCACGCCGGGCCGCTCTTCGTCAGGAAGTCGAGCAGCAGACGGCTCACCTCGGCAGGCTGCTCCTGCTGCACCCAATGGCCGGCACCGTCGACGAGGTGGCAGCCGAGCATGTTCGTGCACCCGCGGCCCAGCATCGCTTCGAACACCCCGGGGCGCTGGTAGGTGCCCCAATCCTGCTTGCCCGAGATGAAGCAGGAGGGCACGTCGATGCTGCGACCGGAGAACAGCTGCATCTCGTTATTGAGCATGCCCGACGTGCCGTAGCGGTACCATTGCAGGCCACCCTGGAATCCGGTGCGGCGATATTCGGCGCTGTAATACGCAAGCTCGCTGTCCGGCAGCCATCGATTGGCGGCGATCGCGGCGGCCGAGGGCATCTCCTTCGCAACCGTCTCGGCCATGGTCTCGCCGGCGTCCATCACGTAGTAGGTCGGCAGTTTTGCGAGCTCGCTCGCCGACCATGATGTCAGCGGGTAAGGCTTGTTGTCGGCCCAGTCCGCGCTCTTGTGATGGTAGTAGGCGCGCAGGAAATCATGCACGCCTTGCGGCGCGTGCTGCATGTCGGCATTGGCCTGACGTGTCGAATAGTACCATTGATAGTGCTTGCGCGGACGCGGCAGCGCGGCGAGCTCGCGGTGAACGGGGTCTTCGACCGCAGGCTTCGCCGGCGCGTCGACCGTGCCAAACGGCAACGGCGGCGCGCCGCCGAACGGCGCGCTCATCATCGTCACCGAGCGAAACACGTCCGGACGTATCAGCGCGCACCAGGCCGCGACCGGGCTGCCGAAATCATGTCCGGCCAGATCGACCTGCTCGTAGCCGAAGGCCGACACCAGGGCGAGCGCATCGCGCACCAGGTTGAGGAGCGAGAAGGGCGCAAGATCGCCGTCGAAATCGGCGCTCCATCCCGTGGTGCGGCCGTAGCCGCGCTGGTCCGGCGCGATCACGTGATAGCCGGCTTCGGCGAGCGCCGGCATCACCTTGCGCCAGGAGAAGGCGAGCTCGGGAAAGCCGTGCAGCAGCAGGATGCAGGGCCGGCCCCTGGTCTCGAAGCCTGCCTCCAGCACATGCATGCGCAGGCCGTTGATGCCGTCGACATAACGCGAGCGGATGCCGGCGGGCAGGGGGACGTCGGGGAGATCGGCCATCGCTTCCTCCACTCGGGTGGAATCGCAGGGTGGGCAAAGGCGCGTTTTGCGCGCCGTGCCCACCATCTTTCTACACCGCGTTTGGCATGGTGGGCACGCTTCGCTTTGCCCTCCATACGAGTGCGGACTCTACTAAACCGCCGCGCAAACGAACCCGCTGCCCTTGCGCCGGATCTTGCCCACCGACGGCGACGGGAAATGCGCGGTGCAGCACAGCGTATCGGTGTCGCAATAGCGCTCCAGGAAACTGCGGCGCGTGGTTGCCGCCTTCGCCGGATCGACGTCGAACTTGATCGACAGTTCCGGATAAAGCGTCTGCAACGGCGAATGCATGAGGTCGCCGGAGAACACGGCGTCGTCCTTGCCGCGGCCCATCGTAACAGCGACATGGCCGGGCGTGTGGCCCGGTGTCGGCAGGATGCGGACGTGATCGCCGATCTGGTGGTCGTTGCCGACCACCTCGTGACGCTTGGCCTCGACCACCGGCAACACGCTGTCGACGAAGGGGGCGACCTCCGCCTTCGCGTTCTGCTCGGTCCAGTAGTCGAACTCCTGCTTGGCGAACACGTAGCGCGCTTTCGGGAAGGTCGGCACCCAGCGGCCGTTCTCCATCCGCGTATTCCAGCCGACGTGATCGACGTGGAGATGCGTGCACATCACGAAGTCGATGTCGTCAGGCGAGAATCCGGCAGCGTTGAGTCCGCGCAGATAGGTGTCGTCGGTCTTCATGTTCCATTTCGGGCGCTGCGGCCGCGGCTTGTCGTTGCCGATGCAGCTGTCGACCAGAATGGTGTGGTGCGGCGTCTTGATCACATAGGACTGGAAACACAGGATCAAGACATTCTGCTCGTCCATCGCCTTCGCCTCACGCATCCATGCGCGGTTCTCGGCCAGCACCTCCGGCGTAAGACCGGGGATGAGCTCCAGCGCCGGGAGGAACGTCGTCTCCTGCTCGATGATGCGATGGATGGTGAGATCGCCGACCGAGTATTTCAGGCTCATGAGAATTCCTGCGAGTTACAAGCATGATCCGGAAAAGTGTGCGGCGGTTTTCCGAAAAGATCATGCTCGAACGGAAAGCTGAAGCGCGATGCGGATCATCGCGTTTTAGCTGGCCGGCGGCACCGAGATCTTGACGGAAGGCCGCTCCAGCATCTTCTGGTGGAAGGCGTCGAGCTTCGGATAGGCCTTGCGCCAGCCGCAATCGGCGAAGCGGAAGTCGGCATAACCGAGCACGCAGACGAGGCCGATCTGCGAGATGTCGAACGGGCCGTTCAGCACGTCGGGCATGTTCTCGAAGCGCGCCATGCCGGTCCAGGCCCGGTTCCAGTGGTCGTCCGACCATGCCTGCCATTGCAGGCCCTGCGGCCGCACCATCTTCTCGTAGCGGCACAGCAGCATGGAATCGAGCATGCCGTTGATCAGGGAATGATTGGTCTTGGCCTTCCAGCGCCGTGGGCCATAGTCGGGGATCAGGCTGCCGCCGGCCATCTCGTTGAGATATTCGACGATGACGTAGGAGTCCAAGATGACGTCGCCGTCATTGGTGATCAGCACCGGCAGCTTCTTCAGCGGTGTGATGCGCGAATAGTCCTCGTTGGCCGTGCCCGGAGCGACGGTCGCGGGCGTGAATTCGATCTTGTCGATCAGCCCGAGCTCGATCGCGGCGATGCGCACCTTGCGGGCAAAGGGCGAGGCTGGGGAGAAGGAGAGCTTCATGGCGCGTATCCAACAATGAAAGTTTTGCTTCGTCATTGCGAGGAGCGAAGCGACGAAGCAATCCAGAGTGTCGCCGCGGAGGGATTCCGGATTGCTTCGCTTCGCTCGCAATGATGTTGTGGCGGGCCGTCGTGGTCGGAGGCTTACGCCCCAATAATCTCCTGGCGCTGCTCGCCGAGGCCCTCGATGCCGAGGGTGACGACGTCGCCGACATTGAGGAAAGTCGGCGGCTTCATGCCGAGCCCGACGCCGGGCGGAGTGCCGGTGGTGATGATGTCGCCCGGCAGCAGCGTCATGAACTGCGAGACATAGGAGATGCACTTGGCCATGGAGAAGATCATGGTCTTGGTCGAGCCGGTCTGGCGGCGCTGGCCGTTGACGTCGAGCCACATCGACAGGTCCTGCACGTCCTTGATCTCGTCCTTGGTCGCAAGCCACGGTCCGACCGGGCCGAAGGTATCGTGCGACTTGCCCTTGGTCCACTGCCCCAGGCGCTCGGTCTGGAAGGCGCGCTCGGAGACGTCGTTGCAGACGCAATAGCCGGCGACATGGTTCAGCGCATCGGCTTCCGAGACATACTTGGCACGGGTGCCGATGATCGCGGCGATCTCGACTTCCCAGTCGAGCTTGGTCGAGCCGCGCGGCTTCTCGACCGCGTCGTTCGGACCGGACAACGAGGTGTTCGCCTTCATGAAGATGATCGGCTCGGTCGGGATCGCCGCACCAGTCTCCTTGGCGTGGTCGCTGTAGTTGAGGCCGATCGCCACGAATTTCGAGATGCCGGTCACGGGCGCGCCGAAGCGCGGCTTGCCCGAGACGGCGGGCAGCGAAGCGGGATCGAGGCCCGCCAGCTTCTTCAGAGTATCAGGCGAATAGGCTTCGCCGGTGAGGTCCTTCACATGCGCCGACAGGTCGCGCAACTGGCCGGATTTGTCGATCAGGCCGGGCTTTTCCGCACCCTTCTCGCCATAACGAACAAGCTTCATTCTCGTTTCTCCCTTGGGATGGACTGATCGGTTAAATAGCTTCATGGAACAGGGCGGCGGGAAATTCAACCGCTCAAAGCGGGGCGCATTGCAGCCCCCGCAATTCAGGGATCGTAGGGCGGACAAAGGTGCGAAGCGCCGTGCCCTCCAATTCTCGTGGTTGCCCCGGGAATAGTGGGCACGCTCCGCTTTGCCCCCTACGATTGCAGCGCCACGAACCTGAACGCATCCCCGTCCCGCCGGATGTGCCCGGCCGAATAGTGCCCGCCGATCACCAGCGTCGGGCTGTCGGCAAAGCGCGAGAACAATTTGTGCCGGCTGGCCGCCGATTGAGCGGGGTCGGTATCGACGACCGAGCACCAGTCAAGATGCGCCATCTGGCAGGGGTGGTGGGCGACGTCGCCGGCGAGCAGCGCCTGCTCGCCGCCGGACTCGATCAGGACGCTCACGTGCCCGGGACTGTGGCCGGGGGTCGGGATCACGCGGATTTCCTCGCAGAGCCGGTGGTCGCTTGGGATCAACTCGGCCTGGCCGGCATCGACGACCGGCTTCACGGAATCGTTGAACACCGCGACCTTGTCCGGCTCGGCCGTGTAGCCGCGCCAATATTCGTATTCGGTCTTGCCGAACAGGTAGCGGGCGTTGGGGAAGGTCGGCACCCATCGACCGCCAGACAGCTTCGTGTTCCAGCCGACGTGATCGACATGAAGATGCGTGCACAGCACCGTGTCGATGCTGTCAGGGGGAAAGCCCGCCGCGGTCATGCTCTCCAGAAACGGGGTGCTGCGGTTGTTCCAGGTCGGCACGCCGCGGCCCTGCTTGTCGTTGCCAAGGCCGGTGTCGACCACGATGCGACGTGCCGGTGTCTCCACCACCAGTGAATGGATCGACATCTTCAGCCGGCCTTCATCCGTGGCAAAATGCGGCATCAGCCAGGGCAGCTTCCGGATTTCATCATTGGTCGCGGCCGGCAGGATGAAGCGGGTCGAGCCGACCGTCTCCATTTCGACGATCTTCGTGATCCTGACCTTGCCGACCGTCCACGACATGCCCTGCGCCCCCGGATTTTCTTGCTTTCGCGAAAGATGCGGCCTTCCGTGGTCGAACGCAATGGATCATCTGTCGCGATATCGCGTTATCCGAGGAACCCGAACCAGCCAAACGACACCCCAGGGGGAGCCCATGCCAGAGCTTGCCATTTCCGCCGACAAGGTTGCCTTCATCATCGAGAAGGCCCGTGAATTCGACGTCAAGGAAGCGGCGTCCGATCCGGATTCGGGGTCGAATCCGTCCGACGATGACGAGATCGACGTGCTGGAGGACAACGCGTCAGATCCGGTCGCTGGCGAGCTTGCAGGCTTCATCCGGGCGCTGAACGAGGACGAGCAGCTTGATCTCGTCACGTTGATGTGGCTCGGCCGCGGCGACGGTGACGTCGAGGAGTGGGACGATCTGCGTACCCGCGCCGTCGAGGCGCGCGCCGAGTACAAGGCGCCCCGGCGCGAAGCGGTGCGGTATCTGCTGGGCGAGCCGATGCTGGGCGATCTGCTCGCCGACGGCATGGACGAGCTTGGTATCGACTGGTCCGACGAGCGGACCACGCCGGTCTCGTAGGACCTACTTGGCGCAATCGACGATCACGGTGCCGAGCTTGTCGCCCTTCTCGACGGCGAGATGCGCCTGCGCGGTCTCCGACAGCGCGAACTGCGCCGCGACATTATGGATGCGCGGCCCTGCCGCCAGCCATTTCGAGATATCGGCCTGCGCAGCCCCAAGCAGCGCCGGCGGCAGTGCGAACAGCACGAGCGAACGAAGGGTAATGCATTTCTCCATCAGCTCGCGCATCGGCACTGTCGGCGTGCGGTTGCCATTGGTGGCGTAGACCGCGATCGTGGAATTGACGTCCATCAGCTTCAGCGTCGTCGCGATATTGCCTCCGAAATCGACATCGACGACACGGTCGACGCCGCGTCCGCCGGAAAAGGCCATTGCCTTGGCGGCGACGTCCTCGTCCTTGTAATTGACCACGAGATCGGCCCCCGCTTGCCGGGCCTGCTCCCCCTTCATCGCCGAGCTGACGGTTGCGATCACCTGCGCGCCGCCCCATTTGGCGAGCTGCACGGCATAGTGGCCGACCGCGCCGGCACCGCCGGTGACGAGCACGGTCTTGCCGACGATCGGTCCGTCCGCAAACAGGCTGCACCACGCGGTCATCGCGGGGATGCCGAGCGTTGCGCCTTCCGCGAACGAAAGATGATCCGGCAGCGGCGTCACCAGCTGCTCGGCAAGCGCAATATATTCCGCCGCCGTGCCGAAGGCGCGGCCGTTGCGCTGGCCGTTGAACAGCCAGACACGGTCGCCGATCTTGAAACGCGTCACGCCGTCGCCGACCTGATCGACAAACCCCGCGCCGTCGCTGTTCGGGATCACGCGGGGATATTCCATGGTCCGGTAGCTGCCGCCGCGCCGGCCGACATCGGCCGGGTTGACGCCGGAGGCTTCCAGGCGAATGCGAACTTCGCCTGGGCCCGCGACCGGCGTCGCCATCTCACCATAGGTGAGAACGTCCGCCGCCGGTCCTGCCTCTTCGTACCAGACCGCTCTCATCTGGATTGCTTTCTGAGTCTTGGGCAAGCAGGTGCGGCATCGGGAATCCACCTCTCCCCGCTGGGGAGAGGTGTAGCCCTGCCCTCACAGCGTGCCGGGGAAGGCGCCGCCGTCAAGCAGGAGGTTCTGGCCGGTGATGAAGCCGGCCCTCGCGCCGCAGAGAAAGGCGCAGGCATAGCCGAATTCGTCGGGATCGCCGAAGCGGCCGGCGGGATTGAGCTTGGCGCGCTCGGCCAGAACCTGGTCCGGCGTGATTCCGCGCTTCTCGGATTCCCCCTTCGCGGTACTGCGCAGGCGGTCGGTCTCGAACGGGCCCGGCAAGAGGCCGTTGATGGTGACGTTGTTGATCACGGTCTTGCGCGACAGGCCGGCGATGAAGCCGGTGAGGCCGGCGCGCGCGCCGTTGGAGAGGCCGAGGATGTCGATCGGCGCCTTCACCGCGGCCGAGGTGATGTTGACGATGCGGCCGAACTTGCGCGCCATCATGCCGTCCACGGTCGCCTTGATCAGCTCGATCGGCGTCAGCATGTTGGCATCGATCGCCTTGATCCAGTCGTCGCGGGTCCAGTTGCGGAAATCGCCGGGCGGCGGGCCGCCGGCATTGTTGATCAGGATGTCCGGCTCTGGGCAGGCCTTCAGCACGGCCTCGCGGCCGGCCGGCGTCGTGATGTCGCCGACGATCTCGGTGACGGTCACATCGGGATAGGCCTTGCGGATTTCGTCGGCCGTCTTCTTCAAGGCTTCGGCGCCGCGCGCGGTCAGCGTGACGTGAACGCCGGCTTCGGCCAGCGAGATGGCGCAGGCGCGTCCGAGGCCCTTGCTGGATGCGCAGACGATGGCGCGGCGACCTTTGATCCCAAGATCCACTGTTTCACTCCCGTAAATGGCAGGCAGGTTTTAAGACGGCGGCACTCTAGCCAACCTCGACGCCGCTGATAAGGGACGGGCTCGCACCAAAATGCATGCGCGTCGGCGCGGCGATGCAAATGTGCGGGCATGATCCGGAAAAGTGTCCGCAGTTTTCCGAAAAGTTCATGCCCAGACAATGAGCTAGATGCGCCGTTCCTGCTTGAGGCGGTCGATCGCGGAGGCCGCCTCCGGTGGCAGCGACTTGAAGCCCATCTGGCCGGCGGCCGAGAACAGCGGCCGCAGATGCGAGCCGGCGAGGAACGGCGGCTGGCGGTTGGCCGGCACGATCTGGTCGAACACCAGCACCAGCGTGGTGGCGACGAGGCCGACCCTGATCGCGCCGAGCGCGGCGCCGCCGAGCCGGTCGCCGATGCCGGCGTCGCGTATGGTGTCGCTCAGCGCCAGGCGGCCGATATATCCAAACAGCATGCCGACCACGACGAAGATGCCGAAGAACCAGATCCAGTTCTGAAACAGCGGTGGATTCGGATTGCTTGCGACCTGCGGGACGATCAGCGGCATCAGCGCGACGGCGATGGGGGCGGCGAGGAGATAGGCGAGGATGGTCATGGCACTGCCGAGCAGGCCGGTCCTGAAGCCAAATCCGATTGCAACTGCGAACGCCGCATAGACCGCGAGATCGAAACTGTTCATTGCGAAAGCCCTGCCATGGAACGAATGAACGCTGAACCGATCGTTCCGGTTTCAGATCGTTAAAATCGTCTGTATTGATGGGCTCCAAAAGCGCGGGAACACGTCCAGGGAAATCGTCATGTCAGACCTATTCGACGTCAGTAAAGAAACCATCCTCGTGACGGGCGCGAGCCAGGGGCTGGGGCGGCAATTTGCCCGGGTGCTGGCGGCGCATGGCGCGGCCGTCGCGCTGGCGGCGCGGCAAACGGAAAAGTTGAAGAATCTGGAACAGGACATCCGCGGCAAGGGTGGCCGCGCCGCCGCGGTCGCGCTCGACGTCACAGATATCGCTTCGATTGCGAAAGCCGTCGATGCGGCGGAAGCCGCGCTCGGTCCGATCACGGTGCTGGTCAACAATGCCGGCATCGCGATCGAGAAGCTCGCAACCGAGCAGACCGAATCCGATTGGGATGCCGTAATCGGCGCCAATCTGAAGGGCGCCTATTTCCTCGCGACGGAAGTTGCGCGGCGCATGATCGCGCGCAAGCAGCCCGGCAACATCGTCAACATTGCCTCCGTACTCGGCACCGGCGTGCTGAAGGCTGTGTCGCCTTACGCGATCTCCAAGGCGGGCATCATCCAGGCGACCAGGGCGATGGCGCTCGAGCTCGCCGGGCAGAACATCCGCATCAACGCGCTCGCGCCCGGCTACATCGACACCGAGATGAACCACGCATTCTGGTCGACGCCGCCGGGCGAGCGCCTGGCCAAGCGTATCCCCCAGCGCCGCGTCGGCGCCGAGTCCGATCTCGACGGCGCGATCCTGCTGCTGGCCTCGCAGGCGTCGCGGTACATGACGGGGAGCGTGGTGACGGTGGACGGCGGGTTTCTGCTGAATTGAGCTCTTTCTTCACCTCGCCCCGCTTGCGGGGAGAGGTCGCACCGCATCGAAGATGCGATGCGGGTGAGGGGGAGCCTCCGCAGATTCAACTGCATCCGTCCTCGCGGAGACTTCCCCTCACCCCAACCCTCTCCCCGCAAGCGGGGAGAGGGAGAAGAGCTACCGCATCTCCGCCCGGATCATATCCGCCGCCTTCTCCCCGATCATGATGGTCGGCGCATTGGTATTGCCGCCGATCAGCGTCGGCATGATCGAGGCGTCGACAACGCGCAAAGCCTCGACGCCGTGCACCTTCAGCGACGGATCCACCACGGCCATCGCATCGGTGCCCATCTTGCAGGTGCCGACGGGGTGATAGACGGTGTCGACGCGATTGCGCAGGATGGCGCGGATGTCGTCGTCCGTTCTCACACCGGACGTGAACATGTCCTTCTTCTGCAACGCGCGCATCGCCGGTGTCTCCATCAGCCGTCGCGTGGTCTTGAAGCCCGCGACCATCGTCTCGAGATCCTCCGCCTCGCCCAGAAAGTTCGGATCGATCATGGGGGCAGCGAACGGATCGGTGCTTTTCAGCCACACGCTGCCGCGGCTCTTCGGCCTGAGCAGGCAGACATGGCACGAGAAGCCTGCCTCCTTGTGCTTCTTGCGGCCGTGGTCGTCGAGCATCGCGATGATGAAGTGGAGCTGAATGTCCGGCACGTCGAGGTGGGCCTGCGTCTTCAGGAAGCCGCCACACTCGGCGAAATTGGTGGTCATCAGGCCGCGTCGCTCGCGGCGGTACCGCTGGATGGCGCGGAGCAGGGATGGCAGCCGACCGAGCGATGAATGAACGAAGTGCGGATAGTCGGAGGCGTACACGAACACGAAGTCCGGATGGTCCTGCAGATTGCGCCCGACGCCCGGCAAATGATGCACGACGCCAATGCCGTGCGCGCGAAGCGCATCGCCATCGCCGACGCCCGACAGCATCAGCAGTTGCGGTGACTGGAAGGCGCCGGAGGCGAGGATCACCTCGCGGCGGGCGCGCAGCTGCTTGGTCTGCTTGCCCTGGACATATTCGATGCCGACCGCGCGTCCACCTTCGAACAGGATTTTCGTCGCCTGCGCCCCCGTCTCGACGCGCAGATTCGCGCGCTTGTCCATATGGGGCTGAACGTAGGCACGCGCCGCGCTCCAGCGCTCGCCATTGTGCTGCGTCACCTGGTAGCTGCCGAGCCCTTCGTGGTCCTCTTCATTGAAGTCCTCGCGGATGCGGAATTGCGCCTCCCGCGCGGCCTGATGGAAGACGTCGTGGATCGGATTGTCCGAGCGCAGTTTGTTGACATGCAGCGGGCCCCCTTTGCCGTGATACGCGCCGTCGAAATCGGTGTTGTTCTCCGAGCGCTTGAAATAGGGCAGCACGTCGGCGTACGACCAGCCGGCATTGCCGAGCGAGGCCCAGTGGTCGTAGTCCCATTTGTTGCCGCGGATGTAGACCATGGCGTTGATCGCCGAGGAGCCGCCGAGGCCCTTGCCGCGCGGTTGATAGCCGATCCGGCCGTTCAATCCCTTCTGCGGCACAGTATCGAAGGCCCAGTTGGCCGCGCTGTATGGCAAAGCGAGCCCGAATGGCGTGGTGATCCGCCAATTGTCGTTTCGCCCGCCGGCATCGAGCAGTGCCACGGATGTCCCCGCATCCTCGGACAGCCTTCCTGCCACCGCGCAGCCGCCGGAGCCCGCGCCCACGACGACGAAATCGAATGTGTCAGTCACCTGGTTTCCCCCATTTGCTTTTTTTGTCGTCAGTGCGAGCGAAGCGAAGCAATCCAGTATCCCTCCGTGGTGACGGTCTGGATTGCTTCGCTTCGCTCGTAATGACGGCGTTGAGACTTTACGACATGAACCGCATCAATTTCTCCAGCCGCGCGATCTTGCCGCCGTAGGGCGGATAGAGGTCGGCGAGGCGGTTGAACCTGGAGCGGTAGAACACCGGCTTCAGCTTGCTGAACGTACGAAATCCCCATTCGCCGTGATAGGCGCCGGTGCCGGACGCGCCGACGCCGCCCATCGGCTGGTTGATTTGCGCGAAGTGGAACAGGCAGTCGTTGACGGTGACGCCGCCGGAGATCGTGCGCGTCAGCACCGTCTCGCGCGCAATCCGGTCCTTGCCGAACCAGTACAGCGCCAGCGGCCGGTCACGGGCATTGATGAAGGCGATGGCGTCTGCCGGCTCGCGATAGCCGAGCACCGGCAGCACGGGACCAAAAATCTCCTCCTGCATCGCGGCCATCTCTCCGGTCCCTCCGACGATCAGCGTCGGAGGGAATTTGCGGTGCGCCTTCCAGTTCGGATCGTCTGCCTTCGCCGGTTGCAGGATCTTTGCGCCGCGGCTTGCCGCATCGGCGACCAGACCTTCCAGTCGCGCATAATGCCGGTCGGAAATGATGGAGGTGTAGTCCTTGTTTGCGGGGTCGGTGCCGAACATGCGCCGCATCTGCGCGCGCACTTTTTCGGCGAAGGCCTGCAATGCGTGCTCGGGCACCAGCACGTAGTCCGGCGCGATGCAGGTCTGCCCGGCATTGAGCAGCTTGCCATAGGCGATGCGCTCGGCCGCCTCTTCGAGATCGGCGGAGGCGTCGATGATGGCGGGTGACTTGCCGCCGAGCTCGAGCGTGACAGGCGTCAGATTGCGCCCCGCGGCCTCCGCGACCAGCCGCCCAACCCGCGTCGAGCCGGTGAAGACCAGATGATCGAACGGCAGGTGAGCGAAGGTTTTTGCGACCTCGTCCTCCACGCTGGTAACGAGCAACTCGGTCGCGTCGAATCTCTGCCCGACCGTCTCCTTCAGCAGCGCGGAGAAGCTGGGGGCCAGCTCGCTCGGCTTGATGATGACACGGTTGCCGGCGGCGAGCGCGCCGATCGCGGGCGCGAGCGTGAGCTGGAGCGGATAATTCCAGGGCGCGATGATGCCGACGACGCCGAGTGCTTGCGGGATCAGCCGGTTGCGCGCGGGCAGGAATTGCAGCGCGGTGGCGACGCGTTGCGGCGCCATCCAGCTCTTCAGGTGCTTTGTGGCATGCCGGATCTCGCCGTAGACCATCATGGCTTCGGCGATGGTGGTCTCGACCGCCGAGCGGTGGCCGAAATCGGCCGAGATCGCCTGGCGGAAGCGTTCCTCGTTGTCGGCGACGACGGCGCGCAGCCGCGCCAGCCGGTCGAGCCGCTCGGCGAGGTCAGACGCCGGCTCGGTCCGCGACCGCGCGACCATGGCATGGAAGGCGTCCTCGAGGGCCAGCTGCGGGGCGCTCGCTGGCGAATTGTCCAAGGATTGGTTCAAGGCGCGATCCAGGGATCGGTCCATGGGCGTTCTCCCTCTTGAAGCGGCGTTCGCCCCTTGGTTTTGTTGCCGCAAGCTGGCCCTTTGTGGAACTTCTGGCAAGGGCGCGCCAAACCGACCCGAATTTGGTCCATCCGCCTGTCATAAACTCGAAAAAAACGTTCCCGCAGCCCTTTCCAAAGGCAGCCCGGGTTGATAGATACGCCCTGCACCCGACGGGCCTTGCCCGGGGTTGCCTTCCAAGGAAGCCTTTGGGACGGAAGAGCAAGCCACGCGTACAGCGCCGGCCCTCCATCCACCGTCTCCGGCATTTTCGCGAAGGCAAGGCAACGTTTAACGCGGGGTGGAGCAGCCCGGTAGCTCGTCAGGCTCATAACCTGAAGGTCATAGGTTCAAATCCTATCCCCGCAACCAAGATAAGGAAAAGCCCTTGAGAACATTATGTTTTCAAGGGCTTTTCTTTGATCTGATACCGTCAACATTCGCTTGTCGGCGTCCGAACTCAACCAATTGCCATCACTGTTGGAGACCAATCGCATGAAGGGTCTTCGGCATGCCTCGTTTACGGGCGCCACCGAGCCGTCCGACATATCGCGATGACGGCTCGTCGATGGTGGCGGAGGTTGAGGGGAGCGACGGTTGCGGGTCCTCAAACAGCCCCACACACTCCTTGACCGATGTCTGCTTTCCGGTCTGACCTTCACTTCACACGCGTCTATCTCTGTTTTCATGGCTTCACCGCATATGACCAGCAACGAACACGACCTTCTGAATGATCTCATCCAGCCGGCGCGGCTCACCTCGGTGGTCGACGTCGGGGCCAATCCGATTGATGGTGACCCGCCCTACAAGGCGATGCTGCAACGAAGGCTTTGCACCGTCGTTGGCTTTGAACCGCAGGACGCGGCGCTCGCCGAGCTCAACGCCCGCAAGAGCGACCTGGAGAGCTACTACCACTACGTCGTCGGAAACGGGCACAAGGCAAAGCTGCGCCTCTGCCGAATACCGGGAATGACGAGCCTGCTGCTCCCGGATCAGAACGCACTCTCGCACTTTGCGAAATTCGCCGAATGGGGCACCGTGGTCAGTGAACATCCGGTCCAGACCCGCAGGCTCGACGATATTGCCGAAATCCGGGACCTGGATTTCCTGAAGATCGACGTTCAGGGCTCCGAACTCGCCGTGTTCGGAAGCGGACGGCAGAAGCTGAAGCAGGCGGTCGCCATCCAAACGGAGGTCTCGTTTCTCTGCCTCTACAAGGAGCAGCCGACGTTCGGCGATATCGATGGGGAATTGCGCAAGCAGGGGTTCATTCCTCACGCCTTTACGGCGATCAATCAGCGAATGATCGCTCCCTTGAGCGACCCGTCCAATCCCTATGCGGCGATGAACCAGTTGCTGGAGGCGGACATCGTCTACGTGCGAAACTTCATGCGGCCAGCCGACATGACGGTCGAGCAACTGAAACATCTCGCAATGATTGCTCATCATTGCTACCGCTCGTTCGACCTTGCCGCGAACTGCGTTCACCACCTGATTGCGCGCAAGGCGATCCCCGACCAGTCGATCCGCGACTACATGGCGTCCATCCAGCTTCCCAAAAGTTGAACCCGACTGCCTGTAAGTATCAGCTTTTGCACCCGGGGCTCTCGCCGTGCTGGTCATCCCCAACCGAACCTCAGGCAGGGCCCGGCATATCGAGACGATCATAGGTCGTCGGAATAAGAGTTCGGCGTTAACCACCGTTAACGGTTCCAGCCTGAGCGAGCTCGCTTCGAAGTTTCTTAAATCTTACTGGGTACCTCTTCCGGGCATAGTGATCCGGGGGAAGACATGGGCAAGCGGGCCAAACGTGGAAAGGCGGAGACGCTCGCACTGCCAATGGCCGGGAGAGTCGTTATTGGCGCCGTGGCCCTTGCCGCGTTGGGGTACGGTTTGCTGTCTCGCCCGGCGAGCGTGCAGCCGACACGGAAGCCGTCCGCGGTCCAGGCCCAGGCATCGTCAACTCCGGTCTACGTGGCAACTCCGGTTCATGCGTCGGCTCCGGCTCCGATTCCGGCGCCGGCCGCTCTGGTCGAACCGCCAAAAGCCGCTGACGGTCCCGGAGCATTGGTTCGGCAGGTGGTTGACTACGCCAGCCGCCAGACCCCGGGCACCGTGATCATAGATACCAAAAACACGTTCCTCTATTTCGTTCTGAACGACGCGCAAGCACTGCGCTACGGCATCGGTGTTGGCCGCGAAGGTTTCACGTGGTCCGGTGAGCAGACCGTGGCCCGTAAGGCAGAATGGCCGGATTGGCATCCGCCTGTGGAGATGGTTGTGCGTCAGCCTTATCTGCCGCGGTTCATGGCAGGCGGTCCCGGCAACCCGCTCGGCGCCCGGGCGATGTATCTGGGCGAGACCGAATATAGAATTCACGGCACCAACAAGCCCGATACGATCGGGAAGCGGGTTTCGTCCGGCTGTATCCGGCTGACCAATGAGGATGTCGTCGACCTTTATGAGCGGGTGAAAGTCGGAGCGAAAGTGATCGTGCTTCCGGCAACCGCTGCCCGCCGACCATTGCAGGGAACGCCGCCCGACGCCGCTTTCCGATCGCCGGACTCGGCATCGCCGTCGAACCGGCCCTCGGCAACTAGCGCGCAGATGCTGTCATCTGGACCGAAGATCGCCGAGGTCCAGTAACTCAGTCCTCCGTCCTCGGTCTGCAACCGGGGACAAGGAGGCAATTCAGGTCGTCGCGCCGGTCAGAACTGCTTGACCTCGATGGTGCCTTCGACCTCCAGCAGTCCAACGGGCATCGGCCGCTCCTGTCATGATTCAGTAGGCAGCGAATCGTACGACAGGCCCATGACGGAGATGGGACAGACGCGACGCGCGGCGACAGCCCTCGGCTGACGCGAAACTGACAGCGACGGTCTTGCCGTGGACCGCCTGAAACAAATGCCTCTCGCGTGCCCGTGAGCGCGCGAGAGGCGATGATGAGGATTCTCCTGATCGAGCCAAAGGCGGCCGAAGATCAGTCCCTGTGCGGACAGACCATCGTCAGATGGAGCAGCGTTGGCTTGTCCGCGCCCTTCTTGTACTCCCACTCCAGCCGGATCTCGTGCCGGTGGGCATAGGCATCGCTCGGCTCGTGGACGATGATGTTGGTCTTCATCGGGATCGGCGGCTCGGAGTTGAAGCATTTCCGGACGCAGGCATCGAGCAGATCGCATCGCGTCAGCGGAATGACGCCCGGCTCATCCCTGGACAGGGGCACCGTGTTCGGCTGGGTGCTGAGATCGAGACGAGCCCGGCCCTTCTCCTTGTGCCAGTACTTGGCGCTTCCCTGCGGCCAGGTCGATGCGGGGTTCAGAATCAGGTGGTACTGGCCGTATTCCAGGGTCGGCAGATCGATGTCGTCCGATGCCTTGAGCTTCGCCACGCTCTTCTTCATGTTCGCCAGCGGGTAGTAATTGCTGTTCATCAAATCCCTGAACGGCTTGCCGCTGTATGTCCTTCCACCCATCGCCTTGTCCTTCGATATGATCTAAGCCAATCAGGGTAACGTGCAGCCCAGCAAAGCTCGTTGGCCAGAACGAAAGCCTTCGGCGCCCCCTAGAACGCGCGGCCCCATTCTCGCGCATGCAAAAGCTATCACTCGCGAATGTGCTTCGTCCAGAGAGCCACTGTTTGGTGATGCAGCCATGCTTCTGTGCAAGTTCGATTGCCATGCATTTCCCGATAGGTAATCTTGCGTCAAACTCCTCGCGTGCGCCGGTCGGCCGGGAACGACGCCGTGACCTCTGAAGGCACAGGAATGCACTGCGTCGCGTGTCAATCGACGATCGATCCGGGCGATAGCTGGTGTCCCAAATGCGGGGCGGCCGCACGACGCGCCGATCCTGAAAGCGAGCGCCGCTTCGTTACGATTCTCCGCGCCGACGTGGTCGATTCCACCGGGCTTGTTGCCGAGCTGGAGCCGGAGGAGGCCGTCTCGCGCCTGGAGCCGGCCTTGGCAGCCATGAGGGCCGCGGTACGTCAGTTTGGAGGCATCGTCAGCAAGGAATTGGGCGACGGACTCGCAGCCGTGTTCGGCGCTCCGATCGCGGACGACAACCATGCGCCGTTGGCCTGCCACGCGGCGATCGAGCTGGTCCGACGGGTCGGAAGCCTCGGCGATCCCGGGCTGCAGGTGCGGGTCGGCCTCCATTCGGGACACGTGGTCGCCTACATGGTCGCCAGCGAGTTTTCCAAGGTCTACGAGATCGGCGGTGCCGCCCAGCATCTCGCCGCGCGGCTGGAGTCGGCGGCCGAAGCTAATCAGATCTACGTGTCGGAAGCCTGCCAGAGGCTTGCTGATGGCCATGTCCGGTTTGAATTTCTGGGCGGCAGGGCGCTGCGCGGCTTCAGCCAGCCGCTGCCGGTCTATCGGGTCGTCGGCGCCAGCGATCTCTCGAGCTGGCGCGTACGACGGGCACGCAGCATTTCAAGGTTCTTCGACCGCACGACGGAGCGGGCCCTGCTGGGCCGCGCCGCGGAATGCGTCGGTGCCGGCCGGCAGACCGTGCTGTTGCTGGGTGACGCCGGCATCGGAAAGTCGCGTCTCGCGCATGAGTTTGCCCAGCAGCTCAAGGCGGATGGCTGGCGCTTGATCGACGCCGAGTGCAGTCCGAACCTCCAGGGCGCGCCATTCAGTACGCTCAAGCGCCTGCTGCTCTCGATCCTGGATGCCGCCGGCAAGGATCCGGACGGTCCGTCTGACCCGCGAAAGGATCGGCCGCTGATCCAGCAACGCGCCCTCGATGCCGTGCTTGATCTGCCGATATCGGAGCCGCAGTGGAACGAGTTGGAGCCTCATGCGCGGGGACGCGCGATTTCCGATGCGAGTTGCGCCATCGTCGAGAGTGTGGCGGGCCGCCGCCGCACCGTGCTTCTGGTCGAGGACCTGCATTGGATCGATCGGGCCAGCGATACCGTCATCGCTGCGATTGCTTCGCTGCAAGTACCAGGTCTTCTCGTGCTCCTCACCTCCAGGCCTAACGGCATGCCGGTATGGATTGCGCGCTGCCGCGCCGAGGTCGTCGCGATGCGACCTCTCGACGACGATTCGGGGCTGGCCATGCTGGCTGACATGCTCGGCCCCTCCGCGGCGAACGCCGATCTGAAAAGCCGGATCATTTCCCACACGGCCAACGTCCCCCTGTTCATCGAGGAGGTCTGCCGCGGACTGAGGGACAGCGGAACGCTTCGCGGCCAGTGGGGCGATCTCGCGCTGGTGCGTCCCATCGATGAGCTTGGTATCCCCACCAGCATCCAGGGCGTGATCGCGGCGCGCCTCGATCGCGTGTCGAGGCAGGAACGTTCCGTCTTGCAGATGGCGGCGGCGCTCGGGCCGCGATCGCGTGCCGCAATGCTGCGCAAGCTCGTAGAGTTGCCCGAGAACGTCCTCCAGGATTGCCTTGCGGCGCTCGATCGCGCCGAGCTGCTGGTCAGGATCGACAGCGAGTTGGACGACGCGCTCGAGTTTCGGCACGAGATGGTACGTCAGGTGACGTATGATTCGATGGTTGAAAAGGTGCGCGAAGGCATTCACGCGCGCATTCTCGAGACCCTGGAGGGCGACGGAGCTTACGCCGATGAACCCGATACGCTGTGCTATCATGCGGTGCGGGCCAAAGATTGGCGCAGGGCGTTCGGTCAGGGCAGAAGTGCAGGACGAAAATGTTTGAGCCGCTCGGCCTTTGCGGATGCGGCCAACTATTTCGAGATCGCAATGGACGCGCTCGACAAGACTCCGATGGCTCCCTTGCGGGAGGCCGACGCCATAGATCTTCGCATGGAAGCACGCGCGGCGTTCATCGCGTCCGGTCAGATTGCCGAGTGGCTCGACCTTGGAAAAGAGGCCGAGCGGCGGGCCGACGCGATCGATGATATCGGACGCAAGGTCGCCGCCATGACGGTCAGAGCCGGTGCGCAGAACTTCTATGGAGCGCCGGTCGAAGCGGTTGCGGTCAATGAAGAGGTCGTCCGTCTTGCGGAGGGCTGGGACAATCTGGGCTGGCTCAACCTCGCACGATATGGTCTCGGGCAAGCCTATTTCCTCGCTGGTTGCTACAGTGACGCCGGGCAGACATTGGCACTGGCTCACGCCCAGCTGGCCGGGCCGCAAGCCAGTGCCCCGATCGGGACGACTCCAAGATATCTGCTGCTGCTCTGCTGCATGATGAAGAGCTTCACCCATACCGTCATGGGCGAATTGGATATCGCGGAGCAGCTCCAGCAAGAGGCTGCGGCGATCGCAGCGGAGACCAATCGGCCCTACGACCGCGTCGCGGCCGCCTATAGCGGCGGCTGGCTGATGCTCGGCCGCAACGAGCCGGCGGCGGCCGCTGCCATTCTCGAGGACGGCTACGTGCTGGCGCAGAAGCACGGCATCCGGCTGTTCGTGCCGGTGCTCGCCTGCCATCTCGGCATCGCCTATTTGGAGCAGGGGCTGTTCGACCGCGCGCGCGGCATGCTGACTGAGGCGCGCGAGGAGGCGAAGGCGGTCGGCTACACCTCGGCGGTGTTGCGCAGCTCGATCTATCTGGCACTCGCCACCTATCGCCTCGGCGATGTCCAGGCTGCGCAGAACATGCTGCGTGAGGCGCGCAACACGGCGCGGCAGCAGGGGTTTGCCGGGCTCGAGGCCGAGGCCCTGTTCGGCGAAGCCGTGGTGACGCCGTCCTCGAGCGAGGAGAGCAGGGCGGCCATTCTCGCCGCCCTGCACGGCACGATCGCGATCGCCTCCGAAAGCGGCGCGCTGCCGCTCCAGCGCAAGGCCGAGGCGATGCTGAACGGGATGCTGGCGCGGGACGACGAACTGACCTAACCCACTCCGGGCCGGCCGATATCGGCCCGATGCGCCAAATAAATCCCGCAGGCGACGCAGAGGGTTGGCTACTGTGCATGGGGTTGTTTTCGCTGTTTTTGAAGGGTCCGCCATTGTGCAGCGCAGAGGACGGCGCGCCTACGCTGCCTGCTCCGATGACAAAGCCCCTTGCGCGCCCACCAAGGTCGGCTACCGTTGGCCCTGGCCGCACGGCCAGGTGACTTTTGATTCAGTTTTTTTAGCATTCCATTTTGCCGGCGCCGCAACGGCGCGACGCTCACCGAACGAGGCGGGGCCATGATCATACGGGACCAGTCGGCTCTGCTTGCTCCGGTCGAGCGCGATCTGCGGCTCGATCTCTTCCGCGGCATCGGACTGTGGATGATCTTCCTCGACCACATCCCGCACGACGTCGTGGCCTGGCTGACGCTGCGCAATTACGGCTTCAGCGACGCCGCCGAGTTCTTCGTCTTCATCTCCGGCTATCTGGTCGGCTGGATCTACGGGCCGATCGTCGCCGGCGGCTGGTTTCTCGCCGCGCTGAAGCGGCTGTGGCGGCGCGCGGCCGAGATGTACGTCGCCCACATCATGCTGTTCCTGCTGTTCACCGCGCAGATCGCGCGTACGGTCAGGAGGTTCGACAACCCGATGTATGCGGACGAGTTCAACGTTCACAACTTTCTCGACCATCCGGACATCCTGATCGGGCAAGCGCTCTCGCTGCGCTACAAGCCGGTCAATCTCGACGTGCTGCCGCTCTACATCACGCTGGTGTTCGCCTCGCCCTTCATCGTGTGGTGCCTGGTGCGCCGGCCGAACCTGACGCTCGCGGCGTCCGTCGTACTCTACGCGCTGTCGCGCTGGTTCAACTGGAACCTGGCCTCCTATCCGCCCGGCACGACCTGGTACTTCAACCCGTTCTGCTGGCAACTGATGTTCGTGTTCGCGGCCTGGTGCGGCATCGGCCAGGTCGAGAAGGTCGCCAAATGGGTCTGGTCGAGGACAGTGATGGGGCTGGCCGCGGCGTGGATCGCCTTCGCCCTCCTGATCGTGATGACCTGGCACATCCACGCACTCGAGGCGATGGTCCCGAAATGGATGATCAAGGCGATCTACCCGATCGACAAGACCGACCTCGACATGCTGCGCTTCACGCATTTTCTGGCGCTGGCGATCTGGGTGACCTATTTCGTCCCGCGCCACTGGAAGGCGCTGCATTTGAAATGGCTGCGCCCGGTCATCCTCTGCGGCCAGCATTCGCTGCCGATCTTCTGCCTGGGCGTGTTCCTGTCGTTCTCGGCGCATTGGATCCTGACGCAATACACGAAGGGCGTCTGGGAGCAGCTCGTCGTGTCCTTTGTCGGCATCATGATTCAGATCGGCGCCGCGTGGCTGCTCGACCGCGCCCGCAAGGTGCCGGAGCTGTTTGTGAAGGTGACGGAGGTCGAGGAGCCTGACGAGGTCACGCCGAACAGCGCGCCGGCGACCGCCGCCATGGCGCCTGCCAGCCGTTGAAGAAACGCGTCGCCCGCATCGTGGAGAGTTTCATGTCCAAACGTTTGTTGACGATCGCTGGTCTGCTTCTGCTCCTCGCCGGCGGCGCGTCCGCCGAGCCGCCGTCGCCGGAGGCGATGACCGCGGCGCGCAAGCTCGTGGTCACGCTGAGGATCGCGGACCAGTATCGCAACGCGCTTCCGCAACTGCTGCTCAAGCTCAGGCCCGTGGTCGCGCAGGACCGGCCGGAGATCGAGCGCGACTATGACTCGATGACAGCTCCCGGCGCCCAGATTTACGCCCCGTACGTCGCCGCGATGATCGACCAGATCGCCGCCGCTTATGCCGCAACCTTCACCACGGACGAGTTGCGCCAGATCGAGGCGTTCTATGCCCTGCCTGCCGGGCAGAAATATCTGGAGAAGGCGGATGCGCTGGCGCTGGCCAGCGCGCAGATCGGCCAGGACGTCAGCCAGAAGGCCACCGACGAACTGAAGCAGCGCCTCATCGAGGCGCTACGCCAGAAGGGGCGAAAGCCCTGAACGGCCGTTTTAGTGGATGGCGGCGTACATGATCCTCTCCTCCGTCGCGTCCAGCGCGGAGAATTCCTCCACGACCTTGCCCTGGCGCGAGACCAGGATGCGGTCGGAGAGCGCCATGATCTCCGGCAAATAGGACGAGATGACGACGACCGCCTTGCCATCGTCGGCGAGCTGGTTGATCAGCTCGTGGATCTCGACGATGGCGCCGACGTCGACGCCGCGGGTGGGCTCGTCGAAGATGATCAGGTCCGGCTCCTGCACCAGCGATTTGGCGATCACGACCTTCTGCTGATTGCCGCCGGAGAGCTCGACCACCTTGCCGTGGTCGCCGATGGCGCGAACCCTGAGCTTCTCGATCCAGGTCTTGCCCACCGTCTCGGCTTCCCGCCGCGACAGCATCATGCGTCCCCCGGGAAACTTCGACAGCAGGCCGAGATAGATGTTGCGCGCGATCGAGGACGTCTCGAAGAAGCCCTCGACCTTGCGATCTTCGGTGACATAGGCGATGCCGGCCTTGACCGCCGGCGCCGGCACCCGATAGCGCACCGGCTTGTCGTGCAGCAGGATTTCGCCGCCGTGAAAGAAGTCGCGCTTGAGCACGCCTGCGACGATCTTGAACGTCTCGGTGCGGCCCGCGCCGACGAGACCGAACACGCCGGTGATCTGCCCTGCGAAGACCGACAGCGAATTGTTCTTCACCATCGGCGCCATCTTCAAATTCTGCACCGTGAGCACGCGGGCGCCGGCCGGCCGCACGGTGCTCTTCCGCGCGCCGTAGAGTGTATTGGAGAGGTCGCGCCCGACCATGGCCTGCACGATGGCGGCACGGTCGAATTTGGCGGCATCATCGGTCACGACATGCTTGCCGTCGCGCAGGACGGTGATGCGGTCGGCCAGCAACAGGGCCTCTTCGAGGGCGTGCGAGATGAAGACGATCGAGACGCCGCGCTTCTTGAGATCGCGGACGAGGTCGAAGAAGTACTTCTTTTCCTCCGGCGTCAGCGACGCGGTCGGCTCGTCGAAGATGATGACCTTGGCGCGATGCAGGACCGCGCGCGCGATCTCGACCATCTGCTTCTTGGCGGCACCGAGGCCGCCGACGGTCGCAGTCGGCGTGACGTCGAAATTGAGCGATTGCAAAAACTGCTGCGCGGCGATGTAGATGCCGCGCAGGCGGTTGTAGAACCTCTCCTGCCCGAGAAACAGATTCTGCGCCACCGTCATGGTCGGCACCAGGCTGTTCTCCTGGAACACCATGGCGATGCCGAGATTGCGCGCCTCCAGCGGCGTCCGCGGCGCGACGTCCGCGCCATCGACCGTCATGGTGCCCGAGGTCAGCGTCACCACGCCCGCCATCACCTTGGTCAGGGTCGACTTGCCGGCGCCGTTCTCGCCGACCAGCGCGTGGATCTCGCCGCGGCGGAGGTCGAAATCCACCCCGTCGATGGCGGGCACACCGGCGTAGAGTTTCGTGGCCTTGCGCAGCGAGAGTGCGATGTCGCTCATGAGCAAAACTCCTCGGCAAGGCCGGACAGGGACAGTCGCAGCACGCGGCCCGGTCCCTTGGCGATCAGGACGAGATCGCCGCCCAGTTCGACCGCCGCAACGATGCCGTGGTTGACGCCGTCGACCCGGCTGTGCAGCGAATAGAGCGGCTGGCCATCCGCGTTGAGGCGGATGACGAGGCCATAGGACCGCGGCGGCGCCCACGGCTTGATGACACCCATGGTCTTGATGTGCGCGCCCTGCATCGGTTCCTTGAACGAGAGGCCCGAGCGCAGTCGAGGCGCGACCCAGTAGGCCGGATCGATCTCGGCCATCATGCGGCGGCGGTAACCCGGCTCGCGCAGCACGAACTCGATGAGCTGGGTGCGCGCGGTAAAGGCAGTGAGCCAGTAGCCGCCGCCCGCGGCTTTTGTCAGTCGCGACGGATAGACCGGCAGGTGAGCAAGCACGACCTTTGGCGATGCGCCCGGCGTCACCAGAACCAGGCGATGGCGCCAGCTCTCGCTGACCAGCGCGCCGTTGCCATGCGCACACGCGCCGAAGGCGTGGCCGAGCCCCTGCGCGAGAGGCGTCACGACCTTGCTGCCGGGATCCAGCCTGAACACGCGGCCGCTCCGGTTGAGCTCCATCAGGTCGCGCGCCCAGTCGTCGACGCCGCATGTCGCTGAGCCGTCCGTCGCAATCAGCGTGTTGTCGCCCGCCAGCGCGAGCGCGTTGATGGCGTTGAACGCCGTATCGGCGAACGTCACGCCTGGCTGCTCGGCCGACGCGTTTGCGTAGAGATGTACCTCGCGTCCGCCGAGGGCGACGGCGAGGCCGCCGCCGGGAAGGGCACACAGGGCCGAGATCGGCTGCTCGAAGCTCCGGACTTCCGATGCCTGGCCGCCAGTCAGGGACATCAGCCGCTGACCGTCCGCGATGTAGAGGTTGCTTCCATCCGTCGCGAGGTCCTCGGGCGCCTCGCAGGTCAGCAAGGTCTCGGCCGATTCCAGCTTCTGGTTGGGCTTCAGCGCGCCGTCGAAGGACGGCACGGTGATGGTGGCGTCGCCGCGTCCAAGAAAGCGGTTTGCGAACTCCCTGACGGCTGCGATCACGACTGCTTCCCCCACCGCTTGTCGTACTGGACGAAGTTCGGATCGGCATTGTCGAGCTTGTAGCGGCCGATCCGGTTGTTGAGGATGCCGCCGAGATAGAGATAGCCGCGATGCTCGCGCATCGAGGTGATCATCGGATGGTTCTCGCCGCGCAGGTCCCAGAAAGATTCGACGATTTTGCCCTGCTCGTTGAACTTGACCACACAGCCCGTGTTGATGTTGGGAAACAACCATTCGTCGACCGGCACGCGCTTGCCCATGCGGCGGCGGAAGCCGGGCATCTTCCAGGCGAGGTCGAGAGAGGGGCTGCGCATGCCGACCAGTGCCAGCCAGTAATTGCCGTCGGAGGCAAGGTTGATGTTGTCGGGGTAGCCCGGCAGATTGTCCATGACGACCTCGACCTTGCCCTTCTTCGGTCCGGCGAACCAATAGCGCTTGATCGAGCAGCCGAAGGTTTCGGCGAACAGGATCGATTGGCCGTCGCTGGCGACGCAGATGCCGTTGGGGAATTTGAGACCGCGCAACTCGGTGCGGGTCACGCCGGTCTTGGTGTCGTAGGAGATGATGCGGCCGTTGCCGCGCGCCTCGAGGCCGTCGATCGGCCACTCGTCCATCTCGTAACGCACGGTCGCCTCGGAGAAGAAGATCAGACCGTCGTCGGTGATGTCGAGGTCGTCGGCGAGCCGCAGGCGGCTGTCGTCGTTGACCGAGCGCATGCTGCGGTTGGTCTCGTCGGTGGCCTTTTCCACCGTGCCGTCAGGCGTGATGCGATAGAGTCCCATGCCGCCGATGCAGACATAGAGATTGTCCTCGCGGTCGAAGGCCATGCCGAGCGGCTGGCCGCCGATATGGGCGAACACCTCCATCTTCTGATAGTCGGGTGCGAGGAAGCGCATGATGTCGCCGTGACGGGATCCCGCATAGAGGTTGTCGTGGCGATCGAGGATGACGTCCTCCGGCGCCTCGATCCGGCCGAGGCCGATCGACTCGACGTTACGCAGCTTGTCGTTCTGCTCGAACGGGCCGCCTTGCCCGATTTCGGTCGGCGGTGGCGGCGGCAGCGCGTGATAGGTTGGCGCGACATAGACCTTGCTGATGATACGGGTGCGGTTCTTCTGCCAGCGGATATCGACCATGGCCGCGACGAGCAGGATGCCGGCGAGCGCCATCCGGTTGACGCCGCCGCGCGCATTCATGGTCGTCAGGCCGTTGGTGATCAGCAGCACGATCAGAACGCCGACTGCCGATTTTGCGACCGAGCCCTTGCCGCCGCCGAGCGTGATTCCGCCCAGTACCGTAGCCGTCAGCACGATCACCTCGAGCCCGACGCCGATGTCGCCGCCGACGGTGCCGAGCCGGGATGCGAAGAACAGCGCACCGATGCTGGTCAGCACGCCGCTTGCGACATAGCAGAGTGCAATCGTGCGGCGGACGGGAATGCCTGAATTGTACGCCGAACGGCGCGATCCGCCAATCGCCGTGATGTGCCAGCCCGGCCGGAGCCGGGTCATGAAGATATGGCCGACGATGGCGACGACGATATAGACCAGCGCCACGGTCGGAATGCCGAAGACGCTGCCACCGCCGATGAAATCCCAGGATGGGATATCTGGGAAGGCCGATGCGATCGCGTTGGAGTAGCGCTGGATCAGGAGATCGTAGGCCGAGCGGTAGATGATCAGCGTGATCAGCGTGGTGATGAAGGCGCGCAGCCGCAGATATCCGATCAGCACGCCGTTGACGGCGCCGAGCAGCGCACCGCAGAGCAGTGTGGCCGCCACCACCGCCGGGACCGGCCAGTCCAGCACGTCGAGCAGATAAAGCGCGCAGAAATCCGTCAGCGCGAAGATCGATCCGACGGACAGATCGATGCCGCCGACGATGACGACCAGCGCGAGCCCGAGCGCGATGAAGCCGATCTCTCCGGCCTGACGCGCGGTGTCGGCGAGGCTCGCCGGCGACAGGAAATTGTCGATGGATCGGCTGAGCGCGAGGCCGACGATCAGGAGCAGGATGACCGGGATGGCCGTCTCGGTCCATCGCTTGGACAGGATTTCACCGAGCAGATGATCGGGCCAGTAGCGGTAACGCAGGCTTGTCAGGGTGTCGCGCATCGGCATTCCAGAACCTTGCAAGTTTAGGGGCCGCGTCCCGGACGAGCGATCGTCCGGGACGCCTGGGTCTTGCGTCGCGACAGCTATTTCTTGAGGTCGCTGAGGTTCCAGCAGGCGGTCTGGCCGTCGGCGTTCTCCTTGGTGATCGGAATCAGCGTCGTGTATTCCGAGCCCTTGATCGAGCCGGGCTTGACGCCAGACGACAGCAGCCATTTGATCGTGCCCGCCATCTGCGCGGCCTGCGTCGGCACGTCGTAGCTCATGTTGAGATCGAACGCGCCTGATTTCACCAGCTCGCACGCGCCCTTGCGCTCGCCGCCGCCCGACGTCGCCACGAACACCTTGCCGGTGAGGCCGGCTTCCTTGACGGCCGCTGCGGTGCCGATGTCCATGCCGTCCCAGAAGCCGACGATGCCGCAGAGATCGGGATTCTGCTTCAGCACCGTCTGCGTGATCGCCTTGGCCTTGGCGGCGTCCCAATCGGCGGCCTGGCTCGACACCACCTTGATTTCAGGATGCTTGGCGAGCACGTTCTCGACGCCCTTGAGCGTATAGGCGCTCGCGGCCGCCGACAGCGCCCCCTGGATGATCGCGATCTTGTTCGACTTGCCCTCGCAGGCCTTGACCACGGCTTCGGTCTGGCGTTCGCCGATCTCGACCCAGTTGGCGCCAACGAAGGCGGAGCTGCGATAGGCCGAGCCCATGTTGATCTGGATGACGTAGATGCCCTCGTTCTCCGCGCGCTGCAGCAGCTTCGCATAGGTCTGCACGTCGGGATTATGGACCACCATCACCGCCGGCTTCTCCGAGATCAGCGACGTGACGGCTTGTGCGCCGGCATTGGTGTTCCAGTTGGCATCGCGGATCACGAACTTGACGCCGAACGGCTCGAGCTCCTTCTTCAATCCGGCATACCAGCCCTCGGTGAGGTCGAAGTTCATGGCGACCGGAACATAGGCGACAGTCTTGCCGGCCAGTGCCTCCTTGAACGGCTTCTGGAACGGCTCGTCCAGGCCCTGCTGGGCGAGGGCCGGTGCAGTCATGGCCGCAAGGCCCAGTGCGGCAAGGATGGCCTTGGTCGGGCTTCCGAAATGCTTCATTGCTTCCTCCTTGGTTGTGGTTGTCGTTGTTGTCGTTGGTTCAGATGTCGCCCTGTTGTGCGGTTTCTTCGTTGCGTGGATTCAGGAAGGAATCCGTGATGACGGCGAGCAGCAGGACCACGCCCTTGATCAGGTTCTGGCCGGCATAGGAGATGTCCATGATGGTCATGCCGTTGAGCATCGTGCCGATCACGAGCGTGCCGATGACGACGTTCAGCACGCCGCCGCGTCCGCCGGATAGCCCGATGCCGCCGAGCACCACGACCAGGATGACATCGTAGATCAGTGTCGAGTTGAAGACGCGGGTCGGCATCGAATTGACGGAGGCCGCCATCACGAGGCCGGCAAAGCAGCCAATCAGGGCGGTGATCACATATTGCAGGACGATGATCGGGCGGGCCGGGATGCCGGTCACGCGCGCGGCGTAGGGGTTGTCGCCGATCGCGTAGATATAGGCACCCCAGCGCGTCTTGCGCAGCAGGAACGCGACCACGATGCAGGCGATCGCGAACATCCAGATCGACGTCGGAATGCCGAGAACGGTGCCCTGTCCGAGCCGCTCGAAGCCGTCCATACCGGGACTCCACTGCACGACGTCGAGCTGGAACAGCGCAGCCTGCCCGAGACCGGCGAGGAGCAGGCCGGTTGCGAGCGTCGCAAACAGCGAGGGGACTTCGGCGTATGCGATCAGCCAGCCATTGACGAGACCGAAGGCGATCGTGAGCAGTACGGCGGTCAGCAGCGAAGCCGGCAGCGAGTGACCGTTCTGCACCATCTGCAAGACCAGCCCCGGCGGCACCGCCAGCGCCGCGATCAACGAGATGTCGATGCCGCGCCCGATCACGACGATCGCCATGGCAAGGCCGAGGATGCCGAGCACCGCGACGTTCTGGAGCAGCGTCAGCATGTTGTCTGCGGTCAGAAAGCCGCGCAGGAAGATCGAAAACACCAGAAACAGCAGCGCGAAGACGGCGAAGACGATCTCTTGCTGATTGAACCGGAAACGCTTCATCGTTTGGCCCTTCCTGGGACTATGGGTGCGCCATCTGCTTTGGCCTCGCACGTGCCCTGGCGGACGTGCGTCCGTTCGTGCGGTTGCCATTCGACAAGGCGGCGCTCAGGAGGTTGCCGACTCCATCGATGTAGCCGTCGATCGACGTGCCGCGCTTGCGATACTTGGCGCGTTTGACGTACCAGTCCTGGAGCAGCGGCTTGATCAATGACGCCGTGAGCTTGACATGGTCGATCGTGAAGGCGCCGCTGGCGACGCCCTGCCTGAGGACGTCGGCGATGATCTTCTCCGTCATGGCTTCCATGTCGATCGCACGCTGGCGTTCCGCTGGCGGAAAGGACTTCGCCTCCATGAAAGCGAAGACGAACCAGGGCTGCATCGCCTCGCTCATGCGGATGTGGGTCGCGATGATCCAGTCGAGGTGCTTGTGGGCGTCGTCCCTGACGTCGTCGGGGGGCGCTGTCAGCACTTCGGTCGTCGTTGCCGCGACTTCGTCGAGGATCATCGACAGGAGCCTGGGCTTGCTGTCGATATACGTATAGAGGCCGCCCATGCTCAGTCCGGAGGCTTCCGCGAGCTGGCGCAGCGTCGTGGCGTGAAAGCCCTGCTTGTTGGAGAGCGTAAGGGTTGCGCCGATGATGCGCGCGAGATTTGCGACGGCGAGACGTGGCTTCTGGACGCGGATGGAGTCGCGGTGACGTTCCAGAATGCGCGTGCACAGCGCTTCCGTCGAGAACGCGTTCGTCCAAGGTCGTCGGCGCGCGAGATTCACGCTGCCTCCCTAAATTTCTTCCCGGATCTTGTGGCGATGTTGTTGATCCAGGCGTGGGCTTTACACCCTTGTCGTCATTCCTAGCGCAGAGAGCAGCCATCGGGAAAGGGGGCGGACCAGAATTTTCTGAGAGAGCGCTCGCTCGTTTTTCCGTGCGATGCAATGTCGTGGACCCGCCCTGTCACGGAAGGCAGGTCCACAATGTGTGCAAAGCGTTACTTCACCAGTGGGCAGCCGCCGTCCTTCAGCGGCCGGACAGCCTGGTCGGCGGGGACTTCGGCGAGCAGCTTTTAATAATCCCGCGGACCCTTGGATTCCTCGGGCTTCTTGACCTGAAACAGGTACATGCTGTGCACCATCCGGCCATCATCGCGGAGTGTGCCGTTGTCGGTGAAGGCGTCCTTCACCCGGCAGCTCGCGCGTCTTCGCCATCACCGTCTTGGTGTCCTTGGTGCCGGTGGCCTGCACGGCTTTCAGATAGTGCAGCGCCGCGCTGTAGGTTGCGGCCCGGTTCATCGTCGGCATGCGCTTGACGCGCTCCAGAAAGCGCTTGCCGAAGGCGCGCGTCTTGTCGTTGAGGTCCCAGTAATAGGCCTCGGTGATGATCAGCCCCTGCGCGAGCTTCAGCCCGAGGCTGTGCACGTCGGAGATGAACATCACGATGGCCGCGAGGTTCTGGCCGCCGGCGACGATGCCGAACTCGCCGGCTTGCTTGATTGCATTGATGGTATCGCCGCCGCCGTTGGCGAGCCCGATGATCTTGGCTCTGGAGGCCTGGGCCTGCAGCAGGAAGGAGGAGAAGTCCGCGGTATTGAGCGGATGCTTGACGCTGCCGAGCACCTTGCCGCCCGCGGCCTTCACGACATCGCTGGTGTCGCGCTCGAGCGAATGGCCGAACACGTAGTCGGCGGTAGCCCGGCCGCAAAGGCGGCGCGCGCGATCCGATACATGACATTTCCCCCAATATTTACAGTTGGGCGCGCCAGCCTAAAGTTGCCGCGGCGAGGATGCAATTCTTGCGTCATGACGCCAGCGCGCAGGAATTTGACGCAGCCGACAGCGCCGACTACGCTTCGCGCAACTCGAAAAGCGATGGAAGAGCCTGGCGGACGTTAGGGCTCGGAACGTCGCGTAAATTGCAGATCTTGAGGGGAATGGAAATGTCGAACGACACCGCAGCCACCATATCCAAAGCGCGCGAGCATTCCATCGGCGATCTCTTGCGTCGATCGGCGGGCCGCGAGCCGAACAAGCTCGCGGTGAGCTGCGGCAATATCAGCTGGACCTTTGCGGAGATGGACGCGATCTGCAACCGGCTGGGCCGCGGCCTGCTCGCTCTCGGCGTCAAGAAGGGCGACCGCATGGCCGTGCTCTCGCGCAATTCGCACGCTTTCGCCGCGTTGCGCTTCGCGCTGGCGCGGATCGGCGCGGTGCTGGTGCCGATCAACTTCATGCTCAATCCGGACGAGATCAATTTCATCCTGAAAAGCTCCGGAGCCAAGCTGCTCGCGACGGGGCCGGATTTCGTCGAGCCCGCACGCGCCGCAAGCGCGAGGGATTGCGCGGTCGAGAAGATCATCTGGCTGCCGGGCGAGGATCCCGCCACGGCGCCGTCGGGCCTGACCACTTTCGATGATCTTCTTGCCGCCGACGGCTCGTTCCTGGAAGCGTCCGTCGACAGCCGCGACCTCGCGCAGATCGTCTACACCAGCGGCACGGAGTCGCTGCCCAAGGGCGCGATGCTGACCCATGAAGCCGTGATGTGGCAGTACGTCAGCTGCATCATCGACGGCGGCATGAGCGTGGACGACAAGTTTCTGCACGCGCTGCCGCTCTATCATTGCGCGCAGCTCGACGTCTTTCTGGGGCCGCAGATCTATCTCGGCGCCTCCGGCGTCATAACGGGCAAGCCGACCGCCGACAACATTTTGGCGCTGATCCAGGCCCACAAGATCACCTCCTTCTTCGCGCCGCCGACGATCTGGATCGCGATGCTGCGCTCGCCGAATTTCGACAAGACCGATCTGTCGACGCTTCAGAAGGGCTATTACGGCGCCTCGATCATGCCGGTGGAGGTGCTGCTCGAACTGCAGCGCCGGCTGCCCGACGTCAAATTCTGGAACTTCTACGGCCAGACCGAGATCGCGCCGCTCGCGACCGTGCTGCGGCCGGAGGATCAGCTGCGCAAGGCCGGCTCGGCCGGCAAGCCCGTGCTCAATGTCGAGACGCGCGTGGTCAACACGGCGATGGAGGACGTGAAGGTGGGCGAGGTCGGCGAGATCGTGCACCGCTCGCCGCATCTGCTGTCCGGCTATTATAACGATCCCGTGAAGACCGCGGCCGCGTTCACCGGCGGCTGGTTTCATTCCGGCGACCTCGCCACGGTCGATGACGAGGGCCACATCACCGTGGTCGACCGCGTCAAGGACATGATCAAGACCGGCGGCGAGAATGTCGCGAGCCGCGAGGTCGAGGAGATGGTCTATCGCATCCCCGCCGTGTCGGAGGTCGCCGTCGTCGGTCTGCCCGATCCGCGCTGGATCGAGGCGGTGACCGCGATCGTCGTGGTCAAGAGCGGCGAGAGGCTCGACGAAGAGTCCGTCATCAGGCACTGCGCCGGCCAGATGGCGCATTTCAAGGTGCCCAAGCGGGTCATCTTCGTCGACGCGCTGCCCAAGAACCCGAGCGGCAAGCTGCTCAAGCGCGAGCTGCGCCAGCGGTTCGTCGGCGGCGAGACGCTCGACAAGGCGGTCCAGAAGAGCTTCGGCACCTGAGACGGAGCATTTGCCATGAAAGCCTGGCAGGTCGCGCGCGACTGGTCGATCGAGGGGATGGAGTTGGCCGATCTGCCCGAGCCCGCGCCCGGCCCCGGCCAGGTCGCGGTGCGGATGAAGGCGGCATCACTGAACTATCGCGATCTGCTCACGGTGCAGGGCAAGGGTGGAGTCACCAGATTGCCGCTGATCCCGTTCTCGGATGGTGCCGGCGAGGTGATCGCGGTCGGCGAGGGCGTTGCTCGCGTCGCGGTCGGTGATCGCGTCTGTCCGATGTTCTTCCAGTCCTGGATCGACGGGAAGGTCTCGGCGACCAGTCGCCGCTACGCGCTCGGCGGCACGCGGCCGGGTGTGTTGCAGGCGGTCATGCTGCTCGACGCCGAAGGGGTCAGCCGCATCCCTTCGCATCTTTCGTTCCAGGAGGCTGCGACGCTGCCTTGCGCGGGGCTTACGGCATGGCGCGCGCTGTTCGAGGAAGCCAATGTGAAGCCCGGCGACATCGTGCTGGTGCAGGGCACCGGCGGCGTATCGATCTTCGCGCTGCAATTCGCAAAGCTCGCCGGCGCAAGTGTGATCGTGACCTCGTCGAGCGACGAGAAGCTCGAACGCGCCCGCGCGCTCGGGGCTGACCACACCATCAACTACCGCTCGGTTCCGGAATGGGGCAAGGCGGCCTCGGACTGGACCGGCGGCGGCGTCGACCACGTTGTCGAGGTCGGCGGCAAGGAGACCTTTGCGCAGTCGCTCGAGGCTGTCAGGGTCGGCGGGACCATTCTCGTGATCGGCGTGCTCTCCGGCTTCTCGCAGCAGATCGCGATTCCGAGCCTGTTCTCCAAGAATTTGCACGTCATCGGCCTCTCCGTCGGAAGCCGCCGCATGTTCGAGGGCATGACCGCCGCGATCGGGCGCAACGGGATGAAGCCAGTGATCGACCGCGTGTTCGGCTTCGATGCCGTGCCCGACGCACTGCGGCTGATGCAGCGGGGCGGACACTTCGGCAAGATCGTGGTGGAGTTCTCCTAGGAGCACGCAATGACGGTCTAATACTTCTTCAAGTGCGTCCCGAACGCCAGCCACAGCGCCATCGACGCCAGCCCAAATCCGCCGAGCAGCAGGAAGGTCGGTCCGTATCCGATCCATTGCGCGATCCAGCCGCCGAGCGCGGACTAAGGCTCGCGCCGACGCCTTGCACAGTAACCACTGCGCCCTGGCCGAGATTGATGCGGCCGGTGCCATTGGGGGAGCGCGCGACCATGCCGGGGACGGCTACCGTCTGCAGGCCGGTGCCGATGCCGTCGAGCACCTGCATCGGCACGACGCCCCACCATCCCGTGACGAAGAAGGCGAGCACGCCACGGCCGCTTGTTGCGGCTGGAATCGATGAAGCCGCCGATCGGCGTCGTGACCAGCATGCCCGCGACATTGCCGATCGTCATGGCGGTGCCGATCAATCCGCTCGCCCAGCCGCGCTCCTGAAGGAACACGCCGACGAACGGTCCGATGCCCGACTGCATGTCGGCCATGAAGAAGTTGACTGCGTACAGGGGCCAGAGACTGGGTGATGAAGGGCGCGATGTCATCGAGACGTTGAAAATGCTCCTGTCGATCGAATGGGTCTCGCGCCACGCGCAGACTGCCAGCCCATTGTGCCGGCGCTGATCGGAATCTAACCTGCCCTCATCGCGTTGGTTCCGACCGTATTTGCAACAGCTGGATGACGACCATGCCTCTGTGGACCTGCGAAACCTGCGGCGCGCAATTCCCGGACAGCGGAAATCCGCCCGCGTCGTGTCCGATCTGCGAGGATGAACGGCAGTTCGTCGGCTGGAACGGCCAGACCTTCATCACGCGCGAGGCGCTCTCGGAACGTCACCGCGTGCTCTGGCGCGAGGATCTCGGCCTGACCGGCATCGCGCTCGAGCCCAGCTTCGCCATCGGCCAGCGGGCGCTGCTGGTGCCGCTGGGAGGCGGCTGCGTCATGTGGGACTGCGTGCCGCTGGCGACACCGGAGGCGATCGCGCAGGTCCGCTCGCTCGGCGGGCTGAAAGCGATCGCGATCTCGCATCCACATTATTATGGTGCGCTCGCCGACTGGAGCGATGCCTTCGGCGGCGTGCCGGTCTACCTGCATGCGGACGACCGCGAATGGGTGACGCGTCCGCATTCATCGATCGTGCACTGGACCGGCGATCAGCATCGGATCTCGGACGATGTGCAGTTGCTGCGCACCGGCGGGCACTTTCCCGGCGCGACCATGCTGCATTGGTCGCGCGGCGCGGATGGCAGGGGCGCGCTGCTCACCGGCGATATCGCGCAGGTGACGATGGACCGCCGCTTCGTCAGCTTCATGTACTCCTATCCGAACTACATGCCGCTGAACGCCGCCGCCGTGCGACGGATTGCGGCCGCCGTCGAGCCGCTGGTCTTCGATCGCATCTATGGTGCCTGGTGGGGCCGCAACGTCGCGGCCGGCGCCAAGGCGGCATTCGCGGCGTCTGTCGCACGCTATCTGGCTGCCATCGCCTGAGCCGGTGCGATCGAATTCTTCTTGCCGGCCGTTAATAAATGGACTAAAAGTACAGTTATTAAGCGTGACGCAACGACGCGTCCGCGAGATCGGCACGATCGATGCATCGTCGGTTCGGCGGCGCGCTGTGCGGCCGCGTGGGAGTTGAACGCATGACGGCGGAGCGCGACTACGAGATTTTCGAGGCCGGAGACGTCACGCTCCAGTCCGGCGTCGTCTTTCCCGCGCTGAGCCTCGCCTACAAGAGCTACGGCACGTTGAACCCGAACAAGGACAACGTCATCCTCTATCCGACCTCGTTCAGCGCGCAGCACATCGATACCGAGTGGCTGATCGGGCCCGCCGGCGTGCTCGACCCCACCCGCTACTTCATCATCATCCCGAACCTGTTCGGCAATGGCCTGTCGTCCTCGCCGTCGAATACCGCCGAACCGTTTCCGCAAGTCACCTGTCACGACGCCATCGCGGTTCAGCACATGCTGCTCACCGAGCGGTTCGGTATCTCGAAGCTCGCCCTCGTTTATGGCTGGTCGATGGGAGCAATGCAGGCGTATCACTGGGCGGCGCTGCATCCCGACATGGTCGAGCGTGCCGCGGTCGTCTGCGGCAGCGCGCGGTGCGCGCCCTATAATTACGTCTTCCTCGAAAGCGTGAAGGGCGCGCTGACCGGCGATCCGGCCTTCCGCGACGGCCGCTTCGTCGAGAAGCCCGTCGCAGGCTATCGCGCCATGGGACGCGTTTACGCAGGTTGGGCGATGTCGCACGGCTTTTACCGCGACGAGGTCTGGCGCGAGGCAGGCTTCACCTCGCTGGAGGACTATCTCGTCCGTGCCTGGGACGCGGCGTTCGCGCGGCGTGACGCCAATGATCTGCTGGCGCAGATCGGCATCTGGCAGAACGGCGATATCAGCCGCTGCACGGCATTCGGCGGCGATTTCGATCGGGCGCTGGCCGCGATCAAGGCGCACATGCTGCTGATGCCGGGCGCGACCGATCGCTATTTCGACGTCCGCGACAACGAGGACGAACTCGGACGTCTCGTCAACGCCAGGTCGGCTGTGCTCCATCCCATTCCGTCACTGCACGGCCACCGGGCCGGCAACCCTGTCAACATTCCGCGCGATCAGGCCTTCATCAAGGCCGAGGTCGCGGAGCTTCTCGGCAAATAGGCGGGCATCGATCATGACCGACGCAACCGGTTCAGAGTCCGGCCACCGCCTGAAGCCGTTGAGCCCGGCAATGCTGCGCGAATTGGCGGTACGCTCCGATCTCAGGGGCGCCGCGCAGAGCCTTGGCCATTACGGCGTGATCCTGCTGGTCGGCGGGCTGATCTGGATGGTCGCCTCACGTCATGGCGTCCTGTGGGCGTTGCCGCTGATGGCTGTGCAGGGCTATGTCGTCGCCTTCCTGTTCATGGCGGTGCACGAGACGGCGCACAAGACGGCGTTCAGGAGCCGCGGCCTCAATCTCGCGGTCGGCTATCTCTCGGCCTTCATCATCGGATTGCCCTACGAATATTACTGCCTGTTTCACTGGGACCATCACCGCTACACCCAGGATCCGGAGAAGGACCCGGAGCTCATCGTCGGCGTCAGGCCGACATCCGACGCGCAACTCGCGATTGCCTATAGCGGCCTGCTCCAGGTTGCCGGCCGCCTCCGGCTGATGCTCGGCCATGCCGTCAGCGGCAAGGTCGTCGTGCCCTGGATTCCCGAGAACCGGCGCGCCATCATCGTGACCGAGGCGCGGGTCTATGTCGCGCTCTATGCGCTGCTGCTCGTGTTGTCGCTGTGGTTCGCCTCAGCGCTGCTGCTCTGGGTCTGGATCGTGCCGCTGATCATCGGGCAGTTCTTCCTGCGGCCCTATCTGTACGCCGAGCACACCGGCTGCGAGCGGACCCGCAGCGCTTTCCAGAACACCCGTACCACCTATACCGCCGCGATCGTCAAATGGTTGGCGTGGAACATGCCCTACCATGTCGAGCATCACGCCTATCCCTCGATCCCGTTTCACGCGCTGCCGAAGCTGAACGGGATCGTCGACGGCGAGATCGTCCATCGCGGCCGCGGCTACCTCAGAACGACGCGCGAAACCTGGGCCTGGTTTCGCAGGCAGCGGCAGGCTAGCTAGCAGCGCGGCCTCTCGCCAACGCCTTTTGCCGGCTTCCGATAGGAAGCTTTACCGCGGGTTCATCGCGCCCGCAGTTCGGGCGGGTCATTCCGATACCGTCTGGTCGATGGCTCCAGAATATTCAATATAATCAGCCGTTTGTAAGCCACAGAATCGTGGCTAACGAATTCTTCCAGATCGGGAAAGTTTTAGGAGTCTTGTATTCACGAGCCCGCGAAGCCCGTCGTTCTAATGTCGAAAGCATCAACGCAGCCGATGTCTGGAGTGATGGGTCATGAGCGCAACGAGAAGCCGCCTTCTGGTGGTTGACGACGATCTGGTGCAACGGGTTCTGATCGGCAAGATCGGGGCGAAACTCGGCTACGAGACCGTCGTCGCTTCCTCTTACGAGGCCGCAACCGAGCTTCTGGCGCGCGAAGCCTTCGAAATCATGGTCCTCGACCTGTCGCTCGGCGAACGCGACGGAGTGGAGCTGCTGCGTTTCGTGGCCGAGAAGAATTTCCGCGCGATGTCGATCGTCATCATCAGTGGCTGCGATGACCGCATCATGAAGGCGACACGGCGGGTTACGAGCGCGTTGAAGCTGACGCTTGGCGGATGCCTGACCAAGCCGCTAGATCTAAGCCGCCTGCGCAGCGCGCTCGAACGGCCGCGGCGGTCGCCGCTGGCCGCGACGTCGGCCTCGCCGTCGCTCCTGGTCACACCGGAGAGAATTGCGCGAGGCCTCGCCGACCACGAGTTCTTCGTCGAATTCCAGCCGAAGATCGCGCTCCAGACCGGACGGGTCATAGGCGCCGAGGCGCTCGCGCGCTGGCGCACGGACGAGTTTGGCATCGTCTCGCCACTGGTCTTCATTCCAATCGCCGAGGGCGCCGGCCTCATGCGCGGGCTGACCGACTGCATCCTGTCCTCGGCGATGTCGCAGGGCCGTAAGCTGATCGAGCTCAATCCCGGTCTTACCATCGCCGTCAACATCTCGGGCTCGCTCATGTCGGATCTGACATTGCCTGACCGGATCGAGGGGATTCTGCGCCGCGAAAACGTCCCTCCGGCGTCGCTGATCGTGGAGATCACCGAGACCACGGCGATGGCCGACGTCGATCGCGCTAATGACATTCTGGTGCGGCTGCGGATCAAGAAGATCGGTACGGCGATCGACGATTTCGGCACCGGCTATTCGTCGCTCGCGGCCCTGGCGCGGCTGCCGTTCAGCGAGCTGAAGATCGATCAGTCCTTCATCAAGGGCTGCGAATCCGATGACGACATGATGAAGATCGTCGATGCCTCCGTCGCACTTGCAAGGGCGTTCAACATGAAGGTCGTGGCCGAGGGCGTCGAAAGCCAGGAAGCGCTCGAGGCCATACGCCGGATCGGTTGTGATGTCGCCCAGGGATTCTTCTTCGCCCCCTCGCTGCGGCGATCGCGCGCGGAACAATGGATATCGCAGCGCAATTCGCTTGCCGACGATCAGGCCGGATCGGTGACGCTGCAGCGCGGCGTGCCGGCGGCGAGAGCCCTGGCGAGCTGAGACGACGAGCCCCGGTCGCGAAGCGACCGGGGCTGCGCCAGCCGATGCAGGCGTGTTCAGTAGATCCCGTACGCGCAGACGTTCACGACGCGGACGCGCAGGCCGTGGCGGGTCTGGACGACGCGCTCCTGGTAGCAATTGTTGACGCCGGTGTTGACATAGACGCCGCCGAAGCCCCAGCCGGGACCCCAGTGATGGTGGAAGCCGTGAGCGGACGCGGCGGTGGGCGCGAGAGCGGCAACGCCGAGCGAGCCGGCAGCGATCAGACCAAGTGCAAGCTTGCGAAACATCTTCATTCTCCAGTGTGGCGCAAAGGCCGTTGTTGTGTCCCTGCTTCTCGGTCGGACCGAAGCGCGAATGCGTTCACGGCGCGGACCGAGAATCGTGTTTCAGGACTGTTTCGTCGGCTGCGGCGAAATACGCCGATATCAGGCTTTACGCGCCGCGCGATACCGCGCGGCCATGGCCTGCGTCATCTCCGCCATCTTCTCGCGGAGGTCGGCGGGCGCCAGCACGTCGGCCTCGGGCCCGAGCCGCAGCAATTCGGCCGCCGCATGCCATGACGTCTTGCCGGTCGGCACTCTGGCGATGCGCCAGCCATCCGCGTCGGCCGTCTCTTCAAGCTGCGTGCGCGCCCTGACGTAAGGCTGGCTCAGCGCATCGAGCAGCTTGACGCCGAACGGTGACAACCGGACGACCGCGACATTGGGATGCATCTCGGCCTCGAGACGCAGCGTTGCGTCGCGCCAATAAGCGGCGAGATCGAAATTGGCGGGACGGTCGAAGCGATCGTCGAGCGCGGTGCAGTCGAGCACGCGCGCGACGCGATAGGTGCGCACGCTGCCGTCGACTTGCCCTGCGAGATACCAGCTGCCGCCCTTCAGCACGAGCCCGAGCGGCGCGACGCGGCGCTGCTTCTGCGCGCGCCAGCTCTGGTAGCGGATCTTGATCAGCGTTCCGCGCAGAGCCGCGCCGGCAATCGTGCGCAGATGCTTTGGTTGCTCCGCCTCGCCGAACCATCCGGGCGCGTCCAGATGAAAACGCTCCTGCATCCGCCCGGCGTCTTCGCGCAGATTCGCGGGCAGCGCGGCCATCAGCTTGTTCTGCGCAGCGATCATTGCCGCGTCGAGCCCGAGCGCCGCCGCCGGTCCCGGCAATCCCGTGAGGAACAGCGCCTCCGCCTCGCTCTGCGACAGTCCGTTCAGCCGCACGCGATAGCCGTCGAGCAGGCGATAGCCGCCCTCTGCACCGCGGTCGGCGTAAACAGGGACACCGGATGCCGCGAGCGCATCGATGTCGCGATAGATCGTGCGCACCGAGACTTCGCAGGCCTCGGCCAATTCGGGCGCGGTGACCTGCCACTTGGCCTGCAGGGTGGTGAGGATCGACATCATCCGGTTCGCGCGCATGATCCCTTAAACCATACCTGACACAAGATGTCAGGTATGGTCCGCTACAACCGCCATCGCCAGCCGGCCAGACGGAGACCTGCCATGACCAGACCTGCCATGACCGATCCGAACCGCATCACGCTGTATTATTCACCCCAAACCCGCGCCACCGGCACGCGGGTGCTGCTGGAGGAGCTGGGCGCGCCCTACGATCTCCAAATCCTCAACATGAAGGCCGGCGAGCAGCGCGAGGACGCCTATCTCGCCATCAATCCGCTCGGCAAGGTGCCGGCGATCCGCCACCGCGGGGCGCTGGTGACCGAGCAGGTCGCGATCACCATCTATCTCGCCGATTTGTTTCCGCAGGCCGGGCTGACGCCCGCTCTGAACGATCCGCTGCGCGGTCCTTACCTGCGCTGGATCGCCTATTACGGCGCCTCGTTCGAGCCGGCCCTGATCGACAAGTTCATGCAACGCGAGCCGGCGCCGATCACGCAGTCGCCTTATGCCGATTACGACATCATGTTGGGCGCGCTCGAAGCGCAGCTGTCGAACGGGCCGTATCTGCTCGGCGAGCGCATGACGGCGGCGGATGTCCTGTGGGGTGTCGCGTTCAGCTGGACGATGATGTTCGGGATCGTGCCGAAAAAGGACGTCTTCGTCCGCTATGCCGAGCGCATGACGTCGCGGCCGGCTTTCCAGCGGATCACTGCGGCCGACGCCGAGATGGCCGCGCGGCATGCCGCAGCGGCAGTCGGATGAACGATCTGGATTGCGGATGACGAAGCCGATGCACACGACCAACTGCTTCAACACCTTCATCCGGGTCGCTGAAGACTGTCCCGCGCGTGCCGGCGAGGAACCGCCGCTGCGCGCGGGAAAGCCGACCGTGGCCGGCCTGCAATACGAGATGATCGCCAAGGCACCCTACAAGCACACGTCCGACGACGTGATCTTCGCGACGTCCGCGCCGGGACGCGAGCTCGATGTGAGGGCGACGAAGGCGGAGAAGCGTGCGGCACGTGAAGCGTTCTTCTCCCGGGGGCAGGCGTGCATGAGAGCGTCGAGCCTGGGCAAGCGCTTCGGCTGGGGCGTTCATGCCGACAGTGAGGGCCGGATCGCGATTTACGCCGTCGACAGTAAACGCTACCAGGCGCTCGTCCGCGATCCCAAGCTCACGCAGGTGCGCGCGATGCGGTCGAAGCGGGCGTGATCAGAACTTTGGCTCCCGCTTCTCCGCGAACGCCTTGATGCCTTCCTTGATCTCGTCACCGCGCATGCTGTCGCGGTGGCGCTGGTCGGCGGCTTGCTCATCGAGCTCGCCGCGGGCGAATTCGTTGATCGCCCGCTTCATGCCGCGCATCGCCTGCGGCGCATTGCCGGCGAGGACGTCGGCGAGCCTGTCGACTTCCTCGTCGAGAATCTCCTCCGGCACCATGGCGGTGAGATAGCCGATCCGCAGCATCTCCGGCGCGGTGATCTTCTGTGCCGTGAGAAACAGCTTCTTGGCATTGTCGACGCCGAGCCGCGTCACGTAACGCTTGATGCCGCTCCTGTAGTAATGCAGCCCGAGCCGCGCCGCCGGCATGAACATTTCGGCGGTGTCGATGCCGATGCGGAAATCGCAGGCAAGCGCAAGGTCGGTCGAGCCGCCATAGACGCCGCCATTGAGCCGGCAGATCGTGGGCACGCCGAGATCCTCCAGCCGGTTGACCACGACCTCGAACGCCGAGCCCGCGCTCTGCTGCTCGCTCGCGCTGACCGCGCGCTCGGCGACGGAGTTGAGATCATAGCCCGCCGAGAAGGCACGGCCGGTTCCGGTCAGCACCAGCACGCGGAGATCGGGATCGGCCTCGACCCGGTCGAACAATGTTATCAGTTCGCCGAGATCTTCAGCCTGGAGCCGGTTGAGATGTTTGGGCCTGTTGAGGCGGATGGTGGCGCGTGCGCCGATGATTTCGAACACGGGGCCGGAGGCCGCCTCGGCGGTATCAGACATTCTCGTCTCCGTTTATTTGTTTTCGAGCGTGCGGCGCCTGGCTTCCGCATCGATGGTCTCGGCGAGATCAGGATGACGCGCCATCAGCATGCGGAAATCGACCAGGTCGAGCACCAGAAGCCGCGACACCTTGGTGGTCGAGACGTTGGCACCGCGCAGATTGTTGCCGAGCAGCGCCATCTCGCCGAAGAACGCGCCGTCGCCGAGCCGTACCTTCTTGCCGGGCAGGTCGACCTCGACCTCGCCGGCGGCGATGAAATACATGCAGTCGCCCTGCGCGCCCTTGCGGATGATCATGGTGCGCGCCGGCAGCTCCATGGTGCGCAGCATGTGGGTGACGTCGGCAATGGCCGCGGGCCCAAGCGCTGCGAAGAATGGCACCTTGCTGACGGATTCCCAGGTCTTCAGGAAATTGTCGCGCCGCGTTTCTGCCGCGAACCCGGTTGCCAGAATGCCGGTCCAGAGGCCGAACACGCCGAGGCCGGAGATCATCACCAGCGCCGCCACCATGCGGCCCAGCGGCGTCACCGGCACGACGTCGCCATAGCCCGTCGTCGTCAGAGTTACGACGGCCCACCACAGCGCGGCGGGGACGCTGCCAAACGTCTGCGGCTGCACGTCCCGCTCGAGGAAATATTCGGCGACCGAGGCCAGGAAGACCACCATCAGGAAGATCACGAGCACGCTGACCAGCGGCCCCGATTCCAGAACCAGCACGCGGCGAAGCTGCCGCAGGCCCGGGATGCCCGGCACCACCTTCAGCACCCAGAGAACGCTGAGCAGCCACGCCGTCCCGGGATCGGCGCCGAGCATCAGCGCGACCGGCACGGCCAGCGCCCCGACAGTATCGACCAGTCCGGCGGAGGAGGACATGTAGAGCGCAAGGCGCCCCGTTCGCGCCATGTGCCGCAGCCGCACCAGCCATTCGAACACGAAATAGACGAGGCAGGCCCACAGCAGGGCATCCACCCAGCGGTGCGCGGTCTCGTAGGCTGGGCCAACCGTCAGCAGCACCATGCCGAGCACGCCGCCGGCGACGGCCACATAGGCCGCCTTGGTCATGTTGCGGCCGGCCGTGGCGGCCGCGAACTGGGCCAGAGCGGAGATCAGCGGCTTGGACATGCGGGAAGGCGGCTCGGTTTCGTCTGTTGGCGGTCCCGGCTGGAACCTCGGTGCCAAAGTGCCTGCCCGGGCCGGAGCCGTCAACGACGGGCGCGCGTGCCGTTACCTGAAATGCGGCGGCTCGTCATAGCCGCCACGGCTGCTGAAGAACAGCAGCACCATCAAGCCGATGCCGACAGCAATGGAAAATCCGGCTCCCAGCGCCAACGCCACATAGCCTTCCGTCGGAAGCGGCTCACCTTCGACCGCCATTGCCGAATAAGCGAAATATCCAGCTGCAACCAGCATTCCCAGAAGGATGATGATGAGGAGTGTACGCATGGCGCCTTCCCCGGTTGTATCCGGAACCAAACGGTTGCGGGCGGGGACGGTTCCGGGACCAGGCATGGTGACGTGCGGGACATGTCGGCAAGGCGCCGCCGCGAGACCTTCCTGTCGATAGGTCAGGCACTCTGAGCTGTCTTCACCACCACGAGATTGCCCTCGTCGTGCGGCGGCGGGGCCGTGTCCTGGGCGAGCTTCTCGGCCTCACCGGCATGGCGTTTGAGGTAGTCGCGGCGCATACCGATCTCGTCGCGGACGAATTCGTAGCCGAGCTTGAACGTGTCGAGCCCGTCGGTACTGATCGTGCCATCGCGCAAGCCAATGACGGCGCCGCGCAAAATGCCCTCCAGCTCGTCCTGGAGACATTCGAGCTGGTCCAGCGAGCGGGCGTGCTCGATACGCTCGCCGATGTCGAGGATCGCGGTGGCGAGCTCGCTCGCCTTCTCCGGCGCGATCCGTGTGATCTTGGCGTAGATCGCGGCGAAGATCGAGCCGATGACGCTGAGCGCGGCAGCGCCCAGATACATCAGGTCGCTGTACTTATCCATGAACGACTTGGTGTCGTCGTTGATGTAGTCGGCCGCCCCCTGATGCGCCATCACGAAGGAGTCCTTCTCGACGGAGGCAGGCTCGATGTGGGTCGCAAAGCCGTTGTCGAGGCCGAGCGCGGACTTGTTCTCGTAGATGGTACGCGCCAGCTCGCCCGCGGTGGTCGGGGACATCTTCGATTGCGTCACGAGCAGCCATTCCAGGCCGATCGTGTCGAGATCGTCGTCCGGGATTTCCGGCGAAGCCGACAGCGTGCCTGCCGTCAGCGTCTCGTCGGAAATGCCAGGGAATTTGCGCGCCAGCGCCTTGGCTTCGTCGATCGCGTTCAGCGTAAAGCCGCCGCGCCTGGCGGCCTGCGCATAGGCCTTGTCCCGCACCGCCTTCGAGGCGTGGACGACGGCGATCACCGCACCCAAGCCGCTTGCCGGCGCGAACAGCTTGTCGAGCGTTGCGCCCTGCGGTGCCATCTGGATCTTCGCCGCGTCCGGGCCGTCGGGGACGTCGAGGATGCTGCGGACGAAGGCCAGCGAGGATTCGCTTTCTGCGAGGACGGCGACCTTCTTCTTCTTCAGCTCGGCGAGCGATTTGATCTTCTTGGTACCGGGCCCGAGCAGGAGCACGAGATCGTGCTCGAGGATCGCGAGCGTGCGCGCCCGCAGCGGCACCTTGGCGTCGGTGCGCAGCACGGCGAGGTCGGCCTGCTTGCGGTCGAACTGGGCGAGCGCCTTGGCATTGTCGGCGTTGTTGACGATCTTGATCCGGAAGCGCGAGGCGTTGTCCTTCAGGAGAGCGGCGAGCTTGGCCGCGAACAGCGCCTCGTCGCTGTTGGGGGCGCCGACGGCAAAAGTCAGCGTCTCCGAATTGTGCACCAGCGCGCGGCCGCCCCAGACGGTGGCAAGCGACAACAGCAGGGTCAGCACGACGTAGAGGAAGACCTGCTGCTGATTGGTCTTGATCACCTTGGGGCGTCGGGGCGGTGACGCGGTAGGGCCTTCAGTACTCATGGCAGCACTCTGGCCTTATTCCTTCGGTGGCGGGCGGCTCGCGGATGTGATCGCTGCGGGCGCCCCGTAATTCGTAAAGGTCTGAAAAAAGAACGATATTCTCTATCGGCAATGATAGCGCGCAGGTCACGGAATGCAAATTTCGAGCCGAAGGTAACCTTACTCGCTTCCGCCGCGGCGATTGGTCATCCTATCACCAGTTAGCCACAGTTGGCGATTTTCCGGTTCCCCCGGCTGCATTCCGTCTCGGGAGATGTCATAAATCGCGGGTCCCGGCGATTTGACCGGTCCAAGAAGAAGTTGCGCTGAACGCTCCAATTTTTCTTGTCACGTCAATGAGGGCGTCAGCTTGTCGTTTCCATCCATGTCATCGGCGATTCCGGTCGAAGCGCTCATTGGCTGGATGCTGCTGCTCACCTTCAAGCACGTCATCGCCGATTTCGTCCTCCAGACCGCCTGGATGGCGCACGGCAAGGACCAGAAGCACGGCTGGGCCTTGCCGCTTCTGGTGCACTGCCTGATTCACCTTGCGGTTGCGCTGCCGCTGATCCTGATCGTGGCGCCCAAATTCTGGTTCGTGGCCCTGATCGATTTCGTGATCCACATCACGATCGACCGTGCCAAGGGGTTTGTCTCCGCCAATTTCGGTGTCGATCTTGCGCATCCCTGGTTCTGGACCCTGATCGGCGTCGACCAGGCGCTGCACCATCTCACCGGATTCGGCCTGTCCATGTTCATGGCGGCGAACTGAGGGCGGCTTCCCGCGGAGTGGCTGCCCGGGCCCTATGGTTCGAGACGGCGCTGCGCGCCTCCTCACCATGAGGGATAGAGTCCTTCAACAGCTCCAGACCTCATCCTGAGGAGCCCGCCGAAGGCGGGCGTCTCGAAGAACTGCCGCGACCGCAGTCCCGGCCGGCGCCTCTGATTCGTGGCCAGCGCGCAAGGACCCCGGGTGACTACCGGGCAGCGTGGTTAACCTTTCATTAGAGAATTGCGCTGCATCCTCGCCGTCGAGGGAGAACTGCAATGTTTTCAAGTCGTGACGCCTTTGAAAGCGATTTTTGCCCGGTCCGCGACGAACTCCTTGGCGAGATGTATCGCGCCAGCGAGAGTGGCCTGCCGAGGCTGGTTGAGAGTGTTTCCCCAGACGCGCGCGCGAAGCTGGCGCTGTTCTGCTATCGCCGCAGCCACCTGCATTCGCTGGCGGTCGCGATCGCAGGCAGCTGCAGCGAGCGCGACCTGATCGAGAACGGCGGCCGTGTCGGCTCGACGCTCTACGCGCTGTCGCGCGAGGGCTTGGTCAAATCCACGCCGTCGCTGTCGGGCGGCCGCAAGCCGATCACGCTGTCCACCAAGCCACTCTCGGTGCTTGCGCCGATCGACGACGAGATCGACGACGAGATCGGCGAAGCCGTCCCCGCCTAAACGGTCTCGATCACCGGCAGCCCGAATTTCCGCCGCGCCATTGCGCATTCGGCATCGCCCGGCATGCAGGTGCGGCACACCTCGGGCCGAACCGCATAGATGCCGCACGCGGTCGCTTTTCCAATTTCGCCCTGCAAGGCCGAGCAGCGATCGCCCTCGCACCGCATGCCGGACTGGCGGTCGTTGACCATCGTTTCGGGAATCGCGGCAAGCTCCTCGTCGCTTTCGATCGAGAAGCGCGGCCAGTTCGCCGAATAGCCGCAGCAGGCGCCGCAACTCTGGCAACAGCTCGACAGGTCGATGGGGGAGGTCTCTTCCATCGTGCTCATGTGTCCTTTGGCGGGCCCCAGACCAGGCTCTGCCGCCATTTCGCCCGCAGCACGTCGCGACGCTCCGGATATCTCTCGTCGAGATAGCTCGCATCCACCACGCGGTCGGTGCGGAAGCTGCGGAAGTCGCCGCGCAGCTCGCACCAGGCCGCGAGCAGGCGCACCGCTTCGAGATAACCGACCGAGATCGGCCAGATCATGCGTTCGCTGGCGCGACCCTGCTCGTCGCGATAACGCAGCATGATCTTCTTGCCTTCGTGGATCTGGGTGCGCGTGCGCGCCATGTCGAGGCGGTCGGGCTCCCTGTTCCAGCTCGGCCGGGCGCGGCTCGCCGGCTCCAGCACGAAGGGACGCAGGCGCTCAGGCACGGTGTCGGCGATCTTCGCCATCAGATCTTCGGCGGCGCGCGCCAGTGTCGAGTCGGCATGGCCGGCGACCCATTGTGCGCCCAGCACCGCCGCCTCGATCTCGTCGGGTGTCAGCATCAAAGGCGGCAGGTCAAAACCCTTTTCCAGGATGTAGCCCATGCCGGCCTCGCCGCGGATCGGCACGCGCTGGCCGATCAGCGTCGCGATATCGCGATAGATCGTGCGCTTGGAGGTCTCGAGCTCGGCCGCGATCGCGTCCGCCGTCAGCGGCTTACGTGTGCGTCTCAGCACCTGGATGATTTGAAACAGCCGATCGGCGCGTCTCATGACGGATCTCTTGTCGGTGGTGTTTTCAGAAGGCGGCGCGCGGCTGCTGACAGGATGTTGGCAGCAGGGGAGTTCTATACCGGGACAACACATCGACTGAAGGGGATTTGTCCATGATCGTTCCAACCCATTTTGGCCCGGCCGCTCCGCTGTGGCGGACCCAGCCTCTCCAGCTCCAGGCTTTGCAAGTCCGAGCCTGGCGTGCTTGGGCGTTCAGCCGCCTCGTCTCCCTCGATCTCATGGTCGTCGACCTCCGCCTTGCGCTCGCGACCATGGTGGCTCGCTCGTTGGTTCAGGCTGTGGACGCGCTGGCCCGCCACGTCATGGCCCGCGCCTGGCGAGGGGCCCGCTTCGCAGAAGATATCACGGCTGCTGCCACCATGGTGGCAGCAGCCCGTCATTAGGTTCCGTCAACTTTCACAGGTTCAGGAGAGCTCGCATGATCACGCTTTACGGCTTTGGCACCGGTTTCGGCCTGCCGGAAATCAGCCCATTCGTCACCAAGACGGAGGTGCAGCTCAAGATGGCGGGACTGCCCTACCGGAAGGAGCGCGCGATGCCGCCCGCTTCGCCCAAGGGGCAGCTGCCTTTCATCGACGATAGCGGCGAGGCGGTGGCCGATTCCACCTTTATCCGCGCCCATATCGAGCGCCGCTACGGCTTCGATTTCGACGCCGGCCTGTCACTGGCCGAGCGCGCGCAGGCCTGGGCATTCGAGCGCATGATCGAGCATCACGTCTATTGGGCGCTGGTCGGCGCGCGCTGGGTCGATCCGGTCAACTTCGCCAAGGGCCCCTCGCATTTCTTCGACGGCGCACCGGAGCACAATCGCGAGAAGCTGCGCGAGGATGCGCAATTCCGCGTCGCCGAGAATTACCTGCTCTCCGGCCTCGGCCGCCACGGACCGGATGACGATGTCGATCTCGCGATGCGCTCGCTGTTCGCGCTGTCGGTGCAGCTCGGCGACAAGTCCTATCTGATGGGCACCAAGCCCTGCGGTGTCGATGCCACCGCATTCGGCGCGCTCGCCGGGATCCTGACGCCGTTCTTCGAATCCGGATTGCGGCAGCGGGCGGAAGGATTTGCCAACCTCACCGCCTATGTCGACCGCATGATGGACAGTTACTATCCAGAGTTCGCCTGGACCCCGCTGCGGCAGGCGGCTTGAAACTCGATGGGATGAGACCCGGCTTGCGCTCCGACAACGGTGCGTTCCCTCCCCCCTTGCGGGGGAGGGCTAGGGAGAGGGGTAGCCCAGGAAAAAGTGCCGGTTGTCGATGATGCGTCAAAGGGCGGGTGCACGACGGATGGAATCCCCGTGTGGCACCCCCCTCCCTGCCCTCCCCCGCAAGGGGGGAGGGAACGGAGAGAGCGGTGCTGTTGGCCGAACTCGATTCGATTTCACGCTGGACAATCTTAAAGCCAAAACAAAAGAGCCGGCCCATCGGGCCGGCTCTCGTCGTCTCGAAACTATCGCTGCGTCTACTTCACCAGCATGTACTTGCCGTTCTTCACCGTGAGCAGGATGCGCGAGCGCTGGTCGAGGCCGTAGCGGTCCTTTTCGGTGAAATTGTAGACGCCCTGGCTTGCGGCCAATTCCTTCTCGGACAGCAGCGCCTGGCGGATCGCTTCGCGGAATTCCGGCGTGCCGGGCTTGGCCGTCTTCAGCGCCACCGGGATGATGCGCTTGAGGATCTCGAACGCATCGTAAGAGTGACCGGCGAACTGGCTGCGGCTGTTCGGGCCGTACTTGGCTTCATAGGCCGAGTTGAGCGCGAGGCCCGGCTTCTTGGTGGCGGCCTCGTCCGGCTGATCTTCCGGGTCCATCACCGGGCCCGAAGCCATCAGCACGCCTTCCGCGGCTTTGCCGGCGATGCGGATGAAGTCCATGCTGGCGGCGCCGTGGGTCTGGTAGATCAGGCCCTGATAGCCGCGCTCGCGCAGCTCGGTCTGCGGCAGCGCGGCCGCGGTGCCGGAAGCGCCGACCAGGATGGCGTCGGGATTGGCGGCGACGAGCTTGAGCACCTGTCCGGTCACCGACGTGTCGGGACGTGCGAAGCGCTCCTCGTCGGCCAAGGTCATGCCCATCGGCACGCCCTGGGCCTTGAAGTCGTTGAACCAGAGGTCGCCATAGCTGTCGGAATAGCCGATATAGCCGACCGTCTTCACGCCCTTCGACTTCATATGCTCGTACACAACCTTGCCCATGATCGGGATCGGCTGCGGCATCGACACCGACCATTTCGCGCGCTCCGGGGTGACCGGGAAGGGCGCAAGGCCGAAATGCGGGATGCCGGCTTCGTTGGCGACGTTCGAGACCGCAATCGTCGAAGGCGTAATCGATGAGCCCATGATGATGTCGGCCTTCGATTCGGTAACGAAGCGCCGCGCGTTGGTGGTGGCGGTGGTCGGATCGCCGCCGTCGTCGAGCACGATCACCTTCAGCGGCACGCCGCCGATCTCCTTCGGCACGAATTCCAGCGCGTTGCGTTCGGGAATGCCGAGCGCCGCGCCGGGACCCGTCGTGGTCACGCTGATGCCGATGGTAATGTCGCTGGTCTGGGCCAGTGCGGGCAGGGCCGGTAGCGCAAACGTCGCCGCAGCGATGGCGGCGGTCAGGTAAAAGCGTTTCATTGATTCCTCCCTTTACGTGTTTCTTTGAAAGCAGAATTCGGGGGGTAATTCAGCCCCCTCTTTTGGCGATGCGGCGATTTAGCTCCAGACCTAGCTCCCCGTGAATTTGGCTACCATTTCCGCCGGGAACGGTGCCGATTTCAGCTTCTCGGGGTTAACGGGATCGCGGCCGACCAGAACGCGGGTCTCGAAACCCTCGATCGCCAGCGCCTCGCCCTTGTAGACGTTGTGCTTCACCTCGAAGCTCGAGCGCTTGATGCTCTCGATCCTGGTTTCGATGGTGATCCAGTCGCCATAGGTCGAGGGGATGTAGAACTTGGCCCGCGTGTCGACCATGGGAATGCCGACCAGGCCGTATTTGCGGACCAGGTCCTGCTTGGAGAACCCGGCGACCTCGAACAGGGTCGAGGTCGAATCGTCGAACATGCCGAAATAGCGCGGGTAGTAGACGATGTTGGCGGGGTCGCAATCGCCCCACTGGATCTGTACGTCGCGCTGGTTCACGAACATGCGTCGCGTCCTATTTCGGCGCCATGCGCAGCGAGCCGTCGAGGCGCACCACTTCGCCGTTGAGGTACGAATTCTCGACCATGTGCAGCGCCAGCGCAGCGAACTCGTCGGCATGGCCGAGCCGGCGCGGGAAGGGGATCGCGGCGGCGAGCGAATCCTGCGCCTCCTGCGGCAGGTTGGCGAGCAGCGGGGTGAGGAACAGGCCGGGCGCGATGGTCAGCACGCGGACGCCGAACTGCGCCAGCTCGCGCGCGATCGGCAGCGTCATGCCGACGATGCCGCCCTTGGAGGCCGAATAGGCCGACTGCCCGATCTGGCCGTCATAAGCGGCCACGGACGCCGTGTTGATGATGACGCCGCGCTCGCCGGTCGCTTGCGGCTCCAGCTTGGACATCTCGGTGGCGGCAAGGCGCAGCATGTTGAAGGTGCCGATCAGATTGACCTTGATCACCTTGTCGAAATCGGCGAGCGCCATCGGGCCGTCGCGGCCGACCACGCGCTTGGCAACGCCGATGCCGGCGCAGTTGACCAGCACGCGGGCCGGGCCGTGGGCCTTCGTGGCCGCGGCGATCGCAGCTTCGGCGGAGGCGGCAACGGAGACGTCGCAGGCCACGGCCACGCCCTTGATCTCGGCGGCAACGGTCTCGGCGAGCTTGGCATTGAGGTCGAACACTGCGACCTTGGCGCCCTGCGCCGCCAGTTTTCGCGCGGTGGCAGCGCCGAGGCCCGATGCGCCGCCTGTGACGATGGCTGCCTGATCCTTCAACAACATGGCGTTCTCCTGGTGCGTGGTTTCTTAGCCGACCGATATCACACGGTCCGATGGATTGGCAGCGTAGAGCTCCTCGATCAATTCGGTGCGGTGCTCGAGCACGGCGCGCTGGTTGATCGAGCCCTTGTCGGTGACCTCGCCCTTGTCGATCGAGAGCGGCGAGTCCATCAGGATCGCGCGCGTGATCCGGGTCGAGGAGCCCGTGGCCTGGCCGAGGAAACGGGTCAGGCGCTCGCGAAAGGCTTCGCGCACCAGCCGGTCGCGCGTCGCGACGACGAGATCGTCGGTCGGCAGCGTCGGGTTGATCAGCCGGCAGCCGTCGAGATCGAGCACGACCAGCGCGGAGACCTCGTCGCGGTTGATGCCGGCGATGACGACGTCGCGCACCAGCGGGGCGCAGGCCGCCGTGAGACGCGCGCGCAGCGGGCCGACGCTGACCCAGGTGCCGCTGGCGAGCTTGAAGTCCTCGCCGACGCGGCCGTCGAAATCGAAGCCGGCGTTGAAATCGTCGGGGTCGGACGGCTTCAGCGCATCGCCGAGCTTGTAGAATCCCTCTTCGTCAAAGGACTTTGCGGTGATGTCGGGCTGGCGCCAGTAGCCGGGCATCACGTTCGGTCCCTTGCAGCGCACCTCGAGCTTGCCGTTGTTCGGCACCAGTTTTGCGTCATTGCCCGAGACGGGCAGGCCGACATGGCCGGAACGGCTGGTGCGCGGATTGACCGACATGAAGAACGGCGCGGTCTCGGTGGCGCCAAGGCCGGTCAGCATCGGCACGCGGTAGCCTTTTTCCTTCACCGCGAGCTCGTCGAGGCTGTTCCAGACGAACGGCGACAACGCCGCGCCCGAGAAGAACATCGCGTGCAGCCGGTCGAAGAACTTTGCGCGCAGGCCCTGGTCGTCGCGCAAATAAGGCAGCAGCGATTCATAACCCTTGGGCACGTTGAAATAGACCGTCGGCGAAATCTCCTGCAGATTGCGCACGGTCTCCTCGATGCCGCCGGGCATCGGCTTGCCGGCGTCCAGATACATCGAGCCGCCATTGTAGAGCGTCAGCCCGATATTGTGGTTGCCGCCAAAGGTGTGATTCCAGGGCAGCCAGTCGATGATGACGGGCGGCTCGTCCTTGAGGAAGGCGAGCGTCTCGCGCAGCATCACCTGGTTGGCGCAGATCATGCGCTGGGTGTTGATGACCGCCTTGGGATTGCCGGTCGAGCCCGAAGTCAGCAGGAACTTCGCGATCGTATCGGGGCCGATCCGGCCATGGACCTCGTCGAGATCGGCGCGGATCGGCGTCGCCATGAGGTCGGCGAGCGTGGTGACGTCGCGCCCGGGCACGCGGCCGTAGGACGCGGCGATCTCGGTGCCGAGCGTGACGTTGGCCGCGAGCGCGTCCGCGAACCTGTCGGCGTCCTCGGCGAAGACGAGGCCGGGCGTCAAGAGCTTCATCAGGTAGGACAGCTTGCCGTAATCCTTCGACACCAGCGAATAGGCCGGCGACACCGGGCAGAACGGGATGCCGGCATAGTAGGCGCCGAACGCGAGCAAGGCGTGGTCGATCGAATTGCCGGAGAGGATGACGACCGGCCGCTCCGCCGACAGGCCGCGCGCGATCAGCGCGGAGGCGATGTGGCGGCTCGCGGCGAGCAGCTCGGCATAGGTGATCTTGCGCCAGAAGCGGCCGCCTTCGCGCTCGGCCATGAAGATTCGGTCCGGCGTCGTGTTCGCCCAATGATGCAGGCGGTCGGTGAGGCGGACGGGAAAGTCGCCGAGCGGCTGTTTGGGCCGCAGGTAAATCGTGCCGTCGTCGCGGCGCTCGATGTCGACGACGGGATCGCCGAACGAAATGGGCCGCAGCGGGAAAGTGCTCGCGCCGCGCTCCATGCTGGAAGAGGACGGCTGCGCACTCATGATTTCGGCTTCACCTTTGCGGTCTTGTGCTCGAGGAATTCGCGAATCCTGCGCTTGGCTTCCTTGTCGCTCTGCGCGACCGTCGCCATCAGCGATTCCATGAGGAGGCCGGCCTGCGGATTGGCCTCCGCGATCATCGGCAACGCCTGGAGCACGGCGAAATTCGTCAGCGGCGCGTTGGAGGCGACCTTGGTCGCAAGCTCCAGCGCCTTGCCGAGGCCGTTGCCGGCTTCCGTCACATATTGCGCGAAGCCGTAGGAAGCGCCTTCGGTCGCGCTATAGACGCGGCCCGTCAGCATCATGTCCATCATCCTGGCGACGCCGATCAGGCGCGGCAGGCGCACCGAGCCGCCGCCGCCGACGAAGATGCCGCGCTGCCCCTCCGGCAGGGCGAAATAGGTCGAGGGCTCGGCGACACGGATATGCGCCGCGCAGGCGAGTTCCAGCCCGCCGCCGATTACCGCGCCCCTGAGCGCCGCGATGACGGGCACGCGGCTGTACTGGATGCGGTCGAACACCCGGTGCCACATCTGGGAGTGGAGAAGGCCGCCGGTGGCGTCGTGATCCTGCAGTTCGGACAGGTCGAGGCCGGAGGAGAAATGGTCGCCGATACCGTGGATCACGACCGCGCCGATATCCTCGGGCAGGGACGCAAAACATTCGCCGATTTCCAGGATGATGCCGTCGTTCAGCGCATTGCGCTTGGCCGGCCGGTTCAGACCCACGGTCAGGACCCGGTCCGCCCGCTCGATCCTCAAAAGCCCGGAGGCGCCCGCCTCGGCGGTCTCGGCGTTTCCCTGTGTCATTTGCGTCCTTGTCAGAATAGTTATGTTGTATAACGAATTCCGGGGGAGTCAAGAAGCTCCATCCTCGCAGTCGCGAGGGTGAACCGTCAGGCAATCGGTGCCACACGAGCGCAAGATGCGGAAATGCTTCAGGCGGCTTCAGTCATCAGCTTTTTTGCGGCCTGGGCAAGCAGGCCCGATCGTGTGTAGCCGTGGGCTTCAGCGTACTTATCGATCTGCTCCAGGACGTCACCGGGCAACGTGACATTGACGCGTACGATCTTGGGCTGGCCATCTTTCACCGACACGAGAATGGCGACGCCGGAGCGGTTCGTGGGATCCGACATGATGTCTTCGAGCGACGAAGGCTCGGGAATGGCCTCGCCGTCTTCTTCCAACCCTTCAAGATGAAACGCCAGCGCTTCTTCAGCCATGTCCCGCGCTTCATCCAAGGTGGTCCCTGCAGTCACAACGCCGGGCAGGTCAGGAAACGACACGCCGAAATCGCTGTCGGCATCCTTATGGATAAGACCAATATAGTGACGCATGGCGCTTACCTCAGTTTCAGTCCTGATTGCTGTTCAATGCTCTTCAACGTTCCGAGCGCGATGTCTCGCTTCGGATGAGGGACCGTCACGCGGCCCTTTTTGGTCGGATGACTGAACTGGACGTGGCTGCCCTTCTGAGCCACTTGCACCCAGCCATCGCTGTGAAGGGCCGAGATAATGTCTCGACTATTCATGGTGTGTATTTATACACACTGTAGTGGCGGCGGTCAATGGGGCCTTACATCACCTGATGCACGTCGATCACCACGCGGTCGGCATGCCGCGCGGCCGAGCCGACGAAAATGCGCTCCATCAGCCAGCGATACTTCTCATGCCCGGTCTCGAATTTCGGCACGGTGCGAAAATAGATCTGCTTCGGGTCCACCGGCTCGCCGCGCTTGAGTTTTTGCAGCAGCTCGACCGGGCCGAAGCGCATGCCCTTGTTCTCGACATAGACGACGGCGCCGTCGTCGGTCTCGAAGGCGTATTTCGCCTCGAGGTCGATCAGCTCGTTGGGGCGGATGGTCTGGAAATCGGCGCCGAACGGCAGCACCTTTCCGGTGATCGATCCCGTCACCTTGCCGCCGAGGATCGGAATGATGCGGCGAACGCCGATACCGGTCTCTCCGGCAGTGACGACGTCGCCGATTTTCGCGGTGATGGTGAAGACGTATCTGGTGTCGAGCGTGGGTGTGGTCATCGCTTCACCTCCTTATTGCGCCATCATCCGGGTCGGCAGCCAGGTCGCCAGCAGCGGGAAGGCGATCAGGATCACGAGGCGCACCAGGTCCGTCGCCACGAACGGGATCACGCCCTTGAAGATGGTGGAGAAGGAGACGTCCTTCACCACGCTTTTTATGACAAAGACGTTCATGCCGACCGGCGGATGGATCAGGCCGAGCTCGACCGTCATCACGATGATGACGCCGAACCAGATCGGATCAAATCCAAGATGCGTGATCACGGGGAAGATGATCGGCACGGTGAGGATGATCATCGCCATGGCGTCCATCAGGCAGCCGAGCACGAGATACATCACCATGATCAGCGCCAGCACCCCGTAGGGGCCGAGGCCGAGGCCGGTGAGGAATTCGGTGACCTTCTGCGGTGTCTGCGTCACCGTGAGGAAGTAGCCGAAGATCAGGGCACCGATCAGCACGGTGAACACCGCTGCCGCGGTGCGCGTCGCCTGCAGCAGCGACGCCAGGATCTTCTCGCGGTCGAGCCGGCCCGTCACCACGCCGATGATGAAGGCGCCGGCGGCGCCGACGCCGCCGGCTTCCGTCGGCGTGAAGCGCGGCAGGAAGGGCAGGCCGTAGAGGCCGCCGATGACGAACACGAACAGCAGCACCGGTGCCCAGATGTCCTTCAATCCGGCGAATCGCTCGCGCCACGGCAGCACCTTGCCCTTGGGCAGGAAGTCCGGCCGGAAATAGCCGATCAGGAAGATCGTGATCATGTACATGCTCATCGCCAGCAGGCCCGGGATGATGCCTGCGATGAACAGTTTTCCGATGTCCTGCTCGGTGATGATGCCGTAGACCGCGAGCACTGTGGAGGGCGGCAGCATCGCCCCCAGCGTGCCGCCGGCGGCGATCACGCCCGTGGCGAACGACTGCGGATAGCCGAAGCGGCGCATCTCGGGATAAGCGACCGCGGAGAACGTCGCGGCGGTCGCGACCGACGAGCCGCAGATCGCGGCAAAGCCGCCGCAGGCGCCGACGGTGGCGATGCCGAGCCCGCCGCGCAAATGTCCGACGAAACCGTTGGCGGCGCGGAACAGCTCGCGGCTCATGCCGGAATTGCTGACGAACGAGCCCATCAGCAGAAACATCGGGATTACGCCGAACGTGTAGTCGGTGACCGTGCGCATCGAGGTCTGGCCGACCAGCTTCAGCGCCGGCGTGGCGCCGACCAGATAGGAGAAACCGGACACGCCGACGAGGCCCATGGCCATGCCGACGGGCACGCGCAGCAGCATCAGGACGAAGAGGGAAACGAAGCCGAGAACGGCGACGGCATCGGTGCTCATGATTACTCCGTTGCCTTCAGCTTGGGGTCGTGCATGTCTTCGGGATGGAAGATCAACCGGTAGGTGCGGATCGCGATCAGCAGCACGGCGGAGACGTCGCCGATCCAGGCGACCGCGAAGAACGGCCAGGTCGGCATGTGCATGTCGAAGGTCTGGACGTTGTCGTTGTAGGTGCCGCGTACCTTGTCGAATAGCGTCCAGGTCTGCACGGTGACCACGAACAGCAGCACCAGCGTCGCGAACACGTCGATCCAGCGCTGATGGCGCGGCCCGACATTGCCCCAGACGAGGTCGACCGTGATGTGGGTGCCGCGATAGGAGGTGGCGGCGATGCCCCAGAAGATCAGGATGCCGAGCAGCATGCGGCCGATGTCGAAGCTGTCGGGGATCGCGTAGTTCAGCGTGTTGCGCAGCAGCACCGACAGGAAAATGTCGAGCGCGACGATGCCGACGAAGCCGGCCGCGATCCATTCGATCGTGTCGATCACGCGATCCATCCAGGAGCGCTTCATGCGGGAAGAGTCCTATCTAAATTCAGCGACGTTTGGTTCAGCTGTTACCGCGCCGGAGGTGCGCTCCCTCTCCGCTCGCGGGGGGAGGGCTGGGGTGGGGTGCATCCGCAATGAACAATCCCAAAGCGGAGAGAGCCACCACCCGGCGCTTCGCGCCGACCTCACCCGCAAGCGGGAGAGGTGCGGCGAGTGTGTGGCTGCAGCCGGGCGTCACTCCGCCAGCGCGTTGTACTTCTTCAGCGAAGCCTTGAGCTCCGCGAGCGCGGCGTCGGGATCGGCGCCGGCCTTCTTGGCGCCGTCGGACCAGGTCTTGACCAGCGGCTCGGCCGCCTTCTTCCAGGCGGCGGTCTGCTCGCCCGTCAGCTTGTAGACCTCGTGGCCTGCTTCCGCCTTCACCTTGTCGACGCCGGCATCCTCGAACTTGCCCCAGTGCTCGCCGACCACGCCGGCCATTTCGGTCGAGCAGTTCTTGTCGATCGCGGCCTTCTGCTTGTCGGACATCGCATTGTATTTGTCCTTGTTCATCACGAACACGAAGGTCGTGGTGTAGAGCGGCGCGTCCATGTGGTACTTCGTCACCTTGTCGATGCCGAACAGCACCAGCGAGCCCCAGGGGAAGGTGACCGCATCGGCAACGCCGCGCTCGATGATGTCGCGCACTTCGGGTGCGGACGACTGCACATTGGTGCCGCCGAGCGAAGTGACGAAATTCGCCATGGTGGCATGGGCCGGGCGGACCTTCATGCCCTTCACGTCCTCCGGCATCACGATCTTCTTGGTCTTGGAATGGAAGGAGGAGGGCGAGTGGACGAAGGCTAGGCAGTACTTGACGTCCTTCATCTCCTTCTCGGCGTATTTGCGGTACCAGGCGTCCAGGCCCATCGAGCCGCCCTTGGCGTCGGAGATCAGGAACGGCAGCTCGCCGGCGCCGATGATCGGGAAGCGGCCGGGCTGGTAGCCGGGATTGACATAGGTGACGTCGGCGATGCCGTCGCGCGCCATGTCGTAATGGTCGAAGGCCTTGCCCATCTGCTGGGCCGGAAACACCTTGCCCTTGATCGTGCCGCCGGAATCCTTCTCGACCGCGGCCGCCCAGTCTTCCAGCGATTTCTGCAGCGGATGCGAGGCCGGCACCCAATGCGAGATCTTCAAATCGAAGGTCTTGTCCTGCGCGAACGCAGGCGTCACGCTTGCTGCCAGCAGCAAAGCCAGACAGGCTTTTCTCATCACGCGTCTCTCCCTGTTTCGACGGCGGGCTTCGATGGCCCGGTCTCTTTAATTAACATGTTATCTAATTCGCCGGCGCGTTCAAGCCGGAACTGACGCGGCGTGCCGCCGCGCTGTCTACGTCAGCCATTTTGCATGGATTTGTCGCGATGCGGCGACGCGCTCTCCCCTTTTGCCCAACCGTTATATGATATAATTATCGTGCGCGGACGATCGCGACAAGCGACCGTGACGAACCCTACAGGATCGGAAGGAGCAAGTATTGCGGACAAAAGTCGCAATCATCGGGGCCGGGCCGGCCGGATTGTTGCTTGGGCAACTTCTGCACCAATACGGCATCGATAACGTCATTCTGGAGCGGCAGAGCCCTGATTACGTGCTGGGCCGCATCCGCGCCGGGCTCCTGGAGGAAGGAACAGTCGCGCTGCTCGACCAGGTCGGCGCCGGTGCACGCGCGCATGCCGAAGGCCTGCCGCATGAGGGCATCGAGCTCGCCTTTTCCGGCCGCCGTCACCGCATCGACATGAAGGCCGCGACCGGCAAGACCGTCATGATCTACGGCCAGACCGAGGTCACGCTCGACCTGATGAATGCGCGGAAGGCGGCCGGCCTGACTACCGTCTACGAGGCCAGGGACGTGCAGCCGCATGATTTCGACGGCAGTCACCCGCGCGTAACCTACGTGAAGGATGGCGTTGCCCACGCGATCGATTGCGACTTCATCGCCGGCTGCGACGGCTTTCACGGCGTCAGCCGCGCCAGCGTGCCGGCTTCGGCGATCGAGGAGTTCGAGCGGATTTACCCGTTCGGCTGGCTCGGTATTCTCTCGGATACGCCGCCGGTCAGTCACGAGCTGATCTATTCCAACCACGCCCGCGGCTTTGCGCTCTGCACCATGCGCTCGATGAAGCGCAGCCGGCATTACGTGCAGTGCTCGCTCGACGACCACGTCGACCAGTGGCCGGACGATCGCTTCTGGGACGAATTGAAGCGCCGGCTCGACCAGGAGGCGGCCGACAGCCTGATCACGGGCCCCTCGATCGAGAAGAGCATTGCGCCGCTGCGCAGCTTCGTCGCCGAGCCGATGCGCTTCGGCAGGATGTTCCTGTGCGGGGACGCCGCCCATATCGTGCCGCCGACCGGCGCCAAGGGGCTGAACCTCGCCGCGAGCGACGCGCATTATTTGTCGAGCGCACTTCGCGAGTTCTACGACGAGAAGTCCAATGCCGGGATCGATGCCTATTCCGCCAGGGCGCTGGCACGGGTCTGGAAGGCCGTGCGTTTCTCCTGGTGGATGACCTCGATGCTGCACAAATTCCCCGACAACGGCACCATCGGCGCGCGGATCCAGCTCGCCGAGCTCGACTACGTCACGCAATCGCAGGCCGCGATGACGTCGCTGTCGGAGAATTACGTGGGGCTGCCGTTCTAGGACGATGCCGTAGCGAGGTCATAGGGTGGGTTAGCCTCGCGAATGCGTGAAGCGCAGTTCGCTGGGCGTAACCCGCCACTTCTGCTGCCGCGGACACCAAACAGGTGAGTTACGCCTTCGGCGAACCACGCTGCGGCACAGCCCGTTTCAAACACCCCCGCAAATTCCGTTTAAAACTTTGTAGGCGGTGAAACCGTCATCCACATCGCGTTCAATGGCCGCAGCCACCAACGCGAGATAGCCATGACCTCCACCGACATCCCCGCCGGCTTCGAGCCGCATTTCCGCAAGGCGCCGCTCACCGATCCGTGGGAGCCACTCTATTCCAAAAAGACCGACAAGGGCGTCACCGTGGGATTGCGGCTGGCGACGCCGCACACCAATGCGCGTGGGCTGATCCATGGCGGTCTGATTGCGGCGCTGGCCGATGCGGCCATGGGCTATAGCTGCGCGCAGGCGACGGGATGGACGACGTCGTTCGTCACGATCTCGCTGTCGGTCGACTACGTCGGTGCGGGCGAAATCGGCCAATGGCTCGCGATCGAGGGTGAGGCGATCAAGACCGGCTCTACGATCTGCTTCGCGCAGAGCCTGGCGAAGGCGGACGACACCGTGATCGCGCGCGCCAGCGGCACGTTTCGGGTGGTGCCGAAGAAGGCGTGAACCTACCCAAATCTCCACTCCGTCGTCTCCACCACGAGATCGACGAAGGCGCGCACCTTGGCCGAGAGCAGGCGCGAGGTCGGATAGACGATGTGGATCGGCAGCGCCGGCTGCTCGTATTTCGCCAGCACGATTCTGAGCCGCCCGCGCCGCAGGCCCTCGGCGGCCTGATAGGCCAGCACGCGCGTCACGCCGCCGCCGGCCTCGGCATATTGCAGGGCGGCGTCGGCGCTGTTGCTGGCGAAGCGCGGGTTCGGCGTCACCTCGATGTCGCGGCTGTCCTGCACGAAGCGCCAGTTCGCGGATGGACCGAATGCGATGGTCTGGTGCGTGAGCAGCGCCTCCGGCGTCTTCGGCTCGCCATGGTGCTTCAGATAGCCCGGGGTCGCCACGACGATCCGCCGCATTTCGCCGACCTGGCGCGCCACCAGCGTGGAATCGGCGAGATGGCCGATCCGCACCGCGACGTCGACGGCGTCTTCAACCAGATTGACGAGGTTATCGGACAGCCTGAGTTCGCAGGCGACCTCGGGATAGCGCTTGAGATAGGCGGTCATCACCGGCCCGACATGGAGCCGGCCGAAGCCGACCGGCGCCGACACCACGAGCCGTCCACTCGGCCGGTTGCGCTCCTCCCGCGCCGAGCCGTCGGCCTCCTCGACGTCGGCAAGGATACGCCGGGCGCGTTCCAGATAGCGCGTGCCGACGTCGGTCAGCCTGACCTGGCGGGTGGTCCGCTGCAGCAGCCGCGCGCCGAGATGCTCCTCCAGCGCCGCGATCAGCCGCGTCACCGCCGAGGGCGACAGCCGCAGCTTGCGCGCCGCCGGGGCAAAGCCGCGCAGATCGGCGACGGTGACAAAGACATGCATGGCTTCGAGACGGTCCATCCTATTATTTCATATATTGCAATGATGAAGTGTCAATCGGAATGATTGTTTTAGCCGATGGAAGTGTCCATTTTGCGTGGCGAAAGACGCAGCAACGCGCCGGAATTTTCAGGAGATGTTCCGATGACCGCAGCCCACACATACGCCAGCGACGTGGCCTTCACGCCGGCAGTCAAGTCGATCCAGACCCGTAAGGGCTCGCGCGAGGCCTATGCCCGCGCCGAGCAGCACGGCTGGCGCACTGAGGTCGACGAGAAGCTTGCCGGCTTCCTCGCCGAGGCCAACAGCTTCTATTTCGCCACCGCGTCAGCCGACGGCCAGCCCTATATTCAGCATCGCGGCGGACCGAAAGGGTTCCTCAAGGTGCTGGACAAACAGACGCTCGCCTTTGCCGATTACGCCGGCAACCAGCAGTTCATCACGCAAGGCAATCTGACGGAGAATCCCAAGGCGTATATATTTGTCATGGACTACGCCCACCGTCGCCGGGTGAAGATCTGGGGCGAGGCGCATGTGGTCGAGGACGACGCGGCGCTGACGCAGTCCCTTATGCCGAAAGGCTACCGGGCGCGGCCCGAGCAGGTGATCCTGTTCAAGATCGCAGCGTGGGACACCAACTGCCCGCAGCACATTCCGCAGAAGTTCGATGCAACGGATGTGGCGACCGCGCTGGCGGCAAGAGATCAGCGGATCGCGGAGCTGGAAGCGGAGGTCGCGGCGCTGAAGGGGGAGGCGAGCTCACCATCCAACGAAAACTGAATCGGCGTGTACGGTGCACTCTCTCCCCTTGCGGGAGAGGGTGGATTCGATGCATTGCATCGAAGCCGGGTGAGGGGTTTCGATCCTCACGAGCGGTTTTGCGAGTTGAGAGAACCCCTCATCCGGCGCTTCGCGCCACCTTCTCCCGCAAGGGGAGAAGGGAAGTGGAGCGGGCGGTTACAATACACTCGCACCTTCGTGCTGGAAGCCGAGATAGCTTGCCGCGACCCGCTCATTCGCTGCGACGTCGCTGGCCTTGCCGCTGAGCACGAATTCGCCGAGCTCCATGACATAGGCCTGGTCGGCGATCTTCAGCGCGGCCTGCGCGTTCTGTTCGACCAGCAGCACGGAGACGCCGCTGGCGCGCAGCTCGGTGACGATGCGGAAAATGTCGGCGACGATGATCGGGGCGAGGCCGAGGCTCGGCTCGTCGAGCATCAGCAGCTTGGGCTCGCCCATCAGTGCGCGGCCCATCGCGAGCATCTGCTGCTCGCCGCCGGAGAGCGTGCCGGCGAGCTGCTTGCGCCGTTCCTTCAGCCGCGGAAACAGGCCGTAGACCCGCTCCATCGAGGCTTTCGCCTTGCTTCTTTCGATGCGGAAAGCGCCGAGCTCGAGATTGTCCTCGACATTCATGGTCACGAACAACTCGCGGTGCTCGGGGACGAGGCCGAGCCCCATCGCGACGCGATCCTCGATGTCGAGCCGTGACAGGTCCTGGCCGGCGAAGACGACGCGTCCCTTCAGCGGCAGAATGCCCATGATGGCCGACAGCAGCGTGGTCTTGCCGGCGCCGTTGGCGCCGACGATGGTGACGATCTGGTTCTGGCCGACCTCGAGCGAGACCGAACGCACCGCCTCGACCTTGCCATAGGCGACATGCGCGTCGGTGACGGACAACAGCGCGCTCATGCCGCCACTCCGAGATAGGCCTTGATCACTTCGGGATTGGTCTTGATCGTGGCGGGCGTTCCTTCGGCGATCTTGGTGCCGAAATCGAGCACCACGATGCGGTCGGCAAGGTTCATCACGAAGCCCATGTCGTGCTCGACCAGCAGCACGCTCATGCCGCCGTCGCGCAAATCGCGCAGCAGCGATGCCAGCCGCTGCTTCTCCATGTGGCGCAGGCCGGCGGCCGGCTCGTCGAGCAGCAGCAGCATCGGATCGACGCAGAGGGCGCGGGCGATCTCGACGATGCGCTGCTGGCCGAGCGAGAGCGAGCCCGCAAGCTGGTGCATCTGGTCGCCAAGTCCGACGCGCTCGATCTGGCGGGCGGCCTCCGCGAGCAGCCTGGCCTCGTCGGCCCGGTCGAGCCGCAGCATCGAGGAGATGGGACCGGAGTGACCGCGCAGATGCGCGCCGATCGCGACGTTCTCCAGCACGGTCATGTCGGGCACCAGCTTGACGTGCTGGAAGGTGCGGGAGATGCCGAGCTTGACGATCTCCTGCGGCGGCGCCTTGTCGACCTTGCTGCCGAGCACCGAGATCGAGCCTGACGTCGCCGACAGCACGCCGGTGATCAGGTTGAACGTGGTGCTCTTGCCGGCGCCGTTCGGGCCGATCAGTGCGACGATCTCGCGGGCCTGGACGTCGAAGGAGACGTTGTTGACCGCGACCACGCCGCCGAACTGTTTGCGCGCCTTTTCGACCTGGAGCAGGACGCTGGATTGTCCGGGCGAGCGGGGGCGCTGCTCCAGTTTCAGCGAGGTGTCGGGCTTCTTGCCGCTCCTGCGCTCGGGCAGCAGCGACATCAGCCAGGGCCAGACGCCGCCTGGTGCGAGTTGCAACAGCGCCACCAGCATGATGCCGAACACGATGGTTTCGACCTGGCCGGAGCCCGGCAGGACAAGCGGCAAATAGCTCTGCAGCACTTCCTTGAGGACCACGACGAGGGCCGCGCCCAGCACCCCGCCCCAGACATAGCCGGCGCCGCCGACCACGGCGATGAAGAGATATTCGATGCCGGCCTGCGCGCCGAACGGCGTCGGGTTCACCGCGCGCTGAAGGTGCGCGTAGAGCCAGCCGGAGAGGCCGGCGAGCACCGCGGCGTGGATGAACACCAGCATTTTCGCCCGCGGCGTGTGCACGCCGAATGCCTCGGCCGCGACGTGGCCGCGCCGGAGCGCACGGATGGCGCGGCCGGTGCGGGAATCCAGTAGATTCATGGTGAGCAGCGCCGAGACGATCACGGCAACCCAGATCGCGTAGTAGATCGAGCCGGGCGAGAGCATCTTGAACGCGCCGATCGACAGCGGCGGGATCGCCGAGATGCCGTCGTTTCGTCCCAGAAATTCCAGCTTGCTGAAGAGATAGAACAGGCCGAGTCCCCAGGCCAGCGTGCCGAGCGGCAGATAGTGGCCGGAGAGGCGGACGGTGACGAGGCCGAGCAGCACCGCCAGCAGACCGCTGACCAATAGCGACAGCGGCAGGGTCAACCAGGGCGACAGGCCGTAGGTCGTCGACAGCACCGCGGTGGTATAGGCGCCGAAGCCGACGAAGGCCGCCTGGCCGAACGAGGTCAGGCCGCCGACGCCGGTCAGCAGCACGAGGCCCATCGCGACCAGGGCAGCGAGGCCGATATTGTCGAGCAGCACGATCCAGAACGGCGGCATGCCGGGCACGAACGGGATCGCCGCCATGAGAAGCGCGAAGACGAGGATGGGAAGCCGGCTCTGCATCTTGGCGTCAGTCCTTCTCTTCCTCGACCGCAGGCGCGGCGAGCGAGCGCAGCAGCAGCACCGGGATCAAGAGCATGAAAACGATCACCTCCTTGTAGTTGGAGGCATAGAAGGACGAGAACGCCTCGACGATGCCGACGAACAGCGCCGCGACGGCGGTGAGCGGGTAACTGACGAGCCCGCCGATGATCGCGGCGACAAAGCCCTTCAGGCCGATCAGGAAGCCGGAGTCGTAATAGAGCGTCGTGATCGGAACGATCATGATGCCAGACAGCGCGCCGATGACCGAGGCCAGCAGAAAGGCGATCTGACCGGACAGCGTGGTGCGGATGCCCGCAAGCCGCGCGCCGAGCCGGTTCACGGCGGTCGCGCGCAGCGCCTTGCCGTAGAGCGTCAGGCCGAAGAACAGCCAGAGCCCGACGATGAAGGCGATGGTGATGCCGTAGACGGTGATGCTCTGGCCGGTGAAGCGCAGCGCGCCGGCGGTGAACGAGCCGGACAGCACGGCAGGTCCGCGCTGGCCTTCGGCGCCGAAGAACAGAAGGCCCAGTCCCTGCAGCGCGAGGTGGACGCCCACCGATGCGATCAGCAGCACCAGCACGGAGGTGTGTGCCAGCGGCTGGAACGCAATCCGATAGAGAAACAGGCCGATCATCGCCACGATCACCAGCGACAGCGCGATGCAGACCGCCACCGGCGGCTTCTGGGCGGCGAAGTAGACGGTCAGCGCCAGCACGATGGCCGGCAGCACGATGTTAGCGACGATGCTGCGCAGGATCAGGCGCCCGTGCAGCGCCTTGCGCGCAGCGAACAGGTCGAAGGCGAAAGCGCCGATGCCCAGCGCCAGCGCGAGCTTTGCCGTCCCCGGCATCTGGCCCGCGGCCAGCGAGGCATAGGTCAGCGCGCCGTAGGTGACGAACTCGCCCTGGGGAATGAGGATGACGCGGGTGACGGCGAACACCAGCACCAGCGCGAGGCCGAGCAGCGCATAGATCGCGCCATTGGTGATGCCGTCCTGCAGCAGGAACAGCATGATGGTGGTATTCAAGACCGGACGCTCCCCCTCGAAGATTAAGGACCGGTCCCCTGATTGTGGTGGATGGTCCGCTCACAGCCATTGAAATACGCTGACGATATTTGATATGGTCCATAACAATTATCAAATATAACTTCAAGGGTGGCGGGCGACCCGTCCCGAATTTAACGGGATTACGAGCACGAGGCGATGACCGTTTCCAAAACCGCTGAAAAGTCCTCTGAAAAGCCCGCCGATACGGCCAAGGGCCGCAAGGACGCGGCCGAGGCCCAAGTCCAGGTTCAGGGCCCGGGACCTGCCGAAGCCCTCCAGCTCGGGGAGCTCTCGGAGCAGCTCGGCTATGTACTGAAGCGGGCGCAGCTCAAGGTGTTCGAGAATTTCCTGCGCTGCATGGCCTCGCTCCAGCTCACGCCGGCGCAGTTCTCCGTGCTGCTGCTGGTCGACAAGAATCCGGGCCGTAACCAGACCGAGATCGCGTCCACGCTCGGCATCCTGCGCCCGAACTTCGTGGCGATGCTCGACAATCTCGAGAGCCGCGACCTTTGCGCGCGGATCCGCTCCACCAACGACCGCCGCTCGCACATCCTGGTGCTGACCGACAAGGGCAAGGCGGTGCTGGCCCGCGCCAAGAAGCTCGTCGCCACCAAGCACGAGGCCCGGCTGAACGAGCTGCTGGGGCCGTCCAATCGCGAGGCCCTGCTGGGGATGCTCTCGAAGATCGCCAACGAGTTTTGAGGCGGGGCTGTCATCGCCCGGCCTCGACCGGGCGATCCAGTACTCCGAGACGGCTGTGACTCATCGATAGGCCGCGGCGTACTGGATTCCCCGCATCAATCGACCAGGATCACCCTGATATCGTTGACGTTGGTCAGCGTCGGCCCCGGCAGCAGCAGATCGCCCGTCGCCTCGAAGAACGTGGTCGCGTCGTTGTTGTCGAGATAGGCCTGCGGCTGCAGCTCCTGCGCCTTCATCTTCGCAAACGTCGCCGCGTCGATCAGCGCGCCGGCGGGGTCGGTGGGATTGCCGGCACCGCCGTCGGCGCCGTCGGTGTCGCCGGCGAGCGCGGAGATGTTTGGTGTGTCCTTCAGCAGGCCGGCGAGCGCCAGTGCGTATTCCTGGTTGGGACCGCCGCGCCCCTGGCCGCGCACGGTCACCGTGAGCTCGCCGCCGGAGAGGATGGCGACGCGCTTGCCCTGCGCGCGGGCCTGCAGCGCCAGCCGGACGTGATCGGCTGCGACCTCGCGGGCCTCGCCCTCGAGATCGGCGCCGAGATCGATCGTCTCGTAGCCGGCCTCTTTCGCGAGCTTCACCGCCGCGTCGAGCGACTGCTTCGGACGCGCGATCAGCTCGAACTGCGCGCGGGCGAAGGCGGCGTCACCGGGCTTGCAGCTCTCGTTGCGTTCATCGTCCAGCGCGCGGCGGACCGCATCGTCGACGTCGAGCTTGTACCTGGCGACGATGGCGCGTGCGTCAGCCAGCGTGGTCGGATCGGGCACGGTGGGACCGGAGGCGATCGCGGAGGGATCGTCATGCGGCACGTCGGAGATCGCCAGCGTCACGATCCCGGCGGCATTCTTGCCGGCGCGCGCCAGCCGCCCGCCCTTGATCCGCGACAGATGCTTTCGCACGACATTCATCTCGCCGATCGGCGCGCCGGAGCGCAGCAGCGCCTTGTTGACCGCCTGCTTCTGCGCGAAGCTGATGCCCTCCACCGGCGCGATCCAGTTCGCCGAGCCGCCACCGGTGAGCAGCACCAGAAGCAGATCGTCCGGCCCGGCCTCGCCAGCGAGCGCGAGCGTGTCGGCCGCGCCCTTCAGGCCGGCCTCGTCGGGCACGGGATGACCGGCCTCGACCACGCGGATGCGGCGCGTCAGCACGCCGTAGCCGTGGCGCGTGGTGGCGATGCCGACGAGGCGCTCCGGCGCGAGCTTGAGCGTATCGAGATAATGCCGCTCGGCGGCGGCGGCCATCGCGGCCGCGCCCTTGCCGGCGGCGAGGCAGATCACGCGCCCCCGTGGCGCGGGGCGCAGATGCGGCGCCAGAATTGTGCTCGGATGAGCGGCGGCGACCGCGGCGTCGTAGAGCGCGCGGAGCAGGGGACGTCGGTCGGTCATGACGAAAGGCCTTGGGCGGACAGAAGAGATCGGCGGCAAACGTTGCTCACATGCCTACCGCATCATGCGCCAGAGCGTAAGCCGGCTTTGCCATCATTCGATTGTGCAATCGCGTGATCATAATCGCTGCGCAAGCAAAAGCCCCCTGCGATGGTTCGCAGGGGGCCTGTTGTCGTCGTGTGAAGCGGTCAGCCGCCGACGTCGGCGCTGATCACGTCGCCGAACAGCTCCCACTTCTCGCCCTTGAATTTTTCCAGCTGAAGTTGGCTGATCGGTGCGAAGTCGGTCGGGGAGGTGTTGATCTGAATACCCGGCAGCAGCAGTTCGGTGCGGAAGTTTTTCAGGCCGGCCGCGTGCTTCATGACGTTCGCGCGGGTCAGATCGTCACCGCACTGCTTCAAGACCTGAACCAGCGTCTGCGCGACGGCGTAGCCGACGATGGTGCCCTTGTCGAGCTTGTCGCCCTCGGGGAAGTACTTGTTCATGAAGGCCAGGAAGTCCTTCATGCCCGGGTCGTTCGCCCATGCCGGATCCGACGCGTCCTTCAGATAATCGGCGGAGATGATATCCTGGCCGTTCTCGAAGCCGGCGGGCTTCATCACGCTGCCGACGTTGGCGGAGACGTTGTTGAGGAAGTGCAGCGGCTTCCAGCCGATCTCGGCATTCTTCTTGATCGCCTGCGCCGCGAATTTCGGCGTCGTGATGTTCATGAAGACGTCGGCGCCGGTCGACTTCAGCTTGACGATGTGGTTGTCGATGGTCGGCTCCGACGTCTCGTAGCTCTCTTCCATGACGATCATCGACGCGGCCTTGGCGCCGAGACCGTCCTTCAGGCCCTTGAGATAATCCTTGCCGTAATCGTCGTTCTGGAACAGCACGGCGATCTTGGCGTCCGGCTTGTTCTTCAAGAGCCACCTTGCGTAGATCTGCGTCTCGCTCTGGTAGTTGGGCTGCCAGCCCATGGTCCAGGGGAAGTCCTTCGGATCGTTCCACTTGGTGGCACCGGTGGCGACGAAGAGCTGCGGCACCTTCTTCGAGTTCATGTATTTGTGGATCGCCGAGTTCGGCGGCGTCCCGAGCGAGTTGAAGATTAACAGCACCTCGTCGCTCTCGACCAGCTTGCGCGCCTGCTCCACCGTCTTCGGCGGCGAGTAGGCGTCGTCGTAGCTGATGAAGTTGATCTTGCGGCCGTTGATGCCGCCCTCGTCGTTGATCTTCTTGAAATAGGCGGCTTCGGTCCGCCCGATGATGCCGTAGGCGGAAGCTGGTCCGCTGTAGGGCATGATGTTGCCGATCTTGATTTCGGTGTCGGTCGCGCCGGTATCGTATTTCTTCTGGGCCGATGCAGTGGAGGCCGTGGCCGCAATGAGCGCAAGCGCCATTGACGCGGCCGCAAGTTTGCCGGTGACAGCGGGCATTCCTATCTCCCTATTTTCTTGGTGTGTGTGCGCCCCTTTTCTTGTCTTGATCGTTTTTGGCGACGCTGCCCGCAATTCAATACGATTTGGCCAAGGCGTTCAACAGAAAGCCCCCGCGCCGGCGCCGCAGGGGCTGCTTCTTTAGTAGTCAGGAGGGGCGCCCGCCCGTGTGCGACTGCGAGAAGGCGCAGCCGTCTTGAGTTGATTAACCAAACGCCGGCGATTTTGAGTTGCGCCGCTTCAATGCCCGAGCTCGCTCGAGATGATATCGCCGAACGGCTCCCATTTCTTGCCCTTGAAGCGCATCATCTGGAGCTGCTCGATCGGGGCGAAATTGTCGGCTGTGGTGTTGATCTTGATGCCGGGCAGCAGCGTGTCGGGTTCGAAATCCTTCAAGGAAGCCGCCTGCTTCATGACGTTGTCGCGGGTGAGGTCGTCGCCGCACATCTGCAGCACCTTCACCATGGTCTGCGCGGCGGCATAGCCGAACACCACGGCGGCATCGAGCTTGTTGGCCTTGGGGTCGTATTGCGCGATGAAATTGTAGAACTTCTTCATGCCGTCGTCGGCATTCCACTGCGGGTCGGAGCCGTCCTTGGTGTAGCTCGCCGACAGGATGCCCTGGGAGATCTCGAGGCCCGCCGGTTCGAGCACGCCGCTGACCGAGGTCGAGACGTTGGAGATGATGTGGACCGGATGCCAGCCGATCTCGGCCGCTTTCTTGATCGCCTGTGCTGAGAATTTCGGTGTGGTGATGCTGATGAAGACGTCGGCGCCCGCGGCCTTCAATTTCACGACGTGCTCGTCGATCGCGGGCTCCGAGGTGTCGTAACCGTCTTCCAGCACGATCATCGAGGCCTTGGGCCCAAGGCCGTCCTTCAGTCCCTTCAGATAGTCCTTGCCGAAATCGTCGTTCTGGTAGAGCACGCCGATCTTGCCGTCCGGCTTCTCCTTCATGATGTACTTGGCGTAGATGCGTGCCTCGCTCGCGTAGCTCGGCTGCCAGCCCATGGTCCATGGATATTGCTTCGGATCGTTCCACTTCGAGGCGCCGCTCGCCACGAACAGTTGCGGCACCTTCTTCTCGTTCATGTATTTGCGGATCGCGCCGTTGGTGGAGGTGCCGAGCGAGCCGAAAATCAGCAGTACCCCGTCGCTCTCGACCAGCTTGCGCGCCTGCTCCACCGTCTTCGGCGGCGAGTAGCCGTCGTCGTAGGAGATGAACTTGATCTTGCGGCCGCCGATACCGCCCTCGGCATTGATCTTGTTGAAATAGGCTTCCTCGGCCTTGCCGATCGCGGCATACGCGGAGGCCGGCCCGCTATAGGGCATGATGTTGCCGATCTTGATCTCGGTATCGGAAGCGCCGCTGTCGTATTTCTTCTGCGCCAGTGCCGGTGCCGGGCTGCCCATCGCAGTGCACAACGCGAATGCGGCCAGAACGGCCGCAACCTGAAATCGAACGGCAGTCATCTTTCTCCACCCGGAACGGATCGGCGCCGCATTGAACAAAATTGACGGCGGACGTCAACAAAAAGCCCCCGCGATCGTTCGCGGGGGCTTCTCGATGTGTTGGATTATTGCGTCAACGCGTCACTCGGTGGCGATGTCGCCGCTGATGATCTCGCCGAACAGTTCCCACCTCTCGCCCTTGAAGCGCTGCATCTGGAGCTGCGCGATCGGGGCGAAGTCGGTGGCGCCGGTGTTGATCTTGACGCCGGGCAACAGGGTGTCCGGCGTGAAATCCTTCAAGGACGCCGCCTGCTTCATGATGTTGGCCCGGGTCAGATCGTCGCCGCACATCTCCAGGACCTTGGCCAGCGTCGATGCTGCGCCATAGCCATAGATCATGCTGGTGTCGGATTTGTCCGCGCCCGCCATGTACTTGTCGACGAACTCGTTCCACTTCTTCATGCCGGGGTCGTTGTTCCACTGCGGGTCCGTGGAGTCCTTGGCATAGGCCGCCGACAGCACGTTCTGCGCAGCCTCGAAGCCGGCCGGCTTCATCACGCTGCCGACCGAGATCGACACGTTGGTGAGGATCTGCAGCGGCTTCCAGCTCAGCTCGGCGGTCTTCTTGATGGTCTGAGCCGCGAACTTCGGCGTCGCGTAGATCAGCAGCACGTCGGGATTGGCCGCCTTGATCTTGACGATGTGGCCGTCGATCGACGGCTCCGACACCTCATAGCTCTCTTCCATGATGATCATGGACGCTGCCTTGGCGCCGAGCCCGTCCTTGGTGCCCTTGAGGTAGTCTTTGCCGAAATCGTCGTTCTGGTAGAGGATCGCGACCTTGGCGTCGGGCTTCTCCTTCAGAAGCCATTTCGCGTAGATCTGCGCTTCGCTCTGGTAGGACGGCTGCCAGCCCATGGTCCAAGGGAAGTTCTTCGGGTCGTTCCACTTGGTGGCGCCGGTGGCGACGAAGAGCTGCGGGATCTTCTTGGCGTTCAGGTACTTCTGGATCGCGCTGTTCGAGGGCGTGCCGAGCGGGTTGAACACCACCAGCACCTCGTCGCTTTCGACCAGCTTGCGGACCTGCTCGACGGCCTTCGGCGGCGAATAACCGTCGTCATAGGTGACGAAGTTGATCTTGCGGCCGTTGATGCCGCCCTTGTCGTTGATCATCTTGAAATAGGCTTCTTCGGTCTTGCCGATGATGCCGTAGGCCGACGCCGGACCGCTGTACGGCATGATGTTGCCGATCTTGATCTCGGTATCGGAAGCGCCGGTGTCGTATTTCTTCTGGGCGAGTGCCGCGCCGGAGGTGAAGGTGATGACCGCCGTTGCCGTGACCAGCGCAGCGGTTCGCAGTGTTCTTTCAAAAAGCAATTCGGGTCTCCTTGGCTTCAATTAACGGGTCGTCAGTTCTTTTTGAGCCTGCCGACGAGCTGCTGGCCCATGATCGCGACCTGCCTTGCGCCGTGCGGCACGAGGTAGATGACGAAGAACAGGAGGACGCCGAACACCGCACCGGAGAGGCCCTTCGAGATGCCTTCCGCGATATTCGGGACGAAGATGATGAAGGCGGCGCCGACGATCGAGCCGGGCAGCCAGCCGACGCCGCCGACGACCATGCCGAGGAACAGCTGGATCGAGAGCGTGATGGTGAAGCTGTCCGGTGCCACGAATTGCACCGCGATTGCACTGAGGCCGCCGGCGACGCCGGTGATGCCCGCGGAGACGCCGAAGGCGAGCGTCTTGTAGAGCGCGACGTTGACGCCCATCGCGGAGGCCGCGATCTCGTTGTCGCGGATTGCCATGAAGGCGCGGCCCGAGCGGGAGCGCAGCAGGTTCACCGAGAAGATGTAGATCGCAAGCACGATCGCGAGCGTGAAATAATAGAGCCACATGTCTTGCGACATCGGCAGGCCGAATGGCGCGTCGGGCTTGGTCACAACGAGGCCCTGCACGCCGCCGGTCCAGTGCTCGAGAAAGTTCAGCTTCAGGAGCTGCGGCATGGCCGTGGCGAGCGCGAAAGTTGCGAGCGCGAGGTACACGCCGGACAACCGCAACGCCGGCTGGCCGAACAGGAAACCGAAGCCGAAGCAGAGCACGCCAGCGATCGGCAGGCAGAGCACGTAATTGATGTTGAACGCCTCCATCATGACCGCGGTGACATAGGCGCCAACGGCGTAGAACGCGCTCTGGCCGAGCGAGAACTGGCCGCTGCCGCCGGTCAGGATGTTCAATGCCAGTACGGCGAGCCCGAGATACAGCAACTGGGTCAGCTGGAAGATGATGAAGTTCTTGGCGAACAGCGGCACGGCCAGGAGCAGCAGCAACACCACAACCGAGGTGCCGGTGCCCAGAGTCATGGCCCGCTTCGGAACCGCCTCGATGGCCGGGGCTTCCGTGACGACGTCTTCTGCTGTGCTCATGATCAAACTCGCTTGACGATTTGCCGGCCGAACAGACCAGCGGGTTTGACGACCAGGACGGAGATGATCAGCGCGAGCGCGATCGGGAGTTTCAGCTCGTTGCCGACGCCGGGGATGTAGGTGCCGGCGAGGTTTTCGAAGATGCCGACGAGGAAGCCGCCGACCACTGCGCCGAACGGGCTGGTGAGGCCGCCGAGCACCGCCGCGGCAAAGCCGTAGATCAGCACGCCGCCCATCATGTTGGGCTCGAGGAACACGACCGGGGCGATCAGCATGCCGGCGATGGCGCCGATGGCGGACGCCATGCCCCAGCCGAGCGCGATCATCCAGCTCGTGTTGATGCCGACCAGGCGGGCCGACTCAGGCACCGAGGCGGCCGCGCGCATGGCGAGGCCGATCCGCGTGTACTGGAAGAAGAAATAGAGCGCGAGCAGCAGCAGCACGGTGACGCCGATCATGCCGGCCTGGTGGGTCGAGATCAGCTGGCTGCCGAGGAACGGCGAGGAGCCGAACGGGGTAGGATACTGCTTGATGGTGAAGTCCCAGATCAGGCCGGCCGAGGAGTTGATGATCGCATACAGCGCGATGAAGCCCGCGACGTTGGTCAGCACCGGCGCCTTGGCGAGCGGCTTGAACAGGATGCGCTCGATCGCGATGCCGCCGATGAAGGAGAACACCAGCGCGATGATGAACGCACCCCAATAGGGTATGCCCCATTGCATCAATTGCCAGGAGATGAAGGTCGAGAACATCGCCATCTCGCCCTGCGCGAAGTTGAGATGGTCGATCGCCTGGTAGATCATGACCACGGCCAGCGCCATGCAGGCGTAGATGGCGCCGGTGGATATCCCGGCCAGCACCTGATTGGTGAAAAGCTCCATCGTGCCGGCTCCTCAGTAGCCCAGATAGGATTTGCGGATTTCTTCGTTGTTCGCGATGTCCTTGGCATTGCCCGACATCACGATGCGTCCGGTCTCGATCACATAGGCCTGGTCGGCGAGCTCGAGCGCGAGCTGGGCGTTCTGCTCGACCACCAGGATCGACACCTTGTCCTCGCGGTTGATCTTGCCGAGGATGCCGAACAGGTCGCGCACCACGAGAGGCGCGAGGCCAAAGGACGGCTCGTCCAGCAGCATCAGCCGTGGCCGCAGCATCAGGGCGCGGGCGACCGCGAGCATCTGCTGCTCGCCGCCCGACAGCGTGCCGGCCTGCTGGGTGTGCCGCTGCTTCAGCACCGGGAAATGGGCATACATGCGCTCGATGTCGGAGACGATGCCGGCGCTGTCCTTGCGGGTGATGGCGCCGAGCTGGAGGTTTTCCTCCACCGTCATGGTGGTGAAGGTGCCGCGGCCCTGCGGCACGTGGGCGATGCCGAACCGCACGATGCTCTCGGTGGAGCGGTTGTTCAGCGGCTTGCCGTCGAACTCGATCCCGCCGGTCGAGCGCACCATGTTGCAGATCGCGCGCAGCGTGGTGGTCTTGCCGGCGCCGTTGGCCCCGAGCAGCGTCGTCAGCGATCCCTCGTTGAGCGAGAAGGACAGGCCGTGGAGCGCCTGGACCTGGCCGTAATAGGCGCGCAGGTCCTTGACGTTGAGCAGCGTCGTCATTGGTCCTTGCTCCCGAGATAAGCCTTGATGACGTCGGGATCCGCCTGCACCTGGGCCGGCGTGCCTTCCGCGAGCTTCTTGCCGAAGTTCAGCGCGACGACGTGATCGGCGATCGACATCACGAGGCCCATGTGATGCTCGACCAGCAGCACCGTCATGTGGCGGTCGTCCCGGATGCGGCGAATGAGGTCGCCGAGCACATAGACTTCCTCATGGTTGAGGCCGCCGGCCGGCTCGTCGAGCAGCAGGATTTTCGGATCGGCCGCGAGCGCGCGCGCAAGCTCGACGCGCTTCTGCGTGCCGAAGGGCAGGCCGGACACGACGGTGTGGGCGACGTCCTCGAGTTTGAGATAGGCCAGGATCTCGTGCACCTTCTCGTTGACGCTGCTCTCGCTGCGCCGGACCCACGCGAGCCTCAGGGAGTCGCTGATGATGTCGCTGGAGGTCTTGGAATGGGCGCCGACGCGCACGTTGTCCATCACCGAGAGATTCGGAAACAGCGCCACGTTCTGGAAGGTGCGGCCGATCCCGATCTCGGCGATCCGGTGCGGCGGCCGCGACAGGATGCTCGCGCCTTCCATCAGGATGTCGCCGGACGACGGCTGGTACAGCCGCGAGAGGCAGTTGAAGAGCGTGGTCTTGCCGGCGCCGTTGGGGCCGATCAACCCGAGAATCTGGCCCTTGTGCATGTCGAAGGACACGCCGTTGAGCGCAATGATGCCGCCGAACACGACGCTGACGTCGTGAACTGCGAGCAGGGGCGATGTCCCCTGCGCGAGCTGTGCCTGCGTCATCTCGTCTCGCCCACACTGTTGAATGGGCAAAGGGGCGGTGTGAACCGCTCCCGGCGACGACAAAGGCTATCTGATCCCCTCGGCCACACGCGCAACTTTCCCTCCTGATTTCAGCTTTTTGCTGACGTCTTTTTTGGAATGCGGCATCAGACCCCCAAGTGCCGCTTCGATGTTCCTTACCATCGCAAGCAGACGCGGTCCAATGTCGTTGATCAAACGCTCTTCCGTGAAACGGAATGCGGGCGCGCCGCAATTGAAGGCATAGGGCCCGGTTCCGTCGTTCAGCTTCAGCGCGACTCCGGCTGCGCCGATGTCGTCATGCCAGTCGCCGACCGAGATCGCGAAACCGTATTTCGCGACGGTTTCGCCGGAACGCTCCAGCCCGTCGCGCATCTTGGGCCAGCGGCTGCCGTAATGTTCGCGCAGGACACGCGACAGTTCTGCGCGATCGTTTTCGTCGAGCGCCCAGAAATAGGCCCGGCCCATCGCGCTGGTTGCAATCGGCACGCGGGAGCCGACGTCAAGTTGAACGCCGACCGTTTCGCTGCCGCGGCTTTGCCCGAAATAGATCATGCTGTGACGGTCGCGGCCGCCGACGGCAACGGCGCCTCCCGTCGAGCGCATCATGTCTTCGCGAAACGGTTCGGACAAATGCCGAACACCGAGATTGGCCAGCGCAGCGTATCCGAGCGCCATCGCGGCCGGCGCGAGCTGATACTTCTCGAAGCGGGGAACCGGCGTCAGATAACCGAGCTTCGTCAACGTATAGGTCAGCCGCGAAACCGTCGGCTTGGGCAGATTGGTGCGGGCCGCGATTTCCTGGTTGCCGAGGAGACCGTCGCTGGGTTGAAATGCGCGCAATACGTCTAGTCCGCGGGAAAGCGCGACGACGAAATTCCGATCGGTCGCGGCCTTCTTTGCTGTACGCTTCATCCCTGATCTGCTTCTTGCGCGGAGTCGTTGACAAGTCACGTGCTTCAAAATAACCCTGCCGTCAAGATGCGGAATTAAATTCCGCAGTGCGAAATCGAACAAAAGTTACCCCACCAAGGAGGGACACCGTGAGCGAAGTGGTCAAGCTTGAGCGTCATGATGAAGTCGGGATCGTCACGGTCGACAGCCCTCCGGTGAATGCGTTGAGCGCTGCGGTCCGCGGCGGCATTTTGGAGTGCGTCAAGGCTGCGATTGCCGATCCCGCCATCAAGGGCATCGTGCTGACCTGCGCCGGCCGCACCTTCATTGCCGGCGCCGACATCACCGAATTCGGCAAGCCGCCGAAGCCGCCCGCCCTCAACGACGTGCTGTCCGAGATCGAGAACTCGCCGAAGCCGGTCGTGGCCGCGATTCACGGCACCGCGCTCGGCGGCGGGCTCGAAGTCGCGCTGGCCTGTCACTTCCGCGTGGCGGTCAAGGAGGCAAAGCTCGGCCTGCCCGAGGTGAAACTCGGCCTGTTGCCGGGCGCCGGCGGCACCCAGCGCCTGCCGCGTGCGGTCGGGCCGGAACTCGCCGTCAAGATGATCGTCGGCGGCGATCCCATCGGTGCGGCGGAAGCGCTCAAGAACGGGCTGATCGAGGAGATCGTCGAGGGGCCGGCCTCCGGCGGCGAAGCGTTCGTCCGCAAATTGCTCTCCGAGAAGCGTCCGCTGCGGCGCCTGCGCGACGACGATTCCAAGATCGCCGCCGCCAAGGCCGACCGCTCGATCTTCACCAATGCGGTCGCCGCGATGACCAAGAAGTCGCGCGGCCTGGAAGCGCCGTTCGCCGCGGCCGACGCTGTCGGCTACGCCATCGACCTGCCGTTCGACGAAGGCCTGAAGAAGGAGCGCGAGGGCTTCTTGAAGCTCGTCGCCAGCGACCAGTCCAAGGCGCAGCGCTATGCCTTCTTCGCCGAGCGCGAGGCCAGCAAGATCGCAGGCGTGCCTGAGGGCACCAAGTCGCGGCCGGTGAACCGCGTCGCCATCCTCGGTGCCGGCACCATGGGCGGCGGCATCGCGATGTCCTTTGCCAATGCCGGTGTTCCCGTCACCCTGATCGAGACCGGCGAGGAGCAGCTCAAGCGCGGCATGGGCATCATGCAGAAGAACTGGGAAGCGACCGCCGCGCGCGGCGGCATTCCCGCCGATGCGCCCGCCAAGCGCATGGCGCTGATCAACGGCGTCGTCGGCATCGAGAACGTCGGCGATGCCGACCTCGTCATCGAGGCCGTGTTCGAGACCATGGCGGTGAAGAAGGAAGTGTTCGGCAAGCTCGACCAGTACGTCAAGCCCGGCGCCGTGCTCGCCTCCAACACCTCGTATCTCAACATCGACGAGATCGCGAAGTCGACCAAGCGCCCGCAGGACGTGCTCGGCATGCACTTCTTCTCGCCGGCGAACGTCATGAAGCTGTGCGAGATCGTGCGCGCCGACAAGACCGCGCCGGATGCGCTGGTCACTGCCGTGACCATCGCGCGAAAAATCGCGAAGGTGCCGGCCGTGGTCGGCGTCTGCGACGGTTTCGTCGGCAACCGCATGCTGGCCCAGCGCGGCAAGCAGTCGGAAAAGCTGCTGTTCGAAGGCGCGCTGCCGCAGCAGGTCGACGCCGTCGTGACCAAATTCGGCATGCCGATGGGGCCGTTCGCGATGGGCGACCTCGCCGGCCTCGACATCGGCTGGCGCTCGCGCAAGGATCGCGGCATCAAGTCGGAGATCGCGGACGCGCTGTGCGAAGCCGGCCGCTTCGGCCAGAAGACCGGCAAGGGCTATTACAAGTACGAGGCGGGCTCCCGCTCGGCGCTGCCCGATCCGGAGGTCGAGAAGCTGATCGACGAGACGCTGCTCCGTCTCGGCCGCAAGAAGCGCGCCGTCAGCGACGAGGAGATCCTCGAGCGCATGATGTACCCGATGATCAACGAGGGCGCGAAGATCCTCGAAGAAGGCATCGCGGCGCGGCCCTCCGACATCGACGTGGTCTGGCTCTACGGCTATGGCTGGCCGATCTATCGCGGCGGCCCGATGTTCTGGGCCGACAGCGTCGGCCTCAAGCACATCGCCGATCGCCTCTCCTTCTACGCCAAGGAGACCAACGACAAGAGCCTCGAGCCGGCGCCGCTGCTGAAGAAGCTCGCGGCCGAAGGCAAGACGTTCGCCTCGCTCGCGGCCGCGTCGAAAGCGGCGTAATGGTCGCTTCGTCTCAACCTTCGTCATTCCGGGATGCGCCGCAAGGCGCAGGCCCGGAATCCATAACCCCAGTTGGCGATTATGGATTCCTGGCTCGCGACTTCGTCGCGCCCCGGAATGACGGTCTGTGTTAGTTGCTCGCTCAAGCAATCAAGAAAATGACCCATCCCGGCGAACAGTTTTATCCTGAGGGCGTGTGCTGGGACGACACCATCGTCCAGGGCTCGCTGCCTGATCTGCTGGCGAAGGCCGCGGCCGAGTACGGCCCGCGCGCCGCGCTGGAATTCCGCGACCGGCCGATCACCTATGCCGAGCTCGCCGCCATGGCCGGGCGTGCGGCCGCCGCGTTCCTGCGCGCCGGTTGCGGCAGCAACGCCTCCGTCGCGCTGTTCCTCGGCAACACGCCGGACCACCCCGTCAATTTCTTCGGCGCGCTCAAGGCCGGCGCCCGCGTCGCGCATCTTTCGCCGCTCGACGGCGAGATCGCGCTGACGCACAAGGTCTCCGATTCCGGTTCGCGCCTGCTCGTCACCTCCAACCTCGCGGCGCTGCTGCCGACGGCGCTGAAGTTTCTCGAGAAGGGCCTGATCGATCGCCTGGTCGTCTGCGAGGACGACAATTGGGGCAAGGTCGGCACGCCGCAGGCGCCGATCCCCGATGATCCCCGCATCGTCACCTTCAGGACCTTCGTCGAGGGGGCGACCGCGCCGGCAGAGTGGCCGAAAGTGACCGCCGCCGACGTCGCGCTGCTGCAATATACCGGCGGCACCACCGGCCTGCCCAAGGGCGCCATGCTCACCCACGGCAATCTGACGTCTGCGGTGTCGATCTACGACGTCTGGGGCAAGCCCTCACGCGCGGCGCGCGGCGACGCCATCGAGCGCGTGATCTGCGTGCTGCCGCTGTTCCACATCTATGCGCTCACCGTCGTGCTGTTGTCCTCGCTGAGCCGCGGCCATCTGATCTCGCTGCATCAGCGCTTCGACGTCGAAGCGGTGATGCGCGACATCGAGGTCAAGCGCGCGACTTATTTTCCGGGCGTGCCGACGATGTGGATCGCGATCGCAGCCCTCCCTGATCTGGACAAGCGCGATTTCTCCTCGCTCGCCACCATCGGCTCCGGCGGCGCGCCGCTGCCGGTGGAGATCGCCAACTTCTTCGAGCGCAAGGTCGGCAAGAAGCTGCGCAGCGGCTGGGGCATGACCGAGACCTGCTCGCCCGGCACCGGCCATCCGCCGGTTGGCCCGGACAAGCCCGGCTCGATCGGCCTGATGCTGCCCGGCATCGAGCTCGACGTCGTCGCGCTGGACGATCCGACCCGCGTATTGCCGCCGGGCGAAGTCGGCGAGATACGCATCAAGGGCCCGAACGTCACCAAGGGCTACTGGAACAAGCCGGAGGGTTCGACTGATGCCTTCGTCGACGGCCGCTTCCTCACCGGCGACATCGGCTATGTCGATACCGACGGCTATTTCTTCCTGGTCGACCGCAAGAAGGACATGATCATCTCCGGCGGTTTCAACGTCTATCCGCAGATGATCGAGCAGGCGATCTACACCATTCCCGGTGTGCACGAGGTGATCGTGCTCGGCATCCCCGACCAGTACCGCGGCGAGGCCGCCAAGGCCTTCATCAAGCTGAAGCCCGGCGCAAAGCCGTTCTCGCTCGACGAGCTGCGCGCGCAGCTCGCCGGCAAGGTCGGCAAGCACGAGCTGCCGGCCGAGGTCGTGTTCGTCGACGATCTGCCGCGCACGCCGGTCGGAAAGCTGTCGCGCCACGAGTTGCGCCAGCAGCAGAAACCGTCACAATCCACGCCACTCGCATCAGGAGGTCGTTCTTGACCGACGCCGTCATCGTTTCCACCGCCCGCACCCCGATCGGCAAGGCCTATCGCGGCGCACTCAACGCCACCGAGGGCGCAACCCTGCTCGGCCACGCCATCGGCGAGGCCGTCGCGCGCGCCAAGGTCGACCCGAAGGAGGTCGAGGACGTCGTGATGGGCGCAGCGCTCCAGCAGGGCGCCACCGGCGGCAACATCGCACGCAAGGCGCTGCTGCGTGCCGGCCTTCCCGTCACCGTCGCCGGCACCACGATCGATCGGCAATGCGCCTCCGGCCTGCAGGCGATCGCGCTCGCCGCGCGCTCGGTGATCTTCGACGGCGTCGAGATCGCGGTCGGCGGCGGCGGCGAGTCGATCTCGCTCGTGCAAAACGACAAGATGAACGGCTTCCACGCCCAGGACCCCGCTCTGCTCAAGATCAAGGGCGAGGTCTACATGCCCATGATCGACACGGCCGAAATCGTCGCCAAGCGCTACGGCATCTCGCGCGAGAAGCAGGACGAATATTCGCTGGAGAGCCAGCGCCGCACCGCGGCCGCCCAGCAGGGCGGAAAGTTCAAGGACGAGCTCGCGCCGATCACCACGCAGATGGCGGTCACCGACAAGGCGACCGGTGCCGTCTCGTTCAAGGAGGTGACGCTGTCGCAGGACGAAGGTCCACGCCCCGAGACCACGGCCGAGGGCCTTGCCGGCCTCAAGCCCGTCCGCGGCGAAGGTTTTTCGATCACCGCCGGCAATGCCAGCCAGCTCTCCGACGGCGCCAGCGCCTCCGTGATCATGAGCGACAAGGAAGCGTCCAAGCGCGGCCTCAAGCCGCTCGGCATTTTCCGCGGCTTCGTCTCCGCCGGCTGCGAGCCGGACGAGATGGGCATCGGCCCGGTCTTCGCGGTGCCGCGGCTGCTCAAGCGCCACGGCCTCACCGTCGACGACATCGGCCTCTGGGAGCTGAACGAAGCCTTCGCGGTGCAGGTGCTGTATTGCCGCGACAAGCTCGGCATCGACCCTGAGAAGATCAACGTCGACGGCGGCGCGATCGCGGTCGGCCATCCCTACGGCATGTCGGGCGCGCGCCTGACCGGCCACGCCTTGATCGAAGGCCGCCGCCGCAAGGCCAAATACGCGGTCGTCACCATGTGCGTCGGCGGAGGCATGGGCGCGGCGGGGTTGTTCGAGGTTTTGCAGTAATTCACAGGAGGATCCGATGGATCTCGCATTCACGAAAGAAGAGCAGGCGTTTCGCGAGGAAGTGCGGTCATTCTTCCGCGACAACGTGCCGCCGGACACGCGGCGCAAGCTGGTCGAGGGCCGCCACCTCTCCAAGGACGAGATGGTGACCTGGTGGCGCATCCTCAACAAGAAGGGCTGGGGCGTCAGCCACTGGCCGAAGCAATATGGCGGCACCGGCTGGACATCGGTGCAGCACTACATCTTCAACGAGGAGCTGCAGTCCTATCCGGCGCCGCAGCCGCTCGCCTTCGGCGTCAGCATGGTCGGCCCCGTCATCTACACTTTCGGCAACGAGGAGCAGAAGAAGCAGTATCTGCCGCGCATCGCCAATGTCGACGATTGGTGGTGCCAGGGCTTCTCCGAGCCCGGCTCCGGCTCCGATCTCGCTTCGCTCAAGACCAAGGCCGAACGCAAGGGCGACAAGTGGATCATCAACGGCCAGAAGACCTGGACCACGCTGGCCCAGCACGCCGACATGATCTTCTGCCTCTGCCGCACCGACAACAATGCCAAGAAGCAGATGGGCATCTCCTTCATCGTGTTCTCGATGAAGTCGAAGGGCGTCACCGTGCGCCCGATCCAGACCATCGACGGCGGCGCCGAGGTCAACGAGGTGTTCTTCGACGACGTCGAGGTGCCTGTCGAGAACCTGATCGGCGAGGAGAACAAGGGCTGGGATTACGCGAAATTCCTGCTCGGAAATGAGCGCACCGGCATCGCCCGGGTCGGCGTCTCCAAGGAGCGGCTGCGCCGCATCCGCGATCTCGCCGGCAAGGTCGAATCCGCCGGCAAGCCGATCATCCAGGACGCCGCGTTCCGCGAGAAGCTGGCGGCCTGCGAGATCGAGCTGAAGGCGCTCGAGCTGACCCAGCTGCGCGTTGTCGCCGACGAAGGCAAGCACGGCAAGGGCAAGCCCAATCCGGCCTCGTCCGTGCTGAAGATCAAGGGCTCCGAGATCCAGCAGACCACCACCGAGCTCCTGATGGAAGTGATCGGCCCGTTCGCTGCGCCCTACGATGTGCACGGCGACGACGGCTCGAACGAAGCCATGGACTGGACCGCCCAGATCGCGCCGAGCTACTTCAACAATCGCAAGGTCTCGATCTACGGCGGCTCCAACGAGATCCAGCGCAACATCATCGCCAAGGCCGTGCTGGGGCTGTGATCTTCTCCTCTCCGCGGAGGCGGGGAGGGCAATTCTTCCACCGTCATTCCGGGGCGCGACGAAGTCGCGAGCCCGGAATCCATAACCACCAATCGGGATTATGGATTCCGGGCCTGGCCCTTCGGGCCATCGCGGAATGACGAAGCCAAATAGTCCGGGTACGAGGAACCAAAGAACATGGATTTTGATTTGAACGAGGAGCAGCGGCTTCTCAAGGACAGCATCGACGGCCTGCTGACCGATTCCTACGATTTCGAGAGCCGCAAGAAATACATGAAGGAGAAGGGCGGCTGGAGCAAAGCGGTCTGGGGCAAGCTGGCCGAGCAGGGCCTGCTGGGCCTGCCCTTCGCGGAAGCCGATGGCGGCTTCGGCGGCGGCGGCGTCGAGACCATGATCGTGATGGAAGCGCTGGGCAAGGCGCTGGTGCTCGAGCCTTATCTCGCAACCGTCGTGATCGGCGGCGGCTTCCTGCGCCATGCCGGCACCGATGCGCAGAAGGCCGCGCACGTGCCCGGCATCGTCGATGGCAGCAAGACGCTGGCGTTCGCCCAGCTCGAGAAGAACTCGCGCTACGATCTGTTCGACGTCACCACGACCGCCAAGAAGAAGGGCGAGGCTTACGTCATCGACGGCGAGAAATTCGTCGTGCTCAACGGCGAGAACGCCGATACGCTCATCGTCACCGCGCGCACCAGGGGTGACCGTCGCGACAAGACCGGCATCGGCGTATTCCTGGTGCCCGCGAACGCCAAGGGCGTGACCAAGAAGTCGTACCCGACCCAGGACGGCCTGCACGCCGCCGACATCACCTTCACCGGTGTCGAGGTCGGCAGCGACGCCGTAATCGGCAATCCCGAGGACTCGCTCGCCCTGATCGAGCGCGTCGTCGACGAGGCCCGCATCGCGCTCTGCGCCGAGGCCGTCGGTCTGATGGACGAGTCGCTCAAGACCACGGTCGAGTACATCAAGACGCGCAAGCAATTCGGCGTCGCGATCGGCTCGTTCCAGTCGCTCCAGCACCGCGCCTCCGACATGTTCGTCGCCACCGAGCAAGCGAGATCGATGTCGATGTTCGCGACCATGGCCGGCGATTTCGAGAACGCCAAGGAGCGCGCCAACGCGATTGCGGCGGCCAAGGTGCAGATCGGCAAGTCGCTGAAGTTCGTCGGACAGCAGGCGATCCAGCTCCACGGCGGCATCGGCATGACCATGGAGGCGAAGATCGGCCACTACTTCAAGCGCCTCACCATGATCGAGAACTCGTTCGGCGACACCGACTACCACCAGCGCCGCGTCGCCGATGGCGGCGGGTTGATCTAGGTCTCTCCACCGTCATTGCGAGGAGCACTTGCGACGAAGCAATCCAGACTTTCTCTGCGGAAAGATCCTGGATTGCTTCGCTCCGCTCGCAATGACGGAGTACGCGGCGTCAGCGAGGCAACAACAATGAAAAACACCCCGTTCGATCTCACCGGCAAGGTCGCCGTGGTCACCGGCTCCAGCCGCGGCATCGGCCGCTCCTCCGCCGAGCTGCTGGCAAAGCTCGGTGCCAAGGTCGTGGTGTCCTCGCGCAAGGCCGAGGCCTGCCAGGAGGTCGTCGACGGCATCAAGGCGGCCGGCGGCGATGCCGTCGTCATTCCCTGCAACATCGCCCGCAAGGCCGAAGTCGAGGCGCTGATCGCGGGCGCAACGAAACACTACGGCAAGATCGACATCCTCGTCTGCAACGCCGCGGTCAATCCCTACTACGGCCCGCTGCTCGACATCACCGACGAGGCCTTCGACAAGATCATGGGCAGCAACGTCAAGAGCAACATCTGGCTCTCGGCGCTCGCGATCCCGCAGATGGCCGAGCGCGGCAATGGCTCCGTCGTCATCATCTCCTCGATCGGGGGCCTGCGCGGCTCCACCGTGATCGGCGCCTACGGCATCTCCAAAGCCGCCGACTTCGCGCTGTGCCGCTCGCTCGCCGGCGAATGGGGCCCGAAAGGCGTCCGCGTCAACTGCATCGCGCCCGGCCTCGTCAAGACCGACTTCGCCCGCGCGCTGTGGGAAGACGAAGCCAACCTCAAGCGCCGCACCGCCACCACGCCGCTCCGCCGCATCGGCGAACCCGACGAGATCGCCGGCGCCGTCGCCTACCTCGCCTCGGATGCGTCGAGCTTCATGACCGGCCAGACCATCGTCATCGACGGCGGCGTGACCACGGCCGCGGTGTAGCTCTCTTTCACTTGCAATTTTGCCGCGAGCGCGCTCCACTTTACTCTCCCCTGAAGGGGGAGGGTCGCTCGCGCGAAGCGTGAGCGGGGTGGGGTGAAGCCACGGCAATGGTCTCCACATCAATACGCCGCGCCGCCGCGAAGAAGTTGAGGGCAAATACGACGCCGCATGAACGGATGCTTTGGCGCGCCATCAAGGAAATGCCGATCGAAGGCTCGCACTTCCGACGACAAGCACCGATCGGTTCTTGCATTGTCGACTTCTTCTGCCCAGCAAAGCGCCTGATCATCGAACTCGACGGCGGACACCATAACGAAGATGAGACGGCCGACCGAGATCGTGCACGGCAGAGCTGGCTCGAGAACGAAGGGCTATCGCGTCATTCGCTTCTGGAATTCTGAGATCACAAGCGATCTGACCGCCGTGCTCGAACGCATCCATGTCGAACTCTGCGGATCGCGTGAGGCGGAAACAGCGCCCCTGAAACATCGCCGAACATAATGTTTCGAGCCCGCTTCTCTTACCCTCCCCTGGAGGGGGAGGGTCGCTACGCATGCAGCGCAGCGAAATGCGTAGCGGGGTGGGGTGACGGTCTCTCCGCGTCGAAAGCCGCCCGTGTGGAGAGATCACCCCACCCCGTCTCACATTTCGGTTCGCTCAATGCGAGCCGACCCTCCCCCTCCAGGGGAGGGTAAGCGCCTCTCGGCTTGACCTTCCCCTGCCAATCCCCTTTTCTTGGCGCGACACAATGATCCCTCTCGGGACAACGCCAAGAAAACGCCAGGGTAGCTACCATGTCTTTCGTCCTCGCCATCGACCAGGGCACCACCTCCTCGCGCGCCATCGTGTTCCGCAGCGACATTTCCATCGCGGCCCGCGCGCAGCAGGAATTCCCGCAGCATTTCCCGGCCTCGGGCTGGGTCGAGCACGAGCCGGAGGACATCTGGACCTCGACCGTGATGGTGTGCCGCGACGCGATCGAGCAGGCCGGCATCGGCGCAAGGGACATTGCCGCGATCGGCATCACCAACCAGCGCGAGACCACCGTGGTGTGGGACCGCGCCACGGGCCAGGCCGTGCACCGCGCCATCGTCTGGCAGGACCGCCGCACCGCCGACATCTGCGCCAAACTGAAAGCAGAAGGCCGCGAGCCGGTGATCTCGCAGAAGACCGGCCTGATCATCGATCCCTATTTTTCCGGCACCAAGGTCGCATGGATCCTCGACCACGTCCCCGGCGCGCGGGCGCGTGCCGCGCGCGGCGAGCTGATGTTCGGCACCGTCGACTGCTATCTGCTGTGGCGCCTCACCGGCGGCAAGGTGCACGCCACCGACGCCACCAACGCCTCGCGCACGCTGCTGTTCAATATCCACACCGGACAGTGGGACGACGAACTCCTGGAGATCATCGGCGTGCCGCGCTCGATGCTGCCCGAGGTGAAGGATTCCTCCGCCCGCTTCGGCGAGAGCGTGCCTGATCTCTTCGGCGGCGCCATCGCCATCTCCGGCATCGCCGGCGACCAGCAGGCCGCGACCATCGGCCAGGCCTGCTTCCGCCCGGGCATGATGAAGTCCACCTACGGTACCGGCTGCTTCGCGCTGCTCAACACCGGCACCACGCCGGTCGTCTCGAAGAACAAGCTGCTCACCACCGTCGCCTATCAGCTCGCGGGAAAACGCACCTACGCGCTCGAAGGCTCGATCTTCGTCGCGGGCTCGGCGGTGCAGTGGCTGCGCGACGGCCTCGGCATCATCAAGCACGCCGCCGAGACCGGACCTCTTGCCGATCAGTCCGACTCGATGCAGAGCGTCTATCTGGTGCCGGCCTTCGTCGGCATGGGCGCGCCCTACTGGAATCCGCGCGTCCGCGGCGCGCTGTTCGGCCTCACCCGCAACACCGGCCCCGCCGAGCTCGCGCATGCCGCACTGGAGAGCGTCTGCTACCAGACCTTCGATCTCTGGGCCGCGATGCGCGCGGATTGGCCGAGCTCGGAGACCGCCAGCGTCGTGCTCCGCGTCGACGGCGGCATGACGGCGTCCGACTGGACCATGCAGCGCCTTTCCGATCTGCTCGACGCTCCGGTCGATCGCCCCGTGATCCAGGAGACCACGGCGCTGGGGGCCGCCTATCTCGCCGGCCTCGAGGCCGGCGTCTATCCCGAGCCGACCAAATTCGCCGACAACTGGCGCCTCGAGCATCGCTTCAAGCCGAACATGAGCCAGGCGACGCGCGAGCGGAAGCTCGCGGGCTGGGCGCGTGCGGTGAAGGGCGTGCTGGCGAGTGATGAGGGGGAGGGGTAGCGGCACACGCTCTCTCTCCCTGTCATTGCGAGGAGCCCTTGCGACGAAGCAATCCAGACTGCCGCCGCGGAGACAGTCTGGATTGCTTCGCTGCGCTCGCAATGACGGCGTGTGGCGCTGCTGCCGCTCCTCAAACGGCACCGTCCTTCGACCCAATACGAAGGGAAGCAACCAACCATGATCCTTCCCGATGGCTATTCCGACGTCCCCGCCGGCAAGATCGCCGCCGTCGTCACTCATCTGGAGATGACCGCGCGCCCCTCACGCCGTGACGATCCGCCAGGCGCGTGGACGCTGCGCAGGGCCGATGCCCCCGCGCTTCATTGGTATCGCGATCTCCATCGCCGCGTCGGCGAGGAGTGGTTGTGGTTTTCACGGGCGCGCATGAACGACGCCGAGCTCGCCGCAATCATCCATGCACCGGGCGTCGAGATCTATGCACTTGTCGTGGACGGCCGCGATGAAGGCCTGTTGGAGCTGGACTTTCGCGAGGCCGGCCAATGCGAGCTGGTCTATTTCGGCGTTACCTCGCCATTGATCGGGACGGGCGCGGCCCACTTCCTGATGAACCGCGCGCTGGAGCTCGCATGGTCACGCGACCTCCGCCGCGTCTGGGTGCACACCTGCACCTTCGACCATCCGTCCGCCGTTGCGTTCTATCAGCGCTCCGGCTTCCGCCCGTTCCGCCGCCAGATCGAGATCGCCGACGATCCGCGGCTTGATGGCACAGTGTCGCGCAATGCGGCGAGGCATGTGCCGATTATTGAATAGTCTGCGGCCTACCCCCTCACTGTCATTGCGAGGAGCCCTTGCGACCAAGCAATCCAGACTGCGCCCGCGGAGAGGTTCTGGATTGCTTCGCTACGCTCGCAATGACGGAATGCATTGCGGCCGCGCCGCCCCTCGACCCGACGGTATCGCAGCCCGGATGAGCGAAGCGACATCCGGGGCTACCGCGCCCACATGTCGCTCCGCTCATGTGTGCTTACAAACTCAAAACACCTCCTGCTTCGCCCTTGCCAGCGAAAATCCCCGCTGCATCGCGTTGAAGCATGTCAGCCCGGTCTGCTCCGACCGGCAGGTAAATCCGCCGCGTTGCCACACCTCGCCATAGGCGAGCACCGGCAACGACGGATCCATCACCGTGTCGCCGGCGCAGATGCGTCCCGCGGCTCCCTTTGCGCTCATCTCGAAGGCGTTGCCCCATTCGAGTTCGCAATCGGCGGGCCGGCGCGGGCGGCTTTCCAGGTTCATGATGTCGCAGCGAAGAACGCCCTGGCCGTTATCGGTGAAGAACTGGCAGGCGATGTTCTTCGACGGTGTCTGGAAGCCGATCGGGCGGTCCTGCGTATGGGCGATGGTTGTTGCGATCAAAAGTCCGGAAATGCCAGGCAGCAGATATCGCATGAGATCGCGCCTCGGTCCGAAATCGTCATGCCCGGACTTGAACCGGGCATCCATCCTTATCCTATAATGACCTTGTGAAGAAGATGGATTGCCGGGCCTTCGCCGCGCCGAAGGGGCTTCGGCCCGCAGGCGGGTCAAGCCCGGCAATGACGAGAGGTGACCCATGTTCCTGATCGGCCAATACGATTCCCCCTTCGTCCGCCGCGTCGCGATCGCGCTCCGGCTCTACGGGCTCGCCTTCGAGCACAGGCCGTGGTCGACCTTCGGCGATGCCGACAAGATCGCGCCCTATAATCCGCTGCGCCGCGTGCCGACGCTGGTGCTCGAAGACGGCGAGGCGCTGATCGAGAGCACGATCATCCTGGACTATCTCGACGAGCTCGTCGGACCGGAGAAGGCGATGCTGCCGCGAAGCGGCGCCGAGCGGCGGAAGCATCTGCGCATCTGCGCGCTCGCCTCCGGTCTCGGCGACAAGGCGGTGAGCCTGCTGTACGAGCGCGTGCTGCGGAAGGAGCAGCTTGCGCTGTGGGTCGAGCGCTGCGAGGCGCAGATCGCGGACGTTCTGAAAGCGCTGGAGGCCGAGCGCGCCAAGGTGACGACGCCGTACTGGCTGGGGATGCGCATCGGCCACGCCGATGTCGCGGTGGCCTGCGTCGTGCGCTTCACCCGCGAGGCGCACCCGCTTCTGTTCGAGGCCTCGTGCTATCCGGCGCTGTCGGCTCACGCCGACGCCTGCGAGGCGCTGGCGCCGTTCCGGGAGATCGTGCAGCCGCTGGCACCGCCGAAGGGGTGAGCCGCATCACACGCCGCTACGCGAACCCGACCTTGATCAGGATCGTCAGGAAAAGGCCGCCGACGATCGCGCAGACCGCGGCACCGATCAGCGGACCCAGCGCGCCTTCCCGGCTCGCAGGCTCCAGCACCGCCTGTCCCGGCTGGTCCGGATCGTAATAGACGTTGACCTTCTGCCCGGGACGATATTTCGTCGCGGCCTTTTCGGCGACCTCGCGCAGCCCGGAGATCATGGTGCCGCCCCAATCGACTTCGGTGCCGATGAAGTCGCGCTTGCCGACCCTGTAGGCGTAGCGCAGATCGATCTGATAGCGGTGTACAAGCTTTGACGTCGTCGGTTTATCGTCGTGGTCGGTCTTCTCCTCGATGATCTCCTCGATCACGTCGCAATGCGTGACCCTGCCCGACGCGGTCGGCCAGCGCAGGCTGGCGCTCGCCAGCCGGCGCGTCCGGACATACTCGGCGACGCAGAACATGCCGCCCACGAGCACGATGATCGGCAGCGCAAACGCGAACAGCGGAACGCCGTTGTCGGCGTAGAGAACGTGGCCGGCGAGCGAATGCGCGGTCAGGGTGGCGGCGATGACGCCGAACACCATCGTGAACGCCACCAGCGCCGCGACGTTCTGCGCGGCAGCAGGTTCGAGCAGCGCCTCGGTCGGTTGCCTCGGATCGACATGGACGTCGACATGCGCGCCGACCGGATATCGTCCGGCCAGTTTTGCGGCCAGAACCCGCGTCGTGATGACGGGGCCGCCGACAAATATCTTGTCGCTTTCCAGCTCCTGGCCGCCGGCCTGATAGCGATAGCGGATGATGGGCCTGGCGTCGTTCCGATCGTCCGAGGCGTGCGCCGAGGGCTGGTCGACCCGGGAGACCGTGATGATCCCATCCACCTTGTCCCAGCTTCGCGCGGCTTGCATCCGGCCCCGCATGCGGACCAGGTTGAACAGCATCAATCCAAACAGCAGCACGGCGATGCCGGCGGCGATCTGTGTCCACATCAATTGTTGGGCGTTCAGCATCCGATTCCCCTGATCTTCGGCGGCGACCGCCATTGGTCGCGGCGAGCGCGCGTTGCGTTCACGGCAGGGGTGAGGTGCGGCGTCGATCCTACTTCCGCGTACAGGGCTTGATCTCGCCCGTCGCGTTCTTCAGGACGATCGGGCTCGGCGACAGCCTGATGCCGAAGAACAATTGGGAGCCGGAGACCTTGTCGTCCGAGCCTTGGTGTGCCTCCAGGTCGAGCTTCGCCGCGATCTCGGAGGTCAGCTTGGCCTTCTCCTCCATCGAGATCTTGTTGTGGTATTTGATCTCGTAGACGACGTCGGCTTCCAGCACCGACCGCGTCTGGCAGACGACGCCCCCGCTCGAAATGTTCTGGGTGACCGCGTCCTCGCATTCGGCCTTCAGCAACGCATTCCGGGTCGAGATCAGCGACTCGTCGGAAATCAGCAGGATGTTGGCATTCTCGAGCTTGAGGTGGATCGAGTCGACCTGCTGCATGCCGGCGACGGCGGACAGCTTGTCCCTGACCTGCGCGGACACGTCGAGATTCTTCTCGAGCGACTGCTTGAGGTCGCGGTCCACGGTCGGTGATTTCTGGATCTTGCCGGTCAGCAGCGCGGGATCGACCTCGCAGGTCGGATGCAGCTCCAGCCGGCCGTTGGTGAGATATTCGATCGTGTTGATCGTGCCGGGGCCCCCGAACGTGCTCGGCGGCACCACCTCGAAATATCCGGTTTCGGAGAGGATCGCCGTGATCGTCTGCTTCTTTCGCGGAAATCCGACCCAGACCGCGACCATCACGAGGGCCAGCGCGACAAAGACTCCACTACCAAGCCAAAGCCATTTGCGGCTTGCTACTTGCCTGGGCAGCACAACTGACTTCGCTCGCCGCATGGCACGTAGCCTTTCGGACAGTCCGCCGAGGCAATCGTGGGCAGCACGACAAGAACGATCGCGGCGACGAAGAGTGCAATGAACTGCTTCATATGTTCGACCCCAAGCAAACCGTCGGTTTGAAGGTAGTAGACCGACAGCGTAGCGAATCAAGGTTGAGCGGACAAGTGATCGAGTTCACAAGCTGCGGGTTCCCGCGAGCGAAGTTATGTCTGTTGCTTGTGTGCCGGAGGTCCGGGCCGCCACTTGCTCCGTCATTGCGAGCGCAGCGAAGCAATCCAGACTGTCGCCGTGGAATGCGTAACGGCCGCAGCAGGCGATGATGGAATATTACAGGTGTTTTGCCCGACGGAGCAAGCCGTTTCGGCAAGACCGAAAATCTATCGAGCTTTTTCAACCCCATCCCTACTGTGCATGGGGTTGTTTTCCCGTTTTTTGCCCTGGAGGCGGGCTATCCCGCCCCCGCGCGCTTCTTCTGCCAGACGAGATGCACCGCGCAGGTGCAGCCGGGCGGATGCGAGGCAAGCTCCTTCGACGTCTCGTCGTTCGCCGGCGTCGCCGTAAAGGCCTTGTCGGGCGCCTGCTGCGACGGGATGTAGTTCAAGACCGGCGCGAGCCAGCGCTCGGTCTCCGCCACACTCATGCCTTTGCGCGCGGCGTAGTCCTCGACCTGGTCGCGCTCGATCTTGCCGACGCCGAAATAATAGCTCTCGGGGTTCGCGAAATAGAGCCCCGACACGGAAGAGCCCGGCCACATCGCAAAGCTCTCGGTCAGCTTTACGCCGGCGGTCGCCTCGGCGTCGAGCAGCTCGAACAGCGTCGCCTTCTCGGTGTGATCGGGCTGGGCGGGATAGCCGGGCGCGGGGCGGATGCCCTGGTACTTTTCGAGGATCAGATCGTCGGGCGACAGCGCCTCGTCCGGCGCATAGGCCCAGAATTCGCGGCGCACGCGGGCATGCATGCGCTCGGCGAAGGCCTCCGCGAGGCGGTCGGCCAGCGCCTTGCACAGGATCGAGGAGTAATCGTCGTTCGCCATCTTGAAGCGGTCGGCGACCACATCCTCGCCGATCCCCGCGGTGACGACGAAGCCGCCGACATAGTCGGGCACGCCCGCAGGCGCGACGAAGTCGGCGAGCGCGGCGTTGAAGCGGCCTTCGCGCTTCTCGAGCTGCTGGCGCAGCGTGTGCAGCGTCGCGATGCTCCTGGTCCGGCTCTCGTCGGCATAGAGAACGACGTCGTCGCCGTCGGCATTCGCCGGCCAGAAGCCGACCGTCGCGCGTGCCCGGAACCATTTCTCCTTGACGATCAGGTCGAGCATTTTACGCGCGTCGTCGTAGAGCGAGCGCGCGACCTCGCCGACCTTGGCATCGTCGAGGATGGCCGGAAAACGCCCGGCAAGCTCCCAGGTCTGGAAGAACGGCGTCCAGTCGATATAAGGCACGAGCTCGGCGAGATCGTAGTCGTCAAAGCTCCTGGTGCCGAGGAAGGTCGGCTTCACCGGCCTGTTCGCCGCGAAATCGACCGGCACGCGGTTGGCGCGCGCCGCCGCCAGCTTCAGCCGCTTCTTGTCGGCCTGCGCGCGCAGATGCGCATCCGAGATTTTTGCGTATTCGGCCCGCACCTCGGCGGCGTAGGCGTCGCGCTTCTCGGGCGACAGCAGCGAGGAGGCGACGCCGACGGCGCGGCTGGCGTCGTTGACATGGACGACGGGACCGGCGCGGTAGCTCGGGTCGATCTTCACCGCCGTGTGCACCCGGCTCGTCGTGGCGCCGCCGATCAAGAGCGGCAGCTTGAGACCTTCGCGCTGCAATTCGCCGGCGAAGAACGCCATCTCGTCGAGCGAAGGCGTGATCAGGCCGGACAGGCCGACGATGTCGGCCTTCTCCGCCTTCACGGTCTCGACGATCTTGGCGGCCGGCACCATCACGCCGAGGTCGATGACCTCGAAATTGTTGCACTGGAGCACGATGCCGACGATGTTCTTGCCGATGTCGTGGACGTCGCCCTTCACGGTCGCGAGCACGATCTTGCCGGCGGAGCTCGATCCCTCGGTGCCGATGCCGTTGGCGAGGTTGCGCGCCTTTTCCTCCTCCATGAACGGCATCAGCCAGGCCACCGCCTGCTTCATGACGCGGGCGGATTTCACCACCTGCGGCAGGAACATCTTGCCGTCGCCGAAGAGATCGCCGACCACGTTCATGCCGGCCATCAGCGGGCCCTCGATCACGTCGAGCGGACGCTTCGACGCCTTGCGGGCTTCCTCGGTATCGGTTTCGATGAACTCGGTGATCCCGTGCACCAGCGAATGCGACAGCCGCTTCTCGACCGGCCATTCGCGCCAGGCCAGATCAGCTTCCTTGGTCTGGGTCTTGTTGCCGCGGAATTTTTCCGCCAGCGCCAGCAGGCGTTCGGACGCGCCCGGATCGCGGTTGAGGACGACGTCTTCGCAGGTCTGGCGCAGCTCGGCATCGATGTCGTCATAGACGATCATCTGCCCGGCATTGACGATGCCCATGTCCATGCCGGCCTTGATGGCATGATACAGGAACACCGAATGCATGGCTTCGCGCACCGGCTCGTTGCCGCGGAACGAGAACGACAGATTGGAGACGCCGCCCGAGATGTGCGCACCCGGCAGGTTCTTGCGGATCCAGCGCGTCGCCTCGATGAAGTCGACGCCGTAATTGTTGTGCTCCTCGATGCCGGTTGCGATCGCGAAGATGTTCGGATCGAAGATGATGTCTTCCGGCGGAAAGCCGACGCGGTCCACCAGGATGTCGTAGGCGCGCTTGCAGATCTCTGTCTTGCGCGCGAACGTATCGGCCTGGCCGGCCTCGTCGAACGCCATCACCACGACGGCCGCGCCGTGGCGGCGGGCGATCCCGGCTTCGTGAACGAACTTGTCCTCGCCTTCCTTCATCGAGATCGAGTTCACGACCGGCTTGCCCTGCACGCATTTCAGGCCGGCCTCGATCACCGAGAATTTCGAGGAATCGACCATCACGGGGACGCGGGCGATGTCGGGCTCGGCGGCGACGAGGTTCAGGAAGGTCACCATCGCCGCTTCGGAATCGAGCAGGCCCTCGTCCATGTTGACGTCGATGATCTGCGCGCCGTTCTCGACCTGATCGCGCGCGACCTGCAGCGCGGCCGTATAGTCGCCGTTGGTGATCAGCTTGCGGAAGCGGGCCGAGCCGGTGACGTTGGTGCGTTCGCCGACGTTCACGAACGGGATGGCGTCGGTCAGGATGAATGGCTCGAGGCCGGAGAGCCTCAAGCGCGGCTCGATCTCCGGCACGATGCGCGGCTTGTGCGGCGCGACGGCTGCCGCGATCGCCGCGATATGCTCCGGCGTGGTGCCGCAGCAGCCGCCGACGATGTTGACGAGGCCGTCGCGCGCGAACTCGCCGACCAGGCGGGCCATGTATTCCGGGGTCTCGTCATACTGGCCGAATTCGTTGGGCAGGCCGGCATTGGGATAGGCGCAGACCAGCGTGTCGGCGACGCGGCCGATGTCGGCGATATGCGCGCGCAAATCCTCGGCGCCGAGTGCGCAATTGAAGCCGATGGTGACGGGTTTGGCGTGCCGCACCGAATTCCAGAACGCCTCCGGCATCTGGCCCGACAGCAGGCGGCCGGACTTGTCGGTGATGGTGCCCGACACCATCACGGGCACGTCGATGCCGCGAGCTTCGGTGATCTCGGCGATCGCATAGAGCGCCGCCTTGGCGTTCAGCGTGTCGAAGATGGTCTCGACCAGCAGCAGGTCGACGCCGCCGTCGAGCATGCCGTCGATCTGCTCGCCATAGGATTTGCGCAAGTCGTCGAAAGTAACGGCGCGGTAGCCGGGATTGGAAACGTCGGGAGAGATAGAGGCGGTGCGGTTGGTGGGGCCAATCGCGCCGGCGACGAAGCGCGGCTTGCCGTCCTCGGCCTCGACGCGCCGTGCGGCATTGCCGGCAAGGCGGGCGCCTTCGCGCGCCATCTCGTAGACGATGCCGGTGAGATCGTAATCGGCCTGCGCGATCGAGGTCGTGGAGAAGGTGTTGGTGGCGACGATGTCGGCGCCGGCGCGCAAATACGCGGCGTGGATGTCCTCGATCGCCTGCGGCTGGGTCAGGATCAAGAGATCGTTGTTGCCGCGCAGGTCGCGATGAAAATTCTTGAAGCGCTCGCCGCGGAAGGCGGCCTCGTCGAACTGGAGGTTCTGGATCATCGTGCCCATGGCGCCGTCGAGCACGAGGATGCGCTCGCGCGCGGCATTGAGCAGGGCGGTACGCTTCGGAGAGGTGGGTACGGTCATGTTGTCTTACGCCGCCTTCTGCGCGCTCTTGGCGCGGATGCCGAGCAAATGGCTGATCGCGAACACGAGATCGGCGCGGTTCATGGTGTAGAAATGGAAGGTGTCGACGCCGTGCTTGGCGAGCTTCTGCACCTGGCCGGCTGCGACGGTGGCAGCCACCAGCTTGCGGGTCTCGGCGTCGTCATCGAGGCCCTCGAATTTCGCGGCGAACCAGTCCGGCACGGAGGTGCCGGCACGGGTGACGAAGGCTCTGGCCTGCTTGAAATTGTGCATCGGCATGATGCCCGGCACGATCGGGATGTCGATGCCGCGGGCGCGGACGCGGTCGAGATAGCGGAAGTAGAGGTCGTTGTCGAAGAAGACCTGCGTGATCGCGCGCGCAGCGCCGGCGTCGACCTTGGCCTTCAGCGTGTCGATGTCGGCGTCGAAGTCGCGCGCCTCAGGGTGCTTCTCGGGGTAGGCCGAAACCGACACCTCGATGTCCGCGTGCCGCGTCTTGATGCCGGCGACGAGGTCTGCGGAGCTCTGGTAGCCGTCGGGATGGCTCGAATAGGGCGTGCCGATGCCGCCGGCGGGATCGCCGCGCAAGGCAACGATGTGGCGGACGCCGACCTCGTGATAGCGGTCGACGATCTCGTCGATCTCGCCGCGCGAGGCGCCGACACAGGTCAGATGCGCGGCCGGCAGCAGCGCCGTTTCCTTGAGGATGCGCGAGATGGTCGAATGGGTGCGCTCGCGGGTCGAGCCGCCGGCGCCATAGGTCACCGAGACGAATTTCGGGTCGAGCGGGGCCAGCCGGTTGATGGTGTCCCAGAGATTGCGCTCCATATCTGCCGTCTTGGGCGGAAAGAACTCGAAGGAGATCGCAGGCCGCTTCAGGTACCCGTCTTGCCCGTCGGCTTGGGCGGGAATCGTCGCGTTAGTCATGGCACCACTCACTCCAATTTCAGGCGACCGGCGGTCAGGTCCAGCTTCGAAGGTCCAAGATAGGGCAAAGGCGGCTTGATCGACAGCCCATCAATGATGGGAAGTGGCCCACTTCACACGTATTATGTTGAATTTTAGCTCCTATCCGCTATATCGTGGGATGGTCACCGATCCATAAATATATCAGTATTGCAATACTTTATTGGATCTTTGGATGCTTGACGAGGCAACTAAGGGTGTGGGCCACGTGAATTTCTGATGATTGAGAGGTCGCTTGTCCCAACCATTCGCTAAGGGCGAGCCGGCCTGCCGCCCGCACGTCAGATCTGCGCAGCCTGCCCATTGCCGCCGCGCTGCCCTCCACTACGTTAACGCGCGATGATCCCGCTCTCAGTCCTCGACCTCTCCGTCGTCACCACAGGCACCAAGCCCGCCGCGGCGCTGCGCAACAGCATCGATCTGGCGCGCCATGTCGACGGGCTCGGCTATGTCCGCTACTGGCTCGCCGAGCACCACAATCTCGCTTCCGTCGCGAGCCCTGCGCCCGACGTGATGATCGGGCAGATCGCGGCGGTGACGAAGCACATCCGCGTCGGCTCGGGCGGCGTGATGCTGCCCAACCACGCCCCGTTGGTCGTGGCCGAGCGTTTCAAGATGCTGGAGGCGCTGTTTCCCGGCCGCATCGATCTTGGCCTTGGCCGCGCACCCGGCACCGATGGCGCCACGGCGTACGCGCTTCGCAGCCGGCTCGATCGCCGCGAGGGCGACGATTTCCTGGAGCGGCTGCACGAATTGATCCTGTGGCAGACCCGCGAATTCCCTGCTGGGCATCCCTACCACAACGTCGTCGCGATGCCCGACGACACGCCGTTGCCGCCGATCTGGCTGCTCGGCTCCAGCGATTATTCCTCGGAATTGGCGGCGCAAGTCGGCATGGGCTTCGCCTTCGCCCATCATTTCGCGTCCCACGACGCGATCGATGCGATGGTGCATTACCGCAATCGCTTCCAGCCCTCGGCCTGGAGTGCGAGCCCGCGCGCGATTCTCGCGGTCGCTGCTATCGTTGCCGATACCGACGAGGAGGCCGAAAAGCTAGCCACCTCGTTCGATCTCAACCGCCTGCGCCGCGACCGCGGCCAGTATCTGCCGTTGCCGAGCGTCGAGGAGGCGACGGCCTATCCCTATACGGCGTCCGAGCGCACCTCGATCCTGCGCAACCGCTCGCGCCTCTTCGTGGGCAATCCGGTGACGGTGCAGAAAAAGCTTCAGCCATTGATCGATGCCAGCAAGCCGGACGAGTTGATGGTGATCACGGCGGTCTACGACCACGACGCGCGAAAGAGGTCGTATTCGCTGCTGGCCGAGGCGTTCGGGCTCAGAGCGGCCGCGTAAACACTATCGTGCCCCGGACGCATCGCCCTTCAGCGGTGCGCCGCAGAGCCGGGGCCCATTGGAGCTTCTGGATCCCGGCTCGCGCTCCGCGCGTCCGGGACACGATTTCAATCCTGCTGCGTCTCGCTGAATGTCGCGCGGAACGGATGCCCCGGATACACGCCGACGATGCGGAATTCGCGCGAGAAGAATTTCAGTTCCTCGATGGCGAAGGCGAGGCCCTTGTCCTCGGGGTGGCCGTCGACATCGGCGTAAAACTGCGTGGCGAAGAAATTGCCGTCGACCATGTAGCTCTCGAGCTTGGTCATGTTGACGCCGTTGGTGGCAAAGCCGCCGAGCGCCTTGTAGAGCGCGGCCGGCAAATTGCGCACCCGGAACACGAAAGTCGTGACCAGCGGACCTGAGCCTTGCGCGGCCCATTTCGGTTCGCGCGCCAGCACCACGAAGCGCGTGGTGTTGTGCGCCTCGTCCTCGATATCCTCGGCGAGGATGTCGAGGCCGTAGATCTGTGCGGCGAGGCGCGAGGCGATCGCGGCGACGGTCTTGTTGTTGCGCTCGGAGATGTCGCGGGCGCTGCCTGCGGTGTCGGCGTGCACGATCGGCTTGATGCCGAGCTTGCGGATGATGCGGCGGCACTGGCCGAGCGCATGCACATGGCTCTCGACGCTCTTGATGTCCTCGAGCTTGGTCCCCTTCACCGCCATCAGCTGGTGCCGGACCGGCAAGAACCATTCGCCGATGATGAAGAGGCCGGAGGCCGGCAGCAGATGATGGATGTCGGCGACGCGGCCCGCGACCGAATTCTCGATCGGGATCATGCCGAGATCGGCCTCGCCCGAAGAGATCGCCGACAGCGCGTCTTCGAAGGTGGCGCAGGGCATCGGCTCGGCGTCGGGATAGGCTTCGACGATAGCGATGTGGGAATTGGCCCCAGGCTCACCCTGGAATGCGATTTTCATCTTGCTCATGCTCGGCTTTGTAACAGCGGCTCAGGATTTGGAAAGGATGCTGCGCGCGGTCTCAAGGTCCGCCGGCGTGTCGACCCCGCGGGGCACGGTATCGACGATGGTAAAGTCGATGCGCATTCCGGCTTCCAGGGCCCGGAGCTGCTCGAGCTTCTCCTGTAATTCCAGCGGCGAGGGCGGCAGCGAGACGTAGCGCTCTAGCGCGGCGCGGCGGTAGGCGTAGAGGCCGATATGGTGGTAACGCGGTCCGTCGCCGGTCGGCGCCGTGGCGCGGGTGAAATAAAGTGCGCGCATGCGCCTGCCACCGAGCGAGGTCCCGATCGCCTTCACGACGCTCGGTGCGAGGTCCTCCTCCTGGGTGTGGATCTGCGAGGCCAGCGTCGCGATGTCCACGGCCGGATCTTGCAGCGGCGGCAGCACCTCGCGGATGTTGTCGATCGTAATGGTCGGGAAATCGCCCTGGAGATTGACCACGATCTCGGCCTTGCCGTCCGGATCGAGCTTCTGCATGGCCTCGTGGATACGGTCGGAGCCGGAGGGGTGCTCCGGGCGTGTCATCACGGCCTCGCCGCCATGGGCAGTGACGACCGAGGCGATCTCGGCCGTGTCGGTTGCGACCGCCACCCGGCCGATTCGGGCGGCTTCGGCGCGGCGCATCACGTGCACGATCATCGGCAATCCCGCGATATCGGCGAGCGGCTTGCCGGGCAGGCGGGTGGCGGCCATGCGGGCCGGGATCAGCACCAGGATGCGGGGATCGGTCATCGGGTCAAGGGCCTGGAAACGGGGCGTTTTCCGCGCCGAGAAATGGGGTGGGGACGGGCCTGAAGCCCGCTCGCTTATACGGGTTGCCAGACCCCGGGCAAACCGATATCTCAATGGCAAAACTCGGGGAAACAATAAGGAATGTTTGATTCTCCCGAGGCTCGTCCTGGCGGCCGTTCGGCCGCTGTTCCTTCTTGCGGTGTGGGGCCTGGCCGGAAATGGACTCTTTCGAACTGAACAAGATTCTCGGTGCCGTGCTCGGCACCTGTCTGATTCTGCTGGTGACGAGCTTCACCGCGAGTGCGCTGTTCTCGCCCAAGATGCCGGAAAAGCCGGGCTTCGAGATCGCCGTGAAGGAAGACGCCGGCCACGGCAAGGAAGGCGGCGCTCCTGCCGCAGCCTCCGAGCCGATCGAGAAGCTGCTCCAGACCGCCTCGGTCGAAAAGGGCGCCTCCGCCGCCAAGAAGTGCGGCGCTTGCCATACCTTCGAGAAGGGCGGCCCGAATCGCGTTGGTCCGAACCTCTTTGGCGTCGTCGGCGACCATGTCGGCGAGGGCCGTGGCGGCTTCAACTTCTCGGCCGCGATGAAGAGCAAGGGCGGCACCTGGGATTTCGATGCGCTCAACAAGTTCATCGCAAATCCCAAGGCGGCTGTCCCTGGCACTGCGATGGGCTTTGCCGGCATCCCGAAGGATAGCGAGCGTGCCGACGTGATCGCTTACCTGAACAGTCTCTCCGACAGCCCGAAGCCGCTGCCGACCGCGGCAAAGTAGGTTTCTCGGCATTGAGCTGGACTATGCGGCCAGGCTGAAAAGCCTGGCCGTTTTCATATCCGGGCCTCGCGGTGACGTTATCGGGGCGTTTGGCCGCATTGGATGGAGCGGCCGGGCTTCCAAGATGAGGAAAAAGCAACATATTCCGTCGAAACCTCGCCTATATTGGGACCTTAAAGGAGTAGCCTCCTTCAAGACAGGAATGTTGATTTGGCCATTACCCGACGCGATCTCCTGCTCACCGGCACTGCTGCCGCAGCGCTTCCCGCCCTCGGTGTTCCCGTTGTTGGATCGGCGCAGGCGCAGCCGGCGAGCGAACTCCCATGGCGCCACGCGCTGTCGCTATTCGGAAAGGTCAAGTACCCCGCCGACTTCAAGCGCTTCGACTACGTCAATCCGGAAGCGCCCAAAGGCGGCGTCGCGCGCCAGATCGCCGTCGGCACCTTCGACAATTTCAACATCGTCGTTTCGGGTGTGAAGGGGCAGGTCGCCGGTGCCGTGGCGTTCATCTACGAAACGCTTCTGACACCCTCGCTCGACGAAGTTTCGACCGAATATGGCGCGCTGGCCGGGGCCGTCAGCCACCCCGCTGATTTCTCCTTCGTCACCTATCGTTTGCGGCCGCAGGCCAAATGGCACGACGGCCAGCCGGTCACCCCGGACGACGTGATCTTCTCGCTCGATTCCTTTAAGAAGCACCACCCGATGTACTCGGCGTACTACAGCCATGTGGTGAAGGCCGAGAAGGTCGGCGAGCGCGAGGTGAAGTTCGTGTTCGATGCGCCGGGCAATCGCGAACTGCCGCAGATCGTCGGGCAGCTCACGGTCTTGCCGAAGCATTGGTGGGAGGGGACGGACGCGCAGGGCCGCAAGCGGGATGTCTCCGCCACCACGCTTGAAGTGCCGCTGGGTTCGGGTCCCTACAGGGTCAAGGAATTCGTTGCCGGACGGTCGATCGCGCTGGAGCGCGTCAAGGATTATTGGGGGCGCGACTTCGCCGCCAATGTGGGCCGCAACAATTTCGACGAGATGCGCTACGAGTATTTCCGCGATGCCACCGTCGCGATCGAGGCTTTCAAGGCCGATCAGGTGGACTGGCGCACCGAGAACAGCGCAAAGAACTGGGCGACGGCCTACGACTTCCCGGCCGTGAGCGAAAAGCGCGTGATCCTCGAGGAGTTCGCCAATCGCAGCTCGGGCGTCATGCAGGCTTTCGTGCCCAACCTGCGCCGCGCCAAGTTCAAGGATCCTCGCGTGCGTCGTGCGCTCAACTGTGCGTTCGACTTCGAGGAGATGAACAAGCAGATCTTCTACGGCCAGTACAAGCGCATCAGCAGTTATTTCGACGGCATCGACGAGCTCATGGCGACCGGCTTGCCGCAGGGCAAAGAGCTCGAGATCCTCGAGACCGTCCGCGCCGAGGTCCCGCCCGAAGTCTTCACGACGGCCTACACCAATCCGGTCGGCGGCAGTCCGGAAGCCGTGCGCGACAATCTGCGTGAGGCGCTGCGCCTGTTCAAGGAAGCCGGCTACGAGGTGCGCGACCGCAAGCTGGTCGATGTCAAGACCGGCGCTCAGTTCTCCCTGGAGTTGCTGAACTCGGATCCGAGCTTCGAGCGGATCACGCTGTTCTACAAGCCGTCGCTGGAACGGCTCGGCATCGCTGTCAGCGTGCGGACGGTCGACCCGACTCAATACGAGAACAGGACCCGCGAGTGGGATTTCGACATCGTCACCAATTCCTGGGGCGAGTCGCAGTCGCCGGGCAATGAGCAGCGCGAATTCTGGTCGTCGAAGTCGGCCGACATCCCGGGGTCGCGCAACATTGCCGGCATCAAGAATCCGGCGATCGACAAACTGGTCGAGCGAGTGATCTACGCCACGGGGCGCGACGATCTCGTCGCGGCAACCAAGGCGCTCGACCGCGTGTTGCTGTGGAACCACTACGTCGTGCCGCAATGGACCTATTCGAAGGTCCGCACCGCCCGCTGGGATCGTTTCGGTCGGCCGGCGGAGTTGCCCAAATACGGGCAGTCGGGCTTCCCGTTCATCTGGTGGTACGACGCAGACAAGGCGGCGCGGATCGCAAAGAAGTCGTGAAGGACATCCCCCGCATGACGCAGATGTCACGCCGCCATGTGCTAGCCTTCGGTGTCGGCGGTGCCCTCGGTGCGTCCCTTGGAGCGCCGCTGTTGCGCGGCGCGGCGGCGTCGGAAGCGGGGACCGAGGCGCACGGCATCTCGGCGTTCGGCGATCTCAAGTACCCGGCTGACTTCCGCCATTTCGACTATGTCAATCTCGACGCGCCGAAGAGGGGCACGTTCTCGCTGATTCCTTCCGTGCGCGCGTATAATCAGTCCTATCAGACCTTCAACTCGCTCAACGCCTTCATCCTGAAAGGGGATGGCGCGCAAGGCATGGACATGACGTTTGCGCCGCTGATGCTGCGCGCGAATGACGAGCCGGACGCGATGTACGGGCTTGCCGCCAGATCCGTGCGGATATCGCCGGACAGGCTGGTCTATCGCTTCACGATGCGGCCCGAGGCGAAATTCCACGACGGCGCCAAGCTCACTGCGCACGATGCTGCGTTTTCGCTGACCGCACTGAAGACCAAGGGCCATCCGCTGATCATCGTGCAGCTGCGCGACATGGTCAGCGCGGAAGCGATCGACGATGCGACGCTTGTCGTGACCTTCGCCAAGGGGCGAGCACGTGACGTTCCGCTCTATGTGGCGAGCCTGCCGATCTTCTCGAAAGCGTATTATGCGTCCCGGCCGTTCGACGAAACGTCTCTGGAGATCCCGCTGGGCTCGGGTCCGTACAAGGTCGGCAAGTTCGAGGTCAATCGCTACATCGAGTTCGAGCGGGTGAAGGACTGGTGGGCCGCCGATCTGCCGCCCTGTCGCGGTAGCTATAATTTCGACGTCGTGCGCTACGAATTCTATCGCGACCGCGATGTCGCCTTCGAGGGGTTCACCGGCAAGAATTATCTCTACCGCGAGGAGTTCACCTCCCGCATCTGGGCGACGCGCTATGACTTCCCCGCCGCGAAGGATGGTCGCGTCAAGATGGAGGTCGTGCCCGACGACACGCCGTCCGGTGCGCAAGGCTGGTTCATCAACACGCGGCGTGACAAATTCAGGGATCCTCGCGTACGCGAGGCCCTGATCGATGCCTTCGACTTCGAGTGGACCAACAAGACCATCATGTACGGTGCCTATGCCCGTACGGTGTCGCCGTTCCAGAATTCGGACCTCATGGCGAGCGACGGGCCGCCGTCACCGGAGGAGCTCAAGCTGCTGGAGCCTTTTCGCGGCCAGGTTCCCGACGAGGTGTTTGCCGCACCGTTCACGCCGCCGGTTTCGGACGGCTCCGGGCAGGACCGCAGCCTGCTGCGCAAGGCGCAGCAATTGCTGAGCGAGGCCGGCCTGCCGATCAAGGACGGCAAGAGGGTGCTGCCGAACGGCGAGATCTTCAGGATCGAATTCCTGTTGGACGAGGCTTCGTTCCAGCCGCACCATGCGCCCTACATCAAGAATCTTGCGACGCTCGGGATCGAAGCGAGCGTGCGCCTGGTCGATGCCGTGCAACACAAGGCGCGCCAGGAAGATTTCGACTTCGACATGACGATCCAGCGCTTCAGCATGTCGGCGACTCCGGGCGATGCCATGCGCGCGTTCTTTTCTTCGCAGGTCGCCGCAACCAAGGGCTCGTACAATCTCGCTGGCGTCGCCAGCCCTGCCATCGATGCCATGATCGAGAAGATCATGGCGGCCGACAACCGCGAGGAATTGACCGTCGCCTGCCGTGCCTTCGACCGACTGTTTCGCGCCGGCCGTTATTGGGTGCCGCAATGGTATAACAAGACGCACCGGCTTGCTTACTGGGATCAGTTCGGTCATCCGCAAAAGCTACCGCGCTATGCCAATGGCGTCGGCGCCCCCGATATCTGGTGGTCCGACCCCGCCAAGGTCGCCAAGCTCGAGCAGGCAAAATAGCCATGAGCGCCTATATCGCCCGCCGCATTCTCCTGATGATCCCGACCTTGCTCGGGATCCTCTTCGTCTCCTTTGTCGTTGTGCAGTTCGCGCCGGGCGGCCCGGTCGAGCGCGTGATCGCGCAACTCTCCGGTGCCGACACCGGCGGCAGCTCGCGCATTTCGGGCGGCAGCGACTTTGCGCAGCGCGCCCCGGGGCAGTTAGGGGCCGGCGGCGATGCCATCAACTCGAAATATCGCGGTGCGCAGGGACTTGACCCCGATTTCATCAAGAAGCTGGAGGTGCAGTTCGGCTTCGACAAGCCGGCACCGGAGCGCTTCGCGCTGATGGTATGGAATTTCGCCCGCTTCGACTTCGGCAAGAGCTATTTTCGCGACGTCAGCGTGCTCCAGCTCGTCAAGGAAAAGTTGCCGGTCTCGATCTCGCTCGGCATCTGGCTGACGCTGCTGACCTATCTGATCTCGATTCCGCTCGGCATCCGCAAGGCGGTCAGGGACGGCACGCGCTTCGACACCTGGACATCGAGCGTGCTCGTGCTCGGCTATGCCATACCCGGCTTCCTGTTCGCGATCCTCCTGATCATCCTGTTTGCCGGAGGCTCGTTCTTCAACTGGTTTCCGCTGCGCGGACTGACCTCCGACGGCTGGTCGCAGTTTCCCTGGTACTGGAAGATCATCGATTACTTCTGGCATTTGGCGCTGCCGCTGATCGCCATGGGGCTCGGTGCGTTCACCACCATGACGTTCCTGACCAAGAACTCGTTCCTGGACGAAATCCGCAAGCAATACGTGATGACGGCGCGCGCGAAGGGCTGCAGCGAGAACCGGGTGCTCTATGGCCACGTCTTCCGCAACGCGATGCTGATCGTCATCGCGGGCTTTCCCAGCACCTTCATTCACGCCTTCTTCTCGGGCTCGCTTCTGATCGAGACGATCTTCTCGCTGGACGGACTGGGGCTGCTCAGCTTCGAGAGCGTACTCAACCGCGACTACCCCGTGGTGTTCGGCACGCTCTTCATCTTTTCGCTCGTCGGCCTCGTGGTCAACCTCATCTCTGACCTGACCTACATGTGGATCGATCCGCGGATCGATTTCGAGGCACGGGAGGTCTGATGACGCTGACCGCCCCTACCCCGATCGAAACCACCGCGAAGTCGCCGCTCGGCGATGCGGTGCCGATCACGCGCAAGCCGTTCGTGCCGTCGCCGCTCAACAGGCGGCGCTGGCAGAACTTCAAGGCGAACCGGCGCGGCTTCTGGTCGCTCTGGATCTTCATGATCCTGTTCGTGGTGTCGCTGTTCGCCGAGCTGATCGCAAACGATCGGCCATTTCTGGTGAAGTATGACGGTCATCTCTACTGGCCGGCCTTCGTCACCTATTCGGAGACGACTTTCGGCGGCGATTTCGAAACCGCGGCCGACTACCGCGATCCCTATCTACAGAAGCTGATCAAGGACAAGGGCGGCAGCATCGTCTGGCCGCTGATCCGCTACTCCTACGACACCCACAACCTCGATCTGCCCACGCCGGCCCCCTCGGCGCCGACCTGGATGCTGACGGAAGCGCAGTGCAAGCCGGTCGTCGAGAAGAAGGGCCTGAAGAGCTGTCGCGACCTCGAATACAACTGGCTCGGGACCGACGACCAGGGCCGCGACGTGGTGGCGCGGCTGATCTACGGTTTCCGCATTTCGGTGCTGTTCGGCCTCTGCCTGACCATTGTCTCCTCCGTCGTCGGCATCGCAGCCGGCGCGGTGCAGGGCTATTTCGGCGGCTGGATCGACCTGCTGTTCCAGCGTTTCATCGAGATCTGGACCGCGATCCCTTCGCTCTATCTGCTGCTGATTCTGTCGTCAGTGCTCGTGCCGGGCTTCTTCGTGCTGCTCGGTATCCTGCTGTTGTTTTCCTGGGTATCGCTGGTCGGACTCGTGCGCGCGGAATTCCTGCGCGGGCGCAATTTCGAGTACATCCAGGCGGCGCGGGCACTCGGGGTTTCCAACGCCGTGATCATGTTCAAGCATCTGCTGCCGAACGCGATGGTCGCGACCATGACGTTCCTGCCGTTCATCGTCTCCTCGTCGGTCATGACGCTCACGGCCCTCGATTTCCTCGGCTTCGGATTGCCACCCGGCTCGCCGTCGCTCGGCGAGCTGCTGTCGCAGGGCAAGTCGAACGTGCAGGCGCCTTGGCTGGGTTTCTCCGGCTTTTTCTCGGTCGCGATCATGCTGTCGCTTTTGATCTTCATCGGCGAAGCCGTGCGCGACGCCTTCGATCCGCGCAAGACCTTCAGGTAAGTCGATGGACGCGATCAACCAGCCCCTGCTTGCCGTGCGCGACCTCTCGGTAGCCTTCCACCAGGGCGGCGCCACCACGCTCGCGGTCGACAAGGTTTCGTTCCAGATCAGGCGCGGCGAGTGCGTGGCGCTGGTCGGCGAATCCGGTTCCGGCAAGTCGGTCAGCGCGCTTTCGATCCTGAAACTGCTGCCCTATCCCAACGCGTCGCATCCCTCGGGCAGCATCCGCTTCAAGGGACGCGAGCTGATCGATCAGTCCGAGCGAGAGATGCGGGAGATTCGCGGCAGCGACATCTCCATCATCTTCCAGGAACCGATGACCTCGCTCAATCCGCTGCACACGATCGAGGCGCAGATCGGCGAGATCATCCAGCTGCACAATCCGACCAGCAATGCGCAGGCGCGCAAGCGGACGCTGGAACTGCTGACGCAGGTCGGCATTCCCGAGCCCGAGACGCGGCTGAGCAGCTATCCGCACCAGCTTTCCGGCGGCCAGCGCCAGCGCGTGATGATCGCGATGGCGCTCGCCAACGAGCCGGACCTGCTGATCGCGGACGAGCCGACCACCGCGCTCGACGTCACCGTGCAGGCGCAGATCCTGGCGCTGCTCGCCGAGATCCGCTCACGGCTCGGCATGAGCCTGCTCTTCATCACCCACGATCTCGGCATCGTGCGCCGCATCGCCGACCAGGTCTGCGTCATGAAGGGCGGCGAGATCGTCGAGCAGGGACCGGTCGAGCAGGTCTTCAAGACCCCGAAACACCCTTATACGCGCGACCTGCTCGCGGCGGAGCCGAAGCCGGATCCGGCGCCGCCGCAGCCGGACGCGCCCGTGGTGATGTCGGCCGACGATCTGAAGGTATGGTTTCCGATCAAGCGCGGCCTGATGCGCAAGACGGTCGGCCACATCAAGGCGGTCGACGGCGTCAGCCTCGCCGTGCGCAAGGGCGAGACGCTCGGTGTCGTCGGCGAATCCGGCTCGGGCAAGACGACGCTGGGGCTCGCACTGCTGCGGCTGATCTCCTCGAACGGACGCATCGTGTTTCTGGGCAAGGACATCCAGGGCCTTCGCTTCAAGGAGATGCGGCCCTTCCGGCGCGACATGCAGATCGTGTTCCAGGACCCGTTCGGCTCGCTCAGCCCGCGCATGTCGATCGCGGACATCATCGCCGAAGGTCTTTCCGTGCACCAGCCAAAGCTGTCGCGCGAGGAGCGCGAGACGCGCGTCGTCAAGGCGCTCGAGGATGTCGGGATGAAGCCGGACACCCGCTACCGCTATCCGCACGAGTTCTCGGGCGGGCAGCGCCAGCGCATCAGCATCGCGCGGGCCGTGGTGCTGGAGCCGGATTTCGTCGTGCTGGACGAGCCGACCAGCGCGCTCGACATGTTGTTCCAGGCGCAGATGGTTGACTTGTTGCGCGAGCTCCAGCGCAAGCGCGAGCTCACCTACATGTTCATCTCGCACGATCTGCGCGTCGTTGCCTCGCTTGCGAGCCATCTCATCGTGATGCGCGGCGGCAAGGTGGTCGAGGAAGGCCAGGCGGCCGAGCTGTTCAAGAACCCGAAGACCGATTACACGCGCGCGCTGTTCGCGGCGGCGTTCCGGCTGGAGACGGCTGGGAACGGGTCGGTCGCAACCTGATCCTGCGTGATCGCAATCACGGCGGCTGAGCGATCGCTGCGACATCCTGTGCGCATGGTCGTGAGACGGTCTCGCGGCAGCGACAGGAGTGCAGAGATGACATCCAGTGCAATCGACGCGCAAGCGACGTGTGAGCTATCCGCAGGCGAGCTCGAGCAGGTTGCCGGTGGCGGCGTATGGACGACAGGCCCCGGCCGGAACTACGAACCGCCCCCGCCGCTGCGCGTCGAGAATGCACCCCAAATGGGTGGTGGCGGCAATAAGCTGAACCTGCCGCACTTGCACGCATTCTAGTCTAGGAGGCATACGGTGAGATGGATGGAGCGGACGATGGACTTCGTTGCGCTTTACCCATCCTGCGGCATGACTCTACAGCCGCTTGATCGCGATGATTTCGCTGCCTGCCTGCTTGATTCGCGCGATCGCCGGTCCGATCGGCTCGATCGCAGTGGCCATGTGATGCGCGTTGGCGTGAACGATGGTGCTGCCATCGCGGACGATGGCGACATGGCCCTTCCAGAAGATCAGGTCGCCGCGTTGCAGCTTGCTGCGCTCATGCGGTTCCAGCGCGCGGCCGAGACCAGCGTGTTGCATGTCGCTGTCGCGCGGGCAGCCGATCCCCGCCGATGTCAGCGAGACCTGGACCAGACCTGAGCAATCGATACCGAAACTGCTCTTGCCGCCCCAGAGATAGGGGGTGCCGACAAAGCGCTCGGCGACTGCGACGAAATCCGGCTCGCGATGATCGAGCGGGGCGAGATGGGTCTTCGGCAGATATGCCCCGTCGCGCGTGACGGCGAAACTGCCGTCCTCGCGCGCGACCGCGATCTTCGATCCCAGCAGCAGCGTGCCGGCCGGTGGCAGCTTGATCGAGGGGCCGGGGAAGGCGAACGTCCGCAGCGCGCTGACCACGTGGGTCGGAGCGGCCGAGGGCTTCATGAGCGCCGCGTCCGGCAGCCAGCCGACATAGCCGTCATCGGAAAGCTGCCCCCAGGCCCAGCCTTCGCCGTTGCGATCGTAGACCGTGACCCGTTCGCCGCGCAGCGCTTCCGTCATCAGCATCGCGTTCGACGACGGCTGTTCGCGCATGGGCGCGATCGCCTCGACTATCTCGAACTCCTCGCCCGTGACGAAGCGATCGGCCGGCACCTTGCCTTCGAGATATTTCGCGGCGATGTCACCCCGCGCCGGTGTCAGCCTAGGATCGTTTCGTGGATCATGCATAGCGCTCGCTCAGCAATGTGTAGATAGCGCGCGCGGCCTGGCACTCGCCGCCCTCGGGACGCGCCGGCTTTGCCGATGGCGTCCAGCCATAAATATCCACGTGAAGCCAACTCTTGGCCTGCTCGACGAAGCGCTGCAGGAACAGCGCGCAAACGATCGAGCCGGCGAAGCCGCCCGAGGGCGCGTTGGTGATGGTGGCGGTCTTGGAGTCCAGCCACGCATCGTAAGCCGGCCACAGCGGCATGCGCCACAACGGATCGTTCTCCTTCGCCGCGCAGCGCGCGACGTCGGCGGCAAGCGTCTCATCATTGGTGTAAAAGGGCGGTAAATCAGGCCCTAGCGCGACGCGTGCGGCGCCGGTCAACGTGCCGAGATCGATCAGCAGGTCGGGGCTTTCCTCGTCGGCGAGCGCCAGCGCATCGGCGAGCACAAGGCGCCCTTCCGCGTCAGTATTGCCGATCTCGACCGTGATGCCCTTGCGCGAGGTAAAGATGTCGAGGGGGCGGAAGGCATTGCCGGCGACCGCGTTCTCGACCGCCGGGATTAGCACGCGCAGCCGCAGCTTCAGCTTCGCATCCATCACCATCCGCGCCAGCGCCAGCACGTTGGCGGCGCCGCCCATGTCCTTCTTCATGATCAGCATGCCGCTCGACGGCTTCAGGTCGAGGCCGCCGGTATCGAAGCAGACGCCCTTGCCGACCAGCGTCACCCTGGGATGAGCCGGATCGCCCCAGCCGATGTCGATCAGCCGCGGCGCGCGGTCCGAGGCCATGCCGACGGCATGGATCAGCGGAAAATTCGCTTTCAAATCCTCGCCGATGGTGCAGTCGAAGCTTGCGCCGAATTCGGCGGCGAGATCCTGCGCGGCTGCGGCCAGCTCCTCCGGCCCCATGTCGTTGGCCGGCGTGTTGATGAGGTCGCGCGCCAGCATCGCGGCATCCGCCATGCGGTCGATCTCGGCCGCGTCGACGCCGTCGGGCGACACCAGGCGGACCTCGGGGCGATCCGCCTTGCGGTAGCGGGCGAACCGGTAGCTGCCGAGCGCGAAGGCGAGTGCGGCGAGCCGTGCATCGTGCGGTGCATTGGCGAAGCGATAGATGCCCGGCGGCAGCAGTCCGGGCAGGGCGCCCGGCCGGAACAGGTCGCGCGATCTTGCGGCCGCGTCCTCGATGCCGAACAGCACTTGCGCGATCGCGCCGTCGGGCGCGGGCAGGGCGAGATAGCCGCCCGGCTTGGCGGCAAAGGCGTTTGCTGCGGCGAACTGACGCTGCGCCGGCGGCAGCGTCTCGGCGACCTGATCCCAGCTCGACTTGGTGACGAAGGTGATCGGGATGGCGGTGGACGACGTCTCGAAGACAGAAGGCATTGGCGGGTCCGGATCGTCAGATCAAACGGGTCATGCGAACGGACGAGACTTCGCAGAGTTTCGCGGCGGCCGCAATCGGCTTTGCTATCACCGCCCGGTGAGCCGCTACTCGCAGCAAGGGTGCCATGCTAGGTTCCGGCAACGGCCACAAGGCGCCAGATCGCCGGCGGCCGACGACGAAGCCGCCGGGGAGGGAATGCAATGGAATCTGTGTGGAGCATGGTCACATTCATCGGCCAGGCCGTCGAGGCGATTTTCGGCTATGTCGAGCACCATCATTGGATCTTCGCATTCCTTGCCGGTGGCTACGTCCTCTACCTCCACGACCGTTCCGTTCATGCGCGCTTCGATGCGCTCGACAAGCGCATCGACGAAATCCGCAAGCGGCTCGCCATCGAATATTGACTGGGCGAGAGCATCATCGGGCAGGCCAGTATCCATGTTGGGAACTGCCGTTCACGTGAGCGCGGCCACGGGACAATGTGCTCGGCCTCGATCCGGGGCTCCGCGGCGAGTCGCCGCCGCGCACGCCGCCATGACAGGCGCGGCCGTCCGGCGTTAACCGGCCGTTAGGGTTAACAGTCTATTGCTGGCGCGTTCGGCTCGATCAATAGGCTCGAGAGTCAAAGCGTCATGCGTCAACGGTTCAGTCTTGCACGGCTTCTTGCGTCCACCTCGCTGGTCGCGGCGGTGGCCATGGGCCTCGGCGGCTGCACGGCGATGTCGAAACTCTCCGACGTCACGGGCTCGATCGGGCCGCATGCGGAGGCCGCTCCCGCCGATCCCGCACGCGCCGTCGACGTCTATGGCGAGCGCTACCGTGCCAATCCCAAGGACGCCGACGCGGCCCTCGCTTATGGCCAGGCCTTGCGCGCCAACGGTCAGCGCGCCCAGGCTGCCGCCGTGCTCGAGCAGGCGACCATTGCCAATCCCGGCAACAAGGCGCTGCTAGCCATGTACGGCCGTGCGCTCGCCGACAACGGCAATTTCCAACAGGCCTTCGACGTGTTGTCGAAGGCGCATTCGCCCGACAACCCGGATTGGCGCCTGCTCTCGGTGCAAGGGACCGCGCTCGATCAGATGGGCCGTCATGATGAAGCGCGTTCGTATTATGCGAGTGCGCTGAAGATCGCGCCCGGCGATCCCGGCGTGCTCTCCAATCTCGGCCTGTCCTATATGTTGTCGAGAGATCTGCCGAAGGCAGAAGACGCGCTTCGGCAGGCCTACGCCTCGCCGCGCGCAAACGCGCGGGTGCGTCAGAATCTCGGTCTGGTGGTCGGTCTCCAGGGCCGATTCGCCGAAGCCGAGACCATCGTGAAGGCGGACCTGCCGCCCGACCAGGCCGCGGCCAATGTGGCCTATCTCAAGGAAATGCTGACCCGCAGCGACGCCCCGCGTGGCGGGCCGAAGCGGACTCCGGTCGCCTCGCTCCGCCAGCCCGACTGATCACACCTGACCGTCTCGATCGTGGAGCCGCCGGCGCGAGCCGCGCGCGGCCCGCGTTCTATGTCATTGCATCTCGGAGATCTTGATGCCGGTCGGTCCGAGAATGACGACGAACAGCACGGGCAGGAAGAACAGGATCATCGGCACCGTCAGCTTCGGCGGCAGGGCTGCAGCCTTCTTCTCGGCCTCGTTCATGCGCATGTCGCGATTTTCCTGCGCCATGACGCGCAGGGAATGCCCGAGCGGGGTGCCGTAACGCTCCGCCTGCTGGAGCGCGAGACAGACCGACTTGACGCCCTCGAGCCCGGTGCGCCGTGCCAGGTTCTCATAGGCGACCTTTCGATCCTGCAGATAGGACAACTCGGCCGTGGTCAGGGTGAACTCTTCCGACAGCGCGATCGACTGGCCCACGATTTCGGTTGCTACCTTCCGGAACGCCATCTCGACCGACATGCCGGATTCGATGCAGATCAGGAGAAGGTCGAGTGCATCGGGGAAGGCGCGCTTGATCGAGAGCTGTCGCTTGGAGATCGCGTTCCTGAGGAACAGCATCGGCGCCTGAAGGCCGAGATAGGCCGCGCCGACGCAGATGCCGATCTTGATCGGTATCGACTGCTGCATATGCGCAATCAGGAACACGTAGACGACGGACCCGACGAACAGCACCATCGGGGCGACCATGCGGGCAAACAGGAAGGTGACGTAAGGCGCCTGGCCGCGATAACCCGCCATGATGAGCTTGTCCCGCGCGGCTTCCTGCGCGAGCCATTTGGTGAGGTTGAAGTCCTCGACGACCTTCGAGACGAGTTGCTTCGGCGTCTGGCGCAGCGAGACCTTTTCGCTCTTGTGGAGGCGTTCGCGCTCGCGCTGCCGGATGCGCTCACGCTCGCTCGCCACGGCCTTCATGCGCTTGGAGAGGCCCTCGCCGGCGAATAGCGGCATCACCAGCGTGTAGACGGTGGCGCTGGCGGCGATGGCCGCCAGCAGCATGGTCATGAAGCGGACGTCATGTAGCTTCGAAACGAGAAACTCAACCATACTGCACCGTCAGAAATCGAAGTTGATCATCTTCTTCATCACCATGATGCCGATACCCATCCAGACGACACAGCAGACCAGCATGAGCTGGCCGGTAGGATGGGTCCACAGCATCGAGATGTAATGTGGCGTCGTGAGATAGACGAGGAACATCACGATCGGCGGCAGCGAACCGATGATGCCGGCCGAGGCCTTGGCTTCCATCGACATCGCCTGGATCTTTTCCTTCATCTTCTTGCGGTCGCGCAGCACCTTGGAGAGGTTGCCGAGCGCTTCGGAGAGATTGCCGCCTGATTTCTGCTGGATCGAGATGACGATGCCGAAGAAATTGGCCTCCGGCAGCGGCATGCGATCGTAGAGGCGCGAGCAGGCCTCGCCGAGCGGCATGCCGATCGCCTGCGTCTCGATGATCTGGAGGAACTCGCCGCGCAGCGGCTCCGGCGCGTCGGCGGCGACGACCTTGATCGATTCGAACAGCGGCAGGCCTGCCTTGATGCCGCGGACGATCACGTCGACCGCGTCGGGCAGCGCCTTCAGGAATTTGGCTTCGCGACGCTTCTTCAGGAAGCCAAGCGCCCAGCGCGGCAGGCCGAAGCCGCCGGCAAAGGCGAGGCCGGCGGCGCCGAGCAGGCCGCCGCCGACGAACATGGCGACTGCGAACAGCGCGCCCGCCACGACGGCGGACACGATCCAGAATTTCTGCGGCGTCCAGTCGAGCCCTGCCTGCGACAGCCGGACGTTGAGCGGAACGCTCTTCTCCTGCTGGCGCCGTGCCTCGAGGTCCTTGAGCGAGCTCTCGACCTGCTCGCGGCGCGAACGCTGGCTCTTCTCGCTCTGCTTGGCAGCGGGTGCGTCGGCGCGCGCGATCGAGGCGCGGCGACCTTCCGCCTTTCGCTCTCCGGACAGGAGCGGATAGAGGAACACCCAGGCGATGCCGCCGACGGCGGCGGTGGCGAGGAAGGCGAGGGCGAGGACCTGCATGTTCATGGCTGTGCTGACCTGCTCACGTCGTCGGCGCGACTTCCGCGGCGTCGAGCGCAGCGGCAAGGCGTTTCTCGTCGCCGTAATAGCGGGCGCGCTCCCAGAACTTCGGACGGCCGATGCCGGTCGAGCGGTGCCGGCCGATGATCTTACCGTTGGCGTCCTCGCCGACCATGTCGTAGAGGAAGATGTCCTGCGTGATGATGGTGTCGCCTTCCATGCCCATCACCTCGGTGATGTGGGTGATGCGGCGCGAGCCGTCGCGCAGACGCGCCGCCTGGACGATGACGTCGATCGAGGCGCAGATCATCTCGCGAATTGTTCGCGACGGAAGCGAGAAGCCGCCCATCGTGATCATGGATTCGCAGCGCGACAGCGCCTCGCGCGGATTGTTGGCGTGCAGCGTGCCCATCGAGCCGTCATGGCCCGTGTTCATGGCCTGAAGCAGGTCGAACGCTTCGGGTCCGCGGACCTCGCCGACGATGATGCGTTCGGGGCGCATACGCAGGCAGTTGCGCACCAGCTCGCGCATGGTGACCTGACCCTCGCCCTCGATGTTGGGCGGCCGGGTTTCCAGCCGGACCACATGCGGCTGCTGAAGCTGGAGTTCGGCGGCGTCTTCGCAGGTGATGACGCGCTCGTCGTGCTCGATGTAGTTGGTCAGGCAGTTGAGCAGCGTGGTCTTGCCCGAGCCGGTGCCGCCGGAGATCAGCACGTTGCAGCGGACGCGGCCGATGATCTGGAGGATCTCGGCGCCCTCCGGCGAGATCGCGCCGAACTTGACGAGCTGATCGAGCGTCAGCTTGTCCTTCTTGAATTTGCGGATGGTGAGCGTGGGGCCGTCGATCGACAGCGGCGGCACGATGGCGTTGACGCGGGATCCGTCGGCAAGGCGCGCGTCGCAGATCGGCGAGGATTCGTCGACGCGCCGGCCGACCTGGCTGACGATGCGCTGGCAGATGTTGAGGAGCTGCTGGTTGTCGCGGAAGCGGATACCGGTGCGCTGGATCTTGCCGGCGACCTCGATGTAGACGGTGTTGGCGCCGTTGACCATGATGTCGGCGATGTCGTCGCGTGACAACAGCGGCTCCAGCGGACCGTAGCCGAGGACGTCATTGCAGATGTCGTCGAGCAGCTCTTCCTGCTCGGCGATCGACATCACGATGTTCTTGATCGCGATGATCTCGTTGACGATGTCGCGGATTTCCTCGCGCGCGGATTCCGAATCGAGCTTGGCGAGCTGGGCAAGGTCGATGGCTTCGATCAGCGCGCCGAAGATGGTCGCCTTGACTTCGTAATAATTGTCCGAGCGGCGGGCATCCATGGTCGGCGCGGGCTTCGCCGGGGCAAGCGGCGGCGAGGCGACGGCCGGGGGCGGCGGCGCGCGCGACACCGCGGGCGCCGGAGCCTGGATAGGCTCTGGCGCCACGGCGCCGGGCTTCGGGGCCCGAGAGTCGGTGTCTGTTCCGCTACGCTTACCGAACACTTAACAGCTCCATGCGGCGGCTATTTTCCCCGCAACTTCTCAATCAGGGGTGAAAGCAGGGACGACTTTTGCTTCTTCGTCTCGCTGCGGCCGGTCAGCCGCTGGGCGATCTGAAGGAACATTTCGATCGACTTGTGGTTGGCCGAGATCTCCGCGATCATCTGGCCGTTATTGGCTGCCGAGCCGAAGATCTGCGGCTCGAACGGGATCGAGACGACCGGCTGGCTCTCGATCGCCTTGGCGAACTCCGCTGCGGCGATCTCGGGCCGTTTTGGCACGCCGACCTGGTTCAGGCAGTAGAGCGGCGGCCTGTCGTTGGGGCGCGCGGCCTTCAGGAGATCGAACAGGTTCTTGGTGTTGCGCAAATTGGCGAGATCGGGCGCCGCCACGATCAGAATGTCGTCGGCTCCGATCAGGGCGCGCTTGGTCCAGCCGGTCCATTGGTGCGGAACGTCGAGCACGATGCAGGGCATCGTGGAGCGCAGTGTGTCGAATACGGCATCGAAGGCGTCGGTGCCGAAATCATAGACCCGGTCGAGCGTGGCCGGCGCCGCCAGCAGGCTGAGGTGGTCGGTGCATTTCGACAGCAGGCGATCGATGAAGGCGGTGTCGACGCGGTCGGGCGAGAACACGGCGTCGGCAATGCCCTGGGGCGGGTCCTGGTTGTAGTCGAGCCCGGCAGTGCCGAAGGCGAGATCGAGGTCGGCGACGACCGCGTCCATCGCGAGATCGCGCGCGATCGCCCAGGCGACGTTGTGGGAAATGGTCGAAGCGCCGACGCCGCCCTTGGCGCCGACCACCGCGATGATGCGGCCGACCGCCTTGGCTTCGGGGGCCGAGAACAGGTTGCAGATCGAGCGCACGACGTCGATCGCGCCGACCGGCGCGAGCACGTAATCGCTGACGCCGCGGCGCACCAGCTCGCGGTAGAGCGTGACGTCGTTGATGCGGCCGATCACGACGACCCTCGTGCCGGCGTCGCAGACGGTTGCGAGGTGGTCGAGCCCGCCCAAGAGGTCGTTGCGCCCGTCGCTCTCGAGCACGATCACGTTCGGCGTCGGCGCCGAGCGGTAGGCTTCGACCGCGGCGGCCATGCCGCCCATCTGGATCTTCAGGTGGGCCTTGCCGAGACGGCGATCCTCGCCGGCCGACTGGACCGCGGCAGCAGTTTCCACGGTCTCGCAGAAGGCCTGGACCGAGACGCGCGGCGCAGGCGCAATATGCTCCTCGACCGGCGTGGGAGCCGCGTCCGGCTGCTCTTCGGGTGTCTGGCGAGCGTAGCTGATCATTTGCCGGTATCGCTGAGTTTGGCCCTGTCGGCTTCCGGATAGGCAACCGCCGTCGGCACGCCCTTGCGATATTTCTCGAACGCAGCGGTGCGCCGCGCCGTGTAGGACGGCGTTTCGGGACGCGGCTGCTCGAGGTCCGAGGGATTGTCGACCATGGCTGCGAGGTTGCGCTGATAGGCGCAGCCGTAATTGTAGTATTCCTTGTTCTCGAACCAGCCCTTGTTCTTCATCGAGGGGCCGATGTCATCCGGCCACAGGCCGCAGGGGCCCGCGACCGCGGCGATCTTGGAATAGGTCAGCCGGATCGGTGGCAGGAAGCGCTTGTCTTCCGGCTGATAGGGGCGGGCGATGATGCCACGTGGCGGAACCCCCGCCGCCGCCAGCATCGCCTGAATTTCATGCATCGACTCGGCGACCGGACGCGCGTTGGGCGTACCGGCCGGCACGTCGATATGGATGGCGCCGGTGCCCTCGTGCAGCCAGGACGATGCCACACCCATCACGTCGGCGCGCTGCGCCGCGGTCAACCCGCCGCGGGCGTGGCCGACGAAGACGACGATCGAGCGGTTCTGCTCCTCGATCGCGATCGGATGACGCTGCTTGTAGCTGTCGGGAATGGATGCCGTGACCGCTTCGTCGTGCTGGCAGCCGCCGAGCGCGAGCGCGATGCCGACGAGCGCGCCACCGAAGCCGATGGCGCGTCTGCGAATCTGGGGTGGTGTTGTGGTCATAACGAAGTCCCCGTTCCGCTTTAGTCGGTGATGAAGCCGTAGGTGCCGCGGTAGTTCCGGGCCGGTTCGGTCCGGCCAGGCACGCCGTAGATTCGGTTGATGTTGCCGAGCAGCTCGACTTGCGGATCGGGAGGCGCCGAGAAGCCGTCATCCGGCCGCGACAGATCCTTTTGCGCCACTGCGCGAACGATATAGGGCGTCACGATCACGACCAGCTCGGTCGCGTTGTTGACGAAGTCGCGGCTGCGGAACAGCGTGCCGAGGACCGGCAGCTGCATCAGGCCCGGCAGTCCGCTGATCGCCTGCTTGGTCTGCTGCTGGATCAGGCCGGCCATCGCCATCGCGCCGCCGGAGGGAATCTCCAGCGAGGTCTCGGCCCGGCGTGTCTTGATCGAAGGCACCGTGAGCGAGTTCACCGAGGTCGAGGTCACGGCCTGCGACAGTGTGATCGCATTCTCGTTCGACAGTTCCGAGACCTCGGTCATCACCCGCAGGCTGATCTTGCCTTCGGTCAGAACGACGGGGGTGAAGTTGAGCGAGATGCCGAACTTCTTGAAGCTGATCTGGGTGGTACAGACATGCGTCGTGGGATCGCACGCATAGCCCGCCGGCACCGGGAATTCACCGCCGGCGATGAAGGTCGCCGACTCGCCGGAGATCGCGGTCAGGTTCGGCTCGGCCAGCGTCCGGATCACGCCGGCGGTCTCCATGGCGCGCAGGGTGGCCTGCACCGACGGGGTCGCGCCGAACTTCGTGGTCAGACTGTTGCCGTCCACCAGATTCTTGCCGAGAGCGGTAAACGGGTTGGAATTCGAGAAGCTCACCACGGACGTGCCGTAGTTGAGGTTGGCGGTAAGGTCGATGCCGAGCTGCTTGACGATGTTGCGCGCGACTTCCGCGACCGTCACCTTGAGCATGACCTGGTCGCGGCCGCGGACCACGATCGAATTCACGACCTTGTCGGCGCCGCCGGCGAGGCGCGCGGCGACATCGTTTGCCTGCTGCGCTTCCAACGGGTTCGCCGCAGTGCCGGTCAGCACGATGCCTTCGCCGAGGCCGTCGATCTGGATGTCGGAATTGGGCAGGATCTGCTTCAGCGCGGCCCGCGCGCCGTTGAGGTCGCGCTTGACCGCGATGTCATAGGCCGCAATTTGCTGGCCGGCGGAATCGAAGAACACGATGTTGGTCTGCCCGACCGCGGCGCCGATGATGTAGGCGCGCTGCGCCGAGCGGACCACCGCATTGGCAATCTTGGGGTCGGCGACCAGCACGTCCTTGATGTCGCGCGGAAGGTCGATCACGATGGACTTGCCGATGCCGAGCGAGAGGAATCGCGCGTTCATCTGGCCGTCGGCCGCGACCGGCGCCGTGGGCCGGTAGTCGGCGGCGACCACGGGGGTCAACACCGGGTTGAGTGCCAGCGCGAAGGCGGCCGAAAACGACAGGGCGCGGACCATTGAGGTTCGCATCGTCGCAAGCTCAGCCCTGCATTTCATATCGCCTGTCCTCATCGTGTCTTCGCCGTCTGACTTGGAATGCCGTAGCGGATGATCGAGACGCCGTCGCGCTTCTGCGTGGATTCATCGAGCGTGATTTCGCTCATCTTGACGTCGACGATGCTGCGCAGTGCCAGCGTCAGCGTGCCGCTCTGGCGCGCGGCGGAGAGCGTCGCAGTCTGCGCGGGGTTGAGCTCGAGGGTGACGGTCTTGCCGACCACCGCATTCTGGCCGTCCTTCTCCTTCGGCGCCTGGTCGATGGCGAGGACGCGGATATTGGCCAGGATGATCTCGGACGTGACGAGATCGGGAGCGCCGCTGTTCTGGTCCGGATTCTTGAGACGGCGTGTCAGAAGCACGTCGACGCGGTCGTTGGGCAGGATGAAGCCGCCTGCACCGCTCTCGGGCGAGATCTCGGTCGAGATCGCCCGCATGCCGGTGGGAAGGATTGCCGCCATGAAGCCCGAGCCTTCGGCCTTGACCAGCTTCTGGTCGCGAATCGGCTCACCCTGGATGAAGGGCGAACGCGCGATCGAACCGGTCACCTGGGTCGCGCCCTCGGGACGCTCGTTGCGGCGGATGAAGGTGGCGCTGGCGGTCGCGGCCGGCCAGGTCTGCCATTGCACGTCGTCCGGTTTGACGGTCTGGCCGAGTCCGATGTCGTTCTTGGCCACCAACACGTCGACGGTCGGAAGCTGCGCGACCGGAGCCGCCGGAGGCGGCGCAGAATTGTCCGAGCCGCTCGCCAGGTACGCGGCGACGCCGCCGGCGCAGATGGCGACCGTCAGGACGACAATGCGTGCCCTATTCATACGCTTCACTTTCCAACTAAACGCCGCGACGCTGCCGCCGCCGTAATCGGCAGTTGACCAGCTATTCGTCAAAGCATGGTTAATGAGGCGTATCTAAATCGCCTTAACGCCGGGTTTACCCGATGCGTTCAGCGCAGTGCGAGATGGGCAAGGTCGATCGCCTTCACCCATTCGGTCTCCGGGTAGACCATCAGCGCGCTCATCGCGAGCGCGATACCGTAGGGAATGCCACTCTCCTTGGCGTGCAGTCGTGCGAGCCAGGCCTGGCCCGCCAGCCCGTAAGGCAGCGGCCATTGCCGGAACTGGAGCAGGAGCAGCGTCAGCGCCCCGCCGAACAGCGAGGCATAGAGCAGGAAGTTCATCAGCTGCGCGAAACCGAACCAGAGCGCGACGGATGCCGCGACCTTGGCGTCGCCGCCGCCGACCCAGCCCATCGCAAAACAGGTGAAGGCCGCGACCAGGACGAGCGCGCCTGCGCCGACATGGCCCAGCAGCTCGTAAGGTGCCATGCCACCGGCGAGCGCGAGCGCGAAGAAGCCGGCGACCAGCGCCAGCGACACGCGGTTCGAGATCGTCATCGTGAAGAGATCGCTCGCGGCGGCAAACGCGATCAGGGCAGGGAAGAGCAGAAGGCGCGCAAGGTCGAGGATCATGAGCTGCGTCTTGAGGCCTGGGTTTGCCTGGGAGCTGGCGTCGCCGGATGCTAGCCCGCAGTGCTAAATAAACCGACAACGGCGATGCGGTCTTGCGGGGCGGATCTCGCCGGTTGCGCGCTCACCAGAGGCTGGCAATGCGCGCGGCGAGCGCGGCCGTCGCAAGCAGAAGCGCAAGGCAGACCCAATAGGCCGGCGAGCCGGTCCGAGCGTCCTGCGCCTCGTTCGCCGCGACCGCGGCATCCGTTCTGTACTCGTGCAACGCCACTGGAACTTGCCGTCTTGAAAAACAAAGGCCCCGGGAGCTCCGGGGCTTTTGCCGTCGTTCGTCGGTCGCTTACTTCAGCGAGGTGCTGATCGAGGTGAACTTGGTGTTCAGCGTGGTGCCGAGATTGTTGACGACGGTGATGATGGCCAGTGCGATACCGGCGGCGATCAGGCCGTATTCGATGGCGGTGGCGCCGGATTCATCCTTCGCGAAACGCGCAATCAGGTTCTTCATGAACAAAACTCCGTCTGGGTTGGATCGCCTCGTTCGGCGCTGGACTTGACGGGATGAACATGAGAGCGAGCTCTTTCGGTAGAGTTAATTCGATCGGGCAAACCCCCTTGCTTCGCGGTGCTTTTGGCCAGAGTGAATTTCGCCTTAAGGCGGCGGTTGCAATTCGTTCCGGTTCCCGATGTGCAACAAGCGCGGTGCCGGCTTCACCGGTCCTTAAATTTAGCGGAGTACGCGTAAACCAGCCATTTGGAAGAGAGGCGACGATGTCGAGCCTGCCCATGCAAGTCGCCCTGATGCTCGGAGAGACCATCGCCAAGGTGATCCCCGTCACCTTCGTCCTCGCGATGGTCTTCACCGTGCTCGAGCATTTCTGGGCCTGCAATCCCGGCGCGCCCTGGTGGCGCAAGCGGGAGATCGTCACGGACATCTGCTACTGGTTCTTCGTTCCGGTGTTCGCACGCACCATGCGGATCGGACTTCTGATCGTTGGCGCGAGCCTTGTTTTCAACATCCATGATGCCGACGAGCTCATCGCCTTCTACGACAACGGTCACGGCCCGCTGTCGCTGTTGCCCCTCTGGATTCAGGCCGCGCTGTTCCTGGTCCTGTCCGATTTCATGCTGTACTGGCTGCACCGGCTGTTCCACGGCGGCGGCTTCTGGAAGTACCACGCGATCCATCACTCCTCGGAGGAGATCAGCTGGATTTCGGCCGCCCGCTTCCATCCCGTCAATCTCGTGCTCGGCTCGATCGGGGTCGACGTCGTGCTGCTGATGGCCGGCATTTCCCCGAACGTCATGATCCTGGTTGCCCCGTTCACGACCTTCCATTCGGCCTTCGTGCACGCCAACCTCAACTGGACCTTCGGGCCGTTCAAATATCTGCTGGCGACGCCGGTGTTCCACCGCTGGCACCACACCTCGCTCGAAGAGGGCGGCGACACCAATTTTGCCGGTACCTTCCCGATCTGGGACGTGCTGTTCGGCACTTTCCGCATGCCCGAGGGGCAACTGCCGCAGGATTACGGCAAGGACGAAGCCACCATGCCGAAGGAAATCGCAGGGCAGCTCGCCTATCCGTTCCGCCGCTAGGGCTTTATCGAGAGCCACAAAACGCCGGTCCGTTCAAACAATAGTCCGCGAATTTGCGGAACGTTCACGAATTGAGGGCAGGTTAACCGGGTCGGGCACCGGCTCCGCTGTATCGAATCGTTCTGCCGGTTTGTGACGTCCCGGGAGTAAGAGTATGCGTAAAGAACTGCGCCGTCATGTGCGCGTCTGCCTTCTGGTTGCGACCGCGGTGCTGGCATCGCCGGCTGCCGGCCTTGCCGAATCCACCGCCGATACCATCGCCGTCAGTGTCGACCAGGCCAAGCTGGTGCGGCTGCCCGGGAAGGTGGCGACCATCGTGGTCGGCAATCCGCTGATCGCCGACGTCACGCTCCAGCCCGGCGGCATGATCGTCGTGACCGGGAAAGGCTACGGCGGCACCAATTTCATTGCGCTCGACCGGGGCGGCGAAATCCTGGTCGACCGCCAGATCCAGGTCGAAGGTCCGAGCGACCGGCTCGTCACCGTCTATCGCGGGGTCGAGCGCGAGTCCTATAGCTGTATGCCGACCTGCCAGCGCCGGGTCACGCTCGGTGACAGCGATGCCTACTTCAACAACACGATGAGCCAGGCCGGCACGTTGAGCAACAATGCCAGCGGCGGTGCCGGGGGCGCCAAGACGAACTGACACAAGACGAGCTGACAAGACGAACGAACGGGTCGTGCTGAATTCCGCGGGCAGAAACCGCAATGAAAAAAGGCCGGGCATCGCGCCCGGCCTTTTCTTTTGACTTGTTCGCTCGAGCCGATCGGGGCCGAAAGCGGTAGCTCAGCCGGCCGAGCGGAGGTTGTCCGCTGCCGACTTGCCGGAACGGCGGTCGGCCACGATCTCGTAGGAGATCTTCTGACCTTCGCGCAGCGTGCCGAGGCCCGCACGCTCCACAGCGCTGATGTGGACGAACACGTCCTGGCCGCCGTCGTCGGGCTGGATGAAGCCGAAGCCTTTGGTCGCGTTAAACCACTTCACGGTTCCCATGCTCATGGGGGTAGTCCCTTCTCAGATAACACAATGTCAGAGCCCGCTCGCGCGGACAGGTTAGATCGAATTTTTGGAAGGGTCGTCAGCGTGTCTGAACCGGCTGTACCGGTGGATGCTAATGTCGTCCGGCCGAAAATCGATTAATTCATTTTATTGGAAACAGGCCCTCAAAACAATCCTGACGTGCACGATTTTTTGATCCGCCGTGGAGTCCACGGCGGATCAGCATACAGGTTAGAATTTTAATTCCGCGCTCGCGCGCCAAGGGGCCGTTAACGGCGGCGGAACTGGCCACCGCGCTGTCCGGGACGTGGAGGTCCGCCCACACCGCTCGGACGTTCGTCCTTGTGGCGGAAAATCAGCCGGCCCTTTTCGAGGTCATAGGGCGACATTTCCACCGTCACGCGATCGCCCGCCAGCGTCTTGATGCGGTTCTTCTTCATCTTGCCGGCGGTATAGGCGACGATCTCGTGTCCGGCATCGAGTTGCACGCGGTAGCGGGCATCGGGGAGGATTTCGGTGACCAGTCCTTCGAACTGGATCAGCTCTTCCTTAGCCATGAATTTCTCCAGGTCGTGGACGGCTAGTGCGAATGGGGTTTGCGGTTCGGTTGGCTGTTCGGCCGACTCTCGCGGCGCAAAAAGGCAACGCCTTGTATCCCATCAGGCGCCCCGGCGCTATGCGCGGAACGCTGTTCCGGACGGCCGTTTGGCGAAGAATGCGCCTTGCCGCCGGAGCGGCCGCGACGAGATGCCTTCGAGCCGTTGGGGCCACCGCCGGGGCGGCCGTCAACATGCCTGGCGTCGCCATGCCGTCCTTCGCCGGGCCTTCCGTCGCCCTGCTTGCCGGCACTGTGGTGGCGCCCGTCGGCATGCCTTTCGTCGGCGCGCCGTCCGTCACCGTGCCGAGCGCCTTGCGAACGCTGGCCGGGGCGGCCCGGCCGGCCCTGTCGTTGCTGCGCCGGGGGAGGACCTGCATCGCGGCGGCCGGCGTCGGTGCGATGATCCTCGCGCGACAGCGTCACCTTGATCAGCCGCTCGATGTCGCGGAGATAGCTGAGCTCCTCGCCGCCTGCGACCAGCGAGATGGCGGTGCCTTCGGCGCCGGCACGCGCGGTGCGGCCGATGCGGTGCACGTAGGTCTCGGGCACGTTGGGCAGGTCGAAATTGATGACGTGAGTGATGCCGTCGACATCGATGCCGCGGGCGGCGATATCGGTGGCAACCAGCGTGCGGATGTCGCCGGAGCGGAACTGGGCGAGCGTCCGTTCGCGATGGTTCTGCGACTTGTTGCCGTGGATGGCGCTGGCGGCGATGCCGGCCTTCTCAAGGGTTTTCACCACCTTGTCGGCGCCGTGCTTGGTGCGGGTGAAAACCAGTGCGCGGTTGACCGGCTCCTGTTTCAACAGCTGGGCGAGGAACGCCGGCTTCGCGGAGAAGTCGACCTGGATGATGCGCTGCTGGATGCGCTCCACGGTCGAGGACACCGGAGTCACCGCGACGCGGGCGGGATCACGCAGCATGGCGTCGGCAAGCTCGGCGATGTCCTTCGGCATGGTGGCCGAGAAGAACAGCGTCTGCCGCTTGATCGGCAGCTTGGCGACGATTTTGCGGATGTCGTTGATGAAGCCCATGTCGAGCATGCGGTCGGCCTCGTCGAGCACGAGGAATTCGACGCTTCCAAGCCTCAAGCCGTTGCTCTGCACGAGGTCGAGCAGGCGGCCGGGAGTGGCGACCAGCACCTCGACGCCCTGCATCAGTGAGCGGACCTGACGCCCCATCGGCACGCCGCCGATGGCGAGTGTCGAGGACAGGCGGACGTGGCGGCCATAGGCGTTGAAGCTGTCGAGGATCTGGCCCGACAGTTCGCGCGTGGGCGACAGCACCAGGACGCGGGCCGTCTTCGGCTGCGGCTTGATGCGGTTCTCGAGCAGGCGGTGAAGGATCGGCAGCGCGAAGGCCGCGGTCTTGCCGGTTCCGGTCTGGGCGATGCCGACGACGTCACGGCCGGTCAGCGCGGTCGGAATGGTCTGGGCCTGGATGGGGGTGGGGGTGACGTAGTTCTCGTCGGCGAGAGCACGGGAGATGGGTTCGGCGAGGCCGAAGTCCTGAAACGAAGTCAAAAGGGGGTTCTTTCCATGTCAAAAGCGGGCGCCCGGCGCATTCGGCGCGGCGCGCGCAAAAGGGTGTCGTGAAGACACCTGCGTGTTTGGGGTGTCGGATGGCTTGATGGGATGGGGCAAGCCAGACGCCCGTAAGGGCTTAAGAACACGCGGCTCGCAACGGTCTCTTGATTCGCAAGAGGCCTCGCGCTCCATATGGAACATCGAAGGGGCGCTTTCAAGGCAAGTCTGCCGCAAACCGCGATTGCGGTGCAGAAATAGTTATGCCGGAATTTTAGCCAGAGTCCGCAATTTGCTCATAAAATAATCTGCCTGCCGCTTTCGCATACATTTAAATTGCCCATCGTTTAGGCGAAGCGGTTGCGGCGAAACTTTGTTTTAGATCTATTTTATAAACAAAAACAATGGTTTGAGTGGTGTTTACTCCATGGCATGGTTCTTGCGAATCCGTTAATCGCAGGCGGCCGTGGGGCCGTTTCGCAGCGTCTTTTTCACGTCTGCGTCAGGGAGATGAGATACTCATGCTTAACAAATCCACTCACGATATAGCGGCGTCATTTAGCCGCCGCGGCGTGCTCGCCGCGACCGCCGGACTGATGCTCGGTCTGGCTTCATTGACCGGCGCCAAGGCCGCCGACGACACCATCAAGGTCGGCGTGCTTCACTCCCTCTCCGGCACCATGGCCATCAGCGAAACCACGCTGAAGGACACTATCCTCTTCCTGATCGATGAGCAGAACAAGAAGGGCGGCGTGCTGGGCAAGAAGCTCGAAGCCGTCGTCGTCGATCCCGCCTCGAACTGGCCGCTGTTCGCCGAGAAGGCGCGCGAGCTGATCACCAAGGACAAGGTCGCGGTCGTGTTCGGCTGCTGGACCTCGGTGTCGCGCAAGTCGGTGCTCCCGGTCTTCAAGGAGTTGAACAACATCCTGTTCTACCCCGTGCAGTACGAGGGCGAGGAGAGCGAGCGCAACGTGTTCTACACCGGTGCTGCGCCGAACCAGCAGGCGATCCCCGCCGTCGACTACCTGATGAAGGAAGAGAAGGTGAAGCGCTGGGTGCTCGCGGGCACCGACTACGTCTATCCGCGCACCACCAACAAGATCCTGGAAGCCTATCTGAAGTCCAAGGGTGTCGCCCAGGAAGACATCATGATCAACTACACGCCGTTCGGTCATTCCGACTGGCAGACGATCGTGGCCGACATCAAGAAGTTCGGCTCGGCCGGCAAGAAGACCGCGGTGGTCTCGACCATCAACGGCGACGCCAACGTCCCCTTCTACAAGGAGCTCGGCAACCAGGGCATCAAGGCGAAGGACATCCCGGTGGTCGCGTTCTCGGTGGGTGAGGAAGAACTCGCCGGCATCGACACCAAGCCGCTGCTCGGCCATCTCGCCGCCTGGAACTACTTCGAATCGATCAAGACCCCGGCGAACGAGAAGTTCATCAAGGACTGGCAGGCCTACACCAAGAATCCGAAGCGCGTGACCAACGACCCGATGGAAGCGCACGTGATCGGCTTCAACATGTGGGTGAAGGCCGTCGAGAAGGTGAAGTCGACCGATCCGGACAAGGTGATCGACGCGCTTCCCGGCATCGAAGCGCCGAACCTGACCGGTGGCGTGTCGAAGATGCTGCCGAACCACCACATCACCAAGCCGGTGTTCATCGGCGAGATCAAGGGCAACGGCCAGTTCGACGTGGTCTGGAAGACCCCGGGTCTCGTTGCTGGCGATGCCTGGTCGAAAGAGCTCGACGGCTCCAAGGACCTGATCGGCGACTGGGTCGGCAAGAAGTGCGGCAACTTCAACACCAAGACCAACAAGTGCCTCGGCTCGGGCTCCTGATCCGGACCTGACGCTCCGTTACACGATCGGAGAAGGCGGCGATCCCGCCGCCTTCTCCACTCCTTTCTGCCGGGGTCATTCACAGTGCCAGCCCATTTGTCCGCCCGTCTCTGCACCTTTGTCCTCTCGTTGTTCCTGATCGCGTTCGCACTGCCGGCCTTTGCCGGTCCGTTCGAGGACGCCGTCGCCAAATTCGCCAACGATGATTATTCCGAGACGGAAGAGGCGATCGGCGTGGTCGCGAGCAGCGGCAACAAGCTGGCCTTCCCCATCATCAGCGCGCTCCAGGACGGCCGCCTCATGGCCGATCCTGAAAGCAAGAAGGTTTACGTCACCGGCGCCGACGGCAAGTCGATCGATGCCGCAACCGGCGAGCCGGTCGCCAGCGTTCCCGACAGCGCGAGCGCGGTCCGCCTCAACAACCGCCTGCGCCGCAGCGTCGACGCCGCGGTCGGCAGCCTGACGCTGCAGTCGCCGGATCTCGGAGTGCGCCTCCAGGCCGCGCAATCCGTCTTCAAGTCGCATGAGGAGACGGCGCTCGAAGCCGTCGACGGCGCGCTCGCCAAGGAAACCAACCGATCCGTCAAGGCCGCGCTGGTCGATGCCCGCGCGGCAATCCTGTTGTTCAAGTCCGACGCCACCGAGGTCGAGAAGCTCGAGGCGGTCGCCACCCTCAAGGCGCGTGGCGACCAGGAAGCGCTGGCGCTGCTCACCGGTATGGGCGACCAGCCGGCCTCGGTGACCAAGGCGGCCGCCAGCGCGATCGGCTCGATCCAGAGCTCGCTCGCGGTCTGGTCCATGGTTCAGAATGCCTGGTACGGCCTCTCGCTCGGCTCGGTGTTGCTGCTCGCCGCGATCGGCCTCGCCATCACCTTCGGCGTGATGGGCGTGATCAACATGGCCCATGGCGAGATGGTGATGATCGGCGCCTACACCACTTTCGTGGTGCAGGAGGTGATCCGCACCAGCTATCCCGGCCTGTTCGACTATTCGCTGCTGATCGCGGTGCCGCTCGCCTTCCTCGTCGCCGGCGCGATCGGCGTGCTGATCGAACGCAGCATCATCCGCTTCCTCTATGGGCGTCCGCTGGAGACGCTGCTCGCGACCTGGGGCCTGTCGCTGGTGCTGCAGCAGGCGGTGCGCACCATGTTCGGTCCGACCAACCGCGAGGTCGGCAACCCCTCCTGGATGAGCGGCGCGTTCGAGCTCGGCCAGATCACCATCACCTATAACCGCCTCTGGATCCTGGTCTTCACGCTCGCGGTGTTTGCGATCCTGCTCGCGATGCTGCGCTATACCGCGCTTGGCCTCGAGATGCGCGCGGTGACCCAGAATCGCCGCATGGCGGCCTCGATGGGCATCGCGACCTCGCGCGTCGACGCGCTGACCTTCGGGCTCGGCTCGGGCATTGCCGGCATCGCCGGCGTGGCGCTGTCGCAGATCGACAATGTCAGTCCCAATCTCGGCCAGAGCTACATCATCGACAGCTTCATGGTCGTGGTGTTCGGCGGGGTCGGCAATCTCTGGGGCACGCTGGTCGGCGCCTTCACGCTCGGCATCGCCAACAAGTTCCTGGAGCCGGTCGCCGGTGCCGTGCTCGGCAAGATCGCCATCCTTGTTCTCATCATCCTCTTCATTCAAAAACGCCCGCGCGGCCTGTTCGCGCTCAAGGGCCGTGCGGTGGAAGCATGACCCCTCACATGCTGACGCGATCGCTGGACCGCGGCGCGACCATCTTCCTCGCCATCGTCGTGGCCTGCGGCATCCTGATCCCGCTCTCCAACCTGCTGCTGCCCGCGGGCTCGTTCCTGCAAGTGCCAACCTATCTCGTCGCGCTCTGGGGCAAGTACGTCTGCTACGCGATCCTCGCGCTCTCGATCGATCTGATCTGGGGCTATTGCGGCATCCTCTCGCTCGGTCACGGTGCCTTCTTCGCGCTCGGCGGCTACGCGATGGGCATGTACCTGATGCGGCAGATCGGCACCCGCGGCGTCTACGGCAACCCGATCCTGCCCGATTTCATGGTGTTCCTGAACTATTCGAAGCTGCCCTGGTACTGGTACGGCTTCGACATGTTCTGGTTCGCGGCGCTGATGGTGCTGGTCGTGCCCGGCCTGCTCGCCTTCTGCTTCGGCTGGCTCGCCTTCCGCTCCCGCGTCACCGGCGTGTATCTGTCGATCATCACGCAGGCGATGACCTACGCGCTCCTGCTCGCCTTCTTCCGCAACGATTTCGGCTTCGGCGGCAACAACGGCCTCACCGACTTCAAGGACATCCTGGGCTTCAACGTCCAGGCCGAAGGCACCCGCGCCGCGCTGTTCGCGCTGAGCTGCCTGGCGCTGATCGCAAGCTTCCTGATCTGCCGCTCCGTGGTGTCCTCCAAGCTCGGCAAGGTCCTGATCGCAATCCGCGACGCGGAATCGCGCAGCCGCTTCCTCGGCTACCGCGTCGAATCCTACAAGCTGTTCGTGTTCACGTTGTCGGCCTGCATGGCCGGCGTCGCCGGGGCGCTCTATGTGCCGCAGGTCGGCATCATCAACCCATCCGAATTCGCGCCGGGCAATTCGATCGAAGCGGTGATCTGGGTCGCGGTCGGCGGCCGCGGCACCCTGGTCGGCGCGGCGCTCGGTGCGGTCGTCGTCAACTACGCCAAGACGTTCTTCACCTCGGGCATGCTGGCGCCGTACTGGTTGTTCATGCTGGGCGCGATGTTCATCCTGGTGACGCTGTTGCTGCCCAAGGGCATCGTCGGCACCTTCAACGCCTGGTGGGATCAGTCGAAGGAGAAGCGCGCCGCCGCCGCGACGACCGCGAGCGCAGCGGCGGAAGACGGCATCACCGAACCCAAGATGGCGGAGTAGCCGGTCATGAACGTCATGGACACCCGCGCGACCTCCGCGATGCTCTACCTCGACGGCGTGCACGTCTCGTTCGACGGCTTCCACGCCATCAACAATCTGTCGCTGACGCTCGCGCCCGGCGAGATGCGCGCCATCATCGGCCCCAACGGCGCCGGCAAGACCACGATGATGGATATCATCACCGGCAAGACCAAGCCCGACGAAGGCACGGTGCTGTTCGACGGCGTCACCGACCTGACGCGGCTCGACGAGACCCGTATCGCCGAACTCGGCATCGGTCGCAAATTCCAGAAGCCGACCGTGTTCGAGAGCCAGACCGTGCAGGACAATCTCCTGCTCGCGCTCAATGTCGATCACAGCGTCAAGGGCACGCTGTTCTGGCGCGGCAGCAGGCCGGAGTCCGAGCGCATCGACAAGGTGCTGGAGACGATCCGCCTCACCGAGGCGCGCAACCGCCTCGCCGGCAGCCTCAGCCACGGCCAGAAGCAGTGGCTGGAGATCGGCATGCTGCTCGCGCAGGATCCGAAGCTGCTGCTGGTGGACGAGCCCGTCGCCGGCATGACCGACGTCGAGACTCATCTGACCGCAGAGCTGCTGAAAGAGATCAACAAGACCCACACCGTGATGGTGGTCGAGCACGACATGACGTTCGTGCGCGAGCTCGGCGTCAAGGTCACCTGCCTGCACGAAGGCACGGTGCTCGCGGAGGGAACCATCGACCAGGTTTCGTCCAACGAGCGGGTCATCGAAGTGTATCTGGGGCGCTGAGCAATGCTTGAGGTCAAGGACATCAACCTGTTCTACGGCGCGGCGCAGGCGCTGCGCGGCGTCTCGATCGCCGCAGAGCCCGGCAAGGTCACCTGCGTGCTCGGCCGCAACGGCGTCGGCAAGACCTCGCTCTTGCGCGCCATGGTCGGGCAATATCCGATCTCCTCGGGTGCCATCGTGCTCGACGGCAGCGACATCACGGCCCTGAAGCCCTATGAGCGGGCGCGCAAGGGCATCGGCTTCGTGCCGCAAGGCCGCGAGATCTTTCCTCTTCTGACGGTCGAGGAAAACCTCAAGACCGGCTTCGGTCCGCTCAAGCGTGAGGACAGGCACATTCCGGACGACGTGTTCTCGCTGTTCCCGGTGCTGCAAAGCATGCTCGGCCGGCGCGGCGGCGATCTCTCCGGCGGCCAGCAGCAGCAGCTCGCGATCGGACGTGCGCTGGTGATGCGGCCAAAGCTGCTGCTGCTCGACGAGCCGACCGAGGGCATCCAGCCCTCGATCATCAAGGACATCGGCCGCGCCATCTCTTACCTGCGCAACCTCGGCAACATCGCCATCGTGCTGGTCGAACAATATCTCGACTTTGCCTGCGAACTCGGCGACAGTTTCGCCGTGATGGATCGCGGCGCGGTGAAATTCGCCTGCGATCGCTCCAATCTCGACCCGGCCGAAATCAGCCGCCAGATGGCCCTGTAGGCTATTTCTGCCGCGACCGGCTGGGGAGGCGGATGCGCAGCGACGTTTTAGTCACGTCTGGGGATTTCGAGGCGAACCGTGCCCGCGGCGCGGTGCATTTCGACGTGCATGCGCGCGATGGCGTGACGCGGCGCGGGACCTTGCATGAGTCCGGATCCCTGCGTGTGCGCTTTCCCTCGCCGGAAGGCGAGGGGCTCTCCGGCGTGTTCGTCAACACGGCCGGTGGCGTTGCCGGCGGCGACATTTTCGATGTCGACATCGTGGCGGGCGAGGGCTCGCGCCTGACATTGACTACGGCGGCGGCCGAGAAGGTCTATCGTGCGCCCGGGAATGCGGCGCAGCTCAGTATCGCCCTGAAGGTCGCTGCCGGCGCGCATCTCGGCTGGCTGCCTCAGGAGACGATCCTGTTCGATCGCGCCCGGGTTCACCGCAGCTTCGACATCGAGCTCGATGATTCCGCCTCGCTCGTGCTTTGTGAAATCGTCGTATTCGGCCGCACCGCCATGGGTGAGCGGATGGAGCAGGGCGAGTTCGTCGACCGCTGGCGGCTGCGTCGTGGTGGCAGACTGGTGTTCGCAGAGACCGTCAGGCTCGACGGCCATGTCGGCGCAAAACTCGGGCGGTCCGCCGTTGCCAGGGGTGGTGCTGCGATCGGAACGGCGCTGATCGCGCCCGGTGACGAGGCCCTGGTCGAGCGCATCCGCGAGGCGTCGGATTCCTTTTCCGGCGAGGTCGGAATCTCGGCCTGGAATGGATTTGCAATGGCGCGGTTCTGTGCCCAAGATGCGGCGCGCCTGCGGGCCGACATGATGGCCGTGCTGGCGCGCACCAGTGCGGCGCTGCCCCGGCTCTGGTTGAATTGAAGTGTTGAACGGAAGAGATTTCGCATGAACCTGTCTCCCCGCGAAAAGGACAAGCTCCTGATCTCGATGGCGGCCATCGTGGCCCGCCGCCGGCTGGATCGCGGCGTCAAGCTCAACCATCCCGAGGCGATCGCGATCATCTCCGATTTCATCCTCGAAGGCGCGCGCGACGGCCGCACCGTTGCCGAACTGATGCAGTCCGGCGCCCAGGTCCTCACGCGTGATCAGGTGATGCCGGGCATCCCTGAGATGATCCACGACATCCAGGTCGAGGCGACGTTTCCGGACGGCACCAAGCTCGTCACCGTGCACGAGCCGATCAGGTAGGAGCGAGAACATGATCCCCGGCGAACTCTTCATCCAGGACGGCGAGATCGAGCTCAACGCCGGCCGCAAGACCGTGACCTTGACGGTCGCCAACACCGGCGACCGCCCGATCCAGGTCGGCTCGCACTACCATTTCTTCGAGACCAACCCGGCGCTGAAGTTCGACCGCAGGAAAGCCCGCGGCATGCGCCTCGACATCGCCGCCGGCACCGCCGTTCGCTTCGAGCCGGGCCAGACCCGCGACGTCCAGCTGGTGGCTGTGGCCGGCAAGAAGACGATCTACGGTTTTCGTGGCGACGTCATGGGGAAGCTGTAGGGCAGGTTAAGGCGAGCACAGTGATCTACAGTGAGGTGAGCACGGCTGTCTCGCTCCCTCCCCCCTTGCGGGGGAGGGTTGGGGAGAGGGGTATGCCACACGACGAGGTCTCTCCACTGCAAAGAACCCGCGCCAAACGATTGAGGCGCGAGATGACTCGCGCTGAGACGTTGCTGTGGCGTCACCTGAAGGCCGATCGTCTTGCGGGCCTGGCCTTTCGCCGTCAGACCCCCATGGGCAATTACATCGCCGATTTCGTCGCCCATTCATGCAAGCTTATCGTTGAGCTCGATGGTGAGAGCCATGTGTTCGAAGAACGTATCCGGCACGATGAGTGGCGCGACCAATGGTTCGCGTCGCGTGGCTATCGTGTGCTGCGTTTCACCAATGACGACGTGATGAAAAATCTTGAGGGCGTCGTTCTCTCCATTCTCGAGGCAGCGGAGCCCGTGGCACCCCTCTCCCTAACCCTCCCCCGCAAGGGGGGAGGGAACCCTTCCACGGATGCGTCCCTAACTAGCGACGATATTTATCCTTCTGCTTCTCCACAGACTGAGGAGAAGCCATGACTCAACGTTGTGCGGCGTGTGCATTCGGTTGTCAGGCTTTCATTCGTGGTGAGGTGAGCACGCTATCCAGGCTCCCTCCCCCCTTGCGGGGGAGGGTTGGGGAGAGGGGTCTGCCCCGGGCGCTGACGGAAGCGACGGGGCAATTTCGTGCAGCGCGCATTTGCAGCGCGCGCGGACATGGAGTCCTGTGACCGCCATGCTGTCGCCAATCCGCCTCATCTCCGAAGCCGCCGAACTTGCCGCGCGCCGTCACAACGGAATGGCGCGCAAGGGGCGCGGCAACGAGCCCTACATCAACCATCTCGCGGAGGTCGCGAACCTGCTCGCGACCGCGACAGATGGTGCGGATGCCGAACTGGTCGCGGCCGGCTGGCTGCATGATTCGATCGAGGACACCGAAACCACGCGCGAGGAGCTCGCGCAGACATTCTCCGAACGTGTCGCCTCCCTTGTCGTTGAATGCACCGACGATATGAACCTGCCAAAGCCGGAGCGGCGGCGGCATCAGGTGCTCGATGCGCCTAAGAAATCGCCCAACGCCAAGCTGATCAAGATCGCCGACAAGATCAGCAATATCGGCGCGCGCGTCCATTCCGATCCGACGGCCGAGGAGCGTGACGACCTCGTCGACTACACTGACTGGGCCGAGCAGGTTGTCGCCGGTTGCCGCGGCGGAAACTCCAGGCTCGATACGACATTCGACGATATTGTGCTCACAGCGAGGGCTTCACTGTGAGCGCCGAACGACAATTCAAACGCAAACGGGGCTTGTGATGTCCGTCAAGATCAAACGTTCCGTGTATGCCGACATGTTCGGCCCAACCACCGGCGACAAGGTCAGGCTCGCCGACACCGATCTCATCATCGAGGTCGAGAAGGATTTCACCACTTACGGCGAGGAGGTGAAGTTCGGTGGCGGCAAGGTGATCCGCGACGGCATGGGCCAGTCGCAGGTGACGAACAAGCAGGGAGCGGCGGACACCGTCATCACCAATGCCTTGATCGTCGATCACTGGGGCATCGTGAAGGCCGACGTCGCGATCAAGGACGGCATGATCGCCGGCATCGGCAAGGCCGGCAATCCCGATATCCAGCCGGGCGTCACCATCGTCATCGGCCCCGGCACCGACGTGATTGCTGGCGAAGGCAAGATCCTCACTGCTGGCGGCTTCGACAGCCACATCCATTTCATCTGCCCGCAGCAGATCGAGCACGCGCTGATGTCCGGCGTCACCTCGATGCTCGGCGGCGGCACGGGGCCGTCACACGGCACCTTCGCCACCACCTGCACCCCGGGCCCGTGGCACATGGGCCGGATGATCCAGTCGTTCGATGCGTTTCCGGTCAATCTCGGCATTTCGGGCAAGGGCAACGCCTCGCGCCCCGCGGCGCTGGTCGAGATGATCAAGGGCGGCGCCTGCGCGCTGAAGCTGCACGAGGACTGGGGCACGACGCCGGCCGCGATCGACAACTGCCTGTCGGTCGCCGATGATTACGACATCCAGGTGATGATCCACACCGACACGCTGAACGAATCCGGCTTCGTCGAGGACACCATCAAGGCGTTCAAGGGCCGCACCATCCACGCCTTCCACACCGAAGGCGCCGGCGGCGGTCACGCACCTGACATCATCAAGGTCGCCGGGCTCAAGAATGTGCTGCCGTCCTCGACCAACCCGACGCGCCCCTTCACCCGCAACACCATCGACGAGCATCTCGACATGCTGATGGTGTGCCATCACCTCGATCCCTCGATCGCGGAAGATCTGGCGTTTGCCGAGAGCCGGATCCGCAAGGAAACCATCGCCGCCGAAGACATTTTGCACGATCTCGGCGCGCTCTCGATGATGTCGTCGGACTCCCAGGCCATGGGCCGCCTCGGCGAGGTGATCATCCGCACCTGGCAGACCGCGGACAAGATGAAGAAGCAGCGCGGGTCGTTGCCGCAGGACAAGGGCAAGGACAACGACAATTTTCGCGTCAAGCGCTACATCGCCAAATACACGATCAACCCCGCGATCGCGCACGGCGTCTCGAAGCTGATCGGCTCGGTGGAGAAGGGCAAGCTCGCCGATCTCGTGCTGTGGTCGCCGGCCTTCTTCGGCGTCAAGCCCGACTGCATCGTCAAGGGCGGCATGATCGTCGCGGCCCCGATGGGCGATCCGAATGCCTCGATCCCGACGCCGCAGCCGGTGCACTACCAGCCGATGTTCGGCGCCTTCGGCAAGGCGCGTACGGCCTCCTCCGTCGTCTTCACCTCGAAGGCGGCGATCACGGGAGGACTCGCGCGCAAGCTCGGTATCGACAAGAAGCTCTATGCGGTCCAGAACACCCGCGGCAGGATCTCGAAGAAGAGCATGATCCACAACGACGCCACGCCCAAGATCGAGGTCGATCCGGAGACCTACGAGGTCCGCGCCGACGGCGAACTGCTCACCTGTGCCCCCGCCGAGGTGCTGCCGATGGCTCAGCGATATTTCATGTACTGAAATAGCGTCTCAACGCATGCCTCCGGAGGATGTCCCGGGGGCCGGCTTTTCCGGTTTTGCGTTCGATCCCGCATGGTCTAAGGTCCCGCCCGGTATCTTAATCCAGAAGAAAAGCCGGGAGGATTTCTCGTGATCTACGTCGTTGCCACCTTGACCATCAAGCCCGAAACGCGCGCCGAATTCATCGCAGCCGCCACCGCCTGCATCAAGGAGACGCGGAAAGAGCCCGGCAATATCGCCTATGATCTGCACGAGAGCGTCACCGATCCCGCCAGGATGGTGTTCGTCGAGCAGTGGGAAAACGCCGAGGCGCTGGTGCCCCATCGTGCCATGGAGCACATGAAGACGTTCGGCCGCGTCGCGGTGAAGTGTTTTACGGCGCCGCCGAAGATCGAAGTGATCACGCCCGAGAAGGTCGAGACACGGTAACGGGGTAAAAGCGCATGATCCGGGCAACGCAGGTCAGGGGACAGTACCGCTTCACGGAGGCGCCGGCTGATACGGTAGTGCTCGATTTCGACGATCGGCACCGCCGCCGCATGGCGATGACGGGAACGCGGGGGCTCGAATTCCTGCTCGACCTGGAGAACGCCGTCGCCTTGCGCGGCGGCGATGCGCTGGTGCTGGAGGACGGCCGGCTGGTCGAAGTGGTCGCCGCGCCCGAGCCGCTGCTCGAAATTCGTGGCCACGATCCGCACCACCTCATCCGCGTCGGCTGGCATCTCGGCAACCGCCATCTGCCGACGCAGATCATGGCCAAGGGCCTGCGCATCCGCCGCGACCACGTCATCGAGGCCATGGTGAAAGGCCTCGGTGCGCGTGTGATCGAGATCGATGCGCCGTTCGATCCCGAAGGCGGCGCCTATGCCGATGCCGGCCACGCGCATGGGCACGACGACCATGCCCATCACGACCACGATCACCACGATCACGGGCACGATCATCACCATCATGATCATGCCGCGCATGACCATGGCCACGATCATCATGCTCATGACCACGACGAGCATTGCGACCACGGCGACCATCACCACGGCCACAAGCATGCTCATGACCACAAATGAGCCGGCCGGCGCCGGTGATCTCGCAGAGCGCGAGGCGGCGGCGCTGTACCGGCTGATGACCTGGCTGTCGCCGGCGTTCCCCGTCGGCGGTTTCTCCTATTCCAGCGGCATCGAATGGGCGGTCGAGGCAGGCGACATCACCGACACCGCCACGCTGGCGGACTGGCTCGATGCGATGCTCGGCGATGGCTCGGGCTTCTGCGATGCGACGTTTCTGGTCCATGCCTATCGCGCCACTGAACTGGGCGAGGACGCCACCTTGAGCGATGTCGCCGAGCTCGCCGCCGCCTTCGTGCCGTCGCGCGAGCGGCAGCTGGAGACGACCTCGCAGGGACGCGCCTTCATCGACATCGCCCGCGCCGCGTGGGATGCGGAAGGGCTGGATGCAATGGTTGCGGCATGCCGCACGCCACTGGTCTACCCGGTGGCGGTCGGCGTCGTTGCCGCGATGCACGGCGTGCCGCTGGCGCCGACGCTGCACGCCTTCCTGCATGCGCTGGTCTCGAACTGGATTTCCGCGGCCAGCCGGCTCATTCCGCTCGGCCAGACCGACAGCCAGCGCGTGCTGGTGAGGCTGGAAGCGGCCGTCGCCGCGACCGCCAATCGGGCGCTGAATGCGGCGTTGGACGACCTCGGCAGCGCGACGTTTCGCGCCGATCTCGCCAGCCTGCGGCACGAAACGCAATATACGCGGCTGTTTCGATCATGAGCGGCATGGCCTAAAATCAATCAGGAGAGAGCGAGTTACATGTCTACTTCTCACGGCCCCTTGCGTGTCGGCGTCGGAGGCCCGGTCGGATCGGGCAAGACCGCGCTGATGGACCTGCTCTGCAAGACCATGCGCGAGCGCTACGACATCGCGGCGATCACCAACGACATCTACACCAAATGGGATGCGGAATTCCTCGTGCGCTCGGGCTCGCTGACGCCGGACCGCATTGCCGGGGTCGAGACCGGCGGCTGCCCGCACACCGCGATCCGCGAAGACGCTTCGATGAATTTGGCCGCGGTGGCGGACATGCGCGCGAAATTCCCCGGACTCGATCTCGTCCTGATCGAATCCGGCGGAGATAATCTCGCTGCCACTTTTTCCCCGGAGCTCGCCGACCTCACCATCTACGTCATCGACGTCGCGGCCGGCGACAAGATCCCGTCCAAGGGCGGCCCCGGCATCACAAGGTCGGACCTCCTTGTGATCAACAAGATCGACCTGGCGCCCCATGTCGGCGCTTCCCTGGAAAAGATGGAGACGGACGCCAGGCGCATGCGCGGCGAGCGTCCGTTCGTCATGACCAACCTGAAGAAGAGCCAGGGCCTCGACCGCATCATCGGCTTCATCGAGGCCAAAGGCGGCCTGAAAAGGGGCAGCTGACGGACGCGACGACTTAACGCAGGCGTTTCGCTTCGTTAACGCCCTGGCGGCAGTGCCGTCCACGGAACAAATTTTCGACACGGCGATTAACTACCTCCGGTGCCCGGGGAGCCAATCCGTCCCGGCCGGACCATCGGCCGGACGGATTAAGCTTCTCAGGCGACCCAAGTTGCGTACTGATGCCTCCTCCTTCATTATCTCCGCCACCGGGGGTCACCCTGTTTCGGCACCTGGCCGTTCGAACGGCGTTCATATGCTCCGTGCTTATTGCCGACCTCCTGCGTTCGCCTGAGTAGTCGCGTGGTCCGGCTGGGATTCATCATCGGCTTCATCGCTCTGCTCGGGGTCTTGCTCTCCGGGCTTGCGGCCTATCGCGTCCACGACCAGGAGCTGGCGCTGGACCGGATCGCGCTGGCGCGTGCGATCGACGTCCATGCGAGCCTGGTCCAGGACCGGCTGACCGAGCGCGAGCTGCTCGCACGGGTTGCCTCAGGCCTGTTCCGGGCGCCCTCGGTGCTCAAGCCGAACATGCTCGAGCCGCTGCGCTCGGCCATCTACGCCTTCAAGACCGATTTCGTGGTGGCCGGCTGGGTCGCTCGCCTGAAGCCGAACGAGCTTGCCGCGGCGCAGGCCGCCATCGCCAGCGCCGGTTTTCCCAATCCGCAGATCCGCAGCTATGACGACAAGCCGATCGACCCGGCGAGCGTCACCCAGCCGATTGACGTGCTGTTGGACCTCGAACCGCGCAGCAACGAGACCAAGGCGCTGCCTGGCCGCAGCTACGACCAGGATCAGGTGCGCAGCGCCATGCTGACGCGCGCCAGGGTCGAGAAGAGGTCGGTCGCCTCGGACCCGATTCCGCTGCTGCGCAGCGGCGGGCCGATCGGCGTCATCGTGGCCGCTCCCGTCATCCCCGAGGGTGCGACTGAGCCGGCAGGCTTCATCACCTTTTCCTACGAGCTCGCCTCCCTGATGCTGACCAACGACGACATGTCGCTGTTCTCGGTCGCGCTGAAGGATCCGCGCAGGGACGGCGGCGAGCTCGTCGCCAATGATCAAGGCGTTGTCTCGGACCGCATGACGGCGGCGGACGGACCGGCGCCGTCGGCGACGCGCACGGTGAGCTTCGGCGCTCGCGACTGGCAACTCGGCTATTACGCCAAGACCAACTCGGCGCGTCGCGCCGAGCAGACCGCGATCATCGTGGCGGCGATCGGCTTTGCGATCACCGCGATGGTGTGCGGCCTGTTCGGCTATGTCGCCTACAACAATCTGCGGCTCAGCCGGGAAATCCAGGTGCGGATCGGCTTCGAGCGCCGGTTGACGGCTGTGATCGACGAGCTCAACCACCGGGTCAAGAACATCCTGGCGGTGATCCAGTCGATCGTGACGCGCACGCTGCGCCACGGCTCGGACATCGACGTCGCGCGCGAGCTGCTGATCGGCCGCATCCACGCCATGTCCAACGTGGTCTCGCTGCTCAGCGAGAGCCAGTGGCAGGGCGTCAAGCTGAAGGGCCTGTTCGAGGCGCGCGCCATCCCGCATGCCGACCGCATCGCGGTCACAGGTCCCGACATCGCGGTCAGCGCGCGGGCGGCGCAGAGCCTGTCGCTGCTGTTCTTCGAGCTCGCCTCGCACTCCGATGAGGGCCTGTCGCTGGTCGGCAAGCACCCGCACATCACCGCGAACTGGACGGTGACGGGCGAGGGGACCGACGAGGTCTTCCATTTCCGATGGGAGGAGTTCAACACCAGCGAGGCGACGCGCCGCCCCGATTCCGATTTCGGCCTGATCCTGCTCGACCGCGTCGCCCCCGAGGCGCTCGGCGGCACCGCCAAGCGCTATTTCACCGACGTCTCCTACGTCTACGAGCTGACCGCGCCGATGGAGACGGTGGTCGACATGTCCGAACGCGACCGCACCGACAAGATCTCTGCACCGGTCCGGCCGGTGCGGAGCTAGCTCTTCGGCCGCAACACGAGGTCAACCAGAGCCCGCGCGTAGGCCGGCGTGATCGGCGCGATGCCGAAGACGTAGCGGTAGAACAGGCCGCCATAGATCGCGTCGTAGAGATCCTGGGGCGGTCCTTCCGCGCTGATGCTGCCGTCGCTCTGGCCCGCGGCGATCATCTCGATCAGCGCGTCGCGGCGGAATTGCAGATAGCGGGCGTAGAACAGCTCCGCCGAGCCGGTCTTGGAGATGCATTCGGAGATGACGGCGAGCTGGACCTTGCCGAACTCGCCCTGCAGTGCTTCGGCGTAGGCCGCGGCATGGCGGCGTGCCCGCGCGGCGGGGCTGCCGGAGCTCGCTGGCGGCAGCGGCAGCATCTGCGCGGCATGATGGAGGAAGGCGTCGATCAGCAGCGCCTCGCGGGACGGCCACCATTTGTAGATCGTCATCTTGGAGACGCTGGAGTGCCGCGCGACCGCGTCGATGGTGGTGGCGGCAAGGCCGGTGGCGGCCATCAGCGCATAGGCGCTTTCGAGAATGGCGTTGGTGGTCTCGATCGATCGCGGCCTCCCGCGCCGGGGCGCGCTGTCAGCCTCGTCACCCCCGCTTTTCGCCATCGCCACGTCCGGTCTCCTCACGCAGAGTCACTCGGAATAGCGCAGCCACAGCCTTCGGCCTAGCAGAATCGCACGATTATGTGAGCTATGCCTGCTGCCGCAGCGCCGCAGGCAGGTCCTGCCGTCTGGACCAGGCGATGTAATAGGCGACCGCAGTCATCGCGGCGAAGCCAGCGATGCTCACCGCGATCTGCATCACCACCAGGTTCGGGCCTGTGATCAGGATGAGATGCCCGGCGAAGGACAGGAAAACGGCGGCGCAAAAGACGGCGAGCCATTCTTCGCCGCAAGTGATCACCGCCTGAAGCGGCTTCAATTGCAGGCCGGGATGATCGGCCGGAATGAGATGGGTCGCAAGGAAGGCGAGCGCGAGGAAGTGGACGATGCGGTAGGGCGCGAGGTTTTCCTTGTCGGTCGGCGCGATGCTGTCGAGGACGACGTCCGGCAGATAAACCGACAACGTCGGCGAATGCCGCATCAAGGTGAACGCCATCGCGAATACGAGATAGCTCCCAGCGAGGATCCGCAGCCAGGACATGCCGCGCAGCGCCCGCCCGGGCGCGCCCGTCACGGCGAACCAGCCGCCCAGCACCATCAGCATCTGCCAGCACAGCGGATTGAAGGTCCATTCCTGGTCCGGATAGACCCGGAAATTCCAGTCGAACCAGCGCGCGGCAAGATACAGCGCGACCGATGCGCCGAGCGTCAGGTTCGGCCACCGCAACAGCCCCCACAGCGCAAACGGAAAGAAAGCCATCAGCGGGATCATCAGCTGCAGCAGGTCGAGGTTCAGCGGTTCTTCCTGCAACACGAGGCCGCGGACCAGGGTGCGCAGCGGGTGGTCGAGAATGCCGGAGATGTTGTATTCGTGGATGATCTCGGGCGCCATCGATTGCGAGGCGACATAGGCGATGGTGTCGATATAGATCACGAACAGCACGACATAGGCGGCGTAGAGCCGCCAGACGCGGCGGAAGATTCGCGTTGCCGCGACGACATAGCCGCGCTCCAGCGCCATCCTGCCGTGGATGATCGCGACGCCATAGCCCACCACGAACACGAACAGATCGGCTGCCCCGCTGAAGCCGAAATTGCGCAGCGTCAGCAGGTTGACGACGTTGTTCGGGATGTGATCGACGAACACCGACCAGTTGGCGATGCCGAGCGTCAAATACAGCCTGGCGTCGTGATGGAATGCGGCGAGGTTCGCCTTGACGGACGGTTTCATTGAGTAAAATAGCTTTGGGAATCAGGGTGATGCTTTTACCGGCAACCACCTGCCTATCCGAGTAGCGTTTGCGTGAGCAGGGCCGGATTTGTCCCCGGTGGCGAAAAATTGCGCAGGCCCACCCCCAAACTTGCGCGAACCCGCTTATTCGACGCTGCGGCGCAATTTTCAAACGCGCTCTGACCGCTACTCGGCGGGTTCAGCCGACGTCTCGTCGGGTACGCCGGCGCGGCTGGCCATGATTCCCAGGGCGACGCCGCCGATCGCCAGGATCGGCAGCAGCCGCTTGACCCCGATGGCGCGAGCGATCTGGAGTCCCGTTGCGAGCAGCATCGGGTCCGCGAGCATGCTCTGTGCCGCCGACTTCGCGGCGCGCTCGGCCGCGATGTGAGCTTGCTTGCGCAACTGACGCTTGTAAGCCCAATAACTCAGCGCCGCGGTCAGGGTCAGGAGAAAGAAGACGCCGGCACCGGCGAGGCAGGCCTGCACCGGACCATATTTTTCCAGCACCGAGATGAAGGCCGCTGCGCATAGAAAGCATGTGGTGATGAAGAGAGCGAACGCCGCGCCCGCAGCGAGCGAGGTCAGCCGCACGGTTGTGCCGGTGGATGCGCTGATCCCGTCGATGATGCGCTGAAACATGGCCTTGCTCCTCAAATCCCCACAAGCCTGGTCGTCGCAACCGAGCCCCGGCGGCGCCGCAGCGCCGCCGTCTCGAAATCGATTTGCGACCTCAGCGGCGCCAGACCGCGCCGATCAGGAATCCAATTCCGAGCGCAAGCCCGACGGTCGCGAGCGGCCGCTGCGTGATCGCGTCCTCCAGCGTCTCCTCGATCGAGCCGTAGGCCTCCTGTGCCGCGTCCATCATCGCGCTGCCGCGCTCCGACACGTCGTCGATCGCGGAATCCACGTTCTCGCGCGCCTGGCGGTAGCCGCGGCGGGCCTGCTTGCTGGAGGAGTTGGCAAAAGTATTGAGCGCGTCGGTGATCTGATCGGTGAGGGCGGCGATATCGCTTTTCACGGCTGCTACATCCTTCTCGAGGCGTTCTCTGGTGGCTTTGTCGGTCCAGTCTCTCATCCCGGCTTCGGCATTGGTCGTGGACATCAGGAGCTCCGAGCTGTTGACGGCTGAGATAGCCGGAAAACGTTTCGTCGTCGGGTAAGTTCCGTTCGCGGAAACCAGTCAGTCCTGCGGAAGCTGCGGCGAATCCTGCGGCAGCAGATGCTCCTTCAGGATCAGGGCGACGATCAGCAGCGGCGACGATAGAAACGCGCCCATCGGGCCCCACAGCCAGGTCCAGAACGCCAGCGCGAGCAGCACGGCGAGCGCGTTGAGCTCCAGCCGCCGGCCGATGATGGTCGGCGTGAGGAAATGTCCCTCCAGGAAGGTAAGGCCGCCGAAGGCGAGCGCCGCCATCAGGCCGCCGCTGACGGTCGGGAAGGTGACAAGTCCCACCACGACCAGAATGACGAACATTGCGACCGGTCCGATGATCGGAATGAAATTGAGGGTGGCCGCGAGGGCGCCGAGGCCGGCCGGATTGGGCATGCCGGTGAGTGCGCAGACAATGCCGGCGGCGACGCCGACGCCGACATTGATGAGGGTCACGGTCAGGAGGTAGTTGCCGAGATGGACTTCGATCTCGTTGAGGATGCGCAGGGTGCGCAGCCGTGCGTCATGATCGCCGAAGGTCATGATCATCGCCCGCCGCAGATCGCGCCAGCTGGCGATGAACAGGATCAGGGTAACGAAAAACAGCAGGAATTCGGTAAAGGTCGGTGACAGGAATTCGATCGTCGGCTGCACCCACTCGAATTTCGGCATTTGAAGGCTGGGCAAACCCTCCGAGCCGCCGAGCATCGCCTGCAGCTCCCGCCACAGCGCCAGCGGCCGGTCGAACACGTGCAGCTTGTCCTTCAACTTCGCGCCGAGTTCGGGCAGGCGCGAGCTCCATTCCATCGCAGGCGAGGCGATCAGCGCGACGACGAAGCCGACCAGGGTGGTCACCGCGATCACGATCAGCGCGGCGGCGAGCCCTCGCGGCACTTTCCGCTTCTCCAGGAAGGTCGCCGCCGGCGAGAGCATCGTGCCGGTAACGAAGGCCATCACCACCGGCAGAAAGAACGCCCTTCCGAGATAGAGCACCGTGACGATTGCGATGAGGAGCAGCCCGGCCAGCGCGAATGCGACGAATTCGGTGCGGCGTATCACCGGCGGAAGTTCGCCCGGTCTCTCGGGAAGCGGAGTGCCCTCGCCATTGCCGGGAATGGGACGTTCACTGGGGAGGACGCGCACAATACTTCTCCGGCACGGAAACTACGGTCGGCGCCCATCGACGCCTAAGGAACGTGCGAGCGCGGCTCCGGTTCCATCGCGGCTTCGTGAAGGGACGATCGCTCGACTGTGACGCGGCTGCCGCATTCCGCGGCGGAACTTGTAGCGGCTCGGCCGCGTTTGATGGAAAGCGCATCACCCTGATGCAGGCATCCTACGGGGCAGCCCATGACGAAGTTCTCTGCAGTCCGACGCCGCTTTTCGCCGCGCCGCATCTCCGCTCTCGCGTTCGCAACCGCCTTGCTGGCCGTGCCTTTCGGCGCCGCAAGCGCGCAGACCCTCGGCTATATGCCGATGCAGCCTCAAGCCTATTCGCCACAGGCCTATCCGCAGGATCAGGGCTATTCAAGCCAGGGCTATGCAAGCCAAGGCTATGCAAGTCAGGAATCGCAGGCGCCCGACGAGGATGCCGCGCTTCCCGATCGCCTGCGCAAGCAGATCGTCAGCTTCGACCGGAGCGAGCCCGCCGGCACCATCGTCATCGATACCAACAACACCTATCTCTACTACGTGCTCGGCCAGGGACGCGCCATTCGCTATGGCGTCGGCGTCGGCCGCGAGGGCTTCACCTGGTCGGGTGTGCAGAGCGTCAGCCGCAAGGCGGAATGGCCGGACTGGCATCCGCCGGCCGAGATGATCGCGCGCCAGCCCTATCTGCCGCGCTTCGTCGCAGGCGGCCCCGGTAATCCGCTCGGCGCGCGTGCGATGTATCTCGGTTCGAGCGAATACCGCATCCACGGCACCAACGATCCCACCACGATCGGCAAGTTCGTCTCGTCCGGCTGCATCCGCATGACCAACGAGGACGTCACCGACCTGTTCAGCCGCGTCAGTGTCGGCGCCAAGGTCGTGGTGCTCCCGAAGAACGCCCCGCTGATGGCGAAAGGCAGCGATCCCGTGCGCAAGCGCTCGCCGGTGACGACGCTGCCCTCGGGCCGGCAGGCCCTGAACATTTCGACGTCGGCCGTGAACTGAGAGTTGAGTGAGGTCACATGAAGAGACGTTCGATCGGCAGACTGGCCGGCGGCGCGGCGGCGTTCCTCGCCGTCGCCTCCTTCGGCTTCGCGCTGACGCCGCCGGCGCATGCGGAGGACTTTTTCTCGGCGCTGTTCGGCGGCTTCCGCGGGCGGCCGGCGCCGGAGATCCGCATGCCGTTCCCGACCGATGACATGCCGCGTTACGACACGCCGCGGCAGCGGACCTCCTATGGCGGCGGCACGGCCTATTGCGTGCGCGGCTGCGACGGGCGTTATTTCCCGGCGCAGGGGAATGATGCCGAGAGCAAGGCGCAGTCCTGCAAGAGCTTCTGCCCCGCTTCCGAAACCTCACTGGTCTATGGCAGCGATATCGACGACGCCACGACGGACAAGGGAAAATCCTACTCCGACCTGCCGAACGCCTTCCGGTATCGCAACGAGATCGTGGCGGGCTGCACCTGCAACGGCAAGGATCCGGCCGGGCTCGCCCAGGTCAAGATCGACGCCGATCCCACCTTGCGCAAGGGTGACATCGTCGCGGGCGCCGACGGCCTAGTGGTCGCCAGCCGCAATGCCAACGCCAGCCGCGGCGTCGCAATGAACTTCTCCCCGCTGCCGGATTCGGTGCGCGCAAGATTCCGCCAGGTGCCGGTGGTGGCGAAGGAGTAGGCCCCACCGTCGTCCGGGCGAAAGCCAGGACCAGTTACCCCCAATGCCGATGTGGCGCGACGCCGCTAACCACCAGCCTACCTCTTGCAGAGGATGGTGGTTATGGGTCCTGGCTTTCGCCAGGCGAAAGCCAGGACGACGCCGAGCGTGTCGCTGACGCAGCCCTACGCCGCGCGGATCTTGCCGAGGAAGTCGCTGACCTCATGGCCGAGCTGGCGGCTCTGGCTGTCCAGCATCTCCGAGGCGCTCTTCACGTTGTCGGCGGCAGCGGCGGCAGCGTCCGCATCGGCTTTGACGCCGGTGATGTTGTCCGAGACGTTCTTGGTGCCCTGCGCCGCAAACTGCGTGCTGCGGGTGATCTCCTGGGTCGCCGCGCCCTGCTCCTGCACGGCGGCGGCAATCGCGGTCGCGACCTCGTTGACCTCGCCGATGATGCCGCCGATGGTCTGGATCGCGTTGATGGCCTCGCCCGCGACCTTCTGGATGTCGGCGATCTGCTCTGAGATTTCCTCGGTCGCCTTCGCGGTCTGGCTCGCCAGCGACTTCACCTCGGAGGCGACCACGGCAAAGCCGCGGCCGGCTTCGCCGGCGCGCGCCGCTTCGATCGTGGCGTTGAGCGCGAGCAGATTGGTCTGCTGTGCGATGGTGTTGATCAGGCCGACCACCTCGCCGATGCGCCCGGCGGACTTCGCCAGGCCCTGCACGGTGCCGTCGGTCTCGCTTGCCTGCGTGACGGCGCGGCCGGCGATGCCCGCGGCATGCGCGGCCTGCTGGCTGATGTCGTTGATTGAAGCCGAGAGCTCTTCGGCGGCGGCGGCGACGCTGTCGACGCTCATGGAGGCGTCGTTGGAGGCCTTGCCGGCGACCTGGACGCGGTCGTTGGTCTGGCGCGATACCGCGGACAGGTCGCCCGAGGTCTTGCGCATCTCGCCGGAAGCCTCGCTCAATTCGCCCAGCGTCTTGCGCACCGCGCCCTCGAATTCGCCGACATAGGCTTCGACCGCGCGCTGGCGCGCGACGGCGTCCGCATTGCGCTCGCGCTCGTGCTCTTCGATCTTGAGCTTGTCGGTCGCCTGCTGCTTGAAGGTCTCCAGCGCGCCTGCGAGCGCGCCGATCTCGTCGTTGCGGCCGAGATAGCCGCTGTCGACGGCAAGGTCGCCGCCGGCGACCTTCAGCATGGCGTCACGGATGGTGTTGAGCGGAGTGATGACGCGGCGGCTGACCAGCATGATCGCGCCGACGGCAAGGCCGATGGCGAGCGCCAGAAGTGCGAGCTGCATGACGAGTGCGCGTTGAGCTGCGTCGCGCTGTTCCAGCGTATGGCTCTTGGCGGCGTCGAGCGCGGTTTCGGCGACGGCAACCGCGGCGGCCAGACGGCCCACCGTCACCGGTGTCCATTGGTTCGCCGTCATCTCGGCCTTCTCACCCTTGGCAAGCGTATCGGCGAGGCGATCACGGAGCGCCAGATATTGCGGATCGAAATAGGCGGTCTTGACCGTCGCCAGGGCGGACGACAGTGCGGGCGGGAGCTGCATGCCCGACGCCGACAATTCCAGCGCCTTCCACATTGCGGCGGTTCCGCCGACGAATTGGGTATAGGCGAGGCGGGCCTCCGGCGCCATACGGCCGGCGTTGAGTCCGGTCGAGATGATCAGCGACGCTTCGCCCCCGGTATTGCGCAACAGCCAGGCGCTCTGCTTGATCGACAGCAGCTGATCGATCGCCGCATCCTGGTGGTTGACGGTGGCGGCCAGGACGTTCGAGAGCTTGTCCAGTGTGTCCAGCAGGCCCTGCGTCGTCTCCATATACTCCTTCGGCAGGCCTGCGCGGCGCTGGTCCTTGGGCTTGGCGACGTCCTCCCAGAACTGCTTCTGCTCCTCGGTCAGCAATTTGAAGAGGCGCGCGAGCTCCGGCACCAGCGTGCCGGACTGCGGAAAGTCCATGGTCGGCAGCAGCTCGACCGCGCGTGCCATCGCCGGCATCTGGGCGTCCCGGATCGAGCGCAGATATTTCTCGATCTCGCCATCCATGGGCACGGTCGCGTTCAGCAGGCGGTTGGTGGTCGAGCGATCGGTGCGCAGATTGTGCATCGCCTTGAACAGATCGGCGGAGGCGTCCGCGATCCGCGAGATGCGATTGGCAGTCTGGAGGCGATCCCACGACTCATGGGCCGTCAGCGAGAGCGCGATCACCACGCAGATCGACGTAATCGCGATCACCGCCTTCAGCAGCACGGATACGGTCAGACGATTCAGCATCGAAGTCCCCCAAATTCCCATTGCAAAGTTCGTGAAGACGCCCGGCAACATCGACAAGCGGGGGCGCGGCAGATCGGCAATCGCATGCCGTTGCCCCTCGGGGGGCCAAACGGTTTCTGCATCTGAAAGGAAAAGGGTAAAGTTTTAGACAGTTGGGCTGCCGGTAGAAGTACGTATTTACCAAAAGTTGCAATGGGTTGCCCGAATGGAACCGGCGCGCGAGATAGGCGTTAGGATATCGTTAGCAATCTGCCTGAAGGGGGCCTCGCGATGCTGGTCGGCGTACTCGTCACCTTTCTCGTCGTCATTCTCGTGCTCTATCTCATCAACATGTTGCCGATGGACGGCCGCGCCAAGCAGATCGCGCGCGTTGTCGTCATCATCATCGGCATCGTGTCGCTGCTGAAATATCTCGCAGTGTTTTAGCGGGGCTTAGGGTCCCCAAACAAAAAAGCCCCGGCGTGAGCCGGGGCTTTTGGTGTTTGCGTATCCGGGCTTAACCCGCTGCCTTGGCCTCGCGGCGGCGGGCGGTCAGGATGTATTCGGTGTAGCCGTTCGGCTGCTCGCGGCCCTTGAAGATAAGGTCGCAGGCGGCCTTGAAAGCGACGCCGTCGAAGGCTGGCGCCATCGGCTTGTAGATGGCATCGCCGGCGTTCTGCTTGTCGACGACGACCGCCATGCGCTTGAGCGATTCCATCACCTGCGCTTCGGTGATGACGCCCTGGTGCAGCCAGTTGGCGAGGTGCTGGCTGGAGATGCGCAAAGTGGCACGGTCTTCCATCAGGCCGACATCGTGGATGTCGGGCACCTTGGAGCAACCGACGCCCTGGTCGATCCAGCGCACGACATAGCCCAGAATGCCCTGGCAGTTGTTGTCGATCTCCTGCTTGACGTCATCGGGCGCCCAGTTCGACTTCGACACCGGAATGGTGAGGATGTCCGACAGTTTCGCCCGCGGCCCGCCCTTGGTCAGCTCCTCTTGGCGCGCGGTGACGTTGACCTGGTGATAGTGCAGGGCGTGCAGCGTCGCCGCGGTCGGCGAGGGCACCCAGGCGGTGGTGGCGCCGGCCTGCGGATGAGCGAGCTTCTGTTGCAGCATGTCCGCCATCTTGTCGGGCGCGGCCCACATGCCCTTGCCGATCTGGGCATGGCCGGGCAGGCCACAGGTCAGGCCCATGTCGACGTTCCAGTCCTCGTAGGCCTTGATCCAGGCCTGCGCCTTCATCTCGTTCTTGCGGATCATGGGACCGGCTTCCATCGAGGTGTGGATCTCGTCGCCGGTGCGGTCGAGGAAGCCGGTGTTGATGAACATGATGCGCTTGGAGGCGCGCTGGATGCAGGCCTTGAGGTTGACGGTGGTGCGCCGCTCCTCGTCCATGATGCCGACCTTGAGCGTGTTCTCGGGCAGGCCCAGCATCTTCTCGACACGGTCGAAGATCTCGCAGGTCAGCGACACCTCGTCCGGGCCGTGCATCTTCGGCTTGACGATATAGGCCGATCCCGTGCGGCTGTTCTTGGTCTTCGAGTTGCCCTTGAGGTCGTGGATCGCAAGCAGGCCCGAGACGGCGGCATCGAGCAGGCCTTCCGGAATCTCCTCGCCGGCTTCGTCCAGCACCGCGTCGGTGAACATGTGGTGACCGCAATTGCGCATCAGCAGCAGGCTGCGGCCGTGCAGCTTGACCTCGCTTTTGCCGTCCGGCGTCTTGTAGCTGCGGTCGGCGTTGAGCGCGCGCGTCAGCGTCTTGCCGCCCTTCTCGAAATCGGCCGACAGCGTGCCGTTCATCAGGCCGAGCGTGTTGCGGTAGACCAACACCTTGTCTTCGGCATCGACGGCGGCGACCGAGTCCTCCATGTCGAGGATGGTGGAGACCGCCGATTCCATGATCATGTCGGCGACGCCGGCCGGATCGTCCTTGCCGATCGTGCTGCTGCGGTCGATCTTCACTTCGACATGCAGGCCGTTATTGGCGAGCAGCACCGCGCTCGGCGCGGCCGCTTCGCCCTGAAAGCCGGCGAATTGTGCGGCGTTCTTCAGCGCGGTGGCGTTGCCGCTCTTGAGTTTCACCGCGAGCTGGCCCGCGACGATACTGTAGGCGGTGACGTCGGTGTGGCTGCCGGTCGCGAGCGGCACGGCGGCATCGAGGAATGCCTTGGCCTTGGCGATCACCTTGTCGCCGCGCGCCTTGTTGTAACCCTTGCCGCTCTCGGAAGGATCGTGCGCGATCGCGTCGGTGCCGTAGAAGGCGTCGTAGAGCGAACCCCAGCGCGCATTCGCAGCGTTCAGTGCATAGCGCGCATTGGTGAGGGGCACGACGAGCTGCGGGCCGCAGATCTTGCCGATCTCCTCGTCCACATTGGCGGTCTCGACCTTCTGCGTCGCAGGTTCAGGGACGAGATAGCCGATCTCCTTCAGGAAGGCGGTGTAGGCGTTGAGGTCGAACGCCTTGCCCTTGTTGGCGCGGTGCCAGTCGTCGATCTTGGCCTGCAGCGTGTCGCGGAATGCGAGCAGCGACCTGTTCTTCGGCCCCAGCTCCTTGATGATGGCGGCGAGTCCGGCCCAGAACGCATCCGGCGCGATCCCCGTTTTCGGGGCCGCTTCCTTGGCGATGAAATCGAACAGGACGGGAGCGATCTTCAATCCGTGGGCGTCGACGCGTTTCATGATGGTCTTTCTTGTTTGAAATGGCTGTTTTTGGCTGCTTTTGACCCGACAGCAGCAAAATGCGCCCACTGGGAGCGGCTTTCGGCCCTATTAGCCCCAAAATCGGGGCCGTGAGAAGGCCCCCGACGCCTGTCAAAATGTCAAGAAGGGGGTGGCCGGACCCGCGCTGCCTGCAGTTTGCGCACGGTGAATGCGGCTGAGCACACTCGGCTCCCTCCCCCGCAGGGTCAGGGCTATCGCCTATGACAGCGAGAGGTTTCCGAAAGAGCTCGGCCCGCATGGTTCGAGACACCCGCTTTGGCGGGCTCCTCACCATGAGGGTCTGATACCTCACCGCAGAACGCCACCTCATCCTGAGGGCCCGCCGTAGGCGGGCGTCTCGAAGGATGGGCCGCAGGCAAGCTGCCCGCCACGCTTTTCTTCATATGCGATAGCCCTGCCCCGCAAGGGGGGAGGGAACGCAGTTGAGCGTGCGGAGAATGCGCGATGTCGATCGAGGGAGCTTGCGCCCCCTCAAATATTGGCGGCGAGGTCCACGACCTCGTCGAACAGTACGCCGGTGGTCTTCAGCATCTGTTCGATCTCGTCCGCCGCCTCGGCGACCGTCCGCGACGACGTGTCGATCACGAGTTCGGCGGCCTGCGGCGCCTCGTAGTCGTTGCCGATGCCGGTGAACGAAGCCAGCGCGCCGGCGCGGGCCTTCTTGTAGTGGCCCTTGGGATCGCGCTCCTCGCAGATTTCGGCCGGCGTTGCCACGTGGATCTCGCGGAACGCGGTGTCGGCGATGCGGCGCGCGGTGGCACGGTCCTCGCGGGCCGGCGAGACGGCGGCGACGATGGCGACGTGGCCGTTGCGGGCCAGATGCGTCGCGACTTCGGCAAGACGACGGATGTTCTCGCTGCGGTCGGCGGCGGAGAAGCCGAGATCGCTGTTGAGCCCGGCGCGCAGCGTGTCGCCGTCAAGCAGGATCGGCGAGCCGCCATTGGTGAAAAGCCGGCGCTCCAGCGCCTTGGCCAGCGTCGATTTGCCGGAGGCGGGCAGGCCCGTGAGCCAGACCACGGCGCCGTTGTGCTGATAGCGCGCGGAGCGCTCATCCAGCCGCAGCGCGGATTCCACCGGCACGATGTCGACCGGCACGGCGCGCTGGCCGGCGTCGACCGACAGCACCAGGCCGCCGCCGGCGATACGGCCGGAGACCTCGATCACGAGGCGGCCGGTGCGCGGATTCTCGGTGTAGGGATCAGTTGCGATCGGATTGGACAGGGAAATGTCGATCTCGCCGACATGGTTGCGGCCGATCGCCTTGTTCTCGACGCTCGACAGCTCGCCGGGATCGACCGCCTTCTCGATCGCGACCACGGTGGCGCGACTTTCTTTCGGCCCGCAGCGAACCAGAAGCTGATCCCCCTTGGCGAGCGGCTTGTCGTGCAGCCAGAAGATCCGCGCGCGCAGCCGGCGTGTCTCGCGCGGGGCGGCGCTGGCATGGGCGATGATGTCGCCGCGCTCGACGAACAGCTCGCGGTCGAGCGTGATGCCGACCGAGCGGCCCGCACCCTGCCGTCCAGCGACCGGCGTCACCGGCCAGCTTTCGACCGTCTTGATCTTGGCGATCTTGCCGGCCGGCATGATCACGATCTCGTCGCCGGCGGTGAGGCTGCCGGATTCGATGCGGCCCGCGACGATGCGGCGGTCGTCGAATTTGTAGATCGCCTGCACCGGCAGCCGCAGCGCCAGCGCTTCCAGCGGCCGCGCCGGCTCGAGCCGGTCCAGCGCCTCGACCACCGTCGGTCCGTTGTACCAGCCGATACGTTCGGTGCGCTCGGCGACACCGTCGCCGTCGCGGGCCGAGATCGGGATCACTGCCGTGGGCTTCACGCCGAGTCCCTGCAAATGCGCGGAAATCTCGTCGCTGATCTCCTTGAATCGCGCGGCGGAGAAATCGACGCGGTCCATCTTGTTGACGACGATCGCGACCTGCTTCACGCCCAGAAGATGCAGCAGATAGCCGTGCCGCCTTGTCTGGTCGCGCACGCCTTCGAGCGCGTCGATGATCAGCACCGCACCGTCGGCCTGCGAGGCGCCGGTGATCATGTTGCGCAGGAATTCGGCGTGGCCGGGCGCGTCGATCAGCACGATGTCGCGTGAATTGGTGCGGAAGCGGATCTGCGTGGTGTCGATGGTAATGCCCTGGTCGCGCTCGGTCTGGAGCGCATCGAGCAGGAACGACCATTCGAACGGCATGCCGCGCCGGGCGCTGACCGCCTTCAGCATTTCGAGCTTGCCGTCGGGCAGGCTGCCGGTCTCGTGCAGGAGGCGCCCGACCAGCGTCGACTTGCCGTGGTCGACATGGCCGACGATGACGATCCGGACCTGGGGACGCGTGGTGCCGTTCGGGGTGGCAGGCGAAGCGGGGGTGACGATCATGTTCATAGCCGCATTGCGTCCTTGATCAGAGATAGCCGGCGACGCGGAGGCGCTCGAAAGCGTCCTCGGTCTCGTGGTCGAGCGCGCGGCCGGCACGCTCCGGGACCTTGGTCTGTTCGAGTTCGATCAGGATCTCGTCGATGGTCGATGCGGTTGAAGCGACCGGATTGGTGATGTCCTGATCACCCAGCGAGCGATAGCGCTTGCCGTCCTTGGCGAGATACAGCGGGATGATCGGGATATTCTCGCGCTTGGTGTAGGCCCAGATGTCGGCCTCGGTCCAATGCAGGATCGGATGGATGCGCAAATGCGCACCCTGCGGCGGCGAGGCGTTGAAATGGTCCCAGAATTCCGGCGGCTGGTCGCGTACGTCCCAATTGCCTTCGAGCCCGCGCGGCGAGAACACGCGCTCCTTGGCGCGGGTCGCTTCCTCGTCGCGGCGGATGCCGGCGATCAGGCCGTCGAAGCCGTATTTGCTGAGCGCCATCTTGAGGCCCTCGGTCTTGCGCGCGGCGGAACGGGCGGCCGGCGGCAGCGTTGGGTCGACGGCATCGATGGGCGGGCAGGGCTCGACGCGCAGGTCGAGATCCCATTCCTTCCCGTAATGGTCGCGGAAGCGATACATCTCCGGAAACTTCTTGCCGGTGTCGACATGGAGGGCCGGGAACGGCAGACGGCCGAAGAACGCCTTGCGCGCCAGCCAGATCATGACGTTGGAGTCCTTGCCGAGCGACCACAGCAGGGCGATCTTCTTCAAGCGGGCAAAAGCCTCGCGGAAGATGTAGATGCTCTGGGCTTCGAGCTGGTCGAGATGGTCCATGCTCGGGGCAAGGTCAGCAGAAAATTCTTGCGCGTGCGCGCGCTCGGCCGGGGCCGGGCTGCTCAGTCCGCGAGCAGCGGAATTGTCCTTGAGAAGATGCATCTCTGCCACTTTGCGTTTGGAGGCGAAAATTCTATAGTTACGATGCAAGAGAGAAGAAAAAATTTTCTCTTTGCACGCTCGAAACGACACATATATAGAAAATAATTCCAGTCAACCCCGGATGTGGGGGGAGCGAGTATCGCATGCGGTTCTTGCCGGTGTTTCTCGATCTCAAGGCCGGTCCGGTGGTCCTCATCGGCGCGGGCGAGCTTCTGCGTGCCAAGCTGCGCGTGCTCGCCGCCGCCGGTGCGCGCATCCGCGTGCATGCGATCGACGGCAATCACGATCTGGGCCTCGGTGCTGACGATGCCGCGCGCATCGACATCGCGGCCGCCGATCCGCTGACCGCCGATCTCTCGGGCGTCATCGCCGTCGTCTGCGCCGGCGCCGGCGATGTCGGCGTTGCGATGTCGGTCCGCGCCAAGGCGCTCGGCCTGCCCGTCAACGTCATGGACGATCTCGAACATTCCAGCTTCATCTTCCCGGCGATCGTCGATCGCGGCGATGTCGTGGTCGCGGTCGGCACCGGCGGCACCTCGCCGGTGGTGGCGCGGCGCGTGCGCGAAAAGATCGAGGCGCTGCTGCCGGCGCGCATCGGCGAACTCGCCGAGTTCATCGGCGGCTTTCGCAAATCCATCAACGAGCGCATTGCCGAGTTTCCGCTGCGCCGCCGCTTCTGGGAGCGCGTCATCGACGGCCCGATCGGCGCTTCCGTGCTCGCCGGCCGCAAGGGTGAGGCGGATGCCGCGCTCAAGGCGATTGCCGATCCGTCTGCGTTCGCGCGTGCCGGCAAGCCGGAAGGCGCCGTCGCGCTGGTCGGCGCCGGGCCCGGCGATCCGGATCTGCTCACCATCAAGGCGCTGCGCGCGCTCCAGGATGCCGACATCGTCTTCCACGATGAGCTGGTCTCGCCTGAGATTCTCGACCGCATCCGCCGCGACACCACGCGCGTTGCGGTAGGCCGCCGCGTCGGCAAGCCCGGCATCGGTCAGGACGCCATCAACAAGCGCATGATCGAGGCCGCGCAATCCGGCCAGCGCGTGGTGCGGCTGAAGGGCGGCGATCCCTTCGTGTTCGGGCGCGGCGGCGAAGAAGTCGAAGCGCTGCGCGCAGCGGGTGTCGCCTATTCGATCATTCCCGGCATCACCGCAGGTCTCGGCGGCGCCGCTGATTTCGAGGTGCCGCTCACCTACCGCCATGAAGCGACCCGCATCACATTCCTCACCGCGCACAAGGCGCGCGACGCCGAAGTCGTCGACTGGTCGACGCTGAACGACTCCAGAATGACCGTCGTGGTCTACATGGGCATGACGGCTGCCCCCGCCATCCGCGCCGGCCTTTTTGCCGCCGGCCGTTCGCCGGAGACGCCGGTCGGCGTGTTCGCCCGCGTCACGCGCCCCGATGCGCAAGGCGCGATCGGCACGCTTCGCGACCTGCCCGAGCTCGTGCGCCGGACCCATGGTGGTCCCGCCATTCTCATCATCGGCGACGTGGTCCGGCATGCCGGTTCGCTTCGCCGCGAAACTTCCGAGAAAACCCCGAAGCAAATCATCTCTGACCTATTGGATGCAGCCGAATGACCTCCCCGCTCGAACAGAAGAAGATCAAGATCGCCGGCCCCTCGGTCGTGACCGCCAACCGCACCTGGGACGGCATCGTGGTGTACCGTACCGCCGCCAGGAGCTGGTCCGCGGAGCTCTCGGAAGCCGCGATCGTGCGCAACTCCGACGAGGCGAAAGCGTTGCTTGCCGAGTCGGTCGCCGATGACGTCGGCGCGATCGGTCCCTATATCGCACCGGTGCAGGTCGGCGCGGACGGCAAGATCGAACCCGGCAATCTGCGCGAACAGATCCGCCGCACCGGTGTGACCATCGGACAGCCGGCCCAGGTTTAAGGCATTCTCTTATGTACGCTTACGACGAAATCGACCGCACGCTCGTCAACGAGCGCGTTTCGGAGTTCCGCGACCAGGTGAAGCGCCGTCTCTCGGGCGAGCTCACCGAGGACGAGTTCAAGATCCTGCGGCTCCAGAACGGCGTCTATCTGCAACTGCACGCCTACATGTTCCGCGTCGCGATTCCCTACGGGACGCTGGCGTCGAACCAGTTGCGGGCGCTCGCCCACGTCGCGCGCAAATACGACCGCGGTTACGGCCATTTCACCACGCGGCAGAACATCCAGTTCAACTGGATCAAGCTCGCCGAACTGCCGGACGCGCTGGCCGATCTCGCCGAGGTCGGTATCCATGCGATGCAGACCTCCGGCAACAACATGCGCAACGTCACGTCGGACCAGTGGGCCGGCGTTGCGCCCGGCGAGATCGAGGATCCCCGCATCTGGTCGGAGCTGATCCGTCAGCACACCACGCTGCATCCGGAATTCTCGTTCCTGCCGCGCAAGTTCAAGATCGCGATCACTGCGTCGGACCACGACCGCGCCGCGATCAAGATCCACGACATCGGGCTGAAGCTGATCAAGAACGAGAAGGGCGAGACCGGCTTCGAAGTGCTGGTCGGCGGCGGTCTCGGCCGCACGCCGTTCATCGGCAAGACGATCAAGCATTTCGTCCATGGCCGCGATATTCTCAGCTATATCGAGGCGATCCTGCGGGTTTACAACCAGTACGGCCGCCGCGACAACATCTACAAGGCGCGCATCAAGATCCTGGTGCACGAGCTCGGCATCGAAAAATTTTCGCGCGAGGTCGAGGAGGAGTGGCAGCACATCCGCAACTCCTCGCTCCAGATCGACGACGAGGTGATCGAGGACATCCGCTCGCGCTTCACCTATCCCTTTTACGAGAAGCTGCCGCACAATCCCGACGAGCTGCGCCAGGCCGCGGCCGATCCGGATTTCGAGGCATGGCGCAAGAACTCGGTCGCCCCGCACAAGAACCCGGGATACTCCATCGTCACGATCTCGCTGAAGCCGATCGGGGCGCCTCCGGGCGATGCCACAGCCGAGCAGATGGACGCGCTCGCCGATCTCGCCGACAAATATTCCTTCGGTGAGATTCGCGTCGGCCACGAGCAGAACCTCGCACTGCCGCACGTCGCCAAGCGCGACCTGCCGGCGCTGTGGAAGGCGCTCGACAAGCTCGGGCTGGCGACGCCGAACGTCAATCTGATCACCGACATCATCGCCTGCCCGGGACTGGATTACTGCTCGCTGGCGAATGCGCGCTCGATCCCGATCGCGCAGGAGCTGACGCGGCGCTTCGCCAACCACGAGCTGGCCAATCTGATCGGCCGGCTGCACATCAACATCTCAGGCTGCATCAACGCCTGCGGCCATCACCATGTCGGCCATATCGGCATTCTCGGCGTCGAGAAGAACGGCGAGGAGGTCTACCAGATCACCATCGGAGGCCGCGCCGACGAGAGTGCCGCGCTCGGCAATCTGATCGGTCCCGGCGTCAAGTTCGACGAGGTCGCCGACGTCGTCGAGGACATCGTGGAAGCTTATCTGGCGCTGCGCGAGCGGCCCGAAGAGCTGTTCATGGACACGGTGAAGCGCCTCGGCGTCGAACCCTTCAAGGAGCGCGTCTATGCCACTCGTTAACGGCGGAAAGATCGCCGACGACAGCTTCGTCAAGCTCGCCGTCGACACGCCGCTGCCCGAGGGCGGCGACATTCTGGTGCCGGCCGAACGTTTCGTCGGCGAGGCGGATGCATTGCTCGAGCGGGCCGGCAAGGTCGGCGTGATCTGGCCGAACAATCGCGACATCGCCGAGCTGGTGCCCTATCTCGGCAAGATCGCCGTCGTCGCGCTGGTGTTCCCGACCTTCCGCGACGGGCGTGCCTACAGCCAGGCGCGGCTGCTGCGCGAGCGTTACAATTATCGCGGCGACTTGCGTGCCACCGGTCAGGTGCTGCGCGATCAGTTCGTGTTCATGCTGCGCGCCGGCTTCGATTCCTTCGAGGTCAAGAAGCAGGCCGATGCGGAAGCCTTCATGCAGACCGCCAAGCGCTATTCGGTGTTCTATCAGCCGACCGGCGACGGCCGCATCACCGCGCTGCACCGGCGCATGCAACTGCGTCACTCCGAAGGTGTCGGCACATGAACGCGATCGCACCTCCGGTTTCGTCGACATCCGTCTCTGCGCTGCCCTCGGCGGATGAGCTCGATCGTGCCCTGCGCGATGCCTCGCCCGCCGAAATCATCGCTGCTGCGCTCAAGACGGTCGGGCGCGACAAGCTGGCGCTGGTGTCGTCCTTCGGCACGGAATCGGCGACGCTGCTGAAGGTCATGGCCGACGTCGATCCTGCGATCCCGGTGATCTTCCTCGACACCGGCTGGCTGTTCGAGGAAACGCTGGCCTATCGCGATACGCTGATCGCGACGCTGGGCCTGAAGGACGTCCGCTCGATCAAGCCGGCAGAGGAGACGCTGTCGCGCGACGATCCCGACCGCGATCTCTGGTTCTCCGATCCCGACGCTTGCTGCCGCATCCGCAAGGTGGAGCCGCTGGCGCGCGCGCTGAACCCGTTCGATGCGTGGCTCAACGGCCGCAAGCGTTTTCAAGGCAATGCGCGCGCCGACATTCCGGTCGTCGAGGACGACGGCGCGCGGTTGAAGTTCAACCCTTTCGCCAACGTCTCGCGCGAGGAACTCGAGGCTCTTTTCGTCCGCGCCAAATTGCCGCGTCATCCACTTGCGGCGTCCGGTTTTCGCTCGGTTGGGTGTATGCCTTGCACGAGCAGAACGACCGAGGGCGAAGACGAGCGCGCAGGTCGCTGGCGCGGCCGGGCCAAGACGGAATGCGGCATCCACACGATGAAGACTTCGTAGCAAAGTTGCGCTGCCGCGCCGCGAACAAGAAAATCCGGTTCCGTTGACTCGAGCGCGTTTCGACCCGAGTTATGCCTGCATGTCTTCGCTGACTCCAAGTCCTCGAAGTGAACGGAGATGGACAAGATACGTCGTATCGGTCCGCTCGCTGCAGGACTCCTCGTGACGGGTTTGCTGGCCGATGCCGACCTGCAATATTGGTATACCAAGGCAGGCCAGGAGATCGCGGCGCGCAACTTCTACCGGCCGCGCGATCCCGAGATCGCTAAAAACGCGAAAACTCCGTTGCCGAGGTCGCGCTGTCGGGCGGGGAGACCATCGAGATCGACGCCCCCCGCGGCCGGCAACTGCGCGCCGGCGACACGATCGGCCTGGAGCCCCGCCGCTACCGGATCTTTGCGGGCGCCTGAGCTGCCACGTTGGGTCGAATTTTCTTCAAAATTCACCTTTCAGCCACGGTTGGTATGCAACAACGGCCCCTCATTTGGGGGCTTCCGACCATGCGCGCTGCGGCCGCAATTCTCATCACTTTGCTGCTTGCCGGCTGCGCCGGCAATGAAGCGCCGGTCCAGCAACCCTCGATGTATGCCGACATGGCGGTTCCGGGCTCCAAGCTCGATGCGCAGGCGGCCGCGATCATGATTTCGCAATACCGCCAGAACAACGGCCTCGGCACCGTCGTCGTCGACCCCGATCTGATGCGGCTCGCCGAATCCCAATCGCAGGCCATGGCGGCGGCCAACAAGATGGACCATGACGTGCGCGCGCCGCTGGCCAAGCGACTGGCCGCCGGCAGCTATCCCGCCACCGTGGCGGTCGAGAACGTCTCGGCCGGCTATCATACGCTGGCGGAAGCGTTTTCCGGCTGGCGCGACTCGCCCCCGCACCGCGCCAACATGCTCAAGAGCGGTGTCACAAAATTGGGCATAGCGGCGGGCTATGCTCCCGGCACCAAATACAAGGTGTTCTGGACCATGATCCTGGCCTCGACTGATCCCCGATAAGCCAGACTTGATCCCGGGATGCATTGACGCCGCGGCGATCTGTCGCCACGGTCGCTCGCCATCTGCTATTGTTCCAGCATGATCGATCATAGCCCGGAAGTCGCAACAGTCCCCGCGAATGCGCAACGCGTCCTGGTTCTCCAGGGCGGCGGCGCGCTCGGCTCCTATCAGGCCGGCGCCTATCAGTCGCTGTGCCATTTCGATTTCGAGCCCGAGTGGGTGGCCGGCATCTCGATCGGCGCCGTCAACGCCGCGATCATTGCCGGCAACGAGGGCCCGACCCGCGTCAAGCGGCTAAAGGAATTCTGGGAGATGGTTTCCGCGCCGGTGCCGTGGAAACCGATCGGCAAGAGCGACCATAGCCGTGAACTGTTCAATTCGACCAGCGCGGCGCTGATCGCGACCTTCGGCGTGCCCGGCTTCTTCACGCCGCGCGTTCCGCCCGCGCCGATGTGGCCACCCGGGAGCCCGCAGGCCGAAAGCTATTACGACACTGCGCCGCTGAAGAAGACGCTGGAGCGGCTGGTCGATTTCGATCGCATCAACGATCTGAAAACGCGCCTGTCGGTCGGCGCGGTCGGCGTCACCTCGGGCAACTTCAAATATTTCGACAATTACGAGTTCAGGAAGCTCGGCAAGAAGATCGGCCCCGAGCACATCATGGCCTCGGGCGCGTTGCCGCCGGGCTTTCCGTCCGTCGTGATCGACGGCGAGCATTATTGGGACGGCGGCATCGCCTCCAATACCCCGCTCGATTACGTGCTCGATGCCGAGGTCGATCGCGACATGCTGATCTTCCAGGTCGATCTGTTCAGCGCGCGCGGCGATCTGCCGAATTCACTGCTCGAGGCCACCGAGCGCGAGAAGGACATCCGCTTCTCCAGCCGCACGCGGATGAACACCGACAAGAACAAGCAGGTGCACAACGCCCGCAGGGCGGTGCGCGACCTGATCGGCAAATTGCCGGATTATCTGAAGAACGACCCGTCCGTCGAATTCCTCGCCAAGATCTCGCGCGAAAGCACCGTCACCGTGGTGCATCTGATCTATCGCAGCAAGAACTACGAATCATCGTCCAAGGATTACGACTTCTCGCATGTCGCCATGGTCGAGCATTGGGAGGCCGGCGTGCGCGACGTGCATCTGTCGATGCGCCACAAGGATTGGCTCGAGCGGCCGCAGTCCGGCGAGACCATGGTGACCTACGATCTCACGGGGGACGTCACCGCGCCCCCGCCAAAAAGGAGCGAATAATATGGGTAGTCTGTCAGGCAAGAATGCCGTCGTGACCGGGTCGACCAGCGGCATCGGGCTCGCCTATGCGCGGGGCTTCGCCGGCGCCGGCGCCAACGTCGTCATCAACGGGTTCGGCTCGCCCGAGGACATCGAGAAGGAGCGCGCCAAGATCGAGTCCGATTTCGGCGTGAAGGCGGTCTATTCTCCTGCCGACATGACCAAGCCGGCGGAAATCGCCGGGATGATTGCCCTCGGCGAGAAGAGCTTCGGCTCGGTCGACATCCTCGTCAACAATGCGGGCATCCAGTTCGTTTCGCCGATCGAGGAATTCCCGCCGGAAAAGTGGGACCAGATCATTGCGATCAACCTGTCTTCGGCCTTCCATGCCATTCGCGCCGCCGTCCCCGGCATGAAGAAGAAGGGCTGGGGCCGCATCATCAACACGGCGTCGGCGCATTCGCTGGTCGCCTCGCCCTTCAAGTCGGCCTACGTGTCGGCCAAGCACGGCATCGCCGGTCTCACCAAGACCGTGGCTCTGGAGGTCGCGACCAACAAGATCACCTGCAACTGCATCAGCCCCGGCTATGTCTGGACGCCGCTGGTGGAGAAGCAGATCCCCGACACGATGAAGGCGCGCAATCTGACCCGCGAGCAGGTCATCAACGACGTGCTGCTCGACGCGCAGCCGACCAAGGAGTTCGTCACCTCCGAGCAGGTCGCAGCACTCGCCCTGTTCCTGTGCAGCGATGACGCCGCGCAGATCACCGGCACCAACCTCTCGATCGACGGCGGCTGGACCGCGGAGTAGGGCTTTCGGATCGGGTTACGAAAACGGCGGGAGCGCGATGCTCCCGCCGTTTTTCGTTCAATGGCTCCAGGCCAGCGCCGTCACGAACGCCGATGACAGGTTCAGCTCCGCGAAGATGATCTTGCCTGCGACCACGGCGAGCACGCAGGCAAGGGCGATGCGCAGTACCGTTTCCGGCACACGTGTCGCGCTGAAGCTGCCGACGATGATGCCGGGCAGCGAGCCCAGCAGCAGCACGCCCATGAGAGCCCAATCGACATCGCCAAGGGCCCAATGTCCGATGCCGGCGACCAGCGTCAGCGGCACCGCATGGGCGATGTCGGAGCCCACGATGGTCGCCATCGGCAGGCGCGGGTAGAGCAGCAGCAGCACGGTGACGCCGACCGCGCCGGCGCCGACGGATGAAATCGAGACCAGCACGCCGAGCACGATGCCGGTGATGACGGTCGCGATCGCGGTGGTGCGGTCATCGACCTGCTCGAGGCGCCGGCGACAGCGCTCCATGATCGACCTGCGGAAGATCAGCGAGGTCGCAGTCAGCAGCAGTGCGAAGCACAGCACGAGGTTGACGAGATTGCGCTCGGAATCGCTTTTGAGGTCGAGCTTCCACAGCACGAGCAGGGTCAGCGCGCTCGCCGGAATGCTGCCGCAGGCAAGCCGCAGCACCGCCGGCCAGTGCACGCTGCGCGACCAGCCATGCACGACGCTGCCGCCGGTCTTGGTGGCGGCGGCATAGAGCAGGTCGGTCCCGACGGCGGTGGAGGGATGCACGCCGAACAGCAGGATCAGCAGCGGCGTCATCAACGAGCCGCCACCCACGCCGGTCATCCCGACAAGCAGGCCGACGCCAAAACCGGAGGCGACATAGAGCGGATCAATCATGCCTTTTGAATCTTAGGTTTATCTCGTCGATTGGGCAATACGACGTAGAATGAACTTTCCCTGTGGCGCAACTGCTTGGGTGCAATAAGAAGAATCGTGCTGCCGCCCGTGAACAGGCAGGAGTTTCGCCGCGTTCATCGGCATGGCGCGAAACCGTTGTTCCCCAGGGCAAGCGCCGAAAGAGCAGTACGCTGGACCTATTTTCCGAACGCCAGCACGTGCAGGCCGAGCCGCTGCCGCACGATCCAGAACAGCAGCACCGTCTCGAAGCAAAGCGAGATCGAGGTCGCGGCCGCGGCGCCTTGGCCGCCGTAGCGGGGCACCAGCGCGATGCAGAGCACCAGGTTCATCACGAAGGCCAGCGCATAGGCCAGCGCGCAGATCTTCTGCTGGCCGAGCATGTTGAGCAGACGTTCCACCGGCCCGATCGCGGAGCGGACCACGAGGCCAATCGCGGCGACGAACATGATGTCGTAGCCGACGGTGAATTGCGGCCCGAACAGCCAGAGCAGTGGCTTGCCGAGCGCGAGCAAAACGATCGTCGCCGCCAGCGACGGCCAGAACGTCCAGTTGATGGCGTGCGCGACATAGGCGGACAGGCGGGCCTTGTCGCCGAGCGCATTGTATTCCGCAAAGCGGTGCGCGGTCGTCGCCGACATCGCGTAGTGGATGAACGACACCAGCGCCAGCGTCTTCACCACCGCGAAGTAGACGCCAACCTCGTCGGAGGGGCGGAACTGCTGCAGCACCAGCACGTCGGTGTAGGACAGCAGCAGGTAGAAGCTCTCGACCAGCAGGATCGGCAGCGAAACGGCGAGCCAGCCGCGGATGTCGTAGGCCTTGGGGCCCTGCTCGATGTGATCGGCGAGCCTGCGGTTCAGCACGACCATCTGTCCGGTCATCGCGATCCACACCGCGCCGGCGCTCGCGGCCATCGCGGCGACCGCGCCCAGATGATAGCCGAGCAGGAAGGCGCTCGCCGTGATGCCGATGATCAGGGTCTGGCGGATGATGAATTGCGGCATCAGGCCGAGCTGCATCCAGTCATGCGAGCGCGCGATGCCGTCCTGGGCGTTGGCGACGACGAAGGCGGGCAGCGTCATGCAGCCGATATAGAGCGGCAGCACCTCGGCCGGATTGATCCAGGGCGACAGCAATTTGACGATGCCGGCGAGGCCAAGCGACACCAGCGCGGAGACAGCGAAGGTCAGCCAGCGGCTGCCGGAGAGAAAGCCGCGCAGCAGCGCATGCTCGCCGCCGGTACGATACTCCGGGATGATTTTTTGCGCGGAAGCGGAGATGCCGAAGTCCATCATGCTGCCGAGCAGCAGCACCCAGGTCCAGACATAGACATAGACGCCGTAGTCGGACGTGCCCATCCAGCGCGCGAGCAGGATCTGCGAGAAATACGCCAGGCCCGCGCTGATGACGCGGATGATGAAGATGGTGCCGGCCAGACGCCGCGTCAGCGACGCCTCGCTCGAGCCGTCCGTGAGCTTGGCCCGCAGCCGCGCGATCAGCCCGGCCGGTCCGGTCGTTGCGGGGTCTGCATCCATCACGGCCAATTCGAACAGTCCCCGGGGCGCACGCGCATGCCGCGGCAGGCTTGCCGCAGCAGCCTTTGGAATTAGCAACCATTCGTTAAGATTCTGTTGGGCGGGGCAATACCCCTCGCGCTAGGCCGGGACGACAACTACTCCAGATTCATATTGAATTCGTACGATTTCTCCGGCCCGACCAGCGTGAATTTCAGCGCCGCGCCGTCGGGCTTGGCGCCCGGCGGCAGCCCATCGAGCTCGAACGAGAAACGCTTCACGCCGGGCGGGCTGGGCTCGACCGGCGCGGGAATCGGCAGCGACCAATCCGGCGTCGGGCCTTCCACGTACAAATTGACGCCGCGGCTGTCAGGCACGACCACGTCGACCACCACGTTCTTGGGTCCGTCGCGCCTGATGTCGCGGATGGTGAGCGGATTGGGATCGCCGACATTCGCGGGTTTCGGCACGGTGTCGAGCGCTGCACGCAGATTGGCGTCCTCGGTCGAGGCGACGTTGTTGAAACCAAGCTCGGCGCTGGCCTCGACAGGAATGCAGAGCTTCTCGCACACCGCGTAATTGATCTCGGCGCGCAGCGTCACCGGCTTGTCGGCGGCCTTGGCGACGATGCGCAAGGGCAGCACGATCTGGTCGTGATAGCCGATCGAATGGCCGCCTGCGCCGTCGTCGAACTTCTGCGGCGCCGGCCACATCACGGTCACCGCTTCGACATTGTCTGATTTCGAGAAGTCGAACCGTGGCGGGACGCCGGAATCGCCGGGCATGCGCCAGTAGGTTTTCCACCCCGGCTGGATCTGGAACGCGATACCGCCGAGCAGGACCGCGCCGCTGCGCGATCCTGCGAGCAACCGCACCGCGGAATGTCCGTCGCGCTGCCACGGCGAGGAGTCGTCGGCACGGGCTGCGATGGCCAGCGACGACGCAAGCAGGGTTGTCACGACGCCAACCGCCGCACGCAGGGGAACTCTTGTCAGCATGGCACGTCTTTACAGGGGCGTCCCGAGGCAAGCCATTGAATTGCTTGTGATGGATGCACTTCAATCAAGTCCCGGCAAGCCTTGATTTGACAGCCGCCCGGCCCGACATCAGGATAGGAATTGAAACCGGAGTGCTTCACCGATGGCTCCCACAGGCAAGAGGACGGGCGAAAGCACCCGCAAGCCGGCCCCCGCGCTCCCGAGTACGGCGCGTTACCTCGATGGACGGTTGCTGATCGCGATGCCCGTGATGGGCGACGAGCGCTTCGAGCGCTCGGTGATCTACCTCTGCGCCCACTCCGCCGAAGGCGCCATGGGCATCATCGTGAACCACCCGGCCGGCAGCATCGACTTCCCCGAGCTCTTGCAGCAACTCGGCATCATCAGGAAGGGCGAGCACATCAAGCTGCCGGAGAATGCCGAGAGCATGAAGGTGCTGCGGGGTGGTCCGGTCGATACCGGCCGCGGCTTCGTGCTGCACTCCAGCGATTTCTACATCGAGAACGCGACGCTCCGGATCGACGACGGCGTCTGCCTCACGGCCACCGTCGACATCCTGAGGGCGATCGCCAACGGCTCCGGCCCCAAGCACGCCATCCTCGCGCTCGGCTATGCCGGCTGGGCGCCGGGCCAGCTCGAGACCGAAATCCAGAGCAATGGCTGGCTGCATTGCGATGCGGATTCGGATCTGATCTTCGGCGACGACGTCGATGAAAAATACGGCCGCGCGCTGCGCAAGATCGGCATCGATCCCGGCATGCTCTCGAACGAGGCAGGGCACGCGTAGCTCTGTGGCTAGTGACGCTCTCACGGCCGTCATTGCGAGGAGCGAAGCGACGAAGCAATCCAGAATCCTTCAGCGATGACAGTCTGGATTGCTTCGCTTCGCTCGCAATGACGGAGTTTGTTGAGGCGGTCCGCTCTCGTCGTCGGTATCCTCCGCTGTTGTCCCGGCCTTCGCCGGTGAATGCCGCCTCTACTCCGCCGCCTGCTGCTGCACCGTCGGCTCCGTCCCGGCCACCGTCGCGCGGCGCATGTCGCGGGGCTGGGACTGATCGTAGCGGCGGACGCGGTGCATGGTCTGGCGGTTGTCCCACATCACGAGATCATGCAGCTTCCATTTGTGCACGTAGACGAACTCGCCTTGCGTCGCGTGCTCGTTGAGGTCGCGCAGCAAAAGGCGGCCCTCCGGCACGCTCATGCTGACGATCTTGCCGGCATGCGATGACAGATACAGCGACTTGCGGCGATGGACCGGATGGGTGCGCACGAGACGTTGCAGCACCGGCTTGAACATCTCCTTCTCGTCGTCGGTATATTCGGTGAAGCCGAGCGAGCCCCGCGAATACATCAGCGAATGCTCGCAGACGAGGTCCTCGATCTCCGTCTTGGTCTCGTCGTCGAGCGCGTCATAGGCGGCGCGCATGTCGGCGAATTCGGTGTTGCCGCCTTTCGGGTTCACCACGCGCGCCGACAGCAGCGAGAATTTTGCCGGGATGGGCCGGAACGAGCTGTCGGAGTGCCAGAGGCAATTGCCGAGGTTGAACAGATTGGCGCGGCTGTCCTTCGGCAGCGGCTTGCCGTCCTTGCCGAGGTTTGAAACATCGTTCAAGCCCGAACTGAGGCGGTATTCGCTGGCCTTGGTAATGTTGCCGCCGCGTGCGTCCTCGCGCTGGCCGAAATTCAGCGCGAAGGCCATCTGCTGTTCGTCGGTGATGTCCTGGTCGTGGAACACCAGCACCGCATATTTGTCCATGGCGGCCTCGACTTCGCGGGCTTCGGTCCCGGTGAGAGGCTTTCGCAAGTCGAGGCCCGAAACCTCGCCGACAAAATGTTTCTGAAGCTGCCGGATGGCGATCGTCATGACGTTGTCTCCCGCGGACCGCGAGCGGTTGGTCCCGCTCTGTTGAGGAAAAAGCTACTCCGGCGGCCGGCGATGTCAACGCTCGGGCAGCATACCTCTTACGCGTTGCGCGCCATCAGGCCGCCGTCGACCGGGATCACCGCGCCGGTGAGGAAGGACGCCGCCGGCAGGCACAGGCTCAGCGTCATATGCGCGACCTCCTCCGGATCGCCGTAGCGGCCGAGTGCAGTGCGGCGCTTGGCGTAGATGGTCTTGTGCTCCTCCGAGATGCGGTCGGTGATGGCGGTGCGGATCGGCCCCGGGCAGATGCAGTTCACGGTGATGCCCTCGCGGCCGAGCTCGACCGCGAGCGAGCGGGTAAGGCTTGCGACGCCGCCCTTCGCCGCGGAATAGGGGCTGTGCAACGCGGTGGCGCCGAGCGCCTCGGTCGAGGCGATGTTGACGATCCGCGCGCACTTCGATCGGCGCAGATGCGGCAGAGCGGCGCGGATGATGCGTGGATGCGCCGTCAGCATCACCGCGATGCCCCTGGCCCAGGCATCCTCGTAGGCCTCGTCGTCGATCGCGACGCGCACGGAGATGCCGGCATTGTTGACGACGACGTCGAGACCGCCGAAATGCGCGGCGACGTCGCCGACCACGCGCTTGATCTCGCCGGCGTCGGCAACGTCGAGCTTCCACGCCTTCGCTGCTCCGCCGGTTGCCGAGATCTCCTTGGCGACCGCATATGCGCCTTGCTCGTCATGATCGGTGACGGCGACGCTGGCGCCTTCGCTTGCGAACACGCGCGCGGTCGCGCGTCCCATGCCGCTGGCCGCGCCGGTGACGAGAACGGTCAGGCCCTTTACGGATCGGCTGAGCTCCTTGAAATCGGACATGCTGTTTCCTCGCGGCGTGCTTGTTCTTGTTATGATTGACAAGGCTGGCATCGATCCGCAGACAGGTCAAACAAGCGAGACAAAAGACGCGCAGAACAAAAGGGAGGCCGCGATGACGAACGAGCTGGATTTCTCGGGCAGGCAGGTGCTGGTCGTCGGCGGTTCCAGCGGCATCGGCAACGGCATCGCGCAAGCCTTTCGTGTCAGGGGCGCAGGCGTTGCGGTCTGCGGCACACGCGCTCACGCAACGGAATATTCAGCCGAGGAAGGCTCCGATCTCACCGGTCTTTCCTACGCGCAGCTCGACGTCGCCAATGCCGGCGCGATCGAGGCGTTCAAGCCGTCCTTCGACAAGCTGGATGTCCTCGTGCTCGCGCAGGGCGCGGTGCTCTATCGCCGCGGCGAATTCGAGATGGATGGCTTCCGCAAGGTCGTCGAGGTCAATCTGATGAGCCTGATGGCCTGCGCCACGCGATTTCATTCCATGCTGCGGGATGCGCGGGGATCGCTGATCATGGTGTCTTCGACTGCGGCCTATCATTCCACCATGGGCAATCCCGCCTACAACGCCTCGAAGACCGGTGCGGTCGGATTGACGCGGACGCTGGGCGAGGCCTGGGCCGAGGACGGCATCCGCGTCAACGGCATCGCGCCCGGCCTCGTCGACACCAAGATGACGAAGGTGACGACCGACAATCCCAAGCGGCTCGAAGGCGCGCTGGCGCGCATTCCGCTGCGGCGATTGGGCACGCCGGCCGACATGGCGGGCGCGGCCCTGTTCCTGGCGTCGCCGCTGTCGTCCTACATCATCGGCCAGACACTGGTCGTCGATGGCGGGCTCATCCTGTAGCTCATCCGGCTAGACACTCACCCGCATTACACTTTCGCAAAGACTTGGAACTGTGCTGCTCCTGATCGGTTACTTGGGCTGACCCCGGAGGAGGAGCATCATGGATAAAGATCGGATCGTCGGATCGGCCAAGGAATTCGCTGGACGCGCGGAAGGCGCTGTCGGAGATCTGGCCGGCGATGCGCAGACACAGGCGTCGGGCAAGGCGCGCGAAGCCGCCGGCACCGTGCAGAATCTCTACGGCCAGGCCAAGGACGCCGTACGCGACGCCGGCGAGACGGCGGCCGGCTACGCCAAGGACGCCTACGAGAACAGCGGCGAGACTTTCCGCGACGGCACGCAGGCAATTAGCCAGAAGGTGCAGGACAACCCGCTTGGCTCGTTGCTCATCGCCGGTGGCATCGGGTTCGCACTCGCGCTGCTGATGTCGCGGCCCGCCCGCCGCCCGCCGCCGCGCTGGCGCTACTACGGCTAAGCCGACGCTCGATAACCAAAGGGCCCCGGACGCAGGGCGGCCTGGGCGATGCGTCACATCGTCCGGAAACGCCGCATTGCTGAACCGGGGCCCATTCTTTTTGGGAATGCCGCATATGCCGGGTCCCGACTCTGCGCAGCAGCGTTGCGGCGCGTTCGGAACAATTACCTGAGCACTTCCGCCGATCGTCCGACATTGCCCGGTGGACGCGGGATCGCGGGGTTCGGATTGGGATTGCGCGGCCCCGGCGCCAGTTGACGCGGCGGGGGCGGCGGGGAGCCGAAGCCGAAGAAATCACGCATCGATGGCGCCGCCTGCGCCGGCTGCTGCGGCACCGGCGGCTTCTTCGGCGCGAGCTTTGGCGGCGCGATCGCTGCGGCCGCACCCGGCGTGCCGCCGTCGGGCGTCGTCACGGCCATCGGCGTATCGCCCTTGGCCTGCTCGCGGCCGACTTCGCGGCGCGGCCAGGCATAATCGTCGGCGCGGCCAGCGGGCGGGGCCAGCGGCTCGCCCTTCACCATCGTCCTTGCGGCGAGCGCATCGACGGCGGCGGGACGCGAGCCCGGTCCGCCCAGCAATTGATCGGTCGAGATCGAGGCCGCAACCAGCGGCACGATCGGGCCGGCCAGCGGCCGCGGCGCCGGCTTGCCGGGCTCGGCGCTGGTGTCGGGCGTTCCCGGTTCGCTCGGCAGCGCGATCGGGCCGGACCGTCCCGCGAGCAGGCGCGTGATCTCGCGCTCGACATAATGGGCGAGCTTGCGCGCGCCGGGCTTGGTGAAATAGACGCCGTCATAGCTGCGCAGCTGACGGATCTGGCCTTCGAAGTCCGGCCCCTTCTGCAGGAAGCGGCCGGCCTCGTCGACAAAACCGTCCCAGACGTCGACATAGGTGATGCCGGCCTTGGCCGCGCCTTCGCGATAGAGCGAATCCAGGAACAGCATGTCCGCCGTGCCCTTGGGACCGCGGATCGCGGGCAGGCCGACCCAGAGCACCGGCACGCCCCTGGCCTTGAGAACGTTGGCGAGCTCCTCGATCTTCTTGCCGTAGAGCTCGACCCAGCGCTCGTCGCGGAATTCGTAGAGACCGTTTGGGTTGCGCGCGGTCTTCTCCGGCGCGGTCGCAGGCGCGTCGGCGTTGTCGGCATCGTCCTGCGGCAGGTCGGTGTCGGCCGGCTTGTCGTCCGGCTTGGCGGCGGTGTCGGGCTTGGCATCGCCGGGCTTGTCGCCTGGCTTGCCTTGCGGCTTGGCGCGTGCGCCCTTGTCGTTCTTCTTGTCCTTGTCCGAGGCCTTGTCCGTTTTGTCGGGCGCAGCCTCGCGGATCGCGATGCGGTCGTTGAGGCCGAGCATGACGACGATGACATCGGGCTTCTCGGTTTCGAGAATGCCCTTGGCCGCAGCTGTCCAGTCCGAGGGCTCGCCCTTCGGCTGGTACTTGATCAGGCCTGAGGTGGTCCTGTGCTTGCGGATCACGCCCATGTCGGGCTGTTCGGTGTAGGCGTCTTCGAGTCCGTAGGCGAGCCAGTCGGCCATGGCGTCGCCGATCACGAGCACGTTCTTGTCGGGGATGGTGTCGCGCTTGGCCGGCGCCGGCGCGCGCGAAAAGTCCTGGCGCGGGGCTTGCGGCTGTTGCTGCTGGAACGGCGCGAAGAAGTCGCCGCCGAACCAGCCACCGCCACCTCCGCCGTTTCGTGGCGGCGGGGCCGAGCGCTGCGGCGGGCCGCCGAAGCCGGGGAAGTTGAAGAACTGCGCCGAGGCCGGTCCCGCGACCGACACCAGAATCGCAAGCGCCGTCCCCAGCGCGATCAGCGGGCCGGTCTCGGTCAGCGCCTTGAAAAGGGACTTCTTCGACATGCGATCTCGGGCACGCGCAATGGGGATTGGAAGCAGCTCGATATAATAACGGAATCAGGCGCCAAACGGGCAGATTCTCTTTCAGATTCTCGTTGATACACCGGGGAACAGCCTTCCCCGTCAAGGCTGCCGGCCAAAATCCCCGTTCAGGGTTACTTTCGGCGCGATTTTACCGCCCGCGCAGCCGGTCCAGCACGTCGGAGGAGGCAAAACCGTCCGCGGGGACCCCGATCGAGGCCTGGAAGTTGCGCAGGGCCTCCCGGGTCTGGCCGCCGAACTGGCCGTCCGGGGTGCCCTTGTAGAAGCCGCGCTGGGCCAGCAGTTGCTGGAGTTCCAGCCGCTCGGTGCGTGCCAGCTCCCGCTCCTGGCGCGGCCAGGGCTGCACGAAGGGCTGCCCCCCGCGCAGGCGGTCGGCGAAATGCCCGATCGCCAGCGCATAGGCCTCGGCCGGATTGTACTTCATGATGACGCGGAAGTTCTGCAGCATCAGGAAGCCCGGCCCCTGCGCGCCGGCGGGCGCCAGCAGATAGGCTTTCTCCGCCGGGTGCGTGAACGGCTGGCCCGCCGGACGCTTGAGCCCGAGCTTCTCCCATTGCGCGAGCGTCATCGCCTTGGCACGGTCGGCCAGCATGTAGTTGAAGCCCTGGGGCACCACGACCTCATAGCCCCAGGTCTGACCGGACTGCCAGCCGTCCTTCTTCAGATTGTTGGCGGTCGATGCGATCAGGTCGGAGGGATTGTCGACGACGTCGCGCCGTCCATCGCCGTCGCCGTCGACGGCAAAGCGCTTGAACGCGGTCGGCATGAACTGGGTCGGGCCGAAGGCTCCGGCCCAGGAGCCGCGCATCTGTTCAGGGCGTAGATCGCCGCGATTGACGATCTCCAGCGCGGAGAGGAATTCGTCCTTGAAGTAAGCCTGGCGGCGGCCGATGCAGGCGAGCGTCGCCGTCGATTGCAGCACGCTGCGGTCGCCCATCTGCGTCGAGTAGTTGGATTCGATGCCCCAGATCGAGGCGATGATATAGCGGTCGACGCCGGTGGCCTTTTCGGTGGCGTCGAACTGCGCCTTGTACTTGGCGAGCACCTCGCGGCCCTTGGCGAGGCGGTTGTCGTTCACGAGGATGTCGAGATAGTCCCAGATCGACTTGGTGAACTCCGGCTGTGAATCCATCAGGTCCATGATGCGCAGGTCGGGGGCGAGCCCTGCGGTGAAGCGCTGGAAATTCTCCTGCGTGATGCCGCGCCGTGCGGCATCGGGCCACATCGCAGCGACGCAGTTGTTGAAATTGCCGGCAGCCTCGCGGATCGCGGCGGCCGTCATCAGCGGATGGCCGGAGGCGCCGTCCTCGCCGCTCCAGGGTTGAGCGCCGCCCGGCGGAGCTTGCGCGGGAGCAGGGTTCGAGCCGGAGAAAATCCCGCCGAACAGGTTCGACAGGCCGTTCTGCGCCTGTGCCTGAGCGCAAGCCGGCAGCAGCAACGCGGCCGCGATCATCGCTCCGCTGGTCACAAATCCAGCACGTTTTGCCAGCCCTGCCATCGATTGCATCATGTCCAACCCGTCGACCTGAAAATCCGCCTTCAGGAGGCCCGGTTACGGTTGCCAATAGCTTAACAAAGGTGAAATTTTGGTGACGGGCTTTTTCTCAACTTCGCAAGGACGAGGCCCCACATCCGCCTTTGTTAGCGGCTGCAAACAAGCTAGCAAGATGCCATTGCTCCCTTCCTCAGGTATTCGATCGATCCCATGAAAATTCGCAAAGCCGTGTTCCCTGTCGCCGGCCTCGGCACCCGCGTCCTGCCCGCCACCAAGGCGATGCCGAAGGAAATGCTGACCATCGTCGACAAGCCGCTGATCCAGTACGTCTATGACGAGGCGAAGGAGGCCGGCATCGAGCATTTCATCTTCGTCACCGGCCGCAACAAGAACGTCATCGAAGATCATTTCGACAAGATGTACGAGCTCGACGCCACACTCGCCGCACGCGGCAAGAAGGCCGAGCAGGAGATCCTGGCGCAGAACCAGCCGGAGGCCGGCGCCGTCAGCTTCACCCGCCAGCAGGCGCCGCTCGGTCTTGGTCATGCGGTCTGGTGCGCGCGCGACATCGTCGGCGACGAGCCGTTCGCGGTCGTGCTGCCGGACGAGCTCGTGCTCAACACGCCCGGCTGCCTGAAGCAGATGATCGAGACCGCGTCCGGGCTCGGCGAGAAATCCAACCTCATCGCGGTCGAGGCGGTGCCCGACCATCTCACCCATCAATACGGCATCTGCGGCGTCGGCAAGCGCACCGGCAAGATGTTCGAGGTCGACGGCATGGTCGAGAAGCCGGCCAAGGGCACCGCGCCCTCCAACCTCTCGATCACCGGCCGCTACATCCTGCAGCCGGAAATCTTCAAGATACTGGAGACCCAGGAGCGCGGCGCCGGCGGCGAGATCCAGCTCACCGACGCCATGATCGGGCTGGCCAGGTCGCAGAAATTCTATGGCGTCGAATTCGAGGGCGAGCGCCATGATTGCGGCTCCAAGCCCGGCTTTCTCCGCGCCAACATCGCCTACGGCCTGAAGCGGCCGGAGCTGCGCGAGGGGCTGATCGCGGAGATGAAGAAGTATCTGGGAGAGTAGCGCTCGCTACATCCTCTCGTCATTGCGAGCGAAGCGAAGCAATCCAGAATGCATCCGCGAATGTGTCCGCGGAGAACCTCACGCCACCAGCGACAGCTTCGGCAGGGTCGCGATCACCGACTGGTTGCGGCCGCCGGCTTTCGCCGCATAGAGCGCCTTGTCGGCGGCGGCGACCAGGATCGGCCAGTCCGTGCCGCTCGCGGGAACGAAGCTGGCGACGCCGCAGGAAACCGTCGAACTGGTCTGGTCGTCGGACCAGCCCTGCACCTTGACGCGGATCGTCTCGGCGACCTTGAACGCGTCGGTGGCCGAAATGTTCGGCAGCAGCACGGCGAATTCCTCGCCGCCATAGCGCGCCGCGCAGTCGCCGGCGCGGCTCACCGAATCGGAAATGCAGATGGCTATGCCGACCAGCACCTGGTCGCCGGCCTGGTGGCCGAACGTGTCGTTGTAGGCCTTGAAGTGATCGGCGTCGATCATCAGCAGCGCGACCGGCGTCTTCTGGCGCATCGCGCGGCGCCATTCGACGTCGATGACCTGGTCGAACTTGCGGCGGTTCCTCAGTCCGGTGAGCGCGTCCGTCGTCGCCATCTCCTCGAGCTTGCGCTCGGCCTCGGCGCGCCGGCCGATCTCGCGGGCGAGCACCAGCGTCGAGGCCAGCATGAACAGGATCAGCGCCAGGACCACGGCACCGATGCGAACGGCTTCCTTCTGCCAGAGCTCGAACACGGCCGCCAGCGGCTTGCCCGCCACCACGAACAGCGGGCCGGAGCCAGTGCTGCGCACGTAGAGGCGCGGCGTCGCGTCCACCGGGCCCTGGCCCTCATAGGCTCCGCCGGCCTTGAGATTGTCGGCCTTCCAACTCTGCAGCGCCGCGAGATTCTTGCCGATCACGTCGAGGTCGAACGGCCGCCGCATCATGATGGTGCGGTCGCGCTTGAGCACGGTGATGGTGTCACTGGGATCGAGGTTCAGCCGCTCGAACAATTCGTGGAAATAGCTGAAGCGGATCGAGCCGGCGACGACGCCCATGAAGCCGCCGTCGGCGTCGCCGATGCGCCGGCTCAGCACGATCGAATAGGCCCCCCGGAACAGCATGGGCCGGCTGATGAAGAGCCCGGCTTCGGGATTGTCGCGATGGACCTTGAAGTAGTCCTCCTCGCTCCGGTTCTCCGGCGAGGGATCGAGCGTGGAGGCATCGACGGTCAGCCTGCCCTCGGCGTCGAACACCTGGATCGCGCCGAAATGCCTCGCCGTCGTCGCATGGTCGAACAGGATCAGGTGGCGGATCGACTTCGAGACCGTGGCGAGCTCCGGCAACAGCATGCCGCTGGCGACGGCCTTCAGGGACAAATCGTAGATCTCGATGTTGCGGCTGATGTCGGAATCGATGGTCGTCGCCAGGTTCTCCAGCGTCTGGCGGGCAAGCGCCTCCTCGCCGCGGCGCATGTCGAGCATCACGTTGACGCAAATGGCGGAAAAGCCGATCACCGTCACCACGGACGAGATGATCAGCAGCTTCGCCGAAATCCGCCACGGCCGCCGGGCCATGGCGTCGCGCCATCCAGACAACATCGTTTGCTCCCGACATTAGTGGATGCGCCCGAAAGCTTGAGTAGTGTTTAAGGCGGGACGACGCTGCCGCAATGAGTTAAGAAACGGTTTATGAGACCCACGGTTTTAGGCAGTCTCATGCGAGCGGACGAGAGGACGATTGTGAACGACTACGACGCCTTGCGCGATTATCTGATGCGGCAGAAGCAGGCGGAATTCGTGCTGACCTATGAACAGATCGAGGAGATCATCGGCGCGGCCCTGCCGCGCGCGGCGAATCGTGCCTCCTGGTGGGACAGCCTGCGCAGCCCCGACATCCAGATGCCGCAGCGCGAAGCCTGCCTCGCCGCGGGCTTCGTGGCGATGCGGATGCCGGACGGCCAGAGCGTGCGGTTCACGAAGCGGAAGAGCGACCGGCGGCGGTGATATTGATGAGGTTCGCTCTTCCCCTGTCCTCGTGTGGGAGAGGGTGGCTCGCCGCGAAGCGGCGAGGGGTCTCCCTCCGTAAGCCAGCCTCTAACCTCTGAATTTGCCGATACAGCCCCTCATCCCGCGCTTCGCGCCACCACGAGGGGAGAAGGGAAGAGAGCGCCTAGCTCGCTGCTTCCAGCCGCACTTCCGTCAGCAGGCGCATCGCGGCGTCCGCGTCCATCGGCTCGCCGAAGGCGAAGCCCTGCGCGTATTCGCAGCCCATCTGGTAGAGCTCGACCGCGTCGGAATCGGTCTCGGCGCCTTCGGCCACCACGTCCATGCCGAGGTCGTGCGCGAGCGCGATGATCGACTTCAGGATCACCGGACGGGTGCCGCGGTTGGTGGTGCGCACGAACGACTGGTCGATCTTGATGGTGTCGAACGGGAAGCGCTGGAGATAGGCCAGCGAGGAGTGGCCGGTGCCGAAATCGTCGAGCGACAGGCCGGTGCCGAGCTCGCGGATGCGCGTCAGCATCTGCGCTGCATGCTCCGGATTCTCCATCACCAGCGATTCGGTCAATTCGAGCTTGAGCGTGCCGCGCGCCACCGAGGAGCGCGACAGCACGGTGCGGATGTCGTGGATCAGATCGTGGCGCAGCAATTGCCGCGAGGAGACGTTGACGGAGGCGAAGATCGGCTCGCGCGAGCGCATCGCGCGCTGCCAGATCGAGAGCTGCTTGGCGGTCTGGTCGAGCACGAACATGCCGAGGTCGACGATCAGGCCGGTCTCCTCCGCGATGGTGATGAATTCCGACGGTGCCATGCGCCCGAGCTTGGGATGATCCCAGCGGCACAGCGCCTCGAAACCGGCGATCGAGCGATCCTCCAGCCGCACGATCGGCTGGTACAGGATCGTGAGCTCCTGCCGCTCGATGGCGCGGCGCAGTTCGCTCTCCAGCGTCAGCCGGTCGGTCTTGCGCGCGCGCATCGCCGGCTTGTAGACGTCGATGCGGTCGCCGCCGATGCGCTTGGAATGATACATCGCCAGCTCGGCGTCCTTGATGATCTCGTCCGTGAGCTGAACCTGCGGATCGGACAAGGCCAGGCCGATCGAGGCCGTGAGAAAGATCTCGCGGTCGTTGAAGGCGATCGGCGCGCGGATGGTCTTGCGGATGGTTTCGGCGAAGGCGGTGATGCGGGCCGGGTCCTGTTCCGACAGCAGGATCAGGCCGAACTGGTCGCCGGCCATCCGCGCCAGCGTGTCCTGCGGCTTCAGGATGCGGGTGAGGCGGCGGGCGAGCGTCAGCAGGATCGAATCGCCGACCGCGATGCCGACGGAATCGTTGACCTGCTTGAAGCGGTCGAGGTCGATCACCATCAGCGTCGGCCGCAGCGTCGGCATGGTCTTGGCGAAATGCGCGACCGCACCCAGCCGGTCCATGAACAGCTTGCGGTTGGGCAGGCCGGTGAGGTTGTCATGCACGGAATCGTGCAGCAGGCGCTCCTCGGCATTGCGCAGCTCGGTGACGTCGGTGAGGGTGCCGACCACGCGCGAAACCTCGCCGTCGGAGCCGACCACCGGGCGCGCCTTCAGCGCGAACCACATGAAGTGACCGTCCGGCGTGCGCAGGCGGAAATCCTGCACCAGGCGGCCGCGGCGCTGGTCGAGCACGCTGTCGAGCGCGGCGCGGAAGCGGTCCTGGTCGAGCGGATGCAGCACTTCGAGCCATGAGGCCGCCGGGCCTTCCAGCGTGCCGCGCTTGAGGCCGAGCAGGGCCTCGGTTTCGGGACTGGTGAAAACCTTGTCGGCGGAAACGTCCCAGTCCCAGATCAGGTCGCCGGAGCCGGCCAGCGCCAGCGCCCGCCGCTCGATGTCGGAGACGACGCCCGTCGTGGCGCCGCCGCCGGCAAAGGCGTGCTGCATCACCGTGAAGCCGATCAGCATCACGATCAGCACGAGGCCACCGAGCAGGGCAGGGCCGACGATATCGTTGGTGACGGAACCGGCGACCGTCATGCCGGCCGCGATCACCCAGACCACCAGCAGGAACCAGGTCGGGATCAGCAGCACGGCGCGATCGAAGCCGTGGGTCGACAGGTAGACGATCAGCGCGAAGCCGGCGAAGGCGATCAGCACCAGCGAGATGCGCGCGATGCCGGAGGCGACGGCCGGATCGAACAAGGCGAGCGCGACCAGCGAGCCCAGGAAGGCGAGCCAGCCCACCGTGATGTGGGAATAGCGCACGTGCCATCGACTGAGGTTGAGATAGGCGAACAGGAACACCAGCAGCGTTGCCGCCAGGATCGCTTCACCTGCCGCGCGCCAGATGCGCTCGGCGTTGTTCGACATGTCGAGCACCTTGCCCCAGAAGCCGAAATCGACGCCGATATAGACCAGCACGGCCCAGGCCAGCGCCGCGGCCGCCGGGAACATGATGCTTCCCTTGACCACGAACAAGATGGTGAGCACGAGGGCGAGAAGCCCGGAGATGCCGATCACGATGCCCTGGTACAGCGTGAAGGAGTTGACCTTGTCCTTGTAGGCTTCCGGTTCCCACAGATAGAGCTGCGGCAGCTTGTCGGTGCGCAGCTCGGCGACGAAGGTGATGACGGCGCCCGGATCGAGCGTGACGCGGAACACGTCGGCGGTCGGGCTCTCCTGCCGCTCCGGCCGGTCGCCGGTCGAGGGCGTGATGGTAGCGATGCGCGACAGCCCGAGATCCGGCCACAGCAGGCCCGAGGACACGATGCGGTAATGCGGGGCGACGATCAGGCGGTCGAGCTGGTCGTCGGTGTTGTTGGCGAGCGCGAACACCACCCAGTTCTGGCCGCCCTCGCGGGCGCGCACCTCGATGCGGCGGACGATGCCGTCGGTGCCGGGCGCGGTGGAGACCTGGATGCGGTCGGCATCGCTGCGCTGGTGCTCGAGCACGCCGGTGAGGTCGATCGCGGGCGCGTCACCGCGGACGCTGACAGCGTCGAGCGCGCGCGCCGGGGACGCGGCGACGAGAATCATGAGGCCCAGCGCGATGGGCGCGAGGCACCTGATCAGACGCAAGGTCAGTTCTCCGCGTTCGACGCAAACTTTGAATGCAAGGCTGGCACGTAAAGACGATTCAGACCGGACGGAATGGGTTCGGTGCGTCGCGATAGATGCCACGAAAGCGAGGAAAATCAAAGGGTTTCCGCCTGCGCCTGTGGGCCAGCGGCCTAGACCTCCAACACAATTTTGCCAATATGTGCGCTCGTCTCCATGCGGCGGTGCGCATCGGATGCCTTTTCAAGCGGGAAAGCGCTGTCCATCAACGGTTTGACGCGGCCTTCGCGCAAAAGCGGCATCACTTTCGCCTCGATCGCGGCCACCATTGCCGCCTTGTCCGCATTAGTACGGGGGCGCAGCGTCGAGCCGGTATGGGTCAGGCGCTTGACCATCACCTTGGCGATGTTGACGCTGACCTTGGGCCCGTTGAGGGTTGCGATCTGCACGATGCGGCCGTCGACCGCGGCGGCGTCATAATTGCGGTCGACATACTCGCCGGCGACCATGTCGAGGATCAGATTGACGCCGGTGTTGTTCGTCTCCGCCTTCACCACGGCGACGAAGTCCTCGGTCTTGTAGTTGATGGCGCGATCGGCCCCGAGCTTGAGGCAGGCATCGATCTTGTCCTGCGATCCCACCGTGACGAACACCTTCGCGCCGAATGCCTTGGCGAGCTGGATTGCCATGGTGCCGATGCCCGAGGAGCCGCCATGGATCAGCAGCGTCTCGCCGGCCTTCAGGCCACCGCGCTCGAACACATTGTGCCAGACCGTCATCAGGGTTTCCGGCAGCGCACCGGCTTCCTTGATCGACAGCGACGGCGGCACGCTCATCGCCTGGCCGTCCTGCGCGATGCAGTACTGCGCATAACCGCCGCCGGCGACGAGCGACATCACCTTGTCGCCGATCTTGTGCCGCTTGGCGTTGCTGCCGACCGCGACCACTTCACCGGCGATCTCGAGGCCCGGCAGATCGCTGGCGCCGGGCGGCGGCGGATAGGCGCCGGAGCGCTGCGCGACGTCGGGCCGGTTGACGCCGGCGGCCTGCACCTTGACCAGGATCTCGTCCGGGCCGGGCTGCGGCACGGCGCGTTGTTCCGGCACCAGCACCTCCGGTCCGCCGGGCTTGGAGATGGCGACCACGGTCATTTGCGCGGGCAGCTTGTCCATGATGTGTCCTTGAGCAAAGGTGCAGAATGCAACGAGGCCATTGCTTAGCCAGCGCGGCGCAGGCTGGCAACCGCCTCAACAAGGTCCCGCGCGAACGCAGGAGGAACGAGGATGGCGACGGAAGACGACGACCGCCCGCGCAAGAAGATCAGCCACGAGATCGGACAGGATCTCTCACTGTTGTCGGTCGAGGAACTGACCGAGCGCGTCGGGTTGCTCAAGACCGAGATTGCAAGGCTGGAAGAAGCCGCCGCCAAGAAGCGCGCCTCGCGCGATGCGGCCAACAGCGTGTTCAAGTCGTAGGACTCGCGTGTCCCGGACGAGCAGCGTCGCACTCCCTCCACGTCATTCCGGGGCGGCGCGGTAGCGCCGAGGCCGGAATCCATAACCACACGCCGTTGAAACGGGCAGGCTGACAGAGGCGGGCCATTCCATCCGCTTGTGGTTATGGATTCCGGGCTCGCGACTTCGTCGCGCCCCGGAATGACGGCCGAGAGGAAACACCATGGCAAGCCACTCGGCCATTGACCGACATGGCTAACGAACTCTCAAAAAATTAGCGCGTTTACTTCACATTAAGCTTTCGGGTTTATGACTGGAACTGTCCTCGTTTGGACACCGAGTGGCTCCTGTCCACTCTGTTTGACGCCTCCCTGTTATCAACTTTAAAAGCCGCCGGTATTCCGGCGGCTCTTTTTTTGCGCCCACTCCGCTTTTTGCGTCTCGCCACGGTTGAACTCCGAGGAAAGACCCGCGGAAACCATATCCGCGCTTGTCGCTGGACTCGGCGTCCCGCCCGCGCAATGATTTGTTCATCATAAGCCGGCGCCAAGCCGGGCAGTTAGACAGTTGCGTAAGGGGCGTTAACCATGGAACGTTTGCAAGCCGACGGCGCTCTCGTTCAACTCAGCGAGCGGTTCACCAATTCTGCGGCGTTCGGCGTCCTGTTCCGCGAGGGCATGGACCTGGTCGAAGAGACCGCCGCCTATCTCGACGGCGCCGGCCGCAACGAAGCCAAGGCGCTCGACCGTGCCGTCAGCCTCACCTATGCGACCGAGAGCATGCGTCTCACCACCCGCCTGATGCAGCTCGCCTCGTGGCTGCTGCTGCACCGTGCGGTGAAGGAAGGCGAGATGACGCTGAGCCAAGCCAACCGCGAGAAGACCAAGGTCAAGCTCTCCGCCGCCGATCCCGGCCCCACGGATACCATCGAGAAGCTGCCCTTGCAGCTCCAGGAATTGATCAACCGCTCGATGAGCCTCCAGACCCGCGTGCGCCGTCTCGACACCACCATCCACACCCCGCCGGCGGATCACCTCGCGATCGGCAATCCGCTGGTGCCGCACCTCAACGCGCTGAAGGCCGCGTTCGAGCGGTAAGCCTCCCGTCATTGCGAGCGAAGCGAAGCAATCCAGAAATCCCTCCGCGGAGGGAGTCTGGATTGCTTCGTCGCAAGAGCTCTTCGCAATGACGAGACCTCCCAAAAACAAAAACGCCCCCGGTTCTCCGGGGGCGGTTTCGTCTCCAGCCTTGCGGCCGGATCAATCCTTTTTGAGGAAGCCCGAAAACTTCTTCTGGAAGCGCGAGACGCGGCCGCCGCGATCCATCAGCTGGGCGTTGCCGCCGGTCCAGGCCGGATGCGACTTCGGGTCGATGTCGAGGTTCAGCGTGTCGCCTTCCTTGCCCCAGGTCGAGCGGGTCAGGTACTCGGTTCCGTCGGTCATCACGACCTTAATCGTATGATAATCCGGGTGAATTTCGGCTTTCATGGCAATTCCTCGGCGCCCGGCGCCTCGCTTGAGTGGCTATCGAATGACGGATTTGGCGGCTCTATACCCCACGGGCCCCTGTAAAACAAGCCGTTGTGGGGACTTGAGAACCGGGCCGGCCCCTAAGGGACATCCCGGATTTGCCACTGCCGCTCGCCCGGCCTATCTGGAGCGGGCTTCTTCTTTTTCCTTTTGGTCGGGATCTCATGAGCGCAGTCGAACGGCTTGAAACCGGGCCCGCGGAAGCCCCATCGATCGAAGCCGAACTGATCGAGGCGCCGGCGAAGAGCCGCGCGAAGCTGCGGCCGCTGCTGGCACTCGCGCCCTATGTCGCGCGCTATCGCGGCCGGGCGGCGCTTGCTTTCGTGGCGCTGACGATCGCTGCGCTGACGACGCTGCTGGTGCCGGTCGCGGTGCGCAGGATGATCGATTTCGGCCTGACGCCTGAAGGCATCGAGCTGATCAACAGCTACTTCTCGGTCATGATCGCGGTCGTCGCCGTGCTCGCGCTCGCAAGTGCCGCGCGCTACTACCTCGTGATGACGATCGGCGAGCGGATCGTCGCCGACCTCAGGCGCGACGTCTTCGCCCATCTGCTGTCGCTCTCGCCGGCGTTCTTCGATTCCGCGCGCAGCGGCGAGCTGATCTCCCGCCTCACGGCCGACACCACCCAGCTCAAATCCGCCGTCGGCGCCTCCGTGTCGATCGCGCTGCGCAACCTGATGATGTTCTTCGGCGCGGCGGCGATGATGGTGATCACCAGCCCGAAGCTGTCGGGCTTCGTGCTGCTGGCCATTCCCCTGATCGTGCTGCCGCTGGTCGCCTTCGGGCGCTGGGTGCGGCGTCTGTCGCGCAATGCGCAGGACACGCTCGCCGAGGCCTCCGCCTATGCCGGCGAACTGGTCGGCGCGATCCGCACCGTGCAGGCCTATACCAGCGAAGGGCTGGCTGCGAAGCGCTTCGGCGGCGAGGTCGAGCAGGCCTATGAGGCCGCGCGCACCTCGACCCAGGCGCGCGCGGTGCTGACCGCCATCATCATCTTCATCGTGTTCGCGAGCGTGGTCGCGATCCTCTGGATCGGTTCGCATGACGTGCTGAGCGGCGCGATCTCGCCGGGCCGGCTAGGCCAGTTCGTGCTCTATGCGGCCTTTGCCGCCGCCGGCCTCGGTCAGCTCAGCGAAGTCTGGGGCGAGGTCTCGGCGGCGTCCGGCGCTGCGGAGCGCTTGTTCGAGATCCTGCATGTGCAGCCCGACATCAAGGCGCCCGCGTCGCCGCGCGCGCTGCCGGTGCCGGCGCGGGGCGAGGTCGGCTTCGACCAGGTCAGCTTCGCCTATCCGGCGCGGGGCGATGTCAAAGTGCTCGACGCCGTGTCGTTCACCGTGCGCCCCGGCGAGAAGGTTGCGATCGTCGGCCCGTCCGGCGCCGGCAAGAGCACGATCTTTCATCTGCTGCTGCGCTTCTACGATCCGCGCAGCGGCGCGATCTCGCTCGACGGCGTGCCGGTCAAATCCGCCGATCCCCGTGATTTCCGGTCCCGCATCGCGCTGGTGCCGCAGGAATCGAACGTGTTCGCCGCGAGCGCCCGCGATAACATCCGCTTCGGCCGGCCCGATGCGACCGATGCCGAGGTCGAGCGCGCCGCCGAGCTCGCGCACGCTGCCGAGTTCATCCGCCGCCTGCCCGAAGGTTTCGACACCCCGCTCGGCGAGCGCGGCGTGACGCTGTCCGGCGGCCAGCGCCAGCGCATCGCGATCGCGCGCGCGATCCTGCGCGATGCGCCGCTGCTGCTGCTGGACGAAGCCACCTCCGCGCTCGATGCCGAAAGCGAGACGCTGGTGCAGACCGCGCTGGAAGAGCTGATGCGCCACCGCACCACGCTGGTGATCGCGCATCGCCTCGCCACCGTGCTGTCCTGCGACCGCATCCTGGTGATGGATCAGGGCAGGATCGTCGAGCAGGGCACGCATGCCGAGCTCGTCGCCGCGAACGGGCTCTATGCCAGGCTGGCGAGGCTGCAGTTCGAGGGGGCGTGAGGCGGCGCCTCATCCACGGATCCTAAACCGCGTCGCCGTCCGCGCAAGCCGTTGATCTCGTGGTCATCGGCTACTGTGCATGGGGTTGTTTTCGCAAATTCTGTTTTGGCCGTCCGATTATCGGCACTTCGGCGAAAGCGTCGGCACGTTCGGCCACGGCCAGTTCTTCCAGCTCCCGTCCTCACTGACGCAGGCCGTTGCGGCAGGGCTGCCCGGCGCCGGCTGGCTTGTCGTCTTGGCCGGCGGAGCGAGGCGCTGGTCGACATAGCTCGTCGACACATATCCGGCGACGATGACGCCGAGCAGGACCGAAGACCCCTTGGCCAGATCGCTCAGCTTCATCGCTCATCTCCATCCGCCTGCAATCGGCACAACGAATAGCGGGCGTGTTGGGATCCCGGCGTGACGGGAATCACGCCCGCCAGATCATCTTCAGCACCGGCCGGCCCGAGGTCGGGTTCACATCGTCGCCGGCCTGCGCAAAGTCGTTGCGCTCGTAGAAGCGGATCGCGCGGCTGTTGTCCTTGTTGACGAGCAGCGTGATGCCCGACGGCGACAGGCGTTTTGCCTCATCCACCAGCAGCCTTGCCGCGTCCGAGCCCCAGTGGTCCGGATCGACCACGAGCTGGTCGAGATAGCCGTCGCCGTCGATGGTGACGAAGCCGGTCAGCGTGCCGTCCGCTTCCGCGACCACGATCGAGGCCTTCGGCACCAGATCCTTGCGCCAGCGCTCGCGCCACCAGTCCAGCCGCGCGGCGAAGTCGATCTGCGGATAGGCCTGCTGCCAGGTGCGATGCCAGAGATCGATCGAGGCGGCCTCGTCCTCGGGACGGTAAGGGCGGAGGTGAAGCGCACTCACTACCGCTCCGTCAGCTTCAGCTCGATGCGGCGATTGCGCTTGTAGGCTTCCTCGGTGTTGGCGGTGTCGAGCGGCTGGAATTCGCCGAAGCCGGCCGCGACGAGGCGCTGGGCCGGCACGCCGAGCGAGATCAGGTACTGCACCACCGAGATCGAACGGGCGGCCGACAGGTCCCAGTTGGACTTGAAGTTGGGGCCGTTGACCGGGCGCACGTCGGTGTGGCCGTCGACGCGCAGCACCCAGGGGATCTCGTTCGGGATCTTCTTGTCGAGCTCGATCAGCGCGGTCGCCAAGGTGTCGAGCTCGGCGCGGCCTTCGGGCAGCAGCACCGCCTGTCCGGTGTCGAAGAACACCTCGGACTGGAACACGAAGCGGTCGCCGACGATGCGGATGTCGGGGCGGTTGCCGAGGATGGTGCGCAGGCGGCCGAAGAATTCCGAGCGGTAGCGCGACAATTCCTGCACGCGCTGCGCCAGCGCCACGTTCAGGCGGGAGCCGAGATCGGCAATGCGGTTCTGCGATTCCTTGTCGCGCTTCTCGGATGCATCGAGCGCCTCTTCCAGCGCCGCCAATTGCCGCCGTAGCGCGCTGATCTGCTGATTCAGCACCTCGATCTGCGCCAGCGCCCGGGCCGAAACCGCCTTCTCCGAATCCAGCGCCTTGCCGAGCTCGCTGGTCTTGCCCTGCGCGTCGTTGCCGGCGGCGGCGAGCCCGTCATAGAGGCCCTTGATGCGGTCGCGCTCGCTCTCGGCCGAAGCCAGTCCCGCCTTCAATTGCGAGACCTGGTCGTCGAGCGTGAGCTTGCCGAGCTTCTCCAGCGACAGCAGCTCGTTGAGCTGCGCGATCTTGGCGTTGAGCTGCTCCAGCGCCTTGTCCTTGCCGGTGACCTCCTGCGACAGGAAGAACTGCACGACCAGGAAGACCGACAGCAGGAACACGATCGACAGCACCAGCGTCGACAGCGCGTCGACGAAGCCGGGCCAGTAATTGAAGGAGGTATCGCCGCGGCGGCCGCGCGCCAGAGCCATGTCGCTAACCCTTCTCGGGCTGGCGCGCGATCCGCTCCAGGAGGCGCCGGATCTCGCGGTTCTGCTCGCCCTGGCCGTCGGCCCATTCGCGGATCATCTGCTGCTCGGTGCGCATGTGCGAGACCAGCGCCTGGATCGCTTCGGCGAGGCTCGCCATCGCCGCCGTGGTGCCGCGGCTGGCACTGCCTTCCTCGAGCACGGAGCGAAGCCGTTCGACGGCGGCCTGAAGCTCGCCGCTCGCAACTCCTCCGCCGCCACCGGCGGCGACGGCCACGTCGCCGCTGCCATATTCGCGCACGGTGGTGGCGAGCCAGTCTTCCAGGTCGGTGTAGAAGCGGTTCTGCGCCTGGCTCGATTGCAGGTCGAGGAAGCCGAGGATCAGCGAGCCGGCGAGACCGAACAGCGAGCTCGAGAACGAGATGCCCATGCCGCCGAGCGGGGCGGCGAGGCCCTCCTTCAGCGTGTCGAACAGGGCGCCGGAATCGCCCCCGACCTTGAGCCCGTCGATCACCTTGCCGACCGAGCCGACCGTCTCGATCAGGCCCCAGAAGGTGCCGAGCAGACCGAGGAAGACCAACAGGCCGGTCATGTAGCGGGAGATGTCGCGGGCTTCGTCCAGGCGGGTCGCGATCGAATCGAGCAGGTGCCGCATGGTGGTCTGGGTGATGGTCATCCGCCCGGTGCGCTCGCCGCCGAGAATCATCGCCATCGGGGCCAGCAGCTTGGGGTGGCGGGCGGGGGCGAGGCCGGGATCGGCGATGCGGAAATTGTTGACCCAGGAGACCTCGGGATAGAGCCGGATCACCTGGCGGAAGGCCAGGATGATGCCGATGAACAGGACGCCGCCGATCAGGGCATTGAGCCCGGGATTGGCGAAGAAGGCCTGGATGATCTGCTTGTAGAGCACCACGCCCACCAGGGTGCACAGCACCAGGAAGACCAGCATCCGCACCAGGAAAACGCTGGGTGAGGAGAGCTTGGTGTATTCGATGTCCATGGGGGAGCGGGGCGAGGCGCCTGACGGCATGGGCGGTATCATCCGTTACGAACTTGCTTGCGGGCGCACTATGGCACAGCGCCGGGCCAAAAAAAGCGCCGGATGTGCGGATTTCAGGGGGAGGCGCGGAACCCAATGCTGAAACCGCGCTTTGATACCTGCGTATTCTGCAGAACTTCGTCATTCCACCGGCTAGGCTCGGATTTTTGGACCCCTGCCGCCCAGAGACAGGTTGGTTGCATGAGCGTCGTTTCCGCGATCATGGGGACTGCCGAACGCGTGCCGCTGCCGGATGTGGTGATCCGCGCCGCGATCCAGCGCCTGTGCTCGCGCACGGCCACGCGCCTGTCCGCGCTGGGCGCGGCCGACGATGCCGCCTTTGCCGGGCGGCTGATGCTGCGGCCGATCGCCGAGGACGCGGATGCCGGGCCTGACGATGTCCCCGCCGCGTTCTTTGCAAAGGTGCTCGGTCCCAACCGCAAATACTCCTCCTGCTTCTACAAGACCAACGCGACCACCTTGCGGGAGGCGGAGGAGGAGGCGTTGCGCCAGACCGTCGAGCATGCCGCACTCGCCGACGGTCAGACCATCCTCGAGCTCGGCTGCGGCTGGGGCTCGCTGTCGCTCTGGACCGCGCGCCGGTTTCCGCACGCGAAGGTGACGGCGGTAACGAACTCGCAGGCGCAGCGCGCCTATGTCGAGGAGGAGGCACGGCTGCGCGGTCTCATCAACCTGCGCGTGGTCACCGCGGACATGAACGTGTTCGCGCCCGAGGGCCAGTTCGACCGCATCGTCTCGGTCGAGACGTTCGAGCACATGTTGAACTGGCGCAAGCTGATGACGCGCGTGCGGTCATGGCTCGCGCCCGAGGGGCGCTTCTTGATGCACATCGTCGCCCATCGCTCCGGCTCCCATCTGTTCGACCGCGCCAATCGCGACGACTGGATCGCGCAGCATGTCTTCACGAGCGGGTTGATGCCGAGCCATCATCTCGTCAGGCAATTCGAGGACATCTTCACGGTCGAGAAGGAATGGTGCTGGAGCGGTACGCATTATCAGCGCACCGCCAACCACTGGCTTGCCAATTTCGACGCGCATCGCGATACCATCGAGGCGGCCTTGCGGAACGTCCACGGCGAGGAGACCGGCCTGTGGATGCGGCGCTGGCGCTGGCTCTTCCTCGCGACCGCGGGCCTGTTCGGCTACGCCGATGGAACCGAGTGGGGCGTCAGCCAGTACCGGATGAAAGCCGCCGGGTAATTGCGATCTTCTGTCGCAGCACGCGCCGATGGAATCGGACTCACAATCGGGTGAGACATAAAAAATGCTCTGACTTCAACACGATAGGCCGTGTGACATTGAGCCGCCCGCAACATCCGTTGCGTTGCAGCAAGTCCCTTCTATTTTGACGGCATCAGCCGCGTGCGATTGCCCAGAACGGGCCTCGCGGAGTGAGTTCAGTTTCAACAACATCGGGGCACCCCATTTCATGTCAGGACTTCGCGCGCGATCGGCATGCGTTGCAATGATGCTCGCGGCCCTTTCGCCGCTGCTCGCGGGCTGCGATGAATCGAGCTCGGCCATCTCGGCCTATCAGCCGGCTCATCCCGACGTCAGCATTGTCATCGTCAAGCCGCAGCCGCGCGCCGTGGTGCGCGAGCTGCCGGGCCGCATCGCACCGACACGGGTCTCCGATGTGCGGCCGCGTATCTCCGGCATCGTGGTCGAGCGTCTGTTCCGCCAGGGCAGCGAGGTGAAGGCCGGCGATCCACTGTATCGCATCGATCCGCGTCCGTTCGAGGTCGAGGTGATGGCCAACGAGGCCGCGCTCGCCAAGGCCGAGGCCGCATTGATGCAGGCCAAGCAGCAGGCGCACCGTATCGCGACGCTCACCAGCCAGCGCGCCGCGCCCGAGGCCGAGAACGAGAAGGCGGTCGCGGCGGAGCGCCAGGCTCATGCCGAGGTCGAGGGACGCAAGGCGGACCTCGCGCGCGCCAAGCTCAATCTCGACTACGCCACCGTGCGTGCGCCGATCGACGGTGTCGTCGGTGCGGCTCTGGTCAGCGAGGGCGCGCTCGCGGTCCAGAACGAGACCAATCTTGCCACCATCCAGCAGCTCGATCCGATCTATGCCGACTTCACCCAGTCGGTGAACGAGCTCAACCAGCTCCGCCGCGCCTTCGAGAGCGGCGACCTCGAACGCATCGCCGCCGATGCTGCCAAGGTGCGCCTCGTGCTCGACGACAACACCATTTACTCGCTCGACGGCAAGCTGTTGTTCTCCGAGGCCAAGGTCGACGCCCACACCGGCCAGGTGACGCTGCGCGGCGAATTCCCCAATCCCAAGCGCGAGCTGCTGCCGGGCATGTATGTCCGCGTCCGCATCGACCAGGGTCTTGATTCGGACGCCATCGCGGTGCCGCAGCAGGCGATCCAGCGCAATGGCGGCGGCGGCAGCGAGGTGTTCGTCGTCAAGGACGACAGCCACATCGCGGTGCAGCCGGTGCGCACCGGCTCGGTGCAGGACGGCGTTTGGTTCGTCACCGAGGGTCTGAAGGCCGGCGACAAGGTCGTGGTAGAAGGTTTCCAGAAATTTGCCGCCGGCGACAAGGTCAAGCCGCAATCCTGGTCGGAGGCGGATGCGACCGCGGACAACCGGCACGCCCAGAAGCTCACGCGGTAATACGTCATGGCGAGCTTCTTCATCGACAGGCCGATCTTCGCCTGGGTGGTCGCGCTGTTCATCTGTCTGGTCGGCGCAATCGCGATTCCGCTGCTGCCGATCGCGCAGTATCCGATCATCGCGCCGCCCTCGATCTCGATCTCGACCAGCTATCCCGGCGCCTCGCCTGAAAACCTCTACAACAGCGTCACCCGGCTGATCGAGGAGGAGCTCAACGGCGCCTCCGGCATCCTCAATTTCGAATCGACCAGCGACTCGCTGGGCCAGGTCGAGATCATTGCCAATTTCCAGCCGGGCACCGATACCAGCGCAGCCTCGGTCGAGGTGCAGAACCGCATCAAGCGCGTCGAGGCGCGGCTGCCGCGCGCGGTGATCCAGCAGGGCATCCTGATCGAGGAAGCCTCCAGCGCGGTGCTCCAGATCATCACGCTGAACTCGACCGACGGCAGCCTCGACGAGGTCGGCCTCGGCGACTTCATGATCCGCAACGTGCTCGGCGAAATCCGCCGCATCCCGGGCGTCGGCCGCGCCACGCTCTATTCGACCGAGCGCAGCTTGCGCGTCTGGGTCGATCCGGCCAAGCTCGTCGGCTATGGGCTGACCGCCGACGACGTCAACAAGGCCATCGCCGCACAGAACGCGCAGGTCGCCTCGGGCAGCATCGGCGCCGAACCGTCGACGTCGAGACAGCGCACCTCCGCGCTGGTGCTGGTCAAGGGCCAGCTCTCGTCCCCGGACGAATTCGGCTCCATCATCCTGCGCGCCAATGCAGATGGCTCGACCGTGCGCCTGCGCGACGTCGCGCGCATCGAGGTCGGTGGCCTCAGCTACCAGTTCAACACCCGCCTCGACGGCAAGCCGACCGCGGGCCTCTCCGTGCTGATGTCGCCGACCGGCAATGCGCTGGCGACCGCAAGCGCGGTCGAGCAGAAGATGAAGGAGCTGTCGCGCTTCTTCCCGGCCAACATCTCCTACGAGATCCCCTACAACATCACGCCGGTGGTCGAGGCCTCGATCAAGAAGGTGCTGTCGACGCTGGTCGAAGCCATCGTGCTGGTGTTCGTGGTGATGTTCCTGTTCCTGCAGAACATTCGCTACACCATCATCCCGACCATCGTGGTGCCGGTGGCGCTCCTGGGCGCCTGTACCACTCTGCTGCTCGCCGGCTACTCCATCAACATGCTCTCGATGTTCGGCATGGTGCTCGCGGTGGGTATCCTCGTCGACGACGCCATCGTCGTGGTCGAGAACGTCGAGCGCATCATGGCCGAGGAAGGCTTGCCGCCGAAGGAGGCGACGCGGAAAGCGATGTCGCAGATCACAGGCGCCATCATCGGCATCACGCTGGTGCTGATGGCGGTGTTCGTGCCGATGGCGTTCTTCCCCGGATCGGTCGGCATCATCTATCGGCAGTTCTCGGTGACCATGGTCGCCGCGATCGGCTTCTCCGCCTTCCTGGCGCTGTCGCTGACCCCGGCGCTGTGCGCCACGCTGCTCAAGCCCGTCGAAGCCGGTCATGGCCATGCCAAGAGGGGCGTGTTCGGTTGGTTCAACCGCATGCTCGAAGGCGGCAAGGAAGGCTATTCCCGCACCGTCGGCTTCTCGCTGAAGCGCACCGGCCGCTTGATGCTGGTCTATGTCGCGCTGCTCGCCGGCCTGTCCTGGGCCTTCGTCAATCTGCCCGGCGGCTTCCTGCCCGTCGACGACCAGGGCTTCGTCACCACCGACGTGCAGACGCCGTCGGATTCGTCCTACGGCCGCACCGAGGCCGTGATCGAGAAGGTGGAGAAATATCTGGCGCAGCGGCCCGGCGTCGACAACGTCACCTTCCTGACCGGCTTCAGCTTCTCCGGCCAGGGCATGAACACGGCGCAGGCCTTCATCACGCTGAAGGACTGGTCGGAGCGGGGCCCGAAGGAATCTGCCGCCGCGATCGTCGCCGACATCAACCGCGATCTGTCCTCGTCGATCCGCGATGCAAAAATCTCCGCACTGCAGCCGCCGCCGATCGACAATCTCGGCAACTCCTCTGGCTTCTCGTTCCGTCTCCAGGATCGCGGTCAGAAGGGCTATCCGGCCCTGATGCGCGCCGCGGACCAGTTGATCGCGGAGGCCAATGCGAGCCCGGTGCTGCAGAAGGTCTATGTCGAAGGCCTGCCCGAGGCCGGCGTGGTCAATCTCGTGATCGACCGCGAGAAGGCCGGCGCCTTCGGCGTCACCTTCGAGGACATCAACAACACGATCTCGACCAATCTCGGCTCGAACTACATCAACGACTTCCCGAACCGCGGCCGCATGCAGCGCGTCGTGGTGCAGGCCGATGCGCGCGACCGCATGCGGACCGAGGACATCCTCAACTACAACGTCAAGAACAGCCGCGGGCAGCTCGTGCCGTTCTCGTCCTTTGCCACTGTCGAATGGGCGCGCGGCCCGACGCAGATCGCCGGCTTCAACTATTATCCGGCGGTGCGCATCTCCGGCGAAGCCAAGCCCGGCTTCACATCGGGCGATGCCATCGCCGAGATGGAGCGGCTCGCCGGCAAGCTGCCGCGGGGCTTCGGCTATGAATGGACCGGCCAGTCGCTGCAGGAGAAGCTGTCGGGCTCGCAGGCGCCGTTCCTGCTGGCCCTCTCGATTTTCGTGGTGTTCCTGTGTCTGGCCGCTCTCTACGAGAGCTGGACCATTCCGCTCGCGGTGCTGCTCACGGTGCCGCTCGGCATCGTCGGCGCCGTGATCGCGGCGATGCTGCGGGGCTTGCCCAACGACGTCTATTTCACCGTCGGCCTGATCACCATCATCGGCCTTGCCGCCAAGGACGCGATCCTGATCATCGAGTTCGCCAAGGACCTGCGCAAGGAGGGCAAGCCGCTGGTCGACGCCACCATCGAGGCCTGCCGCCTGCGCTTCCGCCCGATCCTGATGACCGGCCTTGCCTTCATCTGCGGCGTGCTGCCGATGGCGATTGCGCATGGCGCCGGCGGCGCCAGCCAGCAGGCGCTCGGCTCCATCGTGATGGGAGGCATGATCGCCGTGGTGATTTTGGCGTTGCTGATGGTGCCGGTGTTCTTCGTCTCGGTGCAGCGCGTGCTGGCGGGGGATCGGGAGCCGAAGGCGGCTAAGGAAGGCGAAGCGTATGGGCCGCCGGCGCCAGCGCGGCCGGGTTAACCTCCGTCGTCATTCCTGGCGCGCCTCTTGGGCACGAGCCCGGAATCCATCGCCCCACCCTGTATGCCGATCAATGGTTTTCGGGCTCGGCTTGCTTTCTCGGGGTCGTCAATCCAGACTGCATCTCTGGATTGAAGGGGCGTGTCGCCGCACCGCGCGGCAAATGCACAGACAGCCCGCCAATTGAGAGCATGTGATGCGTCTGACCGACATTGCGATCACCAATTATCGCTCCATCCGGCGGCTCTCCATTCCCATCCATCCCCTGTCCGTGTTTGTCGGTGAGAATGGTGTCGGCAAATCCAATCTCTACAAGTCCCTGTCGCTGTTGCGCGACGCGGCAATCGGGCAGATCACGCGGACGATCGCCGACGAGGGCGGCTTGAATTCGGTCTGCTGGTCGGGCATCCGCAAACGCGGCGAGGATGGGCGACTGCAATTATCGGCGAGATTCGATCGGCTGAGATATTCCATCGAGATCGGATTTCCCAGTCCGGCATCGGCGGCGTTTGCCGGGGAGCCGATGATCAAGGAAGAAAGCATCGAGGCGACGCAGGGCAAGCGAACGGTTCGCTTGATGGAGCGGAGGAATTCGCTCGTCAGCATCCGCGACGACAGCGGCGCATGGGTCAACCACAAGGATGCGGTGCTGCCGTCCGAGCAGGCGCTGGCGGGCTTTTACAACGGCAAGGAATGCCCCGAGATCGATCTGATCAGAAACGCGATGCTGGGCTGGCGCTTCTATCACGATTTCCGCACCGATCCGGCATCGCTGATCCGAAAGCCCTGCCTGGCGATCACGACGCCCTCGCTTAGCGCTGATGGAAGCGACCTGGCTGCGGCCCTGGCGACGCTTTACACCATTCGCGGAGACGCCACCGATTTGCAGGACGCAATCCAGGATGCCTTCCCGGGCGCCGAGCTCCGCGCATGGGAAGAGGGCGGCCGGTGCGAATTCGCTCTTCAACTGGCGGACATGCCGCGGCCGTTCAGGGCCCACGAACTCTCCGACGGGACGCTGAAATACATCTGCCTGCTCGCGGTGTTCATGGGCTACCGGCTGCCGCCGTTCATCGCCCTGAACGAACCCGAGACCAGCCTGCATCCGTCGCTGCTGTCGCCTTTGGCCCGTCTGATCGCCAAGGCATCAAGCCGTGCCGACATCTGGATCGTCACCCATTCGGAACAGTTGATGGAAGCCTTGCGAAGCGAGAGCGCGGTCCCGCTCCGCCGCGTGATCAAGTCAAACGGCGCCACGAATATCGAGGGCCTGACTCTCGGCGGCGAATATCGCGAGGAGGAGCCGGAGGATGGCGACTCTTAGCCGTTGCGCATCGAGCCGTCGCGCGACCGAGCCTACTTCCGCAAAATCTTCACAAGCTCCCCGTGCACGAACTCATTCCCGCACACCACATGCCCGGTCACGACCGGATCACCTGGCGTGTCGATATCCGTCACCGTGCCACCCGCTTCGCGGACCATGATCAGGCCGGCGGCGACGTCCCAGGATTGCAGATTGCGTTCCCAGTAGCCGTCGAGGCGGCCGGCGGCGACGAAGGCGAGGTCGAGGGAGGCGGCGCCGAAACGGCGCAGGCCGGCGACGCGGTCCTGGATCGCGGTCATCTCGCGGCGGAATTCCTCGTGGTCGCCGCGGCCAATATGAGGCAGGCCGCAGGCCACCACGCATTCGTTGAGCTGGCGGCGGCCGGCGACGCGCAGGCGCTGGTCGTTGAGGAAGGCGCCCTTGCCGCGTTCGGCGATGTAGAGCTCGTCATTGGCGGGGTTGTAGATCACGCCCGCGATGATCGTGCCTTCGCGCGAAAGACCGATCGAGATCGCGAATTGCGGGATGCCGTGCAGGAAGTTGGTGGTGCCGTCGAGCGGATCGACGATCCAGGTGTGGCTCTTGTCGCTGCCCTCGCGCATTCCCCCTTCCTCGCCGATGAAGCCGTAGCCGGGCCGGGCCTTGGCGAGGTCCTGGTAGAGGATCTCCTCGGCGCGCTTGTCGGCGAGCGAGACGAAATTCGCCGGCCCCTTCAGCGAGACCTGGAGATGCTCGATCTCGCCGAGATCGCGCTTGAGGCTGCGGCCGGCGCGGCGCGCGGCCTTGACCATGACGTTGATAGTGGCGGAATACAGCATGTGCTCTGGTCTTGATCGGGGGAAATGGCGCGAAATCGCGCCTGTTTGAGGGATGGGGTGCCCTGCGAGGGGCCCAACGTCAAGTCATTTGGTCCCGAGCCATTTCCTGGCGGCAGCCTCCGCCTTGGCCCGGTCCTCGGCCGGCAGATCGGACAATTGCTTGTCGAGCTCCGGATCGCCCTTGCCGCCGGTCTTGGCCACCAGATGCCATTTAAAGCCCTCGACCTTGTCCACGGGCGTGCCCATGCCATTGATCAGCACCCAGGCCAGCCGGTTCTGCGCGATCGCGCTGCCCTGGCGGGACGCCTTGCGGAGCAGTGCTACGGCTGCCGGCTCGTTCTTCGGCGTGCCGGTGCCGTTGAACATGGCGATGGCATATTCGACCTCGGCATCGACATTGTCGGCCAGCGAGGCGGCCTGGAGCAGCCGCACCGACCGTTCCGGGTCCTTCGGCACGCCGGTGCCTTCCTTGTAGAAGGTCGCGAGCGCATATTGGGCCTCGGGCAGGCCCGCATCGGCGGCCTGGCGCAGCAGTTCGGCGGACCGCTTGACGTCCTGCGGCAGGGTCTGGCCGTCGAGGTAGAGCAAAGCGAGGTTATAGGCCGCCTTGGGCTCGCCGAGCTTGGCGGCGGAGGCCATCAGCTTCACCGCCTCGCCCTTGTCGACCGGGCCGCCACGGCCGGCGATGCGCATCATGGCGAGCGCGAACATCGCCTCGCGGTCGCCGGCGTCGGACGCACGTTTGTACCATTCGAGCGCCTTGGCGTAGTTGCGGCGGATGCCCATGGCGTTGGAATAGAGCTCGCCCAGCATGGTCATCGCCTTGGGATCGCCTGCTTGAGCGCGGGCAGTGGCGAGCTCGAACGCGGTCTTGTACTGGCCGCGCTGGTAGGCGCCGAACACCAGATCGACGTTGGAATTGTCGGTCGGAGGCGCCGGGATCACGGTCGGGGCCGGGGACGGCTGGGGGGAGGCCGAAGGTTTTGGTGCCGGCGCCGCTTCCTTCTTCTTGGTGATCGTATGAGGCGTGGCCTTTGGCTTGTCCTTGGCCTTTTCGGCCGAGGGACTCGGCGTTGCCGCGGGCGGCGTGATCTGGAGCTGCGCGGCCGCGGGCGCCGTCAGCAGCAGCGTGGCCAGCATGGTGATGCGCGGGAGCTTCATGTTGGGCGCTAGCCGTGCTCCTGGCCCGCAGGATTTTTGCCCGCAAGCGCGGTCGCATGGGCCTTCTTGATCACAGCGTCCACCTCGACCAGCGCGGTCCCGGGGCCGCGCGGATCGGCCCAGATGAACTCGCCGACCAGCACGAAATCGGCGCCGCTGACCGCGAAGTCATGGGCTTCGTCGATCGAATTGGCGAAGCCGACGCAGGGCGGCTCGAACAGCTCCGCCCACCAGTCCAGCCGCTCGGCAATCGCCTGGGACGACGGGCGCTGGCCTTTCCCGTCGGGTTCGCCGAACAGCACGTAGTCGGCACCCATCTCGCCCGCATCCATGGAGTGGTGCCGCGTCGTCAGCCCGCCGACGCCGGCGATGCGATCGGGCTTGAGCGATGGCAGAGCCTCTTTCAGCGCGGCGATGCCGGGCAGGTGCGCGCCGTCGGCGCCGCCGCGTGCGACGAGCTCGGCATGGCCGTCGACGAGCAGGGCTGCACCCGCTTTCTGCACGACCGGCGCCAGCGCCTTGATGCGCGAGATCATGGTACGCTGGTCGGTCTCCTTCAGCCGCAGCAGCACGGCCGCGACGTCGGCGGAGCCGAGCAGGCCGGGCAGCTCGGCCAGAAGCGAAGCGGGATCGTCAACGATGGGCGTCGCGAGATAGAGGCGCGGCGCCGGGCGCGGCGGAGGCGATTTGTTCGACAAGATCTAGGCTGCCTTCTGTTCCAGGCTGCTTTGCCATTCGCCCCTGGAGGCGAGGCCATTCATGCGGGCGCGATGACTGAATGCGTGCTGTCCGGCTGCGACATTCTCGGCCTTGCCGGACCAGGCCTTCTGCGGCGCGGCCTGCAGTGCCCGGCCGTAGGAGAAGGTCAGGCCCCAGGGCAGCGGGCCAAGCTTGTGCATGGCGTTGAGATGCGCCGTTGCCTCTTCGTCCGACTGACCGCCGGAGAGGAAGGCGATGCCGGGCACCGCCGCGGGCACGCAGGCCTTGAGCAGCCGCATCGTCTTCTCCGCGACCTCCGCGACGGAAGCCTGCTTCGCGCATTTCTTGCCAGAGATCGCCATGTTCGGCTTGAGCACCATGCCTTCGAGCGCGACGCGCTGCACGCGCAATTCCTGAAACGTCTTGTTGAGCACGCGGCTCGTCACCTCATAGCAGCGATCGATGTCGTGGTCGCCGTCCATCAGCACTTCCGGCTCGACGATCGGCACGATCTGGGCGGCCTGGCACAGCGCCGCGTAGCGCGCCAGCGCATGGGCGTTGACGCCGATCGCGGTCATCGAGGGAATGCCCCGGCCGTCAGAGCCGCTCGCGATATCGATCACCGCGCGCCATTTGGCGAAGCGCGCGCCGCGCTCGTAATATTTCTGCAGGCGCTCGGCGAGCTTGTCGAGCCCGACGGTGACTGTTTCACCCGGGCACATCGGCAAGGCTTGCGTGCCCTCGTCGACCTTGATGCCGGGAATGGCGCCGTTCTGCTCGATCAGCTTGACCAGGGGCGTGCCGTCCTTCGCGTTCTGCCAGATCGTCTCGTCATAGAGGATCACGCCGGAGATGTACCGGCTCATGGCTTCCTTCGAGCGGAACAGCATCTCGCGATAGTCGCGGCGGTTCTCCTCAGTCGATTCCACGCCGATCGCGTCAAAGCGCTTCTTGATGGTGCCGGAGGATTCGTCGGCGGCGAGGATGCCCTTGCCGGGCGCGACCATGGCGGTCGCGATCCTGTTGAGCTCAGTCAGATTCATCGAGAGGTCCTCCCAAAACGATTCTGCCCTTGCCCGTGAAAATAGACCGTTCTCGGGCAAATGCCGAGTTAACGTTCGTCGCAGGGTAAAGGGGGGAGGTCGGGTGGGGTAAGTGTTAGGCCGGTCGGGCGGCTCTTCGCCCCGCTTGCGGGGAGAGGTCGGATTTTACGCGCCGCGTAAAATCCGGGTGAGGGGGTACAGGTCTATCGATAGGGCGCAACTCGCGGAGAGAGCCCCTCACCCCGACCCTCTCCCCGTAAGAACGGGGCGAGGGAGGGATAGAGCGTGCGCCTTGCTTAAGCCACCTTCGGGGCGAGCTCGCCCTTGGCGTAGCGCTTGGCCATCTCGGCGGTGGTCAGGACCTTCTTGATCTTGGAGGCCTGGCCGGCCGTGTTGAATTCCTGGAGCCTCTGCTTGCACAGCTTGGTCATCGCCTCCATCGCGGGCTTCAGGTATTTGCGCGGGTCGAACTCTTCCGGATTGTCCTTGAGCACCTTCCGGATCTGGCCGGTCATCGCCATGCGGTTGTCGGTGTCGATGTTGATCTTGCGCACGCCGTGCTTGATGCCGCGCTGGATCTCGGCCACCGGCACACCCCAGGTCGGCTTCATCTTGCCGCCATAGGCGTTGATGATGTCCTGAAGATCCTGCGGCACCGACGAGGAGCCGTGCATGACGAGGTGCGTGTTCGGCAGCTTGCGGTGGATCTCCTCGATCACGTTCATGGCGAGGATGTCGCCGTCCGGCTTGCGGGTGAATTTGTAAGCACCGTGAGACGTCCCCATCGCGATCGCGAGCGCGTCGACCTGGGTCTCCTGGACGAACTTCACGGCCTCGTCCGGATTGGTCAGGAGCTGGTCGTGGCTCAGCTTGCCTTCGGCGCCGTGGCCGTCTTCCTTGTCGCCCATGCCGGTCTCGAGCGAGCCGAGCACGCCGAGCTCGCCTTCGACCGAGATGCCGCCGAGATGGGCCATGTCGGTCACCGTCTTGGTGACGCCGACATTGTAGCTCCAGTCGCCGGGGGTCTTGCCGTCGGCCTTGAGCGAGCCGTCCATCATCACCGAGGTGAAGCCGGCCTGGATCGCGGTCATGCAGGTCGCGGCCTCGTTGCCGTGGTCGAGATGCACGCAGACCGGAATGTGCGGATAGATCTCGGTCACGGCATCCATCATGTGCTTGAGCATGATGTCGTTGGCGTAGGAGCGCGCACCGCGCGAGGCCTGGATGATGACGGGCGCGTCGACCTGGTTGGCGGCGTCCATGATCGCCAGCGCCTGCTCCATGTTATTGATGTTGAAGGCCGGTACGCCGTAATCGTTCTCCGCCGCATGGTCGAGCAATTGACGCAACGTGATCCGAGCCATCTGTCTTTTTCTCCCGTTTGGGCCTGCAAGGCTGACTTGAAAGGCCGACTGATTACTTGATGCGCAGCTTACTTGACGCGCAACACCTCGACGCCGGGCAGGGGCTTGCCTTCCATCCATTCAAGAAATGCGCCACCGGCGGTCGAGACATAGGTGAAGTCACCGGCCACATGGGCCTGGTTGAGGGCCGCGACGGTGTCGCCGCCGCCCGCGATCGAGATCAGCTTCCTGGCCTTGGTGCGCTCGGCGGCATGCTTTGCGGCCGCGACCGTGCCGCGGTCGAACGGCTGCATCTCGAAGGCGCCGAGCGGTCCGTTCCAGACCAGCGTCGCCGCATCGTCGATCGCGGCATGGACCCGCACGATCGATTGCGGGCCGACGTCGAGGATCATGCCATCGGCCGGGATCGCATCGAGCCCATAGGCGTGCGACGGCGCATTGGCCGCGAAATGATAGGCGACGGTGGCGTCGACCGGCAGGATGATGGCGCAGTTGGCGGCTTCCGCCTTCTCCATGATGCGGAGCGCGGTGGCGGCGAGATCCTTCTCGGCCAGCGACTTGCCGATGCCGACGCCCTGGGCGTGCAGGAAGGTGTTGGCCATGCCGCCGCCGATCACGAGCGCGTCGACCTTGGTCACGAGGTTTTCGAGCAGGTCGATCTTGGTCGAGACTTTCGCGCCGCCGATGATCGCGATGACCGGCTTGCTCGGCGAACCCAGCGCCTTCTCCAGTGCGACGAGCTCGGCCTGCATGGTGCGGCCGGCATAGGCCGGCAGCTTGTGGCCGAGGCCTTCGGTCGTGGCGTGGGCGCGGTGCGCGGCCGAGAACGCGTCGTTGACCCAGATGTCGCCGAGCTTGGCCAGTTCCGCGACGAAGGCCGGATCGTTCTTTTCCTCTTCCTTGTGGAAGCGGGTGTTTTCCAGGCACAGGATGTCGCCGTCCTTCAGCGCCGCCACGGCCGTGGCCGCGGGCCCGCCGATGCAGTCATCGGCGAAAGCGACGGGCTTGTTGACGACCTTCGCCAGCGCCTCGGCGACGGGCTTGAGCGAGTCCTTGGCATCGCGCCCCTTCGGCCGGCCGAAATGCGCGAGCAGGATGACCTTGCCGCCCTTGTCCGAGATTTCGGTGATGGTCGGCGCGACGCGCTCGAGCCGGGTCGCGTCGGTGACGCGCCCGTTGTCCATGGGCACGTTGAGATCGACGCGCAGCAGCACGCGCTTGCCCTTCACGTCGACGTCGTCGAGGGTGCGGAATTTGTTGGTCATCGGACGCTTCCTTGTCCCGGGCGCTACTAGCGGCGCAAAGCGCCGCTGTGCAGAACCGGGACCCACGTTGCAGCGAGTCCCGCGGTCGAATGGATCCCGGCTCTGCGTCGCAGCGTTTCACGCCGCGACGCGTCCGGGACACGAGAGCGGAGTTAGATCACCTTCGCCAGCGCGACGGCGGTATCGGCCATGCGGTTCGAGAAACCCCACTCGTTGTCGTACCAGGACATCACGCGCACCAGCGTGCCGTTCTGCACCTTGGTCTGGTCCTCGTGGAAGGTCGAGGAGTGCGGGTCGTGGTTGAAGTCGATCGAGACGTTCGGCGCATTGGTGTAGCCGAGGATGCCCTTGAGCTGCTGCTCGGAAGCGCGCTTCATCGCCGCGTTGATTTCCTTCACGTCGGTGGCGCGCTTGGCGATGATCTTGAGGTCGACGACCGAGACGTTCGGGGTCGGCACGCGGATCGCGACGCCGTCGAGCTTGCCCTTCAGCTCGGGCAGAACGAGGCCGATCGCCTTGGCGGCGCCGGTCGAGGTCGGGATCATCGACATCGCAGCCGCACGGCCGCGGTAGAGATCCTTGTGCATCGTGTCGAGCGTCGGCTGGTCGCCGGTATAGGCGTGGATGGTGGTCATGAAGCCGGTCTCGATGCCGACGAGGTCGTTCAGCACCTTGGCCACCGGCGCGAGGCAGTTGGTGGTGCAGGAGCCGTTGGAGACGACCAGATGATCCCTGGTCAGCGTCTCGTGGTTGACGCCGTAGACGATGGTGGCGTCGGCGCCGTCGGCGGGCGCGGAGACCAGCACGCGCTTGGCGCCGGCGGTCAGGTGCGCGGAGGCCTTGTCCTTCGAGGTGAAGATGCCGGTGCATTCCATCGCGATGTCGATGCCGAGATCCTTCCAGGGCAGCTTCGAGGGATCGCGCTCGGCGGTCACCTTGATCTTGCCGCCTCCGACGCTGATCGTGTCGCCATCGACGGTGACGGTGCCGGGAAAGCGGCCATGGACGCTGTCGAAACGGAGCAGGTGGGCGTTGGTCTCGACCGGGCCGAGGTCGTTGATGCCGACGACCTCGATGTCCTTGCGGCCGGACTCGGCGATAGCCCGCAGGATGTTGCGGCCGATGCGGCCAAAACCGTTAATTCCAACGCGGACTGCCATGTTTCGTCTCCTTATGACCGTTCAATGACGTTCGTCATGCCGCACAACGCGCTTAGCGCGCCTGCGAGGGTTTTTTAGGGCGGACGCCCGGTTCGGCCGGACGGTGCTTGATCATATGAGACGTTACCTAGTCCTTTTTTTTGGCAAGCTCAACTCTCAGGAAACGCGCTTCAGCACGGCGTTGACCGCAGCCTCGGCGGTGATGCCGAAATGCTTGTAAAGCTCCTTCGCCGGACCGCTTTCGCCGAAGGAATGCATCCCGATGAATTCGCCGTCCTGGCCGATCACGGCATCCCAGCCCCAGCGCACCGCTGCCTCGATCGCGACCTTCACCGGCGCGTTGCCGACGATTGCGGCGCGCTTGGCCTCTGGTTGCGCTAACAACAGCTCGAGCGAGGGCACCGAGACCACCCGTGACGCGATGCCGCGCTCGGCGAGCTGCTTCTGGGCGGCGACCGCGATCTCGACCTCGGAGCCGGAGGCGAACAGCGTCGCCTTGGCTTCGCCCTGGGCGGCCACCAGCTCGTAGGCGCCCTGGGCGCAAGGCGTGTCGTTCGGCGCATTGGTGCGAAGCTGCGGCAGGTTCTGCCGCGTCAGTGCCAGCACGGTCGGGCCGTCGATGCGGTTCAGCGCGAGCTCCCAGCACTCGGCGACCTCGATGGAATCGCAGGGGCGGAACACGCGCATGTTCGGGATGGCGCGAAGCGCGGCGAGATGCTCGACCGGCTGATGGGTCGGGCCGTCTTCACCGAGGCCGATGGAGTCATGCGTCATCACGTAGACGACGCCTGTGCCCATCAACGCGGCAAGCCGCATCGCGGGCCGCGCATAGTCGGTGAACACCAGGAACGTCGCGCCGTTCGGTGCGAAGCCGCCATGCAGGAAGATGCCGTTCATCGCCGCGCACATGCCGTGCTCGCGGATGCCGTAATGGATGAAGCGGCCCTTCGGCGTCTTGGCCGAGAAGGCGGTCGCCGACTTCGCCTTGTTGTTGTTGGAGCCGGTGAGGTCGGCCGAGCCCGCCAGGAATTCCATCGGCATGGCGCCGGCGATGACTTCGATCACGGCTTCCGAGGATTTGCGGGTCGCCGCAATCATCGGCTTCTCCAGCAGCTCCTTCTTGTAGGCGCGCACCGCCTTGGTCAGCGAGGCCGGACGCTCGTGGCGCAGGCGGCGCTCGAACTCGGCGCGCTTGCGGCTGCCGAGCTCGCCGAGCCGTCCTTCCCATTCCTGGCGAGCCGCCACGCCGCGGCTGCCGGCTGCGCGCCAGGCCTTGAGCACGTCATCGGGCACCGAGAACGGCTCGAGCGAGATGCCGAGATTTTCCTTGGCGGCCTTGAGCTCGTCGGCGCCGAGCGCCTCGCCGTGCACCTTCGACGTGCCGGCCTTGTGCGGCGCGCCGAAGCCGATGGTGGTGCGGCAGGCGATCAGCGTCGGCTTGCCGGATTTTTTGGCGCGGGTGATGGCGTCGGCGATCGCGGCCTGGTCGTGGCCGTCGATTTTCTCCGCGGCCCAGCCGGCGGACTTGAAGCGCTTCACCTGGTCGACGGAATCGGAGATCGAGGTCGGGCCGTCGATCGAGATGCCGTTGTCGTCGTAGAGAACGATCATCTTGTTGAGCTTCCAGTGCCCGGCCATCGCGATCGCTTCCTGCGACACGCCTTCCATCAGGTCGCCGTCGGAGGCGAGCACATAGGTGTGGTGGTCGACGATCTTCTTGCCGAACTCGGCGGCGAGCATCTTCTCGGCGAGCGCCATGCCGACCGCGGTCGAGATGCCTTGCCCGAGCGGGCCGGTGGTGGTCTCGATGCCCTTGGTGCGGAAATTCTCGGGATGCCCCGGGGTCAGCGAGTCGACCTGGCGGAACTGCTTGATCTGGTCCAGCGTCATTTCGGAATTGCCGGTCAGGTACAGCAGCGCATACAGCAGCATCGAGCCGTGCCCGGCCGAGAGCACGAAGCGGTCGCGATCCGGCCAGCTGGGTGCGGCGGCATCGAATTTCAGGAACTGCGTGAACAGCACCGTGGCGATGTCGGCGGCGCCCATCGGCAGGCCCGGATGGCCCGATTTCGCCTTCTCGACGGCGTCCATCGCAAGGCCGCGGATCGCGTTGGCCATACGGGAATGATCGACCTTCGTCATGTCTGAAATCCGTCTGATATGAGGCGCTTGTGGCGGTATTCGCCGCGCCGGAAGGAGCCTTTCGGCCGCTGGGGTCGCGGCTGGGGATAGCATCTCGGTTCCGGGAGTCCAAGGCAATCAAACGCCGGTTTGGCCGCAAAAGTTGCTTACGGCATGATCCGGAAAAGTGGCGGGCCGGTTTTCCGACGAGATCATGCCCGAGAGGAACTGCTGGATCGGGATGAATCTCATCCCGATCTAGCAGTGCATAGTTTCGCGGCGGCGTTGCGCTTGGCTAGCTTGCCACGTAAATTTCTGCTTCTAACCGCTTGCCGAACCGAGTCTTTTGCCGGACGGCAAGCCCCAGGGTAAAGGCCACCCATAGGCCACAGGTTCCGCCGCTGACTGCATGAACGATCGCGTTTCCAACAGCTCTGCCATGACGGAGTCCTCGGCCGTCGAGATCGAGATCGCGACGCGCAGGCTCATGGCGGCGCTCGACTCGCTCGAAAGCGCTGTGGAGCGTCGGCGCGATGCCGATCGCGACGAGAACGAGCTCGCGGCGCGGATCCAGGCGCTGGGCGCGGACCGTTCACGGCTTGCCGATGAGCTCGACGGTGCGCTGGTCAAGGCGCGCAAGCTCGAGCGCTCCAGTCGCGAGATCTCCGATCGGCTGGATTCCGCCATCGTCACGATACGCTCGGTGCTCGATACCGGAGAGGACGGATGAGCCACATCAACGTCACCATCAACGGCCGGCAATACCGCATGGCCTGCGAGGAGGGCCAGGAGGTGCGGCTGCTCAAGCTCGCCGAAAGCCTGGAGACGCGGATCCAGTCCCTGCGCGGAAAATTCGGCGAGATCGGCGATGCCAGGCTCACCGTGATGGCGGCGCTGACCGTTTGCGACGAGCTGGTCGACTCGGGCAATCGCATCCGCACCATGGAGCAGGAGCTGACTGAACTGCGGGATTTCCGCAATGCCGCCGTGGAGCGCGCCAGGATGACGCAGACCGCGGTGGTGAATGCACTGAATGCCGCCGCAGAACGCATCGAGAAGTCGACCCAGGTCCTGAACCGGACCGTCGGCAACGGCATCGCCATCGGGTAGCGGCTGCTGCCACGCGGCCAGTGCGCTCCCTCCCCCGCTTGCGGGGGAGGGCTGGGGAGAGGGTGTCTCCACGATCGAGGACCCCCAAGAGGAAAGAGCCCTCACCCGCGCCTTCGGCGCGACCTCTCCCGCAAGCGGGAGAGGTTAAGCGAGCCAGCGGCGCGAGCAACCAACCCAAATATCATCGCGCCCTATGCGCCGGGCTGGCGATTCGTCAGTATCGTTGTTACATTGCCAAAGCGAGGCTGCGACGCGCGTCCGGAGCCATAATATCCCCGGGGCCTTATCGATCCTTTAGGGAACTGTCCCTGGCCGAGCCCGTGGGCTCGGACATATGGTGCCCACCTACTTTCGTAGGGAACTCCGGGATCGAGTGCTTCAACGGCGTTCGCGGCTTCGCACTGTTGCTTCCTTCCGGTTCGTGCCTGTCGAAATGACTGCGGCCAGTTCAGTAGGTGTCATGCCCCGGCCCGCTCGGGGCATCCAGCACGCCGCGGCCCTTGTGTGAATCACCACCGCCTCTGGAATGCTGGATCACCCAGTGCGCAAGGGCGCACAAGACGGGTGATGACGTGGGGGACCAAAGCACATGACCACCAAATCCGAGCTCCGTGCCAAGGCCCTCGCGGCGCGCGACGCGCTGAGCGAGAAGAAGCGCGCCACGGCCGCAACAAAACTCGCCAGGCGCGGGCTGCCGTTCAAGCTCTTGCCGGGCAGCATCGTGTCCGGCTATTCGCCGATCCGCAGCGAGATCGATCCGATGCCGCTGATGAAGATGCTCGCCGAGGAGGGCGCCAGGCTCGCGCTGCCTTGCGTCACCGCGCGCGGCCAGTCGCTGGTCTTCCGCATCTTTCATCCGAACGACCGCTTGATGATGGGCCCGCTCGGCATCCCCGAGCCGTCGCCGGCCGCGGCGGAAGTCGTCCCCGACATCATGCTGACGCCGCTCGCGGCCTTCGACCGTCTCGGCCATCGCATCGGCTATGGCGCCGGGCACTACGACCACACCTTCGCGCATCTGCGCAAGGCCAAGACCATCGTCGGCATCGGGCTCGCTTTTGCAGCGCAAGAGATCAAGGCGGTTCCGGCACTAGCCCACGACGTGGCGCTGGATTATGTGTTAACGGAATCGGACGTGTTCGATTTCCGGAGTTCTGAAGTTGCGCATTCTCTTCGTGGGTGATGTCGTCGGTCGTAGCGGCCGCAACGCCATCGCCGAATATCTGCCCGGCATGGTCAAGGACTGGTCGCTCGATTTCGTCGTCGTCAACGGCGAGAATTCGGCCGGAGGCTTCGGCATCACGGAAGCGATCTATCAGGAGTTCCTCGATGCCGGCGCCGACGCGGTGACGCTCGGCAATCACTCCTGGGACCAGCGCGAAGCCCTCGTGTTCATCGAGCGCGCCGAGCGCCTGGTGCGGCCCGCGAACTATCCGCGCGGCACCCCCGGCCGCGGCGCCGCCCTGGTCGAGACCAAGAACGGCAAGCATGCGCTGGTCGTCAACGCATTGGGCCGCGTCTTCATGACCCCGTTCGACGATCCCTTTGCAGCATTGGAGCGCGAGTTAGGGGCCTGTCCGCTCGGCATTGCGGCAGATGCCATCGTCGTCGACTTCCATTGCGAGGCGAGCAGCGAGAAGCAGGGCATCGGCTTCTTCTGCGACGGCCGCGCCAGCCTTGTCGTCGGCACGCACACCCATGTGCCGACCGCGGACCACCAGATCCTGTCCGGCGGCACCGCCTACATGACCGATGCCGGCATGACCGGCGATTACGATTCCATCATCGGCATGCAGAAGGAAGAGCCGCTGCGGAGGTTCACGTCGGGAATTCCGTCGGGCCGGTTCGAGCCGGCCGCGGGGGCGGCGACGCTCAGCGGCGTTGCGGTCGAGACGGATGATGCGACGGGACTCGCGTTGCGGGTCGCGCCAGTGCGCGTCGGCGGCAGGCTGGAGCCGACGACGCCGAAATTCTGGTTGAGCTGAATTCCTTTGCGGCACTGACGGTGCACCCTCGCCCCTTGTGGGAGAGGGTGGCTCGCCGCGTGGCGGCGAGACGGGTGAGGGGTTCTCTCCGCACGCGAGTCTCTCACATTTGAATTCGCGGACAGAACCCCTCATCCGGCGCTTCGCGCCACCTTCTCCCACAAGGGGAGAAGGTGCGGTGGTGTTCGCGGCGAAAGATTTACTCCGCCGTCTGCTCCCGCAACTCCGCGACATCCTTCGCCGTCAGCTTCGAGCCCTTGGTGCCGAACCTTCCCGTCACGTAATTCGCCACCGCGGCGATCTCGTCGTCGGTGTACGCGTTGCCAAACGCCGGCATCGACAGCGCGCCGTCGGGCGTATGCCGCTTCGTCCCCGAGATCACGATCTGCGCGACGTTGGTGGCGGCGGGGTCGTTGACGGCCCAGGTGCCGGTGAGCGTCGCCATCGGCGACACCGGGCTCTCGCCGCTCCAGCCGTGGCAGCTGGCACAGGCGCTGGCGAACACCTTCTTGCCGCGCGCATCCGCCGTGACGCCGTCCTTGTGCGAGGCGGGCGCGACGGGAGCCGTGGTGGCGGGCAGATCGGGCGAGGGCTGTGGCGGCACGCTGCGCAAGTAAGCAACGATGCTGCTGATGTCTTCGGGGGCGAACTGGCTAAAACTGTGGTCGACGGCTTCGCCCATCGGACCCGAGGCCGAGCCGTGGCCAGGTGCGTGGCCGAGCGACAGATACGAGACCAGATCCGCGTCGCTCCAATTGCCGAGGCCGGTGGCCCTTTCGGAGGAGACGTTGAAGGCACGCCAACCGGCGGTAATGGCGCCGCCGAACTTCCTGCGGTTGTCCAGCGCGAAGCCGAGATTGCGCGGTGTGTGGCACTCGCCGCAATGCGCCAGCGCTTCGGCCAGATACGCCCCGCGATTCCACTCCGGGCTCTTCGAGGTGTCAGGCGCAAAGCGCGTGTCCGGATTGAACACGGCCGACCAGACAATCATCGCCCAGCGCTGGTTGAACGGGAACGACAGCGTGTTCTCGGGCGCCTCGGCGCGCACGGCCGGCAGGCTGAACAGATACGCCTTCACCGCCAGCACGTCCTCGTCCGTCATGAAGGTGTAGGACGTGTATGGCATCGCCGGATACAGCCGCGCGCCGTCGCGGCGCTTGCCGTGCTGGACCGCGCCCAGGAAATCCTGGTCGCTGTAATTGCCGATGCCGGTGTCCTTGTCCGGCGTGATGTTGGTCGAATAAAGCGTGCCGAACGGCAGCTTGAAGGCGAGACCGCCAGCATAGTCCTTCTCGCCGGGCTTGGTGTGGCAGACCATGCAGTCGGCCGCCTTGGCGAGATATTCACCGCGCTCGACAAGGCTTGCCTTTTCGAGTTTGGCCGGCACGCCCGTGGGCTTGCCGGCGCGATAGTCCGCCAGCGCCACTTTCGTGCCGCCGGCGAAGTCGAGCGGACCGGGTCCGCGGATGATCCAGACGCCGAGCGCTGCCACGACGAGGGCGATCACGATGAGGCTTGTGAGAATACGCATCTTGCCGCTCATGCCTTCTTCCCCGCAGCCAGCAATTTCCGATCGATCGGCAGGCGCCGCAGCGCCACGCCGGTTGCGGCGTAGATCGCATTGCGCAGCGCCGGCGGTCCCGCCGTCGTGCCGGTCTCGCCGATCCCGCCGGGTGCCTCGCCGCTCTTGACGACGTGAACCTCGATCTTGGGTGTCTGGTTGATCCGCAACATCCGGTAGTCATTGAAGTTGGATTGCTGGACGCGACCCTTTTCGATCGTGATCTCGCCGTAGAGCGCGGCGGTGAGGCCGAAGATCAATCCGCCCTCGACCTGGGCCACGATCGTATCGGGATTGACGGCGATGCCGGTGTCCACCACCGAGGTCGCACGGCGCAGATTGACCTCGCCTTGCTCGTCGACCTCCGCTTCCACCACCGTGGCGATGAAACTCCCGAAAGACGGCTGCAGGCACACGCCGCGCCCGACGCGCGCCGGCAAGGGCTGCCCCCAATTGGCTTTCTCTGCAGCAAGATTGAGGACGGACAGGAAGCGCGGCTGATTGGCCAGCATGCCACGGCGAAACTCGACCGGGTCCTTGCCCGCCTTGCGCGCCAGTTCGTCGATGAAGCACTCGACCGCAAACACGTTGTTGTTGGGGCCGACCCCGCGCCAGAATCCGGTTGGTATCGCCGGCGGCTCTGCCCGCACATATTCGACGTGGACATTCGGGATCTCGTAGGGCACGTCCGTGGCGCTGTCGACCGCGTCGATGTCGATGCCCTTCTGGAACGCCGGAGGCAGCCAGCGTGCGATGATCGCAGCGCCGGCGATCTTGTATTTCCAGCTGGCGATCTTGCCGCCCGACAAGGTCGCTGCGATCGTGTCGCGATAGACCGGTCGATAGACGTCGTGCTGAATGTCTTCCTCGCGGGTCCACACCACCTTGACCGGACCCTCGACCTGTTTGGCGATGCGGACGGCCGCGACCACCATGTCGGGCTCGAGCTTGCGGCCGAAGCCGCCGCCGAGCAGGTGCTGGTTGACGGTCACCTTCTCGATCGGGAGCCCGGCGGCCTTGGCCGCCTCCGACTGCACGCGCGCCATGATCTGCGTTCCGGTCCAGATTTCGCAGGAGTCGGGCTTGCAATGCACCGTGGCGTTCAACGGCTCCATCGTTGCGTGCGCGAGGAACGGCAGCTCGAACGAAGCCTCGATCTTTTCGCCGGAGGCGAGGCCCTTGGCGATGTCGCCGGTGGATTTGGCGACCACGCCGTCCTTTGCGCTGGCGGCGCGCAAGTCTTCCCAGATCGCTTTCGAATCGATCTTCGCGTTCGGTCCCTCGTTCCACGCGATGTCGAGCGCATCCAGGCCTTTCTTCGCCGCCCACATGTGATCGCCGACGACTGCAACGAGATCGTCGAGCACGACGATCTGCCGCACGCCCGGAATCTTCCTGGCGGCATGGTCATCGACCTTGCCGACCTTGCCGCCGAAAACCGGGCACTGCGCCAGCGTTGCGAACTTCATGTTCGGCACGATGGCGTCGATGCCGTAGACGGCCTTGCCGTTGACCTTCTCGGGCGTGTCGAGCCGCTTGAACGGCTGGCCGATATAGACGAAATCCTTGGGGTCCTTGAGTGGGACGTCCTTGGGCGGCGTCTGGCCGCTTGCGGCAGCCGCAAGCGCACCATAGCCAAGCGTCCGGCCGCTCGCCTTGTGGGTCACCTCACCCTTCGACGTCGTGCAACTGGCGGGATCGACGCCCCATTGCGCGGCCGCGGCCTGCACCAGCATGGCGCGCGCGCTGGCGCCGGCATCGCGCAGCGGCTTCCAGAACGCCCGGACCGACGTGGAGCCTCCGGTCGCCTGAATGATGAAAATGGGATTGCCGTAAAGCTTCTCGTTGGCGGGTGCGTGCAGCAGCTGGACCTTCGCCCAGTCGGCGTCGAGTTCCTCTGCCAGGATCATCGAGACCGCGGTGTAGATTCCCTGTCCCATCTCGACTTGCGGCATCACCAGCGTCGTCAGACCTTCCGGGTCGATGCGGATGAAGGCATTCGGCGCGAACTTGTCATCGGTCTTGTCCTCCGGCTGCACCGGTTCGTTGACGGCGGCGCGGAGCGGCAGATGGAAGGCGAGCAGGAAGCCGGTGGCGAGGCTGCCGGTCAGAAGCGTGCGGCGGGAGACGCTGTTGTGCGCATTCATGGCGGACCTCACGACTGACGGCCGTTGGCGGCCTGCTTGATGGCCTCGCGGATCCGCACATAGGTGCCGCAGCGACAGATGTTGCCGGCCATGGCGGCGTCGATGTCGGAATCATCGGGGTTCGGCGTTGCCGCCAGCAGCGCGGCGGCCGACATGATCTGGCCGGACTGGCAATAGCCGCACTGGACCACTTCGGCCTCCAACCAGGCCTTCTGCACCTTCGCGCCCGCCGGCGTGGTGCCGACATGCTCGATGGTGGTGATGACGCGGTTCGCGACGGCGCTGACCGGCAGCACGCACGAGCGCACCGCCTTGCCGTCGACATGCACCGTGCAGGCGCCGCACTGCGCAATGCCGCAGCCGAACTTGGTGCCCGTCATCCCGAGGATGTCGCGCAGCACCCACAGCAGCGGCATGTCCGGTGGCGCGTCGAACGATTTCGTTTCGCCGTTGATGGTGAGAGTAGTTGCCATGTGCATCCCCTTGCTCGGCGATCGCTTGCGGCGATCATCTCGGCGAATTTTTCCGCGTGACCATAATCATAACGACGCGAAGCGATGAAGCGTCGAAATTCCCGGCAATGCATATTTGCGCGGGTAGCGCGTCAGGCCATGACGTTCACGAATTTGTGCGGCGATCGCTGCAACGGTTTTGGGCCAATTGATATGATAATCGTCATGTTTTGACGCTTTTTCGTCGTGCATGCCGTTGGTCATCGCACTCGATCGTGCGAACGCGCAAAATCATGCGAAGTCGAAACTCGTGCGATTCGAAAAGTCGGGCACGACACATCCTCGCTTGCGGCCATCCTTCGAGACGCCCGCCGACGGCGGGCCCTCAGGATGAGGATCGAGTGTGCGGACGCAATTTGAAGAGCACCAATGCCAATCAGCCTCATCCTGAGGAGACCGCGAAGCGGTCGTCTCGAAGGACGGGGCGCTTGCTCAGGCCTCGCCAAGCGCGAATGCGATAGACCCACCTTGCGGGCGAGGGCCTGTGGCGGCGCATGTTAAACTTCGGAATACTAGCAATATGCGCCTGTGTTGCCCGACGAGTCAAGCTGCGTCATGGGCTGCCGGCGCAAGTCGTTGATCTCCCACGCTGCGGCTACTGTGCATGGGGTTGTTTTCGAGCTTTTTGCTTCAGGGACGTCGGAGCGCCGTCGCCAGCAACCGTCAGCTCTGCCGGAAGCCCATCCGGAAGGCGCCCCAGTGCTTGCCGCGGATCATGATCGGTGAGGACAGATCCTTCATCAGTACGAACTGCCCGCCGCCCATGTCGCGGCGATAGGTCTGGAGCAGGAACGGCTTGGTGTTGGCCGCGACCTTCTTCACCGCGCGGTCGGTGAACAGGCGGCGATTGCGGCAATTGGCGTTATTCCAGACCGGGTCCTTGCCCTGCGGCAGGCGGTAGTTCGGATTGTGCGTCGGCAGATAGCCGCCCTTGGCCCAGGCGACGCAGAACACGATGCGGGAATCGGATTTCTGGATCGGGTCCTGGATCGCAGGAAGCACGCGGTCGGTGAAGTCGACGTAGCTGGTATTGTACTGCTTGGGATCGGTGCCGGCGATTTCCCGGTAGTTCTCGTCCATGAGCTGGTCGAGCGAGATCTCGCCGCGGTCGATCGCGGCCTCGAACTCGTCCGAGATCCGCTTTGCGGTCTCGACGACGACGCGAATCAGCGGCGCATCCGACGTCTCGACGCCGCTGTCGGCGATCAGCGCGATCAGCGCTTCGGACGTGTCGAGCAATTTTGTCACGCGCTGATCGGCGTTCTTGAGATCGCGCGAGGAGAGGTCGACGCCCTTGGCGAGCTCGTTGAGCTCACCGATGACGATGTCGCAGTGTCCGAGATTGGAGGTCGCCGCGCGCGTGACGCTGCCGATCTCCGCTTCCACGGAGGCGAAGCCCTGCTGGACCCGCGAGATGATGCCGGAGATCTGCTGGGCGCCTTCGCCGGCGGTCTTGGCGCGCTGCGAGGCGTCGCTGCTCTCGCCGATCAGGCCTTCGATCTGGCCGTCGAGATCGCGCACGGTGTCGGAGATCTGATGCGTGGCCTGGCGGGTGGCTTCGGCGAGGTTCTTCACCTCGCTTGCGACCACTGCGAAGCCGCGGCCGGCATTGCCGGCGCGCGCCGCTTCGATGGTGGCGTTGAGCGCGAGCAGATTGGTCTGCTTTGCGATCGCCTCGATCGAGCCGGATACCTTCGCCACCTGCGCCAGCGCCGAGCCGACGGCGCTCAAGCGCGCCTCGATCCGCTCCACCGCCGCGACGAGTTCGGCGATGTGGCTGACGGCGGTGTCGACGGCGCCGCGCGACTGCGCGATCTCGCCGACCGCCGCTGACGTGGTCGATTGCACCGCCTGCGATGCATTGGCGATGTCGTGGTTGGCCGAGACCATCGTCTCGGCGGTCTTCTGGAGGTGATGGAACCGTTCCGACTGGTTCGAGACGCGGTTCGCGACTTCCTGGACGTTGCCGGCAATGTCGGCGAGTTCCACGCCGAGGCCGCCGATGCGGTCGGCGAGCTGATCGATCAGCCGCTCGGCGAGTGTCCGGTTGGAGCCGGTGTCCAGTACTGCAAGTTGTACGACGGACATGTCTTGAGAGTCCTCCAGTCAGAGCCGTTCGCCGGCTCACCGCGGCATTCCCATTCCAATCCCAACCCTAAAGGATGATTCGCGACCGGCGTCTTGCCTGAGCGTGCACTCGGGCACAATTCGCGCCCTGTTTCCTAGGATTGAGCATGAACTTGTCGAAAAAACGCTGCATGGTTTTTCGGGTCGTGCCCTAGAGCTTGTAGGCCGTGCGAAATCCACCCCAGTGCCGGCCCTGCACGCGGATCGGGACGTCGATCTCGCGCATCATCACCGTGTTCCCGTTGCCCATGTCGCGCGCATAGCTCTGGATCAGATACGAGCGCAGGTTGCGCGCGGCAGCCAACCCAGCCGGATCGTTGAACATCCGCCGGTTGCGGCTGTTGGCCGTGTTCCAGGCGACGTCACCCGGCCGCTGCGGATGCGAATAGATCCTGTTGTGCACCGGCAGGAAGCCGTTGCGATCGACCATGGCGCAGAACGCCATGCGCGGGTCCTTGGCCAGGAAGGCTTCCTGGAACGAGGGCAGCGCGCGATCGGCCCAGTCCAGATATCTGGTGCGGTATTGCTGCGGATTGGTTACGGCGATCTCGGCGTAATCGGTGTCGAAGAGGTCGTCGATCCTGACGTCGCCGCGCGCGACCGCCTGCTCGAAGATCCCGGTCAGCGCGCTGCCCGCCTCCATGGCGCGGGTGACGAACTCGGTGTTTTCTTCGTGGATCGACCAGAGCCTGTCCTCGATCTTCTCGTTGAGCTCGGCATTGGGACCGACGAATTGCGCGCGGGCGCCGGCCTTGGATTGTTCGACCACGCGCAGGCGGCAGGCGCCGACGTCTTCGAGCGTGCCTTCGATCATTGCTTGCGGTGCAAGGCGGCCCGCCTCCGCGCCGCCGATCAGCACGCCGTCCATCGCGATCTCGTAAACCGGCCATACGCCGCGCGCGGTTTCGAGCTTGAGATGGCAGGGCAGTCGCTCGGTCTTGCGGCGATCCTCGTTCTCGCTCTGGCGGAGCAGCACGGCGCAGCGCGATTTCAGTTTCTGCGCGAATGCGGTGACGGCCTTGCCGGCGCTGGCGACGTTCTCGCCGTGGGTCTCGGCCGCCTTGGTCGCAGCATCGATCTCGGCCGCGCTTTCGCCGACCGAGATGATGAACTCCGACGCGCTTGTCGCGTTGCCGGAGACCTCGCTGGTGGTGGCGTTCTGTTCGGCGACCGCGCCGTTGACGGTCTCGAACACCGGGCGGATTGCCTCGATGGCCTGCGAGATGCGGTGGACGGCATCGGCTGAGCCGGCCGCGTCGCGCTGCAGCGCGTCGATCTTTTTGGTGATCTCTTCCGTCGCGCCCTGGGTCTGCACCGCGAGTGCCTTGACCTCGGTGGCGACGACCGCAAAGCCTTTGCCCGCAGCCCCCGCACGCGCGGCCTCGATGGTCGAGTTGAGCGCAAGCAGCGTCGTCTGCCGCGCGATCTGCGCGATCAGATTGACGACGTTGCCGATGGCGGCCGAGGACTCGCGCAGCCGATCGACATTGGCGCGGGCTTCCTGGGCCGCGGCGCTGGCCTCGTCGGCCAGCTTGCCGGCCTCGCGAACCTGCGCCCCGATCCCCAGCGCCGACTGGGTGAACTTGTCGGCGGCATGGGCAAAGGTGGAGGCGGTCGACTGCGCAGCGTTGGTCCGGCCGGTCAGGGCATCGGTGCGGTCGCGAATGGCGGCGAGCGTCGTGGCCGTCGCCTCGGCGCCGCCAGCCACCGAATTGGCGGCACGCTCGAGCTGGCGAATCATCGCTCCAAGCTCGAGTTCCAGCAGTTCCAGGATTTCCTTGGCAGAATCCGCGTCAACGGCCGCAGCGGGCTCGGAATTGGCCGCAGGCTGCGCAGCCTGCGGGGCCGCCGCGGGCGCAGTCATGTCCGGCAGACGCTTCCGAAATAGTCCGAACGCCATCAGGTCTCTCTTGTCGGGGGACGGTCCGACGCTATTTTCGCAGGCTGGAATGAAATCAGGGTTAACGAAGCCTGACATCTAGGCACAGGACAGTAAGGTGTTACCTTAAAGTCGTAGAGCCTCTTTCTTTCCGGTGGGGGCGCGGCTTATAACGCCGCGCTTCCCACGCTCATCTTTTGGCGCACGATTCCCTAGAGAAGACACGCATGGCCGGACATTCCCAATTCAAGAACATCATGCACCGCAAGGGGCGGCAGGATGCCCAGAAGTCGAAGCTGTTCGGCAAGCTGGCGCGGGAAATCACCGTCGCGGCCAAGCTGGGGACACCCGACCCCAACATGAACCCGCGCCTGCGCGCGGCGATCATCGCGGCGCGTCAGGAGAACATGCCGAAGGACAATATCGAGCGCGCGGTCAAGAAGGCGCTCGGCAGCGAGGGCGAGAACTACGACGAGATCCGCTACGAGGGCTACGGTCCCGGCGGCGTCGCCGTCATCGTCGAGGCGCTGACCGACAACCGCAACCGTGCCGCTTCCGACATCCGCTCCTTCTTCACCAAATCCGGCGGCAATCTCGGTGAAACCGGCTCGGTCTCCTTCATGTTCGACCGTACCGGCATCGTCGAGTACGACCGCGGCGTCGCCTCCGACGACGCGGTGCTGGATGCCGCGATCGAGGCCGGCGCCGACGACGTGATCTCGGGCGAGAACGGCCACGAGATCTATGCCTCGACCGAAGGCTATCGCGACGTCGCCAAGGCGCTGGAAGCCAGGTTTGGCGAGCCGCGCAAGGCCGCGCTGATCTGGAAGCCTCAGAACACGGTCGCGGTGGACGACGAGACCGGCGAGAAGCTGCTCAAACTGATGGACCTGCTCAACGAGCACGACGACGTCCAGAACGTCTATGCCAATTTCGAGGTGTCGGACGCGCTGATGGCGAAGATGGGCGGGTAGGGCGATCAGGGCGATCGCGTGGACGGTGCGCTCCCTCGCCCCGCTCTTGCGGGAAGAGGCGAAGAGCAGCCCCCCGCTTTCCCCTGTTACTTCCGTTCTGTTTCTGTTTCGCTCCAAGCAGCCAGCCGCTATCACTGGCCCATGACTGCGCTCCCGATTCGTGGCCCCATTCGCATCATCGGCATCGACCCCGGCCTGCGCCGTACCGGCTGGGGCGTGATCGAGGCCGAGGGCAATCGTTTGATCTATGTCGCCTGCGGCTCGGTGGAACCGCCGGACGATCTGCCGCTGTCGAACCGGCTGCTCGCCATCCACGAAGGGCTTGCGGCGGTGCTGTCCGATCACAAGCCGATGGAAGCCGCCGTCGAGCAGACCTTTGTGAACAAGGACGGCGTCGCGACGCTGAAACTCGGCCAGGCGCGTGGCGTCGCCATGCTGGCGCCCGCGATGTTCGGCATCAGTGTTGCCGAATACGCGCCCAACCGGGTGAAGAAGACGGTGGTCGGCGCCGGCCATGCCGACAAGCAACAGATCGCGATGATGCTCAAGATCTTGCTGCCCAAGGCCGATCCGCCGTCCGCGGACGCCGCCGACGCGCTCGCCATCGCCATCACCCACGCCCATCACCGCCAGAGCACGGCGCTCAGGTTGAAGGTGGTGGGGTTATGATCGGCAAGCTCAAGGGCCTGATCGATTCCTACGGCGAGGATTATGTCGTCCTCGACGTCGGCGGCGTCGGTTACCAGGTGCATTGCTCGGCGCGCACGCTCCAGCATCTGCCGGCGCCCGGCGAGGCCGCAGTGCTGTCGATCGAGACTTATGTCCGCGAGGACCAGATCAAGCTGTTCGGCTTCCGCACCGACCAGGAGCGCGAATGGTTTCGCCTGCTCCAGACCGTGCAGGGCGTCGGGGCCAAGGTCGCGCTGGCCGTGCTCGGCACGCTGGCGCCGTCCGATCTCGCCAACGCGATTGCGCTGCGCGACAAGGCCGCGGTGGCGCGCACGCCGGGCGTCGGTCCCAAGGTGGCCGAGCGCATCGTCACGGAGTTGAAAGACAAGGCGCCGGCCTTCGCCAATGTCGACCCGGCCGTCGTGCACCTCGCCGGTGCCATCGACGACCAGCGCGCGCCGCGCCCGGTGGCGGATGCGATCTCCGCGCTGGTCAATCTCGGCTACGGCCAGCCGCAGGCCGCCGCCGCGATCGCATCGGCGTCGCGCAGCGCCGGTGAGGGGGCGGAGACGGCGCAGCTGATCCGGCTCGGGTTGAAGGAGCTGGCGAAGTGAGCGATCCCAAGGCCAACCGCATGGTCACGCCGGAGCGCCGCAGCGACGATGTCGGCGACACCGCGTTGCGGCCGCAATCGCTGTCCGACTTCGTCGGCCAGCAGCAGGCGCGCAAGAATCTCTCGATCTTCATCGAGGCGGCGCGCAAGCGCGGCGAGGCGCTGGATCACGTGCTGTTCGTCGGTCCGCCCGGCCTCGGCAAGACCACGCTGGCGCAGATCGTCGCGAAGGAACTCGGCGTCGGCTTTCGCGCCACGTCAGGCCCCGTGATCGCCAAGGCCGGCGATCTCGCCGCGCTGCTCACCAACCTCGAGGAGCGCGACGTGCTCTTCATCGACGAGATCCATCGCCTCAGCCCCGCGGTCGAAGAGGTGCTCTATCCCGCGATGGAGGATTTTCAGCTCGACCTCATCATCGGCGAAGGGCCGGCGGCGCGCTCGGTCAAGATCGAGCTGTCGAAATTCACCCTCGTCGGCGCCACCACGCGCGCCGGGCTGCTCACCAATCCTTTGCGCGATCGCTTCGGCATTCCGGTCCGGCTCAACTTCTACACCATCGAGGAGCTGGAAAGCATCGTTACCCGCGGCGCGCGCGTGCTCAATGTCGGCATGAGTGCTGACGGCGCCAACGAGATCGCGCGCCGCGCCCGCGGCACGCCGCGCATCGCCGGCCGCCTGCTGCGCCGCGTGCGCGATTTCGCCTCGGCGGCCGATGCCGACGAGATCGACCGCAAGATCGCCGACCACGCGCTGAGTGCGCTCGAGGTCGACGCCGCGGGCCTGGACGCCATGGACCGTCGCTATCTCACGACCATCGCGACGAACTATGGCGGCGGCCCGGTTGGCGTCGAGACGATGGCTGCCGCGCTCTCCGAGCCGCGCGATGCCATCGAGGACATCATCGAGCCCTATCTCATCCAGTGCGGCTATCTCCAGCGCACCCCGCGCGGCCGGCTGCTCACCTCGCACGCGTTCCGCCATCTCGGCATTGCCGAACCGTCGCGCGATGCCGCGGCGCAATTCGGCTTGTTCGGCACCGACGAGGCCGACGACTGATGCGCACGTCGCGGGCGCCGGATGTCATGAACTTCCGGTAATCTTTTGTGCAGACAGCCTGCACGGAGATGCTATCCGTCTGCACGAGCGCACCCCAATTCCGCTCCAATCGGACCGCATCACCAAAGCGTATCATCACCGGGCCGCCATGATCACGCGCCGTCATTTCTTCCGTTCCATCGGCGGCCTGTCGGCCCTCGGCGTCTCGACCGGGGCCTATGGCGTCGGCGTCGAGCCGCTGCTGCGGCTCGACGTCACGCGCTATCATCCGGCGCCGCGGCAGTGGCCGGCGGATTTTCCGTTGAAGATTGCGGTGATCGCCGACATCCATGCCTGCGATCCCTGGATGTCGCTGGAGCGGATCGAAGCCATCGTCGATCGAACCAACGCGCTCAACGCGGACATCATCGTCTTGCTCGGCGACTACGTCGCCGGTCTGCACCAGGTCACGCGCATCATTCCGGCGAGTGAATGGGCGAGAGTGCTGGCTGGCCTGAAAGCGCCGCTCGGCGTTCATGCCGTCATGGGCAATCATGACTATTGGGTGGACAGGGCCGTGCAGCAGGCAGGGCACGGACCGACCATCGCCCACCGCGCGCTGGAAGCGGCCGGCATTCCCGTCTACGAGAACGACGTCGTGCGCCTGATCAAGGACGGCCGCCCGTTCTGGCTCGCGGGCCTCGGCGATCAGCTCGCCTTCCTGCCGGCGCGGCGCTTCCGGAGCATAGGGCGCTTCGGCGCCGACGATCTCAACGCGACGCTCGCCAAGGTCACCGACGACGCGCCGGTCATCCTGCTTGCGCACGAGCCCAACATCGCGCCGCGCGTGCCGGCGCGCGTCGCGCTGCAACTGTCCGGCCATACCCATGGCGGCCAGGTCCGCCTGCTCGGCTGGTCGCCGGCGGTTCCGCCGCAGCACGGCGTCCGGCTCGCCTATGGTCATGTCCGGTTGAAATGCGACGTCATCATCTCCGGCGGCCTCGGCTGCAGCATCATGCCCGTCCGATTCGGCGTGCCGCCGGAAATCGTCGAGGTGACGCTGGGGCGGGGGCCGGCGATGGCGTAGCCCCGCTTGCGCGGCCGGCCGTTTTTGCGCAAAACGGACCGGTAGCGAAATGCGAAGAGGCTCGCGACGTGACAGCTCATCTCGACGGCGAGATCCGCGACGGCCGCCACCACATGCAGGTCCGTGTCTACTACGAGGATACGGATTTTTCCGGCATCGTCTATCACGCCAACTATCTGCGCTTCATGGAGCGCGGGCGCACCAATCATCTGCGCCTGATGGGCGCCGAGCAGCAGGCCCTGTTCGAGCAGCCTGCGACGGAAGATTCCGGCTTTGCCTTCGTGGTGCGCTCGATGCGCCTCGATTTCATGAGGCCGGCGCGCATGGACGACGTGCTCGACGTCGTGACCTGGCCGGTCGCGGTGAAGGGCGCCTCCATCATGCTGGCGCAGGAGGTGCGCCGCGGCGAGGAGGTCCTCGTGAAGGCCGAGGTGCGCGTCGCCTTCATCAGCGGCGGCCGCGCCCAGCCGATCCCGAAATCGATCCGCGCCTTGATGAAGGCTGATCTGATTTCGTGATTGCCCGATAGGTGATCGTCTATCGACTCCGGCGCCCGTGGCGATAGATTTGCGGTCCCGACCAATCGATGAGGCTATCATGTCGCGCCCGCCGCTGCCGCCCTTCACGAAAGAGACCGCCGCGCAGAAGGCGCGCATGGCCGAGGACGCCTGGAATTCGCGCGATCCGGTGCGCGTCTCGCTCGCCTATACCGAGGACAGTTGCTGGCGCAATCGCTCGGAGGTGTTCCAGGGCCGCGAGGCCATCGTCGCCTTCCTCACCCGCAAATGGGAGAAGGAGCACGACTACCGCTTGATCAAGGATCTCTGGGCCTTCGACGGCAACCGCATCGCGGTGCGCTTCCAGTACGAATGGCACGACGCGTCCGGCCAGTGGTATCGCTCCTATGGCAACGAGCAGTGGGAGTTCGACGAGCACGGCCTGATGCGGCGCCGCGAAGCCTCGATCAACGACATCGCGATTGCGGAGAAGGATCGCCGGTTTCACTGGGCCGCGCCAGGGCCAAGGCCGGCGGATGTAGCGGGGTTGGGGACGGATCCGTTCTGACTACCCACCACCCCAATTGCTCTTGCCTTTTGCTTTTGGGAAGTCCTCCCAGAACCACATAATGCCTAACGCCGCCACGAAGCCGGCGGCCATTACCATCCAGCCTTTCCATCGAAGTGCGAAGAATAGGAGATAGACTAGAGCTCCCAGCCCTACGACAATTAGGGCGAGTGCAACGATCAGGCTTATCGTTCGACGAATTGGGCTCATTCCTATCCAGCCTCAAGCGTAGTCCGCTACTTAGGCGATGTGCGCCTCGCCAGAAACCTCGTGATCGCCCCGCCAAGCTTCGCGCTATCCAGCGGCTCGGCAAGCGACGCCCTCGCCGTTGCGACAACATGCTCCGGCGCCTTGCCGTCGCGCAGCGCGCAACAGACTTCCGCGAACTCCACGTCGAACTCCGGATGCGGCTGCACCGACAGGGTCGTACCGTTGGCGTAAAGCAGGCCGGCGTGCGGCGTGAAGTCGGACGAGAGGATCGTCAGCGCGTCGTTCGGCGGCTCGATCACCTGGTCCTGATGCGATGCGGCGATTGCGACCGCCTCCCCCTCGACGACGCCGTTCTCGGGCAGCACCTGATAGACGTGCCGGCCGATGCCCCAGCCCTTCTCCGACTTGCGCACGGTGCCGCCGAGCGCCTGCGCGATCAGCTGATGGCCGAAGCAGACGCCGACCATCGGTGTCTTGCTGGCATAGGCGGTGCGCACAAAATCTTCCAGCGGCGCGATCCAGTCGAGCCCGTCATAGACGCCGGCGGCCGCGCCCGTGATCAGTACGGCCTCGAGCTTGCCCGGATCGGGCAGCGCATCGCCATTCGGGATGCTGACGATTTCGACCGTGGCGGTCGGGTCCTCGGCGCGGACCATGCGTTCGAACATGTCGGGAAACGAGCCGTGCTGCTCGCGATATTTTGGCGGGACCTGTCCGGTCTCGATGATGGTGATGCGTGCCATGTGCCCTCAGGTAAAGACGTTGCGCAAGCTCAGTCGCTTTCTGCCCCATGTTGCTGGTGCGGCGCTGCGGGCTCCAGCAATGCGCTTTCCCTGCGGACCTCGCCGAGAAAGGCCTTTGCCAGGCGCGACAGCGGCTCGGCTTCCGACCATAGCATATAGGCCACCGTGCGCGTCGTCGGCGTGAACGGCCGGACCACGAGGCCGCTGCCGCCGTTCTGCCGCGGCGAGAAGGGATCGACCACCGCGGCGCCGACGCCTGCGGCGGCGAGCACGCAGGCCGTGTTGCAGTAACGCACCTCGACGGTCGGCCGGAACGGCGCGCCGGCGCGGGCAAAGCCGTCGCGCACGGCCTCGCCGAGCCGCGTGCCGCGCTCCAGCCCGATGAAGGGCAGTCCGGAAAGATCGGCGGCCGAGATCACGGGCCTATCGGCAAGCGGATGCTGCGGCGGCAATACGCAGACCATCTCGCCGGTGTGCACCACCTCATGCGCGATGCCGGGATGATGCGTCAGGCCAAGCGCGAAGCCGAGCTCGGCGACGCGGCTCAGCACGCCCTCGATGATGCCCTCATAACGCCGCACGTCGAAGAACACGCGCGTCTCCGGGCGACGGCGCAGGAAGCCCGACAGCGCGGAAGGGATGATGCTGTAGGCGAGCGGCGGCGTCGCCACGATCGAAAGATGCCCCGAGCGGTTCTCGCGCAGATCGCGGACGCGGTTCTCGAGCTTGGCGTGCAGCGCGAAGATTGCCTCGCTCTCCTTGTAGAGTGCCATGGCTTCCGCGGTCGGAAACAGCCGGTTGTTGACGCGCTCGAACAGCGCAAAACCCGCCTGCGCTTCCATCGTCTTCAGCGCATTGCTGACGGCAGGCTGCGACAGCGCCAGTTCGTCGGCCGCGGCAACCGTTGTGCGGTGGCGGATGACGGCACGCAGGATCTCGAGCTGGCGCAGGTTCATATCACTGCCGATTATACTCAGGGCCAAAAGATCATAGCAGAACGAATTGATTTTGTAGCCCCGCTTCCGCGTAATGACCGCGGATTTGCACGTTGCATCAAAGGGTTCATTCGCCCATTGAGGCAGCACTGCGCACAGATTGGAGGCAATCTTGGTTCGTGTCCTTCGCGCCGCCGCAGCACAGATGGGGCCGACGCAAAAAGCCGATACGCGCGAGCATACGCTTGCGCGCATGATCGGCCTGCTGGACGAGGCCGCCGGCCGCGGCGCCAGCCTCGTGGTGTTTCCCGAGCTCGCCTTCACCACATTCTTCCCGCGCTGGCTGCTCGAAGGCGACGAACTCGATCGCTATTTCGAGCGCGGCATGCCGAACCCGGCCGTGGCAAAACTGTTCGACCGCGCACGCGCGCTGCGCGTCGGCTTCTATGTCGGCTATGCCGAGCTGACGCCCGACGGTCGCCGCTATAATTGCGCCATTCTGGTCGATCGCGACGGCGAGCTGCTCGGCCGCTATCGCAAGGTGCACCTGCCGGGCTCGGTCGAGCCGCGGCAAGGTGCGCGCTACCAGCAGCTGGAGAAGCGCTATTTCGAGTATGGCGACCTCGGCTTTCCCGCCTTCCGCGCCGGCTCGACGTGGGCCCACGCCATCATGGGCATGATGATCTGCAACGACCGCCGCTGGCCGGAATCCTGGCGCGTGCTCGGCCTGCAGGGCGTCGAGCTCGTCTGCATCGGCTACAATTCGGCGGCGTACGATCCCAATGGCGGCACGACGGAAGACGGAACGCTCCGTACCTTCCATTCGACGCTGGTGACGCAGGCCAACGCCTACATGAATGCGACCTGGGCGATCTCGGTGGCGAAAGCCGGCGAGGAGGACGGCTCCGGGCTGATCGGAGGCTCCTGCATCGTCGATCCCAACGGCCGTATCGTCGCGCAGGCCGCGACGCTCTCAGATGAGGTGATCGTCGCCGACGTCGATCTCGACCTCTGCCGCCAGGGCAAGGACAAGATGTTCAACTTCGCCGCCCATCGGCGGCCCGAGCAATACAGGGTGATCACCGAGCGTGCCGGCGTCATCGAGCCGGCCGTCCTCGACGCGGACTGACCAAATGGCACGGCGCTGGCAACGGAAGAAGATTGGCAAAGGAGTTGATATGACACGCCTCTCGCTTTCTCTCGGTCTTGCAGCGTTCGCTGCCGTCGCCTCCGCGCAGGCGGCCGAGCTTCCCGCGGAAATCAAGCAGGCGGGCACGCTGCGGCTGACCGTCAATTCAACCTACGCGCCGATGGAGTATCGCGATCCCGCGACCAACGAATTGGTCGGGCTCGACATCGATCTGGCCAACGAGCTCGCCAAGCGGCTCGGAGGCCTCAAGATCGTCTGGAGCGAGACGCCGTTCGCCGAGCTGATCCCCTCGCTCCAGACCAAACGGGCCGACTTCATCATCTCCGGCATTTCCGACCGTGCCTCGCGGCGCGAGACTGCCGATTTCGTCGATTACCTCGCGACCGGCCCGCAGTTTTTCGTGATGGCGGAGAGCGATTCCAAGGCCGCGACCGATCTCTGCGGCAAGAAGGTCGGCACCACGCGCAGCACCAGCTTCCCGGTCGAGATCGAGAAGTGGAGCAAGCAGAACTGCGAGCCGGCCGGAAAGCCGGCGATCCAGTACGTGCCCGGCGAGAACTCGATCGACGTCCGCAACCAGCTCAAGCAGGGTCGCATCGACGCCGCCGTGCAGGGCAGCGAGACGCTGCCTTATGCGCAGACGCAGGAGACCGGCAAATACCGAATTGTCGGTGAGGCCTTCGCCAAGGGCTATCAGGGCATCATGTTCCGCAAGGACGATGCGGCCCTGCGCGAGGTCGTGACGGAGAAGCTCGCCGCCATGATCGCCGACGGTTCCTACAAGGCGATTCTCGACAAATGGGGCCTTGGCGCGAACGCGGTCGCCCAGCCCATGCTGAACGCGGCGCCGCAATGAAGCCAGCGCCGGCACTCGCGGAGGGTTTCCCCGACTTGTCGGGGATGCAGATCGCGCGCGAGCCGCACTGGTTTCGCTGGGTCAGCGCGGCGCTGATCGTTCTCGTGCTAGCCGCGATCGCGCGCGCGTTCGCCAACGGCCAGATCGAATGGTCCTATGTCAGCCGCTTCCTGACCGCAAAGGTCATCCTCGAAGGCATCGTCAACACCATGGTGATGGCGGTGCTGGCGATGGCGCTCGGCATTTTCCTCGGCATCGTCGTGGCGGTCATGCGGCTGTCGCCCAATCCGGTGCTGAAGACGGTCGCGGCCGGCTACACCTGGCTGTTCCGCGGCACGCCGCTGATTTTGCAATTGCTGCTGTGGTTCAATCTCGCGCTGGTGTTTCCGACCATCGGCATTCCCGGCCTGTGGTCCGCACGCGCCGTCGACGTCATGACGCCGTTCCTCGCCGCGTTGCTCGGGCTCGGCATCAACCAGGGTGCCTACACGTCCGAGGTGATGCGCGCCGGCATGCTGTCGGTCGATATTGGGCAATACGAGGCGGCACAGGCGATCGGCATGGGACGGCTGCGCGCACTGCGGCGGATCGTCCTGCCGCAGGCGATGCGGGTGGTGATCCCGCCGCTCGGCAACGAGTTCATCGGCATGGTGAAGGCGACCTCGCTTGCGAGCGTCATCCAGTATCCGGAGCTGCTGCACAACGCCGAAAACATCTACTACGCCAATTCGCGCGTGATCGAGCTCCTGATCGTCGCCGGGCTCTGGTACCTGCTCGTCGTCTCGATCCTGACGCCGCTCCAGATGCTGCTCGAACGTCGCTTTGCCCGCGGCACATTGCAGTTTGCGCGATGACAAAACCCCTCGTCGCGATCCGCTCCGTAGCCAAGAACTTTGGCGAGTTTCAGGCTCTCAGAAGCGTCTCGCTCGACGTCTGGCCCGGCGAGGTGATGTGTCTGATCGGCGCCTCCGGCTCGGGCAAGACCACGCTGCTTCGCTGCATCAACCAGCTCGCGGCGATCGATGCCGGCGGCATCTGGCTCGACGGCGAATTGCTTGGCGTGCGCGAGCAGGGCGGGCGGCTCCATCGCCTCACCGAACGGGAGATCGGGCGGCAGCGGCTGAAGACCGGCATGGTGTTCCAGCGCTTCAACCTGTTCCCGCACAAGACCGCGCTGGAGAACATCACCGAAGGTCCGCTCCAGGTGCAGGGGCGCAAATCCGACGAAGTGCGTGCCGAAGCGCTCGAACTGCTGAGGCGGGTCGGATTGTCGGCCAAGGCGGACTCGTATCCCGCCCAGCTTTCCGGCGGCCAGCAGCAGCGTGTGGCGATCGCGCGGGCGCTGGCGATGAAGCCGATGCTGATGCTGTTCGACGAGCCGACCAGCGCGCTCGATCCCGAGCTCGTCGGCGAGGTGCTCGCCGTCATGAAGGAGCTGGCGAAGAGCGGCATGACCATGATGGTGGTGACGCACGAGCTGGGCTTCGCCCGCGAGGTCGCCGACCGCGTCGTCTACATGGACCAGGGCGCGATCGTCGAGCAGGGGCGCGCCTCGGATGTATTGGGTGCGCCGCGCGAGGAGCGTACGAGGGCATTTCTTTCGGCAGTGATCTAGCAATGGGGACATGTTGATGAAGAGACTTTTCGTTGCGGCGGCGCTTTTCGGCGCCATGGGTGTTCAGGCTTTGGCGGTCGAGCTTCCGGCGGAAATCGTCAAGCGCGGCAGCATCAAGGTTGGCATCGTGCCGAACTATCCGCCGATGGAGTTCCGCGATCCCGCGACCAACGCGCTGTCCGGGTTCGATGTCGAGCTTGGCGAGGCGATCGGCCGCAAGCTCGGCGTCAAGATCGAGTGGCAGGAGACCAGCTTTGCCGAGTTCATGCCGTCGATCGCGACGGGCCGGGTGGATGCAATCCTGTCGGGCTTCACCGACTATGCGAGCCGGCATGAGACCGCGACCTTCGTCGATTATCTGCGCAGCGGTCCGCGCTTCTTCGTTCAGCAGTCTCGCGCGGCCGAATTCAAGGATGCCGCCGCGCTCTGCGGCAAGAAAGCCGGCGCCAGCCGCCGCACCATGTTCCCGGCGCAGATCGCGGCCTGGAGCGAGAAGAACTGCGGCGGCAATGCGATCGTGTTCGTCGGCACCGACGGCTCGGCCGATGCCCGCACCCAGCTCAAGCAGGGACGCATCGACGCCGCCGTCCAGGGCGACGAGACGCTGCCCTACATCATGGATCAGGAGCCCGGCGCCTATGTGCCGATCGGCCAGACGCTTGCGCAGCAGTTCACCGGCATTGCCCTGCCGGTCAAGGAAAAGGCGCTTCACCAGGCGATGCTGGAGGCCGTCGATGCGCTGATCGCCGACGGCACCTATCGTACGCTGCTGGCGAAGTGGAAACTGAGCGATAACGCAATAGAGAAGGCGACCATCAATGCTGGACAGTAAGGCACTCCAGAGCATCCCGCTCGTTCCGGCCAACACGGCGGATCCCGCGCCGGACTATCCCTGGCCGACGCCGTACAAGTCCGCGATGTTCCTGTCGTTCGACGTGGACGCGGAGAGCGCCTGGACCAGCAAGGACGCCGTGCACGCCCAGCGGCTCATTACCATGAGCTATGGCGGCTACGAGGCGCGCGTCGGCACGCCGAAACTTCTGGAGCTGCTCGACCAGCTCGATCTCAAGGCGACGTTCTTCGTCACGGGATGGTCGGTCGATGCGCATCCGGCGATGGCTGAATCGATTCTCAAGGCCGGCCACGAGATCGGCCATCATGGCTATCACCATCTCCTGCCCGATCCCGGCGATCCCTGGATCGAGGAGGAGCTGGAGCGCGGTTTCGAGGCGCTGAAGCGCCGGCTCGGTGTCAAGCCGACCGGTTATCGCGCGCCTTATGGCGAGTTCACCGAGGAGCTGCGGGTGGCGCTGGTGCGCCACGGCATCGTCTACACCTCCTCGTTCCGCGACGACGTGCGGCCCTACCGGCATCGCCTTGCCGACGGCAAGCCCGGCACGATCGAGCTGCCGGTGACCGCGAGCTATGACGACTGGATGCACGGCCTGTCTGCACGCTTCAGCCCGCGCTCTATCTTCCCGAAAGAGCATGTGCTGTCGATCTGGAAGGACGAGCTCGACGAAACCAGGGACTGGGGCGCGATGGTGACCACCGTGCTGCATCCGCAATGCAGCGGCCGTCCGATGCGGCTGCGCCTGCTGCGCGAGTTCCTAACCTACGCAAAATCCTGCCCCGACGTCTGGATCACGACCGGCGAGAAGATCGCGGAAAACTTTCTGCGCCACGAGGCCGGTAACCGCTAGGCAGCCCCATGACCCGCCGTCGCATCCTCGTCATCAACCCCAACTCGTCCGCATCGGTGACGGCGGCGATCGACGACGCGGTCGGCCCGCTGCGCATTGCAGGTGGGCCTGACATCGAGGTGGTTGGCCTTGCCGAGGGCCCGCCCGGCATCAGCTCGCAACGCGACGCCGACAGCGTCGTGATGCCGCTGGTCAACCGTGTGTCGCGCGACGATGCGGATGCCTTCGTGCTCGCCTGCTTCAGCGATCCCGGCCTGCATGCGGTGCGCGAGGCGGCCGGTGGCCGCGCGGTGCTGGGCATTGCCGAATGCGGCATCTTTCGCGCGCTGATGCTGGGCGAACGCTTCGGGGTCATCGCGCTGTCGCCGTCGAGCATCCGCCGCCAGCAGCGCATGGCGCGGGTGATGGGCGTTGACGGCCGCTACGCCGGAAGCTGGTCGGTTGGTGCGAGCGCGGCGGAGACGGCCGGCGCCGACATCCGGGGACGCCTCATAGAAGCCGGCCGCGCGCTGGTCACCCAATGCCGCGCCGATGTCGTCGTGATGGGCTGCGCCGGCATGGCCTCGCACCGCGCGGCGATTGCGGAGGCGATCGGCGTGCCCGTGGTCGAGCCGGCGCAGCAGGCGGTCGCGGCCGCGATCGGCGCGGTCTTGCTCAACACGTAAAACGCCATTGATGCAGTCCAGGAGCCCCTTGTAATGCCGATCTCCCGCCGTTCGCTCCTCGGGGCCGCCGCAGCAATGCCGGCGCTGTCGCTGCCGAGCATCGTCCGCGCCGAATCCCAGACCACTCTGCGCTTCATCCCTGTCATCGACCTTGCCTTCGTCGATCCCATCTATTCGACCGCGCAGGTGTCGCGAAACCATGGCTTCATGGTCTACGACACGCTCTACGGCATGAGCGCCTCGCTCCAGGTCTCGCCGCAGATGCTGTCGGGCCACGCCATCTCCGGCGATCAATTGCAATGGGACCTCAGCTTGCGCGATGGCCTGTTCTGGCACGACGGCGAGCGCGTGCTGGCCCGCGACTGCGTCGCCAGCATCCGCCGCTGGGCCGCGCGCGATGGCTTTGGCGGCGAGCTGATGGAGGCAACCGCCGAGCTGATCGCAGCCGACGACCGCAGCATCCGCTTCCGCCTCAAACGCCCGTTTCCGCTGCTGCCGCAGGCGCTCGGCAAGGCCGCGATCAACGCCTGCTTCATGATGCCGGAGCGGCTGGCGAGCCAGGACCCGTTCAAGCCGCTCACCGAAGTCATCGGCAGCGGTCCGTTCCGCTATCTCGCCGACGAGCGCGTGCAGGGCGCACGCAACGCCTATGCCAGGTTCGAACGTTATCAGCCGCGCGCCGACGGCAAGCCGGATTGGACCGCGGGCCCGAAGATCGTGCATTACGACCGCGTGGTCTGGACCACCACGCCCGATGCCGGCACCGGCGTCGCCGCGCTCCAGACCGGCGAGCAGGATTGGCAGGAGACCACGCCGCACGATCTGCTTCCGATCATCAAGGCCGCCGGCGATATCGAGACGCGCATCCTCGATCCCCGAGGCTATGCCTGCATGCTCCGCCTCAATCACCTCCAGCCGCCGTTCGACAATCCCGCGATCCGCCGCGCGCTACTCGGCGCGATCGATCAGTCCGCGTTCATGACCGCGGTCGCCGGCACCGATCCCGCCTACCAGGTATCGCCGATCGGCTACTTCGCGCCGGGAACGCCGATGGCCAGCGAGGTCGGTCTCGACGTGTTCCGCGGCCCGCGCGACTACGCCAAGGTCAAGGCCGATCTGAAAGCCGCCGGCTACAACGGCGAGAAGATCGTGCTGCTCGTGCCCACCAATTCGCTGGCGCAAAAACCGCTCGGCGAGATCGCGGTCGATAGCTTGCGCAAGGCCGGCATGAACGTCGAATATGCCGGGCTCGATTTTGCCGTCGTCCTCCAGCGTCAGCTCAAGAAGGACCCGATCGGGCAGGGCGGCTGGAGCGCCGCGGTCGGCAACTGGCAGGGTATCGATTGGCTCAACCCCGCCGGCAACACCAACATCCGCGGCGAGGGCAAGGTCGCCGGCTGGTACGCCAGTGAAAAGATGGGGCCCTTGCGCAGCCGGTGGCTGGCAGCCTCCGAGCTTGCCGAGCAGCAGCGCATCTGCCGCGAGATCCAGGCAGTGGCGTTCGAGGAAATCCCCTATATTCCGATCGGCCTGTACAAGCAGCCGACTGCCTATCGCAAGGCCATCACCGGCATTCTCGACGGCACCGCCGTCTTCTGGAACGTACGCCCCGCATGAGCACGGTCGCAATTTTCGGCAGCTATGTGCTGTCACGGAAAGACGGCGCGCAGGACGTTCTGCGCGACCATTGGGTCCTCGTTGAAGGCAGGAAGATCGCCGCAGTCACGCGCGATAAGCCGCAGGCGGACCAAGTCTACGATCGTCCTGGCCGCTTCGTGCTGCCGGGCCTGCTCAACCTGCACAATCACTGCTTCAGCGAGGCGGTGGCGCGCAGCCACAGCGAGGACGGAAATGGCCGCAAGAACAACCAGAGCATCGTCTACACGGTGCTGCTGCCGCTGACCAAGCGCGGTGCCGAGCTGCTGTCCGCGGAAGAGCGCATGGCGGTAGCGCGGCTCGGTATCCTCCAGCTTCTGAAGGGCGGCGCCACCACGGTGATGGAACCGTTCCGCAACTCGATCCCTGAAATGTTCGATGCTGCCGAGGAGATGGGGATCCGCTTCTACGGCGCGCCATATCTCTTCTCCACCTCCGACGCCAAAGCAGGTCCGGACGGCGTCGTCCGCTATTCCGGCGATGACGGCACCGCCGACATGGCGACGTGGGACGCGCTTTACCAGCGCTGGAACAATCGCGGCGACGGCCGCATCGGCCTTGCGATGAGCCCGCACGCCACCGACACCTGCAGCCCGGATCTGCTGAAGGCTTGCGCGACGCGTGCGCGCGAGCTCGGCGTGCCCATCACCACCCACATGGCGCAGAGCCGCGCCGAGGTCGAAACGATCGGCCAGCGCTATGGCGGCCGTACGCCGGCGCAATATCTCGACTGGCTCGGCTTGCTGGCGCCCGATCTCATGGCGGCGCACTGCATGTTTAGCAGCGATGACGATCTCAAGCTGATGGCCGCGCGCGGCATGACCGTCTTGAATTGCCCGCGCGTGTTCGCGCGCGCCGGCGTCACCGCCGCCTTCAGCCGGTTCGCGGAGCACGGCGTGCGCACCGTGGTCGGCACCGACGGCTACAACATGGACTTGCTCGGCGAGCTCAACGCCGCCTCGCTGATCTCCAAGATCACGTCGCAGCGCGCTGATGTCGCCAACTCGCCCGAGCTGATCGAGGCAAACACGGCCGTGGCCGCCGATGTCATCAAGCGGCCTGATCTCGGCAGAATCGAACCCGGCGCGACCGCCGATCTCACCGTGGTCGATCTCACTCACCCGCATCTCCAGCCGCTGTTCGATCCGCGCCGCGCGCTGATCGCGCTCGCCAACCGCGCGAATATCGACCAGGTCATGGTCGACGGCCGCGTCCTGGTCGATGCCGGACGTTATCTTGGCGCCGACGAAGCGGCGATCACGGCAGCCGGAACCGCGGCGATCGGCAAGATCTGGGACCTGCCGGAGGCGCAGGCCGCATTCAACGGCTGACGGCTGGCTCATCGAATTCGGCGAGAGCCTTGCGCATGGTCTCGACCAGATCCAGCGCCACCGGCGAGGGGCTGCGCTGCGCCGGAAAGACCGCCGAGAACTCGAAGTCTATGCGCGGCAGGAAGCGGCGCACGACGACGCCGCGGGTGGAGAATTCCTGCGCGGTGAAGGGATCGCAGATCGCAACGCCAAGCCCCGACGACACCATGCCGCACATGATCTCCGACAGCGCGGTCTCCACCCGCAGCACGCGGCGGACGTCGTGACGGTGGAAGATCTGGTCGACGAGGTGCCGGCTCGACGATCCCGCCGACAGCGAGATGAACGTCTCGCCCTCGAAATCGCGCGGCTCCAGAACTTGTTTCTCGGCGAGGCGATGACCCGTCGGCAGCACCGCGACGCGCGCCGGCGCCGGCAATCTCTGGCTCGGCAAGCCGGAATGCGCGATCGGCACCTCGGCAAAACCGACGTCACACTGGTTGTTCAGCACCCAATCGACCACGATCGGCGAGATCACGCCGAAGAAGGCGAGGTTGAGGTTGGGTCGCTCTTTCAAAAAATGCCCTGTGAGCCGTGGCAGATAGCCGTTCGACAACGCCGGAAGTGCGGCGATCCGCAGCGAGCCGGTGCGGCGGCCACGGATTTCTTCGGCCGCCGCCGTGATGCGTTCGAGGCCGACAAAGGAGCGCTCGACTTCGGTATAGAGCGCCATCGCTGCGGCGGTCGGCACCAGGCCAGTGCCACGCCGCTCGAACAGCTCCATCTTCAGCAGCGCCTGCAGGTCGCGCAGCAACCGGCTGACCGCCGGCTGTGTCACGGTCATTAGCGCCGCCGCCTCGGTGACGCTGCCGGTCAGCATGGTCGCGCGGAAGGCCTCCACCTGCCGCGAATTGATCCGGGCCATCTCAACTTCCATTTATAACATTTAGGCATGCAGATGGTGCCATTATTCATTGGACGATGGAAGCCAGGGTTTGCGATCTTTTTCATCAGAGCTGGAGACAGCCCGCTTTTTCGGCAGGTTGGAGGGGTTCAAACCTCCGGATCGGGCGAAAACCGTCGAGCAGGGGCCGGAGCCCTGATCGGAGTGGGGTTTGCGCGGAAGGAAATGCGGAAGGCGCTTCGGCTCATGAGACTTGTCGGCACGTCACCTCATCCCGGTATTGGAGATCGGTCCCTATGAAGACTTTTCGCCTTTTGACAGCGGTCAGCATCGCGGCGCTCGTCGCCGCTCCGTCGGTCGTCTCGGCCCAGCAGAAAACGCTCTATGTCGCCGGCTATGGCGGCTCGTTCGAGAAGACCATTCGCGACGAGGTGATCCCGACCTTCGAGAAGGAGAACGGCGTCAAGGTCGAGTATGTCGCCGGCAACTCCACCGATACGCTGGCCAAGCTGCAGGCGCAGAAGGGCAACCAGCAGATCGACGTCGCCATCGTCGACGACGGCCCGATGTACCAGGCGATCCAGCTCGGCTTCTGCGGCAAGCTCGAGGGCCTGCCGGCCGATCTCTACGACACCGCGCGGTTCAAGGACGATCGCGCCGTCGCAATCGGCATCGTCGCCACCGGCCTGATGTACAACACCAAGGTGTTCGCCGAGAAAGGCTGGGCGCCGCCGACTTCCTGGAACGATCTGAAGGATACGAAATACGCCAAGCAGCTGGTCATTCCGCCGATCAACAACACCTATGGTCTCGAAGCGCTGGTGATGCTCTCGAAGATGAACGGTGGCGGCGAGTCCAACGTCGATTCCGGCTTCAAGATCTTCAAGGAGCAGATCAATCCGAACGTGCTCGCTTACGAGCCGTCGCCGGGCAAGATGACCGAGTTGTTCCAGTCCGGCCAGGCCGTGATCGCGGTGTGGGGCACGGGCCGCGTGCAGAGCTTTGCCAACACCGGCTTCCCGGTCGACTTCGTCTATCCGAAGGAAGGCGCGGCGACGCTGCTGACGACGGCGTGTCCGATCACCAAGCCCAATGCCTCGCCGCTCGCGTCCAGCTTCGTCAAGATGCTGCTCGACCCGAAGATCCAGCTCGTGATGCTGAAGGAGTATGGCTACGGCCCGGTGCTGAAATCGGTGGTGATCCCGCCCGAGTTCGGCAAGATGGCGCCGATCGGCGAGCGCGCGGCAAAACTCTATAATCCGGACTGGACTGTCATCAACGAGAAGCGCGAGGAGTGGACCAAGCGCTGGAATCGCGAGGTCGAGCGTTGATCTGAGCGTTCGCTGCGGAGACAGCGCATGGCCTATCTCGAGCTCGATCGGGTCGCAAAACAGTTCGGGGCGCAGACTGTGGTCGACGACTTCAGTCTGTCGGTCGGGAAGGGAGAGTTCATCTCCTTTCTCGGCCCCTCCGGCTGCGGCAAGACCACGACCCTGCAAATGATCGCGGGCTTCCTCGATCCGACGCGCGGCGCGATCCGCCTCGAGGACAAGGATCTGACCGCGATCCATCCGGCCAAGCGCGGGCTCGGCATCGTGTTCCAGAGCTACGCGCTGTTTCCGCACATGACGGCGGCGGAGAACGTCGCGTTCGGCCTCGAGATGCGCAACGTGCCGCGCGCCGAAACGGCCGAGCGTGTCCGTGCCGCGCTCGCGATGGTGGGCCTCGCCGGTTACGAGGACCGTCATCCGCGCCGCATGTCCGGCGGCCAGCAGCAGCGCGTCGCACTGGCGCGTGCGCTGGTGATCAAGCCGAGCGTGCTCTTGCTCGACGAGCCGCTGTCAAACCTCGACGCAAAACTGCGCGAGGAGATGCAGATCGAGCTGCGCCAGATCCAGCGCACCATCGGCACCACCACGATCCTGGTCACCCATGACCAGAACGAGGCGATGTCGCTGTCCGACCGCATCGTGGTGATGAGCCAGGGCCATATCGAGCAGATCGGCACGCCGCAGGAGACCTATGAGCGGCCCGCCTCGGCGTTCGTCTCGCAATTCCTCGGCAAGACCAACGACTTTGCCGCGACGATCGATCGGACCGCAACGCCGGCGCGGCTGGTGGCGGGCTCCTGGAGCGCGCCGGCTCCGGCCGGGCTCAACGGTCCCGCCACTGTCAGCATTCGTCCTGAAAGAATCGGCTTTGGCGACGCCGGCCTCAGTGCGAAAATCGTCACCCGCATCTTCCAGGGCAATCACTGGCTGTTTCAGTGCGAGAGCGAATGCGGCCCGGCGATCGTGATCCGCCAGAATGATGGCCAGGAACAGCCAATCGAAGGCGACACGGTTCGTCTCGCCTGGCGGCCCGAGGACATGAGTGTGCGTGCGAGGGTTGTCGCATGAGCACGGCCGCCGACGATCGCAGCGTGCGTGCGCCCTGGGTGCTGACCGCGCCCGCCTTGATGCTGTTCGTCGGCGTGCTCCTGATCCCGCTGGCGATGACCGTGATGCTGTCGTTCCACGATTGGGGCCAGTACAAGGGCATCGAGCCGGTCTTCATCCTCAAGAACTGGCGCGAGATCGCGACCGATCCCTATTACGCCGAGATGTTCTGGCGGACGTTTCGGATCGCGATCCTGACCACGCTGCTCACGGCCGTGCTCGGTGCGCCCGAGGCCTACATCCTCAACCGCATGAGCGGTCGCTGGAAGAGCATCTTCCTGCTGGTGATCCTTGGGCCGCTGCTGATTTCCGTGGTGGCGCGCACGCTCGGCTGGGCGCTGCTGTTCGGCGGCAACAACGGCCTCGTCAACAAGCTCTTGATGTCGGCCGGGCTGATCCGCTTCCCCATTCCCTTCATGTTCACCGAGACCGGCATGGTGATCGCGCTCGCGCATGTCATGATGCCGTTCATGGTGCTGTCGGTGTGGGCAGCGCTGCAGCGGCTCGATCCGCAGATCGAAAATGCCGCGCTCTCGCTCGGCGCGGGGCCGATCACCATTATTCGTCGCATCATCATGCCCCAGATCATGCCGGGCGTGCTGTCGGGCGCGATCATCGTGTTCTCGCTCTCGGCCAGCGCCTTTGCGACGCCCGCCATCATCGGCGGCCGCCGGCTCAAGGTCGCCGCGACGCTTGCCTATGACGAATTTCTCAACACACTGAACTGGCCGCTCGGTGCGGCGGTCGCAACGCTGCTGCTGGTCGCGCTGGTGTTGATCGTCGTCGGCAGCAATGCGCTGATCGAACGCCGCTACGCCGAGGTGTTCCGATGAGACGGAACGGCCCGTTGGCGCTGATCTTCCACACCATCTTCGTCATCGTCATGGTGGCACCGATCCTCGTGGTCTGCCTCGTCGCCTTCACACCCGAGGGCTTCCTGTCGCTGCCGACCAACGGCTTTTCACTGCGCTGGTTCAGGGCCATCGCGAACTATCCCGAGTTCATCCACGCTTTCTGGGTCAGCCTCGGGCTCGGTGCCCTGTCTTCCTTCGTGGCTCTGCTGTTCGCGGTGCCCGCGGCGCTCGCGATCGCCCGCTATCGCTTCCGCGGCCGTGACGCGCTGGCGGCGCTGTTCCTATCGCCGCTGATGATCCCGCATGTCGTGCTCGGCATCGCCTTCCTGCGCTTCTTCACCTCCGCCGGGATGGGCGGCAGCTTCGCCGCGTTGATCATCGCGCATGTCATCATCGTATTTCCGTTCGCGCTGCGGCTGACCCTCGCGGCCGCAACCGGCATGGACCTCTCGGTCGAGATGGCCGCGATCTCGCTCGGTGCCGGCGGCTGGACGCTGTTCCGCCGCGTCAGCTTGCCGCTGATCCTGCCCGGCGTCATCAGCGGCTGGGCGCTCGCCTTCATCCAGTCCTTTGACGACCTCACCATGACCGTCTTCCTCGCCGCACCGGGCACCGAGACGCTGCCGGTGCGGATGTTCCTCTACATCCAGGACAACATCGATCCGCTGGTGACGTCGGTCTCGGCCTGCGTGATCGCGATCACCATGACCGCCCTCATTCTGCTCGACAGCTTCTACGGGCTCGACCGTGTGCTCGCCGGCAAGGGCGATACGGGACGATAGGAGAACTCATGTCAGGGGAATACGACGTCGCCGTGGTCGGCGGCGGATTGCTCGGCTCCGCCATCGCCTGGGGCCTCGGCCGGCTCGGCAAGCGCGTCGCCGTGCTCGACGAAGGCGATATCACCAAGCGCGCCTCGCGGGCCAATTTTGCGCTGGTCTGGGTCCAGAGCAAGGGCCTCGGCATGCCAGCCTACACGATCTGGACTGTGCAGGCCTCACAAGCGTGGGGAAGGCTTGCATCCGAACTGAAGCAGCAGACCGGGCTCGACGTCTCTCTTCAGCAGAACGGCGGTTTCCATCTGACGCTCGGCGAGGACGAATTCGGCCAGCGCACCGAGCTGGTCAAGCGCATGCACAACCAGACCGGCGCGGCCGACTACAAGATGGAGATGCTCTCCGCATCCGACGTGAAGAAGTCGTTGCCGCTGATCGGGCCGGAGGTCTCCGGCGGTAGCTATTGCCCGCTCGACGGCCACGTCAATTCGCTGCGCACGTTCCGTGCGTTCCACACCGGTTTCAAGACATTCGGCATCGACTATTTCCCGGAGCGCCCGGTCTCGGCGATCAGCAAGAGCGGCGGTGAATTCCGCCTGACGACGCCGAAGGGCGAGCTTCGTGCCGCAAAAATCGTGCTCGCCGCCGGCAATGCCAATCAGACGCTGGCGCCGATGGTCGGCCTCTACGCGCCGATGGGCCCGACCCGCGGCCAGATCGTCGTGACCGAGCGTACCATGCCGTTCCTGCCGCACCCACTGACGACGATCCGCCAGACCGACGAGGGCACGGTGATGATCGGCGATAGCAAGGAGGACGAGCTCGACGATCGTACGCTGAAGCATTCGATCAGCGCCGTGATGACCGATCGTGCCCAGCGCATGTTCCCGCATTTGTCGCGGCTCAACGTGGTGAGGAGCTGGGCCGGCATCCGCGTCATGCCGCAGGACGGATTCCCGATCTACGACCAGTCTGAAACGCATCCCGGCGCCTTCGTCGCCTGCTGCCATTCCGGCGTGACGCTCGCCTCCAACCACGCCTTCGAGATCGCACGGATGGTGGCGCAGGGTGCGCTCGAGCCGGAGCTGGTCGGCGCGTTCTCGGCCAGCCGCTTTGGCGGTGCGGGCGCTGCGAACAATAGCGGCTACTAGAGATACTGAAGGAGCCATGAGGCATCCCATGTTTAGACGATCCGAACAGGACAAACGCCCGCAAGTGCAGATCTTCGTCGATGGCATCGCCGTCGCGGCGCGCCAGGGCGACACCGTCTCCGCCGCGCTCTTGGCGTCCGGCCAGGACGCGCGACGTTCCACGGCAGTGAGCGGCGCACCGCGTCTGCCTTATTGCATGATGGGCGTGTGCTTCGACTGCCTCGTCACCATCGACGGCGTCGGCAATCGCCAGGGCTGCCTCGTGCCCGTCGCCGAGGGCATGCAGATCGAGATCCAGAAGGGCAAGCGGGAGATCGGAAAATGACTGTGGCTCCCAAGCGCGAAGCCTACGACGTCGTGGTGATCGGTGCCGGGCCCGCCGGCCTCGCCGCGGCTGCGACCTCCGCCGAAGCCGGGCTGTCGACGCTGCTGCTCGACGAGAATGTCGGCCCGGGCGGCCAGGTGTTTCGCGCCATCGCTTCCACGCCGGTGACCGAGCGCAATCAGCTCGGTGCCGACTATTGGGTCGGGGCTGATCTCGTGCAGGCGCTGCGCGCGAGCAGTGCCGAAATCATTCATCGCGCCACGGTCTGGAGCCTCGACCGCAACCTCGAAATCGCCGTCTCCGTCGGTGGGGCCTCGGCCTTCGTCAAGGCAAAGCGCGTGATCCTTGCGACCGGCGCGCTGGAGCGGCCGTTTCCGATTCCCGGCTGGACGCTGCCGGGCGTGATGACCGCGGGCGCGGCGCAGACGATGCTGAAATCATCGGCGCTGGTGCCCGATGGCCGCACGGTGATCGCGGGGCAGGGGCCGCTGCTCTGGCTGCTCGCCGCGCAGATCCTGCGCCTCGGGGGCCGGATCGACCGCATCCTCGACACCGCCGAGCGCGGCAATTATTTCGCGGCGCTGCCGCACGCCTTCGCTTTCCTGACCTCGCCCTATTTCGCCAAGGGCCTGTCGATGATGCGCGAAGTGAAAGCGAAGGTGCAGGTCGTGTCAGGCGTGACTGAGCTGTCGGCAGCCGGCGACGGCCAGCTCGCGAGTGTGAGCTATGTCGCCGGCGGCAAGCGCGAGACCATCCCCGCGGATTTGCTGCTGCTGCATCAGGGCGTGGTGCCGAACGTCAATCTGGCGATGGCGGCCGGCATCGAGCATGGCTGGGACGAGCTGCAATTGTGCTGGTCGCCGGTGCTCGATGCGAGCGGCAATTCATCGGTCGCCGGCATTGCGATTGCCGGTGACGGCGCCGACATCGGCGGCGCGAATGCCGCCGTGGTGCGCGGGCGCATCGCTGCGCGGGCGGCGGTAGAAGCCTTGGCCCCCGCGGCTGGCGCGAAGCTTCCCGCGATGGCGACGCTGCGTGCCGATCTCGCCAAGGCCGAGCGCGGACGTATCTTCCTCGACACGCTGTTCCGCCCGTCACCGCAGTTCCGCATTCCCTCGGGCGACACCATCGTCTGCCGTTGCGAAGAGGTAACCGCGAAAGACATTCTCGATGCCGTCGCGATCGGCGCCACCGGGCCGAACCAACTCAAGGCCTATCGCCGCACCGGGATGGGCCCGTGCCAGGGTCGGCTCTGCGGCCTCACCGTCACCGAGCTGATGGCGCAGGCGCGGGGCAAGACCCCGCAGGAGATCGGCTATTACCGGCTGCGCGCGCCGGTCAAGCCGATCACGCTGGCCGAGCTTGCCGCCGTCCCGAAGAGCGAAGACGATATCAAGGCGGTGGTGCGCGGATGACCCAGAACGTGGATGCGATCGTCGTCGGCGGCGGCATCCACGGATGCTCCACCGCGCTGCATCTGTGCCTCGCCGGCCTGAAGCCGGTGCTGATCGAGAAGGACTATGCCGGCCGCCATGCGTCCGGCGTCAATGCCGGCGGCGTCCGCCAGCTCGCGCGGCACATCCCGGAGATCCCGCTCTCGATCCGCTCGATGGGAATCTGGGAGAAGATCTCCGATCTCCTCGACGACGATTGCAGCTTCGAGAGTCACGGCCAGGTGCTCGTCGCGGAAAACGAGGACGAGCTCGCGGTCTGCCGCGCGCGTGTGGCCGAACTCAACGCGCTCGGCTTCACCCATGAAGAGCTGATCGACGCGACTGAACTCCGGCGTCTGGTGCCTGCGGTCGCCGAGACCTGTCCCGGCGGCGTGGTCTCGCGCCGGGACGGCGCGGCCAATCCGGCGCAGACGACGACGGCGTTCCGCCGCAAGGCCGAGCAGCTCGGCGCCACCGTGCGCGAGGGCGTGGCGGCCAGCAACATCCGGCACAGCGACGGCCTCTGGCATGTCGATGTCGGTGCCGAGAGCTTTGCCGCGCCGGTGCTGGTCAATGCCGCCGGCGCCTGGGCCGGCAAGATCGCTGCTGATCTCGGCGAGCCGGTGCCGGTCGAGACCGTGGCGCCGATGCTGATGATCACCTCGCGCGTGCCGCATTTCATCGATCCCGTCGTGATCCTGCGCGGGCGAAAACTCTCCTTCAAGCAATTCTCCAACGGCACCGTGCTGATCGGCGGCGGACATCTGGCGAGGCCCTTCCAGGATCGCAACGAGACGGTGCTGGACTGGAAGAGCCTTGCAACCAGCGCCCGCACCGTGTTCGAGCTGTTTCCGGTGATGCGCGATGCGACCATCATGCGCGCCTGGGCCGGCATCGAGGCGAAGATGAAGGACGACATCCCCGTGTTCGGGCCGAGCGTGCGGCACCAGGGCCTTTTTCACCAGTTCGGCTTCTCGCTGCACGGTTTTCAGCTCGGCCCCGGCGCCGGCGCCGTGATGGCGGAGCTGATCGTCAATGGCGGCACCCAGACCAGGATCGGCGATCTCGGCATCGACCGCTTCCATCCTTCCACGCTCTAGCAACAAGACAAGAGGACATCATGAGCATCACCCGCAGCATCCGCACGCCCATCATGCACCGCGCCGTCGAGGCCAACGGCTTCGTCTTCCTCGGCGGCACCATCGCCGACGACACGTCCGTGTCCATGGGGGACCAGACTCGCAACATCCTCGGCAAGATCGCCGGCTATCTGAAGGAAGCGGGAACCGACAAGAGCCGCATCGTCAGCGCCTCGATCTTCGTCACCGATCTGTCCAAGAAGAAGGAGATGGACGCGGCCTGGACCGAGTTCTTCGGCGACGATTTACCGACCCGCGCCACCGTCGGCGTCGCCGATCTCGGCGGCAGCGCGCTGATCGAGGTGGTGGTGACCGCGCTCAAGGGTTGACGACAGCCGTTCGGATTGTTCGGCCGAATGGAGCGATTGTGCCCGCCAGAGGCGCTGCGTGCCAACGGCGGGATCATCCGATCTCGCCTCCCGGTCCGTACGGCCTATGCTGCCGCGCTGCCCCCCGGTTCGAGCGCCTCACCCATCTCCAGCGGATGGGCCATGGTCTCGTGCAGCGCATCGCGGTCGAGCTCGCCTTCGGAGATGCTGATGACGACGCAGGCGACGCCGTTGCCGATCAGATTGGTCAGCGCGCGGCATTCGCTCATGAACTTGTCGATACCGACCAGGATCGCGATCGACTGGATCGGAATATCAGGCACGATCGAGAGCGTGGCCGCGAGCGTGATGAAGCCGGCGCCGGTGACGCCCGAGGCGCCTTTCGAGGTGATCATGGCAATACCCAGAATGCCGAGCTCCTGCCAGATCGTCAGATGGGTGTTGGTCGCCTGCGCCAGGAACAGCGTCGCCAGCGTCATGTAGATGTTGGTGCCGTCGAGGTTGAAGCTGTAGCCGGTCGGGATCACGAGGCCGACCACCGAACGCGAGGCGCCGAGATGCTCCATTTTCTGGATCATCTGCGGCAGCACCGTCTCCGACGACGAGGTGCCGAGCACGATCAGCAATTCGTCCTTGATGTAGGCGATGAAGCGCAGGATCGAGAAGCCGGCGAGGCGCGCGATCGCGCCGAGCACGACCAGCACGAACAGGATGCTGGTCAGATAGAACGTGCCGATCAGGGCCGCGAGGTTGAGCAAGGAGCCGAGGCCGTAGGCGCCGACGGTGAACGCCATCGCGCCGAAGGCACCGATCGGGGCCGCGCGCACGATGATGCGGATGATGCCGAAGAACATCTTTGCGGCCTTGTCGATCGCTTCCGCGATCGGCTCGCCGGCCTTGCCGAGGAAGGCGATGGCGAAGCCCGACAGGATCGAGATCAGCAGCACCTGCAACAGATCGCCGCGCGCGATGGCGCCCAGATAGCTGTCGGGGATGATCGCCATCAGATGGGCGACGATGCCTTCCTCCTTGGCCTTGGTGACGTAGGTCGCCACCGACTTCGGGTCGATCGTGGCAGGATCGATGTTGAAGCCGTGCCCGGGCTGGAGCACCTCGCCGACCAAAAGGCCGACGGCGAGTGCGACGGTCGAGACCGATTCGAAATAGATCAGCGACTTCAACCCGACCCGCCCGACGCGCTTGAGATCGCCCATCGAGGAGATCCCGTGCACCACGGTGCAGAAGATCACCGGCGCGATCATCATCTTGATCAGCGCAATGAAACCGTCGCCGAGCGGCTTCAAGGCCTTGCCGAGATCGGGATAGAAATAGCCGATGAGCACCCCGAGCGCGATCGCGATCAGTACCTGCACGTAGAGGATCTTGTACCAGGGCTGATGCCGGCGATGGATGGCTGGCTGGATTGCGAGTTGTGTCATATTGTATGCCCCGGAACGTATTGATCTTGCATGATTTGCATCATGTGATGGCCGTCGCAGAAGCGACAATCACATTTTTGTCTGTTCGCACGAAGATCGATCGCTGCACCGCAACTGGGGGGAAGATGTCGATCGCCACCGGCTCGGACGAGCAATCACAGGGCTATTTCCCGCGTTGGAAGCTGAAGACCTCCGGCGTGATCATGCCCGAAGAGCGGCTGCCATGGGGCCAGACCGTCGTCTCCGGTCTCCAGCATTGTGTCGCAATGTCGGGCTCAACGATCATCGCGCCGCTGCTGATGGGGTTCGATCCCAATGTCGCGGTGCTGTTCTCCGGCATCGGCACGCTGATCTTCTTTGTCATCGTCGCGGGGCGCGTGCCGAGCTATCTCGGCTCGAGCTTCGCGTTCATCGCCGTCGTCATCGCCGCCACCGGCTATGCCGGGCAGGGGCCGAATCCGAATCTCTCCGTCGCGCTCGGCGGCATCATTGGCGCCGGCGTGCTCTACGGTGTGATCGCGCTGATCGTGATGTGGTCGGGCGTCGGCTGGGTCGAGCGCCTGATGCCGCCGGCCGTCACCGGGGCCGTGGTCGCCGCGATCGGCCTCAACCTCGCGCCGGTCGCGGTCAAGGCGGTGAGCGCCAATGCGTTCGATACCTGGATCGGGCTCGCGACCGTTTTGATGATCGGCGTGGTTGCAGTTGCCGCTCCCGGCTTGTGGCGCCGCCTGCCGATCATCCTCGGCGCGATCGGCGGATATGTCTTGTACCTGCTGTTCGCGAACGGCCTGGGCTTCGGCAAGCCGGTCGACTTCGCGCAGCTCTCGGCCGCGCCGTGGCTCGGCCTGCCGAATTTCACGGCGCCGAGTTTCCATGCCGATGCGATCTTCCTGATCGCGCCGGTCGCGGTCATTCTGGTCGCCGAGAACCTCGGTCACATCAAGGCCGTCGGCGCCATGACGGGCCGGAGCCTCGATGACTATCTCGGTCGCGCGCTGCTCGCCGACAGCCTCGCGACCATCGTGGCGGCCTGCGGCGGCGGCACCGGCGTCACCACCTATGCCGAGAACATCGGCGTCATGGCAGCGACGAAGGTCTATTCGACCTTGCTGTTTGGCTTCGCGGCCACGGTGTCCATCCTGCTCGGCTTCTCGCCGAAATTCGGCGCGCTGATCCTGTCGATCCCGGGACCCGTCATCGGCGGCCTCTCGATCGTGCTGTTCGGGTTGATCGCAGCGATGGCGGGCCGGATCTGGGTCGAGAACAAGGTCGACTTCGCCAATCCGGCGAACTTGATCACGATTGCCGTGGCATTGACGGCGGGCGCGGGCGATCTCACGCTCAAATTCGGCGCGTTCACGATCGGCGGAATCGGCACCGCAACCTTTGGCGCCATCATCCTGTACCAGATCCTGACCTCGCCGCTTGCCCGGCGCGCCGAATGAATCGCAGCGATGCGCTGAGGGATGGAACAAAAAGCCGGTTCCGTCGATGATCAGGCGTCCCGGAGAGAACTCATGCCACAAACCGATCGATCGACCTCGTTTCACTCGCGCCTCGTCGGCCAATACGCGCTGGTGACCGGCGCCTCACAAGGCATCGGCCGCGCCGTCGCCATCCGGCTCGCCCAGGAGGGCGCGACCGTCGCCATCAACTATGTCGATCATCCCGAAAAGGGGGAAGAGACGCTCGCGCTGGCACGCACGGCATCGAGCGATCGCGGCCACGGCAGGCTCGATCATGTCGTCGTCGGGGCCGATGTCAGCAGCGAGCAGGACGTCGCGGCAATGTTCGAGACCATCCTGGCGCGCTGGAGGCGCCTCGACTGCCTTGTCAACAATGCCGGCTTCCAGCGGGAATCGCCGAGCGAGGCGCTCGACATCGAGACCTACCGCCGCATCATCGACGTCAATCTCAACGGCGCCGTGCTTTGCGCGCAGAAGGCGCTCGCCCATTTCGTCGCGCGCGGCGGTGGCGGCAGCATCATCAACTGCACCAGCGTGCACCAGATCATCCCGAAGCCCGGCTATCTCGCCTATTCGATCAGCAAGGGCGGCATGGCCAATCTGACGCGAACGCTGGCGCTCGAATTCGCCGGCCGCGGCATCCGCGTCAACGCGGTCGGGCCCGGCGCGATCGACACGCCGATCAACGCGGCCTGGACCGGCGATCCGGAGAAGCGCGGCGTCGTCACCAGCCATATTCCGCTCGGCCGCGTCGGCACGCCGGAGGAGATCGCCGCCGTGTTTGCCTTCCTCGCCTCGGATGAAGCAAGCTACATCACCGGGCAGACCATCTACGCCTGCGGAGGCCTGACGCTGTTTCCCGAGTTTCGCGACAATTGGGCGAGCTGAAGCGTCGCTAGAACTCGCCGCCGATCCCGACATAGGCGGTGTGTTCGGTGCCGCCGCCATTGCCGTAGCCGCCGACCACGCTCAGCGGCATCGCGGTGTTGAGGCGATGGGCGAAGCCGAAGCCGAAGCCGCCTTCGCCGTGATAGACCGAGCCACGCATCTGCCAGGTGGTCTTGCCGGGGGCCGAAGGCATCGGCGCGCTTGCGGTTGCGACCGCCGCCGCGATGCCGCGCCGCGCCTCGGTACGATTGTCCCAGATCTGGGACTGCAGCCCGGAGAGCTGCGACTGGAAGCCTGACGACATGCTGCTCAGCTGGCTCATGTTGACGGCGTCGGTCGGATTGATGCCCGCGGCGACGTTGGTCAGCCGCCGCTCGTTGCCGGCCGTGCCGAACGACACGGTGTTGGGAGCGCTTGCCACCGACCCTGCGCCGATCGCGACCGAGTTTGCCCCCAGCGCCTCTGCTCCGGTTCCAAAGGCACTCGCAGTCGCGCCGTTGGCAATGCTATTTGCGCCCACAGCCGTTGCGTTGATTCCGATCGCCTGACTGGAAGAGCCCGTTGCGGTTGCGTTGTCGCCGGTCGCTTTGCTAAGGGATCCCGTCGCGGTTGCATTCAGGCCGGTCGCATTGCTGAAAAAGCCGGTTGCTGTCGCGCTGTCGCCGATCGCGGTGGCCTGGCTGCCGAGCGCGGTCGCGGCGCCGCCAGTGGCTATCGTGTTGCCGCCGATTGCCGTGGCAAGGAAGCCGGTTGCGTGACTGAATTGACCAACCGCCGTGGCAGCCGAGCCGTCCGCATTGGCCTGTTCGCCGAAGGCTGCTGCACTGGGGCCGTTCGTCGTGGCAAGGCTTCCCACCGCCGTCGCTTCACCCGCGGGGCCGTTGTTCACGCCGCCACCCGCCGCGTAGTCGGCGGCCGCTGCCGCATCGGCCGCCAGCAACGGGACCGCCGCGGCCGCGAGGACGAAACTTGCTGATACAAGGCGACGGATGACGTTCGCGCGACGTACCGTGGGCCCCACGCTCGCGCGTTTCCGCTGGCCTGCATGGCTCAGTCGGCGAAGCAACCTGAATGACATTCCTTGACGCCCCATTCATCGTTCGCTCCACGGTGCGGAAGGAGCGCCGGGAGCGCATCAACCGTTGGGTTGAAGGCGGCTCGATAGCGGCATACGGCGGCTGGTTTTCTGTCTTGTGTTGCAGAATTGCCTGCGTCACCCGGGATGCATTTCGGCAACAGCCCCGTCCAAAAGCGGCAACCAGAAACCGGCAGTGCTTCGACTTCAACCGAACGGTTGATGTCCGGCCTGTCGCCTTGGCCCACATTCGCGGCGGCCGCATCCGGCCACCGATCGGGACAGACCCGACCTCTGGACCTGAGAGCGCAAATGCCTTCTGCGATCATTAAAGCGATGCTTTGTTTGACCAAAGCCCTGGCTGCAGCCGTGGTGCTCGCTATGTTCGTCTTGACGCTTGATCTTGCGCCCGCCGCTGCGCAAGGGGTCTGCGGCGCGGCGGTAACAGGCACCGCGCTCGGTTCTGCGCCTGGCGTCGGCGCCGTCGCTTGCGGCGGCCAAGCGAGCGGTAACGGCAGCGTGGCGATCGGCCAAAGCGAGGCAACGGGTAACGCAAGCACGGCAGTCGGTGGGGCCAGCAAGGCGGACGGAGCGGGCGGGACGGCAAGCGGGTTCCTCAGCACAGCGTCCGGAGTCTACAGCACGGCGACCGGCATCGGTACCTTAGCAAGCGCTGACTACAGCACGGCCACCGGCGGCTATAGCACCGCGGCGGGCGTTGGCAGTACCGCAATGGGCGGCGGCGACGGAGCCGGAGTCGGCAACGCGGCCACCGCTTCTGGCATTTACAGTATCGCGATCGGAGGCGGTGGTGACGGAGCCGCTGGCTTGGGCGCGCAATCGTCCGGTGACAGGGCGATCGCGATCGGTCTTGCCAGTGTCGCGTCCGGGGCGTCCTCGACAGCCGTCGGAAATGGAGCCAGCGCTGCCTCGAGCAGCGCGACCGCGATCGGCACTGGCGCCTCGGCCGGTTTCACGAACTCCACCGCCATCGGCTCCGGCGCGACGGCGACGGCCGCCAACCAGGTCGCGATCGGTACGGCAAGCAATACCTATCGCCTGGCCGGCGTCGCATCCACCGCGAGCCTTGCGGCGCAGAGCGGGCCGGTCTCCTTCGTTACCACCGACGCCGCCGGCAACCTCGCGACGTCGAGCTTCAACCCGGCGAGCATCACTTCACTGCAATCGCAGGTGACTTCGCTGCAGTCGCAAGTGATGGACAACCGGCTCGAAGCGCGCAGCGGCACCGCCGTTGCGCTCGCGGCCGGTTCGATGCCGGCCCTGCAAGCGGGCCGCAAATTCGCACTCTCGGCGGGCTACGGCAATTTCGAGGGCGCCAATGCGTTCGCCCTCGGCGCCACGGCGCTGCTCTATGACGGCAAGAGCTATGCGATCATCGCCAATGCCGGCGGCGGCATCGGGCTCGAGCGCGACGTTGCAGGCGGGCGTGGTGCTGTCTCGATCCAGTGGTAGGAAGAACGCATTCGCCATGACGCTGCGTCGGTTGAGTGCGGGCCTCGGGCTTGTGATGCTCGGGCTCCTGATTCTGGGGGCGGTGACGACATCTGCGCAGCAGACGCCGCCGCCGTCGCAGTCGCAGTCGCATCAGGCGTCATCCCAGCAGCAACAGGCAGCCAAGCCTGCGAACATCGACCGTAACGGCGTGCTGATGCTGATCCGCTCGACGCTGCTTGCGCTCGATCACGCCAACAAGACCGGGAACTACACCGTGCTGCGCGATCTCGGCGCACCGGGTTTCCAGGTCAACACCGCGGCGCGGCTCGCGGAGATCTTTGCCAAGCAGCGCGGCGACAAGCTCGATCTCTCCGGCGTTGCCGTCATCGATCCGCAATTGTCGCTGCTGCCGCAGATCGAGCCGAACGGTCTGCTGCACATGGCAGGATTTTTTCCGTCAGTGCCGTCGCAGGTGAATTTTGAGCTGCTGTTCGCGCCGGTCGACGGACAGTGGCGCGTGTTCGGCGTGTCGTTGTCAGTCGGTCAATCCGCACCGGTGGCGCCTGCCACGCCCGAAGCTGCGCCCGGCAAGGCCGTCGTCTCGCACAAGCAATCCGCGCCGGCGAAACCGAACCTGTCCTCGAAGCCGCCAACGCAATGATCGGAACGCAAGGGTGATGCGGGTTGCTCAAAGAGGCATCCCGGTGATCTGGCAAAAGCGGGTTGCGCAGACTACATCTTCGCCATGACAAATGCGCCGCTTCAGGATTTCGTCGCCCGCCACGAACGTCTGTTCGTGCTGACCGGCGCCGGCTGCAGCACGAACTCTGGCATTCCCGACTACCGCGACAGCCACGGCAACTGGAAGCGCACCCAGCCGGTCAATTTCCAGGCTTTCATGTCCGAAGAGCGCACGCGCCAGCGCTATTGGGCGCGCAGCCTGATCGGCTGGCGGCGGTTCGGCCAGGCGAGGCCGAACGATGCGCATCACGCGCTGGCCCGGCTCGAGGCGAACGGGCGCTGCGGGATGCTGTTGACCCAGAACGTCGATCGGCTGCATCAGTCCGCCGGCCACCGGCAGGTGATCGACCTGCATGGCCGGCTCGACCTGGTTCGCTGCATGGGTTGCGGAGCGAAGACGCCGCGGAGCGAATTCCAGGAGACGCTGGGCCGCGCGAATGCGGAATGGCTCGCGCTCGACGCCGCGGATGCGCCCGATGGAGATGCCGATCTGGAGCACGCGGATTTTTCGTCGTTCGAGGTGCCGGCCTGCGAGGCCTGCGGCGGCATCCTCAAGCCCGACGTCGTGTTCTTCGGCGAGAACGTCCCCCGCGAAATCGTCGCCACCGCGCAGGATCATCTGTCGCAGGCCGATGCGATGCTGATCGTCGGCTCATCGCTGATGGTCTATTCCGGCTTCCGCTTCGTGCAGGCTGCCGCGCAGCGGCAGATCCCGATCGCTGCGGTCAATCTCGGGCGCACCCGCGCCGACGATCTGCTCACGCTCAAGGTCGAGGAGCGCTGCGAAGCGGCGCTTGCATTCCTGCTCTGAACGCGCCCAAGGCGAACATGCCTTGCCTATTGCATAGGTGCCAAGCAGAATAGCCGGACGCGGCATGTTCTCGTCATCCATGGCACGGAAATTGCTGCGCTTTCGACCCCAGTCTTGACGATCAGCACGGAGAATTTGGAATGCTTGAGGGAGCCGAGGTGCGGCTTGCCGTCGATATCGGTGGCACGTTCACCGACATCGTGCTGGATTTGGGTCGGGACCGAAGAACGCGCAAGGTATTGACGACGCCGCAGCGCCCCGAAGAGGCGGTCCTGGACGGGATGCGGCTCATTCTGGCTGACGCGCGCGCGCATATCAGCGACATCGACGTCTTCATTCACGGCACGACGCTGGCGACCAACGCGATCATCGAGCGCCGCGGCGCCAAGACGGCGCTGGTTGCGACCGAAGGCTTTCGCGACGTGCTCGATATCGGCACCGAGAGCCGCTACGACCAGTACGATCTCACCATCGACAAGCCGAGGCCGCTGGCGCCGCGTTCCCTGCGCTTCACCGTGCCCGAGCGCATCGACGCCCACGGTGCCGTCCGCCTCCCGCTCGACGAAGCAGCGGTGCGCGCGCTCGCGCCAAGATTGCGCGCGCTGAACGTCGAGAGCGTCGCCATCGCCTTCCTGCACTCCTACGCCAATCCCGAGCACGAGCGCCGAGCGGCCGCGATCCTCGCCGAGGAGATGCCCGGCACCTCCGTGACGGTGTCATCGGCGGTGTGCCCCGAGATCCGCGAATACGAGCGCACTTCCACAGCGGTCGCCAATGCCTACGTGCAGCCGCTGATCGACGGCTATCTCGCCCGCATGGCCGAGGCGTTGCTGGTCGAGCAGTTCCGCGGCGCGATCTATCTCGTTACCTCCGGCGGCGGCGTCACCTCGATCGAGACGGCGCGGCGCTTTCCGGTGCGCCTGGTCGAGTCCGGCCCGGCCGGCGGCGCCATCTTCGCGGCGCAGATCGCAGCAAGGCTCGGCGAGAGCAAGGTGCTCTCCTTCGACATGGGCGGCACCACCGCAAAGATCTGCCTGATCGAGAAGTACCAGCCAGAGACCTCGCGCGTGTTCGAGGTCGATCGTGCCGCGCGCTTCCTCAAGGGCTCCGGCCTGCCGGTGCGCATTCCCGTGATCGAGATGGTCGAGATCGGCGCCGGCGGCGGCTCGATCGCGCATGTCGATGCGATGAAGCGCGTCACCGTTGGGCCTGAGAGCGCGTCGTCGGAGCCGGGGCCGGCCTGCTATGGCCGCGGCGGCCAGCGTCCGGCCGTGACGGATGCGGACGTTGCGCTGGGCATGATCGATCCCGACGCCTTTGCGGGTGGCACGATCAAGCTCGACCCGGAGCTGTCGAAACAGGCGCTGCTGCGCGCCGTCGGCGAGCCGCTCGGCCTGTCGGCGGAAACCGCAGCCTATGCCGTGCACGAGGTCGTCTGCGAGAACATGGCGAGCGCGGCGCGCGTGCACGCGGTCGAACGCGGCGAGATCGTCGGCCAGCACACGCTGATCGCCTTCGGCGGCGCCGCGCCGCTGCATGCGGCGCGTGTCGCCGAGAAGATCGGCGTCTCGCGGGTGATCGTGCCGTCGAATGCCGGCGTCGGCTCGGCGGTCGGGTTCCTGGCCGCGCCCATCGCCTATGAGCTGGTGCGTAGCCGCCACGTCCGCCTCGACGATTTCGACACCGAGGCGGTCTCCGACCTCTTGCAGGAAATGGCGACCGAGGCACGCGCCCTCGTCGAGCCGGGTGCGGCGGGCGCGCCGGTGCGCGAGCGCCGTGCCGCCTTCATGCGCTATGTCGGTCAGGGTCATGAGATCACGATCGAGCTGCCGAACCGGCGGCTGAATTCGGCCGATCTCGCCGGCCTGCGCCAGAAGTTCGAGGCGGATTATTCCGCAATGTTCGAGCGGTCGATCCCGGGCGCCGCGATCGAGGTGTTGAGCTGGTCGGTGCTCGCGACCACCGATGCGCGCAATCCGGTGCGCGTTGCCGACGTGATGCGCAAGCCTGCCGGCAAGGCGTCAGGCAGCCGAAAGTTCTTCGACGGCCGGGCCGGGGAAGTGATCGAAATCCCGCTCTATCGCCGCGAGGACATGGCGCCGGGTGCGACCATTGCGGGCCCCGCGGTGATTGCCGAGGACGAAACCTCCACCTTCGTCTCCAACAGTTTCGACGCCCATATCGATGGTGCCGGCAGCATCGTCATGGAACGGAAGGCGGCCTGATCATGAGCAAGCCAAGCGGAACGAGCCTGATCGATCTCCAGATCATGTGGCACCGGCTGATCGCCGTGGTCGAGGAGCAGGCACAGGTCTTGCTGCGCACCGCATTCAGCCCGATCGTCCGCGAATGCGGCGACCTCTCGTCCGGCGTGTTCGACCTCAAGGGGCGGATGCTGGCGCAGGCGGTGACCGGTACGCCCGGCCACGTCAACTCGATGGCGGAATCGGTCAAGCATTTCATTGCCCGCTTCCCGATCGAGACGATGAAGGAGGGCGACGCCTACATCACCAACGATCCCTGGATGGGCACCGGCCATCTCAACGATTTCGTCGTCACCACGCCCTGCTTCAAGGACGGCAAGCCGGTGGCGCTGTTCTCCTGCACCAGCCATCTCATGGACATCGGCGGCATCGGCTTCGGGCCCGACGCCACCGACGTGTTCATGGAAGGGCTCTACATCCCCATGCTGAAGCTGATCGACCAGGGCGTCGTCAACGAGACGCTGATGGCGATGATCCGCACCAACACGCGGCTGCCGATCGACACCGAAGGCGACACCTATTCGCTCGCCGGCTGCAACGACGTCGGCTGCGAGCGCCTGGTCGAGATGATGAGCGAGTTCGGCATCGATACGCTCGACGAACTCGGCGACTACATCTGCGACCGCTCGCGCGAGGCCGTGCTCGCCGAGATCGCAAAATTGCCGAAGGGAAGCTGGCACAACACCATGGTCGTCGACGGCTACGACACGCCGGTCACGCTGGCCGCGACGCTGACGATCTCGGATACGGGCATCCATGTCGACTTCGACGGCACCACGGGCGCCTCGAAGTTCGGCATCAACGTGCCCCTGTCCTACACCACGGCCTACACCGTGTTCGGCCTCGGTTGCGTCGTCGCCTCGCAGATCCCGAACAATGCCGGCTCGCTCTCGCCGTTGACGGTGTCGGCGCCGGCTGGTGCCATCCTCAATGCGCCGAAGCCGGCGCCGGTGGCCTCGCGCCACATCATCGGGCAGATGCTGCCCGACGTCGTGTTCGGCTGCCTGCGCCAGATCATTCCCGAACGAGTGCCGGCGGAAGGCACCTCGTGCCTGTGGAATCTCAACGTGCGCGGCCAGACCCGTTCAGGCGCCGGCGGCAATTACGGATTCTCGATGGCGGTGACCTCCAATGGCGGCACCGGCGCGCGCTTTGCGAAGGACGGGCTGTCGGCGACCGCCTATCCCAGCGGGGTGCGCGGCACCCCGGTCGAGATCGCGGAAACGCAGACGCCGCTGATCTTCTGGCGCAAGGAGCTGCGCCCGGATTCCGGCGGGGCAGGGCGCACCCGCGGCGGCCTCGGCCAGATCATCGAGGTCGGCAGCGGCGTCGATGCGCCGTTCGACATCCTGGCGGCATTCGACCGTATTGATCATCCGCCGCGCGGTCGCGACGGCGGCCTTGACGGCGAGGCTGGTTATGTCGGCCTGAAGTCCGGAAAGAAGCTGCGCGGAAAAGGCTTTCAGCAGGTGCCGCCGGACGATCGCCTGGTGGTGCTGACGCCGGGCGGTGCCGGGATCGGCGATCCCCGGGAGCGCGCGCCGACAGCCGTCAACGACGATGTCGAGAGCGGCCTCGTATCTTCAGACAATGCAGTTGCAGTTTATGGGTCCGCGCGGTGACGAGCCGGGAAGCTTGCGCGCTAGCGAACGGAGAGAAGAGATGATCACGCGACGGAATTTCACCGCGGGCGCAGCGACCCTGCTTGCCGCGACCCAGATCCCCACCCGCGTACGGGCAGCGACGGTGAGTTGGGACATGTCGACGGTCTGGCCTGACGGCAATTTCCACACCCAGAATGCGTTCGCCTTTGCGGCAGAGGTCAAGAAGCAGACCGAAGGCGCGGTCGCGATCACCGTGAAGGCCGGCGGCCAGCTCGGCTTCAAGGGCCCCGAGCATCTGCGCGCCGTGCGCGACGGTCTGGTGCCGCTCGCCGACGTCCTCAACATCCAGCAGGTCGGCGACGAGCCCTTCATGGGCGTCGAGAGCATTCCGTTCCTGTGCGGCTCGATGGACGAATTGAAGGTGCTGCACAAATATGTGCGGCCCGAATACGAGAAGGTCGCCGCGCGCAACAACCAGAAGATCCTCTACATCGTGCCGTGGCCGACGCAGTACCTGCATCTCAAGGTCAAGGTCGCCGACGTCGAGGGTCTGAAGAACATCAAGATCCGCGTGCCCGACAAGGGGGCCGTCGACATGCTGGCCGCCATTGGCATGGCGCCCGTGATGATTCCCTGGGGCGAGACCATTCCCGCGCTGGCCTCGGGCGCCGTGTCAGGCGTCTCCACATCTGCGGTGTCGGGCGTCGACGGCAAGTTCTGGGAATTCCTGAAATACGTCTACCCGACCAACCACGTCTGGTCTTCGCAGATGCTCACGGTCAATCTCGACTCCTGGAAGGCGCTCAGTGCGGATCAGCAGAAGCTCGTCGCGGACATCGCGGCGAAAATGGAGCCGGGTTTCTGGGCGAACTCGCTCAAGGCCGACGTTGACAGCCTCAACCGCCTGAAGGAAGGCGGCATGGAGGTGGTGCCGGTCTCGGAGGCGATGATCACGGACATCCGAGCGAAGACCGCGCCGCAGCTCGACGCCTTCCTCAAGCGCGTGCCGGCGGCCGACAAGCCGGTGCGGGCCTATCTCGCCGAAATGAAGCGCTGAGGGCATCACCTTGGTGAGTATCTCGCCCGAAGCTCCGCAAAGCCTCAACGCAGCGGCGCCGGCGCCGCTGCGCATCCTGCTCGACGGCATCGACCGTCTCGGCCGGCTCGACGGCTGGATCGGCGGCGGCTGCCTGCTGTTGCTGACGCTGTTGATGCTGTGCGAGGTCGCCACCCGCTTCCTCTCGAACTTCCTCTCCTTCTTCCCGCCGACCATCTCGATCGCGTGGGAATATTCCTCCTACCTGATGGCAGCGTCCTTCACCTTCGGCGCCGCCATGACGCTGCGCGTCGGCGGCCACATCCGCGTTGTCCTGCTCCTGAAGAACGTTCCCGCGCCGTTTCAGCGCGTGATCGAGATCCTCTCGGCCGCTGCCGGCTTCGCTTTCATGGCGTTCCTGACCTCGGCCATGGCAAAATTCGCCTGGGGTGCCTTCATCCGCGGCCAAGTCTCGACCTCGAGCGATACTCCGCTGTGGTTTCCGCAAGCCGTCGTCGCCTTCGGCATGCTGCTGCTCACGCTGCAGTTCCTGGCGCGCGCGATCCAGGCCACGCTCGGCCTGCCGCTGGAGGATCACCGCATGAAGGCCTCGCCCGTCGAATGATCGTTTTGCCCGCTACCGGATTCAAGATCGCATGACCATCGAAGTCGTCGCCCTGTTCGCGATCCTGTTTGCGCTGCTGGCATGCGGCGTGTGGATCGGCCTCACGCTCGCGCTGACCGCCACGCTGCTGCTGGCGATGTTCCGCTCGATCCCGCTCGACAAGCTGCTGCCGCAATATGCCTGGAACATCCTGACCACGCAGGAGCTGCTGGCGCTGCCGCTGTTCATCCTGATGGGCGAGCTGCTGTTTCGCACCCGCCTGTCGCGCTCGCTGTTCCAGGGCCTCGCGCCCTGGGCCGGGCTGCTGCCGGGCCGCCTGCTGCATGTGAACGTGATCGGCTGCACCATCTTCGCGGCGATCTCCGGCTCGTCGGCCGCGACGACGCAGGTGATCGGCCGCATGTCGCTCAACGAGCTGACACGCCGCGGCTATTCGCGAGATATCGCGATCGGCTCGCTCGCCGGCGCCGGCACGCTCGGCTTTCTGATCCCGCCGTCCAACATCATGATCATCTACGGCGTGCTCGGCGACGTCTCGATCTTGAAGCTTTTCACCGCCGGCGTCTTGCCCGGCCTCTTGCTGGCCGCCACCTTCATGGGCTGGGTGATGCTGCACACGACCTTTAACCGCACGCTGGTGCCTGAGTCGGAAGCAAAGCTCTCGCAGGTGTCGTGGGGCGAGCGTTTCGCGGCGCTGAAGGATCTCGCACCGGCGCTGTTCCTGATCGCCTGCGTGCTCGGCTCGATGTATGGCGGGCTGGCGACGCCGTCGGAGGCTGCCGCCGTCGGTGTGCTCGGCGCGGCGCTGGTCGCCTGGGCGCAGGGCTCGATGTCGCAACAGGTGGTGCGCGACGTGCTGATCGGATCCGTCGTCACCTGTTCGATGATCGCGCTGATCGTGCTCGGCGCCTCGATCCTCGGCAACGCGGCCGCCTTCCTCGGCATTCCGCAGGCGGTCGCGGCCTTCGTCAAGGGCCTGGGGCTGTCGCCCTTCATGCTGATCGTGGCGCTGATCGTCTTCTATCTTGTCCTCGGCTGCTTCCTCGACGGCTTCTCGATGATCGTGATGACGCTGCCAATCGTGCTGCCGATCGTGAAGGGCGCGGGCTTCGACGAAATCTGGTTCGGCATCTTCATCGTGCTCGCGGTCGAGATGGCGCAGATCACCCCGCCGGTCGGCTTCAACCTGTTCGTCATCCAGGGCCTGACCGACGATGGCCTCGGCTACATCGCGCGCGTCACCATGCCCTACCTCATCATCATGGTCGGCTTCGTGCTGCTGCTGACGCTGTGGCCCGGCATCGTCACGATCCTGCCAAGAGTGCTGTACGGATAGCGCCGCCCCGGCCGTGAGGCCGGGACAGCGTCTCGATCGTTCAGTCCTTACGCCGCGGCCTTCTTCCGCGCCTGTTCGGCCTTGTACAGCTCGAATTCCTCTGCGATCGCCTTCGCAACCGACGGCCGCTGGCGCAGGCGCTCGTAATAGGCCTTCACGTTCGGCCATTTGGCGAGCTCGATCGGCGGCGTCGCCATGGTCCAGTTGATGACCGTGACGAGATAGGCATCGGCGACGCTGAAATGGTCGAGCAGGAAGTCGCGCCCCTTCAGGTAGTTGTCGAGATAGTCGAGCCGCGACAGGTTCTTCTCCAGCGCATACGCCTTGGTTTCCTGCGGCGCCTTGCGGTCGAGCACGGGGATGAACAGGCCCTTGTGCAGCTCGGTGCCGATGAAGCAGAGCCATTGATGCAGCCGGGTGCGATCGATGCCCGCTGCCGCGCCGAGCCCGGATTGCGGGAAGCGGTCTGCGACATATTGCAGGATGGCGGCGTTCTCGGTCAGCACCACGCCCTCGTCGGTGCGCAGCGTCGGCACCAGGCCGATCGGGTTCACGGTGCGGAAATCGGTGCCGTCGTTCAGCACTTTCTTGGTCGGCGGATCGACTTCGAGATAGTTCGCCTCGGCACCGGCTTCGTACAGCGCGACGCGGGTCGCCATCGAACAGGCGAGCGGCGAGAAATAGAGATCCATCTGTAGCCTCCTTGGGCAATTCCTCGATGTGACTTTTGGATGTCGCTCAACCTGGCCAGATTGATTTTTGTACTGTCTTGCATAATATAAGGCGGGTCAAGGATTATTTTGCGAAATGGTACAAAAATCGAAACCGCCAACTGCTGCCGGCGAACCCAAGCGCCGTGGGCGTCCGCGCACTTACGAGCCCGAGATCGCGCTCGGCAAGGCGCTCGACCTGTTTCGCAGGCAGGGGTTCGCCGCGACCTCGCTCGACGATCTCAGCGAAGCCACCGGCATGAATCGCCCAAGCCTCTACGGCGCCTTCGGCGACAAGCGTGAGCTCTACATCAAAAGCTACCAGCGCTACCGCGAGGAAGCGCGTGCCTCGATGGTGGAGATTTTTCGCCAGGAGATGCCGGTGCGCCAGCGGCTGGAGCGCATCTTTGCCTCCGCGCTGAACATTTATCTCTCAGGCGAAACCGGCCCGCGCGGTTGCTTCACGGTGGTGACGGCGGCATCCGAAGCCGTCGGCGATCCCGAGATCCGCGCGATGGTGCTCGATGGCCTGTCGGAGCTCGACAAGGCGTTTGCGAGCTGCTTCCGCCGCGCAAAAGAGAAAGGCGAACTGCCGGAGAGCGCCGATCCGGCCGTGCTGGCGCAAGTCGCGTCCGCAACCGTGCACTCGATCGCCATTCGTTCGCGGGCGCGGGTGTCGCGGAAGGATCTGGAAGCGATCGTCAAGGGCGCGATCGACGTGATGGTGGGCGCTAAATCCTGAGCCGGGATGACGGCGAGTATGCGGCGCGATCCCGCGCCCGCTACGCCGCGCGGATATGCGCCAGGAAACGATCCACCTCGTCGCGCAGCCGCTGCGACTGTTTTGACAGCTCGATCGCCGAGCCCAGCACTTCCTGCGCCGCCGTACCGGTCGCGGCGATGCCGGCGGTGACGCCCGCGATGTTCTGCGAGACCTCGCCGGTGCGGGCGGCTGCCTGCTGGACGTTCTGCGCGATCTCCTGTGTCGCCGTGCCCTGCTGGCCGACGGCCGCCGCAATGGCCGCCGAAATCTCGTCGACCTGCTGGATCGTCGCGCAGATCGACTGGATACCGTCCACCGCGCCGGTCGTCTCGCCCTGCACGGCCGTCACCTGCGCGCCGATCTCCTCGGTCGCTTTCGCGGTCTGGGTCGCCAGCGCCTTCACCTCGGAGGCGACCACGGCAAAGCCGCGGCCGGCTTCGCCCGCGCGCGCCGCCTCGATGGTCGCGTTGAGCGCAAGCAAATTGGTCTGCCCCGCAATGCCGTTGATGAAGGAGACGACGTCGCCGATCTTCTGCGCGGCATCTGCCAGGCTCTGCACCCGTGCGTTGGACCTTTGTCCATCGCTGGCGGCCCTGCCGACGACTTCGGTCGCATGCGCAAGGCGGCGGCTGATCTCGGTCATCGACGACGACAGCTCTTCGGCAGCGGCTGCGACCGTCTGAACGTTCTCCGATGCGAGCGCCGAGGCCGACGATACCGTGCCGGTCTGCTGCCGCGACTGCTCGACGATGGCCGACATCGAGCGCGCCGTGTGCTCCATCTCGACCGCGGCCGAGGAAACCGTGGTGACGACGTCCCGGATGCTGGCTTCGAAATTGTCGGCGAGCGCGGCGAAGGCGCGCCGCTTCTCCGATTCGGACCGGGCCTTGGCCTCGAGCTGATCGGCCTGGAGCCGATTGAAGTTGACGGCGTTGTCGCGGAAGACCGCGACCGCCTTCACCATCTCACCGACCTCGTCATTGGCCTTGCTGGTGGGGACGGCGACGTCGAGGTGTCCGTCCGCGAGCTCGCGCATCACGCGTGTGATGGAGAGGATCGGGCGCGAAATGCTGCGGGCGATGAGATAGCCGACGATCGCGGCGAGCACGAGCCCGAGCGCGGCGATGCCGAATGCCAGCAGCCAGGCACGGTCGGCGGAGGCCACATAGTCGGCATTGTCCATCACCAGCTCGACCGCGCCGAGCGGCTTGCCGGAAAAATCCTTGATCGGTCCGAGCAGCGCGGCCACCGGCGTGGTGTCGAGCCTGGCCTGCCGGACCGTGAAGTCGCCGCCGGTGGCGCGGCCGTAGTCGGCAGCGTCGAAGAAGCTCTTGCCCTTCAGCGTGCCGCCGAACAGCTTGAAGCCCGCGCCGTCGGCGAGATGGAAGGCGACGTCGACATGGCGGTTGGTCTTGAAGTCGTCGAGGAAGGACTGGCCGAAGGTCAGGCCGAACTCCACCGAGCCGAGATGCTTAGCCCCTTGCGCGATCGGGACCACGCCGCGGATACCGAGCCCGGCCACGCCGCCTTCGAGGCCGACCACGACCCTGTGCTCCTGGTTGGCGACGACGACGGTCTTGCGGAAGCCGGACAAGTCGTCGCCGAATTTGGCGGGCTGATGCACGCGCAGGAACGAGGTCGCCGGCGCCACGTGGAACTGAAACTGATCGACGCCGTACTCCGACTTGGTTGCGGCAAAGACCGGCCCGAACAGGCCGATCAGGGCGTTGCGATCCTGTTTGGCCATTGCGTCCTGCGTCGCCGGCATCGCGGCGACGATGGCGCTCATGGCGGCGGCGCGGTGGGACTCTTCCGCGATCCGCGATTGCAGCGCGTCGTAATGGCTGCGCAGCTCGCGCTGGTCGGCGCGGTCGATGATCCCTGAGATGATCCACATTGCCCCGAGCACGGCAAACAGGGCGGTCGCCGCCGCCGTCACCGCCAGCGCAACCGTAATCCGCATCCTGAGGCCGAGGCTCGTCCGCATGTCCGACTCGTTCTTTGACTGTTGGTAAAGAACGACTATCAACTTCTCGCTAAGAGAGGATGAACGGGATACCGGCGGAGCGGTGTGCTTGTGGGGTGCCGGCTATCGGCCAAGGCCGCATCGCCGGCGAGCCCTAATACCCCCGCGTCCGGTCCACGACGTTCTCCAGCGTCCCGCCCGCCTCGAACCGGGCGATCTGCTCGGCGACATAGGCCGAGATTGCGTCCGCATCAGTGTCGGCGGCGTTGTGCGGGGTCAGCAGCACCTTCGGATGGGTCCAGAACCGGCTTTCCTTTGGCTGCGGCTCCTGCACGAAGACGTCGAGTGAGGCGGCGCCCAGCGTACCGTCGTCGAGGCAGGCCAGGATGTCGGCCTCGTTCTGCAGGCCCCCGCGGCCGGCATTGATCAGCACGGGCGCGCCGAGCGGGCTCTTGCGGTTGAGCTTGGTGAAGACGTCGCGGTTGAGGATGCTGTGCGTATCGGGCGTCAGCGGCAGCAGGCTGACGAGGATGTCGGTCTTGCGCAGGAACGCATCCATTCCGGCCGTGCCATGAAAGCACTCGACGCCTTCGATCGTCCGCGGGCTGCGGCTCCAGCCGGCGACGCGGAAGCCGAGCCGGCGCAGCACGTCGGCCGCATCGGCGCCCAGCGTGCCCAGTCCCATCACACCGACCGTCACAGCGCTCGCCGGCCACTGATATTGCGGCTCCCAGCGCTTCGCGCGCTGCGAGTCACGCAGATAAAGCTCCTGGCGGTGGTGCATCAGCACGTGCAGCACGACGTATTCTGTCATGCGGTTGGTCAGATCGGGGACGGCGACGCGCACCAGCGGCACACCGGGAAGGCTCATGTCCGCCATCAGCGCATCGACGCCGGCGCCAAGATTGAAGATCGCGCGCAGATTGGGGAATGCGCCGAGGTCGCCCGGCACCGGTTTCCACACCGCGGCGTAGTGCACCTCGGCCGGATCGAGCCCGGCATCCGGCAGCAGCACCACGCGGCGGCCGCCGCAGACGGCATCGAACCGGGCCTTCCAGCGCTCGGGCAGCCAGTTCTGCTGCGTGCTGTTGATCAGGACGGCCAGTGTGCCTTTGGTCATTCGAAGTGCCTCGCCGGGTTCCGCTCAAGAAGGCCCTCCTTGGCACGATCTGCCGGATTTTTCTTGCAAATTTTTTCCGCAGCCCTGTCGGGGCGGGGCATATTGGATCGTCTTCAAAACAAGAGTTCGGGGAAGGTACTGCCCATGCTTTACGCGATCCTTTGCTATCACGATGAAGACTTCGTCGGCTCCTGGAGCAAGGACCAGGATGAAGCCGTGATGAAGAAGCTCGCCGTGGTGCAGGAAGGTCTCGCCAAGCAGGGCAGGCTCGGTCCGGTGGCGCGGCTGCTGCCGACCACGGCCGCGGCGACGCTGCGCAAGGAGGACCCGCCGCTGGTGCTCGACGGGCCCTATGCGGAGACCAAGGAGCAGTTGCTCGGCTTCTACATCGTCGACTGCAAGAGCCTCGACGAGGCGCTCGACGTTGCGCGCGACCTCGGCTCGGCCAATCCCGGCGGCGCCTATGAGGTGCGCCCCGTCGGCGTGTTCAGGCCCGGAGGAAATCTCACGTGAGCGAGGCCGACACCGCCTGGATCGAGACCGCGCTGACCTCGGCGCGACCGCAGGCGGTAGGCGCGCTGCTCCGTTATTTCCGCGATCTCGACACCGCCGAAGAGGCCTTCCAGAACGCCTGCCTGCGCGCGCTGAAGACCTGGCCGCAGAACGGGCCGCCGCGCGATCCCGCGGCCTGGCTGATCCTGGTCGGCCGCAACGTCGCGATCGACGAGGTGCGCCGCGCCCGCAAGCAGACGCCGTTGCCGGAGGACGACCAGGCCATCTCCGACCTCGACGATGCCGAAGGTGCGCTCGCCGAAAGGCTCGACGGCTCGCATTACCGCGACGACATCCTGCGGCTGATGTTCATCTGCTGCCATCCAGGTCTGCCGGCGACGCAGCAGATCGCGCTGGCGCTGCGCATCGTCTCCGGTCTCACCGTGAAGCAGATCGCGCGCGCCTTCCTGGTTTCGGACGCGGCGATGGAGCAGCGCATCACGCGCGCCAAGGCGAAGGTCGCGGAGGCCGGGACGCCGTTCGAGACGCCGGGCGCGGTCGAGCGCTCCGAGCGGCTCGCCGGTGTCGCCGCGATGATCTACCTGATCTTCAACGAGGGCTATTCGGCCAGCGGCGACACCGCAGAAATCAGAAAGCCGCTCTGCGAGGAGGCGATCCGGCTGGCGCGGCTGCTGCTGCGGCTGTTCCAGAGCGAGCCGGAGATCATGGGGCTCACGGCGCTCATCCTGCTGCAGCATGCCCGCAGCGCCGCGCGCTTTGCCGCGGACGGCACGCTGATCCTGCTGGACGACCAGGACCGTTCGCTGTGGAACGGCACCATGATCGCGGAAGGCCTCGCGCTGATCGACAAGGCGATGCGCCACCGCCGCAGCGGGCCCTACCAGATCCAGGCTGCGATCGCCGCGCTGCATGCGCGCGCAGCAACGCCGGAGGAAACCGACTGGGCCCAGATCGACCTGCTCTATGGTGCGCTGGAGGTGGTGCAGCCCTCGCCGGTGGTGACGCTCAACCGCGCGGTCGCGGTCTCCAAGGTGCGCGGACCGCAAGCCGCGCTCGACCTGATCGAGCCGCTGGCGCCGAAACTCGCCAGCTACTTCCATTTCTACGGCGTGCGCGGCGCCTTTCTGATGCAGCTCGGCCGCAGCGACGAAGCCCGCGTCGCCTTCGACCGCGCCATCGCTCTCGCCAACACGTCCGCGGAAGCCGCCCACATCCGCATGCATCTCGATCGCCTGATCCGGGACAGCCAGCCGAAGGGCGCCAATGGCGGCGCCAGGCAGGGCGCGAAGGCGAAGTAGGCATACCGTCTCCGCCGTCATGCCCGGCTTGTCCCGCGCATCCATGCCCTCCGCCGGCACCGGGAACGTTGATGGCCGGGACAAGCCCGGCCATGACGGTCTTCAAAATTATTCATTTCGTCTTGTCGGGCGCAACCGGCTCTCTTCGTCCTAAGCCCGTATCCAGGGAGCCATTCATGCTGAAAGCCATTGCCATCATCGCCATCCTGCTCGCGGCCGGAATCGTGAGCGTACTCGTCTTTGCCTTGACGAAGCCCGACACATTCCGCGTCGAGCGCAGCCTCGCCGTGAAGGCGCCGGCCAATGCGATCTATCCCCTGGTTGCCGATTTCCATCGCTGGACGGCCTGGTCACCCTATGAGGGCCGCGATCCCGCGATGAAGCGCAGCTTCGGCGGAACTGCGGAAGGAAAGGGCGCGACCTATGCGTGGGACGGCAACAACAACGTCGGCTCCGGTCATATGGAGATCCTCGAGGCCAGTGCGTCGTCAAGGCTTCGGATCAAGCTCGATTTCGAGCGTCCCTTCGAAGGCCACAACACCGCGGAGTTCACCTTTGTGCCGCAAGGCGATGCCACATTGGTCACGTGGGCGATGTCCGGCCCGGCCCCGATCCTGTCCAAGGTCATGCAGGTGTTCATCAATATGGACACCATGATCGGCAAGGATTTCGAGGCGGGCTTGGCCAGCCTGAAGAAGCTCACCGAGAAGTAGCACCCTCACGGCCCAAGGAAGCGAAGAAGAGGAGAGAAACGATGCTCAATCCCTATCTTTTCTATCAGGACACCTGCGAAGCGGCGTTCAATTATTACGCCAAGGCTCTCGGCGGCAAGATCGAAGCGATGATGCGTTCGTCGGAGGCGCCGCCGGACATGGCGGCCGCGCCCGGCCGCGAGAAGACGATCATGCATGCGCGTATGTCGCTGCCCGGCGGCAGCGTGCTGATGGCCTCGGACGCGCCGCCCGAGCATTTTAAGAAAGCCCAGGGCTTTTCGGTCTCGCTGACGGTCGCGGACCCCGCGGAAGGCGAGCGCAAGTTCAACGCGCTCGCCGATGGCGGTAGCGTCACCATGCCCTTCAGCAAGACGTTCTGGGCCAAGGGCTTCGGCATGTGCGTCGACAAGTTCGGCATTCCCTGGATGGTGAACTGCCCCGCCGAGGGAATGTGACGGACGCGATCGCCTGACGCGCGAACAGGTCATCCCTCTCTTTGCCGTTGCGGGAGAGGGAGACTTGTAACGTGCGGCGGATCCGGCCCGCGTGCTCGCTCAGCGGACCGACCCGGTTACGTCGATTCCCGGTGACGGGCCTGACGGAACGCAGCGAGGGCAGATCACAAGCTTGGTGCCGAGCTGCCTGTCGTTTTCCGCTTCGATCTCGTCATGGACCACCCACCACGCCTCGGAGTACGGGCGCAAGGTGCCGAGCACTCTTTCCCGCTCCTGGTTCGAATTACGCTCCGCAGGAGCTTGGCTCGCCACACGACGCTTTGTGACGGAGGGTCGATTCGGATCCTGACCGAGGCCGTCCCATGCAATCGGACGGCGCTCCTGCGCAGGCGCGACTGCGCATCCCATCAGCGTTGCGCAAAAAGTAAGCAAGATGAAGCCGTGTCGCATCATGGCGGACCCCTGGTGCGGTACGCGACACACAAACTCCGCATGCGGATACTTGCATCGTGACCGTTAAATGGAACCTAAGGGAAACGCGTGGCCGGAATGGCTGAATATGATTCTTGCTCTGACATCACATTGCGAGAGCAGTGCGGCCGCTTCGTGAAATGATGTGGACCGCATCGCACAACAACTGGCGCAATATTGGGCTGTGAACCCCGAGACAGAATCGCTAATAATTTCTTCATAAATTCTACAAACTGGGGTGGGCGTAACTTGGAAGGGAGCGACCGATGGCGGCGGCGCTACAAATCAATTTTGCACTTTGGGGCATGCTCATCTGCGCGAGTCTGGAATTGGCGCAGGCGATCCAGAGGCTCTATTAGGATTAGGGCCTGACCAGGCGCGAGACCGGCGCAATCTTGCCAGCCCGCTTGCGTGCTAGCTCACGAGCAGTGCGATGAGCGTGAAGCTGACACTTGCGATCACGATCATCGAGACGATGTAGTTGCGCGGCTGAGCCGTACGCGCGGGCGGTCGCTGCCGTCGCGGTGGCTCGCTGATTTGCCGGACCGGCTCCGTCGGTGCGCCCCCGGCCTCTGCGCCCGAGCCGATATATTTCACATAAAGCTCGAGCAGTCGCAGCTCGGACGCCAAATCCATCAGGCCCTCGCGGTCGCGCCGCGACAGCAATTCGAATTCGACGGTTTCTTCGGAGCTCAGTTGGCCAAGGACGATGCGTCCCCGGTCCGAGAGGCGGTAGTGGAAATCGAGGGGCTGCATAGCCTGCGACCCGTTTGAAAATGAGTAATCCCGAAAATGCGGAGCCATCGTAGTCTGCGACCACTGCTGGGATTGTGACGGCCCCGCGGCCATCGCGATCCGGCAGCGGCCTCAATCTGGACGGCACCATCATAGAGATTCAGGAAAGGCCGGAAACCGCATAAATTTGGCAGGCATTGCGAAGCGCTTGAGCGAATTTGGCACCCGCAGAGCCGGAATATCGCGAGATTGCCTAATCGTCGGACAGCGGCGGATGCAACATGGTCAGGCTGCGCGGACTCGCCTGATCCTCACCGGCAGCGCGGATAGATTGCGGCGAGGTCGCGCCCCTTCAACAAAAGCAGCCGCGACGAGAGGCCACCGCGGCGGCTGATCCAGTCGCGCACCGGACCGGGATAGGCTTCCAGCACCGCGTCGGATGCTTCCGGCTCGGCATAGAAGCGTCCATGCCGGTCGACCGAGCGCGCTGCATGGAAGCCGAGCACGGCCCGCTTCGTGACGCAGATGCGCTCACCCGGCACGATGCTCAGCACCAGCGTGCAGGCGGAGAGGCAGGGACCGTCGATCACCACGCGCTCGCCGCTCTCGCGCACCTTCTCGAACAAATCGAGGAATGGTCCGACCCGTCCGCCCGGCGACTGGATGATGCGGATTTCGGCTGACGCCGGTGCCGAGGCGAGGATGGTCGCTGCGAGCGTCAGGGCTTTGAGCAGGAACACGCGTCGCATGGAGCACTCCACAAGCTCGATCCCTGCAAATAATCTATCCGTTCCGGCGCTGCCCGCGCAACGTCGGCAGGCCGATGCCCGCCGCATCGAAGCCGCCATCGACGGCCAAAATCTGGCCGGTGATGTAGCTCGATCGGTCCGAGCACAGGAAAAAGATCGCTTCGGCGAGTTCCTCTTCCAGGCCGTAGCGGTTGAGCGGAACGGCGTCGTGATAGTCGGCGCGGATCTCGGGGGTGTGTACCTGCTTCGCCATCGCGGTGTCGACCGGCCCCGGCGCGACCGCATTGACGCGGATGTTGAGGGCGGCGAGCTCGACCGCGAGCTGCTTGGTGAGATGCGCGAGACCCGCCTTGCTGGTGCCGTAGGCCGAACGCAGTGTCGAGGCGCGCACCGCCGAGATCGAGGTGATGTTGACGATGGCGCCGCCATTGCCGTCGCGCATCAGCGGCACCGCCGCCTTGGTGCAGAGGAACGGGCCGGTGAGGTTGACCGCCATGATCCTGTTCCAATCGGCGTCGCTGGTCTCCAGCACCGGCGCGAACACGGCGACGCCGGCGTTGTTGACGAGGGCATCGAGCCGGCCGAAGCGGCTCATGACCGCGGCCATCGCAGCTCCCACGGCCGCTGCGTCGGAGACGTCGCAGGTGATCGCCAGAGTCGCCTCGGCCTGGCCGATCCCGGCGACCGCGCGGCCGAGCAGCTCGCCCTCGACGTCGAGCAGCGCCACGCGCCAGCCCTCGGCCAGGAACTTCTTCGCGGTCGCAAGCCCGATGCCGCGCGCGGCTCCGGTGACGAGGGCGATTTTTTGCGGGGCTTGCGGCATCGGCTGATCTGTCCTGTGTCGAAAAGGCTGGTCGTGCGTGAGCACGCCTTCCTTTTACTTCGCTTTCATGCCGGCGAGGAAGACCAGATCATACCCCTCGAGCGAATGCGTCTGCGCGGACGATCCACGTCCGTCACCCTGCGAGGCTCACCGTGCTGCGCACGGCGAGTGCGGGTGCACAGTTCTTGCCTATGACAGCTCCGCCGAGGCGCGCTGCATGTTGGCCGACATGTCCGAGGTCACGATGCTCTGCTCCTCGACCGCGGCGGCGGTGGAGGCGATGAACTCGTTGACGCCGGCGATCGCAACCTTGATCGCGGTGAGCGAGCTTGCCACGTCGCCGGAGATGGTGTTCAGCGCGTCGATCTCGGAGGTGATGGTGTCGGTTGCCTGCTTGGCCTGGTTGGCGAGGCTCTTCACCTCGGAGGCGACCACCGCGAAGCCGCGGCCGGCCTCGCCCGCGCGCGCCGATTCGATCGTGGCGTTGAGCGCGAGCAGGTTGATCTGGCCGGTGATGCCGGAAATCATCTCGACGATGCCGCTCATCGCCTGCGCCGCCGTGTTCAGCCGCTGCGCCTGGCCGTCCGCGGCCTCGACGCGGGTGGTCGCGACCTTGGAGGTCTCGCGCGACTTCGCCATGGTTTCGGAGATCTCGCGGATCGAGGCGCTCATCTGCTCGCTGCCGGCCGCGACCGCCTCTATCAGTCCGCGCGCATTGTCGGCCTTCTTGCGGCCGATCGCCTGCGCGGTGATGTCGGTGGCGTATTTCACCACCTTGTACGGCCTGCCGTTGAGGTCGAGGATCGGATTGTAGGAGGCCTGGATCCATATCTCGCGGCCGCCCTTGGCGATGCGCTTGTATTCGGCGGCCTGGTATTCGCCGCGGTTGAGCGTCTCCCAGAACTGGCGGTAGGACGCCGCGTTCTTCTCATCCGGCTCGACGAACATGGAGTGGTGCCGCCCCTTGATCTCCTCCAGCGAATAGCCCATCGCCTTGAGGAAGTTCTCGTTGGCGGTGCGGATCGTCCCGTCCATGTTGAACTCGATCACCGCCTGCGATTTCTGGATCGCGGCGAGCTGACCGTCATTGTCGGCCGCCTTCATCTTCTGCGCTGTGACGTCGGTTGCGAACTTGACCACCTTGAACGGCTTGCCGGTCTCGTCGAGGATCGGGTTGTAGGTCGCCAGGATCCAGATCTCCTTGCCGCCCTTGCCGAGCCGCTTGTATTCGGCAGCCTCGAACTCGCCGCGGTTCAGCTTGGCCCAGAACGCGGCATAGGCCGCGTCGGCGCGGTCCTCGGGCGTCACGAACATGCTGTGGTGCTTGCCCTGGATCTCGTCGAGCGAATAGCCCATCGCGCCCAGGAAGTTCTCGTTGGCGGTGAGGATGGTGCCGTCCATCTTGAATTCGATCACGGCCTGCGCACGGTTGACTGCGGCGATCTTGCCGGCATCCTCCATGGTCTTGACCTTGTACGCCGTGATGTCGGTGGCGAACTTGATGAAGCTGATCACCTTGCCGCTCGGGTCGCGCAGCGGCGCGTAGGAGGCGTGGACCCAGACCTCCTTGCCGTTCTTGCCGAAGCGCTTGTATTGCGTGGTCTGGAATTCGCCCCGGTTCAGGCTGGCCCAGAAGTCGCGATAGCGGGCGCTCTCGCGTTCGGCCGGGCTGACGAAGATGCTGTGATGCTTGCCCTTGATCTCCGAGAGCGTATAGCCGCTCATCCTGAGGAGATTTTCATTGGCATCGAGAATGGTGCCGTCAAGGCCGAATTCGATCACGGCCTGCGAGCGATCGAGCGCTTCGACTTCCGCGATCGCGTGTCGGGTCTTGCTGCTTTGGAAATTGAACACGTGATGCTCCGCGCAATGTTCTTCGGAGCGAAGCGGCGGGGTCGCCGCGCCGTCGCGCCTGCTTAGAAAAGTTGCACGAGCGTGTTGAGCAATTGTAAACCCTTGCAGCAGTTTGCGCCTGTTCCGTAGTTCCACGTGCGCGGCCATGTCGCTCTGGTTGCAGGCATTCCGGATTCATGTGCACAGCGGAGTTCATAGGCCGGGCAGTATTTGTACGGAGCAGATCGCAATATTTTTCGCGTCGCGGTGCCCGGAATACTCGTGCGCGATGTCGGCTCGGCCGCGCCTCGATCGTCTTCAGGACGATGTTGCTCACGGAACAAATCGATGACCGACCCCGAGCGCCTGATTCGAGACCTCTTCGCCGCCTATCTCGGCAACGACCGGCAACGGGTCGCCGACGCACTGGCGGACGATTTTCGCTTCACCAGCCCGTTCGACGACGACCTCGACAAGGCGGCCTATTTCGGGCGCTGCTGGAAGGACACCGGCTGGATCGCGCGGCACGACATCGAGCGGATTTTCGTCCGGGGCGACGAGGCCTTTGTCACCTATCTCTGTCTGGCGACGGATGGCAGGAGCTTTCGCAACACGGAGTTCTTCAGCTTCGCCGGCGGCAAGGTTCGCCGTATCGAAGTCTATTTCGGCGCTGCCCGGCAGGATGGGCGCTTCCTGCCGCAGTCGCGCTAGCGGCCGGCGCAAAATAATTCCCGACAGCCTGTCGGTTCCGTCAGGGTTGGTTCGTCTTGCAAGTGAGGGCTGGAGGTGAGGGCAGGCGGCTCGGGCCGTCGCTCCCCGTCCTTCCGGAGTGGCGCCTCGCCGTGCAACCCGGACGACAAAGCAAGCAAGGAATGCTCATGCGATTCATGATGCTGATGATCCCGCTCGGCTACGAGACCGCGCCGCCCGACGTTCAACTCGATCCCGAGCGGGTCGCGGCGATGATGCGCTACAACGAGGTGCTGAAGGACGCGGGCGTGCTGATCACGCTCGACGGCCTGCATCCGCCGTCGATGGGCGCGCGCGTCTCGTTTGCGGCCGGCGAGCCGCTCGTGACCGATGGTCCCTTCACTGATGCCAAGGAAGTTTTGGGCGGCTATTGGATGATCGAGGTTGCCTCGCGCGCCGAGGCGATTGCCTGGGCCAGGAAGTGCCCGGCCTCGCCGAACGAAATCATCGAGATCCGCCAGGTGCAGGAGATGAGCGACTTTCCGCCCGACCTGCAGGAGGCCGCCGCCGGTTTCGGCGATCTGAAGAGGTAACCACAGCGGTCGCGAAGAAATCGCGGCTTCGTCAATCCATCAACAAAGGAGAGAACCGATGAGCACCGACACCTATCTCGCCGTTTTCCTCGGCAGCAAGACCAGCCCCAAATGGGCCGCGTGGAACGCGATGCCCGAGGCCGAGCGCAAGGCGAAGGAGCAGGCGGGCATTGCGGGCTGGAAGGGCTGGGTCGAAAAGCACCAGGGCGCGATCCAGGCCATGGGAGGTCCGCTCGGCAAGACCAAGCAGGTCGATGGCAAGGGCATCGCCGACATCGCCAACGAGATGGGCGCCTTCACGGTGGTGCGCGCCGCGTCCCATGAAGCCGCGGCGAAGATGTTCGAGAACCATCCGCACTTCGCGATCTTCCCCGGCGAACGCGTCGAGATCATGCCGGTCCTGCCGATCCCGGGCGGCTAGGACTTCGGCCGTCGCCCCGGACCGGGAGAATACGGTTAACCATCCCGGTCGCCGCTAGTGACCTTCGCGCCCGGCTCATGTAAAGCTCGTTCACATGAGCTGGCGCAAGGAGCAGCGCCGCGCCGAGCGCGGCTATCACCACGGCAATCTGAAGGAAGCCCTGTTGCAGGCCGCCCTCGGGCTGATTGCCGAGAAGGGCGCAGCCGGCTTCACATTTGCCGATGCCGCGCGCATGGCCGGCGTCAGCGCGGCAGCCCCGTACCGGCATTTCCGCGACCGCGACGAGCTGCTGTCCTCGATCGCGCAACGCGGTTTCGAGCAGTTCGAGGCGCGCCTGACCGCGGCCTGGGATGACGGGCGGCCCGATACCGTCACGGCGTTCGAGCGTGTCGGCCGGGCCTATCTCGCCTTCGCACGCGAGGAGCCCGCGTTCTACAATGCGATGTTCGAATCCGGCCTTCCGGTCGATGCCAATCCGGCGCTTCAGGCCGCCAGCGAGCGGGCTTTCAACATCATTCGCGCCGCGGCCGAGCGCCTGGCGGCGCTGGCGCCGCCGGGCACGCCGCGGCCGCCGGCGATGATGATGGCGCTGCACATCTGGTCGATGGCGCACGGCGTTGCCTCGCTGTTCTCGCGCGGCGATGCTGCGCGGCGCAAGCTGCCGATGTCGCCGGATGAGCTGCTCGAAGCCGAGGTGCTGATCTATCTGCGCGGTCTCGGTTTCCCGACCGACCGCCGTCCGCCGGCCAAGAGCGCCGAGCCGCCCCCGGTGCCGCCGGAGGCATCCTCCGGTTCCGGCGTGCCGCCCGGCGGTCCCTGGGGCAAGCCGAAATAAAGTTGCGCAAATAATTCCGAGACCCTGTCGGGCGGCCGGCTTGACAAAATCGCGGGATGATTTAGCTATGTAAATGTTATTTACATTCACAACGGCACTGTTGCCGTCATGGAGATGGGAAATGGCCTACACCGCTGATGTCAATCGCTGGCGCGGCCCTTCGGACCAAAACCAATACTACGAGCGTCCCCGCATGCTCGACACGCCATGGCATCCCGGCTGGATCGCCGTGACCATCCTCGGCTTCATCATCTGGTGGCCGATCGGACTCGCCCTTCTCTTTTTCACACTCGGGAGCAGAAAAATGGGTTGCTGGAGCCACCAGGATCGCTGGCAGAACAAGATGGAGCGGATGCAGTACAAGATGGACCGCATGCGCGGCCGCATGGAGCGCCACGGCTTCGGCTTTGGTTTCGGCCCGCCCTCGAGCGGCAACCGCGCCTTCGACGAGTACCGCACCGAGACGCTGCAGCGGCTCGAGGAAGAGCAGGTCGAGTTCAAGAACTTCCTCGACCGCCTGCGTCACGCCAAGGACAAGGAAGAGTTCGACCAGTTCATGGCGCAGCACAAGACGCGTCCGACCCCGCCGCCGACCGATCAGCAGCAAGGCTGATCCGGGGACCTCTCAAAGCCTTCAGGCACATGCCCCCAAAGTCCTGATGGCCCCGAGCCGCCCGCCTGCGCATCCCGCAGGCGGGCGGTTTGGTTTTTCACCTCGCTCCGCGTGCGGGGAGAGGTCGGATTGCATCGCAGATGCAATCCGGGTGAGGAAGTACAGGTCTCGCGACGATCTCATACGGGGAGTGGGAGCCGATAGAACCGGATCAGCTCGAGCCCCGACTAAGCCCTGAGCGCGCGCTTTGCTCGCGCATCCACGGGTAATGCCATGACGAACGCCGGACGCAAGCCGATCGGGCAGCGGATCGCTCTTCTCGAACGCGCGTCTGCGCTGTTCGACCGGTACGGTGCATCGGTGCCGCTCGCGATCGCGTTCCTCAACGGATGGCCGACGGAGATCAAATTCTATCCGGAGCTTGTGGTCGGCAACGCGTGGAAGGTTTTTCTCAGCCTCGCCCTCTACCAGCTCGCTGCGTTCGCGCTCAGGCGCGCCATCTCGTTCGCGGCACCGGACCTTGCCCCATGATCCTGCTCCGCGATTTCGCGCTCTTCGTCCTTCCCGTCCTCGTCGCGGCAGGCGGCTGGCTCTATGCGCTCAGCCTGCGCCGGCAGACCCGGCCGTGAGGTTCAGCGCGCCGTGGCGAGCTGCGCGCGAACCGATGTCAAAAAGTGTTCGTAGGCATGGTCCACGATCTCGTTGAGTGACCGCGTCCGCGCGAACATCGCCCTGGCCTCGGCGAGAAACTCGTCGCGGGTCGGGATCGCCGGCAGATGCAGATGCGTCAGCGCGTCGACGCCTTCATGCGCGCGATTGAGGATGTCGTGCAGCGTCGGCAATTGCATTTGGGCGAGGTCGGCCCGGCGCCGCGCCGACGAAATCGCGTGCGCGAGTTTCTGAGCATCGAACCGGGCGGCAAGCTCGCGCGCCGCCCGGTTGATGACGCGTGCGCCGAGCGGCTGCTCGTTGCGCAGCACCTGTTCGGGCGGCGCCTTCATGTTCCAGACGACGCCACACCAGGACAGGACCTTCAGGATGTAATAGGTCACGTCGATTTCCCACCAGCGAAAACCTTGTCGCACGCTGCTCTGGTAGGCGTGGTGATTGTTGTGCCAGCCCTCGCCCAGGGTGAACAACGCCAGCAGCCAGTTGTTGCGGGAATCGTCGCCGGTCACGTAGCGCTTGCGTCCATGCACGTGGGCGAGGGAATTGATGCAGAAAGTCGCGTGATAGAGCAGCACCGTGCTCCACAGGAAGCCCACGACCAGGCCCGACCAGCCCGCAACCAGGAAGCAGAGCACTGCGAGCACGATCGCCGGCAGCAGTTCGAGCCGATGCAGCCACATCAGCTCCGGGTAACGCGCGAGGTCGCCGACCTTCACGAGGTCGGTCCCGTCGTGCTCCCGATAAAAGATCCAGCCGAGATGGCTGTACAGGAAGCCGCGGTGTCGTGGGGAATGCACGTCGATTTCGGTATCGGAATGCAGATGATGGTGTCGATGCTTGGCCGCCCACCACAATACGCTCTTCTGCGCGGTGCTTTGCGCAAGGCAGGCCAGGATGAACTGAAACACCCGGCTGGTCGCAAAAGCCCGATGGGAGAAATAGCGGTGGTAGCCTGCTCCGATCGCAAACATGCGCACGCCATACAGTGACACGCAGATCGCGACGGCCTGCCACGTGATGCCCGTCCAGACGGCCGCCACGCAGCCGAGATGGACCAGCACGAACGGTATTGCGGAGGGGTACATGACGTCGTCGTGCTGGTCGTCGGCGGGCGCGTTGGGCGACATGTCTTGGCGTAACCTTTCTTGGCATGACCTTGGGTGAGGGATCCGGAATTCGTTGCGGCAGCGCCGAAGGCCGCCGGGTACGAAAAACCCGCGGATGGCGGACCATCGCGGGGGCTTGAACGAGATGTTTTGCCTGGACATCCCCGGCCGAAGCAGAGCTGGCCTGAAGTTCGCCGGACTATATGGTCCCGGCTGCCTGGCATGCAAGCTCGTAGCTTCACGGAGGGGCTGCGGCATGTTGCTCGGGGGTACCAATCGTGCCGCCGGCGCGGCGTGGCGCGCGGACGGCCCCCGGCCTATATTCGAGACGCGAGAAGAAAGAGGCGGCGATGACGGCGGTTGCGACCTCGGCGAACGAGAGTCTCTGGCAGGAGATTCGCGGTGAGGCACAACGTGCGATCGCGGCCGATCCTGTCTTTGGCAGATCCCTCGCCGATACAGTCCTCGTCCATGACGATTTTGCTGCCGCACTGGCCGATCTGATCGGGCGCAGACTAGGCGGCTCTGCAGCGGAGCGAGCGCGCTTCACGGCCTTCGCCCTCGATGCCTTCAGCGACTCGCCGGACCTGATCGAGACAGCCGGCCGCGATTTGCAGGCGATCGCGATCAACGATCCCGCCATCGCCGAGCTGTTGCCGCCACTGTTGCATTTCAAGGGTTATGTCGCGCTGCAAGCCTGGCGCGTCTCGAACTGGCTCTGGCACCGCGGCCATGTCGATGCCGCCCTGCTGTTTCAGAACGAGTCTTCAAATTTGCTGCAGGTCAGCATTCATCCCGCCGCCAGCATCGGCGCGTCGGTCTATCTCGACCACGCCACGGGTATCGTGATCGGCGCGAACGTGGTCATCGGCGAGGGGACCACCGTCCTCCAGAATGTCAGCATCGGCCGCAGCAGCGAAATGCCGGCGCGCTCGCCCCGCATCGGCCGCGGCGTCTATATCGGCGCCGGTGCGGCCATTCTCGGCGATATCAGCATCGGCGATTTCGCCAAGATCGGTGCCGGCACGGTCGTGGCATCGGACGTGCCGGCCGGCTGCACCGCGGTCGGTATTCCCGCGCGGCTAACCAATTGCCCCGAGCCCGCCCCGGCGCAGTGACCCAACTCCCTGCGTTGCCTACCTTTCCGCCAGCCAAATTCGCCCGCGGTAACCCCGCATTAACTATCGCCGGGCTCTGGTAATTGCGGACAATCGCGCCCAAAGCTGCGGTCAAGGCCCATAGTTTTGACATCTTGGCAGGGAATGCAGGCGGCCGGCTTTGGACGAGCCCTGCACCCCAGAAAGACAAGGCTTTGAGCGGGCTTGCCGGCCACGCCGGTTTGTAGCGCGGCTGTTGGGGAACCGGCGGCCATTTGCTGGCCGGGACATGAGGTACGATCGCCTTGAGAGGATACCGCTTATGAATCCGGCCGACGTGGCTCAGTCAGCCCTTCCGGTTGCCGCTTCCGCGGACGTGTCGCTGATCGCGCTGTTCTGGCAGGCTCACTGGATCGTGAAAGCGGTGATGCTGGGACTTCTGTCCTGCTCGGTCTGGGTCTGGGCGATCGCCATCGACAAGATCTTTCTGTTCGCCCGCACCCGGCGTTCGATGGACCGCTTCGAGCAGGCGTTCTGGTCCGGCGAGTCGATCGAGGAACTCTATCGTACGCTCTCGGCCAAGCCGACGCATTCGATGGCGGCCTGCTTCGTCGCGGCGATGCGCGAGTGGAAGCGTTCGTTCGAGAGCCATGCGCGCTCGGTCGCAGGCCTTCAGATGCGCATCGACAAGGTGATGAACGTCTCGATCGCGCGGGAGGTCGAGCGGCTGGAGCGGCGTCTGCTGGTGCTCGCCACTGTCGGCTCCGCCGGCCCCTTCGTCGGCCTGTTCGGCACGGTCTGGGGCATCATGTCGAGCTTCCAGTCGATCGCAGCGTCGAAAAATACCTCTCTGGCGGTGGTGGCCCCCGGTATCGCCGAGGCGCTGTTTGCGACCGCCGTCGGCCTTATCGCCGCCATTCCTGCCACTATTTTCTACAATAAGTTCACGTCCGAGGTGAACCGGCAGGCCCAGCGGCTCGAAGGTTTCGCCGATGAATTTTCAGCCATCCTGTCGCGCCAGATCGACGAGCGGGGCTGACGGACGGCATGTATAGTGTGAAGGGCAATTTGGGCACCAGACCATGGGCATGAACGTCGCGAGTTCGTCCGGAGGCGGCGGGCGCCGTGGCCGGCGCAAGCCGGTCGTGGCCGAGATCAACGTCACGCCGATGGTCGACGTGATGCTGGTGCTGCTCATCATCTTCATGGTGTCGGCGCCGATGTTGACGGTCGGAGTGCCGCTCGACCTGCCGCAGACCCAGGCCAAGAGCCTCGAAAACAACGACCAGAAGCCGATCCAGATGTCGGTCGATATCAAGGGCAAGGTGTTCATCAACGATGCCGAGATCGCGATCAACGAGCTGATCCCGAAGCTGAAGGCGATCACCGACGCGCGCGGCGGGCTCGAGGAGCGCATTTATCTGCGTGCCGACAAGAAGGCGGATTACGGCACGGTGGCCAAGGTCATGGGCCTGTTGTCCGGCGCGGGATTCAAGAAGCTCGCCCTCGTTACGGAAGCGGATCAGGGGTAAGCGGTGAAGGTGAAGGTCGACAAGACACTCGTTGCGTCGATTGCCCTCCACGTCCTCGTGCTGGGATGGGGGCTCGTCACCTTTAGCAGCAGGGCATTCGTGCCGGCGGAAGAGTCGCTGCCGATCGACATCATCTCCACCGACCAGCTCGCGCAGATGATGTCGGGGCAGAAGACCGGCGACAAGAAAGAGCCGAAGCCCAAGGTCGAGAAGATCGCGGAGGCCAAGCCCGAGGAAGACGCCGTCGGCAAGGTCACCGAGAAGAAAGAGCTGATCAAGACCAACTCGACGCCCGAGCCGCCGCCAAAACCGGTCGAGAAGCCGGTCGAGAAGAAGCCCGAGCCGCCCAAGCCCGTGGCGGAAGCCAAGCCGAAGGAAGAGCCGAAGCCGCCGGAAAAGAAGCCTGATCCGGCCAAGGAAGATCCGATCGCCGAACTGCAGAAAAAGCTCGAAACCAAGAAGCCGCCGCCCAAGCCGGAGCAGAAGGTCGCGGCGGTGCAGCCGCAGCAGCAGCCGAAGCCCAAGGAGCGCAGCTTCGATCCCGCGCAGATCCAGCGTGACCTCGACAAGCGCGCCGCGACCCGGCACGAGCTCGCCGGCTCGACGCTGAATGCGTCGGCCTCGCTGGGATCGACGATCGGAACGGCCGCCAACAACGTCGCGACCTGGCGGGGTGCGTTCCAGGGCGCGGTGAAGCGCTGCTTCACGCCGACCTATAACGGCCAGGACGCCGATCAGTACGAGGCCGACATCGACATTCCCATGAAGATCGACGGATCGCTCGCGTCCGAGCCGGTCGTCGTCGCGGTGAGAGGGCCGTCGCGCTCGATCGCCCAGGCTGTGGCCGAGAGCGCCAAGCGCGCCATCGTGCAGTGTCAGGTCTATTCGTTCCTGCCGAAGCAGCAATACGAGAGCTGGAAGCTCATTCCGATGACTTTCGGCCTGAAAGACATGTTGTGACATCCGAACAAAAGAATTTTGCGATGAATGACGTTCGATCGATGAACCGCCGCCGCTTCATGACCCTGACCGGATCGACGCTCGCGATGCTGGGGGGCGGACAGGCCTTCGCCCAGCAGCCGCAGGGGCGGCTCCGCATCGATCCCACGGAGTTTCGGCCGATTCCGATCGCGATCACCAACTTCGTGCCGGGCTCACCCGCCGACGGCGACGTCGGCAACGGCGTCACGCAGGTCATCACCAACAATCTGAAGCGCTCGGGTTTGTTTGCCCCCGTCGACCAGGCCGCCTTCATCGAGCGCATCAGCAACATCGACGTCGCGCCGCAATTCGAGAACTGGAAGACCCTCAACGCGCAGGCCCTGGTCACCGGCCGCATGACGCGGCAGCCGGACGGCCGCCTCAAGGCCGAATTCCGCCTGTGGGACGTGGTCACCGGCCAGCAGCTCGCCGGCCAGCAATATTTCACCTCGCCGGAATATTGGCGCCGCATCGCCCACATCATCTCCGATCAGATCTATGAGAAGCTGACCGGCGAGAAGGGCTATTTCGACAGCCGCGTGGTGTTCGTCGACGAGTCCGGGCCGAAGGAGCGCCGCGTCAAGCGGCTCGCGATGATGGACCAGGACGGCGCCAATGTGCGCTATCTGACTCGCGGCGCCGACCTCGTGCTGACGCCGCGCTTCTCGCCGAACTCGCAAGAGATCACCTACATGGAGTTCGGCCAGGGCGATCCGAAGGTGTATCTCTTCAACATCGAGACCGGCCAGCGCGAGATCGTCGGCAATTTCCCGGGCATGACCTTTGCGCCGCGCTTCTCGCCGGACGGCCAGCGCGTCATCATGAGTTTGCAGCAGGGCGGCAATTCCAATTTGTTCGTGATGGATTTGCGCTCGCGCTCGACCACGCGCCTCACCGATACGCCGGCGATCGACACATCTCCGTCCTACTCGCCGGACGGCACCCGCATCTGCTTCGAGTCCGATCGCGGCGGCAGGTCGCAGATCTATGTGATGGCGGCGGGCGGCGGAGCTGCGCAGCGCATTTCCTTCTCCAAGGACGACACCAACGCCACCTATTCGACGCCGGTATGGTCGCCGCGCGGCGACTACATCGCCTTCACCAGGCAGGGCGGCGGACAGTTCTCGATCGGCGTCATGAAGCCGGACGGCTCCGGCGAACGGCTGCTCACCTCCGGCTTTCACAACGAAGGCCCGACGTTTTCGCCGAACGGCCGCGTGCTGATGTTCTTCCGCGATCCCGGCGGCAGCGGCGGGCCGTCGCTGTTCTCCGTCGACATCTCGGGCCGCAACGAGCTGAAGGTGCCGACGCCGGGCTTCGCCTCCGACCCGGCATGGTCGCCGCTGTTGTCCTCGACACAGGGCGGCTAAGACATCGCGTCTCCAGACACGCGATGTTTCCGAAAAAACGCGCCGATTTTTTCGCGTTCGGCGGAGAATGCAAGGTTTCCTTCACCTTGTGCCCGGCAAGGCTTGCCTAGCTGCTTGATATATCAGCAGAAATGGGTTCGCTATTGCCGAAAAACAACCCGACCTTAACGATGTTCCCTCAGAAAGGCTTCATCTGGCTTGGGTAAAAGTACGCGCTAAACAGGACGCGTAGCAAGCCGATGCAGCTGGCCGACCAGAAGCAGAGCGATCGAGACGAGCTGGAGCCGATACTCTACGCCGCTCTCGTCAACTCCATGGTGCAGAATTTCTGGGCGATCTTCCTCGGATCGGCCTGCACCGCCGTGGCTGCGGTCATGACTGCCTTGAAGACCGGCGACGTCCTGCTGTGGCCGATCGCGTTTCTCATCATCGCCATCGGCACTGCGCGCGCGTTTCAGATGCGGCGCTACGAAAACCGGATCCCGGCCCTGACGTTTGCAGAGGCCAAGCATCTGGAGCCGCGCTATTGGTTCGGCGCGCTCGTCTATGCCGGCATCATCGGCCTGTGGTGTTTCGTCGTCATCTTCAACAACGACGACGCGGTCGCGAACATGCTCTGCGTCTCCGTCACGGTCGGCTACACCGCCGGCGGCGCCGCCCGCAATTACGGCCAGCCCCGGGTGATCCAGTGGCACGTCGCGCTGGCCTGCGGTCCGATGTCGCTCGCCTTGATGCTGCATGGCGGGTTCTACTATATCGGGCTCGCGATCCTGCTCGGGCTGTTCTTCATCGCGCTGAAGAACATCAACCTCGGCCTGCATGCGATCTTCGTCAAGGCGCTGACCTCGAGCTTCCGGGAATCCGCGCTGGCGAGCCAGTTCGACACCGCGCTCAACAACATGCCTCATGGCCTGTGCATGTTTCGCGCCGACAGCCGCCTTGCGGTGATGAACCATCGCTTCGGCGAGCTGATGGCCTTGCCTGAAGATCTGGTCAAGCGCGGCGCCACCGCCGCCGACATCGTGTCGGCCTGCGTCGCCGCGCGGTCGATCTCGGCGGACAGCGGCAACCAGATCATGGCCGAGATCGAACACGCGCGGATCTGCGAGATCGTCACCGCCGACCCGGACCCCTCGCGCGGCCGCACGCTGGCCTGGACGTTCCAGCCGATGGCCGGCGGCGGCACCGTGCTGCTGCTGGAAGACATCACCGAACGCACCAACGCGGAAGCCCGCATCAGCCATCTTGCCCGTTACGACGAGCTGACGGCGCTGCCCAACCGCGTCAGCTTCCGCGACGAGATCGAACGGCTGCTGGCGATTTCGCACAATTCGGAACGCCTCTCGGCGCTGCTGTTCATCGACCTCGACCAGTTCAAGCAGGTCAACGACACGCTCGGCCATCCCTGCGGCGACCAGCTCCTGTGTGCGGTCGCCAACCGGCTGCGCGAGATGCTGCGTCCCGAGGATTTCGTCGCGCGCTTCGGCGGCGACGAATTCGTCGTGTTCCAGCAGAACATCGCGTCGCCCGAGGACGCCGCCGCGCTGGCGCGCCGCATCGTCGAGCGGCTCAGCGAGCGCTACCGCATCGACAATCACCTGGTCGAGATCGGCGCCAGCGTCGGCATCGCGCTGACCGCGCCGGACGGCGTCAGCGCCGATACGCTGCTCAAGAACGCCGACATGGCGCTGTACCGCGCCAAGGCCGACGGCCGCGGCACCTTCTGCTTCTTCCGCGACGAGATGGCGGCGACCGTCGAGGCGCGCCGCATTCTCGAGCTCGATCTGCGCAAGGCGCTGGCCAACGAGGAGTTCGAGCTGTTCTACCAGCCGCTGGTCAATCTGAAGTCCGGCAAGATCACCACTTGCGAGGCACTGCTGCGCTGGAATCATCCGGTGCGCGGCACGGTCTCGCCGGTCGACATCATCCCGGTCGCCGAGGACATGGGCCTGATCGTCGATCTCGGCCGCTGGATCCTGCGCCGCGCCTGCATGGAATGCATGAAATGGCCGGACGGCGTCAGCGTCGCCGTCAACTTCTCGCCGCAGCAATTCCACCAGCGCGACGTCCTGAGCGAAATCCGCTACGCGCTGGAGGTCTCGGGGCTTCCGGCGCACCGGCTCGAGATCGAGATCACCGAATCCTCGCTGCTGCGCAACACCCAGCTCACGCACGACATCCTGTCGCAACTGCATGCGCTCGGCGTGCGCATTTCGCTCGACGATTTCGGCACCGGCTATTCGAGCCTCAGCTATCTGCACAATTTCCCGATGCAGAAGGTGAAGATCGACCGCTCCTTCCTCGAAGGCATCGACACCGACCGGCCGCTGACGCTGCTGCGCGGCGTGGCGCGGCTGTCCGCCGATCTCGGCATGTCGGTCGTGGTCGAGGGCATCGAGACCAACGAGCAGCTCGAGCTGATCAGCGCCGACGGCACCGTCTCCGAGGCGCAAGGCTATCTGTTCAGCCGTCCGGTGCCCGCCGTGCGGATGCGCCAGCTCCTCAACGCCTCCTATGGACGGCGCGGCGACGGCCTGCTCCAGGTCGTCGGCACGCGCTCCTTCGCCTGACGCCGCTTCGCTGAATTTCCTGTCGTTTCAGTCTGTTGCCGGGCACCGTAGTCCTACGGGTGATTAACCCTAACCCTTCGATTGCTTTGCATACTTGTTAAGGAGCTGTTAATAAATGATCACGCGCGCGCAGGTTGTCCCGCAGGAGTTGCCTTGGGCAGCACGTCGTGAACGGTGAGTAAGGAGTTGGAATGCAGTCCTCAGCCAGAGCGGTCATTTCGGCTGTTGGACGAGGGGCGGAACTCCTCACCGACGTCGACTATCATCTCGCAGAGACGTTTGCCGAGAAGGAGGAGATCTACAATCTCCGCTACCGCGCCTATCTGCGCGAAGGCGCCGTCAGGGAGTCGGCGGACGCACGGGTCACCGACCGCTATGACGAGCTGCCGAACGCGTGGACCTTCGGTGTCTATCTCCACGGCGAGCTCTGCAGCTCGGTGCGCATCAGCGTGCTGACCTCGGAATGGCGCGAGTCCACCTCGGCCGACGTCTTTCCCGATATTCTGCTGCCACGGCTCGACCGCGGCGAGGTCATGATCGATCCGACGCGCTTCGTCGCCGATCCCGACCAGGTCAAGCGGGTTCCGGAACTGCCCTATTTGACGACGCGCCTCGCCTACATGGCCTGCGAGCATTTCAATGCCGATCTGGGCCTTGCGATCGTGCGTCCCGAGCATCAGGCCTTCTACCGGCGGGTGTTCCTGCACGAGACCATCGCCGAGCCCCGGCTGGTTCCGGGACTGACCAAGCCGTTCGGGCTGATGGCGGCGGACTTCCCGACCTTCCGCAAGAAAGTGTTCGAGCGCTATCCGATCATGCGGTCCACCGCCTTCGAGCGGCGGATGCTGTTCGGGCGCGGCGGCCAGCGCGAGGTCCCGCAGCGGCCCGTCCCGCAGCCGGTGCTGGTGGCGGACGCCGCTCACGCCTGAGGGCGGGCTGGGCATGTTCCGAGGCCGCCGCCTTTCGGCGGGGGGCCCCGGTCGCCTGACATATCCTCGGGGCCCAAAATTCCGGCAGGATCCAGCGTTTTTGCCGGCCGGCGCGGCTTGCCTTCACCCTCGCGCCACATTTACAACCCATTAACCATGACGGTTGCTTTTCGCTGGTTGGGGGCATTTGACCGGCTGAGGCAAGGTTCCGTCAAGGTTGACGGAACGTTCGCTTAACCAACCCCCTGTAGACCGGACAGCAGTGGACTGAACGTGAGCGTGGAGGCTCCGGAATGAAACATCCTATGCGTATCCTCCAGGGATTGAAGCTGGTCGCGGTGCTTGCCGTCGCGCTGTCGATGGGCGCCTGCGCCAACAAGAACTCTGCCACGGATGCGATGGCCAATGCGGCGACGCCCGGAAGCCAGCAGGATTTCGTCGTCAACGTGGGTGACCGCGTGTTCTTCGAAAGCGACCAGACCGATCTGACCCCGCAGGCGATCGTGACCCTGGAGAAGCAGGCCCAGTGGCTGCAGAGCTACCCGCGCTACAGCTTCACCATCGAAGGCCATGCCGACGAACGCGGCACCCGCGAATACAACATCGCGCTCGGCGCCCGCAGAGCCCAGTCGGTGCGCTCGTTCCTCGCCTCGCGCGGCATCGACCCGAACCGCATGCGCACGATCTCCTACGGCAAGGAGCGGCCGGTGGCCGTCTGTAACGACATCTCCTGCTGGTCGCAGAACCGCCGTGCCGTCACCGTGCTGAACGCGAGCTCCTGACGCTCAGTCAGGTCCCTGGCGATTGGTCAGGCGCCGTTCATCTTCAGAAACCGAATATGCCGGCGCCCCTCTCGGGCGCCGGTTTCGTTTCAGCGATCTGTGACAGAAACCCCTTTGTTCCAGTCACATTTTTGGCGTACTCCACTTCAATGTGTGGCGCGTCGAATGATCCGTCGCAGGCCATTTCGCTTTCGTCGTCAGGGCAAGATGTCATCCAGATTCAAGGCAATTACCGGCACCGTGGCGATCGCCGCGCTGCTCTCTTTCGGCTCGCCCGTCTTCGCGCAATCGGATGATGCCGACCCCGAGATGCGGATCGAGCGGCTGGAGAACCAGCTGCGCCAGCTCACCGGCCAGAACGAGGAGCTGCAATACCGCAACCGCCAGCTCGAGGAGCGGCTGCGGGCGCTCGAGGGCGGCGCGCAGGCTGCGCCCGGACAGGGCCAGCCCAACGTCGCGGCCATGCCGCCCGCGCAGGCCGCGCCGGCCTATCGCCAGCAGCCGCCGCAACAGCAACCGGCCCAGCCGAATTACGAGCAGCCGCAGATCGCCTCGCCCGCGCCGATCGTTCAGGAGCCGCCTGCGCCCGGCGCGCCCGGCAGTCGTCGCCGCGGCGATGCGTTTGACCCGAACCAGAATCCCGGTGCCCCGGGTGCGCCGCGCGCGCTCGGCGGCGGGCAGCAGCCGATCGCGGCGGGTGGTGGTCAGGCAGCCGCGCCCGGCGGGCGCGGCTACGGCGAGCCGCTCGATCTCTCCAACAATGGCGGCCGCTATCCGCAGGCAGCGGCCCCCGCGCAGCCCGCTTATCCGCCGGCCCAACAGGGCAATCCCGCGCCATCAGGCGGCACGGGCCTTGCGACCCTGCCGCCCTCGGCCACGCCGCGCGACGAGTTCGACCTCGGCATCGGCTACATGCAGCGCAAGGACTACGCGCTCGCCGAGCAGACCATGAAGAACTTTTCGCAGAAATTTCCGAACGATCCGCTGCTTGGCGACGCGCAATACTGGCTCGGCGAGAGCTATTTCCAGCGCCAGCAATACCGCGACTCCGCGGAAGCCTTCCTCGCCGTCACCACCAAATACGACAAGTCCGCCAAGGCCCCGGATGCCCTGCTGCGGCTCGGCCAGTCGCTGGCCGCGCTGAAGGAGAAGGAGGCCGCCTGCGCCGCCTTCGGCGAAATCGGCCGCAAATATCCGCGCGCCTCCGCCGGCGTCAAAGCGGCCGTGGACCGCGAGCAGAAGCGGGTGAAGTGCTGACGCGTAGCGTTTAAGTCCTGACAATGCTGACGGCGCTGCGCTAAACATTGCAGCATCCGCTTGCGACCGTCAGGGCCGCGTCATGTCAGACGACGACAATTCACCGATCTCGGCGCGCGCGGCGAAGCAGCTGTTCGCCGAGCTCAAAGGCGCGCCGGCACTGGTGCTCGCGGTCTCCGGCGGGCCTGACTCCGTTGCCCTGATGTGGCTCGCGGCGCGCTGGCGGCGCGGCCTTGCGCGCGGTCCGCATCTCACCGTCGTCACCGTCGATCACGGCCTGCGGCCGGAAGCGGCGCGCGAGGCGCGCGAGGTCAAGCATCTGGCGACCGGGCTCGGCCTGACCCACCGGACCCTGCGCTGGCGTGGCGCAAAGCCGGAGACGGGATTGCCTGCGGCCGCGCGCGAGGCCCGCTACCGCCTGCTCGCGCAGGCTGCGCGCAAGGCCGGCGCGAGCCATGTGCTGACCGCCCATACCCGCGACGACCAGGCCGAGACCCTGTTGATGCGTCTTGTCCGCGGCAGCGGACTTGCCGGACTGTCGGCGATGGCCCGCCTCACCGAGCGCGACGGCGTCGTCCTTGCGCGTCCGCTGCTCGATGTCCCGAAGTCGCAGCTGGTCGCGACCCTGCAGCGGGCGAAGATCGGGTTTGCCGATGATCCCACCAACCGCGACACCGCCTTCACCCGGCCGCGGCTGCGCGCGCTGCTGCCGCAGCTTGCGGCGGAGGGCGGCGACGCCCGCACGCTGGCCCGGCTCGCAGGCAGGCTGGCGCGCGCCAATGCGGCGGTCGAACTGATGGTCGATGGCGCCGAGCGCTTCCTTCAACTCCGGGCGCGCGGCGATGCGCCGCAGGCGGGCGTTCGAAGCTTCGAGGCCCAAATCTTTTTCGAAGCCCAAGCGTTTGCCGCCCTGCCGGAGGAGGTCCGGCTGCGGCTCCTGCTGCGGGCGGTCAATGCGCTCGGCCATGAAGGGCCGGCGGAACTGGGCAAGGTCGAAACCCTGATGGCCGCGCTCGACCAGGCCATGGCTGCGGGGCCCGCGGCCGCAAATGGCCGGCCGGTGCTGCGGCAGACCCTCGCGGGAGCCTTGATCAGCCTTGCCGGGGGGCGTATCCACGTCGCGCCGGCGCCGGCCCGGCGGCCCAAGGGGCGCTGAGCGCGGATCACGGGAGCCGAGCGCGGATCATGGCACCGGCCGTTTCGGTGGCGCGCCGTCAGGCCACCTTAACCAGGCAGGAAAAACCCCTGTCACGCCGCCATTATTTCAGCGGGAATCGCTCTAAGATGGGATAAATAGTCCCATCTCGTTCCCTTGGCAGCGACCGGGGCGGCACCTAAATTGTATGCGTCCAACCGAGAGGATTCCTTGGGATTTCCTCGTACTGCCCCAACTAGCTAACCGCCCAAGGATCAGGCCGCGATCCGCGCGACCACGAAGGAAGATCGATGAACGCCAATCTGCGCAATTTCGCCCTCTGGGTCATCATTGTCTTGCTGCTGTTGGCGTTGTTCACGCTCTTCCAGAATCCGGGTCAGCGCGCCTCCTCGCAGGACATCGCCTTCTCCCAGCTCCTGAGCGAAGTTGACCGCGGCAACGTGCGCGACGTCGTGATCCAGGGGCCGGACATCCACGGCACCTTCACGAACGGCTCGAGCTTCCAGACCTATGCGCCGAGCGACCCGACGCTGGTGAAGCGCCTCTATGACAGCAAGGTGCAGATCACCGCGAAGCCGCCCGGCGACAACGTGCCGTGGTTCGTCTCGCTGCTGGTCTCCTGGCTGCCCTTCATCGCGCTGATCGGCGTCTGGATATTCCTGTCGCGGCAGATGCAGGGCGGCGCCGGCAAGGCGATGGGCTTCGGCAAGTCGCGCGCCAAGATGCTCACCGAAGCGCATGGCCGCGTCACCTTCGAGGACGTCGCCGGCGTCGACGAGGCCAAGCAGGACCTGCAGGAGATCGTCGAATTCCTCCGCGACCCCGGCAAATTCCAGCGCCTCGGCGGCCGCATTCCGCGCGGCGTTCTGCTGGTCGGCCCTCCCGGCACGGGCAAGACCCTGATCGCGCGTGCGGTCGCGGGCGAAGCCAACGTGCCGTTCTTCACCATTTCCGGTTCGGACTTCGTCGAGATGTTTGTCGGCGTCGGCGCCTCTCGTGTGCGCGATATGTTCGAGCAGGCCAAGAAGAACGCGCCCTGCATCATCTTCATCGACGAAATCGATGCGGTCGGTCGTCACCGTGGCGCCGGTCTCGGCGGCGGCAATGACGAGCGCGAGCAGACGCTGAACCAGCTGCTGGTCGAGATGGACGGCTTCGAAGCGAACGAGGGCGTGATCCTGATCGCCGCGACCAACCGTCCCGACGTGCTCGATCCCGCGCTGCTGCGTCCCGGCCGCTTCGACCGCCAGGTCGTGGTGCCCAATCCGGACGTCGTCGGCCGCGAGCAGATCCTCAAGGTTCACGTCCGCAAGGTGCCGCTGGCCCCCGATATCAACCTCAAGACCATCGCGCGCGGCACCCCGGGCTTCTCCGGCGCCGACCTGATGAACCTCGTCAACGAGGCCGCGCTGACCGCCGCCCGCCGCAACAAGCGAATGGTGACGCAGGCCGAGTTCGAAGAGGCCAAGGACAAGGTGATGATGGGCGCCGAGCGCAAGTCGCTCGTCATGACCGAGGAAGAGAAGCTGCTGACGGCCTATCACGAGGGCGGCCACGCCATCGTCGGCCTCAACGTCGTCGCGACCGACCCGATCCACAAGGCGACCATCATTCCGCGCGGCCGCGCGCTGGGCATGGTCATGCAGCTGCCTGAGCGCGACAAGCTGTCGATGTCGCTGGAGCAGATGACCTCGCGGCTCGCCATCATGATGGGCGGCCGTGTCGCCGAAGAGCTGATCTTCGGGCGCGAGAAGGTGACCTCCGGTGCGTCCTCCGACATCGAGCAGGCGACGCGCCTGGCCCGGATGATGGTGACGCGCTGGGGCCTGTCCGAGGCGCTCGGCACCGTCTCCTATGGCGAAAACCAGGACGAGGTTTTCCTCGGCATGTCGGTGTCGCGCACCCAGAACGCGTCGGAAGCGACGGTTCAGAAGATCGACACCGAGATCCGGCGCTTCGTCGAAGAAGGCTACAACGAAGCGACGCGCATTCTCACCGAGAAGCGCGCCGACCTCGAAGCGCTCGCCAAGGGCCTGCTCGAGTTCGAGACGCTGTCCGGCGACGAGATCGTCGATCTGCTCAAGGGCAAGAAGCCGAACCGTGAATCCGTGCTCGAGCCGACCACGCCGCGCGCCTCCGCCGTGCCCCCGGCCGGCAAGTCGCGCCCGCGGCCCGATCCGGATCCCGGCCTGGAGCCGCAGCCGCAGGCGTAATCGCAAGCGGCAGATGAAATTGAAAAACGCGGCGGAAACGCCGCGTTTTTTTATTGTCGATGACGAGTTACGAGTGTGGACACTTTCGGCGCCTCGTCATTGCGAGCGTAGCGATGCAATCCAGACTGTCACCGCGGCAGGATTCTGGATTGCTTCGCTACGCTCGCAATGACGGAAGATAAAGTAGCGTGGGCAAAGGCGCCCAGGCGCCGTCCCCGCCATCTCTCGGCCGCTGTTCCGACGATAGCAGACAACATAACGGGCTCAACGTGGCTCAGCTAAGGGCCAATAGGCGACCTAGGTGTCGTGCTCCTCATTTCGCTGGCAGCCTCACGCTGGCGAGATCGGTGCCCACGATGATGTTGCCGGTGTAGCCGCCGTCCTCGGCGGCTTTCCGGTAGTCCTGCTCCGTCAACGGGCCACCGGGGACCTTCACGGTCCCCTGAGTAGGAGCACCGAGTGACGGCGCGAGATGGGTGAGCATGAGGTACTTCACCCCGTCGTGTTGAGCCATGGCACCGAGATCGGTCGCATTGCTCTGGCGATAGTAGACCGGAGGCGGCGCTCCACTGCCTCTTTCCGGCGAAAGCACGGGGTGGATGGTCGTATGCACGATGATATCGGCACCCTTGGCCAGCTTCTCGACCTGATCCGACGTCGAGGTCTTGCGCGGCGGAGCCTGCACGTCGTTGGATGCGTCCCCGCCAATCACCACGCTGCCGGCCGGCGTGTCGACGCGATAGGCTGCAGAACCCGGGATGTGCGTCGTCCGGATCGCGCTGACCTTCACGTCACCTGACGTCCAAACGACTTGTGCGTCGTCCTTTGGATCGAAGGTGACAACCTTCATCCCCGCAACCGGACCGGCTGCGTCGACGAGGCCCTTCATTTCGGCGGCCCGGTAGGCGGTCTCACCTGACTGCTCATAGGCGTCGTCGATATGGGCGACAAATTTGCTGCAACTCACGGTGAATCCAAGCTGCGATTTCTCGTCGGTGCTGCAGACGACGTCGAGCTTCGGGCCTTGAGGGACGCCGAAGAACCAGCGCATCTGCACGATATCGGAGAATCCCTCCGTATGGTCCGAGTGGATGTGTGTGAAGAAGACGCCGTTGAGCTGCGCGGCCTGGACGCCGATTTGCGCCAGTCTCATGAGCGTTCCGCGGCCGGCGTCGAACTGCATCAGCACGGACCTGCAGTCGTTTGTGTCGTCACCGTACCGCACGAACGTCCCGGGCCCGGCGAGGTCGTTGTAGGGCGGCGGACCGCTGGTGCCGGTCAATGTGACGACCATGCAGGGCGCGGCCTGCGCACCTGTCGCGGCGACGGCCGTTGCCATGAACAGGAATGCCATCGCGGATAACAGCTTGCGCATTATGATCCTCTCTCTGCCCGACACCAATGTCAGCGGCAATGTCATTGGCTTGCAGGCATGCGCTGCAAAGGAATGAGACGCCCCATGGTCCGGAGCTGATCAACGATTTGCCGTAGCAATCGAGCACAGTCGCGCGATCCTTGGGTGGCTCCAACACGTGATCTGCATTCAAGGTCGCCGTGTGCAGGCCCGATAGGTCGCGGTACCATTTCCGTTGATCGTATTTAGGTACCCCACCGTCCAGGTCTGGGACTTTTGGCTGTAGCAAACGATTCCGAGAGGAATATCGGCAGGCAATGTTTGGGCGGCAGATTCCGTCGCCAGCGTAGCCAACAAACTGAATGCCACAACAGATAAGGAAAATTTGGGCACGATCTCTTCTCGTAAGTCCGGACGCGGCGCGAGCCGTCCGCTTGGACCATCTATAAGAGGACTGCCTCGGGCTAATGTTGAGATAACTCAAGGAAATCGATGCGTTTGAATCGCAGCCAGATGCTGCAAGCGGCAGCACGCGCCCCATGAACTCAACGTCGCTGCTTCCTACCCGGCGTCGTCGAACAAGGTAGATCGATCCTTATTTCGTCACCATGTGGCGAGTCGGCGTGACCGTGCTCGTCGGCGGCGCAGGTGAGATGGAGAACGTCAGCCAGGTATTCCAGCCCGACGGCCGGTTCGCCGCGTCAAATTCCCCATAGGCTTTCACGTTCAGATAGCCCTGCATGTCTCCGACCGGAAACAGGTAGCCGAATTGCGGACCTACGCCCAACACGCGCGAGCGGAATGACCCGAGAATAGGGTGCTGACCGGAATCGTCGGTGACCTGCTGATAGGCATATCCGACGAAGCCCACGAACGCGTGCTTGGAAAGAAACTTCGATACGCCCCAGTCGAAATGGAAATCGACGCCGCTCTGGTACTGCGTGTCTGGGTTCTTGAAATTGTAGGTGAACCCGGCGACGCCCGAGAATTCCTGCCCGGTAGCGGGATCGAGATACGTGTAGCCGCCGCCGCCATCGATGGCGCCGTGACCGATGCCGGTGTTGGCCAGACGGGTCGGTTGGTAGTCTCCGACGGGAATGTCGCCGGTCGCATAGGTCATCCAGTTGTGAACGCCGTTGTGCCACTTCAGCGACATCACTGGATAGAGATCGCCGACCGACACAAGTGTGTCCGAAAGACTGCCGGTCCGCGTCGTGCCGAACGGGCCGACGTTGGTGGTCAGCGTTCCATCGATGCCGACTGCGCTTCGCGCGAATGTGCCGGTGAGACCCACGGCCAATTGTCCACCCAGCACTGGCGTGGCGAACGTATAGGTCGGCGCCAGGATCAGAATGTCGGCTTGCGCATTGAGGCTTGCGTTCAGGTTGACATTGACCGTCGCCGGAAGTTTGCCGACCGTGATTTCCCGCGATGCAGCGACACCACCCGAGCCTGCGACGGAGGTGTGGTAATAAACCGTGCCTAGCGACCAACCCGGTGTCATCGGCAAGGCCGCGAGGCTGCCAAACTGACCCGGAAGCCAGAACGAAATGCCGTTTTCATCGGCCCTGGCGCTTTCAACGGAGGCGGCAAGAAGGCCAGCGCTAACGAGACAGGCTGTCAGCCATGCACCTTGTGATCTAGAACCGGCGCGTTGCATTCGTCCTCCAAGTCTTCGTCCCTATTGCCGGTTATTCCCGCATGATTTGGCGTCGCAAGGCAATGCCGGCGGTCCGATAGGTCCAAAGGACATCCGCTGTGGCGCATTAATGTCACAAGTCTCCGCTGTAAGAGGCGCAATCGCGCACCTCATTACCTGCGCCAAGAGAGCTTCACCTCTGATGAGCACATCGGAGATGGGGCCATTGGCTGAAGTAGCCCGCTCCTGGATTGTCTTGTATGTTGCTCGTCTTTGAGGGGAGTTGTTATGGCAGTTACCGGGCCGGACGAACCTCCGCCGCACATTCAATTAATTCAAATGGGTCGTGCCCACGTCGTCGCGAGAACCGTCTACGCGGCGGCCAAGTTGGGGGTGGCAGATCAACTCGCCTCCGGACCGAAGACCGCTGCACAACTTGCCGGACTGTTGCACGTACATGCGCCTTCATTGCACAGGCTGATGCGTGCCCTGGCGAGCCTGGGCATTCTGACCGAGCGCACAGGACAACGCTTTGCCCTCACCGCATTGGGTGAGGCGCTGAAAACCGGCGCGCCCGGCTCGGCACGAGCATCCGTAATTTTTTCCGGCAACCCGTCGTCTCAAAGTGGTTGGGACCACGTTGTCTATTCCATTGAAACGGGACGGCCCGGGTTTGAAAAGGCGCAGGGCGTCGCGTTTTTCGACTACCTTGCTCATCATCCCGAGGAAGCATCGCTATTCAGCGAGATGATGGTCGGCATCCATCATCAGGAGCCTGCTGCGGTTGCCACGGCTTATGACTTCTCGGTCTTCAGGACCATTGTGGACGTCGGCGGCGCGACCGGCAACATGCTGGCGGCTGTCCTCTCTCAACATGCCGGGCCGCGCGGCATTTTGTTCGACCGGCCGCACGTTGTGACCGATGCACCAAATTTGCTCAAAGCCAGAGGCGTGAGCGACAGAGTGATGATTGAGCCTGGCGATTTCTTCAAGGGCGTCCCCGCGGGCGCCGACGCCTACGTCCTTTCGCACATCATCCACGACTGGAATGAGGATCAGTGTCTGACTATCCTCGGCAATGTCCGCAAGGCAATGAATTCGGTCGGGCGTCTGCTCCTCGTTGAAATGGTACTGCCCATCGGCGACATCCCGCATCCAGGGAAGATGCTCGACATGACCATGCTCGTCAGTATGGGAGGTCAGGAGCGAACCGAAGTCGAATACGCGTCACTCTTGAGCAAGGGAGGTTTCCGACTAACCCGGGTCGTGCCGACCAATTCGGCTGCGAGCATCGTGGAGGCCGTGATCGCTTAGGCGCGAGCGATATTGGCTGCTGGGGCCGCTTCGGGTCAAAATGCGAAGAACTCAACCTGAGCAAATCTTGTCCGCCATGCCTCAACAAGCGGACCTCGTGGAGCGATGCTGCCACTTCGCCGAAGGGCCAGAAGCGGAAGTGAACCCTAGGGAGGCGACCCCGATCACGCCCTGTGTTCCGGGGACCAGCTCTGGTTGGTCATCCAAGAACAGAACGCCATCGAGATACCTCCAGCAATGGCAGTCAAAAGCAAATGGCTTTGGGACGACAAACCCGCCAGAGACGATCCAACAACGCCGGACGCCGTGACGAGAGCAAGCTGCCAGCGCCGCCCTTCCAGAAAGTAATCGACAACCGCACTTGGAAACGTGACCAAAACACTCAAGAACGGAAGTCCGACCAACCAACCGAGTGCACTTGTCGATCCAAACATGAACTCGATTACGCCGCCCAGAAGCAGCGGTCCGAATATGAGAAACGTAAAAATGCGTTTCATTGATTCACTTCCTCGCAAGAACGCGATCCGTTCGGAGTGTGGTCGCTCTAATAACCGGGTTGCGTTAACCCCGTACGAAGTGAAAGTCGAAAAAAGTCTGCTACGGGTCAACTGGCGAAATGCTCGGCGTGCCTGCTCAAGTCCGCCTCACATTTGAAAGCGGACATCTGCCCGGAGCTTTCGTCCTCACTTCGGGGTCGTCGCCACCGCGCCGTCCGCATTCTCCCGCACATGGATCACCGCGATGTCGTCGGCATAGATCCGCTTCCAGCCCTTGAGCTGGTCGAGGATCTGCGGGCCCGGCGCGTCGGCAACCAATAGCGTCGCATCGATCTTGTATTCGTCGAGCAGGCGCGGAAGCAGCTCGGGCTGCTTGCCCTCCGTCGCCTTGAAGAAGTCCATGACGAATTTCTCGCCGTAGAGCTCGGCGCGGCCGTCTACGTAGACAGGGATGCCGCGCGAGATCAGATAGCCGCCGAACTGATAGGCGTTGAAGACGCGCTGGACCTTGCGTTGTTCGAGCAGATCGACCGCCGCGGCCGGCGTCTGCGCCATCGTGAAGGCGAAGCGGTGGTGCCTCATGTAGAGCGAGGTCGAGGTCCAGCTTGCGGCCACGATCATCAGCGCGCCGAGCGCGGTGACATAGCGGGCCGGCCAGCGGTCGGCACCGGTTGCGTCCGGCTGCGGGCGCGAGGCCAGCTGGCCGAGCGGTTTTGCCAGAACCAGCGGCACCAGGAAGGCGAAGGCCTCGATGCTCCTGACATGGGTCAGTGCGCTCCAGGTCAGGAACAGGATCAGGAAGATCCTGGGTGCCGAGAGCACGAGGCCGCGATAATAGCCGAATGCGATCAGGCCGAGCAGGGCGCCTTCGAACGAGCTGAAGGTGGCGAAGTTGGCCGGCATCCATTCGAAGATCAGCGAGAGCAGCTCGCCGAGGCTGAGGATGTTGGTCGCGCCCAGCAGCGTGCGCCAGCCGTAAGGCGTGCAGCAGCTCGCGGCCAGTGCGCCGATGCCGAACAGAACCCAGCGAAGGAACAGCGAAAGCCGCCGACCCTTCTCTGCATGCTCGACCGCTTCGAGCGAGATCGGGCCGATCAGGGCGAGGCCAAGCACGAAGCCGCCGTGCAAATTCGCCCACAGCGCCATCAGCGGCAGCCAGGTCCAGGACGGCGCGCGCCTGCGATCGGCGGCCGCCATCAGCAGGCCGACCCACGCCACCATGACCGGCAGCGCCAGGATGTGCGGACGCGCCAGGACGTGATGCTGCGACAGCAGCAGCGCCAGCATCGCAAACAGCACGGCGCGCGGCGCCTCGATCTGCGCGTCGAGCAGATAGACGAAGATCGCGGCCGTGAGCGCGGCGCCCATCGCGGTGAGGATGACGGGACCCGCCCAGTCCCATTGCGCGTAGGAAAACGCGAACATGGCCTGCGAGAGCCACGACGTCGAAATCCACGGCGCGCCCGGCCGCGTGAAGGAATAGATGTCCGTGTACGGCATGGCGCCGTGATCGAGGATCCATTGCCCGATCTTGATCTGCCAGAACGAGTCGGAGTCCTGCAGCAGCGTGTCGCCGACATAAAGGAAGAACAGATAGGTGCCCGCTCCGACGCATAGAGGCACCAGGGCTCTCGCGCGGCTTTGCATCGCGATGCTGTTGGCAAAGGAAAGGGACATGCCGCCTCGTCGTTCCGTTATTCTTGCCGTTGTTCTTGCCGTAGTTCTTGCCGGGTTCGTCGGCAGTGGAGCACGGCGGACATAACTTCGGGTAAATCCGTCTGGCGGGCCGGCTTCATGTCCGGATCATTTAACCGGTTGTTTTAGATTTCGGTTTACCATCGGCGAATACGTGCAATCCGCTCTGTGTTTACGCAGTCGAATTAACTGCGGCGCAATTCTTTGTCACTACGTTCGGTTCCATGGTCGGGCGGCGCTGGGAAGCCGGAATGACCAGACCAGTTGTAGCCTCGTGTACTCTTTGGGAGCAGTCTATGAAGAACCTCGTTTCGCGTTTCATGAAGGACGAATCCGGCGCCACCGCCATTGAATACGGCCTGATCGCCGCCGGCATCGCGCTGGCGATCATCACCGTCGTCAACAACCTCGGCACCACGCTGAACACCAAGTTCACCTCGATCTCGACCAGCCTCAAGTAAGGCCGGACGAACCGGGAATTGAGAGAGCCCCGTCCTGGACGGGGCTCTCTTCTTTTGTGCGGAGAGTTTGCGAGCCGGACGACCGCGCGAGCTTCCCGCAATGTGACATCGACCGTGTGAGCGCTCGTCGTCGCCGCGTGGCCATGGTCCGCTACGCCGCATGGGTCTCGGCAAATCTCCGTCCTGAACCGATTTGGCCTGGAGGACGCGGCGAAGCCCTCGCGCCCGCGCAAGGGCCGCGCGAGTTAACGCCTGATTTCGTGCCTCATCGCGATGTGGAGGAGGGCTTCGCCGCTGCGTCGTCGCGCACGTGGACCACGGCAATGTCATCCGTGTAGATCCGCTTCCAGCCCGGCAGATGGTCCATGATCCTTGCGGCGGGGATCCAGCCGTTCAGCAGCGTCGCGTCGATCTGGTAGGTGTCGAGCAGGCGCAGCAGGGTCTCCGCATTCTTGCCCTCGACGGCGTCGAAATAGTCGAGCACGAACTGCTCGCCGTACAGCTCGGCGCGGCCGTCGATGAAGGTCTTGACGTTGCGCGAGACCAGATAACCCCCGATCGGAGCGGTGCTGAAGATGCGCTGTGCGTGGCGCCGCTCGAGCAGGTCGACCGCGGCCACGGGAGACTGGTTGCCGATAAAGGCATACCGGGTCGGCGTGGCATAGGACCGCGTGATGCTCCAGGCGGCCGCGACGATCGCGAGCGCCGCGATCGCGGTCACTGCAAAGGAGGACCGCGCTTCGGTCCGCGCGAGCGCGGCCGCTCTCGTCACGCCCAATTGCTCGGCGAACGGCTTTGCCAGCACGAGCGGTGTCAGCAGCGCAAAGGCCTCGATGTTTCTGACGTGGTTGAGTGCCGCCCAGACCAGGCCGAGCAGCAGGAGAATACGGGTCCATGGCAGCACCAAGCCGCTGTAAAAGCCGATGGCGATCAATCCGAGCAGGCTGGCGCCAAACAAATCGAACGAGCTGAAATCGGCCGGCATCCACTCCCAGATCAGCGAGAGCAGCTTGCCCAGGCTGAGGATTTTCGCCGATGCGAGCGGCGTGTTCCAGCCATAGGGCGTACAGCAGCTTGCGGCGAGCGCAACAACGCCGAACAAGGCCCAGCGCGAGGCCAGTGCAAACCGGTCCTTGCGATCGGCGGATACGATCGCATCGAGGCCAATCGGTCCGATCAGGACCAGTCCCATGACGAAGCCGCCGTGAAGGTTGGCCCACAGCGCCATCAAGGGCAGCAGCAGCCAGGAGGGCGCGGTGCGCCGGTCGGCGGCCGCCAGCAGCCCGCCGACAAAGGCCACCATGACAGGCAGCGCCAGCATGTGCGGGCGGGCGAGAAAGTGGCCGATCGACATGAAGAGAAGCGGGGTGACGAGCAGGAAGGCGCGCGCGGGCTCCAGATAGGGCTCAAGCAGATAGACGAAGATCGCCGCGGTCACGCCGATCGCGAGCGAGGTCAGGATCACCGCGCCCGACCAGTTCGACGGCTCGTAAGCCAGCGCGAACAGGACTTGCGACAGCCAGGAGCTCGAGATCCAGGGCTCGCCGGCTCGCGTGAACGAATAGATGTCGGTATAGGGCAGTGCGCGGTGCTCGAGGATCCATTGCCCGATCGTGATCTGCCACAGCGTATCGGAATCCCGCAGCATGATGTCGCCGATGCCCAGGAAGAAGAGGTAGACGCCGGCGCCGATGCAGAGCGGCAAAAGCCAGCGCGCAACGCCGCGGACAGGCAGGCTGCTTGTGATCGAAATCGACATGGCACTCTCGGGGCTGAACGACAACGCGCAACAGCGCGCGAGCATCGGCACCTGAGCATGATCGCTTTTAAGTTGGGGTAAACCGGAGCGTCGCGCGGCCGCCGCGCCGTGCAAGGATGCGTTTACCTGCGCACCTGCGCCTCGGAGCTGCGTGGCGCACATATGCTGATTTGCATCTTGTCATGCGCCGTGAATAGTTGTTCAGTTCTTGAGGGCGATTTGGGCGAAAGTGAAGAAGCATCCGGCCGGGCTTTGCACGGGACCGGGAGCTGGGGACAGGTAGCGCGCCATGGTTTATCGGCGGACGCATCAAGTTGTTAAGCGCCTCGCGGCCCGACGGAGCGCCATTCTGGCGGCCGCGCGTGAGGCGGCGTCGGAAGGGGGCATGGCCGCCGTGCAGATCGCGCCGGTGGCGGTCCGGGCCAATGTCGCGGCGGGCACGGTCTACCGCTACTTTCCCTCGAAGGCCGAGCTGATCTCCGAATTGATCGCCGAAGTTTCCCGCGACGAGCTCGCGGCGATCCGCCGGGCGGCCGATGCCGCGCCGGGGCCATCCTCGGCGCTGGCGGCGGCGGTGACCACCGTGGCGGTCCATACCCTGTCGCAGCGCAGGCTGGCGTGGGGCATCGTGGCCGAGCCTGTCGACGTCGATGTCAGCGCCTCGCGCCTGGCCAGCCGCCGCGAGATCGCCGGCGAGATCGCCTCGCGGATCGACGCCGCCGTGCGTGCCGGTCACCTGCCCGCGCAGGACACCGCGCTCGCCGCCACCGCGCTGCTCGGTGCGCTGCAGGAGGCCCTGGTGGGTCCGCTCGCGCCCGATAATCTCGAAGATCCAGCCCGGATGCGCGATGCCGTGCAGACCGTGACGCTGCTGGCGCTGCGTGCCGTCGGCGTCATGGACGCCCGCGCCCGTGGTCTTGTCGTGCAGCAGACGTTGCTGCCGGCGGCGAAAGCGCTGGTCGGGGCGTAGAGCCCGGGCAGGCCGGGGCTGGAGGCCTGATCGCGCTCAGGCCATTGGCTGAGCGCGTCTTTTCGGGAAACCCAGGCAACTTCGCCGGACCAGCCGGCTACTGTGCATGGGGTTGTTTTCGACGTTTTTGTCTTGCCGCGTGCCGGCGGACCTAAATATCGGCGCCGCCATCGGGGCCGACCGAGGCAATGCGCACCATGTTGGTCGTGCCGGGAATGCCGAGCGGCACGCCGGCGACGATCAGCACGCGCTGGCCGGCGCGGACGAAGCCGTCGCGGAACGCGATCTGGCCGGCGCGGCTCACCATGTCGTCCTGGTCGCGCGCATCTTCCGCCACCACGCAATGCACGCCCCAGACCACCGCAAGCCGACGGCCGGCGGTGATGTTGGGCGTGATCGCCACGATCGGCGGCTTCGGCCGCTCGCGCGCCACGCGCACGGCGGTGGAGCCCGAGCTGGTCCAGCAGATCAGGGCAGGCAGGTCCAATGTCTCGGCGATCTGCCGCGCGGCGTCGGCGATGGCGTCGCCGGCGGTGGCTTCCGGCGCCGGGCGCTGAGCTGTAATGACGGAGCGGTAGATCGGGTCGCGCTCGACCTCCTCGCCGATGCGGTTCATGGTCGAGACCGCCTCGACCGGGAATTTTCCGGCCGCCGATTCCGCCGACAGCATGATGGCGTCGGCGCCCTCATAGACGGCGGTGGCGACGTCGGAGACCTCAGCGCGGGTCGGCACCGGCGACTGGATCATCGATTCCAGCATCTGGGTCGCGATCACCACCGGCTTGCCGGCGCGGCGCGCCATCCGCGTCATCTGCTTCTGCAGGCTCGGCACGCGCTCCAGCGGCAGTTCGACGCCGAGGTCGCCGCGCGCCACCATCAGGGCGTCGGAGACCTCGAGGATGTCGGCGAGGCGGTCGATCGCCTGCGGTTTCTCGATCTTGGCCATGACAGCAGCGCGGCCGCGGATCATCTTCTTGGCCTCGATGACGTCGTCGGCGCGCTGCACGAAGGACAGCGCGATCCAGTCGACGCCGGTGACCAGCGCCGCCTCGAGGTCGGCGCGGTCCTTCGGTGTCATCGCCGAGACCGGCAGGTCGGTGTCGGGCAGGCTGACGCCCTTGCGGTCGGACATCCGGCCGCCGACCACGACGCGCGTCACCGCGTGTTCCTTCGAGGTCTCCTCGGCGATCAGGCGCACCTTGCCGTCGTCGAGCAGCAGCGAATGGCCCGGCCGCAGCGCGGCCAGGATCTCCGGATGCGGGAGCTGGACGCGGGTGGTGTCGCCCGGCGTCTTGTCGGAATCCAGCGTGAAGGTCTGGCCGTTCTGCAGCTGGACCGCGCCCTCGGCGAAGGCGCCGAGCCGCAGCTTCGGCCCCTGCAGGTCGACCAGGATGCCGATCGGCCGGCCATAGCTGCTCTCGACGTTGCGGATCGTCGCCACCAGCTCCCGCATCTTGTCATGCGGGGTGTGGCTCATGTTGATGCGGAACAGGTCGGCGCCGGCCTCGAACAGGCGGCGGATCATCGCGAGGTCTGAAGAGGCAGGTCCCAGGGTCGCGAGAATCTTGATACGGCGAAGACGCCTCATGGCTTATTTCCAGGCGGGGGTGGCAGGCCGGGCGAGCCCGGGGGGGTAGCACCGGGCGGGCCATTGGGCAAACCCGGAACGCCGCCACCCGGACCGACGGGGCCGGGCATGCCGGGCAAGCGCTGCTGTTGTGACGGCTGCTCATTGGCGTCGGTGAGCTGCACCGTCCAGGCCCGCTGCTCGCCGGTATCGACCTCGAAATAGCCGGTCCGGTCGTAGCCGCGCGCCAGGCAATCCTCGGTGCCGCGGATGGTGAATTCCTTGTCGCGCGAGCACATGAAGGCCTGGCCCGACCATTCGCCGCCGCGGTCGTAGTCGATGGCGTAGATGTAATAGAAGCGGGCGACCAGCGTTCCCCGCAGCAGGGTCTCGCAGGAGCGGGAGGAGATGTTCCACCAGCCCTCGGTGGTCCAGCCCTCGGCATCCTTGTAGCCCAGCGCGATGCCGACCCGGCTCGATGTGTTGTTGCAAAGCCGGAAATCGGCGGAGGCCGGGCTGGCCCAGAGGCACAGCAGGCCAACCACCAGCACCGGGACCAACCGGGCGAGCAGGCGAAGGGGGGAGCGGGGAGATTCGGCGATCATTGTCGCGGAAGCTATATCAGATCATTGACGATTTGGCGTAGGGCCCAGGGAACGGCCCCAAAGCCGGGTTCGAGCTCCGTTTGACCCGCGATATGGCAAAATCTGTGACAAGGCCCCACCTGATCCCGTAATGGTGACCACCATCCGGGTCAGTCCAATTCGCAAGCCGAGGGATCCAGCCATGGCAATCGACGACAAAACCAGAACGGAGCTCGAGGCCGCCGCTTTCCGGCGCCTGGTCGATCATCTGAAGACGCGGACGGACGTCCAGAACATCGACCTGATGAATCTGGCGGGCTTCTGCCGCAATTGCCTGTCCAACTGGCTCAAGGATGCTGCGGACGCGCAAGGCGTGCCCTTAAGCAAGGACGAGAGCCGCGAGGCCGTCTACGGCATGCCCTACGAGACCTGGAAGTCGAAATACCAGGGCACGGCCACGGCCGAGCAGATCGAGGCCATGAAGAAGGTCCATCCCGGGCACTGAATTCGCGCGGCCTGAGTCGCACCACACAACAGCTTTCTTCGCCTTGCCGAAGGAAGGTGTGGGCGCGCTGTGGACGAGCGCGATGCTTGCTTGAACGCAGGGGACACCAACCCTAAGGGTCTACCCAGCACGCGCGGTGACGGATGCCGGCGTCACCTCGTTTTGCCAGTTCCATTGGGAGTACCAAGATGGCCACCTCCGCCGCCGTCCGCGACGACGAGCCCGCGACGAAATTTGCCAAGGACCAGCTCAAATCCATCATCGAGCGCATCGAGCGGCTGGAGGAAGAGAAGAAGGCGATCTCCGACGACATCCGCGACGTCTATGCCGAGAGCAAGGGCAACGGCTACGACGTCAAGGCGCTGCGCGCCATCGTGCGGATGCGCAAGCAGGATCCCAACGAGCGCGCCGAGGCCGAGACGATTCTCGAAACCTATATGCAGGCGCTGGGGATGATCTGAGGCGATGAGGCCGCTGCGTCAGCGGTAGGAGGACCTCGTCCCGCCGCAATTTGCAGCGCACCCGGCTTGGGCAAAATCCGCACGTCTGCTAGAGTGCTCGGTGAAGGGACCGAGCAATGGACGTGCCTGGACCAGAGCGCAGGCTCGCAGCCGTCCTCGCGGCTGACATGGTCGGCTTTAGTCGGCTCATGGAGGTGGACGAGGCTGGTACGCTCGCACGCCTCAAGACCCACCGGATCGAGCTCATCGATCCGGCCATTGCCAAAAATCACGGCCGCATCATCAAGACGACGGGTGACGGCATGCTCGTCGAATTCCATAGCGTCGTCGACGCCGTGCTGTGTGCCGCTGAAATTCAGGGCCGGATGGGGCGACGCAATGCCGACGTCACGCCGCCGCGATGGATGCAATTCCGCATTGGCATCAATCTGGGCGACGTGATCGTCGACCAGAACGATATTTTCGGCGACGGCGTCAACGTCGCGGCACGGTTGGAGGCACTGGCCGAGCCTGGAGGTATCTGCATCTCGAGCGCGGTGCGCGACCAACTCGGCCAGCGCCTTGATGGCGTTGCATTCGAGGATATCGGCGAGCAGAACGTCAAGAACATCGCCCGTCCAATCCGCGTCTACCGGATACGGCTGGAGGAGGGTCCGGCAAGCACGCCAGTCGGCACGAAGGGCACTGCAAAGACGACAGGCAAGTCGAAGAAGCCGTCCATCGCGGTGCTGCCCTTCGCCAACATGAGCGGCGACCCGGAGCAGGAGTTCTTTGCGGACGGCCTGACCGAAGACATCATCACCGAGCTTTCACGCTTCCACGACCTGTTGGTGATCTCCCGCAACTCGACCTTCGTGTACAAGGGCAAGGCGGTCAAGGTGCAGGACGTCGGCCGCGAATTCGGCGTCGATTATGTCATCGAGGGCAGTGTGCGAAAGGCCGGAGATCGCGTTCGCGTCACCGTACAGCTGATCGATGCGGAAACCGACCGGCACATTTGGGCCGAACGCTACGACGGCGAGCTCAGAGACATCTTCGCCATCCAGGACGAGATGACACGGGCGATCGTCGCCACGTTGCCCGGCCGCGTCGAGGCGGCGACGCACGATCGGGCGAACCGCAAGCCCACGGACAACATGGCGGCCTATGAATGCGTGTTGGCCGCCAAGGTCTTGCATCATCGTTCCAATCGCGAAGACAATGCGCGGGCGCAACTTCTGCTCGACCGGGCGCTCGAACTCGATGCGAACTATGCTCACGCACACGCGTGGAAGGCGTGCGTCCTGGGCCAGACCTGGGTCTATAGCTGGTGCGCGGATCGCGAAGTCACCTTCCAGAAGGTCGCTTCAGAGCTGGAGACCGCGCTGGTCCTCGACGACAATGACAGCGACGTCCACCGCATCCTCGCGGCGCTCAATCTGAACCGCGACGACCATGACAAGGCCACCTACCATCAGGAGCGGGCGCTTGCGCTCAACCCGAACTACGACTTGGTCGTGGTGCAACAGGGCGAACTCCTGACCTGGTTGGGCCGACCTGAAGAGGGCGTCGACTGGATCAAGAAGGCGATGCGGCTCAACCCGTATCACCCGGAACGCTTCTGGAGCCATCTCGGGCGCGCCTATTATTGTGCCGAGAAATACGCCGAAGCCGCCGAGGCCCTCTCACGGATCACACGCCCCGATCACACCCATCACGCGTTCCTTGCGGGCATCTTCGCGCAAATGGGCAACGCAATTGCCGCTGGCGCGCACGCAGCCGAAGTTCTCAAGCGTGAACCGGCATTTTCGGTGGCCAATCATCTCTCTACCCAGCATTATAAGCGCGACGTAGATCGTCAGCGCTACGAGGCGGGCCTTCTCAGGGCAGGCCTGCCGGCTTGATCCGGCGCGCAGCGGAGACCGATTGGCGATCGATCGAGAGTGAGAACGTGACTGAGCCGCTGTTGCCGCGCGAGGTGAGCCGGGCCTTCGACGACTTTCCATTGCCGATCCGCCGGCGCCTTCTCGACGTGCGCAAGCTCATCTTTGCGACAGCCAAGGCGCATGGCGACGTCGGTCCGCTGACCGAGACGTTGAAATGGGGCGAACCGGCCTATCTTACCGAGCAGTCCGGAAGCGGCAGCACCATCCGGCTCGGCCGCGTAAAGGATTCCGAGCACGCCGCCATTCTGTTCAATTGCAGGACGACGCTGGTCGATACGTTCCGCGAGCGCTTTCCCGATCAGTTCGAATATCGGCAGACCAGGGCGTTGTTGTTGCCGATGTCGGGCAAGCTGTCCACGCAGCCGCTATCGGTCTGTCTATCGCTAGCGCTCACGTATCATCTGGATCGGCGGCGGAAGCGCTAGAGCATGATCCGGAAAAGTGCGAAGCGGTTTTCCGAAAAGATCATGCTCAAACAAGAACCTAAAGCGCGATGACGATTCATCCCAATCTCATCGCGCTTTAGCATCGCTCCAAGACGTCAGCGCAGCGAAGCCGTCCGCATGACGAACGACGTCGTCTCGAGCTTTGCGGTCGCAGTGCCCGTGAAACTGTCGCAGGACATGCCCTGCATCGGATCGTCGACAAACCCCACGGCGATCACGGACTGCGGCTTGACGAAGTAGGCGCGCATTGCGGCGGTGTCGAGCTCGCCCATCAGCGTGACGGACATCGCGCGGCTGGCGCTCGGCGACAGCATCACGATCTTGAGCCAGATGCTCTCGCCCTTGGCCGCGGAGAGCCGGGTCGCGGTCGCGACCATGCCGTCGATGCGCTTGCCGACCACCGTGTTGATCTCGGTCGCGGGCGCAAGGTTGCGCGCCGCGGAGGCGGGGCGACCGGAGCGCGGGATCGGCGCGGAGGCAGCGACGACGTTGGCGCGGTCGACCGGCGATGCGGACGCCGGCGCATAGGCCAGCGCCTGATAGGCCGCGTTGGAGACGCTCGCGGTTGCTTGCGGATCGGTGGCGGAAGCAAGCGCCTGACGTGCCTTCAGCGCGGCGATCTGCGCCGGCGTCGCCTGCTGCGGCGTGGCCGGGGTGTCCCAGAAACCGCGGGCATTGATGATGTCGGCGGGGGTCTCGGGCTTGCTGTCGGCAGGTCTGCCGGCTGCCGGCTTGTCAGCCACGGGCGCGGGCTTCGGCCTGGGCGGCGCGACGATCTGCGCATCGGCCGAAGCGAGCTGGATCGTGGCGGCCACTGACGGCTTGGCGCGCGGCGTCGGCACCGGATCGGCGGGCCTGGCTGCGGCGGCGACCACGGTCGGCGCGGCTGGCTTCGCGCTCGCGGCGGGCGCGCCCTCGTCATCCTCGTCGCTGCTCGTGGCGGCCGGAGCCGACTTGCCCCTGAATAATGCGGCAAAGAAATTCGGCTTGCTGCCGGAATCGTCGCCGCTACCGCGGCGCTCGATGTCGGCCTTGGCGAGCTCATAGCCCTTCAGCGGCGTGCCGTCGGCCGGGACATGCACCGTGCGGCCGTCCGGGAAGACGCGGGCGAGCTGGTCATGCGTCATGCGCGGCCAGTGCCGGATGCTGCCGGTGTCCAGATGCACGAAGGGCGAGCCGGAGGTCGGATAGAAGCCGACGCCGCCGCGCTGGAGGCGCAGTCCGGCGAAGCGGATCTGCTCCAGCGGCACGTTCGGAATGTAGAAGTCCATCGCATGCCCCAGCATGTGCTGGCTGAAGCGCGCCACACCGGAGGAGCGGCGGCGGAGCATGGCGTTGGTGGCAGGGGAGCGGTAGGAGGAGATGATCTGGATCGGCTGCTTGGCGTCGACGTCGCGATAGACTTCCCAGAGGATGTCGAAGAGGTGACGGTCCATGACCGTCTCGTCCTGGGTGCGCCAGTCGCGCAGGAAGTGGTTGAGCTGCTTCAGCGCCGTTTCGTCGTAGCGCCCTTCGCGCTTGAAGGTGACGGTGAGGTCTTCGCCGGAATGGGTGTGGTGGAACGAGAGCGTCTTGGTTTCGTTCAGCGCCGCCGCGTCATGAACCGAACCCGCGGCAGCAAACAGCAATACGGAAGCAAGGCCGATCCGGGATCCGGCCTTCACTCCCGCATGGGACAACGACAGCACAGCGAATTGGCGTGCGAGACCAGTCAGCACGTTAGAGCCCACCCAGTCGACCAGCGTTCAAAATGGACTCTCCCGCCAACCCCGTTAGCGCGCGAAAGAGGATGAACGCTTTGTTAAAGCGAGAAGGTTAATTTGAGGTTGACCTTCCCGCCCCCAAACCAAGTCAGAATACGAACCTAACCGGCTGAGTGTGGCAAAAAAACGCCCGCTGCCCGAGGTCGGATGGAGAATGGTTAACGTTAAGCGACCCCATCCAGAGGATGAGGTCGCTGATTTTATTGCAGAATTTCAAAAAACAGACGCCGGGCCGGCCCGGCTCAGCGGGTGAACACCCGCTGTTGCTGCGTACGGCGGCCGACCGGAGCCGGCGGCGGCGGGGTCGTCGGAGCCCCGAACAGCCGCTCGAAGAAGTTCGGGCCGGACGAGCCGAAGCCGCCGCCGTTGTTGGCCACCGCCACGCCGGGCGGCAGCGTCGTCGACGGACGCGAATAGCTGGGCTGGGAGTGCGCCACCACGTTCTCGAGATCCTTGCCGCGGCCGTTCTTCAGGATGTTGATCATGGTCGCGTCGCGGCCATAGACGTCCTTGCGGAATTGCAGCTTGCCGGCGTCATCCACGAACGCGGTCTGATAGGTGATGTTGACCGGGATCGGGGTCGGGAATTTCAGGTCGACCTCGCTCTTGCCGTACATGCTGCGCACGCGCTCCGGCGTGTACTTCTCGTTCGGCATGGTGATGTTGAGCAGGACGGAGGCGTACTGATCCGGATTCTGCACGCGCATGCAGCCATGGCTGAAAGCGCGCTCGTCCCTGGCGAACAGGTTCTTGTCCGGCGTGTCGTGCTGATAGACCAGGAACTTGTTGGGGAAGTTGAAGCGGATGCGGCCGAGCGCGTTGGCTTCGCCCGGCGGCTGCGAGATGTGCACCGAGCCGTCGCGGTTCTGCTCGAGCTTGAGGCCCATGCGCTGCAGCACGGTCGGGTCCTGCTGAAGCGCCGGCAGATATTCGTTGTAGACGATCGAGGGCGGCACGTTCCAGGTCGGATTGACCGTGATGTACTTCATCGTCTCGGTGAGCAGCGGGGTCGCGTGCGTGCCCGGCTTGCCGGTGACGACGCGGGTGGTCCAGACCTGCTGGCCGCGCTGCATGACCTTCAGCGTGTAGTCGGGAATGTTGAGGATGACATAGGCATCGCCCAGCGAGGGTACGCCGAGGTCGCGCGGCAGCCAGCGCCAGCGCTCCATGTTCACCTGCACCACGTCGATCTGCTTGTCGCGCTTCGGGGTGTTGATCGCCTTGACGGTCTTGTCGTCGAGGATGCCGGTCGCCTTCATCTCGGCGCTGGTCTGGAATTTCCGCACGGCTTCGGCGACCGTCGCGTCATACCGGGTGTCGCTCGCGTTCTCGGCGATGCCAAGTTTGGCACGGAGCTGCGGCACGCGCGGATCTTCGACGACGATTTCAGCCTGCTTCTTGCCGCGGGCCGGGGTGTATTTCAGCGCGGGACCATCGGCGATCTCGATCACCGGGCCGTTGCCCTGGCCGCGGAGCTCCGCGAGCTTGGCCTTCAGCTCCTTGTAGAGCTTCTGCGGCGGGTTGTAGCTGTCGAGCGCAGCGGAGGCGTCAGTCGCGGTCGTGATCTTGGCGAGCACCTCGTTCGGGTCGACCGGATGCTCGGGATAGAGGATGTCGCCGCTGACCTGCGACCAGTGCATGCGGCCGCTCTGGGCCTGGCGCGCATAGTCGAACATGCTGGCGGTGAGCTTGAGCTCGGCATCGGCGAGCGCGTCGGGGCTCGTCGCGGCAGCGAAATCCGGCACCGGATAGTCGGCCGGGTTGAGGCCGTCGGAGGCCGCGTCCTTCAGCCGCGCGATCAAGCCCTTGGCCGCAGCGGTCAGGCTGCCGGCTTGCGTCCAGACCGGCGCGAAGTCGCGTGCGCCGTAGAACTTCTCGACGGCGGCGCGCTCGTTCTTGCGGTCGAAATGGCGCGAGGTCTTGGCGCCGATGATGTCCTTGAGCTTGTCGGCGACCGGCTGGTCGGCGGCGGGAACATTGCTCGCGGCCTTGACCGGCTCCGAGGCCGGAGCAGCTGCCGTGGCGGGCGCGGCCGGCGTTGTGGTCGCGGTGTCGGCCTTGGCAGGCTCAATCTTGGCAGGCTCGGTCTTCGCTGGTTCAGTCTTCGCCGTCTCGCTCTTCGGCGCCTCGGCAGGCGTTGTGGCGACGTCGGAAGGCTTGGTCTCGACCTTGTCCGGGGCCGGTGCGGCTTCCGCCTTGACGGGCTCCTTCGCAGCTTCCTTGGCCGGTTCCTGAACCGTGGCGGTGGCGTCGAGCTTGATGTCGGAGGCGGTCGGAGGCGGGACGTTTGCGGGCTCGGGGCGCGGGATCGCGGCTTCGATCGCAAGCTCGGCAGCGCTGCTGCGCGCCTGATCCTGGGCCAAGGCTGAGCTGGCCGATACCGTGAGGAAGGTCGCAGCGACCGTCATCAAGACACGGTCGAGGCCTGCACGGTGGTTCAAACAGTCACGCATTGTGTCGCACCCCTCGGGTGAACTGTCCCTCGTGGAACAGCTTCGTTATCGTCTATTGAGCTTCGGCTAAACTGCGCCGGCCTCTCGAAAGTTGCACGCCTGCACGCAACGATTCCTACGGAGACGAATCCTACGCAGACGATATACAGGCCCCGATTTCGCAGCCAGCGCTACCCGGGACAACTCACGACAAACTGACTTCAAGGAAGCCCGTTTGCAACGGATTGTGCGTCTCTGCCACGCGCTTTTCCCTGTGTCTGTCACTTCCAAGTCACGGTTCACGCCGCAGTCGAATTCTGTCGTCATGCGAACGGCTTACAGTCGCCGCGCACCGGCCGAACGAACCTCCGTTCGCATCAGGCTCAGTGCGTCTCCTCACCGCTTTTGCCGCCATGGCCGGGAACCCCGGCCTCGTCGAGTTTGCGGTAGAGGGTGGACCGGCCGATTTTGAGGCGGCGGGCGACCTCGGACATCTGGCCGCGGTAATGCGAGATCGCGAAACGGATGATCTCGTTCTCAATCTCCTCCAGCGGGCGGACGTCGCCGGTCGCGGTCAGCATGGGGAGGGTCCCCGTCAGGGGGAACGGCGCAATCGGTATTTCATTTCCTGACACCACGGAGGGCGCCGCGATCGGCTCGAGCATCAGCGGCGCGGTCGGAATCTCCGTCGCGTGATGCGGCTGCGACGTGAGAAGGGGGAAGTCGGCAAGGCCAAGCTGGTCACCGTCGCTCATGACCACGGCGCGGTAGACCGCGTTTTCGAGCTGGCGGATGTTGCCGGGCCAGTCGAGCTGGGCCAGGTGTGCGACGGCCTCGCCGCTGATGCCGGTGATGGGACGGTTCTCCTCGGCGGCAAAGCGCGCCAGGAAATGCCGGAGCAGATGCGGGATGTCCTCGCGCCGGGAGCGCAGCGAGGGGATCGTCAGCGGCAGCACGTGCAGGCGATAGAACAGGTCTTCCCGGAAATGTCCCTGTTTCACCCGCTCCAGCAGCCTGCGGTTGGTCGCCGAGATGATGCGGACGTCGACCTTGACCGGTTTGCGTCCGCCGACCGCCTCGACCGCGCCTTCCTGGAGCGCGCGGAGCAGCTTGACCTGCGCGGCCAGCGGCAGCTCGCTGACTTCGTCCAGAAACAGCGTGCCGCCATGAGCTTCGACGAACTTGCCGGTGTGGCGTTCGGTGGCGCCGGTGAAGGCACCCTTCTCGTGACCGAACAGGATGGACTCGACGAGGTTGTCGGGGATGGCGCCGCAATTGACCGCGACGAACGGCTTTGCCTTGCGCTCGCCGCTGCCATGGATGGCGCGCGCGAACATCTCCTTGCCGACGCCGGACTCGCCCTCGATCAGCACGGGGATCGACGAGCCTGCCGCCTTCTGCGCGGTCCGCATCACGCCCGCCATCGCCTCGGCGCGGGTGATGATATCGGAGAAGGTCAGCCGGCCCTCGCGGCTGTGACGGATGCGCTGCAATTCGCCCTTGAGCGCGGATGCGTTGAGCGCATTGCGCAGAGAAACCTGAAGCCGCTCCAGGCCGACCGGCTTGACGACGAAGTCGGCCGCGCCCGCGCGCATCGCCGAGATCACGTTGTCGATGCCGCCATGGGCGGTCTGCACGATGACGGGGATGCTGAGGCCTGCTTCGCGGATTTTCGCCAGCACGCCCATGCCGTCGAGCCCGGGCATCACGAGATCGAGGATGACGCCGTCGATGGCCGGTGCGTCAGGGGCGGTGAGGGCGGCGATCGCGGCGTCGCCGGAGTCCACGACGACCGTCTCATAGCCGCATTTCTGCACCATGTTCTCGACCAGCCGGCGGGCTACAGCGTCGTCGTCGGCGATCAAAATACTGGCAGCCATGGTGTTCCCCGCACGCTACTACTATCTGTCTCGAATCGGGGCACTCTGGCCGAAGCCGATTAACGCACTCTTAAACCTTGGTGCCCCCGCCCGCCGTCGCGATTGTTGAACACAGGTTTCCCACACAATGAATTCGCGCTCCAAGTCTGCCGTTAAAAAGCCTGCTCTCAAGAAGCCCGTTCCGAGCAAAGCCGCCGTCCGCAAGCCGAGCACCAAGAAATCCGCTGCCAAGGCAAAGCCCTCCAAACCTTCACGCGCCGAACCTTCACGCGCCAAATCTTCACGCGCCAAGCCTGCGATCAAGACCGGCAAGCTTCCGGAGTGGAACCTCGCCGATCTCTATTCCGGGATCGATGCGCCGGAAGTGGCGCGCGATCTCGAGAAGATGGATGCCGATTGCGTCGCGTTCGAGACCGACTACAAGGGCAAGCTCGCGACAGGCACAGCAAATGAAGATGGCGGAAAATGGCTCGCGGGCGCCGTGCGACGCTATGAGGCGATCGACGATCTGGCCGGCCGTCTCGGCTCCTATGCCGGTCTCGTCCATGCCGGCGACAGCGTGGACCCTGCGATTTCAAAGTTTTACGGTGATGTCTCTGAGCGGCTGACGACCGCGTCCACGCATCTGCTGTTCTTCGCGCTCGAGCTCAATCGTGTCGATGACGATATCTTGAACCGTGCGATGCAGGCCGCCGAGCTCGCGCACTACCGTCCCTGGATCGAGGATCTGCGCAAGGAGAAGCCGTATCAGCTCGACGACAAGCTCGAGCAGCTCTTCCTGGAGAAGTCGCAGACCGGCTATTCCGCCTTCAACCGGCTGTTCGACCAGACCATCTCGGGCTTGCGCTTCAAGGTCGGGGCCAAGGAGCTCGCGATCGAGCCGACGCTCAATTTGTTGCAGGACCGCGACGGCGCCAAGCGCAAGAGCGCTGCGGAAGCGCTGGCCAAAACCTTCAAGGCCAATGAGCGCACCTTTGCGCTGATCACCAACACGCTCGCCAAGGACAAGGACATCTCCGACAATTGGCGCGGCTTCAAGGACGTCGCGGATTCTCGCCATCTCAACAATCGCGTCGAGCGCGAAGTGGTGGATGCGCTGGTCGCTTCGGTGCGTGCGGCCTATCCAAAGCTGTCGCATCGCTATTACGGGCTGAAGGCGAAGTGGTTCGGCAAGAAACGGCTGGCCTATTGGGACCGCAACGCGCCACTGCCGTTTGCGGCGACCGACATCATCGGCTGGCCCGACGCGCGAAGCATGGTGCTCACGGCCTATCGCGGCTTCTCGCCGAAAATGGCCGATATCGCCGAGCGCTTCTTCACCGACCGCTGGATCGATGCGCCGGTGCGGCCCGGCAAGGCGCCGGGCGCCTTCTCGCATCCGACCACGCCGTCGGCCCACCCCTATGTGCTGATGAATTACCAGGGCAAGCCGCGCGACGTGATGACGCTTGCGCACGAACTCGGCCATGGCGTGCACCAGGTTCTGGCCGCCAGGAACGGCGCGCTGATGGCGCCGACGCCGCTGACGCTGGCCGAGACCGCAAGCGTGTTCGGGGAGATGCTGACTTTCCGCCGGTTGCTGGCGCAGACCAAGAGCGCAAAGCAGCGCCAGGCGCTGCTCGCCGGCAAGGTCGAGGACATGATCAACACCGTGGTGCGGCAGATCGCGTTCTATTCCTTCGAGCGCGCGGTCCACACCGAGCGCAAGAACGGCGAGCTCACGGCAACGCGGCTTGGCGAGATCTGGCTCTCGGTGCAGGGCGAGAGCCTCGGGCCGGCGATCGAGATCAAGGCGGGCTACGAGAACTACTGGATGTACATTCCGCACTTCATCCATTCGCCGTTCTACGTCTACGCCTATGCCTTCGGCGATTGTCTCGTGAACTCGCTGTACGCCGTCTACGAGAACGCGGCCGAGGGTTTTGCCGAACGCTATCTCGACATGCTCGCCGCCGGCGGCACCAAGCACTATTCCGAGCTGCTGCGGCCGTTCGGCCTCGATGCCAAGGATCCGAAATTCTGGGACGGGGGGCTGTCGGTCATCGCAGGTATGATCGATGAGCTGGAGGCGATGGGCTGAGGGCGGGGGGCTGGGCTCAGTCCTGGCGCCAGCGGAAGGCTAGTAAAACATTTGTTGAACTTCCGTCCGACCGATGTTATACAAATGTATAACGTGCGAGCGGGCGGGAAGTCATGAAGATCGAGATCAGGAAAATCGGCAATTCGGATGGTCTGTTGCTGCCGCGCGAGTTGATGCAGCGGCTCGATCTCAAGCGTGGACAGCAACTCCACATCGTGGAATTGTCCGGCGGTGGTTTCCAGTTGCTGCCGTATGATCCCGATTTCGAGCGGACGATGGAAATCGCCGACGAGATCATGGACAAATATCGCGACACTCTCGCGGCGCTCGCGAAGTAAGGGCTCGTTTAAATGAGCGAGCCCGAGGAGCCGCTCTGGATCACCTACGAGCAGGCTGTGGCAATTCATGGTCGACAACTCCGGCGCTTTGGCGGTGCGCCGGGATTGCGCGACGAAGGAATGTTGCGTTCAGCGTTGGAGCGGCCGATCAAATGGCGCTATGAGCAGGCCCCGCTGGAAGAGCTTGCTGCGGCATATGCATTCGGTCTTGCGAAAAACCACGCATTCGTCGACGGTAACAAGCGCATCGCCTTCATGGCGTTGATGGTCTTCCTCCACAAGAACGGTGTTGCCTTCAGTCCCGATCCTGCGGAGGCGACCACCATCATCCTCTCGCTCGCCGCTGGCGAAGTCAGCGAGCAGAGCCTCACTCGCTGGATCCGCGACAATCTGGATTCCAAATGACCTGATTTGCGTGAAACCGCGCCTGGCCGCCGTTGCCCTGCCCGGCGGTTTGCGCTATTGCCAGCCGGGAATTCGACTTTCGACGGGGGACAATCCATGGCTGACCATAGCGAAGTGGCCTACACCACGGCCGACGGCAACGACTACGTTGCCCACGAGCAGACCTATGAGGGCTTCATCAAGCTGGTGAAGTACGGCACGGTTTCCGTCGCGCTCATCGTGATCCTGATGGCGATCTTCCTGACCTGATCCATCGCCTACCGCACCGCCAGCGTCGTCGGTGCCCAGAAAATTTGCAATCAAGCCGGATTGAAAACCGGTATCCAACGTTGCGGGAGTGACGCTAAGTTGCGTGCGCGCTTTTCCGCGTCGCCGGAGGGCCTATGAAGATCGCCGTTGCCAAAGAAATCGATCCGTCGGAGCCGCGCGTTGCCGCTTCGCCTGATACGGTGAAGAAGTTTAGGGCGTTGGGCGTCGAGATCGCCGTCGAGCCGGGCGCCGGCCTCAAATCGGGCCTTCCGGATTCCGAATTCACCGCCGTGGGCGCCACCGTCAGCGCCGATGCGCTGAAGGACGCCGACATCATCATCAAGGTGAAGCGTCCCGAGGCGTCCGAGCTCGCGCAGTACAAGCGCGGCGCGCTCGTCATCGCCATAATGGACCCCTACGGCAACGAGGCCGCGCTGAAGACGATCGCCGATGCAGGCGTCTCCGCCTTCGCGATGGAATTGATGCCGCGTATCACGCGCGCGCAGGTGATGGACGTGCTGTCGTCGCAGGCGAACCTTGCCGGCTACCGTGCCGTGATCGAGGGTGCCGAGGCTTTCGGCCGCGCCTTCCCGATGATGATGACGGCGGCCGGCACCGTGCCTGCCGCCAAGGTGTTCGTGATGGGCGTCGGCGTCGCCGGCCTCCAGGCGATCGCGACCGCGCGCCGTCTCGGCGCGATCGTCACCGCCACCGACGTGCGGCCCGCAACGAAGGAGCAGGTGGAATCGCTCGGCGCGAAGTTCCTCGCCGTCGAGGACGAGGAATTCAAGAATGCGCAGACCGCCGGCGGCTACGCCAAGGAGATGTCGAAGGAATACCAGGCCAAGCAGGCCGCGCTCACCGCCGAGCACATCAAGAAGCAGGACATCGTGATCACGACGGCGCTGATCCCGGGCCGGCCCGCGCCGAAGCTCGTCAGCGCCGAGATGGTCAAGTCGATGAAGCCGGGTTCGGTGCTGGTCGATCTCGCCGTCGAGCGCGGCGGCAATGTCGAGGGCGCCAGGCCCGGCGAGGTCGTCGACCTCGATGGCATCAAGATCGTCGGCTACACCAACGTCGCCGGCCGCGTCGCTGCCTCGGCCTCCAGCCTCTACGCGCGCAATCTGTTCTCCTTCATCGAGACCATGGTCGACAAGAAGGAGCAGAAGCTCGCCGTGAACTGGGACGACGAACTGGTCAAGGCCACCGCGCTGACCAGGGACGGCGCCGTGATCCACCCGAACTTCCAGCCGAAAGCTTAAGGAGAGCCGCCATGGAGCACATTGCACAGGTCGTCGACCCCTTCGTCTTCCGGCTGTCGATTTTCGTTCTCGCCGTCTTCGTCGGCTATTTCGTGGTGTGGTCGGTCACGCCCGCGCTGCATACGCCGCTGATGAGCGTGACTAACGCGATCTCCTCGGTGATCGTGGTCGGTGCGCTGCTCGCCGGCGGGGTTGCGAATGTTTCGAGCGGCTCGGGCTGGGCCCGAGCCTTCGGCTTCGTGGCGCTGATCTTTGCCTGCATCAATATCTTCGGCGGCTTCCTTGTCACCCAGCGCATGCTGGGGATGTACAAGAAGAAGGCCAAGTAAGCGTCACCTCGGGGTGAACTGGCGAATGGGGACCTGAGATGAGCGCCAATCTGTCTGCAGTCTTGTATCTCGTGGCGGGTGTGCTGTTCATCCTGTCGCTGCGAGGTTTGTCGAGCCCGGCCACGTCGCGCCAGGGCAATTTGTTCGGCATGATCGGCATGGCGATCGCGGTCGCCACCACCCTTGCCAACCATCCGCCGGCGGATGGCCTTGCCTGGCTTCTCGTCATCGTCGGCATCGCGATCGGCGGTGGCATTGGTGCGGTCGTTGCGCGCCGCGTGCCGATGACCTCGATGCCGGAACTGGTCGCCGCCTTCCACTCGCTGGTCGGCATGGCCGCGGTGCTGGTCGCCGCCGGCGCGTTCTACGCGCCCGAGGCCTTCGATATCGGCAGCCCCGGCAACATCCATCCGCAGAGCCTGGTCGAGATGTCGCTCGGCGTCGCCATCGGCGCGCTGACCTTCACCGGCTCGGTGATCGCGTTCCTGAAGCTGTCCGCGCGCATGAGCGGTGCGCCGATCATCCTACCGTTCCGCCATGTCATCAACATCGCGCTTGCCGTGGCCCTGGTGGTCTTCATCGTCGGCCTCGTGCTGACCGGCAGCGCAGTGGACTTCTGGCTGATCGTCATCATCGCGCTGGCGCTCGGCGTGCTCATGATCATCCCGATCGGCGGCGCCGACATGCCGGTCGTGATCTCGATGCTGAACTCCTACTCCGGCTGGGCCGCGGCCGGCATCGGCTTCACCCTCGGCAATTCCGCGCTGATCATCACCGGCGCGCTGGTGGGCTCGTCCGGTGCGATCCTGTCCTACATCATGTGCCACGCGATGAACCGGTCCTTCATCTCGGTCATCCTCGGCGGCTTCGGCGGCGAGACCGCCGCAGCGGGCGGGGCTACGGGCGAGCAGAAGCCCGCCAAGCTCGGCTCGGCGGACGACGCGGCCTTCATCATGAAGAACGCGCAGAAGGTCATCATCGTGCCCGGCTACGGCATGGCGGTGGCGCAAGCCCAGCATGCGCTGCGCGAAATGGGCGACATCCTGAAGAAGGAAGGCGTCGAGGTGAAGTACGCCATTCACCCGGTCGCCGGCCGCATGCCCGGCCATATGAACGTGCTGCTGGCCGAAGCCAATGTGCCCTACGACGAGGTGTTCGAGCTCGAGGACATCAACTCCGAATTCGCGCAGGCCGACATCGCCTTCGTGATCGGCGCCAACGACGTCACCAATCCGGCGGCCGAGGAGGACAAGACCTCGCCGATCTACGGCATGCCCGTGCTCCAGGTCTGGAAGGCCGGCACCGTGATGTTCATCAAGCGCTCGCTGGCCTCGGGTTACGCCGGCATCGACAATCCGCTGTTCTATCGCGACAACACCATGATGCTGCTCGGCGACGCCAAGAAGGTCACCGAGAACATCGTCAAGGCGATGTAGCGCCAGCGCGTCGCATGGCACGCCGCTCACGAGGCGGCGTGCGGCTGGGGTGACGTTCCAGCGAGACTCCAGCCCGATGTCATGTGGCCCGATGTCATGAAATGGCTGCGGAGCGGTGCCAAGTCCTGAACCGGGGACCGGGCCGCATCGTCATGACCATGGTCAAGTGGATCACCATCCTGCTCGTGACCGGCTATTGCGCCGGTCTTCTCGTGCTGTATGTCAGGCAGCGCGGGATGCTGTTTCCGATCCCGCCCGTCGCACCGCGCGCTACGCGGCGGAACGAATCGTCGCCTGGGGCTTTTCGCTCGGGACGGGCGTGGCAGTCGCGATCGCCTCGGAGCATCTCGCTGGAAAACTCATCCTGGAAGCTCCCTATACGTCGACGGTCGACGTTGCAGCTTTGACGTTCTGGTTCGTTCCGGTCCGCCTGCTGATGCGCGATCCATTCCACTCCGACGACCGCATCGCGCGCGTCACTGTGCCGCTATTGGTCATGCATGGCACCAATGACCTTGCCATTTCGATCGTGTTCGGAGAGCGTCGGTTCGCGCTCGCGCATGAACCGAAGCAGTTCGTTCGCTTTGCGGGCGGCGGACACGACAATCTCGATGCTTTCGGTGCGATCGAAAAGGCGAGGCGCTTCATTGCTTCCTAGACGGCCTGTTGTTTGGCGCGGGACCGGTTTGATCACCGCGATCCTTGTCGTGCTGCTGCCGCAGCACGCATGGGCGGCGACCGGGCTCGACGGCGCGGCGATGCGTTGGCCCTACGCGCTGCCGTTTGCCGGCCTGCTGCTGTCGATCGCGCTCGGGCCGCTTTTGTTTGCAAAATTCTGGCACCATCATTACGGCAAGATCGCCGCGGCCTGGTCGCTGCTGGCACTGGCCTTGCTCGTCATCCTTGCCGGGAGCATGGCGACGCTGGCCGCGCTCGTTCACGCCATGCTCGCCGAATATCTCGGCTTCATCGTGTTGTTGTTCTCGCTCTATGTCGTGGCAGGGGGCATCCTCGTCACGGGCGACATCAAGGCGACGCCGGCGGCGAATGCCGGCATCCTCGCGCTCGGCACGCTGATGGCGAGCATCGTCGGCACCACGGGGGCGGCCATGATCCTGATCCGCCCCTTGATCCGCGCCAACCGGCCACGGCGCCACAACGCCCACGTCGTCATCTTCTTCATCATCCTGGTCGCCAATGTCGGCGGCGCGCTGAGCCCGCTCGGCGATCCTCCGCTGTTCGTCGGCTTTCTGCACGGCATCGACTTCTTCTGGACCACGCGGACCATCTGGCTGCAGACGGCGATCGTCGCCGGACTGCTGCTGGCGATCTTCGTCGCCGTCGACGTCTGGCACTTCCGCAGCGAGCCGCCGCCGGGCGATACAGGTCCCACCAAGCCGGTCCGAATCCGCGGCCTCGTCAACCTGGTGCTGATCGCAGCCATCGTGGCGAGCCTCTTGGCCTCGGCGATGTGGAAGCCCGGCGTCGCCTTCGACGTTCTCGGAACCACGATGGAGCTGGAAGACATCGCCCGCAACGCGGCGCTGCTGGCCATTGCGGCCCTGTCGGTGTGGCTGACGCCGGAGGAGCACCGGCAGGCCAACGGCTTCACCTGGGAGCCGATCCGCGAAGTCGCGAAACTGTTCGCCGGCATCTTTGTCGCGATCATCCCGGTCATTGCGATGCTCGATGCCGGCCATCACGGCGCGTTTGCCTGGCTGTTGTCGGCCGTGACCGCGCCGGACGGCACGCCGCGCGAGGTTGCCTATTTCTGGTTCACCGGCCTGATGTCGGCGTTCCTCGACAATGCGCCGACCTATCTGTTGTTCTTCGAACTCGCCGGAGGCGACCCGCAAGTGCTGATGCATCAGCTTTCGGGCACGCTCGCCTCCATCTCCATGGGCGCGGTCTATATGGGCGCGCTCACCTATATCGGTAATGCGCCGAACTTCATGGTGAGCAGCATCGCCAGCGAGAACGGCATCGAGATGCCGAGCTTTTTCGGCTATCTCCTGCGCGCCGGTGCCGTGCTGATCCCGCTGTTCCTGCTGCTGACGCTGCTGCCGGTCGCGCCGATCCTGCACTGGCATTGAATCTGCCGCCCGATTTGCTACTGCTCGGCTGAGGTGTGATGAACTTTCATCGCACCTCAGCCTTTTTCGATCGAGCATGATCTTTTCGGAAAACCGCGGCACACGTTTCCGGGTCATGCTGGACATAATTGGAGCCGATGGATGAGCGCGCATGATCCGATGCCCCGGTCGGCCTGGGTCTTTCCGGCACTGGCCGTGCTGCTGTTCGCGGCCGTCAGCGCCACGGGCTACGTGTTCACGCTGTCGTTCGGCGGGCTCGTCTTCGCCCTCGTGCTCCTGGTCATCCTGTTCGGCACGGTTTTCGCCGCGGTTCATCATGCCGAAGTGATCGCCGAACGGGTCGGCGAGCCCTATGGCACCCTGGTGCTGACGCTCTCGGTGACCATCATCGAGGTGGCGCTGATCACCACGATCATGCTGGGCGACAAGCCTGCCCCGGCACTGGCGCGCGACACCGTGTTCGCCGTGGTCATGATCGTTTGCAATGGCCTCGTCGGGCTGTGCATCTTCATCGGCGGCCTGCGCTATCGCGAGCAGGGTTTTCAGCTCTCGGGGGCCAACGTCTATCTCAGCGTGCTGTTCGCGCTCGCGACCATCACCCTGATCATGCCGAACTACACGACCACCACGCCGGGCCCGGTCTATTCGGCGGTTCAGCTCGGCTTCGTCGACGTGGTCACGCTCGCGCTGTATGGGGTGTTTCTCTACACCCAGACCGTGCTGCACAAGGATTACTTCGTCCACGAACGGGCGGATGGTGGGAGCGGCGAGGCGCATCCGTCGGGCCGGACCCTGGTGCTCAGCGTCGTGCTGCTGCTGATTGCGCTGCTGGCGGTCGTGCTGCTGGCCAAGAAATTCTCCCTGGTGGTCGACGCCGTCGCGGCCAGGATCGGCGCGCCGCCTGCCTTTGCCGGACTTCTGGTCGCGCTCCTGATCCTGATGCCGGAAGGCGTCGCAGCGGTCTCGGCGGCCCGCAAGAACGACCTCCAGAAGAGCATCAATCTCGCGCTCGGCTCGTCGCTGGCGACGATCGGGCTGACCATCCCGGCCGTCGGCGTCGCCACCTACGCGCTCGACAAGGAGCTCGAGCTCGGCCTCAGCGACCAGGGCAGTGTGCTTTTGCTCCTGACTTTCTTCCTGAGCATGCTGACCTTCGGTACAGGCAGGACCAATGTCCTGTTCGGGCTGGTCCATATGGTGGTATTTGCCGTCTACGTGTTCATGGTTTTCGTGCCCTAAAGCGCGGTCGCGCTTTAGGCTATTGTCTGGGCATGATCTTTCCGGAAAACCTTCTTTCCGGATCCTGCCGTAAGGAGAGTTCCAATGCTTGCCGCCAAGTCAGAGGTTCAGGTCGACAACGAGCAGGTTCGGGTGACCGAGTGGCGGCTTGCTCCGAACAGCGCCACCGGGCATCACACCCACGGCATGGACTACGTCATTGTTCCCGTGGTGGCGGGGGAGATGACCATCGTGGCGCCCAATGGCGAGCGGTCCAGGGCTCAGCTCGCGGCTGGAAAATCCTACTTTCGCAAGGCCGGCGTCCAGCACGACGTGCTTAACGAAACCGCAACCGAGATCGTGTTCCTTGAGATCGAGCTGAAGCCGTAAGTCCGGCGTTACCCTTTGCCATCGATCCGTCGCAGTTGATCCCTTACAATGCCCCAAAGTTCCCGCATCAGATCGCGCGGGGAGTGGCCGGAATGCTGAAATACATCGCTAAAATCTCGATGGATATCTTCCCTTCGGTGCTCGCGACGATCATCGGGGCGTACATCGTTAATCATTACATCAACGCCAAGCCGGCGGCGGATGCGCCCGCGGCCGTGATGGCGCCCGCCGATTCCGGCAAGAACGGCAAGCCCGCCGCTGTGGCCAACCTCCCGGCACCCGGCGTGAAGGCGAAAGGCATCTCCGAGAAGAGCATGATGGACAAGCCGGCGGCCGAGAAGGCTGCCGACCACTCGGGTGCTGAGCCCAAGACGGCTGATAAGTCCGCTGACAAGACGACCGAGAAGGCTATTGCGGACGTGGCACCGGCCGAGGCTGCCCCGCGCGGCAAGCCGTCCGCGCGCGAGAAGGCGCTCGCCAAGTCAACCCCGTCCGTCACTGCGCCTGCTCCCGCCGCCCCGGTGGTCGAGGCCAATTCGGCGGCTGCCGCTCCGGCCGCGACGCCCGACGCCAACGATCTCGTGCGTGCGGCGATCGAGCGCCTGCGCAAGTCGCCTGAGGGCAAAGCCGCCGAGGCCAAATCAACCGAGACCAAGTCGTCCGAGAAGGCCCCTGAGTTTGCGGTCCGGGACGCGGCCCGCACCCCGGAGGCGCCGCGTGTCGTGGCGACGGAGCCGTCCATGGTGCGCCCCTTGCCACCGCCGATCACGGTCTCGACCCCCGCACCTGAGGCCTATGGCAATAACGACTCGTCGCAGGCACCCCCCCCTTACACGGCCTCGGTCGGCGGCGAGAACCCGAATCGGCTGACGCCGCCGGCTGACATTCCCGTCCCGATGATCGCACCGCCGCTGGATCTGCGCGCCGATGCCGGCGCGTCCATGCCGAGGCCGAAGACCAATGTCGCCGACGACATGCTGTCGGGCGTCAAGTCCATGTTCCATTCCGTTCTGCCGAAGAGCGTCACCCCGGATTAAGACGGCGCAGGCGCTGCGCCAAGTCGTCAGCCGCCGACGCGGGCGAGGCCGCTGCGCGCGGTGTCGTCGCGCGGTCGGAGCGAGACTGCCTTGGTGTAGGACGCGGCCGCCTTGGTCCTGTCGCCCAGCCGTTCATAGGCCTGTCCGCGCGTGGTCCAGACCTGGGCATTGAGCGGATCGGCCTCGGAGGCCTCATCGAGATCGGCCGCGGCCTCCTTGACCTTGCCGAGGGCGAGGTAGCTGGTGGCGCGCCCGAGCAGCGGCTCCACCTTCTGCGGGTTGAGCCCGCTCGCCGCGCTGAAATCGGCGATCGCGAAGTCGTGCTGGTTGCTGCCCTGATAGATCAGGGCGCGACCATAGAGCGCCTGCGCATTGTAGGGATCGAGCCCGACCGCGCGATTGAACTCATCGAGCGCCGCCGCCGTCTCGCCGGACTTTGCCAGGGCCTGGGCCTTTGCCGTAAGGGCCTGGGCTTCGCTGACGTTGCCAGGGCTGACGGCGCTCTCGGCGGTGGCGGCCGCCTTGGGCGCCTCCTGTGGCTTGTCCTTCTCCGGCATCAGCGATCCCAGGTCGAAGGAGCAGCCGCACAGCACCATCCCCAACAAAGCCAGCACGAGCGGCGGCTGCCAGATCTGGCGTAACCGCGCCAAGCGGTGCTCGGGGAAAGGGGAGGCCATCTACGGTTCGCTCGCGCTCGTGCCGCATCGGTAGTGCCCTGTCCCAGAAAGGCACCCCTCACAAAACAATAACGCGGGCCTGGGGCCCGCGTCATCGAAAACTGAAGTCTTGCTAAACCCGGTAAATCAGCGCGGTCCGCGCGGACCTGCACCTGCACCCGGGCCGCTACGACCACCGCGATCACCGCCGGGACCGGCGCCGAACACCGGCTTCGGCTTCATCGGCAGCAGGCCTTCGCGCTGGAGCTTCTTGCGGGCCAGCTTGCGTGCGCGACGCACGGCTTCGGCCTTTTCACGGGCCTTCTTCTCGGAGGGCTTTTCGTAGTGACCGCGGAGCTTCATCTCGCGGAAAATACCCTCACGCTGCATCTTCTTCTTCAGCGCCTTGAGGGCTTGATCGACATTGTTATCGCGAACGAGAACCTGCACGCGGCATCCTCTTCAGTGGATCAGATTTGAATTCTGGTAAGTCAAAGGGGATGGCGAAACGCACAAGCCCTTAACCTTGAGGGCGCGGATGTATCAGACAAAACGTGGGATGTCCACCGGCCAAGCGGGCTTTCGGGCCAAGTTCAGCCATTAAATGAGGCAAAAATAGCTCCGCGCGGCCCCGATTTGGGAGATTCGACGCCAAGGGTGGGGCCGTTTCCGGAGCTTCGTTCCGGAATCTTTGAAAGCAGGGGACGACCATGGATATGAAAAAATACGCGGCCGAGGCTATCGGCACCTTCTGGCTCACATTCGCAGGTTGCGGGAGCGCGGTGATCGCAGCCGGCTTTCCGCAGGTCGGCATCGGTCTGGTCGGTGTCTCCCTCGCATTCGGGCTGAGCGTGGTCACCATGGCCTATGCGATCGGGCACATCTCCGGCTGCCATCTCAACCCGGCTGTCACCGTCGGTCTTGCGGCCGGCGGGCGTTTTCCGGCCGGACAGATCCTGCCTTATGTGATCGCGCAGGTGGCCGGCGCGATCGTGGCCGCGTGGCTCCTCTACATCATCGCAAGTGGAGCTCCCGGCTTCGACGTCACCAAGGGCTTTGCGTCCAACGGTTACGATGCCCATTCGCCCGGCCAGTACAGCATGATCGTGTGTTTCCTCACCGAGGTCGTGATGACCATGATGTTCCTGTTCATCATCATGGGCGCCACCCACGGCCGGGCGCCCGTGGGCTTCGCGCCGCTGGCGATCGGGCTCGCACTGGTGATGATCCATCTCGTCAGCATCCCCGTCACCAACACCTCGGTGAACCCGGCACGCAGCACCGGTCCCGCACTGTTCGTCGGCGGCTGGGCGACAGCGCAGCTCTGGCTGTTCTGGGTCGCGCCCCTGATCGGCGGCGCGCTGGGCGGGGCGATCTATCGCTGGCTCAGCGAGGAGCCCGCCGGCATCGTCGCGGGCGCAAAGACGGCGTGATTGCAAAGCGGGATCGCTGCATCTGCTGCGGTCCCGTTACTTGCCTTTCGTCGGCCTGACCTCGGTGACGTGGCCCATCTTGCGGCCGGGGCGCGGTGCACCCTTGCCGTAGATGTGCACCGTGGCGCCGGGCACGGACAGCCACTTGTCGTAGTCGTTGATCTCGTCGCCGATCAGATTGGTCATGGTGACCATTTCGCCATGGCGCACGGGCTTGCCGAGCGACCAGCCGGCGATGGCGCGGATGTGCTGCTCGAATTGCGAGACGGACGCGCCGTCAAGCGTCCAGTGTCCGGAATTGTGCACGCGCGGGGCGATCTCGTTGACCAGCACCTTCGGGCCGGTGCCATTGGCGAGCACGAACATCTCCACCGCGAGCACGCCGACATAGTCGAGCGCGCTGGCAATCTTGCCGGCGATGCTGCGCGCTTCTTCCGCAAGGGCGTCCGGTATGAGCGCGGGCGCGCGCGATATCTTCAGGATGTGGTCGCGGTGCTCGTTCTCGGTGACGTCGAAGCATTCGACCTGACCCGTGGCCGAGCGCGCGGCGATCACGGAGATCTCGCGCTCGAACGGCACGAAGGCTTCCAGGATAGCCTGCTTGGTCCCGAGGCTGGTCCAGACCTTGGCGATGTCGTCGCCCTCGCGGATGATGGCCTGGCCCTTGCCATCGTAGCCGAAGCGGCGGGTCTTCAGCACGGCCGGGAGGCCGATCCGGACGATCGCCTCGCGCAACGACGCGACGGACGTGACGTCGGCATAGTCTGCGGTGCCGATGCCGAGCCGCGTCACGAAGTCCTTCTCCGCGAGCCGGTCCTGCGTGGTCTCCAGGACCTTGCGGTTGGGCAGCACCGGGCGGCGCGCGTCCAGCACCATCGCCGCCGCGGACGGCACGTTCTCGAATTCGTAGGTGATGACGTCGACGTCGTTCGCAAACAGCTCGAGTGCCTCGACATCGGCATATTCGGCGCAGGTCGCGTTCAGGACGACGTCGAAGGCCGGCGAGTCCGGATCGGGCGAGAACACCTGGCAGCGCAGGCCGAGCCGCGCCGCCGCCATGGCCAGCATCCGCCCCAATTGTCCGCCGCCGAGGATTCCGATGGTGTCGCCGGGTTTCAGCTTCACCTGCTTCGAGTCGGTCACGCCTTGTCCTCCGGGCGCTCGGCAACCGCATCGGTCTGCGCCTTGCGCCAGGCGACCAAGCGATCGGACAAAGCCGGGTCGGACAATGCCAGCACCGAGGCCGCCAGCAGCGCCGCATTGATCGCACCGGCCTTGCCGATGGCGAGGGTGCCGACCGGGATGCCCGCGGGCATCTGGACGATCGAATAGAGCGAATCGATGCCCTTGAGCGTCCTGGATTCGACGGGAACGCCGAACACGGGCAGTTCCGTCAGGGCCGCCGCCATGCCGGGCAGATGCGCAGCGCCGCCGGCGCCGGCGATGACGACCTTGTAACCGGCCACCTTGGCGCCCTTGGCGAACGTAAACAGCCGGTCGGGGGTACGGTGGGCGGAAACGATGCGGGTGTCGGCGGCAACGCCGAGCGCGGCAAGCGTGTCGGCGGCATGCCGCATCGTCTCCCAGTCCGACTGGCTTCCCATGATGATGGCGATCGGCGCGGTCATGACGTCAATTGTGCCCAAAAAATAGAAGGATAGGCCAGATTAACGGTTCCGGCCGGCGGCTCGCAAGGCGATGGCAAGGAGAAGGGAATGCACTATCCTGTCTTGGTGAATCCCCGCAAGCCTTCATTGAGCAGGAAGCCCATGAAGAAACCAAAAAGGGCGAACGCTGCGAAGGCCAAAAAGGGCCCGAAGACCGGCGTCAGCCGCTCCAAAGCCGCCCCCAAGCGCCTTGCCAAGAGTCCTGCCAAGAGTGCTGCCAAGAGTCTTGCGAAGCCTCTTGCCAAGCGTCCGGCCAAGGCGGCGCGGCGCGAAGCGTCGGCCGACAACGGCGCCAAGGTCGTCCGCGGCCTGCGGAGCAAACTCAAGCGGGCCCTGCAGCGGGTCGCGGAACTCGAGGCGGCCGCCGACACCGATTTCCTGCTCGAGATTCCGAACCGTCGCGGCTTCGAACGCGAGCTCGCGCGCGCCATCGCCTACATGAAACGGTATCGCGCCAGCGGCGCGCTGATCGTGCTCGACGTCGATCGTCTGAAGCCGATCAACGATTCCTTCGGTCATGCCGCAGGCGACGAGGTGCTGAAGACGATTGCCACTGCGCTGAAGCGGCAGGTCCGCGCCTCGGACGTGGTCGGCCGGCTCGGCGGCGACGAGTTCGCGCTGCTGCTCTGGAACCTCAGCGAGACCGACGCCAAGGCGAAGGCCGCGGCCTTCGAGCAGGCAATCGACGAATTGTCCTTCGTCTTTCGCGGTCAGCATGTGAGCGCGGGCGCCTCCGCCGGCGTCGCGCTGCTGGGGGCGCAGTCAGACGCGAGCCGCGCCCTGGAGGAGGCGGATGCCGCCATGTATGTGCGCAAGGCGCACCGGCGGCACGAGCCGCGGATCAGGCTGGTCAGCAGCTGATCTTACAGCGTGGCCAGATATTCACTGCGTAGCCAGGCCTTCACAGCGTGGCCAGGTCTTCCGGCACGTTGCCGAATTTGCGCAGCAACGTGGCGTCACCGAATTCGCCGGTCATCGGATCGCCGCTGCGGCTGAACGCGACGGCACCGATGTGGCCGGGACCGCGCGACAAGATCTCGGCGCGCCGCAACGCGGCCGTCGAGCTCTGGCATTCCTCGGCGGCGCCCGCCACCGGCGATCCGTCGGTATCGATCAGGAAGGGCATTGCAACGTAGTAGGTCACGTCCGACATGGCGTTGCTCCGAGCTTGGATCAGGCGGCGCTGCTGTTGCTCCGCATCTTGCTGCGCGAGGTCTCCGGAATGCAGCCGGCGGAAATCGCCGCCTGCAATTCCTCGAGTTCGGCCTCGAGATATTCATTGGCCATGATCAGCGCCTTGATGGTGCTGCGAAGATTGCCGTCGCACATCGCGATCGCCTGATCGCAGGCTTGTTCATAATGGCCGTTGTCGAGAAGGGCGGTTGCCGGCATCTGCTTTTCCTTGGGCGGTTTCCTGGGGGCGTAGGGCTCCCGGATGTTCTTATTTTGTTCTTTTGGAGTCAAGCGGATTCACATGCGGCGAGCCGCCGCAAAAATTGTCCCTGTGGATCAGGCGATGATGTCGGGCGTGATCTGGTCTTCGATGAACGCGATACGGTCGCGCAACAACAGCTTGCGCTTCTTCAGTCGCTGCAACCGCAACAGGTCGGGGGCAGGCGATTGATGCAGTGCATCGATCGCCGCATCGAGATCTCGGTGTTCCTGCTGCAACCGGGCGAGTTCGGCTTCGAGCTCGCGCTCGTCTTCATTGGTCATGTCTGCGGTGGCCGAAAAACCGAAAGGCGTGAGATTAAGGCTGTGGATGCCCTGTGGAAATTATCGTCCTTGCGCGAGGTGATCGCAAGCGATCTGCGAGCGTTGCTCGCCGATCTCCCGCAAGATATTTCTGCGGTTCGCTACGGCACCGCGCAAGCACATTGATATCATGGATTTTTCCCGTGTGGTTCCATTACTCACGGTTCGTTACATATGAATTTTCAAAAATGACGCTGCGACGACGGATACCCATCGACAGAACGAAACGGTGATGTAGACTTCCTTGTCCGGATCGAATCCTGAGGTTCACCCCTACCGAGGAGGTTTCGAATGACAATTCAGGCACATCTCGTTGAATTGGAACGGAAGCACAAACTTCTGGAAAACGAATTGCACGAAGCTCTCGTGCACCTTTCAACAGACGACCTGCAAATTGTTGAGTTGAAGCGCCGGAAGTTGTTGGTCAAGGATCAGATCGAGCGTCTGAGGCACGGCGACACGCTCCACTAGTACCCCCGCAACAGCGTAGAGTTTGATCGCACCCTTTCAGGCAGGGGTGAGTGTTGTTGCGCTCATCCCTGCGGGAAGGTTCGAACCGTGCAAGGATCTTTGCGCGGCGCCGAGAGTCGTTTCCGATGGAATCGGAACGGGGCTCCAGCTTCGGTTTGAACGTGTGTTCCCTCCGCGCACCGGTATCCAATTCGCTCGAAAGCGCTCTATGAATTCGCGAGCTCGGCGACGTGGTCCGCGATCGCGAGCGATGATGTCAGTCCCGGGGACTCGATGCCGAACAGATTGATCAGGCCTTCGACGCCGTGATCGCGCGGGCCCTGCATCAGGAAATCCTGCGTGGCCACCGCCGGCGGCACGATTTTCGGGCGGATGCCCGAATAGCTCGGCATCAGCGCGCCGTCTGGCAGCGTCGGCCAGTATTTGCGGATCGCCGGGTAGAAGCGCTCGGCGCGCGACGGGTCGACCTCGTAATCGATCGTCTCGATCCACTCGACGTCGGGGCCGAAGCGTGCCTGCCCCGCCATGTCCAGCGTCAGATGCACCCCTAGCCCGCCGGGCTCGGGCACCGGATAGATCAGGTGCGAGAACGGCGCCCTGGCGTTGCAGCTGAAGTAGTTTCCCTTGGCGAAATAGGTCGGCGGAATCCGGTCCAGCGGCATTCCGTCGATGTTGCGCGCCACCGTCGTTGCCGAGAGCCCCGCGGCGTTGACGAGGAGGCTGCATTGCAGCGTCATCGGCGCTTCGCCGCCCGCCTCGATCTCGATGGCGCCGGCGGTCGCCTTGGCGCGGATCAACGGGGTGTGAAACGCGAAGGCGGCGCCCGCTTCCTCGGCTTCACCGCGCAGCGAGAGCATGTAGGCGTGGCTGTCGATGATGCCGGTCGACGGCGACAGCAGCGCGGCGTCGCAGGCGAGCGCCGGCTCCAGCGCGCGTGCCGCCTCGCCCGCGAGCAGCTGCATGTCGAGCACGCCATTGGCCTCGGCATGCGCCCTGATCGATTGCAGCTTCTCGGTCTCTTTCGGGTTGGTCGCGACGATCAGCTTGCCGCAATTCCGGTGCGGGATGCCGCGCTCGGAACAGTAACGGTAGAGTGCGTGCTTGCCGCTGACGCACATGCGCGCCATCCAGCTCCCGGCGCGGTAGTAGATGCCGGCATGGATCACCTCGCTGTTGCGTGAGGAGGTGATGGTGCCGATGGCCTCGGCTTCCTCGAGCACGATCACCTCGCGCCCGGCCTGCGCCAGCTTTCGAGCCACCGCGAGCCCGACCACGCCGGCTCCGATGACGATGCAGTCGACCCTATCCATGGTTGTGCGGGACGTTTGCCGGAAGCGGCGGTGGCATCGGGCCTGGAAACGCCGGTGCGGGGGCGTTTTCCGTTAAGCAAGCATTTATCATGTCAGGGCAATTGCCGTATTTGACGTCACATTTTTCCGTTGCGCTTACAGGCGTTTACCCGATCCAAACCCGCGAGGCCAGACAATCCGACGTTGAAATCGCGGGTGGCTGATGGTTGAGAAGAACTGGCACGTGGGCAGCGCGCTTCCGATTGCGGTGCAGGCCGTCGTGTGCCTGGCCGCTGCGGTCGCGCCCGCGCGCGCCTCTGCCCTCTTGGGCAGCTTCGCCCCTCCGAGCTATCTCGACAAGCTGGACCCCAACGTGATCTGGGAAGCCCTGATCGCGGGCGTCGTCGTCTGTTCCTTCCTCGCCGCGGTCGCGCTCTGGATCCATTCCTCGCTGCGCCGGACCAGGCGTTTGCAGTTGCGGCGCAATGCCTTCGTCTCCTCCGCCATGAACAATCTCAACCAGGGCGTGGTGATGACGGATGCGCAGCGGCGCATCATCTTCTGCAACGACCGCTATCTCGAGATTTACGGTCTGGCGCGGTCAGATCTCTGGACCGGCATGAACGGCTACGAGCTCCTCGAGCTGCGACGCAAGCGGGGGGTAATCGGCGGCGCCTCCGACGACGAGTTCTACGAGAAGGCGGCGAGCACCAACGGCCTGATTACCGAACTGCCGGACGGGCGCGCTATCCTGGTCAAATATTTCGTGCTGCCCAACGGCGGCTCGGTGGCGACGCATCTGGACGTCAGCGAGCAACGCAGACTGTCGCGACAGCTCGCCTCCACCAAGCAGTTCCTGGAAACGGTGCTGGACAACGTGCCGGCCTGTGTTGCCGCGAAGAACATCGAGGACGGGCGCTACATCTTCGCCAACAGCGCCTATGAGCGGTTCTGGGGTTTCTCGCGCGACCAGGTCGTGGGCAAGAACGCGCGCGAGCTGTTCGCGCCGAATTCGGCGGCCAGCATCGAGGCGACCGATCGCGCGGCGCTGATCGCGCCCGCCGGCCAGTACCGCAACGAGTTCGAGGTCGAGCGCGGCGCGACTCAGCGCATGGTGGCCTCGATCCGGATCGTGGTCCGCAACGAGAGCAACAAGCCTGAATTCCTGCTGGTGGTGTTCGAGGACATCACCGACCGCCGCTCGCTGTCGCAGGAGCTGGAGAGCACGAAGAAGTTCCTCGAGCTCGTGGTCGACAACATCCCGGTGGCGCTGATCGTCGAACAGGTCAAGGACGGCCGCTATCTGCTCGCCAACCGCAGCGCAGAGACGATCCTCAACCGCAGGCGCGAGGAAGCCACGGGCCTGACCGCGTCCGACATCTTCAATCCCAAGGAAGCCAAGCTGATCATCGCGCGCGACGAAGCCGCGATCAAGAAGCGCGGGATGATCACCGAGGAGCATCCGATCTCCACCAAGGACGGTCTGCGACTGTTCCTCACCCGCCGCGCCACCGTGCTGAACGACGCCGGCGAGCCGCAATATCTGATCAAGACCCACGAGGACGTCACCGATCGCCGGCAGACCGAGTCGCGCATGGCGCACATGGCCTACCACGACGGCCTCACCGATTTGCCGAACCGTGCGGCTTTCCTGCAGGCGCTGACCCAGATGATCGAGGCCTGCGAGGGCACCGGCGAGGAATTCGCGGTTCTGTGCGTCGATCTCGACGGCCTCAAGGAGGTCAACGACGTCTTCGGTCACGCGCTCGGCGACAAGCTTCTGGTCGAGGTTGCCCAGCGGCTCCAGGACTCCGCGCGCGGCGGCGTGGTGGCGCGCCTGTCCGGCGACGAGTTCGGCCTGATCATCGACGGCAAACAGCCCGAAGCAGGTCTCGCACTGGCACAGCAGATCGGTGATGCTGTCGCCGAGGACTTCCAGATCGACGGCCGGGCGGTCCGCGCCGGCGTCACCACCGGCATGTCGATCTTCCCGCACAACGGCGCGGACGGTGCCTCGCTGCTGGCCAATGCCGGCGCGGCGCTGTTCCGTGCCAAGCAGAAATCGCGCGGCACGATCAGCCTGTTCCAGCCGGAGATGGACCAGCAGATCCGCGATCGCCGCGTGCTGCACCAGGACCTCTCGATGGCGATCAAGAACGGCGAGCTCTCGCTCGCCTTCCAGCCGCAGGGAGCCGCGGGCCACAGCGTCGCGGAGAGCGAGATCATCGGCTTCGAGGCGCTGGCGCGCTGGCAGCATCCGGTGCGCGGCCAGGTCTCCCCGGCCGAATTCATCCCGATTGCGGAGGAAAGCGGCCTGATCGTCGAGATGGGCGAGTGGATCCTGCGCGAGGCCTGCCGCGAGGCGTCGTCCTGGCCGAAGCCGCTCCAGGTCGCGGTCAATCTGTCGCCGGCGCAATTCATGCACGGCGACGTGGTCGGGCTGGTCCATTCGATCCTGATCGAGACGGGCCTTGCACCCGGCCGGCTCGAGCTCGAGATCACCGAGGGCGTGCTGATCGAGGACTTCGACCGGGGCCTGGCCCTGCTGCGCCGGCTGAAGGCGCTCGGCGTGCGCATCTCCATGGACGATTTCGGCAGCGGCTATTCCTCGCTGAGCTATCTCCAGGCGTTCCCGTTCGACAAGATCAAGATCGACCGCGCCTTCATCATCAATCTCGGCCGCAACCCCCAATCGGCCGCGATCGTGCGCGCCGTGATCGATCTCGGCCATGGCCTGGACATGTCGATCGTCGCCGAAGGCGTCGAGACGATCGAGCAGCTCGCCTTCCTCGCCAAGGAGGGCTGCGACGGCGTGCAGGGCTACCTGCTCGGCAAGCCCCTGCCGATCGGGAAATATGCTGATCTCGTCGGCCGCGCCGAGGCCATGGAGCTTGCGCTCAAGACCGGTTAGAGCGTTTTCGAGCGAACTGAATACCGGTTCGCGTCAAGAAAACGCGTCAGAACAAAAATCTAGAGCCCGTTCCGATTTCATCGGAACGGAAATGGCTCTAGGGATGAGAGCGTTTCGCTTCGCTCCCTCTCGACGGTTTCATGGCAGATTACGACCTTGCGATCATCGGCGGCGGCTTGAATGGTGTCAGCCTCGCCCGCGATGCGGCCGGCCGTGGCCTGCGCGTCATCCTGTTGGAGCAGGGCGATCTCGGCGGCGCGGCATCGTCGGCGACGCCGCGGCTGATCCACGGGGATCTGTCGGTCCTGGAGCGGCGTGGCTTCCGGCGGGTGCACCGGGCGCTCGCCGAGCGCCGGACCTGGCTCCGGATCGCTCCGCATCTGGTCCGGCCGATGCGCTTCGTGATTCCGGCACATTCCGACGAGCGCCCGCCATGGTTATTGCGCGCCGGCCTGTTCCTCTATGACGGGCTGACGAACCGGAGCGGCCTGCCTGCCGCGACGACCCTCGACATCACGCATCATCCGGTCGGTAACGCGCTGAAACGACCATTCGGCACGGCTTTCGAATATTCGGACTGCGTCGTCGACGATTCCCGCCTGGTGGTGCTCACGGCCCTGGATGCGGCCGAGCGCGGCGCCGCGATCCGGACCGGAGCACGTTGTGTGCGCGCCGATCGAACCGACACCTGGCGGCTCGCGGTGGTCGATCGCGGCCACCGCCGCACGATCACGGCCCGGGCGCTCGCCAACGCCACCGGCGGCTGGACGTCGATGGTCGCGGAGACCGTGCTGCGGCAGCCGCAGCCCGCCATGGCGGCGATGCAGATGAGCCAGATCATCGTCCCGCGGCTGTTCTATTCCGATAACGTCTACGTCTTCCAGAACAGCGATGGACGGCTGATCTTCGCGAGCCCGCTCGAGCGCGACTTCACGCTGATCGGCACGGTCACGCATGATTTCACCGGCGATCCCGCGATCGTCGCGATGCCGGGAGCCGACGTCAGCTATCTCTGCGAAGCGGCCAGCCGCTATTTCCGCGAGCGTGTTGCTCCGACCGACGTGGTCCGGTCGGTCTCAGGCGTCAACCTGACGCTGGCGTCCGCGCGCCGACGCGATGGCACGACGCTGTTCCATGTCCGCCGGCGCAAGGCGCCGCTGATCACGACGTTCGGCGGCGACGTCACCACCTCCCGCCTGCGCGCGGAGCGTGCGCTGACGAAGTTGACCAAGTTCTATCCGATGTCGCCGCCCTGGACCGCTGGATCGGCGCTACCGGGCGGAGATTTTGCCTGGGATCGTTTCGACACCGAGGTCGATCTTGCGCGCGACCGCTGGCGCTTTCTCTCGGAGCCGCAAGCCCAGCGCCTCGTCGGGTCCTACGGCTCGCGGCTATCGGCTGTGCTCGGTGAGGCGAAGTCCCGCGACGAGCTCGGCCCCGCCTTCGGCCCCGACCTGACCGGTGCCGAGGTGCATTATCTAATGAGCCGCGAATGGGCGCGCTTCCCGGAGGACATCCTGTGGCGCCGTTCCAAGCTCGGCCTGACCATGCCGGAGGCTGACCGCGACGCGCTGGCGGCGTTCATGGCGAATGTGATGTGAACGATCTGCCCCGAGCCGGTTGAGCAAAGGCCGATCCGCCGCTAGCGTGCGGCGGAATCGGGGTTGGCAGGGACCATGGCGGAAGAGTTGCCCGGAACGGACGTCGCGGCGGATGCGGCTGGCGCGGATCCGCACCCTGCGGCGGGCCAGCCGCTGCTGCGCATCGAGGGCGTCGCCAAGACCTTCGGGACGTTCCGGGCCGTCGACGGCGTCTCGCTCGACATCAAGGCCGGCGAGTTCTTTGCGCTGCTCGGGCCCAGCGGCTGCGGCAAGACCACGCTGCTCCGCATGCTCGCCGGCTTCGAGGCGCCGGACGAGGGACGCATCCTGCTCGGCGGCAAGGACATTGCGCAGGCGCTGCCGCATGAGCGGCCGATCAACATGATGTTCCAGAACTACGCGCTGTTTCCGCATCTGTCGGTGCGCGATAACATCGCCTTCGGCCTGAAGCGTGCAGGCATGGCGCGCGCGGAGATCGCCAGCCGCGTGGCCGAGATGGTCGCATTGGTGAAGCTCGAAGGACTCGAGAAGCGCAAGCCCGACCAGCTCTCCGGCGGCCAGCGGCAGCGCGTGGCGCTGGCGCGTGCGCTGGCGCGCCGTCCGCGGCTTCTTCTGCTGGATGAGCCGCTCGCAGCGCTGGACAAGAAGCTGCGCGAGAGCACGCAGGACGAGCTGATGGAGCTGCAGCGCCGGCTCGGCATGACCTTCATCATCGTCACCCACGACCAGGAGGAGGCGATGACGATGGCGAGCCGGATCGGCGTGATGAAGGCCGGCAAGCTCGCCCAGGTCGCCAGCCCCCGCGAACTCTACGAGGCGCCGCGCTCGCGCTGGATCGCAGAGTTCGTCGGCGACATCAATCTGTTCGACGGCGAGTCCAAATTGCGCGACGGTCATCGTCTGATCATCGGCACGCGCGATGCGGGTGCGCTGGTGGTGGCCGAGCCGCGCGAACCGGTCGGCGCGGGAAAATTTTCGGTCGCGATCCGCCCCGAGAAGGTCAAGCTGTCGCGCCGCGGCCCTGTGAGCGAGGCCGGTCATGAAATGGCGATCAACCGGCTGGACGGCGTGATCGCGGACATCTGCTATCTCGGCGGCACCACCACCTACAAGGTGAAGCTCGACACCGGTGGCATGATGCAGGCGTCCGTCGCCAACAGCGCGCGCCTCGATGTCGACGCCTACAGCCTGAACCAGCACGTCGTCGCCTGGTTTACGCCCGACGATTGCGTGGTGCTGCCGTCATGAGCTCCCGTCGCATCTTCGCGCGGCCGGCGCGGTTTGCCGCCATTGCGCCCTATGTCTGGATGGTGCTGTTCTTCCTGGTGCCGTTCGGCTTCGTGCTGAAGATCAGCCTGTCGCAGACGGCGATCGCGCAGCCGCCTTACGAGCCGGTGTTCGACCTGGCGGCGGGGTGGGGAGCGATCAAGGCCGCCTTTGCCGCGCTGTCGCTCGACAATTTCAGGCTGCTCGCCTCTGACGACATTTACCTGTTCGCCTATGAGCGCAGCCTCGCCGTCGCCGTCACCGCGACCGTGCTGTTGCTTCTGATCGGCTATCCCATCGCTTACGGCATGGCGCGGCTGCCCAAGCGCTGGCAGGCGGTGGCGATGGTGCTGGTGATCGTGCCGTTCTGGACCTCGTTCCTGATCCGCATCTATGCCTGGATCAACATCCTCCAGCATGACGGCCTGCTCAACCGGATCCTGCTGGCGCTGCATCTGGTCAGCCAGCCGGTGGTGTGGCTCTCCACCGACAGCGCGATGTATATCGGCATCGTCTATTCCTACCTGCCGTTCATGATCCTGCCGCTCTACGCCACGCTCGCGAAGATGGAGCCGATGCTGGAAGAGGCTGCCTCCGATCTCGGTGCGCCGCGCTGGCAGGTGTTCTGGCTCGTCACCTTTCCTCTGTCGCTGCCCGGCGTCGGCGCCGGCGTGCTGCTGTGCTTCATCCCGATCGTCGGCGAGTTCGTCATTCCGGATCTCCTGGCGGGCTCCAATTCGCTGATGATCGGCCAGACGCTGTGGCTCGAATTCTTCACCAACAAGGACTGGCCGGTGGCATCCGCCGCGGCGATCGTGCTGCTGGTGGTGCTGCTGCTGCCGCTGCTGCTGTACGAGCGGCTGCAGAAGCGACAGCTGGAACAGGGGCGCTGAGGCGATGCGCAAGGTCTCTCGCCTGTCCCGCTTCAACGTCGCCTCACTCGCGCTGGGTCTGGCCTTCCTCTATCTGCCGATCCTGATCCTCGTCATCTATTCCTTCAACGCCTCGCGGCTGGTGACGGTGTGGGGCGGCTGGTCGCTGCGCTGGTATCACGAGTTCTTCAATGACCGCGCCATGATCGAGGCGGCCTGGATGAGCTTGCGGGTGGCCGTTTCCTCCGCGACCATCGCCACGCTGCTCGGAACGCTCTCGGCCGTGGCGCTGTCGCGCGGAGAGCGCTTTCGCGGCCGCACGCTGTTTTCCGGCATGCTCTACGCGCCGCTGGTGATGCCGGAGGTGATCACCGGATTGTCGCTGCTGCTGCTGTTCGTGGCGCTGAACGCCGAGCGCGGCTTCTGGACGGTGACGATCGCCCATACCACGCTGACGATGTGCTTCGTCGCCGTCGTCGTCCAGTCCCGCCTCGGCTCGCTCGACCGTTCATTGGAAGAGGCCGCGATGGACCTCGGCTGCGACCCGATGCGCGCGTTCGTCGCCGTCACGCTGCCGCTGATCGCGCCCGCGATCGTCGCCGGCTGGATGCTCGCTTTCACGCTGTCGCTCGACGATCTCGTGATCGCGAGCTTCACCACCGGCCCGGGCTCGGCGACGTTGCCGATCCGGATCTATTCGGAGGTGCGGCTGGGGGTGAAGCCCGAGATCAACGCGATCTGCACGCTGGTGATCGCCCTGATCGCGGTCGTCATCGTGATCGCTTCGCTCGCCTCGAAACTGTCGAGCGCGCAGGGCGAGAGCGCGGCGCCGCTGTAGCGGTCCGTGCAGCGTGCCATCCACGCGCTGAGCCTTGTATCGCCGCACCGAGCTGCCGCAGCGCAAGGCTGTCGAGCGGAAATTCGAGCAGGATGTGGATCAGGCTCAGCGCCAGCAGGAAGGTGAAGCCGAACGCGTAGTCGTAGAAGTACAGCGCGGTGGAGGCGGCGCTGGCGGCGGCCATCGCTGCCAGACGGGCCTTCGGCACCGCCGTCCAGCGGATCACGTCGGCTTTGATGAACCAGTTGAGGTAATGGTAGGTGTAGACGAAGGCGAGCAGGCTCGTCAGCCTGGTGTCGAGGACAAGGCCGGGCACGCCGAACAACCTGCTCAGGGCCGGGCCGACATTGCCGAAATAATCCTGTCCGACGCGGGCAAAGCTCGTGATCCGGATTTCGGCGGTCGGCGGCAGCAGCAGGATCGTGGCGAGCGCGACGACATAGACGGCCACCAGCGCGGCCTGCACGCGGCTACCGGACCGGTAGGCACCGAGCACCATGAAGATCAGCGTGAACAGGCAGACGTGGATCAGGGTCGGAATCAGGATGCCGATGACCGCCAGTGACGACCCGCTCGAATACATGATCGCGGACAGCGCGATCGCCACCATGAACAGCAGCATGCTTTCGATCGCCGAGGCGGTCGCCGCCAGCATGGCGCACACGACCAGCGCGGCCCACATCGCGAAGCCGAACCAGGAAGCATTGTCGATCAGGGCCGCGACCACGGCGAGGATCGCGAGCGCAGCCGCGATGCCGCGGTGGGGCAGGTAGTAGCTGCGGTCGTGCAGCCACGAGATCTCGGTGAAGTAGTGCGCCGGGCCGAGCACCACATAGGCCAGCAGCAACAGCTCGAACGGCACCAGATAGGCCGCCGCGAGCGCCAGCAGCATCAGGCCGAGATGGATCGCGTCGTTGCCCCGCATGATGACGAGCCCTTGATAGGGCTCGAAGTCTAGAGCAGGCGGGGACAACCCGCAATTGTCCACGCTATCGCTAGATCGCCCTGCTTGTGACGACCCGTTGCGTCCTGCTGCGTCAGGACTTCACCGCACCTGCCGTCAGCCCGCCCACCATGTAGCGGCGGAAGGCATAGTAGATCGCGGCCGGCGGCAGCGCGTAGATGAAGCCGGTGGTCATCAACAGCTCCCACGGCGAGTCGTCGGCGGCGAGGAAGTTGCCGAGTGCGACGGGAAGCGTGATATCGCGGTCGTTCGACAGCAGCAGGAACGCGTAGAGATATTCGTTCCAGGCGAGCAGCACCGCATAGGTGCCGATCGCGACCAGCGAGGGCATCATCAGCGGCAGATAGATCAGGCGGAAGATCTGTGGCGTGGTCGCGCCGTCCATCACGGCGGCTTCGTCGAGCTCGACCGGCAGCTTGTCGGAGGCCTGCTTCAAGACCCAGATCGCGTAAGGTGAGGCGATCGTCACCATGGCCAGGATCAGGGACCAGTGATTGTTGAGCAGGCCGTAAATGCCCATGGTCCTGTACATCGGCACGGCGAGGAACGCCGCTGGAATGAAATAGGTGAAGAGCGCGAGGTTCATGACGACGCGTCCGCCCGGCACGCGCAGCCGCGAGATCGCGAATGCGGCCGCAGTCGCGATGAACAGCGTCAGCACGCCGACGGCGGCGGCGATGACCATCGAATTCCAGAACTGCAAGTAGAAGTCGCGAAGGAAATAGTGTTGCTGATGGAACACGATCGAGAAGTTGTGCAGCGTCGGATGGTCCGGCCACAGCTTACCCGAGAACGCGTCCTCCTTTGGGGAGATCGCGAACAGGAACATGTGATAGATCGGGATCATCGTCCACAGGAAGACGGGAATGCCGATCAGCAAGAGCCGCGCTTCGGTCGCGACTTCGCGCAAGGTAGGGAGCTTCATCGCGACAACCGTTTCATCATGAAGTACACGAGCGGCAACACGAACGGCATCGCGCAGACGATGGATGCCATCGCGAGCGAGAGCTGGTCGAGCCGGAGATAGCGGATGCCGAGCGTGGCCAGCACATGCGTGAGGTCGGCCGGACCGCCGCCGGTCAGCAGATAGACGCTGTTGAAGTCGCCGAGCGTCCAGATCATCGAGAGCAGCGTGCAGGTGATGTAAAGAGTCTGCATCGACGGCCAGGTGATGAAGCGGAATTTCTGCCACCAGCTCGCGCCATCCACCTCCGCGGCCTCGAACAGATCGTGCGGTATCGCAAGGCGTCCGGTGATCAGGATCAGCGTCCAGAACGGCAGCGACTTCCAGATGTGGACACCGATCGCCATGGCCAGCGCCACGGTCGGATCGTTCAGCCAGTTCGGGCCGTCGTCGCCGGTGAACTTGAAGATGAGTTGGTTGACCACGCCCCATTCGGGATTGAGCATGAAGCGGACCGACAGAATGGTCGGGATCGACGGCACCGCCCAGGGCAGGATGAACAGCACGGAAAGCCATTTGATCCAGGTGCGCTGCTGAACGAAGAAACCGGACAAGAACAGCGCAATCAGCATCTTGATATTGATGCCGATGACCAGGAAGACCAGCGTGTTGACGGCGGCGCGTGCGAAGACGGGATCGTGATAGAGCGCGACGTAGCTCGCGGGATGGCGCGCCAGCCACAGCCCGTAACCAACGGGGTAAATCACGAAGGCGCAGAATACGAGGAGATAAGGGGCGAGCAACACGATGCCCCAGACCTGCGCCGGGGTTAGCCGTGCCGACAAGGGCGGCGCGGCCATTGCATGATCGCCAGAAAGCGTGATCGCCATATCGGATACCTACCGGAAAGCGGCCGGCCGCGGTGTCACCGCGGCCGGCCCGACTCGCAATTTAGATCAACCCGCGACCTGCTTGATGCGGGCAATCATTTCGTCGACGGCCTTGTCCACCGGCACCTTCTCGCTCACCACCCGGTTCATCGCCTTGGCCCAGACGTTCTCGTTGTTCAGGATCGTGAACTTGTAGTTCTTGGTGAAGTCGAACGGCAGCGTTCCGCCAGTGAACTGCGCATAGACCGCTTTGCGATGCTTGTCCGCCTGCCAGAACGGGCTCTGCTGACTCGCCGTGGTTACCGGGAACCAGCGGCCGAGTCCGCCTTCGACATAAGGCCTGAGGTTTTCCTCCTGGAGCAGGAACTTGATGAATTCCTTGCCTTCCGCCTTGTTCTTGGAGGCCGTGAAGATCGCGCCGGTCTTGACGTCGGAGCGATACTTCATCGGCGAGCCGTCCGGCTTGTTGGGAAAGCCAGCAGTGATGATGTCCTGCTCGTAGGCCTTCTTGCCGGCGGCGCGCTGTTCCGGGGTCAGCGCCGGGTTGGTCGAATCCTCGAACCACTTCGCCGCGATCGAGATCGTGAAGTTGTGGGTCATCACGATTGTCTTGTTGTGGAAGGCGACGTTGTTGTCGGGGTCCTTCCATGTCGTGGAGGAGGGCGGCGTGCAGCCCCTGATATAGGTGTCAGTATAATCCTTCATGGCATGGATCAAGCCGTCACGCACCTTGGGATCGTCGACCAGGAGCTTGCCGTTGTCATCGACGAGCTTGACGTTATAGGCGTCCATGAACGTGTAGAAAGACTGGAAGGCGTCTGTGGATTCCACGCCCATCGGCTGGCCGACGGCGTAGATGCGCTGGCCCGTCGCCTTGCGGATTCCCGGCTGCACCTTGTCGCACCAGAACGACCAGTAATCCTCCCATTTGGTCGGAATGTCGCTCTGCTTGAAGCCGGCCTTCTCCAGCATGTCGTTCCAGATGTTGACGTGCATGGTCTGCTGCTTCAGGGGGAAGCCGTAGTAGGCCCTCTTCTTGGCAACGTCGTCATAGAGCAGCGCCGTCTCCAGCGTGTTCGGCGCAAAGGCCGACTTCATCGGCAACAGGATGTCGGACAAGTCCTCGAGCTTGCCCTCGAACGCCCATTTTCCCGCCGCCTGCACGTCGTAGGAATCGGAATAGGCGACATCGGGCACGGTACCGGAATCGAGCGCCGCCACTGTCTTCGGTATCATGTCCTGAACGGCGTATTGCGACAACTCGACCTTGATGCCGCTCTTGGCCTCGAATTTCTTGATTGTCTCCAGCAGGGCGTCATCTTCGGACTTGTAGAAGCCCTTCACCCACCAGACCGTAATGGTCTTCTGCTGAGCAAACGCGGGTGCGGCGGCTGCAAACAGCCCGACCGCGGCGACCGCGAGTGATAGTGCGCCAATAACTTTGGATTTCACGTTTTTCTCCCTCAAGCCGCCGGTGTTTTAGCCGGTCGACAAAACTCTAGCGCATGGCCGTCAGCCGATCTAGCGGCTTCTTGTCAGACCTAGGTCGTGGGTGTCGGGCGAAGGAAGATGCTTAATGCGTGCATCGATGCAATCGCCGCATCAATTCGCGGCAATCAATTCAGCTTGTGCGTGCTGGCTTCGCCCGACCATCCGCAATTCCACATACCTGCTCGCCGCCAGCGTTGCCCGCTTCGCCGGCGAGCTACCGGCGTTTCCCCTTCCGGTCGGTCAGGACGGCATTCGAACTTGCCCCAGCGGGGCGGTTCCGCGGCTTGCCGTGCCCGCTGGCTCGGGAAGGAGAGCGCCATGCCTCGAGGAGCATCTTGAGAAGTTGGCTGGCATGAGGGGATAGCGTCGCCCCGCGCCTGCGCACGATTCCGATCGTCCTCGACACGTCCGGCTCGATCAACCGAATGGTGTGAATGATCGGATGGCCGGCGGCTGGCGTCGCCAGCCTCGGTAGCACGGCGACGCCCAATCCCGCTTCGACCAAGCCAAGCGAACCGGAGAGGTGAGCGACTTCGTACGTCCAGTTGAGCTGCAAGCCGTGCCGTGCCATCGCATTGTCGATCAACGCGCGATTGCCGCTGTTGCGGCCCACCGTGATGACACGGTGCGGCACAATCTCAGACCAACTCACCTGCTTGCGCGATGCCAACGGATGGTCATGGCGACAGGCCAGGACGAAAGGGTCTTCAACCAGTTTTTCAAATTCAATTTCGGCATGCGAAGCGCCGATGAAATTGATGCCGAAGTCGGCTTCTCCGCGCGCGACCGCTTCCAATCCTTCATTGGCGCCGATATCCAGAATCCGGATGCGAATGCGCGGATACGCTTCGGCGAACCGGCCGATCGCGCGCGGCAGGAAATAGAATACCGCCGTCGGCACGGCAGCCACCGAAACCAGACCCGAACTTCGCCCGCCGATATCCTGGATGGCCAGCACCGAGGTTTCGAACTCATCGATGAGGCGGCGCACCTTCGGCAGGAAGTCGCGGCCCGTCATGGTGAGATTGACGTGGCGCGTGGACCGTTCGAGCAGCGGCGCGCCAAGGCTTTCCTCCAGCTTCTGAATGCGCCGGCTCAGCGCCGGTTGTGACAGGTTCAGCGCCTTCGCGGTGCGGACGAAGCTGCCCATCTCCGCCACGGTGATGAACGCCTTGAGGTCGAGCAGTTCTGCATTCATGGGCAGGCTCCGTTGTACCGATATACGGAATAATACTTCAGATATTTGCATTTCACAAAAGAGTTCGGACGGGGGATGGTCTGGTTCGAGCAAAGATGTCCGGGAACGGAAGGGCTCCATGAACGATCAGATCGCTATTCCCTGTGTGGTGATGCGCGGAGGCACCTCGCGCGGGCCGTTTTTTCTGGCCGGCGATCTTCCGGCCGATCCCAGGCTGCGCGACGCCATCCTGCTGTCTGTCATGGGAGGTGGGCACGATTTCGGGATCGACGGCATCGGTGGTGGCAACGCCGTTACCAATAAGGTCGCGATCGTCGGACCGGCATCGGTGGCAGGCGCCGATATTGACTACCTGTTCGCCCAGGTGCGGGTTCGTGAAGGGATCGTCGATACCTCACCGAACTGCGGGAACATGCTGGCGGCGGTAGGGCCGTTCGCAATCGAAGCCGGCCTGGTCGCCGCGGCCGCAGATCGCACCCACGTGCGCATCCATAATGTCAACACCGGCAAGCTGATTGACGCGACGGTTGCCACCCCCGGCGGGCGGGTAACCTATGAGGGCGAAGCGCGGATCGACGGGGTACCGGGAACGGCCGCGCCCATCGAACTGTCGTTCCCCAACGCGGCCGGCGCACGCACCGGTCGCCTGCTGCCGACAGGACGTCCGGTCGATCGCATCGAAGGGATCGACGTGACCTGCATCGACGCAGCCATGCCCGTCATGCTGGTCCGCGCGGCCGATCTGGGATGGACCGGCCTTGAAGCACCCTCGGCCTTCGCCGACGGCGGCTTCCGCGCGCGGCTCGAAAACCTGCGCATTGAGGCCGGTCGCCGGATGGGCTTCCCGGATTCCGCGTCAATGGTGATTCCGAAACCGGTTCTGATTGCGCCCGCGGTCGGGGCGACGTTGAACACCCGCTACTTCATGCCGCACGACTGCCATAGCGCGCTGGCGGTGACCGGCGCTGTCGCGATCGCGACTGCGTGTGTGACGCCCGGAACCATTGCTGCAGAGATGATCGGACTGCTGGCGCCGCCGGCGACGATCACGCTTGCCCATCCCTCCGGCCAACTCGTGGTTCGGTTGGAGCCCGGCCCGGTTGCCAGGGTGCAGCGGACAGCCCGGCGAATCTTCGAGGGCCACGTCTTCGCCCGCCGATCGCACCTGCCTCATTCGGTGCTGGCGGCCTGAAGCCGGGTCGCTCTCAAAGCCGTCAAAAAAATCAGAGCCATGGGAGAAACGAGAATGCAGAAGCAAGCGCTGGCCGGGCCCGCGAACAGCGAGCCGCGAAAACCGTTCTACCGGATTCTCTACGTCCAGGTGCTAATCGGCCTCATGCTGGGCGTCCTCACCGGCCACCTCTGGCCTGAATTTGGCGCCGCGCTGAAGCCCTTCGGAGACGGCTTCGTCAAGCTGGTCAAGATGATGATCGCGCCGATCGTGTTCTGCACCATCGTCAGCGGCATCAACAGCATCAGCGATTCCCGGGAGATCGGTCGCACGCTGGTGAAATCCATGGCGCTGTTTTACCTGCTGACCGTGCTCGCACTGCTGGCCGGCCTGATCGCCGTATCGCTGATCCAGCCAGGCGTTGGCATGCATGTTTCTGTCAGCACGCTGGATCCCTCGGTGGCCGCGAAATTCACCAAGCAGGCAGGTGCGACCGGATTCGCGGACTTCGTGCTGCACATCATCCCGCATTCCTTCTTTGGAGCGTTTGCCGATGGCGAAGTGCTGCCGGTTCTGCTGGTCTCGATCCTGATCGCCTTCGGCCTGAGCCGTGCCGGTGATGGGGGTGTTGTGGTGACAAAGGCAGTCGACTCGTTCTCACAGGTGCTGTTTGTATCCTTCGGCTTCATCATGAAGCTCGCCCCGCTCGGTGCCTTTGGAGCGATGGCGTTCACCGTGGGCCGCTACGGCGTCCGTTCGATCGGCTCGCTAGGACTGCTGATCCTGACATTCTATGTCGCCTGCTCCCTCTTCGTGGTCGTCGTGCTCGGTACTCTGGCTCGGCTGAACGGCTTCAGCCTGTGGAAGACCATTCGCTACTTCAGGGAAGAACTGCTGATCGTGCTCGGCACGTCATCGTCGGAGCCGGCGCTGCCTGGGGCGCTGCGCAAGCTGGAGCAGCTCGGATGCCGGAAAGGCGTGTCGGGGCTCGTGCTGCCGATGGGCTACTCCTTCAATTTGGACGGCAGCGCCATCTATCTCACGCTGGCTTCCATCTTCATCGCGCAGGCCTGCGACATTCACCTCTCGTGGGGGCAGATTGCGGCGATGCTCGGGCTGATGCTGCTGACGTCCAAAGGCGCGGCCGGCGTCACCGGCAGCGGCTTCGTCGCGCTTGTCGCAACGCTTTCCGTCATGCCGGATCTGCCCGTGACCGGCGTGGCGCTGCTTGTCGGCATCGATCGTTTCATGTCGGAGGCGCGGGCGCTGACCAGCATGATCAGCAACTGCGTCGCAGCCATCACCGTTTCGCTGTGGGAGGACGCTTGTGACCGCGAGGTGTTGGCCCGTGAACTGGGACGCAGCGGCACTTCCAACGCTGCGGCCGGATCGAAGATCGGCGGGGCAGCAGTGGTGCAGGGGGACGAAACCTGGATTTCGACGACGCAATCGGCCGCTTAACTCCACCCTTGGGATGAAATCGGCCGCGGTATTCTGCGCAAGCTACCAGGAATCTGACTAAGTGATGTCTATCAGCCTAGTTGGATTTGGCGCCTTCCTTGGCGTTCTCCGCCGTCGGCGAGTCTGCCGGGGCGGGACGCTTGCCGGTACCGGTGATGCGCTCGATCGCGGAGCGCACGGCGTTGCCCCCCTTGCGGTCCTTGAGCATGTCGAGCAGGGGTGCGGAGGCAGGCGAGCGGCGGATCAGGCTTTCCGGATCTGGGAAGATCAGGGGATCGTCCCAGGGGCCCTGCACCACGAAGGGCAATTCGAAGCCCGAGGCGCTGTTGAGGCTGGCCACGCCCTTCATGTCGTATTCGCGCGTCGGCACCGAGGCGGTGCCGGTCATCGTGATCTTCGCCGCAGGTCCCTCGACGCGGATGTCCTCGGCGGTGGCGACCCCGTCGGAGAATTTCACCGCGATGGTGAGGCTGTCGTAAGGGGTCGAGCCGTTGCGGAAATTGCCGCCGCCGGACAGCGGCCGCCGCTCCAGCCGCTTCAGGAGCTGTTCGGCGTTGAAGCCCGAGATCGCGCCGTCATGCCCGGTCACGGTGGCGCTGCCGTCGAGCGACTGCACGAGGCCGAACGGGCTCGAGCCGGAGGCAACGAGGGAGACGTTGATGTTGCCGCGGCCGGACAGCTTGTTGAGGCCGAACAGCTCGGAGGCGCAGGCCTGGAGGTCGACGTCGGTGAACTGGAATTGCGCCTTGATGTCGGCGACGGTGTCGGAGCGCGCGATGCCGAACGAGCCCTTGGCGATGCCGCCATAGACCTGGGCCTCGCCGACCGAGAGCGCCAGTGTGCCGTTGCGCAAATTGGCGCCGATCGCCGTGCGGCCGAGCTTGGTCGGCCCGACCGTCAGCTTTGCTGCCGACAGGCGCATGTCGAGGTCGGTGGTCGACAGGGCGTTGAGATCGAACAGCTGCCTGTTCCAGTCGCGCGCCCCGCTCGCGAGCAGGCGGAAGGTGGAGATATAAGGTGTGAAGTCGAGTGCGTCGGCGGCGAGCGTCGCCTGCAGCGTCTGCCGGCCGTTATTGGCGTAGGTCATCACGCCCTCGGCGGTGTTGCCGTCGAGCTCGACATTGACGTTGGTGAGCGCGATCGAGGCGCCCACGACATTGGCGCGCGCCTTCAGCGCGAAGCGGCCGAAACCGCCGCTGCCGGGTTGCGGCTGGCCGGTCCAGCGCAGCGCGTTGCGCAGGGACGGGCTGTCGATGGTGAGCGTGCCTTCCATCATCGGGCTGGTGCGGTTGGCGACGCTGCCGTCGAAGGCGAGCTTGAGCGGGGCACTGGCGATCCGCGCCTTCAGGCCGGAGCGGTCGCCGGAGAGGGCGGCGACGAAATCGGCGAAGCTGATCGAGCCGTCGACCCGTTCGCCGCGCCAGTCGAACTGTCCGGTCGCGGCGAAGGAGCGCGAGATGGAGGGCCAGGCCAGCGACAGGTCGATGTCCTCGAACTTCTCGGTGCCGTGGGTGGCGGTGTCCTCGTAGTTGAGCACGCCGTCCTGGATCCGGATCTCGGAGAACGACACCTGGTTCTCGGCGCCGGGCTTCATGGTGCGCGCGATGGTCTGGATGAAGGGCGTCCAGTTGCTCTCGCCGTCCGGCTGCAGGCTGACATGGATGCGCGGCCGCAGCAGCGTCAGGTCGGCGATCTCGAAGCGTTGCAGCAGCAGCGGCAGCAGCCGCAGGTTCGCGGTGAGCACGTCGACATGGAGGGCGGGATCGCTGGTGCCGCCGCCCTTCAGGCCGACGTCATGGAAGGAGATGTAGCTTGCCGGCAGCAACGAAATGTCGATGGCGCCCGCGACATTGAGCTCGAGCCCGGTGACGTCGCGGATCTGCGTTTCCACCGCCTTGCGCAGCGCGTCGCGGTTGATGAGCCAGGAGGTCGCGATCAGGGCGATCAGCGCGAGGCCGAGCAGCGCCGCGATCGGCGTCCCGAGGCGCTTCATTCCTTGGGCCATGGTCAATGGCGTGTCCTGATCGGGTTGGTCGCTGGAGCCGGAAGGCGGGCCGGGAAACCTGCGCGCCCACGCCCAACCCCCGCAACTTGATGGGTTTTCTTGTCGCTTTCAAGGCCGCGGGCGGTTCTGCCCACGGCGTGGGCAGCTTCTATCACTCGCCTGCCGGGCGGAGAACCCCGTATCATTGACGGCTTCGGACGATTTCGCCTAATAATCGCCGCCAATAAGGCGCGACGCCTGCAAGCCGAAGGTTCACTCGAAGGTTATTTGCATGAACAAGGTCTATCCCGACGCCAAGTCGGCTCTCGCGGGCGTTCTGAAAGACAACATGATGATTATGTCGGGCGGCTTCGGCCTCTGCGGCATCGCCGAGGAATTGTCGGACGCGATCCGCGAGTCCGGCGTCAAGGGCCTGACGGTGGTCTCCAACAATGCCGGCGTGGACGGCATCGGGCTCAGCCGCCTGCTGGAAACCCGGCAGATCAAGAAGATGATCTCGTCCTATGTCGGCGAGAACAAGCTGTTTGCCCAGCAATTCCTCGCCGGCGAGCTGGAACTCGAATTCAACCCGCAGGGCACGCTGGCCGAGCGCATCCGCGCCGGCGGTGCCGGCATTCCGGCCTTCTACACCAAGACCGGCGTCGGCACGTTGATCGCCGAGGGCAAGGAAGTGAAGGAATTCGACGGGCAGAAGTACCTGATGGAGCGCGGCCTGTTCGCCGATCTCGCCATCGTGCACGCCTGGAAGGGCGATACCGCCGGCAACCTGATCTACCGCAAGACCGCGCGCAACTTTAACCCGATGATGGCGACCGCCGCCAAGGTCACGGTTGCCGAGGTCGAGCACCTTGTTCCGGCGGGTGAACTCGATCCCGACCACATTCACACGCCCGGTCTTTTCGTAAAGCGCATCGTCGAGGTCGGCACGGCCAAGAAGCGCATCGAATTCCGCAACACCCGCCCGCGCACGGCAGCTTGAGATCAGGAGAGTAAGATGGCCTGGACCCGTGAACAGATGGCCGCGCGCGCCGCGAAGGAACTGCGTGACGGCTACTACGTCAATCTCGGCATCGGCATCCCGACGCTGGTCTCGAACTACATCCCGGACGGCATGGACGTCAGTCTCCAGAGCGAGAACGGCATGCTCGGCATGGGCCCGTTCCCCTATGAGGGCGAAGAGGACGCCGACCTCATCAACGCCGGCAAGCAGACCGTGAGCGAGCTGCCGTCGACCTCGTATTTCTCGAGCGCGGATTCCTTCGGCATGATCCGCGGCGGCCACATGGATCTGTCGATCCTCGGCGCCATGCAGGTGGCCCAGAACGGCGATCTCGCCAACTGGATGATCCCCGGCAAGATGGTCAAGGGCATGGGCGGTGCGATGGATCTCGTTGCCGGCGTCAAGCGCGTCGTCGTGGTGATGGAGCATTCGGCCAAGGACGGCGCCAAGCTGCTGAAGCAGTGCAATCTGCCGCTGACCGGCGAGCGCGTGGTCGACATGGTCGTGACCGACCTGGCCGTCTTCACCATCGACAAGCACGGTGACGGCGGCATGGCGCTGATCGAGCTGGCCGAGGGCGTCTCGCTCGACGAGGTCAAGTCCAAGACCGAAGCCGAATTCCGCGTCTCGCTGAAGAACACCTAAGGTCTTCGCGAAGGGGCGCGCATGACGATACGGTCTGCGCGTCCCGACGACGCCGGTTTCATCGTCTCCGCAATTCTGTCCGCGTAACGCGGACCAACGCGGCGCGGCTGGTTCGACATTGCCCTCGGCTGGCCCGATGCGCAGTGCCGCGACGTCATCGCGCAGATCGCTGTCGCCCGTACCGGGCCCTGGTGGCACATCTCATGAATGTCGCCGCGCGGGCAGGTCGCTCGCAATGACGGACGGGAGCCGTCGACATTGCTCCCCCTTCTCGCACGTCAGAATGGCATCAGGGCCTGAGCTGTTGAGCTAGATCAATCGCATATGGCGCGGTCAGCATAATTTTCCTCAGCAGACTTCCTGAGTGAGCCAGAATTGATGCGCCGCGATCGTGTGTTGCCGGATTTTGGCGAGTTCTCACTCGTCCTGGGCGGCCCGCTCTTTCAGCTTCTGCGTCGGGCACATCTGTCCGACGACGCGATGACGCTGGTGCGCCAGCGCATCGTCGTGTTCTCGTTGTCGGCTTGGCTGCCGCTCTTGATCCTTTCGGCGTTGGACGGCAAGGCGTTCGGTAGCAGCGTGAGCGTGCCATTCTTGCTGGACCTCGAAGTCTATACTCGGTTCCTGGTGGCAATGCCTCTTTTGGTCGTCGCCGAGCTTGTCGTGCATCACCGCATGCGATTTCTGGTCGTCGAATTTCTGGAGCGAAATCTGATTCCCGAGCACGCCATTGGGCAATTCAAGGCCGTCATTGCTTCGGAGTTTCGATTGCGAAACTCAGCGCTCGCCGAGGTATTGCTTCTCGGAGTTGTGTACATCGCCGGCGTCATGATCATTTGGCGTCACTATTTCACGCTCGATGCACCGACATGGTATGCGAGCCCCGTCGCCGCTGGCTCTACGCTCTCGTTTGCAGGAATCTGGTACGGCTACGTCAGCTTGCCGATCTTCCAATTCCTGCTGTGCCGCTGGTATTTTCGAATATTCATATGGATGCGCTTTCTCTGGCAGGTCTCGCGCATTCGTTTGAGCTTGGTGCCCACGCATCCCGATCGTGTCGGCGGCTTGGGGTTTCTATCCGAGACGGTCTATGCGTTTGTCCCGCTCCTCGTTGCGCACGGCGCATTGCTGGCGGGATTGCTCGGCAATCGCATCTACCACCTGGGAGCTACGCTGCCTTCTTTCATGCTTGAAATCGTTGTCCTGGTTGTCTTTCTCATATGCTTGATCCTTGGTCCCTTCCTCGTGTTCTCGCCGCAGCTTGCTCGGGTGAAGCGCATCGGAAAACGCGAGTATGGCTCGCTCGCAGAACGTTACGTACGGGAGTTCGATGAAAAGTGGCTGCGCGATGGCGCACCTGCCGAGGAACCCCTGATCGGCAGCGCCGACATCCAGTCGCTCGCCGATCTCGGCAACAGCTACGAGATCGTGCGGACGATGCGCGTCATGCCTTTTTCCAAGGAAGCGATCCTTCAGCTCGCGGCCGTAACGGTCGCGCCGTTAGCGCCGCTGGTGCTCACCATGATGTCGTTGGAAGAGATTTTGAAGAAGCTGATCGGGATATTGTTCTAAAGCGCGATGAGACGGGGATGAATCGTCATCGCGCTTCAGGGTATTGTTTGAGCGTGACCTTTTCGAAAGTCTCTTCGCGCTTTTCCGGATCATGCTCCAGCATCCTGGATGTCCGTCGCAACCAGTTGGCCGTTACGACCTCGCCGCCCACGCCTTGCTCCATCGCGCCGACACGCTCGCGACCCACGACGGCTCTTCGCGGACCAGGCGGAAGCCGAGATTGGCGGGTGGCACGCCTTGTGCGCAGCCGCCGGCGCGGGCGTCGCGGATGAAATCGGTGACGTAGGCGCGGTGCGCGCCTTCGGCGACGCGCACGCCGCAGTTCACGGTCGGGCGGCCGGCATTGCCGGCCTCGTCGACGCGCGAGCGCACGAAGCAGGTCGAGGTCCACTCCCAGACATTGCCGGCGAGATCTTCGATGCCGTGCTCGTTCGGGCCGAACTTGCCGAACGGATAGGCCGTGGTGTCGAACGGATCGCTCTCGGATTCGCGCTCATAGCGGCTGATCCAGCGTTTCGAGGGATCGTCCGCGTCGACGGTCACGCCGTCGTCCTTGAACCGGGCTCCCGCCGCAAAGGCCCATTCTGCGTCGCTCGGCAGGCGGTAGTGGTGCCCGGTCTTGCGCGACAGCCAGCCCGCATAGGCCTCGGCATCGTACCAGTTCACCTGCACCGCGGGCCGATCGGGGGCGATCGCCACGCCGCGATCGAGCACGCGGCAGGCGCCATCATGCACGCACATCTGATAGTCGGATGACGAGACCTGATGTCGCATGATGTGAAGTGGTCGCTCGAAGCGCATCGCGCGCAGCGGCGCTTCCGCCTGCCGCCCGGCACGCGTGAAATCGCCGGCCTCGCGATAGGACAGGCCGCCCGGCGCGACCCTGACGATGACGGGCTCCGCCGCCGTGCCGCGGACCGCCATGTCCGAGACCAGCGGCGCCACCGCGATCGGCCCTGCAAGTCCGGCAGCGCAGGCCAGTACCAGTTTCAGCTTGAATGCGATCAGCATGGTCGTCCCCCGAAAGGAAAAAGGGGCCGGTGATCCACCGGCCCCTTGTCGCGCTTAGTTGGTGTTCGGAGCCGGTATTTCCACAGGCGCCTTCACCTGGGTCATCAGATCGTCGTTCCACTTGCCTTCCACCTTGAAGTGCGCGGTGGCGCCGAGGTCGGCGGCCTCGATCAGATTGTGCGTGACATAGGCGTAGATGCCGGGCTGCATGAACTTGTACATCGCAGCTCCCGCCGAGCCGCCGCGGATGAACCAGGTCTCGAGTCCGACTTCGGGTGCATTGCCGAATTTGCCGGTCTCCCAGACATAGTCGCCATGGCCGCCGATCAGATGCGGGCGGCTGTCGCGATTGGCCTGCGAATGCACGATCAGCACGTTCTCGCCGACATTGGCGGTGAGCGCATTCTTGCCGGTGAGCGCGCCGGCCTTGCCGTTGAACACGACATGGGAGGGGATCAGTTTCTTCATGACCTCTTCGGTGTCGGTGAAGGCTTCGCCCGGCGAGTCGTAGGACTTGAAATTGCCTTTCTCGTCACGCGGTACGTACATGTCCTGCTCGCCGATGTAGTAGACCTTGTCGTATTTCAGCGCGTGACCCTTGCCGTCGTTCAATCCGTCGCGCGGCAGCACCATCACGGCACCGTTCATGCCGGAGACGACGTGCCAGGGGATCATCGGGCCGCCGGGTGCGCAGTGATAGACGAACACGCCGGTCTTGGTCGCCTTCCAGCGCAGCACGACCTGCTCGCCGGGATTGATCAGGGTGAGCGCGCCGCCGCCGAGCGCACCGGTCGCGGAATGGAAGTCGATGTTGTGCGGCATGGTGTTGGTCGCGGGATTGACCAGCGTCGTTTCGACGTAGTCGCCCTCGTGTACCACCATCAGCGGTCCCGGCATCGAGCCGTTGAAGGTCATCGCCTGGAAGGTGGTGCCTTTCTCGTCGATGACGACCTTCTTCTCCTCGATCGTGAGCTTGAACTCCACGATCTTGGGACCTTGCTTGGTCGCCTGCTCGTGCGCGTGGACGAAGGGCGGCGCGACCAGCTCGACTTTCTGACGTGGCAGTTTGAGATCATCGGCGGCCAAAGCGGGGGTCGCCAACATCAGCGCGGTCACGGCGGCGCTGATCAATGCGGCTCTGCGGGTGAACATCGGAAGCATCCTTCATGTGAAAGGGTTTTGATGACGGATGCAGTGTGCGCCTGTTGCGGCAAGGGTGTTTGCGCTGCGACAAGCTTTGGCCGGATTCGCCTCCGGTAAAGTCCCAAAGACATTTGCCGAAGATCTCATCGGCAATGCGACGGACGTCTCGCGCGACGTCGGCCGCGCCGGCAGCAAATCGTTCGCATGTTCAGATGCGCACGATCGTGAATGCATGGTCGTCGATTAGTAAAGCTGGATCGCAATCCAGACCAGGCCCCAGACCGCGAGTGACAATGCGGTAAGGACCGCAGCCGTAATCGTCAGGATCCGGACGATATGACCAGCGCCGGCGGCGGGCGTTGCGGGTACGGGCTGGTAATCGTCGAAACGCGGAATGCGGCCGCGAACGCCGGTGAGCCAGAGAACGAGATCGAGCACGAACGGCGCCAAGGCTTGTCTCCAAAGAATGGCTTATATCCAGGTAATGGCTTGTCGCCAGGGAACGTGATTGGACGCCACCATGGCTCCGATCCGACGCTCCGACTTTGAGCGAGCGCAAGGTGCCCGGTCCGAAAACGGGTAATCCAGTGCCATCGGCATTTGCCGCGCCACTGCGCGGCATGAATTTACGAATGGGCAGGACATGAGGACTGATCTCGCAGCAAGCTACGGCGAGGAACGTCTGCCGCGCTACACGAGCTATCCGACCGCACCGCACTTTTCGACCGCGGTCGGTCCGCAGACTTATGCAGAGTGGCTCGCCAGACTCCCGGCGGGAGCCAGCGCATCGCTTTATCTGCACGTGCCGTTCTGCCGCGAAATGTGCTGGTATTGCGGCTGCCACACCCAGATCGTCCGCCGCGACGAGCTCATTGCGGCCTATCAGCGGACGTTGCGCAGCGAGATCGCGCAGGTCGCAGAGACCATTGGTCGCCGCATCAGGGTCGAGCACATCCATTTCGGCGGCGGCACGCCGACGATCATGGCGCCGGAGGCCTTTGCCGAACTGATGGCGGCGATGCGCCAGGCTTTCTTCGTGCTGCCTTCGGCCGAGATCGCGGTCGAGATCGATCCCCGTACATTGACCGCCGGCATGGTCGAGGCCATGCGGCTCTCCGGCGTCAATCGCGCGAGCCTTGGTGTGCAGAGCTTCGATCCGGTCGTGCAACGTGCGATCAACCGCGTGCAGAGCTTCGAGCAGACGGCCTGCGTTGTCGACATGCTCAGGAGCGCCGGGATCGAGGGACTCAATTTCGACCTGATCTACGGGCTGCCCCATCAATCCGTCGCCTCGTGCCTGGATACCGTCCGACGCAGCCTGGCGCTCGCGCCCGATCGCTTCTCGGTGTTCGGCTACGCGCACGTGCCTGATTTCAAGAAGCACCAGCGCCTGATCAACGAGGCCGTGCTGCCCGACGGCCTTGCCCGCCACGACCAGGCCTGCGCGATCGCCAACGCGCTGAAGGAGGCCGGTTACATCCAGATCGGTCTCGATCATTTCGCGCGGCCCGGCGACGCCATGGCCGTGGCGTTCGAGGAACGGACGCTGAGGCGCAATTTCCAGGGCTATACCACCGACAAGGGCGAGGTTCTGCTTGGTTTCGGCGCGAGCGCGATCGGACATCTGCCGCAGGGCTATGTCCAGAACGAGGTGCAGATCGGCGCCTATGCGCAGAGCATTGCCGCCGGCTGCCTCGCCACCGCCAAGGGTTATGGGCTCACCGACGACGATCGGCTGCGTGCCGACATCATCGAACGCATCATGTGCGAGTTCAGCGCCGATCTCGGCGACATCTGTGCGCGCCATGGTGCAGAGGCAGGGGCGATGCTGAAATCCGCGTCCCGGCTGAAGCCGCTGATTTCTGACGGTGTCGTGAGGCTGGACGGCGACCGCATCGCAGTCGCAAAGGATTCGCGCTTCCTGGTCCGCAGCGTCGCGGCCGCGTTCGACGCGCACCTGGATCCGGGAAAGCAGTTGCATAGCAGGGCGGTGTAGTTCTCGCGCCAGCTTGCGCCTCGACAAAGAAACTCCGGCCCGCTCCGCTATCGTCGGTCCAGAACGGAGTTGTCCATGCCTTTTGATTCCGACGATCTGGTCGATGACATCATGCGCACGGCGCCGCACACGATCCGCGTGTTTCTCGCCTTCAGGATGGCTTGTGTCGGCTGTCCAATCGCAACGTTCCACACAGTGGATGACGCCTGCCGCGAGCATGGCATCGACCGCGACAAATTCCTCGCTGCGCTGTGTGATTGCGTGCCGGCGTGAAGCGGCTTGGAATTCGCGCGGGTCGCGCGCGGATTCCCGGGTGAGGGATAGCTTCGCCGCAAGCGGAGCGCCTCTCACCCCGAGCTTCAGGGAGACGTCCCGGTGCTGCTCTCAGGCCGCGCCGCTGTCGGGGTTTCGCTCCGCCAGAACGACGATCCCATGCGGATCGCGCAGGATGATGCGCTGGCGGCCGCTCTCGACCAGGCCCTGCTGTTCCCAGCCGCTCAGGATGCGGCTGACGGTGTGCAGCGTGGTGCCGGTCATCTGTGCGATGTCCTGGCGGCTGATCGGGAAGTCGATCTCGATGCCATGGTCGAGTTTTTTGCCGGACTGCTTGGCGAGCCGCAGCAGCGCATGCGCGACGCGCTGCTCGACCTGCTGGGTCGACATTTCCAGGATTCGGGTGTGGCTCTCCTGGAGCCGCACGCCGACGGTCTGAAGCGTGTTGGCGGCGAGCGAGGGAAACCGCTCGACCAACCGCGGCCAGGCGGAAGTCGGCCAGATCAGCACCACGCTGTCGTCGACCGCGATCGCAGTGGCCGGATAGCGCGAAGCTCCGATCGCCATCGCGAGACCGAACGTTTCGCCCGGCGCAACATAGCGGACCACGATCTGCTCGCCGGTCGGCGTGGTCTTGGCCGCGCGGACATGGCCGTGCAGCAGCAGGAAGAAGGATTGCGCGTCCGCGCCCTGCTCGAAAACGGCGCTGTTCCTGGAATAGCGCGCCGAGCGGGCCTCGCGCAGGATCTCCTCGAGGTCCTCCGGCTTGACGCCCCCGAACAGCGGCAAATGCGCAACCAGCGATGCGTCGACCTTGGCCATTCTGCCTCCTTGGCACTCGGGAGTGTGATGGCACCTGCAATCGCCTGGCAGTTTGCGATAGCGCAAAACGGGCCGGGCGGGCGGCAGTATTTTTCCAGGCAACGATCCGAATTCACAGGAGTAGTCCCATGGCTGGCGCCCGATCCCGCACCTTCGAGGGCTGGCCGCTGTTTGCGAACAGCTTTCGGCCCTTTTTCCTGCTCGGCACGATCCAGGCCGGGCTGTCGATCCTGGTCTGGCTGCCGATGTTCTATGGCGAACTGTCGGTGACATCCGCCTTCGCGCCGCGCGACTGGCATGTCCACGAGATGCTCTACGGTTTCCTGCCGGCGGTGATCACCGGGTTTCTGTTCACGGCGATCCCGAACTGGACCGGGCGGCTGCCGATCCAGGGTACCTCGCTGGGCGCGTTGCTGGTGGTCTGGCTCGCCGGCCGCGCTGCGGTGACCTTGTCCGCCGATGTCGGCTGGGCGTTTGCGCTTGTCGTCGATGCCGCCTTCCTGACGCTGGTTGTCGCGGCCGCAACGCGCGAGATCGTCGCCGGCGGCAACTGGCGCAATTTGCCCGTGGTGGTGCTGGTGCTCGTGCTGCTGACCGGAAATGTCGCCTTTCATCTCGAAGCCCACTTCGAGGGCGCCGCCGATGTCAGCATCCGCGTCGGCATCGGCGTGGTCGTGCTGCTGATCTCGCTGATCGGCGGCCGCATCATCCCGAGCTTCACCCGCAACTGGCTGGTCAAGTTCAATCCCGGCCGCCTGCCGGTGCCGTTCGGACGTTTTGACGGCGCAGTGATCGGGTGCAGCGCGCTCGCGCTCATCGCATGGATCGTGGCGCCGCTGAATGCCGTCACCGGTATCGTGATGGCGTTCGTCGGTGTGTTGCATCTGGTGCGGCTTGCGCGCTGGGCTGGCGACCGCACCACCCGCGAGCGGCTGCTCCTGATCCTGCATGTCGGCTATGTCTTCGTGCCGATCGGTTTCCTGCTGCACGCCTCGGCTGCCTTCGGCGCGTTGCCGCCGAGCGCGGGGATTCATGCCTGGATGGCGGGCGCGGCTGGGACCATGACGCTCGCGGTGATGACGCGCGCGAGCCTCGGCCATACCGGGCAGGCGCTGACGGCATCACCGGCGACCCAGGGCATCTACCTTGCGATTATTGTGGCGGCGCTGGCGCGTGTCGCTGCGGTGGTGTTGCCGGCGCACAGCGATGCGCTGCTGCACATTGCCGCCTGCGGCTGGATCGTCGCGTTCCTCGGCTTTGCCATCGCGTTCGGCCCGCTGCTCGCCGGCAGTCGCCGGCGCGCGCTCGCGGTCATCGGCGTGCCCGCTCCGGCACGCTGATCCTAAGCCGCGCTCGCCGAGGGCACCTTGTCCGGCTTCGGCAGCGGCCGCACGCCACGCCGCCATTCGGTGATGGTGCAGCCGAAATGGCCGCGAAACCAGCGGGCCATCGCGCTCTGTGCGGAGAAGCCAAGCTGTCCGGCGACATCCGCCAGCGGCCGGTCGGGGTCTTCGATCAGCTGGATCACCAGATCGGCTCGCTGCGCGTCGAGGATCGCGGAGAAACTGGTGCCGGCTTCGGCAAGGTGTCGGTGGATGGTGCGGCGGGTGCAGGCGAGGTGCTCGGCAACACGTTCGACTGTGCAGTCACCGCTCGCGAGCAGGATGCGCACGACCTCGTCGACCTTCTCCTCCCAGCTTGCCGGCCGGGTTTCGATCGCCTCGATGCGCTTGCGCAGATAGCTCGCGATCAGCGGATGCGCGCTCGGGATCCGGCGCTCCATGTCGTGTGCCGACAGCAGGATCGAATCGTCCTCCGCGTTGAAGATCACACGGCAGCCGTAGAACTCGCGGTAGCGCTTGCGGTCGTGCGGCGGGGGATAATGCAGATGCACTTCCTGAGGCCGCCAATCGCTGCCGAACAGCGACTGGATGATGCGGTGGACGCTGCCGAGCGCCATGTCGATCGACTGGCGTGGTGCGGTCGGCTGCCGGCCGCGCAGATGCAGCGTGACGGTCACAGTCTGCTTGTCCCTGATGACGTCGAGCTTCATGCCCTCGTGATGGACATGGATGAAGCGCGAGAACGCCTCGATGGCTTCGCCGACGGTCGCCTGTTCGCGCACGATCAAACCGACCGCGCCGAAATTGGTCAGTCCGCCGCGCTCGGCAAGCCGCAAGCCGAAATCTTCGGCCCCGGACGCCTCTGCCGACAATTCAAGCAGGCGTCGGAGACCTGTGACAGCGATAGGCGTATCGGGCTTGTCGAGGCAGGCCAGCGGCAGCCTGACCTTGCGCATCATCTGCTTCGGGTCGAGTCCGACCGACCGGGCGACCTCCGGGTAATAGCTCAAACCTGCGCTGCGAATGAGGTCGGCCATGCGAACCCTTCCGGTCAGCCATTCCCGCAGATGTCCCGAAATGTAAAGTTTCTGTCCCGATCCGTCAAATCCGGGAACAGGGCGGAACATACATATCGGAAACCGAAGCACTGGCGGGAATGCCCGTGCTCACGACGGCACGAAAGGGCGATGGGGCCCGCGGCCGTCTCGGGCCATTTGACCAACACATTATTGGATCGGGATTATGCCGGGGAACATGGTTTCCAAGGGTGAGGTATTCGTCATCGACACCGACGCCGCCTCCCGCGAACAACTTTCAAACGCGCTCCAACAGAGCGCCTATGACGTGATCTGCTTTGCCGACGGTGCGTCTCTGCTCTCGGAAGCCAAGGCGCGGATGCCGGCCTGCGTTCTCCTGGAACTGCCGCCCGATCGCTCCGGCCTCGACGTGCTCAAGCGCCTGCGCGAGGAAAACTGCATGGCGCCGGTGCTGGTGACGTCGGCGAACGGCAGCATCGCCATGGCGGTCGACGCCATCAAGCGCGGCGCGGCCGACTTCATCGAGAAGCCGTTCCGCACCCATGACATCGTCGGCCGGATCGACGCCGCCATCGACGAGTTCGCGCAGCCCGGCTCGAACCGGCAGCGCTGGCTGCCCGGCTGCGAGCCCCTGACCTCGCGTGAAGGCGACGTGCTCGAACATCTCGCGGCCGGCCTGACCAACAAGGAGATCGCCCGGCGCATGCATCTCAGCACACGGACGGTCGAGGGCTACCGCGCCGGCATCCTGAAGAAGGCCGGCGCCAGGAACGTAACCGATCTGCTCCGCCGCATCTTCGGCCAGGGTTCGCCCACACAGGCCTGAAGGGTTGGCCGCGGAACGACGATGCGTTCCGGGGCCATGGTGCCGCCGCAGCGGCGCCCCACGGAAACCCCAATCGAACCAGTTCCTTCCCTGCCGCGTCTCACCACGATGGCGAGGCATCTTTTCGCGCGTCCGGCTGGCGGCGCAGCGATACCGGCAGGGAGGAATTTCATGCGCACCATCGCGAAATATCTGGCGACGACGAGCCTGGTCCTGGTGACCAATGCGGTCGCGTTGCCGTCATGGGCCGCCGATGTGGACGCCACATCGGCCATCGACACCGTCACCGTCTATCCCGACGGCGCCACCGTCACCCGCATCATCGCGCTGGACCTAGCCTCCGGCGACTCAACGCTGGTCGCCAAGGATTTTCCGCTCTCGCTCGATCCGTCCTCCCTTCGTGTCGAGGGCGAGGCGGGCGCCAAGCTGACCATCGGAACGATCGATGCGCGGCCGCCCCGTGCCGCGCCGCCGGTCAACCTCTCCGAACTCGACAAACGCATCGAAACGCTCAAGGACGAGCGCGCCGATTTGCAGGGAGCAATCGATGCGGCGGTCGCGCGGCGCAAATTCGCCCAGCGCTTTGCCGAAGTGTCCCCTGTCGGCCTCGGCGAGAAAGGCGAGGCCCGTCCGATCACCGAATGGCGGGCGGCGTTCGGCGCAGTCGGTGAGGAGATCGCGACCGCCGACACTGCGATCCGTGACGCCACGCGAAAGCAGCGCGAGATCGATCGCCAGATCGCGCAGTTGGACGCCGAGCGCTCCGCCAAGCCGCCAAGCAAGCTCGAGGTGCGGATCGACGTCGCCTCGGCAGCAGCGACCAAGGCAACGCTGCGGGTAACCTACGCGGTGCGCAATGCCCGCTGGATGCCGCTCTACGACGCCCGGCTCGACACCGGCGCCAAGGACCGCAAGCCGCAGCTCGAGCTGGTTCGGCGCGCCGAGGTGACGCAGTCGACCGGCGAGGACTGGTCGAACGTCACGCTCGGCGTTTCCACGGTCCGCATCGGCCGCGGCGGCAGCGCGCCGGAGCTGAACTCGCTGGTTGCGCAGTATCCGCAGGTGCCGAAGCCGCGGGCGCTGGGGTCGGTCTCTGATACCGCAATGCCTGCGGCGGCGCCAATGCTGCAGCGAAAGGTGGAATCTTTCGCGGCCAAGGCGGCCGACGATATCCGCGAGCGCGCCGACGAGCAGCAGGCGGTTGCCGAGATCGGCGGCTTCCAGGCGACATTCAAAGTTCCCGGACGTGTCAGCCTCGGCGCCGCCGAGGGCGCCAAGAGCCTGCGCATCGCTTCGATGAACGTGCCGGCCGATCTCATGGTGCGTGCGGCACCGGTGATGGACCCCACCGCCTTCCTCGAAGCCAGCTTCAAGCAGACCGACGACACGACGCTATTGCCGGGCAAGGTTGCAATCTATCGCGACGGAATCTTCGTCGGCCGCGGCAAGCTCTCGGCCTCGGCCAAGGACGACATCGTGCGGCTCGGCTTCGGCGCCGACGACAAGGTCAAGATCGAGCGCGCGGTGCTCAAGCGCAACGAAGGTTCGGCCGGCCTCCTGGTCACGACCTCGAAGACCGACGAGCGTTCGTTCAAGACGACTATCCGCAACGGTCACGACTTCCCGATCAAGGTCGCAATCGAGGATCAGTTGCCGGTGAGCGAGAACGAGGACATCGTCGTCGAGATGCTGCCCGCGACCACGCCGCCGACCACGAGCAACATCCGCGACCGGCGCGGCGTGCTGGAATGGTCGTTCGACGCCAAGCCCGGCGAGGCCCGCGACATCAATTTCGCCTGGCGCATCCGCTGGCCGAAGGACAAGAGCATGGTGATCGTGCCGGCGGGTTAATGACGGCACGCCCACCTCCCCCCGCAAGGACGGGGAGAGGTGGGCGATAGCAATCGATTACTTCGCCTTCAGGAAGTCCGCGACTTCGAGCAGCATGAACTCGTTGTCGTCGGCCTTGTTGGGATCGCGGCTGGACGAGAACGGCAGATTGTTGTCGTTGCCGACGATGATATGGGTCTCGTCGACGCGATCGACGTTCTCGATGGTGAAGAACGGGAAGGTGTAGACGCCGTCGTTGAGGGCTTTGCGCGCCTTCTTGTCGGGGTCCTGGATCTTGATCAGGTCGATATAGCCGACCTTGCGCACGGGTTTGCCGACATTGGCGTCCGAGAGCTCGATCTTGTAGACGCGCTTGAACTTGGCGACGTCGGGGAAGCAGTTCTCGCCGCGGGTGCCTTGCGGGCAGGCCTTGTCGGCCGTGCCTTCGCCATTGTCGCGCTCGATGACGAGGCCTGAGGCCTGATCGATCATGTTGAAGTCGCCGATGGCATTGCCGTTCTGCTCGAACACGTACTGCCAGTAGCGGCCGGTGAATTTTTCGGAGGCGACGTCGAATTCGAGGATGCGGGAGGCTTCCTTGCCGTCGACCTTTTCCCAGTCCTTCTTGTCGGCGTCCCACAGCGGGCCTTCGAGCAGGCCGTAGAGGAACTTGCCGTCCTTGTACGAGGCAAAGCCCTCATAGCCCTTGGAGCGTCGGAGGTTGACGTTGGTGTAGGTCGCGCCCGGTGCGCCGGGCGTTGCCACCGCCCAGTTGTCGGGTGAGCGCACCGGCTTGCCGTCGGCCACGGTCTCGAACAGCCCGAGGATCTTGCCGGTCTTGTCGGCCTTCAGGATGTAGGGGCCGAACTCGTCGCCGATCCAGAAGGTGTCGCCGATGATCTGGAAACCTTCGGTGTCGAAGTCCGAGCCGGTGAGGTAGCGCGTCTGCGTGTCCTCGTGCACGATGCGGAACGGCACGCGTCTGTCGGGATCGTGCAGGAACACGGTTTCCAGTCGCTCGATCTTGTCGCTCGCCCAATCCATCTTGTAGCGGTTGAGGTACAGCATCGAATCCGGCGAGTTGGCGCGCGCGCCCATGCCGTTGTCCGTGATCACCCAGAAGCTGCCGTCGGGCATATGCTTGATGCCGGAATGGCCCTGGAGCGGCTGGCCCTTGAACGGCAGCGACACGCCGGTCGGACGCTCCGCGGACTTGCCCATCACCGTGCCGAGCGCATCGACGCGCTTGCCGGTGGTGTATTTGGCGGAGGTCTTGAGATCGGCGGGGGCGTCGGCCGGCGCCTCGAGGAACGTGGCGGCCAGCATCACCACGTGGCCGGCGAGCTTGGCGGGAAATTCGCCTTCGCTCTGCGCGAGCGCGGCGCTCGCGGTGAGAATGATCGTTGCGACGGTGCCAAGAAAAGTCGCGCGCATGAGCGTCTCCTGTTATCGGAGGCCGTCTTATGCGGACCGCACATTGCAGTTTTGTGATGCCGGGCGAAACGCCGCAGGGTTATGCTATTCCTTTACCGCGCGCTGCGCCTCACGCGGTCTCGTAGACCAGTCTGGTGAAGAAGCCGGGGTCGATCAGAAATTGTCCCCACCTCGCGTCGAACGCTTCTGTCGGCTTGGCGGCGACCGTCTCGTCGCGTGTCCTTCCCTGCTTCTTGAGATTGCCGACATTGTCCCTGATAGCGGCCAGCATGTCGCGGAATTCCTGCAGCTCGGCCTTGTTGCTTACGGGCTTGCCGTGACCGGTAATGATGATGGTGTCGTTGTTGGCGGCCGCCAGATTGGCGTCGCAGGCCGCGATCATGCCGCCGATGCTGCCGCCAGTCGAATGGTCGATGAATGGGTAGATGCTGTTCCAGTAGGTGTCACCGGCGTGAAGAATGTTCGCCTCGGCAAATACGACTGAGATGTCGCCATCGGTATGAGCCGGACCGTTATATTTCAGCGCGATGGATGCGCCGTTGATCTTGAGATGATGCTCCTTGGCGAAGACCTCCGTCGGGACTGCCTTCGTCGCGAGAGGCAGGAAATTGTAATCCCAGTCTTCGACCCGCTGAATGCTGGAGAGATGCTTGCGGGTATTTTCGTGCGCAATGATCTTCGCGCCCGCGGCGCTCAGCCATTCATTGCCGTCGGCGTGGTCGAAATGCCAGTGCGTGTTGATGAGATGCGCGATCGGCTCGTTGCCAAGCTCGGCTAGTGCCTTGCTGAGCTGCGGGCGCGAGACGCCGATGCCACCGTCGACCAGAAGCTTGCCGTCAGGTCCCGTGAGCACGGCGATGTTGCCGCCGGATCCTTCGAGCACGCTGATGTTGTTGCGCAGCTTGTAAGTTTTGATCGGTGACGTCGCCGCGCTGTCCTTGATCAGGCTGACGAGGCCGCGGGCCTCGGCGTAGGCCTGTCGGGGGCTGAGCCATCCGCCTGTGGCGGCGAACGCAGCGGCGCCGACGCAACAGAAGCAAAATCCGCGTCGCGACATTGAATGGAGATTTGGCGATCCCATGCGAATCTCGCTTTCCGGGGCGAGTCTCGATGGCACCACGGTCGCCCTGCCGATGGTGCGGCAAAATGCGACCAAGGCGGACAGCAGTCTATCAGGATTGCACGATCAGTTTCCGTGCGGTGGCCCGCTACTCCTTCACAGCGCCGGTCAGCGACGACACGTCGTAGTCCACGAGCCGCGACTGGAAGATCGCAACCGGCAGCGAGCCGAGCAGCGATCCTGCCATCAGCGCACCCCATTGATAGACGGGCGCAGTGCCCGGGGCCTCGCATCACCTGTCGAGCGTTATCCGCCGTAACACGGCTTGCCGGCCATCTGCATTGCGCGGCTGCACCGAGGCAGCTTTTTGGTCTGTGGTTGCTTGCTATTCTGTTTGGTTGCGCTTGAGCTGCCAGTCTGGGCCTGCACGCTGGATGTGGCAGGGATGACGAACAGAAGTCGCAACGACAATCAAGGCCAATGTCTTCATGTCAAATGCTCCAGAAAACAATATGCAACGGCCTGGAGCTTATGCATGAGGCAGGCGCGTGTAAGGACGGCGCGAATCGCGCCAGACGTGTTTCGGGCGGTGCCGTTGAACGCGTTCCCGGAGCTTGGCTACTCCTTCACCGCGCCAGTCAGCGAGGACACGTAGTAATCCACGAACAGCGAATAGAAGATCGCAACGGGCAGCGAGCCGAGCAGCGAGCCCGCCATCAGCGCACCCCATTGGTAGACGTCGCCGGTGACGAGCTCGGTCAGGATCGCGACCGGCACGGTCTTGTTGGCGCCGCTCTGGATGAAGGCGAGCGCGTAGATGAACTCGTTCCAGGACAGCGTGAAGGAGAAGATGCCGGCCGAGATCAGCCCGGGCACCGCGAGCGGCAGCGTGATCCGGCGCAGGATCTGGAGCCTTGTGGCGCCGTCGACCAGCGCGCATTCCTCGAGCTCGTAGGGAATCGACTTGAAATAGCCGATCAGCAGCCAGGTGCAGAACGGCACCAGGAAGGTCGGATAGACCAGGATCAGCGCCATCGGTGAGTCGAACAGGCCGAACTGCACCACGACGGTCGCGAGCGGGATGAACAGGATCGACGGCGGCACGAGATAGGCAAGGTAAATGCCGAGGCCGACATAGGGGCTGCCGCGGAAGCGCAGGCGCTCGATCGCATAGGCGGCCAGCGTGCTCGCGATCAGCGACAGCGTGGTCGAGCCGACCGCGACCAGCATCGTCGTCCACAGCCAGCGCGGATAGGCGGTGTCGAACAAAAGGTGCTTGATGTGCGCCAGCGTCGGCGAGGTGATCCAGAACGGATTGTGCTCCTTGTAGTTCATCAGCTCCGCGTTCGGCTTGAACGACGTGATCGCCATCCAGTAGAACGGAAACAAGAGGATCAGCACGAAGCAGCCGAGCGGCAGGTAGATCATCATCAGCCGCCGCAGCCCGGAATCCCAGGCCATGGTGTCCGGCGCCGCCTTGGCGTCGGCGACGGACGGTTGGGCGACGGTATCAGTCATTGCTCTCTCCCTGCTGCCATTTGCGGCGCGCCAGGCCGAAATAGGAGAACAGCGTCGCGAACACCAGGAACGGGATCATCGACACGGCGATGGCGGCACCTTCGCCGAGCTCGCCGCCGGCAATGCCGCGCTGGAAGGCCAGCGTGGCGAGCAGATGGGTCGAGTTGCCGGGGCCGCCGCGGGTGATGGCGTAGACCAGCTGGAAATCGGTGAACGTGAAGATGATCGAGAAAGTCATGACGATCGCGAGGATCGGCATCATCATCGGGAAGGTGATGTAGCGGAAGCGCTGCCAGGCGCTGGCGCCGTCGAGCATCGCCGCCTCGTAGAGCGAGGGCGAGATGGTCTGCAGGCCCGCCAGCAGCGAGATTGCGACGAAGGGAATGCCGCGCCAGATATTGGCGGCGATCAGCGAGAAGCGCGCCGGCCAGGGCGAGCCGAGGAAGTCGATATTGGTGCTGCGCACATGCAGCACGTCGACCAGCAGGTAGGAGATGATCGAGAACTGGGGATCGTAGATCCACCAGAACGCCAGCGCCGACAGCACCGTCGGCACGATCCAGGGTAGCAGGATGATCGCGCGCAGCAGGCTCTTGAACGGAAAATGGTTGTTGAGCAGCAGCGCCAGCCAGAAGCCGAGCGCGAACTTCCCGAAGGTCGCGATTCCCGTGTAGACCACGCTGTAGAACACTGCGTTCCACCACAGGGAATCGGTGAGCAGGTACTGGAAGTTCTCGAAGCCGACGAAATCGCCCTTTCGTCCGATCGTGGTGTCGGTGAAGGCAAGCCAGATGCCGAGGCCGAGCGGATACGTCAGGAACACCGCGAGCAGCCCGATCGCGGGCGCGAGACACATCACGACCAGGAACGGCTTGTAGTCGAACAGGCGGACCAGCCAGGACGGCTGCCGGTGTGCCAGGGCGAGAGGGGGAAGTGTGGTCACGGACATCGGTTTTTATTGTCCTGTCTGCGAAAGTCACCACGCCGTCATTACGAGCGAAGCGAAGCAATCCAGTCTGTCTCCGCAGTTGCAGTCTGGATTGCTTCGTCGCTTCGCTCCTCGCAATGACGGCCGTTGCTTCGGTTACTTCTGCCGCCGGAAGTACCGTTTGCTGCGCTGCTCGGCTTCCGCTGCCGCGGCTTCCGGCGTCGCAGCGCCGGTCGCGACGGACGCGAACATCTGAATCAGCACGTAGTCGGCGCTGACGGCGCCGGTCGCCGTCGATATCGGTCCCGCGTAACCGTCATAGTATGTGCTCTTCATTGTGTCCTTGAACAGCGCCACCTTGGGATCCTGCGACCACACGGCGGCCTCGGCATAGGCGGCCAGCGGCTGCGACCAGTAGCCGGAATTGGCATTGAGCCACGGCTCGTACTGGTCCTTTTCCAGCATGTATTGCAGGAAGGCCTTGGCGGCATTGGGGTACTTGCTGTGCTTGAACACCATGGCGTTCAGCGTCAGGCCCGCCATCGGCGAGACCTTGGCCACGCCCTTCGGCAGCAGTTGATGCTCGCTGTCCTCGGCAATCGCCTTGGTCGCCGGATCGTTCTTCAGCGAGAAGTACAGCGAGACGCCGTTGGCGGTCAGCGCGATCTCCTGCGCGGCATAGGCGCGGTTGTTGCTGACGTCGTTCCACGACGTCGTACCCGCGATGAAGGTCGGGTAGAGCTGCTTGACCCAGTTCAGCGCCGCAATCGTCTCCTTGCTGTTGATGACGACGTCGCCCGCTTCGTTGAGCAAGGCGCCGTTGTGCGACCACAGCGCCCAGCTCGCGAAGCCGTTGCCGTCGCCCTTGGCGTTGCCGAGCGCGAAGCCCGCCGGTTTGCCGGCCTTCTGGAGCTTCTGGCACAGGTCGAGGATGCCGGCATGGTCTTCCGGCACCTTGTCGAAGCCGACCGATTTCAAAATCGACTTGCGGTAGATCAGGGGGCCTGCGGTGGCGCCGAACGGCAGTCCGATCCAGGCGTCGCTCTTGTTCTTCTTCCCGTAGCGCTGCGCCAGGGGCAGCCAGCCGCCGTAACGCTTCCCGACATAGTCGGCCACGTCGGTCAGTTCGATCAGCTTGTCGATATAGATGTGCGGCGCATCGGAGAAGCCGATGATGATGTCGGGGCCGGCGCCGGAATTGGCGGTCACCGCGGTCTGCTGGTTGATGTCTTCCCAGCCGACGAAGTCGACCTTGACCTCGACGCCGGTTTCCTTGGTGAACTTGGCCGCATTGGCGCGGAACACGTCCTCGTCGGCCTGGACGAAGCGTACCGGCCGCAGCATGCTCAAGGTTGCGCCCTGTTCGATCGGCAGTTTCGGCGCGGGGACGTCCGCGGCCTTGATCGCGGATTGGGCGTTCGCCGGAGCACCGGTTGCCGCGATGGCCGCAGCGGACAGGCCCAGCGCCAAGGCATCACGACGTGTGATGTCGTTCCTCATCAGATCCTCCCTGTTATGTCTCCCTTCCCGGCGTTGATCGCCGGTGAAGGGCCTTGATGGTCCTCGACGCTCTTTGCGCCGGCCGCCTTAGCTGTTCGGCCCGCGGTCCATGCTGACGGGTTGCCAGCGGCGGAGCGCGGTGTCTTGCAGCACCGACGGATTGACGCAGCTTACCGGCCACATGCCCTGAAGCACCAGTGACAATTCGTAGCCCACCCGGCGCTTGCGCGCCTCGTCAAACCGTGCCGAGGCTGAGGCGACATGGGCGGTCAGGGTCACGTTCTCCATGCTGAGGAGGGGGTTGTTGTGCGAGGGCGGTTCCTTCTCCAGCACATCGAGGGCGGCATGGGCGATCCAGCCCTCCTGCAGCGCTTTGATCAGGCTTTCCTCGTCCACCGTGGCGCCGCGGCCGGTGTTGACGAAGACCGAGCCCTTCTTCATCTGCCGGAAATGCTTCTCGGTCAGCATGTGATGCACCTCGGGCCGGGCTGGGGCGTGCATCGACACGAAGTCGGATTGCGACAGCACCTCGTTCAGCGTCGCCGGGATGACGCCGTGGTCGTACATCAGCGTTTCCTGGATGAAGGGATCGTAGGCCATCATGCGCAGGCCGAACGGAGCGGCGCGCTTCGCGACTGCACGCGCGACGCGTCCGAACGAGATGAAGCCCAGCGTCTGACCCATCAGCCGCGGGACCTTCAGGAGCGCCGGCCGTCCCTCGGCCCAGCGGCCGCTGCGCACCATCTTGTCCTGCTCGACCAGGCGGCGGAATCCAGCGAGCAGCAGCATCATGGCATGGTCGGCGACCTCCTCGATGAAGGTGTCGGGGATGTTGGTGACGGGAATGCCGCGGGCGGTGGCCGCCTTCACGTCGACGCTGTCGACGCCGACCGAGCCGAGCGTGATCACCTTGCAGCCCTCCAGCGCGTCGATGATGGTCTTGGTGATCGGGATGCCCTTGGCGTAGATCGCGTCAGCATTCTTCGCGGCGGCGATGAATTCGGCCTCGTTGGCGGGCGCCTCGACGATCTCGGCATCGATCGGATCGAGCGCCTCGCGCTCGTAGGAATAGTCGCTGCCGGCGACCGTGAAACTCGCGCCCTTCGGCGTCACCACCCTGTATTTCGGCATGTCCTGCTCCCGATCCGGTTTCTTGTTGTGACCCGCGTTCGCACGGGCCTTTGCGTCTTTTACGCGAAATCGATGCCATTGCGTACAATTCCCGGTTGTCCGAACGAGGATAAATTTCCCGTTGTCCTTGCGTTTTCCGGGCTTCTACGGAGGTACGTAAGTAACTTGCTAAGGCCTCTCGCACTAAAAGTTGATTCGATTTCTACCGATCTGGTCGCGTGCCCCATCCCATTATTTGCCGGAGCTATCCCGTGAAATTGAGCAATCTGAAGATCGCCCCCAAGCTCGGCATTCTGGTCGGCGTCACCTTGTTCGGTCTCTGCATTTCCGGGGTCCTCGCCGGATACCTGATGAAGCAGGAGATGGTGAACGCGCGTATCGATCAAGCCAAGGCGATCGTGGAGATGGGACGGAACTACGCCGCCGCCCTCAGGAAGCGGGTCGACGCCGGCGAACTGACGAAGGATGCGGCCTTGGCCGAACTTCGCCGTTACGGCAACGCGATGACCTACGACAACGGCTCGGGCTATCTGTTCGGCACGTCCTATGACGGCATTACCCAGCTCGCGCCCGATCCGAAGCAGATCGGCACCAACCGCATGGATGTCGTGACCAATGGTCGAAAGCTGTCGACCGAACTGATGGACGGCGTCAAGGCCAATGGTTCGATCCTGCTGTATTATGAATATGTGAAGCCCGGTCAGGAGAAGCCGATTCGCAAGCTCGGCTACGCGGTCGCAGTCCCCGGCTTCGACATGTATCTCGGCACCGGCGCCTATCTCGACGACATCGACGCCAAGATGGGCCCGGTGTTCTGGATGCTCGGCCTCGCCTTGCTCGGTATCGTCATCGTCGCCGGAAGTGTTGCCTGGCTGATCGGCCGCAGCATCAGCCGTCCGCTGGTGCTGCTCGGTGCCCGCATGAAGGATCTCGCCGACGGCAAGCTCGAAGGCGACATCCCCGGTGTCGGCCGTGGCGACGAGGTCGGCGCGATGGCTTCGACCGTCCAGATCTTCAAGGACAACGCGGTCCGTATCCGCGAAATCGAGAAGACCGAGGCCGATGCCAAGGAGCGTGCCGCGGCGGAACGTCGCAGTGCCATGGAAGGTATCGCCAGCGACTTCGAACGCAGCGTCAACGGCATCGTCCGCTCGGTCTCCTCGGCCGCGGCTGGCATGCAGAGCACGGCGCAGTCGATGACCGCGACCGCGAGCGACGCCTCGTCGCGCGCCGCCACCGTCGGTGCCGCCTCGCAGAAGGCCTCCGGCAATGTCGGCACGGTTGCCGCCGCCGCCGAAGAGCTGTCGAGCTCGGTTGCGGAAATCTCCCGCCAGGTCACGCGCTCGACCGAAGTGGCGAGCCGCGCGGTCAACGATGCCGAGCGCACCAACGCCACGGTGCAGGAACTCTCCACCGGCGCCGAGAAGATCGGCGAGGTGGTCAAGCTGATCCATTCGATCGCGGCGCAGACCAATCTGCTCGCGCTCAACGCCACCATCGAGGCGGCGCGTGCCGGCGAATCCGGCCGCGGCTTCGCCGTCGTCGCCTCCGAGGTCAAGGCGCTCGCCAACCAGACCGCGAAGGCGACCGAGGAAATCTCCGCTCAGGTTGCGGCAATGCAGACTTCGACCAGCGATGCCGTCGCGGCCATTGCCGGCATCACCCAGACCATCGCCGAGATGAGCGAGATCACCGCCGGCATTTCCTCGTCCATCGAGCAGCAGGGCGAGGCAACCCGCGAGATCGCCCGCAACATCCAGTCGGTCGCGGCGGGATCGAACGAGATCAACGCCAATATCGGCAGCGTCACCTCGGCCGCGGAAGCGACCGGCACGGCGGCCACCGACGTGCTCACCAACGCCCGCGAGCTGGACAGCCAGTCCGGCGCGCTGCGCAGCGCCGTCGACGGCTTCCTCGCCAAGGTGCGCGCGGCTTAAATCTCGCGATGAATTCGCAGGGTGGGCAAAGGCGCGCAAGCGCCGTGCCCACCTTTTCTTTTCGGTTCGTTGAAATGTCGGTGGGCACGCTTCGCTTTGCCCATCCTGCGGCGCCGCGGCGCGCATCAGCCCATTACTGCTTCTCGATCCCCGCATCCCGGATCAGCTTTTCCCACAGCACGAGCTGCTCGTTCACGAAGGTGCCGAGCTGCTCCGGCGTGCCCGAAAACGCGTCCATGCCGAGTGTGGCGAGCTGGGCCTTGATCTCCGGCTTCTCGACGATCTTCCGGATCTCGGCGTTGAGCCGCGTCACGATCTCCCTGGGCATGCCGGCCGGGCCGAAATAGCCCTGCCACGACGAGATGTCGAAGTTCGGCACGCCGGCCTCCTGCATCGAGGGCAGGTTCGGCACAAGCGGCGAGCGGTCCTTGGTGGTGACGGCGAGCGCGCGCAGCGCGTTGCCGTTGACATGCGGCAGGCCGGTCAGGATGTCCACGAACATCATCGAGACGCGGCCGCCCATGACGTCGTTGAGCGCCGGCGGCGAGCTCTTGTAGGGTACGTGCAACAGGTCGAGCCCGGCATTGTGCGCAAAGGTCGCGCCCGACACGATCGCCGACGAGGAGCCCGAGGCGTAGCTCAGCTTGCCCGGATTGGCCTTGCCATAGGCGACGAGCTCGCCGACGGTCTTCGCCGGCAACTCGGGGTGAATCACCAGCATGAACGGCAAATCGCCGGTGCGCGCGATCGGGGTGAAATCCTTGACGGGGTCGTAAGTGAGGCTCTTGAGCAGATAGGGATTGGCCGAGTGCGTGGTGTTGGTGGTCACCAGCAGCGTGTAGCCGTCGGGCGCGGCGCGCGCGACATAGGTCGCGGCGATCATGCCGTTGGCGCCCGCCTTGTTCTCGATCACGATGCCGACCCCGAGCGCCTGCGACAGATGCTGCGAGATCAGCCGCGTCGTGGTGTCGGTGCCGCTGCCGGCCGCGAACGGCAGCACCAGCGTGATGTTGCGGCTCGGCCAGTTGTCGGCTTGCGCGCCGGTTGCGGCGGCGAGACACAGCGCGGCCGCGCCGGCGTTGCGCAGGGCTCGGATCAGTGATGACAGCATGTCTGGACGTTCCCTCTTTTTGGTTGGCGGGGAACCTAGCCAATCCACATCAAAACCGGAAGACGCGATTGACCTGCTCTCGTGCCTTGGACGCGGCGCAGCGCTTCTTCAGCGGTGCGCTGCGCCCGGGACACGAGACTTGTTGTGCGTCCGCGGCGTGGAATTACTTCACCGCGGAGCCCTGGCGCGAGGCGATCACGACGCCGGCGAGGACCAGCGCGTAGCCGATCAGGTGGAACGGCTGGAGCTTTTCGCCGAGCAGCAGGATCGCCATCGCCGAGCCGAACACCGGCACCAGATGGAAGAACGGCGCGGCGCGGTTAGGCCCGATCAGCGCCACGCCGCGATTGAAGAAGAGGTAGGCGAGCGTCGAAGGGAAGATCAGGATGTAGCCGAGCGTCGCCAGCGTCACCGCGTCGAATTGCATGACGCGGCCGCTCCAGGTCTCCCAGATCGCCGTGGGCAGCAGCATGAACGCGCCACAGCAGGTGGTGAAGGAGAGGAAGGAAAGCTGATGGACCTTCGGCCGGCGCGGGATGAAGGCGGAGTAGAGCCCGAACGCCACCAGCGAGGACGCGAACATGAGGTCGCCCCGGTTGAAGCTGATGCTCGCGAGCGCCGCGAAATCGCCGTGCAGGATGATGACGAGCACGCCGAGAAGCGAGATCGCGATGCCGGCAAGCTGCGCGCCCGTCAACCGGACGCCGAACAGCACCAGCGACCACAGCGCCACGAACAGCGGTCCGGCCGACTGGATCAGCAGCGCGTTCAACGCCTCCGTGTATTGCAGCGCCCAGTACGAGATCGCGTTGTTGAACGCGAAGCCGACCAGCGACAGGAACAGCATCAGCGGCAGGCTCTTGCGCAGGTGAGGCCAGTCGCGCTTCAGATGCGGCCAGGAGAACGGCAGCAGGATCAGGAACACGCCGAACCAGCGGATCGTGGTCACCGTCAGCGGCGGGACATGCGCGCCGACATGGCGCGCGAGCACGATGTTGCCGGCCCAGAACAGCGAGCTCAGGCTGAGCAGCAGGTAAGGCTGGTTGTTGAGCCAACTGGCCGGATTCGAGGGCGGTGGCGCGGGCGAGGCAATCGTCATTGGCGTCGGATGCAACCTTGCGCCGGATTCCCGTCGTGACACAAGTCACGGCGCCGCAATGCTACAATGCGTGCATGATCTGAGGAGGCGTCTTTGGCGGTCAATATGTTGAACATCGCGGGCCTGCAAGGGCTCGACCAGCGTGCGCCGGTGGTGATGCTGAACCTGATGCGCTTCCACGAACGCTCGCGCGACGGCGACGGTTCGGGCTGGGAGGCTTATCTTCGCTACAGCGCGATCACCGTGCCCATGATCAAGGCACGTGGCGGCACGCTGCTCTGGACCGGAGACGCCAAGACGGTGGCACTCGGTCCGCAGGATGGCAACGATTGGGATTTCGTCGCGCTGGTCTCCTACCCGTCGGTCGCGGCCTTCCTCGACATGATGACGTCGGAGGCCTACGAGCGTGACGCCGATCCGCACCGCGTCAACGGCTGCGCCGAGCATGTGATCGTTGCGACGGAGCAAGCCTATAGTAAATTCAGCGCCGGCTGATCCTGCCGGGCTCGCGGACCATGCGTGCGTGTTTTATCTATAGTATGCAACCCTTGGACGCGACTTCGGCGCAGTTGCGCGCCAAATGTGAACTATTCGGTTGCCTGGGGGTGCCAAAGATGGTGCCTTTAGCCGGTGAGCGCGCATGACGGGCATTGCAGGCCCAGCGTGACGCGTTGCGGTGCTGCTTCCTCCTGGTCGATTATTGCTTCGTTGGGGATCAGATGCTCTGTGAGCGTTGTGGCGGTGACAATCCGGCGACCAATCGCTTCTGTCACGGCTGCGGTTCGGCTCTGCCGATGGCCTGCTCCGCCTGCAATCATCTCAGCCCGCCCGGCTCGGGTTTTTGCGGGGCCTGCGGCGCGGCCCTGAATGCCGCGAGCAGGCCAATTCCGGCAGTGGCGGGGCATTCCACCAGGCCGATTCGGGGCGAGCTGAAGCAGGTGACGGTGCTGTTCGCCGATCTCGTCAGCTCGACCGAGATCGTTGCCGGCCTAACCGCCGAAGATGCCATGCAGCGTCTCAAGCCCGCGCTCGATTCCATGTGCGATGGCGTGGAGCGGTTCGAAGGCACAGTGGTGCGAACTCTCGGCGATGGCATCCTCGCCTTCTTCGGCGCACCGCGCGCGCAGGAGGGCCACGCCCTGCTGGCGTGCGAGGCGGCGCTGGCGATCCGCGACGCGTTTCGTGCGCGCGATGATGCCATGTCGGTACGCATCGGGCTGCATTCCGGCGAGATCGTCGCGGATGCTCCGATCGTCGACACGGTCACCGAGCACGGCGCTTACGGGCTCACCATTCATCTCGCAAGCCGCCTGCCGGCCAAGGCGGAACCGGGTGAGATTTGCCTGACCGACGAGACTTACCGCCTGGTGCGCTCGTTCTGCGATGTCGGGCCGCTCGGCCGTCATCGCCTGCGCGGTGTGCCAGAGCCGATCGAACTGTATCTTCTCAAGAACCTCAAGCCGGCGGTCGCCAGCCAGCAATTCCGCGGCGTCGCCCTGGCGACGTTCCGCGGGCGCGAGCGTGAGATGGCTCTGCTGCAGCGGACCCTGGCGGCGGTGGAGACCGGCAGCTCGCGCGTCACCGGCATCGTCGGCCCGCCCGGGACCGGCAAGAGCCGGCTGTGCTACGAGTTCGCTGAATGGTGCCGCGCGCGTCACATTCCGGTGTTCGAGGCCCGGGCGCAGCCCTATGGCACGGCAACGCCGCTGCAGCCGGTGCTGGAGTTCTTGCGTTCGACCTATTTCAACGTCTCGCCGGACGACGAGCCCGATCTGGCGGTGAAGCAGATCGCCACGCGCCTCGCCGAGCTCGGCTCGACCTTCGAGGCGGACCTCTGGCTGGTCTGCGATTTCCTCGGCATCAGGCACGGCCAGGGCCCACCCTCCTGGCTCGGTCCGCGCGCCCGCAACGTTCGTCTGCTGGATATCGTCCGGCACATGATTCGCCAGCGCGGCGCGTCGGCGTCGGTGATCATCATCGAGGACCTGCATTGGCTTGATCAGGCGAGCGAGGAATTCGTCGCAACGCTCGTCGACGCGGTGATCTCGACCAAGACGGTCCTGATCGTGAATTTCCGGCCGGCCTATTTCGCGCCCTGGATGAGCGGTCCGCTGTACCAGCAGATCGAGCTCGCCGAGCTCTCGCCGACGGATACGGACGATCTCGTCAACGAGCTGCTCGGGCCGGGGGACGAGCTTCTCGACGTACGGCGGCGCGTCGCCGAGCGCAGCGGCGGCAATCCGTTCTTCGCCGAGGAACTGATTCGTTCCCTGGTCGAGCATCTGGCCATCGTCGGCGAGCAGGGCGGCTACCGGCGCGGCATCTCCGGTGTCTCCGACGTGCTGCCGCCGACCGTGCAGGCCGTGATCGGCGCGCGGATTGATCGGCTGGCGCCCGGCGATCGCGACCTCCTGCACACGGCGGCGATCATCGGCAAGGAGTTTCAGCTCGCGGTCCTGCAGAGCGTCGCCAACCTGCCCGCCGCTGAACTCGAGGCGACGCTGGCCCGGCTCTGTTCCGCCGAGATGCTCCAGGCGCGCAGCGGCGAGGACGGCCAGGGCTATAGCTTCCGTCATCCCCTGATCCAGGAGATCGCCTATTCGACCCAGCTCCGCGCGCGGCGCAGCCTTCTGCACGCGCGGGTGGCGCGCGCGATCGAGCAATTCTATCCGGAGCGGCTCGAGGAGTTCGCAGCGCTCCTGTCGCACCATTTCGAGCAGGCCGGCGAGGTCGACGCCGCCGCCGAATACGCCGCGCGCGCCGCGCGCTGGATCGGCTCGACCAGTCCGGCAGAAGCGATCCGGCATTGGCACAAGGTGCGCGCGCTGAAGGGGGGACAGAAGCGCAGTTCCGCGGGCGATGTGCTCAGGATCGCGGCCAGCAGCCAGATCGCCTGGCTAGGCTGGCGCGAGGGCATGACGTCGGAGGACGCAAGGCCCTTCATTCAGGAAGCGTTGGAATGGGCGCAGGAGATCGACGATTCCATGATCCCGCTCCTGCTGTTCGTCGAAGGACGGATCGCGGGCGCGAGCGGCGGGCAAGCCGATGCCTATGTCAACACCGTCAGGGAAGCCCTGGCGCTGACGGAATCGCGACAGCTCACCAGCCGCGCTGCGACGCTCAATGCCTCGCTCAGCCAGGCCTATGGCTGGGCCGGCCTTTTGCGCGAAGCCCTGACGGCGAGTGATGCGGCGCTCGCCGGTGTCCCCGGCATCACCGAGTTCGAGCACCAGTTCCTTGGCTACAATGTCGAGCACTGGATCCTCGGCTTGCGCGGCCGAATTCTCGTTCGTCTCGCCCGTTTCGACGAGGCGCGGCGGTGCTTCGATCGCATTCTCGCCATCGATCCGACGCTGATCGATCCGACGGTGCAGTTCATCGCGCATCTTGGGCATGTCGATCTCGCCTGGTGCCTTGGCGATTCCGCGATGGCCTCCACCCATGCATGGCGCGTGATCGAACTGGCGACGCGCCAAGCCAGTCCGTATTTGCGCGCCTATTCGCTGGCCTGCATCGGCACGGCGCAGGGCATCGCGCAGAACTATCAGGCCGCGATCCTGTCGTTGACGGAGGGCGTCGAGTTCGTGCGCGCGGCGCGCGTCGCCATGGAAATCGAACCGGAAATGCTTGCAAGCATCGCCGACTATCAGCTTCGTTCGGGCGCCCACGCCGCGGCCATCGACAAGGCGCGGGAAGCGATCGCGGTGGCGCAGGAACGGCACGCCCGGCTGCCGGAATGCCGCGCCACCATCGCGCTCGCCGCCGCGCTGGCGGCGAGCAACAACCTGGATCACCTCGGCGAGGTGGCCGTCCTCGTCGATCGGGCCGAGGCCTTGATCGAGCTGACGGGGGCGGGCATCTACCGGCGGCTGCTGGAGGAGACGCGACGACGGCTGTCGGTCGGTGCGTGAAGGCTAGACTTTCCGCACGATGAGCGTGAACTCCATCAATCCATAGCCGTCGTGCACCTCGGCAGTGGCATTGAACCGGCTGGCGCAGTAGCGCGCCCAGGATGCGGTGTCGGTGGTGTAGAGGCCGCGGCGGGCGGGCGCACCTGGCGGCCGCTTCATGAAATTGACGCCGAAGCCGCGCCTGGTGGTGCGATGGAGGTCATCGAAGCTCGCCGCGATGAACTGCTCCCAGTCGTGCTGCGGCTGATCCTGCGCGACGTTGAAAATACCGCTGGCGACCGCGTAGTCGGCTATCCGGGGGCTGTTATGGCCAAGAGCGAAGGCGGTGTTGCCGCGGTCCCGCCACAGCCGCCGCGCCCGCCGAACCATCGCATCCGACACGTCGATGCCGAGATAGTCCACCGCGCACCCGCCATGCCGGCGGCCGAGATAGGCGATCAGCGCGCCATAGCCGCAACCGAGATCGTTCAGCGAGAAGGGCGATGCGAAGTCGCACAATTTCAGGAGCTGGACGAAGCGCATCTCCTGCGTGGCCTGGCAGGTCCAGTCGACACCGTTCGGTGTCGCGCCGAAGCGTGCGACCTTCGCCGAATAATAGGCGGCGATGCCGCTGTAGATCCGGGTCAGGTCTCCGGCGCCCGGAGAGGCTGGCTCCCTTGCGACAACGGCGGCGCGCATCGGCCCGCCTATTTCTTCGGCTTCTTCTTGCCCTTGCCCTTGTCCTTGCTTCCAGGCGGGACCTTGGGCGCCATCGGCACCGAGATCGTGAGATAGGTTCGCTCGATGTAGAAGATCGGGTTGTCCTCGCGAACCACGACCCGCAGTCCGTAGCCGCCGGTATCGCGGGAATCATGGGCCTTCATGAAGCAAGGCAGCGGCGACTTGCGCGCAAAGTTCTTGATCAATGCGTTCACGATGCGCTGGTCGCCTGTTTCGCCGTCCTGGTCCGATGGAACCTTGGCCAGCCAGGCCAGCACGCTGTACCACCGGTTCTTTGCACGGTTGTTGTTCAGGCCGCCCAATCCGAGCAGCTTTGCGCTCTCGACGAACGGCCGTCCTTGCTGGAAGATTTCGAATTCGTCCTGCAGGGCCTTGATTTCGGACACGCCCCCGGCGGTCAGTTCGAGATCTGTCTGCTCGGGACCAAACCTCAAATTGAAGAGATCGAAAAGCGGACCGATATAGATATCGTCCTCGGCCATCAACGCGCCCATACCACTCTCCCTGACAATTGCAGTTGGGTTATTGGATCGGGAAGCCAGCAATGGGGATATTGAACCTTGGTCCCGGACAAATTGCAAGGAAGCGGGAGGGGTGTCGGCCTACTTCTTCCGCTCAACGCGCTTTCTGCCCCTCCAGTGTCAACCCATCCACAGCGGCGCGGCACGCATTGCGACCGCACAGCGGGTGGCGGCGGGGCTGCTCGGCATCACGGCGCTCTGCATGGGTGCGGCGCGCTACCTTTGAAGACGAGCTAGACTAGCTCGCCTGCTTCCTCGACGCCGCGAACACGCCCGAGAGCACCAGCGCGAAGCCGATGAAGTGGAACGCCTGCGGGTGCTCGCCGAGGAAGACCATTGCCATGATCGAGCCGAACACCGGCACCACATGGAAGAACGGCGCGGCGCGGTTGGCGCCGATCAGCCGGACGCCGCGATTGAAGCAGAGATAGGCGAGCGTCGAGGGGAACACGGCGACATAGAACAGGGTGAGCAGGTTGGGCCCGTCGAGCTTCATCACGGGACGCGCGTAGAGTTCCCAGATCTCCAGCGGGATGAGACAGGCGGCGCCGGCGCCGAAGGTGAAGGCAAGGAACGACAGGCCGTGCATCGGCGGGCGCTTCAGGCTCAGCACCGAATAGAGTGCGAAGATCAGCAGCGCGACGATGAAGATGAGGTCGCCCTTGTTGAAGTCGATCTTCGACAGGGTGGTGAAATCGCCGTGCAGGAGAATCGTCAGCACGCCGCACATCGACAGCAGCACACCAAAACTCTGCGCGCCCGTGAGCCTGATGCCGAGGATGACCAGCGACCACAGCGCCACGAGCAGCGGCGCGGCCGACTGCAGCAGCAATGTATTGAGCGCCTGGGTATGCTCCAGCGCCCAATATTGCAGCGTGTTGAAGGCGCCGATGCCGGTGATCGAGAGCGTCACCATCAGGCCGAGCCTGCTGCGGATGGCGGGCCAGTCCTGCGCAAGATGTTTCCAGGCGAACGGCAGCACCAGCAGGAAAGCGAATAACCAGCGCAGGAAGGAGAGCGTCACCGGCGGGATATGGCCGGCGGCGAGCCGCCCGACGATGGCGTTGCCGGCCCAGCACAGCGCGGTGATGCTGAGCAGGAGGTAGGGCTGGTTGGCGATCCAGTTGTGGCCGGATGTCTCCGCGCGCGTGGTCTGGCCGGTGGCGGACATTGTGATCGTTATGGCCCCGCGTCATGCGCCGAGGCCCCGGCCCGGCGATGTCCGGGCCGGCTCATAGCCCGGCCAGCTCAAAGACACGGAAATCTGCCTGATATCAATGGGGCACGACGCATCGCGTCCATGCGCACGAGCGGCGGCGGGAACCGGCGACCGTTCATCGCTTCCGCAACGCGCGGATCGCAAGCGGCTTCAACAGCTCGGCACAGGCGAGATAGACCACGACCAGCAGCGCGACGCCGGCCATCATCATCGGTGGCGGTGCAACAAAGCCGAACCAGGCGCCGACCGGCGTAAACGGTACGATCATCGCGACCAGCAAGGCGATCAGCGAGGAGGCCGACAGCACGGGATCGGGCCAGTTGCGCCAGGGGCGGCCGTTGGTGCGGATGATGAAGATGACCAGGATCTGGGTCGCCATGGATTCGATGAACCAGGCGGTGCGGAATTCGTCCGGTGAAGCCTTGAACAGATAGAGCAGGGCGCCAAAAGTCAGGAAGTCGAACACCGACGACAGCGGCCCCATGATCGCGGCGAAGCGCGCCAGCCGCCTCATGCTCCACACCTGCGGCTGCGCGGTCGCCTGGCGCGAGACCTGGTCGAAGGGAATGCCGAGCTCGGAGAGATCGTAAAGCAGATTGTTGAGCAGGATCTGCGTCGGCAGCATCGGCAGGAACGGCAGCGCCATCGAGGCGATCGCCATCGACAGCATGTTGCCGAAATTCGAGCTCGCGCCCATGCGGACATATTTCAGGATGTTGGCGAAGGTGCGCCTTCCTTCCTCGACGCCGTCGGCCACCACTTCGAGGTCGGAGGCGAGCAGGATGATGTCGGCGGCAGCCTGGGCCACGCCGGTCGCACCCTCGACCGACAGGCCGATATCGGCGACTTTCAGCGCCGGTGCGTCGTTGATGCCGTCGCCGAGGAAGCCGACCACCGCGCCGCTTGCCTGCAGCGCCTTCACGATGCGCGACTTCTGGTCGGGCGCGAGCCGGCCGAAAGCGTCGGCCGATTGCACCTGCACGGCCAGCGCATCGTCGCTGAGCTCGGCGATGTCGGCGCCCGACAGCACGCGCTCGGCATTCAGCCCGACCAGGCCGGCGAGCCGTTTCACCACCACGGGATCGTCACCCGACAGGACCTTCAGGCGGACGCCGCCCGCCGCGAGCCGGGCAATGGCTGCTGCAGCCGTCGGCTTCGGCGGGTCGGCGAAGGCGCAAAGGCCATCGAAGACGAGTCCGGTCTCGTCCTCGGTCTCGACCTCGCGGGTTGCGCCGGTCCAGGGACGCGAGGCGATGGCGACGCAGCGCAGGCCTTCGCTCGCGAGCTGATGCACGCGCGCCAGTGCAGCGGCTCGCGCGTTGCCATCCATCACGCCGCTGCGCTGCGTCGTGCACAATTCGAGCACCGCCTCGGGCGCGCCCTTGACGATGAGCAGTGCGCCTTCAGGACCGGTCGCGAGCACCGATCCCAGCCGCCGCGAAAAGTCGAACGCCTGCCTGCCGGCAAGCGTCCAGCCTTGCGCGGCATCCGGCTTGCCGGCAACCAGCGCCGCATCGAGCGAGCCGCGATCGCCGCCGAGTGCCGCGGCGATGGCGCCGAGCCGCGCGGCACGGGGATCGTCCTTGCCGTCGGCATCGAGGCTCTTGGCCAGCGTGATCTCGGCCGAGGTCAACGTGCCTGTCTTGTCAGTGCACAAAACGGTCATGGCGCCGAGGTCGTGGATCGCGGCGAGGCGCTTGACGATCACCTTGCGGCCGGCCATGCGCAATGCGCCGCGCGACAGCGTCACCGTGGTGATCATCGGCAGCAGTTCCGGCGTCAGCCCGACCGCGAGCGCGACGGCGAACAACAGCGAGTCCATCACCGGGCGGCCGAACACCACGCGGACGGTGAGCACGATCAGCACCAGCGCGAGCGTGGCGCGCGCGATCACAAGTCCGAATTCGCGCAAGTCGCGTTCGAACGGCGAGGGCGTCTGGGCCTCTGCCAATGCAGACGCCGCCGCCCCGAACACGGTGTCGCGCCCGGTGTACACGACGAGCGCAATCGCCTCGCCGGTCTGGGCCACCGCGCCGCGAAACAGCGCATTCGACGTATCGTCGGGATCGGCGCATGGTCCGGCGCGTTTCTGTACCGGGTAAGGCTCGCCGGTGAGCGCCGCCTCGCCGGCGGTGAAGGCGGTGCTCTGAAGGATCAGCGCATCCGCCGGGATGATGTCGCCGGCACGAACGCGCAGGATATCGCCGGGGACGACCTGCTCGACGTCGATCTGGCCGAACGCGCCGCCGCGCTTGACCTCGGCCTTCAGCGCCACCGATCGTCGGAGGATATCCGCAGCCCGGACCGCGTGGCCTTCCTGGATGGTGTCGAGCCCGATCGAGAGCGTCAGGATCAGGACGATGATGAGACCGCCGATCTCGTCGCCGGTGAGCATCGAGACGATGCCGGCAAGCAGCAGGATCAGAGACAAGGGCTCCAGCAGCCGGCGCAGGATCGCGTGCATCGCACCTTCGGTGCGGGGCGGCGCGTCGCTGTTCGGCCCGAAGCGCCTGGCGCGCTCGGAGGCGTCCGCCGCAGCCAAGCCTGTGAGTCCGCAGCCCAGTCGCTTGCAAAGCTGGTCAGGTGAAAGGCGCCAGAAATGGTTGTCGGCGTGCGCTGGACTGTCCGGCAAGGCGAGGCTCCCGCTTCATGGCGTCTCGTTGGAGGCAGATGCCTCGAAATTCGGGGTAGCCTGTTGACCTGCCGCAATCTGGGATGCCGGGGGGCGGGCTAGCTTTGCCGGCAATCAAGCCCGGCCTTCGCCAGGGCGACAATCGAAATCGAGATAAGGACGAATCCGCCGGCCGGTTCGGCGGGATTCGGATGGCGTTTCATGGTCGAGCACGCAATGGTTCTGCCGCAGCACAAGAGCCGGTTCTCTGTCGCGGCGTTGTGGTCGGGATTTCTCGGTCACAAATGGTTCATTCTCGCGGTCGTCGTTCTGCTGGGCTTTGCGGCCTGGCAAAGCGTGCGTGCGGTCCTCGGGCCAGCCGTCGTGGTCGATCCGGTCAAGAGCGGCCGCCTGGTCGAGACGGTGGTGGCGAGCGGCCATGTCGAGACGCCGTTCCGGGTCGAGATCGGCAGCCAGCTCACCGGCACGGTGCAGGATGTGCTGGTGCAGCAAGGTGAAAAGGTCACCAAGGGCCAGCCCCTGATCTCGCTGGAAGCGCGCGAACTGAAAGCCAGCGTGGTGCAGGCGCAAGGCGCGGTGGCCCAGGCCGAAGCGCGCATCAGGCAGCTCGAGGAATTGACGTTGCCTTCGGCCAACGAGGCGTTGACGCAGGCCAAGGCGACCCTGCGCAACGCCCAGCAGACCTACGACCGTACCGCGCAGCTCGAACACAACGGCTATGCCACGCGCGCCGCGCTCGACGATGCGCAGAAGACCCTCGACGTCGCCCGCGCCCAGATGCGCTCGGCGGAATTCCAGGTCTATACCGCAAGTCCCGGCGGCAGCGACTACGTGATGGCGCAGACCCTGCTGAACCAGGCTCGCGCCAATCTCGACACCGCCGAATCCCGCCTCGGCTACGCGACGATCGCCGCGCCCCGCGACGGCGTCCTGATCACGCGCAGCGTCGAGCGCGGCACCGTGGTGCAGCCCGGCAAGGCGCTCCTCGTGCTCGCGCCGGCCGGCGACGCCCAGCTCGTGATGCAGATTGACGAGCGTAATCTCGGCAAGATCGCGCTCGGGCAGAAGGCGATCGCCTCGGCCGACGCCTATCCGGATCGGCGCTTCGCCGCCGTGATCACCTACATCAATCCCGGCGTCGACATTTCGCGCGCATCGGTCGAGGTGAAGCTGACGGTCGCCGACGCGCCGGACTATCTGCGCCAGGACATGACCGTCTCGGTCGATATCGAGGTCGCCGCCCGGGACGATGCGCTGATCCTGCCGTTGCGCTCGGTGCACGACGTCCTGTCGGCCAACCCCTGGGTGCTCGGCATCAAGGACGGTCGCGCCGGCCGGCGCCCGGTGAAGATCGGCCTGCACGGCAACAGCCATATCGAGATCGTCGACGGCCTCGCCGCCGGCGACGTCGCGATTCCGCAGAGTTCCGGCGTCCTGACCGGGCAGCGCGTACGGCCTGTCCTGCAATGAACCATTGGCTGCCGATCGAGTGGACCATGGCGGTGCGCTTCCTGCGCGAAGGCCGGCTCCAGACCATCTTCATCATCGGCGGCATATCGATCGGCGTCGGCGTCATCGTCTTCATGTCGGCCATGCTGGCGGGGCTCCAGGCGAACTTCATCAAACGTGTGCTGACGTCGCAGCCGCAGATCCAGCTGCTCGCGCCGGATCAGATCGCGCGCCCGCTGCGCAACGGTCCGGGCGAGATCGAGGATCCGGCGGTGCAGCGTCCGAGCCAGCGGGTGATCTCGATCGATCAATGGCCGAAGATCAGGAACCAGATGCAGGCGATGCCCGAGGTGGTCGCGGTATCGCCGACGATTCTCGGCTCGGTGCTCGCGATCCGCGGCGACGCCAGCCGCTCGGTGAATCTGTCGGGCATCGAGCCGGACTCCTACTTCAAGATCGTCAAGGTGCCCGACTATATCGTCGCCGGCGAGCCCCGCCTGACCAGCGAGGACGTCATCGTCGGCATCGAGCTCGCGAGGGAGCTGGGCGCGAGCGTCGGCGACAAGCTCAACATTCGCGCCGCGTCCGGCGCCACACGCGTGCTCACGATCTCCGGTCTCGTCGACCTCGGCAACAAGAGCGCCAACCAGCGCATCTGCTATGCGGCACTGCGCACCGCGCAATCGCTGCTCGGCATGATCGGCGGCATCACCACCATCGACATCACGGTCAACGACATCTACGCGGCCGAGAACATCGCCCAGCGCATCCAGGCCGCCAACGTGGTCGAAGCCGACAGCTGGATCAAGACCAACGCGCAGTTCTTCAGCGCAGTACAGGCCCAGCAGAACACCAACACCCTGATCCGCCTGTTTGTCGGGCTCTCGGTCGCATTCGGCATCGCGGCCGTGCTGGTCGTCTCGGTGATCCAGCGCTCCAAGGATATCGGTATCCTGCGCGCGATGGGGACGTCACGCGGCCAGGTCCTGCGGGTGTTCCTGATCCAGGGCGGGCTGCTCGGCTTCGTCGGCTCGCTGTTCGGTGCCGCGATGGGCGCCTTCGCGCTGGTCTATTGGCATTCGGTCGCGCGCCAGGCCGACGGCACCGAATTGTTTCCGCTGATCCTGGAGCGAAGCCTGTTCGCGTACACGGCGCTGCTCGCCACCGTCACGGGCCTGCTGGCCGCGATGGCCCCGGCGGTGCGCGCCGCCAAGCTCGATCCGGTGGTGGCGATCCGTGGCTAGCGTAATCCTGAAGCTCGAACGGGTGTGCAAGGCCTACAATGTCGGTCTGCCGACGGAGACCGAGGTGCTGCACGACATCGACCTCGAACTCAATCATGGCGAGTTCCTGGCGCTGATCGGCCCGTCCGGCTCCGGCAAGAGCACACTGCTCAACATCGTCGGCCTGCTCGACCGGCCGACCTCGGGCCGGCTGCTGATCAAGGGCCAGGACACGGCTGTCCTCGGCGATACCGAGGTCACGCATCTGCGCGGCCACACCATCGGCTTCGTGTTCCAGCACCACCTGCTGATCTCGGCCTTCACGGCACGGGAGAACGTCATGATGCCGATGCTGGCAGACCGCGGGTATCCGTCTGCGGAGATCGAGGCGCGGGCGGACCGGCTGCTGGCGCAAGTGGGTCTGGAGAAATTCGCCGGCAACCTCGCCAACAACATGTCGGGCGGCCAGCAACAGCGCGTGGCAGTGGCGCGCGCGCTCGCCATGAGCCCCGACCTCGTTCTGGCGGACGAGCCGACCGGCAATCTCGACACCAGATCGGCCGATGCCGTGTTCGAGCTGATGCGGCAGGTCAACCGCGACAGCGGCACGAGCTTCCTGCTGGTGACCCATAATATGGATCTGGCCCGGCGCTGCGACCGCATCATCGAAGTGGTCGACGGCCGCATCCGGGCCTAACGTCGTAGAGCCCGTCTGACAAAGCGGATTTTTAGGGGATATCAAGGGCTTGGATAGGGCATTGGGCCCCGAAAAAGCCCCGTTCTTGCTTGCTTACAGAGGCCGCATCCTTTATCCGGGTGGCTGCCTCGCGTTGGAGCGGCCCCGGCCGTGATTGGGCTGGGCGCATCTAACAGATTGCATAGGGATTACCCGCGAATGGCCAATGTTGTCGTCGTCGGCGCCCAGTGGGGCGACGAAGGAAAGGGCAAGATCGTCGACTGGTTGTCGGAGCAGGCGGACATCGTCGTCCGCTTCCAGGGCGGCCATAACGCCGGCCATACCCTGGTGATCAACGGCAAGACCTACAAGCTCGCGCTGCTGCCGTCCGGCGTGCTGCGCGACCAGAAGCTGTCGGTGATCGGCAACGGCGTCGTGTTCGATCCCGCCGCCTTCCTCGACGAGGTCACCAAGCTGCGGTCGCAGGGCGTCGCGGTCAGCCCGGACAATCTGCGGGTCGCCGAGAACGTCACCCTGATCCTGCCGCTGCACCGTGAACTCGATGCCTTGCGCGAGTCCTCCAACGCGGCGACCGCGATCGGCACCACCCGCCGCGGCATCGGCCCGGCCTACGAGGACAAGGTCGGCCGCCGCGCCATTCGCCTGATGGACCTCGCCGATCTCGACACCCTCCCGCACAAGATCGACCGGCTGCTGGCGCATCACAACGCTTTGCGCCGCGGCCTCAATCTGCCGGAGTTCGACGGCAAGGAGATCCTGAAGGAGTTGACCGCGTTCGCGCCGCAATTGCTGCCCTATGCCGAGACGGTGTGGCGGCTGCTCGATATCAAGCGCCGCGAAGGCAAGCGCATGCTGTTCGAAGGCGCGCAGGGCGCGCTGCTCGACGTCGATCACGGCACCTATCCTTACGTCACCTCGTCGAACACTGTGGCGGCGCAGGCCGCGACCGGCTCGGGCCTTGGCCCCGGCGCGGTCGGCTATGTGCTCGGCCTGTGCAAGGCCTATACGACCCGCGTCGGCCAGGGCCCGTTCCCGACCGAGCAGGACAACGAGACCGGCCGCAAGATCGGCGAGCGCGGCCGCGAGTTCGGCACCAATACCGGGCGTCCGCGCCGCTGCGGCTGGTTCGATGCGGTTCTGGTCCGCCAGGCGGTCCGGACCTGCGGCATCAACGGTCTGGCGCTGACCAAGCTCGACATCCTCGACGGCTTTGACACGATAGAGGTCTGCACCGGCTATCGGCTCGACGGCAAGGAGATCGATCATTTCCCGGCCGGCGAGGGGGCCCAGGCCCGGGTCGAGCCGATCTACGAAACCATCGAGGGCTGGAAGGAGCCGACCGCGGGTGCGAGGTCCTGGGCTCAGTTGCCGGCCCAGGCCATCAAATATGTCCGCCGGATCGAGGAATTGGTGGGCTGCCCGGTGGCGCTGCTTTCCACCAGCCCCGAACGCGAGGATACTATCCTGGTGCAAAATCCGTTCGAGGCTTAACGATATCTTACCGGGACGTGCGCTAGTTGAGTTGAAATGGCTGATTATTATCCGCTGATCGCCCGCGCTATTGCCGCCCTGGACCCCAACGCTCCCGGCGAAAGCCGTCGCGCGCTCTATGAGCGGGCGCGCACGGCGCTGATCGCACAGCTGCGCAGCGTGCAGCCGCCGCTCTCCGAATCCGAGATCACCCGCGAACGGCTGTCGCTGGAAGAGGCCGTCCGCAAGGTCGAATCGGAAGCTGCCCAGCGTGCCCGCGAAGCCTCGCGCCCCGGTGGCGGCACGCGCAGCGGCGGCAGTGGCGATGCCTTCCGCCGTGCCAGCACCCGCGCCGCCGATGGCAACTCGCCCGCCGCCCAAACCGCTGCCCCGCCACGCGCCCGTCCGGCCCCGCCGCCGCCGCGCGCCGACCGGCCGTCCTTCAACGTCGATGACCAGGGCGATGCCCAGCGTCCGCCGCGCGCCCCCCGTTTCGACGCGCCGCGCCAGCCGGGTCCTTCGGCCCCGCCGCCGATGCCCGAGCCGCCGGCGCCTGCCGGACGTGATCGCGCCGGTGGGCGCCGTTCCCCGGACATGGGATCCGCGCCGCCGCCTGCACCGGGTGTGCGCGGCTTCCGCGACATCACGGCCGACGCCAACGATCTCGGCGGTGCCGCCGCGCAGGCCAACCGTGCCGCGCGCCGCACCTACGCCAACGTGCCCTCGCCCTCGCCGGAATTCGACCGGCTCGAGCCGAGCCTGGAGAATCGCGCCGCCGGGGTGGACGCGCCGTATTCCTACGACGAATCGATCGAGGAGGCCGAGCGCTACGCGCCGCAGTCGCAGCCGCCGCGTCCGCACATTCCGGTTCTCGACCGCGATCCCAAGAAGAAGCGCGCCCGCACCGGCTCCGTGTTTCCGTTCAAGAGCGCGATCGCCGTCGGCATCGTGCTGATCCTGGTCGGCGCCGGCATCCTCTGGGGCAAGCAGCTGGTCCAGACCGCGAGCGGCCTGCTCAAGTCCTCGCCGACGCAGGTCGTGGAAGCGCCGAAGGATACGTCCCAGCCGCAGAGCAAGCCGAAGATTCCGGATCGCGTCGGCCAGCCTTCGGCCAGCGACCAGCCGATCGCGCCGGTGGCGCAGAAGGTCGTGCTCTATGACGAGGATCCGTCCGATCCGAAGGGCAAGCAATATGTCGGCTCGGTGGTGTGGCGGCTCGAGCCGATCAAGGCCTCGGGCGCCCAGAAGGCCGACGTCGCCGTGCGCGCCGACATCGAGATTCCCGACCGAAAGTTCAAGATGACGATGTCGTTCCGCCGCAACACCGATTCGTCGCTCCCGGCGAGCCACACCGCGGAGCTGACCTTCATCCTGCCGCAGGATTTTCCGGGCGGCAGCGTCTCCAACGTGCCGGGCATCCTGATGAAGTCGAACGAGCAGGCCCGCGGCACCCCGCTCGCAGGGCTCGCGGTCAAGGTCACCGACGGCTTCTTCCTGGTCGGCCTCTCCAATGTCGACGCCGACCGCAGCCGCAACGTTCAGCTCCTGAAGGAGCGCTCCTGGTTCGACGTGCCCCTGGTCTACGCCAACCAGCGCCGCGCCATCATCGCCATCGAGAAGGGCGCTCCCGGCGAGCGCGCCTTCAACGACGCGTTCGCGCAGTGGGGCGACTAGGGTAGCTGATGTTCACCTCTCCTTCCGGAGAGGTGAACTGACCTCTCGACGATCCAACCGAAATTGAACCGCGCCTATTGTGCAGCCGCTTCCCGCTTGCGCGATGTTGCTGCGGCTGCGTGCTCACGGTCCATCACGGCGCGGCAGCCGGGGCTGACCTGCGCCTTTTTCTGCACCATGCACGACCGGATCCTCGGGATGTCGGGGATCTCGCTGGAGCACAGCCGCATCGCGTCGCCCGAGCACATCTGCTGCGCTTCGGACGAGAAGGCCTGGCCGGGTGATGTCTGGAGGGTGATGGCGGCGGTGGCGACGGCGAAGAGAGTTGCGATTGTCTGGTAGCGTGTCATGCGGAATGCGTCCCCGAGTTCCGTGGGCTTGAGCCACTTGGTTTTTGGGGCGCCGCACGCGGCTTGATCTGCCGCATGTTACAGCCTTCACGCCGGGAACATTAATCCCGCATGTGGTCGCTCGATCTCTCGTGATGTTCGAATCGAAAAGTGCTGCGCCGCCCGAGCGAAGTATGCGCCATTGTCACGCAGCTGCAATGGCAAGCCAAAAGGATTTCCCGATTGTTGCGCGCACGTCACGCACAATGCGGGCGCGCGCGATCAGGTCAAACGATCGGAGGATACGCTCGCTTGTTCGGCGTCGCTCGCGCCAAGCGCCGCGGGATGCTCCTCGACCGCCGTCACGCCCTTGGCCGTGAGCTCGAACAGGTCGCCGTCCTTCGTCACATAGCCGTCGGCGATCAATTGTCCCACCTTGCCTTGCCGATCGTCGGCGAAGGCGACCGATTGGCTGATGTCCCTGAGGATCGAAAGCTGTTCGTCGCGCAACATGGATTCACTCTCCGTTCACCGGGAATGGTTCCGGTCCTCACATGCCGTAACTCTGGAACACCTTGCTGCACGACTTCGACAGTTTGGCCCGGTTGGCCTGCAGACAGCCCTGCACCGCGCCGTCATTGCCGAGGTCCTTGCGGCAGAACCGCGAAGCGTCCCGCGAACAGGCCTGCTGTTCCTGCGGCGAGCCCATATGGCCTTGTGCGAGAGCAGGCGCGTCCGACAGGCCGCTCAGGGCTGCCAACGCGATCGTCGCCAGGAGAAATTTGCAGGCCATCGGCGGCTCCAATCTGACAAAATGGATATTCAGGTCCTGTCTGAACTCGTCGCCTTGCCGCTTGTTCCCCCGGGGGCAGAGCGCGTCCCCGCTATTCAAGGTTCCCGCGGCGCTGCTATAACACTGGGGAAAGGTGAGGGTGCTCGATGAAACGCTATCTGGTGTTTGCAATGGTGGGCCCGTTCGTGGGCGGGTTTCTGCTGCTGCTGACGACGACCTATCAATCCGGCTATTGGGCCCAGACCAATCTCGCCGAGGTCGGCAAGCTGTTCGCCGTGTTCTTCAAATCCCTGCAGTACAGCTATCTGTTCGGCTTCCTGCCGTCGCTGATGATCGGCGCGGTCGACGACATCCTGGTGCACATTCGCCGGATCGGCCCTGTGCTGCGGATGCTGCTGGTCGGCCTGTTCGCCTTCGTCCTGGCCTCGCTGACCTACAGCTCGCGCGGACCGGATTCGGGCGCCGTGCAGTTCATCCTGTACGGCCTCGTCGGCTTCGTGCCGGCCGTGATTTCATCCTGGCTCGTCCATCGATATGTCGAGGAGCCGCAGCCGGTGGCCGCGCCGACCTGAGCGCGCGACGTTCGCCCGCACACTGCAACCTCGGCGGCCTATCGGCGTTTCCTCCAGGCGATGACCATGCCCGACGACGACATTCTTGCTCCGCGCAGGCCTCCTTCGGGAGGCGGCTCGCGCGCGTCTTCTGCGCGCACCGGAGCGCGCGGGCCGATCATCGATCAGGAGGGCCACGAGATCCGGCCCGAAACGCTGGAGCAGGGTTTCCGCGAATTTCGCTTCGAATTCGGTCAAGGGAGCCCGTTCGGCAATCTGACGCGCGAGCAGCGGATCGCGCGGCTCGAGGCGATCGCAAAGCTGCTCGACGTCGCCTTCATCCTGCCCGGCACCAACATCCGCTACGGCATCGACGGGCTGATCGGGCTGATCCCCGTCGTCGGCGACATCATCACCACCGCGATCTCGCTGTGGCTGGTTCGCGAGGCCCGCGCCCTGGGTGCGCCCTGGTACATCACCGCGCGCATGCTCGGCAACGTGGCCGTCGACGGCGTGGTCGGCATGGTCCCGCTCGCGGGCGATGCCTTCGACGTCATGTTCCGCGCCAACATGCGCAACGTGCGGCTACTCCGGCGCTGGCTCGACAAGCAGCCGCGGATCTGAGCTCCCCCGGAAACGCGAAAAGCGCGACGGCCCTTCGGACATCGCGCTTTCAACGCACATCGCAATGCTTGCGAAACTTAAGGCTTGCGAAAACTTACGCCGCGTCGGCGTCGGTGGTCGCTTCCACCGGCTTGGGGCGGCGGGGCAGCGGGAAGGCTTCGCTCTCATACAGCGAGCGGATGCCGTTCTGGTCGAAGCGCGCTTCCTCGACCTGCAGATAGGCGCCGTTCAGCGAATCCGTCGGCAACTGCTCCATCGCGAACTGCACGGCCTCGGCCGCGGTGCCGAACCGGCGATAGGTGAAGCCTGCGCGCTTCTTCTTGCGGATCGCGGCGGGGAAGAGTTCGGCGGAGGTGTTGAAGTTGAACGGACGCAGTGGACGCATGGTCAAAGACCTCGTGATCTTGTCTGGGGCTTTAAGCGCGTGGGGTTTTGACGGGCTGCGGCCACGATCGGGTGGGCCCGCCGCTCATGTCATTTTCGCCCTCTAATATAGGCCGATTTGACAAAATTGCGACCCCCGCGATGGGAGATGATGAATCCGCGCATGGCAGCCCCGCAAGAGAAATAAACCAAGTAAATTCAATGTCTTATTTGGTTTACAACTTGCCGAGCAGCAGCAGGACGACCAGCACCACCAGCACGAGGCCGCCGATCCCCATGCCGGAATGGCCCATGCCATAGCCATAGCCGCCGACCCGGCCGGACATGCCGCCCAGAAGATAAATGATCACCAGGATGATCAGGATGGTCCCGAGCGACATGGCATCCTCCTTCGCGGCCGCAGCACCGCGATGATCGGCCGCACCGCCACAGAAGGAAAGCACATCGCGGCGCCGGGTTCCATGGCGGAACCCGGCGCCGCGCAGCGTTTATTTCGGCTCGAGCTTCAACGCCGCCGAGTTGATGCAGTAGCGCAGGCCGGTCGGCCCGGGACCGTCAGGGAAGACGTGGCCGAGATGGCCGCTGCACTTGGAGCACAGCACCTCGGTGCGGATCATGCCGTGGCTGACGTCCCGCTCCTCGTCGACATGGCTCTCGACGGCGGGCTGGGTGAAGCTCGGCCAGCCGCAGCCGGAATCGAACTTGGCATCGGACTCGAACAGCACGTTGCCGCAGCCGGCGCAGACATAGGTGCCGGCACGGTGGTCATGCTCGTACTCGCCGGAGAAGGGACGCTCGGTCGCCTTCTCGCGCAGCACGGCATACTGCATCGGCGACAATTCCTGCCGCCACTGCTCTTCGCTCTTGAGGACCTTGTCGTCCGTGGGTTTCGTCCTGGTGTCGGGCATGGGTCTCCCGTTTTTTCGGTGATCTCGTTTTCAGTGATCTTGTTCAGTGATCTTGCGATCAGTTGGTGGCCTTGCTGGCGCTCACCAGCGTCGGCTTCTCGATGTAGTTATCCGCGAACAGCTTTTTCAAGTTCTCGACCTTCGGGAGGTCGTTATAGGCGATGTAGGGCTGGTTCGGGTGCAGCGTCAGATAGTCCTGGTGATAGGCCTCCGCCGGATAGAACGCCTCGAGCGCCCCGACCTTGGTCACGATCGGCTTGCCGAAGACCTTGGCGCCGTTGAGCTGGGCGATATAGGCCTCGGCCACCTTCTTCTGCTCGTCGGAGGTGGTGAAGATCGCCGAGCGATATTGCGTGCCGCTATCGGGGCCCTGGCGGTTGAGCTGGGTCGGGTCGTGCGCCACCGAGAAGTAGATCTGGAGGATCTTTCCGTAACTGATCTTCTTCGGGTCGTACTTGATCTCGACCGACTCGGCGTGGCCGGTCCGGCCGCTCGAAACGGTCTGGTAATCGGCGGTCGCCTTGGTGCCGCCGGCATAACCGGAGACCGCGTTGACGACCCCGGCGGCGTGCTGGAACACGCCCTGCACGCCCCAGAAGCAGCCGCCGGCGATCACGGCAGTCTGGATTCCGGTTGCGGGTGCTGAATCCACGGCGGGAGCCGGGATCACGACCGCATCCTCTGCGGCCCGGGACGGCATGGTGTAAGCCAGCGCCAAAGCTGTGGTTGCGGCGGCGGCGAGCAAGGACAGGAGGGCGGGGCGGCGCATGGTGGATCCTCTTTCGGAAGGCCTGCAGTCTAAGGCGGTTGGAGCCGGGCGAACAGCCTGCCCGGCATTTTCAGACATCTGAGATACGGGCCGGCCGGGCCATTGTTACGGCCTGACGGACACGGGTCCGTGAAGAAGGCCGCTCAGGACAGCGCGGCTTTGCGAGGCGGGGAACTCCGCGCTAGATGAACCGGCGCGATCGATGATCGACCTAGAAATGTGATGGCTGGAGCTGGTCCGAGAAACATGCTGCGCGTCGTATCCCTGACCCTCGTCGTCATGTTCGCCATGCTGGCCGCCTGGAGCCCGATCGCGGCCGCCGATCCGCAAGCCGGCGACGACCTCGCCACCTGCCATGACCGCCAGGCGGAGACCAAGGCCCGCGCGACGGCCTGCGACAACCTGCTCAACGCCGACCGAGTCACCGGCAAGGACAAGGGCATCGCGCTCTCCGTGCGCGGCAATACGCTGATCAACAAGCGCGACTACGTCCACGCGATCGAGACCCTGTCCATGGCCGTCGACCTCGATCCCGACAATGTCGTGACGGTCAACCTGCGCGGCCTCGCCTATGAGCGGACCGGCCAGGACGACCTCGCGATGGCGGACTACAACCTCGCGCTCCAGAAGCGCCCGACCTACGGTGTCCCCTACAACAACCGCGGCGTCATTCATCTGCGCAGGAACGCGCTGCAAAGCGCACTCGACGATTTCAACCTGTCGATCAGGTACGCGCCAAAATTCCTGCTCGGCTGGACCAACCGCGCCCGCGTGCGCACCCTGATGAAGGACTATGACGGCGCGATCGCGGATTTTGCAGAAGCCGAAAGGATCGATCCGAACGCGCCGCAGATCGCCGGCAACCGCTGCATCACCTACGGCATGATGGGCAGGTTCGATCAGGCCTTCGCCGACTGCGACGGCTTGATCCAGAAGCAGCCGAAGAACCAGTACGCGCTCAACAATCGGGGCGAAGTCAACCTCATGAAGGGTGACTTCGATGCCGCGTTGAAGGACTACAACACGGTCATTCAGCTCAACCCGAACAGTGTGCGCGCCCATTCCGGCCGCGGCCAGATCTACGAGCGCAAGCACGATCTCGGCCAGGCGCGCGCCGACTATCGCGCCGCGGCCTATTCGCTGACGAAGTTCGACGAGCTCGACGTCGCGCGCGCACGCGCCAGGGCGCAGGAGCGGCTCGCCGCGCTGACGCCGCAGGCGCCGGCCGGGTCCACCGGGCGCCGCGTGGCGCTGGTGATCGGCAACGGCGCCTACAAGAACGTCCATGCGCTGCCCAATCCGCCGCGCGATTCGAAACTGATCGCGAGCGTGCTGCACGATCTCGGCTTCCAGACCGTGATGTCGACCAGCGACCTGACCCGCGACAAGTTCTTCCAGGCCTTGCAGGCCTTTGCGGCGGAAGCGGAGAAGGCGGATTGGGCCATGGTCTACTATGCCGGACACGGTTTCGAGATCGGCGGCGTCAACTATCTGGTGCCGGTCGACGCCAAGCTTTCGGCCGACAAGGACGCCGAGACCGAAGCCGTGGCGCTGGAGCAGGTGATCGCGGCCGTCGGTGCCGCGCGAAAAGTCCGCCTCGTGGTGCTGGACGCCTGCCGCGACAATCCGTTCGCGCCGACCATGCAGCGCACGCTGTCGCTGAAGCTGGTCGACAAGGGCTTTTCCAACATCGAGCCCGGCGCGGGCTTCATGGTGGTCTACGCCGCCAAGCACGGCGAGACTGCGATGGACGGCGACGGCAGCGCCAACAGTCCCTTCGCCACCGCGCTCGCCCGCGACGTCAAGGAGCCCCGCGTCGAGATCAGAAAACTGTTCGACATCGTTCGCGACGACGTCTGGGCCGCGACCAGGCACGGCCAGCAGCCGTTCACCTACGGCTCGCCGCCGGGGCGCGAGGATTTCTATTTCGTCGCGGGGAAGTGAGGGCTGCGTCGGGATGCGAAAGCCGTGCGTCTCAAAAAGGGTGGGCACGGTGCCTTGCGCATTTGCCCACCCTGCGCCACCGGCGTGTCACACCACGATGCTCAGCCTTTTCGCCGCCCGCGTGATGCCGGTGTACAGCCACCGCGCCCTCGACTCCTGGAACGCAAAGCTCTCGTCGAACAGCACGACGTCGTCCCATTGCGAGCCCTGCGATTTGTGCACGGTCAGGACGTAGCCGTAGTCGAACTCGTCATAGGGCTTGCGCTGCTCCCAGGCGATCGCCTCGACGCCGCCTTCGAAGCAGTCGGCACGCACCGAGACCTTCGTCACCTTGTGCCCGAGATCCTCGTCGGGTGACAGCCGCATGCTGAGGATGCGCGATTTCGAGCGCGAGGTGTTGCGCGATTTCACGCGCCACAGGCCGCCGTTGAACAGGCCCTTCTTGCGGTTGTTGCGCAGGCACACCAGCTTGTCGCCGGCGACCGGGAAGACGTCCTCGATGTTCTGCCGCTGACGCACCCGCATGTTGTACGCGCGCCTTGTGTTGTTGCGGCCGACCAGGACCTGGTCGGCGCCCATGACGCGATCGGGATCGAGCTCCTTGCGCGACACCACCTCGCTCTCGCCATAGCGGCCGATGTCGAGCTCGCGCCCTTCGCGGACGTCCATCGACATCCGCACGATCGGATCGTCCTGGGCCTGGCGGTGCACCTCGGTCAGCATCGCGTCGGGCTCGGTGTTGGTGAAGAAGCCGCCGCCCTGGATCGGCGGCAGCTGGGCGGGATCGCCCAGCACCAGCAGCGGGCAGTCGAACGACATCAGGTCGCGGCCGAGTTCGGCGTCGACCATCGAGCATTCGTCGATCACGATCAGCTTGGCTTTGGATGCCGGCGCGTCGTCCCACAGCTCGAAGCTCGGCTGCTCCTCGCCGGATTCACGGGCGCGGTAGATCAGGGAGTGGATGGTGGAGGCCTCGTCGCAGCCCTTGTTGCGCATGACGAGCGCCGCCTTGCCGGTGAAGGCGGCGAATTTCACCTCGCCGTCGACGCCCTCGGCAATGTGCCGCGCCAGCGTGGTCTTGCCGGTGCCGGCAAAGCCGAACAGCCGGAACACCGGCGGCGTGCCGGCCCGGCCCGGTTTTGCCTTGAGCCAGTCGCCAACGGCCTTGAGCGCGGCGTCCTGATGCGGGGTGAAAGTGGCCATGTCTGTCTTGAGGAGGGGGGCGAAACGGAGCGATTCGCCATCCCCAAAACTAACCATTCGCCCCGCTGGTTCAAGCGCGGGGCCATCGCATTTCAAGGCCGTTGTTCGCGGCCCATCCTTCGAGACGCCCGCCTTTTTGCGGGCCCTCAGGATGAGGGCGGAGTGCGCGGCGGCAGTTTCGGCAGGCGAGGTGCCGCCTAGCCTCATCCAGAGCAGACCGCAAAGCGGTCGTCTCGAAGGACGAGGCGCGCGCTCAACGGATCGCCCCTACTGCCAGCCGGGAACGCCGCGCATGTCGGGCAGATGGTGGGCGATGCCCTTGTGGCAGTCGATGCAGGTCTTTTCCTTGGTGAACAGGAAGCGCTGGTGCGCCACCGAGGCCCGCGGCGACTGCTTGGTGATGTCCATGGAATCGGCGCTGTGGCAGTTGCGGCATTCCAGCGAATCGTTGGCTTTGAAGCGCGCCCATTCATGCGCGGCGAGCTCGAGTCGGTGGTCCTGGAATTTCTCGCGGGTGTCGATCGTGCCGAAAAGCTTGCCCCAGACCTCCTTGGAGGCCTGCATCTTGCGCGCGATCTTGTCGGTCCAGTTGTGCGGCACGTGGCAGTCCGGGCAGGTCGCGCGCACGCCGGAGCGGTTGGAGAAGTGGATGGTCGACTTCAGCTCGGCGAAGACGTTGTCCTTCATCTCGTGGCAGCCGGTGCAGAACTTCTCGGTATTGGTCAATTCCAGCGCGGTGTTGAAGCCGCCCCAGAAGATCACGCCGGCCGCAAAGCCCGCCAGCACCAGCACGCCGAGCCCGAACACCGAGCTCGGCCGGATCAGCACCTGCCAGAGCTCCAGCGCGAAATCCCGGCAGCGCGGGATGAAGCCGCGCTTGGCTTTTGGCTCGTCAGCAGTCGTCGTCATCGCCGGCCACCCGGACTTGCACGCGACAGCAAGGTGTCGATATCCGTAAAATCGTTGCTGACGGGCGGCGTGGCGGTGTTCTGCGGCACGTGGCATTCCGTGCAGAAGAAGCGGCGCGGCGAGATCGAGGCCAGGAACTGGCCGTCGCGGTCCATGAAATGCGTGATCGAGACCATCGGCGCCTGCGATTCGGCGATCCGTGCCCGCGCGTGGCAGGACAGGCATTTGTTGCCGTTGAGGTCGATCTGGTAGCCGTCGATCGTATGCGGGATCACCGGCGGCTGCTCCGGATAGTTGCGAACCTCTCGCTCGGACGTGTTTCGGTTCGGCAGCATCGGAGGCGCCGGACCCTCTTCATTGAGCGGGGTCGGACCGCGCAGGCCCGATGTCACCGTCTGCGCGGTCAGCGAGCTCGCGCCTGCGGCGACCGCGACCGCGAGCAGGGCGATTGCAAATCGTTTCATCATGACAGGTTCACCCGCTCGATGCGCACGGCGCATTTCTTGTAGTCGGTTTGCAGCGAGATCGGATCGGTGGCGTCGAGCGTCACCTTGTTGATCAGCTTGGATTCGTCGAACCACGGCACGAACACCAGCCCGCGCGGCGGCCGGTCGCGGCCGCGCGTCTCGACCCGGACGCGGATGAAGCCGCGGCGGGAGACCACCTTCACCTCGTCGCCGCGGCGGATCTTCGCTTCCTGCGCGTCGTCGGGATGCATGAAGCACACGGCCTCGGGGAAGGCCTTGTAGAGCTCGGGCACCCGGCGCGTCATGGTGCCGGAATGCCAGTGCTCGAGCACGCGGCCGGTCGAGAGCCAGAACGGATATTCGTTGTCGGGCGATTCCGCCGCCGGCTCGTAGGGCAGGGCGAAGATGCGCGCCTTGCCGTCGGGATAGCCGTAGAACTGCACGTCGGTGCCTTGCTTGACATAGGGGTCGCTGCCTTCGCGGAAACGCCATTTGGTTTCCTGGCCGTTGACGACAGGCCAGCGCAGCCCGCGTTCGCGGTGATAGGTGTCGAACGGCGCGAGGTCGTGGCCGTGGCCGCGGCCGAAGGCGGCGTATTCCTCGAACAGGCCCTTGTGGACGTAGAAGCCGAACGCCTTGGACTCGTCGTTGAGATAACCCTGCTCGATGTCGGAGACCGGGAACTTGTCGACCTGACCGTTCTTGTAGAGCACGTCGAACAGCGTCTTGCCGCGTACGTCCGGCTTCTTGGCGATCAGCTCCTCGGGCCAGACCTCCTCGATCTTGAAGCGCTTGGAGAATTCCATGAGCTGCCAGAGATCGGACTTCGACTCGCCCGGGGCAGCGACGAGCTGATGCCAGAACTGCGTACGCCGCTCGGCATTGCCATAGGCGCCTTCCTTCTCCACCCACATCGCGGTCGGCAGGATCAGGTCGGCCGCGAGCGCGGTGACCGACGGATAGGCATCCGAGACCACGATGAAATTGTCGGGGTTGCGGAAGCCCGGGTAGGTCTCCTCGTTGGCGTTGGGACCGGCCTGGAGGTTGTTGTTGACCTGGACCCAATAGGCGTTGATCAGGCCGTCCTTCAGCATCCGGCTTTGCAGCACGGCGTGGGCGCCGGGCTTGTCGGGAATGGTGCCCTCCGGGAGCAGCCAGATCTGCTCGGCCTTGGTGCGGTGCTCCTTGTTGGTCACGACCATGTCCGCCGGCAGGCGGTGCGAGAAGGTGCCGACCTCGCGCGCGGTGCCGCAGGCCGAAGGCTGGCCGGTCAGCGAGAACGGGCTGTTGCCGGGCGAGGAGATCTTTCCGGTCAGAAGGTGGATGTTGTAGACGAGGTTGTTGCACCAGACGCCGCGGGTGTGCTGGTTGAATCCCATGGTCCAGAACGAGACCACCTTGGTCTTGGGGTCGGCATAGAGCTCGGCGAGCGCCTCCAGCCGGTTCAGCGGCACGCCGGACATTTCGGCCGCCTTCTCCAGCGAGTACTCCGACACGAACTTTGCGTACTCGTCGTAGCTCATCTCGGTGGAATCGTTGGCCTTGGCCGCGCCTGTCGCCTTCTTCTGCAGCGGATGCTCGGGCCTCAAGCCATAACCGATGTCGGTCTGGCCGCGCCTGAAGATGGTATGCGCGGCAACGAAGTCCTTGTTGACCCGGCCGGTCTTGATGATGTGGTTGGCGATCGCGTTCAGCAGATAGAGATCGGTCTGCGGCTTGAAGATCATGCCGATGTCGGCGAGGTCGAACGAGCGGTGCTCGAAGGTCGAGAGCACGGCGACGCGGACATGCGGCGCGGACAGCCGGCGGTCGGCGAGGCGCGTCCACAGGATCGGATGCATCTCCGCCATGTTGGAGCCCCACAGCACGAAGGCGTCGGTGGCCTCGATGTCGTCATAGCAGCCGGCCGGCTCGTCGATGCCGAAGGTGCGCATCATGCCGGCGACGGCGGAGGCCATGCAGTGGCGCGCATTGGGGTCGATGTTGTTGGTGCGGAAGCCGGCCTTGAACAGCTTCACGGCCGCATAGCCCTCCCAGACCGTCCACTGACCGGAGCCGAACATGGCGACGCCGTTCGGCCCGCGCTTCTTGATCGCCTCCTTCCACTTCACCTCCATGATGTCGAAGGCTTCGGTCCAGCTGATGGGCGTGAATTCGCCGTTCTTGTCGTACTTGCCGTTCGTCTTGCGCAGCATCGGCTGCGTCAGGCGGTCGTGGCCGTACATGATCTTGGAGAGGAAGTAGCCCTTGACGCAGTTGAGGCCGCGGTTGACCTCGGCCTTGGTGTCGCCGTGGGTGGCGACGACGCGGTTGTCCTTGGTCGCGACCATCACCGAGCAGCCGGTGCCGCAGAAGCGGCAGGCGGCCTTGTCCCATTTCAGTTCGGCGACGTCGCGATCAGTGACGAGGTTCGCGGCGAGCGCCGGGACTGGCATGCCCGCGGCGGCGGCCGCGATCGCGGCGGCCTCCAGCTTCAGCATCTGGCGGCGGTCGAGCTTTGGTGATGTCATGATGGCTCTTCCTTGCTCAGGCGGTTTCGATGGCGTGGAAGACGAGCGCCGCGGAGTAGACGTCGGGCAGCGACTGGATGGTGTTGAGCAGGGTGCCGAGGCTGCCGGAATCCGGCGCCTCGGTCACCACGACGAGCTTGCCGCGTGGATCGCGGCCGTGGATCTCGCAGCCGGGAAGGGCGGTGATCGCGGCTTCCAGATCGGCGAGACGCTCCGGGCGGGCCTGCACGATGATGCTGGCGATCTCGCAGCCGGGAGGCGCGACGACGCGGTCGGCGCCGAGCACCCGGCCGGTGATCAATGCACGGCGGTTGTATGCGGTTTGGGCCATGATGCCTGTCTTTCGCTGTTCGGATGATCAATGCGGGGAAGGCGGCGGGCCGGGAGGGCCGGCGAACATCTGGTAGATCCAGACGCCGAGACCGTATGAGCCGACCGTTCCGACCGCGAGGACGGGCATCACGACCGCGGTCAGGAACAGGAAAGCGAAAATCTCCATGCGCTTACGGCGCACGCGCGATGTCGCGTCGTCAGGGGCCGACATATCCGGTCTCGTCTGAAATGTGGGGATTGGGACGGCATCCGGGCCGTTACCTTGCTGCATTTTAGATGCAGCCAAGCCGCTGTCGCGTTGATCTGGATCAATCTGCGAGGTCGCCGGAATGTCGCAGCCCGGCTTCCTGGGCAGCGCCGGACTGCCACGTGGGCGCGAAGAATCGTTCTCCCGCGCGGCGGAATTGCTGCTCCGTAGACAGCGCCGCCCCGCTCATTAAGATGCCTGCAACAAAAAATAAGCGGGCAAGAAACTTGGGAGAGACGGCGTCATGAAGTTCGGCATCTTCTACGAGCTGCAACTGCCACGGCCCTGGGTGGCCGGCGACGAGCTGAATCTCTACCAGAACGCGCTCTCGCAGATGGAACTCGCCGACAAGCTCGGCTACGACCACGCCTGGGTGGTCGAGCATCACTTTCTCGAGGAATATTCGCACTCGCCGTCACCCGAATCGTTCCTCGCCGCCGCGAGCCAGCGCACCAAAAACATCAGGCTCGGCCACGGCATCCTTCAGCTCACCACCAACCATCCGGCGCGCGTTGCCGAGCGTGTCGCAGTGCTCGACCTCTTGTCCAACGGCCGCTGCGAATTCGGCATGGGCGAGAGCGCCTCGATCACCGAGCTGACGCCGTTCGGCCGCGACATGGAAACCAAGAAGGAGGTGTTCGAGGAGGCCGTGGCCGCGATCTTCCCGATGTTCAAGGACGCCGGCTCCGAGCATCACGGCAAGTATTTCGACATCCCCCTGCGCAACGTCGTGCCCAAGCCGGTGCAGAAGCCGCATCCGCCGCTGTGGATGGCGTGCTCGCAGCTGCCGACCATCGAGCGCGCGGGCCGCCACGGCTTTGGCGCGCTCGGCTTCCAGTTCGTCAGCGCGGATGCCGCGCACGCCTGGGTGCATGCCTATTACAACGCGATGACCAAGCGGCTGCAGAAACTCGCCGACTACGAGATCAACCCGAACATGGCGCTGGTGTCGTTCTTCATGTGCGCGAAGACCGACGAGGAGGCGCGTGCGCGTGCCGACGGCGCCACCTTCTTCCAGTTCGCGCTGCGCTTCTACGGCGCCTCGCAGAACCGCCAGCGTCCCGCGCCCTACGCCGTCAACATGTGGGACGAGTACAACAAGTGGAAGCGCGACAATCCGGAAGCGCAGGAGGCCGCGCTGCGCGGCGGCCTGATCGGCTCGCCCGAGACGATCCGCAGGAAGCTGAAGCGCTTCCAGTCCTCGCACATCGACCAGGTCATCCTGCTGAATCAAGCGGGCAAGAACAGCCACGAGCACATCTGCGAATCGCTGGAGCTGTTCGGCCGCGAGGTGATGCCGGAGTTCCAGAACGATCCGGCACAGGCTGTCTGGAAGCAGGGCGTGATGAGCGGCGAGATCAAGCTGGAAGAGATCGACACCGAGGCTTTTTCGGACCGCTACGGCAAGCTCGCCATCAACGTCGCGCCGGCGAAGGCTGCGGTGGGGTAGGGGACCGCTGATCGTGGCAAAACACCGGATTTATACGACGAGCTTCGCAAGCGTGTACCCGCTGTACGTTGCGAAGGCAGAGAAGAAGGGACGGACCAAGGCAGAGGTCGATCAGGTCATCTCCTGGTTGACAGGCTATGGTCAGAAGGAGCTGGAAGCTCAATTGAAAGAGAAGACGGACTTTGAAACCTTCTTTGCGAAGGCCCCCAACATCAATCCGTCGCGAGCCCTGATCAAAGGCGTGGTTTGCGGCGTCCGGGTCGAGGATGTCAAAGAACCGACGATGCAGGAGATCCGCTATTTGGATAAGCTGATCGACGAGCTGGCCAAGGGAAAAGCAATGGACAAGATCTTGCGGAAAAGTGGTTCCTGAGCCGCCAGCCTTCGTCCACCTCGTTCGGCGGCGTTGCGGGAGATACCCGACGACCCCGCCTTCCTCCGCGCAGCCATCGCTGATAAACCCTAGGCAAACGCGACAGGGAGAGAACGATGCGCCCTCACGGAGCGCCTGCAAATCCGGCGGCCGGCGATGTCGCCTCCGCGGTCCTCGCCATCGGCCGCCCCGATTTCCCAAACGTGCTGATCGATACGCTGCGCCGGCAGGCCGATGTCGGCCATTGCATGGTGTTCGCGCTGAGCCGGGCCGGCGCCGCACACTGCCTGCTCGATGCCGGCAACATCCCGATCGGCGGGGATCTCGGCGCCGCCTATGCCGGGCAATTTCACGAATCCGATCCCAACCGCGATGCGCTGTTCGAAGGCGAAGGCGGCGCGCCGATCATGCTGCCGGCGTTCGCACCGCGCATGTACGGCGCCCGTTATCGAAAGATATTCTTCCACGATTCCGGCATCGTCGACAAATGCGCGGCTGCGATCTGGACTGGCGACACTTGCTTCTACGTCAATTTCTACCGTATCGCCGCGCAGGGCCGCTTCAGCGTCGCGCAGCGCCAGCGGCTGGAGACGATCGCACCGGCGATCGCGGCGAGCATCGCGCGTCATTTTCAGGAGAAGGCAACGCCCGAGCAATCGCTCGCCGCTTTATTCGCAACGCGCGCGCCGCTTTCCGGTCTCACGCCGCGCGAACGCGAGGTCTGCCGGCGCATCCTCGAAGGCTTCAGCTCGGAGGCGATCTCGCAGGCGCTCGGCATCAGCCTGCATTCGACGCTGACCTATCGCAAGCGCGCCTATGAACGGCTCGGCATCTCCTCGCAGAGCGAGCTGTTCGCGATCGTGCTGCAACTGCTCGCCGGGCCGCGCAGCCTGAACTGAGGATTGGACCTTCCCATCCGAATTCAGCACATGGTCGGCAGGCTGAGGCGCTTTTGAGAAGCCACAAAACAGAGCTGAACACGCTGGCGCGGATGTCGCCAGCGTGAACCGCATGAGGCGTCTTGGCTAGAGCATGATCCGGAAAAGTGCGAAGCGGTTTTCCGAAAAGAACATGCTCAAACAAGAACCTGAAGCGCGATGACGATTCATCCCAATCTCATCGCGCTTTAGTGGGCGAACTCGCTCTTCGCCATCATCAGATGGTGCCGCTGGTGGTGTGCGCCCTGCACCATGATCCCCATGAAGCCCAGCGCCTTGAGCTTGACGACTTGCCTGGCGTCCGTGCTTGTGACGATGAGCTTGACCCCGTTGGGCAAGTCTTCCGTTTTGGCGTTCCAGCCAAGCTGGCTGAGTTCGTGTGTATGCGCGGGGACCATACGCTTGATCGCATCAAGTGTGCGGCCCTCTCCGGTCACGGCGATCTCAACGCCGTCATCAAGATTGCGCTGCGCAGCCGTCGCGCGCATCGTAACCTCGTCCATATCGATCAGGTGCTCACGTAGCGCCGAGATGTTCACTTTCGACCAGTCGGTCGTCGGATCGGCATCGAGGATACTTACGACTTCCTGGATCGTACCGAACGCTTCTTGCCCGGGCATGATCGGCTGACCGGTCGTTCCCGTCATGCCGTGCCGATGCATCCCATTTTGCATGTCGTGCATCATCGGGCCACCCTGCTGCATCATGGGATGCTGCTGATCAGGACTTCCCGAATTCATCTGCTCATGCATACGGGTGTGGTTGGGCATCTGAGCTGCTGCGTACGCAGTCGCGGCAACAATCGCGACGCCGGCAAGGCCGGACTTCCATGACCATGACATGATCGACCTCATTCCTGTGCGCGCCCTTGTTGCCTGAATATGCCATTGAGGCCGCATCCGCATATGATCACGATCATATCTTGATCACGCCAATGGCTTCGACAGCCTGATTTTTCCCTTAAGTCTTTCGATTTCGCCGGCGGCCGCCATGTCGGCCAGTGTTCGGTATAACGCCTCGTGGGTAAGGCCGAGCTCGCCCGCCAGGTCTTTGAGAGTGCCGGTCAGCTTGACATTGCGTCCGTCGGCCCCGGTATTGAGAGCCAGATAGTGCCGGACACGATCACGGGCCGAGTGAATGTTTCGCTGTTCAACGCGCGTACGCAGCTTCATGACCTGGCGAGCGAGCATCGCCATGAAGGCTTGTGCGGTTTCCGGGTTGCGCTCGAATTCGGTCAGCACTATCGCCTTGGGATAAAGGCGAACGACGGCGTTGGTCGTCGCAATCGCATCGCAGTGATAGGCTGGCGCGAAAAGCGAGGCTTCAGCGAGGGTTTCACCAGCCACGGCAACATGAAGCAGCGCCTCGCGCCCCGCGCGGTCCACGCGAACCAGCCGCAACTTGCCGGTGATCACCTCGTAGAGCCCGACAGTCCGCTGCTCCGAGCGAAATAGAACTTCTCCGGCCTTGAGCGCGCGCTCAACTCCAGCAATCCGAACATTCCGTGAGAGCCAGTCCGCCATATTGGTCGCCTCGTGGCCTCGTCACCTATCTAATATTGCTTCTGGGAGCACCGACGAACCCTAGACCAACGCGCGGCAAATGTCCGTAGTCGGCCCTTCGTTCGCTTATGCGTTTGCCGATGTCCGGGGTTGGTGGCCATGCTGAACTCGCTATCGCGACTGCCTGTTATCCGGCTCGTGACGACACGCCCGACGCCGTCCGTCCCTATCCCTAGGGACAGACGCCGGCCTTCGATTTCGCTAGTCTGGCCTGGAAAACACGAGAATCCAGGGAGGCTGCCTTGAGCACCGCGCCACGCATCGACATCGACCCGGCCGCGTTCTGGGCCGATCCCTATCCGATGCTTGCGCGGATGCGGAAGGAGGCACCGATCGTTTTCGTGCCGCAGCTCGGCTCGACGCTTTTGACCAGCCGCGACGATATCTCGATCTCGGAGAAGCAGATCGACGTGTTTTCCTCGCACCAGCCCGCGGGCCTGATGAACCGGCTGATGGGCCACAACATGATGCGCAAGGACGGCGAGGCGCATCAGGTCGAGCGCCGCGCGATGTTTCCGACGGTGTCGCCGAAGACGGTGAAGGCGCACTGGACCGCGCAGTTCCAGGCCCATGCCGACCGCATCATCGACAGTATCGAACCGGGGCGGATCGATTTCATGCGCGACTTCGCGCTGCCGTTCTCCGGTGAATGCCTGAAGTCGATCACCGGCCTTACCAACATCGGCTTCCAGGACATGGATGCGTGGTCGCAGGGCATGATCGAGGGCATCGCCAACTACGCCGGCGATCCCGCCGTCGAGGCGCGCTGCCATGCGGCGACGTCGGGTATCGATGCGGCGATCGACGACATCCTGCCGGTGATCACGAAGAATCCTGACCAGAGCATTCTCGGCGTGCTGCTCGCCTCCGGCATGCCGATGGAGAGCGTGCGCGCCAACGTCAAGCTTGCGATTTCCGGCGGCCAGAACGAGCCGCGCAAGGCGATCGCCGGCACGGTATGGGCGCTGCTGGCCCATCCCGCGCAGCTCGATCTCGTGCGCAGCGGCGAGGTGTCGTGGTTGCAGGCGTTCGAGGAATATGCCCGCTGGATCTCGCCGATCGGCATGTCGCCGCGGCGCATCGCAAAGCCGTGGTCGATCCGCGACGTCGACTTCGAAACCGACGAGCGCGTGTTCCTGATGTTCGGTTCGGCCAATCGCGACGAGAAGCATTTTGAGCGCGCCGACCAATTTGATGTGAGACGAGACACGTCGAAAAGCGTCGCCTTCGGCGCCGGACCGCATTTCTGCGCCGGCGCCTGGGCCTCCCGCGCGATGATCGCCGACGTCGCGCTGCCGACCGTGTTCGCGCGTGCCAGGCAGCTCGAGATTGCCGATGACGAGCCGGTGCGGCTCGGCGGCTGGGCGTTCCGCGGGCTGCAAAATCTGCCGGTGAAATGGCTGCATTAGTCCGGCAAGGCCCGGCCCATCCCGAACGCCGCCATGATGCCATCTTGCCCCTGTTTTGCCCGACGTGTCAAATCGACTTCGGATAATACGTAAGTCGTTGTTTTCGCGGGCCCGGCTACTGTGCATGGGGTTGTTTTCGGGATTTTTTGAGTCCCGGGCCGGGGGAGGAGGGCCGGATCGCCCATGACGTCGTGGTTAACGCAGCCCGGCCGCGGGAGCACGGCTCCGCCGAGCTTGCCGGCCTCGAAGGCTCCATCATGGGCTACCTTTTGTCGGCGGATGATCGTACCTAAATAAGGGGAACCCCCGTTCGGGGACCACGCCATGAATGTAGTGCCTCGCGATCTCATGACCGAAATCCCCGTCTCGTCCGCCGATTTCCGCGGCGCCATGCGCCACCTCACCGGCGGCGTCAGTGTCATCACCGCCGGGCGGGGCAAGGACATTACCGGCATGACGGTGACCTCGGTGACCTCGCTGTCTGTCGATCCGCCGACACTGCTGGTCAGCATCAACCGGGATGCCTCGTCCTTCCCGCTGATCCGCCGCTACGGCGCCTTCGGCGTGAATATCCTCGCGGCCAACCAGCTCGACGTTGCCGAGCGCTTCGCCGGAAAGGGCGGGCTGAAGGGCGCTGATCGTTTCGCAGGCAGCCGGTGGGTGACGGCGGTCTCGGGTGTTCCGCTGCTGGTCGGCGCACTGTCCGCCGTGGATTGCGAGGTCGAGGAGATCGTCGAGCGCCATTCGCACGGTATCTTCATCGGCCGTGTCAGGGACGTCAGGAATTCGACCCGCAATGCCGCGTTGGCCTATTGGCACGGCCAGTATGTGGCGGTCGACCCGGACGAAGAAGACGCGGCCACGCTAGCCGACGTCAGCGTTCCCGCGCGCGGCCGGCGCGGCGTTTGATCGCCGCCCCCAGGCTGGCCTTTTTTCCCTCATCGCTCTAGAAGCGCGCTGAGCCTTCCATCCGGGACGGCCATGGAGCGGAACCATGAAGCGCGTCGCGATCCTCGCCTTCTACGCCATCGGCGCGCTGGCGATCGCGTATCTCGCGCTGTTTGCCTATGCGACCTTCCGCGGCGAGCCGATCGTTCCCGGCGACCCCATCCACATCTTCCGCAAGCCGGACGCGCCGAGCTATTCGTAGAACTCGGCGGGTCTCGCAGGGTGGGCATAGGCGCACCTGCGCCGCGAGAAGTTGGTGGGCACGCTCCGCTTTGCCCACCCTTGCAATAGCTACGGCACCGTCATTCACCCCCGCAGAATCGCCAGCGCGAGCGCCTGCGCGCGCGGCACGATGCTGTCGAGCTCGAGATATTCCTCCGGCGTGTGCGCGAGCCCGCCGACCGGGCCGAGGCCGCAGATGGTCGGCGTGCCGACCGCGGCGGTGAAGCCGGAATCGGCGCAGCCGCCGGAGAACTCGCCCTGCAGCGTGGTGAGGCCGGCCTGCCTTGCCGCCGCCTGATAGCCTTCGAACAGCGCCTTCGAGGCTTCGCTCTGCACCACCGGCACGAACTCGCCCTTGATCGTCAGCGCCGCGCTGGTGCCCGGCACGTGGGAGGTCGCGACGATCGTCTCGATCGCGGCCATCACCGTGGCCCGGTCTGAAGGATCGACATAGCGCATGTCGATCTGCCCCTCTGCGTAGGGTGCGGTCGTGTTGACGGACTGGCCGCCCGAGACGAGGCCGACATTGAGCGTGATGCCCTTGTCGAGATCGGTCAGTGCATGGATCTGCACGATCTTGTGCGCGAGCTCGCCGATGGCGCTGACGCCGGCGGCGAAATTGGCGCCGGAATGCGCGGCTTTGCCGGTGATGGCAAGATGCATGAAGATGCCGCCCTTGCGGCCGGTGACGATGTTGCCGGTGGGGCGGCCCGGCTCGGAGTTGAACACGGCGCGCGCGGCGCGTCCCTCGCGCTCGATCACGGGGCGGGACGAGGGCGAGCCAATCTCCTCGTCCGAGGTGATCAGCACCTTGATCGGATGCGGGCTGCCGCCGAATTTATGGAAGGCGGTGGCAACGAAGATGTTCATCACGACGCCGGACTTCATGTCGGCAACGCCGGGACCATAGGCGCGGGTGCCTTGGATCGTGAACGGACGCCGCCCGGCCTCGCCCTTGCCGAACACGGTGTCGCGATGGCCCATCAACAGCACCGGCTTCTCGTTGCTGCCGGGTTTGGCGACATCGGCATGGATCGCATCGCCGAATGTGGCGTGGCTTTCGCGCCGGAACGGAATGCCGTGCTCGGAAAAATGCCGCTCGAACCGCGCTCCGACCGCATCGACGCCTTCCTTGTCATAGGATCCGGAATCGATGTTCACGACATCGCGCAAGAGATCGATCATCGCCTGCCGCTGCGACGCCAGCCAATCCGTGATTTGAGCTTCAGACATGTATATCCTCGCATGGTTCTCACGCGGGGTTATAGAGCCTTGCGCCGGTGCGACCTAGTCGCCGGATGCGGTGCCGCCATGTGTTCGCCCCAGTAGCCGGATCGAGCGATGCACAACCTTATCGGTTTGGCTCCGCCATCGCTTCCACACCGCAAAGCTGCGTTGCGACGGTCAGCGCGCCGATGAAGATGGTCCACGACGAGTTCTTCATGGCATGCCCTTTCGATGTGAAGGACGTCTCGCGAGGCATGAGGCTTTGGCCGACATCACGTCGCGCCGATCGAGGACGCTTGCGATCGTGCGGTACTTCGATTGTGAACTACTTCACTCGGCGCCCCGCGGCCGGACCGCCGAGAAGCAGATTGCTCCCGGCCGGCAGAATAGCGGCGCTCCTGATGGGTCCGCTTGGCTTACCGTTCGCGCGGCATCGTGGGGTCGGCTATAGTCAGCACAAGCTGCCAGTTGGACGTGCCGAAGTCCGTAGCTCGATTTTCAAGGCAGCTCGCATGCCGTCGGCAGGCCATGCCGTGCTCTCGTTTCAGAGCGGCTTCTCTAGGGCTGCATTCTCATTGCTGTAACCTCGACGGAGAGAAACATGCCGTTGTTCATCTCGTACGTCTCATACTCGAATTCCGGTATCAAGGGACTGGTCGACAAGCCGGCGGATCGCACCGCGGTCATCGGCGCGATGGTCGAGAAGGCCGGCGGGAAGCTCCAGGGAGCGTTCATGACGACCGGCTCGCATGACGCGTTGCTGGTTACCGAGTTGCCCGACGGGGCGGATGCCGTCGCCATCGGAATGGCCGCCGCTGCAAGCGGCGCCATTGCCAAGATCGAGACGGTACGCGCCTGGAAGATGAGTGAGTTCAAGACTATCGCGGAAAAGGCCGCGAAGCTTGCAAGTACCTACGTGCCGCCGGGCAAGTAGGTCGACGCGAGCTCAGCTTCGAGATGAAGCCAAAACGCCGTGGCCGGGTCGTCCCGGGCATCCATGCGTTTCGCATGAATGCCGGGCGCCGGGCTCATGCACCGACCATCGGCATCCGCGGATACTCGCCCGGCGTACCCGCGGGCGTGATCGGGATGCCGCCGTCGGAATATTCGTTGAGCTTGTTGCGCAGCGTCCGGATCGAGATTCCGAGGATGTTGGCGGCATGGGTCCGGTTGCCGAGGCAGTGCTTCAGCGTCTCCAGGATCAGGTCGCGTTCGACGTCGGCAACCGTGCGGCCGACGAGAGCGCGCGTCACCTGCTCGGCGGCCATGGTGGCATGCGCCACTGCCGGTGGTGTCTTGGCGAGGTCAAGGCGGTCGCCGTCCGGGGTGAGGATGGCGTCCGCCCCGATCTCGTCGCCCTGCGCCATCAGCACCGAGCGGTGCATGGTGTTTTCGAGCTCGCGGACGTTGCCCTGCCAGCGGTTGGTGGAGAGCACGCGGCGCGCTTCGGCCGAGATCGGGCGCATCGGCACGCCGTTGGCTTCGGCATACTTCTTCACGAAATGCTGGGCGAGCTCGAGGATGTCGAGGGGACGCTCGCGCAGCGGCGGGATCTTCAAATTCACGACGTTGAGGCGGAACAGCAAATCCTCGCGGAACGAGCCTTCGCGCACGGCCTCGGCCAGATTGCGGTTCGAGGTCGCGATGATGCGGATGTCCACCGGCACGGGCTTGGTGCCGCCGACACGGTCGATCACGCGCTCCTGGATCGCGCGCAGCAGCTTCGATTGCAGGCGGACGTCCATCTCCGAGATTTCGTCGAGCAGCAGCGTGCCGCCGGTCGCCTCCTCGAACTTGCCGATGCGGCGGGCGATCGCGCCGGTGAAGGCGCCCTTCTCGTGGCCGAACAGCTCGGACTCCAGCAGGTGCTCGGGGATCGCGGCGCAGTTGATCGAGATGAACGGGCGCTTGGAGCGGGTCGAGCGGGTGTGTACGTAGCGGGCCAGCACTTCCTTGCCCGTGCCGGATTCGCCGGTGATCATCACCGAGGCGTCGGAGCCGGCGATCTGCTGGGCGAGCTTGACGACCTTCGCCATCGCCTCGTCGCGATAGACCAGCTCGCGAGAATCGTTGGCGACCGCGGCCAGCACCGCGGCGATCAGCTCGGGATCCGGCGGCAGCGGGATGTATTCCTTGGCGCCGGCATGGATCGCGGCGACCGCGGCGCGGGCGTCGTTGGTGATGCCGCAGGCGACGATCGGAGCGTGGATGTGCTCGGCCTCGAGCCGCATCACGAGGTCGCGGATGTCGAGGGCGACATCGACCAGCAGGAGGTCGGCGCCCTTGCCGCCGCGAAGCACGCGCATCGCCTGCTCGTGATCCTCGGCATGGGTCACGGTGGCGCCGTTCTCCATCGCGATCTTGGTGGCGGTGGTGAGCTGGCCCTTCAATGTGCCAACGATGAGAAGCCGCATGTCAGTCTCCTGTCCGTCTAGTCGCGCTGCCGCGCGTCATTCCCCATTTTCGCTTTACGCGCGTTCGGTCTTGATGATTTCGGTCATGGTCACGCCGAGCTTGTCCTCGACCAGGACGACTTCGCCGCGGGCGACCAGCTTGTTGTTGACGTAGATGTCGATGGCCTCGCCGACGCGCCGGTCGAGCTCGAGCACGGTGCCGGGTCCGAGCTTCAGCAGCTCGCTGACGTCCATCTTCGAGCGGCCGAGCACGGCGGAGACCTGCACCGGCACGTCGAACACGGCTTCGAGGTCCGCGGCGGCGCGCGCCGCATATTCGTCCTCGGTGTAGCCGACGTCGGTGCCGGTCGGCGGCATCGGGCCGTTGAGATCGGGCAGCGGGACCTGTCCGTCGGTGTCGCTCATGGCTTAGCTCCCCCTGCGGGACGCAACATAGCGTCCCACCATTTCGTCGATCTTGGCCGCGATGGCGCCGCGTTCCAGTACGACGCCGCCATCGGCCCATTCGATCCGGCAGTCGCCGGTGGCAATTTCAGGCTCGGCCAGGATCACGAGCCGGCCTTCGAAGCCGCTCTGCTTGGCGAGCCGTTCGATCTTCTCGCGCGCGGCCTCGTAGAGCGCATCGTTGATGCGGACGACCAGATGCGGCGTCGCGACGAGATGCGAGAAGCAGTCCTTGACCAGCGCGACGATCTCGCCGAGCGGCTCGGCGGCGACCAGATCGGCGCACAGCTTGCGCGCCACCGCGACCGCGACGTCGACCGCCTCGGTCTCCATCTTGGATTCGATGTTGCCGATGCCGGAGGCGATGCCCCGGATGGCGATGTTGATCTCTTCCATGGCGAGGGCGACGCGGCGGTCGCTCTCGGCCTTGGCTTCGCGCTGGCCGGCGGCAAAGCCGTCCTGATAGGCGCGCGCCTCGGCTTCGGCGATCTTCTGGGCGATCTCGGCCGCGGTCGCGGCCTTCTCGCGCGTCGTCCGCTCGGGCGTGGCGAAGTCGGTATCGAACAGGAATTTTGCCGGAGCCGCCATCAATACACCAGCTCGTCGTCGGCGCGGTTCTTGGTCAGCATGATCTCGCCCTTGGCGGCGAGATCCTTGGCGAGGTTGACCAGCAGCGCCTGGGCCTCGTCGACGTCGCGCAGCCGCACCGGCCCCATCGCCGCCATGTCGTCTTGGAGCATCTTGGCCGCGCGCGAGGACATGTTGCCGAAGAAGAAGTTGCGGACGTCCTCGTTGGCGCTCTTGAGCGCCACGCCGAGCTTGTCCTTGTCGACGTTGCGCATCAGGGTCTGGGCCGAGCCCGAATCCAGCTTCACGAGGTCGTCGAAAGTGAACATCAGAGCCTTGATGCGCTCGGCCGATTCGCGGTTGTCCTCTTCCAGCGAGGTGATGAAGCGGGTTTCGGTCTGGCGGTCGAAATTGTTGAAGATCTCCGCCATCACCTCATGGGCGTCACGGCGGCGGGTCTGCGACAGGTTGGACATGAATTCGGTGCGCAGCGTCTTCTCCACGCTCTCGATCACCTCCTTCTGCACCGCCTCCATCTTCAGCATGCGGTTGACGACGTCGAGCGCGAGGTCCTCCGGGAAGATGCCGAGCACGCGGGCGGCGTGTTCCGGCTTCAGCTTCGACAGCACCACGGCGATGGTCTGCGGATATTCGTTCTTGAGATAGTTGGCCAGCACCTCTTCCTGCACGTTGGAGAGCTTCTCCCACATGTTGCGGCCGGCGGGGCCGCGGATCTCGTCCATGATGCCGTTGACGCGCTCCGGCGGCAGGTATTGCTGCAGCAGCCGCTCGGTGGCGTCGAAATTGCCCATCAGCGCGCCGGAGGCCGACATGCGCGAGACGAATTCGAGCAGCATGTCCTCGACGGTGTCGACCTCGACGGTGCCGAGGGTCGACATCTCCAGCGAGAGCTGGCGCACCTCGTCGTCGTCGAGCAGGCCCCAGATCTTGCCGCCATACTGCTCGCCCAGCGCCAGCATCAGGATCGCGGCACGCTTCGGTCCGACCAGTTGCTCGGCCGGCTTGCCGTCCTTGGACCGGGTGTTGGCACGCTGACCGAGCGTGGAGATCACGCTGGTGATGTCGTTGCTGTTGGCGTTTTGCAAGGCTGCGGCCATGTCAGATCACTTCTCGAATCATTTCGCGGGTTCGCTCAGCCACTGGCGGATGATGGCGACGGTCTCGTTGGGGTTGCGCTCGGCAAGCTCGCCGACGCGATGAACGGACTGGGCGTGGACCTGGCCCTGGATGGTGGCGACGTCGATCGCGCTGGCGGCGGCGCTCGGAAGCAGCGGCTGGCCGGCCGGCGCGGCCTCGTCGCTCGAGGCCGGGCCGGTGAGGACGCCAGAGATGGCGGCGGCGACCTCGTCGGACGCCAGGATGCGCTTGACCAGCGGGCGGATCACCAGGAACAGCACGACCAGGCCGAGCAGCATCATCACGCCAAGCTCGACGAAGTACATGACGTCGTCCTTGGTGAACTGGAGCATGCCGAGGAAGCCCGAGGGCTCCGCGATCGGGGTGCTGGAGGGGGCATCGGCAAACCGCAGATTGACGACCTCGACCTGGTCGCCGCGCTTCTGGTCGAAGCCGATCGCCGAACGCACCAGCGTGGCGATGCGGTCGAGCTGCTCCTTGGTGCGGTCTTGGTAGGTCAGATCGCCCTTGTCGTTCTTGGAGTAGATGCCGTCGACCAGCACCGCGACCGAGATGCGGTTGACCCGGCCGGCCTCGGTCACCTCGGTCTTGGTGGTGCGGGAGATCTCGTAATTGTTGGTCTCCTCGCTCTTCTTGCTCTGGTCCTTGGCCGCGACGCCGCCGTTCTGCTGGTTGCCCGGCAATTCGTTGTTGACGGTGACCTGGCCGTTGTTGTCGGCGGTCATGCTCTGCTCTTCGCGAGTCTGGCTCGAGCGCAGCACGCGGCCTTCGGGGTCGAACTTGTCCGAGGTCTGGGTGATCTTGTTGAAGTCGAAATCGGCGGAGAGCTGGACCCGGGCGCGCCCCGTCCCCACCACGGAGGAGACGATGTCCTCGACCTGCTTGCGCATCCGCTTCTCGAAGGCGGTGCGGCGCTCGTCGCCGATCTGCTGGTCGGGATCGGTCTGGGCGCCGTCGGCGAGCAACTGGCCGGCCTCGTCGACGATCGAGACCCGCTGCGGCTTCAGCCCGTTGACGGCCGAGGCGACGAGGTGGCGGATGGCGCGGATCTGCTGGGCTTCGAGCGCGCCGCGGACCCGTACCACGATCGAGGCCGACGGCTCCGGCGCCTCGCGCGAGAACAGCGGGCGCTCGGGCAGCACCAGATGGACGCGGGCGGCCTGGATGCGGTCGATGGCGCGGATGGTGCGGGCGAGCTCGCCTTCCAGCGCGCGCAGATGGTTGATGTTCTGGACGAAAGAGGTGGTGCCCAGCGCGTCCGACTTGTCGAACACCTCGTAGCCGACGCCGCCGCCCTTGGGCAGGCCGCCCTCGGCGAGCTTCATCCGCAGCCGGGTGACTTTGTCCTTGGGCACCATGATGATGCTGCCCTCATTGCGCAGCTCGTACTGGATGCCCTGGCGCTCCAGGTCCTTGATGATGCCCGAGGAATCCTCGACGCTGAGGTCGGTGAACAGCGTCGTCATCTGCGGCGTGGTGACACGCATGATGACGAACGCGAAGAAGCCGATGAGCGCGGCGGTCACCGCGATCATCGCCCCGAACCGGGCGGCTCCGATACCCTTTAAGAAGTCCGCAAGACCTTGCAAGCAACCGCCCCGACAGATTCGGCTGCTTTCACTGGAAAGGCCGACTGGGCAATTATTGCCTAGGTGATGGTTTCGATATGGTTAACGAAGGTTAAGAGGTCGGACAAAAGTGGCGTCATAAAAAAAATCGGCCTCGCGGGGCGAGACCGATTTTCGTCAAAAGCCGCAGATTTCCGGATTGCCTACTGGCGATATTGCTGGATGCGCGTGGTGCGAAGACCCGCCAGACCGTGCTGGTCGATAGAAAACTGCCAGGAGAGGAATTCGTCGACCGTCAGGGTATAACGGCTACAGGCCTCCTCGAGGGACAGAAGCCCGCCACGGACGGCGGCGACGACTTCGGCCTTGCGGCGGATGACCCAGCGTTTGGTGCCGGGTGCAGGCAGGTCCGCGATCGTTAACGGACTGCCGTCCGGCCCGATGACGTATTTTACCCTCGGGCGATGGGGTTCTGTCATGGCGTACTCACAAACTCTCAACCACTGAACTCACTCAGGAACCCTACGCGTGCCGGCTTAAAAATCCGCTAAGCCTAAGGCATCAATACAATTCTCGTTGAAACTTGCGGGAACACGACCGGCTTGGCGGGCTGGAGACATGATCTCGGCCGGCCAAGCGGGCTCTTCGTTAAGACTTTACTAACGAACGAGGCCTCGCGCGACGCTGCAAGGCCTCTCAAGGTCGTCCCGGCCTGGTGCGCAATTGCGCTCGGGGGGCCTGGACCCATACCGCGTGATCTATCGATTGGACGCAGGTAGCAGTACTTAGAATGAATTCCTAATCACGCGTCTTCGCCAAACTTCTTCCTGTGGTTATGGACCCGGCTTTCGCCGGGATGACACCGCGTGTGTGGCGTGGGCGCGCGTCTTTAATTGCTGGCCGTGGCGATGATACTCTTGACCTGACTCAGGGTGTAGCTGGCGCCGTCGATGGTGAGCAGCGGCGGCGACTGGGTCAGGTCGACGGACGACACCGTGCCCTGCACTTGCGCGGCGATGCCGACATTGTTGTTCGCCACGTCCTTGCCCGTGGCCGAGATCGTGTACTTGCCGTCGGGCCATTGCGTGCCGTCATTGCCCTGGCCGTTCCAGGTGAACGGAACGTCGGTGCCGGCACCGGCGGTGTACTTGCCGGTGAACACGGTCTGGCCGCTGGCATTGGCGACGGTGATGTCGACGGTCGAGTCGCTGGGGACGTTGAGATGCCAGGTCACCGACGAGTTCGTCATGGTCGCGGTGGTGCCGTCGACCAGGGCGGTCTTGCCGACGAAGCCAAGCGCCTGGGTCGCCTGCGTGGTCTGCTGCAGGGTGACGAGCTGGGACAGCGAATCGTTGGTCTTGAGCTGCTGCTCGACGCCTGCGAACTGCACCAGCTGCTGGGTGAACTGGTTGGTGTCGAGCGGATCGAGCGGGTTCTGGTTCTGGAGCTGCGTCGTCAGCAGCGTCAGGAAGGTCTGGAAGTTGCCGGCGAGCGTCGCGCCCGTGGTCGAGCCCAGGGAATTCGACGAGGATGACGACGATGATGTCTGCGTCGTTCCCGAGACGACGGAAGGCGCGGTGGCGGCATTCGTGGTGGTCATGGTCGAATACTCCTCACACTCTGATGTCGACGCCGCTGCTCGAACCGAGCATGCGGCCGTAGCTGCGCCCGACCGGTGCCGCGGGACCGGCTTCCTCGTCGCTGATGATCAGGCGGCGGGCGTTGCCGCCATTGTCGTTGTTCTGGCCTGAGTTCTGGCCCGACGAATTCTGGTCGCGCAGGCTGAAGGACAGCCCGTTGCTGCCGGTCTTGAGACCGGCGTCGTCGAGCGCGCGCTGCAGTTGCGGCGCGTCCTGGCGCAGCATCTGCAGCGTCTCCGGCTTCTCGACGGTGAGATGCGAGGTGACCTGGCCGTTGCGGTCGACATTGATGCGGACGTCGATACGGCCAAGATCGATCGGATCGAGGCTGATGTCGAACCGGGTCTTGCCGGCACGCGCGGCCGCCGCGATCTCGATCGGGACGCCGCTGATCTGCACCGCCGTGTTGGTGGCCGCGGTCGCGGTGAGCGTTGCGGTCGATGCGGTCGCCGTCGAGGTCGTATTGGTCAGCGGCGCCTGCACGGCGGAGGCCGCCTGCGCGCTGGTATCGGCCTGCGTCGCGGCGGCCTGCGTTGCCGCATGCGCGTGCGTGGCCGGCGTGCCTTGTGCCGCATCGGCGCCGCGGTCGGCGGCACCGGCCTTCGCGTCAGCCGCTCCAATGTCGGCCTGCGGCTTGGCGGCCTGCGGATGCGCGGCGTCGGCGGTTGCGGCCGTCGTCGGCGTTTGCGTGGCGTTCGCCTTGCCCGCATCCTGGCCGATATTGGAGACGTCGCCGGCGCCTGGCGCGGTGGCGACGGCCTTGAACGAGGTCTTCGGCGTGCCCTGGTCGACGGCGGCGATCAGGCCGCCCTTGGTCTTGGCGTCGGTCGCGGACGCATCGGTCGCGCCGGTGGCGGCATCGGCCAGTGTCGCCGACGTCTCGGCATCGACCTTGGCGCCTGCAGTCTTGGCGCTCTTGTCGCCCGGCGTAGCGGTATCGGTCTTGGGGCCGGCAATCTGCGCCGCGATGGACGCGCTGGCGGCGATGCCGGCGGCGGCGATCGTCAGCGGCGAAGAGTCGGTGCTGGCGGCCTGGGTCGCGGCCGCGCTGGGATCGACCGGCACGACCGGCACGGCGACCACGATCGCGTTCGGATCCGGCACGGCGGCCTGCGCCGCACCGGATTGCGCGGCTGCCGCGGCATCGACGGCGACGGCGAGCCCGTCGGTGCCGTCGGTCTTGTCGGCCTTGGTCTCGTCGGACTTCTCCGAAGCCTTCCCTGGAGACTTGTCCGACGCCTTGTCCGACGCCTTGGCGTCGGAGGTCTCGGCCTTGTCCTTGGTCTTGCCCGTCGCATCGCGCGTGGCATCGTCCTTGGCGGGCGCGGAATTCTCGGTGTCGTCGCTGGCCTTGCGCGGCGGGGAGGCATCGGTCGAGGAAGTATCGCGCGGGCTCCTGTCCGAGGCGGACGAGGACGAATCGGTCCGGCGCGGCGCGGTGTCCGGGTTGGAGGACGCCGCGTTCTCGGTGACCGCCTGGGTGTTGCTGTCGACCAGCGAGCCGAAGGAGTCGCTCGCGGAATTGTCTTTCGGTGCTTGCGAGCGGGCAGGCTTTTGCTGCGCGCTCGAAACCTGCACGCTTGCCGCGACATCTGACGTACGACCGACCACAGGCGACCCCTCGGAAACATCTTCGGCATAAGGGGTAGCAAGGAGCGGGCCAGCCCCTCTTTGATGTATTTTATCTTTTAAAATCAATTACTTGAGGAAATGGAGCGGCCGCCGCGCAGCCCTTCGCAACCCCGCCATTTCTGCCTCCCCGGCAAGAATTGCCCTAAGGCGGCGGCGTGCGTGATTGCTTCACCGGAATGCCGCCTATATTAAAGAGACAGCTCTCAGCTGCTTTCGACCGGGCAAGCCGTGGCCTTCGGGAACTCTTGGTTCCCGGGGATCGCCGGGTGTCCCGCCCCGAACCAGCGGATCGCCAACACCGCCGTCACAACGCTTGCAGGCCCATGCTCAACAGTCTGGATCTCGAAGGCCGTCCTGAGGACACCAGGGTCGTCGTTGCCATGTCGGGCGGCGTCGATTCCTCGACGACGGCTGCGCTGCTCAAGGCCGAGGGCTACGACGTCGTCGGCATCACGCTGCAGCTCTACGACCATGGCGCGGCGACCCATCGCAAGGGCGCCTGCTGCGCCGGCCAGGACATCCACGACGCCCGCGACGTTGCCGCCAAGCTCGGCATTCCCCATTACGTGCTCGACTACGAGGACCGTTTTCGCGAGTCCGTCATCGACAATTTCGCCGACTCTTACGCGCTCGGCGAGACCCCGGTGCCGTGCATCGAGTGCAATCGCAGCGTCAAATTCCGCGACCTGCTGAAGACCGCGCGCGAGCTCGGCGCGCAGGCGCTCGCCACCGGCCATTATGTCGCCTCGCGCCGCCGCGACGACGGCTCGCGCGCCCTGGTGTGTGCGGCCGACGCCGATCGCGACCAGAGCTACTTCCTGTTCGCGACCACGCAGGAGCAGCTCGACTATCTGCGCTTCCCGCTCGGCGACATGACCAAGCCCGAGACGCGCGAGCTTGCCCGCCGCTTCGGCCTCGCCGTCGCCGACAAGCACGACAGCCAGGACATCTGCTTCGTGCCGACGGGCCGCTACACCGACATCATCACCCGCCTGCGTCCGAACGCGATGGATCCCGGCGACATCGTCGATCTCGGCGGCCGCGTGCTAGGCCGCCACAACGGCATCGCCAATTTCACCATCGGCCAGCGCCGCGGCCTCGGCATCGCGGCAGCCGCGCCGCTGTTCGTGGTGCGGCTGGATGCTGCGAACCGCCGCGTCGTCGTCGGCCCGCGCGAGGCCCTGAAGATGCACCGCATCGTGCTGCGCGACGTCAACTGGATCGGCGGCGGCGACATCGACCGCGCCATCGGCGATGGCCTCGAAATGTTCGTGCGCGTGCGCTCGACCCGCGCTCCGCAGCCCGCGTGGCTGCGCGGCGGCAACGGCCATTACGAGGTCGAGCTCGTCGCCGGCGAGGAGGGCGTCTCGCCCGGACAGGCCTGCGTGTTCTACGACGCAGCCAGCGGCCAGGCCCGCGTGCTCGGCGGCGGCTTCATCCAGAGTGCCGCGGCGAAGATCGCGAGCAATGCCGCACGTCCGCTCGCCGAAGCCGTGCGCGGCTAATCCATGAGATCGGACCGCACTCTTGCGACACCGGAGTTGCGCCCCCTCTCCCGCCTGCGGGAGAGGGTAGGGGAGAGGGGTCTCTCCGCTCGCGATATCTCGCGAGAGGAAAAAACCCTCACCCGGCGCGACGCGCCGACCTCTCCCGCAGGCGGGAGAGGTGCAGCGAGTTCGGGGCAAGACCTCATTCCACCAACAATCACGACACTCTAAGAAATTCCGGGGCGGGGCAGGGGGACATGGCAGCAGACATCTCGCGGGCCGGGGTCGAGAAGGCCTATGGCCGCTGGGCGCCGGTCTACGATCTCGTGTTCGGCAAGGTGTTCGACGCCGGAAGGCAGTCGACCATCGCGGAGGCCGACCGCATCGGCGGCCGCATCCTCGACGTCGGCGTCGGCACCGGGCTCTCGCTGTCCGATTATTCGCGCACCACGAAGATCTGCGGCGTCGACATCTCCGAGCCGATGCTGCGCAAGGCGCAGGCGCGCGTGCGCGCGATGCGCCTCAGCAATGTCGAGGTGCTCTCGGTGATGGACGCGAAAAACCTCGCCTTCCCCGAAAACTTCTTCGACGCCGTGGTCGCGCAATACGTCATCACCGCCGTGCCCGATCCCGAAGGCACGCTCGACGAGTTCGTGCGCGTGCTCAAGCCCGGCGGCGAGCTGATCCTCGTCAACCACATCGGCGCCGAGAGCGGCCCGCGAAAGCTGTTCGAGCTCGCCTTCGCCCCCATCGCCCGCCGTCTCGGCTGGCGCCCGGAATTCCCGTGGGCCCGCCTGGTCGACTGGGCGTCGAAACATGGTGGCATCACGCTTGCCGAGCGCCGCCCGATGCCGCCGATGGGGCACTTTTCGCTGATCCGCTACCACAAATCGTGACTGCAAACGGCACCGGCCGTGCGCTTCTCAGGGCGGCCGCATTCGAGAGTGGCTTCCCCGCGGCACATCCTTCGAGACGCCCGCCTTTGGCGGGCCCTCAGGATGAGGGTGGAGGACTCGGCACCGCCTTCAACGCCGACTGCGCAGCTGAGCCTCATCCCGAGGAGACCGCGAAGCGGTCGTCTCGAAGGACGAGGCGCTTGCCCGGTCGTCCCCGATCACATCGCATTTCGGCGGGGAACATCGACCCCGACCCGCGCATTTCCCTTCCATGCGCAACCCATCGAACATCATCCTGGCCAGCCTCCTGATCGCCGCCTCAGGCAGCGCGATCGCGCAGGCTCCGCCCGCCCCGGCGACGCCGCCGCAAGCGACCGCGCCGCCATCCCCGCAACGCAGCCCCGGCTGCGCGCCCTCGGACCGGATGACCACCGCTCCCGACGGCACCACCACAACCGGCCAGTCCCGGGAACCGCTCGGCGACAAGCTCGCCAAGACCGACGGCGTGCTCTGCCCGCCCTCCGGCGTCGACCCCGAGATGCACGCCCCGACCCCCGAGACCGGCGGCAACACCCCCGTCATCCCGCCCCCCGGCAGCCCCGGCGGCGACCCGACGGTCCGGCCGAAATAGGGATTTTTCGCCGCTCCGCGTTGCTTCGCCTCTCCCCGCCGGGGAGAGGCCGGAAACCGCGCCAAGCGGGGGACTCTCCGCGAGTCTGATTTGGGAAATGAGCGAATTCGGCGCTGAAAGCGGCCGCTTTTCCACCTGCCCGGCGACGTGTCCCGCCGAAGCCTTGCATAGGCGGAAGGCGGACCACATTGCTTGACAGCCCGCCGCCCCCTTCCTTATATGCCGCGCGTTCGCGAGATCGGCCGTAACAGCCGTTCGCGACCCTGTGGCGGGGTAGCTCAGCTGGTTAGAGCACGGGAATCATAATCCTGGGGTCGGGGGTTCGAGTCCCTCTCCCGCTACCAATCATATCTCTCAAATCTCCATTTGTAGCACTCTGCAATTCTTCCGGAGGCTTCGCTGCCGTAGGCCGAGATTACGGCCGGCCAGAACATCACTCTTAAGTTGCGGTTGCAATATTTGCGCGGAAAGCCATGCCGCCAGTTTGATGTACTGACAGTGGTGCCTACCAATAGCCCTTGCTGACAGAGTCCTTGCGCTCCGATTGCTAGAGCTCTCTTCCAATCAGCGAGATCTGCCCCTTGCTGTTGAGGTGGCAGGGAAAAGCCATGCTGTTCATACAAATCTCTTATCCACCGCTCGAGCGTGCTAACGCAATCTCGAGGAAAAATCTCTCGACCTTGCGCATCGAAGCATCCGACTGAGCGAATAGTCGTTCTCCATTGCCCGTCGGGCAAAACACCACCACCCCGTCAACCTCTCCCCGCAGAAATATTCCACTTTACCGAAATTCGGTTTTGGCGTATGTGTCGTCCATCCCGGCTCAACCTTGAGGGGCGATCTCGTTGTCGTCTTGTTCGCGAGCCGGGCTTGCGGTGGACGCGGCAGCGTCGGCATGAGAGGTGCGGGCAGGGCGGGTAGTCCCTGTGAGTCCGCGGCCGCGTGCGGACGAGTGGCGCTGTCAGGTTCGTCTCGTCTGCAAGTTTCCGGCTCCGTCGACAGGGCCGGGAAAACTGCGGCGAAATGGCGGGCCGTGCGTACGGCAAAACCGTGTGGTCCTGGCCGTCGTTGCTACGGTCAAGCTTTCGCGGAGGTGTGTGCGAGCCCAACCGGGCGGACAGCATCGTCAATTCGCGAGGGCGAGGGAGCCCAGAACGAACTCGGCTCCCGGGAGAGCACGGCATAAGCCGTCCAACCATCGCGCAGGGAAGGCCGAGTGATTGGCACCACCTGTATGCTGCTGTGCGGTCTTTTTGCGCTACATCTTCGCGCAGCGGACCGTGGGTGCGAGGTCAGCACCCGGCCTTCCCTGCGCCCTCTTGGCTTTCAGAGGGTGGAGTGACCAGGCAAAGCTCGGGCGAAACGCGCCGCGAGGAGGCGAAAGTGTGTTCGCGAGCGATGAATCGCTACCGGGCGCGATCTCTCATCGAGCCTCGGTGGCGATCGGCGCCCCAAGCTTGCCGCCGGACAACGCTGCACCCAATTGCGGAACCAAATTGGCAATGCGCGCGCATTCAATGTGGTTACATTGCGTGACAGCATGCTCTACGGTAGAGCCATCGTGGATGACGTTGGAGGTAAGCACATGTCATATGCCTATAAGCCGAACGAAGAGGTTCGCCACCAGCCGCAAGGTCCACAAGGACGTGCCGCAACCGATCCAGCAATGGTTTACACCATCGTTCAATGCATGCCCATCGAGGCAGATGGACGTCTTCGATACCGTATCAAGAGCAAGTCGGAGAATGTCGAGCGGGTCGTAACGGAAGATCAGCTGTCGTACTTTCAGTGATCTGGCGCGCTTGAGCCGCGAATTGCGGCGACGGTCCAGGCATGACTGCTTTTCGGCATGCCTTTCTTTTCAGAATATCTTCCTCGTAACTTGAGTCTCTTTCGTGCACGTCACTCGCGTTGTGGCCCCTTGCCGATGCGATTGGAGTCGTCGTCCCGTGAGCATGGAAATCATCCTGGTCCAGACGATCCATCTTTACCGGCGTGGAAAACAAGATGGCGATCGCCCAGGAGGAAGTGTTCGGACCCGTTCTGTCGATCATTCCTTTCGATACCGAGGAGGAAGCGATCGGCATCGCGAACGAGCAGGTTATACGTTGTGGCAGGCGATTGTTCGACCATCCGTGCCGGCAGACCGAAGGTTCGGCACCTCAACGAAGCAGCGGTCGCTGGCTAATGGACAGCGCGGCGCATAGGCGCAGCCGCGCGGTCGTGTGAAGAGGCTTGGCGGTTCACCCATTTCGATCGCGCCCAGGATCCGCTTTGAAGGATCCGGCTTCGGAATTGCTGCGACCAACGCGCGCGTGTACGGATGGAGCGGTTGATCCAGGACCGTCCGTGTCCGGGCGTGCTCCACGATCCGGCCCATATACATGACGGCGACGCGGCTGCTGATCTGTCCTATCACGCCAAGGTCGTGCGAGATGAAGAGCATCGACAGTCTCAGCTGGTCACGCAGGTCCATCATCAGATTGAGCACCTGCGCCTGCACGGAAACGTCGAGGGCCGAGACCGGCTCGTCCGCGATGATGATGGACGGCGTGGGAAGAATGGCGCGTGCGATTCCGACCCGTTGCCGTTGCCCGCCGCTCAGTTCGTACGGATAGCGATCGGCGAAAGCCGGATTCAAGCCGACGGCCGTCAACGTGGCAGCTATGGCTGCGCTGCGCTCGGCACGGGTCTTGAAGAAGCCGCTGATATCGCCCGCCTCCGCCACCGAGTCTCCAATTGCGCGCCGTGGGTTGAGCGATGCGTTGGGATCCTGGAAAACCATCCGGACCTTCAGGCGCATCTCGCGGAGACTGGAGCTGCCGGCTCCGATCATGTCGGCTCCATTGAATCTGATGGTGCCGCTGTCGGGACGGACCAGCCCGACGATGGTTCGGCCCAGCGTGGTCTTGCCGCATCCCGATTCGCCGACGATGCCGAGGACCTCTCCTTCGGCCAGCGACAGCGACGCACCATCCACCGCTTGCACCCGGTATTTCCGACCGGCTCGCCTGGCACTGAAGGAAACCATGATGTCCCGGACGTCGAGGATGACATCTCCGCTCATGGCAGTTCCCCGCCGCCCAGCGGGAATGCGCAGAGCACCTCGTGTCCTCGGGAGACCTCCATGCGAGGCGGGGTCGCCACGCGGCACACGTCGCGCACCGCTGCGCAGCGCAAGGCAAAGACGCAGCCGGCAGCGACCGTACCCGGCACCGGCGGCTGACCCGAAATGGTTGGCAGCCGGCGCGCGCCGGAATTTCGCGACGGCATGCAATCCATCAGTCCACGGGTGTAATGGTGACGCGGTTTCCCGAACAGCTCATCGACCGCTGCGGTTTCCACGATCCGGCCGGCGTACATGACAGCCACGCGATCGGCGAGCTGCGCAACGACTCCCATGTCGTGGGTGATGAACAATATTGCCATATCGAGGCGATTGCACAGCTCGCGCAAGAGCCCGAGAATCTGAACCTGTATGGTGACATCCAGCGCTGTGGTCGGTTCATCGGCGACCAGCACCTGCGGCCTGCAGGCCAGCGCAATCGCGATCATGACCCGCTGGCGTTGACCTCCGGACAGCTGATGCGGATATGCCGACAGCTGCATTCTCGGGTCGGGCATGCGCACCAGCTCGAGCAGTTCGCACGCACGGGAGAGGGCCGCCGCGCCCGAAATCCCCTCATGTACGCGCACGGCTTCGGCGATCTGATCGCCGATCCGGCGAACCGGATTGAGTGAGGTCATCGGCTCCTGAAAGATCATTGCCATGCGGCCGTGGCCCGCTTCGACACGTTGCCAGGGCTGCAACTGCGTTACGTCGCAGCCCTCCAACAGGACCTCTCCGACCCGGACCCGGGGACCGGGTTGCGGCAGCAATCCCATGACCGCAAGCGAGGTCATGCTCTTTCCGCAGCCGGACTCGCCGACGAGACCGAGGATCTCGCCTTTGGCCAGTCCGAATGACACGCCCGCGACGATGTCGACCGGTGCGGTTGCCGGTCCCACTGACACCGTAAGGTCGCGAACACTCAGCACGGCCTAACCCTTCTCACCAAAGACCTGACGGAACCGCGGATCGAGTCGATCGCGCAATGCGTCGCCGACCAGGTTCAGCGAGAATGCCGTCGCCACGATCATCATGCCCGGGAAAATGAGCAGCCACGGCGCGCGCGTGATGAAGGTGCGCGATTCCGCCAGCATGTTGCCCCAGCTTGGAATCTCCGGCGGGGCGCCAAGGCCCAGGAAATCGAGTGAGGCCGCGCCAAGCTGCGCGAAGGCGAAGACGAAGCTGGCCTGTACGAGAAGCGGTGAGACCAGGTTCGGCAAGATGTGCCGACTGATGAGCCATACGGTTCCGGCGCCCATGCTGCGGGATGCCTCGACATAAGTTTCCGCGCGCAAGCGTAGCGTCAGACCGTAAACGATGCGCGTTGTAGTCGTCATGTAGCCGAGCCCGATGGCCAGAATGACATTGGCCACACTCGGCCCCAGGATGACAATCAGACCAAGTGCGAGCAGCAGAGTCGGGAAGGCCATCAGCACGTCGACCATGCGCATCAGCAGGTGACCCAGCCGCGGGAACAGAGCGGAAAGTACGCCGGCCGGAACGCCTGTGGCGAGGGCGAAGACGACCACGCCCGAGCCGATCAGAAGTGCCATCCGTGCTGACTGAATCGTGCGTGACAGGGTATCCCGGCCGAATTGGTCGGTGCCGAACCAGTGGGTCACGTTCGGGGGCGTCAGACGGATCAGCGGATCGATGGCGTACGGATCGTAAGGCGCCAGCCAGGGTGCGAAGGCCGCGGCGAGCACGGTCGCCAGAAGGACCCCGAGCCCGGCCAGCGCGATCGGGCGAGCGATGAACGGCCTGAGCCACAAGGTGGCGCTGTTGGTGCTCATTGGAGTTCGACCCGCGGATCAAGCAGACGGTAGCTCAGATCGACCATCAGATTGACCAGGAGATAAACCACGACGATGACGAGGATGACGCCCTGGATCACCGGGTAGTCTCGGCGGAGGATCGACTGAACGACGAGGCGGCCGATGCCGGGCAGGGCAAACACGGTTTCGGTCACCACCGCTTCGGACAGCAGAGCAGCGAAAGTGAAGCCGAATGCCGAGACGACCGCCAGCAGCGCATTGCGCCAGATGTGGCGGCGCACGACCTGCCAGGGCCGGATTCCCTTTGCACGCGCCGTGCGCACGTAGTCCTCGCGGGAGACGTCGAGCATGCTGGCGCGCGTCAGCCGCAGGATCAAAGCAGCGTTCGGCGCCGCAAGCGCCAGGCTGGGGAGGACGAGATAGCGCAGATTGACGACACCGCCTTCGAAGATCGACGGATAGCCGGAGCTCGGAAACCAGCCGAGCCAGGCGGCAAAGATCAGGATCAGATAGAGCCCGACCCAGAACGTGGGTATCGAGGCCATCAGCATCGCCGCGCCGGACAGTCCCTGATCGAGCCACGTGCCGTGCCGGACGGCCGCAATCATGCCGATCGGCACACCGATGACCGCAACCCAGATCATCGTCATGGTGGCGAGCAGGGTGCTGGTCTCGGCACCATCGGCAATCACCGACAGCACCGGCGCCTGGAAGAAGATCGAGCGCCCGAGGTCGCCCTCGAGCACATGTCCGGCCCAGTTCAGATATTGCAGGATGATCGGTTGGTCGAGACCGAGTTGGTGTCGCAAGGCGTCGATCTGGTCGGGGGTGGCGGTGTCGCCGAGCAGAACATAGATGGGGTCACCCGGCACGATATGGATGAACGCGAAGATGATGACGGACGCTGCCAGCAGCGTCACCGCCGTCGTTCCTGCGCGCTTGAGTGCGTAAGACCACATGTGATTATGCGGCTGTCAGCGGCAACGATGCGCGCCGGCGCCGGCGCTCGACAGTCCTCGCGGCCTCATTGCCCGTCCTTATTTCGTGGACACGTTCCAGAAGACGGGACCGTTCGGGTTGAGTCCCTTGAGCTTGGGAGAAGCAATGTCATAGGTGTAGGCATCGCCTACTTTCATGACCGGCACCTGTTCGTAGATCAGCGACTGGATCTTGTCCCATGTCGATTTCCGCGCGGCTGGATCGGTCGTGTTGATCAACTCAGCCCGAAGCGAGCCGATCTCGGGGCTGTCCCACCAGCCGGGATAGCTCGCATTCAGGAACGTCAGCAGCAGCGGGTCGGGCGCGAACGAATGGTGGGTGACGAAGATGTCCCACTGTTCCGGCTGGCCGCGCATCTTCAAAAGGGTCGCCCAATCGACGACCATCATCTGAACATTGATTCCGGCGTCGGCCAGCTGGCGGGTGAAGACTGACGCTTCGTCATAGTGTGCCTGGTAATTCGTCGAGACCAGCAGGCGGATCGGCGTTCCCGTGTAGTCCGCCTCCTTCGCGAGCTCCTTGGCCTTCTTCGGATCGTGGGCGCTGTAATTGGAGACGCCATCCGTCGAGTACCAGGGCGTGCCCTTGGGAAAGATCGATCCCTCGGCATTCCACAGGTCCTTGGGACCGAAGGCGACGCGCAGCGCCTGCGACTTGTCCAGCGCGGCCTGGATGGCGCGGCGGAGCTTGTAATTGTCCTTCAGGATCCCCTGCTTCGAGTTCATGAAGAAAAGGCCGAAGATCGGCGCGTTCGTGCGCTGCACCTGAACCGATGGGTCTTTGCTCAGGGATTCGTACAGATCGCCGGAGACCATTTCCGCATAGTCGTAGTCGCCCGCCTGCACGCCGCTCACGCGCGTGCCGACGTCAGGCACCGGAATGAACCGGATCTTGTCGAAGCCGGCGACGCGGGCACCGGCAAAGCCGTCGCCCTTTTCCTTCACCGGCTTGTAGCCATCGAACTTCTCCACCTCGACATAGCGGTTCGGCCGCCATTCCACGAACTTGTAAGGCCCGGTGCCGATATAGTCCTTCTGCTCGATCGGCCGGTTTCCCGCGTTGGCGGCTATCTCTTCCGGATAGATCGCAAGGCCGCCATTGACGTCGGCAATGAGAGCTTTCCAGGCGCCGTTCGGCGCTGACAATTTCAGCGTGACTTCATACTTTCCGGTTGCCTCGACTGATGTGGCCGCGGCCATCAGGAGCTTGCCGCGAGCACCGAAATTGCCCCATCTCGTCATCGAGGCGACCACGTCCTTGGCAGTCATTTCCTTGCCGTTGTGGAAGAGGACGCCTTCGCGGAGCTTGATGACGATGGTCCGACCGCCGTCTTCCGTGCGATCGCTCTCGGCCAGCATCGGACGCGGCGTGTAGGTCGAGTCCAGCGCATACAGGGTCTCGAAGATATGGCGGCCGATGACCGATGCGACGTCGGCCGTCGTCAGCATGACATCGAGCGGCGGCGGTTCTCCGATGGTGGCTTCGCGTAGCAGGGTGGCGGCATTGGCCTGCGCAATCAGGAACGACGCGGTGGCCAAGCCGACGACGCCACGCATCAAGACACCTGGACCGTATCTCATGATCGCTTCTCCCGCCCTGTTGAGCCGCCTGCTTCCGGTGCAGGGGGATGTGCCTTTCAGCTGTTGGTTCTGACGGCACGCTATTGCTTGTTTGAAAGTTACATATAGAATTCGGCAATTATCAAGCAGAAAATGCTACTCTTGATAACGGCATGCCGATATGGGTTTGGTCAATGCTGAAGGTTTCTTACGGCAGCTTCGTGCCAAGGGCGCGGGTTGATCTGACCTGAGGAAGAGCGGGCAATGCCGCGTGCAAAGCGAAATGACCCGGCGAGAGCCCCTGGTGCAGCGGTCTCGAAGCCGCCCGGCGACGACAATGTCGTGGCTGGTGACATCATCTCCCTCATCAGGCAGAGCGCTCCGGGCCTCAGCCCGTCGGAGCAGCGCGTTGCCACGGTGCTGCTCGCCGATATCGAGTTTGCCGTTCACGCCAGCAATTCCGAGTTGGCGCGCCGGGCGCGCGTCAGCGAGCCGACGGTCACCCGGTTCAGCCGTTCCGTTGGCTGCCGCGGCGTCCGTGACCTCAAGGTGAGGCTGGCTCAAGCAATGGCGGTTGGGCGAATTTACGTTGAACTGCCCCCGCATGTCGGGACGGATCTGGCGCGCCCCGCGCTCTGGCGGTCGGTGTTTCAGGAAATTCGCCGTGCCATTGCCGCGGTCGAGGAGGGGCTTCGGAAGGAGGACATCGAGAGGGCTGCCGCAGCCATCTCCCGCTGTTCGAAACTCGCGGCGTTCGGCGTGGGGGGTGGTTCGACCCTTGCGGCGGCGGAGGTTCAGAACCGGTTCTTTCGTCTTGGCATCGCCGTGTCCCACGCCTCCGATCCGAGGTTGATGCGCATGATCGCAGCGACCTTCGGGCGGGATGATGTCGTCGTTGCCATCTCGACCACGGGTGAAGCGAACGAAGTGATCGAGGCAGCCAGTATCGCCAGGCAATACGGCGCCTTGGTCGTCGCAATCACCAAGCCGCAAAGCAGGCTGGCTTCAATCGCCGATATTGCGCTTGGCGTGCACGTGCCCGAAGCGCCCGACGCGCTCAAGCCGACGGCCTCGCGCTATGCGCTTCTCGCCACCATCGATCTGCTCGCCGCGTCCACGGCCTATTGCAAGCCGCTCGAAGCCCAGGCACGCATGCGGCGGATCAAATACGAGTTGCTGAAGGGGAGCGACGGGGACGCCAAAGGGCCGCTGGGAGACTGAAGCTTGGAGGATGGGGATGCCGCCTCCTGCGCTCGCTATGACGATGTGGAAAAAGCGAGTGCCACGCCCCATCGTCACGGCACCGACGATGTCGCCGCCTCGCTTACGCACCCGCCGCGACACCGAGGCGGCCGATGCCGGGAAGCTTCAGCGCCGGACGGCGGATGTCGAGGCCGAGCACCGCGCCGAGAAAGTTGATCTCGATGCCTTCGACCCAGCCGATGGTCATGCCGAGATAACCCGACAGCGAGGCATAGAGGCCGGTGCCTGATGGCGTGATGCCGGCCCAGCGTCCGCTGTAGGGATAGTCCTTGCCGATCGCGGTCGGCGGCAGCACGGCCCGCAGCTCGGGCACGGAATCCAGCGCCGCCTGCACGAAGGTGTTGGAGTTCGGGCCCGGCCAGGCGTTGTAATCGCCATAGGCGCGGAACCTGTAGGTCTCGATGACGTCGCGGATCTTCGGGATCAGCGCTTCGGCCCGCGCGCCGTCGACCGCGACCACCGTTTCCGGTATGGCGCCGAACCAGCGGCCGTCGGGCGCAAAGCCGTTGCTGCGGATCGGGTCGCCCCACGCCGTGTAGTCGTAGCGGCTGTAGGCCGAAGCGTCCTTCTCCTTGACGACGATCCAGGTATGGACGGCAAAGATGCTGCGCCAGCGCACGGTGCGCGCGGCAAAGACGCGGATCAGCGCGTCCGGATTGCTGGAGGCCGGCGGCAGCAGGCCGGCGCTGGAGCGATCCGCCATCTGCCAATTGCCGCGGCCGTCGCCGCGCAGATAATAGCTGCCGGCCGACACGCCGATCGGCAGGAAGATCAGCAGCAGAAAGAGAATCAAGACTTTCCTCAAGGGTGAATGGCGCTTCAAGCGGGACGATGCAGTGAATATAGTTCGCAGGCGCCCTCGCGCCAGCGCCGTCCCGCTCTTGCATTCGCAACGTGCGGCCATATGTTGCTGCCATGAGGAAGTTGTCACTCGTCGAGGACCAGGCTATCCAGGCGCGAATCGCGTTCATCGCAGGCGCCGAGACGTTCGATCGCCTCTTCCTGGGCATCCGCTTCGACGAGGTCGACGGCAACCTGCTGTTCGCTGTCGCCAGGGACGAAGACTGCGCGTCCGAGATCGAGGACGAGTTCTCGCACCATCTCGCCGTGGTCGCGTCGCACATCCTCGCGCAGAGCGTCGATGTGGTCGTGGTGCTGCCGAAGGTGCTGCAGTAGGATTCTGCGCCTTCAGGGCGCTTGCCTTCGCCTTGCGTCTCTGCTTTCCAACGCCATCGCAAAATTGTAATGACCTCATCGAGCGTTTGGGGCCGTATTGCGTTGTCGAGGGAGCTCGACCGGATGGCTCGTCATCGCTCTATTCTGCCTGCCGACAAAGATGGATTGAAATTGGCGCCCGCCACGAAAACCCGCGCCGCGAAAGGCGCGACCAGGACCAAAGCCAGGACTTCCAAGGATTCCAGGAATTCCAAGAATTCCAGGGATTCCGCGGGGGCGAGGAATTCCATGAGTTCCAGGAATGCGACGCGTTCCGCGATCGCGTCCTCGTCGCCGCTCGGCATGCTGGCGCTGCACCTGCTGGAGCAGTGGAGCAAAGCCGGCCGCGACGGCCTCGTCTTCCTCTGCGACGACGAGAGCCGGGCAGAGCGGCTCGGCGGCGTGATCCATGGGCTCGATCCTGAAGTCGAGGTGCTGGTGTTTCCGCGCCTGAACACGCTGCCCTTCGACGGCCTCGAGCCGTCCCGCGAGATCGCGGGCCGGCGCAGCTCCGTGTTGCGGCGTCTCGCCAAGGCTAAAAAACCCGTCTTCCTGGTCTCGACCGCGGAAGCCATCATGGAACGGCTGCCGCTGCCGGCGAGCTGGTCGAGGTCGAGCCTCACGCTGAAGGTGGGCGCGGCCTATTCGGAAGCAGAGCTGGAGACGCGGCTGGAAGGGCTCGGCTACGATCTCGACGAGGAGGCGGAATATCCCGGCGGCGTCCTGTTCCATGGCAAGACGTTCGAAGTGTTTCCCGCCGGCGCGCTGGCGCCCTTCCGGATCGAGCATTCCGGCGAGACGATCCGCAAGATCGTCGCTGTCGATCCGATCGAGCACGAGGTGGTCTACGAGACGAAGGAGTTGATCGTCGACGCCATGTCCGAGCGGATCGCGCTGGGCGCCAAGCGCGGACAGCGGGCGACGCTGCCGGATTATTGCAGCCGCGCGCGATGGATCGCGGATGCCGGGGTGTCGGCCCACGCCGAGAGCTGGCTGGGCACGATCGAGGAAGCCGCGGGCCGCAGGGACGCGGAGCGCGAATATCTCGGGCAGGCGGACTGGAAGAAGCTGAAGAAGCGCATCAGCGTGCTGCCGCGAAAGGCCGCCTTCACCTCGACGCCCGAATTCTCCAAGCTCGCCTCGCCGCGCAAGGCGCTGCGCGCATTCGTCGCCGACATGCAGCGCGCGGGATCGCGGCTGCTGTTCGTCGCGGCGATCGAGGACGATTTGCGCGCGATGGAGCGCATGAGCGGCATCAAGGCGGAGCGCCTTGCCGATTGGAGCGAGGTGGCGAAAGGACGAAGCCGCGAAGGCGCGCTGCTCGCCGATTTCGATGCGGGGTTCATCGGCGTCGGCCGCAAGCCCCTTGTCGTCGTGACCGCCTCCGACGTGCTCGGGAGCCGGGCTCATCATCCGCAGCCGATGGCGCGCGCCTGGAATCCGGCGTTCGATCATCCCGACGTGCCGGAGAAGGGCGCCGCCATCATCCATCTGCAACGCGGGCTCGCCGTGCTCGACGGCTTGCAGACCCTCGACATGGGGAAGGGATCGCGGCGCGAGATGATCAGGCTCGCCTTTGCCGCAGACAACGCCGTGCTCGTTCCGCCGTCCGATCTTGCGGTGATCTGGCCCTATGCCGGTGAGCCCGGCAAGCTGGCGCTCGACAAGGCGGACGGCAGCACCTGGTGGGCGCGGCGCACCGCGGCGGAAGCCGAAATCCAGGTGGCCGCGAAGGCGCTCGCCAAGCACATCAGCCAGCGGCGCCGCCGCCGTGCCCCCAAGCTGGTGCCGCCGGGGGCTGCTTACGAAAAATTCGTCGCGCGCTTCCCCTATTTTCCCACGGTCGACCAGGCTCAGGCGATCCAGGACGTGCTCGACGATCTGGCGGCGGGCCATCCCATGGACAGGGTGGTCTGCGGCGATGTCGGCTTCGGCAAGACCGAGGTGGCGCTGCGGGCGGCGGCCGCGGTGGCGCTGTCGGGAAAGCAGGTGGCGATCGCGGCGCCGACGACCGTGCTGGCCCGACAGCATGTCGAGACCTTCCGCAAGCGGTTCGGCCCTCTCGGCATCGAGGTCGGAAGCCTGTCGCGGGCCAATTCAGGCCCCGAGACGCGAGAGACCAAGGAAGCGCTGCGGCGCGGCCGGCTGAAAATCGTGGTCGGCACGCAGGCGCTCAGCGCCAAGGACGTGAAGTTCGCCGACCTCGGCCTCGTCATCATCGACGAGGAGCAGCATTTCGGCGCGGCGGAGAAGGCGAAGCTGTCGGGCCTGGCCAAGGGTGCCCATTCGCTCTGGATGAGCGCGACGCCGATTCCCCGCACGCTCGCGGCGGGTCTTGCCGGCTTCAGGGATCTCAGCGTGATCGCCTCTCCGCCGGTTCATCGGCTTCCCATCGTGACCAGGATCGCGCCGCTGTCGGAGGCCGCGATTGCCGCGGCGCTGCTGCGCGAGCGGAGGCGCAACGGGCAGAGCTTCCTGATCTGTCCGCGCATCCAGGATCTGGAGCCGATGCTGGCACGGGTGCAATCGGTAGCGGGCGATCTGCGCATCGTCTGTCTTCACGGCAGATTGCCCGTCGAGGACATCGACGACCGCATGATGAGCTTCGTCGACGGCGAAGCGGATGTTCTGCTGGCGACCAATATCGTGGAAAGCGGTCTCGATATTCCGCGCGCCAACACCATCGTGGTGTGCTGGCCGGAAAAGTTCGGCCTGGCGCAGCTGCATCAACTCAGGGGGCGGGTGGGACGCGGCGGCACGCGTGCATTCGCCCATCTGCTGACGGAATCGACCTCGGAGCAGTCCGAGAAGCGTCTGGCGGTGCTGGAGGAGTTCAGCAAGCCGGGTGCCGGCTTTGCCATCAGCGAGCGCGATCTCGATCTCCGGGGCGCCGGCGATCTGTTCTCGGAACAGCAGTCCGGGCACGTCCAGGTGTTCGGACCCGTGCTCTACAGTCATCTCCTGAAGCTGGCGTCCGAGCGCGCCAGCGACAACGGCACCGATCTGTGGGTGCCCGATCTCAATCTCCCGATGGCCGACATGCTGCCTGCAGGTTACGTGCAATCGGAGGCGGTCCGCCTCGAAATCTATGGGCGCGCCGCCAGGTGCCGAAGCGACGACGATCTGGAAGACCTGGAGGAGGAGATCTCGCGCCGGTTCGGCAGGCTGCCGCCGGAGGCCCGCGACTTCTTCGCAGCCGCAAGACTCCGGATCGATTGCAAGCGGCGCGGCATCGTCAGGCTGGATGTCGGACCCGAGGCCGTCGCCGCGACGTTCCTGCCGGGGCGGCTGCGGAAATCCAGGGGGACGTCCGAGGGGAAGTCCGAGGCGCGGTCACTCCAGCGCGACGGCGACCGCGTCGTCTACGCCGGTCGCCGAGACGAGGATGCGTTCAGCCGGGTCGAGGAATTCCTTGACCTGCTGGACGCCTGAGGCAGGTTTGCGCTGTCAAGGCGTCGATAATGGCAATGGAACGCTGCCCGGCCCCCGGCTGTTCCATTCCCGTGCCCAGATCAGGAGGATCGAATGAGCGAAGCAGCGGATCATCTTGCGGGCCTGCTCGGACGAGCGGCGATGGACGTGTGGGGCGACATGCCTCGCGACATCCAGGAAGCGCTGTTCGAGGCCGCCATGAAGGGACGTCCCGCGGAGCGGGAAGAGCTCGCGCGCCTGCTGCACGAGCGGCATCCCCGCACGCTTCATCCGGCGCGGCCCGGCTGAGGCGACGGCAGGAACGATCACGCGGGAAGCCGATTGGTAAATTGCGCGATGCGCTGCAAACGGGTTTGCAAGAATCCCGCGGGCCGCATCGCTCGACCTTGAGGCAAACCCGTGAGTCGATCGGCGTGACTGAGATGATCATCGGAAAATGGTACGACCCGATCTCGCAGCGATGGATCGTGCCGCGCGAGGCTCGCCCAATGGCGACCCATTCGCCTTCCGGCGCGAAGAAGGTACCGGACACAAGCAAGACGGGCGAGGCGGAGCGGATCTGGCACCTGCTGGTCGATTGCTGCGCGAGCGGTTGATGCGCCTTGAAACACTGCTCGATCTGTTCACATGTGAACAGAAGCGCCGCGAATTCTCCCTATCATCGGTACACCACGACCTCCGTTCGTGGATTGCCATGACAGGGAGACCCGATCGTGCTCAGGCGGCGTCGCGTTCAGCAAACCACCAGCCTTCAGGAGCGGCTTGCGGAGTTCGCCAGGACGATCCGCGAAAAGGCGGAGTCCTTGCCGGACGGCAAGGAGAGGGATGAGCTGTTGAAGCGGCTGCGAAGCGCCGACACCGCGTCAACCCTCGACCGTCAGTTTACCGGCAAGGACTGAGCAAGGACTGAGCATGATTGGTTTCGCTCGGGCTCGCCCATCTATGCGCGACTGAGGAACTCTTGTGCGGGATCGAGGCTTGAATCTGCGGGCCAGCGTCGCCGCCGATGGCTGGTCTGCACGGTCCCGCCTCCAAAGCCCCCATACCCCCCAAAGGTGGGGCCGTGCCTCACGGCAGAAGATGCAATGCCTGAGCCCGACCGAGCAGGACATCAGAGAACGTGCGGACCGATTGTGTCGGCCGCAGCACGTCGCTGCCTCGGTCGATAAAAAAGCCGCCGAGTTCTTCACCCTGGCGGCTTCAGAGTCCGTAGCTGTTGATCGCCTTCCCAGCATCGTGCGTACCGCCGTTACCTTGTTTGCGGCCATGCCCGGTCATTCTAGGCGAAGGCGTTCAATTCGACTGTGATCTGAAGCACAATCGCAAAATCGATGTCGCAAAGCGAGCGTCAGCGCCGACAAGCGCAGAGCACTCGCGAAATCCACGACGTTCCACCGTCAGGTCCGATACCAGCTCGCCAGATTCCAGGTCGTGACGTCCCACCCCGAGATGTCGGCCATGAGGTTGTTGACGCCGCCGCCGACGATGTTGCGCGAGAGCAGCGGCACCAGCACGTTGGCCTCGCAGAAGATCTCGTTGACCTTGATCAGCAGCGCGGCGCGCTTGACCGGATCGAGCTCCTGCTGCGCGGCCTTGTAGGCCTTGTCGGCCTCGGGATCGGACCAGCGCGAGATATTGCGGCCCAGCCATTTGTTGTCCTTGTTGGCGATCTCCCAGGAGACGCACTGGTTCAGGAACCGCTCCGGGTCGGGTTGCGGCTGCGTTGTGTTGTACATCTCCATGTCGGCATAAAACTTCGAGTAGGTGTCGGGGTTGCCGACGTCCGACGAGAAGAACACCGAGGCGGTGACCGCCTTGATCTCGATCTCGATCCCGGCCTTCTGGCAGGCCTGCTTGATGATGGCCTGCGTCTTCTGGCGCGGGGCGTTGATCGAGGTCTGGAAGACATATTTGAGCTGCTTGCCGTCCTTGGCGCGGATGCCGTCCGCGCCCTTCGTCCAGCCGGCCTCGTCCAAAATCTTGTTCGCCTTGTCGGGGTCGAACTCATATTTCAGCTTGCTCGACTTGAACCGCGAGGGCTGGTTGACGAAGCTCGCTGTCGCGATGCCGCCGCGGCCGTAGATGAATTTCTGGATCGCCTCGCGATCGATCAGGAGGTTGAACGCCCGGCGCACGGCCGGATCGGACAGCGACGGGTGCTTGGTCTTGGTGCTGGACCGCTCGCCGTCGACCTCGGTCCCCGGATCCGTCGTGTTGAGGATGATGAACTCGACGCCGCCGGAGAGCGTGAATTCCACCTTGCCTTTGCCGCTGGCCTCCATGCGCTTGAGGACCTCGTCCTCCACGAGCAGATTCCAGGCATAATCGTATTCGCCGGTCTGCAGCACCGCGCGAGCGGCGGAGACCGCGTCGCCGCCACCCTTGACCTCGAGCGTGTCGAAATGCGGCTGGTTCTTGACGTGATAGTCGGTGTTGCGTTCGGCCCTGATCAGATCGCCCGGCTTGAACTCGACGAATTTGTACGGGCCTGTGCCGACCGGCTTCAGATTGCCCGGTGCGTCGCGCGACTTCGCGCCGGCATAGTCGGCGAAATGATGCTTTGGCAGGATCTGGCCGACCGAGCCGACGAAGGGGTCGGCCCAGAACGGGGTCGGCGCCTTGAAGATCACCTTGACGGTGTGATCGTCGATCTTCTCGACCTTGATATTCTGGTAGGACCCCGTGGTGTAGGCGGCGGTCGCCAGATCCGCGGCGTAGGCCCAGGTGAAGACGACGTCGTCGGCGGTGAAGGGCTTGCCGTCATGCCATTTGACGCCCTGCTTCAGCTTCCAGGTCACGGTCGTGCCGTCAGGCGAGAGGCCGCCGTTCGCCTTCGTCGGAACCTCGGCGGCGAGGCAGGGGATGAGGTTGCCCTCCTTGTCCCAGCCGGCGAGCGGCTCGAAGAAGATGCGCGAGGCGACCTGGTCCTTGGTGCCGATCGCGAAATGCGGATTGAGCAGCGTTGGTGCCTGCCAGATCAGGATCTTGAGCGGGCCGCCGCCGCCGGCCTTGGTCGGTTTGTAGTCAATCGTGGCGTCTGCCATCGCCACGTCGTTCCAGCTCAGGATCTGGCTCGCGATCGGCGCGGCGATCCCGACCGCCGCCATCGTCTTCATGAACGAGCGCCGCGACAGCGTGCCTTGCTTCACCTCCGCGATAAGCCCGCGAATCTCGTTCTCGTTCATCGGATGACCTCCACCGTCGCAAAGACAAGTCGCCACTGGCATGCAAGTACCGTGCACACTAGCGCAGGATGTCCGGGGTCGTGGAGTCAAAGTTGAGGTTGTCGGTTTGAAGGAGGGCGTACTTGCGATGAAACGCCGCAGGGCGCGTGCAGCTCTGTCACCGTCACCCTGAGGCGCGCGCCCTGCGGCGCAGCCGCCGGGCAAGCCTCGAAGGGCGACGGCCCGGCTGCATCCCGGCCATTCGTCCTTCGAGGCTCGCAGTGCAATGTCTCTGCATCCACTCGCACCTCAGGATGACGGAACCAACATTGCGCAGCGCAGCGGAGCTGGACCGCCGCCTGAAGCATTCAGGCGGCGGTCCAGTGCGAGCTAACTGAACTTGGGGAAGTTCTAAGGCCGCGCCGGAACGCTAACCCGGTCGCCGCGGACGCCTCAAGTTTCATGATGTTGCTCCGGCCGGAAATTCATTGCAGTCGCCGGGAAAATGCCACACATGACCATCGGGGACTCGAATGCGTCAACGTCCATTTGCAATCGTCAGCGCTGTTCCAATTGCGTTCTCGAGAATTTCCTCCGACAATTGCCTGTCGCTCACCGCGCGTGACAATTGCAGCGCGCCGACCATGGCCGCGTAGACCGAAATCGCGCGTCGCCGACGTTCCGTAGCCGAGCCATCCGGCATCTGCGCCGCCATCAGCGCAATGATCTCGGACGTCTTTCCGGTGAATGCGTCACGCGTCGCCTTCGGATGCCGCGCGATCTCGGCAACCAGTGCCGCAGTCGGGCAACCGGTGCCGGCGTGTTCGCGATGACGCGGGGAGAGATAGTCGCGGATCGTCGTCTCCAGCGCGACGCCGTTTGCGAGATTGTCCTTGTGCTTCTGCTCGCGCCGCTCCAGCGCGTCGAGCACCACCGCGCGAACCAGATCTTCCTTGGAGGCGAAGTGGGTGTAGAAGGCCCCGTTGGTCAGGCCGGCCTGCGCCATGATGCCGGCGAGGCCGACCGCGGCGATACCGCTCTCGCGGAACTGCGACGAGGCTACATCGAGGATATGCCGCCGCGTCGTGTCCCGGTGTCCCTTGTCGTAGCGCGCCAATTCCGCCTCCTGCGACCCGATCGCCGCCCGGCCACAAAATCGTGAGGGCCGTCCTATTGCATTACGATCATAATAATACATTATAGTCATAATGCAAAGGGGCGGCCGATCGGTCGTGCCTTCAGGGAACCACAGGACCGTACCCATGTCAGTCGAGGATGCCGCCGCGCCGGCCTTGTCCGCCACGCAATTCGTGGCCCACACCGCGGCGCCGCTTCGCCAGGTGGCGGCATCGGCACCGAGCGCCGCGGAGCAAAGGCGTGCGGCGTTGCTGCATGCGCCGATCCTGCCGACGCTGCTCAGGCTGGCGCTGCCGACCGTGACCGTCCTCGTCGCACAGACCGCGGTCAACATCGCGGAGGCCTATTATGTCGGCTATCTCGGCACCGATGCCCTCGCCGGCGCCGCCCTGGTGTTCCCGATCTTCATGCTGATGACCATGATGTCGAATGGCGGCTTCGGCAGCGGCGTCGCGTCCTCCGTCGCCCGCGCAGTCGGTGCCGGCCGCCGCGCTGACGCCGAAGCGGCGCTGTTGCATGCCGTGGTGCTCGCGATCATCGCCGGCGGAGTGTTCACGCTGGGCGTCATCGTCGGCGGTCCGCATCTGTATCGTGCCCTCGGTGGCACCGGTTATGCGCTGGCGGCGGCGACCACCTATTCCAACTATCTGTTCGCCGGCGCCATACCGGTGTGGATCGTCAATCTCCAGGCCGCAGCGCTGCGTGGCTCCGGCAATGTCAGGGTGCCCGCACTGGTGACGCTGGTCGGCGCGATCGTGACCATTCCGGTCTCGCCGGCGCTGATCTTCGGGTTCGGGCCGATCCCGCGGCTCGGCATCGGCGGCGCGGGCGTCGCCTTCGGCCTCTATTATGGCGCGGCGATGTTGTTCCTGCTGCGCTACATGGCCTCTGGCGCCACCGGCCTCAAGCTGCACATCGTGCCATTGCGTGCAAAGATTTTTGGCGACATGCTCAAGGTCGGCATCCCCACCGCGTTCAACGCGGTGCTGACCAACCTCACCGTCATCCTCGTTACCGGCGCGGTCGGCCTGTTCGGGACCTCCGCGCTCGCCGGCTACGGCATCGCCTCGCGGCTCGACTACATCATGATCCCGCTGCTGTTTGGCATCAGCACGGCGACACTGACCATGGTCGGTGTCAACATGGGCGCGGGCCAGCCGGCGCGGGCGCGGAAAATCGGCTGGATCAGCGGCCTCGTCGGCATGATCATGACCGGCACGATTGGCCTCCTGGTCGCGATTTTCCCGGCCGCCTGGCTGCACCTGTTCAGCCATGACGCGGACGTCGTGGGCGAGGGTATGACTTACCTGCGCATCGTCGCACCAGCCTATGCGGCACTCGGTTTTGGCTTCGTCACGTCGTTCGCCGCCCAGGGCACGGGCCGCGCGATGGGCCCGCTGGTTTCGTCCGTCGCGCGCATCCTGATTGCGGCGGGCGGCGGCTGGATCGCGGTGGCGGGCTTTGGCGCAGGCATGGCGGGGCTTGCCACCATGGTGACGGTGTCGCTCGCTGCCTATGCCGCCATCTGCGTCCTGATCATGCTGTCACCGGCGACGTGGCGGACTGAGTAAAGAGGCTCACTGGAGGCCGGCAACGCCGACGGCCAGCGCCGACAGCAGCAGCAGATTGCTCAGCAATTTGAGCGGCGTGTTCGGCTGCGCCAGCCAGCGCGAGACCTTCTCGGAGAAGGACAGCGCCGGATCGGCGAACAGTTGCTCAAAGCTTTGCCCGAAGAAATGTGGAAATTTCGGTCCGAGCCACGGCGTCACCAGCGCGTGCAGGGTTGACGCCATCGCGACGAAGATGGCGGCGCCAAAGGGTTCGCCGACGAATTCGGCTGCGTCGATCAATTTCATCGTCAGCGCGACGCCGGAAAAGAACGGCACACCCTGGAGCAGGACGTAGAGCACGAAACATTCGCGGCGGTTCCGGCCTGTGAGCTTCGGAGCGGTGAGGGTGGTCATGGCTGATCTCCTGGCTGAATTGGTTTCTGTGATGCCGCCATTTTCGCTCCCCGGCTGTCACTGCGCCGTGATGCGCGTCACGCTTGCGGACGGCGTCGTCGTCGCCGTGAATTCGTTTCTCGTCGGGCATCGAATGGAGAAGGTGATTGCCGCTGCCCGCATTCAATATGGATTTCCATTTCATTGATTTCGCAGCGTGGAGAAGCGAATACGGTTCCAATCGTTGCCGATGAGTCATGAAGACGCTGAGTCGTGGAGACCAAGATGTCGTTTCGTTCCGCCCTGATCCTTTCCGCCATCCTCGCCGCGTGGTCGGCGGGCGCCTCGGCCGAGACCATCAAGATCGGCGTGACGCCGGGGCTGCATGCGCAGATCTTCGGGGCGGTGAAGCCGATCGCGGCCAGGCAGGGCCTCGACATCCAGCTCATCGAGTTCTCCGATTATGTCGTGCCGAACGCCGCGCTCGACGCGGGCGAGATCCAGGCCAATTCGTTCCAGAACCAGCCGTATCTGGACAACCAGAAGGCCGATCGCGGCTACAAGATCGAGTCGGTGGGCCTGACCGTGAACTTTCCGATCGGCGTCTATTCCAAGAAGCACAAGGCTTTCGCCGACATCCCCAAGGGCGGCAAGGTTTCGATCCCGAACGATCCGACCAATGGCGGCCGCGTTCTGCTGCTCCTGCGCGACAAGGGCGTGATCAAGCTGAAGGACGGTACGGGCTTCAAACCGACGGTGCTTGATATCACCGAGAATCCCAGGAAGCTGAAATTCATCGAGGTCGACGCGGCGCAGGCGCCGCGCGCGCTCGACGACGTCGATGCCGCCGCGATCAACACCAATTACGCAACCCAGGCGGGCCCCGATCCGGTCAAAAATCCGATCCTGCGCGAGGACCCGATGGGACCCTATGTCAATTTGATCGCCATCCGTACGGCGGACAAGGACAAGCCATGGGTCAAGATCCTCGTCGAAAGCTACCACACGGCGGAGGTCAAGGATTTCGTCCTGACCAAGTTCAAGGGCGCGGTGCTGCCGAGCTGGTAGGCAGTCTGCCCAGCCAAAGCCCAGCGCAGGGGGAGTGATCTGGCGGGCAGCCTTGCACAATGCCCGCTTGTCTGGAGCCGCGGCAACCGACATCATCGGGGCCCATCCTCGCCCGACAGGGGTCGTATGAAACGCTTTGCAAACCTGAAACGCCTTGGGTTCTTCACCCGGCTTCTCGACGAGGCCCCGCCCGCCGATCGCTACCGCTTCGCGGCCGAGCAGATCGTGCGTGCCGAGAAGGCGGGCCTCGATTCCGCGTGGATCGCTCAGCATCATTTCCACGAGCGCGAGGGTGGCCTGCCGTCGCCCTTCACCTTCCTTGGTTATGTGGCGGCGCAGACCTCGCGCATCCGTCTCGGCACCGGCATCGTCACCTTGCCGCTCGAGAATGCGGTGCGGGTGGCGGAGGATGCCGCGGTGCTCGACCTGCTCTGCAATGGCCGGTTCGAGCTCGGCGTCGGCACCGGCGGCAACCCGTCGGCCTTTGCCGCCTTCGGCCTCGACAGCGCCCGTCGCAACGAGATTTTTGCTCGCAATCTGGACGTCGTTCGCACGGCGCTGGTCGGCAAGCCGCTCGACGGCGGCGATACGATCTATCCGCAGCGTCCGCAATTGGACGGCCGGATCTGGCAGGCGACGTTCTCGGTCGCGGGGGGCGCCCGTGCCGGCAAGGCGGGCGACGGCCTCTTGCTGTCGCGGACCCAACCCCGGACCAGGGGGGCGCCGAAGGCCACGCTTGCCGAAATCCAGAACCCGGTCATCGACGCCTATCTCGAAGCGCTGCCGCCGGGACGCGAGCCGCGCATCATGGCCTCGCGCAGCGTTTTCGTCGCCGACGACCATGCCGAGGCGATGCGTCTCGCCGATATCGGGCTGCGGCGCGCGCTGCCGCAATTCATGAAGGGTGGTCACCTTCCCCCAGGCGAGACCCTGGAGGAGATGATCACGGCGTTCGACACCCATGTCGGCGCGGCCGACCAGGTCATCGCCTCGCTCCGCGCGGACGCGACGCTGGAGCGGGTCACCGATCTCGTCTTCCAGGCGCATTCGGTCGATGCGCCGCATCCCTATATCCTGCGCTCGATCGAGCTGGTCGCGGAGAAGGTTGCGCCCGCGCTGGGCTGGACCCGGACGGCCCCCGATGTGGCTCTGGCAGGCTGATCGACATGAAACTGATTGCGTTGCACGAGGCTGAATGATGGGAACGAAGGATATCATCGATACGCTCGCCGGGATCGAGCCGGGCTCGGCGCTCGACGCCATCCGCGGCCGCCGCGTGCAGGCACGCGAGAATGCACAGACAAGCTATCTCTCGCTGTTCGAGCCGATCGACGCCAGCGATTTTTCGCTGGTGGAGCGTGCGGCGGTCGCGTTCTTCGTGATCGGCCTTCACCGAGAGCTTACCGTGGCCGCTTTCTATCGGGCCAAGCTCGCGGCGGCCGCCGATGGCGCGCGTCTGGTTGAGGCGGTCGAGGTCGAAATCGCGCGAGGCGAGACCTCGGGCCCGTACGGCGCCTTTCCGGCGGGCCCGCTGTCGGTGGAGAACAAGGCCGGGCTGATCTATCGCGTGAGCGCAGAGCGCGGGCCGGACCTCGGCGCCCGGCTCGTGGCGGCGTTTGAGCATGCGCACCTTCTGGTGTTCCGGCCGCGCGATGCCGCATCGTCCGACATGAAGGCGTTGCTGGCGGCGGGCTGGTCGAATACCGGCATCGTCACCTTCTCCCAGCTCGTGGCGTTCCTGTCGTTCCAGGTGCGTGTCGTCAGCGGCTTGCGAACGCTCGCAGCAGCGAACGCGTAAGAGGAGACCGCACCATGAGCCCTGCAAGCACAGTCAACCCGCCCGTCGTCTTCACCCAGGACGAGCTCGGCTGGGTGTCGTGGATCGATCCACTGCCCGAAGCCGAGTTGACCGAGCGGCATTTCGCCGGCCTCGTCGATCGCGCCCGCGCCAAATCGGAATACTTTCGCCTGCTGGTGCGCGATCCCGAGGTGCTGGAGGCCCGCACCAAGACCGACAAGGACATCTTCTACAACATCGCCGACGGCCTGCCGCGTGCCGAGCGTGAGCTCGCGGCCGCGGCGACCTCGCGCTACAACGGCTGCATCTATTGCGCCTCCGTGCATGCGCGGTTCGCCAGCACCTATTCCAAGCGCCGCGACGACGTACAGCGGCTACTCGACGAGGGCGTCGGCGCCGATCTCGGCGAGCGCTGGAATGCGGTCGTCAAGGCGTCGGTGGCGCTGGCCGCGACGCCGGTTGCGTTCGGTCCTGACAATGTCGATGAGCTGCGCCGTGCCGGCCTCGACGATGCGGAGATCGTCGACGTCATCAACGGCGCCTCGTTCTTCAACTGGGCGAACCGGCTGATGCTGTCGCTCGGCGAGCCCTCGAAATAGGCAATCTCACCGGCATGGAAATTGCTGATTGTTTCAACACCTGACAGGATGGAGCCCCTGCATGAGCAACATCGATCGTCGTACCCTGGTCAAAAGCTCGCTCGCCGCCATGATGGCGGGAGCAGCATTCTCGCGTACAGCCTTCGCGCAATCGTCCGAGCCGATCCTGCTGGGCGTCAGCGGTCCGCTGACCGGGCCGAACGCACAATATGGCACGCAGTGGAAGCAGGGCTTTGATCTCGCGCTCGACGAGATCCAGGCGGCCGGCGGCATCAACGGCCGCAAGCTCGCCTACAGCTTCGAAGACAGCCAGAGCGATCCGCGCCAGTCGGTGGCGATCGCGCAGAAATTCGTCTCCGATCCCAGGATCGTCATGGAGCTCGGCGACTTCTCGAGTCCCGCTTCGATGGCGGCCTCGCCGATCTATCAGCGCGGCGGGCTGGTGCAGTTCGGCTTCACCAATTCTCATCCCGACTTCACCAAGGGCGGCGACTTCATGTGGAGCACCTCGGTCAGCCAGGCCGACGAGCAGCCGCTGCTGGCGGCCTATGCCGTCAAGCGTCTCGGACTGAAGAAGCTCGCAGTGCTGCATCTCAACACCGATTGGGGCCGCACCAGCCGCGACTATTTCGTCAAGGCGGCCAAGGAGAATGGTGCCGAGATCGCGGTCACCGAAGGCTACATCGCGGAAGAGCGCGACTTCCGCTCCACGCTGGTGCGTGTCCGTGATGCAAACCCGGACGGGCTGATCCTGATCTCGTACTATTCCGACGGTGCGCTGATCGCGCGTCAGGCGCGTCAGGTCGGGCTGAAGCAGGTGATCTGCGCCGCGAGCTCGGTCTACTCGCCGAAATTCCTGGAGCTCGGCGGCGAGGCGGTCGAGGACGTCCATGTCGGCACGCGCTACTTCCCGGAAGACCCGCGCCCCGAGGTGAAGAAATTCATCGCGGGCTTCAAGAAGAAATACAACGGCCAGGAGCCCGATGCGTTCAACGCCTACTCCTATGACGCGATGAACATGGCGGCCGCCGTGATCAGGATCGGCGGCACCGACCGGCGCGCCATCCGCGATGCCTTCGCGAAAGTGAAGGACGTATCGAGCGTGATCTTCGGGCAAGCGACGTTCGACGTCGAGAGCCGCCGCGTCAAGGGCGCCATGAATGCCGAGCTCGTCGTGCGCAAGGGTCAGTTCGCGCTCTGGGATGGCAAGCCGACCTGACATGATGGCCGGAGCGGGCGCTCCGGCCGCTTTTCTCTCTACGCGGTGACAACAGCGTGTCTTCCTGGCTCGACTACACGATCAACGGGCTGATCGTCGGCAATGTCTACGCTCTGGTTGCGGTCGGGCTTGCGCTGATCTTCGGCGTCAGCCGGCTGATCAACTTTGCCCAGGGCTCGATCTATCTCGTCGGTGCCTATATCGGCTGGGTCGCGGTGGTGCAGCTGCATACGCCGCTGCCGCTCACCATCATCGTGGTCGCGGTGGCCGCCGCGCTGGTCGGGCTGGTCATCGAGCGGTTCGGCCTGCGGCCGCTGCAGAACTCAGTGCGCATCGCACCGCTGCTCGCGACGATCGGCATCAGCTTCGTGCTCGATCAGCTGGTGATGCTGACCTTCTCGCCCAACCCGCGCGCGCTGCCGAGCCAGTTGCCCGATGTGCGTTTCCAGGTCGGTGGCGGCACGATCGGGCCGCTCGATCTGCTCATTGCCGGCGTCGGCATCACCAGCGCGCTGCTGCTGTTCGTGTTCCTGCGCTACAGCAAGCTCGGCTGGGCGGTGCGCGCGACCGCGCAGGATCGCGATGCCGCGATGCAGATGGGCGTGGACGTCAACCGCGTCAATCAGGCGGTGTTCGGCATTGCGGCTGCGCTCGGTGGCGTCTCCGGCCTGCTGGTCGGCATGTACTACAACCAGATCGACACTGCGATGAGCCTGCAGGCGACGCTCAAGGGCGTCGTCGCCGAAGTCGTCGGCGGCGCCGGCAACGTGCCGGGCGCCGTGATCGGCAGCCTGCTGCTGGGACTGGTCGAGAGCTACGGCGTCGCCGTGTTCGGCACCAGCTACCGCAACCTGTTCGCATTCCTGCTGCTCGTCGTGGTGCTCGTGTTGCGCCCGAACGGATTGTTCGCGAGCGCACGACAGGCGCCGCCCGAGCCGCTCACCGGCACCTTCATCGCGCCGAGCCGCCCGGTGCGGATTCCACGCTGGGCGCTGCTGGTCGCCGCCGCTGCGTTTGCGATCCTGCCGCTGTTTCCGGTGTCCTTCTATGTGCTCCAGACCCTGATCAACGCCTGGCTGCTCGGCATGCTCGCGCTCAGCCTGACGCTGGTGGCGGGAACGATCGGCCAGGTCTCGCTCGGTCACGCGGCGCTGCTTGCGATCGGCGCCTACACCTCCGCGCTGCTGTCGCTGAATTTCTCTGTCCCCGTCGGCCTCGCCATCATCGGCGGCGGCCTGATGAGCGCCGCGCTCGGCACCGCGCTGATCTCGCCGTCGTTCCGTCTGCGCGGGCACTATGTGTCGATCGCCACGCTCGCGATCGGCGAGATCGTGTCGCTGGTGATCCTGAACTGGGAAAGCGTCACCCGCGGGCCCATCGGCATCTCCGGCATCCCGCCGTTGGCGCTGTTCGGCTATGATCTGATCAGCGCGACATCGATCTACTGGTTCAGCTTCATCGTGATGGTCGTGCTGGCTTTGCTGCAGGGCCGGCTGCTCGGCTCGCATCTCGGCCGCAGCTTTCGCGCCATTCGCGACGACGACATTGCTGCGCGCGCCTATGGCCTCAGCCTGAACCGCTACAAATCGCTCGCCTTCATCTTCGGCGGGTTCGCCGCCGGCGTCAGCGGCGGCATCGCCGCGCATCTCTATTCCTACATCAACCACGAGACCTTCAACACGCAGCAATCCATCCTGGCGCTGACGGTCGTGATCCTCGGCGGTCTCGGCAACGTCGTCGGTGCCATCGTTGGATCGGTGGCGCTGGTCGGCCTGCCCGAAGTGTTCCGGATCGCGGCGGAGTATCGCATCCTGATCTACGGAATCGTGCTCCTTCTGCTGGTGCGGTTCAGGCCGCAGGGCCTGTTGGGGACGATGTGATGGCGGAGCAGCACACGACCATGCTGTCCCTGCGCGGGCTGACGCGCCGCTTCGGCGGCCTCACCGCCGTCAATGCGATTGATCTCGATCTCGCGAAGGGCCAGCTCGTCAGCATCATCGGCCCGAACGGTGCCGGCAAGACCACGCTGTTCAATCTCGTCACCGGGCTCGATCGGCCTGACGCCGGCGAGGTCCGCTTCGAAGGCCAGGACATCACGGGTCTGTCGCCGGAACGGCTTGCGGCCGGAGGGATCGCGCGCACCTTTCAGCTGGGCCGAGTCTTCGGAAATCTCAGCGTCATGGACAACGTTTTGATCGGCGCCCACACGCGGCTGCGCGCGGTCAAGCCGGCGGTGCCGCTGATCGGCCCGCTGCTGGAGCTGGGATTGGCGCTGCTGCGTCCCGCCAGTGTCAGGGCGGAAGAAGAGCGGCTGCGCGAAGAGGTGAAAGCCATCCTCGCGCGCTTCGGCGAGCGGCTGCTGCCGCGGATCGACCAGCCGGCCTACAGCCTCTCCTACGCCAACCGCCGCCGCGTCGAGATCGCGCGCGCGCTGGCGCTGAAGCCGCGCCTGCTGCTGCTGGACGAGCCGACAGCCGGCATGAACCCGACGGAGACAACGGAGATGCAGGGCCTCGTCGCCGAGCTGAAGGCGGAAGGGCTGACCATCCTCCTGATCGAGCACAAGCTGGAGATGGTGATGCGGCTCTCCGACCGCGTGATCGTCATGGACGAGGGCAAGAAGATCGCGGAAGGTCCGGGCGAAGTGGTGCGTGGCGATCCCAAGGTGATCGAGGCCTATCTCGGCCACGGCCTGTCGGGGAAGGCTGAGCAGGAGAGCGCGGCATGACGACGAGCGCAGCCGAGCCGCTGCTGGCGCTGTCCAACGTCAATACGTTCTACGGGCAGGCGCAGGTGCATTTCGATCTGTCGATCACGGTCGGCCGCGGCCACATCGTCTGCCTGCTCGGCGGCAATGCCAGCGGCAAGTCCACGACGATGAAGATCATCCTCGGCCTCGTGAAGCCGCGATCAGGTGACGTGACGTTCGATGGCGCCTCGCTGCTGGGGCTGACCACGCCGCAGATCGTCCGCCGTGGCATCGCCTCGGTGCCCGAGGCGCGGCGCCTCTTCGCCGACATGAGCGTGCGTGAAAACATCCTGATGGGCGCCTTCGTGCGCAACGATCGCGAGGCGATCGCGCAGGATCTCGAGAAGATGCTGGGGCTGTTTCCCAAGCTCGGCCAGCGGCTGTCGCAGCGCGCCGGCTCGCTCTCCGGCGGCGAGCAGCAGATGGTCGCGATGGCGCGCGCGCTGATGAGCCGTCCCCGGATGATCGTGATGGACGAGCCGACCATGGGGCTGTCGCCGCTCTATGTCGATCGCGTGCTGGAGCTGATCCGCACCATCAACCAGGAAGGCGTCTCGGTCTTCATGGTCGAGCAGAACGCCAGCCTCGCACTCGAGATCGCGCACGAGGCCTATGTGCTCCAGACCGGCAAGATCGTGCTCTCCGGACCGGCGCGCGCGTTGAAGGACGACCCCCGCATCCGCGACGCCTATCTCGGCGGCTCCGAGGCGGCCTGATGCAATGCGCTGACCTCTCCGCCTCGTCATGGCCGGGCTTGTCCCGGCCATCCACGTCTTAACTCCGGGCACTCCTGCAAATTCGCATATACGGTCATCAGGACGCAGCCGGGGCTGGTCAGTATGATCATTCTATGAAATTATCATACTGCTGGCGCGGATGGCGCGCGGACGGAATGATTGCTGTGTCGAAATTGTCCTTGCGGGCGGTCGAGCCCGGTGTGGTGCTGCTGTTCGGCGGGCTCATCGCCGCCAATATCGCAGCGTGGATGTGGGCCTTCGCTGCTTTCGGTGACCGGCCGACGGTGATGGCGACCGCGCTGCTCGCCTGGGTGTTCGGCCTGCGCCACGCCGTCGATGCCGACCACATCGCTGCCATCGACAATGTCGTGCGCAAGCTGATGCAAGCGGGCGGCACGCCGCGCAGCGTCGGCCTTTATTTCGCGCTCGGACATTCCACCGTGGTCGTGGTCGCGACCATGCTGCTTGCGCTGGGCGTGGTGAGCCTCGGCGGCGACAGCCTGCTGCGGGAAATCGGCGGCTTCATCGGCACCTCGGTGTCGGCGCTGTTCCTGCTGGTGATCGCGGCCATCAATCTCGCTATCTTCGTCAGCCTGTGGCGGACGCTTCGTATCGCGCGCGAGCAGGGCGTTCACGACGCCGAAGGCCTCGAGGCGCTGCTTGCCAGCCGCGGCTTCCTCGCTCGGCTGCTCGGCCCGATGTTTCGCCTGGTGACAAAGCCGCAGCACATGTATCCGCTGGGATTCCTGTTCGGGCTCGGCTTCGATACCGCGACCGAGATCGGCCTGCTCAGCATCTCCGCCGGTGAGGCCGCGCGCGGCGCTTCGTTCGCCGATATCCTGGTCTTTCCCGCGCTGTTCGCCGCCGGCATGGCGCTGGTCGACACCGCCGACTCCGCGCTGATGGTCAGCGCCTATCGCTGGGCCTTCGTCGATCCCTTGCGAAAGCTCTGGTACAACCTCACGATCACCGGCGCCTCCGTCGCGGTGGCGCTGTTGATCGGCGGCATCGAGGCGCTTGGCCTGATCGCGGATCGCCTCGGCCTGTCCGGCGGCGTGTGGACGCTGGTCGATCACCTGAACGGGTCGCTTGCGAATGTCGGCTTTGCCGTGATTGCGCTGTTCGTTGTCGCCTGGCTCGTCTCGGTCATGCTCTATCGCCGTGTGTTTGCAGGCGATCGGCACCGCGCCGCGCCAAGGGTCCTGGAATGCACCGATGCGACCGAGGCGGCCTGATCTCGGTCGTCGCTGCGGCGCGCTGACGGCACTCCCGGCCTTCGTCCTTCTCGCGGATTGCGACAGGGCCTTGGCGCAGAGCAACGGTGCCTCGCGCGAGCTGCCCGCGATCCAGGTCACCCGCGGCGAGACGCCGCGTCACAAGAAGCCGCCTGTGCCGCGACGCGCCGGCAAACCGGCGGTGGACGGCAGCAGCGTCGCACAGCCGGCGCCAACGCCGCCAGCGGATGTCGCCGGTGTCGCCTCCGGCGCGAAAGGCGCGCCCGGAATGGCGAGCGAGCTCACCGTCTCCGGCGACGCGGTCAACGCGCGCCCCTTCACCCGGCCGGGCGAGGCGCTCGAAGCCGTGCCGGGGCTGATCGTGACCCAGCATTCCGGCGAGGGCAAAGCCAACCAGTATTTTCTGCGCGGCTATAATCTCGATCACGGCACCGATCTTGCGATCACCGTCGACGACGTCCCCGTCAACATGCGGACCCACGCGCACGGCCAGGGCTATGCTGATCTGAACTGGCTGATTCCGGAAACCGTCGCCGCGATCGACGTGCGCAAGGGGCCGTATTTCGCCGACGAGGGAGACTTCGCCTCCGTCGGCAGCGTGCGTATCGGCCTGATCGACCGAACCGAAAAGGGTCTCGCGCAGGTGACCGCCGGCAGCTTTGGCTATCGCCGCCTGCTCGGCATGGACTCCGCGACAGTCGGCGATGGCTCGCTGCTCGTCGCCGGCGAGCTCGGCACCTATAACGGTCCCTGGGACAATCCGGACAACGTTCGAAAGCTCAACGGCCTCGTGCGCTACAGCCAGGGCACTGCGACCGATGGAGTCTCCATAACCGGTATGGCCTATGTCAATAAATGGAATTCGACGGACCAGGTGCCGCAGCGCGCGATCACCAGCGGCCTGCTCGACCGCTTCGGCTCGGAAGATCCGAGCGATGGCGGCAACACCAACCGCTTCGCGCTCTCGGCCCGCGTCGCGCAGAGCGACGATCTCGGCTCGTGGAAGGCCAACGCTTATGTCGTGAAGAGCCAGCTCGATCTCTTCAACAATTTTACCTACTACCTCAGCGATCCCATGCTCGGCGACCAGTTTCACCAGCACGACGACCGACTGATGGCTGGCGCCAACATCTCGCGCACGCTGAGCGGCTCGTTGGCGGGCCTGCCGATGCAGACCACCTTCGGCCTGCAATCGCGCTATGACGCGATCGACCTTGCGCTCACCAACTCGTTCCAGCGCGGATTTCTCGCCAACATCCGCAGCGACAAGGTCGGCGAGGGCAGCGTCGGCCTCTATGCCGAGAACACCGTGCGCTGGGCCGACTGGCTCAGGACCACGATCGGCTTCCGCGGCGACTACTACGCCGCCGATGTCACCTCGCTGTTCGATGCCGGCAATTCCGGCCGTGCCGACGCCGCGCTCGGCAGCCCGAAATTCCGGATGGTGCTCGGCCCCTTCAACCAGACCGAATTCTTTCTCGGCGCCGGCACCGGCATGCATTCCAACGACGCGCGCGGCGCGACCACGACGGAAGACCCCGGCGATGCCTCCACAAGGCTGACGCCGTCGCCGCTGCTGGTGCGCACGCGGGGAGCGGAGGTCGGCGTCCGCAGCAGAATTGTTCCCGGCCTCGACAGCTCGCTCAGCCTGTTCATCCTCGACCAGGATTCCGAGATCCTGTTCTCAGGTGATGCCGGCGACACCTCGGCGACCCGCGCCAGCCGCCGCTACGGTTTCGAATGGACCAGCCATTATCGCCCGCGATCGTGGATCGATATCGACGCCGATCTCGCCATGACGCATGCGCGCTTTCGCGGCACCGACAGCGAGCAGGCGGAGGTCTACGCCTCGCTGGCCGGCTATCCAGAGGCGCAGATCGGCAATGCGCCCGGCAATTACATTCCGAATGCGCCGGCGATGGTGGCCTCGGCCGGCGTCACGCTCGGCGAGAAGACCGGCTGGTTCGGGGCCTTGCGCTGGCGCTATCTGGCGTCGAGCCCGCTCACGGAAGACAATGCCTTCCGCTCCTCCGCGACCAGCATCTTCAACGGCCGCCTCGGCTATCGCATCGACAACGGCTGGCGCGTCCAGCTCGACGTGCTCAATCTCTTCAACACGCAGGCGAACCAGATCACCTACGCTTACGGTTCGCTGCTCAAGACCGACACGCTGTACAATCTCTGCACCGGCGGCGTCGCACCGACGGCGGTCTGCCAGAACGGTGTGATGGACTACGTGCTGCACCCGGTCGAGCCGCTGACGTTCCGCCTCACCGTAGCCGGAGCGTTCTGAGCATATCAGACGGAGGCCGCGCTCGGAGCCGGCTCCGCCGGCAGATCGTCGCCATTGGGATCGCCCGGCGCCGTGGCCCAGGCCAGTTCCACCAGCGTCACGAACCTGCGGCCGGCGCCATCGAGCTGGCACACGATCAGCCCCTGCTCCTCCATGTAGCCGAGCAGGCGTTGTGCCCGGCGCAGGGAGTGCGAGCCGTAGGCGCGGGCGATCGCGGCATCGCCGGGGCAGGGCCAGCCTTCCTTCGCCGCGCGCGCGATCATCATGAACACGCCCTGCATGTCGTCGGGCAGGATCGAGGCACGTAGCGAGACGTCCTGCCAGGCGTCGTCCTCGGCATGCTCGGCGCCGAGCCCGGCGCGTGCGCGTGTCAGCATGCGGCGGAATTCGGTGAGGTCGGGCACCGCGGAGCCGAGGCCCTCGATGCGGCAGCGAACCACGAACTCCTGATAGAGCACGCCGACGGCGCGGAACCCGGCATCGGGCGCCGCGAGTACGGCGCGCAAGGTACGATCGATGCGCTCGCGCCGCTCCGCGAGCTCCTCGGCGCTGATCGGCACCTCGACCGCCTCAGGCCGGATCTCCGGCGCGGCGGCTTTCGCGGCGCGAAGCTGTTCGAGCAGGTCCGGCGCGGGCCGGCGCTGTGGGCGGCTGGCATCGGGCGGCGGCGCTGCCAGGATCACGGCGCGCATATCCTCGAGTGAGGCTTCCGGCATCGGCATCAGCCGCGGCGTCGAATTGCGCGCGTGGGTGTCGGTCGGACCGATGTGCAAACGCAGGGGACGGCGCGACAGCGCGGGACCAAGCGCCATGAATTGTCCGCGCTCGAGATCGCGAAAGGCTTCGGCCTGCCGCCGCTCCATGCCGAGCAAATCGGCGGCGCGCGCCATGTCGATGTCGAGGAAGGTCCGCCCCATCAGGAAGTTCGACGCTTCCGCCGCGACGTTCTTGGCGAGCTTTGCCAGCCGCTGGGTCGCGATGATGCCGGCAAGGCCGCGCTTGCGGCCGCGGCACATCAGATTGGTCATCGCACCGAGCGAAAGCTTGCGCGCTTCGTCGGAAACTTCGCCGGCGACCGCCGGCGCGAACAGCTGCGCTTCGTCCACCACCACCAGCATCGGGTACCAATGGTCGCGGTCCACGTCGAACAGCCCGCCGAGGAAGGCTGCGGCGCGGCGCATCTGGTTTTCCGCGTCGAGCCCTTCGAGATTGAGCACGGTGGAGACGCGATGCAGCCGTGCGCGCTCGCCGGCGACCTGAAGCCCGCGCTCGGTGTGATCCTCGGCCTCGATCACGAGATGACCGAAATGCTCGGCCAGCGTGACGAAATCGCCTTCCGGGTCGATGATGGCCTGCTGCACCCAGGGCGCGCTCTGTTCCAGCAGACGCCGCAGCAGATGCGATTTGCCGGAGCCCGAATTGCCCTGCACCAGCAGACGGGTCGCCAGGAGTTCCTCGAGGTCCATGGCCGCCGCGGCGCCCGCCGCGGTCTGCCCCATCTCGATCGCAACCGTCATGTCCCGACTCAAATTCCCATCATTCGCGGACAGGGGCTTATCAACCCCGTCGCGGCGCGTCGAGCACCACGGCGCAAATCATGCGTGTTGCCCACGGCGCAGTTCAGGCGCGATGTGATTGCCGTAGAAGTGCGGGCTGCAACGTTGGGCGGAGCTCTTGAGCCGGGAGCGGCGCGCTACTGCGCGCCCGATCCGCCTTGCACGATCTTCTCGTTCAGCTTCAGGTCCACGGTCTCGACCGTGCGATCGATCTCGGCATTGGGCGTGCCGAGCTGATGCGAGATCAGCTTGACCAGCAAATCGACGCGCTCGATGAAGGGGGCGCCGCTCGCAACCGCGCGCGCGGCCGATGACGGCTTGAGCAGGCTTTCGGCGGCCTTGGCGTATTTCGCGAACGGCACCTGGTCCTGCGGGTCGGCGCCGAGACGGCGGGCGATCGCGTCGACATGGTCGTAGATCGTCTGCGAGCGCGCCAGGTCGCCGTGCACGGCGTCGCGGATCGACTGCGGCTCGTGCGGCGTGATGCAGCGATAATTGCCGGTGAGCAGCATCGACCATTTCGCCAGCGGCACGAACAGGGACGAGAACACCTTCAGCTTCACCGGCACGTCATGGCCGTCGAGCGTCACCGCGTCGATGTCGGCTTCGAGCTCGCGCAGCACCTTGTTGTGCTTCTCGTCGGCGAAGACCGATGCCTTGAAGTTGGTGGGCAGGCCGACGTGAAGCACGTTCGCAGCCTCTTCCGGCGGACGGAAGGCCTGCGGGTCGGGCGAGCACAGCGTCACGAGCCCCGGCTCGAAGCGCTCCCACACCTGCGCATTGGTGTAGGCCTCCTCGAGATCCATGTCTGCGAGCGAGGGGATGCGCTTGAGATAGGGCAGCGGCGGCATGTTCATGATCGACAGGCACGGCAGCTTCGCCGCTGCGATCCTGACCATGAGCACGCGTACGGTGTGGTTGGTGTATTGCGGCTCCTGCATTGCAAGGCCGACCATGTCGTAGCGTGAGAGGTCGACATTGGCCGGGGTCACCGCGTCGAGCTTGCCGGGCAGATCACGCGAGAAGATGGCCCGGTGCACCGCCTCGTCGCGCAACTTGATGCGGACCTCGGTACCGTCGCGGTTGATCAGTTCCGCGGTCTTGGCGCGGCAGACCAGGGTCACGTTATGGCCCGCCATCAGCAGCTTCGTGCCCAGCAGCGAGCCGTAGGAAGCCCCGAGAATCAGAATGTTACGCGCCATATTCCGTCCCTTTGAAAATGTGTGTGATTTTTGAGCCCCGGCCGTCATCCGCGGGCGAGTTTCCGGCATGTAAAGCGAAGTGCCCTGGGATGGCAACTGGGATAATGCATACAAGGGGCGCCCCTATCGTCCGGAGCCGGGGGACCGAGGGAGCGCTCGCTCCGCATCGACCTTCCCCGACTGCGCTTCGCTCCGTCCGCGCTACGGGCTCTTGCTGTGTCGTCGTTCTGTCAATCCGCTTGCGTAAAAATATTCTTCTTTACCGAAATTCGGTTTTGGCGTATGTGTCGCCCATCCCGGCTCATCCTTGAGGGGCGATCTTGTGGTCGTCATGTTCGCGAGCCGGGCTTGCGGTGGACGCGGCAGCGTCGGGCACGAGGTCAAGGGCAGGGCGGATTGCTCTCCGTGAGCCCAAAAACGTCGTGCCGACGAGCGGCGCTGTCAGGTTCGTCTCGTCTGTAAGTTTCCGGCTCCGTCGACAGGGCTGGAAAAACTGCGGCGAAATGGCGGGCCGTGCGTACGGCAAAACCGTGTGGTCCTGGCCGTCGTTGCTACGGTCAAGCTCTTGCGGATGCGGCATTCGCGTCAACCGGCGCGGTGTCGGCGACTTTCGCTGGAGTGAGGGAGGCCAAAAGGAACTCGGCTCCCGGGAGAGCACGGCATAAGCCGTCCAACCACTGCGCAGGGAAGGCCGAGTGATTGGCTACACCTGTATGCTGCTGTGCGGTTTTCTCTGCGTGTGCTTTTCGCGCAGCGGACCGCGGGTGCCAGCCGGCACCCGGCCTTCCCTGCGCCCTCTTGGCTTAAAGAGGGTGGAGAAACGAAGCAAAGCTCGGGCGAATTGTGCCGCGAGGATGCGAAGCCGTGCCTGCAAGTCGAAATGCGTATCGGAGGAACGCGATGCCGCCCCTTGCTCCGTCATTGCGAGCGCAGCGACTTGTCCGCCGTGGCGATGTCGAGAGATCGAGCGTCTCCCTCACTCTCGTGCCCCGGACGCAGCGCAACTTCCCCGGCGATGCGCAGCTTCGTCCGGTGCGGTGCGCTGCTGAGCCGGGGCCCATGTCTCCGCATTCCGCCATGCAACTTCCGGGTCCCGGCTCTGAGCGGCAACGCTTCGCGTTGCAGCGCGTCCGGGAGACGGGAGTGGGCAATGACGATGTGGGACGAATTCGGCTACCACCGATAGCTCAACGTGCCGAATACCTGGCGCCGCTCGCCGGCATAGCAATAACCGGCCTGGCAAGTCTGGTACTGCTTGTCGAACAGATTGGTCGCGTTCACGCGCATATAGGCGCCCTGGAATCTCCGGTCGAGCTTGCCGACATCGTAATCGATCACGGCATCGAACAATGTCTTCGCCGCATTCTCGAACGTATTCTGGTCGTCGCCGAAATTGGCGCCGATGTAGCGCGCACCGAGGCCCAGTCCCAGTCCTTCGAAAGGCGTGCCGGACTGGAACGTGTATTTGCCGAACGTCGCAAACGAGTCCCTCGGGATGCCGGAATACTGATTGCCCGTGGTATCGGCATTGCCTCGCGTGATCACGACGTTGAGATGGGTGTAGGCAGCGGTGAAATCGAAGCCTGGCTTGAGTGTCAGCCCGGCCTCGAGCTCCAGTCCCTTGGACTCGATCTGTCCGGTTGCGGCCTGGAATGCAATGTTGTCGGGATTGGTGCGCAGAACATTGTCCTGCTTGATGTCGAACACGGCGGCCGTCAACAGCAGCGGAACGTTCGGCATCTGATACTTGATGCCCGCTTCGGTCTGCTCGCCGGTGGTGGGCTTGAACGTGGCCCCTGTCACGTCGACGCCGGTTTGCGGGCTGAACGACGTGGCATAGCTGACATAGGGCGCAATTCCGTTGTCGAAGAGATAGCTCAGGCCCGCGCGGCCAATGAAGGCCGAAGGTTTCTGGGTCTCCGGCGTTCCGTCCAGCGTCGTCGTCGTGCTCTGCGAGACCCAGCTCTGACGACCATTGAGCGTCAGAATGAAGCCCCCGAACTTGGCTTGCTCCTGCACGTAGACTCCGACTTCGTCGGTCGACTGCTTGGTGAAGATCGAGAATGGCGGCGAGGATATCGCCTGGGCGCCGTAGTTCATGGTCAGGAGATTGAGATCTGGCGCCGGCCCGTACCCGATCTTGTCGTCGTAATGCTGGTGACTGTAGTCCAGGCCGAACAGGACGGTGTTCCTGACCGCGCCAAGCATGAACTTGGCCTCGGCCTGATTGTCGAGGGTCGCCGTCTTGAGATTGTCCACGATGCGCCAGGCCGAACGCGACGCGGTCTGGGTCGTGGTGTCGAGAGAATCGATCTGGGTGTATTTCGCGTCCACGCCGACCTGATAGAACCGGAAATTCTGCCGTACCGTCCAGGTGTCGTTGACGTTGTGCTCGAACGCATAACCAATGCGGAACTGCTTCTGGTCCATGGCACTGAACGCCGGATCGTTCGAATAGATGTTGGTCAGCTTCCCGTCGGCCGTGCGCGCGTTTCCGATGCTCGCGGCAGTGCGGCTGGTCTGATATTCTCCGAGGATCGTGAACGCCGTATCGAGGTTCGGCTTCCAGGTCAGGGCCGGCGCAATATAGGCCCGGTCGTCGTCATTGCCGGGAAACCAGGTTCTTGCGTCGCGCAGCAAGCCCGTGAGCCGGTAGTACAGTTGATCGCTGCCGGGAACCGGTCCGCCGACGTCGAAACTGCCCTGGTAGCGATCGTAATTGCCCGCCTGCAACTGCACCTCGCCGAACGCAGTCATTGGTGGCCGCTTCGTCGTGACGTCGACGATGCCGCCCGGAGAGCCAAGGCCATAAAGGCCCGAGGCCGGTCCCCGGAGAATCGTCACGCTGTCGAGCCCATAGGGCTCGATCTTGGGGATCACGAAGTTGCCGCCGCCCTGACGCAGGCCGTCGCGATAGATGCCGGTGTAGGTCGCGTCGAAACCGCGAATGTAGAAGCTGTCGAAGCGTGGATCGTAGCCGAAGGCCGAGGTCGTGACGCCGGGCGTGTAGTTGATGGCGTCCTTCAGCGTCTGAACGTTGCGATCCTCCAGCTCCTTTTTGGTCACGACCGTGAGAGACTGTGGCGTTTCGATCAACGGCGTGTTGGTCTTGGTGCCGGCGGAGCTGCTGGTCGCGACATAACCGGTTGTCGCTCCGGCTGTGACGAGTCCAGTCGCCTGTGGGGTCCGATTCTGATTGGCCGCCACGTTGTTGCGCCGGCTCGCCGAAACAGGACGCAAAGACCACGTACGCTGATTGGATGCGACGTTGCTGCGCTTTTTCGCTGGGTCCGGCGCTTCGACGGTGACCGGCGGCAGGTTGCTGGTCTGGGCCTGTGCCTGGGAAGACAATGCTTCGACAGCTACGAATGCGATCGAACCCAACATCGTCGCCTCGATCGCAGCTGTCGTTCCAAGCCAACGATGTTTCCTCTCCGACAAAGCCATGCCCACGGATGATGCTTCCCAATTTCGCCGAACTGATATCGCGCGAACGCGCTGCTGCATGCAGACGCGCGTCGATCGACGCGGAGTTCTATTGGTGAAGCAGTCGGAATTCCACACGCGCAAAATGGAATTGCTTGAAGCTGCGTGTGAGCGATTTTGGAATGATTCAAGATGCGTGTGGAATAGGCGAGATGTTCGCGCGAGTTTTCGTTCGACGACCAAATCAAGCCGCGTGCGGCAGATGCGCGTACGGCCTCTCCGTTCGCGCGATCTTGGCGCTCCGATCGATGGAGTTGCCGAATGTGGCGGGGCGTTGTCGGTCGTCTCGCTTATCGAGGCGATCGCCGAGCATGTCGCAAGCCGGTCACCAGGAAATCGGGATTCGCTGCGCAAATCCGCCGAGATCGGTGTCGGGACTCAGAGGCTGGCGGTCGAGCGGCCGGTTGTTGTTGCCACGGGCGAAGGAGGTGCCTGGCGGCAACGCGTAGTCGGTGAATTTGCGCTCGCCCGGCAGCACCTCGGTCCCGCCATCCAGCCAGGACCGTTTGCTCACATAGATACGGGTGCCCGGACCGGACTGGTACGAACGGTTGGGGCCGCGCGGACCGTAGTCATAGACCGCGCCTTGTGGCGTCTGTTGTCGGTCGCGCTTGCCTGCCGTCGCGGCATGAGCGGAGAGGGTCGAGGCGAAGATGGCGACCAGCGCCGTTCCGGTCATGACAAGCGCGTTCATCGGCAAATACCCCATGCGAGTTCCTGATGCCGTCGCCTCTCGCACCCGCCTGGAGGTCTGTAAAGAATTCGGACGTTGCGCGATGTTTCCGGACGCCTGCATGGGCGGGCCCCATGCGGGGCAGCTTCGACGTCGGCCATTCGCCGCCGACAGCGCGCGTGGTCGTCGCGGCCGCGACGCCCGCGCGGCCGCTCACCCCATCAAATTCAACGACCGGAAACAGTGCAGCAATCTCAAAGCCACACCGCGGCCACAGCCGTTTCGTTTCAGAGCAGGTGAGTGTTCTTGAGGTGTGGAATGTCGTTTTTGCGGACCTGGCTGATCGTTGTGGTGATGTGCGGCGTAACGATTGCAAGCTCACTTCCGCTTGCCCTGTTGCCGCAACCGGCCGCCGCGCAGGCGGCGGAGGCGATCGTGGTCGAAGGTAACCGCCGCGTCGAGGCCGAGACGGTTCGTTCCTACTTCAGGCCGGGCGCAGGCGGCCGCCTCGATCAGCCCGCGATCGATGCGGGTCTCAAGGCGCTGGTCGGGACCGGCCTGTTTCAGGACGTGAAGATCGGCCAGGCCGGCGGCCATCTCGTGGTGTCGGTGGTGGAAAATGCCGTGATCGGCCGCATTGCCTTCGAGGGCAACAAGAAGATCAAGGACGAGCAGCTCTCGGCCGAAATCCAGTCCAAGTCGCGCGGGACTTTCTCGCGGGCCCTGGTGCAGTCGGACACGCTGCGCATCGCCGAGATCTACCGCCGTTCGGGCCGCTACGACGTGCGCGTCACGCCCGAAATCATCGAGCAGCCGAGCAATCGCGTCGACCTCATCTTCACGGTCCAGGAAGGCGTCAAGACCGGCGTCAAATCGGTCGAGTTCATCGGCAACAGCGCCTACTCGGCTTCGCGTCTGCGCGACGTGATCAAGACGCGTGAGAGCAATCTGCTCAGCTTCCTCGGCAACAACGACATCTATGATCCCGACCGCGTCGAAGCCGACCGCGACCTGCTCCGCCGCTTCTATCTCAAGAACGGCTTTGCCGACGTC
>NZ_JAFCKS010000010.1 GCF_018129995.1 Bradyrhizobium sp. SZCCT0153
CCGACGCTGCCGCGTCCACCGCAAGCCCGGCTCGCGAACATGACGACCACAAGATCGCCCCTCAAGGATGAGCCGGGATGGGCAACACATACGCCAAAACCGAATTTCGGCAAAGCGGCATATTTTGGTGCGGGCGGATTGACAGACGTGCGACACAGCAAGGGTCCCCTAGCCGACGCGAGAGTTAGCCGCCGAAATCCCGCGGGCTGAACGGCAGGTCTATCACCTTCCATTCCTCGTACATGTCGGCCGGCAGCATCTTGTAAGGCTGGCAAGACTCGAGCGCGCTCGTTGCGGACTTCACCAGGGCCACGCCCTTTGCGGACGGCGGGGCTTCGATCAGGATCGGGGGGCGCGTCAGCGTGCCGTCGGTGGCGAGCACCGCGCGCAGCTTGATGCGCACGCTGTCGGTCGACGACACCCCGGCCGGAAGTTTTGCGCAACTCCTCAAGTGCCGGCGCAACTCGGCGATGACCTCGGTCGGCAGTTTGGATGCAACCGAATCCTTGGCGTCGCCGCCATCGTCCTTGGGAGCGTCTTTCGGCAGCTCCGTCGGCAACCCCGGCGGCAGGCCCAGCACGACCCCGTATTTGATGGTGACGTCAGGCTCCGGAGCCCGATAGGCCGGCGACGGCGCGGCCTGTGGCTGCGGCTGTGGCTGTGTCTGTTGAGGCTGCGGTTGTTGAGGTTGCGTCTGCGCGTTTGCCTCGCGCTGCTGCGGCGTCTGCGAAGGCTGTGGCTGCGGCTGTTTCTGCTGCGGTGGTTCCGGCGATGCCTGCTGCTTCGAGGACGGTGCAGCGCCCTGCTGCTTCGCCTCGGGCTTCGGCGCTTCTGCCGCCTTGTCCTTGTCGGTGAAATCCAGCTTCGGCAGCTTCAGGTCGGGCAGCGGCTCCGGCGGCTTCTCCTTCGCTTCCTCCCTGGCCTTCTCCTCGGCTTTGGCCTCTTCCTGCTTCACCTGCTCCGGCGTGACGATGTCGACCGTGACGGTCTCGGGCGCGGCCGCGTGAAACGGATGGACCTCGCTGATCACGATGATCAGCGCCACCAGCGTCAGATGCGCGACCGCCGACGCTGCAATGTCCGTCCGTATAATCTTCCGCTGTTCCATCGACCGATCTTGGGTTGCCACGCAGGTCGTAGCATACCCGAACGGCCCCTCAATCCCATTTTGGCGCGAAGCCGAAATCGGTCAGGCGGCCCCTGGGATTGGCCAGCGCGGCGATTGCCGCCATCTCGTCGTCCGAAAGCTCGAAATCGAAGATCTCGATGTTCTCCGACAGACGTTCGACGCGCGAGGTGCGCGGGATCGCAGCGACATTCTGCTGCACCAGCCAGCGCAGGCAGACCTGCGCAGGCGTCTTGCGATGGGCGCGCCCTATCTCCGCAAGCGTCTGGTCGGTCTTGATACGTCCCTTGGCGATCGGGCTGTAGGCGACGAGTGCAAGGCCATGCTGGTCGCAGGCCGCCCTCACCTTCGCCTGGTCCAGATAAGGGTGATATTCGACCTGGTTGCAGACGAGCGGCTCGCTCGACAACGCCACCGCCTGCTCGATCAGCGCCACCGTGAAATTGGAAACGCCGATGTGGCGGGTCAGGCCCATGCGCTTGGCATGCGACAGCGCCCCCAACGTCTCCTCCAGCGGCACATGCGAATTGGGCCAGTGCAGGAGCAGGAGATCGACGGACGGGAGCCGCATCCGCGCCAGGCTCTCCTTGACCGAGCGTTCGAGATCGTGGGGCGCGAAATGGTTGGTCCAGACCTTTGTCGTGAGAAAGATGTCGTCGCGGCGCACGCCGGAGGCCCGCATGCCTTCGCCGACCTCGCGCTCATTGTCGTAGACCTGCGCGGTATCGATGTGGCGATAGCCGAGCCGCAGCGCCTGCTCGACCACGCGCGCAGCGAGCCGCCCGCTCAGCTCCCAGGTCCCGAGCCCGATCGCCGGTATCCTTGCGCCACTGGCCTCGACGAACAGCATGAGGAATCCTCTCTGTGCGGCAGCCCCTGACGGCAGTATGGACCTCGCTGGTCATCGTGCCAACGGAAGCCGCCGGCAGCCGGGCCGGATATTCAGCGCAATGCTAACGGGAGGTTCGCGCGGGGCCTTGAGGTCAGGCTTTGGCGAGCGCCTGGAACACCGTGTCCGGCGCATGCGCGATCACGGCGAGCAGTGCGCGGGCGGGTCCCCGGGGGGCGCGCTTGCCCTGCTCCCAGTTGCGGATGGTCTCGACGGGAACGCCGAGTTTTGCGGCGAACTCCATCTGGGTCAGGCAGGCGCGGCGGCGCAAATCACGCACGGCGAGCGAGCTGGCGTCGGCCTGCGCGGCATTGGCCGCAGGCTGGACCGGAAACGGCTGGACAGGGAACGGCTGGACAGGAAACTCTTGCCCGTCCCGCAACTCAACGACTCGCCCGTCCGCCTTCAGCCGCAACCGCATGTCCATTCCCCCAAGCGGAGCAATGATGTGGCAGGTCGCTTAAGTTCGGATTAAAGTGATGGTGCGTGTAGGGTCTCGTGCCCCGGACACGGCGCTGCGCTTCTTCAGCGATGCGCTGCAGAGCCGGGGTCCCGGTTCTGCGCAGCAACGCTAACGGCGTTGCAGCGCGCCCGGGGCACTAGAGTGCGCAGCCCTACCTCAACCCGAACCACAAGGTCGCGATGCCGAGGAAGGAGAAGAAGCCGACGACGTCGGTGACCGTTGTCACGAACGTGCCGGAGGCAACGGCAGGATCGGCCCTGACCCGTTCGAGCGCCATCGGGATCAGGATGCCGCCGAGCGCCCCGGCGACCAGGTTGCAGATGATCGCAAGCCCGATGACGATGCCGAGGCCTGGGATCCTGAACCAGGCCACGGCGGCAATGCCCGTGATCACGGCGAAGGCGAGGCCGTTGACGAGACCGACCAGGCCTTCGCGCATCACCACGCGCCAGGCGTTGGAGGAGCCGAGCTCGCGCGTCGCCAGCGCCCGCACCGCGACCGTCATGGTCTGGGTCGCTGCATTGCCGCCCTGGCTCGCCACGATCGGCGCCAGCACGGCGAGCGCTACCATCTTCTCGAGCTGGCCCTCGAACAGGCCGAGCACGGACGATGCGAGAAAGGCGGTCGCGAGATTGACCAGCAGCCAGTTGAACCGCGCCCGTGCAATGGTGAACACGGTGTCGGAGAGCTCTTCGTCGCTGTTGACGCCGCCGAGCGCCTTGAGGTCCTCGTCCGCCTCCTCCTCGATCACGTCGACGACGTCGTCGACCGTGATGACGCCGACGAGGCGATCCTGGGTGTCGAGCACCGGGGCCGCGACGAGATTGTACTTGCCGAACATGCGCGCCACCGCCTCCTGGTCCTCCAGGACGGAAACGCGGCGGCGATCCTCGTCGGTCAGCTCGGCAAGCGCCACCGGGCGGCGCGCGCGCAGCAGCACGTCGAGCGAGACCGCGCCCTGCCAGTGCTGATCTTTATCGACGACGTAGATCTCGTAGAAGCGGTCGGGCAGGTCCGGCGTCTCGCGCATGTAGTCGATCGCCTGGCCCACGGTGAAATCCTGGGGCACCGCGATGAACTCGGTCTGCATCCGCCGGCCGGCGGAATTTTCCGGATACAGCAGGCTGCGCTCGAGCGCGACGCGCTCCTGCAAAGGCAGCTTCTCGAGGATCTCCTCCTGCTCTTCCTGGTCGAGGGTTTCCAGCAGCTCGACCGCGTCGTCGGATTCGAGCTCGCGGACGCCCTCCGCGACCGTCTCCGGCGGCAGCTCCTCGAGGATCTCCTCGCGCACGCCCTCGTCGAGTTCGTTGAGTGCCGAGAAGTCGAAGTCGCGCCCGGTCAACTCGACCAGGCGGACGCGGTCGTCGGGCTCGAGAGCTCCGATCAGATCGCCGAGATCGGCCTCGTGGAGCTCGGCGACGCAGGCCCGCAGCGCGGCGCTGTCGCCGGCCTCGATCGCATGGGCAATTTCCGCGACGAATTCGTGACGAATTTCGCCGTCTTCATTGCGCATCGGCACGTGGTCGAGTACCGAATCCGCGGCGGATCGGGCAACGTCCATATGTTCATCCATGGGCGCCTCGCCGTTTGACAGGTTGGATCGGGTGGTCTGAGCTGACGGCTCAGGCAATACCCACAAGGCAATCGCGAGCGCAATGACAAAGATGCTTCGACTGAGGTGGACCTCGATGTCGGCAGGCGCGGCGCTGGCCGCTCTCACCGGCATCGCCTCGACCGAAGCCGCCGAATGCCCGCGCAAGGACGCGCTCGGCACCTCGCGCCTTCTGAGCGTCGATGCCAGGACCACGCCGCGCGTCGGCTTGAAGAGCTTTCCGCAGACGCTCCCCCTCGCCGATCACGAGGTCGTGCTGACCTTCGACGACGGCCCGAACCCGCCGACGACTTCGAAAGTTCTGGCGGCGCTGGCGCAGGAATGCGTGCGCGCGACCTTCTTCCTGATCGGCCTGCACGCCTCCCGATATCCCGACATGGTCAAGCGCATTGCCCGCGAGGGCCACACCATCGGCCACCACACCTTCTCGCATCCGTTCATGGCGCGGATCCCGCTCGACAAGGCAAAGGGCGAGATCGACCGCGGCATCACCGCCGACGAGATGGCGCTGCACGGCACCTCAACGACGACGCCTTCGACGCCGTTCTTCCGCTTCCCCTATTTCGAGGCCACGCAAGCCGAGCTCGACCTGCTCCAGTCCCGCGGCATCGTCGTGTTCGGGGCGGACCTGTGGGCCAGCGACTGGAACGAAATGACGCCGGAGCAGGAATTGAAGCTCGTCACCGAGCGCCTGGCCGCCGCCGGCAAGGGCATCGTCCTCTTCCACGATCCCAAGGCGCGCACCGCCGCGATCATGCCGGCTTTCCTGCGGTATCTGAGGGAGAACGGCTATCGGGTGGTTCACGTCGTGCCGGCGGGCCCATCACAGAAGAACGCCGACGCGCGTTGATGCCGGAATGTCACGCCGGCGCAAAATGGGGTGATCTGGGCGCTATTAACAGTCTGTTCATGCTAGGCCATGCAAGTATTGAGGGGATTTGCCAAGGGGATTTGCAGCGGGAAGGGTTTCTTGCGCCTGAACCGTTTCCCGATGTCTCCGACCTACTATGGCGGCAACCGCATATGAGGGCAGACGGGGTTCATGATCGGAAGTAGCGTTGTTGTCCGGACGCGATCGTGGATCGTCCTCTGCCTTGGCGGATTCCTCGGATTTCTGTCCGTCGGATCGCCGGCGGCGCTTGCGGCGGACTGCCCCGGCCATCCGGATGCGCTGGGGACATCCCGCACCCTCGTGGTCGATCCGCGCGAGCATCCGCGCATCGGCACCATGCAGTACCGCGAGACGCTGCCGCTGAAGGACCATGAAGTCGTCCTGACCTTCGACGACGGTCCGCTGCCGAAATATTCCAACCAGGTGCTCCAGATCCTCGCCGACGAGTGCATCAAGGCGACCTTCTTCATCATCGGTCAGCAGGCCAAGGCGAACCCCGAAGGCGTGCGCAAGCTGGTCGCAGCGGGCCACACCGTCGGCACGCACAGCATGAGCCATCCGCTGACGTTCAACCGGATGCCGATCGAAAAATTCGCGCCCGAGATCAACGGCGGCATCGAGTGGACCTCGGCCGCGATGACCGACCCGTCCAAGCTGGCGCCGTTTTTCCGCATTCCCGGCCTGATGCGCGCCGAAGGCGTCGAGAATTACCTGATCTCGCGCGGCATCCAGGTCTGGAGCGCCGACTTTCCCGCCGACGACTGGCGGCATGTCTCGTCAGACCGCGTCTATCAGCTCGCGATCCAGCGGCTGGAGGCCAAGGGCAAGGGCATCCTTCTGCTGCACGACATCCAGGCCCGCACGGTGGCGGCGCTGCCGAAGATCATCCGCGATCTGAAGGCGCGCGGCTATCGCATCGTGCACGTGGTGCCCGCAACCGCCGATCAGCCGGCGACACCGACCACGCCGGTGGAGTGGCTGCTGCATCCGCCGACCGAGACGACGCCGATCGCGCATTGGCCGCCGGTGCCGAATTTCGTTTTCGCGCAGACCAGGACCCTTCCTGCGCCCGCGCTCGCCGATCTCAATGCCCAGACCGGACATCCGTCGCTGCTGCCGCGCCCGACCAAGGCGCAGGTGGATGTCGCATCCACCCTGCCCGTACCCGGCCGCGGCCTGTTTGCGATCCCCGAGGGCTCGGTCGAGGTGCTGCTGTCGACGACCTTGTCGCGGCGCGCCGCGACCCGGCTCGCCATGGCGGCCGAGACGCCTCATGCGGCCAAAGCCAAGGCCGGCAAGGCGCGCGGACATCGGACCGCACACTCCGCCACGCCATCCGCACCGAAGCATGCCTCGCAGACCGATGGCACTGCGCCCAAGAGCGCAGCATCCAAGAGCACTGCAGCCAGGAGCACTGCATCCAGGAGCTCTGCGCCGCGCCCAACCCGCGTCGCCAGCCTGAAGAAGCGCGCGTAGTAGAGCCCTATTGCCGCATGATGTTGGCGACGCAGAGCAGCACGATCAGCGCCAGGAAGAACAGGTCCATATAGGACTTGAGCTCGCCGTCGCGCCGCAGCCGCGCGACGTCGGCCACGACCTGCTTGCGCGCGTTCGTTCCGCCCGAACCGTCATTGATCGGGCCCTGCAGCCGCTTGGTCTCGGCTTCCAGCTTCTCGATCTTCTGGAAGAAGTAGAACGCGCGCAGCGTCGAGGCCGCGCGCATGCCGGCATAGACCAGCACCAGAATCGCGATGATCGCCCGGTTCTGGTATTTCTCCATGAAGTTCAGGCTGAAATAGACCATCGCCATGAAGGCGAAGTTGGTCACGAAGCGATAGACGAAGCTTAGAAAGACCATGCGGGCTTGAGCCTTGCGGGAGAGCAACCGGACGCGTGTTGCGAATTCGGGATCAGGAAACCCAGACCGGAACAGCCGGCCGGGACGCGGCGCAGGCCCGTCTACGCCAACTTCGTTTCAGGAAAGATACGATCCCCACGCAATTGCCGCCTTTTAGCCACGCGAAGCCACAATGCAAGCGCGCATACGCTAGCAGCTTGTTCCGTACCCGGTCGCCGCGGCGCGATGGCGATTCCGCGGAAGCTACGGTAGACTGCTGGCCGCCACTGGTGGGGTCTGCCGATGCCGAAGAAGGGAATCACGGGCCACGACGACTGGGTTCTGACCGAGGCGCTGGCGACTGCGCTGGTCGCCCTGGAGCAGCTCGAGCCGAAGCACCAGCCCAACGCGCATATGGACGACATCCGCAAGATGCTGTCGAGCGGCAAGGAGCCGGCGGCGGTGAGCCTGCACCTCGCCCAGGCCAAATGCCGCCTGTTTCCCGACCTCGACCCGCTGGAGATCTACCGGGAATACGGCATCGGCGAGGAATATGGCTGAGGACGCCGTGACCGGGCGACGTTAGGTCCGACGGTGACCGATCCAGCGATCATCATGACCAGCGCGGCAAGGTCGATCTTGCCGATGACGGTCAGCTCTTCCGAGCCTTTCGCATCCTTCGCGCCCTGGACCTTGAGCGATTGCGGCCGGTCGGCGGCCTGTCGTGGACCAGCACGAGCGAGGCGCTTCGCGCTGTTCGAACGGCGGCTCACGTGAATCGGGTTGATCTTCAGTTCGCTCGTCAGCCGCGCCGATAGATCTCCAGATAGCTCGGCGAATACAGCGCGGCGCTCTTGAGCGCGTCGAGGTCCGGGATCGTCAGGGTTCGCTCGCGGAGCACGATCAGCCCGGATGCCCGCAATTCCTGGATGGTGCGATTGAGATGGACCACCGAGAGGCCGGTCGCGTCCGCGAGGTCCATCTGGGTGACCGGCGGCGCGCAGGAATTTCCGTCGACCAGGCCAACGGGGCGAAGCCGCTCGTGGATCTCGCAGAACAGATGAGCCACGCGCTCCAGCGCGACGCGGCGTCCAAGATTGATCACCCATTCGCGCTGGATCGCGTTGTTCAGCAGGGTCTCGCACATGAAAGCTTCCGCCAGCGTCCGGTCGCTCGCGAGCAGTTTTTCGAAGGGCGCCCGCCTGATCTCGGCGTAGACGACCGACGTCACGGCCGAGATCGTATGATCCAGGGCGGACAGCAGATAGACATGCGCGTCGCAGGTCTCGCCGGGGAAAATGAAATTGACGATCTGCCGCCTTCCGTCCTCGAGCGTCTTGTGGCGGAACGCCCAGCCCGACAGCACAATCCGGACGCTGTCGAGAGGTTCGCCCTCGGCGATCAGGTCCTCGCCCGGCCCCGCTCGCAACAAGCCTTCCAGTACGGCCTGTTCGAGCGCGGCGACGGCTTCCACGGACAATTGCCGCAAGGCGCTGAGGCGCCGAACGACCGTTTGCGCATGATCTCCATAGATGCCCAGCGAGCGCATCAGCCCTCCATCGAAGGCGTGTGAAACGCGCGCTTGCTCAGAGGAATGGCGAGGACGCAGGTCAGCCCGGCCGGGTTGAAGGACCATTCGAACAGGAGTTGCGAAGGCTGCTCGGCTTCGTCGATGCGCCAGGAAATTCCAGATCGAGGCTGCCATCCGGATCGCGCGCGACCAGGGCCCGGGTCCGCGCGAAGGCATTGAGCCGGCCGTCGATCGGTGGAGATGGTGCAAAAGACCGCCGCCATCGGCGCCAGTGTCGCCGTTGCCATGTCCGCACCGACCGCGCCGAACGGCCGAAGCCAGCGGGATCACGCTTGTCGGCATCGCGCGCGGCAGCGCATTCGAGATCTTCAGCCATCCGGCGCAGGTGTCCATGCCGGAAGCAATTCAGATCGAGCTTCCGAGTTTCCCAAGCCGAGGCGAATCGAGGTCCACCCAGCGTCAGGGGAAGGAATCAGCGCGCCGCCGACATGGCGCGAGACCAGCGGGCAGCACGCGATCTCGCATCAAAAAACTGAAGGATTTCAATGCCAACGTGGCTAGATGGTGCGCTCGGAGGGACTCGAACCCCCACGATTTTACTCACTGCCACCTCAAGGCAGCGCGTCTACCAATTCCGCCACGAGCGCTTTGGGGATGCCGGCTTGAGGCCTGAAGGCCAGCCGGATCAACGGCGCCGATCTAACAAATCCGTCAGAGGGGTACAAGCCTCCAAAGGCCCTGAATTCCACAAGCTTGTCAGGAAAGTTCCGGCTCGTTGCGCCGGGATCGGCCTATCCCCGGCTGCTATCGCGTGCCCGGGCCGCTACCGCGTGCCGGGGGTGCGCGGCAGCATCTGCTTGACCTCGACCGCGATCCGGTTGCGGTCGACCAGCACCACGCCGGAGGCCACCGGCAAATTATTGGCCAAAACCTTGACCTCGTCGGCCTCGGTTGCGTCCAGCTCGATGATGGCGCCGCGGGAAAGACGTAATACTTGATGAATCGGCATGGTGGTCGTCCCGAGGACGACCATGAGATCCACGGTGACTTTGTCGAGTGTAGGCACGTCAGCACCACCGCAACTTGGGACTAAGGACTTGGCATTTGCCCCTGCGATCATCACCCGGTTATGGTTAGCCAATGGTTAATTCGCCTCAAAACCCTCGCCAAGACCTCGATTTGACGTCGTTTTCCGCCTCCCGCGGCACGCCCGTGGAATGGCAAATCTCCGACGTGCCGGTGCCCTATCCGGACGCGGTTGCCGCCATGGAGGCGCGTGTTGCGGCGATCGCGGCGGGCGAGGCGCCGGAGCTGGTCTGGCTGCTCGAACACCCCCCGCTCTACACGTCCGGCACCTCGGGCAAGGAATCCGACCTGCTAGATGCCCGATTCCCGACCTTTGCCACCGGGCGCGGCGGCCAGCTCACCTATCACGGGCCCGGCCAGCGCGTGGCCTATATCATGCTCGACCTCAAGCGACGCCGGCCGGACGTCCGGGCCTATGTCGCGAGCCTGGAGGAGCTGATTCTGCGCACCCTCGCCGCCTTCAACGTCCGCGGCGAGCGGCGCGAGGACCGGGTCGGCGTCTGGGTGAAGCGGCCCGACAAGGGACCCGAGCACGAGGACAAGATCGCGGCGATCGGCGTCCGGCTGAAGCGTTGGGTCTCGTTCCACGGCATCGCAATCAATGTCGAGCCGGAGCTGTCTCATTTCGCCGGCATCGTGCCCTGCGGCGTCGCCGATCCCCGCTACGGCGTCACCTCGCTCATCGACCTCGGCCAGCTCGTGACCATGGCCGATGTCGACGTCGCACTTCGGCAGGCGTTTGAGGAGCTGTTCGGGCCGACGCGGGCGCTGCTGCCAGAGGCGGCCGTCTAACATTTTTCTGTTTGAGCCGACCGCGCCTGTTCTCCGCCCATCGCGGAATCGGTTACGCTTGGGTCCGGTGCCGCCCACGCCTCCCCCCTCCGCCGGGAAAGCAGAATTCATGTCGGGCGACTAAACCATCGGACCGACTGTTCGAGCGCCAGGCATAAGGAGGGATTGCGCTTCTGCTCGCAATAGGAGGTTTTGACGATGAAGTTGTCTGCACCAATCCATCATCTTAAACGCAAAGCGAAGCGCCTGTCGCGCGAGCAAGGCATTCCGCTGCACGCCGCGCTCGATCGCATCGCCGCGACGGAAGGCTTTTCCGCCTGGAGCATGCTCGCGGCGAAAGCCGCAGCACTGACGCCGGCGAGCAGGCTGTTTCCGCAATTCAAGCCCGGCGATTTGGTGCTGGTCGGGGCACGCCCTGGCCAGGGCAAGACGCTGATGAGCCTCGAACTCGCCGTGGAGGCCATGCGCTCGGGCCATCGCGCCGCGTTCTTCTCGCTCGAATACACCGAGAGAAATGTGCTCGATCGCTTCAGGGCGATCGGCGCCGACCCCGCGCAGTTCGAAGAACTGTTCGAGGTCGATTGCTCCGACGCGATCAGCGCCGACTACGTCGTCAAGCAGATGGCCACCGCGCCCCGCGGCACGGTCGTGGTGATCGACTATCTGCAACTGCTCGACCAGCGGCGGGAAAATCCCGACCTGACCGTCCAGGTGCGCGCGCTGAAATCGTTCGCGCGCGACAAGGGGCTGATCGTCGTCTTCATCTCGCAGATCGACCGGTCCTATGATCCCGCGATCAAGCCCTGCCCAGACCTTGGCGATGTCAGGCTGCCGAACCCGCTGGACCTGAAGCTGTTCGACAAGACGTGCTTCCTGAACAAGGACGAAGTTCAGTTCCGCGCCGCGAGCTGACGACCAGGCCGCGGGTGAGTTGGCTCGCCCGCGGCTTTGCTTCACGCCGCAGCCAGCGGCACCTCGAGCTTGCCGGCGATGTAGCGGCGCTCCTGGGTCAGGCCACCAAAGCCGTAGGCATCGCCCTTGACCTCGTCGACATGCAGATAGGTTTCGGGATGCAGCGGTCCCAAAATCTCGGCCATGCGCTTGAACATGGCGGCGAGGTAGGCCGCCTTCTCGTCCTTGGTGTTGGTGCCCTCGCTGACGTGGATGTCGATCCAGTAGCTGGCAAGCTTCTGCTCGGCCAGCGACTTGCCGCCGGCGAACCAGTCGCTCGCGTCCACAGGCTTCACGATGATGGCGGTGACCTTGGGATCCTTGTGGAGGATTTTTGCGGTGAGCTCGGACACCGCGCTGGCGATGTCGGCCTTCAGCGACGGCGACTGGCGGGAGCTGGTGTAGGACACGGTGATCAGGGGCATGGTCGTTCTCCTCAAATTGCCGCGCTGGTGTTGTGCGGCGTTGATGAGAAGCTAGACCCTCGTCCATCATTTTGGTATCTTATCTCTTTTGATACCAGTGATAACGATTCATAATGATAGCAACGCTCGACATCACCACCGTCCAGGCCTTCCTGCTGGTCGCCGACCTCCAGAGCTTTACCCGTGCCGCCGAAGCGCTTGGCACCACGCAGGCGGCGGTCAGCTTAAAACTGCAACGACTGGAGACACTGCTCGGCAAGCGCCTCGTCGAGCGCTCGCCGCGCGCGGTCCGGCTCACCGCCGATGGCGCGGCGTTCCTCGACCGCGCCCGCGTGCTTATGCAGGCGCATGACCGCGCGCTGTCGGGCGAGACCTCGGCCGCACAGTCGCTGTCACTCGGCATCTCCGACCATGCCGCGGGGCCGGAGCTGGTGCCGCTCCTCGAACGCCTGCACGCGATGTCTTCAAACCTCACCCTCGCCGTCACCATCGGCTTCTCCCGCGAGATGCAGGATTCCTATGACGCGGGCGAGCTGGACGCGGTGATCGTCCGGCAGGAAGGCAGCCGCCGCGGCGGCGAAAAACTGGCCGAGGACGAATTCAGCTGGTTCGCCTCACGCCGCTTTGCCCTGCCCAAGGGTGAGCCGCTGCCGCTCGCCACGCTCGCCCCGCCGTGCGGCGTCCGCGCCATTGCCGTGCGCGCACTCGATAAGGCCGGCGTCGCCTGGCGCGAACGCTTTGTCGGCGGCGGCGTCACCGCGGTGGTCGCTGCGGCCCTCGCCGGACTTGCGATCGCGCCGCTGGCGCGGCGGATCGCGCCGGCCGGGCTCGTCGACATCGGGCCGGCACACAAGCTGCCAAAACTCGGCAGCTCGAAGGTGATGCTGCATTCGAAGGTCAGCGATCCCGCAAAGCTTGCGGCGCTGCGGGTGGTCGCTGCGACGTTCAAGAGCGCCGCGGCTTGACGCCGCAAACGCTCACCAGATCGCCTCGGGACTGCATACCCATCGCCGAATTTGCCTAAAAACTTCCCAGAGAGGGGGAACCAAACCGCCCCTTGAGCGTTTGCCCCCGTTGAGGTGGGGTCCGGAATGACTAAAAAGTCCAGTCAGCAGAGAGACTTGTTCGAAAGCGAACGCAGTTTCCGGCTGTTGGTGGAGGGAGTTGCAGATTACGCGCTCTACATGCTCGATCCCAGCGGGATCATCACGAGCTGGAACATCGGCGGCGAGCGCATCAAGGGCTACCTGCCCCAAGAGATCCTCGGCCAGCATTTCTCCCGCTTCTACACCGAGACCGACCGTGCCAACGGCAAGCCCGCTCGCGCGCTCGCCACCGCGCGCGACCAGGGCCGCTACGAGGAGGAAGGCTGGCGTGTCCGCAAGGACGGCACCTTCTTCTGGGCGAGCGTCATCATCGATCCCATCTACGAGGACGCGACCCTCGTCGGCTTTGCCAAGATCACCCGTGACATCACCGAGCGGCGCAATGCGCAGCTCAAGCTCGAGGCGATGCAGACACAGCTCGCCGAGTCGCAGAAATTCGATGCGCTGGGGCAGCTCACCGGCGGCGTCGCGCACGACTTCAACAACCTCCTGATGATCATCAGCGGCAGCCTTCACATCCTGAAGAGGGGCGATGTCGACGACGCCAAGCTTCAGCGCGCGGTCTCTGCGATCGAGGCCGCAACCAAGCGCGGGGCCGCGCTGACCAGCCAGCTCCTGACCTTTGCCCGGCGGCAGAGCGTCAATCCGCAGGCGATCGAGCTTGCGGCGCGCATCGCGGCAATCCGAGAGGTTCTCGAAGCAGGCGTCGGCAGCTCCGTGCGTCTCGCCTTCGACGTCGAGCGCAACGTATGGCCGGTCAAGGCCGATGTCTCCGAGTTCGAGACGGGGTTGCTCAATCTCGTCATCAACGCCCGCGACGCCATGCCCGACGGCGGCACGGTGACGATCGGCGCACACAACGTCGTCCTTGACGATCCGCTCCACAGCGGCGAATTCGTCGCCATCACCGTGGCCGATACCGGGCTTGGCATTCCCTCCGACGTCGTCGACAAGATCTTCGAGCCGTTCTTCACGACCAAGCCGGTCGGCAAAGGCACCGGTCTTGGCCTGTCGCAGGTTCACGGCTTTGCACATCAGGCGGGCGGCACCATCAAGGTCGCAAGCGAGCTCGGCAAGGGCACCACCTTCACCATCTTGCTGCCGCGGGAAACCGCGACCATACCGAGCGAGCCGCCTGAAACAGCTCCGGTCCTCGGCACCGGCACCGTGCTGCTGGTCGAGGACAATCCCGACGTTGCCCTCGTCAGCATCGGTCTTCTCGAGCAGCTCGGTTACCAGGTGTGCCGGGTCCCCGATGCCGAAGCCGCACTGCTTGAGATCGAGAAGAATGGCGTCGACTTCGTATTCTCCGATATCGTCATGCCCGGCAAGATGGACGGGCTCAGCCTCGCCCATCATCTGCGCCAGACCCGCCCCGACCTGCCGGTCCTGCTCGCCACCGGCTACAGCGACGTCGCGGCCGGCGTGCGCGGTGATTTTCCGATCCTGCGCAAGCCCTACGAGATCCACGAATTGAGCGAGGCGATCGCCAAGCTGCCGCGATGATGCTTCACCGCGCGCCGCTTGCGCCGAGAGGCTTGGCTCTCAGATCGTCGGCAACACCGAAAACGCCTCCCCTGCCCGGCGCAGGTTCAGTTCATCGGCACCGGCGGTCTCGCTGGTGACGCTGTCCACGCGCGAGGACGGTGGGCCGTGGCGGCACAGGGCGACCATGTCGGCGACATGGTTCGGCGCACCCGCGAACAGCGCTTCCACGCTGCCGTCGCGACGGTTGCGAACCCAGCCTTCCAGCCCGCAGGCAACCGCCTGGGACTCGAGCCAGGCCCGGTAGCCGACGCCCTGCACGCGGCCGCGGATCACGACCTGGAGGATCGCCCGGCTCATGTCTTCAACCCCAGGACATCGGCAATGCGCGCCTTCGTCTCGGCCTCGCGCATGACGCGGGCGGTCAGGTCCGATGATGCGAGGCCTTTCAGATTTTTCGGCGCGGTACCCTCGCGGAGCGACTTGAGCGTATCGTACACGGCCTGCGTCGCAGCTGCGATCGGGGCATGCCCCTGGAGCGCGATGCGCACGCGCTGGGCGGCGAGATAGTCCGGCGCGCTCAGCTCCTCCGGCGCGCCGCCAAGCACGATCGGCAGGCGAGTGGCAGATGCGATGGCCTCGAGCTCGGTGCGCGACTTGATGCCGGTGAAGAACAGCGCATCGACACCGGCAGCTTCATAGGCTTTGGCGCGGCGGATCGCATCCTCGATCGAGGTGATCGAGGCAGCCCCAGTACGGCCCATAACGACGAGCGAGGGATCGCTGCGGCCGCCAAGCGCAGCTTTCATCTTGCCGACGCCCTCCTCCAGCGAGATCAGCTGCGTCTTTGCTTCGCCAAAGGCGGCCGGCAGCAGCGTGTCCTCGATGGTGAGGCCGGCGGCGCCCGCCGTCTCCAGCTCCTGCACCGTGCGGCGCACGTTGAGCGCGTTGCCGTAGCCGTGATCGGCATCGACCAGCACGGCAAGCGTCGCCGCGCGCGACATCCGTCGCATCTGCTCGGCAAGCTCGGTCAGCGTGATCAGCGTGACATCGGGGTCGCCGAGCACCGCGAGCGAAGCCACCGAGCCTCCGAACATGCCGAGCGGAAAACCGAAATCCTCGGCGATACGGATCGAGATGGCGTCGTAGACCGAGCCGGGATGAACACAGGCCGAGCCCGACAGGATCGATCGCAGTTTTTCGCGGCGGGAACGAAAGGCCATGGTGCTGTCTCGGTTAGGTCACGGAGGCCGCAGCATACTCCGTCATTGCGAGCGAAGCGAAGCAATCCAGAAATGCTCTGCGGAGACAGACTGGATTGCTTCGTCGCCAGGCTCCTCGCAATGACGGTGCTCAGGGGGAGACAGACCGCCCTCCCCACTCACACCTTACGCAAACTCCAAAATCAGCGCGTCCACCGCGAGCGTCGCACCGGCGCTGGCGTGGACCTTCTTGACAGTGCCGTCCTGCTCTGCGCGCAGCACGTTCTGCATCTTCATGGCTTCGACCACCGCGAGCGTCTCGCCGGCCTTGACCTCCTGCCCTTCGGTCACCGCGATCGAGACCACGAGACCCGGCATCGGGCAGAGCAGCTTCTTGCCGGTGTCGGACGCCGTCGTCACCGGCATCAGCCGCGCGGAAGCGGCTTCCGCTTCGGTCCAGACATAGACCGGCACCTCGACGCCCTGATGCGCAAGGCGGATGCCGTTGGCGATCGGACGCGTCTGCACCGCGACGAGGTGGCCGTCGATGGTGCCCTGCCAGACCGGATCGCCGGGCTTCCACGGCGACTGCAACAGATGCGCATTGCCGGTCTTGCCCTCGGCGTCGACGAATCGAATTGCGATCGCCTCGCCCTCGCGCGCGACCTCGAGCGATATTTCCTGGCGGTCGAGCCAGACCGCGCGGCGCCGCTCGCGCTGCACGATGCGGCCGCCCATCTGGCCGGAGATCTGCCGCTTGCGCTCACCCAGCACGTGATCGATGGCGGCGCCGACCGCGGCGATCCGCCGTGCGACCTCGCCTTCCGGCATGCGGACCGCAAATCCTTTGGGGAATTCCTCGGCGATGAAGCCGGTCGAGAGCCGGCCCTCGCGCCAGCGCGGATGATGCATCAGCGCCGACAGGAACGGGATATTGTGCCTGATGCCGTCGACATAGAACGAATCCAGCGCCGTGGCCTGTGCCTCGATCGCGGCCGCGCGCGAGGGCGCATGGGTGACGAGCTTGGCGATCATCGGATCGTAATGGATAGAGATCTCGCCGCCCTCCTGCACGCCGGTGTCGTTGCGGATCGTGATGCCGTCCTGGCTCGCTTCAGCCGGCGGGCGGTATTTCACCAGACGTCCGATCGACGGCAGGAAGTTGCGGAACGGGTCTTCGGCGTAGAGACGGGACTCCACCGCCCAGCCGGTGAGCGTGACGTCCTTCTGGCTGATCGCGAGCTTCTCGCCGGCGGCGACGCGGAGCATCTGCTCGACGAGGTCGACACCGGTGACGAGCTCGGTGACGGGATGCTCGACCTGGAGGCGCGTGTTCATCTCCAGGAAGTAGAAGCTCTTGTCCTGCCCCGCGACGAATTCGACGGTGCCGGCGGAATCGTAGTTCACGGCCTTGGCCAGCGCGACCGCCTGCTCACCCATCTTGCGGCGGGTGGCCTCGTCGAGCAGCGGCGACGGCGCCTCCTCGATGACCTTCTGGTTACGGCGCTGGATCGAGCACTCGCGCTCGCCGAGATAGATCACGTTGCCATGCTTGTCGCCCAGCACCTGGATTTCGATGTGGCGGGGATCGACGATGAACTTCTCGACGAAGACGCGGTCGTCGCCGAACGAAGCTTTCGCCTCGGCCTTGGCGAGGTTGAAGCCCTCGGCGACCTCGGCGGTCGAATGGGCGATGCGCATGCCCTTGCCGCCGCCACCGGCCGAGGCCTTGATCATCACGGGATAGCCGATCTCGTCAGCGATCTTGACCGCGTGTTTGGCGTCCTCGATCACGCCGAGATAGCCGGGCACGGTCGAGACCTTGGCCTTTGCGGCGGCCTTCTTGGATTCGATCTTGTCGCCCATCGCCGCGATCGCGCCCGGGTTGGGGCCGATGAAGACGATGCCGGCCGCTTCCAGCGCCCGCGGAAATGCCTCGCGCTCGGAGAGGAAGCCGTAGCCGGGATGTACGGCCTCGGCGCCCGTCTTGCGGCAGGCCTCCACGATCTTCTCGATCACCAGATAGCTCTCGGCCGCGGCGGGCGGGCCTATCAGCACGGCCTCGTCAGCCATCTCGACATGAAGGGCATCGCGATCGGCCTCGGAATAGACCGCGACCGTCTGAATTCCCATGCGGCGAGCGGTCTTGATGACCCGGCAGGCGATTTCGCCGCGATTGGCGATCAGAATGCGTTTGAACATGCTTTTCTTGAGTCTCGACCTTGGGCGGGACCCTTCCCTGGCCGTTGGGGCCTATGGGACGGGCCGTGTGGCTCCCGTGGTACATCAAAATCCGCAGGAGGCAACGGTCTAAATCCGGGCCTTCTGGCGTACCAGCACAAGACCGAAATGGCCTTTCCGAGCCTCCAGGACGCCTGCGCCTGCGCCCGCACCTACGCCTTTTTGGCCTTGGCGACGTCCCGGACCAGGCCCTGGATGAAGCCGAGTTTGGCGACGACGGCCGGCGACAGGATGAAGGGATAGAGGTCGCGCAGCCCCATGGCGCGGTTGACGCTGTTCATGGCGAACGTGAAGGGCAGCCATGCGTTGACCAGCGCCTCGACGTCCCTGGCCTCGTAAGGGTTGAAACGGATACGGGTCGTCAACTCCCCGTCGCGGTCGACCTTGGGGCGGACCTCCATGCCAAACTCGGAGGCCATCTCCAGGGTGTCGACGATGTGCAGATAGTGCGCCCAGGTCTCGGCGAAGTCCTCCCAGGGGTGCGTGGTCGCATAGGCCGAGACGTAGTTCTGCTGCCAGTCGGGCGGCGCCCCCTCGGCGTAGTGGCGCTGCAGGGCCTGGCCGTAATCGACGGAATCGTCGCCGAACACCGCGCGGCATTCTTCCAGCTTGCCGCCCTCGCTCACCAGCACGTCCCAGAAATAGTGCCCGACCTCGTGGCGGAAGTGCCCGAGCAGCGTCCGGTACGGCTCGCCCATCTCCAGCCTGCGCCGCTCGCGCTCGATGCCGTCGGCCTCGGTCAGCGCGATCGTGATCAGGCCGTTGTCGTGGCCGGTCAGGACCTTCTGCCCGCTGTTCGGGTCGTCGGCGAGGAAGTTGAAGATCAGGCCATGCTCGGGATCGTCCTTCCGGGTCTGCAGCGGCAGCTTCCAGCGGATCAGGGAATAGAACAGGCGTTGTTTTGCCACCTCCAGCTCGCGCCAGCCGGCGAGTTGCGCCGGGTCGGACAGATCCGGCACGATGCCGTTATGGCGGCAGGCGCGGCAATAACCGGTGGCGTCGCCCACATCCGTCAGCCAGTTGCAGGCATCGTACTCGGCGTTGCGGCACAGCACGCGGCTTGCGCCCTTGTCGGCCAGCGTCTTCCAGGCCTCACCGTCGGGCTCGATTGCCGACATCGTCTCCTTCTCCGGCAGGAAGGCGATCCGGTGGCCGCAGCGTTCGCAGGCACGGTTCTCGAAATAGAGGACATTGCCGCAGGCCTGGCAGACAAAAAGCTTCAAGATTTAGCCTCATCCGAAGGGGAGTTTTATCAATGCGCGTCGTCGCGCCTGGCAGATACGCGCCCGCAGATGCCATCGTTCCAATCTTCGGAACAAATAGCCAGAGCCGGCGTTCGTTCATACCACCACGCTGCGTCCGGTGGCGGCTTTCCCTGCAATGTCCGCTCTAAACAATGGCTATCACGCTTTGTCTGTGTGAATATCGGCCCGGCACGTGCGCTCACGCATCACAACGGCCGACACCTTGAACGATCCTTTGCCCGAGACCGCCGCAGCCGAGAGGCTGCGCCAGCACCTCGAAGAAATCGCGCGCGAGCGCGACAACGCCTATCGCGCACTCCAGGAGCGCGAGGCGGAGCTGGCGCGCATCCAGCGCATCGGCAAGGTCGGCGGCCTCGAAGTCGATTTCCGCGAGGGTTTCAAGAACCGCCGCTCGCCGGAATATCTGATCCTCCACGGCCTGCCGCCGGAAGCCGCCGACGAGTCCCACGAGGACTGGATCAATCGCATCCATCCCGACGACCGCGACGCTGCGGTGAAGCATTTCCTCGCTGCGCTGTCCGGCACCAGCGAGGACTACACGGCCGAATACCGCATCATCCGTCCCAGCGACGGCGAGACCCGCTGGATCCGCGTAGTCGCCAAGCTGGAGCGCGACCGTGACGGCCGCGCGATCCGGCTCGTGGGCGCCCATATCGACGTGACCGCCCAGGCGCTCGCGCGCGAGACCCTGCGCGAGAGCGAGGAGCGTTTCCGGCTGATTGCCGACAGCGCCCCGGTGCCGATCTGGGTCACGAAACTCGACCGCACACGCTCCTTCGCCAACCAGGCCTATGTCGACTTCGTCGGCCTGCCCTACGACCAGGCCATCGTCTTCGACTGGCGCAAGGTGCTGCATCCGGACGACCTTCCGCATGTGCTGCAGCAGTCGGTCCAGGGTGAAGCTTCGCTCAAGCCCTTCGTGCTGGAAGCCCGCTACAAGAACGCCGACGGCGAATGGCGCTGGCTGCGCTCGGAATCGCAGCCGCGCTGGGACCCGACCGGCAGGCATATCGGCTTCATCGGCGTTGCCCACGACATCACGGTGGCCAAGCAGGCCGAGATCGAGCTCCGCCAGCTCAACGAGACGCTGGAAGAACGCATCGTCGAGCGCACCGCGGAACTCGAATCCAACGAGGCCCGGCTGCGCGCGATCCTGGAGACCAGCAACCAGTATCAAGGCCTCGTCAATCTCAGGGGCGAAGTGCTTTACGCCAACAAGACAGCGCTGGACGGCATCAAGGCAAGCTCGTCGGACGTGATCGGACAGCCGTTGTGGCAGACCCCCTGGTTCAGCGCGACGGAGGGCATGAGCGCGCTGGTGCGCGAGGCCTTCGATACCGTGCTCAAAGGCGAAGCGGTGCGGCTGGAGATGCGCCTGCGCCTTCCCATCGGCGAGCGCGACTTCGAGTTCGGCATGCGCCCCGTGCTCGACCGTCACGGCAACATCACCGGCGCGGTGCCGGAGGCCGTCGACATCACGGACCGCCGCCGCGGCGAGGAAGCGCTGCGGCAGTCGCAGAAGATGGAGGCGATCGGCCAGCTCACCGGCGGCGTCGCGCACGACTTCAACAATCTGCTCACCATCATCCGCTCGGCCACCGATTTCCTGCGCCGCCGCGAGCTTCCGGAGGAGCGCCGCCGCCGCTATGTCGACGCCATCTCCGACACCGTCGAGCGCGCCTCCAAGCTGACCGCACAGCTGCTGGCGTTTGCACGCCGGCAGCCGCTGAAACCGCAGATCTTCAACGTCGGCACCCAGGTCGAGGGCGTGGCGCAACTGGTTCGGCCGCTGGTCGGCGGCCGCATCGAGATCGCGGTGGAGGTTCACGATGCCGACTGCTTCACCGTCGCCGACGTCGCCCAGTTCGAGACCGCGCTGATCAACCTTGCCATCAACGCCCGCGACGCCATGGACGGCGAAGGCCGCCTCACCATCGCCGTGCGCAAGGTCGTCGGGATTCCGAGCCTGCGCGCGCAATCGGCGCGCGGCGGCGATTATGTCGCGATCTCGGTCGCCGACACCGGCAGCGGCATCGCGCCCGAGAACATCGAGGCCATCTTCGAGCCGTTCTTCACCACCAAGGAGGTCGGCAAGGGAACGGGCCTCGGCCTCAGCCAGGCCTTCGGCTTCGCAAAGCAGTCCGAGGGCGACATCACCGTGACGAGCACGCAAGGTGAAGGCGCGACCTTCACCATCTATCTGCCGCAGGCGCAAAGCCCCGCCACGGACAAGGAAGCTGCGGCGCTGACCTATGAGGCCGCGGCCACAGGGCGCGGCTATCGCGTGCTCGTGGTGGAGGACGACGACGAGGTCGGCCGCTTCTCCACCGAGCTCCTGGAAGACCTCGGCTACGTCGTCCGCCGCGTCGCCAACGCCAACGCGGCGCTGGCGATCCTGGGCGAGAACGAATTCGCCGTCGATCTCGTGTTCTCCGACGTCATCATGCCCGGCATGAACGGCGTCGAGCTCGCCGGTATAATCCGCGAGCGCTATCCGGGCCTGCCCGTCGTGCTCACCTCCGGCTACAGCAACGTGCTCGCCGAGAACGCCCATCGCGGCTTCGAGCTAATCCAGAAGCCCTATTCGGTCGAGTCGTTGTCGCGCATTTTGCGCAAGGCGATCGCCGAGAAGCTGTCGGTGACGCGCTAAGAGATATCCTCATGAAACCCGCTCTCCTCTCCGCCTGGCAGACCTGGGCGCTGCTGTCCGCCTGCTTCGCCGCGCTGACTGCGATCTTCGCCAAGGTCGGCGTCGAGAACATCAATCCGGATCTGGCGACCTTCATCCGCACCATCGTCGTGCTGCTCGCCTTCTCGATTCTGCTGTTCTTCACCGGACAATTCGCGGTGCCGTCGGCGGTCTCATCGAAAACGTGGCTGTTCCTGGTGCTGTCGGGGCTCGCGACCGGCGCGTCGTGGCTGTGCTATTTCCGCGCGCTGAAGCTCGGGCCCGCGACGCTGGTGGCGCCGATCGACAAGCTCAGCGTCGTGCTGGTCGCTCTCTTCGCCTTCGCCTTTCTCGGCGAGCGTCCGTCCGCCCAAGGCTGGGTCGGCATCGCCATGATCGGCGCCGGCGCGGTGTTGCTGGCTGTAAAGTTTTAAGGCGGAACAAAGCGGCTGCGAGAGCGGTTTCTGCCGGGACCCTTCCAGCCTCGATCGAGGACCGATGTCGAGCTCAAACCCCGATCAGGCAAGGCGTGCCGGCTGCGCACTGGATGCGGCCAACTTCTTCCTCGCCGACGTCCGCGACGGGCTTGGGCCGTATCTCGCCGTCTATCTGCTCACCGAGCAGCACTGGGACGAGGCCCGCATCGGGCTCGTGATGTCGATCGCGACCATCGCCGGAATCTTGGCGCAGACCCCGGCCGGCGCGCTGATCGATGCGACGCGCGCCAAGCGGCTGGTGATGGTCATCGCCGCCGTCATGGTGACGCTCGCCTCGCTGTCGCTGCCGATATTTCCGGCCTTTCTACCCGTTGCATTGTCGCAAGGGATCGCGCAGGCCGCCGCCGTGATCTTTCCGCCGTCGATTGCGGCCGTCTCGCTCGGCATCTTCGGCCCCGCCGCCTTCACCCGGCGGATCGGCCGCAACGAGACGTTCAATCACGCCGGCAATGCGGTCGCGGCGGGGCTTGCCGGGCTCTCCGCCTACTGGTTCGGCCCGACCGTCGTGTTCTACCTTCTCGGCGCCATGGCGATCGCGAGCCTTTTGAGCATTCTGGCGATCCCCGAACGCGCCATCGACCACGACCTTGCGCGCGGGCTCCACGATGCCGATGCTGACGACAGCCGGCCCGACCGACCCTCGGGCTTCGCGGTGCTCCTGACCTGTCGCCCCCTGCTCGTCTTCGCGATCTGCGTCCTGCTCTTCCATCTGTCCAACGCGGCCATGCTGCCGCTGGTCGGACAAAAACTCGCGCTCCAGGACAAGAACATGGGCACCAGCCTGATGTCGGCCTGCATCGTCGCCGCACAATTGGTGATGGTGCCGTTCGCGATGCTGGTCGGAGCCCGGGCCGATCGCTGGGGCCACAAGCGTTTCTTCCTCGCCGCGCTGTTGATCCTGCCGCTTCGTGGAGTGCTCTACACGCTCTCGGACAATCCGTTCTGGCTGGTCGGCGTGCAGCTTCTCGATGGCGTCGGCGCCGGCATCTTCGGCGCGATCTTCCCCGTGATCGTCGCCGACCTCATGCGCGACACCGGCCGCTTCAACGTCGCGCAAGGTGCTGTGATCACCGCCCAGAGCATCGGCGCTGCGCTGTCGACGACGCTGGCCGGTCTCGTCGTGGTCGGCGCGGGTTATGGCGCGGCGTTCCTCACGCTCGGCGCGGTCGCCGCGATCGGCGCCGTCGTCTGCTTTGTCGTCCTGCCCGAGACGCGGCAAATCGCAGATGGTGGTGCGCGTCCGAAAGGGAAGACAGCGGCGACGGCTTCCGCTATCGCTGCCGAGTGAGACATCCCATTTCGAGGACTGAACGTGCCGTCTGACGCCATCTGGGCCTGGAGCATCATCGTCGCTGCGACCGCAGGCGTCATCATCCGGCCTTTTCGCCTGCCGGAGGCGGTCTGGGCCGTCATCGGCGCTGGCGCCCTCGTGCTGCTCGGCTTGCTGCCGTGGCAGGATGCGGTGATCGGCATCGAGAAGGGCGTCGACGTCTATCTCTTCCTGATCGGCATGATGCTGATCGCCGAGTTGGCCCGGCTCGAGGGCCTGTTCGATTATCTTGCAGCGCTTGCGGTCGAATATGCGGCCGGCTCTCCACGGCGCCTGTTCCTGCTGATCTATCTCGTCGGCACGCTCGTCACCGTGCTGCTGTCCAACGATGCCACCGCGATCGTGCTGACGCCCGCCGTGTATGCAGCGACGCGCGCGGCCGGGGCAAAGCCGCTGCCTTATCTGTTCGTCTGCGCCTTCATCGCCAATGCAGCGAGCTTCGTGCTGCCGATCTCCAATCCGGCCAATCTCGTCGTGTTCGGCGCGCGCATGCCTGCGCTCACCGAATGGCTGCGCCTGTTCGCCCTGCCCTCCGCGGCCTCCATCGTGCTGACCTATGTCGTGCTGCGCCTGACCCAGCACCGCGCGCTGAAGGAAGAGACCATCGCGCGCAGCGTGCCGCATCCAAAGCTCGGCCGCGGCGGCAAGCTGACCGCAGTCGGCATCGTTGCGATCGGCGTCGTGCTGGTCACGGCCTCCGCGCTCGACAGGCAACTGGGCCTGCCGACCTTCATCTGCGGCGTGGCGACGGCAGCGATCGTGCTGCTGATCAGCCGGCAATCGCCGCTGCCCGTGCTGCGCGGCGTTTCGTGGAGCGTGCTGCCGCTGGTCGGCGGGCTCTTCGTGATGGTAGAAGCGCTGATCAAGACCGGCGTGATCGGGCAGCTCAGTTCGCTGCTGCATCAGGCAGTCGGTCAATCCGTGACGCAAGCAGCCTGGAGCGTTGGCATCGCCACCGCGATTGCCGACAACATCGCCAACAATCTTCCCGTCGGTCTCGTTGCAGGCTCAGTGGCCGCCAGCGACCACCTGCCCGCGCCTGTCGTCAGCGCGATCCTGATTGGCGTCGATCTCGGGCCGAACCTGTCCGTTACAGGATCGCTCGCCACCATCCTGTGGCTGGTCGCGCTGCGGCGGGAGAAGATCGAGGTCGGCGCCTGGCCGTTTCTCAAGCTCGGCCTGCTGGTGACGCCGCCGGCCCTGATCGCGGCGCTCGCTGTTGCGATCCGGTAATCGCGCACAATTTGCGGCGCATCAATGTCGCCGGTAGCGGCGGACTTATGCTTCAGCTTGCCGCGCAGACACGATATGGCGCGGTAAGGAGGTCCATCATGCAGATTCAGTCGAAGACATTGCTGCAAAGTTTTTCCCTGCGCCGCTCGTTTCAGAGCTTCACCGCACCTGACCGAGGCCGGGCGGAGACATCCCACCCGCTGTTGATCTTCTCCGCGGCGGTGCTGCTGGCCCTGTTCGCGATCGTGGAAATCGACCTTCACAGCGCCCAGCTTCAGGCGATCGGCTTGCTCAGTCTTGGGACCTGGATCGATCCCATCTTCCTGAGCCCATAGCTGTTCGCGCGGCTCTCCGAGGCAACGCCCGATCGCGGCCGTGACAGCCGCGACCGGGTCGCCGATCCTCAGTCGTTCTCGTAGCCGTAGACTTCCGGCAGGATGAAGATCGCCGCGAGCAATCCGATCAGCGGGAAGATCGCGACGAACAGCGTGGCGTTGGCCTGCCCGATCGCCGCGAACAGCGACGGGAACAGGAAGATCGCCAGGAACGACGGCAGCTTCACGAACATGTAGGCGAAGCCGCTGGCGGTGCCGCGATATTGCGGCTTGGCGACCATGGTCGGGATCGTCATGCAGTTCGAGGCGTCCCAATAATGGCCCCACAGCATGGCGGCCGCCGCGAACGGCAGCAGGATCTTGTTGTCGGTGTAGAGCGCGAAGGCCGCGACCAGCAGCGAGACCAGCACGATCGAGAAGCCCGCGATCGAGATGCCGCGGTGGCCGATCTTCGGCGTCAGCAGCGGACCGACCCAGCCCGACACGGCGGCGAAGGAGAATAGCGCCATCGTCACCAGATTGATGCCGAGCACGCTCGACACGCCGACCATGACGAAGAGCACCGGCAGATAGAACGCGAAGGTCGAGAACTCGCTGGCTTGCGCGAAGCAGGCGATCCAGCCGTAGATCGTGGCACGCCAGCGGATCGGATCCTTCTTGAGGTCGGCGAGGAACGCGCGGGTGGAGACCTTGGGCACCTCGACGTCATGGTCCGGCAGCATGGCGAGATCGTCATTGAACATCTCGCGCGCGACCTGCTTGGCCTCGCGGTAGCGTCCCTTCTGCACCAGCCACACCGCCGTCTCCGGCACGTCGTGCCGCATGATCAGGATGATCAGCGCCGGCAGCGCGCCGAGGCCGAGCGTCACCCGCCACAGCGTCTCGTGGTGGATGTCGAGCAGCAGGAAGATGACGATGACGCCGATGGTGAGGACTTCACCGACGGCGAACATGAACTGCCAGCGATTGCCCATGACCTCGCGCTCGCCCTTGGCCATGGATTCCATGATGTAAGTGTAGCCGGTCGAGATATCCGAGCCGAGCGGAACGCCGAGCAGGAACCGGATCACGATGAGCCAGGTGACGTTCGGCACGAAGGCCTGCGCCAGCGCCAGCACGATGAACATCACCATCGTCACCAGGAACATGACGCGGCGGCCGATCTTGTCGGACAGCCAGCCGCCGAGCAGCGCACCGATCATGGCGCCTCCCTGCGTACCGGCGGCGGCAAGGCCCAGCATCAGCGGATCCGGATTGTACTGTTCCTTGATGAAGATCAGCACGAAGGCGATCGAATACAGGTCCCAGGCTTCGACCAGGATCGAGGCCATCATCAGCCAGCCGACCTTGTTGCCCTTGGGACTGTAGTTCGTGATGAGGTAGCGGACCGCGGCTTCGCTCGCGGTCGGTTGTGGCATCGCCATCGTCGACATGTCTGGTCCTTTCTTCAAAACTCTTTTACGTGCCGAGCAGCGGCTCGATGCTGCAATCGAGCAGGCGTGGGTCGATTCCCGCCTCCATGCCGTTGAACATCTCGCCCATGTAGTCGATCAGGGCATCGCTCGCCTTAACCGCATCCTCGACGCGGCGGCTGGCGACCGCGGCGAGAATGGCGAGATGGTGATCGATCGTGCCTGACAGTTCGGCCTGTCCCGGCATGAAACGGTGGTGGATGTAGCCGATGCGCCGGTACAGCGTGTGCAGCGGCCGCAGCGTATGGACCAGAAACGGCTCGCCCGCCGCCTCCAGCACCAGCGCGTCGATGCGGCGGTCGATATTGTTGAATTCGTCGAGGGTCAGGGTGGAGCGGCGCTCGCGCAGGAGACGCTCGATGTGCAGTGCCTGATTGCGGTGAGAGAGGCTGGCGCGATCGGCCGCAAGCCGGATCACGAAGCGCTCCATGTCGCGGCGCAAGGCCAGCAGCATGCGCTCACGCGCCAGATCGATCGGCGCGATGTGCAGGCCGTGTCGCGGACGGATGATGATCAATGTATCGGCGGAGAGACGATTGACGGCGTGATGCACCGGGGTACGACCGAAGCCGGTGATATGCTGCAATTCCAGCATCGTCATGAATTGTCCGGGCTTGAGCTCGCAGTGAACGAGCAGCTCTTCGATCTTCTGATAGGCCAGCTCGAAGAAGTTGAGCCGATTGCGCCGCGAGGGCTTGCCCTCGCCATCGTCGTTCTTCACCACCTCGAGTGCGCGCTTGCGCCGTGCCATGTCGTTCTCTCCCGTCAACCCGCGCTCTCGTTGCTGGATGGCGCCTTGTTTCTCGGACCCTTAAAACATGTTGTGATATATTACAAGCAGGCGTAAGACTTCCGCGCGATCTGCGGCATGCTGCAGTGCGAAATGAGACGACGGGCGCGAGGCGCCTGTGATGGGAGGACAATTGCCGTGAAGATCACGTCGATCGAGACGCTGCGTACCGAGGAATTCTCCAACGTCATCTGGGTGCGCGTCCATACCGACACGGGCGTGATCGGTCTCGGCGAAACCTTCTATGGTGCAGGCGCGGTCGAAGCGCAGATCCACGACACCTTTGCCGGTCGCCTGCTCGGCCGCAATCCGCTTCACATCGAAGCCATCCACCGCGACATGCTGAACCTGCCGATGGCGCAGTCCTCGACCGGCGTCGAATATCGCGCGGCCTCCGCGATCGACATCGCGCTGTGGGATCTGTTCGGCAAGGTTTGCAATCAGCCGGTACACCAGATGCTCGGCGGCCTCTGCCGCGACAAGCAGCGCATCTACAACACTTGTGCCGGCACACAATATGTCCGCTCCACCAATATCAGCCCGGTCGCGAATTGGAATCTCGGCGCGTCCAAAGGTCCCTATGAGGATCTCGACGGCTTCATGCACCACGCCGGCGCGCTCGCCGAAAACCTTCTGGAGAGCGGCATCTCCGCGATGAAGATCTGGCCGTTCGATCCGGCGGCCCAGGAGAACAAGGGTCTCTACATTACCGCCGCGCAGATGAAGCAGGCGATCGAACCGTTCGAGAAGATCCGAAAAGCGGTCGGCGACAAGATGGAGATCATGGTCGAGCTCCATTCGCTCTGGAACCTGCCGACCGCCAAGCAGATCGCGCGAGCGCTCGAGCCCTACAAGCCGACCTGGTACGAAGATCCGATCCGCATGAACTCGCCACAGGCGCTGGCCGAATATGCCCGCTCCACTGACGTCTGGGTCTGCGCCAGCGAGACTCTGGGCTCGCGCTTCCCCTACAAGGACATGCTCGACCGCGATGCCATGCATGTGGTGATGGCGGATCTGTGCTGGACCGGCGGCCTCACCGAAGGCCGCAAGATCGCGGCGATGGCCGAAACCTATCACCGGCCCTTCGCGCCGCACGATTGCATCGGCCCGATCGGCTTCATCGCCGCCATCCACATGTCGTTCAGCCAGCCCAACACGCTGATCCAGGAATCGGTGCGCGCCTTCTACAAGGGCTGGTATAATGAGCTCGTCACCACCATGCCCACGATCAAGGATGGATTTGTTTATCCGATGGAAGGACCGGGCCTCGGCGTCGACCTTCTGCCCGCCGTATTCGACCGCTCCGATTTGACCGTGCGCCGTTCCAACGTCTGAGGATTTTCTTGAGATGAGCACCGCCCTCTTCGATCTTACCGGCCGTACCGCGCTCGTGACCGGCTCCTCCCGCGGCCTCGGCCGCGCCATTGCCGAAGGCATGGCCAAGGCCGGCGCCAAGGTCATCGTCAATGGCGTCGATCCCATGCGCGTCGAGCAGGCCGTCGCCGAGTTTCGTGCCGCCGGCCACCAGGCCGAAGGCGCCGCGTTCAACGTCACCGATGAGCCCGCGATCGTCGCGGCGTTCGACAATTTCGACAAAAAGGGCATTGCGGTCGACATCCTCGTCAACAATGCCGGCATCCAGCATCGCAAGCCGCTGGTGGAATTCACCACCGACGAATGGCGCAAGGTGATCGAGACCAACCTCACCAGCGCCTTCGTGATCGGCCGCGAAGCCGCCAAGCGCATGATCCCGCGCAAGCACGGCAAGATCATCAATATCGGCTCGCTCGGCAGCGAGCTCGCGCGCCCGACGATTGCGCCCTACACCGCGGCCAAGGGCGGCATCAAGAACCTCACCCGCTCGATGGCGGTGGAATGGGCCCAGCACGGCATCACAGCCAATGCGATCGGACCCGGCTACATGCTGACCGACATGAACGAGGCACTGGTCAACAACACCGACTTCAACAATTGGCTGATGGGTCGCATTCCCTCCAAGCGCTGGGGCAAGCCGGACGAACTGGTGGGCGCCGCGATCTTCCTCGCGTCGGACGCCTCGACCTATGTCAACGGCCAGATCATCTATGTCGATGGCGGCATGATCGCCGCGATGTGACCCGCGAACCGCTAAAGGAACGAGCCATGCGCGCCGTCGTCATTCACGCACCGAAGGATCTGCGGATCGACAGCTACCCCGATCCCGCCCCCGGGCCGAGAGAAGTCCGCGTCAAGATCGCCAATGGCGGCATCTGCGGCTCCGACCTGCATTACTATCACCACGGCGGCTTCGGCGTCGTGCGCATCCAGCAGCCGATGGCGCTGGGCCACGAGATCGCGGGCGTGGTCGCGGCGGTCGGCGACGATGTCACTGCACTGAAGCCGGGTACCCGGGTCGCGGTCAATCCGAGCAAACCGTGTGGCCAGTGCCTGCATTGCCAGGAAGGCATGCGCAACCAGTGCCTCGACATGCGGTTCCTCGGCAGCGCGATGCGCTTTCCCCACGTGCAAGGCGGCTTTCGTGAGTTCATCACGGTCGATGCCACGCAGGCCGTGCCGATCGCGGACAAGCTCTCACTGGCGGAGGCGGCCGTGGCCGAGCCGCTCGCGGTGTGCCTGCATGCCGGCAAGCAGGCCGGTCCCCTGCTCGGCAAGCGCGTGCTCATCACCGGCTGCGGCCCGATCGGTGCGCTGATGATCCTGGTGTCGCGGTTCGGCGGCGCCGCCGAGATCGTTGTGACCGATGTCGCCGATGCGCCGCTCGCGGTCGCAAGGAAGCTCGGCGCCACGCACGCCATCAATGTCGCGACCAATGCCACCGCGCTCGATCCCTGGCGCGCCGGCAAGGGGGTATTCGACACGCTGTTCGAGGCTTCCGGCAACCAGGCGGCGCTCCGCACCGCACTCGACGTGCTCAGGCCCGGCGCCACCCTCGTGCAGCTCGGCCTCGGCGGCGAGATGACGCTGCCGATCAACTCCATCGTCGCCAAGGAATTGCAGCTCCGCGGTACTTTCCGCTTCGACCCCGAGTTCGAGCTTGCGGTGCGGCTGATGGGCGAAGGCCTGATCGACGTGAAGCCGCTGATCACGGCGACCATGCCGTTCGAGAACGCAGTCGCTGCGTTCGAGCTCGCCAGCGACAGGTCGCAGTCGATGAAGGTGCAGTTGACGTTCTAGAGCTACCGGCTCTCGATCAACCGGTCGCTGACCAACCTCACGGCGCCCCGTTTCCAGGAATAATCCGCGCCCAGGCGCAGGCCGCTGTCGCCGCGTGCCAGCACCGCACCGGTTCTGGCATCGCGGACCTGGAAGCCGAGCGTGTATTCGGTGCGGCTGACCCGCCGTACCACCCCGATCAGCGACTGATCCGCGCCAAGCTTTCGTGCGATCGCGGCCTCGCAGCCGCCACAGTCGCGCAAGGCACGCGCCTTCACTGCCTCGCCGCTGACGTCGACGATGCGGTAGCGACCGGATTGACCAAGGGCGTCACGGACACTGCCGGTGACTTCGGCCAGGTATGACGTATCCGACGTGGCCGACGCGCCCGCCGAAGCAGCGGTTGTGTCCTCGAGCTCGAATTCGAACACGGCCAGCGCGACCGGCGCGGGCGTGGCAAGTGCGGCCATGACCTCGCGAGACACGAACATCCCGGCGCGCTCCCATGATTCATCGTTGTCGCCGCGGAAGGTGTAGAGCTTGTCCATCACGACCTTCCTGGCGCCGACGTCGATCACGGCGACCTTGGCCCACTGCACCAGCGTGCTCGTCTTCTGGATGCCGCCGATGACCTTGAATGCCGCACCGTCCTGCGCCGACGGCACTGGCCGGTAGCGGCCGTCTGCGCCGATATCCCGCCTGAGCGCGGCCATGAAGGCTGACAGCCTTCGCTCGTGGGCGGCGGTCTGGTTCGCCGGCTCGGCCGACGTATCGGTATAGCTGAAGTCGTCCATTGCAACGCCGATGGCGTCCCCGGCGTCGGCCGCCGAATACGCCGTGGGGAGGACGTAGATGAGGAAAGCAGAGAGGATCAACCGGCAGCGGTACATGAGCGGGCCTCGTGCGACGGAGTGGCCGCAATCTGGACGGCAGAATCAGGCCCTGCAGCGGCGCAGGTCCCGGCCAGCACCGGGAAATTTTCACGACGGTGCACCGCGGTAGCGCCTGGCGGCTTTCCGCCGGTTGCGTTCTGCCGTCTAATGCGGAAGCGACAAACCCGTTCGCGCCAGGTGCCCGCCAATGTGGAACCGTCCGAGGTTCGATCTCAAGGTCCGTCTGACGTTGCGCGTGGCCGCCATATCGGCCGCCTGCTTCGCCGCGATCTCCGCCTATTTCCTGATTACCGCCGATCGTGCGGCCCATGCCCGCATCGACGATATCGCCGCCATCGTGGCGAAGTCGCTGGAGCTGCAACAAGGCAAAATCCAATGGGTGGCCAGCCCACGCTCGGACTTTCCCAATCTTGATCCCGTTTCGGCCTATGTGATGACGCCCGGCCTGTGTCTGGCATTCCGTGGCGCAAGCGGCGATATCCTCCAGCGCTTCTGTAGCGGTGCGCCGATTCCGGCGAGGCTGCCGCCGCAAGTCTTCGCGGCCTTCTATCGCAGCCTGTTCGACCCCGGCCGCGCGGCGGTACGGCCCGTGATCGTGCGCGGAACGAAGCTCGGCGAGACTGTGGTCTCGGTCGATCCGGCCGTGCAGACGGCCGAGGCCTGGCACGAGGCCGGCCGCCTGATGCTCGCGCTTGCGATCGCACTGCCGTTGTTGTGCACGCTGGTTTATGCCGCCCTTGCCCGTGCGCTGCGTCCGACCCGCATGATACGCACCGGCCTCGAGCGGATTGCCGACGGCGACCTCGCCGCGCGGCTGCCGCCGTTCGACCTTGCCGAGCTCTCCGCGATCAGAGACGTCTTCAACCATCTCGCCGAAAGCCTCGACATCGCGCTTGCCGAACGCAGCGAGCTGACGCGCAAGCTGATCGCGCTCCAGGATGAGGAACGCCGCCATCTCGCGCGCGAGCTGCATGACGAGTTCGGCCAGTCGCTCGCCGCAATCCGCGCGCTCGCCGCATCCGCCCGCCAGACCGCCGCGCAGGACTGCCCGTCCCTGCTCGGCGAATGCGACGGCATCGCGCGGACCGCAACCGGCATGATGGAGACGCTGCGCGGTGCGCTGTTCCGGCTGCGCCCGCCGGACGTCGAGGAGCTCGGGCTTGTCGCCAGCCTCGAAGGCCTGGTCGCGGGATGGAACGGACGCAGCCGCGGAGAAACGCGCTTCACCATCCGTTTCCACGGGGCGTTCGACACGCTGCCGGTCACGATCAGCGCCAGCCTCTACCGGATCGTGCAGGAGGCGCTCACCAATGCCGCCAAGCATGCCAGCGCCACGAAGGTGAGCCTGGAATTGACCATGCGCACCCGCGAGATCGCACTTGCGATCGACGATGACGGACGGTCGACCGATCCCGTCGCAAAATCAGGAATGGGCCTGCTCGGCATGCGCGAGCGCGTCGCGGCCCTGCGCGGCCAGTTGAGCTTCGAGACCGCGCCGAACGGTGGCTCCGCATTGCGCGTGGTCATTCCGCTCGCCGCCGCCGATCGGATTCCGCTGGAGGACGCCGCATGAGCGCGGCCGGCGCGACCATTTTGCTGGTGGACGACCATTCCGTCGTCCGCGAGGGCTATCGCTCCGTGCTTCAGAAGCAGCCGGGGCTTCGGGTCATCGCCGAAGCCGCCGACGGCGCGGAGGCCTACCGTCTGTACAAATCCGAGACGCCAGATCTCGTTATCATGGATCTGAGCATGCCCGGCATCGGCGGTATCGAGGCCATCAGACGCATCAGGCAATGGGACAAGAGCGCGAGAATCCTGGTTTTCACCATGCACGAAAATGCCGGCTTTGCCGTGCAGGCGATCCGCGCCGGCGCCAGAGGCTATGTCACCAAGACCAGCCCGCCGGAGACGCTGGTCCGTGCCGTGATGGATGTGCTCGCCGGCAAGATCGCCATCAGCCCCGACATCGACCACGAGCTCGCGCTCAGCCGGATCAGTGGCGAGAACTCGGCCGCCGACGTCCTCACGCCGCGCGAGTTCGAGGTGCTGCGGCTGCTGCTCGCCGAGAACACGACGGAGGAGATCGCCGAGACGCTCCATGTCAGTCCGAAGACGGTGGCGAACCTTCATTCCATGATCAAGGACAAGCTCGGCGTCGGGTCCGACATCGAGCTGGTCCGGCTGGCGCTGCGCCAGGGCATATTGACAGAGGTCGATCTCGGCGAGGCTTGATCGCCGTCTGCACTATCATTCTTGGCGGCGGATCATTCGCGCGCGACCACCGAATCCAGCCACGCGCAGTTCAGGGGCGGCACGCGCGGGTCGGCGACGCGCACGCCACGGGATGCCGCGTCGAGCCGCATGTCACGCAGCCGCTTGCGTTGCTCTTCCGGCATGGTCAGCCGCTCGTGGCCCCACAGCGACGGGCCGTCAAAAGTCTCGTGCGGCTGCCAGGTCTCGGGATCGATGATCCGCCCGCCCCAGCCATATTCGATGAAGAAACCGGACGGCGTGTTCACGTAGAACGAGGTCATGTGGTCGTTGGTATGCCGTCCGAGCGTGTAGGCGACGCGGCCGTCGTCCATCTGCGCGAGGTCGTAGCCCTGCCCGACATCGTCGAGGCTGCCAAGCTCGACCATGAAATGGTGCAGCGCTTTCCGCCCCGAGCCAACCATCGCAAAGGAGTGGTGGCGGCCGTTGACGTGGAAGAAATAGAGCCCGTAGGGCTTGAGGCCGAAATCGGAAACGTGAAAGCCTAGTACGTCACGATAGAACGGCAGCAACGGCTCGACGTCTTCCACGTTCATCACGACGTGACCCATGCCGAGGGCTCCGGTACGAAAACCCGAGATCGGCCGGCCCGGCTTGAACGGCTCGGTCGCAAGCTCGGGCTTGCAGAAGGCCTCAAGCCGGTTGCCGGCAGGGTCCGCGAACGTGATCAGCTCGGCGACATGACGTTCGTCGGCGAGCGCGCGCGAGCCGCGCGTCACCTTCACGCTATGGCTTTCCAGCCGCGCGGCCAGCTGATCGAGCTCGGCGGTCGACGGAACTTCCCAGCCCATCACCGCCAGCCCGGCATCGCTGCTGCCATCGACGATCAGCCGCTGCTTCCGATCGTCCATGCGGAATGCGCGCATCCTGCCGCCGCGATCGATCTGCTGCATACCGAGCAGCCCGGTCGCCATCCGGCCCCATTGGTCGAGCTGGGATGAATTGATCCCGATATAGCCGAGCGCGGTGATTTCCATCGAATTCCTCCCGAGGCATCGCGTCCGCCGCACTGCGGCGAACTTGATACCGGCCGCGCGCGACCCTACGGTGGCATCCCGCAATCGCCTCGCGTTCGCAAAGACGATAATCGCGAGGCCGCAGGCTACAAGGGAGGAAATGCGAAGTGTCCAAGGAGCGGACGCCGAACGGTCAGCCGCGGCAGTCTGAGGGCGTCCGCGCGTTCAAGCGTGGGCTGGACGTGCTGCACGAAGTCAACCGCTCCGGCGGCATCCGCGCCGGCGATGTCGCCCGCGCGCTCGACCTGCCTCGCCCGACCGTCTACCGCCTGCTCGAGACGCTCGAGGAACTCGGCTATGTCGCACGCAGCGCCAGCGACGACCGTTTTCGTGTGACCCGGCGTGCGCTCAGCCTTGGCGACGGGTACGATCCCGGCGTGGTGATCTGCCAGGCGGCGGCACCTTATCTGGCCGAACTGAGCAAGACCCTGGTCTGGCCGGTCGATCTCTCGACTTACGAAAACGCCGCGATGGTGGTGCAGGAGACCACGCATTCGCGCAGCCCGCTCTCGATCGACCGCGGCATGATCGGCAAGCGCCTGCCGATGCTGCGGACGTCCGCGGGCCGCGCCTATCTCGCCGCCAGCCCCGCGCGCGAGCGCGACCTGATCGTCAATCATCTCCGCCGGATCGACGAGGCCGAAGATCGCCCCTTTCTCGACGAAGCCCGCCTCGACCGCATGATCGCCGAGACGCAGGCGCGTGGCTACGCGATCCGCAGCGAGGGCGAATACAATCCCAAGACCGCCTCGATCGCCGTGCCCATCGTGCGCAACGGCGCGGTGTTCGGCTGCATCTCCATCATCTGGATCCGCTCGGCCCTCAAGATTGAGGAAGCCGTGGCGCAGTTTGCGGCGCAGCTTCAGGAGACGGCGTCGGCCATTCCCGTCGAGATCTAGGCGAGCCGTCCGCTGGGCGGACACTTGGCGCGGCGGCGTTGATGCGGTGGCATCGCCTGGGGAAGAGATACCCCATGCAAGATAAATCCGTCCCTGAAGATTATGACGTCGTGATCGTCGGCCGCGGCCCGGTCGGCGCCACGTTCGCAAACTTGCTCGGCCTGTGCGGCGTTCGCACGCTGGTGCTGGAGCGCGAGGCGCGGACCTATCATTTGCCGCGTGCCGTGCATTTCGACGATGAGTGCATGCGCGTGTTCCAGACCATCGGTCTCGCCGAGGCGATCCTGCCGCAGACAATCCTCAGCCCCGGCATGCTGTTTCTGGATGCCGACGGCAAGATGCTGCTGGACTGGTCGCGGCCGCAAACCCCTACGCAGATGGGCTGGAATCTCAGCTATCGCTTCCACCAGCCCGACCTGGAGGACGTGCTGATCGCCGGCCTGTCACGCTGGCCGCACGTCACCTTGCGCAATCGCTGCGACGTGTTCGCGCTGGATCAGGACGACACCGGCGTGCGCGTCCGCTACGAGGACGTCTCCAGCGGGAGGCTGAGCGAAGTCCGCGTCCGCTACGTCATCGGTTGCGACGGTGCCCGCTCGCTGGTGCGCCGCTTCATCGGCTCCGGCATGGACGACCTCGGCTTCCACGAGCGCTGGCTGGTGATCGACGTGCTGCTCAAGCGCGACCGCGACGATCTCGGCGACTACAGCATCCAGCATTGCGATCCACGCCGACCGGCGACCTATGTCCGGGGCACGGGCACGCGGCGACGCTGGGAGATCACCGTGCTTCCGGACGAGGACTCCCAGGAGGTGACCCAGCCGGCAAATGTCTGGAAGCTGCTGTCGCGCTGGATCACGCCCGAGGATGCCGAACTCGAGCGCGCCGCGGTCTACACCTTTCATTCCGTCATCGCGCAGCAATGGCGCAGCGGTCGTCTGCTGCTCGCGGGCGATTCCGCACACCAGACCCCGCCCTTCCTCGGCCAGGGCATGTGCGCCGGCATCCGCGATGCCGCCAACCTCGCCTGGAAACTCGCCAGCGTCATCCGTGACCGCGCCACGCCTGATATGCTCGACACCTATCAGAGCGAGCGCCAACCGCATGTGCGCGAGTTCATCGAGCTCGCTATCCGCCTCGGCGGCATCATCAACACCAAGGCGATCGAAGCGGGCCTTGCCGCCGGCGAGGCGCGCGCGAATGCACCGGTCAGGCTCGAGGTGAAGAAGCCCCTGCTCGGCCCCGGACTCGTGCTCGGCGATCTGCCTCTCGCCGGACATCTCGTGCCGCAGTTCGAGCTGAACGACGGTCGCCGCAGCGACGACCGGACCGGCTACAGCCATGTGCTGCTGGTCGAGACCGCGGCCGCGCCGCCATCGCGTCTCGCTCTTTCGCAAGCTGGAATCGAAATCCTGACCAGCGACGACGCCGAAGGTGTCGGATCATGGTTGCGCGAGCACGGCATCATCGCCGCACTGGTTCGCCCCGACCGCTACGTCCGCGGTAGCGCCCGCAACGGTACCGAGCTCGACCGGCTGATTGCCGCCATCACGCCTCCAACCCACGTGCCGTCCGCGGCCTGACCGACTTCGCTCAAGGACACCTCATGAAGCTTCTCTCTTTCATCGCCGACGGCCATGCCTCCTTCGGGGCCGTCAAGGACAACGGCGTCGTCGATCTCGGGGCACGCATGACAGGCTGCTCGACGCTGCGGCAGCTGCTCGAAGCTGGTCGCGTTGCCGAGGCGGCAAAGCTCGTCGCGTCCACGGCGCCCGATCATTCCCTCGACAAGATCAGCTTCGCGCCCGTCATCCCCGATCCCGGCAAGATCATCTGCGTCGGCCTGAACTATCGCGACCACGTCGCCGAGACCGGGCGCACCGTCACCGAGAAGCCGGCGCTGTTCGTGCGCTTTCCGTGCAGCCAGGTCGGCCATCTCCAGCCGATCGTGAAGCCGAAGGTCAGCGACGATTTCGACTATGAGGGCGAGCTTGCGCTCGTCATCGGCAAGGAAGGACGGCACATCCCCGCGAACCGCGCGCTCGACCACATCGCCGGCTATTCCTGCTACAACGAGGGCAGCATCCGAGACTGGCAGCGCCACACCAGCCAGTTCCTCTCCGGCAAGACCTTTTCGGAGAGCGGCAGTTTTGGTCCGTGGCTGGTGACGGCCGACGAGATCGCCGATCCGTCGAAGCTTACCTTGCGGACGCGCCTGAACGGCACCGTGGTACAGGACACCACCACCGATCTCCTGATCACCGGCATCCCCGAGCTGATCGCCTACATCGCGACGATCTGCCCCCTTGTCCCCGGCGATGTCATTGTCACGGGCACGCCCGGCGGCGTCGGCGCAAAGCGCACGCCGCCGCTGTGGATGCGCCCCGGCGACACCGTCGAGGTCGAGATCTCCGGCATCGGAACCTTGCGCAACAAGGTCATCGCCGAACCGGCCTGACCGCCAACGCCAAGATCAATCAACGACAACAAAATCAGGAAACGCCATGAGCACGCTTCGCACGACATCGACCGCCATCCTGCTGATCACGCTGACGCTCGCAGGCACCATCGCCCACGCGGAAATCAAGGGCGAGGCCGTCCGCATCGGTGTCCTCACCGACATGAACGGCATCTTCGCGACCGCGATGGGCCCGGGCTCGGTCGAGGCGGCGCGGATGGCGGCGGAGGAGTTCGGCGGCAAGATCAACGGCAAGCCGATCGAGATCCTACAGGCCGACCACCAGAACAAGCCGGACCTTGCGGCCTCGCTCGCCCGCAAATGGTTCAGCGACGGCGTGCAGGCGATCGCGGACGGCGGCAGTTCCGGTGCCGCGCTCGCGGTGCAGGAACTGGTGCGCGGCAACGGAAAAATCTTCCTCGTCTCCGGCGCTGGCGCCAACCAGCTCACCGACGGAGCCTGTGCACCGAGTAGCGTGCAGTGGACCCAGGACGCCTATTCGACCGCGACCGCAGTGGTCTCCGGCATCATGCAGACCAGCAAGGAGCCGTGGTTCTTCATCACCGGCGACTACGCCTTCGGCCATTCGATCGAGGCAACCGCGCGCGCCCGCATCACCGAGCTCGGCGGCAAGGTCGCCGGCAGCGTCAAGGCGCAGCTCGGCACGCCCGACTACAGCTCGTTCCTGCTTCAGGCGCAGTCCTCGAGCGCAAAGATTCTCGCGATCAACCTCGCCGGCGACAACGCCACGGCGATCAAGCAGGCGGAAGAATTCGGTCTTGCCGACCAGGGCATCAAGATCGTGCCGATGTCGTTCCAGAACGTCGATATCGAGGCCGTCGGGTTGAAGGCGACGCGCGGCGATCTCATCGTCACCTCGTTCTTCGAGGACATCTCGCCGGCAGCCCGGAGATTCTCCGATGCGTTCTTCGCTCGCCGCAAAGCGATGCCCTCGCAGATCCAGGCCGGAGTCTATTCCGCCGTGCGCCACTATCTCCAAGCCGTGAAGGATACCGACTCGGACGACAGCGCGGCCGTGATGGCGAAGATGAAGGCGACGCCCATCTCCGACGCTTACACGCCCAATGGTCGCATCCGCGAGGACCAGCGCATGGTGCACGATCTCTATTTGGTGCAGGTCAAGACGCCGGAGGAATCGAAAGGACCCTGGGACTTCGTCAAGCTGGTCGCAACCATCCCGCCCGACCAGGCCTTCCGCCCGCTTGAACGCAGCAAGTGCGGCCTGGTCGGCAAGTAAGCCGTCAGGCGAGGTAGCGCGTGAGATAGCCTTCCATGGCGTAAAGCGCGCAGAGCGCGAGGCTCGACCACACCGCCGCGGTGAAATACAGGAACATCCAGGTCAGCTCGCCCTTCCAGTGCGCGATGTCGTGGGTCACGACCCATCGCGTCGAGACGTCGTGCAGGCCTTCGAGGAGGCCGAGGAATCTGTTGCCCTCTTCATGCCCGGCCCGCCAGCGGCTGAGATACATCGGGACGTCGACGGTGACGAGGAAGGCGAGGAAACAGGCGATGCCGACGATGCCGGCAATCAACGCCCAGCGCACCGGTCCCCGGAATTCAGGCATCAGCCGGCACAGCGCGATGCCCGCGAGGAAGAACGTCACCGCCCACAGCGAGTTCTCGATCGCGTTGTAGAGGAAGTTGGTGGTCACGACCGCGTACCAGGAGAAGCACTCCGCGATGATGATGATCGGCACGATGACCCACGCGATATTCACGACGGTCTCGGCGCCAGTCATGGTGCCGAGCTGGTGCAGGATAACCGCCCATTGCGCGGCGAAGCAGACTTCCGCCACGGTCGCCACCGTGCGGCCGACGAAGACGCTGGAGAGCCAGGTGTCGAAAAGGCAGATGCGTTGCACGTCGGCGCGCGGCAGGAACGAGCGGAAGGCGCAGCCGAACACATAGCCTGCGCAGAGCAGGAACATCAGTCCGATATCCGAGCCGCCGCCGACACTGCCGGCAACCGTTGGATAGAACTCGCGGTAGAGCATGAACCAGACGAGGATGTTGGCACTGCTGACGAGCGTCAGGGACCCCCACCACCACGCGAGGGGATTTGACCGCGCCTGCCACTGCAACATGAATCGCTCCGCTGTAATCGATGTGACACGTCTTCGTAATAATCCTGTCACGGAACGCCGTGGAATCACGACAAAAATCTGTGCGCGGCTTCGCTCGCGCGGGTCTTTTTTGCCGGCAGTGACCGCGCCGATTTCGTCCACATATTGGACGGAGAAGGCGAGATTCTCGAATTTATTGGACAAGCGAACGCAGCAGGTCCATTAAACTCGGCATGGCTCAACGCGTCCGGACCAAACCGCCTCCCGCCTCCTCATCCGCGGCCGCAGTGCTGGCCTCGAGTGGCGATGACGCCGCGTTCGCGACGACGCTGGCAAAGGGCCTCGTGGTGCTCGAAGCCTTCAAGGCCGGAACGACACTTCTCGGCAACATGGAGCTCTCGACCCTGACGGGGATTCCGCGCCCGACGGTGGCGCGGCTGACGCATACGCTCGCCGAGCTCGGCTACCTCCGCTACGACGCCGAACGCGCCAAATATCGCGTCGGAGCACGGGCTTTGCGGATGGCGCATCCGCTGCTGGCCGACATGCAGTTCCGCCAGGTCGCACGTCCCATGATGCAGGAACTGGCGCAGAGCGTGCGCGGCACGGTCTCGATCGGTCTGCTCGACGGCACGTCGATGATCTATATCGAAACCGCGCGCTCCGGCGATGTCGGCCCGCACGTCCCCGACATCGGCATGCCCATTCCCGTGGTGATGACGGCAATGGGCCGCGCCGCGGCGGCAACGTTGCCGCCTGCCGATGCAGCGCTTCTCGAAGAGCGGATCGCAAGCGAGGATGCCGAGCTGTGGTCGGCCTTTCGCGACAGATATCGCGCCGGCCTCACGCAATGCGCCAGCCGCGGCTTCTGCACCTGCTGGGGCGAATACATGGCGTCGATCCACGCCGTCGCCGCCCCGCTGTTTCATGCCGATGAGACGAAGCGGTCGTTCTCCATCAATTGCGGCATCCCCGCGTTCCGGCTCCAGCCCGGCCAATTGGAGGGCGAGATCGGCCCGCGCATTGCCGCCCTCGCCGACAGCATCCGCGCCATCATCGGCGCGGCGGGGCCGGCGGCCGAGACACAAAAGCAAAACAAGAAGAGGGCCAGGAAATGAACAGGAATACTGGCGCTCCACCACCGGGAGGCCATCATGACCGTCACGCGCCGAACATTGTTGGGCACTCTCGCCCTTTCCCTGTCCGGGCTTCCATTCTCCGTACGCGCTGAGGACGCCTGGCCGTCGCGCCTGGTGCGGCTGATCTCGCCCTACGGGCCCGGCGGCTCCAACGACATCTCGCTGCGGCTGCTCGCCGAAGAGTTCGGCCGCAGCCTGCACCAGCAATTCATCGTCGAGAACAAGCCGGGCGCCGGCACGCGCATCGCCAACGATACGGTCGCGCATGCGCCGGGCGACGGCTACACCATTCTTTACGTCGCCGCACCCTACGCCACCGCCGAGGCGCTGTTCGGCAAACTGACCTACGAGCGCAAGGATCTGCAGCCGGTCGCGATGGCGGTGATCGCACCGCTATTCCTGATCATCAGCGCGGACGCGCCGTTCAAGACGCTCCCCGAATTAATCGCCTACGGCAAATCGAAGCCGGATGGCCTGACCTTCGCCTCGCCCGGCGCCGGCTCGCAGCCGCATCTCGCCGGCGAACTTCTGTTCAGGGACGCTGGCGTCAAGGGTCTCAACATTCCTTTCCGCGGCGATGCGGCGTCCTACACGGAGCTGCTCGCCGGCCGCGTCGATGCCACGCTGACGGCCCTGCCGACCGCTCTGCCCTATATCCAGAGCGGCAAGTTCATCGTGCTCGGCGTCGCCTCACCCGAGCGCAGCGCGCTCTACCCGCACGCGCCGACCTTGCGCGAGCAGGGCTTTCCCAACGTCGCGGCCGCCGGCTGGTACGGCTTCATGGCGCCATCGATCACGCCGCGCGCAATCGTCGACAAGCTGCAGGCCGAAGTCTTGCGGGCGCTCGCCGAACCCGCGATCAAGGACAAGCTGACCGCCCAGGGCCTCGAGGTGCGCGCCGGCACCGCCGCCGAGTTCGGCCAGTTCATCGACAACGAGACGAAAAAGTGGACCGGACTGATCCGCGAGGCCGGTCTCAAGGGCGAATGACGATCACAGGGAATGGAAATGACGAACGCTCTTCTCAAGCTCGCCGCAGCCTCGGGGCTGGTTGTCGCGCTGTCGATCCAGGTCGCGCAGGCGCAGAAGAAATACGATCCCGGCGCCTCCGACACCGAGATCAAGGTCGGCCAGACCGTGCCGCTCAGCGGCCCGGCCTCCGCCTATGCCGTGATCGGCAAGACCCAGGCCGCCTACATGACGATGATCAACGATCAGGGCGGCGTAAACGGGCGCAAGATCAGTCTGATCCAGTATGACGACGCCTATTCGCCGCCGAAGACGGTGGAGCAGATCCGCAGGCTGGTCGAGAGCGACGAGGTGCTGCTGACCTTCCAGATCATCGGCACCGCACCGAACGTCGCCGTGCAGAAATATCTCAACGCCAAAAAGGTTCCGCAGATCTTCGCGGCAACGGGCGCGGCGCGCTTCACCGATCCGAAGAACTTCCCCTGGACCATGGGCTTCAACCCTTCCTACCTCGTGGAGGGGCGGATCTATGCGCAATATCTTCTGAAGAACTATCCGAACGCCAGGATCGGCGTGCTCTACCAGAACGACGATCTCGGCAAGGACTACCTCGCCGGCTTCAAAGCAGGTCTCGGTGACAAGGCGAAGATGATCGTGGCGGAGACATCCTACGAGATCACTGAGCCGACCATCGACTCCCAGATCCTGCGGCTGAAGGATGCCGGCGCCGACGTGCTGTTCAGCGCCACGACGCCGAAACAGGCCGCACAGGCGATCAAGAAGGTTGCCGAGATCGGCTGGAAGCCGCTGCACATCATCGACATCAACGCTTCCTCGGTCAGCGCGGTGCTGAAGCCCGCCGGGCTCGACAATGCCAAGGGCGTCGTCAGCGTCGGCTATGTCAAGGATTCCGCCGATCCCGAGTGGAAGGACGATCCCGGCATGAAGCGCTATCTCGCCTTCATGGCGAAATACTACCCGGACGGCGACAGGGATTCGAACCTGAACGTCTACGGCTACATCACCGCGCAGCTCCTGGTGCAGGTGCTGAAGCAATGCGGCGATGACCTCACCCGCGAGAACGTGATGCGCCAGGCCGCCAGCCTCAAGAACGTCGTGCTTGACCTGACGTTGCCGGGCATCTCGGTGACGACGACGCCGACCGACTACCGCGTCAACAAGCAGTTCCAGATGGTGCAGTTCGACGGCCAGCGCTGGCAGAATCTCGGTGACATCGTCGCGGACGAAGCGAAGGAGTGAAGCCATCCAGCGAGACGGCCCTATTTCCTCCTCTCGTCATGCCCGGGTCAAGCCCAGGCATGACGACTGAGCGCGTGGCAGGCGAACCGCGAAGGCTGCGCCTCACCGCTTCATCCCGCCCACATAGGCCGCGAGCTTGTCCAGCGTCTGGTAGCCGTATTCGACGGCACCGAAGCCGATCATGCCGTCGCGCTGCTCCGTGCTCGAGGCCAGTTGCCGCATCATCAGCACGGTCTTGCCGTTGCTTTGCTCGGCGAAGGTGACGGTAAAGCGGAACATGCCGGGATCATCGTCCTGGTCGGTACCGTGATCCATCTCCATCAGAGACGGCCGCTCGATGCGGCGGAAGCGCATCCGGTTCGGATAGACCGTGCCGTCGGGGCCGATCATGTTGAAACGCCAGACCCCGCCGACGCGCACGTCGATCTCGAAGGTCTCGACCTCGAAGCCCTTCGGCCCGAACCATTGCGGCAGGTGCTTTGGGTCGGACCACGCCTCGAACACCAGATCGCGCGGCGCATCGATCACGCGGGACATCACGATCTCGCGGTCGAGCGACCATTGCGACAAGGCGGGATTGGCAGAATTGGTCATCGTCAGGCACCTTTCCGTTTGGTTGTTCGGGACGGTCGCTTTGCGGCCGCCCTCTCCTTCTCTTTCTTCAGTTGCATCACGTAAGCTTCGAACCGATCGAGCCGCGCTTCCCAGATCGCGCGCTGCTGCTGGAACCAGTCCTCAGCGCCGAGGAGTGCGTCCGGGCTGAGGCGGCAGGTGCGCACGCGGCCGGATTTCTCCGTCAGAACGAGCCCACTCGTCTCCAGCACGTGGATGTGTTTCATCAAGCTCGGCAGCGCCATCTCGAAGGGATCGGCGAGTTCGCCGACCGACGCCTCGCCGGCGCACAGCCGCATCACGATCGCCCGCCGTGTCGGGTCGGCAAGCGCTGCGAAGATCTGATCCAATCGGGACAATTGGTTAGCCATGTAGCTAACTATAGACTCGCCGCGAACCCACGTCAAGGATTGTTAGCCAACAAGCTAAGTTAATCCAGCGGCGTGGCCGCGCGCTTCGCGACGATCCCGGCTTCCCGCCCATGGGACTCAATCAACCGTGCGCAACGACGTCATTCGCGTCGGCGTGAATTACAAGCTCGGCGCGGTTAGAGGGTCCGCTGCGGAACTTCCAACGCGCAATTGTGAATTGAGGCGGGACGCGGTTTGCAGGCACGAATGGCGCTGGGGGCGTCGGCAACCTGCTCATCAAGCGCGTGTCCTTGTCACCTCGAAAACAGAAAGCCCCGGGCGAGCCGGGGCTTTCCAAGCCAGATTCGGAACGGGATGAAGCTCAGTATCTGGCGACGACAGGTCCGCCGAACTTGTAGTTCACGCCGACGCGCACGATGTTCGACTTGATGTCCACCGAGTGGGTGTAGACGTTGCTCGGGAATGGCACCGTGCCAGCAAATCCAATCAGGTTGGTGCTGGTCGCCGTTGTGCGGCCGAGGTCAACATAGAGGTATTCGGCCTTGAGCGACCAGCCGCCGCCGAACGCGTATTCGGTGCCAACACCTGCGGTCCAGCCGAGGCGCGTGTCGCGGATCGCCGCCGACTCCGTCGCCGCGGAGAATGTGTCGGTGAAGTTGAAATTACCCTTCACCTCGGAGATTGCAGCGCCACCGGTGGCGTAGAGCAGCCAGGTCGGAGCAGCCAGGAAGCCGATACGGCCCCGGACGGTGGCGAGCCAGTCGGCCGAGACCTGCGAGGACACGGTGAAGCCGGTCGGGGCGCAGCAGGGATAGAGCGCCGACCCGGACGCACTGCCCTTGAAGCCGAAATAGTTGATGTCGCCTTCGAGACCGAGCACGGCGTTGTTGACCTGCCAGTTGTAGCCGGCGGCAAAACCGCCAGTGACACTCGAGCTGTTGACGCGCTGGGCGCCGACAGCTGCAATCGCAGGAACACTGGAGCTCGCGAAATAGCCGGCGGGATCGAACACGGTCGAGGTGCCCGGATCGGCGCTACCCCATTGTCCGCCGACGTTGGCGCCGACATAGAAGCCGGTCCAGTTGTAGGCCGGCGCCATCACGGGCGCCTTGGTGTAGTGAGCCGCGAGATCCGCAGCGGACACGGACGCGGTGCCCAGGACAACCGATGCGACCACCAGCAAAAACTTCTTCATTCCAGTCTCCTTGCCCCACGCGAGCCAAGCTCGTGTTTTCGAATGTGCGCGGTGGAAGCAGCCGGCGCAGATTGTGCATAGGGAGTGGACCGCTCGCCGTCTTGGGCTGCCGCGAAGTTCATAGGGACTGTGACGTAGTGTGCGCCCCCCACCGTACAAACGAATGACGGGTGTGACTCAGGGGCCACGCATCACCCTTCGACAGCGGCGGGCCACGCACATCAATGTCGCATCGCGACAACGCCGCTGGAAGCGATTCGGATCCGTCTGGCTCAAACCGAGCGCGTCAGTCCGCCGTCGACGCGGATGTTCTGGCCGGTGATGTAGGCCGCGCCGTCGGACGCCAGGAAGGCGACCGTCGCAGCGACCTCCTCGACCTTGCCGTAGCGCTTCATCGGCACGCTGTCGCGGCGTGCATCCAGCTGCGGCAGGCTGTCGATCCAGCCGGGCAGCACGTTGTTCATGCGGATGTTATCGCCCGCATGAGTGTCGGCGAATATCTTGGTGAAGGCGGCAAGGCCTGCCCGGAACACCGCCGAGGTCGGAAACATCGCGCTCGGCTCGAACGCCCAGGCGGTCGAGATGTTGATGATGGCGCCTGCCTTCTGTGCCGCCATCACCGGCGTCACCAGCCGGGTCGGACGGATGACGTTGAGCAGATAGGTGTCGAGGCCGGTGTGCCACTGCTCGTCGGTGATCTCCGTGATCGGCGCGCGCGGGCCGTGGCCGGCGCTGTTGACGAGCACGTCGATGCGTCCCCATTTCGCCATCGCGCCATCGACGAGGCGCTTCAGATCGTCGTTCGACTTGTTCGAGCCGGTCACACCGAGCCCGCCGAGCTCGGCTGCCAGCGCCTCGCCCTTGCCGGAGGACGACAGTATGGCGACGCGAAAGCCGTCGGCCGCGAGCCGCCGCGCAGCCCCTGCCCCCATGCCGCTTCCGCCGGCGGTAACGAGTGCGACCTTCTCTGCTGCCATGACCAATGATCCTCTGTGATATCGTTGAGGCGAGCCGCAGGCCCGGCCTATCATGCGGCTTTCTACCGCCTGACCCGCCGGCAGGTCCACCGCCGAAGGTATCCATCATGAGCGATTTGCATATCCGCAGTTTGCGCCCCGAGGAGATCGCCATCGCCGCCGACTGGGCCGCGGTCGAGGGCTGGAATCCGGGCCTTGGCGATGCCGCATGTTTCGCGATCCCGGACGCGAAAGGCTTCTTCGTCGGCGAGGTCGACGGCGAGCCGGTGGCGACAGTCTCATGCGTCAATTACGATGACCGCTTCGCCTTCCTCGGCTTCTACATCGTGCGCTCGGGCTTTCGCGGCGCGGGCCACGGCCTGCGCATCTGGAATGCAGCGATCGCGCATGCAGGGGCCCGTGTGATCGGCCTCGACGGCGTCGTGGCGCAGCAGGACAATTACAGAAAGTCCGGCTTCCAGCTGGCTTACGCAAATATCCGCTATGGCGGTGACGTCGCCGCCCCGCAGAGACCGCCGGCCGATGTCGTTGCGCTGGGCGCGATCCCGTTCGCGCTCGTCGAAGCCGACGACGCGACCGTCTTTCCGGCTCCGCGCAGCGCCTTCCTGCGTGCATGGACCAACACGCACGGCCATATCGGCCGTGCTCTTGTGCGCGATGGCAAGCTGGCCGCATGGGGCGTGATTCGGCCTTGCCGGACGGGCCGCAAGATCGGCCCGCTCGTCGCCGACGATCGCGCGGCAGCGCAGACGCTGCTGCACGGCCTGCTGGCAAGCGCGGGCGGCGGCGAAATCTTCCTCGACCTCCCCGCCGTCAATCGCGAAGCGATTGCGCTCGCGGAGTCGCTCGGCCTCAAGCCGGTGTTCGAGACGGCGCGGATGTATACCGGACCGGTCCCGCCACTGCGGATCGACCGCGTTTTCGGCGTGACCAGTTTTGAGCTGGGCTAGCGCCGATCAGTAGCAGCGCATGATGTTGACGGTGTGCTCGCCGCCACCGCGGCCGGGCACGGTCACCTGTTCCGTCGGACAGCTCGGCACATAGGGCCGGTCGGACGGCACGACGTTCGGCGGGAAGCGATGCGTCCAGTCCCAGGGAACGTCATACGTGTAGGTGTAGCGCACGTCGTTGGGGACCGGCTGCCCGGCATCGGCGAACGGGTGGCTGTAGCCTGCATTGTCGTAGAAGAACCCGCCGCCGCCCGGCCAGTAGACCCAGGGCGTGTTGCGTCCGCGGAACCGGGCGCCCGGCGAAATCGCGGCACGCGCTGCCGCCGGTGGCGCGGCAGCGGTCACGACGCCATGCGGCGCAGCGCCGCCAGGTCGTGCAAAACTGTCGCCGGGGGCAAGGAGCAGCGCGGCTGCGCTGAGCGAGGCGAGCAACGCCCCAAGTGATTTGCCATCTGATCTGGACATCATGATACGCACCAACTGGTTTGGCTTCGCGGATAGCGGCTCCCCACCGCACGCTAGGCCGGGCCGTCACCCAGCCGCAAACGTATAATTAATTATTGGTTAAGGCACGGGATTAACGGGGAACGGGGTGCGGCAGAACGCCCAAATTCCAGGCCTGTTTCAAGCACTTCGCTCCGTGGAACGCGAACCTCATAACCAGTTGATCGGAGTTGATCGCGTCAGGCGAACGCAGCCGGAACGCCGCCCCATTGCAACAACAACGGCACGCTGACCAGCCTCTATCGCAACTGACAGACCGGGCGTCTCGCAAGGCCCGTCGTCCGCACGGGCGATGGGCCTTCGCGCATCAGCGGCCCTGATGCTTGTGCAGCCAATCCAGCATGTCCTGGGCATTCCCGGTGCCTTGCGATACGACCGCGGTGTTGCCGCCGCTGCGGCGATAGACCGTTGTCCGGCCCGGTTCCTTGTCGATCCTGACTTCTGCCTGAGCCGGATCGCCGCTTTGCGTGATCACCGCTGTCCCGTTCTCGTCCTGGACCACGGTGGTATGGCCGTCGCCGGACTCGCCGGCCCCGGCCGGCGCCATCGCAATTGCAGTCATCAGGCCCATTCCGGATGCGAGCAGGAGAAACTTCATGTCACACCTCTTCGTCTCGATCATCGTCCGAACTGAAATATGGCCAGCCAGTTGAAACGTCCAAACTGGCTGACAGCTCCGGTGTTCATGTCGCCCACCTGAAGCAGGAGCGCATTGGTCGAATTGCCGATCTGAGTGATCTCGGCGGTGTTGCTCGTGCCGGACTGGCCGATCAGCGCGTTGGTCGTGCCGCCCATTTGGATCACATTGGCATAGTTGCGTGTCCCGTTCTGGACAATGGTCGCATCGACCGTCCCGGTCCCGCCAATCTCGATGACCCGTGCGATATTAATGCGGCTGCTCTGCTCGATCGTGACCGGCTGCACATTGTTGCCGAACTCCACGACCGTCTCGATGCTGACGTTCCTGTTGGTCACGCTGCGCTGTACCGACCCAGCGGATGCTTCGGTCACCGCGCCCATGGTCGCGAATGCAGCGATCATCGCCAAAGCTTGCCTGCCGCATCTCATCGCCGTTCCCCGTTCACATCAGGTGCCGGTGCGCTCGCGCACGTCTCAGGGGCTGTTTTGAACGATGATCGACGAGTTGACCGCGCCAAATTGCGCGATCGCCCCTGTGTTCATGGTGCCGAGCTGAGACACGAGGCTCGTCGCCGATTGGCCGGTCTGGCCGACAAAGGCGAAATTGTTCACGCCCGCCTGCCCGACCGAAGCCGAATTTGTTCCTCCAAATTGCAGGATCCCGGTGGCGTTGTTGGTGCCGTTCTGGACCACGGTCGCGCTGGTGCTGCCGCCGATCATGAACACGCCTGCCATGTTGAGCTGGCTATTCTGGTTGACCATAACGGGAGGTCCGCCGACCGACACGATGGTCTTGATGTCTGCGGTCTGCGCGACGGCGGGTCCGATGGGTATGAAAAAAAGGCCGACAAAGGCACCGCACGCGACGCCTGAAAATGTCCTCATGACATGCCTCGCAACTGAAAATGGATACGGGATCATGGCGCCTGCTGAAGAATCGTCGAGCCGTTCAGGATTCCGAGTTGGGCCACTCCGGCGGCGTTGTTCGCACCGATCTGGCCGATCAGGCTTGAATTGGAGCCGCCGACCTGGCCAGCCAGCGCGGTGTTGGATGCAGTCGCGGTGGTGCCGCCCTGCCCGATCACCAGCGTGTTGACGGTCGCCAATGATCCCGTCTGTACGGTCGTCGCCTGGTTGGTCGCGCCGAACTGCAGCGTGGTGGCGCTGTTGTTCGTCGAACCGCTCTGGGAAATGAAGGAGTTGTTGGTCGTGCCAAATTGCAGCACGCTGGCCGTGTTGCCGGCCTGGGCATCGGCAGCAGTCAGCATGCTGAGCGTGACGGTCGCCGCGACGAGAAATCTGGTCTGCATTGTCATTTCCTCCGCGAAGGTCGGCCTGCGATTCCTGACGTGGTCCACCGGCCTGATTGCGGTGTTTGCGAGAATGGCCCGGACGCGTCGCAATGTGACGCGCCCGGCCAAACAGGGCTGGCTTAGTGCGCCGTCTGCGAGACGGTGCTCGAGTTGACCCCGAAACCACTGAGCTGACCGACGGCAGCTGAGTTGTTCTGGAGCGCAGCGGGCCCGAACGAATTCTGGGTGATGCCGCTGGTGTTGTTGCCGAAGGCTACCTGGCCGGTGGCCGCCGAGTTCTGCACGCCGATCTGGTTCACGGAGCTCGCGTTGTTGAGCGAGGGCGAGCTCGTGCCCTGCATGGTGCTCGCGCTGTTCAGGATGCCGAGCTGGGTGGTCGACGAGCTGTCGTTTGTGAGGCCGTTCTGCGTGACGCTCGAGCCGTTGACGACGCCGACCTGCACCGTGGTCGAGGTGTTGGCGGCCTGGGCTGCGGAGGACAGAGCGAACAGGGCAACGGAAGCAAAAATAAACTTGCGCATGGAATATCCCTTTCTAACCAAGTTGTCTGACTGGTGTGAGATGCCGGTCCTGGAGGAGGTCGACATCGTGGGATCACTCTGAACCGGTCTTACGGCGCGCGACAGACTGCAGTTCATGCTAGGCGGTACGGACTAGACGATGTGCGGCACGTCGGCACACGCGAGCCTAGGCTTGCGACTGGTTCGCACCGCTCCGCGCCGTCTCATGCGCCATGCTGTCGATCAGCCGCGCCACTTCGATCGGTGAACGCAGTTCGAGCTTTCGCATCATCCTGGCGCGATGCACCTTGACCGTCACTTCGCTGAGCTGGAGCTTTGCTGCAATCTGCTTGGCGACCAGCCCCTCCGCCATCAGCAGCATGATCTCCCGCTCCCGCGCCGTCAGAGTCTCGATGCGCTGGCGAGCCTCCCGCACCGCATCTTCCCGCTCCATGCGCCTGCGATCGCGCTCGATGCCGTGCCTGATCGCATCGAGGATCTCCTGTTCGCGGAAGGGCTTTGGTAGAAATTCGACCGCGCCGCGCTTCATGGCCTCGACGGAGACGCGCACGTCCGAATGGCCGCTGATGAAGACGATCGGTATCGCCACACCCGATTCAGCGAGCCTGCGCTGAAGCTCGAGCCCGGTCGGCGACGTGCCGGGAAAGCGAACGTCGAGCACGAGGCATGAAGGACCGTCCGAAAGACTCTCGGTGAGGAATTCATCCGTCGAGGCAAACAGCCTCACCTGATGTCCGGTCTCTTCGCAAAGGCTGCCAATTGCGCTTCGTATCTGGATTTCGTCGTCAACGACATAAACTGTGGCCTGATTTGAACTCATTGCGAAAGACTCCGGACCTGGCGCTCGCTGATTTAGCAACGAGCCATCCATTGTTCTTGCAAGCGACACAAGGTGCTTGAGGGCAGCGGCGCGAATCGGCCGAGTCGTGTCGGCTCGCCGGCTCCACGTCTTACGACCAACATCCGGCCGACGCGAGTGAAGGCGTTCACATATCGAGCTTCGTGATCGGAGGGTTTCGACGTCGCCATCTGCGGTGCCACGGCGAAGCGCCGTAACGACAATGCGGCAAGCAGGCGTTCCGGCCGCGATATCGGCAGCTGCATCATGGCGTCGCCACTCATGCGCCGACTGGCAGCCGCTTCCGGCAGTCCAGACGGGACGTTCAGTCAGCTTATCGAGTTCGATACCGCGCGCACCTTTTCGATACGCTCGGTATACGTTTCGCGCAAATCACGAAAAGGCGCACGCGCGGACTTTACTTCTGGATCATGGAGCGCACCCGTCCGTCGCACTAAGAACGACGACATATTGTCGAGACGCTGGATATTGCCCCTGGCGATATACAACCACAGCGCGATACAACCATAGTGCGATATTCGGTTTTCCGCCCCCAATCATTTCAAGAGGCGGGTTTTTGATATGCGATTTGTGACAGTCATTCTCTTGCTCGGAACCACAACCGGTCTCGCCGCCATCTGCGGCATCCAACCGGCGATCATCGCAGGAGCCACGGCGAGTACGGCGGACGCGGCGGTTCGCGCGTACCAGTCGGCAAAGCGGCTCCTTGTGCCGTCCGGGCACGAAGCCCCCACGTTCGGAGTGGACGCGCCGGTGTTCCGCTACGCCGCGATCCAGCGCGGCAGCATCGAGCAGACCGTCACCGTCACGGGTGCCCTGCAACCGGTCAAGACGATCGAGGTCGGCTCACAATTGTCAGGCCAGCTCGCGCGGGTCTACGTCGATTTCAACGATACCGTCGCCAAGGACCAGCCGCTCGCCCTGATCGATCCCCGCAGCTTCGCGGCCAAGGTCGACGAGGCCAAGGCGGCGGTGGAGGTGGCCAACTCCTTCGTCGACCTGGAGCGGGCCAAGCTCGACCGCGCCAGGATCGATCTGCAGAACGCGAGGGGGAGCCGGGAGGTCCTGGCGGCCAAGCTCGAAAGCGCACAGGCACTCAAGGCCTCGGCGCAGAAGACGTTGCAGCGCAAACTCGCGCTTCAGTCGCAGAATGTGGTTGCAGTCACGGCGGTCGACGACGCCCAGACGGAATTCACCGCGCGGCTGGCCCAGGAGCGAGAGGCCGATGTCCTGATGTCCCTGAACGCCTACTCGGTGGACGGCGCGCAGGCCGACGTGCGCCGGATCGAGGCCGAGCTGGAACAGGCCAGAATGGCCGTCCCGGAGAAAGCAGCCGTGCTTGCGGCCGCCCAGGCCGATCTTGATCGCACCGTGATCCGCTCGCCGATCGATGGCGTCGTGGTCGGCAGGTTCGTCAACGAAGGTCAGACGCTGGCGGTCGGCCTCGAATCGCGAACGACCTTCGTGGTCGCCCACCGCCTCGAGGACATGGAGATCCACGCACAGGTCGACGAAGCTGATATCGGACGTATCGCGTCCGGCCAGCGCGCTCATTTCACGGTAGATGCCTATCCCGACCGTCGCTTCGAAGCGACGGTCCGGCAGGTGCGCAAGGCACCGCAGAACCAGCAGCATGTGGTGACCTATACCGTCGTCCTGGCAACCTCAAATCTCGACGGCGCGCTGCTTCCCGGCATGACGGCCCTCGTGAAGATCGTGATCGAACGGCAGGACGACGTGCTGCGAGTGCCGCTCGCCGCCCTGCGCTTCCAGCCGTCGGGCACGCGCCCGGACACGGCTTCGGCACGCAGCGGCGTGTGGGTGCGCACCGCCAGCGGCTCGCTTCGGCGCATCCCTGTGACCGTAGGCACTTCGGGCGCGGAACAGGTCGCGCTCAAGAGCGGTGAGCTCACCGAAGGCAGCCAGGTCGTGGTCGGACAGGCCATCCGGCCGGCGGGCATCGAATTCTTTGGAATCAGGTTTGGATCATGACAGGCCTCCTGCCCCTCATCAGCCTGCGATCGGTGTGCAGAACCTATCGCGCGGACGGGATCGCGGTGACCGCAGTCCGCAACGTCAGCTTCGACATCGACCCGGGCGAGATCCTTGCCGTGATGGGACCATCCGGCTCCGGCAAGTCGACCCTCATGAACATGATCGGCCTGCTCGACCTGCCGAGCGAGGGCGCGATCTATCTCGAGGGAGCAAATGTCGCCGAGCTCTCGGAGGACCGCAGGTCGTCGCTGCGGGCTCGCAGCATCGGCTTCGTATTCCAGTCCTACAACCTTCTCGCGCGCCACAATGCCATCGAGAATGTCGCGCTTCCGCTCGTCTATTGCGGCGTGGGTCGCAAGGAGCGCCTGACGCGCGCCGAGCAGAGCCTGGAAGCGGTTGGCATGCTGCACCGGGCAAGTCATTTTCCACGCCAGCTCTCGGGCGGCGAGCAGCAACGCGTAGCGATCGCCCGCGCGTTGATCGCCTCGCCCCTGATCGTGCTTGCCGACGAGCCGACCGGGGCGCTCGACAGCCGCACCGGTGCCGAGATCCTGGCGCTATTAGCCGCACTCAACCGGTCCGGCCAGACCATCGTGATGATCACGCACGATCCCGGCATCGCAACGCAGTGCAGGCGCACGATCCGCCTCCATGACGGCGAGCTCGTCAGCGACGAAACGCCAGCCTTGGTGCCGGCGAAACGGAGCGTTGCGCCATGACGATGCTTCAAGGCTTCCAGATCGCACTGCACGCGCTGCGCCTCAACCCGCTGCGCAGTTTCCTCACCATGCTCGGCATCGTGATCGGCGTCGCGTCGATCGTGACGGTCTTCGCGATCGGCGCCGGCGCACAACTTCGTCTCCAGGAACAGATCCGCTCGATCGGCGCCAACGTGCTGATGATCACGCCGGGCGCGGTCTACCAGGGCGGCGTGCGCCTCAAGGAAGGCAGCAAGCTGACGATGACGGAAAGCGACGTGCAGGCCATCCTCGAGCAGATCCCGGAGATCCAGGCCGCCGCCGGCTCGATCGCCGGAACCGCGCAGGTCATCCACGAGAGCAAGAACTGGAATACGACGATCAACGGCACGACCACCGGGCACTTCATGGTGCGCGACTGGCAGCTTGCGTCCGGACGCTATTTCTCCGCCACCGAGGAGGCCGGCGCCGGAAAGGTCGTTGTGCTCGGAAGCACGGTCGCACGTGAGCTGTTCGCGCCTGGCGCCGACCCGATCGGCGCGCAGGTCAGGATCATGAAGGTCCCGCTCGAAGTGGTCGGCGTTCTCGATCGCAAGGGACCCGCCCAGGATGACGTCGCCTTCGTGCCCCTGACCACGGCCAAGCTGCGCTTTCTCGGCAGCGCGAGCAACATCAACCGGGATTCGGTCGCCTACATCATCGCGAAGGTGACCGCCGACAGTCAGATGGCGGGGGCGCGATCCGAGATCGAGAACCTGCTGCGGCAGCGGCATCGGATTCTCGCCGGCCAGGAGGACGACTTCAAGGTCCAGGATCCGGCCGCGGCCATGGAGGCGCAGCAGGGAGCAATCCGCACCGTCGCGCTCCTGCTCGTCGCCATCGCCTCGGTCTCGCTGCTGGTCGGCGGCATCAGCATCATGAATGTCATGATCGTGTCGGTCACCGAGCGCACCCGCGAAATCGGCATCCGCCGCGCGCTTGGCGGGCGGATGCGCGACATCCGCCTCCAGTTTCTCTGCGAGGCGCTCGTCCTCTGCCTTCTCGGCGGCATCATCGGCGTCGCCGGTGGCGTCACGCTCTCGATGACGGTCGCACGCATGGCCGGCTGGATCACCTCGATCGACGGCGAAGCGATTGGCCTCGCCCTGGTCTTCTCGATCGCGACCGGCCTCACCTTCGGTTTCTATCCCGCGCACAAGGCGTCCAAGCTCAGTCCGATCGAGGCACTGAAGACGGAGTGAGAACATGCTGGGGTGTTCGCATCAACCAAAAGGCCACGGAGGAGCTAGTCATGAGCCCGGATCCAAAAGATTCGATCACACCAACTCCACGCGAGCGCGAGCTGATGATGCTGATCGCGCGGGGGATGCAGAACAAGAACATCGCCTACGAGCTCAAGATCTCGGAAAACACGGTGCGGGCCCATATCGGCAACATCATGCGCAAGTACCGCCTCCATAACCGGACCCAGATCGCGATCATTTTTGCGCTGCAGGCAGCGCCGCCATCGCTGTGGCTCGATCCGGGCAGCACAGAAGGCTACCCGCCGGCGGCGAAACCTGCGCAGGTGCTCGCACAAAATCCCCGGGTGCTGACGGCGCCGGAGTGACGGCCGGCTCATCCCACCCTCTCTGTCCCTCTTGCATGCGTCGCCGCTCTTGTAACAAAACTGTCATGCAGCAAAACTAAACGATGGCGGGGGGCCGCGGTCGGCCGCCAAGCCGCCTCATCGCAGGCAGGGAGAAATTTGATGCGCCGCTCACTGGTGTTGCTGTCCGCCGGACTGACAGTGCTGTCCACCGGACTTTCAAGTGGACCTGCCTCCGCCCAGAACAACACGCCCCGTAACCTGATCCTGTTCATCCCCGACGGCCTGCGCGCGCTGAAGGTCACGCCCGAGACCGCACCGGCAATGGCCGAGGTCCGCGACAAGGGCGTCAATTTCAAGAACCCGCACTCGCTCTTCCCGACCTTCACCATGGCCAACGGCTCGGCTATGTCGACCGGCCATTATCTCGGCGATACCGGCGTGTTCTCCAACACGATCTGGACGAATTACACCTCCGTGCCTGCCGGCGACACCGTAGTACCCTTCATCGAGAACGATGCCGTGCTCGGCGACATCGACGAGCATTTCAAGGGCGACTATCTCAACGAAGAGACCATTCTGAAGATGGCCCGCGACAAGGGCCTCAGCACGGCGGCGATCGGCAAGGTCGGTCCGACCTACCAGTTCGACCACACGGACAAGCCCGAAAAGGCCGGCCTGCATTCGGTCGTGTTCGACGATTCCACCGGCGGCAAGAACGGTGTGGCGCTGTCGGACGAGGTGAAGGACGCGCTGACCAAGGCGGGCCTGCCCCTCGCCACCCCGCCGCGCGGCGACAACAGCAAGGCCGGCGACGCCAAGACGCCCGGCACCACAGTGGCCAACGTCGCGCAGCAGGCCTATTTCGCCGACGTCGCCGCCAAGGTGGTGCTGCCGATGTTCAAGGCGCGCAACAAGCCGTTCGTGCTGGTGTTCTGGTCGCGCGACCCTGATGGCAGCCAGCACAACACCGGCGACAGCCTCAACCAGATCAAGCCCGGCATCAACGGCCCGACCTCGATGGCCGGCATCAGGAACGCCGACAACAACCTCGCCCAGATCCGCAAGGCGCTGGACGAGCTCGGGCTCGCCGCCAACACCAACATCATGGTCCAGGCCGACCATGGCTTTTCGACCATCTCCAAGGAAAGCAAGACCAGCCCCTCGGCCAAGCTCAGCTACGACGACACGCCGAAGGACTTCTTGCCGATGGGCTTCCTGGCGCTCGACCTCGCCAAGGCGCTCGAGCTGCCGCTGTTCGACCCCAACGACAAGAACGCAAAGATCGAGGGCAACAAGCATCCGAAGGCCGGCAACGGCGTGCTCGGAAAGGATCCGACCAAGCCCGACCTCGTCGTTGCCACCAATGGCGGCTCCGACCTGATCTATCTGCCGAACAAGGACAAGAAGCTCGCGGCAAAGACCGTCAAGGCGCTGCTCGAGCAGGACTACGTCTCCGGCCTGTTCGTCGACGATTCGCTCGGCCGCATCCCCGGCACGCTGCCGCTGTCGAGCATCAATCTGCGCGGCAAGTCGGCGACGCCGACACCCGCGATCGTTGTCAACTTCCGCTCCTATGCCAGCGATTGCGGCGAGGCGCCGACCAACTGCTCGGTGCAGGTCGCCGACACCGTCTTGCGACAGGGCCAGGGCATGCATGGCAGCTTCAGCCGCGGCGACACCATGAACTTCATGGCCGCCATCGGCCCGGACTTCAAAGCCGGCTATGTCAGCGCGATCCCGGTCAGTAATGCCGATGTCGGCATGACGGCCGCCCGGCTGATGGGGCTGCGCGCCTCGGAGAAGGGAGACCTGGTCGGCCGCGTGATATCGGAGGCCATGCCCAACGGCACCGTGCCGAAAGCCTATGCCGGCACGATGAAATCCAAGCCCGCCGAGGGCGGCCTGACCACCGTGCTGAATTTCCAGCGCGTCGGCAGCCAGCGCTATTTCGACGCCGCCGGCTTCCCGGGCCGCACACTCGGGCTCGAGGCGGATGCCGGCAAACAAAAAACGGCGGGGAAATAACCCCGCCGCTCAAAATGCTCCTCGCGAGAGGCGCAGAATCTCACATGCCGATGTCGAACACGTTCGGCAATTGGCCCGCCAAAGGCAGCGCGGTGGCGCCGAGGAAGGTCGCCACCATCGCCATCAGGCGACGGTTGTTCTGGCGCTTGCCGCGCATCTGGCCGGCGATCCACTCCAGCATCTCGCTGTTGACCTTGGAGGCGTAGGTCGGCGCCCAGCTCTCGATGTCGGCCGACAGCGCGACGCTGCGCGGCGGCACCTTCAGCCCCGAGGCGCTTGCGGCGTAGTGAGCGACGGCCTTGGCGAGCAGGTCGTCGAACCGGCCGCCATCGGAGCGCTCGGTTGCGGCTTCATTGATCTCGAACAGCGCTTCGGCTTCGGCGCGGCTGATCGGCTGGTCGTTGACGGCCGTGGCGGTCAGGATACGCGTGCACCAGGCGGTGTCATCGGCATCGAGCGAGCGGGAAAAGTGGACCCGCCCCCTGGTGGTCGGGCCTTCGCCCGTGATCACACCATCGCGCACGATGGTCAGGGCATGGGCCGCGGTATCGCGGCAGGACGGTTCGAGGGACGGCGACTCAACGGACTTCGGCACTGCGGCAGACATAGTTCACTTCCAGATTTCTTCTGATCGACCAGCATTTTCATGCGGACGTAAAGGGGTGGTTAACGATTCGATACGGGGATCGCGACTTTTCTCAATGGTTGCCAATTGGTCGCTGTCAGGTCCGCTTTGGTTTTATCGAACGTCGGGCGAGCGTGATGCGGGTCATAAAAGGCTTTATCGGGGCAATCGAGACCGTGCGGCTCCGGTGGAGGTGTTCGCCGCAGGCGCCGCTGTAACAGAAAGGTGCTAGGAAATGGGCCCTTCAGGGAATGAATTCACATTTTACTTGAAGCGGTTCACTTGAGCGCGACGACCCCCTATACTGCCCGTGACGGAAAAGGTTAATTCCCAAGTAAATTCAATGCGATGAGGTAGAACCATGACACTTCCGATTGGCGCCACCGCGCCCGACTTCGAAGCCGAAACCACCGAGGGGAAGATCAAGTTCCACGACTGGATCGGCAACAGCTGGGCCCTGCTGTTCTCGCACCCCAAGGACTTCACGCCGGTTTGTACGACCGAGCTCGGCGCTCTCGCCAAGCTGAAGCCGGAATTCGACAAGCGCGGAGTCAAGCTGATGGGCCTCTCGGTCGACCCAGTCGACCGCCATTCCAAATGGTCCGAAGACATCAAGGAGACGCAAGGCGCGGCTCCGAACTATCCGATGATCGGCGACACCGACTTCAACGTCTCGAAGCTGTACGGCATGCTGCCGGCTTCGACCTCGGGCGATCCCCTCACCCGCACGCCGGCCGACAACCAGACCGTCCGCAACGTCTTCATCATCGGACCGGACAAGAAAATCAAGCTGGTGCTGGTCTACCCGATGACGACCGGCCGGAATTTTCAGGAGATCCTGCGCGTCATCGACTCGCTCCAGCTCACCGCCAAGCATCGCGTCGCGACGCCGGCCGACTGGTCGCAGGGTGACGACGTCATCATCGCGGGCTCGGTCTCCAACGACGAGGCCAAGACGATCTACCCGCAGGGCTGGAAGGAACCCAAGCCCTACATCCGGATCGTGCCGCAGCCGAAATAACCCACGATCATTTCGGGGCGGTGCATCGGCATCGCCCCGATAAGCTTACGCCGCGTGCACGCGCTCGAGGAAACCCTCGACCTCGGCCTTCAGGTGCAGGCTCTCGCCCGACAGTGCCTGGGCGGAGGCAAACATCCGGCTGGAAGTCTCGCCCGTCTCGTTCGCGCCCTCGGCGGCGTGACGGACGTTGACGGCGACATCGGCGGTGCCCGATACGGCCGCACGAACGCTGGCCACGATGTTGTGGGTCGCGCTCTTCTGCTGTTCCACCGCAGCCGAGATCGAGCCGGCGATGCCGCTGATGCGCTCGATGGTCTGGCTGATCGCCCTGATGGCGGCGACAGACTCCTCGGTCGCAAGCTGCATGCTGGCGATCTGGTTCGAGATCTCGTCGGTCGCCTTGGCGGTCTGGCCGGCGAGCGTCTTGACCTCCTGTGCCACCACCGCAAAACCGCGGCCCGCATCGCCCGCGCGCGCGGCCTCGATGGTGGCGTTCAGCGCCAGGAGATTGGTCTGCTCGGCGATCGAGGTGATCAGCTTGACGACGTCGCCGATGCGCGCCCCGGCCTCGGAAAGCTGCGCGATACGCTGATCGGTCGCCTCGGCCTGCCGCACCGCCTCGGCGGAAATCTCGTTCGATTCCTGCACCCGGCGGGTGATCTCGGAGATGGATTGAGACAGCTCGTCGGAGGCCGACGCCGCCGAACGCACGTGCCCGGAGGCAGTTTCGGAAGCTCCGGCCGACCGCGCCGACAGATCGGCGGTGGAGCGTGCGGTGTCGGTGAGTTGCCGAGCCGTCCGTTCGAATTCGCCTGACGATGTCAGCACCTTGTCGAGGATGCCGCCGACGCTGCCGCGGAACTGCTCGACGAAATTGCGCAGGTCGGATTTGCGCTGCTCGATTGCTGCAGCCGAAGCCGCCGCGTGCTCGCTGCGCAAGCGCGACCGCTCCAGCGAATTGCTCTTGAACACCGCGACCGTGCGCGCGATCTCGCCGATCTCGTCGGCGCGATCCTCGCAATCAATCGTGACGTCGCTCTGGCCTTCGGCGAGCGCCGTCAGCGACCGCGTGACCGAGATGAGCGGCTTGGTGACACGGCGGACGACCAGCAAGGTGAGGATCAGCACCAGCAGCGCGGCGAGCCCGGCGGCGATCGCCATGCTCTCGATCGCCTGGGTCAGCATGCTCTCGAACTGGGCCATCGGGATGCCGACGTAGAGAATGCCGACGACCTTGCCGGTCGCATCTGCGACCGGGAAATAGGCGGTCATGAAGGATTTGCCGAACAGCGTGGCCGGGCCCTTGTAGGCCTCCCCACGGCGCAGGACGGCTTGCGCCGGATGGTCGGCGGCAAGCTGGGTGCCGACGGCGCGGTCGCCGTTTTCCTTCTTCACGTTGGTCGAACGGCGGACGAACTGCCCGCTCGCATCGTCATAAACGAACAGGGTGGCGTTGCCTCCGACATAGGACACCGCGCGATCGACGATGGCGTGATCCCTGAACTCGGGCATCTTGGCAATCTCGGCGCGCGCGACCGCGCCATCCCGCATCGTGATCTTGGCGTCGGGAACGACCTCGGCAAAGGCCAGCGCCAGCGTGCGCAAACTCACCTCGATGTCGCGGAGCGCACGATCGTTGACAGCGGAGGTGAGCGACCAATAGCCGGCGCCGACCACGAGCGCTGTATTCACAGCGATCAGCAACGCGGCGCATAGGACCGCTTTGGTGCCAAGCTTGAATTGCGGCAAGAACTTCGCCGTCGGACGGTTTGACATGAATGGAACTACCCCTGGAATTCCTGCATATTGATGCAATCGGCTTACGGCCGCATTAACGGCGGTTCACACCGCCCCGCGCGGAATGCTTTCCAGATTGTAAACGAGGTCGCCCCTGACCACCCCAAGCCCGCCGCCCATCATCGTCTGGTTCCGCGATGATCTCCGCCTGTCCGACCACCCCGCCCTCCACGCCGCCGCCAACACCGGCGCGCCGGTCATTTGCCTTTGTGTGCTGGATGACGCCGCCGGTCGCGCACCGGGCGGCGCGGCACGCTGGTGGCTGGCGCAGTCGCTGCGGGCACTTGGCGCCGATATCGGCGCGCGCGGCGGATCGCTGATCCTGCGCAAGGGGCCGGCGGCCAGGGTGATCATGGAGGTGGTCCGCGAGAGCGGAGCCGGCGCCGTCTACTGGAACGGGATCGCGCAGAGGCCGCATCAGGCCATCGAGAAACAGCTCGAAGCGACGCTGGCAAAGCTCGGCCTGGACTCGCAAAGTTTCCCCGGCGACTTGCTCGTCCCGCCCGCGGCGATCCGCAACAATGAAGGCCGCGGCCTTCGCGTATTCACGCCGTTCTGGCGGCGCGTGCTGTCGCTCGGCGACCCGCCAAAACCCCTGCCGGCACCGAAGGCGCTTCGCGCGGCGCCCAAGCTCGCCAGCGACGCACTGGAGAGCTGGAAGCTCGAGCCGACCGAGCCCGACTGGTCCGGCGGCCTGCGCGAGACCTGGACCCCGGGCGAAGCCTCCGCCCGCGCCCGCCTGCGCGACTTCCTCAAGCGCACCGCAGTCGGCTATATCGGCGATCGCGACCGCCCGGATCGCGAAGGCACCTCGAGCCTGTCGCCGCATCTGAGGTTCGGCGAGCTCAGCCCGCGCCAAGTCTGGCACGCCGCGCGCTTCGCCGCCGCGGAAAATCCTGCCATCGGATCCGGCGTCGACAAGTTCCTGAGCGAGCTCGGCTGGCGCGAATTCTGCCGCCACCTGCTTCACGATCACCCCGACCTTGCGACCGAAAACCTGCAATCGAACTTCGACGGCTTCCCATGGAAAGGCGACAAGAAGGCGCTCGCGGCCTGGCAGCACGGGCGCACCGGCTATCCCATCGTCGACGCCGGCCTGCGCCAGCTCTGGCACACCGGGGTGATGCACAACCGGGTTCGGATGGTGGTCGCCTCGTTGCTGGTCAAGCACCTCCTGATCGACTGGCGCGACGGCGAGAGCTGGTTCTGGGACACGCTTGTCGATGCGGATGCCGGCAGCAATCCCGCCAACTGGCAGTGGGTCGCCGGCTGCGGCGCGGATGCGGCACCCTATTTCCGCGTCTTCAACCCAACGCTCCAGGGCGAGAAGTTCGACCCTGACGGAACCTACGTTCGGCGCTGGGTGCCGGAGCTGAAAGACGTTCCGGCCAAGCTGATCCACCAGCCCTGGCAGGCAACGCCGATCGAGCTGGCAAGCGTCGGCGTCACGCTCGGCAAGACCTATCCGCAACCGATCGTCGATCATGCCAAGGGACGCGAGCGCGCGCTCGCCGCCTACGCAAAGATCCGCAAAGGTTGAGCGTTGCTTTGACACAATTTTGAAACCCGCTATCGTCGTCGCTCCATACAAACCGTGGGGGACGATATGGACGACGAGAAGCCGATCACCGAACAGGCGATGGAGACGATCACCACCGCCGTGGAAGCGACCAAGGAAGCCGCAGTCACCGCCGTCAAGAAGGTCAGGAAAGCCGCCAAGAAGGTCGCGAAGAAAGTAGTGCCGAAGAAGGCCGCCAAGAATACGTCGAAGAAGGCGGCAAAGAAGTCGTCGAAGAAAGCGGCCAAGAAAACCGCGAGGAAAACCACGAAGAAGGCCGCCAAGAAGGCTCCGAAGAAGGCTCCAAAGAAAGCCGCCAAGAAGAAAAAGGCCAAGAAGGCCAAGCGCTGATCCCGGCCCAGGGTTAGGCCAAGGAAAGGTCGAGGATAGGTCAAGGATAGACCAGAGCAAGCCTCCGGGTGCGGGCGCGCCCGGAGGCTTTGCGGCAAAGCGCCCTGCCCTCGCCGCCCCGATGCGCGCCTGCCCGGATGGCGGGCGTCTTGGGGATCGCAAAATTCGCTGCGACTGCTTGGGCGCGGCACGTCGGGGATGTGTTCCAGCGCTCCGGCCTTTCGGCCTAAAAGCGCCGATTGACCACGAACACCGCCGCCGCGCACATCGCCATGCCGGCAATCGCGAGCGCATCGAGCTTCTCGCCGAACAGAAGATAGGCCATCAGCGCCGTGACGGCTGGTACCAGGTAGAACAGGCTCGCAACCGAGGTCGCCGCGGCATGCCGGATCAGCCAGTACAATAGCCCGATCGATCCGATCGAGAGCGCGACGGCGAGCCAGGCGAGCGCGAGCACGAACTCCCGGGTCCAGTGCACTACGCGATCCTCGAACAGGAAGGCGCCGATCGCGAAGAAGATCGTGACGGACACGTACTGCACGAGATTGCCGGCGCGCCAGTCGATGTGGTTGCAGTAGCGGCGCTGATAGAGCGTGCCGAGCGTGATGCTGATCAGCGCGACAACCGAGGCAAGCCATCCGAGCCCGGCTTCGCCGGTCATGGGACGGCCGTGCAGGATCAGCATCACGCCGCCGAGGCCAAGCACGAGACCCGCCCATTGCACCGGCGTCACCTTCTCGCCGAGCCAGCGGTTGGCGATGGTCGAGGTCAGGATCGGCTGAAGGCCTGGAATCAGCGCGGAGAGCCCGGCCGGAATCGAGTGCGCGATCGCGATTGCGGTGCCGCCGAGATAGAAGCCATGGACGAGGATGCCGGCAACCGCGCTGTGCGCGATTCCGATCCGGTCCGGCCATTTCGGACGCGCGATCGCTGCGATGATCGCCATCAGACCGACCACGATCGCCATGCGGATGGCGAGATAGGTCAAGGGATCGGCGTTGTTGATGACGTATTTGGTGCCGATGAATCCGGTGCTCCAGAGCAGGACGAACAGGATCGGCGCGGCGCGGGCGGTCAGTGCTTCTTGATTATGGTTCATTACCGCCCTCATTGCCCCATGGGCGGTCTATGCGGCAATGCGAATTTCGGCGAATCTCGTCCGGATGATGCTGCGCTGCGACGCACGGGGACGGCTCAGCCGCTCACCATTCTTCCGGACAGGGGTCGATGATCTTCCAGAGATCGACACCGTTCTTGATCTTCTTCATGTCGGTGGTGAGCCCGCCATTGCGGCGGATCCAGTCCTTCACCGTGTCGGGGTAGTAGGACATCAGATCGGAGGTGCCTTCGGCGCTGGTGACCTTGATGCCGAAGGTGAAGGCCTTGTCGTAGTAGGCCTGGTGGAAGCCAAGGCTGGCGCGCGGCGTGACGCAGATCTTGTTCATCGGCACGATGCCGAGCACCAGTGTACAGGCCGAGTTGCAGATGCCGTCGATGATGACGCGCTCGCCCTTCTCGCGGACGTGCTTGTACTTGGCCTTGTACTCATCGACATAGCCGCCGTGGTCGCGGGTGATGTGCAGCACGGCGCGCGCCGGCGTGGCGGCAGCGAGGCAGAGCAACAGCAGGCTCAGAAGCGTGATGCGCATGGCGAGGTGACGACGAAAGCCTTCAGGAATGGGACCGGCCTCGAAGGACCCCCAAAGGGCCGGCGACAGGATTCTTAGCTGAATTCTCTTTGGTCATACTTGTGTGGGGAATTCGTTAAGCATCCCGAAAAGGCCAAAAATGGGCAGCCTGAACCGCTTGTCCGGCAATTCTGTCACACCCACCCGGGAATCTGCGGGACCGGCCTCGATTTCCGGGCGTCCGACGGGTGTTCTGGCCGGCCGAAATGGCTATAAACAGCTGACCTATTCGCGCGGGTTCCGGAGAATCGAGATGAGCAAGTTGACGCTTGTAGCCGCAGTTGCTGCCCTTTCGGCCGCAATCCTTGCCCCTGGCCTCGCGGAGGCGCGCGGACATCACCGGTACCACCGCTACTACGCGAACCCGCTGCCCTACCCGATCAGCTATCTGCACAATTACGGGCCCGGCATCACCCCGGGGACCTTTGCCTTTTACGACGGCCCATCGACCAACCATTGCTACCAGAGCGCGGCCGCCTATGTCGGCCAGGACCGCCGCCGGCACCCCTGCTACTGAGGAACGCTGGCGCATCCTCTGCGGGTGCCGCTATTTGGCGGCGCCCGACAGCAGCAATTGCTTCTCGATCTCGTGGACCGGCAGCTTGACGAGGTCCTTGCCGATCTCCCTCTGGAGCGCTTTGCGCACGACATCCGAATAATCGGCGCGAATCATCCCGAGCGCACGCGGCGAGGCCACCATGGTCAGGGCCGATGTCTCGCCCGAACTGACGGCGGCGTCGAGCCGGCCGGCCAGGCCCCGCAGGAAGGCGCGCTCGGCCTCATCGTGCCAATCCGTCTGCTCCACCGAGCTGCGCGCCCCGCCGGCCGCGCCATGCAGCCTGCCCGGCGCGTCGGTCCCTTGCGCGCTGGTCGAGGGATTGGGCTGCTCGTGCACCTCCCTGGTGTGGAGATTCGGAAACATCTCGTCGCCGAGGTTCTCCAATATGAGCGCCTTGCGTCCGTCGCACACGACCAGCCAGTCACCGTTGTCCAGTCTCATCTTGTCCATTGCCCAGCTCCAAGCAGTCTCGCGACCACTGCCCTTCGAATTCCTCGAAGGACTGGCCGCGACGACAAGCCTAGGAAGGAAGCCGCACCGATGAATTGCGCGGGATCAAGGATGCCGGTGAACCCAGGCACGGCGTTGGTCAGGGACCCGAACCTGGGATAGGCTGGCGGAGCCCAAAGGTCAGGCCTGCGGCGGACTGGCTGAAGATTTGTTCATCAGCATTACATTTCGGTTCCGCCACAATTTGATCAGAACAACTTCGATATCCTGTATTGCGTAAGCGGAGGAAGACATCATGAAGCTTAAGATTGGCCTCGTCGCCGCGTCCCTTTTCGGTGCCATCCTGGCATCACCGGCGGCGTTCGCCATGCCCATCGCGCCTGCTCCTGCGACCCCGCAGGTCTCGAACGTCGAGCAGGTTCGCATGGTCTGTGACGCCTGGGGACGCTGTTTCTGGCGCCCGAACTACTATGGATACTACGCGCCGCAGCCGTATTACGGCCCCAGGTATTATGCGCCGCGCTATTATGCCCCGCGTTACTATGGACCGCGTTACTATGGACCGCGCTATCGCCGCTGGTGATCTCTAAGGGGGCCTCCGGGCCCCTTCGTTTTTGCGCGATCGTGGATTGCGCGATCGCGGCCGGTCTGGAGCCATCCCAAAACTGATCCAGATCAAAGATAAAACCCGCCACGCCGTCATTCTGCGGTGATGGCCGATTTGATCGTTTTTCGATGCCCCCAGACGGGCATGAATGTGCAGACGCATCTCGAGAAGCAGCAGAGGCAGGAGGGACGGAACGTTGCTTCCTTCACCTGTCCCGCCTGCACGCGGCTGCATTTCATCGACCTCGCCACCGGCCAGCCGATGAGCCGGGACCGTTGACCACGACATCGATCCGAGGCCTTGATGGCATGATGTCCGCAATACTACGGCCCTGAATCCGGTTTACTGGGGGGCGATGTTTCGCCATTGATGGCGATGTACTGACGTTCATTTGATTGTCACATTGCAGAAGCCGGCTAGACGCATGTTGTTCAACGCCCTCGCCCCTTCCTCCGCGCTTCAACTGATCGGCTTTGCCGACGTCGATGCGTTTCGGCCGATCGAGTCGATGGAGGATGCGAGAAGCATTCCGCTCGACGTCCCGAACTTCGCGGCGGCCCGCGCCGTGGTCTCCCTGCCGGCATGCCGCATCATCATGATGCGCTCGTTCGCGCGCATCCTCGACACCGCCTATCGCATGCCCGGCGGGATGGTGATCCTGCCCATGACGGACGACCTTCGGGTCAATTCCAAGGGAATGGATCTCGACGCGCGCTTCTTCGTTGCGCTTCGCGGCAACGATGAAGGCCATTTCGTCGAGCCTCAGACCAATCATCATGCGATGATCGTCTTCTCGCCCAATCTGAGGGACCGGGGCTGGTTCGATCAGGCCGACGACCTGAGGGCCTGCGTCGCGAACAGGCCCGCCCTGCTCCATACACGGCAACTCCTGCTCGACATACTGCGAACCGCATCGGTGCAGCCGCTTTTGTTCGAAGCCACCGAGGTCGCCGCCCATCTGCAGGAAGGCCTGCTGCTCGCGCTCGACGATCTGTTCCAAATCGATCCGCTTTCGGACCGGAGCGCCTCGGTCCATGGCGAACGGTCGGCCAAGCTCGTGCAGCGGATCGACGATTACGTCGCAACTCATCCGACTGCTTCGATCTACACAGCCGATCTCGCCGACGAGTTTGGCGTCTCGATCCGGACGCTCGGCGGCGCAGTCAGCAAGGTGCGCGGCATGAGCCTGCACCAATACATTCGCCTGAAAAAATTGTGGGCGACCCGGGCTCGCCTCCTCAAAGGCGGCACCACCGTCGCCACATGCGCGCGCGCTCAGGGTTTCCATCATCTCGGCGAGTTTGCCGCAGCCTACCGCGCGACATTCCGCGAAACGCCCTCGGACACGCTGGCACGGGGCCGGCAAGCCAGTCCAGCGGCAGGCTGACTGCGCGGACCGTTGCGGCGGTTATGAGATACCAGCATCGCTTCGGAACATATCCGGAACTGGCGCGCTCGGAAGGATTCGAACCTCCGACCCTCGGAATCGAAATCCGATGCTCTATCCAGCTGAGCTACGAGCGCCCTGGCCCAGGCAGTGGGCCACAACCGAGATGCACCGGACCGCAGCTGGCGGACCAGCCGGCCGGATGACGTTCGGACGGGTTCGAATTAGCAGAGAGGCCGGCCAATAAAAAGCCCTTCCCGCCTCGATCGAGGCACCAAAGGCTCTCTCACCAGGTGGTGTCGAAAAGGCCAAAATGCGGCTGCTGTGCCACCAGCATCATCGGCCGTCCCGGCTGCGGCGCCGGATGGGTCCTGGCGACCTTGCGCTTGGACTGAACGGGTGCCTGAGGCAGCTGGGTCTGCGCCTGAACCTGCGGCTGAACCTGCGCCTTGGCTTCGGTCTTCTTGACCGCGGCGGTATCGGCTTTCCCAGCGGGTGTGAATTGGGCGAACGTTTCGCGGACCCGCGCCTTCGCCGACATCTCGGCCAAGGCCGGCGACACGCCGCTGTCCTGCGCCGTGGGCACGGGAGCTGCGACAGCGGCGACCTTCAATGCAGGCGCGGTTATCGTCGGCTGGCTGGTGTCGAGCACGACGCGGTCCGGCAGGTGCCGATCGGACCTGATCCGGATCAGCGGCTGTTCGTTGCTTGCGGTTGCGACAGCCTGCGTCACAGGCGAAGCCGGCAGAACATAGTTCGCCGCGAACAGCACTGCGAGCAAAGCTCCACCGACAAAGACGAAATACCGAAAGATGGGCATTGGCCGCACTCCGCCCCCCGCATCCCCGCGTGGGCACTTCGCCTCAACAGGCGATTACTCAATTGGTTCCCGGCCCAGCCATTCGGTTCAAATGGCAACGCCAAAGTTTTTGGCCAGGACTTTGGGAGGTTTGGGAAGAGTAACTTTTCCGCTACCGGAGAGTGCCGCCTTCACGCCCGGCGTGCCGCAACCAGCGAACACTTCGCCTGATCGGCATTCACGTTGACGAAGCCGACCGGAATGCGCGCAAAAGTCTTGCGGCTCTTCATGCTGACCGGGTCCGCAAGCACGCGGCTGCGGTCGGTGAGATGACTGCCGTCGCGCCGCGCAAAAGCGCAGACGATCTCGAGATCCTTTACGGCATAGTCATTGTCGTTTCGCAGCGTGAACGTCACCAGCGCTTTCGAACCAAGCCCGCCGCGGCGCCAGGTCTGCGATGAAATCCTGAGGCGACCGAGTTCTGCCATTGCCGGAGCCTGAGCTTCGGACACCGGCGACACCGCAGCTGCCGCATTGCCCGAAGGGGTCGGCTCGACAGCCGCCACGCCAGACGCCGCCGGCTCGGCACCATTGCCCCTGGACAGCGGCAGCAGCATCCAGACGCCGCAGCCGACGATGATGGCCGCCAGCAGCCACAGCAGGCTTCGGCCGAACGAGACGCTCGCGATCGTCACGGTCCGTGCCAGCCGCTCGCCGCTTTCGGCAAAACGTCCCAACCGGATCCGGTCAAACCTGACGTTCATGGGTATGTCACCGAGGATGGCCGTAGCGCCTTCAACGACGGACTGGGCCACTGCTTACCTCAATCCGGAAGACGAACTAAGGTTCCCGCGCAGTTGCGAATCGGCATGGGCGGTGGCGGTCTCCGGCCGGGGCCGCTAACATGCGCTGCAACATCGAAAGACCCGTCGGGAGAACATGAAATGCCAGTCGTCACTTGGGATCACGTCCATCTGCGCAGCCCCGATCCGGAGGCCACGGCGGCCTGGCTGCGGGACATCCTCGGTGGCGAGATCGTACACGCACCGGGACGGATCGATGTAAGTCTTGGCGGCGCGAAAATCTTCATCGCGCCGCTCGAGGGCGACAACGCGGTGAGCCCGCCGCCGCCGCACCCGCATCAGGGGCTCGACCATTTCGGTCTGACGGTGAAGGACATCGACGCCGTCGCGGCCGAGATCAAGGCAAAGGGCGTGACCTTCACGCGCGAACCGACCACGATCCGCCCCGGCGTGCGCATCTGCTTCATCCGCGGTCCCGAGGGCATCTCCATCGAGCTGCTCGAGCGCGACAAGAAGTATACCTGACACGGCGCGCCGCATCGGCTTCAGCCAGACCAGGCGAAGCCGCCTGGCCTGCCTAAGTCATGCTCCCGGGCATGAAGCATCGGATCGCGACGCCCATGTAGCCGTAGATCGGCCAGACCATGGTGCGCCCCACCCGGTTCGGCTCGGAGATCACGGCCTCCTCGGGGACGTCGACCCAGACGAGTTCCTGCAGCTGGCCTTCGCGCACGAAGCCGTAGCGCGGGACGCGGACCCGGTAATGCCCGTCCTTGCTGTCCCAGTCGGCGTCCGACAGCGCCGAGCCGTCGGCATCGGAACAGCAAGGCCCCTTGCCGCTTCGCAGGCCGTCGAACCAGGCCTTCAGGTCGGCATTGGTGTTGACGAACTGGCCGCGGTCGCGCGCGTGCCCGAATGGGGCAGCGAGTGCGATCAGAGCCAGAGCGCAAGCGAGGCTCGCCACGCTTCGCCAGCGTGCCGTGTCGCCGTTCCGTCGCTGCTGTGTTTCGCAAATCGTGGGACGCACACTGTACTGACGCGGCTCATCGCCGCCGGAATCGATCCAGTTGCTCACGTTTGTCTTGCTCCAGCACCCCGCGGCCAGTGCAACAATGGTTATGCATTTCGCGGGCCAACTTGATTCGCAACGGCTGGCCTCGCGTCATGATCAGACCGTCATGAGGTCGTCACACGCAAGTCGGGACAACTACGGCTCGCAGCGGCCGGCTGCCGCGGCGGCCGGCAAACTGCCGCGTTGCGCGAGGGGACGCGCTTTGGCATAAAAGCCCTACCGGTTACGCCATTGGGCGATGGCGGCCGGCCTCGGGACGTTATGAAGAACGGCCTCTATTCGATTCACGTGAGCCTGCTCGATGGTCGGGCCGGCAAGGGCAGCGGCGTGATTCTTTTTCGCGACGGCAAGATCCTTGGCGGCGATGCCTACCTTTATTATACGGGCAGCTACGTGGTGAAGGACGACCACACCTTCAAAGGTGAGGTGCTGGTGCAACGGCACACCTCGCCGCGGGGCGATGACAATCCTCTGTTCGGTGGCCCGGCCCCGGTCGGCATCGGCGTCAGCGGCACCTACACGGACACCCGCGCAGAGATGACGGGCACAGCGCTCGTCGGCAAGGCGAGCCTGATTTTCAGCGCCACCCTGCACAAGCTCGCAGAAGCCGACTAACCAGGCGCGAACTATTCCGCGGCCTGCTCGAGCGGCGCCACGCGCGGCAGGATGATCTGGATGCGCGTACCGCTGCCCGGTTCGGAATCGAGGTCGAGCCGTCCGCCGAGCCGGTTGGTGACGATGCTGTAGACGATGTGCAGCCCGAGACCGGTGCCGCCCTGGTCGCGCCGCGTCGTGAAGAACGGATCGAAGGCGCGGCGGCGAACGTCGAGCGACATGCCGCAACCATTGTCGGAGAAGATGATCTCGACATTGTCCTTGCCCGACTCGCGCACCTGGATGTCGATGCTCCCCGGTCGGCCGTCCGGGAAGGCGTGCGCCACCGAATTGAGAAACAGATTGGTCAGCACCTGGCCGTACGGCCCGGGATAGCTGTTCATGGTCAGATCCGGCTGGCACTCGACATTGAGCGTCAGATTGTGCTTGCGCAGGCCCGGCCGCAAGCTCATCACCACCTGCTCGGTGAGGTCGCCGAGATCGAAGCTGCGCTGGTCGGAATAGTTGCGGTCGGCGGCGACCTGCTTGAACGACTGGATCAACTCGGCGGCGCGATTGAGGTTGGAGACGAGCTGCGAGGACGCGTCGCGGCTGGTGTTGAGGAAGTCGTTGAGCGCGGAGCGCCGGAGCTCGCCGCGCTCGACCTCGGCGGTGAACATCGCGGCCTTGCGCTCCAGCGCGGAGGCGACCGTGAGGCTGATGCCGACGGGATTGTTGACCTCATGCGCGACGCCGGCCACGAGCCGCCCGAGCGCGGCGAGCTTCTCCGCCTCGATCAGCGAAGCCTGGGTCTCGCGCAGATTGCGTAGCGCGGTCTCGGCGGATTCCTTGGCTTTGCGCATCTCCTGTTCGCCGCGCTTGCGCTCGCCGATGTCGAGCGCCACGGTGACGATCCGCTCGATCTCACCCTCGGCATCGAGCAGCGGCAGCTTGTTGACCAGCCATTGCCGCATGTTGCCGGAGGAATCCTTGTACTCCTCCTCGTAGAAGCCGAGTCCCCTGCGCAGATCCAGCACGCGCTTGTCGTTCTCGTCGGTCTTGGCCGCGCCGTAGCGCGACATCAGGTCGGCGGTGGTGCGGCCGAGCGCGTCACCGGGCTCAATGCCGAAGATGCCGGCCATGTAGCGGTTCATCAGCACGTAGCGCAGATCGCGGTCCTTGACGTTGATTACCGCCGGCACGGTGTCGATGACCTGCTGGAGCAGGCGCCGGCCTTCGGCGATGGCGTCTTCCGCCCGCTTCTGGTCGGTGATGTCGCGCAGCGTGCCCTCGTAGCGGACGATGGTGCCCGCCTCGTCCCGGACGCCGGTGGCGCTGTCGGACAGCCACAGGATGTTGCCGCTGCGCTGGCGCACCTGGTACTCGAATTCGCGCACCATGCCGTCGCGCGCCATCAGCCGCTGATACTCGACGCGTGCCTCGGGGTGGACGTAGATGGTGTGGGCGATATCGTTGATGCTTTCGATCAGGTCCTGCGGGCTGTCGTAGCCCATCATCCGCGCCAGCGCAGGATTGGCGTTGAGGAGGTCGCCGGCCGGCGTCGTCACATAGATGCCGTCGACCGAACCCTCGAACAGTTTCCGGTAGCTCTCTTCGGCGAGGCGCTGTTCAGTCAGCGCGCGCACCGCCGCCTCGCGCGCGGTGTCCGCTTCCTCCAGCGCGCGGCGGAACACTTCGGCTGCGCGCGCGATATCGCCGATCTCGTTGTCGAGATCGGCCGACGGGATCGACGTGTCTTTCTCGCCAGCCGCGAGCGCGCGGATCGATCTTGCGATCTTCGCAAGCGGCCGGACGGTCCGCCGCACCACGAAGGCGGCCGCGACCATGCCGATCAGCACGCCGATGGTGCCGAGCACGATGCTCTGCCACCGTGCCTCCGTCAGGGTGCGGGCAAAGTCGCGCGACAGCACGTGGCCGCGCCGGGCCGAGACCTCGCGCAGCAATTCGGTGACGCGGCCGATCAACCGGCCTTCGGTTCCCAGCACCTCGCGGTCGATGTCGGCGATCTGACGTTCACGCACGGCGACCGCGATAATCGCCTCGGCGTAATCGTTGACGGCCGATCTCAGCCTGGTATCCGCGATGCCCATTGCCCGCATGCTCTGCGCCGCCTGCTCGGCCGCAGACGGGTTGCGCGCGAGCAGTCCGAGGGCGATCCGGCTCTGCGCCTCGGACAGGCGGGATGCCAGCTCGCGGTCCGCGGTGCCGGAGACGGCCACGTCGAACTGGTCACGAAGCGGCGGCAGACCGGCGAGCAGCTGGGCACGGCGGTCGATCAGGGTCGAGATCCGCTCCAGGCCGCTGCGATAGGTCGCAAGCCGCTCGGTGACCCCGTCGATCATGTCCTGCTGCTCGGGCGCGAGCTCGATGCGGGTCTTCTTGAGGATGTCGCTGAGCGTCGAGGCCGCCTCGCCCACCTGCTTGAACTGGACGCCCGCACCGGGATCGGTGACGAAGTCGCGCGCGGCAAGGCGCAGCTCGTTCATGCGGCGGTCGATGTCCTCGGCGAGATCGCCGACGCTCTGGAGCCTCTGCAGCTCGGCGAAGGTGGTGTCGATGTGCCGGATCGCGATCACGCTCGCGGCCGAGGTGACGATGATCACGGCCAGCACCAGAAGGAAGCTGCCGAAGGTGAGCTGGCCGATGGAGAGCGAGAATGTTCGCTTTTTCTCAGGGGTCGGCGTCAATTCGGCGGACATTGGTGATTTGAGGACCGGGCTGCTGGGCCTCCCAATATACGACGTATTGCGCCCCCGGGGGAACACGCCTCTGGCCGCCGAATATCCTTAATATCGGGAGCCTGCCGCCCCTTCGGATTATGACGCTTCGACGCTGGCCGGCCGCCGGGCCGGGATGGTCATGGCGGCGACGCCGAGAACGACGCAGGCGAGCCCGATCCAGGCGGTCCGGCTCAGGGTCTCGCCGAGGAAGGCGACGCTGATGGCAACCCCGATCGGCACGCGCAGGTAGGCCTGCGCGGTGGTGCCGACCGAGCCCAGGGTCTGGATCAGGCGGAAGTAGATCGCGAAGGCCGCGGCCGTCGAGAAGGTCGCCAGCGCGAGCAGCGCCAGTACGGAACTCAGCGAGGGCGACAGCGTCCAGGGCTGCTCGACGATCAGCGAGGCCGGGATCAGCGCCGCCGCGCCCGCCAGCAGCGAGCCCGCCGCGGGCGCCATGGGATCGAGGCCCTTGAAGCTGCGGCCGAAGATTGCGGCACAGGCGTAGCAGATCGTGGCAGCGACGATTGCCGCCTCGGCGAGCAGGCCGCTGCCGAGGTCATGAAAGGCATCGACGCCGACGATCAGCAGGATGCCGGCCATGCCGGCGACCACGCCGAACAGCTTTCGCGGCGTCGTCGTCTCGTGGCGGGTGACCACCGCCGTGAGCAGGAAGGTGAAGATCGGGCCGGCCGAATTGAGGATGGTGGCGAGCGCAGCATCGACATGATGTTCGCCCCAGGCGATCAGCGTCCAGGGGATGACGCTGTTGAGCACGGCCTGGAACGCGAAGCGCTGCCAGGTCGCACGGTCCGTCGGCATCCTGATGCCCCGCGCCCACATGACGACGAGCAGCAGGAGGCCCGCAATGGTGGTGCGCGCCGCAATCAGCGTGATCGGCGGAATGGTGGCGACGCCGAGCTTGATGAAGGTATAGGAGCCGCCCCAGAGCGTTGCGAGCACGACCAGCAGCGCGAGCTCGACGGCGATGTTGGTGTCCTGCCGATTGTCCATGTCGCGCTCCGTCCCGTTGTCACGAACGGAACCTAGCGCGCCTGCGGTCGTCAATACTTCGCTTTGTGTCGAAGTGTCCTAGCCGACCGCCCCGACCTCGAACACCTCGCCGTCATAGCCGGCTTCGCGGGGGATGCGGAGCTGGCGGCCGGTTTCGGTCTTGGTCATGACCGGCATCACCGTGACGATGGACATGCCGCGCGCATGCTCCAGCGCGGCGCCCACGCTGCCCTGCTTGGCGAGCCGGATCAAATTGCGCGTGGTCGGGAACGGCAGCTTGAAGCGGCCGCTTTCCCCGCCCTCCAGCGCCTCGCGCGGCGACACCCAGATCGAGTCCGTCGACTCCCTGCCATCATGGGCGCCGAGCTGATCGGGCGGCGCCGCGGCAAGAAAGAACCAGGTGTCGAAACGCTTCGGCATGCCCTCCGGCGTGATCCAGTGCGCGTAGGGTACGAGCGTGTCGAGCGCGAGCCGGAGGCCGTTGTCGGCGAGGATATCGAGGAAGCTGATCTTGTGCTCGTTGAGCGCGACGCGATGCGCATCGGCGATCTCGCCGGCGCGCCTGGCATCGATCGGCGCTCCCGAGTCCTTCGAGCGCGCCAGCAGGATGCCGCTCTCCTCGAAGGTCTCGCGGATCGCGGCGATCCGGAAGCCCCGGTCGGATTCGCTGAGGCCCTCGCCGCCCGAATAGAGGTCGGACCGGGCGACAATCTCCTGGTCGCCGGCATCGACGCTGCCGCCGGGAAACACCAAGGCGCCCGAGTTGAACTCGATCTGATGATGGCGAACCATCATGAAGACCTCGACTTCCTTCCCGCCGTCACGCAGCAGAAGGATCGTCGACGCCGGGCGTGATGCTGATGTCTCGGCCATCCACCTAACCTGCGGCGCTGGATTGCGGGCCAAGATTGGCCCGCTTGTCGAACCGGGCGACGCGGGACAGCAGATACTCGACCTCCGCCTTCGCCGCCGCCGTGATGGTCGCGCCCGGCTTGCGCTGCGCGCTCGAGGCGATGATGCCGCGCTTCTGGAGCACGTATTTGCGCACGGCGAGGCCCGCGCCCGGCTGCTGCTCGTAGCGGATCAGCGGCAGATGCGCGTCGAACAGGTCATGCGCGGCGTCGCGCTTGCCGGCCTTGGAGAGGTTCACGACATCGATCAGCAACTCGGGGAAAGCATAACCGGTCATGGCACCGTCGGCGCCGCGCTCCATCTCGAAATCGAGGAACGTGCCGCCGTTGCCGCAGAGGATCGAGAGCGGACGGAGCGAGCCGTCCTTCTGGAAGCCGCGCAGGGTCGTGATCTTCTCGAGGCCCGGCCAATCCTCGTGCTTGAGCATCACGCAATTCGGATTGTCCATGACGATCTTGCGGATCACGGCAGGGGTGAACACCACCTGCAAGGTCAGCGGATAATCCTGGAGCACCCAGGGCACGTCGGGCCCGATGGCCTCGGCCGCCTGCTTGAAATAGCCGACGATCTGGTCGTCGGTGCGCAAGCTCGGCGGCGGCGCGATCATCACGCCGGCCGCGCCCGCATCCATCGAGGCCTTCGCCAGCGAGCGCATGGTGGCAAAGCCCGGCGCGGAGACGCCGACGATCACCTGCATCTTCTTGGCGCGCTTGACGAAACGCACCGCGACCTGCTCGGCCTCTGCGGCGTCCAGCTTAGGCGCCTCGCCAAGGATGCCCAGCACCGTGACGCCATCACAGCCGACCTTCTCGTAGAAATCGGTCAGGCGGTCGATCGAGCGCTCGTCGATCCGGCCGTCATCGTGGAACGGCGTCGGCGCGATTGCGAAGGTGCCCTTGGCGTCGGCGGTCAGTTTCATCTAGTTCCTCATCTCTCTCTATTCGTCATTCCGGGATGGCCCGAAGGGACAGGCCCGGAATCCATAACCACACGCCGGGGTTATGGATTCCGGGCTCGCGACTTCGTCGCGCCCCGGAATGACAGTGTGGCTAAAACCGCCGCGCTCCCATCTTGATCTGCTCCTCGGAGAAGAAGATCTCCCCGGCATGATCGGCGATGTCCTGGGCCTTCCAGCCCGTGTGCGGCGGTTTCCAGCCTTCCATTTCCATCATCCGCATTTCGCGCACGCCGCGGGGCCCGGATACGCCCAGCACCTTGCCGGTCTGGTCGCCCGACAAGTCGCTGACCATGTATAGCACGGCCGGCGCGATGCCGTCCGGCCCAAGCGCCGCACCGGGGTTCTCCTTATAGCGGGGCAGGTCTGCGGTCATGCGGGTCAGCGCGCCCGGGGCCAGCGTCCAGATCCGGATGTTGTACTTGCGGCCCTCGATCGCCAGCACGTTGGACAGGCCCCAGATGCCGCCCTTGGCCGCGCCGTAATTGGTCTGGCCGAAATTGCCGATCAGGCCTGAGGTCGAGGAGGTGTTGACGATGACGCCGCCGCCGTTTTCCCGCATCCAGCGAAACACCGGCATGGTGCAACAAAAGGTGCCCTTCAGATGCACCTTGATGACCTTGTCCCAGTCGGACTCGGTCGCCTTGGCAAAGGTCTGGTCGCGCAGGATGCCGGCATTGTTGACGAGGATGTCGGCGCGGCCGAAATGCTTGATGGCGTCGTCGAACACCGACTGGCCGCCCTCCATGGTGGAGATGTCGGCGCCGTTGGCGACGGCCTTGCCGCCCTCGGCCGTGATGGCGTCCACCACGAGCTGCGCCATCGACTTGTCGGCGCCGGAGCCGTCACGAGGCCCGCCGAGGTCATTGACGACGACCGAGGCCCCTTCCCGCGCGAACAACTTTGCGTAGGCCTCACCGAGCCCCCCGCCCGCGCCGGTGATCAGCGCAACCTTGCCGTCGAGTAGTCCCATGGTGGCTTCTCCCTGGTTATTTTTGTTCTCTCGTGTCCGGGACGCGATGCAGCGTGAAACGCTGCGTCCGGGGCACGAGACCTTCCTAACCCAGCACCGTCTTGCCGTTCTTGATCACGGTGACGCCGCGCGACTTCACCTTGGCTTCGAACGAGATCGTGTTGCCGTCCTTCCAGAGATCCATGGTCACGGTCTCGCCGGGATAGACCGGCGAGGAGAACCGCGCGACGTGCTGCCGGAAGGCGGAGGCGTCGTAGTCGGCATAGGTCTGGAGCACGCCGCGGCAGGTGATGCCGTAGGTGCACATGCCGTGCAGGATCGGACGCGGGAAGCCGGCCTTCTTCGCAAACTCCGGATCGCTGTGGAGCGGGTTGCGGTCGCCGCAGAGCCGGTACACCAGCGCCTGGTCGGGACGCGTGACGATATCGACGGTCTTGTCGGGCGAGCGCGATGGGATCTTGTGCGGATCGGACTGGGTCAGGTTCGGCCCGCCAAAACCGCCGTCGCCGCGGGCGAAGCGCGAGGCGACCAGCGTTGCCAGCTTCTCGCCCTTCTCGTTCTTCAGCACCGTCTGATGAGCGATGACCACGCCCTTGTCCTTGCCCTTGTCGTACACCTCGACGACAGAGGAGTCGGCGGTGATGTGTGCGGCGACCGGGAGCGGCTGATGGAAAGTGATGTCGCGCTCACCGTCGACCACCATCACGCGGTTGAGGTTCATTTCGCCGGGCCCCGAGCCCCAGGCCGCGACGGAGGCGAAGGTCGGAACCACCTTGAGCGGCCGCGGCGTCAGCGTACCCTCGTTGACGAAGGCGAGCTCGTTCTCGTCCATGGGATCGGCGCCGAGGCCGATGCCGTAAGCGTAGAGCATCACTTCACGGTCGCCATAGGCGTATTTCTGGCCGAGGTTTTTGAGGGCTTTGAGCTCTTCGTATCTGGCGGACATTTTTCTGATTTCCTCCCGAATGTCTTCGACACCGCCAGTTAGAGTGCCCTCTCCCCTTGTGGGAGAGGGCAGCGAGGACAGTGCGACAAATTCAATTGGGTGAGGGGTTGTCTCCACACAAATAGTCTTTCCGCGGAGAGATACCCCTCATCCGGCGCTTCGCGCCACCTTCCCCCACAAGGGGGGAGGAAGAAAGCAATCAGGCCGGCGTGAAGAACGGCAATGGAGCGCCATCCGTCGGCTTGAACACCACCTTCACCTTCTGGCCGATCTTGAGCTTCTCGAGATCGCAGTCGACGATGTTGGTCTGCACCGACGGCCCTTCCTTCAGCGTGACGTAGCCGATCGCGTAAGGGCCGGTCGGCGACTTCCGCATCAGGCTCCAGGTGTAGATCGTGCCCTCGCCCGAGGCTTCCTCCCACACCGTCTTGTCGGAGTAGCAGAACGGGCAGATCGAGCGCGGGAAGTAATGGGCTTCGCCGCAGGCGGTGCAGCGCTTGATCATGAACTTGCCCTGTTTCGCGGCGTCCCAGAACGCGGCGGTTTCGGGGTTCGTCACGGGAGCCGGATATTTCTTTGCATCTACCATCACACGCGCTCCAGAATGGCAGTCGAGGCAGCGTGGCGAACACCCAAGAGGCCGCCGGTGCCGTGGGCGATGGCGAGATCGCAGTTCTTGACCTGCACCTTCGGATGCGCCTCGCCGCGCAGCTGCCGCACGGCCTCGATGATCTTGGTCATGCCGCCCCGATTGACGGGGTGGTTGCTGCAGAGGCCGCCGCCATCGGTGTTGAACGGCAGCTTGCCGACACCCGAGATCAGATTGCCGTCGGCGACGAACTTGCCGCCCTCGCCCTTCTTGCAGAAGCCGAGGTCTTCGAGCTGCATCAGCACCGTGATGGTGAAGCTGTCGTAGATCGAGGCGTACTTGATGTCCTTCGGCGTGATGCTGGCTTCCTCGAACGCGCGCGGACCGGACCAGATGCCGGCGGAATATGTGAGATCGAGATCCTTGCCGCCGCGCGGGCCCTTCATCGCCTCGCCATGGCCGATCAGCTTGACCAGCGGCTTCTTCAGGCTTCTGGCGATCTCGGGCGTGGTCACGATCAGCGCGCCGCCGCCGTCGGAGACGACGCAGCAATCCATGCGATGCAGGGGATCGGAGATCATCGGCGAGTTCAGGACATCCTCGACTGTGACGACGTCCTTGAGCATCGCATGCGGATTGTATTGCGCGTGATGCGAGGCCGCGACCTTGATCCAGGCGAGCTGCTCGCTGGTGGTGCCGTAGTCGTGCATATGACGCATGGCACACATGCCGTAGGCATTGTGCGTGGTCGCGCCATAAGCGGACTCGAAATCGGCTTCCGCGCCGGCCGCGCGCGGCGGCATCGCGCCGGTGCGCGGCTTGCCGGCCAGCGTGATCAGCGCGATCGAGCACTTGCCCGCTGCGATCGCTTCGGCGGCATGGCCGAGATGGATGATGTAGGAACAGCCGCCGGTCTCGGTGGAATCGACATGGCGGAGCTTTTTGGTGTTCAGGCCGAGATAGTCGACCATCGGCCAGGCGCCGCCGGGAGCGTCGCCCGCGCAGAAATAGCCGTCGACATCGTCCTTGGAGAGCCCGGCGTCCTCGATCGCGCCTTTGGCGACCTCGGCGTGAAGCTGGGCGGTGGATTTGTCCGGCGCATGCCGGGTCGGGTGTTCGTAGATCCCGGCAATGTAGGCCTTGCCCTTGATGGTCAAAACTTCAGGTCTCCGCTGGCGTTTCTTCTTGCTCCGTTTTTCTGAACCCCCGCTGCAGCATTGGCAAGCGCGGAAATATTCCGTCGGGCGAGAGGGGGAGCGGTTTGGCGCAAGTGGCGACGGTCATGGAGCGCCCGCCTGCCTCCGCAGTCATTGCGAGCGTAGCGAAGCAATCCAGGAATCTTTCGGCGGATGCATTTCTGGATTGCTTCGCTCCGCTCGCAATGACGGGACCGACGGGCAAAATCCTAAAGGTGTTTTGCCCGACGGCACAAGCGATTTTCGATTTTTCGAAAACAACACTTCGATCTCGCGAAACAACCCCATGCACAGTAGAGCAGTGGTTGATTTCAAAGAGGAATTTTTAGGCTGGGCAAAGCGTAGCTTGCCCGCCTCTTGGGGCTCAATCGCGGTGAGATGGTGGGCACGGCGCTTTGCGCCTGCGCCCACCCTACGAGACCTTCCTACTCCGCCGCGATCTGCCTTGGTGCGGGCGGCGGGTTCGCGAGATCGGCGGCGAGCTGGGCGTAGCGGGCCTTGGCGTCCGCGACCGCCTTCTCTTTCACCGGGCCGTAGCCACGGATGCGGTCCGGCAGCGACAGCAGCTCGACCGCGGTGTCGATTGTGAGCGGCGACAACAGGCCGAGCACGGTTGAGACGTCCTTCTCGTAGCCGGTAATCAGATCGCGTTCGAGCTTGCGGTCGGCGCTTCGGCCGAAGATGTCGAACGGCGTGCCGCGCAGGAACTTGAATTTTGCCAGCACGCGGAAGACGCTCAGCATCCACGGACCGAAAGCGCGCTTCTTCGGACGGCCGAGCGCGTCGACGCCGCTGCTGAGGATCGGCGGCGCGAGGTTGAAGTTGAACTTGAAGTCGCCCTCGAACTGGTCGCGGAGCTGTTTTTCGAAGGCGCCGTCGGTGAAGAGCCGCGCGACCTCGTATTCGTCCTTGTAGGCGAGTAGCTTGGCATAGTTGATTGCGACCGCACGCGTCAGCGCCTCGTCATAGCCGCCCTTCACCACGGCGTCGCTGACCTGATCGACCAGCCTGCGGTAGCGTTTGGCGAGCCGGCCGTTCTGATAGGCGGTGAGATGCCTGGCGCGATGGGCGATGAGATCGTCGAGCGTCATCGCGTCCAGGGTCTTGGGCGCCACGACCTCGTCCGTTCCCTTCAGCATGCCGGCGAGACGCGCGGGGTCCGCGACCGCGAGGCGGCCGAGGCGGAACGCTTCCTTGTTCATCTTGATCGAGACGCCGTTGACCTCGATCGCCTGCTCGATCGCTTCAGCCGACAGCGGGAACAGCCCCTTCTGATAGGCGTAGCCCATCATCATCATGTTAGTGGCGATGCTGTCGCCGAGCAGCTGCTCGGCCGGCTTGGTGAAATCGAAGAACACGGAGTCCTTGTGCAGCGCGGTCTCCAGCAATCCGTTCAGCTTGCGGGTCTGGAAGTTGAAGTCGCGGTTGAGGACGAAGTCGGCGGTGGGAATGACGTGGCTGTTGATGATGCCGCGGGTGCGGCTGGTGTCGCAGAGCGAGATCGTGTCCTTCGCGACGGCGACCACCTCGTCGGCGGCCAGCACGAGATCGGCCGTGCCGGTAACGATGCGCGAGCAGGTCACTTCCGCCGGATGATCCGACAGGCGGACATGGCTCAGCACCGCGCCGCCCTTCTGCGCGAGACCCGACATGTCGAGGATCATCGAGGCCTTGCCCTCGATGTGGGCGGCCATGCCGAGCAGCGCGCCGATCGTGAGCACGCCGGTGCCGCCGACGCCGCCGACGGCGATGTTGTAGGGCTTGTCCAGCGTCGGGCGCGAGGCCGGCTCCGGCAGCGCGCCGATGTCACCGAGATCGGCCGGCGCGCGGTGGCGCGGCTTGCCGCCGTCGACGGTGACGAAGGACGGGCAAAAACCCTTCACGCAGGAATAGTCCTTGTTGCAGGACGACTGGTTGATGGCGCGCTTGCGGCCGAACTCGGTCTCCAGCGGCTCGACCGAGATGCAGTTCGACTGCACCGAGCAGTCGCCGCAGCCCTCGCAGACGGCCGGATTGATCATGACGCGGCGCGCCGGATCTTCCATCAGGCCGCGCTTGCGGCGGCGGCGCTTCTCGGCGGCGCAGGTCTGCACGAACACGATGGCCGAGGTACCCTTGTGCTCGCGGCACATCTTCATGACGCTGTCGAGCTCGTCGCGGTGATACAGCTTCACGCCGGGCGCGATGGTGTCGGCCGGATAGGAATCGGGCGCTTCGGAGACCAGATAGATCTCGCGAATGCCCTCGGCATGGAGCTGGAAGGTGATCTGCTGCGGCGAGAGATCGCCGTCATGGCGCTGGCCACCGGTCATGGCCACCGCGTCGTTGTAGAGGATCTTGTAGGTGATGTTGGTCTTGGAGGCGACCGCCTGACGGATTGCGAGCAGGCCGGAGTGGAAATAGGTGCCGTCGCCGAGATTCGCGAAGATGTGGTTCTCGTTGGTGAAGGGCGCGATGCCGACCCACGGCACGCCCTCGCCGCCCATATGCGTAAACGTTTCGGTCGAGCGGTCCATCCACAGCGCCATGAAATGGCAGCCGATGCCGGCGAGCGCGCGGCTGCCTTCGGGGACTTTTGTCGAGGTGTTGTGGGGGCAACCGGAGCAGAAGTAGGGAGTGCGGGAGACGGGTGCGACCGCCTGCATCTGGGTCGCCTGGCGGCCGTTGAACCAGTCGGCCTTGACGCGGAGCATCTCCGCAATCTCGGGGTTCAGATTAAGTCGAAGCAGACGTTCGGTGAGCGAGGTGGCGAGCGAGGCGACGCTGAGTTCGGCGGAGAAGGTCAGGAAGCGCTTGTCGTGCTCGTCCATCTTGCCGACGATGCGCGGGCGAACGTCGTCGCGCCAGTTGAACAGCTCCTGCTTGACCTGGTTCTCGACGATCTCGCGCCGTTCCTCGATGATGAAGATCTCCTCCAGCCCGACCGCGAACTGGCGTACGCCTTCCGGCTCCAAGGGCCAGGGCATGCCGATCTTGTAGAGGCGCAGCCCGATTTTCGCGGCGACCTCCTCGGTGATCCCGAGCTCGCGCAATGCCTGGCGAACGTCCTCATAGCTCTTGCCGGACGCCATGATGCCGAAGCGCGCATTCGGCGAATCCATGGTGATGCGGTTGACCTTGTTGGCGCGAGCAAAGGCGATCGCGGCAAAGCCCTTGTAATCCTGCAGGCGGCGGTCCTGCTCGAAGCGGTCGTCGGGCCAGCGCAGATTGAGGCCGCCGGGCGGCAGCTCGAAATCCGGGGGGATGATGAAAGGCTTCATCTCGTCGGTGAGGTCGATCTCGGCGGTGGTCTCCACCGTCTCGGTGATCACCTTCATGCCGACCCAGCAGCCCGAGTAGCGCGACATCGCGATGCCGAGCAGGCCCATCTCGATCATCTCGTGGATGCTGGACGGGTAGAGATAGGGCATCAGCGCCGACATGAAGGCATGGTCGGACTGATGCGGGACGGTCGAGGATTTCGCGCCGTGGTCGTCGCCGGCCAGACACAAGACGCCGCCGTTCTTGGCGGAGCCGGCTGCATTGCCGTGGCGGAACACATCGCCGCAGCGGTCGACGCCGGGGCCCTTGCCGTACCAGATGCCGACGACGCCGTCGTACTTGGCGCCGGGCGAGAGGTTGAGCTGCTGCGAGCCCCAGACCGCGGTCGCCGCCAGGTCCTCGTTCACGCCAGGCTGGAACTTGATGTTGTACTGCTCGAGATGTTTTCGCGCGGCGAAGAGCTGCTGGTCGTAGCCGCCGAGCGGCGAGCCGCGGTAGCCGGAGATGAAGCCCGCGGTGTTGAGGCCGTTGGCGCGGTCGCGCCGGATCTGGGCCATCGGCAACCGAACCAGGGCCTGGATGCCCGTGGTGAAGACGTGACCGGTGTCCTGGGTGTATTTCTGGTCGAGACTGATCGGACCCTGGTTGATGCCCATTTTGTCCTCTTCCGCCCTTTTGGGCGTTTGGCCACTTAAGCCGTTGCCTGCCCGTTGTTTTTAGCTAGGGCGCGCCGACCGTCTCCGCCACTCTATGTCGGATATTTCACGCTCCGCATCACAAATCTGGACCAAAGGAGGCGCCGGGTAAAAATCGCAATTTCGTGGCTGCAAAGACATCGGGCATTTTCAATTTGTGTCACCATACCCCCGCCGTCGCGAAATGAATCGACGCCCTATCAAGCGGGACGACGTCGATTGGTCGCAGGAGAGGCGTTCGATGCGGACGATTCTGGTTGGTCTTGCGTTGTGCAGTGCGGTTGCGAATGCGGCCATCGCCGCCGAGCCGTCGCCGGAGCTGGTCGCCTACGGCAAGGCGCTGGTCGAAGCCGGCGGGTGCGCGGGCTGCCACACCGCCGATCCGGCGAAACCGTTCGCCGGTGGAAAGCGCATCGACACGCCCTTCGGCGCGATCTATGCGCCGAACCTGACGCCGGACCGCACCACCGGCATCGGCGGCTGGAGTGACGCCGATTTCACGCGCGCGGTGCGCACCGGCGTCGCGCCTGACGGCTCGAACTATTACCCGGCCTTCCCCTACCCCTATTTCACGCGGATGACGAAGGACGACACGCTGGCGATCCGGGCCTATCTCGGAACGCTGGCGCCCGTCGTGAACCGCAACAAGCCGCCGGAACTGCGCTGGCCGTTCGGTTATCGCGGCCTGATGCGGATCTGGAACTCCCTGTTCTTCAAGCCCGGCCTGTTCGAGCCGGACCAGAGCCAGAGCGCGGCGTGGAATCGTGGCGGTTATCTCGTCACCGGGCTCGGCCATTGCGGCGCCTGCCACACACCGAAGAACTATTTTGGCGCGGACAAGCAGACACAGGCGCTGGCAGGCGGCGAGGTCAGCGGCTGGTTCGCGCCGCGGCTCGACGGCGCTGCCCGCACCGGGCTGAAGTCGTGGAGCGCCGAGGACATCACCGAATATCTTCAGAGCGGGCGCAACGCCAAGAGTCATGCCGGCGGGCTGATGGCGGAGGTCGTCGTCAACTCGACCTCGAAGATGAGCGATGCCGATGTCCGCGCGATCGCGGTCTATCTGAAGAGCCTGCCGCCGGCGCGGCGCGAGACCATCGTGACGCCGCCTGACGATGCCGAAATGAAGGCCGGACAGGCCGTCTACGCCAAGCTCTGCATCGCCTGCCATGAGGCGGACGGCTCCGGAGCGCCGCGCATCTATCCGCCGCTACCCGGCAACGCCCTGCTGCAATCTGTCAATCCGTCCTCGACCTTGCGCATCATCCTCGACGGCGCCCACACCGTGACCACGCCGCGCGCGCCCAACGCCGGCGAGATGCCCGGTTATAGCAAGCAATTGTCCGACGAGCAGATCGCGGCGGTGACGAACTACATCCGCAATTCCTGGGGCAATGCGGCGCCGCTGGTGACGCCGGCGCAGGTGGCGAAGGCGCGAACGCAGGAGCCGTAGTCAGGGCTTTCGTTCCTCGTCTTCCGTGAAGACGAATTTGGGCATCTCCCATTTGTAGCGAACCGCCAGCAGGCGGAAGCTGATGCCGAGGACGAAGGTCAAAATGGTCCAGAGCTCGGCGTTGAGCTTGAGACCGAAGGCGGTCGCATAGAACAGGCCGGTGACGACCGAGACGCTGGCGTAGAGCTCGGAGCGGAACAGCAGCGGCACGTCGTTGCAAAGCACGTCGCGCAATACGCCGCCGGCACATCCGGTCACCATGCCCGAGACGATGACGATTGGCAGCGTGGCATCCATCTGCCAGGCGATGTCGCAGCCGGTCATGGTGAAGACGACGAGGCCGATGGCATCGAGCACGATGAAGGCCACCTTCAGCCGGTGCACCAGGCGCGCGGTCAGGATGGTGAGGAAGGCGGCGCCGCCGGCCAGCGCGAGGTAGATGGGGTTTTGCACCCAGGCGAGCGGATAATGCCCGAGGAAGAGGTCGCGCAGGGTGCCGCCGCCGAGCGCCGTGATGCAGCCGAGGAAGCAGACGCCGAGCCAGTCCATGCTGCGGCGGCCGGCCGCGAGCGCGGCGGTCATGCCTTGCGCTGCGACCGCGACCAGCGACAGCAGGTGCAGCACGGTATCGCCCGGCGGCAAGCTCCACATCGTCTTGTTCCCTTCCCACCGGCGGAACTTACGCTTCGGGTTCCCTCGCGAACAGGTTCCCGATTCCCGGGGCGGGCGCAACATGCGACGAAAGCATTAGGGAGGGCGGAACAGAATCTAGCATCTGAGGGTTGTCCAGCCGCAATAATCGAGGAGACCCAATCGATGGCTGACGACCGTTTTCCCAACGATCCGTATCGCCCGAATCTCGCCGATGATGAGTATGTCCGTGCGGCGCGACGGGATGCCGAGCTTCAGGTCGATCCCGAGCTTGGCGAAGGCCCCGCCTCCAGTGGCAAGGTAGCGCTGTTCGCCGTTGCCATTGCGCTGGTGCTTGGTGCCGTGTTCTACGGCCTGAACAACACGACCACCGGCAACCAGGCGAGCAACACGCCGACGACGCAGACCGCGCAGCAGGCGCCGCCTGCCAATCCGGCCGCACCTCCCGGCATGCGCGACGTGACGCCGCGCAGCAACACCGCGCCGGGTGTGACCACGGGCGCCGCGCCGAGCAAGCCGGCCCCGGATACGCAGAAGCCGTCTGACGGCGCGAAGTAACGATTTGCAACATTATGCGACAGCGGCGGGACCTCACATCCCGCCGCTTTCGTTTGGCTAAAGCGCGATGAGATTGGTCATCGCGCTTCAGGTTCTTGTTTGAGCATGATCCTTTCGGAAAACCGCCCTAGCCGAACATCTTGTTGAGCTCGCCGCCGGGATAGCCGCCGCCGAGCTCCGTAAAGGTCCCCTTCTCCGCCATCTCCTTCGCCGCGCGCATGAAACCGCCCCAGGCCGCACGCGCGAGCGAGCCGCCGACACTGATCCGGCGCACGCCGAGATCCTCCGCCTCCTGCCGCGACAGGCCGGAGCCGCCGATCAGCAGGTTGAACGGCTTTGGATGCACCGCTTTCACCACCGCCGCGATATCCTCGCGGCTCTTCAGGCCCGGCGCATACAGGCAATCGGCGCCGGCATCCGCGTAAGCGGTGAGCCGGTCGATGACGAGCTTAAGGTCGGTCACGCCCCAGAGGAACGCCTCGCAGCGCCCGACCAGCAGGGTGCCGCTGTCGCCGATCGCCTTGCGTGAGGCTTTGATGCACTCGACCGCGAGCGCGCGCTCGTAGATCGGCTTGTCCTTGTCGCCGGTGGAATCCTCGATCGACAGTCCGGCCACGCCGGTCCGTACGCACCGCTCGACATTGTCCGCGACCTTGTCCGGCTCGACCGCGAAGCCGCCCTCGAAATCGGCGTTCACGGGGATGTCGACCGCCGAGCTCAATGCTGCCAGATGCTGACAGACGTCCTCGACAGACACGCGGTTGTCGGCCTTGCCGATGGTCCAGGCAAAGCCTGCGCTCGACGAGGCCAGCGCCTTGAAACCGAGATGCTGCAACGCTTTCGCGCTGCCGACGTCGACCGGATTGGGCAGGATGAAGCAGCCGCTCTCGTGCATCTTCCTGAAGGTCGCGCGCTTGTCAGCAGTCGTCACATGCATGTTTCTCTCCCTTGTTGGCCGCGCAGAGATGGGGTCGACCCGCCGCATGCGCTAGTGCGTATCGTGCACCGCGCGGCTGTCCTTCGGCGCCTGTTCGCGATCGTTCATGCCGTAGTCACGGATGACGCTGGCGATACGCAAATGATAATCGGCGAAGATCTTTGCGCGGCCCTTCGCTTGCGTGCGGCGATGCTCCATCGTGTTGCGCCAGGCCTGCACCGCGGCCTCATCCCGCCAGAACGACAGCGACAGGATCTTGCCCTTTTCGGTCAGGCTTTCGAAACGCTCGACCGAGATGAAGCCGTCGATGGTCTGCAGCAGCGGCTTCAGGTCGGCCGCAAGATCGAAATAATCCTGGCGGTGTTCCGGCTTGGGCCAGACCTCGAAGATCACGGCGATCATGGGCGTCTCCTCATCGTTGGTGCCCTACAATACCACTTACAGCACCACTTGGCGCAGGAAGGTGCGCTCTTCGGCGAGGATGAATTTGTGTTCCTCGGCGAAGTGGAAGTTCGCCATGCCTTCGGAATCCTGGCGCAGGCGGGCCCGATAGGCCTCGTAGGCCGCGAGGCTCTCGAAGCCGATCAGCGCGAAGGCGATGTTGTTGGTGCCCTCATGCGGCATGAAATAGCCGATCAGGTCGCCGCCGCATTTCGGGATGATGCTGAGCCAGCGCTTCGAATACTCCTCGAACTGCGCCCGCTTGAAGGGATCGAGCTGGTAGCGGATGAAGACAGTGACGGACATGACGGGCTCCTGTGAGTTCGCCGTCATTGCGAAGGGCGCAAGCGACACCGTCGCCGCGGAAGCAGTCTGGATTGCTCGCTCGCAATGACGAGTTTGTGGCGACAACCTACGCGCTTGCCCGACCGCGATGCTTCGGCTACCATCGAAGCATGAAATCAGGTCCCGACATCGCCATGGTCGCCTCGCTGGTCGGCGATCCCGCCCGCGCCAACATGCTCACGGCGCTGATGAACGGCCGCGCGCTGACCGCGAGCGAGCTGGCGCAGGAAGCCGGCATCACGCCGCAGACCGCGAGCTCGCATCTTTCGAAGCTCGAGGCCGGCGGACTGGTCGAGCCGGAGAAGCAGGGCCGGCACCGCTACTATCGCCTCACCGACGACGACGTCGCCGGCGTGCTCGAAGGGCTTGCGGGCCTCGCCGCGCGCACCGGCCATATGCGCGTGCGCACCGGGCCGAAGGATCCGGCACTGCGGCGCGCGCGGATCTGCTACGACCACCTTGCCGGCGATCTCGGCGTGCAGATGCTCGACAGCCTGCGCGAGCGGAATCTGGTCAGGCAGAAGAAGCAGGACATCGAGCTGACCGCCGAGGGCGAGCGCTTCCTTGCCAGGCATCTGCAGATCTCGCCCGCGATGCTCTCCCATCCACGCCGTCCGGTCTGCAAGGCCTGCCTCGACTGGAGCGAGCGGCGCCACCACCTCGCCGGCACGCTGGGCGCCGCCATGATGCAGCGTTTTGCCGAGCTGAAATGGGCCGCGCGCGACGCCACGCCCGGCAGCCGCGTGGTGAATTTTACGCGCACCGGCGAGAAGCAGTTTGCGGCGCTGTTCGGCAACGAGCAGACTTGATCACGCAAGTCGTGTGAGATTGACCAATTACGCGATCAAGCTGCCGCCGGATGCGATCACGCCGTTCATCGACGCCCGCTTCAACAAGGGCAGTCCGGACTACCCGCGCTGGCTGCGCGCCTTCGTCAGCTCCGGCCAGATGATCTACCGCGAGCCGGTGGCACACGAAATCCCGCTCATCACCGAGCCCACGCTGTTCATCATGGGCGCCGACGACCACAACGCGCCGGGCCGGCCGAATGCGCCCGAGGCACTGCGCCCGAAAATGGGGCAGAACGCCGAACTGGCCAAGGCGCTCGCCGCGAAGATGCCGAATGCGCGGGCCGAAGTGATCCCGGACACCGGCCACCTCGTCTTCCCTGGAGTCGCCGGAGAAGTACAAGGAGCTGGTGCTGGGCTTTCTTGGCCGGTAACGCCATTGCTGTCGCGTGAGGCAGGATGAGGGGAACGTTCATGCCGCATTCAGGTCATGATTGGCAGGTTTGGATCGCGACGTGTCGGCACGTTTCTCCCCAGATTTAACGTGTCGAATCGTGTCTTTTGATTCATTGTGCGCCGCAAGCGCCAGTCCTCTAAGACTCTGCCCCCAAAACCTGCCCCAAGGACGAGGAAGAAAAATGAAATATCTGTTCGCCGCCGTGATGCTCGCCAGCGCGGTCGTTGGTTTCAGCGAGGCGGCCAGTGCCGCCGAGGGTTGCGGCCCGGGCTTCTATCGCGGTCGCTATGGCCACTGCCGCCCGATGGCCGGACGCGGACCGGTCGTGGTCGTGGCGCCCCGCCCCGCACCCGTCGTCGTGGTGCGTCCGCGCGTCTGTCCGTATGGCTTCCACTGGTACGCCGGCCGCTGCCGCCCGTTCTGATCTCGTTTTTCGCATGTGAAATGGCCGCGCGGCATCAGCCTGCGCGGCCATTTTTTTGAGAGCCTGACGTCGTGTGGGCCGAACGACTTCGAATCAAAACGGGGACCGCAATCGCGGTCCCCGTTCGAGCCTGGCTTGCGCGAAGCTTACCAATGGCGGCGGTGCCAGCGCCGGCGATGCCAGCCCCAGTGGCGACGGCGCCAGCCCCAATGGCGGTGGTGGCCGTGCCAGTGCACCTCCTCGGGCTTGAGCTGCGCGGCCTCTTCGCTGCTGGCGACGGCGGGATGAGCGTCCGGATTGCCTTGCGGCATGCGGGGATCGCCGAGCGGCTGCGGCGCCAGCGGCGCAGCCTGTGCGGCGGTCGTGAACGCGGCGGCTCCGGCCGCGACACCGATTGCAAGTTTCAAAAAGTTCCGGCGCTCCATGACATGTCCCTCTGGGCTATCGAGCAAGTGATGCAGAGGAAGTGTCGCGGTCGGGACATGAACCAAAGCTGAATCGCGCATTCAGGTTCATTGCCACGGCGGCAGGGACGCGCACCTACTTCACGAGCTCCTGCGCCAGCACCAGCGTCTCGCGCGAGCGCTTCACATCGGGCCAGTCGCGGTTGAAATCGGAGACAAGCTGGCTCAACGCATCGCCCTTCAGCATCGCCGCGAGCCCCGCCTCGTCGTCGAACTGGTACATGGCCTGATGCAGCGAGGGATCGTCGAGGCTCCAGAACCGCCAGGCCTTGGTCACACCGAACGCCTTCACCGCGTCGGGCAGATGTTCCGTCTCGTACCATCTGTCGAAGGCGGCACGCTCGCTGGCATCGGCGACGATCGCGCGGACGACGAAGAAGGCGGCGGGCATTCTGGTTTCCTCCTGTTGTTTGGCGCCAGTCTAGCCGGTTATAGTGCCGGCAACAAAAAGCCCGCGCGACGGATTTTGCCGCAGCGCCGATAAGGGAAGGAACGGCCATGCGCAGGATCGTCACCGGCCTCATTGCAATGACCTGGCTGTGGCCCACAGCCTCGCTCGCCGAAATCATCCGTTTCGACATCATGGAGCGCGTGCCGGCTTTCGCCGGACGCAGCTTCGGCACGATCGGCACCTATGAGCGCATCACGGCGCGCGCGACCTTCGCGCTCCACCCGGCCGACGACCGCAACGCCGTCATCACCGATCTCGCGCTCGCGCCGCGCAACAGCGAAGGCAAGGTCGAAGCCACCGCTGATGTCGTGATCCTCCGGCCGAGCGATCCCACGCACGGCAACGGCACGCTGCTGCTGGACGTGCCCAACCGCGGCCGCAAGCTCGCGCCGCAACTGTTCGACGACTCATCGCAGCCCGGCGCCAACACTGCGGACAAGGCCGAGGATGCCGGCATCGGCTTCCTGCACCGCCAGGGTTTTACGATGGTCTGGGTCGGCTGGCAGGGCAACATCCCCTCCAAGCCGGGACAGCTCGCGCTGACCGCGCCTGTGCTCGGAAGCGTCACCGGACCGGCGCGCGAAGAGGTGATCTTCGACAACACAGCGAACCCCGCGCGCGCGACACTGACCTGGCCGGCGGCTGATGCCGCCGACCTCAAGGTCACCGTGCGCGCCGCCTGGGCCGATGCGCGGCAGACGCCTCCCGGTCTCTCGGCAAAACTCGTCGACCCGGTGACGGTGGAGATCAGCCGCCCCGACGGTTTTGACGCCGGCGCACTTTATGAGGTCACCTACACCGCGCGCGATCCTGTCATTCTCGGCATGGGCTATGCCGCCGTGCGCGACGTCGTCAGTTTCCTCCGCCACGACGAGACGCAAGCGAACCCGCTGCTGAACGGCCTGCATCCGTCGGTCAGCCGCGCCATCGGCTTCGGCGTCTCGCAATCCGGCCGCTTCCTGCGCGACTTCCTCTATCTCGGCTTCAACGAGGACCTTGCCGGCCGCATGGTGTTCGACGGATTGATGCCGCATGTCGCCGGCACGCGGCGGATGGCGACCAATGTCCGCTTCGGCCAGCCCGGCCGCAACCCGCGCCATCCGCAGGATCCGGCGTGGCAGGCCGATCTGTTCCCCTTCACCTATGCGAGCCTCAGCGATCCCTACTCCGGCAAGACCGACGGCCTGCTCCGCCGCTGTTCGCTCTCGGCCACCTGCCCCAAGGTGATGCAGACCGACAGCGAGCACGAATGGTGGGCCTCGCACGCCTCGCTGCTGGTGACTGATTTGGCCGGCAACCACCTCGACCTGCCCGACAACGTCCGCGCCTACATGATCGCGGGCACGCCGCATTTCGCGGAAGTTGCCGACATGATGCGCAAGGGCGTGCCCGCGATGTCGCTGCCGCAAAACCCTGTTCATGCGGGCATGCCGATGCGCGCGCTGCTGACCGACCTCAACACCTGGATCAGCGACGGCATCAAACCGCCCGCCAGCCGCGTTCCCATGCGCGCCCACGGCACGCTCGTGTCGGCGCAAGGCGCGGTGCCGACGGACATCCCCGGCCTGCCCTATGCCGGCATCCACACGCTCGCCGCCTTCTCCGACCAGAGCGTGCTGCCGCCCAAGGAGATCGGCCGCTATCCCGTGCTCGTGCCGAAGGCGGATGATGACGGCATGGCGATCGCGGGTGTCCGACAGCTTGCGCTCGCCGTCCCGCGCGCGACCTACACCGCCTGGAATCCGCGCGCGCAGGGTTTTGGGCCGACGGCGCTCTATCCGCTGCAAGGCGCGGTGGTGCCGTTCGCGCCGACCGAGGCCGCGCGGAAGGAAGTGCATGATCCCCGGCCGTCGATCGCGGAGCGTTATGCGGATGACGGGGCGTATGTGGCCGCGGTGCGCCGCGAGGCGACACGGCAGGTCGCGGAGCGGTTGCTGCTGCCGGAGGATGCGGAGCGTGCGGTCGAGGCGGCCAAGCAAGGCAGGCTGGCGAAGCTCGGGCAGTGAGGGCGCAATCGCCGCATTCTCGCCGTGGCGAAAAAAACTTCCCCCCGCTGTCGGAACGCGCGCGCCTCATCCGTCCTCTGCCCAGACAGCACGGAGACACCGCATGGCCGACCTCACCCTGACCACGTTCAATTGGGTTCCCGAACTGCCGCGCGGCTTCGTCCGCGACCTTCGCGTGCGCTGGGCCCTCGAGGAGGCCAGCTTGCCCTACCGCGTCGCCAGCGTGCCGTTCGACGACCGCGGCGCCGCGCATCTGGCGCACCAGCCGTTCGGCCAGGTGCCATGGCTGACCGACGGCGGCATTTCCATTTTCGAGAGCGGCGCGATCCTGCTGCATCTCGGCGAACTCAGCGACAAGCTGATGCCATCAGATCCGCGCGGCCGCAATGAAGCGACGGAATGGGTATTCTCCGCACTCAACTCCGTGGAGATGGCGAGCCTGCCCTGGGCGCTTTTCAGGTTCACCGGGACGAACGACGGATCACCAGCCGTGAAGTTTTTCGACGACTTCCTCAAGCTCCGCCTCAAGCACATGGAGCCGGTGCTTGCGATGCGCGAATGGCTGGCGGGCTCCTTCTCCGTCGCCGACATCCTGATGTCGGACGTGCTGCGCCTCGTCGATCATTTCGACGGGCTCACGGAGCATCCGGCCTGCCGCGCCTACGTCGCGCGCGCCACCGCCCGCCCGGCCTTCGCCAAGGCCCACGCCGACCAGATGGCGCATTTCGCCGCGGCGGATGCCGCCCGCTAGCGCGGCGTCCGCGCGGGATGTGACGTGCCTCACATAATGAATCGGGTTTCGGCCGTAGGCTCACCGCCATCAAATGACCCCTGCGGAAGGTGACACATGGCCCGCATCGCATATCTCAGAGAGCAGCTTGCCCGCGCCGAAAGGCTGGCAAAGGCGATCCTCGACCGGCAAACCGCGGAACGACTCCAAGCGTTCGCAGCCGAATGCCGCGAGGAGCTGCATAACCTGACGCACAGGGCCGCAGCGTGACGTTCGCGCCCGCCAAGCGCCGCGTCACACCAGCTTCATCGGCGTATCGGCGACCACGCGAAGGTCGATCCGGCCGATCAACGCCGAGCGCCGCGCCTCGGCGGCACTGATCGCATCATCCGTCTGCCGCAGCGTGCTGATGTTCGAACCGAGCGAGACGATGCCGCCCAGCACCAGAGCGATCGAGCCAAGCGCGGCGGTCTGACCGAAGGCAAACAGTCCAAGGATTGTGATCAACAACAGTGCGGCCCCGCCCCCGATGGCGATCTTGGACGCCAGAATGTACTTCCGGCATCGCTCGGCGATCTCGGCGAGCCGCTCGATCCGATCTTCGATGTCTGAAATTTCGTCGGTCGGATCGTCTTCGGTCATTGAAAGATCAAACTTGCGCGGCGCGACAGGTTCTAGCTCTGGCCGGTAGCCCGCATGAGCGCAGCAACATGCGGAACCTTTGCTGAAACCCGGATGTCGCTACGCTCATCCGGGCTAGTGATCCTCACAACGGCAAATTGTCGTGCTTCTTCGCCGGCGTTTCCACTTTCTTGTCCTTCAGCATCGACAGTGCCCGCGCGATGCGCTTGCGGGTCGAGTGCGGCATGATGACGTCGTCGATGTAGCCGCGCTCGGCGGCGATGAAGGGGGACAGGAAGCGGTCTTCGTATTCCTTGGTTCTTGCCGCGATCTTGTCGGGGTCGCCGATGTCAGAGCGGAAGATGATCTCGACCGCGCCCTTGGCGCCCATCACGGCGATCTGGGCGGTCGGCCACGCGTAGTTCATGTCGGCGCCGATTTCCTTGGAGGCCATGACGTCGAAGGCGCCGCCATAGGCCTTGCGGGTGATGATGGTGACCAACGGCACGGTGCATTGCGAGTAGGCGAACAGGAGCTTTGCGCCGTGCTTGATCAGGCCGCCATATTCCTGCGCGGTACCCGGCAGAAAGCCCGGCACGTCGACGAAGGTGACGATCGGGATGTTGAAGGCGTCGCAGAAGCGCACGAAGCGCGCAGCCTTGCGCGAGGCGTCGCTGTCGAGCACGCCGGCCAGCACCATCGGCTGGTTGGCGACGAAGCCGACGGTGCGGCCGGCGATGCGGCCGAAGCCGGTGACGATGTTCTTGGCAAACAAATCCGCGATCTCGAAGAAGTCGCCCTCGTCCACGACCTTCAGGATCAGCTCCTTCATGTCGTAGGGCTTGTTCGGATTGTCGGGGATCAGCGTGTCGAGCGACATGTCGACGCGGCCGATGTCGTCGAAGCTCGGCCATTCCGGCACGCCGTCGGTGTTGTTCGACGGCAGGAAGTCGATCAGGCGGCGCATTTGCAGAAGCGTCTCGACGTCGTTCTCGAAGGCGCCGTCGGCGATCGAGGAGCGCGTGGCGTGCACCGAGGCGCCGCCGAGCTCTTCGGCGGTGACGACCTCGTTGGTGACGGTCTTCACCACGTCGGGGCCGGTGACGAACATGTAGCTGGTGTTCTTCACCATGAAGATGAAGTCGGTCATCGCCGGCGAATAGACGTCGCCGCCGGCGCAGGGGCCCATGATGACGGAGATCTGCGGGATCACGCCGGAGGCGAGCACGTTGCGGCGGAAAACATAGGAATAGCCGGCGAGCGCGGCGACACCCTCCTGGATGCGGGCGCCGCCCGCGTCATAGAGGCCGATGATGGGCGCCCTCGCCTTCATCGCCATGTCCTGAAGCTTGGTGATCTTCAGGGCGTGGGTCTCGGACAGCGAGCCGCCGAACACGGTGAAATCCTTCGCGAACACGAAGGTCTTGCGGCCGTTGACGGTGCCCCAGCCGGTGACGACGCCGTCGCCGGGAATCTTGTTCTTCTCCATGCCGAACTCGGTGGAGCGGTGCTCGACGAACATGTCGAACTCCTCGAACGATCCCTTGTCGAGCAAGAGCTCGATGCGCTCGCGCGCGGTCAGCTTGCCGCGGGCGTGCTGCGCCTCGATGCGCTTCTCCCCGCCGCCGAGCTTTGCGCCGGCACGACGGTCTTCAAGGGCGTCCAGGATATTCTTCATTTGCTCCCGCCAGTTCTTAGCCTAAATGCGATTGCCGGGGGTTCTAACACGGCATTTTGCGGGCCGGGAAGCCGCTTTCGGCGTCGCAGGGCTGCGTTGCCGCAGCGCCAAAGCGCAAGGAATTACAAAGTTTTGCCTGGGAGGCGACGATGGACGAGCGAGTGGCCGAGACCGGCTCTGCAACCGGCGGCGTCAACATCCTGCTGCGGCTGGAGGGCCTGACGCTGTTCGCCGGCATGGTGATGCTCTATGCGGCCTGGGATGGGTCATGGCTGGTGTTCGCCCTGCTCTTCTTCGTCCCCGATCTGAGCTTCCTGGCCTACCTCTCGGACGCCCGGTTCGGCGCGCTGGTCTACAATGCCGCCCACAGCTACATGGCGCCGGTCGCGCTCCTGACGCTCGGCTTCGGCCTCGCCTCGCCGCTCACTCTGTCCATCGCCTTGATCTGGCTCGCCCATATCGGCATCGACCGGGCCCTGGGCTATGGCCTGAAATATGCGGCCGGGTTCGGCTTCACCCATCTGGGGCGGATCGGCCGGCAGAAGAACCCCTGACGCAGCCGCAAATCTGGCGCAGCCCGGTTGACCCGGCCGGGCGATTCAGGCTTGCTCGGAGCCCAGCGATCAGGCGCCGAATGTTGCGTGAGCCCAGTCGGTACGGCGGCGGTCATCATTTCTGGCTGCAAGCATCACCTCATGTCCGCGACGGTCGTCCCGCTGCCGCCGAGTTCATCGTCCGAAACCACCGACTTCCTGCGGCGCATGGCCAGCATGGTGTCGGGTAGGAACGGCGAGATGCTGCTGCGCGCGGCCGCGCTGATCGAGTCGCTGGCGCAGCGGGCGATGTCGGCCGAGCGGCTCTATCACCGGGAGCACGAAGAGAACACGCGCAACACCGAGCTGCGGGTGGCTGGTGAGATGGCCTCCGATGCCATGGCCAAGCAAATTGACGGATTGCGCGCCCAGCTGGCCGAACTGTCCACGGCTGCAGCGGCCGAGCGCGCGGCGTTCGATGCCGAGCGCGGCAAGCTGCTCGGCTTGATGCAGCATGCGGAGAGCCATATCGGCAAGCTCACGGGCGAGCTGGATACGCTTCGCGCCTCGGTCGACGCCTTCAACGAGACCGTGGTCTCCGTGCCGATCGAGGTGCTGCGGCTGGCGCGCACGCAGTTCGATTTCCTCTCCGACGACTTTGCCCGCAAGGGCGACGTGATCTCGCAGGCGATGAGCGAAATCGGCGGCTTTGCGATCGACCAGGCGCTGACGGTGAAGAAGACGGACACCGCCTGAGGCGAGCCGCCGCGCGAGTGCTCATGAACGGCACTACCGAAGCGCCCTTCACCTACAAGGACGCCTATGTCGAGCTCAACCCGCATGTCGGCGGCAATCCCACCACCGCTGCGGAGTCGCGCAAAGCCGTGGAGGAGTTCTTGCAGGCGCTGTTCAAGCTGGGCTGAGACTGCCCGGTCCGATGCCGTAGAGTGGGCAAAGCGAAGCGTGCCCACCATTTGCAGATCACGATATGGAGAGATGGTGGGCACGGCGCTGCGCACCTTTGCCCACCCAACTGCGGCTCACCATGGGATGCACATGGAGCCTGCGTTGGCGCGACATCCTCCGTCATTGCGAGCGGAGCGAAGCAATCCAGGCTGCCTCAAAGGAAAGACTCTGGATTGCTTCGTCGCAAGTGACTCCTCGCAATGACGTTGGAGAGCGACGTTGGCGCGGCAGCGCTAGATTGCGCCGATCTCGGCAAGGCAGGCTTGCGTCAGCGGCATGCGCTCGCCGACCAGACGCGGCTCCTTGCAATCCATGTTGAGCGCGAACACGGTGTGGGCCTCGCCCTTCTCGGCCCAGCCCACCATCCAGCCGAGCGAGGGCTCGCCGCGCTCGGCGCCCAGGAGGCCGGACTTGGCGCGGATGACGCTGTCGCCGACCTTGGTCACTGGCAGGATGTCGGCGACGAGATCCTGGCTGCGCTTGCTGATCGGCAGCGCGCGGCGGCGCAGCCGGTCGACGAAATCGACCTGCTCGACCGGATCGATGCGCAAATTCCCCGTGAGCCAGAACTGGTCGATGCCGCCGCCGATGTCGCGATTGCCGTAGTCGAACAGATCGACGTACTTTTGCATGCGCTCCTGACCAATGCGCCGCGCGATCTCCTGATAGACCGGCACCGCGCTCACGAGAATCGCACTGCGCAGTGTGTGATCCTTGTTCCACGCTTCAATCGGCCGCTTCACGCCATCCCACGGGAACACGTCCTTGTCGGGGTCAGTGACCACGCCGGTCTCGATAGCGATCAGCGAGTTCGGGATCTTGTAGGTCGAGGCCGGCAGCTTTGCTTCGCCCGAGCGTTCCTTGTCGCTGGCGACGACCAGATAGTCCTCGACCTTGTAGCCGACGAAGGTGCCCGATGTGCCAAGGTCGGTGAAGCGTTTTGCCAGGCTGTCGCGGATCTCGTTGCGCGGCGGTGCGACATGGGCGAACGTACGCGATGGCACGATTGCAGTTGCGGCGAGGAGGCCGAGGGTGGAACGGCGGGTGATCAAGAGAGATGTCCGTGAACCATGAAAGTGGCCACGACCATGCAGCCGCCATCGTGGTAAAACGATGACAGGTTATTTCTTGAGCATGATCTGTTCGGAAAACCGCTGCACACTTCGCGCTAACGCTGCCCTTCGAGTCCGGATCATGCTCTACCGCCCGCGGCCCGACAGCCGCAGCACGAACACCAGCACTTCGGCGACCGCCTTGTAGAGGTCGGGCGGGATCTCCTCGCCGAGTTCGACCTTGGACAGCGCGCCGGCCAGAATCTCGTTCTCCTCGATCGGGATGTCGTTGGCCTTGGCGATCTCGACGATCTTTTCACCGATCGTACCCTTGCCCTTGGCGACGACGACCGGCGCGTTGCTGCCCTTCTCGTAATGCAGCGCGATCGCAAGCTTGGACGGATCGCTCATGTGGCCCGGTCCAGGAAGTGGCCGGCGCGGGCCGGTGCGGGCTGCGGCGGGGTGCCGTCGCGCACCAAGATATCGCCGGGTTTGAGCTCGGCCCTCGTCAGGGCCAGGTTCAGCTCCCCGATGCCGGCGCGAAGCTGCTGCGCGGTCGCCGGCCGCTCCGCCCACATCCGCACGAAGGTCTTGTCGCCGTTCAGGGTAATCAGCGCGTGCACCGGGCCGGCCGGCTCGACATTGAGCGTGAAGCGCGCGCGCCAGGCGCGCTTGGCGGGATCGGCGGTTTCATTGCCGCCATCGCGCGAGATCTCGAACTGCGCCATCGCCGTGCCCTGCGGAGTTGCGAAGGGAATCTCGAAATTCCACTGCGGCACGGTCGGATCGATGCGGTGGCCGCCGGCGTCGGTCCGGTCAGGAAGCGAGGCGACCTGCAGCAAGGTCTGCCGCGCGATCGCCGCATCGGTGTCGTCGAGCAGGCGATGCACGGTCGCAGCGAGCGGCGTATCGGGCGCAAGCGACGGCGAGGCGATCGCCTGCGGTGCCGGCAGCGCGCCGCGAACCGGCGGTGGCGTCGCGCGCGCGGCGGCTTCGAAGATGTGGCCGTCGGGCACGGCCTTGTTCGAGCCGGGCAAATTGCCGGTCAGGCTCGGCAGGTTTTGCGCGACCTCCTGCAGAAGGCTCGCGGCAAGGCCGGCGGACATGGTTCGCGGCATCGCGGCCTGCGCGGCATTGCCGGCAACGTCGACCAGCACCGCGGCCGCGGGATTGGCGCTGCGCGGCATTTGCGGCGGCTGTGCGATCTCGGATTCGGTTGACGGCAATGCGGCCTGCACGGCCTGACCTGCTGCAGCAGCCGACGCGGCGGCGGCCTGCGGTGTCCCCGTGGCGCTCAAAGGAATTGCGGCCCCCTGCGGCGCGGCAGTTTCCAGCGTGGCCAAGGTCTGCCGCAGCACCAGCAGTGCGGCCTTCAGGTCCGGCACCGTGCCGGAGGACGGTGTCGTGCCCGCGGCCAGCGAGGCCTCGAGGAACAGGCCGGACTTCTGGAAGGCGGATTCGATATCGCCGCCATCGAGCCGAGGGTTGAGCGGCGTCTGCTGCGCCAGCACGGCCAGCACCGCCTGCTTCAGCCCCGCCGGCAGATCGCTGCCGGTGACGACGGAGGCTAGATTGGCGAACAGCGGTGCCTGGCTGCCCTGTTTGGTCACGGCCTCGGCCGAAGCGGCGGTGACGGCGACCTGTTCCAATGGCGTCAGGGTGCTGCGCGCCGCGCTCGCTGACGGTGCAAGCGGCGGGCTCTCGACGAGCGAGGCCGCGCGCGCTGTCAGCGTGACCTGATCGGCGGCAGCTTCCCCTGCCCCGCTCATGACGGCGAGCCGGATGGTGCCGTCGTTCTGCGACACCGCGAGCTGGAGATTTTGCCCTGGCGTCAGCGACACCTCCGACATCACGTCCATCGAAAGATTTGCGATCGCGATCCGCACCAGATTGTCGGCGAGCACGCTGACCACTCTGGCGTCGACGACGCTGCCGGCCTGAAGAACGAGATCGGGCGTCGCCGCATCAGCCACGGGGCTGGCAGCACTGACGGGAAGGATCGAGCTTATCGGCGTCGGCATCTCAGGGGTCCCGGAGCACGGGCCACCCTAACGCCGGCGTCGTAAACCTCTCGTTAAGGACCTTTGGCCGCGGGCGGCTTTACCGCCTCCAGGACCGCGACCGCAGCCTTGAAATCCCTCAGCCGGGCGGCGCGGCGGGCGGCCGCTTCTTCGTCGACCCCCCACTTCTCGGCGTTCCAGTCCTCATCGACATAGGCAGCCACCCAGACCTGGTCGGCGTCGCGCACCCCGTGGGCCAGCGCCAGCGCCAGCAGGGCCGAGCCTGTGAGGGACGTGACCACGTGGAGCGCCGCGATCGACCAGGGATCCCCGGGCAGCGCGGCGCGCGCGGCCTGGACCGCCTCATCGGGCTGCTTCACATGCATGACGCCCTCGGACAGGATGAAATGCGCGCCCAAGGTCTCCGCGGCCCAGAACAGTACGGGATCCCAATGCGCGGCCTCGCGGGCCACCAGCCCCTCCGGGTGACCGGCGCGATAGAACACCAGGTCGGACTGGAAGTATCTTGCGAGGTCGTCGGCCACGAGTTCGACGCGGTCGACCACGCCCTCGACCACGCTGTTGGCAATCCGCGTCAGCGGCATGGTCATGGGATTGATCGTCTCTTTCTGATCCGTCCATTCCGCGGCCACCGCATCGGCAAGGTCTTGCGAGGGGGTCACCACCTGGCGCCCGGAGGGCGTCCGGATCGGCTTGCCGTCGAGCGTGATGGCGAAACCGCCCTCGGCCTCAGCCACCCCCACCTCCTTGTAGAAGCGCTTGCGCAACGGCACGCGCGAGGCCTGGCGGACCGCCTCCTGCGGATCGAGCGGGGACTGCCCCGCGGCCTCATCAAACAATTCGCGCATCTTGAATTTCTGGTCTCCGCCGCTGAATGCTAGGCTTTTAAGATAGAACCGGCGGCCGATAAAGCGAGCAGCAGGCATGAAGGAACTTGCGGGCATTGTGGCCCTGCTCGCCGGGCTCTGGCTGGCCGCGGCGGACGCCGGTTTCCGCACCCCGGAATCGCTGGTGCGTAACGTCTACGCCCATTACGGCCAGGGCGTGCCGGAGCTGTCCAAAGGGCTGCCCCGCGACGCTGCCACCACCAGGCAATTCTTCGACCCCAGCCTGCGCAAGATGTGGTCCGCGCCGCGGGTCGAGCCTTACGATTTCCTGGTGCAGAGCCCGAGTTGGAAGCTCGGTCCGGTCGCGATCGCGGTCGTCCGCAGGCAATACGACAAGACCTATGTCGCGGCGAATTTCGACAATCGCGGCCGGCAGGTCACGCTGAACTTCATCCTCGTCAACGGGCCCGAGGGCTGGCTGATCACTGACATCGAGAGCCCGCATGACAGTCTGCGGATGTTTCTGGAGCAATTTCGGAATTGAGGGAGCTTCCGTCATTGCGAGCGCGGCGAAGCAATCCAGAAAAGCATCCGCGGCAACAGCCTGGATTGCTTCGTCGCTTTGCTCCTCGCAATGACGCGCGTGGTACCTCGACCAGCTACTCCTCAGGCGCGTTCTCGATCGGATCAAATCGGCTCGCATCGAGCCCGAGCAAATTCCACGACTGCTGCATGTGCTGCGGCAACGGCGCGGTGGCATCGATGAAGCCGCCGCGTGGATGCGGAATGACGATGCGGCGCGCGAGCAGATGCAGCCGGTTTTGCAGGCCGCCCGGCAACTGCCAGTTCTCGATGTTGAAATATTTGGGATCGCCCACGATGGGATGGCCGATATGCTCCATGTGGGCGCGGAGCTGGTGGGTGCGGCCCGTCACCGGCTTCAGTGACACCCAGGTCAGCTTGTTGCCGGCGGTCTCGACCACCGCATAATACGTCACCGCGTGGCTCGCGCCCTCATCGCCATGCTGGGCGATGCGCATGATGGTGTCGTCCTCGCTCTCCTCCTTCGCAAGGAAAGTCGAGATGCGGCCCTGCTTCGGCTTCGGCAGGCCCGGCACCAGCGCCCAATAGGTTTTCCGCGCCGACCGCGAGCGGAATGCACCGGTCAGATGCGAGGCGGCAAAGCGCGTCTTCGCGATGAGCAGGCAGCCGGACGTATCCTTGTCGATCCGATGCACAAGCCGCGGCTTCTGCCCTTTGGAGTCGCGCATCACGTCCAGCATCTGATCGATGTGTCGCGTCGTGCCAGAGCCGCCCTGCACCGCAAGCCCGAACGGCTTGTTCAGCACGAGGACGTCGTCGTCCTCGTAGATCGTCATCTCCTTCAGCGCGGCAAGCGTCTTTTGCGCGGCCTCGGACAGCGGGCTCGCCGCCTTCGGCGTGTCGAGCTTCAGAGGCGGTATGCGGACGCTCTGTCCTTCCTCCAGCCGGTCCTTGCTGTCGACGCGCTTGCCGTCGACGCGCAGCTCGCCTTTGCGCACGACGCGCTGGATGTGGGAGAACGACAGGCCGGGAAACCGCGCCTCCAGAAAGCGGTCGACCCGCATGTTGTTCTCGTCCGCCGTGACCTTGACGGTCTGCACCTTGGTCGGCAGCAGCGCCTCGACGGGCTTTTCCGGCGCGGGCGTTTCCGGCAGGGATTTGGGTGCGCGCCGCTCGACACGCTCGGCCGCAAAGCGCGGCGGCTTGCCACCCGGCTTGGCCCCGGGACGCGGCCCGGCCTTCTTGGCGCTGCGCGCCTTGAAGGGGCGCGCCTCCTTGCGCTCATCGCGCTCGCGGGGCTTCGGATTCATTCTCTTGATGCGGCGGCTCATGATGCCTGCCTAGCTCAAAAGTGCCCTTTCGTCACGACGAAACGGCAATTTAGGCTCCGCCGCCCCGTTCCTTCCGCAGCTTGGCCCAGTAATCCAGCCGCTTGCGGATTTCGCGCTCAAAACCGCGCTCCGGGGGGTCGTAGAAGGTCTGGCGGCCTAGGGCTTCCGGAAAGTAGTCCTGGCCGGAAAAGGCGTCGGGGGCGTCGTGGTCGTATTCGTAGGACGCGCCGTAGCCTTCCGACTTCATCAGCTTGGTCGGGGAATTGAGAATGTGCTTGGGCGGCAGCAGCGAGCCGGCCTGTTTCGCGACCTGCATCGCTGCGCCGAAGGCGGTGTAGACGGCATTCGATTTCGGCGCGGTAGCCAGATAGACCACGGCCTGCGCGATGGCGAGCTCGCCTTCGGGATGGCCGAGAAAGTCGAAAGCATCCTTGGCGGCATTGGCGATCATGAGCGCCTGCGGATCGGCAAGGCCGATGTCCTCGACCGCCATGCGCACCACGCGGCGGGCCAGGAACAGCGGGTCCTCGCCGGCATCGAGCATGCGCGCGAGATAATACAGCGCGGCATCGGGATCGGAGCCGCGCACCGACTTATGCAGCGCCGAGATCAGGTTGTAGTGACCGTCGGCCGATTTGTCGTAGATCGGGGCGCGGCGCTGCAAAATCTCCTGCAACTGCGCGGCATCGAAAATCTCGTCCTTGCGCGCGGCGCGCCAGACTTCCTCGACCAGCGTCAGCGAGGCCCGCCCGTCCCCGTCGGCCATGCGCACCAGCACGGCGCGTGCCTCGGCATCGAGCGGCAGCTTGCGGCCCTCAACCTCCTCGGCATGCGCAAACAGCTTTTCGATCGCGGCCGCGTCGAGCGAGCGAAACACCAGCACGCGCGCCCGGGACAGAAGCGCCGCGTTGAGCTCGAAGGACGGGTTTTCGGTGGTGGCCCCTACCATCACCACGGTGCCATCTTCCATCACGGGCAGAAACGAATCCTGCTGGGCGCGGTTGAAACGATGCACCTCGTCGACGAACAGCAGCGTGCCCTTGCCCATCTCGCGGCGGGCACGAGCGGCCTCGAAGGCCTTCTTCAAATCGGCAACGCCGGAGAACACGGCCGATATTTGCTCGAAGTGCAGATCCGTCGCATCCGCCAGCAGCCGCGCCACCGTGGTCTTGCCGGTGCCGGGCGGCCCCCAGAACACCAGCGAGCCAAGCGTGCGCGTCTCCAGCATCCGCGTCAGCGCGCCGTCGGGACCCAGGATATGATCCTGCCCGACGACCTCCGAGAGCGCGCGCGGCCGCAGCCTGTCCGGCAGCGGATGCGGAGCCTCGTGGTCGAGCCCCGCCGCGGCGAAGAGAGTTGGCGTCTCCTGCGATCGCTTCGGACTCATCCGCCCAGCGTGACGTTGATCTGCTGGCCACCGCGCACCAGCGTGATGCGCCAGATCCGCGGGCGCTCGCCTGCGGCCTTTTCGAGGTCGCCGCTCTTGCCGATCTTCTGGTTGTTGACGGCCAGGATGATGTCGCCCTTCTGGAAGCCGACATTTGCAGCCGCGCTGTCGCTGCCGAGATCGGTGATCACGACGCCTTCGGTGTCGGCGTCCAGATGCAGTTCGTCAGCAAGCGCCGGCGTGATGGTCGAGACCTTCGCGCCCTGGAACGGCGAGCGCGCGGTGACGACGAGTTCGTTGCGACCGACGTCGGGCGCCGTCTCCAGCGCGACCGTCAGCTTGACCGGCTTGCCGGCCCGCTGCACGTCGATCTGCGCCGTGCCGCCGAGCGGGCGCGTTGCGAAGCGATAGTCGAAAGCGTTGGGGTCATCCACGGTCTGGCCGTCGATGCCGGTGATGAGATCGGAGGATTTCAAGCCGGCCTTCGCCGCCGGGCCGTTCGACACCACGCTGGCGACCAGCGCACCGGTCGGCGAGCGCAGGCCGAGGCTCTCGGCGATCTCGGGCGTCACCGCCTGCAATTTCGCCCCTAACCAGGGCCGCTTCACCGCCTTGCCGCCGCTCCTGGCGGAGGCGACGACGACGCGCACCATATTGGCGGGGATCGCGAAGCCGATGCCTTGCGAGCCGCCGGAACGCGAATAGATCGCGGTGTTGATGCCGGCGAGCTTGCCGCTCATGTCCACCAGCGCGCCACCGGAATTGCCGGGATTGATCGCCGCATCCGTCTGGATGAAGAACTGGTAGTCGGTGATGCCGACCTGCGTGCGTGCCAGCGCCGAGATGATGCCGTGGGTCACGGTCTGGCCGACGCCGAAGGGATTGCCGATCGCGAGCACGACGTCACCGACCAGCAACTCGTCGGAATTGGTGAAGTCGAGGGTCGGGAATTTCTCCTTGGTGTCCTTCAGGCGCAGCACTGCGAGATCGGTGCGCGTGTCCTTCAGCAGGATCTCGGCCTCGAACTCGCGCTTGTCCGAAAGCGACACTTTCACCTGATCGGCGCCTTCGATGACATGGACGTTGGTGACGACGAGGCCCGAGGCATCGACGATGACGCCGGAGCCGAGCGAGCGCTGCATCTGCTCGGGCTGCTGGCCCGGCACGCCGAAGAAGCGGCGGAAGATCGGGTCGTCGAGCAGCGGATTCCGGTTCTGCACCATCTTGGCGGCATAGACGTTGACGACCGCCGGCTGCACCCGCTGTACGATCGGCGCATAGGACAGCCGCAGTTCGGCCGGCGATGACGGGACCCGGCGGTCCTGCGCCGCGGCCGGATCGAAGCTGGCCGAAAAAGCTATGCACAATGCGGTGATGACGGCGGCGCGGATCGAACGAAACATTCCTACCTCTCGGAAAAGACGCCGGAATATAGGCGCGTTCGCCCCCCAATAGAAGGGCGCCGGACGGCAATATTCAGTCCCTTCCGGTGTCGCCCAAATGCAAGCCCGGCGTGCGAAATGGCAATTCGCCTGGGCGCCGGATTGGCATGATGCGCGTCATCTTGCATTCTGGCCGACGGTGGATTCGGTTGCAGCGAATTTGCATCATTGGGAACCGCGCAACCGGGCCGCGCCGTCGCGGGGCAGTCATCGATCGATCCTAGGCTCTCCGCCAGTGACTTGGGGAAGTTCATCAAACGATGGAGTCATGACGTGAGCAGGACAAGAATTGCAGCCACGGCGATTGGTCTCGCCGGCGCGCTGGCGGCCTCGCAGGCCCACGCCCAATCGACAAGCAGCAGCGATCAGGAGATCGCGCTTCTGAAGCAGCAGTTGAAGATGCTGGAGCAGAAGCTCGACAAGCTCCAGAGCCAGACCGCCGCGAACACCGCGGCCACGGCGAAGGCCAGGGTTGAAGCGAAGGCGGAGGCAAAAGCCGAAGCTCGATCCGAAGCGAAGGCCGTCGTCGCCAATGCCAACGCGGCGATCTCGCTCAAGGGACCGGCGCCAGCCTCGGGCGTCGTCGTGACGATGCCGAACAACCGTCCGACTATCTGCACCGCCGACCAGGCGAACTGCGTCGCGATCACCAGCCGCGTGCACTGGGATGTCGGCGGCTACGACTATCGTCCCAACACGGCGGCGACCGTTCCGCAAAAGCTCGACAGTGGCGAGAACGTCCGCCGCGCGCGCATCGGACTTACCGGCAAGTTCTTCAACGACTGGAACTTCGCACTGGTCTACGACTTCGGGGGCACTTCCGACGGATTCGGCGGCGCAGCGCCTGGCTCGCTGCCCGGCGGCGGCGTCTCCGGCGTCGAGAACGCCTATCTCAGCTACACCGGCCTGAAGCCGTTCGGTGGACGGATGGCGATCGAGGCCGGCGTCATGGACTTGCCATACACCATGGACGAGGCCACGAGCTCCAACGACATCATGTTCATGGAGCGCGCCTCGCCCGGCGTCATCGCGACCAACATCGCCGCCGGCGACTTCCGCTCGGCGGTCGGCACGCGCTGGTTCAACGACCAGCTGTGGATCGGCGGCTATGTCACGGGGCCCTCAACAGGTGCGATTCACTCCGCCTCGAGCGCGGCTCCGGCGGGCACGAGCGAGCAATACGGCGCGGTGGCGCGTATTGCCGGCAACCCGGTCAGCGGCAAGGACTACTCGGTGCATATCGGCGCCGATGCGCAATGGCTGATTCAGCCGCCGCGCAATCTGATCGCCAACACCCAGACGGTCACGCTGAGCGATCGTCCGGAATTGCGTCTCGATCCGACCACGCTGATCTCGACCGGCGCCATCGCCAATGCCTCGGGCGCGCAGGTCTATAGCGTCGAGGCAGCAGCGACCTATGGTCCCTTCATCGTTCAAGGCGAGTATTTCTGGTACAATGTGGACCGAACAGCCCACACCGGCGTGCCGCTGGTCGGTGCGCCGAGCCTGAAATTCCAGGGCGGTTACGCGCAGGCCGGCTACGTGCTGACCGGCGAAGGCCGGAGCTACAACGCGGCCAACGCGGCCTACAACGGCGTCAAGCCGGCACATCCGTTCTCGCTCGACGGCGGCGGCTGGGGCGCCTGGGAAATCGCGGGACGCTTCTCGACGATCGACCTCAACAACCAGTTGGGAACGGCGACCGGCATCGCCGGCGGCCGGCAGACCGTCTACACGGCGGCGCTGAACTGGTACGTCAACGGCAACGTCCGCTTCATGCTCGACTATCTGCACGGCACGGTGTCGCGGCAGGCCTCGCCGGTCTCGACCGCCGATGTCGGCTCGAAGTTCGACGCGGTCGCGATGCGCACGCAGTTCGCGTTCTGAAGCGAGATCTTCCGGGAGCGGCACGGTCCGCTCCCGGATACCTATGCGGCGCGCTTCGGCTTCTTCACGACCACCGGCGGCGGCGCGCAGGACAGCCGCTGCTGATGGCTCTCGCCCCACGCCTTCAATATGTCGATCACCGGCCGCAGGCTCTCACCGAGCTCGGAGAGGCAATACTCAACGCGCGGCGGCACCTCGGCATAGACCTTGCGAATGACGAGCTTGTCCTCCTCCAGCGCGCGAAGCTGCTTGGTCAGCATGCGCTGGGTGATGCCCGGCATCCGGCGGCGCAGTTCGCCGAAGCGCTGGGTGCCGTCCTGGAGGTGGTAGAGGATCACGCCCTTCCACTTGCCGTCGATCAGATCCAGCGTCGCCTCGACCGAGCAGCCGGGACGCCGGGCAAAATCCCGCCGTTTCATGCGTGTTTCCCTATAGTATCCAAACAGGGACTATATCCCCGAATTTACAGTACTTGCCAAATCGGAGCCAGAGCGACAGTTAGCAAGCCAGGCGCACACCTCACAAGCTCTGCGCCATCTGATGGAGACAAGCCATGAAGGCCGTCGGCTACAAGAAATCGCTTCCGATCGAGGATCAGGACGCGCTGTTCGATTTCGAGACCACAAAGACCGAGCCCAAGGGCCGCGATATCCGCGTCGCCGTAAAGGCGATCTCGGCCAATCCGGTCGACTACAAGGTTCGCAAGCGCGCAGCTCCACCCGAGGGCGAGACCAAGATTCTGGGCTATGACGCGGCCGGCGTGGTCGATGCCGTCGGGCCCGAGGTGACGCTGTTCAGGCCGGGCGACGAGGTGTTTTACGCCGGCTCGATCCTGCGCCAGGGCACCAATTCCGAATTCCATCTGGTCGACGAGCGCATCGTCGGCAACAAGCCGAAGAGCCTGTCGTTTGCGCAGGCCGCCGCCCTCCCCCTCACCTCCATCACCGCCTGGGAATTGCTGTTCGACCGGCTCGGCGCGGTGCCCGGCAAGAGCGTCGACCCACGCACGCTGCTGATCACGGGCGGCGCCGGCGGCGTCGGCTCGATCCTGATCCAGCTTGCGCGCCGCCTCACCGGTCTCACGGTGGTCGCGACCGCGACGCGGCCGGATTCGCAAAAATGGTGCCTCGACCTCGGCGCGCATGCGGTGATCGACCACGGCAAGCCGATGAAGGAGCAGATCGAGAAGCTGAAGCTGCCGCCGGTCGCGCTGGTCGCGAGCCTCACCTTCACCGAACAGCACTACAAGGCGATCGCCGAGTTGATGGCGCCGCAGGGCAAGTTCGGCCTGATCGACGATCCGCCAGAGTTCACCATGAGCACGTTCAAGGGCAAGGCGATCTCGGTGCACTGGGAATCGATGTTCACGCGCTCCTCGTTCCAGACGCCGGACATGATCGCGCAGCATCATCTGCTCAATGACGTCGCCGACCTCATCGACAAGGGCGTGCTGCGCACCACGCTCGACCAGACTTTCGGCACGATCAACGCGGCCAACCTCAAGCGCGCGCACACGCTCTTGGAGAGCGGCAAGTCGCGTGGGAAGATCGTGCTGGAGGGGTGGTAGCAGCCACAGCGTTGCTGCGTAGGGTGGGCAAAGGCGCACTCGCGCCGTGCCCACCATCTCTCGACAGATGCGGCAGAAGTGGTGGGCACGCTTCGCTTTGCCCACCCTACGATTCCAGCGTCACGCCCTCGACGAACATCAACCGTCGCTCCAGCGCCGTATGCCGCAGCTTCAGCGCCTCGGCATATTCCGCCGACGCGTACCATTCGCGCGCCCGCGCCATCGTGGGAAACTCGACGATGATGATGGTCTTGGGCGGCGGGCCACCCTCCACCACCTCAGTGGCGCCGCCGCGCGCGAGGTAGCGGCCGCCATATTGCGCGATGGTTGTTGCTGCAAGCGAGCGATAGGCCTCCATCGCGGCCCTGTTGCGGGCCTCGACTTCGGAGATCACATAGGCGGGCATGTGTGCGCCTCACGCGATCGTGTTGACGATGCCGCCTTCCGCGCGCAGTGCCGCTCCGTTGGTCGCAGAGGCTTGCTTCGAGGCGACGTAGACAACCATGTTGGCGATCTCGTCGACGCTGGCGAAGCGCTGGATCAGCGAGCTCGGTCGATGCTGCTTGACGAAATTGGCAGCGGCTTCATCCACCGACTGTCCATTCTGCTTGGCGAGATCCTTCACGAAGGTCTCGACGCCTTCCGACATGGTCGGACCCGGCAGCACGGAATTGACGGTGACGCCGGTGCCGCGGGTGAGCTGGGCAAGCCCGCGCGCGACCGAGAGCTGGGCCGTCTTGCTCATGCCGTAATGGATCATCTCGACGGGAATGTTGAGGCCGGATTCCGAGGAGATGAAGACGATCCGGCCCCAATTGCGCTTGAGCATACCCTTCAGATACGCGCGCGACAGCCGCACGCCGCTCATGACGTTGACCTCGAAGAAGCGACTCCAGTCCTCGTCGGGAATGTCGAAAAAGTCCTTCGGCTCGAAGATGCCGGCATTGTTGATGAGGATGTCGACCTCGGGCAGCGCCGCCACGAGCGCCTTGCAGCCCGCCGCCGTCGAGACGTCGGCGGCGATGCCGCGCACCTTGGCACCGGCCGCCTCCAGCTTACGCGCGGCCACATCGACCTTGTCCTGGCCGCGACCGTTGATCACGACGCTCGCGCCTGAGCCCGCGAGGCCCTTGGCGATGGCGTGGCCGATGCCGGCGGTCGAGCCGGTCACGAGGGCGGTCTTTCCGGAAAGGTCGATGTTCATGCGTCGTCTCCATTGAGGCTGACGCAGATATCGTGCGCTACACAAGCAGCTTCAATCGCCCTCACCGACGCGTGAGGATCAGTTGCGCGCCCGTAGTGTCCTGAGAAAGGCGACGATCGCATCGAGGTCCTGCGCCGTCATGCTGGCGTAGGCAGCATAGGCCATCGGCGGCTTGAGCTTGTGGCCGTCGCGCGCGATGCCTTGCGTAATCGCACGTTTGATTTCGTCATCGCTCCACGCGCCGAGACCTGCGCCGGGATCCGGGGTGATATTGGGGGAGACGGATTCGCCCCAGGGCCCCCTAAATGTCCGACCGCCCTTGCCGCTCGCTGCGGCGAAATCGTGCACGGCGGACGGGCCCTCCGGCGTGTGGCATTCCAGGCAATGGGCGATGGTCAGCAGATAACGGCCATGCGCAAGCTGGTCGGACAGCTCCTGCTCGCTTGCTTGCCGGCATAGATCGGCGTCTCCGGCTTCAGCGCGATCTTGTATTCCGGGGCCGGCGTCTCGTGTCGCACCGGAGGCACGGAGCGCAAGTAAGCCGCGAGCGCATCGAGATCGCGGGCGGTGAGCACCGTGTAGAACGCAGTCGGCATGATCGGCGCGACCCTGGTCCCGTTCGGCCTGTTGCCGCTGACGAGAAACCGCTTCAGCTCGGCGTCGCTCCAATTGCCGATCCCGGTGTCCTTGTCCGGCGTGATGTTGGAACCGGTGACCTTGAATGCCGGCTCGTCGAAGGTCTGCCCGCCCGACAATGCGCGCGAGAGATCGAGGCCCTGCGGCGCGCGCGGGGTGTGGCAGTTGTGGCAGACCATCACGCTGTTGACGAGATAGGCGCCGCGCTCGACCAGCGTCTCGCAGGTGGCCGGCGACATCAGCATCGCCAGCGCAATCCCAACCACAATCCTCATGTCAGCCCCCCGGCCCGCATTGCCTTCAACAAAACGATCGTGCGCGGCATGAGATATCGCCGCGCTATAAAAAAAGCGGCGCCCTGGGGCGCCGCTTTCTGAAAACTGAAATGCCGGTCGGCTTACGCCGCCTCGGCTTCCTTCTCCTGCACCGGACCGGAATCCTGGCCCTTGGCATCGACGTCGCGATCGACGAACTCGATCACGGCCATCGCGGCGTTGTCGCCGTAGCGGAAGCCGGCCTTGATGATGCGGGTGTAGCCGCCCTGGCGGTCCTTGTAGCGGGTCGCCAGGACGTCGAACAGCTTCCTGACCTGATCCTTGTCGCGCATCTCGGAGATGGCCTGGCGGCGCATGGCGAGACCGCCCTTCTTGCCGAGGGTGACGAGCTTCTCGACGATCGGACGCAGCTCCTTCGCCTTCGGCAGCGTGGTGACGATCTGCTCGTGCTTGATCAGCGCGGCGCACATGTTGGCGAACATCGCGCGGCGATGCTCGGCAGTGCGGTTGAGCTTCCGATGAACCTTGCCGTGACGCATTGATCTATTCCTTGACTTGTCTTCGTCGCGACGGTTCGTCGGACTTGTTGCTCAGGTGGGCTGCCTGCGTTCGCCCGCTAAAGCGCGATGAACTCGCGCTTTAGCCTGTCGTAGCTCGGATCAGTAGTGATCCTCGAAGCGCTTGGCGAGCTCGTCGATGTTCTCCGGCGGCCAGCCCGGCACTTCCATGCCGAGATGCAGACCCATCTGGGCCAGCACTTCCTTGATCTCGTTCAGCGACTTGCGGCCGAAGTTCGGGGTGCGGAGCATTTCGGCTTCCGACTTCTGCACGAGGTCGCCGATGTAGACGATGTTGTCGTTCTTCAAGCAGTTGGCCGAACGCACCGACAGCTCGAGCTCGTCCACCTTCTTGAGGAAGGCCGGGTTGAAGGCGAGGTCCGGGATGATCTCCTGGGCGACTTCCTTGCGCGGCTCTTCGAAGTTGACGAACACGTTGAGCTGATCCTGCAGGATGCGGGCGGCGTAGGCCACCGAGTCATCCGGCGAGATCGCGCCGTTGGTCTCGATCGTCATGGTCAGCTTGTCATAGTCGAGGATCTGGCCCTCGCGGGTGTTCTCGACCTTGTAGGAGACCTTGCGGACCGGCGAGTACAGGCTGTCGACCGGGATCAGGCCGATCGGCGCGTCCTCGGGACGGTTGCGCTCGGCGGGCACGTAGCCCTTGCCGGTGGCGACCGTGAACTCCATGCGAATCTCGGCGCCCTCGTCGAGGGTGCAGATCTGCAGGTCCGGATTGAGCACCACGACGTCGCCGACGGTCTGGATGTCGCCGGCGGTGACGACGCCCGGGCCCGACTTCTTGACGACCATGCGCTTGGGGCCTTCGCCCTGCATCTTGATCGAGATGTCCTTGATGTTCAGCACGATGTCGGTGACGTCCTCACGGACGCCCGCGATCGAGGAGAACTCGTGCAGCACGCCGTCGATGTGCACCGACTGCACCGCCGCGCCCTGGAGCGAGGAGAGCAGGATGCGGCGCAGCGCGTTGCCGAGCGTCTGGCCGAAGCCGCGCTCGAGCGGCTCGGCGACGATGGTCGCAAAGCGGTTCGAATCGCTTCCGGGGGTCACCTGGAGCTTGTTCGGCCGAATCAGTTCTTGCCAATTTTTCTGGATCGTCACTGTTTCACCCATACGGGCCAGTCGAACTGCGATTGCAGATTCTGGCGTTGGAGAAAGGCCGCGGGTCGCACCCGCAGCTTCTTAAAAAAAGTCATCGCAGGCGACGATGGCGCCCGCGACCTCGTATCAAACGCGCCGACGCTTGCGGGGACGGCAACCGTTGTGCGGGATCGTGGTCACGTCGCGGATCGAGGTGACGGTGAAGCCCGCGGCCTGGAGCGCGCGGAGCGCCGATTCGCGGCCCGAACCGGGACCGGCGACTTCGACTTCCAGCGTGCGCATGCCGTGCTCCTGCGCCTTCTTGGACACGTCCTCGGCGGCAACCTGCGCGGCGTACGGGGTCGACTTGCGCGAGCCCTTGAAGCCCATCGTGCCGGCGGAAGACCAGGCAATCGTGTTGCCCTGCGCGTCGGTGATGGTGATGGTCGTGTTGTTGAACGACGAGTTCACGTGCGCGACGCCGGAGGCGATGTTCTTGCGCTCACGACGACGAACGCGGGTGGCTTCCTTGCCCATGGAGTACCTTTCCTGGAGATCTCAAACGCCGCCGTAATGCCAGCGGCTACACCTGTGGAACGAAAGGCGTGTGGCGAACGGGTCATCCCCTTTCGCCACACGCCGTGATTGGATTCGAAAACTTACTTCTTCTTGCCGGCGATGGCCTTGGCCGGGCCCTTGCGCGTGCGCGCATTGGTGTGGGTCCGCTGACCGCGCACCGGCAGGCCGCGACGATGGCGCAGGCCGCGATAGCAGCCGAGGTCCATCAGACGCTTGATGTTGATGCCGACCTCACGACGCAGGTCGCCCTCGACGAGATAGTCGCGGTCGATCACTTCGCGGATCTGGAGCACCTCAGCATCGCTGAGCTGATTGACGCGACGATCCGCGGGGATCTTCACCTTCTCCATGATCTCACCGGCGATCTTCTGGCCGATGCCATGGATGTACTGGAGCGCGATGAGAACGCGCTTGTTGGTCGGAATGTTCACGCCGGCAATACGGGCCACGGCCTTCTCTCCTGTTGCCGATCCCTCGTCAGGAACCGGTCTTTAAGTGCTTGGTTTCTCGGGCAGGTGTTCACAAACGCGAACACGACGCCCACCCCTGGTCTTCCTGGGGCCCGGCATCGTTTGAAACTATCCGACTTGGATGCGGGGCTTATTAGGGGATTCAGGGGGCTTTCGTCAACCGCCGCTAGCGCTTGGCTCGCCTTTTCGTGACCTTTTTTGCGGCCTTTTTGGCACCCTTTTTGACGGCCTTCTTGACCGTCTTTTTGGCCGCCTTCTTTGTCGCCTTCTTGACGGTCTTCCTGGCCGCCTTCTTGGCACCCTTCACGGCCTTCTTGGTGGCCTTTTTGGCGGATTTCGCAGCCTTTTTGGCTGTTTTCACCGGCTTTTTGGCCGCTTTGGCCTTCTTGGCCGTCGTCTTGGCGGGGCCCGTCTTGGCCGCACTGCGGGCATGCGTCTTGGGCTCGACCGCCCCGAGCGCCAGGAGCAGGCGGTGGATGGCGCGGGTCACCTCGTCGATGGCCATCATGCCGTCGATGGTCGAGAGCTTCCGCCGCTCGGAATAGTAGTGAATCAGGGGTTCCGTCTGGTTGCGGTAGCTGGCTAAACGCCTGGTCAGGACCTCCGGGGTATCGTCGATCCGGACCTCCTCGCCGCGCTCCCGCATCTGGGCAACGCGGGTCTCGACACGGTTCAGCAGCGCGCTCTCGTTGACGCGGAGCTCGATCACCGCGTCGAGCTTGAGGTGCTTGTGCTTGAGCAACTCGTCCAGCGCCTCGGCCTGCGGCACGGTGCGCGGGAAACCGTCGAGGATGAAACCGTTCTTCGCGTCCGGCTGGTCGATGCGATCGGAGATGATTCCGACCACGACCTCGTCGGGAACGAGGCCGCCGCTGGCCATGATTTCCTTGGCCTTGAGCCCGACCGGCGTTCCCGCCGCCACGGCCGCGCGCAACATCTCACCGGTCGAAAGCTGGACGATGCTGTAGCGCTGTACCAGCCGCTGCGCCTGGGTCCCCTTGCCCGATCCCGGCGGTCCCAGAAGTATAATTCTCATCGGCGTACGCCCCCCGGATTGGTGAGCGATACGTCGCGCACCTGTGTTTTGATATCAAGAGCGGTGCAAACCACAACCAGCGCCGCACCACCATCGATGATCATACTATAAGGCAGCCCGATCCGGTAAAGCTCGAAGACCTCCGGAATCAACTGCAATGCCGTCAGGTAGACGGCTCCGACGACCGTCGTCAATGATACGACGCGATCGAGATAGCCGGCCGTCGCCTCGCCGGGTGCGACACCGGTGATGCTGCCGTCGCGTGCAGCCAAGGATTGGGCCGTGTGCTCGGGATCGACCACATAGGCGGTGTAGACGAACGCAAGCACGAAGACCGCAACCGATCCGAGGACCACGTGCGCCAGCGTGCCAAGCTCAAGTTGCCGGTAGGCGGCGGCGACCCATGGCGTATCGGCACCAAAGATGTAGGTCAGGCCAGCCAGCGGCAGAAACCAGATCCACGGCGCCACGGTGGCCGGCACCAGAAAGCCGGCGTTGTTGATCTTGATCGGAAGAACCGCCGAGCACGCGGGCAGCAGACGTTCGCCGACTTTGCGTTCGGCGAACTCGACCCGGACATTCCGTCGCGCGCCCTCAACAAAGACGATCAGGGCGACGAGCGCGAACCAGAAGACGGCGTGGACCAGCACGAGATCGCCGGAGATTTCACCGCTCTGCAGCAGGCCTGCGATGCCGGCAACGTCGCCCGGGATATGAACCAGAAAATTGACGCTGAGCAGCAGCGCCAGACCATTGCCGATGCCGTGGCGGGTGATCTGTTCACTGAGCCAGATCAGGACGAACACACCACCGACGACCGAGGCCGTGGCCGCGAGCACGGACCATTCGTCCGGATTGGGAACCAGTGCCGGAATTGTCCGGACGGCCGAGGCGTAGCCGTAGGCCTGGAAGGCCCCAAACGCGAAAGTCAGGATCAGCGTGTAGCCGGAGATCCTGCGCCGGCCGCGCTCGCCCGACCTCTCGAGCGAGCTCAGGCCCTGCCATACCAGCGAAGGAAGCCGAATGACGATCGCAGCACTCAGATAAGGAAAGATACCGAGTGCAAAGATCGAAAAGCGGCCCACATGCTCGGCGGAGAACGACAGGCTCGAAGCACCCATCCCTGCGAACGGGATCTGGGTGCCCAGCCTGAAAAGGAGCAGCACGCCAATCGTGAAAGCGATCCGGCGCGCGAGCTCCCTGCTCATCTACGGCGGCCGCGCAGCTTCGACTTACGGATCAGGCCCTCATACTGATGGGCCAGCAGATAGCCTTGCACCTGCGCCACCGTGTCCATGGTGACGCTGACGACGATCAGCAGCGATGTGCCGCCGAAGTAGAACGGCACCGAGGCGTAGGAGATCAGGATCTCCGGGATCAAGCAGACGATCGCCAGATAGACCGCTCCGAGCACGGTGATGCGCGACAACACGTAGTCGATATATTCCGCCGTGCGCTCACCGGGGCGGATGCCCGGAATGAAGCCGCCGTGCTTCTTCAGATTGTCCGCGGTCTCGGTCGGGTTGAACACGATCGCGGTGTAGAAGAACGCGAAGAAGACGATCAGCGCGAGATACATGATCAGGAACAGCGGCCGGCCGTGGCCGAGCTGGGTCGTGATCCACTGGAACCATTCCGGTCCCTTGCCCGCGTTGAAATTCGCAACCGTGGTCGGCAGCAGCAGCAGCGAGGACGCGAAGATCGGCGGGATCACGCCCGAGGTGTTGAGCTTGAGCGGCAGATGCGAGGACTGGCCTTCGAACATCTTGTTGCCGACCTGGCGCTTGGGATACTGGATCAAGAGCCGGCGCTGGGCGCGCTCCATGAACACGATGAAGGCGATCACGGCGACCGCCATGATGATGACGACCAGGATCAGGCCGGTCGACATCGCCCCCTGACGGCCGAGCTCGAGCATGTTGGCGAGCGCCGCCGGCAGCTCGGCGACGATGCCGGAGAGAATGATCAGCGAGATGCCGTTGCCGATGCCGCGCGAGGTGATCTGCTCGCCCAGCCACATCAGGAACATGGTGCCGCCGGTCAGCGTGATCGCCGTGGACAGGCGGAAGAACATGCCGGGGTCGCTGACGACGTTGCCGGCGCCCTCGAGGCCCACGGCGATGCCGTAGGACTGGAACGCGGCCAGGATGACCGTGAGATAGCGGGTGTACTGGTTCAGCAGCTTGCGGCCGGCCTCGCCTTCCTTCTTCAGCGCCTCGAGCTGCGGCGAGACGGTGGTGAGGAGCTGGATGATGATCGAGGCCGAGATGTACGGCATGATGTTCAGCGCGAAGATCGCCATGCGGTGGATGCCGCCGCCGGCGAACATGTTGAACATGCCGAGGATGCCGCCCGCCTGGGAGCGGAACACCTGCTCCCAGATGTTGGGATCGATGCCGGGCAGCGGGATGTAGGTCCCGAGCCGATAAACGAGCAGCGCACCCAGGGTGAACCAGATGCGCTTCTTCAGCTCGTCGGCCTTGGCAAACGCGCCGAAATTGAGATTGGCTGCCAGTTGTTCCGCTGCAGAGACCATCTTGGACTTTCTCCCGCCGCCTGTTGCGCCGTCATGCCCGCGGCCGGGCTACTATATAGCGGACGCCGGACATTATCTGGGGCTCGGCTTCGATAAGTCCACGTCCCACATGCGTAAAGGCCCGCGAGCCGCGGGCCAATGACGCAGTTGTTACGCCGCCTCGCCTTCTTCCTTGGCAGGGGCGAGAATCTTCACCGAACCGCCGGCCTTCTCGACCGCGGCAATCGCGGTCTTGGTGGCGCCGTGCACTTCAATGTTGAGCTTGGACTTGAGCTCGCCGCGGCCGAGCAGCCGCAGCCCGCCCTTGGGGCGACGCAGCACGCCGCCCTTCACCAGGGCCTCGACATTCACGACGCTGCCGGCATCGATCTTCTTGGCATCGACCGCTTCCTGGAGCCGGTCGAGATTGATCTCGGCGAACTCGATGCGGAAGATGTTGTTGAAGCCGCGCTTGGGCAGACGGCGATGCAACGGCATCTGGCCGCCTTCGAAACCCTTGATGCGCACGCCCGAACGCGCGGTCTGGCCCTTGCCACCGCGGCCGGATTGCTTGCCCTTGCCGGAACCGATGCCGCGGCCGACGCGCATACGCTTCTTGCGCGAGCCGGCGTTGTCGGCGATATCGCTGAGCTTCATCGCCCTTCTCCTTGTTTCTTGCGCATGATCTTCGCCGAAAGCCGGTGCCGGACTTCGGGATCGCGCGCCCTTGCTTACTTCTCGTCGACGATGCGGACGAGATGGTGAACCTTCTCGATCATGCCGCGGACCGCCGGGGTATCCGGCAGTTCACTGGTGCGGCCGATCTTGTTGAGCTTGAGCCCGATCAGCGTCGAACGCTGCGAGTGATGGCGGCGAATCGCGCTGCCGGTCTGCTCGAGCTTGATCGTCTTTGCGGCCTTGGCCATCGTGGTCTACTCCGAAAAGCTTCCGTTAGTCAGCAGCCACTTCGGCATCGCCGCCGATGCGACGGGCCTGAAGGGTGGAGACCTTGATGTTGCGGCGGGCTGCGACCGAACGCGGCGAATCCTGGTGCTTCAGCGCATCGAAGGTCGCGCGCACCATGTTGTAGGGGTTCGACGAGCCGATCGACTTCGCCACCACGTCCTGGACGCCGAGCGTCTCGAACACGGCGCGCATCGGACCGCCGGCGATGATGCCGGTACCCGCGGGAGCTGCACGCAGGTAGACACGACCCGCGCCATGACGGCCGGCGATGTCGTGATGCAGCGTACGGCCCTCGCGCAGCGACACGCGCGTCAGGTTGCGCTTGGCGGACTCGGTTGCCTTGCGGATCGCCTCGGGCACTTCGCGCGCCTTGCCGTGACCGAAACCGGCGCGGCCCTTCTGGTCGCCGATCACGACCAGCGCTGCGAAACCGAAGCGCTTGCCGCCCTTGACGACCTTGGCCACGCGGTTGATGTGAACGAGCTTGTCGACGAACTCGCTGTCGCGCTCCTCGCGCTGCTGACGGTCACGTCCGCCGCGTTGATCGCGTCCACCACGTTGTTCGCGTTCTGCCATTTTTCCAATCCTTCAGAGGCTTACGCCTCAATCCTCAAATTCTGTTAGAAGCTCAGCCCGCTCTCACGCGCCGCGTCGGCAAGAGCCTTGACGCGCCCGTGATAGAGATAGCTGCCGCGATCGAACACGACTTCCTTGACGCCCTTCTCGGCGGCGCGCTCGGCCAGCAGCTTGCCGACCGCCTTCGCCGCATCGATGTCGGCGCCGGTCTTGCCGCCGTCGCGCATCGACTTCTCGAGCGACGAGGCGGAGGCCAGCGTCTCGCCCTTCAGATCGTCGATGACCTGGGCGTAGATGTGCTTGGACGAGCGGAACACCGACAGACGCGGACGGCCGCCACCGGAGCGGCGCAACTTGAGCCGCACACTCCGCTTGCGCCGGGCATTCGTAACCTTGGCTTTCGTCATGACCGGCTCCGTTACTTCTTCTTGCCTTCCTTGCGGAAGATGAATTCGCCAACATACTTCACGCCCTTGCCCTTGTAGGGCTCCGGCGGACGATAGGAGCGAATCTCGGCGGCGACCTGGCCGACGCGCTGGATGTCGCTGCCGGTCACCGTGATCTCGGTCGGCTTCGGCACGGTGATCGTGATCCCTTCCGGGATCGCGTAGACCACATCGTGGCTGTAGCCGAGCGCGAGCTGCAGGTTCTTGCCCTGCATCGCGGCGCGGTAACCGACGCCGGTGATTTCGAGCTTCTTTTCGAAGCCCTTGGTGACGCCTTCGACCAGATTCGCGACCTGGGCGCGAGCCGTGCCGTACAGCGCCCGCGCGCGATTGGTCTCGACCCGCGGGTTCACCTTCACCTGGCCGTTCTCGAGCTTCACCTCGACGTCGTCATGGACGACGAACTGAAGCTGGCCCTTCGGCCCCTTCATCTTGACGGTCTGCCCATCGACGGTCGCGGTCACACCCGACGGCACCGCAACAGGCCTTTTGCCAACACGTGACATGGATCAAAAATCCTTCTCAGAACACCGTGAAGAGAACTTCACCGCCCACGTTCGCTTCACGCGCACTGTGGTCGGCCATGATTCCCTTCGGCGTCGACAACACCGAAATGCCGAGTCCGTTGTTGACCCGCGGCAGGTTCTTCACCGAGGCGTAAACGCGACGCCCAGGCTTGGAGACCCGCTCGATCTCGCGGATGACGGGCTCGCCGTCGAAATACTTCAGCTCGATCTCGATCTCGCTGCGGCCCGAGGAATGCTCGAGCGTGGCGTAACCGCGGATGTAGCCCTCGCTCTTCAGCACTTCGAGGACGTTCTCGCGCATCTTCGAGCCAGGCGTGGAGACCTTGTTCTTGGAGCGCATCTGCGCGTTGCGGATACGGGTGATCAGATCGCTGATTGGATCGTGCGTAGACATCTAAACGACCCTCCTTACCAGCTGGACTTCACGAGGCCCGGGACCATGCCCTTGGAGCCAAGCTCGCGCAGCGCGATACGGGACAGCTTGTTCTTGCGGTAGATCGAGCGCGGACGGCCCGACAGCTCGCAACGCAGACGGATGCGGGTCGCCGACGAGTTGCGCGGCATTTCCGCCAGCTTCAGGGTCGCGGCGAACCGCTCCTCCATCGGCAGCGTCTTGTCGGCGATGATCGCCTTCAACCGCGCGCGCTTCGGGGCGGCGTTCTTCGTCATCCGCTTGCGCCGGTTGTTCTTCTCGATTGAACTCTTCTTTGCCATGCTTGGCTCCTGGGTATCCGCGTTTGAGAGGCTTTAGGTCAGCGTCTCACTGCCGGAACGGGAAATTGAAAGCGGTCAACAAGGCCCTCGCCTCTTCGTCGGTCTTGGCCGTGGTGCAGACGGTGATGTCCATACCGCGGGCTTCCGTGACCTTGTCGAAGTCGATCTCGGGGAAAATGATGTGCTCCTTGATGCCGAGCGAGTAGTTGCCGCGGCCGTCGAAGCTCTTCGGGTTCAGGCCGCGGAAGTCGCGGACGCGCGGCAGCGCGACCGTCACCAGGCGATCGATGAACTCGTACATGCGGGCCTTGCGCAGCGTGACCTTGCAGCCGATCGGCTGGTTCTCACGCAGCTTGAAGGTCGCGATCGCGATACGCGAGTAGGTCACGATCGCCTTCTGGCCGGCGATCTGGGTCAGCTCGGCGGCTGCCGTCTCGGCCTTCTTGCGGTCGTTGACGGAATCGCCAACGCCCATGTTCAGCACGATCTTGTCCAGGCGCGGAACCTGCATCACGTTCTCATAACCGAACTTCTCGGTCATGGAGGTGCGGATCTTCGCGTCGTATTCCGCGCGCAGGCGCGGCGTGTAAGCGGCCTCAGCCATCGATCTCAGCTCCCGAGCTCTTGGCGATGCGGACCTTCTTGCCGTCCGCCAGAATCTTGAATCCGACGCGGGTCGGCTTTCCATCCTTGCCGACATACGCGATGTTAGACAGTTGGATCGGCGACTCCTTCGAGATGATGCCGCCCTCCTGGGCCTGCGTCTGCTTCTGGTGACGCTTGACCATGTTGATTCCGCGCACCAGGGCCGTGCCGGCGTCGGGACGCACCTCGAACACCTCGCCGGTGCGGCCCTTGTCGCGACCGGTCAGCACGACGACCTTGTCGCCCTTGCGGATCTTCGCAGCCATCACAGCACCTCCGGCGCGAGCGAGATGATCTTCATGTGATTCTTGGCGCGCAGCTCGCGCGGCACGGGCCCGAAGATACGGGTGCCGACCGGCTCGGACTGGTTGTTGATCAGAACGGCGGCGTTGCGGTCGAAGCGGATGACCGAACCGTCGGCGCGGCGGATGTCCTTGCGGACGCGCACCACGACGGCCTTCATCACGTCGCCCTTCTTCACCTTGCCACGCGGAATCGCTTCCTTGATCGAGACGACGATGATGTCGCCGATCGTGGCGTAGCGGCGCTTGGAGCCCCCGAGCACCTTGATACACATGACACGGCGTGCGCCAGAATTATCGGCCACGTCGAGGTTGGTCTGCATCTGAATCATTGATGCACCTCGTCCTCTTCTCTTTGCGCCAGCCCAGCCGGCGCTCAACATTTCCCTGAAGTCAGTCGGCTAAAGCCAACAGATCAGGCGCTTTTCTTGTGTTCGCCCCGGATCACGACCCAGCGCTTCAACTTCGAAATCGGCTTCGATTCCTCGATCCACACCATGTCGCCCGGCTTGAATTCGTTGCTCTCGTCGTGCGCGTGGTAGTTCTTCGAACGACGGATCGTCTTCTTGTAGATCGGGTGCGTGAAGCGGCGATCAACGCGCACCACGATGGTCTTGGCTTGCTTGTCGCTGACGACCACGCCCTGCAAAGTACGTTTCGGCATCTTCGTAAGCCTCTTACTTCTTCTTCGCGCGCTTTTGCGCGGCGACGGTCTTGATCCGGGCGATGTCACGACGAGCCTCGCGCAGGCGCGAGGTGTTCTCGAGCTGCCCCGTGGCACGCTGGAAGCGCAGGTTGAAGCGCTCCTTCTTCAGGTTCAGGATGGCGTCATCCTGCTGGTCGGGGCTCATCGCGCGGATGTCTTCGATCTTCATCTGTGCCATGGCCATTACTCCGCAATGCGCTCGACGAAGCGCGTCTTGATCGGCAGCTTGGCGGCCGCCAGGGTCAGCGCCTCACGCGCCGTCTGGGTGTTGACGCCGTCGATCTCGAACAGCACCCGGCCCGGCTTGACGCGCGCGACCCACAGTTCCGGCGAACCCTTGCCGGAGCCCATGCGGACTTCGGCCGGCTTCTTCGACACCGGAACGTCCGGGAACACGCGGATCCAGACGCGGCCCGCACGCTTCATGTGGCGGGTCAGCGCGCGGCGAGCGGCTTCGATCTGGCGCGCGGTGACGCGTTCAGGCTCGGTCGCCTTCAGGCCGAACTGGCCGAAGGCCAACGTCGCACCCGAAGACGCAACGCCGTGGATACGGCCCTTATGCGCCTTCCGGAACTTCGTTTTCTTAGGTTGCATCATGGCTTCAAGCCCTCAAATTCTCTGTGCTGGCGTCAGGCCGCAGCGTTGTCACGGCGCCCACGGCCACCGCGATCACCACCGCCGCTGGTCTCGCCTTCGGCCATTCTCTTGTCCTGGGCCATCGGATCGTGCTCGAGGATCTCGCCCTTGAAGATCCAGACCTTGACGCCGCAGGTGCCGAAGGTCGTGAACGCGGTCGCAACGCCGTAGTCGATGTCGGCACGCAGCGTGTGCAGCGGCACGCGACCTTCGCGGTACCATTCCATACGCGCGATTTCCGCACCGCCCAGACGTCCCGAGCAGTTGATTCGGATGCCTTCCGCGCCGAGACGCATCGCCGACTGAACGGCGCGCTTCATGGCGCGGCGGAACGCCACGCGGCGCTCCAGCTGCTGCGCGATCGATTCGGCCACCAGCGTCGCATCGAGCTCCGGCTTGCGGATTTCGACGATGTTGATGACGACGTCGGACGAGGTGATGTCCGCGACCTTCTTGCGAAGCTTGTCGATGTCGGCACCCTTCTTGCCGATCACCACGCCCGGACGAGCCGAGTGGATGGTGACGCGGCACTTCTTGTGCGGACGCTCGATCACGATGCGGGCGACGGCCGCCTGCTTGAGCTCCTTGTGCAGGATCTCGCGGATCTTGACATCCTCGTGCAGCAGCTTGCCGTACTCCTGCTTGCCGGCGAACCAGCGCGAATCCCAGGTCCGGTTGATGCCCAGACGCAGGCCGATCGGATTGATCTTTTGACCCATCGTTTTCTCCTGCGTCCCTTAAGCCGCTGCTTCGGCTTCGACCTGACGAACGATGATCGTCAGCTGTGAAAATGGTTTGTAGACACGGCCCGAGCGGCCACGGCCGCGGGGGGCAAAGCGCTTCATCACGAGGCCGTTGCCGACGAAGGCCTGCGCCACGACGAGATCGTCGACGTCGAGGTCGTGGTTGTTCTCGGCGTTGGCAATAGCCGATTCCAGGCACTTCTTCACGTCAACCGCGATCCGCTTGCGCGAAAACTGCAGGTCGGCGAGCGCAGCAGCCGCCTTCCGGCCGCGAATGAGCTGGGCGACCAGGTTGAGCTTCTGCGGGCTCACCCGCAGCATCCGGGCGACCGCCTTGGCCTCGTTCTCGGCGAGGCTCCGTTCGCGCTTAGGTTTGCTCATCGTTTAATCCTCAAGCCTTCTTGGCTTTCTTGTCCCCGGAGTGGCCATGGAAGGTCCGGGTCGGCGAGAACTCACCGAACTTGTGACCGACCATTTCCTCGTTGACGGCCACGGGCACGTGCTTCTGACCGTTGTAGACGCCGAAGGTCAGGCCGACGAACTGCGGCAGGATCGTCGAGCGACGGCTCCAGATCTTGATGACGTCGTGACGGCCGGACGCGCGCGCGGCATCTGCCTTCTTGAGCAGAGAACCCTCGACGAACGGGCCTTTCCAGACTGAACGAACCATGTCCGGCGTTCCTTACTTCTTCCGCTTGTGGCGGCTTAGGAGAATGAATTTGTTGGTCGACTTGTTGCTGCGGGTCTTCTTGCCCTTGGTCGGCTTGCCCCACGGAGTGACCGGGTGGCGACCGCCCGAGGTACGACCTTCACCACCGCCGTGCGGATGGTCGATCGGGTTCATCGAAACGCCGCGGTTGTGCGGCTTGCGGCCCAGCCAACGGTTGCGGCCGGCCTTGCCGATCGACGTGTTCATGTGATCCGGGTTCGACACCGCGCCGATCGTGCCGCGGCACCGGCCGTGCACCAGGCGCTGCTCGCCCGAATTCAGGCGGATGATCACGTAGTCATGGTCGCGACCGACGAGCTGGGCATAGGTGCCCGCGGAACGGGCCAGCTGGCCGCCCTTCCCGATCTTGACCTCGATGTTGTGGATGATCGTGCCGACCGGCATGTTGCCGAGCGGCATGACGTTGCCCGGCTTCACGTCGACATAGTTGCCGGCAACGACGGAATCGCCGACGGCCAGGCGCTGCGGCGCCAGGATATAGGCCTGGGTGCCGTCCTCGTACTTGACGAGCGCGATGAACGCGGTGCGGTTCGGATCGTATTCCAGCCGCTCGACCGTCGCGGGCGCATCGAGCCTGTCACGCTTGAAGTCGACGACGCGCAGCGTCCGCTTGTGACCACCGCCGCGGAAGCGCACGGTGATGCGACCGGTGTTGTTGCGGCCGCCCGAGGAGTGCTTGCCTTCGGTGAGCGCCTTGACCGGCTTGCCCTTGTAGAGCGCCGAACGATCGACCATGACCAGCTGGCGCTGGCCCGGCGTCGTGGGATTGAATGTCTTCAGTGCCATCGTCGTACGACCTTACAGACCGGTGGTGACGTCGATCCGGTGGCCCTCTTCGAGGGTCACGATCGCGCGCTTGGTGTTCGACTGCGAGCCGAGATTGCCGCGGAAGATCTTGGTCTTGCCCTTGCGGACCAGCGTGTTGACGCTCTTGACCTTGACGTCGAACAGCTTCTCGATCGCTTCCTTGATCTGCGGCTTGGTCGCCTTCGCGGCCACCTTGAACAGCACCTTGTTGTGCTCCGAGGCGATCGTCGCCTTTTCGGTCACGACCGGCGACAGGATCACGTCGTAGTGGCGAGGCTCGATGTTCTTCGTCATTTGAAGCGCGCCTCCAGCGCATCGATGGCGGCCTTGGTCAGAACGAGCTTCTGACGGCGCAGGATGTCATAGACGTTGATGCCCTGGATCGGCAGCACGTCCATGTTCGGAATGTTGCGGGCCGCAGCCGCAAAGCCGTTGTTGAGCTCGGCGCCGTCGATGATCAGGGCGTTGGTGAGCCCCAGACCCGAGAAGTGGCCGAGCAGCGCCTTGGTCTTGGCGGCTTCCAGCGCGGCCTTGTCGATCACGACGAGATCGCCGTCCTTGGCCTTGGCCGAGAGCGCATGCTTTAGAGCCAGCGCGCGGACCTTCTTCGGCAGGTCGGTGGCGTGCGAACGCACCACCGGACCGAAGGCCCGGCCGCCGCCGCGGAACTGCGGCACGCGGGCCGAGCCGTGACGAGCACCGCCGGTGCCCTTCTGCTTGTACATCTTCTTGCCGGTGCGCCAGATCTCGGCGCGGCCCTTGGCCTTGTGCGTGCCGGCCTGGCGCTTGTTGAGCTGCCACTGCACGCAACGTGCAATGATGTCCTGGCGCGGCTCGAGACCGAAAATGGTATCGGAGAGCTGGACCGAGCCGGCTTCCTTACCTTCGAGGGTGGTGACCTTCAATTCCATCTCACGCCTCCTGCGCAGCCGGGGCGGCTTCCGCTTCGCCAGCAACCTTGAACTTGCCGGGCTTCGGAGCTTCCTTAGGCAGCGGCTTCTTGACGGCGTCGCGCACGCGGATCCAGCCGCCCTTGGAGCCGGGAACGGCGCCTTCGACGAGGATCAGGCCGCGCTCGACATCGAGCTGGACGACTCGAAGGTTGAGCGTGGTGATGCGGTCGACACCCATATGGCCGGGCATCTTCTTGTTCTTCCAGGTCTTGCCGGGGTCCTGACGGCCGCCGGTCGAACCGATCGAGCGGTGCGAGACCGACACGCCGTGCGTAGCGCGCAGACCGCCGAAGTTCCAGCGCTTCATGCCGCCGGCGAAGCCTTTACCGACCGAGGTGCCGGTGACGTCGACGAACTGGCCGACCACGAAGTGGTCGGCGAGAATCTCGGCGCCGACAGGGATCATGGCATCCGCGGAGACGCGGAATTCCTCGACCTGCCGCTTCGGCTCGACCTTGGCGACAGCGAACTGGCCGCGCTCCGCCTTGGGCATGTACACGGTCTTGCGGCTGCCAGAACCAAGCTGGAGCGCGACGTAACCGTTTTTCTCTTCAGTGCGGTGGCCTACGACCTGGCAATTGCCGAGCTTCAGCACGGTCACGGGGATATGTTCGCCGGCCTCTGTAAAGACCCGCGTCATCCCGACCTTTTGTGCGATCACTCCGGAGCGCATCGGCGTGCTTCCTGTTCTTTCTGTCCGCTAGTCGCGAACGTGATCCAAAAATCTTAGAGCTTGATCTCGACGTCGACACCGGCGGCCAGGTCGAGCTTCATCAAAGCATCGACGGTCTGCGGGGTCGGATCGACGATGTCGAGCAGACGCTTGTGGGTGCGCATCTCGAACTGTTCGCGGCTCTTCTTGTCGACGTGCGGCGAACGGTTGACGGTGAACTTCTCGATGCGGGTGGGCAGCGGAATGGGTCCGCGGACCTGCGCGCCGGTGCGCTTCGCCGTGTTCACGATCTCGCGGGTCGACGTATCGAGGATACGATGGTCGAACGCCTTGAGCCGGATACGAATGTTTTGGCCGTTCATTGCCGTGGTCTTTCTTCAGTGGGTGGCGAATAGCGAATAGCGAATGTCTCCATTCGCTACTCGCCGATCCCTATTCTCGTAATTACTCGATGATCGAGGCGACGACGCCGGCGCCGACGGTGCGACCGCCTTCGCGGATCGCGAAGCGGAGCTTCTCTTCCATCGCGATCGGCACGATCAGGTGCACTTCCATCGCGATGTTGTCGCCCGGCATCACCATCTCGGTGCCTTCCGGCAGATGCACGACACCGGTCACGTCGGTGGTGCGGAAGTAGAACTGCGGACGGTAGTTGGTGAAGAACGGGGTGTGGCGGCCGCCCTCTTCCTTGGTGAGGATGTAAGCCTCGGCCTTGAACTTGGTGTGCGGCTTGACCGAACCCGGCTTCGCCAGCACCTGACCGCGCTCGACGTCTTCGCGCTTGGTGCCGCGGAGCAGCGCACCGATGTTGTCGCCGGCCTGGCCCTGATCGAGCAGCTTACGGAACATTTCGACGCCGGTGACGGTGGTCTTCTGGGTCGCACGCAGACCGACGATCTCGATTTCCTCGCCGACCTTGACGATGCCGCGCTCGACACGGCCGGTCACGACGGTACCGCGACCCGAGATCGAGAACACGTCTTCAACCGGCATCAGGAACGGCTGGTCGATCGGACGCTCCGGCTGCGGAATGTACTCGTCGACGTTCTTCATCAGCTCGAGGATGGCGTCGTGGCCGAGCTTCTTGTCCGAATCTTCGAGAGCGGCGAGTGCCGAACCCTTGATGATCGGGATCTTGTCGCCCGGGAATTCGTACTTCGAGAGCAGTTCGCGGACTTCGAGCTCGACGAGCTCAAGCAGCTCCGGATCGTCGACCATGTCGCACTTGTTGAGGAACACGACGAGCGCGGGCACGCCGACCTGGCGGGCGAGCAGGATGTGCTCGCGGGTCTGCGGCATCGGGCCGTCAGCGGCCGACACGACCAGGATCGCACCATCCATCTGGGCGGCGCCGGTGATCATGTTCTTCACGTAGTCAGCGTGGCCGGGGCAGTCGACGTGGGCGTAGTGGCGGTTCGGCGTCTCGTACTCGACGTGCGCGGTCGAGATCGTGATGCCGCGCGCCTTCTCTTCCGGCGCCTTGTCGATCTGGTCGTACGCGGTGAACGTCGCGCCGCCGGCTTCGGCGAGAACCTTGGTGATCGCCGCGGTCAACGACGTCTTGCCATGGTCAACGTGACCGATGGTGCCGATGTTGCAGTGCGGCTTGTTACGTTCAAACTTTGCTTTGGCCATTTGACTCTCCGTTCAATCGTCAGCTTTCAACCGACGACAATCAGGCAAACTTCTTCTGGACTTCTGCCGACACGTTGGCCGGCGCTTCTGCGTAGTGGTCGAACTGCATGGTGAAGGTCGCGCGACCCTGGCTCATCGAGCGCAGGTTGTTCACGTAACCGAACATGTTCATGAGCGGCACCATCGCGTTGATGACGTTGGCGTTGCCGCGCATGTCCTGACCCTGGATCTGACCGCGCCGGGAATTCAGGTCGCCGATGACCGAGCCGGTGTAGTCTTCCGGGGTCACCACTTCGACCTTCATGATCGGCTCGAGCAGGACGGACTTTCCCTTCTGCAGCGCTTCGCGGAACGCCGCGCGCGATGCGATTTCGAAGGCGAGCGCCGACGAGTCGACGTCGTGATACTTGCCGTCGACGAGCTGAACCTTGACGTCGACCACGGGGAAGCCCGCGACGACACCAGAGCCCATCACGCTGTTGAGGCCCTTTTCGACGCCGGGGATGTATTCCTTCGGAACCGCACCGCCGACGATCTTGGACTCGAACTCGTAACCCTTGCCGGGCTCGTTCGGCTCGACCACGATCGACACTTCCGCGAACTGACCGGTACCGCCGGTCTGCTTCTTGTGGGTGTACTTGACCTCGGCCCTCTTGGTGACGCGCTCACGGAACGCAACCTGCGGCGCGCCGATGTTGGCGTCGACCTTGTAGGTACGCCGGAGGATGTCGACCTTGATGTCGAGATGGAGTTCGCCCATGCCCTTGAGGATGGTCTGGCCGGACTCCTGGTCGGTCGACACCCGGAAGGACGGATCCTCCGCGGCGAGCTTGGCCAGCGCCACGCCCAGCTTTTCCTGGTCGGCCTTGGACTTCGGCTCGATCGCGATCTCGATGACCGGCTCGGGGAATTCCATCTTCTCCAGGATCACCTGCTTGTCGGGATCGCACAGCGTGTCACCGGTGCGCGCTTCCTTCAGGCCCGCCAGCGCGACGATGTCGCCGGCATAGGCTTCCTTGATGTCTTCGCGGTTGTTCGCATGCATCAGCAGCATGCGCCCGATGCGCTCCTTCTTCTCGCGCGTCGAGTTCACGACGCCGGTGCCGCTCTGCAGGACGCCCGAGTAGATGCGGCAGAAGGTGATGGTGCCGACGAACGGGTCGTCCATGATCTTGAACGCGAGCAGCGCGAGCGGCTCCTTGTCGTCGGCCTTGCGCACGACCTCGTTGCCGCGGTCGTCGGTGCCCTTGATCGCGGGGACGTCGATCGGCGACGGCAGATAGTCGACGACGGCGTCGAGCAGCGGCTGCACGCCCTTGTTCTTGAAGGCCGAGCCGCACAGCACGGGATAGAACGCACCGGTAAGCACCGCCTTGCGGATCAACCGCTTCAGCGTCGCTTCGTCCGGCTCGTTGCCGTCGAGGAAGGCGGCCAATGCGTCGTCGTCGAGTTCGACGGCGGCTTCCACCATCTTCTCGCGATATTCCTTGGCCTGCTCGACGAGATCTTCCGGAATGTCGACATAGTCGAACTTCGCGCCGAGCGATTCATCGTTCCAAACGATACCCTTCATCTTCACGAGGTCGACGAGACCCTTGAAGTTGTTCTCGGCGCCGATCGGAAGCTGGATCGCGATCGGCTTGGCACCGAGGCGATCGACGATGTCGGACAGGCACTTGAAGAAGTCGGCGCCGGTCTTGTCCATCTTGTTGGCGAAGACGATCCGCGGAACCTTGTACTTGTCGCCCTGGCGCCAGACGGTCTCGGTCTGGGGCTCGACGCCCTGGTTCGAGTCGAGCACGCAAACGGCGCCGTCGAGCACGCGCAGCGAACGTTCGACTTCAATGGTGAAGTCGACGTGGCCGGGAGTGTCGATGATGTTCAGGCGCTTGCCGGCCCAGAACGCGGTGGTGGCAGCCGAGGTGATCGTGATGCCACGCTCCTGTTCCTGCTCCATCCAATCCATCGTCGCAGCACCTTCGTGCACTTCGCCGATCTTGTGGCTCTTGCCGGTATAATAGAGGATGCGCTCGGTCGTCGTGGTCTTGCCGGCGTCGATATGCGCCATGATACCGAAGTTACGGTAATCCTCGATGGCATGTTGGCGGGGCATGAGTCGTTCCTTGCAAGTCCGGGTGTGTCGCCGTTACCAGCGATAGTGCGAGAAGGCGCGGTTGGCTTCCGCCATCCGGTGCACGTCTTCACGCTTCTTGACGGCGTTCCCGCGGTTGTTCGACGCGTCCAGAAGCTCCGCCGAGAGCCGCTCGGTCATGGTCTTCTCGTTGCGATCGCGCGCAGCGGAGATCAGCCAGCGGATGCCCAGCGCCTGCCGGCGGGTCGAGCGAACCTCGACCGGAACCTGGTAGGTCGCGCCACCAACGCGGCGGGAGCGCACCTCGATGGTCGGCATGACGTTCTCGAGCGCCTGCTCGAACACGCCGAGCGGGTTCTGCTTGGTCTTGGTTTCGATGATGCCGAACGCACCGTAGACGATACCTTCGGCGACCGACTTCTTGCCGGCGTACATCACCGAGTTCATGAACTTGGTGACGATGATGTTCCCGAACTTCGGATCCGGCAGAACTTCGCGCTTTTCCGCTGAGTGGCGACGAGACATAGGCTTGGTTCCCGCTTACTTCGGACGCTTGGCGCCGTACTTCGAACGACGCTGCTTACGGTTCTTGACGCCCTGGGTATCCAGAACGCCGCGGAGGATGTGGTAGCGCACGCCGGGCAAGTCCTTGACGCGGCCGCCGCGGATCATGACCACCGAGTGCTCCTGGAGGTTATGGCCCTCACCAGGGATGTAGCCGATCACCTCGAAGCCGTTGGTCAGGCGCACCTTGGCAACCTTACGAAGCGCCGAGTTCGGCTTCTTCGGGGTCGTGGTGTAAACGCGCGTGCAAACGCCGCGCTTCTGCGGCGACTGCTGCAGCGCCGGCACCTTCTTGCGCGACTTCTGCACTTCCCGCGGTTGAGCGATCAGCTGGTTGATCGTCGGCATCCTGGCCTTACCCTTTGTGTTCTGCCGCGGCCCCTTGCGGGTCCGCTGTCTTGCCGCGGCCCGTCACCGGGTCCGCAAATTCTTTCGAGCTACCCGCCCGACGAGGCCACCTTCCGCGGGACAATCCGCACAAAGCGAAATTGCGCCAACCGCACCATCACTGAGCGGAAAGCGTTACGACGCCACAGAGGACCGCGATATTCAGACCGGTCAGCTTGAAGCTGCGGTCCGCGCACCGAGGTCATGCATCCGAATTCGATCTCGAGAGAGCTTGCTCAAGAGAACTAAAATCGCACTGGCATTGCCTAGCTATGATCGACAGCGTTTGAGCGGCATTCGTCGAGGTTGGTGCCCGTGTTTAGCGACCCTTGGGGGTTCACAGAACCTTGGAGGTCAACGGGTGGCCCGTTCCGACGTTGGCGATGCTCACCGCCTGTCGTTAAGTGAGGCGCTTTCTATAAGTGGGAGTCGATCAAGTCAAGGCGAAACGACAGTCACAAAACGCTTCTCGCGCCTATGGAATTTGCCAGTTTGCCGCGCTCACCAAGCCTTTCCCATATGGGAACGCAGCGCAGGTTCGGCCACCTCAAAATATAATTACACCCGGATAAAATATACTTTTATTACCCTTGCTAAGGCTTTCTTTCCGATTGAGGCGTCAATCTGCCCCCTTCGCCGAGATTTACGCCATGCGCTACACCGATATTGCCATCATCGGCGGAGGACTTTCGGGCTCGACCGCCGCCGCGATGCTCGGCCGCGCCGGTATTTCGACTGTCCTGATCGATCCGCATGAGAGCTATCCGGCGGACTTTCGAGTCGAAAAACTCAGTGGTCACGTGCAGGTCGAGCGATTCCTGAAGACCGGAATCGCCGAATCGGTGCTGCGCCGCGCGACCTTCGTCGGCAAGAACTGGATCGCCCGCTTCGGCCAACTCCTCGACAAGGCCCCCAGCCGCCAATTCAACATCCTCTACGATTCCCTCGTTAACACCGTCCGCGACGACATCGCTGCCAGCGTCGAGCGAATCTGCGCCAAGGCCGTCTCGGTCGAGACGAGCCCGGAACGGCAGAAGATCACGCTCTCCAACGACGAGGTGGTCTCGGCCCGGCTGGTCGTGCTCGCCAACGGCCTCAATGTCGGCCTGCGCCGCCAGCTCGGCATCGCGCGAACAGTCATCAGCGCCTGCCACTCGATCTCAATCGGGTTCGACGTGGTGCCGGCGGGACGGAATTCGTTCGACTTCCCGGCGCTGACCTATTTCTCGGAACGGCCGAGCGACCGCATCCCCTACCTCACGCTGTTTCCGATCGGGGCGAGGATGCGCGCCAATCTGTTCGTCTACCGCGGCTTCGACGATCCCTGGCTGCATGAATTGCGCCGGGCGCCGGCCGAGACGCTGAACGCCGCGCTGCCGCGGCTGAAGCGCATCACCGGCGCATTCGACGTTCCCGGCGAGATCAAGATCCGCCCGGTCGATCTCTATGTGAACGACGCAAGCGGCCAGCCCGGCCTCGTGCTGGTGGGCGATGCCTTCGCGACCTCCTGCCCTGCCGCCGGCACCGGCTGCGACAAGGTCTTCACCGACGTCGAGCGACTCTGCAATGTCTACATCCCGCAATGGCTCGCCTCCGACGGGATGGATACCGACAAGATCGCCGCTTTCTATGCCGATCCGGTCAAGCGGGCGTGCGACGAATGGTCGGCGGCGAAGGCATTCGACTTCCGTTCAGTATCGATCGCGACGAGCCCCTACTGGGCGGCGCAGCGCTGGGCACGCTTCCTTGCCTGGTCGGTTCAGGGGCTGCTGCGGCCTCTTGGAGGAGCTGTCCATCTGGAGCCGAACTTCCTCGGTCACTCCTCCTCGTCGTCCTCGTCGAGGTCGTCTTCATCCTCGTCGCTGTCGTCGCCGGCCTGAGCCGCCGTGCCATGCGGCTGGTGGATCTGGTCGTTCCACAGCTTGCGGTAGGTGCCGTTCTTCGCCAGCAACTCGGCATGCGAGCCGCGCTCGATCGCCCTGCCCCCTGAAATCACGATGATCTCGTCCATCTCGACCACCGAGGTCAGGCGGTGAGTCGACCAGATCACGGTGCGACCCTTGGCGACCTTGAGCAGCGTACGGTTGATCGCGGCTTCCGTGGTCTGGTCGAGCGCCGAGGTAGCCTCGTCCAGCAGCAGCACGGAAGGATTACGGATGACCGCGCGCGCGATCGCGACCCGCTGGCGCTGGCCGCCCGAGAGGGTATCGCCGCGCTCGCCCACCGGCGTGTCGTACCGCTGCGGCAGGCTCATGATGTAGCGGTGGATCTCGGCCTTCCTGGCCGCCTCCTCGACCTCCTCGTCGGTCGCGCCTTCCTTGCCGAGGCGGATGTTCTCGCGGATCGACATGTTGAACAGCATGTTCTCCTGGAACACGACCGCCATGCTCCGGCGCAGCGAATCCAGCGTCACCTTGCGGACGTCGACCCCGTCGATAGTGACGCGGCCCTCGTCGGGCACGTAGAGTCGCAGGATCAAATTGAGCAGCGTGCTCTTGCCGGAACCTGAGGGACCGACGATGGCGATGCGCTTGCCGACGTCGAGCTTGAGGCTGAGATTGTCCAGCACCGGGGTCTGGCTGCCCTCGTACTGGAACGTCACGCGGTCGAAGGTGATGTCGTGGGTGATGCGCGGCAGGTCCGGCGCACCGGCACGATCGGCCCCGCGCGTCGGCTCGTCGAGCAGCTCCTGAATGTGCCGGATCGCGGCGGCCGAAGAGATCGACACCGGAATGAAGTGCATGACGTGGGCGATGTTGTAGGAGACCTCCCAGAACGCGCTCTCGAAGGTGACGAAAGTACCGATGGTGATCTGGCCCTTGGTCGCCAGATAGGCGCCGATCGCGAGCACCACGAGGTGCAGGAGCAGCACCGAGATGGTGACCGTGCGCTCCACCATGGTCGACAGGAACGCGGCCGAGGCGATCCTGTTGCGCGTCTCGTCGTTGCGGAAAGCGAAGAAGCCGAACATCCTGCGCTGCAGGCTGAACGCCTTGATCACGGCCTGCGCAGCGACGTTTTCCTGCACCATGCCGAGCAGCGCGCTCTCGTTCAGCTTCTGCTCGTAATTGGCCTGCACCGCCTTCGGAGTGAGCATGCGCGGGCCGATCAGCGTGATCGGGAACACCAGCAGCGCGACCGCCGCCAGCTGCCAGTTCAGGAACAGCATCAGGATAATGCCGGCGATCAATTCCAGGAACGGCAGCGCCGCGCTGTTGGCAAAGGTCTTGACCGAGCCTTCGAAGGCCGAGAGGTCGACGGAAAAGCGCGACAGGATCTCGCCGCGCTTGGTGCGGCCGAAATACGCCGCCGGCAGGTCCTGGACATGCTCGAACAGCCGTTTGCGGACATCGGAAATGATGCAGGCGGCCAGCCGCGCATCCCAGCGCTCGTACCAGACCGCGACGATCGAGGTGAAGATGCCGGCGACCGCGAGCACCCCGAGGATCTTGTACAGCGCGTGAAAATCCTCCTCGCCGAGCGCGTCGTCGATCAGGTACTTCAGGCTGAGCGGCATGATGACGTTGAACAGCGTCTCGACGAAGACGCCGAACGCCACGAAGGACAGCATCCGCTTGTAGTTGACCAGGAAGGGTTTGACGAAACCCAGGATGGTCGCGAGCGCGCCGGCAGCCTCGCGCGCGGTAAAGACGACAAGATCCTCGTCCTCATCGTCGTCGTCGAGCTCCAGCTCGTCATCCTCCTCGTCTTCGTCGTCCTCGTCGTCTTCGAGGTCGGGCTTGACGGGGGCGAGCTTGTCGTCGAGCTCGGCCGCCTCTTCCGCAGCAAGCTTCTTTTTGTCGGGAGAAGGAGGCCTGGACGCCATGAAACCAACCGATGCTGACGGCCGGCATGACCGCAGAGAAAGCAGAAAATAGCGGAAACCGCTATTGCACCGATTCTATGCGATCAGAATGAATTCGGCAAAGCAAATGGCGAATCCGGCTCGGTCCTTGCCGCTACTCCTCGTCCTCGTCTTCGACCTTGTCGAAGAAGGAATAGCGCAAGCTGTCGGCGTCGGCGTACCACTGGCCCGGGCCCTTGTTGGCGGCGAGCGTCGCCTCCCAGAGCGCGTCGGTGCAATCCTTGCGGTGCATCGACAGGTCGAAGCCGTTGCCGAAGAACAGTTCGGACCATTCCCACCAAGTGCCGAGCTTCCTGACCCCGCGCAACAGGTCGTAGCGGTCGATGACCGTCGAGGCCATGTCGGAGGTGATCGAGCCGAACACGAGGCCGGTCTTGACCACGCGGTTCAGCTCCCGGATCCCGCGGACCACTTGCTTCGGGGAAACGTGGCAGAGGCTGGTCTCGAACACGAAGTCGAACGCGCCGTCCTTGAACGGCATGTCGGTGATCGAGCCGAGCTTGTTATACTTCTTCAGCGCTTTCGGCGTTTTGGCGTGGATCGCGCGGTTGTTCTCGATGCCGAAGGCATCAAAGCCGCGATCGCGCAGTGCGCCGACCAGCTCCCCGCTGGCCGAGCCCGCGACCAATAGCTTGGCACCCTTGGTCTTGCCCCAGACGATGCCGATCAGCCTGGTGAGGTAATCCGGATCGGTGAAGTGACGCCACGCCTCGCTATAGGGGCCGAGGCCGCGATAGTTTGCGAAATAGTCGCGATCGATCTTGTCGGACAGCGGCTTGTCGTCCTGCGAACGCTCGCGGCGGAGGCGCATCATCTCGGTCAGGATGATGTCGGTCGCCGCGTCCGAGGAGTCGAGCAAACCGTTCAGCGTCGAGTCGAACAGATAGTCGCCGACCACGACGATTCCGGGATGCTCTTTCGGCTCGGGCCGGTGATTGGTCATGACGTCGCGCACGGGCAAGCCGCCCGGAATCGCGTTCACCGACGACAGCCAGCGGTGGATCTTGCCCTCCATGACATGCGAACGCGCATCGCCGAGCGAGGCCGGCAGCGATTTCAGCGCGGCGTCGATCAGCTCCTGGTCGGAGAGATTGGCGAAGGCCAGCGCGTCGGAGCCCGGAATCAGCCAGTTCAGTACGCCGTGGTTGCCGACGTCGTGACGCGCGCCTTCGTTGTAGACGCAGCAGCCACCGAAGGCCTCCGACATGAACCAGGCGCCCGTGATCTTGTCGCCCCAGAACGGCGTGTCGAACAGGATCGAGACGCGCAAATAATGCGCGGGGCGGTCGAAATAGGAAACGTGCTTGACCATCGACTTGCGGAGCTGCTCGCCCTCCCAGCCCATGGTGGCAAGCCAGGAATGCGGCAGGCAGACCAGCACGAGATCGAAGTCGCGCGTCTCCGGGCCCTTGCCGTTCATCATCTTGAGCTGGTAGCGGCCCGTCGGCGCCTTGCCGACGGTGAGCACGCGGTGATTGAGCTGGATGTCGGCATTGACCTCCGACTGCAGGCACTCGATCAGCTGCTCGTTGCCGTTCTGGATGGAATAGAGGCCGATATAGCCGTCGACATCCATCAGATAGTTCTTGAGCGCGTTGAGGCCGTTGGTGTTGTGGCTCTCGGTCGCAATGTCCGAGCGTGCCATCACCTTGAAGAAACGCTTTGCGGTCTCGTCCTCGACCTCCTCGTCGAGCACCTGCTCGGCGGTCTTGTAGGCCCAGGGGTTCTCGTTGTCGTGCGCGCCGACGCCTTCGTAATATTCGATCGGCGACATCGCCTCGGCGCAGCGCTCGCGGAACGTCTCGATCGCGGCCGCAGTCCTGGCGCCGTATTTGCGGCGCATGCCGGCGACGTCGTTGAGCAGCTCGCCGCCGAACTGCACCTGTTCGGCGTCCATCGGAATGGTCTGCAGGCCGAAATGCTGGATCAGTTCGCGCAGCGGATCCGGCCCGGTCATCGAGTAGTCGTAGATCTCGGCGACGCCGGCCTCGTACATCGCGGGCGCGGAATCGAATTTACGCGTGACGATCTTGCCGCCGAGCCGGTCGGATGCCTCGTAGATGGTGACGCGGCAGAGATCGCCGAGCTTGCGCTTCAGATACCAAGCGCTCATCAGCCCGCCGGGGCCGCCGCCTACGATTGCCAGATCAAGCATGAGAGTTCCGTGGTCTCCGGCCCTGCCCCTGTCACGGGATCCACCGGTCTAAACTCTCCTAGCAGAAGCGCTTTTGCGCCTGAAGGAAAGATGAACAAATGTTGATCTTGCACCGCAACAGGCAAACAAAGCAGCAAAAAGGCCGGCTTGCGCCGGCCTTTTCATTGTCCTCGGTATTCCTACGGATGAACGATCATTCCGCGGGCGGCAGCGCCATCGGCTCCGCTTCCGGCGCGGGCGACACGACGGCCGCCTGCTTCTCGCGCTCGTCCAGGATCAGCTTGTCGCGCTTCATCGCGACTTCGCGGATCTTGGCCATCGAGGCGCCGGTGCCTGCCGGGATCAGCCGGCCGACGATGACGTTCTCCTTGAGGCCTTCGAGCGGATCGACCTTGCCGTTGACCGCCGCTTCCGTGAGGACGCGGGTGGTCTCCTGGAACGAGGCCGCCGAGAAGAAGGAACGGGTCTGGAGGCTCGCCTTGGTGATGCCGAGCAGAACCGGCGTACCCGTGGCGATCTTCTTGCCCTCTTCCTTGGCCTTCTCGTTCAGCGCGTCGAACTCGATCTTGTCGACCTGCTCGCCCGAGATCATGTCCGTGTCGCCCTGGTCGGTGACTTCCACCTTCTGGAGCATCTGACGGACAATCACCTCGATGTGCTTGTCGTTGATGAGCACGCCCTGGAGCCGGTAGACCTCCTGGATCTCGTTGACCAGATAGGCCGCGAGCTCCTCGATGCCCTTCACCGCCAGAATGTCGTGCGGCGCCGGGTTGCCTTCCACGATGAAGTCGCCCTTTTCGACGACGTCGCCGTCCTGAAGGTGGATGTGCTTGCCCTTAGGGATCAGGTACTCGCGCGCCTCGTCGGTCTTGTCCATCGGCTCGATCGAGATGCGACGCTTGTTCTTGTAGTCGCGCCCGAACCGGATGGTGCCCGCGATTTCGGCGATGATCGCCGCATCCTTCGGACGCCGGGCCTCGAACAGTTCCGCCACCCGCGGCAGACCGCCGGTGATGTCACGCGTCTTGGCGCTTTCGGTCGAGACACGGGCGAGGATGTCACCCGGGTTGACCTTGGCTCCGACGTCGACCGAGAGAATGGCATCGACGGACAGCATGTAGCGGGCATCGCCGCCACGGGCGAGCTTGAGCACCTTGCCGTCCTTGCCCTTGACCACGATGGCCGGACGCAGGTCCGCGCCGCCGCGGGTCGAGCGCCAGTCGATGACCACGCGCTTGGCGATACCGGTGGCTTCGTCCAGCGTTTCCGAGATCGACTGCCCTTCGACCAGATCCTCGAAGCCGATGGTACCTTCGACTTCGGTGAGGAGCGGACGGGTGTAGGGATCCCACTCAACGATGCGTTGGCCGCGCTTGACGGTGTCGCCTTCGTCGACATGCAGGCGCGAACCGTACTGGATACGGTGCGTCGCACGCTCGGTGCCGTCGGCATCGACGATCGCGATCACCATGTTGCGGACCATCGCGACCAGATGACCTTCGCTGTTTCGGGCGATGGCCTTGTTCCGGATCACGATCTTGCCGTCGAAGTTGGATTCGACGAACGACTGCTCGTTGAGCTGCGCCGCACCGCCGATGTGGAAGGTGCGCATGGTCAGCTGGGTGCCCGGCTCGCCGATCGACTGCGCCGCGATGACGCCGACGGCTTCACCGTGGTTGACCGGCGTGCCGCGGGCAAGGTCGCGGCCGTAGCACATGCCGCAGATGCCGTTGACGAGTTCGCAGGTCAGTGCCGAGCGGATCTTCACCTCCTGCACACCACCCTGATGGATGGCGTCCAGATGGCTCTCTTCCATCAGCGTACCGCGCTTGATGATCACCTTGCCCGAGCTGTCGCGCACGTCTTCGCAGGCCGTGCGGCCCAGGATGCGCGAACCGAGCGAGGCAACCACGGTGCCGGCATCGACGATGGCGCGCATCTTGATGCCGAGCTTGGTGCCGCAGTCGTTCTGCGTGATGATGCAGTCCTGCGCGACGTCGACCAGACGACGGGTCAGGTAGCCGGAGTTCGCGGTCTTCAACGCGGTGTCCGCGAGGCCCTTGCGGGCGCCGTGGGTCGAGTTGAAGTACTCGAGAACCGAGAGGCCTTCCTTGAAGTTCGAGATGATCGGCGTCTCGATGATCTCGCCCGACGGCTTGGCCATCAGGCCGCGCATGCCGGCGAGCTGGCGCATCTGGGCCGGCGAACCGCGGGCACCGGAGTGAGCCATCATGTAGATCGAGTTGATGTCAGCATCCGCCCCGCTCGCCGTCTTCTTGGTCGAGGAGATCTCCTTCATCATCGCCTTGGCGATTTCTTCCGTGGCCTTCGACCAGGCGTCGACGACCTTGTTGTACTTCTCGCCATGGGTGATCAGACCGTCGTTGTACTGCTGCTCGAAATCCTTCGCCAGCGTACGGGTGGTGTCGACGATCTTCCACTTGGAGTGCGGAACGACCATGTCGTCCTTGCCGAACGAGATGCCGGCCTTGAACGCGTTGTAGAAGCCGAGCGCCATGATGCGGTCGCAGAAGATCACAGTCTCCTTCTGACCGCAGTGGCGGTAGACCTGGTCGATGACGCCGGAGATCTCGCGCTTGGTCATCAGCTTGTTGATGATCTCGTACGAAATGCGCGGGTTCTTCGGCAGGAGATTGCCGAGCATGACGCGACCTGCGGTGGTCTCGATCCAGCGCGTCGAGACCTTGCCGGTCTCGTCCATGCCCTGCCACCGATACTTGATCTTGGTGTGCAGGTGGATGACCTTCGCGTGCAGCGCATGCTCGAGCTCGGCCATGTCGCCGAAGATCTTGCCCTCGCCGGGCAGGCCTTCGCGCATGATGGAGACGTAGTACAGACCGAGCACGATGTCCTGCGACGGCACGATGATCGGCTGGCCGTTCGCCGGATGCAGGATGTTGTTGGTCGACATCATCAGGACGCGCGCTTCCAGCTGCGCCTCGAGCGACAGCGGAACGTGCACGGCCATCTGGTCGCCGTCGAAATCGGCGTTGAACGCGGCGCAGACCAGCGGGTGGAGCTGGATCGCCTTGCCCTCGATCAGCACGGGCTCGAACGCCTGGATGCCGAGGCGATGCAGCGTCGGCGCTCGGTTGAGCAGCACTGGATGCTCGCGGATGACCTCGTCCAGGATGTCCCAGACCTCGGGCCGCTCCTTCTCGACCAGCTTCTTGGCCTGCTTCACGGTCGTGGACAGGCCCTTCGCGTCAAGCCGCGAGTAGATGAACGGCTTGAACAGCTCGAGCGCCATCTTCTTCGGCAGGCCGCACTGATGCAGGCGCAGCTCGGGACCGACCACGATCACCGAACGGCCCGAATAGTCGACACGCTTGCCGAGCAGGTTCTGACGGAAGCGGCCCTGCTTGCCCTTGAGCATGTCGGCGAGCGACTTCAGCGGACGCTTGTTGGCGCCCGTGATGACGCGGCCGCGGCGGCCGTTGTCGAACAGCGCATCGACCGCTTCCTGAAGCATGCGCTTCTCGTTGCGGATGATGATGTCCGGGGCGCGCAGCTCCATCAGTCGCTTCAAGCGGTTGTTGCGATTGATGACGCGGCGGTAGAGGTCGTTGAGGTCCGAGGTCGCGAAGCGGCCGCCGTCCAGCGGCACCAGCGGACGCAGGTCCGGCGGAATCACCGGGACCACGGTCATGATCATCCATTCCGGCTTGTTGCCGGAGTGGCGGAACGCTTCCACGATCTTCAGGCGCTTGGCGAGCTTCTTGTGCTTGATGTCGGAGTCGGTCTCCTGCATCTCGATGCGCAAGGAGGCCTCGAGCTTCTCGAGATCCATGCCCTTGAGCAGCTCGCGGATCGCCTCAGCGCCGATCATGGCGGTGAAGGAATCCTGGCCGTACTCGTCCTGCGCCTTCAGATACTCGTCTTCCGACAGCAGCTGACGGTCCTTCAGCGCGGTAAGGCCCGGCTCGAGCACGACGTAATATTCGAAGTAGAGGATCCGCTCGAGATCCTTCAGCGTCATGTCCAGCAGGAGGCCGATGCGCGAGGGCAGCGACTTCAGGAACCAGATGTGGGCGACGGGGGCTGCGAGCTCGATATGGCCCATGCGCTCGCGCCGGACGCGCGACAGCGTGACCTCGACCGAGCACTTCTCGCAGATGATGCCCTTGTACTTCATGCGCTTGTACTTGCCGCACAAGCACTCGTAGTCCTTGATCGGCCCGAAGATGCGGGCGCAGAACAGGCCGTCGCGCTCGGGCTTGAAGGTACGGTAGTTGATGGTCTCCGGCTTCTTGATCTCGCCGTAGGACCAGGACAGAATCTTCTCTGGAGACGCGATCGAGATCCGGATCTGGTCGAAGACCTGAGCCGGAGTCGTCGGGTTGAAGAGATTCATAATTTCTTGGTTCATCGTCTTCTCCTCGCGTGCCGGTCGCCTACGGCCGCAAATTCGAAAATCACTCGAGCGGGGCGCCCTGCCCTCAAGGCCTCGGGTCGGGCGCCGATGCCCGGCCGTGAAGGCCGGGCATGAAAGGTCGTATTACTCGGCCGCTTCCGACGTCGGCGCCGGTCCCACCTTGGAATTGTGCAGGTCGACGTTGAGGCCGAGCGAGCGCATTTCCTTGACCAGCACGTTGAACGATTCCGGAATACCGGCCTCGAACGTGTCGTCGCCGCGCACGATCGCCTCGTACACCTTGGTGCGGCCGGCGACGTCGTCCGACTTCACCGTCAGCATCTCCTGGAGCGTGTACGCCGCGCCGTAAGCTTCGAGCGCCCACACCTCCATTTCGCCGAAGCGCTGGCCGCCGAACTGCGCCTTGCCGCCCAGCGGCTGCTGGGTGACGAGCGAGTACGGACCGATCGAACGCGCATGGATCTTGTCGTCGACCAGATGGTGCAGCTTGAGCATGTAGATATAGCCCACCGTCACCTTGCGATCGAACGCATCGCCGGTGCGGCCGTCATACACGGTCGACTGACCCGAAGCGTCGAGACCGGCAAGCTTCAGCATCTCCTCGATGTCGGCTTCCTTGGCGCCGTCGAACACCGGCGTCGCGATCGGCACGCCGCGGCTCAGATTGTGGCCGAGCTCGATCAACTCGTTGTCGTTGAGCGACTTGATCGTCTCGTCCTCGCCGTAGACCTTCTTCAAGGTTTCCTTCAGCGGCCTGATGTCCTGCTTCGACAAATAGGCATCGACCGTCTGGCCGATGCGCTTGCCGAGGCCGGCGCAGGCCCAGCCGAGATGGGTCTCGAGGATCTGTCCGACGTTCATGCGCGAGGGCACGCCCAGCGGGTTGAGCACGATGTCGGCGTGCGTACCGTCTTCGAGGAACGGCATGTCCTCGATCGGCACGATCTTCGACACCACGCCCTTGTTGCCGTGGCGGCCGGCCATCTTGTCGCCGGGCTGGATCTTGCGCTTCACCGCGACGAAGACCTTGACCATCTTCATCACGCCGGGCGGCAGCTCGTCGCCGCGCTGAAGCTTCTCGACCTTGTCGAGGAAGCGCTGTTCCAGCCCCTTCTTCGACTCGTCGTACTGCTTCCGCATGGCCTCGATTTCGGCCATCAGCTTGTCGTTCGGCGAAGCGAACAGCCACCACTGCGACTTCGGGTACTCCTCGAGCACCGCACGGGTGATCTTGGTGTCCTTCTTGAAGCCCTTCGGACCGGCGATGCCCTGCCGTCCCTCGAGCAGCTCGGCAAGACGGTTGTAGACGTTGCGGTCCAGGATCGCCTGCTCGTCGTCGCGGTCCTTGGCCAGACGCTCGATCTCTTCCCGCTCGATCGCCAGAGCGCGCTCGTCCTTGTCGACGCCGTGACGGTTGAACACGCGCACTTCCACGATCGTGCCCTGCACGCCCGGAGGAACGCGCAGCGAGGTGTCGCGAACGTCGGAGGCCTTCTCGCCGAAGATGGCACGCAGGAGCTTTTCTTCCGGCGTCATCGGGCTTTCGCCCTTCGGCGTAATCTTGCCGACCAGGATGTCGCCGGCGCGCACTTCCGCGCCGATGTACACGATGCCGGCTTCGTCGAGGTTCTTCAGCGCTTCTTCCGAAACGTTCGGAATGTCGCGGGTGATTTCCTCGGGCCCGAGCTTGGTGTCGCGCGCCATCACCTCGAATTCCTCGATATGGATCGAGGTGAAGACGTCTTCCTTCACGATCCGCTCGGAGAGCAGGATCGAGTCTTCGAAGTTGTAGCCGTTCCACGGCATGAACGCGACGAGCACGTTCCGGCCGAGCGCGAGCTCGCCGAGATCGGTCGACGGACCGTCGGCGATGATGTCGCCCTTCTTGACGATGTCGCCGACCTTCACCAGCGGACGCTGGTTGATGCAGGTCGACTGGTTGGAGCGCTGGTACTTCATCAGACGGTAGATATCGACGCCCGACTTGGTCGGATCGAGATCTTCGGTGGCGCGGATGACGACGCGGGTCGCGTCGATCTGGTCGATCACGCCCGAACGGCGCGCCGCGATCGCGGCACCCGAGTCACGCGCAACGACGCCTTCCATGCCGGTGCCGACGAACGGAGCCTCGGCGCGAACCAGCGGCACCGCCTGGCGCTGCATGTTCGAGCCCATCAGCGCGCGGTTGGCGTCGTCGTTCTCGAGGAACGGGATCAGCGCCGCGGCAACCGAAACGAGCTGCTTCGGCGACACGTCCATGTAGTCGACCTTGTCCGGCGTCACCGGCAAGACTTCGCCGGCGTGACGGCAGACCACGAGGTCTTCGGTGAAGCGGCCCTTCGGGTCGAGCGGCACGTTGGCCTGCGCGACCGTGTAGCGGCCCTCTTCCATCGCCGAGAGGTACACGACCTCGTCGGTGACGCGGCCGTCCTTGACCTTGCGGTAGGGCGTCTCGACGAAGCCGTACTTGTTCACGCGCGCGAAGGTCGCGAGCGAGTTGATCAGGCCGATGTTCGGACCTTCCGGCGTCTCGATCGGGCAGATGCGGCCGTAATGCGTCGGATGCACGTCGCGCACCTCGAAGCCGGCGCGCTCGCGGGTCAGACCGCCCGGTCCGAGCGCCGAGAGACGGCGCTTGTGGGTGATCTCCGACAGCGGGTTGGTCTGGTCCATGAACTGCGAGAGCTGCGAGGAGCCGAAGAACTCGCGCACGGCGGCAGCCGCCGGCTTGGCGTTGATCAGGTCCTGCGGCATGACCGTGTCGATGTCGACCGAGGACATGCGCTCCTTGATCGCGCGCTCCATGCGCAGGAGGCCGATGCGGTACTGATTCTCCATGAGCTCGCCGACCGAGCGCACACGGCGATTGCCGAGATGGTCGATGTCGTCGATTTCGCCCTTGCCGTCGCGCAAATCCACCAGCGTCTTGATGACGGAGAGGATGTCTTCCTTGCGCAGCGTGCGCTGGGTGTCGGGCGCATCGAGGTCGAGGCGCATGTTCATCTTGACGCGGCCGACCGCGGAGAGGTCGTAACGCTCGGAATCGAAGAACAGCGACTGGAACATCGCCTGCGCCGAATCCAGCGTCGGCGGCTCGCCCGGACGCATCACGCGATAGATGTCGAACAGCGCGTCCTCGCGCGTCATGTTCTTGTCGGCCGAGAGCGTATTGCGGATGTAGGCGCCGACATTGACATGGTCGATGTCGAGCAGCGGCAACTCCTTGTAGCCGTGCTCGTTGAGGGCCTTCATGGACTTGTCGGTGATCTCTTCACCGGCTTCCGCGTGGATCTCGCCGGTCTTGGGATTGACGAGGTCCTCGGCGAGATAGTTGCCGACGAGCTCCTCATCCGACAGGCGCAGCGCCTTCAGCCCCTTCTCCTGCATCTGACGCGCACCGCGGACGGTGAGCTTCTTGCCGGCCTCGAGCACGACCTTGCCGGTGTCGGCGTCGATCAGGTCGTTGATGGTCGAGTAACCGCGGAAACGGTTGGCGTCGAACGGAACGCGCCAGCCTTCCTTGGTCCGCTTGTAGAGGATCTTCTTGTAGAACGTGGACAGGATCGCCTCGCCGTCGAGGCCGAGCGCGAACATCAGCGACGTCACCGGAATCTTGCGGCGACGGTCGATACGCGCATACACGATGTCCTTGGCGTCGAACTCGATGTCGAGCCAGGAACCGCGATACGGGATGACACGGGCGGCGAACAGTAGCTTGCCCGAGGAATGGGTCTTGCCCTTGTCGTGGTCGAAGAACACGCCGGGCGACCGGTGCATCTGCGAGACGATGACGCGCTCGGTGCCGTTGACGATGAAGGTGCCGTTCATCGTCATGAGCGGGATGTCGCCCATGTAGACGTCCTGCTCCTTGATGTCCTTCACCGACTTCGCGCCGGTTTCCTCGTCGATATCGAACACGATGAGGCGCAGCGTCACCTTGAGTGGTGCCGCGAAGGTCATGCCGCGCTGGCGGCACTCGTCGACGTCGTACTTCGGCTGTTCGAACTCGTAGCGGACGAATTCCAGCATCGAGGTGCCCGAGAAGTCCGAGATCGGGAACACCGAGCGGAACACCGCCTGCAGACCCTCGTCGAGGCGTCCGCCCGCGGGTTCGTCGACCATCAGGAACTGGTCATAGGATGCCTTCTGAACCTCGATGAGGTTCGGCATCTCGGCGACTTCCTTGATGTGTCCGAAGAACTTGCGAACGCGTTTGCGACCGGTGAATGTCTGCTGCGCCATCGTGGCCTCTCATTTCGTCGCCCGCTCGGGGCGCGTCGTCCAAGAAGCGGCTGCCACCACTCCCCGGGTTGAATTTTTCGAACCCGTTTTGGGGACCAAAAATCCAGTTTCAGGCCGTCATGTCCTGAATCTGTTCTTCAGATCTTCAAAACGCAAAACGACGCGCGGGGCGCATAGGCACGCCCGCCCGTCACAACGATCGTCTTCACGGACTGCAAAAGCCCGAAATAGCTTGCTCTCCCAACGGCTTACAGGGAAATCCGGCATCCCTGCCCACCGCGCTTTCGTGCTGCCGACCCGATATGGGGCGACAATAGTGGAGATTCGAGGGGTAAACCCTCAAATCCCCACACTTTTCCGTGTTCGGCCTGCGTCGGGACGTTCCGTCGCACGCCTTTTGCATCTGGCCCACCCTTTCGAGATGGTCAGAGATCCCGGTTTCGCTGACGCTCGCCGGGATCTTGTGCCAGTAAGCGTTGCTTACTTGAGCTCGACCTTTGCGCCAGCCTTCTCGAGCTGGACCTTGATCTTCTCGGCTTCGTCCTTGTTCACGCCTTCCTTGACAGGCTTCGGCGCGCCCTCGACGAGGTCCTTTGCTTCCTTCAGGCCCAGGCCGGTGATGGCGCGGACTTCCTTGATGACCTCGATCTTCTTGTCGCCGGCGGCGGCCAGAACGACCGTGAACTCGGTCTTCTCTTCCGCCGGAGCGGCGGCAGCAGCGGCGGGACCGGCAACGGCCACTGCCGCAGCGGCGGACACGCCCCACTTTTCTTCGAGGAGCTTCGCGAGTTCGGCAGCTTCGAGCACGGTGAGGCTCGAGAGGTCGTCAACGATCTTCTGCAAGTCAGCCATTGTTCAGTTTCCTTGAATGTAAGTCTGGTTCGGGTTTGAGTTTTGCGAAGGGCGTCAGGCCGCTTCGCCCTTTGAGGCATGAGCCTGGATGACGCGCGCGAGCTTGCCCGCGGGCGCATTGGCGAGCTGAGCGAGCTTGGTCGCCGGGGCCACAAGCAGGCCGACGATCTTTGCACGCAGCTCGTCAAGCGACGGCAGCGAGGCAAGAGCCTTCACGCCGTCGACATTCAGGACGGTCGTTCCCATCGAGCCGCCGATGATGACGAACTTTTCGTTCGTCTTGGCGAATTCGACGGCGACCTTTGGCGCCGCTACCGGATCATTCGAAGTGGCGATCACGGTCGGTCCCTTCAGCATGGGACCGATGGCAACGACGTCAGTGCCTTCAAGAGCAATTTTGGCGAGACGGTTCTTCGAGACCTTCACCGAGGCGCCAGCCTGCTTCATCTGCGTCCGCAGCTTCTGCATCTGGGCAACGGTCAGGCCGGAATATTGGGCAACGACCGCGACGCTCGTGGTCTTGAAGACCCCATTGAGCTGTTCGACCGCTTCCTTTTTTGCCGCTCGTTCCACAGCAAGCTCTTTCCGGTTGGCGGTCATCGCGAAAGCGGGACCGCCGGGTTGCACCCATCGTCCCGCCCAAACCTGAACCTCAGGGCCAAAACCCATCGGACACGCCGGGCAAGACGACAATTCAAAGCCTGCCCTCCGGGAGCCCGCTAAGGCCCACGGCGTGTCGAGGTCCGAACCAGACCCGTTCCGCGGAGCCAGCCGTAAAGCTGGGCGCGAAGTGAAATCCGGTCTTCACCCGTCTATGCAGGCCATGCGATTAAGCCGTTGAGAAATCGAGATTCCCCGCGGGCGCCTGCAGTCTTGGACAGGACAAGGTCAGCCGGCGAACCGCCCGACCTCTGCCCGCACTCCACCAACCGACGGGTTTTCTTCCCTTTTCCGGCAAATCCTTACGGACGTCCTGAAAAGGAATGATCTCCTGTCTTGTCGGGTTTTCGGAATGCGTGCACGAACGCGCCAGCCGAGGCCGGCACGTCCGGAAGCGGTTCTTTAACCGCTCGGAGCCTGCTTGCCAAGAGCAAAATTCACACCAGTTCCAATCCGTTGCCGCGGATGCCTGTCCTGGGCCGACAAGGGCTGATTCAGGCTCATTTGACCCCATGAGGCAGCGACTTGCCCTCGAAGAACGCGCCTAGATTCGTCAGCACGCAATCCTGCATGGCGACGTGCGATTCGAGGGTGTGACCGCCGATATGCGGCGCGAGCACTACGTTAGCGAGCGCCGTCAGGGCGTCGGGGGCGTGCGGTTCGTTGTCGAAGACGTCGAGGCCGGCCCCCGCAATGGTCTTGTCGGTCAGGGCCGCTACCAGGGCCTTCTCGTCGATGACAGAGCCGCGGGAGATGTTGACGACATAGCCGTCCGCGCCCAGGCGCTTCAGGATGTCCGCATTGACGACATGCTGGGTGTCGGCCCCTGCCCGGACCGCGATCATCAGCACGCTGCACCAATCGGCCAGCGCCTCCAGGGTCGGGAAATATTGATAGGGCAAATCGTACTTAGTCCGGCTGAAATAGCCGATTTCGCTCTCGAAGGCGGCACAGCGCGCGGCGATCTTGCGACCGATCTCGCCCATGCCGTAGACGCCGATGCGGCGGCCGGGCATGCCGGCCTTGGGCCGCATCATCGGCGACGGCATTGACGCCACCCAATCGCCGCTGCGGACATATTGGTCGGCAGCCAGGATCCGCCGCGTCGTCGCGAGCATCAAGGTCATCGCGATGTCGGCGACCGAGGCCGCATTGGCGCCCGGGCTGTGGCCGACTTCGATGTTGCGGGCTGCGGCCGCCTTCAGGTCGATGCCGTCATAGCCGGTGCCATAGCAGACGATGGCGCCGAGCTTCGGAAACAGGTCCATCGCCTCCGCGTCGAGCGGCGTGCCGCCCGCGGTGAGCAGCGCGCGGATGCCACTCAGTTCATCGGCCGAAAACACTTCGCGCGCGGGCTTGCCGCCGGTATCGAGCAGTTCGAACCGCTCGGCGAAACGCACCATCATCGTCTTGGGAAAGCGCGAGTAGATCAGGACCTTGTCAGCCATTGTTCTTGTTTCCGGTAAACGTCGCCACAAACGATGAGGGGCGGAATCGGTTGCCCGATTCCGCCCCTCACCTCATGCAATTTTCAAACCTTAGCCGAGAATGGTGCCCGGCTCGACCTTCACGCCCGGGCCCATCGTCGAGGACACCGCAACGCGCTGGATGTAGGTCCCCTTGGAACCGGCGGGCTTGGCCTTCGAAACAGCATCGGCCAGCGCCTTGATGTTCTCGACCAGCTTCTCCTCGGAGAACGAGGCCTTGCCGACGCCGGCCTGCAGGATGCCGGCCTTCTCGACACGGAACTCGACCGATCCGCCCTTGGCACCCTTCACCGCACCGGTGACGTCCATGGTCACGGTGCCGATCTTCGGGTTCGGCATCAGGCCGCGCGGGCCGAGCACCTTACCGAGACGGCCGACCAGCGGCATCATGTCGGGGGTGGCGATACAGCGGTCGAAATCGATCGAGCCGTTCTGCACCTTCTCGACCAGGTCTTCGGCGCCGACGACGTCGGCGCCCGCAGCCTTGGCCTCGTCGGCCTTGGCGCCGCGGGCGAACACGCCGACGCGGAGCGTACGGCCGGTGCCGTTCGGCAGGGTCACGACGCCGCGGACCATCTGGTCGGCGTGGCGCGGATCGACGCCGAGATTGATCGCGACCTCGATGGTCTCGTCGAACTTCGCTTTCGCGCGTTCCTTGACCATCTTGATGGCGTCCGCGAGCGGGTAAAGCTTTTCGCGGTCAACACCTTCGCGGGCTTTGTTCAAACGCTTTCCGATTGCCATGAGCCCTTACCCCGCCACTTCCAGACCCATCGAGCGGGCAGAGCCCTCGACCATCTTCATGGCCGATTCGATGGTGTCGCAATTGAGATCCTTCATCTTCTTCTCGGCGATCTCGCGCACCTGCGCCTTGGTCACCGCGCCGGCCTTGTCGCGGCCCGGCGCCTTCGAGCCGGACTGGATTTTTGCAGCCTGCTTGAGGAAGAAGGACATCGGCGGCGTCTTCATCTCGAAGGTGAAGGAACGGTCCGCATAGATGGTGATGACCACCGGGATCGGGGTGTTCTTCTCTTCCTTCTGGGTCTGGGCGTTGAACGCCTTGCAGAACTCCATGATGTTGAGACCGCGCTGACCGAGCGCGGGACCGATCGGGGGCGAAGGATTCGCCGCACCGGCCGGGACCTGAAGCTTCAGGTATCCGGTCACTTTCTTTGCCATGTATCACTCCTGTTGTGCCGGCCTGGACCGGCGGTTTCAGGTTCCGTGGTTGGGATCGAGCGCGGCTGGCAACCGCCCTCTTCCTCCCACGGCCTATTTTCGCGCGAAGCTTCGCTTCACGCGTCGTCCGGTCAGACCTTCTCGACCTGACCGAATTCCAGCTCGACCGGCGTGGCGCGGCCGAAGATCGACACCGCGACCTTCACGCGCGAGCGCGCCTCGTCGATTTCCTCGACCACACCCGAGAACGAGGCGAACGGGCCGTCGGCCACGCGCACGTTCTCGCCGATCTCGAACGACACCGACGCCTTCGGCCGTTCCACGCCCTCCTGCACCTGGTGCAGGATGCGCATGGCCTCGGATTCCGAGATCGGCATCGGCTTGTTTTCGGCGCCGAGGAAGCCCGTCACCTTCGGCGTGTTCTTGATCAGATGAAACGCCTCGTCGGTCAGCTTCATCTTCACTAGCACGTAGCCCGGGAAGAACTTGCGCTCGGCGTCGATCTTGCGGCCGCGGCGCACTTCCGTGACCTTCTCGGTCGGGACCAGCACCAGCTCGAACAGCTCCTCGAGCCCGCGCTGCTTGGCCTGCTCGCGGATCGATTCGGCGACCTTCTTTTCGAAATTCGAATAGGCGTGGACGATGTACCAGCGCTTGTCAGACAATTGAGCCGTTGCTGTTGCCATCAGTGGATGCCCAGAAGGAAGGTGATGAGGTAGCGGATGATCTGGTCGGCGGCGAAGAAGAAGATCGAGGCCACGGCGACCATCACGAACACCATGATGGTGGTGATCGTGGTCTCGCGGCGGGTCGGCCAGGTGACCTTGGCGGTCTCCGAGCGCACTTCCTGCAAGAACTTGAACGGGCTGACTGCCATCGTTTGATGTCCAACGTCCGTCGACAGACGCGAATGAATTTCAGGGATCCGAACAGCCGCCGTTGGCCCAGCCCTCTGTCTTGAAGGATGAGCCGGAAACCGGGCTCGATTGTTCGGGGATTTCAAAGCCGCGCCGGAAATCCGCGTTTAACGGGCCGGCAGCGAGTGCGGGGTATCTACTGCGGATGGGACCAAAGGTCAAGATAGAGAGGGCTCGCACGGACAACCCGACCTCCCCGGACGACCGAACAGAGCCCAGGCCGATCAAGGGCTTATCTGCCCCTGCCAAAGCGCCGTCCCGGAGCTTCAGCCGGTTCCTTGCAGAACGACAGTAAAGGGGTCCCTCTCCTGCCCCCCTTTAGCGACCTGGCACGGTCAGTCGGCCCGATCGACCACGGAGATACCGGGCAGCGGCACCACGAACTTTCCGCCCTCGGCGAAATAACGGGCATGCTTGGCCCGGATCGGATCCACATAGCGCCAAGCGAAGACGACGACGAACGCCGGCTTGCGCTCGTAAAGGGCTGCGGGCGGCAGAATCGAAATGTCGTATCCCGGGCCGGCCATCACGTTCGCCTTCTTGGGGTCGTCGTCCACCAGGAAGTCGATCTTGTTCTCCAGGCCGAACTGCGGCAGCAGGGTCGTGGTGCCGACGGAGACGCCGTAGCCGGCCACCAGCTGACCGCGCGCGTGGGCGGCATCGGCCATCGCGACCAGCTCGTCCCGGATGGCGGCGATTCTCTTCGCATAGGGCGCATAATAGGCCGGCCGGTCGACGCCGAGCCGGTCTTCCTCGGCGACGAAGCGGGCAACCTCCGCAGACGGCTTCTTGGCGCCGCCAACGCGCTGCACCGTCACGCGGATCGAACCGCCCTTGGTCCAGATGTGCTGGACGTCGATCAATTCCATGCCGAGCCGCGCGAAGAAGCGCGTCAGCGGCTTGATGTTAAAATACGACAGATGCTCGTGGTAGACAGTGTCGAGAAGGTTCTTCTCGGTGACGTCAACGCCGTATTGCGTCTCGAAAACGAACAACCCGTCCGGCGCAAGCACGTCGCGAACCCCGATCACCAGCGGATCGAGATTGTCGACATTGGCGATCATGTTATTGGCGATGACGACGCTGGCCGCACCATGGCTCTGCAGAATGCGGTGACCAATGGCATCGGTGAAGAAATCGCCGATAGTCTCGATCCCCGCTTCCGTCGCACGCCGCGCGATGTCGACGGCGGGATCGACACCCAGTACCCGCATGCCGCGCTCTTTGAAGAAGCCGAGCAGCGAGCCGTCATTGCTGCCGAGTTCGACGACCAGCGAGCCCGGCGCAATCCCGAAACGGCTGATGACGTCGTTGGCATAGCCTGCGAAATGCTCCCGCAGGCCGAGCGAGAGCGAGGTCGTGTAGACGTAGTTGCGGTACTGGATCTCCGGATTGCCGACATGGAGAATCTGGAGGTGGCCGCAGTCTGCGCACAGGTGCAGCGCCATCGGCACGGCGGCCCGAAAGACGGGATCGTCGACGCTGGCGTCCGGCACCTGGAAGTTCGGCGTGCCAATGGGCATGCCAGCCATGGGGACGACCAGTTCCTGCTTGTCCGAATGACAAAGGCGGCAGGTATGACGAACGTAGAACAGGTTTTTCATTGTGGGACCGGAAAACGGAGACACGCGCGGGTGAGGCAATCCTACCCTGTGGAGATCAGATCGGCGGCAATGATTCAAGAGCGATCAAGGGTGGCTCGATACCTCCTCGGCTTTCGCCAGCCCGTAGTCCGCCGATGCTTCCGCAGCCTTCGCTGCCTTGTCCGCCGAATATGAGCCGCGCTCCCGACTTGCTAGCCAGATCACGCCGCCTGCGAGACCGATGAGGACGCTGACGGCACCCAGCAGGATTGAAACCGACAGCGCTTCCTCGGAAGGAACGCCCGCCAGACCGAGACAGGCGACCATCGCCCCTTCACGAACGCCCCAGCCGCTGATCGAGATCGGAACTGCGGTCAGCAGGATCACCGGCGGAATCAGAACGGCGGCGTCCACCACCGAGAGTTGCGCTCCTACGCCGCGGGCCAGGGCATAACAAGCCGCCGCCGTCACGAGATGGATGAGGAGCGCCGATCCGAAAAGCAAACCGCGGTGCTCGGATTGCAGGAGAAGGAATCTGACGAGCGTTCCGAACCGGACGAAGCTCGCGATCGCGGGAAACGCGATGAGGCGCTTGGGCAGGCGATCGAGCGTCAACAGCACCACGGTGCCGGCGACGCCCGCCAATGTCAGCCCGCCGATGGCCAGGATCGCGGCCTGATTGGACACGCGCGACATCAGGAACGGCAATCCGGCCACCATCAGCACGATCAGCCCGATCAACGCCGTGAAACGGTCCGCTGCAACGCCCTTGACCGCTTCCGGCCACTGCACGCCACGCTGGCGCAGCAGCCACATTCGCACCGCATCGCCGCCGACCGACGACGGCAATACCTGATTGAACCAGAGGCTGATCATGAGGATTCGCCAGCCGGCCAGCCAGTCCAGCGACACGCCGAGCGCGCGCATGATCAGCTCCCACCGGCCGTTGAGCGCGAAGGTCTGAACGAATATCAGCGCGAGCGCGAGCACGAACAGGAACGGATCGACGGAGACGAGGTGGGTCCGCAACGCATGCAGATCGAGACCGCGCGCGATGTAGATCAGCACGGCGATCGACAGCAGAAGTTTTACTGAAAACAGGACCGCCTGCTTGAGCCGCGACTGCATCGGATGCCCGCCTCAGGATGCCGGATATTCCGCGCGACCGATAACGAGGTCGATCGCGGCCATCATCCAGAACTGGTGCGTGGTCTCGACGATGTTGTAGCTGCGGCTGTCGGCCCAGAAATTGATGTCCCCGAGGTTGCGCAGGGGGTTGTCCTCGTTCATGCCCGACAGCGTGATCACGCCGAGCTTCATCGTCCGTGCCTGTGCAACCGCATTGAGGATGTTCTTCGAACGCCCCGACGAGCTGATCGCGACCAGACAGTCGCCGGCGCGGGCGCTCAACCGCACGGCATGCGCGATCCAGTCCTCGAAGCCGTAGTCGTTGGCAAGGCACGACATCATGCTTGCATCGCTGAAGCACAGTGCGGGCACAGCGGCGTTCTTCGCCAGATCGATAGCCAGATGCGAGGCGATACCGGCCGAGCCGCCGTTGCCGATGAAGATGACGCGGCCACCCTGCTCGCGGGCGCGCAACCAGGCCGCGCGCGTGGCGGAGATCCTGGCAAAAACACCGTCGTCCGCCGCCGTCGCGCGATGGAGGCGTTGCACGTAATCGTCGAGAAAAGCCTTGTGATCGGGATCGACGGACTCGGCTGGCATGGGCTGGCGGCTCGATTGCAACATGACGGGGTGATACCGGCTATTACCAGGGATTGCAAAGGTATAATACTTGCAAAGTTTGCGAGCGGCTGGTAGTCGGCTTTCGGGTTTCACTCAAACATTGGCGAGCCTGTTTCGCTGGGCATTCGCGTCACGGATGTTCCCCATGAAATGCATCGTTACTGGCGGCGCCGGCTTCATTGGAAGTCACCTCGTCGATCGCCTCCTGGATGACGGCCACGAGGTCATCGCGCTCGACAATTTTGTGATCGGACGGCCCGAAAATCTGGCCGCGCGTGCCAATTCGAGCCAGCTCAACATCGTGCGGGCCGACGTCACCGACCTCGATTCGATCAGACCGTATTTCAACGGTGTCGACTGGGTCTTCCATCTCGCGGCGCTGGCCGACATCGTTCCCTCGATCGAGTCCCCGATCCCCTATCATCGCGCCAATGTCGACGGCACGGTCAACGTTCTCGAGGCCGCACGGCAGGCGGGCGCCAACCGCTTCGTTTACGCCGCATCGTCGTCCTGCTACGGAATTCCCGACGCCTATCCGACCCCGGAGAGCGCCGAGATCCGTCCGATGTATCCCTATGCGCTCACCAAGAATCTCGGTGAGCAGTGCGTCATGCATTGGTGCCAGGTCTACAAGCTGCCCGCGGTCGCGCTGCGTCTGTTCAACGTGTACGGGCCGCGCCACCGTACCACGGGCACTTACGGTGCGGTGTTCGGCGTCTTCATGGCGCAGAAGCTCGCCGGCAAGCCCTTCACGGTGGTTGGCGATGGCGAGCAGACCCGCGACTTCACCTTCGTCAGCGATGTCGCCGATGCCTTCGTGACCGCCGCGCGCTCGGAGGTCTCGAACGAGATATTCAACGTCGGCTCCGACAACACCTACAGCGTCAACCGGCTGGTCGAGCTTCTCGGCGGCGACAAGGTCCACATTCCCAAGCGGCCCGGCGAGCCCGACTGCACCTACGCCGACATCACCAAGATCAAGCGGGTCCTGAAATGGACCCCGAAAGTGAAGTTCGAGGTCGGCGTCGCGACGATGCTGAAGTCGATGGACCAGTACAAGGACGCTCCCCTTTGGACGGTGGACAAGATCGCCGACGCCACCAAGGACTGGTTCAAATATCTTGGTGGCGAAAACGATTCGGCGTCCGGCACGTCGCAGAAGGCAAGCCGTTGAGCCGACGCGTTCGAACTCAATGCTCTCGCCGCCAACCGATCATTTCCGGGTCGGTCAACCGAGACCGACCTGCGCTTTAGGTAATTCACATGGGTAATGCTCCGACAGACAAGCCGACCGGCCATCCGGCCCCGCACGAGAAGATCAAGACGATCGAGGAACTGGCCGCGATCGCGCGGGCCGCGCAGGCAGAAGGCCGGACCGTCGCACTCTGCCACGGCGTGTTCGATCTCGTGCATCTCGGCCATGTCCGGCACATCCTGGCAGCGCGCAACGAGGCTGACGTCGTCATCGTGACCGTGACGGCCGACCGTTTCGTCAACAAGGGACCGGGACGGCCGATCTTTCCGGAGAACATGCGCGCGGAGATGCTGGCCGCGCTCGGCACGGTCGACTGGGTCGGAATCAACCGGACCTCGAGCGCCGAGCCGATCCTCGATGCCGTACGCCCCGACATCTACGTGAAGGGTTCGGACTACGAAAATCCCGAGGATGACGTCACCGGCAAGATCGCCACCGAGCGGGAGGTCGTCGAACGCCATGGCGGCCGCGTCGTCTTCACGCGCGACGTCACCTTCAGCTCGTCGTCGCTGATGAATCGCTACTTCGACATCTACGATCCCCCCCTGCGCGACTACCTCCAGAAGGTGCGCGAAGGCGGCGGCGCCGAACGCCTGCTGAAGCTGATCGACAAGATCCAGGACATGCACGTCGTGCTGGTCGGCGACACCATCATCGACGAATACCAGTACGTCACGGCGCTCGGAAAGGCCTCGAAGGAAAACATCGTCGCCACACTGTTCAAGAACGGCGAGCAATTTGCCGGCGGCGTCATTGCCGCGGCCAATCACGTGGCGAGCTTCTGCAAGTCCGTGGAGATCGTCACGACGCTCGGTGGCAACGACTACCCGGAAGAGTTCATCCGCGCGCATGTCCGCCCGAACGTCACGCTCACGCCGATCCGCATTCAGGGCCGTCCGACGACCCGCAAATTGCGGTACGTCGAGCTTGGATATCTGCACAAGCTCTTCGAAGTATACACCATGGACGACACGCCGCTCGACGAGGCCGAGCGGAAGGAGATCGACCAAATCACCGCCGAGCGCGTTCGCGGCGGGGACGTGGTGATCGTCACCGATTTCGGTCACGGCATGATCGCGCCAAGCACGATCGATGCCCTGATCGCCAACTCCAAGTTCCTGGCGATCAACGCCCAGAGCAACAGCGGAAACCACGGCTATAATCTGGTCACGAAATATCCGCGGGCCGACTACCTCTGCATCGACGCGCCGGAAGCCCGGCTGGCGGCCACCGACAAGTTCAGCGACATCGCGTCGGTGATCGAGAACGGACTGCACGGCAAGATCGACTGCGACAACATGATCATCACGCACGGCTCGTTCGGCTGCTACCCCTTCTCGTCGAAGACCGGCGTGGCGCGCGTTCCCGCTTTCACCAAGACAGTCGTCGACACCGTCGGCGCGGGGGACGCCTTCCTGACGATCACCGCGCCTCTGGTCGCCGCCGGCGGCAATATCGAGGACGTCGCCTTCATCGGCAACGCTGCAGGCGCGATCAAGGTCGGTATCGTCGGCCACCGCAGTTCGGTCGAAAAGGTGCCACTGGTCAAATTCGTCACCGCGTTGCTGAAGTAACGCGAACGGCAATTCTGGAGAACGACAGTGATTGATCAAAAATGGAATGTGATGGTCACCGGTGGCGCCGGCTATGTCGGCAGCGTGCTGGTTCCCCATTTGCTCGCCGCGGGCCACAAGGTCACCGTGCTCGACCTGTTCATGTACGGCGAGGACGTCTTCGACGCCGTCCGCAACAACCCCAATTTGCGCCTGATCAAGGGCGACATCCGCGACGAGGCCGCGATCAACGAGGCCCTGCGCGGCAACAACGCGGTGATCCATCTCGCCTGCATCTCCAACGACCCGTCGTTCGAACTCGACCCGTCGCTCGGAAAATCCATCAATTACGATTGCTTCCGGCCGATGGTGCGCGCCGCGAAGAAGGCCGGCATCAAGCGCTTCATCTACGCGTCCTCGTCCAGCGTCTACGGCATCAAGGACGAGGCCGAGGTGACGGAGGATCTGTCCTGTGAGCCGCTGACCGACTACTCGAAATTCAAGGCGATGTGCGAGACCGACCTTGCCGAGGAGGCCGCGTCGGGGTTCGTCACATGCACCGTCCGTCCCGCCACCGTCTGCGGTTACGCGCCGCGGCAGCGGCTCGACGTCGTCGTCAACATCCTGACCAATCTCGCGGTCAACACGGGCCGCATTCGCGTGTTCGGCGGAACGCAGCGCAGACCCAACCTGCACATCGAGGACATGTCCGCGGCCTATCTGTTCCTGCTGCAGCAGGACGACGCGAAGATCGACGGCAAGACCTACAATATCGGCTACGAGAATCACTCGCTGATGAAGATCGCCGATATCGTCAAGTCGGTGGTCGGCAGCAATGTCGACGTCGCGGTGGAGCCGACCGACGATCTGCGCTCATACCACGTCTCGTCGGAGAAGATCCGCCGCGAGCTCGGCTTTGCGCCGACGCACACGATCGAGCAGGCCGTGTCGGGGCTGGTCGACGCCTTCAAGTCCGGCCGTCTGCCGAACTCGCTCAACGACCCCCGGTACTTCAACATCAAGATGATGCAGAACATCAGCCTGAAGTGAGCCGCGGAGGTCCCGACCAAGCCGGCTCCTCGCCGGCTTGATCCCTACAGCGTCTCGAGGCGATCAAGCTCCCGCCAGATGTCGGCGGGCGCGAAGATCGAGAAGATGGCGTGCGGCCGGTCGAGCATGTTTTTCAGCTTCGCCGTCACCACGGCTTCATTCTCGTTGTTCACCGCGAGGAGACAAACGAGAGGCGCCGACGACTTCTTCAGCTCATCCGGCGAACGGATCGCGATGCGAGAGCCCGGCATGAACAGGCCCTGACGCTCCTTCTGATCGTCGATGGCGAAATCGACCAGCGAACCGAGCTCGAGCGAGTTGGTGTACGTGCAGGCCCGGCATCCGGCGCCATACATCACGATGTCCGTCCCTTTGGCCTTCAGGCGCGAGAGCGCGGGAACCAGGCGGCGCCCATAGTCGCGGGCCAACTCGCCGAACTTCTCCGCCGCCGCAGCCGATGCGCCGCCGTCGAACGCCGGCGGGTTCAGCTTGCTGCGGCGTGCCGTCACTGCAAGCGAGCCGCCGCTGAAATTGTACTTTTTGACGGCAACGGCCTCGAACCCCTTGCGCGCGAGCAAGGCCAGCAGCGTCTCCTCCGTGAAGTAGTTGACGTGCTCCTCCCACAGGACGGAGATGTCGCCGGCCGCGCGGCCCGGCGCGAAATCCGGAACGGCGATGAACAGGTAACCGTCATCGGAGAGCGTGCGGTCGATACAATCGAAGAAATTCTCGAAATCGCCGATGTGCTCGAGGACCTGGCGCGACACCACGAGGTCGAACTTGCCGTGACGTGCGACGGCGTCCTGACAGATCGCCGGGCTCACCATGTCGCAATGGACTTCGAGCCCGCGCTTTCGGGCAATCTCGCTCGATACTGAATTCGGCTCGACGCCGACAAGGGCCTCTGCACCGCGCTTGCGCAGCTCTTCGAGGAAACGGCCGTCGTTGCAGCCGATCTCGAAGACACTTCTCGGCTTGACGAAGGAGTGGATGGTGTCGAGCTCGTCGGGCTCGTGCGGCTCGACCTTCCAGCTGCTGAAGTTGAAGTTGAAGTCGCGATACAGGATATCGGGATCGATCGGCTCGGCGATTTGCGGCAGTCCGCAGGCATCGCAGACTTTCACGGCGAACGGAAAACGCTCTTCGCTCTCGTCCCGTTGACGCAACATCCGGTGGGCAATCGGCATGGGTCCGAGGTCGATGACCGGGCGCAACCGATCGGAGCGGCAGAGACGGCAGAGCTGCATGGTCACAGGGTCTTTCCGATTTTCAAAGCGAGGCGACTGTTCTGGGAACCTTGTTAGTCGGAGCCAACGGCCTTCCGTACCACGTCGGCGATGTTTGCGGCATGCAGGCCGAACGTTTCCATCAGCCATTCCTGGTTGCCGTAGTCGCTGGCGAAGACATCGGGAATGCCGATCCGGCGTATCCTCGGCACGCGCCCGTCGAAGCGCTCGACCAGCGCATCGGTGACGGCACTGCCGAGGCCACCAATGACCGTATGTTCTTCGACCGTGACGACGAGACGGGATGCGCGCGCGTATTTTTCAATGGCGGCGACATCCAACGGCTTCACCGTCGGCATGTGCAGAACGTGACAGGCGATGCCGTCCGCCGCCAGCATCTCTGCGGCCTGCAGCGCCTGCGTGGTTGCAACGCCGGTTCCGACGAGCAGGACCGGGTTCGATTTTCCGCCCTCGGCTTCGCGCAGCAGATAGGCTTGCCCGATCGCGAAGCCATGCTCCGGCCTGGTCACCACCCGGTCGCCGCCCTTGCCGAGCCGTATGTAGATCGGGTGCGGCCAGTCCACCGACACGGCCATGAACCGCTTCATCTCCTCGGCGTCGGCCGGCGCGACCACGGTCATGTTGGGCAGCGCCCGCATGATCGCGATATCCTCGATCGCTTCATGCGTGGGGCCCAGCGGTGCGTAGACCAGCCCGCCGCCGTTCGCGATCAGCCTCACCGGCAGGTCGTGCACGCATAGATCGACAGCGACCTGCTCGTAGCAGCGGCGGGTGATGAAGGTCGCAATCGTATTGACATAGGGAATCGCACCGTCCAGGGCCATGCCGGCTGCCATGCCGATGACGTTCTGCTCCGAGACGCCTTCCATGTACCAGCGGTCCGGAAACTGTTCCTGCATGCCGGCCAGCAGGCCGGGGCTGAGGTCGGATCCGATGAAGACGACGCGGTCATCGGCCTTGGCCAGCTCGTACACCATGTTAACGCAGGTCTGTCGCATCAGCGCGGCTCCAAGGCGGCATAAAGGCGCTCGCCGAGCTCGGCTGTAACCTTCGACTTGTGATGCCATTCGGGGTCGTGCTCGGCGAACGGGAGCCCCTTCCCCTTCACGGTGTGGCAGACGATCGCAGTTGGCCGGCCGGCATCGAGCGGCACACGTGCGAAAAGCTTCTGCAGCTTTGCAACGTCATGGCCATCGACCTCCTCGGCCGCAAATCCGAAAGCCCGCCACTTGTCGAGCAGCGGCTCCAGTTCCTGGATGTGAGCGGTCGCGCCGGCAGACTGGATCTTGTTGTAGTCAATGATGGCGACGAGATTGGACAGCTTGTGCTTGCCTGCGGAAAGCGCCGCTTCCCATACCGAGCCCTCGTTGATTTCGCCGTCACCCATGATCACGAAGACGCGGCTGTCGCGCTTCTGCATGCGGGCGGCCAGCGCCATGCCAACGCCGATCGAGAGGCCGTGGCCGAGCGCGCCGGTCGAGGCCTCGACGCCGGGCACCTTGCCGTGCTCGGGGTGACCGCCGAGGATCGATCCCTTGCGGCAGAACGTCTTGAGCAGATCGGTCGGGAAGTAACCCTTGTCGGCCAGCAGCGCATAGAGGGCGAGGCATCCATGGCCCTTGCTCAGAATGCAGCGATCGCGCAGCGACCAGCCCGGCTCGCTGGGCCGATGGCGCAGCACGTCGTCATAGAGCACGCGCAGAATTTCGATCGGCGACATCGACGAGCCGACGTGACCGCGCTCACCACCGACCAGGGCGTCCACCACCAGGCGCCGCAACCAGATCGATCGTTCATCAAGTGGCAGGCTCTTTGGAGACCGGGCAAGAGCAACCGAATCGGCAGTCATCGTGGAGGGCTTTCGGGACGGGGTTGTTCCGCGGATTTCTTCAGGCGATAGAGCGTCAAGGTGGTGGAGCGCTCGCTCGTTGGGGCATAATCCTTGTTGATCAGATTGACAAGCTGCTCGGAGGCGTCCGGGGCTTGGTTCAGGGGACGGTTATCGACAAAGACGAGGTCGGCATCCCTGAACGAGCGGTCGACGAAGGCGGGGTCAAACGCGAACATCAGCGGCATGAAGACCGATTTCGGCGGGCGTTGCGCTTCAGCCAGATAGGCCCAGTCGACGAGTGATACCACCAGGGCACGCTGATGAGGCGGAACATGCCGCTGGATCAACGCGATGTCGTCGGCCGATATCCCGGTCAGTAGCTGCGGCCAATCCCACCCCATCGTGTCGGTGCTCGCGAAATAGTCGCGGTAGGAAAGCTCGTCGTACAGATGCGAGGGTGCGACGATCGCCTTGGCAAGGCTGGGATAGGCTATGTAGGCCGGCAGCCCGTAAGGATACGGGTTCGCGCGATCGGTGACCTTGAGAAGAAACAATCCGGCCGCAAGAAAAGGCGCAGCCGCCACGCCGACACGCGTGGCCCTGCCCGCTTTTGCGAGGGCGATACGCGCTCCGGAAGTGCTCCAGAGAAAATGCCCCCACCAGCAGATCACAACGATGAGCGGCGCGGCATTCTGGTGCCACTCGGCATCCAGCGAACGATTGATCCATTTCGTCAGCATGCCGAGACCGACAAAGGACAGCATCGCCAGTACACCTGCGACCTGCCGTTCGCGCACGCTCAAGGCGTCAGGCCGGCACCACATGAAAAACCAGAGCCCGCCGATCGTGACGATGGCGACGGTCGGCAGGGGAAGGTTGTAGAACACGCTCCAGATCGTATTCCACCGCACCACCTCGCCGTCCCACCCTCCTGCGTAGGCCATGATCGGCTGCACGGCGGCAGTCAGAAACGACCAGGATAGCGACGACGGCCCCAGAAATAGCCAAGACACGGCAAAGAACATCGCGATCGATCCGACCACGAAAATGACGATCGTAGCGAGCTCAAGCGGCCGATTGCAGCGTGAGATGAATATCCCGCCGCATCCCGCCAGGATCAGATAGAGCCCGACCTCGGTATGCCAGAACAAGGAGATGCCGGCGAAGATCGACATCACGAGCACGGGCGCCAAGCGCTGCCGCCCTCCACAGAACCAGCCGAAGGCGAGCACGAACGGAAACAGCAATGGATATCGGGCCGGATATGCCGAGGGGGCATCGAACGCAAGATAAGTCGAGAAGTTCAGTACCGCGGTGAAAACGGGCGCGGCGAATGCCAGCAGCCGACTGCCGGTCAAAAACATCAGCAACAGATACTCGGCGCCATAGAACAACAAGGTGATTGCGACGGTCAGCTCGACGGCGCTGATCGCTACGTTTCTCCAGCCTGATCCCATCAGGTACGAGAAGGCCGGCCCCAGCCCCGGGCCGTAGTGAGAGTAGAAATCCAGACCAGGCGTCAAATGAGAGCCGTAGCTGTAAAGCCCCGGACCAACGAAATAGCTGATCTTCGCGATGCTGATGCCGATGTGCGCGGCCAGCCGGTCGCTACTTGCAGGGAGAAGCAGCATGCAGATGGCGACGATCGCAATCGCGTCGACCCAATTCACGCGGCGGGCGGTCGACGCAGCGATGACCGCCGGCTCGTATTGTCCGCGCCGCCAGCGAAGCGCAGCGACAACACTCGCCAGAGCCATGCACAGGAACAGGAATTGCAGACCCGTGCTTGCAGCCAACAGACCGAGGTGGGTGAGACCGACGATTGCAAACAGCAAGATGGCATTGCCGGGCGGCGGCATCTGACGCGCAGCGACGCGCCAATTGGCCAGGACGACCGCCACTGGGCCGAACATATAGAACGGCAGGTACAGAATGCGGTCGCGCAGTTCCGAATGAGTCAGATCGACGCCCGAGGCAATTGCGCTCTTCAGCGCCACCCACAGCAGCGCACATGCGATGAAGACGGTCAAAGCTACGTGGATCGAGAACCAGAATCGGGTGGGAATCTCGGCGAGAGCGGGTGCCAACAAGGCGACCTGCGATGCTGCCCGATCAGACTCGGCACTGCGCTCGAATGAAGCCTCGCCGTCACCGTGCTGTGCGCTTGAACTCATCGGGACGTGGCACCCTTCTGCCGATGCACGTTCGTTCTCGAAAGCAGACGCCGCCCGCCATCGCGCGCCGCGCGATAAATTCGATAGCAACCAATTGTAATCATTACATATTCCGACACAAAGAATACTACAATTGCCGCGTCAGCCGGTTACGACCTTCGCGAGCAGGCTATGAAAATGCATACCGGCTTTATCGCGCCAATCAAGAACTGATCTCGTTATCCGGACCAGGCGTTGGATGAAGGCCTTTCACGCGACGCGGCCTTCCGGTCGCCGTCATGGAGATTCCGCCTTCGCGTAGACAAGCTGCGGCGCTTTCGCTTGCCCGCAATCCCCCCGCTGTGATTACTTCCCCCGCCCGGGTGCGGATGCTATCAGGGCCGTCGGTGCACAGGCAGTCGCCCATCGTGCATTGCTCAAACGTTCCACTGCGTGAGCTTGTGTCTTCACCGTCATCGTCGTGGTCCTGAGCGGCCTGGCCTCAGCCCTGAATTCGCGTTTATGAACAACTCTCCCATCGGCCAAAACGAAAGCGTCGACTATCGTCCCGATATCGATGGACTCCGAGCGATTGCAGTCGTTTCGGTCGTCGCGTTCCACGCGTTTCCCGGCCTCGCGCCGGGCGGGTATGTCGGAGTCGACATCTTTTTCGTGATCTCCGGCTTTCTGATCTCCTCGATCATCATGAAAGGTCTGGATCAGAACAGCTTCAGCTTCGCCGACTTCTATGCCCGGCGCATATTGCGGATTTTCCCTGCGCTGATCGTGGTCCTGGGATCGTGCCTGATCTTCGGCTGGTTCACGCTGGTGCCTCACAAATATCAGCAACTCGGTCAGGAGATCGAGGCCGGCACGACCTTCGTGGCAAACATCCTGTTCTGGCGGCAATCGGGATATTTCGACACCGCAGCAGAGGCGAAGCCGCTGCTGCATCTGTGGTCGCTGGGCGTTGAAGAGCAATTTTATATCGTTTGGCCGCTGGTACTTTACCTGTGCGCTCGCGCGCGCATGAAGCAGTTGCCGGTCATCGTCGCCATCATGGTCGTTTCATTCGCGGCGAATTGCTACGCGGTCAGGATCGAGGCGGCCGACGCCTTCTACCTGCCGCACGCCCGATTTTGGGAGCTACTGGCCGGGGCAGTTCTCGCCTGGTTCAAACTTTCGGGCGCGACACGGGTCAAATCCGCCATCGACCAGTCCTTTCAGGCTCGCACCGGCCGCACGATCTCGCTCGCCGACCTGGAATCCGTCATTGGATTATGCCTGATCGCGATTGCTCTCTACCGTCTGAACAAGGACAGTCTCTTTCCCGGCTGGCGCGCATTATTGCCGGTGGGAGGTGCGTTCCTGCTGATTTCGGCCGGCCAGCAGGCGTGGCTCAACCGAAATGTCCTTTCAAATCGCGCGATCGTCTTCATCGGTCTGATCAGCTATCCGCTTTATCTTTGGCACTGGCCCGTCCTGTATTTCATCCGAACGAACGTGCTCGTTCCCTCCACGGCCCAACTTGTCGGCGCCATGGCATTGAGCGTTCTTCTTGCATGGCTCACGTATGTCGTCGTTGAGCTTCCGCTCAGGCGCAGCAAATCTCGCTGGCGTTCCCTCAGCCTATCGGCGACGGCGACTGCCGCAATCATGGCAGCGGTGCTCGGCGCCGGCTTTGCAGCCAATATCACCAACGGGCTTCCGCAACGAAACCTGGACAACGTTGCGAGCGTGCTGCAGTACCGGAAATACAACTACTGGATCGACTACAGGAACGACCACTGCCTGCTGTTCGGCAAGGAGCAGATTTTCTCGCCGATTTGTGTCGAGGCAGACAAGATCGCTGCCGGCGCTCCGGTGCTGGCCATCTGGGGCGACTCCCATGGCGCCCATCTTTACCGCGGGATCAAGGACAACCCGGCAAGCGACAGGTTCGCCATCGCTCAATTCACGTCGAGTTCCTGTCCGCCCGTCTTTGATTTCGACAAGGTTGGCGTTCCGCTCTGCCGTCCGATCAACGACTCGATCCGAAAGGAATTTGGGGAGATCAAACCCAAAGTCGTCGTGCTAGCTCATGACTGGCCGCAATCGGAGAAAGAGGACGCGCTCGACCGACTTGCCGGGACGGTGGAAATCCTGAGGAACATGGGGGTTGAAAGAATTGTCCTGATAGGCCCGGTGCCGCATTGGGAGGGAACGCTGCCCGATGTGCTGTCACGCTATGTCGGTGAGCACCATTCGGCGACGTTGCCCGGCCGCATGACCTTCGGAGTGGTCCACCACATGGAGGATATCGATCGCGATATGGCCGGGCGGGCCGCCACCCTCGGGATCGAGTACATTTCGCCAATCAAGCAGCTGTGCAATACGGATGGTTGCCTGACCATGGTGCCGGACGCACCCGATATTCCAATGGCGTGGGATGCCGCGCACTTCACCCGCGAAGGTTCGCGCTATTTCGTCAATCTCGTTGCCGAGAAGCTGTTTGCCCTGCCCCGGCTTGGCAGCACCGCACCGGCAAATACGCTGACCCGCTAGGTCGAGCTATCCGCGGTCTCGGCTCTGGCAAGCATCGCCTTCGCTTTCTCGAGCTGTTGCTCCAACACGTCGCGGTGCTCGGCCTGAACGCCGGCCGCGACCCTGCGCGCCCATCGCTCGGGCAGGAATTCGTTGAGCAGGATCATTGTCCATCGCAGGGCATAGAGCGGCAGGCAGACGCGCAGTCGCACGTCGAAACCGCGTTCTGCGCCGAACAGGCCGACCATGCCCTGGCGGAATTGCCGCGCAAGATCGGGCGACAAATTCATGCCGGGATGCAACATGAAATCGCATGTCAGCTTCACCGGGTCATCCCAGCCGAAATATTCGAAATCCAGGAACACGAGACGCCCATCCGGCCGCTGCAATGCGTTGTGAAAACCGAAATCGGACGGACTAAGGCAACGGGCGGACGAATCGAGCGGTGCGTCGAAATCCACATGCTCTCCACGGCACAGTTCCTTCGCACGCTCCACCGTACGAACGGCAGTTCCGGCAAATCGGACGGCGAGAAAAGCATCGAGATGTGCGTGCGAAGCCGCGGCGTCCTTCAGCACCGCAAACCGCCGCTCCACCTGCGCAACAATATCTGCGGGACTGAAGCAGGCCTCGGACGCGGTCGGCATCATGGCAGCGGTTTGGTGGCCGGAAAGCTTAAGCAGTTCGCCCACGAATGCTATCGCCGCCTCGACCGTGGACGCATTTGCCACGGGGGACTGTCCGTCGATCCAGTCATACAGTGCGAACCCTGACATGGGATCAGAGGCCAGCGGCGCCGGTACCTGCGTCGCACCGGCCTGTCGCATGAACTGAAGGGCCCTGAACTCCGTAGCCAGCCGGTCGCGCGGATCGGATGCTTGCCGGGGATATTGCTTGAGCGCAAAGCGCGCGCCGTCGACCGCGGTGATCCGGAACAATCGGTTGTTGCCGCCGGCTCGCACCGGCTCGATCGATCGTATCGGAGCCCCGATCAGATCGACCGCGATCCGCGTGGTCTCGTCGAGTATGTTGGCCGCGGCGGCTTCCGGTTCGCCAAGGACATGCCGCGTGATATCAGCCCAGGTCGCCTTGGCGATGATCGCACCGCTGCCGACGGGCGCGTTCCCAGACGTGAACAGAACCCGGCTGACGTCGCCTGGAAATGCCGGATCTACGAACACTTCCTCGAGGTCGTCTATGAAAACGGTGCAACCGAGCATCCCGATGCGCGCGATCTTCTCGGCGCGCGTGTCTGCGAAGAAGACGTTTGGGCGCACGAGTCCGCTGCGGTCCTGCTCGAAGAAGCCCCGCGCCTCCATCCAGCGCAAGGCGCCCTCGCGCAGGTCGGCTCGCGTCTCGTCATAGTTCGCAAATCGGGTCTTGTGGCTGACGATGAACAGGCTGAGTCCGCGCCGATGAGCCGCCTCGAAGAACTCCATCACGCCGGGAAACGGTACGGCCTCGTGCATGCGCGGCCCGTAGACCTCACCTTGCAGGACCTGCCACTTGATTTCGCCGTGATCGAGCTTGCGGACCGAGTCGCGCAGCTGCTTCTTGGTGCCCTCGAAATCGGCGGCAACCCAGCCTCGCCCGCGCGCGGCCTCTACGAAAACCGCGTCGTAATTCGCGATAGTGTTGTCGAAATCGACTCCGATCCGCACGAAACCCGCCTACTTCAGCTGTGACCCACCCGGGGCGCTCCGAGGCCCGACTCGGCTGGACGCCGGCCGTATCGCGTCAACCAGGCCACCGATCGTCCCCGCAGAAAATATGTCATGTCGACCTCTCCGAGGGCGGCATTTATCCGGGAATAAGGTTCGACGAGCACTTTGTCGATTCCTAAGTTTCAGCCGTTCCAGGCCGTTTTTGCAGAGCCCCGTTCGCAGTTTCCGGCGCCGGCCACGCCAGGCGGGACGTCCGGCAAACGGAGCGGAGGCCCATTCCGGTTTCTTCGCGTAGGGCCCTTCCAGTCGGCTTGCGATATCAGCTATAATTCGGCGCAGCACGCGGGAGTTGTTTTGCATGATCGACACGGCGTTCGTTTCGGCCGAAGAGCAGTCGTTAACCAACCGGTTCATCGACGAGGGGTTCATCACGACCCCGGCGGATGACCGCGCCGGGCTTGATCGGATTCAGCGGCGGGCCGCGGAACTCGCGGCGGATTTCCTGCGCCTGCCCCATTCCAACGATCCGCAGGATCTACTGGACAACATTCATACGCGGGTCAGCGTCGCCGAGCTCAACGCACTCCGAATGCACGTGATCACCGGTCTCAATGCGGAGCCGTGGCTGCGCCCGACCTATTTCCGCCTGGCGCGCTCGACGATCGAGACCATCGTCGGCAACGAGCTCTGCATGCAGCGCCGGGTCAATCTCAGCATCCAGCTCCCCGGCGACGACTCCTCCCTGCTCGCCACACATTCCGACGTCTGGTCGGGCGACTCGCCGTTCGAGGTCGTGGTATGGGTGCCCCTGGTCAATGTCCACCGGACCAAAGCGATGTACCTGCTGTCGCCGTCCCTGAACGGCGAGATGCAGGACCGGATGGCGAGCCTGCGCAGCGCTGAGGAGCTGTACAAGACGATCAAGCCGCACGCGACCTTCATCGAGATCCCCTACGGTCACGTGATGCTGTTCAACCAGACCCTGATGCACGGCAATCGCGTCAACGAGGAATCCAGCACGCGCTGGAGCATGAACTGCCGCTTCAAGAGCATCATGTCGCCCTACGCGGACAAGCGCTTCGGCGAGTTCTTCGAACCGATCCTGCTGCGCCCGGCGACACGGGTCGGAATGCAATACAAGCTGCCGGGAGGCTTCCATGGCTGAGCAAGCCGGCCATCGCGGCTATATCGGCGCCCGGCCGCTGAACGGCAGCCGCACTCCGCAGCACGTCCAGAACATCGTGATCCGCGACTACGCGAAGCGGAAGAACCTGCAATATCTGCTCAGCGCCACCGAGCATATCATGCCCGGCAGCTACATGGTGCTCGAGGACATCCTGGACGAGTTGCCGCGGCTGCGCGGCCTGATCCTCTACAGCATCTTCATGCTGCCGCCCGACGAAGCGCGGCGACGGGAGATCTACGACCGCGTGCTGCGCGAGGGCTGCGACCTGCACGCAGCCGTCGAGGAGATCACGCTTTCGTCGCGGGACGGCATTCAGGCCGTCGAGGACATCCTGCTGGTCAACAAATTCGCGACCATCCTCTGACAATGTCGCGAACAGCCTGTGGCGACCATGGCTTCATCTTCTTCGAGTGAAACGACCGAGCTGCGCCGGACGACGTCGCTACGCGCGCAGAATCCGGAAGTCTACTATTCCAATGACGCCATCGTCACTGCGGACGACGCGACGATCAGCGAGCTGAAACGCATCGCCGCAGGCAATCCGCGTTTGCGCAGCCGGCTATGCACGCATCCGGATCCATCGTCCGGCCTTCATGAGATGCTGATCGTGCATCATCGCGAGGCCTATGTTCGACCCCACATGCACCTGGGCAAGCCGGAGTCGTTTTATGTAATGGAAGGAACCGCGCAGGCGGTAATCTTCGAAGACGATGGCCGCATTCGCGACGTGTTCGAGATGGCGCCCTACGGACAAGGCTCCCTCTGCTACTACCGGATGCCCGAAAAGGTGTTCCATTCGCTTCTGATCACCTCGGAATGGCTGGTGTTTCACGAAACCACCGCTGGCCCGTTCGATCCGTCTCGCACGGCCTTTCCCGACTGGGCCCCTGATGGCAGCGATGCCTCAGAGGTCCACGAATACGTGGCGAGGATCGCCATGCTTGCCGCCGGGCATCGAGCCGGGCAAGGCAAGGTTCTGCGAGCGTGAGCGTCTTTGCCGGTTTCGATGATTTTCGCATGAAGACTGCCTCGAAAGCAGCAGCTCACCGTTCCTGGAGACGGCCAGGCATTGCCTATGTCTACCTGGCAATGGCACTGGCGATCGCCGCGAGCGTGCCTGCGCTGTTCGCGCGCCAGGTCTTCGGCGACGACTGGACCGTCTACTACATCTATTGGACCCAAGGCGCAGTCGGTCTTGCGCGCCTGCTATGGGAGGCAGCCCATGCCGGCTTTGCCATCCCCATGACCGTGTCTGTTGCGCTTTTGCCCGACATGCCCGATCTCGCCGCGCGGCTCGCCGGACTGGGTTGCCATATCGTGAACGGCATATTGCTTTACGCCGTTCTCTCACGATCACCGCATACAAGGCGGATCAGGGACCTCGTCACGGCGCTGTTCCTGCTCAGCCCATTCTATGCAATTCGCCTGACGCAAAACGCGGTCTATGACTTCTTTCTCCTGTTCTATTTGCTGTCCTACGAGTTGAGCTACTCGAAGGTCCGGGCGCTCCGATGGACGGCGCCGTTCAGCCTGCTCTTCGCATTGTCCCTCGAGACACTGATCGCCCTCGAGCCGCTCCGCATCGTGCTGGCGCGGTCCCCGACCGAACGTTGGACGCAGACGCTCGCACGTCTTGTTCCGTTCTGGCTGGCCATCGCGGTCATGATCGTGCTGCGGCTGACAATTCTGGGAAAGAGCGGTCACTACGCCGGGCAGTATGGTTTCACGCCTGACATTGCCGTCATCAGCCAGGCACTGGCTACCCATCTGCTGGCCTTCCCGCGCGGCCTCGCCTACGCATACTCCCAAGGCTTCAAGCTTCTCGGCCGCCCCGTTTCGACCATGCTGACATTCGCAGCGATCGCCGTATTCGTCCTGTTCTCATCAGGCGCACTGCGGACGTCCTGGATGCTCAAGAGCCGCGCCTCGACCGGAAGCCTGCTGCTTTTGCTGCTGTTGGGAGCCGCAATGGCCGTCCTCGGCGCCATTCCCTACGCGCTTGCCGGGCTCTATGGCGACATGGGACGGGGCGAATCGAGACTGCTCTTTCCATCGCAATTCGGCATGTTGATCCTGATGGCCGCCATCATGCAGATGATTCCGACACCCCGTCTTCGTACGGCGGCCGCTGGTGGCGTGATCACAATTTTCGCACTTTCGTTGGTGCACGATTCCAAATGGCTGCTGTACGACGGGCTGGTCACCGGTGACATGCAGCGGCAAGTCCGTGCAGCCTTGCTGGCGGATCCCGAGCCCAAGGTCGTGAAGCTCCTGATCTCGGACAGTTACGGCATTCCATTCCGCGCGCGGTGCCTTGCGGCAAATGACATGAATGTCGCACAAGCGACGCTGCGTGACGAAGGTCGAGGACGATCGTTTGTCTACACCGACTTTTGCGGGGATCTTACTTCAGGGGCCGCCTCGCGCGGCCGCTGCTCGATTTCCTACCTCGAATTCTTTCCTTGCCCACAACGCCAGGAGACCTGGCGTTATCGCGCCGCGCCCGCGATTCCGCCGCTCAATGACATGAGCTTGTTCGAGATCCTGAGGGAGGTCCTCGAGGATGCTCCTTCAGCCACCGGAGGCCGTGGGGAGCTCATGCAATTGAAGGATGGCGAGCCGACGCCCCTGGCGAGAGCGGAGTATCGGCCGCCGTGCCAACGGCCTGGCGTCCGTGGGGCGGCTTGGCTCCTAGCCCTGCCGTCACCCGCATGCGATGAAGCATCTCCGGGAGTTCAGTAGAACGTCCAGATCGAACCTGGACCCGGGCCCGGCAACTTAAGAATTGTGACGCAGCCTGCGGCGCTATATAGGCTTCAGCGACGCCGCGTGTGTTTTGGCGCCGATGTTCGCCCGTCATTCCGCAAAGAGCCCGAACAGTGACCGACTCTTGCCGCCTCAGCCCTTCGACCGATCCGTGGCCGGTCATTGACCTCTCGAGCGAATTCGGTCGGCGCGCGACAGCCACAGGGGCGCAGCATGGCTGAGGACAAGCTTTTCAACTATTACGAACGTCAAAACATCCTGCCGACGTTCGCGAATTTCAAGTCACCCGGCGAACTCGATGCCTATGCCCGTGCGCGCCGCGAGCTGTTTTCGGACAAGCTGGTGTTGCCGCCACGCCTGTTCCGTGACGCCGAGGTCCTCGAGTTCGGTCCGGATTCCGGCGAGAACGCCCTGGTGTTTGCCGGCTGGGGCGCAAACATGACGCTCGCCGAACCGAACCGGCAGGCCCACGCGCGGATTCAGGCCTATTTCTCGCATTTCGGGCAGACCGCCCGCCTTCGCGAGCTGGCATCGTCAGATGTCGAAGGATTTGGGAGCGATCGCCGCTTCGACGTGGTCGATGCCGAAGGCTTCATCTACACGATCCAGCCGAGCGCGACCTGGCTTCGCATTTTCCATCGCCTGCTCAATCCGGACGGATATGCCATCGTTTCGTATTACGAGCGCTACGGCGGCTTCTTCGAACTCGCGCTCAAGGCCATCCATGCGGCCGGCAAGGCCCTGTCGGAACGTCCAGCGCTGGAAACGGCGAAGCTGCTGTACGAGGCGAAATGGAACAGCATTCCGCACACCCGCAGCTTCGAATCCTGGCTGATGGACGTGCTCGAAAATCCCTTCGTCCGACGCCGGTATTTCCTCGATGCCGTGGAATTGTGCACGTCGGCGCATGAACTGGGGTTCGACATCCATTCGGCATGGCCGTCGTACCACGACAATGTTGACGTCTACTGGCACAGGAAGGTCCTGTCCTCCGACGAAAAGCTGCGTCGCTCCGTGCGCCATCTCGAGCGGAGCCGACTGAGCTTCCTCGGCGGACGAAAGCTCTATCTAGTCGGCAAGTCCGACGCGGTGAGCACGATCACGACCTTGATCGAAGGTCTGCTCGTCGACGTCGACAGGCTGATCGACGACCCCTTCGGAGACAGCCTTCCCCGTGTGATCTCGAGCCTCGCCGAATTGCGCGACACAGCGCGCGCGACCGAGATCTTCGCTGACGAAGCTGCCGACATCGCAGCAATCAACGCGACGCTCGACAGTTTCCATCGCATCTTCAGCGCGATCGGACAGCGCGATTTTTCCGCGGTCACGGCCCTCACCCGAACTGAAGCGGCGTTCATCAACACCTGGGGACAGCCGACGCACTTCCTCGTCGTTCGCAAGCGTTTCGAGGAAGAGTAGCAAGTGCGTCCTGGCATTGGCATCATCGGGACCGGCATGGTCGGCCAGATGTGCCATCTTGCCAATTTCGTTGCCAATCCCGCTTGCCGCGTGGTCGCGATCGCCGATCTCCGACCGGATCTCGCTGCCGCGGCGGCGCAAAAATTCGGCGTCACACGAGTCTACGCCACACACCGGGAACTGCTTGCCGACAACGAAATATCCGGCGTGGTCGTGGTGACGAAACGCCGGGCCACGGGCCCGATCGTCCTGGATGCGCTGAACGCCGGACGGCACGTGCTGTCGGAGAAGCCGATGGCCTACACGACGGCCCAGGCAAGCACGCTCGTCGCGGCTGCCCGGCGGCAGAGCCTTGTCTACAGCATCGGCTACATGAAGCGCCACGACGCCGGCGTGGCGCGCGCGCTGGCCGAGCTGGCGCGCATTCGAAGCGAAGGGACGCTCGGACGCATGATCGGCGCGCGAGGCTGGTGCTTCGCCGGTAACACCGGCGGATCGCGCGAGACCTTCGTCATGACCGGCGAAACCCGGCCCGACGGGCTCGAGCTCTGGCAGGACGGTCCGGACTGGATGCCGATCGCGAGGCGGCCGGGCTACGACAACTTTCTGAACGTCTTCAGCCACATCATCAATCTGGCGCGCCATATGCTCGGGCCTTCGCCCGCTGTCGCCGAAAGCAGTGTCGAAGTCTCCGGCGCCGCGCGCCTCACTCTCGACTTCGACGGCGTCGGCTGCGTGCTGGAACTTGCAAATGGATCGGAGGGCGCCTGGCGCGAAGGACTGACGATCAACTTCGAGCGCGGCGCCGTGACCATCGAACTGCCGGCTCCCTTTGCCGGGGAAGAGGCGCAGATCATCCTCGACTGCGATGGTCGTCTCACCCGGCTGCCGCGCGAAAAGAGTTGGGCCTTTCGACGTCAGGCCGATGCATTCGTCTCCGATATCATCGAACGAAAGGCTCCCCTGGCGTCCGGCGAGGATTCGATCGTCGACATTGCACTGGCAGAGGCGGTCTGGAAGCGGCAGGTCACTGGCTAGGCTTCGCGCCTTCGATCGGCAGGATGCCGGCGATCGGCCCAACGTCGATCGTGACCTGCGCGAGTTGATCCAGGAACTGCGATACATCGCAGCGCGCAAGCAGCCGGCAGGCGTAATATCTCCGAGCCAGCACCATGTTCGGCGCGGCGGCGGGGCCAGGCTGCAATGAGATCGTCGCCTGCCGTCCCGACGGATCGAAATGGCGGAACGCGCTTCCGGGCGCCGTGCGCGCCTCTTCCATTTCCCGGAGGATCGACGGCCTCTCCGCACGCAGCGCGAAACCGAAGAAGGGCTGATTGCCCCAAGCGAGCCGGAGGATGCCGCTGACCTCGGCGAGACCGAACGGCACGTGTCGCGACGGGAAATCGACGAAGCCGTCGTCGAGCGCGAAGACCGTCGCAGCCGGCTGGGTCCGGCTGGCGAGAGCGCGCGCCAGGGCCTCCTGCTTCAGTGTCCTCGCCTGCATGAAAATGTAGCCGTTCCACAGCATGCCGATCGACAGCATCGTTCCCAATCCGAACACGACTGCAAAGGCGAGGCCGGGACGGGTCCAACGTTCGGCCGCCCGCTTGAAGGCGAGCAGCGTCAGCGCCGACGGTAGGCCGAACATCAGGAGATGACGGCTCTCATAGAAATGCGATGTCGCAGGCCTCAGGCCGGCGATGAGATAGGGGAGCGACAATGCCAGGAACAGAATTACGGCGAGCGCGAGCGGCAGGGCGTTCAAGCTCCGACAGCCGGTCGGCTCTGTGTCGGAGCGAAGCAGCATCAACGCGATGCCGACGAGGACCGCGGCAAGGATGAAGAGCTTTGGGCTGTCGACCGCCGCGTGAAGGGTGTTGACGACGACGTCGGTGTAGCCGGTGGCAAAAAAGACCCTCCACCCCTGCACCAATTCGCCCAGGTTCGGTAAATGGGCGTTGTAGTGCTGCGCATATACGCCGCTACGCTTGAACCAGACATTGAGCGCGCCCCAATAGACCAGAGGCAGCACGACCAGTTCGGGATAAGCCACGGCGCAGCGCCAGGCCGCGCGCCATGTGCGGCGAACGAAGCCCTGCCCCGCGTCACAGGCCCGCCAAAAGGCAACGAAGAGACCGAACATCAGGAAGGCGTAGAGCACGATCGTCGAGTTCAATGCGAAGCTCAGCAGGAACACGAGCGCACACATCACGCGGAGCAGCAGGGATCGCAAGCCGCCGGCGCCATAGGCGAGACTGAGCAGCCACGCGCCGACGAACGACAGCCCAAAGCTCAGGACGTAGACCGCGTTCGCCTTGCCCGCCCAGAGCTGGTAGCCGGGATAGGTCCAGACGATCAATGCAACGCCGACGGCCTCGGCGCGGTCGAGCAGATTGAGCCGCGTGGCCGTCAGCACCAGGCATGTCGCGCCGAAGAGAATTCCGGCGATCGCCATCGATACCATCGCGACAACCGGAGCGCCCGTCCAATTCGCGAAGGTGTCGTAGCTGTAGAAAATCGGATGGCCGGCACCGGACAGCAGGAAATCGATGTCGATGACGAAATCAGGACGCGGCTTGAGCACCAGCCAGTCGTCCATGAAGAGACCGTCGTTCAGCAGCATAGGCGCGTGCGCAGCCAGCAACACCACGAGGAGGATTGCTATCGGGCGCAACAGCAAGGATTTGCCCGGACGGTGGAGGAAGGTCATCGGGCGTAGATTTCGCACGCTTGCCAGAGCCCCGCAAGGGAGCGAAGCCGGCCTCCCTTGACCGGAAAAATCCGACCACCTATAGACTTTTCAGTCTGGATCGGCCTGAGAGGCAACCGGGGCGATTTTCCGCAAATGAACATGCTTCCGGGTCCCACGCAGATCGCTGCGATTTGTCTCAGTGCCGCGCTTCCGCTGCTTTTGATGTGCTATGCGCGGATCATTCGCGGATCTGGCCGTCGCTTTCGGCTGGGATGCGTGAGCGTGGTCGTTCTCTTTGTCATCGCCTGCATCGCGATTCCGGGTCAACGAAATCTTGACGACGTGCTCGGCGGTCTCTTCCTGCTGGCGACGGCAATCATGCTTTGCTACGTTCTGTTCAGCCTGCTGGCCTGGGGTTTCACGCTGACGCTGCTCACGTCACTGGTCCAGGCCGGGCGCCCCCTCACCTCGGAGCAATGGGCCGCGGCCTACATGCAGGGCGGCGACATCGGGACCTTCGCGCACAATCGACTGAAGCTCCTGACCGGTTCGGGACTGGTGATGACGACCGATGACAAGCTGGCGCCGACGGCCAAGGGGTTGGCGGTGACTTATCTCGTCAAGCTGGTTCGCTTGTCGACCGGCCTTGGGTGAATTTTCGATGTCCTTTGCTGTCGGGTTCATCGCCGCCATCGCCTTCGCCCTGCTGGCACCAGTCCTGCAATTCATGGCCCGCGCTTTCGCGTGGTCGATTGCGCCGGTGATCCTGCTCGCAATCGGTGCAATCGTCTCACATGGTTTCGGCGTCGTACTCGGCGTTTTGATCGTCCCGCAATTCCGGTATTGGGACGCCGCCTCGATTTTCGCGTTTTGCGTCATGGGCTATGTTTTCGCCTTTGGGGCGGTGTACAAGTCGGTTTCGCTGGAGATCCTGCTGAGCCTCGTCGACCGGCCGGAGCGGACCGCCCCGCTATCCGAGGTCGTCGAACGCCAGGTTCCACATCTGTTCCAGGGACGAGCTAAGATTCTTGTCGATGGCGGGCTGGTCGAACAGGTCGACTCGCGCTTTGCCGCGACTGCGGCCGGCCGGAACATGGCAGGCCGCATCGGTCGTTTGCGCCGATTCTTCGGCATTGGAGACACGGGCCTCTACGACTTTATCGATTAGTTGCCTTGAGGACACGCCCCCGCCCAATTGTGACAGTTCCGCAGACCGGTGTGTCGGCGCGATGTTGTTCGGTCGGCGCGGATGACTTAGAGTTGCATCCGGTTTCAACCGTACAGAGTGGCCGGAAACGGCAGTATCCGATGACATCTCCCAAGGCCGCCAAAAAGCTGACCATCGTCATTCCGGCATTGAACGAGCAGGACAAGATCGCCGACACCATCGACGGCGTCTTGCCGCTGGCCCGCGAGCTGCTCGACGATTTCGAGATCTTCCTGATCGACGATGGCAGCGATGACGCGACCGGCGCGATCATGGACGACTACGCGACCAGGGATTCGCGGATCATCGTGCGGCATCACGCGGAACGGCGCGGCGTCGGCGCTGGCTTCAAATACGCGCTGTCCCATGCGAAGTTCGATGCCATCACGCTGATCCCCGGCGATCACGCCTTTCAGGACGAAGGCATCGCCAGGATGTTCAAGGCGGCGGGCGCCGCCGACATTGTGATCACCTACCGCGACAATCAATCGGACCGTTCCGTCAATCGCTCGATCCAGTCGCATTCGCTGCGGTTCATCCTCAATTGCCTGTTCGGCTTCTGGTTGTCCGACTACCACAGCATGATCATCTACCCCGTGAAATGGCTGCGCCAGATCGCGGTGGACGTCGACGGCTACGGCTACCAGATCTGCTCCCTGATCTCGCTGCTCCAGCTCGGCCTCACCCACGTCCAGGTGCCCGTGAGCCTGAATGCGGAGCTGAAGGGATCATCGCGCGCGCTGCGTCCGCACACCTATCTGCAGCTCGGCCAGACCATCCTTTCGCTGCTTCGCCGCGTGCCGATCCGCAACATTGATCTCAGCCAGGTGCCTTCGGACGCCGGGCGGACCGCTGCTCGCTGAGCGGCGGTCGAAGACCGCGCGCGCGACCATCGGGTCGCGACAGGTCTGTCTCAGGCCTTGAGGGCCTATCTCCGGGATTCAAGACGCGAGACCTTGTCCAGCCCGCCAGCAACTAATCTAACTATTTGATTTCGCTGGCAGGAGTGGCAGGGCTCGAACCTGCGACCCCCGGTTTTGGAGACCGGTGCTCTACCAATTGAGCTACACTCCTACGAACCTGCGTTGCCGCGGCTCAGGGCCGCTTTCAAGCACAGGGGGCGACCGGATTGCAAGGGAGAAGCGCACCGGCGCCGCTTGTTCACACCGCGACTTCTGGGCGAAGGTTGGTCTCCAACGACAAGAACAACCCGGGAGCCCCCATGACCGCCCAAGCTGCCACGACAGCCCCCTCCACAGCCCAGACTCCGCCTTTGCCGGAAGCCCGCCCCGAAACGCTCGGGCTGTCGCGTCCCCGCCTCCAGGCCATGTCGGACGCTTTCAAGCGCGAAATCGACAAGGGAACCGTTCCCGGCGTCACCGTGCTGGTGGCGCGGCGGGGCCAGGTCGGCTGGTTCGAGGCGCTCGGCAGGCAGAACCCGGCGGCCCCGGCACCGATGGCGCAAGATTCGATCTTCCGGATCTTCTCGATGACCAAGCCGATCGTCTCGGTTGGCATCATGGCGCTGGTCGAGGACGGTTACCTCCTCCTGAACGACCCTGTGGCCAAATTCATCCCGGAGTTCGGCGATCAAAAGGTCGGCGTGGTCAGCGGCGGCAAGCTGGAACTGGTTCCGCCCAAGCGGGCGATGACGGTGCAGGACCTGCTCCGCCACACCTCGGGCCTCACCTATGAGCACCAGGGCGATGGCCCCGTGCACAAGATCTACCAGGACTCGCGGGTACGCAGCCGCAAGATCACCAATGCCGAGCACGCCGCGATGGTGGCGAGCTTCCCGCTGGTCTGCCATCCCGGTGACGAGTTCAACTACAGCCGCTCCACCGATATCCTCGGCCGCATCATCGAGGTCGCCAGCGGCAAATCACTCGGCGCGTTCCTGACCGAGCGCGTGCTTGCCCCGCTCCGAATGGCCGAGACCGGCTTTGCCACGAGCGAGGCCAATGCCGGTCGGCTGGCCGAGCCGTTCGCGGCCGATCCCTGGACCGGCGACAAGGTCGCGCTGTTCAACATGCTCGAGCAGCCTGTGATGGAGTCCGGCGGCGGCGGTCTCGTCTCGACCACGATGGACTATGCCCGCTTCGCGCTGATGCTGCGCAATGGCGGCACGCTCGACGGCAACAGGATCATCGGCCGCAAGACGCTGGAGCTGATGGCCTCCGATCACCTCGGGCCGCACGTCGTGACCAACGGCACGCTGCTGTCGCCCGGGCACGGCTTCGGCCTCGGCTTCGCCGTGCGCCGCGAGGCCGGCATCGCGCCCTTCCCCGGCAGCGTCGGCCAGTATTTCTGGAGCGGCATTGCCGGAACGTTCTTCTGGATCGATCCGAAGGAGGATCTGTTCGCGGTGTTCATGAGCCAGGGCCCGGGCCAGCGCGACTACACGCGGACGCTGGTGCGGGATCTGGTCTACGCGGCGGTTGAGTAGCCTTTTCAGGCACGCGCCAACACGGCAGGCTCCGCAACAGACGGCGCGGAGCCAACCTGGCCTTGTGCCATGGAGACGACGATTTGCGCCGCCTCGCGCAGCGAGGTGGCAAACAGATCGGCCTTCGCCGTCTCACGCAGCTCGTCGATGTTTGCGACGTCCTCCGCCCAGCATCCAACCATGATGGACGCATGCGGCAGCTTGCGGCGAAGCCGGCGCACCGCGTAGCGCAGATGCGCCGGGCTCGTGATGCCGACATAGCCCAGACAGACCAAGGCCACGCCTGACGTCTCGAGACGGAAGATGCTGGCGGTGGACAAGGCCTCCGGTCCTTCGACACGGCTGCCGACGCCATGCGCGCGGCACAGCTGCGCGAGCATGATCGCACCGGCCTCGTCGAGCATGGTACGGCCGCCAATGCAGAGCACGGCATTTTCGCCGCGAAATGGCTCCGCAAGTTTGGCTGCATCGAGCACGGGGATGTCCGGTCGGTCACTGGCCGGGGCGACGGTTTCGACGGCATCGGCTGCTTCGGCATCCTCGGTGCGCTCACTCCCGACGGGACGGCCGTCATCCAGGTCGGAGAGATCGTCGACAAATTCAACCACGGTATCGCGGATGCGTGCGAGCCGGATCTGGTCCAGGGCAGCGCGGTCGAGGTCCGATTGGGCCAGTTGCATACCCTTGAGCGCGACTTCATCGTAATAGGCCGCGAGCGACCGCTCCTTGAGAAATTGCTCGGCCTTTTCGGCCGCTTCGGTCGGGTCCCCGGCCAGCATGCGCTGATAAAAGATCTCCGGAGGCGACAGCGCCGGGCGATCGCCGAACATGACGTCCAGAAAGGACAGCCTTTCGACGTGGCGGCCCAGGACGACCAGACAGACGGTGAGCGGCGTGGCGAGGACCAGCCCGATCGGTCCCCACAGCGCCGTCCAGAACGTTGCCGAGACGACGACAGCCACGGGCGAAAGCCCCGTGGTGTGACCGTACAACAGAGGTTCGACGACCTGCCCGACCAGCGGTTCGATGACGAAGAAAAGCGCCGCCGTCCAGGCCAACATCCACCAGCCCGGATCGACCGCCACCGCGAGCGCAAGTGGAAACGCCGCAGCTATGATCGAGCCGATATAAGGCACAAAGCGAAGCACGGCCGCGAGAATGCCCCACAGCGCTGCGCTGGGAATCCCGATCAGCCACAGGCCGGTTCCAATCAACACGCCGAAACCCGTATTAAGCATGAGCTGATTGAGGAAAAGCCGGCTCAAGCGAGCCGCTGCGTCGTCGAGTGCCGCGGTCGTCCGTTGCAGATCGTGTGAGCCGGCTAGCCTGATCAGGCGGTTTCGAAGATCTTCGCGCTGAATCAGGATGAAGATCACGAAGATGACGATGATGCCTGTCGTCGCCAGCGGCGACACCAGGGGCGCGATCAGCGAGCGCAGGCTCTCCAGCGCGCCGGGATCAGGCTGCAGCACCTCCACTGGGACGGGCTTGACGCCGGGGTGAGCCGGCGTGCCGGAGGTCAGCGGGTTGGCCGGCGCGACCGACTTGGGCTTGTCCAGCTCCTTGCCCAGGTCCTGAAGCATCTCGGCGGCACGCTCGAGCGTGGAACTGCCCCCTGCGACGCCGCGCACCGACTGGATCTTGGACAGAATCGTGACTTGGTACTTCGGCAGATCGCCAGCCAAGCCGTTCAGCTGCGTGGCGATCACGCTTCCCAAGGCGAAAATGATGGCGAAGGCAAACAGCACGACACCGACGACAGCCAGCGCACGCGGGGCATGGAGACGCTGCACCAACCTGACGGGTGCTGCAAGAACGAAGCTCAGCAGAATGGCGAGCGCGACAGGAACGAAGATTTCCCGCCCGAGATAGAGCCCCGCGACGATAATGACGCTCAGGATCGCCGCGCCCACCGTGACAACCATTGCGGAGACGTCGTCGGCGGATTGCGGCTTGATCACCGTGGGGATCATCTGTCTCGCTTTTCGCCCTCGCCCACCCTACCGGTTGACGATGAATGCGAGGGCTAACGAGCCGGAAAGTGGTTGGTTCCTCGCCGGATCGGCTCGGCCAACCGTCTTCCCTCCTGCGCGAGGCCCTCAGCTGATCGTCGCGCCGCCGTCGATCACCATGGTCTGGCCGGTCATGAAGTCCCCGGCCGCGGATCCCAGGAACACGGCGGCACCGGCGATCTCGTCGGGAATGCCGATGCGCAACAGCGGTGAGCGCGCGGTCGACGCCTTCAAATTCTCCGGATTGTCCCACAGCGCTTTCGCAAAATCGGTCTTGATCAGGCCGGGCGCGATGCAGTTCACGCGGATGTTGTGCTTGCCGTATTCGCAGGCGAGGTTGCGCGCGAGCTGCATGTCGGCGGCCTTCGAGATTGCGTAGGCGCCGAGGATGGTCGAGCCCTTGAGACCGCCGATCGAGGACACGATGATGACCGAGCCATCCTTGCGCTCGATCATCTGCGGCACCACCATCGAGATCAGCCAGTTGTTGGCGACGATGTTGTTGTCCAGGATCTTCCTGAACTGATCGTCGGAGATGCCCGCGAGCGGACCGTAATACGGGTTCGAGGCGGCGTTGCAGACTAGCACGTCGATCTTGCCGAAGGCGCGGTTGCTTTCGTCGACCAAATTTTGCAGATTTTCCTTGGACGAGATGTTGGCGGCGACCGCGACCGCCGTGCCCTTGCCGAACTTGCCGTTGATGCCCTTGGCGACTTCCTCGCAGACGTCGGCCTTGCGCGAGGAGATCACGACCTTGGCGCCGTGCTCGGCCATGCGCTCGGCGATCGCAAGCCCGATGCCGCGCGTCGATCCGGTGATGACGGCGACTTTCCCCTTCATGTCGAACAAGGTCATGTTTCTCTCCCAGAGTGCGTTATGATTGGTTCGAAGCTTACGCCGCGTCCGCGCGAGCGGATAATGACTTAGGCAAGTTTTGGCCTCAGGCGAGCTTCTTGACTTCCGGACCCGCCAGCTGATGCATTGCCGCGTGCGCATCGTCCGCGATCCACGGCTGCTGGTTCACCATCGGCAGCCGCCAGACCGTGCGCTCGGGGCTTGCGAAATGATCGAGCCGCGTGATCGAGCAATTGTCGATGTCGAACGACAGCGCCTTCTCCAGCTGCCCCTCGAGCGCGAGCCCGAGCGCCGCCTTGATGGTGCCGCCATGGGCGACCGCGATCACGTCCTGGCCGGCTGCCTCGGCATTGATCCGCTCGATGGTGCGGCGCGTGCGGTTGTAGAGGTCCATGAAGCTTTCCCCGCCGGGCGCGGGCTCGTTGATGTCGGCGAACCAGCTCGAGCCGACGGGGCGGCTTGCGATGAACTGGGCGCGGTTCATGCCCTGCCAGCGCCCGAGGTTCTGCTCGGCAAGGTCTGCTTCCCACTTCATCGACGCAGGCCGGGGAAAGCCGGCCGCCCAGATCGCTTCGGCGGTCTGATGCGTACGCATCAGATTGCTCGAATACCAGACTGCCTTGCGTGGCAGCACCTTGGCAACAGCATTGAACACGTAGGTGTCGCTGGTGTCGCAGGCGAGATCGCTCTGGCCGTAGATGTTGCCGCCGTCGTTGCGCACCGGCGCGTGACGGACCCACCACCAGCGTGTCGTGACCACATTGGGCTTGTCTGCGCCTGCCATCGAACCCCTTCCATCCCGTGTGATGTCGCTGTACGTCAGGTGTGAACGTGTCTCAAGACACTTTACCGTTTGAAATCTTGTTTGAAATTCCGTCGCGCGGCAAGCGTCGCGCGAGGCACAAAAGGGAGAAACGCATGGGCCGCCTGCAAGGCAAATCCGTCATCATCACCGGCGCCGGCAGCGGCATCGGTCGCGCCGCCGCCCTGCTGTTCACCCGGGAAGGCGCCAAGCTGATCGCGGTCGATCGCACCGAGGCGGTGAAGGAGACCGTCGACGAGGTGAAGAAGGCCGGCGGCGTCGCGGAAGCCATGATGGCGGACGCGGGCTCCGAACAGGACGTCATCGCCGTGATCGACAGGGCGGTGCAGGCGCACGGCCGCCTCGACGTGATCTGGGCGAATGCCGGCGTCAGCGGCGGTCTCGTCCCGCTCGGCGAGCAGACCGTGGAGCAGTGGCAGGAGGTTTTGCGGATCAATCTGATCGGACCGTTCCTCGCGGTGAAGCATGCCATGCCGCACATGGTGAAGCAGCAGTCCGGCGCGATCGTGCTCACCGCGTCCGTCGCCGGTCTCAAGGCCGGCGCCAGCGGTCATCCCTATGCCGCGAGCAAGGCCGGCGTCATCAGCCTGGTGCAGACCACGGCGTATTCGCTCACCGGCACCGGCGTGCGCATCAACGCGGTCTGCCCGGGCCTGATCGAGACCGGCATGACCAAGCCGATCTTCGACCGCGCCAAGGAGCGCGGCACCTCCGACAAGATCGGCCAGCTCAATCCGCTCAAGCGCCCCGGCCAACCGCACGAACTCGCCGCGATGGGATTGTTCCTGGCCAGCGACGAAGCCTCGTATGTGAACGGCCAGGCGTTCCCGGTGGACGGCGGCCTGACGGCGTCGATGCCGTATACGGGCAAGCCGGTTTAGCACACAGTGTCGTCACGGCCTTCGCCGGGACGACGGCGGAGAGATAGCGAGCCGGCTGCATCAACCTCGTCATTGCGAGCAATGATGGAGTGTGGGGGACGCCGTCGCTTTTCTCATTTCGTATTTTCAATTGCAGACACGCCTTCGCATCCTCGCGGCCTGTTCGCCCGAGCTTTGCTTCGTCGCCTTCCCCCCAAATGAAAGAGGGCGCAGGGAAGACCGGGTGCCGGCTGGCACCCGCGGTCCACTGTGCGAAGGTTGCGCTACAAGAAGCTGCACAGCGGCATACAGGTGTAGCCAGGACATCCCGGCCTTCCCTGCGCAGTGGGTTTACGGCTTATGTCGTGATCTCCCCGGGGAGCGTTGCGCTATTGCCCCCGTCGCCTTGCAGATGGCTGACGCGTGCGTCCGGTTGGACGACATGCATCACCACAAGACTTGGCGCACAGACCCCGGGCGCCAGGACCACACGATTTTGCCGTACGCCGATCACACCGGTCGTGTGCGCGAGGCGCCTTGCTCACGGTTGCCCGCCCTGCAAAACCCTTCGCGCCGATGTCATCTGCGTCCACCGCCGCCCGGCCCGCGTTCGTGACGATCGCGATACGCCCCTCTTCCTTGGGCCGGGTTGAGGCGACACATACGCCCTTTCCGAATTTCGGTAAAGTGGAATATTTTTCGCCGTGAGCGTTGACCGATCCATGGCGTGTTTTGCCCGTCGGGCAACGCAAGGGATTGTAGCCCGGATGAGCGAAGCGACATCCGGGATTCGCGGCACGAGCGGTCCCGGGTATCGCTCCGCTCACCCGGGCTACTGGTCTCTGGGCCTATGTTGATTTGCCCGCCCGGCCCTCACGTTGGTATGGTTCCTGCAAGCACTGGGCCTCCATCCCCTGACAGAACGAGACAATGCAGAGCTCAAGACCCGACCGGATTCGAAAACTCCTCGCCGACCTCGTCGCCTTCGACACCGTCAGCGATCGCACCAACCTGCCGCTGATTGCACACATCGAGAGCTATCTCGCCGGGTTCGGCATCAAGGGCGAGCGCTTTGTGGACGCAACCGGGCAAAAGGCTTCGCTGTGGGTCACGATCGGCCCCGCGGACCGCCCGGGCCTGGTGCTGTCGGGCCATACCGACGTCGTACCTGTGGTGGGTCAGGACTGGAGCCACGATCCGTTCAAGCTGGTCGAGCGCGACGGCAAGCTCTACGGCCGCGGCACCACCGACATGAAGGGCTTTGTCGCGGTGTGCCTTGCCATGGTGCCGGAAATGGTCGAGGCCAAGCTCACGACGCCGATCCATCTCGCCATCTCCTATGACGAGGAGATCGGCTGCGTCGGCGTTCGGCCGATGCTCGGCGAGGTCGCGAAAAAACGGATCAAACCGCTCGGCGCCTTCATCGGCGAGCCGACCGAGATGAAGGTCATCATCGGCCACAAGGGCAAGCACGGCGTGCGCGCGACCTTTCACGGGCTCGCCCGCCACTCCTCGATTGCGCCCGACGGCGTCAACGCGATCGAATACGCGGCCGAGCTGATCGTCGAGATCCGCCACCGCGCCGTGGCGCTTGCGGCCATGCGCGCAACCGACAGCCTCTACGACGTTCCGCACTCGACGCTGCTCACCAGCATCGTGCATGGCGGCGCCGCACTGAACATCGTGCCCGATACCTGCACGGTGGATTTCGAATGCCGCGGCATCGGCATCACCGAGTCGCGGGAGGTGACGGATGCGATCGTCGCCTGGGCGAAGGCCGAGCTGGAGCCGGCGATGAAGGCGAGAAGCCCCGAGTGCGGCATCGATTTCGAGGAAATCCTCGACTACCCCGCGCTCGACACCGCGGCCGATGCCACGATCGTCACGCTGGCCAAGAGCCTTGCCGGACGCAACGACCACGCCAAGGTCGCCTTCGGCACCGAGGCGAGCCTGTTTGCCAGCATGGCCGATGTGCCATCAGTGGTGATCGGCCCGGGCTCGATCGCGCAGGCGCATACGCCGGATGAGTTCGTGGAGATGGCGGAGCTGGAGAAATGCGCGGGGTTTGTGGAGAGGCTGATTGCGCATTGTGTGAAGGGTTAGTTGGCAACCGGTAAGCCCATGGCAGTGAAAGTCCGACCGCAACTAAGATCACTCTTCAGTCCGGACGCTGATCCGATTGAACAATTCATGCCGGACGGACCGTTCGGGATTTTGGTCATGGCGATGATTGGACCTGCGGACAGCTTGGGTGAAGAGTCGTTCGACTTCATGCTCTGCACTCCCGATTGGTTCGCTTCGCATATGAAGAGCAACATCGTCGAAGGAAGGCACTACCTCTTCGTCAAGGATTTCAACTACGAGCAACTAAAAACTTTTATCGAAGACTATTGCGCCAAATGCTCGGCGAACTCATGGTCTGAGGTTGCCGAGAGGCTGGCTCGCCTCGGGAAATGGGAGTTTGAGGACTACACGGAATACAAGCCGCCCCCAGCAGCGTGGTGAAGGAGGCGCGGCAGGGTGTGAGCATCCGCAGTGTCTGAACGGGCGGCTGTCCCGGGTATCGCTGAGCTCACCCGGGCTACGACGTTAAACCGCGCCCGCCTTTTGCGCGTATTCCCATGACGCCTTCGACAGCGGCACGGTGCGCTTGGCTGATTCCAGCGCCTTGGCGTTCGCCGCGGTGCCGTCACGGACGCGGCCGGCGATGCCTTGGGTGATGCCGGCGAGGCGGAACAGATTGTAGGCGAAGTACCAGTTCAGATCGGGCACCGTCATCTTGGTAACGTTGCAATAGATCTGCGCCGCTTCTTCCACGCTCGGAATGTTGAGCGTCTTGAGGTCGGCACCGTCGAGGCCCGGCATGACCCACTGCATCAGCAGATAGGTGAAGTCGGCCATGGGATCGCCGAGCGTCGACAGCTCCCAGTCCAGCACGGCCAGCACGCGCGGTTCCGTCGGATGGAAAATCATGTTGTCGAGGCGATAGTCGCCGTGCACCACGGAGACGCGGGCCTGCTCCGGCACCGTGCGCGGCAGCCATTCGGCGACCTTCTCGAACTCGGGAATGTGCTGGGTCTCGGACGCCCGATATTGCTTGGTCCAGCGGTCGATCTGGCGCGCGAAATAATTGCCGGGCTTGCCGAACTCGCCGAGGCCGATCGCCGTGGGGTCGTACATGTGGAGTTTCGCCAGCGTCTCGATCTTGCTGGTGAAGATCTTGCGGCGATCTTCCGGAGTCTGGCTCGGCAACGTCGGATCCCAGAACACCCGGCCCTCCTCCATCGACATGATGTAGAAGGCAGCGCCGATGACACCGTCGTCCTGGCACAGCGCATAAGCATGCGCGACCGGGAAACCCTGCTTGCCGAGCGCTGCGATCACGCGATATTCGCGATCGACCGCGTGCGCCGAGGGCAGCAATTTGCCGAACGGCTTCCTGCGCATCACGTAGGAACGCTTCGGCGTGTTCAGCCGGTAGGTCGGATTGGACTGGCCGCCCTTGAACTGGAGCACGACCAGCGGCCCCTCGAAGCCTTCGACGTTGTCGCGCATCCAGGCTTCGAGCCGTATCTCGTCGATACGATGCCGCTCCTCGACCGGCTTGGTGCCGGAGAATTCTTCGTCTTTCCTGACGCCGTCAGCCACGGTGACGCTCCCTCTTCAGTCCTGACCATTTCAGGTCGAGCATGATCCTAATCGGTAACCGCTGACGCACTTGCGTCAAGCGGTCATTGCGAATGGGATCATGCCCTGTCGTTTCTTCATGTCGGGAGCGCCGCCGGGCTCTCCCTCCCAAAGATTCCGTTCCGATAAATCGGAACGGAATCCCTGGATTCTTGTCTTCACGCGTTTTCTAGCGCGAACCGGTGTCCACTTCGCTTGAAAACGCTCTTAGTGCTTGGGAGAGTTGGCATACTTCCGAACTTCGAGCCTGGCAATGGCGCGATTGTGCACCTCGTCCGGACCGTCGGCGAGCCGCAGCGTGCGGATGCCGGCGTAGTCCTTGGCCAGACCCGCTTCGTCCGAGACGCCCGCGCCGCCGAAGGCCTGGATCGCCTCGTCGATGATCTTCAGCGCCATGTTGGGCGCTGCGACCTTGATCATGGCGATCTCGGCCTGCGCGGTCTTGTTGCCGACCTTGTCCATCATGTCGGCGGCCTTGAGGCACAGCAGACGCGTCATCTCGATGTTGGTACGGGCCTCGCCGATGCGCTGCTCCCACACAGAGTGCTCGACGATCTTCTTGCCAAAGGCGGTGCGCGACATCAGGCGCTTGACCATCTTCTCCAGCGCCTCCTCGGCCTTGCCGATGGTGCGCATGCAGTGATGGATGCGGCCGGGACCGAGGCGGCCCTGCGCGATCTCGAAGCCGCGGCCCTCGCCGAGCAGGATGTTCTCCTTCGGCACGCGCACGTTCTCGAGCAGCACCTGGGCGTGGCCGTGCGGCGCGTCGTCGAAGCCGAACACGGGCAGCATCTTCTCGACCTTGATGCCGGGGGTATCAAGTGGAACCAGGATCTGCGACTGCTGCTGATGCTTGGCCGCCTTGAAATCGGTCTTGCCCATCAGGATCGCGATCTTGCAGCGGGGATCGCCGACGCCGGACGACCACCATTTGCGGCCGTTGATGACGTAGTGATCGCCGTCGCGCACGATGCTGGTCTCGATATTGGTCGCGTCCGACGAGGCGACAGCGGGTTCCGTCATCAGGAAGGCCGAGCGGATCTCGCCGTCCATCAGCGGCCGCAGCCATTTGCGCTTCTGCTCCTTGGAGCCGTAGCGCATGAACACTTCCATGTTGCCGGTATCGGGCGCGGAACAGTTGAAGACTTCCGAGGCCCAGGAGATGTGGCCCATCTGCTCCGACAGCAGCGCGTATTCGAGATTGGTCAGTCCCGCACCGCGGAATTCATCATCCTCATGCTCGTTCGGCGGCATGAACATGTTCCAGAGACCTTCGGCCTTGGCCTTCTTCTTCAGGACTTCCAGCACCGGGATGACCTTCCAGCGCTCGCCGCTGTGATCCTGCTCGTTATAGATCGGCACCGCCGGACGCACGTGCTTGGTCATGAACGACTGCACGCGGTCGAGCCATTCCTTCTGCTTGGGCGACAGATCGAAATCCATGGGACGCTCCTCGGTCTCTCTTTGAAAGCCTGCTTTGCGCCGGACTGTCCTCCCGCCCCGCGCGCCCCGCAAGCGTGAATGCGCAAGCTGGCGAGCTTCCGGGAACCGACCGCGTGTTGCGAACGAGTCCCGATTGCGGATTGACTTTTCCCGGCCTTCAAACGATGGTTTCATACAAGTGTTTGAAATGCAACTCCCTCCCTGAGGGGCACCCATGGCCAGCGATCATACCCGGACGTCCATTCTCGCCGCCGCCGAACGGCTCTACGCCGATCGCGGGTTCGGCGACGTGACGCTGCGCGACATCGTCGCGGAGGCCAATGTCAATCTGGCTGCGGTGAACTATCATTTCGGCTCGAAGGACGAACTGATCGCGGAATTATTTGTCACACGCTCGATCGCCACCAATCGCGAGCGACTGCGCGAGTTGAAGGCGGCGGAAGAAGAAGGCGGCGGCCGTGCGCCGATCGAGGTGATCCTGCATGCGCTGGTCGGCCCGACGCTGCGCGGCTGCCTCGGCCCCGAGAACCAGCGCTCGACCGCGGCGCGCTTCATGATCCGCGCCTCGATCGAATCCGTGCCGCCGATCCGCCGGATCAAGAACCGCGAGATCGACCATTTGCGCAAGTTCGCCGGCGCGATGCGCCGCGCCCTGCCCGACCGCAGCGACGTCGATATCTACTGGGGCCTGAATTTCGCGCTCGCCATGGCGCACCACACCATCCGCGAGAGCGAACGGCTGACGAAACTGTCGGAAGGCAAATGCGATCTCGACGACGTCGAGGACGTGGTCGCCCGCGTGGTCAGCGTGGCGACGATGGCGCTGACGGCGCCACGGACGGAGGCTAAGGCGCCGGCGCGCGCGCTCGCGAGAGACGCGCGCTAGCCCCTCACATCATCGCGATGCAGTCGATCTCGACATCGAAGGGGCCGAACCATTCCGGCGTGCAGACGAATATCCTCGCCGGCGGATCTAGCGGGAAATAGCGCGCATAGACCGTGTTGAACGCGGCGAAGTGTTTCGTCGAGGTGCAGTAGACGTTGCACTTCATGACGTTGTCCAGCGAAGCACCGGCCGCCCGAAGGCACAGCTTCAACTGCTCCATGACGATCTCGCTCTGCCGCTCGATCGGCATCTCCTTGAGCTCGCCCGTCTCCGGGTCGAACGGCGGCAGCCCGGCGACGAAGATCATGCTGCCGGCGCGCGTGACCGGCGAGGTCGGCGCCTTCCAGCGGTCGAGAAACGTCGAGATCGGTTCGACGCGGAGCGCTTCGCGTTTCATGGCGGCCACCTTCGGTTCGAGCGGGACTGACGGCTGACTACATCATCCTGCAGCCGTCATGTTTCGCTTCTGATCGAAGTGTAGTCGTGGAAGCGCTTTACGCTCCCTGCGGCATCTCCTCGGCCTCTTCCTTGGCGAGCAGCAGCAGCATCTCGATGCCCATCTCGCCTTCCTGCGGCGAGCGGATGAACTTTATTTCGTCCGCGCTTTGCCGCAGTGCGGCAATGATGGCCACGGCCTGATTGGCCGTTGCCGCCTCGGTCGCCAGAATGGCCTTCTGGTTCTTGGCTTGAAACCCGATCGTGTACGACATTCGCTCTCTCCCGACCCAATGAAGAGATCGAATCTGAGTCGCGCGCGAAGCGAAAGCCTGTGTGTTTACGGACCGGGTTTATCTGGGGATTGCGCGCAAGCCTCGCGCAAGGCCGCGCGAGCGTCACACTGCTGCCATCAACGCTTATGCCAGCCCGAGCATCGCACGCGCGTCGGCGGCAGTCGCAACGCTCGCACCCATGCTCTTCAGGATGCCTGCCGCATGGGCGACCAGCTCGGCATTGGTCTGCGCCAGCACACCCTTCGACATATAGAGATTGTCCTCCATGCCGACGCGGACATGGCCGCCGAGCAGATACGCCTGCGCCACCATCGGGAATTCGGCGCGGCCGATGCCGAAGCCGGACCAGATCGCGCCCGGCGGCAGCAGGCTGCGGGCATAGAACATCGTCTCGGGCGTCGCGGAGAAGCCGTACTTCACCCCCAGGACCAGCGAGAACAGCCCCGGGCCCTTCAGCGTGCCGTCGGCGAACAGGTCGCGCGCCAGGTGGCAGTCGCCGGAATCGAACAGCTCGATCTCCGGCAGCACGCCGGCCGCCGTCATCCGGCCGGCCATGATGCGGACGTTGCGCGGAGTGTTGATCACGACCTCGCCGCCGGAATTCATGGTGTTGAGATCGAGCGTGCAGATGTCGGGCTTGAGCAGCTCGATATGCTCCACGCGCTTTTCGGGTTGCAGCAGCGTGGTGCCCGGGCCGGCGATGCGGGGGTCCTCGAGCGAAGGCACGAAGCGACCGCCGGGGCCGGTGGTGAGATTGATGACGAGGCTGGTGTTGCGGGCGCGGATCTTCGCCATCACCTCGCGGTAGAGATCGATCTCCATCGAAGGCCTCCCCGTGGCGGGATCGCGCACGTGGATGTGGACAATGGCAGCGCCTGCTTCGCCGGCTTCCAGCGCCGAGGTCGCGATCTGCTCGGGCGTGATGGGCAGATATGGCGACTGCTCGGGCTTGGTCAGATTGCCCGTGATCGCGCAGGTGATGATGGTTTTGCCGGTCATGCGATCAGATGATCCCCTGCTTCTTCAGGTCCTCGATCTTCCCCGCATCATAGCCGAGCTTGTCGCCGAGTACCTCCTGCGTATGCTCTCCGAGCAGCGGCGGGGCACGATAGGTCTCGATCGGGGTTTCCGAGAGGGTCAGCGCGTTGCGGATCAGCGAGAGATCGGGCTCGAAGGGATGGTTGACCTTCACCCGCATGCCGCGAGACTGGACGTGCGGATCGGAAAACACCTGCTCGAAATTGTTGATCGGACCAGAGGGCACGCCGGCCTCCTCCAGCTTGTCCAGCCAATAGGATACCTTCTGCTTCAGGAACAGGCCGGCGAAGATCGCCATGATCTCCCTGCCGTGGACGACGCGGTCGTTGTTCTTGACGAAGCGCTTGTCGCTGGCGAGCTCGGGCTCGCCGAGCACGGCGCAGGTGCGCTGGAACTGGCCGTCATTGCCCACCACCAGCATCAGCTCGCCGTCGGTGCAGCGGAACACGCCGGCCGGCATGCCGCCATTGCCCCAGGTGCCGCGGCGCGGTGGGGTCTTGCCGTTGACGAGGTAGATCTGCAGCCAGTGCGACAATGACGCGATGACCGTGTCGAACAGGCAGACGTCGATGTGCTGTCCGACACCCCCATTGACGTCGCGATGGTAGAGCGCCGAGAGAATTCCGATCGAGGTGTTCATGCCGGTCATGTAGTCGACGATCGACGGTCCGACCTTCATCGGGCCCTCGCCGGGCTCGCCGTCGATATGGCCGGTGACGCTCATCAGGCCGCCCATGGCCTGCAGGATGGCGTCATAGCCGGCGCGCGGCGCGTAGGGGCCGGTCTGGCCGAAGCCGGTCACCGAGCAGTAGATGATGCCGGGATTGATCGCCTTGATCGTCTCGTAGTCGAGGCCGTAGCGCTTGAGATCGCCGACCTTGTAGTTCTCCATGAAGACGTCGACGTCCTTGGCGAGCTCGCGGATGATCGCCTGCCCCTCGGGCTTGGCGATGTTGACGGTGACGGACTTCTTGTTGCGGTTGGCGCAAAGGTAGAACGAATTGTTGTTGTTCGCCTTGCCCTCGGGGTCGGTGAGGTAAGGCGGCCCGAAGGCGCGCGCGTCGTCGCCGGTGCCCGGCCGCTCGATCTTGATCACCTCCGCACCTAAGTCGCCCAGCATCTGGGCCGACAGCGGCCCGGCAAGCACGCGGGTGAGGTCAAGGATCTTGATGCCTGAAAGCGGCAGGGCCGACATGTCGATTTCCTCCGGGAACGGGATATTGGCGCGGCGGCCTTCAGCCGTGGCTGCGCTCCCTGCGGATACACTATTTTGGTGCCCTGAGCACTGCACTCCGGGCATACGGCTATCCCCGCCCCGGCAGCCCGGATAGGCGGCGGAGTGAATTTCCGCAGCTCGAATATTCTCAGGTCGCGGCCGCAGCGGCGACTTGCGGGCGCCGGCGGCCGAGCAGGACCAGGATCAGCACCGTCGCGCAGGAGCAGACGAAGGTGAGCCCCAGCGCGCCGCGGCTCCCGAACTGGGTGAGCAGACCGACGAGCAGCGGCGGTGAGAGCGCGGATGCCAGATTGAGCGGCAGCGCGATCATCGACATCGCCTTGGCGAACTCGGCCTGGTCGTAGAACACGAGCGGGATCGTCGCCCGCGCCACCGCCATCGCGCCGCTGCCGGCGCCATAGAGCAGGACGAAGACCGCGACCGCCCAGGTCGCGCCTTCGTTCGTCATCAGGAGCATCATGGCCACCGGCAATGCCGTGCCCGCGACGAGCCCGGTCGTGATCCCGTCCCATCGTCCGCCGCCGAGGAGATCCAGCCCGCGGGCGCTGACCTGGATCACGCCCAGCATCGAGCCGAACGCAAGCGCCTGCGCCGGCGCCAGACCTTCCGCCCGGAGCAGCTCGATCATGATGGCGCCGATGCCGAAATTGACGAAGGCATTGAGCGTGATCGCGCAGACCACGAGGCCGAAGGTGCTCCTTGGGATCGCGGGCGGCGGCGACGCCTTGACCGGCGCACCACCATGATCCTTTGCAATTTTCCGGCGCGGCGCGAAGAACGTGTAGAGCGGAAGGCTGATGACGAGCAGCATCGCCGCATAGACGAGGCAGGTCCCCCGCCAGCCGAAATAACCGCTTAGAAAGGAGGTGGTCGGCCAGAAGATGCTGCTGGAGAGACCCGTCACCAGCATGAGCGCGCCGATGGCATTCTTGGCCTGCCGCCCGGCGACTTCGTTGAGCATGATATAGGCGCCGGTCGACAGCGTGGCGCTGCCGCCCATGCCGAGAATGACCCAGGCCACAAAATAGAGCATCGGCTCGCGCGCGAAATACAGGACGACGTAGCCCGGCACGGCAACAACCGTGCCCGCCATCATCACCTTGCGTGCACCGTGCCGCGCAAAGGCCCTGGCGAGCCAGGGCGCGCACAGCCCCATCGTGACGTAAAGCACCGAGCTGCCCGCGAACACCATCGGCAGGCTCATGCCGAGATCGGCCGCAAGGTCGCGGCCGACAACGGCCGGAAGGCCGATCGTGCCCCATCCGATCAGTTGGGTGATCGCCAGCACCAGCAGGACGCCGACGAGCCTGCCGTCAGATTTCAGAAACCGCATTCCAAACGTCGCCTGCCCGGAAGGCGCGGATCACGCCTGTCAGCATGTCTTAGCCTGAGACTCGGCCAGCGGGAATATAGGTTCCGAGTAGCATAGCAGCGCTGCCCGCAGAGCGGCCCTGCCGAACCAGCAGCAAGCAGGGTCGATATTCTCGCCTAGCTGCCGAGCGCGCTCTCGCCCGCCTCACGGCCGGGTACGCTGACATGGACCTCATGTCCCTCGCGAAGGGCCAGGGATGCCGCGGCGACCGCCGATTCGAACGCGGCTTCCTTGGTGGCGTATCTACTCTTGACGTCGCCGTCGTGCAGCACGCCCCATGCGTCCTGCACCGGCACGATGGCATATTGAGCAAGGCCCATTGTTCAACTCCTCCCGTTCTCAGGTCTATCGCTCCGTGAGCTGCGGATGCGCCGCCGTCACGCGCCACACGGTGTTGCCGCTGTCGTCGGCGACCAGCAGCGCGCCGGTCTTGTCGATGGCGACGCCGACGGGCCGCCCGCGCGCCTGGTTGTCATCGTTGAGGAAGCCGGTGACGACGTCCTGCGGCGGGCCGCTCGGCTTGCCGTCCGTGAACGGCACGAACACGACCTTGTAGCCGTTCAAGACCTGCCTGTTCCAACTGCCGTGCTCGCCGACGAAGGCACCGCCCCGATAGGCGGCCGGCAGGCTCGTGCCGGTGTTGAAAACCATCCCAAGCGGCGCGACATGCGAGCTCAGCGCATAGTCCGGCACGATTGCCTTGGCGACGAGGTCAGGCCGCTGCGGCATGACGCGAGGATCGACGTGCTGGCCGTAATAGCTGTAGGGCCAGCCGTAAAACCCGCCGTCCTTCACCGAGGTCATGTAATCGGGGACGAGATCGGGACCGAGCTCGTCGCGCTCGTTCACCACCGTCCAAAGCGCGCCCGTCTGCGGCTCGAAGCTGAAGCCGTTGGGATTGCGCAGGCCACTCGCAAACATGCGCCAGCGGCCGCTTTCACGGTCGACCTCGAGGATGGCGGCGCGATTGTGCTCGGCCTCCATGCCGTTCTCGGTGATGTTGCTGTTGGAGCCGACGCCGGCATAGAGCCTTGAACCGTCGGGGCTCGCGACCAGGCTCTTGGTCCAGTGATGGTCGATCGGCCCGCCCGGCAACTGGGTCAGCACCGTGCCCGGCGCGGTGATTTTCGTATCCCCCTCGGCGTACGGATATTTCACGATCGCATCGGTGTTGGCGACATAGAGGTCGTTGCCGACCAGCGCGACGCCGAAGGGCGAGTTGAGATGGTCGAGGAAGACGCTTTTCGTGTCCGGCACGCCGTCGCCGTTGCTGTCGCGCAGCAGCGTAATGCGGTTGCTCTCGCCGGTGTCGCCGCCCGACGTCGCCCAGGACTCGATGTAACCCATCACGATTTCCTTGGGCCGCTTGATCGGGGCGCCCTTCGGCGCCTTCGATTCCACGACCAGCACGTCACCGTTGGGAAGCACGTAGAGGAATCGCGGATGCTGCAAACCGGTCGCGAAGGCCTTGGCCTGCAAGCCCTGCGCGACGGCCGGCGTCTCGTCCTTCTTCCAGCCGACGATGCGGGCGATGTGCATCGGCGGCAGGAGGTATTGCTGGATGTCAGGGAGCGTCGGGTTGGCGCCGGTTTGCGCCTTGGGATCGCCGCTGCCGTCGTTGCATGCGGCCAGACACAGCAGCGAAGAGCACAACAATGCGCGAGCGATTGGAGATTTCATCGCGCAACTCCGACGCCGTGGCGATACACCATGGCCCAGCCGAGCCAGCCGGTGACCGGCACGATCAATACGGTGACCGCTGAAAGAATGAGCCCGGTCGGCCACACCGAGGTCCAGGCGTCGCGCGTGTGGATCAACGTATTGACGATCGCAAGGATCAGCGCCACCGCATTTCCGACCAGGTGGGGCCAGGCCGGCGCCTGCGCCCGCACCAGACGGTTGCCGAGGAAATCGGTCAGGCCGGCGATGGCCGCCAGCACGCCGAAGATGACGCCGACGACCAGAAGCCAGGCGGAAAAATCCGCCCACATGATCTCGGCGCTGACGACATAGGAGATGTCGGTGAGCAGGGCCCCGACGAAGCACGCGATCGGTATCGACACCAGCATCGGATGAATCGGATGACCCGCGATCTGCGCGGTGGTGCGCACGCGCACGTCTTCCTGCACGGTTGGCCTCGTGTGTCTTTCGCCCTGCCCGACGGCCAACTCGTGCTGGCGGTGATGGTTCCTACGCGGAGACCGGCATGCCGGCCTGATACGCCGCATATGCGCGCTTCAAGCCGTCCTCGAGCGAGGTCGTCGCGTGCCAGCCGAGTCTGGCGAGGCGGCTGACGTCGAGTAGCTTGCGCGGCGTGCCGTCAGGACGCGAGGCGTCGAAGGCGATCTCGCCGCTGTAACCGACGACGGCGGCCACGACGCGTGCGAACTCGGCGATGGTGATGTCCTCGCCGGTGCCGATGTTGACCAGCTCCGCGCTCGAATAGGTCTTCATCAGGTGGACGCAAGCATCCGCCATGTCGTCGACATAAAGGAACTCGCGCCGCGGCGTGCCAGTGCCCCAGACCACGACGCTCTTCGCGCCCGAAACTTTCGCCTCGTGGAAGCGGCGGATCAGGGCGGCGACCACGTGGCTCAGCTCGGGGTGATAATTGTCGCCGGGGCCGTAGAGATTGGTCGGCATCACGCTGATGAAGTCGCTGCCATATTGGGCCCGATAGGCCTCCGCCATCTTGATGCCGGCGATCTTGGCGATCGCATAGGGCTCGTTGGTCGGCTCCAGCGGACCGGTCAACACGGAATCCTCGCGCAGCGGCTGAGGCGCCAGCTTCGGGTAGATGCAGGACGAGCCGAGGAACATCAGCTTCTCGGCGCCGTTTTGATGCGCGGCCTGGATCACATTGGCCGCGATCGCGATGTTGTCGTAGATGAACTCGGCGCGCAGCGTGTTGTTGGCGACGATGCCGCCGACCTTGGCCGCGGCGAGGAACACCACCTGCGGCCGCGTCCTCGCAAACCAGTCGAACACGGCGGCCTGGTTGCAGAGATCGACCTCGCGCCGGTCCACCGTGACGAGCCTGACGTCCTCCCGCGCCAGCCGGCGCGCAAGGGCGCTGCCGACCATGCCGCGATGGCCGGCGACGTAGACGGACTTGCCCTTGAGCTCAAACGCTGCGTTTGCCACTGCCGGCGTCCCGCTTTGCCTCGGCCAGATCGCTCGCCATCATCTCCTCGACGAGCTGGGCGAAGGTGCGCTTCGGCTTCCAGCCGAGAACCTGATGCGCCTTGCTGGCGTCGCCGACGAGAAGATCGACCTCGGTTGGCCGGAAATAGGTCGGATCGATCTTCACCACCGTCTTGCCGCTGGCCTCATCGACGCCGGTCTCCTCGACGCCCACTCCGCGCCAGGCGATGCGGCGGCCGACATGGGCGAACGACAGCTCGACCATCTCCCGAACCGAACGGGTCTCGCCGGTGGCGAGCACGAAATCGTCGGGCTTGTCGGCTTGCAGGATCTTGTGCATGCCCTCGACATAGTCGCGCGCATGGCCCCAGTCGCGCTTGGCCTCGAGATTGCCGAGATAGAGCGTCTGTTCGAGGCCGACCTCGATGCGGGCGACGCCACGGGTGATCTTGCGGGTGACGAACGTCTCGCCGCGGATCGGGCTCTCGTGGTTGAACAGGATGCCGTTGCTGGCGAACATGCCGTAGGCTTCGCGGTAGTTCACCGTGATCCAGTAGCCGTAGAGTTTTGCGACGCCGTAGGGCGAGCGCGGATAGAACGGCGTCGTCTCCTTCTGCGGGATCTCCTGCACCAGGCCGTAGAGTTCGGAGGTCGAGGCCTGGTAGAACCGCGTCTCCTTCTCCATGCCGAGGATGCGGACCGCTTCCAGCAGCCGCAGCACGCCGACGGCGTCGGCGTTCGCGGTGTATTCCGGGCTCTCGAAGCTGACGGCGACGTGGCTCTGGGCGGCGAGATTGTAGATCTCGGTCGGGCGGATCTGCTGCACCAGGCGGATCAGATTGGTCGAATCCGTCATGTCGCCGTAGTGCATCAGGAACGGCACGTTGCCGGCATGCGGATCTTGGTAGAGATGATCGACCCGCGCGGTGTTGAATGAGGACGAGCGCCGCTTGATGCCGTGCACGACATAGCCGAGCGACAGCAGATATTCGGCGAGATAGGCGCCGTCCTGCCCGGTAATGCCGGTGATCAGAGCGATCCGCTCAGCCATATGTGCACCTGCTCCTAACTGTATCCCAAGAGGACAGCGGCGTTCCGTTCCAGCCGCCGTCCTTCTCTGACATATCGACCGTCGGGGTCAACCCAATACGGCGATGCAACGCCAGGAGACGTCCGCCTCGAGGTCCGCCCAGCCGAAGCCCTTCCGGCCTACAAACCGGCACGAGGTTTTTGTGCATAAGTCGCGGCCCCAGGGGCCCGGAACCTCGCTGGCGAAGCCTGTTGCACGTACCATCTTAGGTAGATTTTTGAGCTTTGCCCTGCCGGCGTTCGCCATTTTCGAGGAGGGATCCTTGTTCGATTTCGCGCAAGCTGCCGTGGCGCAAATTGGAAGCCGCTGCCGCGCTTCTGATTCCCTGAATGGGATACTCGCAATTCTGTTCGCTTCTGCCCTGCTGGCTGCCCCCTGCCTTGCCCAGCAGGCAGGCGATCCCGCCAGTCCGGCGGCGGAGACGAAAGCCGTCCAGTCCGCTGCCAAGGATGGGACTGCCAACCCGAAAAAAGCCAACGTGAAGGACGCTGCCGCGGCGCGGACGGAAATTTCCGACTGCGCCGGCGGCGAGATTTTCCAGGCGCTCGCCAATACGGCCAACAGCGCTGCGATCATCTACAACAGCAATCTCGTGCCCGCCGGAAGCAATGTCGAATTCGGGATCGCGAGCTCTCTCGATCCGGAGGCGCATTATTTCGCGGTCTTCCTGGAGAACAAGGAAGTCCCGCGGGACGAGGTCAGGCACGGCGCCCGCGCGCGAAGAGCGGGCGAAACCGACGACCTCGTCGTGAAGCGCTTGCTGAAGTCCGGCGACACGATCGTTTCGATCGACGTTCCCAATGATGTCGCGGGATGGTGGACCCGGCGGAACCTCTACATCTACCAGTGCGACAGCACGCGAAGGCCGCTCAACGTTTCCTACCTGCCGGTCTATCTCAGCCCCTACTCCCTGAGCATCGGGCTGGCACTCGCGATCGTGCTCGCCGCCTATTTTCTCTCCGCGAAGGCCTTTGCGCGTTTGAGCGGGACGTCGTTGAAAGGCGTTCAAGCCTGGAACCCAATCCGGATCACGGCCGGCTCCGACAATCGCGGCAGTCTCTCGGCCTTCCAGGTATTCTTCTTCACGATCCTGGTTTTTGCGATGCTCGCCTATATCCTGCTTCGCACGGGCGTGCTCTCCGACCTGTCAACCACGATCCTGCAATTGCTCGGCATCGCAGGCATCGGGGCCGCGGCCGCCAAGGGAGCGGAGTCCTCAAAGATAGCGCTCGAGCCCACAAATCAGGCCTGGCTCATGAACAAGGGCTGGTTCGACAAGGACTCGACCCGCGCCACACCGGAGCCGAGCTTCTACGACCTTATCTCGAGCGACGGCGGTTTCGACGTTTACCGCTTTCAGAGCCTGATATTCACAGGCGCGGTAGGGCTCGCACTTTTCGCCGGCGGCGTGTTTCAGCTTGCGTCCTTCACGGTACCGCAGAACATCCTCGGTATTTTGGGTCTCAGCCAGGTGGTGTATATCGCAGGGAAGCTCGTGACCTCGAACAACGCAACGCAGTTGAACGCGGTCGTCACCGATCTGCGCAACGCCGAAACCGCTTATCGCGAAGCCGCTCAGGCCACCAGCGATACCCAGGAGGCAAGAGACAAGGTCGCCCGTGCGAGAGCCGCCTTCGTCGACAAGGCGGGAGGGGCGGCAAAGCTTTTCACCGACGTCACCAACCGTCCTGTCGACGCTGCCAAGCTCCAGCCGTCACCGGGACCGGCTTGATCTCCGGGTTCGGGAGTCGGGACTCATCAATCGATGGGGGCTGGAGCCGGTGAAGCGCCCGGTTCGAAATGGCGATCGTCCTCTGATTCAGCGAGAATGAGGATCCGCTGAATTTCCGTCACCCTCGTCTCGGCGGAGCTTCCTGATGAATGCCGCGATGGCATCATAAGCTTGCAGCAATGGTGGGGTCAGAGAAAAGAAGGAGCCGAGCGCGATTGCAATGATGGCGTGCCGAAGCGAAAAACCCTCATCCGCCTCCACCAGCCGGCTGTTGGGATTGATCAATGCCGGCGACAGGTCGCTCTGTCCGCTCTCAGCATTAGACCTCCGCGGCTTTCGCGGCGGGATCATGATCACGACGAAGAGAGCATTAATCAGCAGCCAAATGCCGAGGATAATGAACAGGGTGCGCATCGGAAATCCAAAAAAATACAATTGGAAAAATCAGTCACGTCGCTTCTAGGTATGTTCGTTCACGCTTCCGTCACAATCATCCAGGTACTCGTGACAAGCTAGTTGATGGCCGGCCTATCGAGTTGCCTTCCCGACTCCAAGTTCAAGATCTGGGTGTGCGCTATCTTGTGTCTTGCGGTAAGTCCGAGAGCAATCGTTTGATCTCGGCTCCATCCGGGTTCGCCGCGCGCCCGCCGCTCTCGATAATCGATCAACCAGACAGTTTCTTCATGGGTGAGGCCCGCGAAGACGTCACGCCGCTCGGAATCAGTCTCTATTTCGCTCAGGTAGGTGACGTGTGTCCGCAGCTTCTCTGCCGTCATGTTGGTTTCTTCGCTTGCCGATTTGCTATGATTGCGGTCTTCGCAGGGGAATGACCTGTCCCGAGCTCACCGGCTCTGGAGGTTCGGGTGAAGTTGATTCCGGTCTTTTTCCGGCCTTGAACCTCGTCCAGCGAAGCTTGGTCGTGTAGCCGTAGAGCACGTTGAGCCAGGTCTCAGACAGCGTCGCGCTCGTGAAAGGCAGTTCGGGCATGTTCCAGTCTGCGTCGTCCTCGATGCCAGGATCCATAGGCACCGGAACCGCCGACCCGGCCCATACGATGCCGCCCCCAGGAAGTTGGACATATTCGCAGAGATCCCCGTCCGTCCAGTCCTGGACCAAAAGGGCAAGACCTCTGGGATGATCGGCGAAGAAAAAGCCGACGATCTGGTGAGTGTCGATTGAGCGGACGAGATAAGCGGGCATTGGCAATCCAAAAATTGTAGATTGCCTCTTTTTCCCGAACTTGCCAAGCCCCCCGCCCGCTGGGATTTGAGCTTACTTGCCCGATGATTTGTTCAGGTCGTAGCTCGTGGCAGCTCGAAAGAAGGGTCTTCCCAACAGGGGTCCGATTGACGTTGTTCCTGTTTTTCCCGAGTTCTCAACCGAACGGTTGATGTTTTGCAGTGCGGAGCAGGTACATTCGGCGTGATTCACCAATCGAGCGGTTTTGGTTTGACCGCGGTCAACGAAAGCGCAGACTCGAAAGACCGGGATTTTGCATCACCCTCCCGGGGCTGGAGCAGCGCCGTCCGCCGTTACATTTCAAGCGGACGGCGCTGTTGGATACATACGGATTGCCCCCGGAGCAGCAAACGACACGGGACAACGGCGGTTTGCCGTCGGCTGGTCATGAAGTAGGGTCGACTATCCGTCTTCAGGGTGAAGCGCAGCCTTCATGCTCCGCAGCCTGGCTATTCTCCACATGATTTGTTCCACCAGGCCCGTATCGAAATCGGACAGCTGAACGACGAGTCCCTTGAATCTCTGAATCTTCCTATCGAAGATCGAGCAACGCTCACACATCGTATGCAATGGCCCTGGCAAAAAGGCTGCTCCCGATACTCACACGGGCAAAGCGTATCGAACCAAAATTAACGCTCGCAGCATGTGGCGTAAAGGACGCACTCCGACGCATCACGATTGCGCGGCCCGCGGCCGCGTCCCGACCAGCAGGGCGCTTCCGTCAAAGTGCGGACGGCGGCGATCTTTTCGGGTCGACATAAAGGTCTATAATGAATTTTTTAATCGACAGGTATTGCCTTGCCATCATCCATTGAACTGATCGTTGCTTCTCTGGTGGAATTGAAGGACCGGCCGGGGCTGGCAGAACTGCGAGAGCATCGGTGCCAGTTGCTCGAGCAACTCCGCACCGTATCCGGTATTGATCCGACCCGGACCATCGAGCGGATTGAGGTAGACATTCGGACGATTGATGAGGGGCTCGAGCAACTCAAGCCCCCGCCAGGAACGTTGCCCGACAACGACTGGCGCTGACTCAGATCTGCGCCTTCAAAAGCAGCCTTGTCTGCCGCTCCATTTGAAGCGCGAGCTGTTTGCGCTCAAACTTGAGGGCGGCTTGTTCGTCGAGCGTGATGTGCCCTTCTCGCTCGAGAACGTTGATCAGAAAAACCTGGTCTTCAATATGCCTTTGGCGCTTTTGGATATCTTCCATGAGGCCTTCGAGCTCGGTTCGGAGGTCTGTATCCATAGTTGATGCCCTTCAATCGCATGCTGAAATGCATTCACTATGTGTCCGAGACCTTAAGCAAGGTTTGCCGTTCGAATTGCTAGTATCGGCCACCATAAATAATGTAAATAAAAAGCGCGTGCCGTTAACTCCGGAAGCGTGTTGCCCGAGGTACTATGAGGATGATCCCCGGCCGGACCGTTCGGTAGGCCGCCCGTCTGCCCTGGCGCCCAAACATCGAAACGCTCAGAGGTTGCGTTGATGGCCGGCGACCGAGAAGGCAGGCCGTACATTCCGACCTTCCGGCCATTGACGCGCCCCGGGATCCGAATCGACGACAGCAGGATCATGCTGGCTGACCTGATGCGGTCCTCAGCGCCCGGCGCCGACGCGCGCGTCGAAGTCCTCGGCAAAGCTCCCTGGACTACCCCTGCCCCGGTTCGCGGACCCTCATGCACTTCGCCTTATCGGAAGAGGCGATACCTGAGGTTGCCACATCGCAGCACAGCAATAATCCAATTCAGCAGTAAAATCAGATTGCTAAGGAGCAGAAAATGCGCAGACTTTGTGCGGCGCGGCAAACGCCCCGGTGTCGAGGATTGGGAAAGGGCTAAGCTGCCTCAGTTGCACGCCTATTGGGCGCGAAAGTCGAAGCCTTGAGCGATTACTGCAAGCTGTGTCTGAAATGTCATAGGTAAGATCACAGCATTTTGCTAACTCTTCCCGGTCAATACTATTTGTTAAATGCCTTTTATGGTGGGGACGATGAAGCCGGCGTATTTTGCCTTCGCAACGATCATCCTGGCGGCCGCCCCGGCACAAGCGGAGCAGTTCTCAATCAATGACGCCCTGCGTCAGGCGATGCAGACCAACCCGGGTGTGGGTGAGGCATCGGCAAACCGTCGTGCAACCGAGAGCGAACTCCGCCAGACCCAGAGTACGCTCTTACCGCAAGTGCGGATTGACGCCAGCTATGGGCCGGAAAAGTTCGACCAGCCCCCTGGCTTTGTAGCTCCAAGCATTGCGGTCCCGACGACGGGATCGGGGCCGTGGCGGAACGGGAGCCAGGAATCGGTCGTCGTCCGGCAGCTTCTTTTTGATGGTTTCACCTCGATCCACGAGGTGTGGCGCCAAAATGCGCGCGTGAACGCCGCCGCAGCACGCGTCAAGGAACGAACCGAGCTCATCGCCCTTGATGCCGCCGAGGCTTACGTTGACGTCGTGCGGTACATGCGTTTGGTCGGTCTGGCCGAGCAGAACGTTGCCAATCATGACAAGATCTTCTCGAACGTAAACTCGCGGTTTTCGGGCGGACGGGCCGGCGAAGGCGACCTTGAGCAGTCAAGGGAACGCGTCGAAAGTGCCCGCGCGGCCTTGGCCGAGTTTCGCCGTAGCCTCGAGGATGCACGGGCAAAGTTCCGCAAGGTCGTTGGCGTAGAGCCCTACAATGTGCGCTTCCCCGGCCCGTTGCGGGGGCTTCCGGCCAGCCGGGATGAAGCACTCGCGGTCACGCTGCGGTTCAACTCCACGATTGCGGCGGCTCAATCGGATGCCGATGCCGCCAAGCATGCCTTCAAGTCCACGGACGGTCTGTTCACCCCCAAATTCTATCTTGAGGGTCGGGCGACGCATTACGACAACTCCTTCCCCTACGTTGCGGCCGCCGGCTCGCCCGCCGTTACCCATGAGGACTACAGCGGCAAAGTCGTGATGTCCTGGGACATCTTCCGCGGCGGACAGGATGCCTGGAATCGCTCGGAAAAGGCCGAACGGTTCACGGAAGCCACGGCACGGCACGCCCGCTTGCAGCGGGACGCATATGAGTCCATCGACAAGGCCTGGAACGCTCGCACGATAACACAGACCCGCATTTCGGCGCTGACCGGCCAGCTGGAGGCGGATCGCAAAACCATCGCCGCGTTCCAGAAGGAGTATGAGCTGGGCCAACGCTCGCTCATCGACCTTCTGAATGCCCAAAACCAGTTCTTCAATGCGCAGGTTTCGCTGACGTCGGCGCGAGCAGTCGTGGTGTTTGCCGATTATCAGTTGCTCGCCGCGACTGGAACGCTGATCGAATATCTAAAGGCTCCTCCCCCGGTCGACGCGGCTCCAACCGATCTCAACCTGTTCGGCCTGCCGGATTACAAGGCGCCCACGTTCCGCTGGACGCTTCCGCAGAGCGGTTCTGAGCCGCTGCGGGTTGCTGTCCCGGCGCCGACGGCCGCGCCGGTTCGACTGTCATATGCTGCGACCGAGCCCACCACGTCGGGTTTCGGCGATCGCTGGTCGGGCGAGCCCGACAAGACCGCCGCCTCGGCCAAGGTCGCTGGCGTGTCCGCCTGGTTTGCACAGCGTGCAGGCTCCAGTGGGCCGATCGTGCTCGATGGCTCGACGGGCCAGCGCAGCTCATATGCCCCGACCGAGAAGCCCCATTGGCTCCTGACCGCATTCTCGCCAACTGCAAAGTAGCGACATCGGTCGACCGACCAACTAAAAGCCCGCACAGATGTGCGGGCTTTCTTAGTTCCGGGCCTGCCCCCGATAACGCACGGATAGCTTTCCTGCCTGCGATCGTTAATCCTTAATCGCGCCCGTCCAAATAAGTAAATGAATTAACTGGCAGTTTGTCGTATTCTGCGACGACTTTGCCAAGCTCGTTTCATCGCTTTTCATTTAAGGCTTATCAGCTTGTTGTTTCGTCAAACAAAGAAGTCCTCGGCAGAAGGCGCACGCCCGCATAACATCGGCGAAGAGTCCACGGCATCGGTTCGGGCCGAGAAGGTCGAAGCGAAACAAGGCGATCCCTTGCTGGACTCGCTGATCTTCCTGGCCGGGCATCACGGCAGAGCCGTGACCCGCGATGGCTTGCTCGGCGGCCTGCCGATCCTCGATGGACGCCTGACGGTTTCTCTCTATGAGCGGGCGGCGCGCCGTGCCGGCCTGGAGACTGAGGCCACCAAACGCAAGCTGCTGGACATCCCCTCTCTCGTTCTTCCCGTCGTGCTGATCATGAAGAACGGAGCGACGCTGATCTTGCTGAGCATTGACGAGGGCAAGCGTACCGCCAGGGTGATTGACCCAAGCGACCGGCCGTATGTGCCGCAGATATTGACGTTGGACGTCATCGCCGCCGGTTATACGGGGTATGCTTTTCTGGTCCGGGCGGCCGCCGAGTCGGACGCGCGAGCCGTCGCGGCCGGCAGCCTTCCCCGGCAGCACTGGTTCTGGTCCGTCGTAAAGGCCCATTGGCGCAACTACGGGCATATCGCGCTGGCGGCCCTGCTGATCAATGTTCTGGCCCTGGCCATGCCGCTCTTCACAATGAGCGTCTATGACCGGGTCATCCCGAACGGAGCTATCCCCTCGCTCATTGCTCTTTCGATCGGCATGGGCCTCGCAATCGTCTTTGATCTGATCCTGCGGATGGTCCGGAGCAAGATGATCGACGTGACGGGCAAGACGATCGATGTCGTCCTTGCAGCCAACATTTTCGAGCATGTTATGGCTGTGAAGTTGTCGCAACGGCCGACATCCGTCGGCATTATTGCCAACCAGCTTCGGGATTTCGATTCCGTTCGCGAATTCTTCACCTCGGGCAGCGTGGTCTCGGCAACCGATCTGCTCTTTGCCATCCTGTTTGTAGCGGTTCTCTTCGTGGTCGCGGGACCCTTGGCTTGGGTGCCGTTGCTGATGCTGCCGGTCATGATCTTAATTGGACTGGTCTTACAACGCCCGCTCAATCGGGCGATGAAACGCTTGCAAGCCGAGTCGGCAGCTCGCCACGGCGTGCTCGTCGAATCGCTCGCCGGTCTGGAAACTGTGCGCGCGTCCGGCGGTGAAGCACGGATGCAGACGGCTTGGGAGCGTTCGGTTGCAGCGACAGCAAGGTCCGGCGAGGCCGTACACTTCTGGTCATCCCTGGCGCTGACCGCGGCCAACTCGGCACAGATGCTGACAAGTCTGCTCCTGGTCGTAATTGGCGTATTCCTGATCCAGAACGGCACCCTGACAGTCGGTGCGCTGGTCGCAGCCAACATGCTCGCCGGCCGCGTTTTGGCGCCGATTGCAGGCATCGCGTCCGTGATCACCCGTGGCACCCAAACTTTTTCGTCGCTCAAATCCATCGACCGAATCATGAGCTTGGAACGGGAACGTTCACCGGAACGGACCTATGTCGCCAGAAAAATCGAGCGAGGCACCATCAGTTTCGAAAACGTCTCCTTCACTTACCCCAATGCTCCCGGAAAGGCGCTGGAGAAGGTCACATTCAAGATTCAGAGCGGTGAGCGCGTTGGAATCATTGGTCGAGTTGGTTCGGGGAAGACGACTGTCGGGCGACTTTTGCTCTCGTTCTACGAGGCGCAAGATGGCCGCATCCTGATCGATAGCGTCGACTCGCGCCAGTATGATCCCGCCGACTTGCGCGCCGGCATCGGCTTTGCCATGCAGGACACCGATCTGTTCTTCGGGAAGCTGCGCGACAACATAACCTTGGGCTATCCGGCCGCGACGGACGAAGAAGTGCTTGCGGCTTCGCGCCTGGCCGGAGTGGAAAGCTTCATCGCAGGTCACCCCATGGGCTACGACATGCCCATAGCAGAGGGCGGACGCAGCCTGTCGGGCGGTCAAAAGCAAGCCATCGGCTTGGCGCGCGTCTTGATCCGCAAACCCAAGATCCTGTTTCTGGACGAGCCAACCGCCCATTTCGACGTCCGCAGCGAAAGCGAGTTCCTCGAACGACTCAAGACGCTCGATAATGCGCAAATGACCATCATCATCTCCACTCATCGTCTTTCACTGCTGTCGATGGTCGATCGCCTGCTGCTGTTCGACAACGGGCGGCTGGTCGCCGATGGACCGCGCGACCACGTCTTGAGCTTGTTGCAAGGAAAGGCTCCGTCGACCGAGTCTGTCGCCAATCCCAGAGTGGTTCAACCCGTCCCCCCGGCGCAGAAATCCAATGTCAGCTGATTTCACTTACGCCAACGACATCCGTGCAGCCGTCAAGCTGAGGACGCCGAAAACCTCGCGAATGTTGCTGTGGGCCTTCTTCGGCCTGTTTGCGACATTCCTGACGTGGGCTCATTTCGCTGTGCTCGAAGAGGTCAAGCGCGGCAATGGCAAGGTCGTTCCCTCGCGGCAAATTCAGGTTGTCCAGTCGCTGGAAGGCGGGATCGTCGGCGACATTCTCGTCCAGGAAGGCGCCACGGTTCAGCAAGGCCAGTCGTTGATGCGGATCGAGGACACCAAGTTCGCGTCCGAATTCGGCGAGATACGGGAACGCCGCGCCGCGATGGCGGCCCGCGTTGCGCGCCTGGATGCCGAAGCGAGGGGGCGCAACGAGATCGTATTTCCGGACCAGATCGAGGGGGTTGTACCTGCGACCGTGGCGACGGAACGAAGCGTGTTCAAGGCCCGCGCGCAGAAGATCGCGCAAGACATCGACGTTCTCACCCAGCAGATCACGAGGCTGAGCCAATCGTCCGCGCTGCTCGATCGCGAGCTGACGCTGACCCGGAAGCTGTACGAACAGAAGGTCGTCCCCGAGATCGAGATGCTCCGGCTGGAGCGTCAGTCCGCGGAGGTCAGGGGTCAGATGGCCGAAGCCAAATCGAAGATCGCGACCACGATCTCGACATTTCGCGCGCAAGCCGACGAGGACCTCGCCAAGTCCAGGGGCGATCTCGCCGTCCTCGACGAGAATATCAAGTCGGCGCAGGACAGGGTTCGCAGGACGGATCTGCGTTCGCCGGTTCGCGGCATCGTCAATAAACTGAACGTAACCACGATCGGTGCCGTCGTTCAGCCCGGTGCGAACCTCATGGACATCGTTCCGCTCGACGATACCTTGCTGGTCGAAGGCAAGATCAGGCCGCAGGATATTGCCTTCATCCGCCCGGGCCAGGATGCCGTCGTCAAGATATCCGCCTATGACTCCTCGGTTTACGGCCATCTGGCCGGCAAGGTCGAGCGGATCAGCGCTGACACGATCCTCGACGACAAGAGCGAGTCGGCGCAGCGACCGGAGACCTACTACCGGGTGATGGTTCGAACCGACAAGAACCATTTGGGCACTGAAGAGGCTCCGCTCCCGATCATCCCGGGCATGATCTCGACGGTCGAGATCCTGACCGGCAAGAAGAGCGTTCTGGATTATATCCTGAAGCCGGCTCGCACCTTGCGGGATGAGGCTTTGCGCGAGCACTAGGCCGGGCGGCGCTCGCCTTGCTTAATGCGTCCTTAACCCGCGCCTGCAAGCTTTAGCGTTGCTGGAGGTGCGCGTTCATCGCGCCGGCTCATTCCTGGCCCCCCTTCCCCGGCTTTAACCCGACTTAAGCGCGCCCGAGCGCACGCTGGCTCCCGATAAACAGGTCGGGATGACGATCAGGCGCGCAAAGACGCCGGCGACGTCCCGAAATATGGGGACGGTCAATGAAGTCGCGTTTTGGACAGCGGCGGCAGGACTTTCTGGCGCTCGCAGCAGCCATGGTGGTCTCGCTCAACGGTTTTTCGACCTCGGCCGCGCTCGCCGCCGATGTCGGGCCGGCCGATTCGACTGAAATCGCGCCATCCGGCGCGGACACCATTCAGGCTCCCGCGACGTTCTTCACGATCAACGCGGTGCTGGCAAAGCTGGACCGCGAGCGCGGCCGGGGACCAAATGCCGTGCGCCTGGCGGCGCTGACGCCGCCCTCCCCCACGGCGACGGACGCTCAACCTGAAGCGGCCCCTCTTTCAGGCATTGCCCCGCTCGGCAATGAACCGTTCGGCCTCTTCACCTTCCGGGCGCCTGACAGCGAGGTCTGGCGCAAATGGCGTGCGGTCGAAGGAGAGATCGCCCGCGAGCAAGCCGTGCTCGAGCGCTGCAGGTCCGAGGCCGCGAGCTGCCCGCCTAACGCCGCGCAGTTCCTCAGGCTTGTCGGTGCAGTCAAGGCAAAGTCCGGGCGCGCCCGGCTCGAGGAAGCCAATCTGGGTGTCAACACCGCGATCCGCTATGTCAGCGATCTCGCCCAATATCGTGAGCTCGACCGCTGGAGCTCGCCACTGGCGAGCTTTGCGACGGGCAAAGGCGATTGCGAAGACTACGCGATCGCCAAATACGCCGCGTTGCGCGAAGCCGGTTTCCCGGACGCCGACATGCGCCTGCTCCTCGTCCGTGACCGGACCGTGCGGCAGGACCACGCGGTGCTTGCGGCTCGTCTCGACGGCCGCTGGCTGATCCTGGACAACCGGTGGGCGGGCTTGCGGGAGGACAACGGCGAGCTGAATTTCGCCCCGCTGTTCGCGATCAATCACGACGGCGTGCATCTGTTCGCCAAGCCTTATGCGAAGGCTCAGCCGCTCACGGCCGAAGCTGCGCCGGCGGCGGCGGGATCGGGATGGGCGGGCTCGGGGCCGGCGGACACCGGTGGCGGCGGGTCACTGAGCACGCTCCCGCTACTTCTTTGAGATAAAGCAAAACCGCCGGCGAGAGGCTCGCCGGCGGTTTGGTATCTGCCTGACCGCTTCCTTACGCCACGTGGACGGCGTTAGCTGCGGGAATGCCCGTGCTGATGTGAGCAAGATCGATCGCGTGAGCCGCTGTGTTGTTGTCCGAGTAGTACAGCTCATTCGTGGTGGTATTGAAGAAGAAGTTCGTACCATTAAAGGCGCTATCGTGGGTCTGATCGTTTGCACCTGTTACAGCCGAATTGAACGTGACCGTCTGGGCCGTATTGATGGTCAGGTTCAGGCCTGCAAGGTCGACCACGATCGAGTCACCGGCATTAAAGTCCGAGATCGTGTCATGACCGCCACCGGAGGCCTGCAGCACGAAGATATCGTTGCCGCCGTTGCCTTTCATGGTGTCGTCAGCAGTGCTGCTCTGCAGGACCTCGTTCCCCGATGTGCCGGTCATGATGTTGCCCGCAATCTGCACATCCAGGGTCGTCGCACCGGTCGTATCGCCGTCAGCATCGACATTCGTGACGTTGAACTGCAGATCGGCAGCCTGAGTTGTCGTCGTCGTCGTAATTAGCCCGATATCGGAGATCTTGACGACGTCGTTGTCCACCGTGCCGGAACTGAAGGCCTCCGTTCCCGTGCTGGCACCGGTAGCGCCAGTACCAACAGCACCGTTGAAATTGACTCCGCTGCCGCTCAAGCTCTCCGTCGAAGTGATCACCTGAGCACCGTCGATCTGCCAGTTTCCCGCGCCGAGGCTGGGCAGATAGTCGTTGCTCTGGATGATGATGGCGCCATCGTTGTTGTCGAGGGTGATGCCAAATCCCGACGGCGGCGGGCTTGAGTGGGTGAAGACATCGGCGGTGTCGACGACAAGCAAGAGATGCGTTGTTGCACCGTCATCGGCTGTGCCCGCAATGCCGTCTGTCCCCACGTCGATCAGCTTCAGGTTTACGATGATATCCTCGCTGTTGAAGCCGTCGAACTTGAGGAACATCGTCGAGGCCGACGTAATGTCCGTGTGGTTCAGGAAGCCTTGCGGGTTGGAGGCGAAGAAGTTGAAATCGAGGAGTTCCCCCTTCTGGATGGTATCGCCGGCCACACCGTTGGAGCCTCCGGAGACCGAGACCCACGTATCACCTGCGGCGGCAAGACTCTCCCCCTGAGTGAAGACGCCATTTCCTCCAGCCGTCAGGGGGGCACCGTCATCGCCGGTGAACTGAACCCAGAAATTCGGGCTCAACTCGGTCACCATGACCGCAGGCTGCGTGTTGTCTGTCGTGCTCGAGTTGGGCTGATACCCCGTGAACGAGAGCCCCTGCGACGTTTCGAGCGTCGTGAAGCTGCTGATCGGGCTGTCCAGCAAGATATTGTATGTGCCATTGACCTTGTCGAAGGTCAGCGTTCCCGTATCGGTCGTCAGCGTGCTGGACGACGGATCCGCCTGATAGTCGAACGTGATATGGAAAACCGCACTCGTTGAAGTCTCGGAGGTCCAAGTCACAGACTGGTTGGAAATGGCGTTCGAGCCGACGGTGCCCGTCAGCGTGATCGGTGCAAAGTCGGAATGGGTCGAATCGTAGATCGTATGGGCATCGGTACCGATATTGTACTGATAGATGCCCGTACCGCCGGTATGCCCGGCCCCATTCGCGGAATTCGCATAGACGAGGTTCGTCTCGGCAACAAGTGTCGGTCCGCTGTCCTGGATCGTGAACACGCCCGTACCGAGATTGATCGCGGCCGACGCTTGGTCGGAATCCCCATCGGTGATGGTCTGGATCACCTGAAGCAAGTTGGCAGACAACAGTGTCAGGGTTGCCGGATCGTCCGGGTTCGTCGGATCCGGATTCCAGATATTGTTGACCTGCACGAACGTCACGACACCAGTCGACTCGTTGATGGTGATCGTGAAGTAAGTCGTTCCGTTAGCGGTGCCAGTAATCGTATCGCCCGACTGGTTCAGGACGATCTGCGTGCCTTGGCCGATGCCGTCACCATCATTGCCGATACCGGAGGCAGGTTTGACGTCGGTGGGGTCCAGCGCATACAGGCCGGACGCGACATCGATACCGGTCAATTTCAGGGTGTAGAGCGTGGTGCCGGGACCATCCGCACCGTAGCTGCCACCCACGAAATTGTCGGCGAAATTCGCTGTGACGCTGGCCAGACCGTTCGGCGCGGTGTGGACCGATGTATCGGTCCCTACCGGACGGGTCTCGTCCAGTACCAGCGTATCCGTCGACCCAGTCACCGTGCCGGTCTTCGGGCCGTCATCGTCGAAGCTGATCTTGCCCGACACGTCGACCGGCGTGCTCGCCTGGTCGCCGTCGCCGTCCGTGATCGTCACCGTCACCGCCAGCGAGTTCGCGTTCAGCGACACCCCGTCGTCCGGCGTGTTGCTCGCGCTGTCCTGGTGCAGCGACAGATACTGCTCGACCGTCACCGCGCCCGTCGTGCCGTTGATCGAGATCGCAAACGCCGCCTGGGTGGCGAAGCTGCCCGCCTGCACCACGCCCACGATCACGCTGCCGTCGCCGTTGACGTCGACGAGGCTGATCGTCGAGCCGTCGGTCACGAACAGACCAGACGCCGCATTCGTCACCGTCAGCTTGTAGGCCGTCGACCCGGAAGTCGCCGGGCCGTCCGCGCCGAACTGCGGCGTCGCCGTCACCAGCGCGACGTCCACCGCATGCGCGATATAGCCCGTGCCCGTCACATCCGGATCGTCGCCCTTGACGATCGCCCCGGTGTTGATGGTCGCCGCCGTGCTCGTCGGCGGGGAGCCCGCATCCGTGTTGCCCTCGTCCAGCGCCGCCGTCGCACCCGACACCACCGCCGTCACCTTCGGGCCGTCATCCAGGAACGTTACCCGCGGGCCGAGGTCGATGCTCGCGGTTGCCGTGTCACCGTCATTGTCGGTGATCGTTCCCGTCAGCGTCACCGCGCCGCTGGCAAGGTTGATGCCTTCGTTGCCGTCCGGATTCGTGCCGTCGGCTTCCTTCACCGCGCGGTCGTCCGTGAACGTCACCACGCCATTGCTGTCGACCGACAGCGTGAACACCAGCAGATCGCTCGCCGCGGTGTGGCCCTCCACGGTCGTGCCGTTCATCACCAGCACGACAGCTTCGCTGGTCTGCGCGTCCACCAGGCCGCTCGTCCCGGAGGGATCGATCGACAGCGCAAAGCTGATCGGGTGCTGCGGATCCGGCACACCGTCCGCGCCGGTCACCGACTGGAAAAAGCCGCCGAACGACGCGCTCGCCGTGTTGTTGCCATTGTGAATCGAGCCGTCGATGCCGTTGGTCGCAATCGTCAGGTTGCTCTCGTCGACGACCAAGTTCGGAAGCGCTCGCTCCTCACCCTCCAGGACGACCTGAATCGACGGACCATCGTCCTGCAATGTCAGATGCGGGCCAACATCAACGCTCGCGCTCGTGCTCTGATTGTTGTTGTCCGTCACCGTGGCCGTCAAGGAGATAAGGCCGGCGGGCACATGCGTGCCCTCGCTAATGTCGCCGTCCTCGCCCGTGCCTTCGTGCACCGAGCGCAGATCCGTCAGCGTCAGCTTTCCGGTGGCATCGACGGACACCGTGAAATCCTGCGGCCCATTGACCGCTGCAGCCGCATCCTTGCCTTCGCGGCCGACCACGACTCCGTTCTCCAGGAACAGAAACACGTGATTTCCGGTCTGGGAATCGATCAGTCCGGTATCCACACCCGGCGCACTGATCGACAGGCCAAAGGTCAGCGACTGCTGGCCGCCCGGCACATTGAGCGTGACGGGCAGAAGGCCCGAAACCGTCGTATTCGCCAGGTTAGGCGTGGAGCCGTCGATGACGTTGGTTCCCGCGGTCAGGAAGCTCTCGTCCACCACCAGTTCGGGCAGCGTGCCCAGCGCAATCGTCGGAGCCGGCGGAGTTGGCGTCTGCGGGATAAAGCCGGTGGGGAAATTAACCTGGAACCCCGGCAGCTCCTCCTGGGGAGCCAAATCGTTGGTGGGCACGAGCGGCAGAGGATCGACCGTAAACGGGCTGAAGTTCGCACCGCTCGCCTGCGCGTTGTTCTGCCCCAACGAGTCTCCGGCTGCGGGGAGAACGGCCGAAGCCGCGGAGGGGTCATTGATGATCGGGAAGGCGCTGGCGAATTCGGCAACGGTCAAGTCACGACCCGGCGCGACCTCGATGGTCAGATTGCCGAGTTGATCGTGCCGGGAGTCGAAGAACGGCTCGACCGTTACGGTAGAGTGATTGTCGAAAAGAATGATCAGCTTTTCGCCGATATGGACGAGCGTGATCTTCTCATTCGCAATTGCCGAAAAATCGACCTGGACTTTTTGATCATAGCCCAGGTTCAAAACCACAGCCTGATCGGCGAAGGGCTTGGTCAGTTTGAAGATGCGCGGCGGCGAGGCGTTGTTTGAATTTCCGGCGCCGGTAGCCTGGGCAACCTGAAACTGCGCATTCATGAAATCTCTCCGCCAAAAGGTCGTGAAGTGAAAAATTGAAGGCAAATTTACTTCGAAGTGTGTCTTTAAGCTATTGTTAACCCCCTCGGGGGTCAAGAAAACTATTTGGTTAATCAATACTTTCGATCAGTATGTGGTAAAGAAACCGCGCGGCCGCGATATGTCGCAAAACGGGCCAGATGCCCGCCGTTTTCGCGCATGTCGCTCCAGGCCTGGAGGGCGGCAGCTGGAGCAAAAGATGAGGAAATTACTCGTAACCGCCTTGCTGGCCGGATCTTTCGGATTGCAGGCCGCCGCTGCTCAGAACCAGCCGGTACCGGATGCCCGGACGGTCGAACGCACGGTCAAGGCATTGCCAAACAAGGACACGCAGATCGGGCTTTACATTAACGTCAGACCCGATTGCAGCTCCGGCCCCCTGCCAACCATTCGATTGGCAACCTCCCCCGTGTCGGGAAAGGTCGTCGTGAAGCCCGGCAAGGTAAAGGCAACCAACTACAAGGCCTGCCTGGCGCTGGAAGTGCCGGCTTACGTGGCCTTCTACAAGTCCCCTCCGGACTTCGTAGGCGACGATACGCTGACCATTGAGGTCAAATATCCTGGCGGGCGGATCGAGCTGCAAAAAATTACAATCAATGTCGCCGGGCCGGGCGGTCAGAAGATCTAGCGGCGCGCCGGCGTCACGCGGCCGTCGTTGACCGCGCTGATATCTAGGTTCTGTACCTATAATCATTGAGCGTTTGCGTTTGTTGTGATTCAAGGTCCCAGGAGGACCTTGATCATGGCCCGGTACGATGTTTCGGAGACCGAGTGGC
>NZ_JAFCKS010000011.1 GCF_018129995.1 Bradyrhizobium sp. SZCCT0153
CCGACGCTGCCGCGTCCACCGCAAGCCCGGCTCGCGAACATGACGACCACAAGATCGCCCCTCAAGGATGAGCCGGGATGGGCGACACATACGCCAAAACCGAATTTCGGTAAAGTGGAATCTTTTTGAGCATTGGGATTGACGACGCCGCGACACACGAGGCCAAATCATCCCTTCGGCCGCACCGGCGTCCCATCGGCCATGAGGGTCACGCCCTTCCGCTCGACGATCATCGCGTAGGCCCGCGGCTGGCGGTGGACGTCGAAATTGAAGGTGGTGCGCTTGTAGGAATTGCAGAGGTCGAGATCGCAGCGCGCCAGCGCGATCTCGTCGCCCTTGGTCGTGCATCTCGCGACGATCTCGCCGGAGGGCGCGATGATGCAGCTTCCACCGATATGGTCCACGCCCTCCTCGACGCCGGCCTTGGCGACGCCGACTACGAAAGTGCCGTTCTGGTAGGCGCCGGACTGCATCACCAGATGATTGTGGAACAGCGAGAGATCGTCATGCTCAGGCGCAGGCGGATTGTGCACCGGCGTGTTGTAGCCGATCATCACCATCTCGACGCCCTGCAGGCCCATCACCCGGTAGGTCTCGCTCCAGCGGCGGTCGTTGCAGATCGCCATCCCCATCACGCCACCGAACACCTCGGTCACGCCGAAACCGCTACCCGGCTCGAAATAGCGCTTTTCCAGATGCTGGAATTCGCGCCACGGCTCGTGTTCTGCGTGGCCGGGCAAATGGACCTTGCGATACCTGGCGACGATCGTGCCGCTCTGGTCGACCAGGATGGAGGTGTTGTAGCGCCTGACAATTCCAGCCTCGATCGTCAGCTCGGCATAGCCTAGATAAAATCCGATGCCGATCTCGCGAGCGAGATCGAACAGCGCCTGAGTCTCCGGCCCCGGCATCTCGCGCTCGAAAAAGCTGTCGATCTCCGCCTGATCGTCGAAATACCAGCGCGGAAAGAAGGTGGTCAGCGCGAGCTCGGGATAGACGATCAGGTCGCAGCCATTGGCCCTCGCCTGGCGCATCAGGGCCATCAGCCGCGCCACGACTTCGGTCCTCGTCTCGGTCCTCGCGACCGGGCCAAGCTGGCCGGCCGCGACATTCACAAATCTCGCCACGAATCTTTCCTTCGTCCGCTTCCCGGATCACGTCGCGGCAGAGCCTATCGCGCGACGCGCCGCGCGCACAGCCTCGGTGTCCGGCAGGGTGCCCAACCGAGAGGCAGCCCTACCGTCACGGGGGAAGCGCCGACTATGGCTTGTGATTTAACGCATACACATCGCGCGGAAACGCCCTCACAGCGCGCGACTTACCATCCCGCCGAGGCTGAGACAGGCGCGTTAAAGAACATCGTCTGATCGCGCGCCGCCATGCGCGATGGCTGGCGTCGATGGTGCCGCTCCGCAATGCGCTTGTTCGGAACGGTCCGCGCCACTTCCTTCGGCGTCGCGGCAGGCTGCGTCACCATCGCAAAAGCTTGGCGCGGGCTCTCCTGCGTCGGGATCGCGTTTACGACGGCAGGTACGGAGGTCGGCGGAACCGCCTCGGCCTTGGACAGGGAAATTTGCCGTACCCTGGTATCAAGCACGATCTTCTCGGGCCAGACTTGCGCAGAATGAACGCGCGCAATCGATCGATCCGGACCCGTCCCGGCGGCCGCGCTCACGGGGCCACCCATGTAGTGATCTGCAAGGAACAGGAGGGCGAGCAGAGCGCCGCCGATGAAGACGAAATAGCGGATGAGCGGCATGGGTCCCTCGATCGCCTCGTTGTCGAGGTCCCTGCAGCAACGGGAAGGAGTGGCAATCGTTCCGGAGCGTCCTCGAAGCAATCGCGCCCGGCGGAGAACCAGATCTGCTCCCTCAGCCCGCGCGCTGGCATTCTCCTTGCTGCACGACAGTCAATCCCTCAGATCCGCAGTGGGTCTGTCTCAAAGTGAGGCGATTGCCATGCAGCCGACGTACCGTTTCGAAGCGACCATGCCGACCCAGCTCCACGCCCTGATCTCCGATCTGCGTTGGCGCATGCAGATGATCGACGCCGACATTCTGGACGAAGAGCGGAGAGCTGGAATCTCCGATCCCAAAAACCTCGCCTACCCCATGCTCGCGCAGAACCTGAGGGCCCGGCGCGACAATATCCAGGTGAGTATCGCAATTCTCGAAAGCCGGCTTGAAAAGCAGTCGCCCGAGTGGCCGCGCGCTGCCTGACGCGCACGATCTGGGCGATAGCTCGAGCCGCACCCCGATACCGCGAGGGAACTCGCGTTGCCCATCTGCAACGGTTCCCTGCCGTCTGAAGCCGGACAAAACAAACTCCCATTCCGGCCACGAACCGCTCTCACAACGCCGTGAGACTAGCAGGGGAACGACGATGCGTGCACAACGCGTTTGGAAAGTGAACGGGGCCGCCAGCATCGGGCAGCTTCAATCGAGACTGGACGATCTCAACAAGCGTCTCGGTCAGCTCGAAAACCAGCATCCGGAGAGCTGGAAGGTCGAAGAACTCAGATCGAGCGCGCTCAGGCTGTCGCGCGAGATCGACGACATCCGCTGCGCCGAAGCGACGGCGGCACTGAGCGAGTTGCTGCGGAAATAGCCGGCGTTTGCGATTCGCCTGGCGCGCAAGGAACCAACGTTGGCCCCCGCCATTGCCATGCCGAGCATGGAGCAAAATCATGACTAGGCACCTGACGCGGACCTATCTCGCCCGCGGGGTGGCCGGCGCGGTGTCCACGCTGGTCCTGTGCGCGGCGACGGCATTCACCATCGCGCGCCATTTCGCGCTGTGAGGTAATTCGCATGACGTCCGACCCCGAGGAATCGGTAAGGCTGCAAGGCTTCGGCGAGATGACGTTGCGCACGGCCATCACGACGCTGATGCTGCTTGCGCCGCGCGAGCGGGTGGACACCGCCATCTTCCGTGTCCGCGACGGCGAGCGACTGGCCACGAGCGAGATCGCCGAACTCGCGTCGAGCTGGGGCATCGAGCCGACGGTTCACGTCAGGTCCCCGCGACTCGTCCCAGACCGGCACTGGCCGGAAATCGTTCGCGGCATGGTGCGCGAGGCGCCGTTGCCGTCGCTGATGGTGGCATTCATGCTCGGTGTGCTGGTGGCGAGGCGGTAGTCCCCCGACCTGCCGTGCCGCGCCGCTCCATCAGTGCCGGCGAGCCAAGGGCGCTTTCTGCCGCCGCAAGCGCCCTTCTTGGACACGAGCTTTGGACCCGAGCCGCTATTACGTGAACATGAAGTAATCGCTGTGAAGGTTCGCGACCGTGGACCCCTTGATCAGGATTGTATCGTGGCTGTCCAGTGTGACCAGGACATCCGAACCCTGCTGGGTCATGTGAAGATCGTTGAAACTTGCAGCAAGCAAAGAGCTGACCGAGATCTTGTCCGTGCCGGCGGAGGTATCGGTGTTGAAGCTGTAGACCGTGTCATTGCCGCCCTGATAGGCTACCGTGCCGCCATTGGTGGAGCGGAAGTAGAACGAATCGTTGCCCGTGCCACCGGCAAGATTCAAGTTGTCGGCATAAGCATAGACTTCGTGGGCCCCGCTGGTGTGCGTATATTCGCGCATCGTCAGGTTGCCGCTAAGATCCATCGTATCGGTGCGGATATCACCGGTCCCATCCTGGCTGTAATAGTCGACAGCACGGGCGCCGCCAGCCTCGATGAGCGTGTGGTTGAGGATCGCACCGGTGCTGGAGTAGTTGGAGATTTCCTTGCTACCATCTGAATTGTGCTTTTCCAGATAATCGTAGCTGCCGTCGGAGTGGAAGCGTTCGACGAGCGTTAGGTTGCCGCCGTCGTCGTTGGCTTGATGCGTCGAGGTGTAGGACTGCCCGGTGATTTGATAGACATAGGCATCCGACGAGCCGTCCTTGTGAAGAACGCTGTCCTTGATCAGCACACCGCCCGTATAGGATTTATTCTCTGCGCTACCGTCCACGTTGGCCGTGTACTCGGTCAGCTTGTAGCCGGCCAAGGTGTCGTAGGTGGCGGTGGTGGTGCCGGTCGAGGTGACCGAGACCTCCGTGCTCAATTTGCCGGTGCTGGTATAATAGTCGTAGAGCTTCGAACCATCCGCGTGGTAGGCCGCCTTGTAGTCGTAAGTGCCGTCGGAGTGGAACCGTTCGACAAGTGTTGCATTGCCGCCGGCGTCACTGGCTTGATGGGTCGAAGTGTAGGACTGCCCGGTGATTTGATAGACATAGGCATCCGAAGAGCCATCCTTGTGAAGGACGTTGTCCTTCGTCAGCACACCATTGGTGTAAGTCTTGTTCTCAGCGCTGCCGTCTGCATTCGCAATGTAGTCCGTGAGCTTGTAGCCCGTCGCTGTGTCATACGTAGTTGTCGTGGTGCTGGTCGATGTGATGGCCACTTCGGAGCTGTGAAGCCCTGAGCTCGTATAGTAATCGTAGACCTTGGAGCCATCCGAGTTGTAAACCACCTTGTACTGATAGCTGCCGTCGGCGTGGAAGCGCTCGACCAGCGTCACCTTGCCGCTCGCGTCGCTCGCCTGATGGGTCGTCGTGTAGGACTGGCCCGCGATATTGTAGACGTAGACCTCGGACGCCCCGTCCTTGTGACGGACGTTGTCCTTCATCAAAGCGCCGTTTGCATAGGCCTTGTTGTCGGCGCTGCCGTCCACGTTTGCCGTATAAACGCTGAGCTTGTAGCCCGTCGTCGCATCATAGGTCGTTGTCGTGGTGCCAGCCGACGTGATGACCACTTCGGAGCTGTGAGCTCCCGTGCTCGTATAGTAATCGTAGACCTTGGAGCCATCCGAGTTGTAAACCACCTTGTACTGATAGCTGCCGTCGGCGTGGAAGCGCTCGATCAGCGTCACCTTGCCGCTCGCGTCAGTCACCTGGTGGGTCGTCGTATAGGACTGGCCGATGACATTGTAGACGTAGACCTCGGACGAGCCGTCCCTGTGAAGGACGTTGTCCTTCATCAACACGCCGTTTGTATAGGCCTTGTTGTCGGCACTGCCGTCCGAATTGATCGTATGAACCTGGAGCTTGTATCCGGTCGCGGGATCATAGGTGGTCGTGACCGTGCTGGAAGACGTCACGCTGATTTCCGTGCTCAGCGCACCGGTGCCGCTGAAGTAATCATAAACCTTGGAACCGTCAGTGTTGTACACAGCCTTGTACTGATAGCTGCCATCGGCGTGGAAGCGCTCGATCAGCGTGACCTTGCCGCCCGCATCGTACGCAGTGTGATCTGACGTGTAGGATTGGTCGGTAATGCCGTAGTGATAATAGTCGAGCCGCCCGTCGGTCTGCGCAATGCTTTTCGAGGTGATCGCACCGCTGCTGCTGACACCCCAAACGATGGTCTCGGTAAGGGAACCGCCGGCGTCAAAATCCTGCTCCTTGATCCAGCCGCTGCCGCTCCAGGTGACGGAGAAGGAATAACCGCCGTCGATCTTCGACAGGAGATCGCCATAGCGGGCAATGACGTATTGCATGGTCTCGGACGACGAGACGGCCAGAACATGCGAGTCGCTCAAGGTCACCTTTTCCAGTCCGGCGGCGCTCACCAGAGTGTCCATCTGAGCGACGAAGTCGGCCGATGTCATCGTGAGGTCGTAGTCCACCGTCGTCGGGACTTCGGCCGCTGCGGAAGGCGCGCCGACTTCGATCACCAACGGGTGATCGCTGAGCCCGATCTGGATCGTGCTGGTGTTGTAATACACCGCAATCGGGTCGGTACCTGTCAGCGGATCATAAACGTAAATGACACTTTCCACCTGCCCGAGACGAACGGTAACGGAAGTTTCCGGCGTCGTGATTTCGGTCTGGGTCGCATTGTCCCATACGAGCGTATCGGCCCATACGACGAGATCGCTGACGCCGCCTGACTTGTTCATCAGCATCGTATGAGTGTTGCTGGGCGCATTGGAAAGCGTATAGCTCAGATCCGAGCCGGTATGAGAGCTGCCGTCGTCACCGTGGCTCAAGATGGTCGTCAGATTGTGGAGGGCGACAGCGGCTTCCTTAGGCGTTCCATCAACATGGAAGAGACCGAACGAGGCTTCCTTTTCGCCGCGAGACGCCGAGGATGGCGAGTCAAACAGCTCGTAAAGATAGGTGGCGGAGGATCCGTCTTCATACGCCAGAAGCAGATTGGAGAGGACAAGCTTCGCCTGCGCGTCTTCGTTTACGCCGATGCCGGTGACGCTCGACAATGTCGTATAGCCGGTCTCCGTCACAATGACCGGATCGTTCGTCGAAATATCCTGCGCCAGACCGAGATCGTCTTCGATCTGAGCGTCAGCAAGCGCGCCTGTCTGCACATAGACGTGGGCATTCGCCGCGTCCGAATAGGCGCTCATGTCGCCGACTACAGCGTTCGTCGCGTCGGTCTGGTATCCGATACTGAAGTTGACGACGGTGACGTCGCTGAGAACACCGTTGGCCTTCACAGCGGTATAAAGAGCCTCCTGAAACGCTGCTGCGCCTTCAAGCGAGGTCAGTCCGTTGTAGGAAAAGGTGTTCAGGTTGGCTTCGTTGATGCCTTCGATGGACGACAGAGCGCCCGGGTGCTCCGTCGCGAACTCCGCAAGAGAAGCGATGTAGCTGGCCAGCCCGCTGCTGCCCGACTCGGGCAGCGTGTAGCTGACGCGAAAATCGAAAGAGATACCTGCATTGGCAAGCGCGTCGACGACGGCATTTGCATGCCCGATTGCGCTGTAAGAGTCGCGAACGTGACTGATGCCCAGATAGTTCAGGCTGCTGATGATCAGGCTGGAGTTTGTATATGCGTCGGTATAAGCGCCCGCATTGGTGTTGGCGCCGAGAGAATTCAAGAAACTCGACGCGCTGGTAACCGTCGTGTTTGACATGTAGAGCCCCATTGGTCGTGGAGCTCAGACTGGCAAGCTCTCCTAAGAAAACTCCCTTCATGAAAGCTAAAATTGTTCGGCTTTCGCCTAAATTTTCGGCTGTTCCCTACATCAGCGAGGATTCCATGCCCACATCAGGATGACGGTGGAAGGAACCACCAGAATTCACGTCCGCTCGCGCGAGATCGACGACATCAGCTGAGCCGACGCAACGGCGTCGTTAAGCGAGCTTCTGCGCAACTTGCCGGCGCCCGATCATTCGGCGTTACTCGGGAACCGGCCTCCCCTCGCCGCCAGTTCCATGCAGTGCATGGAACAAGATCATGACCATGCGAGCCCATCACGCACGCGGCGTCGCCGGCGCGGTGTCCACCCTGGTTGACGAGATGACGTTGCCCGCGGCGGTCGCGACGATGACGGTGATGGCGCTCGCGCGGCGCGAGCAACAGGAGGCTGCCATCTTCCGCGTCCGACGGCCCGCGTTTGGCCGCGAACGAGATCACTTCGCCTCGGATTGGGGCATGACGCCGATGGTGAAAGCCAGTTCGCCAAGCAGGTCCCGGAGCAGCGCTGAGCGAACATCGCGCGCGGCATGGTGCGCGAGGCGCCGTTGCCGTCGCCGATGATGGCGTTCCTGGTGGGCGTGCTGGTGGTGCGACGGTAGTCCTCTGACCTACCGCGCAGCGCCGGACTATCTTTGCCGGCGAACGAAGAGCCATGCCGCGCGCACAAGCCGCCCCTGGCTTTTGTGCGTTATTATAGATGCTTAGCTGTAAAAACGACTCGCGGAGGCTCCGTCTAGGTCAATCGGTTACAGCCGCGATGTAAACGGCCGGAACGGTTAGGGGGGTCACATCGGGAATTGAGTAAATCCAGGCAGTCATCGCGAAAACATTGACGATGAGCTTGGCATCCGCACCCGTCATCGAGCGAGGCGGCAGGTTCTCACATGAGCTGACTCACATGATCAAGCTCACCTTCACGGCTCAATCAGCGGACTATCGGCCAATAATCTACCTTTCGCGGAATGCGCGGTTCATCTGATCGCTGAATGGCTTTAGGAGATAGGAGGCCGCGGTGCGTTCCTGTGTGGATACAAACACTTCAGCGGGCATGCCCGGGACGAGCTTGAGCCCCTTCAGTTGGACAATCTCATCCTCGCTTGGAAGCAGCTTTATCTGGGTCAAATAGTACTCCTGACCGTTTGCCGGATCGCGCGCCGATGCTGGCGACACCATCGCCACCGTGCCCTTCAATTCCGGTGTCGTTGTACGATTGAAGGCAGTAAGCCTGATACGGGCAGGCTGCCCTACTCTTACCTGATCGATGTCAGCCGGTGAGACTTTGATCTCGAATTTCAGTTCAGCGTTCTCCGGGACCACGGTCGCGATCTTGGCAGCCGGCGTGATGACGCCTCCCACCGTGAAGGCAAACAGTTCATTGATGTGGCCAGAAGCCGGCGAACGGATTTCGGTGCGAGAAAGGCGATCCTCGATCGCGAGCCGACGCTCGTGAAGCTCCGCGATTCGCGCGTCCACCGTGCGCAGCTCTTTCTGGGCTTCCGTGGCCGCGTTATGATCGACGGCAATGATTTGGACCCGAATCTCACTGGTCCGCACCTTGGCGCGAGCGATGCTCGCCTGAATTTCGCCGCGCTCCCCGAGCAGGCGCGCCGTATCACGGTGGGCTGCGTAAACGCGCTGATGTTCGACAATCTTGCGCTCGAACAGATCTTGCAGCTTGTCGCGTTCGGACATCACCAGCTTCAACTCCTCCTCCTTTGCGGCGAGGCGCGCTTCCATGCCCCTGATCTCCTCGCCGGTCTGGCCGATGCTCAGTTCGAGCTGCTCCTTCTGGCTGTCCCTGGCGATCTTGTTGCCGGTGAAGAGGCGGGTTTCACCGTGGATCACGTCGTCGGCAGTCCTCGAGAAGATGGCATGAAGATCCGACGGGATTTCAATGGCCGCCAAGTTGTCGCGTTCGGCTAGCAAACGCGCGCGGCGTCCAAGCGATTCGACGAGCTGGGAGCACACGATGAGAAGTTCCGCCCGGATCTGAACGTCGTCGAGGGTTGCCAGTATCTGTCCCTCACGCACGAACTCTCCCTGCCGAACCGCAAGCGTCTTGACGATGCCGCCGTCCCGATGCTGGACCTCCTTGAGGTTCTGGTCGACTTTGACGGAGCCCGGAGCAACGATGGCCCCCTCCAGCATCGCCATCGCGGCCCAGCCGCCGCAGCCGGCCACGAGCATTCCACTCAGCACCGTGCCAGCCAGGATACGTGGCCAGAGGCGAAAAGGCCTCGCGGCTACAGCCGGCCTCTCGGACCTGGCGGGTGCCGGAGCGGGCACGAAGTCGGAGGCATCGACATGCTTCATGGCTTGGTGTCCTTTACGAGTGAATGGCCGCGAACTGCAGATGGTGGTGACCGGAAATCTCGATAGTCAGGACGTCTTCCGGATCGGGGCGGTCGGCCACGTCAATGGCGGTATATTGACCATCCGCAAGGTCTTCGAAGCGGAAGCGAACCGCTCTGCCATGGCCGCTATTGTCGTCATCCGCGTAGACTTGTTCGAACAAGTCCTCGATCTGTTGCTGCGCGTCATCATCACCAAGAATGATCTGATAGCTTGCGACGACGATTCGGTCCCCGATCGTGAAGTCCGTGATCTTCCGTACCACGTCGCGACCGGGATCCTCACTGGACCCGCGCTGGAACTCAAAAACGTCGCGACCGGCGCCGCCCGTCATCGTCACGGAGGCGTCGGCGGACACGATGCGATCGTCGCCGGAACCCGCAATGATCTCCTCGAAACCCGCAATCAGGTCCTCGCCAATCCCGATGCCTTGCGCTGTTCCGTTGCGCAGATCGATGGTGACGTTCAGCGCGGTCGCCGAATAATCCAGCGTGTCGTAACCCGAATTTCCGTCATAATTGTCAGGAGCCGCATCGGCGGATGCGACCACATGATCGTCGCCCTCCCCACCCCTGACGATATCGGCACCGGCGCCATCCGAAATGGAGTCGTTGCCCGAGCTTCCAACCAGAACGTCATCACCGGCACCTCCCGTGATCACGTCGTCGCCGGCCCCGCCGTCGATCGATGCTGCGGTCGTGCCCGCACCGAGAATGTCATCGCCGGCGCCCCCGACAACGACCTCGAACCCGGCGATACTGTCCACACCAATGTCTTCACCGACCACACTGCCGGTGCTGAGGTCGACGACAATGCTGCGCACGGCCGACGAATAGTCCAGCGTGTCGGTCCCGTTGCCGCCCTCGAACGTGTCGCTTGTCGCATCGGCCGAAGCCAGGACGCGATCTTCGCCCTCCCCACCCCTGACGATGTCGGCCCCGGCGCCGTCTGAAATGGAGTCGTTGCCTGAGTTTCCAACCAGAACGTCATCACCGGCACCTCCCGTGATCACGTCGTCGCCGGCCCCGCCGTCGATCGATGCTGCGGTCGTGCCCGCACGGAGAGTGTCATCGCCGGCGCCGCCGACAACGACTTCGAACCCGGCGATGCTGTCTGCACCAATGTCTTCACCGACCGCACTGCCGGTGCCGAGGTCGACGACGATGCTGCGCTCGGCCGACGAATAGTCCAGTGTGTCTGTCCCAATGCCGCCCTCGAACGTGTCGCTTGTCGCGTCAGCCGAAGCCAGGACGTGATCGTCGCCTTCGCCACCCATGACGACGTCCGAGCCCGCTCCATCGGCAAGCGTGTCGTTGCCGGCGTTGCCGGTCATGACGTCGTTGCCCGCGCCTCCGGCCAATACGTCGTTTCCGGTGCCGCCCGACATCTGGTCATTGCCCGCACCACCATCGAGCGTGTCGTCGTTCTCATCTCCCTGAAGAAAATCGTTTCCAGAGCCCGCCAACAGGATGTCACGCCCTGCGCCGCCTTCGATGTGGTCGTCGCCATCTTCGCCGTAAAGTGTATCGTTGCCGGCTTCACCGAAAATTCTGTCGTTGCCGGCGCCGCCGAATACGATGTCGTTGCCGGCGCCCGCGAATACAATATCGTTACCTGCGCCCGCGTAGACGACGTCGTCGCCCGCGCCGGCCAAGATGTGATCGTCGCCATCGCCCGCGAATATCTTGTCGTTCCCCTCGCGGGCGTCGATGTTGTCGTTGCCGCCGAGCGCGATAATGGTATCCGCACACTTGGTACCAAGCAGATTGTCGTCGCCTTCGGTCCCGATGATCGGTGGCGCCTCGACGACATTGAAGGATGCGGTCTGAACCACGAAATCGCTGCCGTCGCTGACGGCGTAAGTCAGAGTGACTTCGCCGAGCATGCCGCGGTCGTGCGCGAACTCCCAGCCGCCGTCCTCAGTCCGCGTCAACGTGCCGGACGAGGAGGACAGGCCGACCACGGTGAGACGATCGCCGTCCGGATCGGTGGCGCCCGCCAGCAGCGCCATGATGGTGATGGTGAGCGCCTGACATCCGGCCACATCGGGCAGGTGGACCGGGCCGGAAAGCCGCGGCGCGCGATTGCGGATATCCGGCGCCGGACCTGGAGAATCGCGCGTATTGTTGGGCTTGTCGCCGCCGCCTCCACCCCCGCCTCCGCCGCCTCCACCATTCGGAGCATCGGGGCGGTCAGGAGAGCGTCTGTCGCTGGCGCTCCTCGGCGTTTCGCCGCCGAAATCAGTGTCGAGTTTCGGCTGCGAGGTACGCGCCAGTGCGATGACGTCACTGGACCCCAACGCAACGGCTTCCTCGTCCGGGCGGGCTGAAATCCGTACCGCTTCAGTCTTGCCGGACGTTTTTGCAGCCATCTCGACATCACCGGGCTCGGCTTCCGAATCGGCGACGGCGTCGTCCTCCTTGATGGCCTGCTCCTCAGTATCCGAGCTGTGCGGCGGCCGGTGATCATCGTGCTCCGCCAGCGTCGCCGGCAGGAAGCTCTTCAGGTAGGCGGTGCAGGAGCCGACGATCAGCAGAAAGATGAGCGGCACGAAACGACGGCGCCGATCCTCCTTCTCCTCGTAGTCCTCACGGTCGGGCCCGGTCTCGCTGGTTTGCCGCTTGGTGGCCTGAATGTTGATCATGCGGGCCTCCTCATCTGGGATTCGGTCTCACGGGTTTCGGTAGCCGCCGTCGGCTGCAGGACCGGGGTCATGATGTCTTGCTTCTTGCCGAATGCGACCATGCGGCCAGCTTGAACGATGGCGACGAGGTCGACTGCAACCAGCGCGCTTGGCCGGTGCGCGATCACGATGGCGATGCCGCCGCGGGCTCGTATGCTCTCGATCGCGGCCGTCAGCGCCGCCTCTCCCTCTCCGTCGAGATTCGAGTTCGGCTCGTCCATGACGACGATGAAGGGATTGCCATAGAGCGCGCGTGCCAACGCCACCCGCTGCCGCTGGCCAGCGGATAGCGCGCAGCCTTGAGGTCCAAGCCTGGTGCGATAACCGTCCGGCATCCGGACGATCATGTCGTGGACGCCAGCCGCTTTCGCAGCCTCTATAACCTTACGGTAGTCCGGATCCGGCTCGAGACGGCAGATGTTGTCCTGGATGGTGGCATCCATCAGGGCGATCTCCTGCGGCAGATAGCCGATATGTTTGCCGATCTCGTCCTCCCGCCATTGCGAAAGATCTGCGCCGTCGAGCCGGACGCTGCCGCGCAGCACTGGCCAAATCCCGGTCAACGCCCGCACCAGCGTGGTCTTGCCGCCGGCGCTGGGGCCGATGATGCCGAGCGCCTGGCCGGCCTCGAGCTCGAAGCCGACCTCGCTCAGCACGACTTGACCTGATCCCGGCACCGCGACCGTGATCTTGTCGACCGAGAGACGCTCGGTCGGCTCGGGGAGTTGCATGGGTTCATCGGCGGCAGCGAGCGCCACAACGGTGTCCCGAAGCCGATGATAGGCCATGCGCGCGGCGATGAAGGATTTCCAATTGCCAATCGCGAGATCGACGGGAGCAAGCGCCCGGGCAGAGGCCACCGATACTGCGATGATCGTGCCGGCGGACAGTTCGCCTTTGATGGTGAGATAGGCGCCGAGACCGAGCAGCGCCGACTGGAGCACCATGCGCAGCACGCGCGACACCGCAGCGAACGAGCCGGTTATGTCGTTGGCGCGGGTCTGGAGCTCGAGATGCTCCCCGTTGGCCTCGTTGAAGCGGCCCACGGCACGGCCCGCGAAGCCCATCGCCTTGAGGACTTCGGCATTGCGCGCATTGCAGTCCGCAATGCCATTTCGCGCGATCGCAGATTTTCGTAAATTGACGGCGAGCCGCTTGGTCATGATCTCGCTCACGACCGTGAGCACGACGAGAACGAGGGCGCCAGCTACGGTCAGTGCGCCCAGCATCGGATGCAGGACATAGATGAAGGTGAGGTAGATTGGCATCCACGGCAGGTCGAACAGCGCCGAAGGACCCTGGCTGCCGAGGAAGCCGCGGACCGTATCGACATCGCGACCGCGCTCGAGCGCCTCGGAGGTCGAGAAGCCGAAGCGCGGCATGTCGATGGCGACCCGATGCGCCAGCGGTGCAATCTTGCGGTCGATCCGAGCTCCGACCCGCACCAGTACCTGGGAGCGAACTACGTCGAAACAGCCCTGGAATAAATAAAGCCCGATCGCAAGCGTAGAGAGTACCAGCAGCGTCGGCACGCTGCCGCTGGTCAGGGCCCGGTCGTATATCTGCATCATGTAAACCGAGCCGGTCAACGCCAGCACGTTGATCATGCCGGAGACCATGAAGAGGAAGAGAGCAACGCCTCGCAGGCCCTGCGTCAATTCCCTGAGCCGGCGGCGTTTCGCAGCGGTAAGTTCTTTCGATTTCGCCATTGGGTGTGAAGCCGTCTGGTCGGAGGAATCTGAGGGGAGCGAGAGAGACGGGACGGGGCCATTCCCGTCTCTCGGCGGCCGCGACTACAGCGTGGTGTTCGCGGTCGCAACGTTCTGGTGTCCGGCGATCTCGATCTTGAAATCGGCGGCCGTGTTGCCGTCCACGTTGCCCTGGACGATGGTGAAGTCGCCGTCCGCCCGGGTTTCATAGGTCACCGCGAGCTGTCCGGCCGCGGTGAAGGCTGCACCCGTAACCAGCGTGAAGCCCTGGTCTCCGACGACCGAGTAGTCGGCGTCGATGCCGCTGAGGTCGAGCCGGTCGCCAGGCTCGAAGCCGACGATGGTGTCACCGTTGGCCGCTGCCACCGAGTTGAACTTGAAGATGTCGTTGCCGAGACCTCCGTTCATCACGTTCACCGAGTTGCTGGCGACGATGGTGTCGTTGCCGGATCCGGTGTTGACGTTCTCGACTCCCCAGAGCGTATCGTTGCCGGTCTGGGAGCTCATCGCCGTTCCGTTCGACATCGGTCCGGAGCCCAGGTTGACGTAGGCGTTTGCGGTGATTGCCGACATGTCGAGCGTATCGATGCCGCTGCCGCCGTCGCTATCGTCGCCGAAATACGCGTCGTTGCCGTCGCCGATCTCGGCCACAATCAGATCGTTGCCTGCACCGCCGAACACCGTATCGTCACCCGCGCCGGCATTGATCAGGTCATTGCCGCCATCGGCGAAGATGCGATCCACTCCCGCGTCGGTGTAGACAATATCGGCACCGTCGCCGGCGAATACCTGGTCGTCGCCGGCCCCCGAGAGGATCACGTCGCGCCCGGCGCCGCCGTTCACGAAGTCGGCGCCCTCGCCGGCCGAGATCGAGTCCGCACCAGCATTGCCGACCAGGACGTCATCGCCGGCGAAGCCCACGATATTGTCGTCCCCGCCAGCGCCGGTGAGAACGTCGGTCTGCGGCGTACCCGCCAGGACCATCGCGGCGATCGGCGGCGCCGTGTCGGTACCATCGCCCGTGCCTGTACCTGTACCTGTACCTGTACCTGTACCTGTACCTGTACCTGTACCTGTACCTGTACCTGTACCTGTACCTGTGCCTGTGCCTGTGCCTGTCCCTGACCCGGCATCGTCGCCATCGTCGTCACCATCGTCGTCGCCGCCGGAACCGGTGTCATCTCCATCGTTGTCGTCGTCATCATCGTTGCCCGCATCGTCACCGTTCCCGGTTCCGGTGCCTGTTCCTGTTCCTGTTCCCGTTCCGGTACCAGTGCCAGTGCCGGTACCAGTGCCACTGCCGGTCTGGATGGTCGCGAACACGTCTTCCGAAAGATTTGCAAGACCGGTGTTGCGCGCAATGATTGCACCGAAGCCTTGCTCCTCGACGGTCTGATAGAAGTCGAGGTTCTCGACGCGATCGAGATAGTACAGGCGATCGCCTTCCTGGAGGCGATCGAGTTGTTCGTGAAGCACGACCCACATGGTCTGGCCGACCACGCCGCCATTGATGTGCTTCTCCGCGAGCCCGCCGACGAACAGGTCGACGCGATCGATGCCTTTCACGGTATCGTGGTTCGGACCGGTGAGTTCGATACCGGGATTGATCGCCTGGAATGCGGCAATGTCCCCGGCCGCCAGCACGAGATCCGGGTAGGCCTGCTTGAACTGCGCGATCAAAGCATCGCTCAGATTGTTGCGGGTCTGGAAGTCTTCCCAGGAGGTGTAGGGCGTGAGGTTGCCGCCTGCGAAACCCACCGCTTCCTGAACGTACGGGTCGGCAGAGGCCATCAGGTCGGCGCGGATCTGGTTCATCGAGCCGATGCCGACGTCCCATTCCCGCGCCACGTCGAAGGCGAACACGTCCGCGCTGATCCGCACGAGATCGTTGCGCACGGCATCCACGATGTTGACGTCGACCGCTTCGGCCGCCTGCAGGACGCTGCCGCCGAGGATGGCACCAACACCAAGCTGTTCGTAGCCAGGCTTCGGCACGTAGCCCGGAGGCAGCGTGTTCACGAACGCACTTGCATCGTTGGTCGGGTTGAGGAAGGCGTCGAACAGGTTGACCTGGGTCGGTTGACCCTGGGCATTCAGCACCGTCATCGTCTGACCGATCAACGAATGGCCGAACCGGTAGGCTGCCGTAGCGAACTCATGGCTGACCCGGGCATCGACCTCTGGATGATAGCCGTCGAAGCCGTGGTCGCCGTCGCCGCGCATTCCGCCAAGGAGATGATCGGCGAACTCGGTATAGACCACGCGTTGATACTCGGCCTCGTTGACGATCTTGGCCGCCTGGAACAGTTCCTCAGCTGTGCCGGTGAAGCCGGCGGCCAGAAGCCCGTCCACATGGAAGTTGTGGTTGCGAGCCCAGATGGTGTGGATCGAAGTCAGCGCGATATTCTCGTTGGCCCTTCCGTCACCGGCCACATAGTGGTCGAGAAGGCTCATGAAGGGATTGGTGTCGAGCAGCAGCGGGAAGCCGCTGTTCATGAAGTTGTTGACCATCGCAGGCAGCATCGCGTCGTCGATGACACCGCCGTTAACGAGGCCCGGGAAGTAGTCGCGGAATGCGACGTGGTGGTCGCCGGGCAGCGAGTCCGCCGTGAACACCGTGTTGTTGGCCCAATGGTGCAGAATGACTTCCCGCAGCGTGGGCAGCAGGTTGAAGTCCGGGTTCGACGGGTCCGGTCCGCCGGCGAGCAGCCGGCCCGTGAAGCCGCCGTTGCCATCGCCCTCCCGCAACAGCTGGCCGACCAGTTCGTCGGAGCCGTAAGCCTGGTTCTGGTCGACAAAGGGCGAGGTCTTGTTGAGGTGCTGGGGCACGCCATCGGCGTCAATCCCGGCAACCGTGCCGCGGGTCAGATCGGCGGGATTGTCCGTGCCCGGCGCGTGTCCGGTCCCGGGGGCGCCAATCTGGAGCGTGCCATTGCCGCCCTTGCCGAGGAAGTCGAGGCCGTGGTCGAAGTACTGACCGAACGCCGTGAACAGACTGTTGACGCCGGACGCCTCTTTCGGAAGCCCAGCCTCCTGGGTGCCGAGCGCGTTGCTGATCGCGCGGGGATCGAGCCCGTTGAACAGCGGATTGATGGCGCGATTGCCGGTCGCCGGATCGTAGTCGCCGTAATGGGCGTCGGTGATGCGGATGAACGGCTGGTCTGCCGAACCGTAATTCGGATGCGCCAGGTTGTTGCCGGTGCCTTCCAGATCGCGGATGCCGACCGCGTCATTGTCCTCGCCGCCTTGGAGGCCGTTGACGAGGTTCTTCAGCGCCAGCACGTCGGAGGCGTTGAAGGTGATGCTGCCGCCGCCGGCCGGGTTGTCGTTACCGCCGCCACCGTCGTTGCCGCCGGAAGCGGGGATGCCATCGGGGATGACTTCGTCCTGGGGACGAGCACCGATCATGACGTCGTCGTTACCGGTGGTATGGAAGGCAACGTGGTGTGCCGATCCCAGATTGGTCAGGTCGACGGTGGTCGCGCCACCTTGGTCGTTCACCGTGATGGTGTTGAACGAGAGGTTCGTCGGATTGAAATTTCCGATCGGAAGGACTGTATCTGTGCCAAGGCCGGTATTGATGACGATTTCTTCGATTTCGGAAAGTTCAGCAATGATGTTGGCGTTTGTCACCGCTCCGGCCACACCGTTGGTGTTGCGGGTAACGACGATTTCCGTTCCCGCACCGAGACCGATGAGACCTGCGTGAACAGCGCTGCTCTGAATGCCGTCGGCCGCATTGTTGTTCCAGTCGTCGGTGTTGGAATAGATCCTGTAGACTTCATTGGTGGCACTGCCGTTGACGATGAAGGTGTCGCCGAGCGCCCCCTCCGTCCCGCCGTTGACGACATCGCGGCCGTCGGGGGTAAGACCCAGCAGACTGGCGTTCCAGGTGATGGTGTCGTCGTCGGCACCACCATTCAGGATGTCGTTTCCGGTGCCGCCATTGAGGATGTCGTTGCCGTCTCCGCCGTTGAGCGTGTCGTTGCCCCCGTTACCGTTGAGCGTGTCTGCTCCGCCGAGACCGCTCAGGGTGTCGGCGAAGTTTCCGGCCGCCGCGGTGATGACGTTGTCGCTTGCGTTGCCGGTGCCTGCAAACGCCCCGTTGGCGGTGTTGGTCAGATTCTCGACGCCGGTCGTCAGCGTGTAGGCGGCAAGCGTCGTCTCCACCGTATCGACCCCGACTTCGAGTGCCGACTCGATCACCTGGTCGCCGGCGTTGTCGACGACGTAGATGTCGCTGTTGAGACCGCCGGTCATGATATCGGCGCCCGTGCCGCCATCGAGCCGGTCGTTGCCCACGCCGCCGTTGAGGACGTCGACACCGCCGCCACCCGAGAGCGTGTTCGCCGCGGCGTTGCCGGTTATCGTGTCGGCATTGTTGGTACCAACGACATTCTCGATATTGGCGATCGAGGTGAAGCCACTTGCCGTTCCGGCGAGCAGATCCACATTCACCCCCGGACTGGCCGCAGCATAGGCCAGAGTATCGACACCTGCGCCGAGATCGGCTGTGACCGACTCTACGCTGGTCAGCGTGCTTCCCGACACGAGCGCAAGTGCCGAGCCAGCGAGCGTGACATTCAACGTGTTGTTACCCGCTGTGCCCCCGACGGCCAGCGTATCGGTGTCTGCGCCGCCGTTGATGGTGTCGGCGCCGCTGGCACCGGCGATGATGTTGAAAGTGTCGTTCCCCGCAAGCCCGGACATCACGTTCGCAGCTGCATTGCCGGTGATCACGTTGGCGAGCGCGTTGCCTGTGCCGTTGATCGCAGCGGTTCCCGTCAGCGTCAAGTTCTCGACGTTGGCGCCGAGCGTGAAGGTGACCGAGGATTGCACATTATCGGTGCCTTCGTTGACGAGCTCTGTCGCCGTATCGGCGCCGTTGTCGACGACATAGGTGTCGTCACCGGCTCCACCCGCCATCGCATCGGCGGCCGCTCCGCCGTCGAGCCGGTCGTTGCCCTGCCCTCCGTTGAGCGCATCCGTGCCGGCACCGCCGTTGATGACGTCATCCCCGTCGGATCCGTTCAGCGTGTCGTTGCCACCCCGACCGTTGAGGAGATTGGCCAGAATATTGCCGTTCAGGACGTCGTTGGTCGCGTTGCCGCCGACCTTGGCCGAATTCGCCGAGACGAAACTCTCTGCGAGGCCATCCTGGTCAACGTAGCTGACGGTGACCCGGAAGAAATTGAGATTTCCGGCCGGCACCGCGTAATTCTGCTGGTTCGCGGTGCCTGGGGCGAGTGTCCAGCCGTTCAGGCCATCGGTCGACTGCTCCCAGCGATAGGAGAAGCCGCCTGCCCCGGGCAGACCGTTGACGTCGACAATGCCGGAGCGGTCGGCCGTGAGAACGTTCTCGGCGCCCGTGATCGTCACCGAGCCGGTGGCGCGGCCGATGAAGACATCGACCGTGCCGTTCGGCAAGCCCGCCGCATCGCGGGTCGTGAAACGAGCAATTTCGATGTTGGCGAGGGTGTCGATGCCCTCGTCATCGAGCAACGGAATCCGCAGCCCGTCTGCGCCGAGTAGCGGAGCCACGACGTTGTCGGTCACGGTCACGGTGCCGTTGGCGTTGCGGGTGATCGTGAAGTCCGCACGGGCTCCGGCAAAGGTCGCCACGTCGACATCGGCTGCGCTGGCGCCATCCGATATGATCTCGCGGACAGCTTCGAGCTGGCCCGGATTGATTTTTCCGGTGCGCATCAGGTCGGCGAGCGATTTGCCGTCCCAGTCGGAATGGCCGGACCCAGTCACGATGCTTGTCAGACCGTCGACCGAGAACAGCACGGCGCCCGTGGGCCCCGTGGCATCTTTGGTCTGATGAACGGCAATGCGAACGTTGAGCCAGCGGTCGCCGTCGATCATGTCGTTGCCGGCGTTGCCGGTGATCACGTCACTGCCAGCACCGCCGAGCAGGATGTCGCCGCCGTTGGCCGGATCGAAGACTGTCGTGTCGGGGGCGAGGTCGCGGAAGTGCGCTCCGCCTGCGATCGCCGCAACGGTCGCCGCCGATTGGCCGAGCAAGCCTCCCGGCGCGAGCTTGATGAAGTCTTCCATGCCGCGGATCAGGTCGACGTTCTGCGACAGCAGCTGGCTATCGGTCGCAGGTCCCCCGACCGGGCCGGTTCCGACACCGACCGCGCCGACCGGCGCGGTGGTGCCGATCAGGGTGTCGTTGTGCTTCCAGCCCGAGGCGCCTTCGACGGAGTCGTTGCGGTCGCGGAGCGTCAGCGCGGTTTGAGTGAGGAAGCGCGAGATCCCGAGGTCGATAATGCCATTGGTCTCGTCGCCCTTCTGGATCGACCAGTCGAACCCCAGCATGCCGTTGTTGCGCTGAATGCCCGCACCCTGAACCATGATGTCATCGCCGGACTCACCGTCATAGTCGGTGTCGTTGCCCTGGCCGTCGAGAATGTCGTGGCCGATGATGGGCGAATCGAAGAACAGGTCAGAGTTTTCACCGGAAAGGCTATCGAAGCCCTCGCCGCCTTCGAGCCAATCGTCGCCTTCATTGCCCATCAGGCCGTCGGGCGCAGTACCGCCGAGGATAAAGTCATTGCCGGGCCCGGCAAACACTTCCTTCGTGTCCGTCACGCCCATGATGAAGTCGCTGCCCTCGCCGCCGAACAGCAGATCGATGCCCTGGTCAGCTACAATGACATCGTCTCCCGCCTCGCCGCGGAGGAAGTCGTCGCCGAACGGATCCTCGATGATATCGTCGCCATCTCCGCCGAAGACCTGGTCGGACTCCATGCCGGCGTTGAGGTAGTCGTTGCCACCGTCGCCCCAGAGCGTGTCGATGCCCTTGTCGCCGATCAGGCGGTCGTTGCCCTCGGTGCCGCCAAGCGCGACATGCTCGCCGCCCGAGAATTTAAGCACGCCGCCGTCCAGGATTGGCTTGCCATCGGCATCGAACACGGGGTTACCGTTCACGATCCGGGCAGTCCCCTCGATACGCAGCACCTTGGGATCAATCGCCTGCAGGAAGGGATCATCGTGGGTTGGATCGAGGTCGCTGCGGTTGAGCGGATCGGTATGGTCGCGGGAGGGATCGCCGCTGTAATTCTCCTGACCCGCAAACCGGTCGAGTTCCAGGATCATGTCGGTGGTCGACATCAGGACGCCCGGCAGATGGGTCGAATGAAGATCGCCGAGATCCGTGTTGCGCATCACCAGATCGGTGAAGGTGTTGGGTTCGAGCAGGTTGAGCAGGTTCATGCCCTGCGTGCGGCTCAGGTAGTAGAAGCGGTCACCGTTCTGCAGGTGCTCGAGCTGATACTCGAAGATGAAGTTGAACGTCGAGCCCAGTTGGCCGCCGAACTCGTTGAGTTCCTCGGCAAGGCCGCCGATCCACAGATCGATGTGGTTGAGACCGCCAAGGCTGTCATCATTCGGTCCCGTGCCGTCGGCTGCGTAGGCACCGGTGGCATTGAGGAAGTCGAGCCGATCGGCCGCCAATGGATCCGACGCGTGGATCGTGTGCGCCGGAACCGGCGGGTTCATGTTGGCGTTGGCCGGCACGTCCTGGTCGGTGCCGAGCACCAGCACCATGGCGGCCGCGCGTTTGCCTTCTGAGGTGGTTTCCGCCTCGATCAGCGGATGCGTGCCGTAGGCGGCGATGAAGTTCACCACAGACAGCGGATGCTTGATGTGCTGGGCGAAATCGGTCCAGCTGACGTAAGGTTTGACGTCGGCTGCGCCGGTCATCGCGTAGATTTGAGCGCGCGTCTCGTTGAGCGGCGGGATACCGGTCTCTCGTCCGCGGGCCATGTTGAGGGCCGGGAGATCGAGGGGCAGGCCGAGCAGATTGTTGCGCAAGGCTTCGACGACGAATTCGTCGATCTCGTTGCCGACCTGACGAGACATGCCGCGGATCAACGCGCCGGTGGCGGTCTCATCGCTGAGGCCGTCGGGCGTGATGCCGCCCGCGGTGAATTCGATCGGATTGAGGAAGGCTTTGATCAGGGTGACCTGCGCCGCGTCGTCTGCGTTCGGGGTGTCGCTGTTGACCAGCGACAGATCGTTGTCGAGACGGTCGACCGTGTCGGTCAGCATGGAGTGGCCGAAGCGATACACGGTGTGTGCGAATTCGGCGATGATCGCCGGGTTGAGATCGGCGGAATTGGTGAACACGAACGGATCGACGTTCGGCTGGATGCGCCGGGCGAATTCCTCGAACACCAGATGCTGATACTGCATCTCGGTGACAAAGCGGGCCGCCTGGAACAGACGCTCGCCATCCCAATTCAACGCGTCGATCGCGGCGTCCTTGAGCGCAGCATTCGGCTCGGCCAGGATGGCATCGAGCTCGGCCTGGGAGATGCCGTTGCGGACGCCGTTGATATCCGGCGCCATCCATTCATTGACCACGGCCGCGCTCGCCGAGGCGATGATGGTGTCCTTGTTCACCTCGACCAGACGGTTATGCTCGGAATGGAAGATGGTGTGGACAGCAGTGAGGCCAATATTCTCGTTGCCGCGGCCGTCGCCGGTGACGAAATGAAGGTCGAGCAGCTCGTTATCGTAGACGAGGTTATGGCCCTGATTGTCCATCGGAACGGAGTTGCCGACGACTTGTGCGTCGACGCCCGTATCGGGATCGACGTCGTCCGGCCGCAACTGGCCATTGACGATGACCGGGGCCGCCGTATTGGCGATGTCGTTGAGGAAAGCGTGGCCGGTGCCGACGGTGTGAACGGAGAACGAGGACGCGCCGGCGTGCGGCGTAAAGCTGGCGGGCAGGTCTGCCAGCGTAATGTTATGGAGGTCGAGGCCCCCTGCCTTACCCTCGACGGTCATCAGGGTCGTGAAGGTCTGGGCGCCGACCACCTCGGTCACGGTCACCATGACCTGGGCGTAGCCGTGCGCACCCGGCTTGAAGCGACCGTAGGCATCGACCACCAGCTGGGGCACGTCGAGCACGTCGGCATCGTTGAGCATCAGGCCGAGCTTCGTCGCTGCCTGGGCTTTCACCTCGGACCAATTGGCGATGCCGCCATGAGAGCCGTTGAGCAAATGACCGGTGTTGGCCGCAAACGAATCCGCGACATTGTCGCCATTCGAATCGACGGTGAACTTGTATTCGCGCAGGAAGACCTGATGCGAGGCGCTGGAAGTATAAGTTTGGTTCTGGTCGACGAACGGCGTCGTGGTGTTCTGCGACTCGGTGCCGTTCGGGTTCGGGTTGCCGTTCGCGTCGAACGGCGTGGTACGCGACAGCGTCATGAAGCGCAGCTCGGGCGGAAGGTCGTCGGCGGTGCCGAGGATGTGGTCAGCGCCCGCGATCAGCGGATCGTCCGCCTGCAGCGGCATGTAGATAGTGCCGTTACCACCCTTCGTCACAAGGTCCAGACCGTGGTCGAAGAACTGGCCGAAGAAGGCCATCCAGGCGCTGTTGGGCGGGGAAAGGCCGATGTCCGGAGACCGGTTCTCGATCAGAAGCGAACCATCCGGCGAAATCTCGAGGCCGTTGTCCTGCAGCGCAGCGACAAGGGCCGCGGAAGCGCCGGCCGCGGTGGTGCCTTGCTCGGCCGCCACCAGCGCCGCGAGGTTCGACGTCGCCATGGCGGAATATCCAGCCACATCGACCTGCGCCTGGAGGATCTGGGCGAATTCGGAAAACGACAGTCCGTCGCCGAGCGCTGCGGAATAGCCGCTCAGCGCGGTGTCCATCGCGGTCAGTGCCGTCTGCAGGGTCGCGGCCTTGTCGATGTCGGATTGCGCGACGCCGGTTGCGGATTGCAGCGCGACGACGACGGCGTCTTGCGCCAGCTTGGCCGTATGAGCGGCCGAAGCAGCGTCGCCGACCGCCGCCTGGTCGGCCGGGTCGAACGAATTGTCGTTCATGCCGTTGCGAAACTCGACCAGCTTGGCGAGCACGTCGGCCATGCCGTTATTCACCGCCAGGGCCGAGGCGTCAGCGGCGACATAAGCGCCGTGGGTGGCGCTGTTGCCAGCAGCCGCGATCGCCGCGGCACGCGCCGCCAGGATCGAGTCGGCGGCCGCGTTCGGGTCGGCGGCGCCCACCACCTGGAGCGCGGCGACCAGCGCGGAGCGATTGGATAGGGTCTGATCCACGATCAAGTTGGAGATGATGCGCGGATCGGCATCGGCCACGCTGTGCGGGTTGACGAATGCACCGGGAGCCACCGGGACCGCGGGATCATAATTGGTGTTGGTCACGAACAGGCCGTTGGGAAAACCCGGGGTTCCCGGAGGAACCAGCATCATGGTGTCGCCGTCAGCCTCGTTGATGTAGACCGGGGTTAGCAATCGCGGGAATATCTCGTCGGCAGCGCCGACCTGACTCTGCCCCGGCAAAAGGTGATTGAAGCTGCCGTCCACAGTGCGCAGTCCGATCGGCAGCAGCGCCGCGTCCTGACCGATGATATCGACCAGGCTCTCTCCCGCAACATTCCGTTCAGCTACCTTGATCTGGTCCAGGATCTTGGTGAGGTCGGCGAGGTTGACGACGAAGCTGGTGCTCATGACTGGATCCCCTGCTGCTCAGGAACGTTTGCGATGCGCCCACTAAGGCCCGCAAACGATCAGAGAGGTAGGGGACAAGGTCCCAGCTTCGTCGGGACTGAAGCCGGGGTGATTGCTCGGACCTTGGTCTCATCGCGCGGCGACGTAGGTCGATAGCAAGCCACAAGCCCGAAACCATTGTTGCTTGCCTCGTACCGGCGTTCCTGCGCCTCGACGCTTTTGGGGCACGGACAATTGGCGCCGCGGTCTCACGCGCCCCGTCCATGCCCCTGTGTTTCATCGGTGTGGCAAGGAAGCGGCGTTTTTATTGCCGAAATTTCCCGGATTTATTGCCTAATTTTCCCGGACTGTCGTCGCGATACGTTCAAACATCCTCTCGATGACGTTTGCAACAGTGCGGCATAAGGACGCGAAAGGTCAGTTCCGGGAATAACCCGGATCGAATTTGGTTTTTTCTCGGAGTGGTGTGGCGAGTCGATGTCATTGGATTCAAGAATATCGTCCATGTCGCAGCCCGGTTGGCAAATTGGATTGGCCTCGGCCGACATTTTACAGCGTCCCACGCGATTGCTGCCGACCTTCCTGCTTGCGGCAGCAGTCACCATCATCTGCTCGATGACACTGCTTGCTTATGCCGTGTCCAACGCCTTGCAGACGAGCTTGACGCTAACGGCTGCCGAAGAAGGCGCATCACTTCTCGATCTTTTTCTGAGTCCGTTGGTGCAGGAGCTCGCAACCGCCAACAAATTGTCAGACGATAGCGTCAAGAAGCTCGACGAGATATTCGAGACAAGGCTTGGCAGACGTTCGAAATCGATCGAGGTCTGGCGGCGCGACGGCACCTTGGCCTACTCCAGCGGCAACAAGCATCGTGTCGGAACGAAGTCCATCCCGACCGAGATGAACGCCGCTCTTCTGGGACAGGCGACGGCAGCCATTCGAGAAATTGCCGATCAAGTATCGCAGCACCCCATGATCGAGGTCTACGCCCCGCTGTACCGGTCGGGAACGAAGGAGATCATCGCGGCAGGCAAGGTCCTCAACGACGGCGAAAGGCTCGCCGGCGAGTTGCGGGACATCCGGATCAAGTCGGTTGCCATCGTTGCCGCCATCGCGGCACCGATGATGTTCGTGCTGTTCCTGCTGGTTAAGCGCGCAGCCAGCACTGTCCGAAGGCACCGCGTCGCCTTGAAGGAAAAAGTGGCGCAAACGGCTGCGCTGGCGCTTCTTAACGACAAACTGCGCCAGGAAGCAGATAACGCGCGGTTGGAGTCGATTCAATCGAACGAGCGCTTCCTGAATCAACTCGGTCAAGACCTTCACGACGGGCCAATCCAGGTCCTGACGGTACTCGGCCTGAAGCTCGGCGAGCTGCTGGAGACAAACGATCCGGAAGCCCCCGACGATGGTAGGCCCTCTGTCGCAGATGTTGACGAACTGCTGAACGGTACGCTGACCGAGTTGCGCGACATCGCGACTGGCCTAGTATTGCCCGAGCTCAGCGATCTCTCAACGACCGAAACCTTGCGCCTCGCCGTTCGACAGCATGAAGGCAGGACCGGTACAACTGTCAAATCGGAGATCGAAAATCTTCCATTATGTCCCGCGCCGCTGCGAGTCTGCCTGTACCGAATCGTCCAGGAGGCGCTGAACAACGCATATCAGCACGCCCGCGGAAACGGACAACGTGTGGCTGTATATATTGAGTATAACTCGCTAACGGTTGTCGTAAGCGACAGTGGAGCAAGAACCACTGCGCCACCGCAGGCGCACAAGCGAGGTCACCATGCAGGGCTGGGATTGAACGGGGTCCGCCGACGCGTCGAAGCGTTCAACGGATCGCTGGACGTGATCTCGTTGACAGACGGAACTCGTGTTTCGGTGAAGATACCACTCGCCAGCCTGACGGACTAAGGTAGCGGCGTTGTCGTTTGGCGAACCAATTTGCCGCGGGGCCGACATAACATTAACATCATCCTTCAATCTGCATTTACTTTCGAGATTTCTGTACTAAGAATATGGAATATTGATCGTTACCTAATTTTCGCTGAACTGGATCGCCTGGTTTTGACTGACGTGCGTTTCGGCTTCCAGGCCGGCCGAGCCGCCGGCTTTGTGCGACAAGAAATTTGTAGGAGTAATCATGAGTACGGTCACAATTGCCGTCATCGATGATCATCCGCTGATGATCGAAGCCATTCACGCTCTGCTACGTCGCACCAAGGGTTTCGAGATCGTTGGATCGGGGACAACAGCCTACGATGTTATCGACCTCTGCGAACGGAATCAGCCACAGGTCGCCGTGGTCGATCTGAGCATTCCGGGCGACGTCTACGCCGCGATCGAGAACGCGATAAGGATTTCGCCCACGACGAAAATCGTTGCCTTCACAGCAGCTACCGGCGTCGATTCGGCCATCCGCGCACTGGACGCGGGCGCCAGCGGTTATGTCCTGAAGGGAAGCAACACCGCCGAATTGATACAGGCCATCTGGTCGGTTCAAAGCGGCGAGACATATATAACGCAGAGCTTCGCAAGCAGGGTTATTGCCGGGCTTCGCGACGCTTCGCTGAGGCGCAAGGCCGCGCAGGCTGTGATCCTGAGTATTCGCGAACGGCAAATTGTTCGCCTGCTCATGAATGGCAAGACCAACAAGGAGATCGCAATTGCGATCAAGATCAGCGAGAAGACCGTCAAGCACTACATGACGGCCCTGATGCAGAAGTTGCAGGTTCGCAATCGTCTGGAAGTGGTGATCGCTGCGCAGAAATTCAACGAATCCCGCTCACCGGTCAGTTTGCATTCGTAAGAATCCAGGCATCCACGAGTGCGGCTTTTCGTGCGGAAGCAATGACGCTGCCAGCCCAGGCTGGAGGACGGACGGTATGGTGCGTTCTGCGACAGGCCTCCGGCTGCTTTCAAGTCTTCTTCTCTCTGTCGTTCTTCCGGCTAGCGCGGGCGCAATCGACGAGATCGAGTTGCTCTTCCCCGTCCGATGCGTGCTAGGCTCCACCTGCTTCATCCAGAGCTATGTCGACCATGATGGCACCGACCAGGTTCGGGACTATCAATGCGGCGGTCGAAGTTACGACGCCCACGACGGTACCGATATCAGAATTCCCGATATGGCTGTTCAGCGTCAGGGCGTGGAAGTCCTCGCGACTGCTGCCGGTACGGTCACCGCGATCCGTGACGAGATTGATGACATTTCGGTACGCACGATCGGCAGGACGGCAATCAAAGGCAAGGAATGCGGCAACGGCGTGGTTATCGATCACGCCAATGGATGGAAGACCCAATACTGCCATTTGGCCAGGGGCAGCGTGCGCGTCAGCAGAAACGAGCGCGTCTCGCCAGGGCATCCGATCGGCCTGATCGGTCTCTCCGGCGATACGGAGTTTCCGCACCTTCATCTCACGGTAAGGCATCGGAACAAGATCGTGGACCCGTTCGCTTACGAATTGGAGCCCACGCTCTGCGGGAGCGGGCATTCCATCTGGACCGGATTGACGAGCGACCAGTTGAAATACCGGTCGCGGGAAATCCTCAACGTCGGCTTCACCGATCACTCTCCGACCATGGACCAGATCGAATCCGGCGAAGTAACGAAATATCCCGTGAGCTTGCAATCCGAGGCGCTTATTGCCTACGTCCGCGTGATCGGCTTGCGGGAAGGCGATCAACAGACCGTCACGGTCCGCGATCCCGACGGCGTCATCCTTTCGGAGTACGAGGCGCCCGCTCTCGACCGCAACAAGGCCCAGTACTTCGTTGCTTCCGGACGAAAACGCAAAGCTGCCGAGTGGACGCCTGGCAGCTACACGGCAGCCTATTCAGTGGCAGGAAGCGACGGAAACGTCCTGCGCAAAACCTTCGAAATTCAGCTTGGTGCCAGATAGCGCTGCTTCGCGCCGGCCGGTTTCACATCAATGATGATGGTGGTGGGCGTGTGGCGTGGACTCGTCCGCACGCCTTGCGTACGTCATTGCCTCAATGTAGGCGATGACGTCGCTCGAATCGAATTCCGACAGTCCCAGATTTGGCATCCGCACTTCCGGATATTTTTGGGCAAGCGCGAGCGCGGCGGGATCTTTGCTGGCTCTCATCTTCTCCGGCTTCATGATATAGGCGGTGAGCCAATCGCGGCTCCTTCGGGTACTGATGCCCTGGAGATCGGGACCCACTCTATTGCCGCGTCCGATGGTATGGCACCCGCCACAGGTTTTCAGGAACAGAGCCTGTCCCGGCAGATTCAACGGGTCGTCCACGAACGTACCCGCATTGGCCTGCTCTGTGGGCCGTAAGGCGGCGCGTTGAACGGGATCCATGGCGCGAACGGCTGACGCCAGCACGTTGATATCGCCAAATGCCGAATTCCTCTCCCACTCGCCGGTCACGTCGTTGAACAAAAGGACTTCGTTACGATGCTCGGTCAGAGCCCTGCTGCGTTCACCAAGCCGATGCCGAATGAGCTCGATGTCTTGCGCCTTGCCGGTGAGGAAGAGCCAGCGCGATCCTATGCCGAAGGCCTTGCTGTACTCCTTCAGCTTGTCGGGCGTATCATTCAGCGGATCGATGCTGATCGATACAAAGAAGTAATCCCGCCCCGCGCTGTCGCCGAGGTTGTCCTCAAGCTGGGACAGCCTCGCCGTCACGACCGGGCAGATGTCGCGACAGCTGGTGTAAATGAAGCTGATGATGCTGATCCTGCCCTTCATCACGTCATCATAAAACAGCAACGTACGCCCATCCTGCGTGACCACCGGGACGTTGGGGATGTAACCCTCCTTCCAGCGCGTTTCTGCGGCCTGCGTTATCCCGGTGAAGACAAACATGACGAGCGCAGCAAGCCAGCTGCTTGCCGCCGCTCTCCTCCAGAAATGCGCGAGTGACGCCACGTTGATGCGCATGTTCGCCCCCTAAGTCTTCGAAACAGGACCCGTGAAGAAGCGGCTGTTGACCGGATCCGCCTCCGGCAAGACTTCGGGCTGCTTCCAGGTCACGCCGCTCGCGGACGGAAGCGGCGTCATCGTCGGCTGGTAGTGCGGCTTTGACCCAGTCTTGGCAAAATCAGGATCGCCAGGCGGCGGCGACAGCAGCTGGTATCGCAACAGCATGGCGAAGTCTTCGTGAACCGTGTTGTGACAATGGTTGACATAGGCACCGCCAAATTCGCCAAACCGAACCTGGAACTTGACCCGGCCGTCCGGCCTCAACCGCCAGACATCCTTCCTCACCAGCAGTTCAGTTGCGGGGATCGTGCCCACACCGCGATTGATAGTGACGCCCTCTTCGAAATGGAGGTGGATTGGATGATCCCATCCGCCCCCGCCGTTGATGAGGGTCCAATGCTCGACTTCACCGGGCTTGGGAATGAGGGCCGAGATCCGGTTTGCATTCAGCGTGTGCGCCGCCTGCCCGTTCACGCGGATCGACCATGGGAATATCTGAGTGTCGCCGCAGTCCGGGATGCATTGTTTTTCTGGATTGTTGCGCGAGTCTCCATCGCCGAACCGCCCGAACTCGATCACCCTTTCCCGAACCGGCGCGACCACTGGAATTTGCGTTGTCAACGTCCGCCGACCCGACTTCCAATCCGGATCGCTCAGGTCGACGCTGGGATCCGGACTTTCCGCCGTATAGGTCGTGCTCGGATCGTCAACGCTCTTCAGCGAGTAAACGACACGGAATTCAAGGATGGGGCCGACGCACGGATCTTCCTCTCCCTTGAAGGCCTTCTTCAGCGAGACAGCACCATCCGGCTTGCGTCCATCCGACTGCTTCAGGAGGTTGAGGAGGTACAGGCTGTCGCCGGGCCGGAACGCGGAAAAATCGATGACGATATCGTAGCGCTCCGCGACGCCCTGCTCGTCAAGCTGAGTGAGTTGGATCGGGCTCACGACAAAATTTCCGTCATTGGCGATAAAATAGAAGGGGACCGGCGTTTCCGGCGCAAACCTCAGGCTCTTGTTCACGGCCAGCGCCAGCTTGATGAAACGCGACATCGCGGCGTTCAGGATGCGGAAGCGATACCGGCGGGGAAGGACTTCGAAATACGGATAATAGGACCCGTTGACCAGAAGCATGTCGCCGACGAATCCGTCGGTGTCGAAAATATCGAAGAACAGCTGGCCATCCTTGTCCATGGCGGGGTTGGTGATCGCCAGATTGACGTCGAAATCGATATTGCCCCAGGCGAGTCGATTGCCGCTTGGCAGTCGCAGATTGATGTTGTTTCGGTCGGCCCTATCGCTGCCGCGGTCGGGACCGCTGTAGAAGTTGCAACTCGCAAACATTCCCTTATGGACATTCTCAGCAGTGAAGAAGAACCGGTGGTCATGCAGCCACAGCGTCCCCTGTAGTTCGCGAAAATCTCCGGCGACCGGAACAACACCGTCTCCATCGTCGGGACCTGAGGCCTTGCGCAGGTGATTCTGATCGCTGGTCAGCCAGACGCTCGGCATGTCGCGTCGCGCCAGCGCCGTGCTCCAGTGATAATCGTAGAACGTCCCGGGAAAATGGTAAGCGTTACAGGCGCCGTCGCTCTCGGCGCCATTGTGCGCATTGTGGAAATGGATCGAGATTTCGTTGCGCCCAAAGCCGCCGTTGAGGGCGCGATCGACCGGCAGATCGTTATAGATTCGCGTCAGTACGGGCTCGCCGTAGCGGGCCTTGATCAGGCACGGCGCGCCATAGCCCGTCCTTCGCCCCTCCCGCGCGCCCTGCATTCCGGGCGGTCGCGGTCCGAACGACCACACGGCGTTCGGATTCTGGTCAGGCATCTCGTCACAGAACTTCGTCGCCGAGCGGCATTGGCCCATCGACATCAGATAGCCGACCTTCGGATAGAACTCCTCCCAGCGCTGGTGCGCGAATAGCGGCCCCGGCGGACGCCCTTCCATCGGCCCGATATAGGTGACCGGATTGCGATAGCCGGCGCGTCCCGAATTGTCGTAGTCGGTGTGGTACGAGAAATTCCTGGCGGCAGGCTCGTTCACCCCAGGAGCGACTTGCCACGCCGCGTCGCCATTGGTCTGGCGCAACAGTGGAATTGGCTTCTGCAATTCCTGGCGCGGCATCCGGTGGGTGAATTTCTTTGCGCCGAACAGAGGACTTGGCGGCGTGCCTGTCGGCACCTGCGCATATGCACTTGTTGCGAATGGACTCAATCCGTTCTTCGCCAGGATTGCGCCTGTTGCCGTCAGAAGGCCCCATCGAAACAGATCGCGCTTCGAAATAGTGCCCTGCGAAAGGGCGCTGACAATCTCGAGGCGGTTCGCGCGCGCGTCCTCAGCCTCTTTCAAGCGGCGCTTTGACTCGTTTTTGGAGAGATACATGTCTAGCCCCTGCACAATCACGATCCAGCCAAGCCGAACCTGCGCCGGGGAATGACATGGAACAAGGTACATAGGTCTCATGCGCGCTGGCCTAGGTCCGGTGAAGTTTCAGACCAAAGTCTCAGATCGCGCGTAGTTGCCCGTTCACATCGCAAGAGCATTCCTGACAGCGATGATGGTCCCTCGGCACAATCCATGACGCCCGACACGGCTGACTGGGGGGGGTCCTCACCAGCCTTGGGATGAAGCGAAGCTGCGCGCTATCGCGAAAGACATCATCAAGGGCGGCACGACTGCGAGGATTGGTTGGCTAAGCTTCAGGGCAGCTCGAGCTCGTCGCGTGCAATCAGATCGCCGGCGGTCCAGAACTCTACGGCATCTTGCTCGGGGCGATCGGCCTGGGGCTGTCGTCGGTGCGTTCATGCTGCCCTGGATGAGGGCGAACTTCGGACCCGACGCGCTTGCCCGGGATCGGACTTGCGGTGTGCCTGATCGCCGGCATCTCGTGGATCGCCGTCCTCGCGACGGTCAACGTCTCCGTTCAGGTCCCGTTGCGGGATTGGGTGCGCGGCCGGGGCGCTGCGACATAGCTATGCAGCGTGGCGTGCCACTCTGGGCTGGGAGGCGGCAGGGTTCCTGGGCATGTCTCCCGAGGTCCTGCAGGACACTTATGGCCACCACCACCCTGACTTTTTGCAGGGGGCAGCTACGGCGATTGGTAAAAAGGGCCGGTATGTTTCGGGGGGTTGAAACGGTGGTTGACTCGGGAACGACCAACGATCAGAAGGAAAAACCTAATGATTTCTGGTCGGAGTGGCAGGATTCGAACCTGCGACCCCTGCGTCCCGAACGCAGTGCTCTACCGGGCTGAGCCACACTCCGACAAGAGGCCGGCTTATAGCGTCGGGCTTGACGCACCGCAAGCGGCCGGCATGAGGAATTTTGTCCCTGTGAAAACGGGTCTTAAAACGCTGATTTTACCGGCGGGCCATGCCGCCGCCGAGGCCGCCGCCCGGCGGCTGGCCGCGGGCGGGCTGGTCGCGTTCCCGACCGAGACGGTCTACGGGCTCGGCGCGGATGCCGCCAATGCCACCGCGATCGCCCATCTCTATGCCGCCAAGGGGCGGCCGGCCTTCAATCCGCTGATCGCACATGTCGCCGAGCTCGCGGCCGCGCAGGCGATCGGGCGGTTCGATGACCGCGCCTTGCGGCTTGCCGAGGCGTTCTGGCCGGGGCCGCTGACGCTGGTGGTGCCGAAAACGGAGGGCTGCCCGGTCGCCGACCTTGCCACCGCGGGCCTCGACACCGTCGCGATCCGCGTTCCCGCCCATCCGGTGGCGCAGGCGATCCTCCGCGCCTTTGGCGGGGCGGTGGTGGCGCCGTCCGCAAACATTTCCGGCCACGTTTCACCGACGCTGGCCTCCCATGTCGAAAGCGACCTTGCGGGGCGGATCGACCTGATCGTGGATGGCGGCCCGGTCGAGGTCGGCGTCGAATCCACCATCGTCGGCTGCCTCAACGCGCCGATGCTGCTCCGTCCCGGCGGGCTGTCGCGCGAACGAATCGAGGCCGTGCTCGGAGCAGCCCTGGTGCGTCCGCCCGCGGAGGCCGACAGCGACGACAGCCAGCCACTGGCGCCGGGCATGCTGGCCTCGCATTACGCGCCGCGCGCCCATGTGCGGCTCGATGCTCACGACGTTGCGCCGGGAGAAGCGCTGCTGGCATTCGGTTCCGCGCGCCTGCCCGGCCTTGACGCCGCCACTGCCGTCATGAATTTGTCGCTCGCGGCCGATCTCGATGAGGCTGCCGCCAATCTGTTCGGCTATCTTCGCGCTCTCGACGCAAAGCGCCCGCGAGCGATCGCCGTGATGGCGATCCCTGAAGAAGGCTTGGGCGAGGCGATCAACGACCGGCTGCGCCGGGCTGCCGTGGCGCGATAAAGTGCCGGAATGAGAGACGAGATGAACATCGACACATCAGCAACCCCTCCGCTTGCGCCCGAGTTGATCGACCAGTTCCGCAGAATCGTCGGCGAACGCCACGCGATCACGGACGCGGCCGACATCGAGGCTTACGTCACCGAGGAGCGAAACCTGTTCCACGGCCGCTCGCCGCTGGTGCTGCGCCCGGGCTCGACCGCGGAAGTCTCCGAGATCTGCAAGCTCGCCTCCGCGCACAAAATCGCGCTGGTGCCGCAGGGCGGCAACACCGGCCTCGTCGGCGGCCAGACCCCGCACAATGGCGAGGTGGTGGTGTCGCTGCGCCGGCTCGACAAGATCCGCGAGGTCGACACCGCCTCCAACACCATGACCTGCGAGGCCGGCGTGGTGCTGCAGATCGCGCAGCAGAAGGCATCCGACGTGGACAGGCTGTTTCCACTGTCGCTCGGCGCGGAAGGAAGCTGCACCATCGGCGGCAATCTCTCCACCAATGCCGGCGGCACCGCCGCGCTGGCCTATGGCGTCGCGCGCGAGATGGCGCTGGGCCTGGAAGTCGTGCTCGCCGACGGGCGCGTGCTCAATTTGCTGTCGAAGCTGAAGAAGGACAACACGGGCTACAATCTGCACAACCTCTTCATCGGTGCCGAAGGCACGCTCGGCATCATCACCGCGGCGACGCTGAAGCTGTTTCCGAAACCGCGCGCGATCGAGACCGCCTTCGTCGGGCTGAAATCGCCGGCGGCGGCCTTGAAGCTGCTCACGATCGCGCAAAGTGAAGCCGCCAATTCACTGACGAGCTTCGAGTTGCTGTCGCAGATGGCGGTCGATTTCTCGGTCCGCCACGGCATCGACGTGCGCGATCCGCTTGCCGGGAAGCATCCCTGGTACGTGCTGATGGAGTTGTCGGCAGCCGGCGACGACGCCCGCACGCCGCTGGAAACGATCCTGACCCGCGCGATGGAAGAGGAGATCGTCGACGACGCCGTGATCGCGGCCAACCTCACCCAGCGCAACGACTTCTGGAAGCTGCGCGAGGAGATGTCGTCCGCACAGAAGCCCGAGGGCGGCTCGATCAAGCACGACATTTCCGTGCCCGTTGCCACTGTACCCGCCTTCATCGCGGAGGCCGATGCCGCCGTGGTGAAGCTGATCCCCGGCGCGCGGCCGGTGCCGTTCGGCCATCTCGGCGACGGCAATCTGCATTACAATGTCAGCCAGCCTGTTGGCGCCAACACCGCGGATTATCTCGCGCGCTGGCATGAGATGAACGCTGTCGTCTTCGCGATCGTGCTGCGCATGGGCGGCTCGATCTCGGCCGAGCACGGCATCGGCGTGCTCAAGCGCGACGAACTGCCCGACGTCAAGGACAAGACCGCGATCGAGCTGATGCGGTCCATCAAGGCGATGCTCGATCCGCACGGCATCATGAATCCGGGGAAGGTGCTGTGAGCGCGCTTGCGATCGACGCGATCGCCGACGCCGAGGTCGAGCCGGTCGTCGCCCTGTGGCAGCGCTGCGGCCTGACGCGGCCGTGGAACGATCCGCATGCCGACGTCGCGCTGGCGCGGCGGCGCGAGAACTCGACGATTCTGGTCGGCCGCGACGGCGGCACCGTCGTTGCCACCGTCATGGTCGGCCATGACGGCCATCGCGGCTGGGTCTATTACGTCGCCGTCGATCCTGATGGCCGCAAGCGCGGCTATGGCCGCGCGATCATGTCCGCGGCCGAGGACTGGCTGCGCCAGGCCGGCATCGCAAAGCTCCAGCTCCTGGTCCGCCGCGAGAATGCGCAGGCCAATGCGTTTTACCAGTCGCTCGGCTTCGAGGAATCCACCTCGGTGATGTTCCAGAAGTGGCTCGACGGCCGCGAACACTAGCTGAAAGACAGTCATGACCATTTCCGATCGCGTCCGCATCAAGGACGTCCGCGTGCTCTCTGACAATTGGACCATCCTGAAAAACACCACGTTCGAGTACCGGCGCGCCAGCGGCGAATGGCAGACGCAGCACCGCGAAATCTATGAGCGCGACAACGCCGCGGCCGTGCTACCCTACAACCGCGCGCGGCGCACCGTGATCCTGGTCCGCCAATTCCGCCTGCCGGCGTTCATCCGCGGCTACGACGATCTCCTGATCGAGGCCGCCGCCGGCGTGCTGGACGACGCCTCGCCCGAGGTGCGCATCCGCGCCGAGGCCGAGGAGGAAACCGGCTACCGCCTGCACCACGTCCACAAGGTGTTCGAGGCCTTCATGAGCCCCGGCGCCGTCACGGAGAGGCTGCATTTCTTCGTCGCCGAGTACGAGCCGGAGATGCGCGTCAGCGCCGGCGGCGGCCTCGCGCACGAAGGCGAGGACATCGAGGTGCTGGAGCTCTCCATCGACGAGGCGCTGGCGATGATCGCGGACGGCCGCATCATCGACGCCAAGGCAATCATGCTGCTGCAGCATGCGGCGCTACATGTGTTTCGGTAGCTTTACCCGCCGCTGGAGGGGACCCTCCAGGAGAGGGTAAGCGGCACCGCCGATGCGGCATCATCCGCAACTGCAATTCTGGCCTGCGCCGCGCTGCCCCCCGTTGAGCTCACCGCCGACTATCTCTAGTCTGGTCCCAACCAAGAACCAGGAGACGCGCCCATGTCCGCTCTGCGCGACGACGAATTCGGCTTTGCACCCGACTACGATGCCCCCGTCCCCTACATGCAGCGCACCCGCGACTATTACGCGGCGATCGGCTATACCACGGCGTATCGCTGGGCGCATTACACCGAGGCGCCATTCCAGCCGTTGAAGAAGCCGCTCGGACAATCGCGCGTCACCATCATCACCACGGCTGCACCGTTCGATCCGACCAAGGGCGACCAGGGGCCGGGCGCGGCGTATAATGGCAGCGCGAAATTCTACCAGGTCTATGACGGTGACACGTCGAGGCAGCACGATTTACGCATCTCGCATATCGGCTACGACCGCAAGCACACCACGGCCACCGACAACGGCACCTGGTTTCCGCTGCCGCAGCTCTTGAAGGCGAGCGCGGCGGGACGGATCGGCGACGTCGCCCCGCGCTTCTTCGGCGCGCCGACCAACCGCAGCCATCGCGTCACGCTCGACACCGACGCGCCCGAGATCCTGGCGCGCTGCCTTGCCGACCAGGTCGACGTCGCGGTGCTGGTGCCGAACTGCCCGGTCTGCCACCAGACCACGGCGCTGGTGGCGCGGCATCTCGAGGCCGGCGGTATTTCGACCGTGATCATGGGCTGTGCCAAGGACATCATCGAGCACGCCGCCGTGCCGCGCTTCTTGTTCTCCGACTTCCCGCTCGGCAATTCCGCCGGCAGGCCGCAGGACGTCGGCTCGCAGGCGCAGACGCTCGAGCTGGCGCTGACACTGCTGGAGACCGCAAGCGGCCCGCAGACCACGATGCAGTCGCCGCTGCGCTGGAGCGAGGACGCCTCCTGGAAGCTCGACTACAACAACGTCGCGCAGCTCTCGCCTGAAGAGCTCGCGCGCCGCCGCGCCGAATTCGACAAGCAGAAGGAGATCGCGCGCGGCAATCGCGCCGCCTGACGTCCTCCGACAACCAGAACAAAAAGGGAGAGAGACGTGACGCGACCGTTCGAGGGCGTGAAGATCCTGGATTTCACCCAAGTGCTGGCCGGCCCCTATGCGAGCTACCAGCTCGCGCTGCTCGGTGCCGACGTCATCAAGGTCGAGCGGCGCGAGGGCGAGGACATGCGCCGCACGCCGCTGTCGCGCGAATGGGCCGAGCGCGGCCTTGCGCCGGCGTTCCAGGCCATCAACGGCAACAAGCGCAGCCTGACGCTCGATCTGCAGAAGCCCGATGCGATCGCGATCGTGAAGAAGCTCGCGAGCCAGGTCGACGTCGTCATGGAGAATTTCCGCCCCGGCGTGATGGACAAGCTCGGCATCGGCTACGAGGCGCTCTCGGCGATCAATCCGAAGCTGATCTATTGCGCCGTCTCAGGCTTCGGCCAGACCGGCCCGGATCGCTTGCGGCCCGGCTATGACGGCAAGATGCAGGCGCTGTCGGGCATCATGGCGATCACGGGCCATCCCGAAACGGGTCCGACCCGCGCCGGCTTTGCGGTTTGCGACGTGCTTTCGGGCGCCACGGCTGCGTTCGGCGTGTCGAGCGCGCTGTACCAGCGCGACCGCACCGGCAAGGGGCAGCTCATCGACGTCTCCATGCTGGAGGCGACGATGGCGTTTCTCTCCGGGCAAATCGCGGACTGGTCGGTTGCCGGCCATCGCCAACAGTTGTCAGGCAATCAGGCCGTCAGCCGCCGGACAACGGCGAATTTGTTCAGATGCGGCGACGGCCACATCCTGCTCGCCGTCAACAACGATAAGCAGTATCGCGCGCTGATGAGCGCGCTCGGCCGCGAGGACACGCTCTCCGATCCGCGCTTCGCCGACTGGTTCTCGCGCAACGAGAACGAGCCGGCCCTGCGCGCCGTCATCGAAGAGGCGCTCGCGGCCAGGCCCGCGCGCGAATGGGAGAGGATTTTGGAGGACGCCGGCGCGCCCTGTTCCAGCATCTGGAAGGTCGAGGAAGTGATCGATCATCCGCAGATCAAGGCCCGCGGCGCGATCCAGGAGCTGGATACGCCCTACGGCCTCCTGCGCTTCGCCGGCAGCGGATTCAAGCTCGCGCATGGCGGCGGCAAGCTGGACCGGATGGCGCCGGAACTGGGCGCGGATACGGACGCGGTGCTGGGAGAGTTGGGTTTCGATGCGGCGGAGATCGCGGCGCTCAGGGCAAGGGAGATCGTGTGAGCGCGTAGCCTCACTCCACCCTACGGCGCCGGTGATCAGAACAACGACCCTTGTCCGCCATCCTCCGGCCCGGCCACCGTTTTCCGCGCGGCCTTCTTCGGTTTCGCGGCCTCTACCTCCGCCTCCATCTCCTCCGCACTGATCGGCAGCAGCAACTGCTCGTCGTCATTGGCGACGCGATTGACGCGGGTGGAGACCGGGTGCCAGGCGAATTCGCCGATGCGCGGGGCCGTCATCAGCGGCAGGATCGTATCGACCTCGTCGCCCCTTATATCGAGCCAGCGCTCGAAATCGCGCGGGCTGATGGTGACGGGCACGCGGTCATGCAGCGCGGCCAGATCCTCGCCTGCCGCCGCCGTGACGATTGCGACCGTATCGAGTTCTTCGCCGTTCGGCCCGGCCCAGGTCTCGAATATCGCGGCAAAGCCGAGCGGCGTGCCGTCGGCGCGGTGGATGAAGAAGGGCTGCTTGCGGCCACCTTCGGCCTTCCATTCGTAATAGCCGTCAGCCGGGATCAGGCCCCGCCGCCGGCGAATCGCGCGTTTGAACGCGGGCTTCTCCAGCACCGTTTCCGAGCGGGCATTGATCAGGAGCGTAAACCCTTTGGGATCCTTGACCCAACTCGGCAACAGCCCCCAGCGCATCAGACGGAAATGCCGCGCGCCGTTCTCGACCAGAACAACCGGAATCGGTTGCGTCGGGGCGACATTGTACCGGGGCGGGAAATTCGGCTGCTCGATGTAGCCGAACAGTTGCCGTAAAGCCGCGGGGGCCGAAGTTATGACGAAGCGTCCACACATCCTAGGGCGTCTATATAGGGTCTGTTCAGGTCCTTTTAACCCCGAACGTTAACACTGCGGCGGATGAGCTCAACGGCCTCCCAACCCGCGCGGACGCATGCACAGACGGGCCCCGAGGCCGCCGCCTGGGCCGAGCGGCTGCGCGTGGCCAACATCAACCCTCGGACCGGGCTTGCCACCGACTATCTCAACCATTTCAATGAAGCCGTGATGCTGTTGGAGATGGTCCCGGACATGCCGGAATGCGCGGAAGATTTTTTGACCTGGTCGCCGCTGTCCTATGCCGAGCATTTCACGGCGTCGAATTTCAAGGCCCGCGATCTGGCGATCGAGGCCTATGAAAAAGCCGATCCGAACCTGCGCACACAGTTCGACCACATCACCGACACCATGACCTCGATCCTGACCGCGGTCGGATCGGCCATGCGCGAGGTCGAGAAGGACACGACCCGCGTCCGCCTCGCCGAGCAGGCGACGGCCTGGGTCAAGCCGTTGATCGCGGCCTGCGGCGGCATCATCAATGGCGGCGCGGAAGCCGACGTCGATACCATCATGGCGAACTGAACCGTGGCTGCGGTCGCCCAGCCCAGCCATCCCCAGGTCGCGGTCAGTGCCGCGATCTTCCGCGACGGCAAGGTGCTGCTGACCCGCCGCGCCCGCTCGCCCGCCAAAGGGTTCTATTCGCTGCCGGGCGGCCGGGTCGAGTTCGGCGAATCGCTGCACCAGGCGCTGGCGCGCGAGGTCGACGAGGAGACCGGGCTCGCCATCGAGATCATCGGTCTCGCCGGTTGGCGCGAAGTGCTGCCGGCCACGGCCGGCGCCGGCCATTACCTGATCATGTCCTTTGCCGCCCGCTGGGTGGCCCGGGAGCCGGCCCTGAATGATGAGCTCGACGACTACCGCTGGATCGCCCCGGACGCCCTGGCGAGCCTCGGCGACCTCAAGCTGACCGGGGGGCTGGAGGAGGTCATTCAGGCCGCCGCCCGGCTGATCGGGCCCTGACCGCCTCGCCTTGCTTCCACCGGCGTGAAGAGGCATACACCCCGCCGATGTCCACGCGATTTCTGGCCATTTTCGCCCTGATTCTCGCCTGCGCCTCCGCGCCCGCCCGGGCCCAGGACGTGGCGGCGCCGTTCGACGCCGATTTGCAGCGGCTGGCGGAGATTCTCGGCGGGCTGCACTATCTGCGCGGCATCTGCGGGTCCAACGAAGGCAACAAATGGCGCAACGAGATGCAGGCGCTGATCGATGCGGAAACCCCCTCCGGCGAACGCCGCACCCGCATGATCGCCGGCTTCAACCGCGGCTATAACGGCTTCCAGCAGACCTACCGGAGCTGCACGCCCGCCGCGACGGTGGCGATCCGCCGCTATATCGAGGAAGGCTCGAAAATCTCGCGCGATCTCACGGCGCGTTACGCGAACTGAGCGCCCGCCCCCCTCATCCGAACGCAAGTCCCTCATCCTACGCGTCGCAGGAACCCTGTCATCGTCTTTGTTCACAGCCGTTAACCGTTCCTAAAGATGTGGCCTAGCGGGCGTTAATGCGCGTGCTACACCTCTCGCACAGCGCATCGCCGTGGATCGCGCCCCAGCCCTGTCGAGTTTCATGAGCCATCCAGTGTCCTATGCCCCCGCCCGCGCGCCGCTACCCGATCACGAGCAGAAACAGGCCGCGCTGAGCTATCTCAACGAGGCCTGGGCCGAAGCGCGCCACGATGGCGTCGACGGCGACTGCCTGGCGCAGGCGAGCCTGTTTGCGGCCTTGGCCGAGCTCGTGGGCACCTATGGCGAGGACGCGGTGGCGAAATTCGTCGAGGGCTTTCCCGGCCGCATCCGCAACGGCGAATTCTCCGTCGACATCTCCCGGCAGTAACCGCTGTTCGAAAATGACCCCGCCACGCGGGCGGGGCCAGTCTACGGATGAATGACTTTGCGAACAGGATTTTGCGAACGAGTTCGCGAAGTCTGCTGCGTTTATCGCACGGAAGCCGCCTTACCCGGACAAGCATTAGTCTCGCGACGGCCGGGAGATGTTCCCGCTGCGGTCGGGAAATGTTGTCTCTAGTCCGTCTCGATCGGCAGCGCCGGGTCCCTCGCCCACTCACCCATCGAGGCGTCGTACAGCGTCAGCTTGTCGTAGCCGAGTTGCGTCAGCATCAGCAGGTCGATCGTCGCCGAGATGCCGCCGCCGCAATACAGGATCACATCCTTGTCGCGCGTGACGCCTGCCGCGGCGAACTTCGCTTCGGCATCCGCAAGCGAGGTCAGGGTCTTGTCGGCATTCACGAGCGTTGCAGCCGACACGTTGACGCTGCCGGGAACACGGCCGGGCCGGCCGTAGCGGCTCGGCTCGAGGCCGCGATGAAACTGCGGTCCCAGTGCGTTGACGATTGCCGTGGAGGGATCACCGATCCGCGCCTTTACGGCGTTCTTGTCGACGAAGAAGCCCGCGCGCGGCGCGGCCTTGAAGGTCGTGGCGGGATAGCCCTTCGATGCGCCCGTTACGACCGGCCGCCCCTCGGCCTTCCATTTGTCGAAACCACCATCGAGCACTTTCGCATCGACGCCGAGCGAGCGCAGCATCCACCAGAACCGCGTCGACCACATCATGGTGCCGATGCTGTAGAGCACGATGGTCTTTGACGCATCCGCGCCATGGCGGCCGAACGCGGCCTCCAGCTGCGCGATACCGGGCATCATGAAGAACTGCTGCGCGGAGGTGTCGGAGAACTCGCCCTGCAGGTCGAGGAAATCGGCGCCCGGGATGTGGCCGGCCGCGAAGGTCTTGTCGCCGGGCACTGCGCGATAGGGCAAATCGCTGCCCGGTGGCACCGGCTCGTTGTAGGTCGTGCAGTCGTAGAGGCGCAGGTTGGGATCGCCGAGTATAGCGGCGAGTTGGTCGGTGGTGATGAGGGGTGTCGGTTGGGACATCTGACTGCTCTCCCTATCGAGGGAGTGTAGCTTTCTCCCCTCGTCTTTGCGCGCAGCGAAACAATCCAGACTGCCGCCGCGGAGGGATTCTGGATTGCTTCGCTCCTCGCAATGACGAGGCTGCATCCTGCCCTACTGCTTCAGCGTCTCCAGAAACCGCACGGGCTCGCCTTGCGAAGCCGTCACCAGTTCGCCCTGCCACATCACGCGGCGACCGCGGATGAAGGTGCCGACGGGCCAACCGGTCACACGCACGCCATCATACGGCGTCCAGCCGGCCTTGGAAGCCACCCATTTGTTGGTGATGGTTTCGCTGCGCTTGAGATCGACGATGGTGAAATCGGCGTCGTAGCCCGCGGCGATGCGGCCCTTGCAGGCCATGTTGTAGAGGCGCGCGGGGCCGGCGCTGGTGAGGTCGACGAACCGTGCCAGCGACAGCCGGCCGGCATTGACGTGGTCGAGCATGAGCGGCACCAGCGTCTGCACGCCGGTCATGCCCGAGGGCGAAGCGGGATAGGTCTTCTGCTTCTCTTCCAGCGTATGCGGGGCGTGATCGGAGCCGAGCACGTCGATGATGCCCTGCTCGATGCCGCGCCAGATGCCGGCGCGGTGATCGGCGCCACGCACCGGCGGGTTCATCTGCGCCAGCGTGCCGAGCCGCTCGTAGCATTCGGGCGCGACCAGCGTGAGATGGTGCGGCGTCGCCTCGCAGGACGCGACGTCCTTGTGGTCGCGCAGGAACTCGATCTCTTCCTTGGTCGAGATGTGCAGCACGTGGATACGCTTGCCGGTCTCGTGCGCGAGCTTGACCAGGCGCTGCGTCGCCGTCAGCGCCGCGGTCTCGTCGCGCCACACCGGATGCGAGCGTGTATCGCCCTCGATGCGCAGCGGCTTGCGCTCGTTGAGGCGGTATTCGTCCTCGGCATGGAAGGCGGCGCGGCGGCGGATCACCTGGAAGATACGGCGCAGGCTCTCGTCGTCCTCCACCAGCAGCGCGCCGGTCGAGGAGCCGATGAACACCTTGACGCCGGCGCAGCCCGGCGCGCGTTCGAGCACCGGCAGGTCCTGCACGTTCTCGCGGGTACCGCCGATGAAGAATGCGAAATCGCAATGCATGCGGTGATGGGCGCGCTTCACCTTGTCGGTGAAGGTGGCCTCCGTCACGGTCAACGGAGACGTGTTCGGCATCTCGAACACGGCGGTGACGCCGCCCATCACGGCGCTGCGCGAGCCGGTCTCGAGGTCTTCCTTCTGCTCCAGCCCGGGCTCGCGGAAATGCACCTGCGTGTCCATCACACCGGGCAGGATGTGCAGGCCCTTGCAGTCGATCACTTCCGCGGCAGACGCCTGCGACAGCGGGCCCAATTCGGCGATCCGGCCGTTGGTGATGCCGATATCGCGAACACCCTCGCCGTCCTGGTTGACCACGGTGCCACCCCTGAGGATCACATCGAAACGCTGGGTCATGGCTGAAGGCCTCTCTCATCCCCAAGCGCAGGGCTCGAGGTCTTGTCGTTTAATCCTTGCGGGCTTACGTTCCGGAGCAACATGTCGCAAGAGATTTTCGCATGAAATCAGCGTTTCTTCCCGACCGGGGCGTGGTCAAGGTCGCGGGCGAGGATGCGCGCAACTTCCTCAACGGCCTCGTCACCACCGATCTCGACAGGCTCAAGCCGGGCCTGGGGCGATTCGGTGCGCTGCTGACGCCGCAGGGCAAGATCATCGTCGATTTCCTGATCACGGAAGCACCTGCCGGCCATGGCGGCGGGTTCCTGATCGACTGCCCGAAGCCGCTCGCCGAGGGCCTCGCCACCAAGCTGAAATTCTACAAGCTGCGCGCCAAGGTCATCGTGGAAAACCTCTCCGACGATCTCGGCGTGCTCGCTGCCTGGGACGGCCAGCCGGCCGCGCAACCGGACCTTGCCTTTGCCGATCCGCGCCATGGCGAGCTCGGCTATCGCATCCTGATCCCCGAACAGCTCAAGGAGAAGCTCTCCGATCTCATTGGCGCCGAACTGGTCGATGCCGCCGCCTATGAAGCCCACCGAATCGCGCTCGGGGTGCCTCGCGGCGGGCTCGATTTCACGTACAGCGACGCATTCCCGCACGAGACCAACATGGACCGGCTTGCCGGCGTCGATTTCGACAAGGGCTGCTATGTCGGCCAGGAGGTCGTCTCGCGGATGCAGCATCGCGGCACCGCGCGCACCCGCAGCGTCAAGGTGCTGCTCGATGACCTCTCGCCGGAGGCCGGCGTCAGCATTCTGGCCGGTGACAAGCCGGTGGGCACGATGGGTTCTTCGGCGCAGGGCAAGGGCATCGCGCTGGTGCGCATCGACCGCGTTGCCGACGCGCTCGACGCCGGCCAGCCGCTCACCGCCGGCGGCCTTGCCCTGACACTCGCCGAACCTGAAATCGTCCGTATTCCCGCCAAGCAGCCCACCGCATGAGCCGCGCCCCCCGCCTGCATCCCGACGGCCTGACGCGTTGCCCGTGGCCCGGCGAAGATCCGCTCTATGTCGCCTATCACGACACCGAATGGGGCGTGCCGGAATATGGCGACCGTGCGCTCTATGAAAAGCTGATCCTCGACGGCTTCCAGGCCGGCTTGTCCTGGATCACGATTTTGCGCAAGCGCGACAATTTCCGCAAAGCCTTCGACGACTTCCAGCCGGAGAAGATCGCGCGCTACAACGAAAAGAAAGTCCACGCGCTGATGAACGATGCCGGCATCGTTCGCAACCGCGCCAAGATCGACGGCGCGATCCTAAGCGCGAAGTCCTATCTGGACATCATGGAGAAGGGCCCCGGCTTCTCAAAGCTGCTGTGGGATTTCATGGGCGGAAGGCCCAAGATCAATCATTTCAAGACCACCGCAAGCGTGCCGGCCTCGACGCCGCTGTCCGTGCAAATCTCCAAGGAGCTCTCCTCGCGCGGCTTCAAGTTCGTCGGCCCCACCATCGTCTATGCCTTCATGGAAGCGACCGGCATGGTCAACGACCATCTCGTCGACTGCCATTGCCACGCGAACTGCGGCAAGACTCAGCGCAAGCCGCGCCTCAAGGTCAAATGAGCGCGAAGAAGACGGAGTCCGACTTGGCGTCCCGCGCCTGGCAGCGCATGCTGTCGGGCCGGCGGCTCGATTTGCTCGATCCCTCCCCGCTCGATATCGAGATTGCCGACATCGCGCATGGGCTGGCGCGGGTCGCGCGCTGGAACGGGCAGACCACCGGCGCGCACATCTTCTCGGTCGCGCAGCACACGCTGCTGGTGGAAACAGTGATGCGGAACGAGATGCCGCGCGCCGACCAGCGCATGCGGCTTGCCGCGCTTCTGCATGATGCGCCCGAATATGTGATCGGCGACATGATCTCGCCGTTCAAGGCTGTGCTGGACGGTCACTACAAGGCGGTCGAGAAGCGCCTGCTCGGCGCCATCCACATCCGTTTCGGCCTGCCGCCGGTGCTCTCCGACGACATCACGCTCGCCATCAAGGCCGCCGATCGCGGCGCGGCTTACCTCGAGGCGACCGAGCTTGCCGGCTTCAGCGAAAGCGAGGCGAGGCGCCTGTTCGGTCGCGACCCCGGCCTGTCCGACAGCGTCCGGCGCGACTACCTCACGCCCTGGACGGCGGCCCGGGCGGAGAAGCAGTTTCTGGAGCGGTTCAAGGCGGTGTTTGCGTAGCATCATCACTTCGTAGGGTGGGCGAAGCGAAATGCGCCCACCAAACTAGGCAAGATGTGCGAGCCGCGAAGCGGTGGGCGCGGCGCGATGCGCCTTTGCCCACCCTGCGAACGCTCGCTATAATCAGCGGCAAAAAGGTCTGCCATGATCCACGTCTGCTCCCTCGCCGCCCTTCCCGAAACCGTCCGCCTCACCAAGGCCAGCCACGTGCTGACCGTGATGGCCAATGTCGAGCAGGTGGCGCGACCGGTGTCGGTGCTGCCGGCCAACCATCTCAAGGTGTCGATGGACGACATCACCGAGGAGATGGACGGCTTCGTCGCGCCATCCGAAACGCATATCGAGCAGGTGTTGAACTTCGTGCGCGGCTGGGACCGCGGCGCGCCGCTGGTGGTGCATTGCTATGCCGGCATCAGCCGCTCCACCGCGAGCGCCTTTGCGGCCGTCTGCGCGCTCAATCCGGAACGCGACGAGGTCGAGATCGCGAAGAAGATTCGCGCGGCCTCCCCGATCGCCTCGCCGAACCGGCGCATCGTCGCCCTTGCCGACAGGGCGCTGGGACGCAACGGCCGCATGCTGCGCGCGCTCGACGAGATGGGCCCGGGCGCGATGATGGTCGAGGGCCGCCCCTTCGTGATCGAGCTCGAATGACCGCTGCGATCATCATCGCATGAGCGACAAGCTCCTGACGCCGATCGAGATCGGCCTGACCGCGGCGATCGTCGCGATCGAGAACCACGAGCCGTTGATCCTCACCGCGCGTAGCAGCGACGGGCTGGCCGGCCTGCCGTTCGGCCCGTTCGATGCGCTGAGCCATCGCACCTTCGAGATCGGCCTGCGCGCCTGGGTCGAGGAGCAGGCGGGCCTGCGGCTCGGCTACGTCGAGCAGCTCTATACGTTCGGCGATCGCGGCCGCCATGCCGAGGCCGGCGACACCGGCGCGCACATGGTCTCGATCGGATATCTCGCGCTGACGCGCGCCGTCGGCGGCGAACTCGCGGCGACCGGTGCGAGCTTCGAGCCGTGGTATCGCTTCCTCCCATGGGAAGACTGGCGCGAAGCGCCGCCCGCGATCATCGCGCGCGACATCCTCCCGGCACTGATGACATGGGCCGAGCAGGAGACCCCGGAGACGACGCGCGCGCTGCCGCGCAAGGATCGCGTGCGGTTCTATTTCGGCCTCGACGGCGCGCCCTGGGACGAGGAGCGCGTGCTGGACCGCTACGAGCTCCTGTACGAGGCCGGGCTGATCGAGGAGGCGCGGCGCGACGGCCGCCCTGCGGCATTAGCGCGCAAGACACTTCCCGCGCTCGGCACGTCCATGCGCTTCGACCACCGCCGGATTCTTGCGACTGCGATCGCGCGGCTGCGTGCAAAACTGAAGTATCGTCCTGTCGTCTTTGAACTTTTGCCCGCCGAGTTCACACTTACGGAACTGCAGTATACGGTGGAGGCAATCTCCGGCCGGCACCTGCACAAGCAGAATTTTCGCCGCCTGGTCGAAACCGAAGCCCTGGTCGAACCGACCGGGGTGATGTCGACACAGACGGGCGGACGCCCGGCGGCGCTCTACCGCTTCCGCCGCGACGTGCTCCAGGAGCGGCCCGCGCCGGGCTTGCGCGTCCGCTCCCGACGCTAACCCGACACATGCGCGATCGGCCTCTGCCCGCCGGTTGCCTGGAGGCTTCATGCTCGACGGCCCGTTTGACGTCTTTGCGCTGATCATTGCGATCATCGCCTTTCTGATCGCGATCAAGGCGTCCAGCCAGGCGGCCGAGTTGCGCCGCCGGCTGAACTCGCTCGAAGAGATGTTTTACGCGCAGCGGCCCGTGCAGCCGCCGCCGCTGATGCCCGCAGCGGTGCAGGCTGAAGCGCCCGCGACAGCCTCCGCAGAACCGCCGCCGCTTGCGCCCGAAGCCGCAGCCGAGGCCGCGCCGCCTCCGCCCGTGACCGAAGAGGTTTCGCCGCCCCCGCTCGAACCCGGCGCGGATGCGCCGCCGCCATTGCCCGCGCCCGCGCCCGGCTTTGAGGAACGGCTCGGCACCCGCTGGGTGGTGTGGATCGGCGGCCTTGCGTTGGCGCTCGGCGGCTTCTTCATGGTGCGCTATTCGATCGAGGCCGGCCTCGTCGGCCCCGGCGTGCGCGTGTTCCTCGGCGGCGTGTTCGCGCTTGCGCTCCTTGGTGCCGGCGAATGGTCGCGGCGCAAGGAAAGCATCTCCAACATCGCCGCGCTGCCGATCGCCAACATCCCCGCGATCCTCACCGCGGCCGGAACGGCGGTGGCGTTTGCCACCATCTACGCGGCCTATGCGCTCTACGGCTTCCTCGTGCCTGCGACCGCCTTCGTGCTGCTCGGCCTCGTCGCGCTGGGCACGCTGGCCGCGGCGCTGTTGCACGGACCCGCGCTCGCGGGCCTCGGCGTGGTCGGCGCGTTCGTGACGCCGATCCTCGTCTCCAGCAGCAAGCCGGATTATTGGGCGCTCTACATCTATCTCGCCATCGTCACCGCCGCGAGCTTCGGCCTCGCCCGCATCCGGCTGTGGCGCTGGCTTGCGGTGACAACCATCGCCTTCGCGGTGCTCTGGATCTTCCCTGGTCTCGACACTAGCGATTTGCAGGTTGCGCCGCACGCGTTCCATGTCATCGCCGGCTTCGTGCTGTCCGCGCTGCTCGTGGTCTGCGGGTTCATGTTCGGCCCCAGCATCGAGGACGGGGAGATCGAACCGGTGTCGTCGAGCTCACTCGGCGCCTATCTGTTCGGCGCGATGCTGATCGTGCTGTCGAGCGCGCATGCCGATCTGGCGCTGATCGCCTTCACGCTGCTCGTGGGAGCCACGCTGTTCGTCGCCTGGCGGGCCCCGGCGGCGACGGGCGCGCTGGGCGCGGCTGCAGCGACCGTCTTCATCGTGTTCGCCGAATGGGCGGTGCTCGCCAACCCAGACATGCTGGTGCTGCCGGGCGGGCCCATGGTCGGCGTCGGACCGGTTGCGACTGACAGCTCGGTGACACTGCATCTGGTGATGGCCGCGGTCTTTGCCGCCGGATTCGGCCTCGCGGGCTTTTTCGCGCAGGGCCGTTCGAATTCGGCGATCATTCCGGTCGTGTGGTCGGCGGCGGGGGTTGCAACGCCGATCGCGATCCTGGTCGCGCTCTACGCGCGCATTGCCCATCTCGATCGCTCGATCCCGTTCGCGATCCTTGCGGTGCTGCTGGCCGCGGCCTTTGGTGCTGCGACCGAAGCCCTGATGCGTCGCGAGACCCGGCCGGGCGTCGCCACCTCGACCGCACTGTTCGCGACCGGCACGCTCGGTGCGCTGGCGCTGGCGCTGACGTTTGCGCTGGAGAAGGGCTGGCTCACCATTGCGCTCGCACTGATGTCGCTCGGCACCGCCTGGATCTCGTTGCAGCGGCCGATCCCGGTTCTGCGCCGGCTCGCCGCCATCTTCGCCGCGATCGTCACCGCGCGCATCGGCTACGATCCGCGTATCGTTGGCGACGCCGTCGGTACCACGCCGATCTTCAACTGGCTGCTCTGGGGCTACGGCCTGCCGGCGGCATCGTTCTGGGCGGCGAGCCTGTTCCTGCGCCGGCGCGGCGACGACGCGCCGCTGCGCGTGGTCGAGGCCGCCGCGATCCTGTTCACCGCGCTGCTCGCCTTTATGGAGATTCGCCACTTCGCGACCGGCGGCGGCATGACATCGGCACCGTCGCTGCTGGAATGCGCGTTGCAGGCCTGCGTCGCGTTCGCCATGGCGATCGGACTGGAGCGGCTTCGGCTACGCAGCCGCAGCATCGTGCACAATGTCGGCGCCGTCGTGCTGACGGCAATTGGCGGACTCGTCGGCGTGTTCGGACTCTTCATCCTGGAGAACCCGATGCTGTGGCGGGTCGACGTCGGCGGCGCGGTGTTCAACCTGCTGCTGCTCGGCTACGCACTGCCGGCGGTGTTGCTGCTGCTGTTGTCCTATGCGGTGGTCGGCGAGCGCGGCAAGGCCTACGCCAACACCATCGCGGGCGGCGCGCTCGTGTTCGCGCTTGCCTATGTCACGCTGGAGATCCGCCGCTTCTATCACGGCCCGATCCTCACTAGCGGCGGCACCACGGGCGCCGAGCAATACACCTATTCGATCGGCTGGCTCGGCTTCGGCGTGGTGCTGCTCGGCGTCGGCATTCTCGTCAATTCGGAGCGGGCGCGGCTGGCGTCGGCCGTCGTCATCGCTCTGACGATCCTGAAGGCTTTCGTGATCGACATGTCGACGTTGACAGGCGTCTACCGCGCGCTGTCGTTCATGTGCCTCGGCATCGTGCTGGTCGCGATCGGCTGGCTCTACCAGCGCATCCTGTTCCGGCGGCAGGTCGCACCGCCGCCGGCTCAGCAGACGAGCAGCTAGGCCGCGCGGACCGAATCCAGGAACTGCGCGACCTCGACCTTCAGGCGCGTGCTGTCGGTCGCGAGCGATTTCGCCGCCGACAGCACTTCCGTCGAGGCCTCGCCGGTCTCGATCGCGCCGCGCTGCACGTCGGTGATGTTGGACGAGACCTCCTGGGTGCCGACCGAGGCCTGCTGCACGTTGCGCGAGATTTCCTGCGTCGCCGCGCCCTGCTCCTCGACGGCGGCGGCGATGGCCGCGGACACCTCGGACAGCCGCTCGATGGTGCCGCCGATCTCCTGGATGGCACTGACCGATTCCTGCGTCGCGGCCTGAATGCCCGCGACCTGCGCCCCGATCTCGCCGGTCGCCTTCGCGGTCTGCTCGGCCAGCGCCTTGACCTCGGAGGCGACGACCGCGAAGCCGCGGCCGGCTTCGCCGGCACGCGCGGCCTCGATGGTCGCGTTCAGCGCCAGCAAATTGGTCTGGCCCGCGATGGTGTTGATGAGCTCGACGACGTCGCCGATGCGGGCGGCCGCCTGCGACAGCTCGTTGACGCGCGCGTTGGTCCGCGTCGCCTGTTCGACGGCTTCCGCCGCCATCCGTGCCGAATCCTGCACGCGGCGGCTGATCTCGGTGATGGAGGACGACAGCTCTTCCGAAGCGGATGCCACGGCCTGCACGTTGGTGGAGGCCTCTTCGGACGCTGCGGCAACGACGGTCGCGAGCTCGCGCCCGCGCTGCGCCGTGCTGGTCAGCGTCGACGCGGAAGCCTCGAGCTCGGTCGAGGCCGACGACACGGTCCCGACGACCTCGCCGATCATGGCTTCGAACTTGCGGGTGATGGCGTCGACGCGGCGGCCGCGCTCGATCTTGGCCTCGGCGTCGGCTGCGGCGGCCTCGTCCGCGGCTTTCTTGGCGATCAGCGCTTCCTTGAAGATCTGGAGCGCATCCGCCATCGAGCCGATCTCGGTTTTCTCGCCGCGATGCGGCACCTCGGCCGAGAGATCGCCCTCGCCGAGCGACTGCATCGGCCGGATGATCGAGGCGATACCACGGGAAACGTCGCGCACGAGATAATAAGCAGCGCCGATCGCGATCACGACCGAAAGCACGATGATGCCGACCAGCACGCGAAAGATCATCGCGTAGCTGTCAGCCGCCTGCTTGGTCTCCAGTTCCGCGCCGCGATTATTTATCTCGATGCCTTTCTGGAGCAGCGGATCGGCGGCCTGCGCCATCTTCGCGACCCTGGTCTGCAACAGCTCGTTGGCTTCCGTCGGGAAGCGGCCGACGCTCTTGCGCGACAGCGCCATCACCTCCTGCACGCCGTTCAGATACTCACCCCACGCCGTGGTCCATTGCCCATAGAGCGAACGCTCTTCGGCAACGGTGATCAGTGGTTCGTAGACCTTGCGGGTCTTCTCGATGCGCTCCCGCAACGAGGCGAGGCGCTTCTCGGCAGCGTCCTTGCCCTCTGCGGTGTCCTGCATCAGATGCAGGCGGAGCGCGACGCGCAGCTCGTTGATGTCGGCGCGCAGCGAGCCGAGCGCGCGCACGCTGGGCAGCCAACTCTCCGCGATCTCGACCGTGTGCGCGTTGATGCTCTGCATGGTACCGATCGCGGTCACGCCGACGCCGGCGAGCGACAGAACGAGGACCGATAACACGGCCAGAAGCTTGAAGACGATCGACAATTTCGACATCACGACAAATCCCGATGATAGCTGGCAACGCACGACTTACCTGCGCCCGCAATCGTCACGACGGACGACAGGGCGTGGTCATTCCAACAATGCTGGCTGGTTCTTATCCGGTAAGATTGCTCTCATAGTTGCAAACAGGCGTTAACAGGAACCTACGTAAAACTACGGGACGCTCCCGGCCGTCGTTATTTTCTCTGCAACCGTCTGTTGCAGCTGCGCGAATTCGTGCTGCGGCGCGAGCGCGCCGCGCCTGCGTGGCAGCATCCGACCGAGGCGGACGGCCCTCACGCCGTCTGCACCGCCGCCAGGAAGCGCGCGACCTCGCTCGTCAGCCAGTTGCCATCCTGCGCAAGCGATGGGGAAGTCGGCCGATGATCGGCGAGGACGGCCGCCGTCAGGCGGCGCGCACGGTGTCGAGGAATTTGCCGACTTCGAGCTTGAGGCGATTGCTGTCGCCGGACAGTGACCGTGCCGCCGCCAGCACCTGCGAGGACGCGGAGCCGGTCTCGCCTGCGCCACGCTGCACGTCGGTGATGTTGGACGACACCTGATGGGTGCCTTCCGCCGCCTGCTGTACGTTGCGGGAGATTTCCTGCGTCGCCGCGCCCTGCTCCTCGACCGCCGCGGCTATGGTGGACGATATCTCGGACAGCTTTTCGATGGTGTCGCTGATGGCGCTGATGGCGCTGACGGAGTCCTGCGTCGCCGCCTGGATGCCGGAAATCTGCTGGCCGATCTCGCCGGTTGCCTTCGCGGTCTGCTCGGCAAGCGCCTTCACCTCGGAGGCGACCACGGCAAAGCCGCGGCCGGCCTCGCCGGCGCGCGCCGCCTCGATCGTGGCGTTGAGCGCCAGCAGGTTGGTCTGGCCGGCGATGGTGTTGATCAGCTCGACCACGTCGCCGATCCGCGCCGCCGCCTTGGACAATTCTCCGACGCGGTCGGTCGTGGTGCGGGCCTGGCTGACCGCCTCGCTTGCCACACGCGCGGATTCCTGCACCTGCCGGCTGATCTCCGTTATGGAAGACGATAGCTCCTCCGTCGCCGACGCCACCGACTGCACGTTGGTGGACGCTTCTTCGGAGGCCGCAGCCACCATCGTCGTCAATTCCTGTGCGCGCTCGGCCGTCGAGGTCAAGGTCGACGCCGAAGCTTCGAGCTCTGTCGCAGCGGAGGAGACGGTATCGACGATCTCGCCAACGGCTCCTTCGAAGCCGTCGGCAAGCCTGCGCATCTCGGCTTTGCGCTGCTCGGCCGCGGCCTGATCCTGCCGCATCTTGGCCTCGGCCTCCTCGCGTGCCTTCTGCTCCGACACGATCTTGAACTTCTCGACGGCCGCCGCGACTCCGCCGACCTCGTCCTTGCGGCCGAGGCCCGGCAGCACCACGGAGAAATCACCACCGGCGAGCTTGTCCATCGCGACCGTGAGCGCGCGGATCGGCCGCGCGATGGTCAGGAAGGACATGAGCCACGAACCGACAAGAACGAGCACGGCGCACGCACCGACCACCATGCCGAGACGTTCGCTCGCAGCCGTTTCCTGCGTCGCTGCGCTGATCTCCTCGCCGCTTCTGTGTCTGGCGAAATCGGCGATCTGGTCCGTCAGCGTGTCGAGCTGCGCAGCGATCGGCAGCGTCACCTCACGGGCCAGGCGCACGCCTTCCTCGGCCATCTTGGCAGAGCGGACAGGGTCGGTGCCCGCCAGGGCGATGGCCTCGCTGCGAACCGAGGCGTTCTGGAGTGCGCCTTTCGAGTAGTCCGCGGACAGGCCCTTGACCTTTTCGATGCGCGCACGATTTTCCGCGGAATGCGTCAGCTTGAGCATGGCGTCGACGGCGCCGTTCAGCGCTTTCGACCGCTCCACCAGAGTCTCGCTCGCCTTCTGCAATTCACCCGAATTGCTGGCGAGCCGGATATCGCGGACGGCGAGCTGCATGCCGCGCAACAAGAGTTTGGCTTCGATCGCGTCCCGCGCCAGCTCGAGCTGCGCGAATGCGGCCTGGTTCGAGCCGCGCACGCTGCCGTTGCCGGCAAGCTGACTTGCGATCATGGAAAGGACCAGAAGGATACCGAGGGCCGACGCAATCGCCAGCTTGGTCCCGATCCGCAAATTCTGAACGAGGCTCAACATGGGCATGCTTTCCTTGGGGAAATGCGCAGCCAAATCATTGTCGGCCGCCCTCGGCGTTGATCGCCCTTGCTCAAAAAATGAGCGATTGCCATTCCAATCTGGTTAACAACGGCCCCCGTGGAAATACTGCATGAGCGCGGAAACCCCTTGAAATCCAGCACGGAATGCGCGCTTAACAAGTTAATCACACGCAGTGATAGGGCTGTGGGGGGGCAGGCGCCGGGAGGCGAATGCGACTGAGAAAATGTATTGCTTCCGTTCGGAGGACCAACCCGGCGGAGTTCACATTTCGGAAGAACATCCCTCCGAACAATTCCGAGCTCCTCAACAAATCGAGTCGTAGCAGCGCGAACATCGATGCCGCGCGAACGCGCCTGGCGGCGCGGAGATCAATCGATGCGGTTGGGAAGCGGATGGCTTTCGCCGACGAGACTGATACAGAAGACCGGCTTCTTGTTCTCGTCGAGCAGCTCCATGCGCCACTCGGCGTTCGGCTTCAGGCTGCGCGCGATGCCGCCGAGCAAATTGGCGCAGACTTCGGTCATCTCGGTCCAGGCCGCGGCGCGATCCTCGAACTCATATGGCTGGTCGGCAGCGCCGGAATAGCGGCCAGTGCTGATACGGAAGAAGTACAGCGACATCGTTGAACCCTTTATCGGGCCGCGCCCCCCGGCCGTACGCAAACTGGGGCGCGAGTCGCTACCAACGCATGAAAGCCGCCGTCCGTATGACTACGGCGCGGCGGCTTCGTGTTTCGACGGCAGCTCTCAACGACAAAGTGCGCGGACCGTCCCGCGCAGCCAACTCACTGGGTCGAGCGGCGCAGCTCCAGCGGACCCTCGTTGCCGGCGGGCTCCGATTTGGCTTCCGGCTTCACCGGCTCGAGCCGGCTGCTCTCGACCCGCGGGGTCTCCACTCGCGCGGCGACCTCGGTGTTGGACGCGCCGACCGAACCGGTGTGTTCCGAGGTGCGCAGCGAGCGCGGACGCGCCGCAGCGCGCGCCATCAGCATCTGGTTGCCGCCCTGGTGGTGGAAGTCGCAATAGGCAAAGCCCATCCCCGACACCGAGCCGCGGAAGCTGCGATCGTCGGTCTTTTCAAGGTTGAAACAGGGCTCGAACGGAATGCCCTTGATCGAGGCGCAAACGTTCTGGCCGCGGATCTGGAGCGTGTTGCCGGGCAGGCGGAGATGTTTCACCGGGCCTGCGCCGGAGAACTGCACCGCGCCGGCGGCGCCGAGATCGTCCAGGATGCGGCCCGCGCCGCGCGTGCCATCGAAACACGTGAAGGCGAACACCTTGCCGGCCACGAAGCGCCGCGCCTCGTCGGCGTTCATGCTTCCTGCAATGGCCGGCGCCAACGTCGCTGCCGCCGTGACAGCCCCCAACACAATACGCGCAAGCATGCTCAACTCCGAACCAACCCCGCAGCGGGCTATGCCTTATCTCTTTACCCGCTGCTTACCATACTAACCATGGCGACATTGAAGCAGCTTGGTTGGCAAAGTCTGAACGCCGTTAGACAATTTTTACCACGATGCGACCCCGGACCTGACCCGCCAGGATTTTCGCGCCCCACGCCGAAACTTCGGAGAGCGCAATTTCATGAGTGATTTCAGATAGTTTCGTCCGATCCAAATCGGAAGCCAGCCGCTGCCAGGCGGCCTTTCGCGGCTCGATCGGGCACATCACGGAATCGATGCCGAGAAGGCACACCCCGCGCAAAATGAAAGGTGCGACAGACGACGGCAGGTCCATGCCGGCAGCCAGGCCGCAGGCCGCGATCGCGCCGCCATACTTCGTCATCGACAGGAGATTCGCGAGCGTGTTGGAGCCGACGCTGTCCACGCCCCCCGCCCAGCGTTCCCTGGCAAGCGGCTTGGCCGTCCCCGACAATTCGTTGCGGTCGATCACTTCGGCTGCACCAATCCCTTTCAGATAGTCCGCTTCCGTGGCGCGGCCGGTCGAGGCGATGACGTGGTAGCCGAGCTTCGACAGCACGGCGGTGGCGACCGAGCCGACGCCACCGGCCGCGCCCGTCACCACGACGGGGCCGCTTTTCGGCGACAACCCGTGCTTCTCCAGCGCGAGCACCGAGAGCATCGCGGTGAAGCCGGCGGTACCGATCGCCATGGCATCGCGCGCCGACAGGCCCTGCGGCAATGCGACCAGCCAGTCGCCCTTCACCCGCGCCTTCTCGGCATAGGCGCCGAGATGGGTCTCGCCCATGCCCCAGCCGGTGCAGACGACCTTGTCGCCCGCCTTCCATTGCGGATGGGAGGACTGCTCGACCGTGCCGGCGAAATCGATGCCGGCGATCATCGGGAAGCGGCGCACCACCGGCGCCTTGCCGGTGAGCGCGAGACCGTCCTTGTAGTTCAGCGTCGACCATTCCACGCGGACGGTGACGTCGCCCTCCATCAGTTCGGCTTCGTCGAACTGCGTGAGCTGCGCGGTGGTGCCCTTGTCCGCCTTGTCGATCCGGATCGCCTTGAACGTGGCCACAGCAAACCTCCCTGGCTTGTTTGCCGGGATGTTTAGCCGATCAGGCCGGCTGCGCAACCGCTCGCTGGACCGGTTTTTCCACAATCGGAAGATTGATCAGCGCGGAAAGCACGCCGAACAGGATCGAGAGCCACCAGATCGGCGTGTAGGAACCGAACCGCTCGAACACGATGCCGCCGAGCCAGACGCCGAGGAAGCCGCCGACCTGATGGCTGACGAAGGCAAAGCCGTAGAGGGTTGCAAGCCAGCGCGTGCCGAACATCAGTGCCACAAGCGCCGAAGTCGGCGGCACCGTCGACAGCCAGGTCAGACCGGAAATTGCGCCGAATGCGATCGCCGAGAACGGCGTGATCGGGAACGAGATGAAGGCGAGCGTGGCGAGCGCGCGGGTGAAATAGATCGCCGAGAGGATGTAGCGCTTGGGCAACGAGTTCTGGAGATAGCCGACGCTGAGCGATCCCATGATGTTGAACAGGCCGATCGCCGCGATGACCCAGCCGCCGGTTTGCGTCGAGATGCCGCGATCGACCAGGAAGGCCGGCAGATGCACGGTGATGAAGGCGAGCTGGAAGCCGCAGGTGAAGAATCCGAGCACCAGCAGCACATAGGAGCGATGGCCGAAGGCTTCGGCGAGCGCCTTCTTGAAGGTTTGGTCGTCCGCGGGCGCCTTGCTCGCGGAGCTGTCAACTGGCGGCGTCGAGAGCGCCAGCGACAGCGGGATGATCAGCAGCATCAGGAAGCCGAACACGGTGAGCGCCTGCTGCCAGCCGAAATTGTCGATCAGTGCGACGCCGATCGGCGCGAACAGGAACTGGCCGAACGATCCCGCCGCGGTGCCTGCACCGAGCGCAAGGCCCCGCTTCTCGGGCGGCAACAGTTTGCTGAACGCCGACAGCACCAGGTTGAACGAACAGCCGGCGAGACCAAAGCCGACCATGACGCCGGCGCCGATGTTCAGCGACAGCGGCGTCGAGGAATAGCGCATCAGCAGCAGGCCGCCGGCATAGAGCAGAGCGCCGACGCACATCACGCGGAACAGGCCGAAGCGGTCGGCGACCGCGCCGGCGAGAGGCTGGCCCAGTCCCCACAGCAAATTCTGAAAGGCGATCGCGAGGCCGAACACGTCGCGGCCCCAGGCATATTCACGGCTCATCGGCTGCACGAAGAAGCCCAGCGCCGAGCGCGGGCCGAAGCCGAGCATGCCGATCGCACAGCCGCAGAGGATGATGACAGCCGGCGTGCGCCAGTTGGAGGAACGGGAGACCGAACCGAGCTCGCCCATTTGTGTCGACATGCTGTTCCTCATGTTCGTCGGCGGATTCGCAAAAGGCCGCCGGGAGCCCGCTCGTTTAATGCATCTGCATGAAAATCCCAAGTCGAAAACAATTGCATTTCGAGAAGGGCTGAGGCGGGAGCATTGCATTTCTGGCCGCCTCATCTGACGCGCCAGGCGCGGGTCGACTTGACGGAAATGTGTGCGGCGGCATCTAGCGGCCCGCGGCACTGCGTGATATCTTCGATTTACTCATATTGAGCATATTGACCTCGACGATTCCCCGGCCCTCTCGGCCGGATTTCTCAGGCTTCAAATATGCTCTTATTGAGCATATTTGGTATGCACGGGAGGCTTCGATGCCGATCACTGGAATTTACGGTCCCGACGATTTCGCCAGCCGGCCGCAGGGCCGGGTCGTCAGCTCACCGCGCGCTGCACCCGCGCGAACGGGACCCATACTGCCTGGGCCCTCGCTGGAATGGACACCGGAGGTCGAGCGCGCCACCGCGGCGCTCTATGACCGCGTGAAACACGTGATCCCGCCGATCGAGTGGCCGCTGATGGCGCCGACCATCAAGGCGATCAACGAGCTGAAGCGCACGCGGGGCGCGGTAATCCTCGCGCACAATTACCAGGCGCCGGAGATCTTCCACTGCGTCGCCGACATCGGCGGCGACTCGCTCCAGCTCGCGGTCGAAGCCACCAGGGTGAAAGCCGGCATCATCGTCCAGTGCGGCGTTCACTTCATGGCGGAGACGTCAAAGCTTCTCAATCCGGACAAGACGGTGCTGATCCCCGACTCTCGCGCCGGCTGCTCGCTTGCCGCCAGCATCACGGGTGCCGACGTTCGCCTGCTCCGCGAAAGATTTCCCGGCGTGCCTGTGGTCGCCTATGTCAATACCTCGGCGGATGTGAAGGCCGAGGTCGACATCTGCTGCACCTCGTCGAACGCGGTGCAGGTGGTCGAGAGCCTGGGCGTGCCAAGCGTGATCTTCCTGCCCGATCGGTACCTTGCGACTTATGTGGCCTCGAAAACCGACGTGAAGATCATCGCCTGGAAGGGCGCCTGCGAGGTGCACGAGCGGTTTACGGGCGCCGAGCTGCGCGCCTATCGCGAGGCCGATCCCACCGTGCAGATCATCGCCCATCCGGAATGCCCGCCGGATGTGCTGGCGGAGGCCGACTTCACCGGCTCGACCGCCCACATGATCAACTGGGTGCGCGAAAAGCGGCCGCGGCGGCTCGTGATGATCACGGAATGCTCGATGGCCGACAATGTGCGGGCCGAGCTGCCTGACGTGGAGATGCTGCGCCCCTGCAATCTCTGCCCGCACATGAAGCAGATCACGCTCGCCAACATCCTGGAGAGCCTGCTGACGCTTGGCGACGAAGTGACGATCGATCCCGAGCTTGCAGTGCGTGCACGGCGTTCGGTCGAGCGCATGATCAATCTGAAGAATTGAGAGCGAGCCATGACAAACAACATCCACAATCTCACCAGCAGCACCGACGACGTCGTCATCGTCGGTGGCGGACTTGCTGGATTGTTCTGTGCACTCAAGCTCGCGCCGCGGCCGGTTACGCTGATCTCCGCCGCGCCGCTCGGACAAGGCGCGTCGTCCGCATGGGCACAAGGAGGTATCGCCGCCGCGGTGGCCGAAGGCGACACGCCGGAAGCGCACGCCGCGGACACGATTGCCGTTGGCGGCGGCCTCGTCGATGAAGCGGTCGCACTCGGGATCGCGCGCGAGGCCGGCCCACGGATCCACGACCTGCTCGCCTATAGCGTGCCGTTCGACCGCGATCTCGAAGGCAAGCTCGCAGTCGGGCGCGAAGCCGCACATTCGGCGCGGCGCATCGTGCATGTGCGCGGCGATGGCGCCGGTGCCGCGATCATTGCGGCCTTGAGCGATGCCGTGCGGCGCACGCCATCAATTCGATTGATCGAAGGCTTGGTCGCCGAAGCGCTGTTGACCGAGGACGGCGTCGTCGCCGGCCTTCAGTTGCGCGAAGCCGGCAAGGTCGCCGCACAGCCGATCCTGCTCGCAGCACGCACGGTGGTGCTGGCCACCGGGGGCATCGGCCATCTCTATGCCGTCACCACCAACCCACTCGAGGCCAGCGGATCGGGGCTTGCGATCGCCGCACGCGCCGGCGCTGTCATCGCCGACCCTGAATTCGTGCAGTTCCATCCCACCGCCATCATGGTCGGGCGCGATCCCGCACCGCTCGCGACTGAAGCGCTGCGCGGCGAAGGCGCAACGCTGATCAACGGTCGCGGCGAACGCTTCATGGCGGCGCACCACCCGCTTGCAGAGCTCGCACCGCGCGACATCGTGGCCCGCGGCGTGTTCGCCGAGATCGCAGCCGGACGCGGTGCCTTTCTCGATGCGCGGGAGGCTTTGGGCACGCGCTTTGCCGAAAGGTTTCCAACGGTGCATGCGAGTTGCATCGCCGTCGGCATCGATCCCGAGACGCAGGCCATCCCGATCGCGCCGGCCGCGCATTACCACATGGGCGGCATTGCGGTCGACGATCGCGGCCGCAGCTCGATCGACGGGCTCTGGGCCGGCGGCGAGGTGTCGTCCACCGGCGCGCATGGCGCCAACCGCCTCGCGTCGAATTCGCTGCTGGAGGCCGTGGTCTATGCCGCGCGCATCGCGGACGACATCGCCGGTCGCGCGATCCCTCCGCCTGCCCGGCTTCCCGATGCGCTGGTGACGCCGCGTGGCAGCGCGCCGGATGCTGCGGCCGTGAAGCGGCTGCGGGCGACGATGAGCGCCCATGTCGGCGTCATTCGCGACGGCGACGGGCTTAGAGAAGCGGTTCGCAGCTTTGCGGCTCTCGAACGAGACGCAACGAACATCGCGGTCCGCAACATGGCGTCGGCGGCCTTGCTCGTCGCCACTGCGGCCTGGAACCGGCGCGAAAGCCGCGGCGCGCATTTCCGCTCCGACCATCCCGCCGATGTTCCCGCGCTGGCCCAGCGAACAATGACGACGCTCGCCGCAGTGCGCGTGGTCGCGGAAAGCCTGAGAGAGCGCCCGCTGCCACGCGTTGCCCAACCCATGATCGCCTGAAGGAAGCCCCATGATCACTCCGACCTCACTGCTTTATCCCGATGCCTTCCTGTCTCCGCTCGCGATCAACGAGGCCGTGCACCGCGCGCTCGACGAGGATCTTGGACGCGCCGGCGACATCACCTCGCTGGCGACGATCCCCGAAGCAACGAACGCGCAAGCGATCCTGGTCGCGCGCCAGTCCGGCGTGATCGCCGGATTGCCGCTGGCACTGGCGACGCTGCAAAAGCTCTCGCCCGACATCGAGGTGCGCGCGCATGTACGCGACGCCGCGCGGGCTGCACGCGGACAGCAAATATTGACGATCTCGGGTCCCGCACGCGCCATTCTCACGGCGGAGCGGACCGCGCTGAATTTCGTCGGCCGGCTGTCGGGCGTCGCGACGCTCACGGCGGACTACGTCGCGCGCACCGAAGGCACGAAGATGCGGATCTGCTGCACGCGCAAAACCACGCCGGGGCTGCGCGCGCTGGAGAAATACGCGGTGCGCTGCGGCGGCGGCTTCAACCACCGCTTCGGGCTCGACGATGCGATCCTGATCAAGGACAACCACATCGCGGTCGCCGGCGGCATCCGCCCCGTGCTGGAGCGCGCCCGCGCCCATGCCGGACACCTCGTCAAGATCGAGATCGAGGTGGATACGCTGGCGCAACTGCGCGAAGTGCACGACACCGGCCTTGCGGACGCCGCGCTGCTCGACAACATGGATTTTGCGACGTTGCGTGAGGCGGTGCGGCTCAACGAAGGACGCCTCAAGCTGGAAGCGTCCGGCGGCGTCACGCTGGAGTCGATCGCGGCAATCGCCGCGACAGGCGTCGACTACGCATCATCCGGCGCACTGACGCACTCGGCGCCGAATTTCGACTGCGCGCTGGATATCGAGGCATGAGCGGCTACCGCCGCTCGGTCACGCCCATCTCGGCGGAGCTCTTGGCTTCCTGGGCGAGCTCGGCGGAGAGCGCGGCGGTCTGCGCCGGCGTTCCCCAGCTCGGTTCCTCGCTGCCGTCGCCCCAGGCGCGCGGCCGATAGAAGGTGTGGACGCCGGTCTTGTACATCTTCTTCATCTCGGCGACCCAGGACGGGCGCACCCAATAGGCATGGTAATGCGTGGACTTGCCGACCTCGGGCAACCAGATCTGACCGTCGAGCATAGCCTTCGAAATCTTCTTCGCGCGCTCCCACATCTCGGGCTCGCGGATCACGTCGGCGTTGTTGTCGCAGGCGAAAGTGAACTGGCAGGCAAGATGGCGATGCTTGTTCTGATAGACCGCGCCGCACACGCTATCCGGATATTTGCCGGAGAACACGCGGTTCATCACGACCTGCGCAACCGCTATCTGGCCGCGCACGGCCTCGCCGCGGGACTCGAAATAGACGGCTTCCGCGAGGCATTTTTCAGACTTCGCGCGCGACTTGTCGTCGAGCGCGAGCCGCTCCGCCGGCGATCTGGCGCGTTGGTTATCGGCGTTGACCTCGCCCTTCGGCGCGACGCTCTCGCCGCTCTCGATGTCCCTGGCGATGTCCTCCGTCGGCGGCGACAGTGACGCCGTCACCTTCATGTCGGGGTCGGGCATCACGATCAACGGCTCGGCGCCCGGCTGCCATGTCTCCATGCTTTCGAGATTGCCGCCGAGCGAGGCGCTGCCGAAGAACAGGTTCGAGGTCTTCACCCGGAAAGGATCGCGTGGCGGTGCGGCCGGAAGGGTCGCTTGCTTCAGCGCATCGAGCGGCTGGACCGCGAACGCGCGCGCCGCATCGCTGGCTCGTGGCGGATTGGCATATTGCGGTAGCGGCGGTGCGCGCAGCGCCTCCGCGAGCTCGGGGTCGAGCGCGGCCGCGGACTCCGGCGACATCGCCTGCGGCAACGCGGCAGTCTTGGCGCCGAACACCGAGCTATTCGACGTCGCGGGATTTTCCTGCGCCGGTGCTGAGGTGGGCGCGGCCGTTTCGGGAGACGCCGTCGGCGCAACGATTGCAAGGCGATCACCCTTCATCGAGCGATCGACCTTGGGGAAGTCGGCGGCCTGGTAGCGCGGGGGTGCCTGAAGCGCGGGGTTGCGGCTGATCGCGCCGGTGACATCGCGGCCGTCGAGGCTGGCGAGGCGGACCATCGCGCTCTGCGGAACCGACGTGCCGATGGGGCGGGAAAAACTGTAGGTGGCGAGCTGGATGGAGGACGCCGCCGAAAACACCTGCTTCTGCCAGCGCTCTGCGACGCCGGGCTGGCGCGCCAGCAGCGAGGCAATATCCTGATAGCCGGTCTCTCTCGGCATCAATGCGAAGATGCAGAGACCGATGCCGAAGGACGCGAACCGCGCGCCCTTCGGATGGTTACGCAACAAAAACATCGACACGCTCACGCTACGCTTACGCCAGAAAAATCGAGCCGCAGTACATCCGTGCAATTCGATCTTTATCGTGAGTATCTAATTTAGGTTGCCGGGGCGTTAATCGACGTTGCGCACGGAGCACACTCAAGCAATCGCAGGTGTTTTCACGCGGCGATTGCGTGCGTGGTAAATGCGGACTGACGCGACGGGGTAAACAACTGGTCAACGCGAATGGTGAAGGAACTCTTGCGCGCACGTATCATTACGGGACGCGCGCGAGTTCCCGGTGCTGCAACGACGCGAAGTGGAGACAGCGTTGCGCAAAATGAAAAGAGGCGGAGCCAAAGCCCCGCCTCTCTCGACTCGATCCTGCGCTTCGCCTTACGCCTGGCTCGCGATCGCCTTGCCGAGCGCGGCCTGCGCGGCAGCGAGGCGTGCGATCGGCACGCGGTATGGCGAGCACGAGACGTAGTCGAGGCCGATATCGTGGCAGAAGGCGACGGAGGCGGGATCGCCGCCGTGCTCGCCGCAGATGCCGACCTTGAGTTTCGGGCGGGTCTTTCGGCCGCGCGCGACGCCGATCTTGACCAGCTCACCGACGCCTTCCTGGTCGAGCGCAACGAAGGGATCGATCGGGAGGATGCCCTTGGACACGTAGGTCCCGAGGAAGCTTGCCGCGTCGTCGCGGCTGATGCCGTAGGTGGTCTGCGTGAGATCGTTGGTACCGAACGAGAAGAACTCGGCGCTCTCCGCGATCTCGGCAGCAAGCAGACAGGCGCGCGGCAACTCGATCATGGTGCCGACCTGATAGGCGATCTTGGTGTTGGTGTCGCGCATCACCGCCTTCGCGGTGGCGTCGATGCGCGCCTTGACGAGATCGAGCTCCATCTTGGTCGCAATCAGCGGCACCATCACCTCGAGGCCGACGGCCTTGCCGGTGCGCTTCTCGGCCTCGACCGCCGCCTCGAAGATCGCGCGGGCCTGCATCTCGGCAATCTCGGGATAGGCGATCGCGATCCGGCAGCCGCGGAAGCCGAGCATCGGATTGAACTCCGACAGCTCGCGGGCGCGGTCGGCCAGGCGCCGCGGGTCGGTGTTCATGGCGCGCGCCACTTCCTCGACCTCGGCATGGGTGTGCGGCAGGAACTCGTGCAGCGGCGGATCAAGCAAACGGATCGTGACGGGCAGGCCCTTCATGATCTCGAACAGCTCGACGAAATCCGCGCGCTGCATCGGCAGCAGCTTTGCCAGCGCGGCGCGGCGCGACTGCTCGTCCTCGGAGAGGATCATCTCGCGCACCGTGCGGATGCGCGTCTCCTCGAAGAACATGTGTTCGGTGCGGCAGAGGCCGATGCCTTCCGCGCCGAACTTGATCGCGGTGCGCGCATCCTCCGGCGTATCGCCATTGACGCGAACTCCGATCTTGCGGACCTGGTCAGCCCAGGTCATGAGCGTGCCGAATTCGCCGGAGAGCTCCGGCTCGATCATCGGCATGCGGCCGGCGAGTACCTGGCCGAGCGAACCGTCGATTGTGATGACGTCGCCGGTCTTGAAGGTGCGCGAGCCGATGCTCATGGTGCCGCGGCCGTAGTCGACGCGGATGGTGCCGCAGCCGGAGACGCAGGGCTTGCCCATGCCGCGTGCAACGACCGCCGCGTGCGAGGTCATGCCGCCACGGGTGGTGAGAATGCCTTCGGCGGCGTGCATGCCGTGGATGTCTTCCGGGCTGGTTTCGATGCGGACGAGAATCACTTTACGTCCGTCGGCCTGAAGCTTGGCCGCTTCATCCGAGGAGAACACGATCTCGCCGGAGGCTGCACCGGGCGAAGCCGGCAGGCCGGTCGCGATCACGTCGCGCTTGGCGCCGGGATCGATAGCCGGATGCAGGAGCTGGTCGAGCGAAGCGGGGTCGATCCGCGTCACCGCTTCCTTCTTGGTGATCAGGCCTTCATTGGCGAGCTCGACCGCGATGCGCAATGCGGCTTTCGCGGTGCGCTTGCCGCCGCGGGTCTGGAGCATCCACAGCTTGCCCTGCTCGACCGTGAACTCCATGTCCTGCATGTCGCGATAGTGCTTCTCGAGCAGCGTGTAGATCCGCGTCAGCTCGTTGAAGGCCTCCGGCATCGCCGCTTCCATCGACGCCTTGTCGGAGCCCGATTCCTTGCGCGCTTCCTCAGTGATGTCCTGCGGCGTGCGGATACCCGCCACCACGTCCTCGCCTTGCGCGTTGATCAGGAATTCGCCGTAGAGCTTGCTCTCGCCGGTCGAGGGGTTGCGGGTGAAGGCAACGCCGGTCGCCGAGGTCTCGCCCATGTTGCCGAACACCATAGCCTGCACGTTGACGGCGGTGCCCCAGGATTCCGGAATATCGTGCAGCTTGCGGTAGGTCACCGCGCGCGCGTTCATCCAGGAAGAAAACACCGCGCCGATCGCGCCCCAGAGCTGGTCGTGCGGATCCTGCGGGAAGTCCTTGCCGGTCTCGCGGGCGACCGCGTCCTTGTACTTGCCGACCAGATCGACCCAGTCCTCGGCCGACAGATCGGTGTCGAGCGTATAGCCCTGACTGTCCTTGAAGGTGTCGAGGATTTCCTCGAAGTGATGATGCTCGAAGCCGAGCACCACGTCCGAATACATGGTGATGAAGCGGCGATAGCTGTCATAGGCGAAACGACGATCACCCGACAGTTCCGACAGCGCTTCCACGGTCTCGTCATTGAGGCCGAGATTGAGCACGGTGTCCATCATGCCCGGCATCGAGGCGCGCGCGCCGGAGCGCACGGAGACGAGCAGCGGGTTTTTGGTGTCGCCGAAGATCTTGCCGGTCAACTTGCCGACATGATCCAGCGCCTTCTCAACCTGCGACTGCAACTCCTTCGGATAGGATTTGTCGTGCGCGTAGAAATACGTGCAGACCGAGGTCGGGATGGTAAAGCCGGGAGGCACGGGAAGGCCGAGATTGGCCATCTCGGCGAGGTTGGCGCCCTTGCCGCCGAGCAGGTCGCGCATCTCGGTACGGCCTTCGGCCTTGCCGTCGCCGAATGTGAACACCCATTTGCCGGCCTTGGGAGCGCTCGGCGCTGGCTTGGCAGATGCAGCCTTGGCAGGTGCAACCTTGGCAGTTGCAGCCTTGGCCGGGGCCGGCTTCACAGCGACCTTGGCGGCAACCGGCTTGGTCGCAGCCTTCGCGGCGCGCTTCGCAGCCGGCTTGGCCACGGGCTTCGCAGCGGCCTTGGCGACCAGCTTCGGGGCGCTCTTGGCAAGCGCCTTGCGGGCCGCCGGCGCAGCTTTCGCCTTGGCGGAGGGCTTTGATTTCGCTGGTATTTTCTTAGGCTTCGAGGCGGCTTTGGCCATAGCTTGCACACAACCTGCGAGAGGAATGGGAAATCGCGCGCCTTACACCACTTTGGGCAGGCGCGCGCAAGTCGAAGAGTTCCGCAAAATGAGGCCTAGAGATGGAGCCACTTCAACAATCCGAGCCCGATCGCACCATTTATGATGAGAAAGATCGCGACGATCAGGTTGAGCAGGCGCGGCATGATCAGGATGAGCACGCCCGCAAGCAGCGACAGGATCGGCGAGATGTGGGCGACGGTGATGTGCATGAATTGTCTTTCCGTGACGTGAGGCGAATCGCGGGCGGATCATAGCGGACCAGGTTCCGCGGGTAGAGACGCACCAGCGCCGCACGAGTTCCCGCCTTCGCGAAATCTGCCCGAAATTGCCGCTGATACGGCAGGGCTTTTCCCGGAACATTGCAAAGTCGCAAGCATTGGCAACCAGTCGCGCCACTGGCGCCGGCTCGAAATCACTTCGAAGGGAGTTGCCTATGCGGAACAGGATTCTCGCCCTCACAGTGCTTGGCGTCGCGCTTGGTGCGCCGATCGCGGCGCAGGCGCAAACTGGAATCACGGTGGGACGCGCGCCCGTCGTGGTCGAGAGCGGCCCGACCATTGCAGTCGAACAGCGGCCGGCCTTCCGAGACTATGTCGTCGAACAACGTGTGCCGGCCTTCCGTGTCCCGGATCGCGTGGTGGTCGGCTCTACATTACCCGAGACCGGCATCACCTATTATGACGTGCCGCAACGTTTCGGCGCCACGACCTATCGCTACACGGTCGTGAACGGCGAGACCGTGCTGGTCGAGCCGCGCTCGCGGCGCATCGTCGAAGTGATGGACTAATCAGTTCAACTCCAACGCTCAACTCGATGTCCGGCGCGTCACTTCAGGCTGGCGCGCATCGCGTAGTCGGACATCAGGCTCCGCCCGGTCTTCCCCCCGCCGGGCGGGGCTCTTTTGCGCCCGTCATTCCGGGGCGCGCGGAGCGCGAGCCCGGAATCCATAACCGCGATCGTGAGTATGGATTCCGGGCTCACGGCGTGTCCCGGAATGACGGAAGTATTTGCCGTGCGGCCGCGCCTCAATCCTGGATCTTCGAGAAGTCCGCCACCGCGCGCGTGGCGCTGCGGATCTCGTTGAGCAGCATCAGGCGGTTCTCACGCACCTTCGGATCGTCGTCGTTGACGCGAACCTTGTCGAAGAACGCATCGACCGGCGGACGCAGCTTTGCCATCGCGCTCATCGCGGCGGCAAAGTCCTCTTTGGCGACGGCGGCGCTCGCTTCAGCCCTCACCTCGCCGATCGTCTTGGCCAGCGCCTTCTCTTCACCGAGGCCATAGAGCGCGGCGTCGGGCGCGCCGTCGAACGTGCGCTTGTCCTTCTTCTCCTCGATGCCAAGGATATTGCTGGCGCGCTTGATGCCGGCGAGCAGGTTCTTGCCGTCATCGGTCTCGAGGAATTTGCCGAGCGCCTCGACGCGGCGGACGATCATCAACAGATCGTCCTGGCCACCGAGCGCGAACACGGCGTCGACGAGATCGTGACGCGCGCCCTGCTCGCGGAGCTGCACCTTCAGGCGGTCGGCGAAGAAGGCGAGCAGATCCTCAACCCGAGGCTTCAGCAACTTGTAGACGGACTCCGCGGCCTGGTTGGAAAACGAATTGCTCGGAACTTCCGCATTTCCGGCACTTCCGATCCAATCCGAAAGTTCGACGATCAAATCGGTGTCGTCCTTGTAAATCGCGGACATCACCTGAACTGCATGTTCGCTCAGCAGCTTCCAAAGCGGGAGCCGCAGATCGTTATCGACAATGATTCTGATCACGCCGAGCGCCGCGCGCCGCAGTGCATACGGGTCCTTGCTGCCCGTCGGCTTCTCGTCGATCGCCCAGAATCCAACGAGCGTATCGATCTTGTCGGCGAGCGCCACAGCGATGCTGACCGGATCGGTCGGCACGCGGTCCGCGGGCCCCTGCGGCTTGTAGTGCTCCTCGCAGGCGGCGGCGACGGAAGCATCCTCGCCCTGCGCCAGCGCGTAGTACTTGCCCATCAGGCCCTGCACCTCGGGGAATTCGCCGACGACTTCGGTCAGCAAATCCGCCTTCGCCAGATGCGCGGCGCGCGTGGCCTTGGCGACGTCGGCGCCGACCAGCGGCGCGATCTCGGCGGCGAGACGCTCGATGCGCGTGATGCGCGCGGCCTGCGTCCCGAGCTTCTCGTGAAACACGATCTGATCGAACTTCGGCAGCCGCTCTTCCAGCTTCGTCTTCAGATCCGTCTCGTAGAAGAACTTCGCATCCGACAAACGGGGACGGATCACGCGTTCGTTGCCGGAGACGATGGTCTTGCCGCCGTCCGGCGCCTCGATATTGGCGGTGAGGACGAACTTGTTGGTCAGCTTGCCCGTCTTGGAATCCCTGACGACGAAGCACTTCTGGTTGTTGCGGATGGTGGCGCGGATCACCTCTTCCGGGATCGCGAGATATTCCTTCTCGAACGATCCCATCATGACGACGGGCCATTCGACGAGGCCGGACACCTCGTCCAGCAGCGCCTGATCCTCGACCAGTTCGAACCCTTGCGCGAACGTCAGCTCCTTGGCATCGGCGAAAATGATATCCTTGCGCGCCTGCGGATCGAGGATGACTTTTGCAGCCTTCAGCTTCGCTTCGTAGTCCTCGAAGCGGCGCACGGAAATCGCAGCCGGTGCCATGAAGCGATGGCCGTAGGTGGTCTGGCCGGTCTCGATGCCGTCCACCGAGAATTTGACGACATCGGGCTCTTCGGTCTCGAGCCCGAACGTCGCCGTGATCGCGTGCAGCGGACGCACCCAGCTCAGCGACCCCGGTTTTCCGGAGCGCGCGCCCCAACGCATCGATTTCGGCCAGGGGAATGTGCGGATGATCACCGGCAGGATTTCCGCGAGCACGTCGATCGCGTCGCGGCCGGGCTTCTCGATCAGCGCGATGTAGAAGTCGCCTTTCGGGTCGCGCTGGATCTTGGCCTCATCCAGCGACGTCAAACCCGTCGCCTTCAGAAAGCCCTGCACGGCCGCGTCGGGCGCGCCCATTTTCGGCCCTCGACGTTCGGTCTTCAGGTCAGGCTGGCGTGCGGGGATGCCATGCACGGTGAGCGCGAGACGGCGCGGCGTCGCGAAGGCTTTCGCGCCTTCGTAGACGAGGCCTTCGGCGACGAGCTTGTCGGTGACCAGGCGGCGCAGATCGTCGGCCGCCTTGGCCTGCATGCGCGCGGGAATTTCTTCCGAGAACAGTTCAAGCAACAAATCGGGCATCAGGCCGCTCCGCCCGCTTCGGTATGGATCCAGGCCTCGCCGCAGGCTTTTGCCAGTTCGCGAACACGCAAGATGTAGCTCTGCCGCTCGGTCACGGAGATCACGCCGCGGGCGTCGAGCAGGTTGAAGACGTGGCTCGCCTTGATGCACTGGTCATAGGCCGGCAGCGCCATCAAATGCGCCTCGCGCTTGCCGTCCTTCCAGCCTGCGTCGAGATATTTCCTGCAGGCAGTCTCGGCCATCTTGAACTGCTCGAACAGCATCGCGGTGTCGGCGATCTCGAAATTGTGCTTCGAATATTCCCGCTCGGCCTGGAGGAAGACGTCGCCATAGGTGACCTTGGCGTCGCCGTCGCGGCCGTTGAAGTTGAGGTCGTAGACACGGTCGACGCCCTGCACATACATCGCGAGGCGCTCGAGCCCGTAGGTGAGCTCGCCCGCGACCGGCGCGCATTCGAAGCCCGCGACCTGCTGGAAATAGGTGAATTGGCTCACTTCCATGCCGTCGCACCAGCACTCCCACCCCAAACCCCAGGCGCCCAGCGTCGGGCTCTCCCAATCGTCCTCGACGAAGCGGATGTCGTGCACGGCGGAATCGATGCCGATCGCGGCGAGCGACTTCAGGTACAGCTCCTGAAGGTTCGGCGGCGACGGCTTCATGATCACCTGGAACTGGTAGTAGTGCTGCATCCGGTTCGGGTTCTCGCCGTAGCGGCCGTCCTTGGGCCGGCGCGAGGGCTGCACATAGGCCGCGTTCCAGGGTTTTGGACCCAGCGCGCGCAGCGTGGTCGCCGGATGGAAGGTGCCCGCGCCCATCTCCATGTCGTAGGGTTGCAGGATCACGCAGCCCTGCTCGGCCCAGAACCTCTGGAGCGCGAGGATGAAGCCCTGGAACGAACGTTCCGGGCGCATATGGGCGGGCAATGAGGCGTCCATCGTCAGATCAGGCTCTCGCGGGGGTTTTGAATCGCGCGGGACCGTATCGACGGCGGGGGTGGGAATCAAGGCAAAGGGGCTGCTTCTTACCTCTCCGGCTTGCGGGAGAGGTCGCGCCGAAGGGGCGGGTGAGGGCTCTGTCCTCTGGGGCGGTCTCGCCCGCGGAGATACCCCTCCCCAACCCTCCCCCGCAAGCGGGAGAGGGAGTGCACCGCGCGTGCGGCGGCATCAGCTAACCCGGCCGGTAAGCTCCGGTCGCAGGGTCCTGTTTCAGGGTCTGGATGTCCCCCATATGGGCGGCCTCGGCGACGCGTGACAGGCGCATCTCCTCCAGTTCCTGGTTGATCCGGACAGCGGTCTTGTAGGCCCAGCGGACCACGGCAAGCCCGCCCAGGACGCCCGCGAAAGCGACGAACGGCGGCATCGGTCGTTCCTTGTTCACAATGCTCAGCCCCCACGCCCATTCTTGCGCAGACCGGGCCGCGCCGCAATTGGCTCGGCATCCAGTCCCCTTGGACCAAATGGCGCGGGAGGGACCGCGCCTAGAACCCGAATTTCGCCCAAATCGCCCGCGTTTCGACCGCCGAAATCAGCTCGTCCGGAAGACCGGCCATTGATTCCATGGCCGAAAGCTGGCTCGCGCCGGGCGATTTGCGCCCCAAAAGGCCCGAGAGCAACCCGCTCGGTTGCGCGATCACAGGGGTGAGAACCTTCTCGCCATAGCGGGCACGAAGAGTTGAGCGGAGATCGCCGATGCTGTCGGCAAGCCCCAGCGCGATCGAACTCTCGCCGGCCCAGTATTCGCCCGTGAACAGCGTGTCGTCGGATCCCTTCAGGCGTGCGCCGCGGCTCTCCTTCACCAGCGCAATGAAGATCTGGTGGATCTCGCGCTGGATCGCCTTCAGCTTGGCGACGTCGTCCGGATTTTCCGGGAGAAACGGGTCGAGCATCGCCTTGTGCGAGCCGGCCGTGTAGAGGCGCCGCTCGATGCCGAGCCGCTTGATCGCTTCCTGGAAACCAAAGCTGCCGCCGACCACCCCGATCGAGCCGAGGATCGAGGACGGATCGCAAATGATCTCGTCGCCGGCGCAGGCGATCATGTAGCCGCCGGACGCCGCGACGTCCTCGACGAACACCAGCACCGGCAGCTTCTTCTCCGCGGCGAGCTGCTTGATGCGCAAATAGATCTGGCGCGACTGCACCGGCGAGCCGCCGGGCGAGTTGATCACCAGCGCCACTGCCTTAGCATTCCGGTACGAAAACGCACGCTCCAGCACCCGCGCGACGCCCGCGAGCGACATGCCCGGACGCAGCGGCGTCACCGCGCCGATCACGCCTGACAGCCGCACCACGGGCACGACCGCCGTGCCCGGCCGGAATCGCGCCGGCAGATATTGCATGAGCTTGTCGGCCAGGCCGGAACTCTCACGATCGTTCAATTGTTCGGCCATGCCGTTACCTCTGATTAACCATTTCTTATCACGCGACTGTCATTGGAAGTGCCCGGAACGTGTTTTGCAGATTCCTCGTTGGGAAGCTGCAATGAGGCAGCGGAGAACACCATGAAAATCTATCTGCTGATGCTGCTGGTCGGTGCGCTGTTCATGGCGATCCGCTTGACGACTCCCCAGGAGCAGCAGTCGGAATCGCTTCCGCAATAGGTCAGCACGGTTCCACCAGGGGTAGAATCGCCCGTCCTTCCAGAATATCCATCACCTCTTTTCTAGGCACGCGCGACTCCCCGTTGAGCATGAGGCCCGGCAACAATCGCGTTGGGGCCCTCCCGCCCTTGATCGCGCGCACCAGCACGCGGATCGCGGGCCGCCCGGCTTCACCATGAACCGGCAGAATCGCGAGACTTCCGAAGCCGCGAGACAGCGCCGCCAAGACGTCCGCGATCCCATCGGCGCGCCAAATCAATGTCAGCGCGCCATTCGATCGGAGGATGCGCCGCGCCGCATGCACCCAGGCATTCAGCGTCTCATCCGTCGCCACATGCGCGCTGTGGCGCATCTGATCCGGCGAGCCGCGATGGCGCGCGGGGTCGTTGAAGGGCGGGTTCATCAGGACTACGTCGACGCTATCGGGCTCGAGGCCATTCGCCGCAAACGCCGGCGCGTCGGCCGTGACGTCGAGCACGATGGTCTCGGCGGCAATCGCATTCGCCGCCGCATTGGCGCGGGCGAGCTCCGCCAGCTCCGGATCGATCTCGACGAGGCCAAGCCTGATCCCCGCCACGCGCCGGGCAAGCGCCAGCCCGGCCGTGCCGATGCCGGCGCCGAGATCGACCACGCGGTCGCCGGGTCCCGCCTGCGTCGCCGCCGCAAGCAGAATGGCGTCATGCCCGGCGCGATGGCCGGACCGCTTCTGCTTCAGCCGCAACTGCCCGCCGAGAAAGGCGTCCTCGGTGATGTCTGCCAGGGCGTCAATCATCGCCGCGGAGCTCGTGGCTGAGGCCGGCCTCGGTGAGGAGCAGCCTGGCCTCCTGGGCGTCGTCCTCATGAACCAGGATCCGCCGCGGCAGGATGCCGAGCGAGCCTTCGATGATGCTCATGTTCTGGTCCAGCACCAGATGATGGATGTTGGCACCGTCGAGCAGCGCACCGATCGCCGACACCAGCACCATATCGTTGGTCCGAACCAGTTCACGCAATGCGGGTCTCCTGCCTGACCGGGGTTAAGCGGCAATGTCAATGGTTCCACGGCCCTTGCCGCATCCCCGTCCAGTTTCTATTGTCTTTCCATCAGAATAGCCCTTCCGGGGCAAATATTGGAGACCGGCGTGGCCGTCATCGTACCATTCGAAACTCCCGGCGCGTCGATCGAAGAGCTGGTTGCCCTTGTCGCTGGTGACATGGAGCGCGTCAACGCCACGATCCTGTCGCGGACCGGTTCGGACGTGACCATGATCCCCGAGGTTGCCAACCATCTGATCTCCTCCGGCGGCAAGCGCCTGCGCCCCATGCTGACGCTCGCCATGGCCAACCTCGCCGGCTACACCGGCGACGGCCACATCAAGTTGGCAGCCTCCGTCGAATTCATGCATACCGCGACCCTGCTCCACGACGACGTCGTCGACGAGAGCGAGATGCGCCGCGGCAAGCTCTCGGCGCGCATGCTCTGGGGCAACGAGGCGAGCGTGCTGGTCGGCGACTTCCTGCTCGGCCAGGCTTTCCGCATGATGGTGGAGGTCGGCTCGCTCCGCGCGCTCGACATTCTGTCCGCGGCGGCTGCGACCATCGCCGAGGGCGAGGTGATGCAGCTCGCCGCCGCCAAGAACACCGCGACCACCGAGGACGAATATCTCGCCGTGATCCGCGGCAAGACCGCCGAGCTGTTCGCGGCCGCCTGCGAGGTCGGCCCTGTCATCGCCAACCGCCCGAAGGCGGAGCAGACGGCCTGCCGCTCGGTCGGCATGAACCTCGGCATCGCCTTCCAGCTCGTCGACGACGTGCTCGATTACGGCGGCAAGAGCGCAAAACTCGGCAAGAACACCGGCGACGATTTCCGCGAAGGCAAGATCACGCTGCCGGTCGTGCTCGCCTTCCGCCGCGGCAACGACACCGAGCGCGCATTCTGGATCCGTGCGCTCGAGCGCGGCGAGATCGGCGACACCGATCTCGATCACGCCATCGGCCTGATGAACAAGCATCGCGCGCTCGAGGACACAATCAGCCGTGCCCACCACTACGGCGCCATGGCGGTCGACGCGCTCGCCCTGTTTCCGTCGTCGCCGATGAAGAGCGCGCTGGAGCAGGTCGTGGCGTTCTGCCTGGCGCGGTCGCACTAGGCGGCGGCTTAGCGCTCCGCTATCAGCCCCGTCATCCTGGGGCGCGAGGCATGGACGCAACGCGTCCCATGGGGAGCCTCGAAGGGGAAACGGCCGAGAGCAGCCGGGCCTCCGCCCTTCGAGGCTCGCCGAAGAGGCGAGCACCTCAGGGTGACGGTTATAGATGGGCGGCGCTGCTCCCACCTCGTCATTGCAAACGCAGCGGAGCAATCCGGTCTGTCCCTGCGGCAAGACTCTGAATTGCTTCGCTTCGCGGCGCTCGCAATGCCGGAGCATGGAGCGCAGGTACGGTTCGCCCGACTCGCATCTCAAATCACAGAGGCAGTTTCGCAAGTCCCGCTCCTCGTCCTCCCCTGCGACGAAGCTGCTTTCCTAGTTACTTGCATTTTGCAAGTCACTACCCTACCTTCTTGCCATGCAGCCCAGATCGCCCTCCGTCCTGGAATGCCCGGTCGGCCGCGCCGTGGAGACGGTCGGCGAATGGTGGAGCATTCTGATCCTGCGGGATGCGTTCCAGGGCGCAACGAAGTTCGACGAGTTTTCGCAAAGCCTCGGCATCGCGCCGAACATCCTGTCGCGGCGCCTTGCCCATCTCACGAAGAGCGGCATGTTCGTTCGCCGCCGCTATCATGAGCGGCCACCGCGTTACGAATATGTGCTGACGGACAAGGCGCGGGATTTCTTTCCCGTGATCGTCGCGCTGCTGGCCTGGGGCAACAAGCATCTCGCGCCGAAGGGCGAAGCCATTCTGCTGGCGAACCGCGACGATATTCGTCCGTTCGATCCGGTCATGGTCGACGCCGCCGACATGCGCCCGATCACGCTCGCCAACGCGGTCGTGATCGCAGGTCCCGGAGCGAGCCGCTTGATGCGCCGCCGCCTCACTTCGCTCAAGGCCATGAACCCGGCCCTTGCGCCGGCTGGAGACTGACATGCGTCGTATCGTCGTGACGGGAATGGGCGCGGTGTCGCCGCTCGGCTGCGGTGTCGAACTGTCCTGGCGCCGGCTGCTCGGCGGCCGGAGTGGGCTTCGGCCGCTGCCGGAATGGTCGCAAGTGCTGCCCGCGCGCATTGCCGGGCTCGTGCCTGGAAAGGCCGAGGACGCAGATGGCGGCTTCGATCCCGCGCAGGCCGCCCCGCCAAAGGACCAGCGCAAGATGGACCGCTTCATCCTGTTCGCGCTGCTCGCAACGGCAGAAGCGGTCGCACAAGCCGGATGGACGCCGCAAGACGCGGCCGCGCTGGAGCGAACCGCGACGATTATCGGCTCCGGCGTCGGCGGTTTTCCGGCGATGGCAGAGGCGGTGCGCATCACCGAGCATCGCGGACCGCGCCGGCTGTCGCCGTTCACCATCCCCTCGTTCCTCGCCAATCTCGCCGCAGGCCACGTCTCCATCAAATACGGCTACAAGGGAGCGCTGGGCACGCCGGTCACGGCCTGCGCCGCCGGTGTCCAGGCAATCGGCGATGCCACGCGGATGATCCGCGCCGGCGAAGCCGACATCGCGATCTGCGGCGGCGCGGAGGCCTGCATCGACATCGTCAGCCTCGGCGGCTTTGCCGCGGCCCGCGCGCTGTCGAGCGGATTCAACGACGAGCCGGCACGCGCCTCGCGCCCGTTCGATCGCGACCGCGACGGTTTTGTGATGGGCGAAGGCGCCGGCATCCTGGTGATCGAGGAGCTGGAGCATGCCTTGTCGCGTGGCGCGACGCCGATCGCGGAGATCGTCGGATACGGCACGACGGCGGACGCCTATCACATGACGTCGGGCCCACCGGACGGCGACGGCGCCCGCCGCGCCATGGAGATCGCGCTCCGGCAGGCTCGGCTGGAGCCCGGCGACTTGCAGCACCTCAACGCACATGCGACCTCGACGCCCGCCGGCGACGAGAGCGAGCTCGGCGCGATTGCCACGCTGTTCGGCCGCAATCGAAACATTGCGGTGAGCGCGACCAAATCGGCCACCGGCCACCTGCTCGGCGCCGCCGGAGGGCTGGAGGCGATCTTTACCGTCCTCGCCCTGCGCGACCAGATCGCGCCGCCGACCCTCAATCTGGAAAATCCCGATCCGGGTGCGGACGGCATCGACATCGTCTCGGGCGCGGCGCGGCCGATGCCGATGCAGCACGCCATCTCCAACGGCTTTGGCTTCGGCGGGGTGAATGCCAGCGTGATCTTCCGCCGGATGGGCTAAACGCGAAGGCTTGCAATCGCGCCGGGCATCGCTACCAAAGCAGGATGACCGAAACCAGTTTCTGGCTGTTCCTGGCCGCCGCTTGTCTCATTGCCGCCGTTCCCGGCCCCGGCATCTTCTACGTCGCGGCGCGGACCTTGTCGGAAGGGCGCACCAGCGGCTTTGCCTCGACCGCGGGCACGGCGCTGGGCGGGCTGGTTCATGTGGTGGCGGGCAGCCTCGGCATCTCCGCCATCATTCTCGCGAGTGCCGAGCTGTTTGCCGCGGTGAAACTCGTCGGCGCGCTCTATCTGGTCTGGCTTGGCATCAAGACCTTCCGCAGCGCCGGCCGCACGCCTGCGCTGGGGAGTGAGCCCGTCGGCGACAGGCGCGTATTCCGCGACGGCGTGCTGGTCGAGTCGCTGAACCCGAAGACCGCCGCCTTCTTCCTCGCCTTCATTCCGCAGTTCCTCGATCCCTCGGGACCGAACCCCACTCTGCAGTTCATCGCGCTCGGTGCGATCTCGGTGATGCTGAACACGCTCGCCCACGTCGTCGTGGTGCTGATGGCGTCCGCCACACGGATGCAGCTGATTGCAAGGCCGCATCTGATGCGGCGCCTCACGCAAGGCTCCGGGGTGTTCATCGCGAGCCTCGGCCTCTCTCTTGCGCTGGTGCGGCGGCCGGTCAATGGATAACGCCCCGCAAAGCCGCTTCTATGAGTCACACGGCCTGCGGCTGCACTATGCCGACTGGGGCAACGAGGGCGCGCCCGTCGCAGTCCTGGTCCATGGCGGCCGCGATCATTGCCGAAGCTGGGACCTCATCGCGCGCTCGCTGCAGCCGCACTTTCACGTGCTCGCGCCCGACCTGCGTGGTCACGGCGATTCCGACTGGACCAAAGGCGGCAGCTACGCGCTGACCGAGTATGTCTACGATCTCGCGCAGCTCGTCCGGACCATCGCAGCGCCGCAAGTGACGCTGATCGGCCATTCGATGGGCGGCATGGTGAGCCTGATTTTTTCGGGAGCATTCCCCGAGCTGGTCTCCAAGCTGGTCGTCCTCGATGGTGTGACCATGCTGCCGGATACGCCAAAGCCGCCGGCGCATGAGCGCATTGCCAAATGGATCGGGCAGCTCGACAAGCTGCACGACCGCGCGCCGCGCCGCTATTCGACCCTCGCGGACGCGGCCGCGCAGATGGTGCTTCACAACAAGCGGCTGTCCCGCGACCTTGCGCTGCATCTTGCAACCCACGGCGCGCGGCGGAACGAGGACGGCACCTATAGCTGGAAGTTCGATCCCTACCAGCGCGCCAGTGCGCCGCACCGGCTCTGGCCGGACGACCACGTCGCGCTGTGGTCGCGCATCACATGCCCGACCCTGCTGCTGAATGCCGGCGAAAGCTTTCTCGCGGGCGCCAGGGCCGCTGGCCTGGAGCGCTATTTCCCGCAGGCGCGCGTCGAGACCATCGCCGGAGCCGGACACTGGCTGCAGCACGACAAGCCGCAAGAGGTGCTGGGGGAGATCCGCCGCTTTCTCGAGCTCGGCGAGGACGGCGGCTAGCTCAACGTTCCCGCATGCACCCACCAGCCGGGGTGATCGCGCCGGATCTTTTCGGCGGCGGCATGGGCATCGGTGGACGCGCCATAGATCGCAAAGCAGGTCGCACCCGAGCCCGACATGCGCGCGAGCTTGACGCCTGCGGAAGCGCGCAAGGCCTCCAGCACGCCGCCGATGACAGGCTCGATGCGGAGCGCAGGAGCTTCGAGATCGTTGGCGACGGTCTCGAGAATGTCGACCCAATCGGCAATGGAGGCGCCCTCGTCCGGCCAGGCCGGGGAGTTCAGGACTGACGTGGCGCCAACCAGGAGTTCGCCGTTGCGCAGGCCCAGCGCCTGGAACACGTCCTTGGTCGCGACCGGCACGCGCGGATTGACCATGACGCAGGGCATGGACGGCAATGCGAGCGGCAGCAGCTGCTCGCCGACGCCGGTCATGTCGCAGGCGCGCGAGACGAGGCAGACCGGCACGTCGGCGCCGGTCCCAAGTGCGACCTTCTGCAAGCGCGGATCGCCGAGCGACAGATCGTTGAGACGCGCCAGCAGCCGCAGCGCCGCCGCGGCGTCCGCCGAACCGCCGCCGATGCCGGCCGCCACCGGGAGCACCTTGTCGAGCGCGAAGGCGCCCAGCTTCAGGCCCGGCACGGCTTCGGCCAGAAGCTTGGCGGCCTTGAACACGAGATTGTCGGAGGCATCGCCGCAAGCGGCCGCAAGCGGCCCCGTGGTGGTGAGCTTGAGCTCGCCACCCGGCTCCAGCGTCAGCCGGTCGGCGCAATCGGCGAATGCAACCACGCTTTCGAGATCATGATAGCCGTCGGCACGCCGGCCGACGACGCGAAGGCTCAGATTGACCTTCGCGCGCCCCTCTTCAATCAACGCCGGCATCGGCGACGAACCCCCAAACGCACTCAGAATTTAGCCGCCCTTGCCGTCGTCTTTCTTCTTGTCCGCCTGCGCGGCCGAAGAGTTCGAATCGTCGGTCATGCCGTTGGCGATCTTGGCCTCGATCTTCGGCAATTCTTCCGGCTCGGGCTTGAGATCGCGCGCATGCGCCCACTGGAATTTGGCCTCCAGCGTACGGCCGACACGCCAATAGGCGTCGCCGAGGTGATCGTTGATGGTGGGATCCTCGGGCTTGAGGTCGATGGCACGCTCGAGATTCTTCACCGCCTCCTCGTAGTTGCCGATACGGTAATAAGCCCAGCCGAGCGAGTCGACGATGTAGCCGTCGTCAGGACGCTGCTCGACGGCACGCTTGATCATCTTCATGCCGTCGTCGAGGTTCACGCCCTGGTCGATCCAGGAATAGCCGAGATAATTGAGGACGTGCGGCTGGTCGGGCTGCAGCTCGAGCGCCTTCTTCATGTCGGCTTCGGCCTTGCCCCATTCCTTGGAGCGCTCCTCGCAGATGCCGCGATAATAATACCAGACGCTGTTGGCCTTGTCGGCCCCGGCCGGCAGCACGTCGATGCCACGCGAGTAGGTCGCGCCGCAGTCGCCGAACTTCTTGCGGCCGCGCTCGATGTTGCCGAGCGCCATGATGGCTTCGAGGTCCTTTGCGTCCTCCGTGGTGACGCTTTTGAGAATCTTGATCGCCTCCTCGGTGCGGTCGGCGGCATCCAGATCGATGGCGAGCTGGATCTGGGCGTTGCGCTTCAACGGTGAGGTCGCCGGCACCCTCTCATAGACCTTGATCGCCATCTGCGGCCGCTTCACCGATTCATAGAGATCGGCAAGCGAGAGCAGCGCCAGCGGATGGGTGGGCTGGAGGTAAAGCGAGAGTTGCAGATAGACCAGCGCCAGATCCTCGCCGCCGCGGCGGGTCAGCGTAGCGCCGATGCCGTAGAGCGCTTCCGCGGCGCCCGCCTGCGCGGAATCGACCAGCGGCGGCATCTTCTTGCCGGCCTTGGTGTCGCGCAGGCCTTCCACGATCAGCGGATGGCGGGCGAGCTTCTTGTCGAAGGCCTGGTAGACGGCGGTCGCGGCAGCGGAATCCTTGTTGCGCGAGAGCCAGCGGGCATAGGCCTCGGTGACGCGCAGCATGGAATCGTCGAGCTTGTATGCCCGCTCGAAGCGGGTGCCGGCGTCCTTCTCCTTGCCGGAAAGCTCGAGGATCATGCCGGCGTGGAGATCCTTGAACAGCGGATACCATTCCGGACCGGCCAGCTTGTCGATGGTGGCGACACCGCCCTTGGCATCGCCGGCGCCATAGGCGGCCCAGCCCGACAGCAGCGTGGCGACGAGATCGGTAATCGGGCCGCGGATCGACTGGTTGATGTTGGTCTGCGCGGCCGCGTACTTCTTGAGCTTGAGATCGTGCACACCGACGACCAGACGCGCGACGCGGTTGGTCTTGTCGATGGTGAGGATGCGCTCGGCGAGCTTGACGGCTTCGTCGATGTCACCGTCCGCGACCGACGAGATGAAGGCGCGATCAAGCAGCTCGTTGTTCTTCGGATCGGTGCGCAGAGCGGAGCGGTAGAACGCGGCGGCCGAGGCCGCGTCGCGCTCGACGCTGGCGTGGCGGGCGGCGAGATAACTGCCGGAGGTCGTCAGCGACTTCAGATCGTTCCGGGTCGGAAACTGCGCCGCCGTGTCGGACGGATGATCCGGCGTCTGCGCCAGGACCGCGCCGGGGACCGTCGCGATCGCTGTGCCCATGAGGGCGATGGCGGCAACAGTCCAGCGGTTGAAACGATTTGAAAGCATCAGGGCTCGCCTTGAGTTGGTGGTGCCTGGGTCTGCAGCAGAAGGCCGTCTCGCATGCGAACGCGGCCGGCGACATCGGGACCGGAACCGTCAGGGCCGGACAATGCCGCTTTTGGCGCTTCACCGCAAGGATTCGGACCGGGCGTTCCCCGCCGCACGCCCCAAATCGGCCAAGTGACCGGTCAAGTGCGCCCCAAGACGCTGCTAGTATGGCCTTATCGTGGCCACGGGCCGCACCCCCGGCCCGGTTCTCACGCGAAAGTGCGTCACAATTCCTGGGTCACGCAATCTTGGTCACATTGGGTCTGGCTCGATCGGGCCTGCCTGATCGCGTTGGCCCGATTGCCCGGGCTTACATCGCCTCGTAATTCGGGCCGCCACCGCCCTCCGGGGGAACCCAGGTGATGTTGCCGTTGGGGTCCTTCACGTCGCAGGTTTTGCAGTGGACGCAATTCTGGGCGTTGATCTGGTAGCGCGGGCTCGCCCCCTCCTCGACCCACTCATAGACGCCGGCCGGACAATAGCGATTCGAGGGACCGGCGAACACGTCGTGCTCGGAGGTCTTCTGGAGGTTCATGTCCGTGACCTTGAGATGGACCGGCTGGTCTTCCTCATGATTGGTGTTGGACAGGAACACGGACGAGAGCTTGTCGAAGGAGATCTTGCCGTCGGGCTTCGGATAGGTCCTGGGCGCGTGGCTTTTGGCCGGATCGAGCGTGGCGCGATCGGGCTTCGCATGCGACTGGGTGCCGAACAGCGAAGCGCCGAACAGCGTGTTGCACCACATGTCGAAGCCGCCGAGCGCGACGCCGAGCACGGTGCCGAACTTCGACCACAGCGGCTTGACGTTGCGGACCAGGAACAGATCCTTGCCGACGGAGGACGAGCGCCACGCGTTCTCGTATTCGACGATCTCGTCATTGGCGCGGTCGGCGGCGAGCGCCGCCGCGACATGCTCGGCGGCGAGCATGCCGGTGCCCATCGCATTGTGCACGCCCTTGATGCGGGGCACGTTGACGAAGCCGGCCGCGCAGCCGATCAGCGCACCGCCGGGGAAGCTGAGCTTCGGCACCGACTGATAGCCGCCCTCGGTGATGGCGCGCGCGCCATAGGCGAGCCGCTTGGCGCCCTCGAAGGTGCCGCGGATCGAAGGGTGCGTCTTGAAGCGCTGGAACTCGTCGAACGGCGACAGATAAGGATCGTCGTAGTTCAGATGCACGACGAAGCCGACGGCGACGAGATTGTCGTCATAGTGATAGAGGAACGAGCCGCCGCCGGTCTTCAGGTCAAGCGGCCAGCCGAAGGAATGCTGGATCATACCCTTCTGGTGCTTGGCGGGATCGATCTGCCAGACTTCCTTCAGGCCGATGCCGAACTTCGCCGGCTCGCTGTTGGAATCCAGCGCGAACTTGGCGATGAGCTGCTTGGTCAGGCTGCCGCGTGCGCCCTCCGCAAACAGCGTGTACTTGCCGAGCAATTCCATGCCACGGGTGAAAGAGTCCTTCGGCTTGCCGTCCCGGCCGATACCCATGTCGCCGGTGGCGATGCCCTTGACCTTGCCCTCCTCGTCATAGAGCACCTCGGCCGCGGCAAAGCCCGGATAGATCTCGACGCCGAGCGCTTCCGCCTTTCGTCCCAGCCAGCGGCAGACATTGCCGAGCGATCCGATATAGCAGTGATGGTTGTGCATCAGCGGCGGCATCATGAATTCCGGCAGCTTGATCGCGCCGCCCGCGGTCATCCAGTAGAAGCGATCCTCCTTGACCTGCGTCTTCAGCGGGCAGTCGGAATCCTTGCGCCAGTCCGGAACGAGCTTGTCGAGACCGGCCGGATCGATCACGGCGCCGGAGAGAATATGCGCGCCGACCTCGGAGCCCTTCTCCACCACGACGACGTTGAGATCGGCATTGAGCTGCTTCAGCCGGATCGCGGCCGACAGGCCCGACGGGCCGGCGCCGACGATGACGACGTCGAATTCCATGGATTCGCGCGGGGGAAGTTCTTCGGTGCTCATCTGATCTCAGCCCTTGAGACGGTCCTTGGTCGATTGCGCCCTCTTGTTTCCGATTTTTCCGGGTAGGACAACCTCGGAAATGCATTTCACTGGGATGCAAGGCGGCCCAAGGTGATATAAAAGTCGGACTTTCCCATGATCCCAGAACCCGCCCCCACTGTCCGCGAGCTTCTTGCCTTCTATCTGGAGGCCGGCGTCGATTGCGCGCTCACGGAGGAACCGCTCGACCGCCTGGCGGAATTGGATACCCCGCCTCCGGCTCAGCGCGCGGCACCGCCGGCCGAGGCACCGCGGCCGGTTGCGGCTCCGGCGGTGATGCGCGGCGAGGCCGCACCTGCGCCCGACGTCGCCATTGCGTCCGCACGCGAGGCTGCGCGCACGGCGCCGACGCTGGAGGCGCTGCGCGAGCTGATGCAAGGTTTTGAGGGCTGCGCGCTGAAGCACACCGCGACGCGGCTGGTATTCGCCGACGGCAATCCGCAGGCGCGCATCATGTTCGTCGGCGAAGCGCCGGGGCGCGACGAGGACATCGAGGGGCTTCCCTTCGTCGGACGCAGCGGCAAGCTGCTCGATTTGATGATAGGAGCCATAGGCCTCAACCGCACCACCGCCTATATCGCCAACGTCATTCCGTGGCGGCCGCCGGGCAACCGCACGCCGACACCGCAGGAAACGCAAATCTGCCTGCCCTTCATCCAGCGCCAGATCGAGCTGGTGAATCCCGACGTGCTGGTGACGCTCGGCAATCCCTCGACGCAGACGCTGCTCGGAACGCGCGAAGGCATCATGCGCACCCGCGGACGCTGGTTCGACTACGAGACGGGCGGGCGCACCATTCGCGCACTGCCGACGTTCCATCCCGCCTACCTGTTGCGCTCGCCTTCGTACAAGCGGCTGGCCTGGCAGGATCTGCGCGCGGTCGCGAAGGTGATGGCGGGCGCGTGAGGGGCAGTATGCCCTGTCCCCGTCATTGCGGGCGAGAGAGCACGCGAGCGGCTCAGGTCCCCTTCGGCCGCACGATGGCCCAGCCGATGCGCAGGAGCTGCTGGCGTCCGGTCACCAGCCATTCGAAGGCGCGGGGGACTTCCGGGACGATGCCGGGAAAGCGCGCGAGGATTTCGGGCGGCGGAGTACCGGCCGTGTCGGAGGCACGCCAGACCACGACGCCGCCGGTCTCGCTGAATTTGGCCTGATTCATCCACGGCGTGCGCGCGGGCTGGGCATCGATGAAGAGATGCGGTCGGCCGGAATGCAGCGCGATCAGGCTCGCAAGCTGGGTCTCGCCGGCGACCGCGCGCAGGCGATGGTTGGTGCGGCGGGCAAAGCTCTCGTCGAAGAAATCCGAGATCGCGCGCGCCGGCATCGAGGTCGCGATCTCATTGGCGCCCGTCCAGGGCAGAAACAGCACGGCAAGCACGACGCCGATGGCGGGCGCGACGACGGCGGCGGCCCACACCATCCGCAGCATGCGCGCGCGGCGCATCGCGATGAGATCGCCGGCCATTACGACCACGGCAAGTCCCGACATCACGAGCACGACGCCGGCGCCGCCAACGACGGATTCGAGACCGAGCAGGCCGGAGATCAGGACCGCACCGAGCGCCGGCGCCAGAGCGAAGAAATAGACGAAGTTGCGCGCGAGCGGCTCGACCGGTGGGCGGTAGATGATCGGCGCCTCCTCACTCTTCGGAACGAACAGCCCGGTGTTGAGGAAAGTCAGCGCCGGGATCGCCGCGGCGCCGAGCGCGAGCCCGCCGAGCAGCCAGGCCGCGTGCAGCGCGCGGGCGTTCAGCTCGGCAATCTCGGGCAAGCTCGGCATCACGAGCGTCTCGGCGCGCATCAGCCAGACCGCATAGGGCAGCGCCAGCACGGTGACGACGATCAGCGCGAACAGCGGATCGAGCGCGCGCAGGGTCCGCCGGCCGCCGGCGGTCGAGAGCGCGAAGACGGCGACCAGCAGCAGGAGGAAGATCGCGGCCGGCGTCGTCAGCAGCAACAGGCCCGCCTCGATCGACCAGGCGAACCACGCGTTGCCGCGGCGCTGGCCGATGATCTGCCAGGAATGCAGCAGCAGCAGCGCCCAGAGCGGCCGCGCCAGCACCAGGGGGCCGAAGTCGAGCGCGGGCGAGGAGAAGGCCAGCACCGTCATGGTCAGCAGCACGGCGAGCACCGCCTGCTGCGAACCGACCACGGCGCGGGAGAGATGATAGAGCGTGACGAAGGTCGCGATCTCGCAGAGCTCGGCCAGGACATAGACGCCGAACATATGGCCACCGGCGGCGCGATAGGCGATGTCGGCGAGCCAGACCGGCAAGGGCGGGCCCAGATCAGTACCGACCTGGTATTCCCGGCCGAACGCCAGCAGCGTCGCAAGGGTGCCGGGCGGGCTGCGGTAGAACACCAGCGCCACGAACAGCCACATCGCGGCCTGGAGCAGCACGGCGATCCACACGATCAGCCGCGGCCGGGCGCGAATGAGCTCGATGACCAGGGAGGTAAACCGCATGCATTGCCTGAAAGATGCAGCCAACCCGTCCAGCCGGCTCTATTCGCTCATGTCTGTTTTGATAAAGGGCGCTGCGCGTCGTGGCAACCGCGTCTCGTCTAGAGATTCGCCGGCAGGTCGGCTTCCACGCTCGTCTCCACCTGCACCTCGACTTCGGTGACGGTGAACAGGTCCTGCACGGGCTCGACCGTCCAGGGCATATGCTTGGCACGCGCCGCCGCGACCGGGGCAAAGAAGCTGCGGTGGTGGACGGTGGGACCGAGGCGGTCGAGCGCGTCCAGGTGCTCGGGAACGGCGTAGCCCTTGTGCTGCTCGAAACCGTAGCCGGGGCAGTCCTGCGCCAGGGCGCACATCAGGCGGTCCCGCGTCACCTTGGCGATAATCGAGGCCGCTGCGATCGACAGCACGATGCCGTCGCCGCCGATCACGGCCTCACAGTCGCAGGAGGTGTCGAGCCGGTCGCGGCCGTCGACGAAGACGTGACGAGGCGGTTCGGGCAGCGCTCCCACGGCACGCTTCAGAGCCCACAGCGAGGCGCGCAGAATGTTGTCGCGATCGATCCGCGAGCGCGAGGCGACGGCGACCGAGACCTGCGCGGTGGCGCAGATCTTGTCGAACAGCCTTTCGCGCTGCTCCGCCGTCAGCCGCTTGGAATCGTCGATGCCGCGCGGGATGCGGTCGGGGTCGAGAATTACCGCGGCCGCCACCACGGGACCGGCGAGCGGCCCGCGGCCGGCCTCGTCGCAGCCGGCGACCGGCCAGACGCCGCGCTTGATCAGCGCCCGCTCGCGGCGGAAGCTTGGCGCGGCCTTCTTGACTGGCTTGTTGGCGGACTTGTCCCGAATCATGGCCGGGATCGTGCGCAAGCGACATGGCCTGCGCAACCGGGAACCTCGGACAATTCCCGTTATTCAGATCAGCCGCCCTACTCGGCCAGATGCACCCGCCGGTCCTCGCCGACCTCGATGCCGGGCGCGACCACGACCTCCCAGGGATGGCCGTCGGGATCGGCAAAATAGCCGGAATAGCCGCCATAGTCGGTCTCATGTGCGGCCTTCAGCAGCACCGCTCCCTTGTCGACGGCGAAGGCCAGCACGCTGTCCACCTCGTCGCGCGCGCGACAGTTCCAGGCGAGCGTGATGCCTCGGAAGGTCGATGGCCTCGGCTGGTCCGGCAATTCGGCATCGGCCGCGAGCTCGCACCACGGAAACAGCGCGAGCACGGGGCCACCGGTATCGTAGAACGCAACGGCATCGCCAGTTGCCTTCAGTCGGCGCGAGAAGCCGAGCGCATCGTAAAAGGAGATGCTGGCGCGGATGTCGCCGACGCCGAGCGTGATGACGGTGAGCCGCGGCACCGGGGCCGGAAGTTTTTGACTCACGCTGAGCCTCCGTCCACTTCCCGCTCAGAACAGGCTGAGCTGATCGCCGTTCCGCTGCGGCTTGGCAAAATGGTCCGTCGTCAGCCTAGAGCGCCGCTTGTTGAGACCTAGCCTGTCGCAGGCGATCTCGAAGCGGCGGCCGATGGTCCAGGCCATCGGTCCGGTGCCCTTCATCCGCTCGCCCCATTTCGCATCGTAGTCGCGGCCGCCGCGCATATCGCGGATCAGGGTGAAGACGTGGCGGTAGCGGTCCGGATAGTTGGCCATCAGCCATTCGCGGAAGAGGTCGCGCACCTCCAGCGGCAGCCGCAGCAGCACGTAGGAAGCTTCCTTGACGCCGGCATGGGCGGCGGCATCCAGGATGCGCTCGATCTCGGAGTCGTTCAGCGCGGGGATCACGGGCGCGACCATCACCGTTGTCGGGATGCCGGCCTCGGAGAGTTGCTTCAGCGCCTCCAGCCGCTTCGGCGGCGTCGACGCCCGCGGCTCCATGGTGCGCGCCAGCTTCGGATCGAGCGAGGTGACGGAGATCCCGACCTTGGCGAGGTTGCGCCTGGCCATGCGCGCGAGAATATCGATGTCGCGCACGACCAGCGCCGACTTGGTGACGATGCCGACGGGATGGCCGGCGCGCTCCAGCACCTCGAGAATGCTGCGCATGATTTTGCGCTCGCGCTCGATCGGCTGATAGGGATCGGTGTTGGTGCCGATCGCGATCATCCGCGGCTCGTAGCCGGGCGCCGCAAGCTCCTTCTCGAGCAGCGAAGGCGCCTCGGGCTTCACGAACAGCTTCGACTCGAAGTCGAGCCCCGGGGACAGGCCGAGATAGGCATGGGTCGGCCGCGCGAAGCAATAGACGCAGCCGTGCTCGCAGCCGCGATAGGGATTGATCGAGCGGTCGAAGCCGATGTCGGGGGATTCGTTGCGGGTGATCACCTTGCGCGAGGTGTCGACGCCGACAATGGTCTTGAACGGCGGCAGCTCTTCCAGGCTCTGCCAGCCGTCGTCGAAGGCGACGCGGGCCTCGGCCTCATAGCGGCCGCTGGCGTTGGACTGCGCGCCCCGCCCTCGCCTGCGCTGCTTGTCGATGGCAACAGCGAGCTCGGGAAAATCGGAAAGCGCACCCGCCGGCTCGGAGGGCGCCGTGACCGGCGGGTGCTTGAGAGCATGAGAGGATGCTGGACTCATGAAGCCAAGATAGCACGCCGAAGGAACAAATCAAGAACGTAAACAAAAAACTGCAAAACAACCCCATGCACAGTAGCCGCCTAAATTTGCGGCGGGCGTCCTTGACCTCACGCAACACGCCCGTCGTGTCGATTTCGTTTGATGCAGGCCAGGGATCAATCGCCGCAGATCAATGTTGGTGACAATCGCTGGGTGAAGGTCGGCAAGAACATGACAAATCAACGACAATCGGCCGCGGCGAGCGGCGACCTCGATCTGCTCGATCGCTACTGGCGCGCCGCGAACTACCTCTCCGTCGGGCAAATCTACCTGCTCGACAACCCGCTGCTGCGCGAGCCCTTGCGGCCCGAGCACATCAAGCCGCGTTTGCTCGGCCATTGGGGCACGACGCCCGGCCTGAACTTCATCTACGTCCATCTCAACCGCGCCATCCGCGCGCTGGACCTGAGCGTGCTCTATGTCTGTGGCCCCGGCCATGGCGGGCCGGGCATGGTCGCCAACACCTATCTCGAGGGCAGCTACAGCGAGATCTATCCTGATATCGCGCGCGATACGGACGGGTTGCGCAAGCTGTTCCGGCAGTTCTCCTTCCCCGGCGGCATTCCGAGCCACGTAGCGCCGGAAACGCCGGGGTCGATCCACGAAGGCGGCGAGCTTGGCTACGCGCTGGTGCACGCCTATGGCGCGGCATTCGACAATCCCGACCTGATCGTCGCCTGTGTCGTCGGTGACGGCGAGGCCGAGACCGGCCCGCTCGCGGCCTCCTGGCACTCCAACAAATTCCTCAATCCCGTCCATGACGGCGCGGTGCTGCCGATCCTGCATCTCAACGGCTACAAGATCGCCAACCCGACTGTGCTCGGGCGGATGCGCGACGAAGAAATCCGCGACCTGTTCCGCGGGCTCGGCCACGAGCCGCTATTCGTCGAGGGCGACGATCCCAGGCTGATGCACCAGGCCATGGCCGATGCGCTCGATGTCGCGTTCGCCAGCATCCGCTCGATCCAGCAGCACGCCCGCGACGGCCGCAACAGCGTCGAGCGGCCGCGCTGGCCGATGATCGTGCTGCGCAGCCCGAAGGGCTGGACGGGCCCGAAAGAGGTCGACGGCAAGAAGGTCGAAGGCTTCTGGCGTGCGCATCAGGTGCCGGTCGCAGGCTGCCGCGAGAATCCGGCGCATCTGAAGATCCTCGAAGACTGGATGCGCAGCTACGAGCCGGAAAAGCTGTTCGATGCCGGCGGCGCACTCATCCCCGAGCTCCAGGCACTGGCGCCCGAAGGCATCCGCCGCATGGGCGCCAACCCGCACGCCAATGGCGGCCTCCTGAAGAAGGAGCTGAAGCTGCCGGATTTTCGCAGCTTTGCGGTCGAGGTACCGCAGCCCGGCGCCGTTACCGGCGAAGCAACCCGCGAACTCGGCAAATTCCTGCGTGACGTCATCCGCCTCAACGCCGAGGCGCGTAACTTCCGTATCATGGGCCCGGACGAGACCGCGTCAAACCGGCTGGACGCGCTGTTCGAGGCGACCGAACGCGTCTGGATGGAGCCGATCGAATCCTACGACGTGCATCTCGCGCAGGACGGACGCGTGATGGAAGTCCTGAGCGAGCATCTCTGCCAGGGTTGGCTGGAAGGCTATCTGCTCACGGGCCGGCACGGCTTCTTCTCCTGCTACGAGGCCTTCATCCACATCGTGGATTCCATGTTCAACCAGCACGCCAAATGGCTGAAGGTGACGCGGCATCTGCCGTGGCGGCGCCCGATCGCCTCGCTCAACTATCTGCTGACCTCGCATGTCTGGCGACAGGACCACAACGGCTTCAGCCATCAGGATCCCGGCTTCGTCGACTTCGTCGCCAACAAGAAGGCCGATATCGTCCGCATCTATTTTCCGCCGGATGCCAATACGCTGCTCTGGATCGCCGATCACTGCCTGCGCACCTATGACCGCGTCAACGTGATCGTCGCCGGTAAGCAGCCCGCGCCGCAATGGCTCTCGATGGAAGCAGCGGCCCCCCATTGCGATGCCGGCATCGGCATCTGGACCTGGGCCGGCACGGAGGACGCGAGCAGCGAGCCCGATTTGGTGATGGCCTGCGCCGGCGACGTGCCGACGCTGGAGACGCTCGCCGCCGTCGACCTTCTGCGCAAGACGCTGCCCGATTTGAAGATCCGGGTCGTCAACGTCGTCGACCTGATGACGCTTCAGCCCAAGGAGCAGCATCCTCATGGTCTTTCCGATCGCGACTTCGACAGCCTGTTCACGCGCGACAAACCGGTGGTGTTCGCCTATCACGGCTATCCTCACCTGATCCACCGGCTGACCTATAACCGCACCAACCATGCCGGCCTGCATGTCCGCGGCTTCATCGAAGAAGGCACCACGACCACGCCGTTCGACATGGTCGTGCTCAACGAGCTCGACCGCTATCACCTCGCGATCGAGGCGATCGAACGCGTGCCGGGCCTTGCGACCAGAGCCGCGCCTGTGAAGCAGCAGTTCCGCGACAAGCTGATCGAGCATTCGCGCTACATACGCGAGCATGGCGAGGACATGCCCGAGATCCGCGACTGGGCCTGGCCGGGCAAGACGGGCTGACATCATGCCGGCGTCGGCCTCAGTTCTCGTCCTCAACTCCGGATCGTCGAGTATCAAGTTCGGCCTGTTCGATATCTCGGCGGCCGAGCCCGTCCTGCTCTGCAGCGGCCTGCTCGACGAGCACGAGGCCAAGCCCCGGCTCGTCGTGAAAAATCCGGCAGGCGAAGTCCTGTTCCAGAAGCTGAGGGAAGCGTCGGACACGGACAGCGGTCATCTGTTCGCCGACGTGCTCGGCTTCATCGAGGACCATTTTGGCAAAGGCTGCTTGCGTGCCGTCGGCCATCGCATCGTCCATGGCGGACCGGATTATTCAGGGCCAGTCGAGCTGACGGAAGAGGTCACCGCGCAGCTGGCGGCGCTGACGCCGCTGGCGCCATTGCATCAGCCCCGCTGCCTCGCGCCGGTCCGCACCATCAGAGCGATCCAACCTGCGCTGGCGCAGATCGCCTGCTTCGATACCGCCTTTCATCACCCCCTCGCGCCGCCCGCGAGCCGCTTCGCCATACCGAGGCGCTTCGAGGCGCGCGGCATCCGGCGCTACGGCTTCCATGGGCTCTCGTTCGAATATGTCGGGGGCCGTCTCGCCGGGATCGCGCCGGACCTCGCAGCCGGCCGCACGGTCATCGCACATCTCGGCAATGGCGCGAGCCTGTGCGCGCTGCGCGATGGCTGCAGCGTCGACACCACGATGGGACTGACGCCGCTCGATGGCCTCATGATGGGCACACGCTGCGGCACGATCGATCCCGGCGTGCTGCTCTATCTGCAACAGCACGACAAGATGTCGGCCGAGGCGGTGCAGCACCTGCTCTATCACGAGTCCGGCCTGCTCGGCGTGTCCGGGCTTTCCTCCGACATGCGCACGCTGCTCGCAAGCAGCCAACCCGCCGCGCGCGAGGCTATCGATCTCTTCACCTTCCGCGCAGCGCAGCAGGTCGCGGTGATGGCGAACACGCTCCAGGGACTGGATTGCCTGGTCTTCACCGGCGGCATTGGCGAGCATGCGAAGGAAATCCGCAGCGAGATCGGCAAGCGGCTCGCATGGCTCGGCGTCCGCATCGAGGCTGCGGCGAACGACGCGTCGCGCGAGCGCATCAGCACGGGCGACAGCACCGTCGGTATCTTCGTCATCCCAACGAACGAGGAGTTGATGATCGCGCGCCATTGCGCGGCGGCGCTGCAGCAGGCTCAGTGAATGCCGGTATAGATCTGGAAGCAGCCGATCGCGACCTCGATCACGATCAGCACCACCACCGCGATTTCGAGGCGGAGCGAGCGCTGGGTGTCGATGATGTCGGTGAGCGCGTTGGCGGTTTCCGACACGGCCGTGAGCTTGCGCTCGAGCGTGTCGAGGCGCTCCTTCAATTCGTACTCGTCTTCGAGACGGGCATAGAGCCGGTCGAGCTCGGGCTTCTCCCAGAGCACGTCGGGTTTCTCGGCCACCGCGACACGGCCGGCGACGCGCTGCTGGACCAGAAGCGCATTGCCGATCAGTTGCAGAATGCCCTTGCGCCGGGGCGGCGTGCGGCCCTGCTCGGCAAGCGTGCGCGCAAAGGGCTCGATCACGTCGAAGACCGCGGCGACGCGCCGCTCGTCGCGCGCGAGCGAGGTGCTCTTGGCGAGTGCGTCCGCGATCAGCAGCAGCCGGTCGTCGGAGAATTTGGCGAGGCGGATCGGGCCGCCCGGCTGGATCGCCTCACTGCTTTCGTCCTTGCAGAGCTGCGCCTGCGCGATCTCCTCCTCATGGGGGCTGAACTCGCCGATGACGCGGGGCTTCAGGCTGTCGATCAGCACCTTCTCCTCCGAAGGGAGGAGACCGATCAGGACGACGACGCCGTAGCGGAAGATCACAACGAGGCCGGCATGGACGCGAAAGGCAGCCGGCGTCGAGGAGATGGGCGGACCGATCTCGAGCCCGGAGGGATTGATGCGTTCGCCGAGCATCACGGCCCGAATCCGCAGGGTCGGCGCACCATCCGGCTTGGGAGACGCGGCCGGCACATTGACAGCAAGTTGATCGGCGTTCATTCGAAGCCTCGTCTGATTGCACGTTTTTCCTGATCCGGTGCTCGTTCTCTATCGCATCCTCGCTTTGCAGGATTGCGAACGGCCCCGGGCGGCGCGCAATATCGCGGCAAATCTCCGGATTAATACGGTCAGGACGCGTTGGGCGCCGAAACATTCGGAAATATCGCCACCCCGCGCGAGACATATTTGGATGCGATGGCTCGAGCGGTTTACCATCGAATACCGAAGCACGGCCGAAAAGTTGCACTCGGCGACGCCTCGTGTTTATGACAACATCATAACAAGCTACGCTTCTCCCGAAGTGCAGACATCGAAGCCGTAATCATGCTGAGCGTCATCATTCCGACCGAAGGCGTCGAGCAGACGGCGGTCGCAACTCTGGCCGCGCTGGTGCCCGGTGCCGCTGCGGGCATCATCCGGGAAGTGCTCCTGGTCGACGGCACCCGCAACGGCGTCATCGAGCGGGTTGCCGACGTCGCAGGCTGCCGTTTCATCGGCTTCGAGGGATCCTCGCAGGGTGCCGCGCTCGCCGCCGGCGCGCTCCAGGCCCGTTCACCCTGGCTGATGTTCCTGCCCGCAGGCGCCGTGCTGGAAACCGGCTGGATCGATGAGACCACCCAGTTCATCCAGAGCGTCTCGAGCAGCGGCAGGGACCGTGCGGCGGTATTTCGCTATGCACGCTCGCCATACGCCAATACCGGATTCCGCGACATCCTCCAGGCCGTGACGCGCAAGCTGGTCGGCCCGTTCGGCGATCAGGGACTCTTGATCGCCCGCGATCATTACGACCGGATCGGCGGGTATCCGCCCCAGGCCCGCCACTCCGAGGCGCGGCTGCTCCGGCGACTGGGCCGTTCGTCCCGGATCATGCTGCGCAGCCGGATCGTGATGATCGGCTAAGGCCACCGATACTTGCCATTGTCAAATAATTATTTGACAATGGCAAGTATCGAGGTGTCCTCATGTCATCTAACGGTACCGACGACCCCATCGCAGCGGTCCGCGCCTTCAACCGCTTCTACACCCGCAAGCTTGGCGTGCTCGACCAGCACCTTGGAAAGAGCCCGTTCTCGCTCAGCGAGGCCCGCGTGCTCTACGAGCTCGCGCAGCGAGACGACCTCGCGGCAAAGGAGATCGGCAATGAGCTTGGCCTCGACCCCGGTTATCTCAGCCGCATCGTGCAAAGCTTCGACGAAAAGGGGCTGATCACCCGCAGGCCCCTGCCCGCGGATCGCAGGCAATACCAGCTCAGCCTCACCGCAAAGGGCCGCCAGACCTTTGCCAAGCTGAACCTGGGCTCGCAAAATGAGGTCGCCGCAATGCTGGCTCAGCTTTCGGCCAGCGATGCAACGCGGCTCACGCAGGCCATGGGGACCATCGAGGCTGTGCTGGAGCAACGTCGAAGCCAGCCTGCGGCTTTCATGCTGCGCAGCCATCGCGTCGGTGACATGGGCTGGGTCATCTCCCGGCAGGCCGCCGCCTATGCCGCCGACTACAACTGGGATATCAGCTACGAGGCGCTGGTCGCCGAGATCTGCGCACAGTTCATCAAGAACTACGACGCCATGCGCGAGCACTGCTGGATCGCGGAAGTGGGGGGCGAGGCGGTCGGCTCGATATTCCTGGTCAAGGCCACCGACGAGATCGCCAAGCTGCGCCTGTTGCAGGTGGAGAAGAAAGCACGGGGGCTCGGTGTCGGCCGCGCGCTGGTCGAGCAATGCATCCAGGGCGCACGCGAGAGGGGCTACGGCAAGATGACGCTGTGGACGCAGAGTATTCTGGTGGCGGCCCGCGGCATCTACCAGAGCGCCGGCTTCAAGCTCGTGAAGGAAGAGAAGCACCACAGCTTCGGTGCAGATCTGGTGGGCGAGACCTGGGAGCGGGATCTGTAACGATTTGCGATAAGCGCGATGCGCGTGAATGCGCCCTCGCCCCTTGCGGGAGAGGGCAGCGACGCTGGTAGACGCGACCTCACTTGGGTGAGGGGTATGCCTCCGCGAACTTCGGCGCTTGCAGATAGATACCCCTCATCCGGCGCTTCGCGCCACCTTCCCCCACAAGGGGGGAAGGAAGAAAGAGCAAGCTACACCGTCGCGCCCTGCGCCTTCGGCCTTCGCAGATGCTCGTCCAGGCGCGGCATGATCTCGACGAAATTGCAGGGGCGCGTCCGGTAGTCGAGCTGGGCAGCCAAGATGCCGTCCCAGCCGTCGCGGCAGGCGCCGGGCGAACCCGGCAGGCAGAAGATGTAGGTCGCGCCAGCAACGCCTGCTGTGGCGCGGCTCTGGATCGTCGACGTGCCGATCTTGGCATGGCTCAGCAGGTGGAATGCGATCGAGAACCCGTCCATGCGCTTCTCGAACAGGGGCTCGATCGCCTCAGGCGTGACGTCCCGCCCGGTGAAGCCGGTGCCGCCGGTGGTGATGACGACGTCGATGCCGGCATCCGCGATCCAGCGGCGGATCACGGCGCGGATCGCCTCGACATCGTCGGTGACGATTTCGCGCGCGGCAAGGTGATGGCCGGCAGCGGCGAGACGGTCCGCCAGCGTCTGGCCGGATTTGTCATCGGCGAGCGCTCGCGTGTCGGAGACCGTGAGCACCGCGATGTTGAGCGGGATGAATTGTTTTGCTTCGTCGATGGAGGCCATTGGTGCTTCCTCACGTGTCCCGGACGCGATGCAGCGTCATAAGCGCGTTCACGCGCGTCTTCAACGCGCTATGGCGGTGCAGCGCATAGCCGGGACCCCACCCACTGATCTTGGGAGACCGGCGTTGTGGGCCCCGGCTCTGCAGCGCACCGCTGAAGAAGCGCTGCGCTGGGTCCGGGGCTCGAGGTCGGACAACTACTGCTGCCCGCCGCCGAACGTGTTGCAGGCCTGGACCGAGCCCTGCTGGTAGCCGGTCATGAACCATTGCTTGCGCTGCGCCGCCGAGCCGTGGGTGAAGGAATCGGGCACGACGCGGCCGGTGGCCTGGCGTTGCAGCGTGTCGTCGCCGATCGCGCTCGCCGTGGTCAGCGCAGCATCGATATCGCCCGCCTCCAGGAAATTCGGCCGCTTCTTCGCCTCGCGGTTGACCCAGACGCCGGACAGGCAGTCGGCCTGCAACTCGACCTTCACCTGCAGCGCATTGGACTCGGCCTTGCTGCCGGCCTGCTGCTGCAGCCGCGTCACGCGCGGAATGATGCCGAGCAGGTTCTGGATGTGATGGCCGGCCTCATGCGCGATGATGTAGGCGGTGGTGAAGTTACAGGCGGACTTTCCGGAGCAGCCGCGGAAGCGCGTCTCGACCTCGCGGAAGAATCCGGTGTCGAGGAAGATGGTCCTGTCGGGCGGACAATAGAACGGTCCCATCGCCGACTCTGCCCGGCCGCAGCGGCCGCCGTTGGTGACGTTGCGGAACAGCACGACCTTCGGACCGGTGTAGGACTGGCCCGAGGCCTGGAAGATCTCGCTCCAGCGGTCGTCGATCTCGCCGAGGATGCCGGAGATCATGCTGCCCATCTCGTCGGTTGGCGCGCCGCGCTTGGCAGAGGTCGACTGGCGATCGGTCTGATAGCTCGGCGCCTGGCCACCGCCGGTGAGGATCTCGGCGCCCCCGATCAGGATGCGCGGGTCGATGCCGAAGGCATAGCCGACCAGGCCGAGCACGATGATGGTGCCGATGCCGAGCCCGCCGCCGCCCATCGGCAGGCCGAACCCACCTCCGCCACCGCCCCCGCCGCCATCGTCGCGACGATCCTCGATATCGTCGCTGCGGCGGAAATCATCATAGCGCATGGCGGCTTCCCTCGGTCCTGGATGGCATCATTTGGGCGCAAGGCGCCGAAGCTCAACGCGCCACTCACGTAAAATTTCCATTGCGTTAATCAATATCCCGCTCGGCAATTATTGCCTAGTGCGACAGCATGGCAATGCCAGCAATTTTTTCCGAGGGTCGTGCATTTTTTTCCGAGGGAAATCCGGAGTCATTTTGCGCTCCGGCCGCTCCCGCAACGCGAAGGCACGCGAAATACACTGCAAAACACGGCGATTGCGCGCAACAAACCGCACATCACGCGCGATGCGAGAATTGCTCACGAAAGCGGCGGGTTAAGTCGATTTTTACTTTGCCGCTTCAATGTAACGGTCAGTCGGTTGTTTGGTCCCGCGTCGCCGACAGCGTCGCCTGAGTCAGAGTTCTTGAGTCATGGTAGAGTCGCGTCGCGGGGCGTCTGCAAGGGCGCCCCGCACAAATTTTGAGTCTCCCGCGCATCGCATCATTCTCGGCGATTGCGTCGCCGAGATGTCGAAGCTTCAGGCTGGTTCGGTCGACCTCGTGTTCGCCGATCCGCCCTACAATCTCCAACTCAAGGGCGACCTCAAGCGCCCCGACGAATCCCATGTCGATGCCGTCGACGACGACTGGGACAAGTTCGATTCGTTTTCCGCCTATGACGATTTCACCCGCGCGTGGCTGCTCGCTGCCCGCCGCGCAATGAAGCCGTCGGCGACGATCTGGGTGATCGGCTCCTATCACAACATCTTCCGCGTCGGCGCGATCATGCAGGACCTCGGCTTCTGGCTCCTGAACGACATCGTCTGGCGCAAAACCAACCCGATGCCGAATTTCCGTGGCCGCCGCTTCACCAACGCGCACGAGACCATGATCTGGGCCGCGCGCGACGAGAAGGCCAAGGGCTACACGTTCAACTACGAAGCGCTGAAGGCCGCCAACGAGGACGTGCAGGCACGGTCCGACTGGCTGATCCCGCTCTGCACCGGCGAGGAGCGTCTCAAGGGCGCCGACGGCAAGAAAGTGCATCCGACGCAGAAGCCGGAAGGCCTGCTCGCGCGCGTGCTGCTGTCGTCCTCCAAGCCCGGCGATCTCGTGATCGATCCTTTCAACGGCACCGGCACCACCGGCGCTGTCGCCAAGCGCCTCGGCCGCTCCTATATCGGGTTCGAGCGCGACAAGACCTATGCCAAGGCTGCCGAAGCGCGTATCGCCGCGGTCGAGCCGCTGCCGGAAGCAAGCCTCGCCCCGTTCATGACCGCGCGCGAGGCGCCGCGGGTGGCGTTCTCCGAGCTGATCGAGCGCGGCATGATCATGCCCGGCACGAAATTGTTCGACGCCAAGAAGAAGCTCGGCGCACTCGTGCGCGCCGACGGCGCCATCATGCTGGGAGACAAGGTCGGCTCAATCCATCGCATGGGCGCGGTCGCACAAGGCGCGCAAGCCTGCAACGGCTGGACCTTCTGGCATGTCGAGACCAAGAAGGGTCTCAAGCTGATCGACGAGCTCCGCGCCGAGATCCGTGCCGGCATGGCGGCAGGGTAGGCTTTCCGCGATCTTGCAGGGTGGGCACGGCGCTTTGCGCCTTTGCCCCGCCCTGCGGCTCCTTGAATGAAGCGACGGCCGGGACTAGATTGAGCGGGTCAGTCCCGACCGGCGGGCTCCCATGCGACGACAGTCCGAAACATTGCTGCTGGTGCCGCTGCTGCCGATCTTCCTGGTCGGCATGTTTCCGATGTTCCTGATCGCGCTATTGGGATTTTTCGGCCTCGCCTTGTTCGGCGTGCTGGTGGTCTGCGTCGGGCTCGCCGGCAGCAACGAGGCGCACGACAATTTCAATCACGACGTCATCGTTCACGGCTATGCGCGGGGATCGGAGCGCGCGGCGCGGGCTTCCGACATGCATCTGGCGGCGCGGCTCGGGCTGCGGCTGGAGGCCGTGGGCGCGGCCATGGTCATTACGGCGGCGATCGGCCTTTGTTACGCCGGCTGATCTGCGCGGCGCGCAGATACCGCCCGGCAAACTCGCCGGTTGCCCTCCCGGACAAGGTTCAGGCAAGAGAGGCCGTCGGCGGCAGTGACGCTGCGTTCGCTCTCGGCCGGCAACAATGGGGAGATGCCCGATGCTCAAGTTCTATTTCAACGGATCGCCGAACCCGACCAAGGTCGCGCTTTATCTCGAGGAGTCCGGTCTGCCCTTCGAGCCGGTCAAGATCGACACCCGCAAGGGCGAGCAGTTCACGCCGGAATTCCTGAAAATCAATCCGAACGCCAAGGTGCCTGCGATCGACGATGGCGGCACCATTGTTTTCGACAGCAACGCCATCCTGCTCTACCTCGCCGAGAAGACCGGAAAATTCCTGCCCGCGGCCGCCGTTCGCGGCGAAACGCTGTCATGGCTGATGTTCATCGCCACCGGTGTCGGGCCCTATTCGGGCCAGGCCGTGCACTTCAAGCATTTTGCGCCGAAGGACCAGAACCACGACTACGCCCATAACCGCTACCAGTACGAGACCGATCGCCACTACAAGATCCTCGACGGCCACCTTGAAGGCCGCCGCTACATGGTCGGCGATGCCTATTCGATCGTCGACATGGCGCTGTGGGGCTGGGCGCGGATGGTGCCGTTCAAGCTCGGCGACGAGGCCTTTGCGCGCTACCCGAACGTGAAGCGGCTGGTCGACGAGATCTCGGCGCGGCCGGCGGCGGCGCGTGCGATCGCGCTGAAGGACAAGTTCACCTTCAAGGCCGAGATGGACGACGAGGCCCGCGGCAACATGTTCAAGCACATGACGACCAAGGTCGCCTGATCGCACTGGATTGTTTTGGAAGGCCACGCGCATGCGCGTGGCCTTTTGCTTTTACGCGGCGTGGACCGAGCTCAGGAATTTTGCGACTTCCTGCTTCAACCGGTTGCTGTCGGCCGACAGCGAGCGCGCCGCCGACAGCACCTGCGAGGAGGCCGAACCGGTCTCGGAGGCGCCGCGCTGGACGTCACCGATGTTGGACGACACGCGCTGCGTGCCACGGGCCGCCTGCTGGACGTTGCGGGAGATCTCCTGCGTGGCCGCGCCCTGCTCTTCCACGGCGGCGGCAACCGTCGAGGAGATTTCCGACAGCCGCTCGATGGTGCCGCTGATCTCCTTGATCGAACCGACCGATTCCTCCGTCGCGGCCTGGATGCCGGAGACCTGCTGAGCGATCTCGCCGGTGGCCTTCGCGGTCTGCTCGGCGAGAGCCTTGACCTCCGAGGCCACCACGGCAAAGCCGCGGCCGGCTTCGCCCGCGCGCGCCGCCTCGATGGTGGCGTTCAGCGCCAGCAGGTTGGTCTGGCCGGCGATGGTGCTGATCAGCTCGACCACGTCACCGATGCGGGCGGCGGCCTTGGAGAGCTCGCCGACGCGCGCGTTGGTCCTGCTCGCCTGACCGACGGCTTCGCCGGCGATGCGGGCCGACTCCTGCACCTGTCGCGCGATCTCCGTCACCGATGAGGACAGCTGTTCGGTGGCCGAGGCAACGGCCTGCACGTTTGCCGTGGCTTCCTGCGATGCGGAGGCGACTTCCGTCGACAGATCCTGGGCACGCGAGGCGGTCGTGGTCAGGGTGCCGGCGGAGGCTTCGAGCTCGTTCGACGCCGACGACACGGTGTTCACGATCTCGCCGACGGCCTGCTCGAACTGGTCGGCCAGCTTGACCATGTCGGCTTTGCGCTGCCCGGCCTGCCGCGCCTCGACCTCGGTCTGCTCGTGGCGCATGCGCTCGGTCTCGACCATGTTGTCCTTGAACACCTGGATCGCCATCGCCATGTCGCCGATCTCGTCGGCCCTGCCGCGACCGGGTATTTCGACCGCGAGATTGCCGCCGGCAAGCAGTCCCATCGCCCGGGTCATCGAGGTCAGAGGACCCACGATGCTGCGGGCGATCAGCACGGCGACGAGGCCGCCGAACAAGACGGCGAGGCCGCCCGCGATCTCCTGGATCGACGTCGTTCCGGCAATCACGGCTTCGGCATTGCTGCGCGAGTCCTTATAGTCCTTCTTCAAGGTGGTTTCCGCGACCTTGAGCTTGCCGATGCTCTCGACGATGAGCGGCGCGAGGTTCTTGTGATAGATCTCGTCGGCCTGAAGCATCGCAGCGGATGTCGTCTCGAACGCGGATTTGTAGATTCCGAGCGAGGTCTTCACCGGCGTGAGCGTGGTCCGCAATTCCGTCGCCTGCGGGCTCTTTTCGATCGCCGTGAGCCGCTGCATCGCCCTGTCGACGTTGGTCCTGAAGTTCGCGGGCCCCTTGACGTCGCGCAGGGCCAGGAAACGCCAGTTCGCGATCTGGACGAGAAGCAGCCTGGATTCGAGGTCCGCGACGAGGGACGCGGTGTCTTCGTCGACGGCCGCACGCGCCGTGTCGACCAGCTTGGCCATCTTGACGGTCAGTTCGTCGCCACTCGGCAGCAGCGTCGCCTTGCCCGTTCTCGCCTCGTTGACGGCGTCACTCAGATTGTCGCGCAGGCTCCGCATCCTGGCGATGTCGCCGATGAGCCCCTCGTAAAGCTTTCGCCGCTCCTGCGACAGCGTACCCTTCGCCCCGACCTGCAACAACTCGGTAGCTGCGGTCTCCCGCTCCGCGGCCTCCTTCATCGCGGGCTCGCTGGCGTCGTAGATGTATCGCAAATTGGCGCGCTGGATGGCCTGAAGGTGGGTCGAAATCTCCAGCACCCGCGCGGTGCTGTCCGAAAGCGCCGATTGTCGCCCGACCTGATCCTGGACCTCCCGCAAATTCCAGACGGCAACCACCGCCATCACGAGACCGACCGCCACCAGGGCCATGAAGCCTGCGTACAGGCGTCCCCTGATCCGCAAACGAAACTTCGGCATTCCCACTATCCACCCAGATGCATGTCACTTCGAGCGGCCGAACGTCCGGCGATCGTCACCGGCCACCCTGGCAGCCGCGCGTCGCATCCATGCGACCCACGCTGCACCGCGGCACAATGGGGGACACTTGTTAATTGAACCTTCCAATTTTTCGCGTGCGAATGCATCCGCCCGCCGAAATCTGCTGATTTTATCGGCAGCCATGCACAGATTGCGGTGTGGCCCGCGGCGGCATGCAGGGTCCTGCATGCGTTGCCTGAAAGCATGCGTTGCCTGACGAATGGCTATTGCGCGCTCTCTCGCTGCAATTTGCCGAGCGCGTTCTCGACCACTTCCAGCGTGTACGGCTTCTGAACCACAGGCGCCGAAGCCAGCTCCACCGGAATCGGGGCGCGCTCGCCATAGCCGGTCGCGAAGATGAAGGGCACGCCGATCTCCTTGAGCTTCTGCGCCACCCGGATGCTGCTCTCGCTGCCGAGGTTGAGGTCGAGCAGAGCAAAGCTCGGGCGCATGCGCTCGATCGAGCGCAGCGCCTGGTCGACGCTCGCGGCGGTGTCGACGTGGCGGGCGCCGAGGTCGAGCAGGATGACCTCCGCCGCCATCGCGATGATCAGATTGTCCTCGACGATCAGCGCCGTGTCGGAAATCCGCGGGCGGGACGATTGCTGCTCTTCGATGCGCATGGCGGCTCCTGCGATTGATGACACGAGTTGGACGAAGTTGGGGGGAATGATGAACGTCGCTTGCACGCCCAGCAGGTCGAAGCGGATTTCGGCTTCGCCCTTGAGGTCGAACGGGACCGAGCGCTCGATGATCGTGGTCCCGAAGCCGCGCCGCGACGGCGGCTGCACCGGGGGGCCGCCGCTCTCCTTCCAGTCGATGACGAGGCTCGACGACGGATCGAGGCGCCAGGCCACCTCGACGCTGCCGGTGGAATCGGCGAGTGCGCCGTATTTGGCGGAATTGGTCATCATCTCGTGCACGACGAGGGCCAGCGTCGCGAACGCCCTGGGATCGAGCGCTACGTCGGGTCCGCCGATCTTCACCCGGTCTGCGCGCGCGCCCAGATAGGCGCCGGCCTCGGATTCGAGGAGCGAGCGCAACGCGACAGGCGCCCAGTTCAGATTGGTGATCTGGTCGTGAGCGCGGGCGAGGGCCTGGATGCGGCCGCCGAGCACGCCGGCGAACTCCTCGACGCTGGCCGCGGTGTCCTTGCTCTGCGCCACCAGAGCGCGGACGAGGCTCAGGATGTTGCGAACGCGGTGATTGAGTTCGGCGATCATCAACTCCTGCCGCTCCTGCGCGCCGCGCCGCTCGCGCGCGGCAAGATCGGACAGTTGCAGGATCACCTCGAGCAGCGTCACCCGCAGGCTCTCGGCGATACGGATGTCGGCCGACGACCACGGCTTGGACTGGCCCGCCACCGTCTCCTGCCACAGCTCGAAACTCTTGCGCGGCGTGAGGCGCGGCCCGTTCGGACCCTGGTCGTAGACCTTGTTGGGATCGCCGGCCCAATTGACGGAGCGTGTGACCTCGCGACGGAAGAAGATCAGGCAATCGCGCGGCGTGCGCGAGATCGGGATGGCGAGAAAGCCCGCCGCGCGGTCGCGAAAGGACTGGCCGGCGGCATAGACCTTGGCGATCTCGGCGCTGGCGAAGATCCGTCCCGGCGTGGTCCGGTTGATGAAGGCAACGAGTTCCTTCACCTCATCCTCGGTCGGCGTCTCGCCCTGAAGCGCAATCCTGTTGTCGGACCACACCGCCACGCCGTCGCAATCGATCATGTTCCCGTAGTCGCCGAGGAAATCGACGATCGCGCGCCGGCTGTGCTCGTGCAGGGCCGCGGTCTCGATCAGCCGCTCCTGCACCTGGTGGGCGCGTGTCTCGTAGGCGACGTCGCCCTCGCGCTCGCGACCCTCCACGATCCAGGAGAACATCTGCCCGAACAGCTCTGATGCCGTGCGCTTCTCGAACGAGATGTAGCGCGGCGAATAATGATGGCAAGCGAACAGGCCCCACAGCTTGCCGTCACGCAGGATCGACACCGACATCGAGGCGCCGACGCCCATGTTGCGCAGATATTCGATGTGGATCGGCGACACCGAGCGCAGTACGCTCATCGAGAGATCGAGCAGCGCCGCATTGTGCGTGGCCGTCGACACCAGCGCGGCCGGCTGCGCATCGATGTCCGCGATGATGCGCAGCCAGTTGCGCTGATAGAGAACGCGGGCCTGCCTCGGGATGTCCGACGCCGGATAATGCAGGCCGAGAAACCGTTCGAGCCCCGCTTCCGCAGCCTCCGCGATCACCTCGCCCGATCCGTCCGGATGAAACTGATAGACCATGACGCGGTCGAAACCGGTCAGCACCTTGAGCTGCCGCGCGGCCTCCCGAGCGAGCTCGTTCATGCCGCGCGTCTTGCGGATCCGCTCCAGCATCAGGCGCACGAGCTCGCCGGAATTGACGCCGGGCTCGATGACGCTCGGCTCGGCTTCCACGACCAGATAGGCGCCGGAAAAATGGATCGAGAGATCAAAAGGCGGCTTGCCCGACCGGAGCTCGACGCCGAACACGCGTTCGGTCGCGTCCGGCCCGCTCAGATGGTCGACGCGGCTGCGAATGGTCTCGACGGCGGCTTCCGAGATGACGCTCGACAGCGGTCGCTGCAGCAGGTCGGCGGCGTCAGTGCCGAGAAAACTCGCGACGTTGCCCGATGCCATGCAGATCGTGAAATCCGACAGCACCGTAAGCAGGAAGCCGAACGGCTGCACGCTGCCGGGAATGTGGATCGGCTCGCGATCGCAATTGGTGAGATTGACGGCCTCGTTCATGCCCGGTCTGCCGCCTGCTCGAACGCGGCGAAGGCGATGCGGGCCGCCTCGATCACTTCTTCCTGGTCGCAGGCCACCTCGCTGGCGAGCCTTGCCAGAAAGCTCTGCCAGAGCCGCTTGCCGGCGCCGTGATTGAGGTAGGCGGTGGCCTCGCCGATGCGTGGATCGCCCGCATCCGCAACCGTCTTCAGCAGGAACTTGGCCCCGAGCCGGGAGCCCTCCAGCACGTACATGGTGCCCAGCACACCACTGCGCGTCAGCGGCGGCACCGACACGGTGGATTGCACGGCGCTGCCGAGCCGCCCGAGGTCGGCCGCAATGGCGGCCCTGCGCACCCGCTCCGGCCAGTCCGGAAACATCCGGGCAACGCCGGCCTCGTCGAGCGCGGCTTCGAGCGGCAGCAGCGCGCCGGCGCTGGCTTGCAGAAAGCGGCGGTAGCCGGAAAAGACGGTGAGATCGAACGACGAAAGCTGCGCATCGAGCTCGCGGTGCGCAGCAGCCGTCTCATCTCTCAGTCGTTCGCGGAGTCCGGGAAAGCTGCGGCCCACCTGTGTCGAAACGTCCGAAGCCCCAGCCAGCATGAAATTCCCAAAACGCGCGCAAAGCCGGCGCGCGATTGCCCCGGAGCCGAAGGAACGCAGGGGGAATCCAAAGGTTCCGCCAGCTCCGGAAAAACCGGGCATAAGAAGGACGGCTCGCGCCCACTCCTCTGGCCCGCACGACCATCGCTGGCTGCGACGGACAAAATCGGCTGGCGGACGCGACGTCGTTCAATCGGGTCAGCCCGCGGCCCTCACCGTTGCCTGCGGAAAAGGACCCAGCGCCTTCTCGGTCAGGATCGAGTCGCAATACTCGCGGATCTCCTTGATCTTGCCGTCCTCAAGGCGAAACACCAGACAATAGTCGTTGTCGTAGCGGACGTCCTCGGGCGTGACGTTGTCGCCCTTGGCTTCCACCACGACGATGTCGCCGTCGGCGATGAAGCGATGGGCGACCGTGCGCGTGCGGTCGCGAAGGCGGGTGCGCACATAGCCGTGCAGATCGTTGAGGATCGCCTCCTTGCCCGCGAACGTGCGCGACCATGAATATTGACCGGTCACGACCCATTTGGCGTCGTCGGCCAGGCTTGCGGTGAACAAAGCGCGGTCGCGCACGGACGGATCGGGGCTGGCGGCAGCGGCAAAGATATCCTGCATCAGTTGCTTGTTGGCGCTCGCGCTCATGGCGGCATCTCCTTGTGGTGGCATCGCGGGGAGATCATCGCGGCGAGATGAGAATTCTTCAAATCGATAGAGGATATGATATCTATTCGCCTCATGAATTTGAATTCGCTTGACCTCAACCTCCTCACCGCACTCGACGCGCTGCTGCGCGAGGCCAATGTCAGCCGCGCCGCGTTGCGGATCGGGCTGTCGCAGCCGGCAGCGAGCCACGCGCTGCAGCGCCTGCGCGACATTTTCGGCGACCCGCTGCTGGTGCGTACCGGCGCGCGGATGGAGCTGACCCCGCGGGCACAAGCGCTGCGCACGCCGCTGGCACAGGCGCTCGACCAGGTGCGCGGGCTGTTCGTGCCGGATGATTTCGACGCCGCACGCAGCGAACGGCAATTCCGGCTGATGATGCCGGATCTCGCGGTGGAGCTGTTGATGCCGCCCTTGATGGAGAAGGTGACGCGCCTCGCACCCAACGTCCGCATCGACGTCGTGCCTTGGCGGGGACCGGCCATCTTCCACGCCGAGTTCGCCCGCACCATCGACCTCGTGATCTCGATCGGCAACGCCTTCAAGGGGTTTCACCGCCAATTGCTCTGCACCGACGGCGATGCACTGGCGGTGCGGCGCGGCCATCCCATGGGCGCGAAGCTGAAGCGGCGCGAAACCTTCCTGGCCGCGCGCCATGTCGGCGTGATCATCCGTGGCCAGCCCGAGGATCTGATCGACACCTGGCTGCGCAGCAAGGGCATCGAGCGGCACATTTCGCTGGTGGTGTCGGGCTATCTGGAGGCGCTGCACGTCGCCGCCCGCACCGACCTCGTCGCCTTCGTGCCGCGCCGGCTGATCGCGGCGCTGTCGAAGCAGCTCGGCCTCGTCACGGTGACGCCGCCGCTCGACCCCGGCATCGACGAGCAGTTCATGTTCCATCCGACCCGCGCGCAGATGGACCCCGGCTCGATCTGGCTGCGGCGGCTGATGCTGGAAACAGGACGGGAGCTGGAGAAGAAGGGGCGTGCTGGGTAGGACGCAGCTTCAAAGCAAATGGTGTCGTCCCGGGTCTGCGCTTACGCTTGCCCGGGACGACAGGGGAATATGCGGCCGCGCTCTTACGCCTTCTGGGCGTCCATCACCTTGCGCACGGCGGGGCGCTCGGACATGCGCTTGAAATGATCGGCGATCTTTGGTGTCGCGTTGATGTCGACGCTGTCGCCTTCGAGCCAGTGCGAGATCGTATGGAGATAGGGATCGCAAATCGTGAACTGATCGCCCATCACCCACGGTCCCTTGAACATCTTCTGCTCGATCAAGGAGAAGGAGGCGCCCATGGTCTTCGGGATCATCGCCTTCATGTCGGCGAACGAGCTCTCTTGCGTCGCCCAGCGCGCGCCACGCATCTTGTGCGCATGGTTGATGTGCACGGTCGAGCAGAGATAGGAGTTGAACGATTGCACCTGGGCGAAGTCGAAGGGATCGTCGAGCGGCGCGAGTTTCGCCTTGGGGAAGGTCTGCGCGATATAGGCCAGCATCGCCGGCGTCTCGGTGAGGACGCCACGGTCGGTCACCAGGGCCGGCACGCGGCCCTTCGGGTTGATCGCGAGATAGTCCGGGCTGGTCTGCTGGTTGTCCTTGAAGCTGAGCCGTTCAGCCGTGTAGTCGGCGCCGGCCTCCTCCAGGGCCATGTAGGTGGCGAGCGCGCAGGTGCCGGTGGCGTAGTAGAGCTTGAGCATGTCGGACCTCATGGGAAAATTGGAAACTAACGGCTGCGGGCCTTCAGGTCCATAGCACGACATTCTCTTCGCAGTTGCCCACATCCGCCCGCCTGTGCCAAGACGCTCGCGGTCGGAGGGGTTTTGTCATGACGGTACTCATCGCCGGTGGCGGCATCGGCGGGCTGACGCTTGCGCTCAGCCTGCACGGAATCGGCGTTCCCGTAAAAGTGTTCGAGAGCGTCGCCGAGCTGAGGCCGCTCGGCGTCGGCATCAACGTGCTGCCGCACGCGGTGCGCGAGCTGATCGAGCTCGGGCTGATGGACAAGCTCGACGCCAGCGGCGTGCGCACCCGGGAGCTCGCCTACTTCTCCAAGCGCGGCAAGCCGATCTGGAGCGAGCCGCGCGGGCTGGAGGCCGGTTATAAATGGCCGCAGTTTTCGATCCATCGCGGCACGCTCCAGCAACTCCTGCTCGACGCCGCAGTCGAACGCCTCGGCCGCGACAACATCCTGACCAGCCATCATCTGACCGGCTGGAGCGAAACCGCTGACGGCGTGCGCGCCGATTTCATCGACAGGGCGACCGGCAAGGCCGCCGGGACCTACGACGGCACCATCCTGATCGCGGCCGACGGCATCCATTCCGCCGCGCGCGAAAAACTCTATCCCAACGAAGGCCCACCGATCTGGAACGGCCGCATCCTCTGGCGCGGCGTCACGCCGGCAAAGGCGTTCCTTACCGGCCGCACCATGATCATGGCCGGGCATGAGATCCTGAAATTCGTCTGCTACCCGATTTCGAAGCAGCCGGATGCGGCGGGCAATCATCTGATCAACTGGGTCGCCGAGCGCCACATGCCCCCGACCTATCAATGGCGTCGCGAGGACTATAACCGCACCGCGCGGCTGGAGGAGTTTCTGCCCTGGTTCGAGAGCTGGCAGTTCGACTGGCTCGATGTGCCCGGCCTGATCAAGAACTGCCCGCACGCCTATGAATATCCGCTGGTCGACCGCGATCCGGTGTCGCAATGGACCTTTGGGCGCGTCACGCTGATGGGCGATGCCGCACATCCGATGTATCCGATCGGCTCCAACGGCGCGTCCCAGGCGATCCTCGATGCCCGCACCATCACCCGCGAGATCCTGACGCACGGGCCGACGCAGGCCGCCCTGCTTGCGTATGAGGCCGAGCGGCGCCCGGCGACCACGGACCTCGTGCTGCTCAACCGCAAGAACGGGCCTGAGCAGGTGATGCAGCTCGTCGAGGAGCGCGCGCCCGACGGCTTCGAGGTCGTCACCGACGTGCTGTCGCAGAAGGAGCTGGAAGACATCGCTGCCAACTACAAGCGCGTCGCCGGCTTCCAGGTCGAGGCGCTGAATGCGAAGCCTGCGATCGTGAGCGCGGGTGCGAAGCGGGCGGGCGGTTGAGCAAGCCGCCCGTCGAGCCGCGGGGTCCTCTTCACCTCTCCCCGTAAGAACGGGGCGAGGGAGCGAGAGACCGGTGCTCGCCTCACCGCACCACCCTCGCCGCTTCGAGCAATCGCTCGGTGGCGCTTGCCGTCGCCAGCAGAGTCCCGTCTTCCGCCGTCAGCCTGGCCTCGACGAACGCAATCGTCTTGCCGAGCTGCGTCACCCTGGCCTCGCCGATGATCGGTCCGGGCTTTGCGGGGGCCAGGAAATTCACGGTCATGCTGATGGTGGTGGTGTAGAGTCGGCCCTCGCTCATCACCAGCACGGCGGGGCCCATCGTGTCGTCGAGCATGGCCGAGAGCATGCCGCCCTGGATGAATCCGGCCGGATTGCAGAACTCCGGCTTGCCGTCGAAGGCGAGCTTGATCCAGCCTTCCTGGGGGCGGGCATCGAGCAGGCGCCATCCGAGCAGCTCGGCGCAGGGTGGCCTTGGAAAGTTGTCGAGCGCGGTCTTGACCATGCAAACCTCCGGTGCGGCCAACCAATAGATCAGGCCTGCTGACACCATGGTGGCAGCAGCGCCACGCCGCATCGCTCCAGGGAACTACGGAAAATTGCACGGATTCAAGGCATTCCGCACCCCGTTAAGCACACTTCAACCAAGCGTTTTCACGACCGATTCAATACGATCCAATTGGCCTATCCGCCGGTAAGCGGTTGGAAGTTACCTCATGGGACAAGCGGCGGCGAAACCGGAGCCTTCCATGAGAGCCCTTTTGCAGCGGGCAGCAGATCGCCTGCACGCGATCGAAGATCGACTGACCGTTCGGACGCAGATCGCTGCGGCCCTCGCCGCGATGTCCATCGTGCTGGTGGGCACGCTCGCCGCCGGCGCAGCTCTCATCAGCTACAAGCACACTGCCTCCCTTATCGAGAGCAACCTTGCCGGGATCGCGTCCAGCACCTCCGCCCGGCTCGACCGCTTCATGGCGACGCGGCAGCAGGAGATGAAGCTGTTCGCGGAGCTCGAGCCGATGCAGCGGCTGTGGCAGGGGAATCCCGATGAATTGCGCAGCGCGCTCGAGGCGCTCCAGCACTCCTTCGATTTCACCTGGATCGGGTTTGCCGATCTCGACGGCAACGTCGTGGCCTCAACCGGCGGCCTGCTGCAAGGCAAATCCGTGGCCGCCCGCCCCTGGTTCAAGCAAGGTCTCGAGAGAATTGCCGTTGGCGACGTGCACGAGGCCATGCTGTTGGCCTCGCTGCTGACGCAGCGCGCCAACAACGAGCCTTATCGCTTCGTCGACATCGCCGTTCCCGTACGTGACGCCTCCGGCCGGCTGCTCGGCGTGCTCGGCGGGCATCTGGACTGGAATTGGGCCAGCAATTTGATCAAGGACGTCGAAGCCAATGACGGCAACACCGACACCCGGCTCTCGATCCTGAGCAAGGGCGGAATGGTCCTGGTCGGGCCTCGACAGGAAACCATCCGTTATGGCGGCGACGAGCTTACCGGCATTTTGAAGGCCCGCGACGGCACCTTCCGCGAAACGACGGAGGGACGGCAGACCCTGACGGCGTTCCACGTCGGCAGCGGCTATCGCGATTATCAGGGGCTGAACTGGATCGTCACCGCGAGCCAGCCGGCGAGCGTAGCGCTGGCGACGGCGATCTCGTCGGCGCAGACGATCCTGGCGATCGGCGTCGTCACCGCCGTGATTGCGCTGTCGCTGGCCATGCTGGTCTCGCGCCGGATCGCCGCCCCGATCATCGCCATCACGCAGGAAGCGGACCGCATCGGGCGCGCACACGGTCCGACCATGCTGGCGCGGCAGAGCGGTTCTGCCGAAGTCGTCCAGCTCTCGCGCGCCCTGCGCTCGCTGCTGCGCCGCATCGGCCTTGCCGAGGAGCGCACCAAGGAGGCCGAATTGCGCGCGACCGAGAACGCGATGCAGCTCCAGGAAGACCTGCTGAAGCTGCGCCAGCTCGCCGACACCGATTTCATGACCGGCCTGATGAACCGCCGCTCGTTCCTGGCCGTCGCCGACGACGCGGTGGCGTTCTGTCGCCGCTACAAGCGCAACATGGCGACCTTGATGATCGACATCGATCATTTCAAGAAGATCAACGACAGCCATGGCCACGCCGCCGGCGACGACGCGATCAAGAGCATCGCCGAGATCATCAGCCAGTCGATCCGGACCACCGACAAGGCGGCCCGCTTCGGCGGCGAGGAGTTCGTGGTGCTCTTGCGCGAGATCGACCAGGAGACCGCCGTGCTGCTGGCCGATCGCATCAGGACGTCGATCGAGAGCGCGACGGTGCGCCATGGCGACACCGTCATCCCCGTCACCGTGTCCGTCGGGCTCGCGCTGTTCGACGAGAGCGACCGCGACGTCCAGGACGTCATCGAGCGCGCCGATCAGGGCCTCTATGTCGCCAAGAAAACGGGGCGCAACCGCATCTTCCTGATGCCGGCGGAAGACGAGCGCGCCGCGCGCGCCGCCTGACGATTTTCAGCCCAGCGCGTGCGCGATCACCTTGCGCATGACGTTGGGCAGCGCTTCGCCGGCAAGGGTCGCGACCGGCACCCAGCGCATGCCTTCCGGCGCGCGCGTGCGCGCCTCGGCCCTCGCCCTGTAGACCACCAGCTCCAGCGGAAAATGCGTGAAGACGTGGGTGACCACGCCCACCTTGCGCTGCCAGCGCGACAGCCCCTTCAGCGCGGGCGCCTGCCGTTTTGCCCGGGCGTCGTCTTGGCCGGCCAGCCAGTCCGAACCCGGCACTTCGGTCATGCCGCCGAGCAGGCCTTTTTCGGGCCTTGAGCGGACGAGCAACTCGTCGCCGCGCGTCACGACGAAGGCGGCGCCGCGCCGCAGCGTCCCGCTTTTCTTCGGCGCCTTGCGCGGAAAGGTCTCCTGCGTTCCCTGTGCGAGCGCCGTGCAGTCCTCGTTCAACGGGCACAGCGAGCAGGCCGGCTTCTTCGGCGTGCAGATCGAGGCGCCGAGATCCATCAATGCCTGCGCGCTGTCGCCGGCGCGAGAGTCGCCAAGCAGAGTTGCCGCCAATTGCTGGATCCGCGGCTTTGCCTGCGGCAATTCCTCCTCGACCGCGAACAGGCGCGACACCACCCGCTCGATATTGCCGTCGACCGGCATGGTGCGGCGGTCGAAGGCAATCGCCGCGATCGCCGCCGCCGTGTAGGGCCCGATCCCCGGCAGCGCGCGCAGGCCTTCCTCGGTATCGGGAAACACGCCGCCGTGCTCGCGCGTCACAGCGACCGCGCAGGCATAAAGGTTTCGCGCGCGAGAGTAATAGCCGAGCCCGGCCCACATCCGCAGCACGTCGTCCTGCGAGGCCCGCCCCAGCGCCGCGACATCCGGCCAGCGCGCGACGAATTTTTCGAAGTAAGGGCCGACCGCCTTCACCGTGGTCTGCTGGAGCATGATCTCCGACAGCCAGACTCGATACGCGTCCGAGGCCTCCCCGGGCGCGGCGCGCCAGGGCAACCGGCGGCGGTGGCGGTCGTACCATTGGAGGAGCGCCTGCGGGCGTGCCGTGCTCCCCGGCTGAGGAGGTTCCGATTTTGCCTTCAGGGCGGCTTTGGGGCTCATGCTGTCACTGTAGCGGCGTCGCACCGATCTCTCCACGTCATGCCCGCGCTCGCCGCCGGCATCCACGCTTTTCTTCGCCCCCACGAGCCTGTGGTCCGCGCGCCGAAGTGCTATAAGAGTCCATGTCGAAGTTTCCCCCCAAACCCGGTCCCATCAGCGCCAAGCCGCTCGCGGTCCTGCTCGACGACGTCTTTGCCGAGGCCTATGCCAAGCAGGGTTTTGCCGCGCGCGAGCTGGTGACGCGCTGGGCGCAGATCGCAGGACCCGAGATCGCGGCCCATGCCGAGCCCCTGAAGATGCAATGGCCGCGGCCGGTCGAGGGCCAGCCGCAGGAGCCGGCGACGCTGGTGCTGCGGGTCGAAGGCCCGATGGCGCTGGAGATCCAGCACTCCGCCGACGTCATCCTAGAGCGGGTCAACCGCTTCTTCGGCTGGAGCGCGGTCGGCAAGCTGGCGTTCCGTCAGGCTCCGCTGTCGCGCGCCCGGCGACCGGTCCGTCCCGGCCCGCCGGACGCCAAATCGGTGGCGGAGGTGGCGGGGAGCCTGGGCGACATCGAAGATGAACAGCTCAAGTCGGCGCTGGCGCGGCTCGGGGCTGCCATCAAGCGAAATTGAGCCTCATTCCGCCGCTAATCTGGACCCGCCCTCGCCGCTCGCCATTGCCTCAAACGTCGTTTCAAGCTAGCGACAGGCCGCCCGGAGGACCTTGTTGGGATCCCTGGGCGAGACCACGCCAATTCGGGAGCCGACCTTGACCATCACCCGCCGCGCCTTCACCACGATGCTGTCGCTGACCGGGCTTGCCGCGCTCGCCGGGCTCTCGCCGCTGCGGTTCATCTCCAAAGCAATGGCGCAGGCCGCCACCGATGTCGCCAAGCCGGTGTCGCTCCCCGACATGATGCTCGGCTCGAAGGATGCCGCCGTCACCATCACCGAATACGCCTCGATGACCTGCCCGCACTGTGCGGCGTTCAACGAGCAGGTGTTCCCGAAGATCAAGTCGGAATACATCGACACCGGCAAGGTGCGTTACATCTTCCGCGAGTTCCCGCTCGACATCAAAGCCGCCGCCGGCTCGATGCTGTCGCGCTGCATCGCCAAGGACGACGCGCCGAAATACTTCGCGGTCACCGACATGCTGTTCCGCCAGCAGAGCGACTGGGTGATGAAGAACACCACCGAGACCCTGACGCGGATCGGCAAGCAGGCCGGCCTCACCCAGCAGCAGGTCGAGGCCTGCCTGAAGGATCAGGCGCTGCTCGACAAGATCGCCGCCGACCAGAAATATGCCAGCGAGGTCTTGAAGGTGGATTCGACGCCGACGTTCTTCGTCAATGGCGAGAAGATCAAGGGCGAAACCTCGTTCGAGGAATTCGCCAAGAAGATCAATCCGCTGCTCAAGAGCTGATTCGCACGCCACAATCCTGATTCGCGCATCTCAAAGCCGTTTCTTTCCCGGCGTAAATCCCTTGGGAAAAGCGGCTTTCGCCGGTTGCCCTCGCGGCGCACCGCGGCCATTGTCCAGCCGCATGAGGCGCCTCGCGCGACTCACCCAGAGAGTGACACTGCCTTCCATGGTATTGTCCCGGCAGGGGGATTCGCGCCTGCCAACAGAGATGCGTGCTTATGAAAATCACCCGCCTGCGCCTTCACGGCTTCAAGTCCTTCGTTGAGCCGACCGACTTCGTCATCGAGCCCGGCCTGACCGGCGTGGTCGGACCCAACGGCTGCGGCAAGTCGAATCTCGTCGAGGCGCTGCGCTGGGCGATGGGCGAGACCTCGTACAAGTCGTTGCGCGCCGCCGACATGGACGCGGTGATCTTCGCCGGCTCCGGCAATCGTCCGGCGCGCAACCACGCCGAAGTGACGATGACGATCGACAATGCCGATCGCACCGCGCCGGCGGCGATGAACGACAGCCAGCTGCTCGAAATCTCGCGCCGCATCGAGCGCGAGGCCGGTTCGGTTTATCGCATCAACGGCCGCGACGTGCGCGCGCGCGACGTGCAGATCCTGTTCGCGGACGCCGCCACCGGTGCGCGCTCGCCGGCCCTCGTCCACCAGGGCAAGATCGGCGAGATCATCCAGGCCAAGCCCGAGCAGCGCCGCCGCGTGCTGGAAGACGCCGCCGGCGTCGCCGGCCTGCATGCCCGCCGCCACGAGGCCGAGCTGCGGCTCAAGGCGGCCGAAACCAACCTCACCCGCGTCGAGGACGTGATCGGCCAGCTCGCAGGCCAGATGGAAGGCCTGAAGAAGCAGGCCCGCCAGGCCGTGCGTTATCGCGAGGTCGCGGCCAAGGTCCGCAAGGCCGAAGCCACCCTGTTCCATCTGCGCTGGATCGGCGCCCATGCCGACGTCAACGAATCCGGCCAGACTCACGATCTTGCGGTCCGCGAGATGGCCGAGCGCACCCAGCACCAGGCCGAGGCCGCCCGCATCCAGGCCATTCGCGCCGCCGAAATGCCGGCGCTGCGCGATGCCGAAGCACGCGCCGCGGCAGGCCTTCAGCGCCTGACCAATGCCCGCGAGCTGCTCGACCGCGAGGAAGAGCGCGCCAAGGAGCGCGTCGCCGAGCTCGAGCGCCGCCTCGCCCAGTTCGAAGGCGACATCTCGCGCGCCCAGCAGCAGACCATGGACGCCGATGTCGCGCTGCAGCGGCTCGACGCCGAGGACGCTGAGCTGAAGGAAGAAATCAAGTCGCGCGTCGAGAAGCGCTCCGGCGTCGATGAGCGTGTCGCGGAAGCCGAGGCCGTGCTGACCGAAACCGAGCAGCAGTTCGCCGAGCTCACCACCGCGCTCGCCGACCTCACCGCCAAGCGCAATCAACTCGAAGCCAACGTCCGCACCCACCGCGACAAGCTCGCCCGGCTCGACCAGGAAATCGCGAATGTCACTGCGGAAGAGCAGAAGCTTGCCGACGAGACCGGCGGCTTCGGCGATCTCGACGAGCTGACCGCGACGGTCGAGACCGCCGAGCAGACACTCGCGGCTTCGGAAGCCGCGGCGCAGGCGAGCGAAGCGGCCCACGTCGCCGCGCGCCAGACGCTGGAATCCTCGCGTTCGCCGCTGGTCGAGGCCGACAAGCGCGTGCAGCGGCTCGAGACCGAGGCGCGCACGATCTCCAAGATCGTCAACGGCGAGACCAAGAACCTGTGGCCGCCGATCATCGACGGCATCACCGTCGACAAGGGCTTCGAGAAGGCGATCGGTGCCGCGCTCGGCGACGATCTCGATGCGCCGATCGACCCGTCGGCGCCGATGCGCTGGACCAATGTCGGCATCACCGACGGCGATCCGGAGCTGCCCGAAGGCGTCGTTCCGCTCGCGAGCCACGTGCAGGCCCCGGCCGAGCTGACCCGCCGCCTGGCGCAGATCGGCGTGGTGCCGCGCGAGCGCGGCGCCGAGCTGGTCTCGCAGCTCAAGACCGGCCAGCGGCTGGTTTCGCCCGAAGGCGACGTCTGGCGCTGGGACGGCTTCGTCGCCGCGGCTCACGCACCGACCGGCGCGGCGCGGCGCCTTGCCGAGCGCGCCCGCCTCGTCGACATCGAGAACGAGCTGGAGCAGGCCCGCATCGACGCGCAGATCAAGCGCCAGGCGCTGGACAACGCCGAGTCCGAGCTGCAGATGGCGGCGAGCACCGAAGGCGCGAGCCGCGAAGCCTGGCGCGCCGCGCAGCGCGAGCTCAACGTCGCGCGCGAGCGCCATGCCACCGCCGAGCGCGAGATCAGCCGCCGCGCCGCGCGCAAGGCCACGCTGTCGGAGGCGCACAGCCGTCTCGCCGCCGACCGCGCCGAGGCCGAAGCCGCCTACGAATATGCCGAAGCCGGCATCTCCGAGCTGCCGTCGAGCGAGGACACCGAGACCCGTCTCGCCGCCGTCCGCAGCGACATCGAAGGCCACCGGCGCATGGCCGCCCAGGTCCGCGCCGAGGCGCAGGCGCTGGCGCGCGAAGCCGAGCTCGCCGACCGCCGCGTGCAGGCGATCCTCGCCGAACGCACCGAGTGGCAGAACCGCAAGGAGAGCGCGGCCTCGCACATCGACACCATCCAGGCCCGCATTGCCGAACTCACGATCGAACGCAGCGATCTCGAGAACGCCCCCGCCGTGTTCGCCGAGAAGCGCAGTGCGCTGATCACCGAGATCGAATACGCCGAGAACGACCGCCGCATGGCCGCCGACGCGCTCGCCACCGCGGAAACCGCGATGGCGGAGACCGATCGCGTCGCCAAGCTGACGCTCGAGGCGCTCTCCAGCTCCCGCGAGGCCACCGCCCGCGCCGAGGAGCGCATGGAAGGCGCAAGGCGCCGGCTCGAGGACATCGAGCGCGAGATCCGCGACATGCTGGAAGTCGAGCCGCAGGCCGTGGCCGGCCTTGCCGAGATCGAGCCCGGCGCGGAGCTGCCGCCGCTGCACGACATCGAGGAAGACCTCGAAAAAATGCGCCGCGATCGCGAGCGCCTGGGCGCGGTGAACCTGCGCGCCGAAGAGGAGCTGCGCGAGGTCGAGACCCAGCACACCGGTCTCGTCACCGAGCGCGACGACCTCGTCGAAGCCATCAAACGACTGCGCCAGGGCATCCAGAGCCTCAACAAGGAAGCACGCGAGCGGCTCCTGACCTCGTTCGAGGTCGTCAACAACCACTTCAAGCGCCTGTTCGTCGAGCTGTTCGGCGGCGGCGAGGCGGCGCTGCATCTGATCGAGAGCGACGACCCGCTGGAAGCCGGTCTCGAGATCATCGCAAAGCCCCCGGGCAAGAAGCCGCAGACGCTGTCGCTGCTCTCGGGCGGCGAGCAGGCACTGACCGCGATGGCGCTGATCTTCGCGGTGTTCCTCACCAACCCTTCCCCGATCTGCGTGCTGGACGAAGTCGACGCGCCGCTCGACGACCACAATGTCGAGCGCTACTGCAACCTGCTCAACGAGATGACCAGTTCGACCGACACGCGCTTCGTCATCATCACCCACAACCCGATCACGATGGCGCGGATGAACCGCTTGTTCGGCGTCACCATGGCCGAGCGCGGCGTGTCGCAGCTGGTGTCGGTGAGCCTGTCAGAGGCGGTGGACATTCTCGACCAGAACGTAGCGTGATACGGCTGGCCCAGAAATGACGGTGGGCGGACATGATCTCGCCCACACTCCCCTCTGAACTGAAGGCCGCCCTCGACGGCAAGCTCCAGGGTTTTTCGCGCACCGACGCCGCACAGCGATCGCAGAAAATCTCGACCACCTATCGCGCCGGCGGCGGCTCCGGCACGATCAGGTCCGAAGCCGATGCGCTCGCCTACGCGCTTGCGCGGATGCCGGCGACCTACGCGGCCGTGGCCGCGAGCCTGAACGCTTTGACCGAGATCGCGCCGGACCTCGTCCCGGAGACACTGCTCGACGTCGGAGCCGGTCCGGGCACCGCAAGCTGGGCCGCCGCGGAGGCGTTTCCCTCGCTGCAGGACTTCACCCTGCTCGACGCCAACGCGACCCTGAGCCGGCTTGCGCTCGAACTCGCGCGTGACAGCACGCGTCTGGCGGAATGTCGCTATCTGCCGGGCGATGCCGGCGCAAACCTCGCCCAAGCCTCGCAAGCCGATCTCGTCATTGCGAGCTATATCATCGGCGAGCTCAGCGAGGGCGATCAACGCAGCCTCGCCGATGCGATGTGGACGAAGGCGCGCCACGCGCTGGTCGTGATCGAGCCCGGCACGCCGGCCGGCTACGCGCGCATCCTCGCGCTCCGCCAGCAACTGATCGCAGCCGGCGCCTTCGTCGCCGCCCCCTGCCCGCACGAAAAGCCATGCCCGCTCACGGCGCCGGACTGGTGCCATTTCAGCCAGCGCCTGCCACGCTCACAGGCGCACCGCCAGATCAAGGGCGCCGACGTGCCGTTCGAGGACGAACGCTTCATCTACGTCGCCCTGACCCGCACGCCGCCCGAAAGCCGCGCGTCGCGCGTGCTGGCGCCGCCGGATCTCGGCAAGGCCGAGATCACGGCGAAGCTCTGCACCGAGGGCGGCGTCGCCACGACGAAGGTGCCGCGCCGCGACAGGGCCGCTTATGCAAGCGCCCGACGCTGGCGCTGGGGCGATGCCGTCCTGTCCGAAAGTTAACCTCGTCACCCGCTTTTGCCTTGAACTCGGATGGCTCTCCATCCGACCAAATCCTACCTCCCCTCCGCGCCGGGGCTCTCGCCCTGCGCCATTTTGGTCTAGGCTAGGCTCGCCTTCTTCCCCCATCAGGAGTTCTCCATGTCGACCGGCTGGATCGTTCTCGGCGTCATCGTCGTACTCGTGTTCTTGGCCTTCAGCGCCTACAACCGCCTGGTGGCGCTGGGCCAGCGCGTCGGCCAGGCCTTTGCCGACATCGACGTGCAGCTCAAGCAGCGCCACGACCTCATCCCGAACCTGGTCGAGACCGTGAAGGGCTATGCCTCGCATGAGCGCGGCACGCTCGACGACGTCATCAAGGCGCGCAATTCGGCGATGTCGGCGCAGGGCCCGGCGCAGGTGTCGGCGGCCGAGAACCAGCTCTCCGGCGCGCTCGGCCGGCTGATCGCGCTGTCGGAGGCCTATCCCGACCTCAAGGCCAACGCCAATTTCCAGCAGCTCGCCAGCGAGCTTTCCGACCTCGAGAACAAGATCGCGGCAAGCCGCCGCTTCTTCAACAGCGCGGTCCAGGAATACAACACCGGCATCCAGCAGATGCCGGCCGCGTTGTTCGCCGGCATGTTCGGCTTCACCAGGAAGGACTTCTTCGATCTCGGCGCCAGCCGCACTGAGGTCGAGGCGACGCCGCAGGTGAAATTCTGAGTTGAGCCGATAGGCCGGCAGGGCATCGCGTCATGGCCGCGTATGGTCTCTACACGCACATCGCCTCGAACAAGTTTCGTTCGACGCTGCTGCTCGCCGGCCTGTTCGCGCTGGTCTACGTGCTGGTCTACGCGGGTGCGCTGGTCGCCGAAGTCGTCATCAACGGCAACGGGACCGTCGCTTATTATCTGAACCGGGCCTTCTACGACCTGCTTAAGGCCGCGCCGTTCGCGACGATCGCAGCGGCCGTCTGGGTCGTGATCGCCTATTTCTTCCACCAGTCGATGATCGACGCGGTGACCGGCGGCCACGACGTCACCCGGCAGGAAGAGCCGCGGCTCTACAACCTGCTCGAAAATCTCTGCATCTCGCGCGGCATCACCATGCCGAAGCTGAAGATCATGGAGAGCCCGGCGCTGAACGCGTTCGCGACCGGCCTGAACCCGCGGCAGTATTCGGTCACTGTCACCACCGGTCTCCTCGATGCGCTGAACGACAAGGAGATCGAGGCGGTGCTGGGCCACGAGCTGACCCACATCAGGAACGGCGACGTGCAGCTGATGGTCGTCGCCGTCATCATCGCCGGCGTGGTCGGCTTCTTCGGCGAATTGTTCTTCCGCGTGTTCACGAATTTGAGCTGGAGCTCCGGCGGCTCGTGGTCGTCGGGGTCCTCCTCGTCGTCGCGATCGTCCTCTTCGTCGAGCGACAGCAAGAGCTCAGGTGGCGGCGCCGTGATCGTCATCATCATCGCGGTCGTCCTGATCGTGGTGGCCTGGCTGCTGTCGCAGGTGGTGAAGCTCGCACTGTCGCGCTCGCGCGAATACCTCGCCGACGCAGGCTCGGTCGAGCTGACGAAAGATCCTGATGCCATGATCTCGGCGCTGCGCAAGATCGAGAACCGCGGCGAGTTGCCGGGCGCGACCTCGGCGGTCATGGAACTGTGCGTCGACAACCCGCGCGAGGGCTTTGCCGATCTGTTCGCGACCCACCCCTCGGTGCAGTCACGGGTCGATGCGCTGGTCAAGTTTGCCGGCGGCCACGATCCCGGTCCGCTGCCGCCGCCTGCGGACGAGCCGGACGAGCCTGAGGCTCAGGCCAACGAGCAGGACGGTCCGCCGCCGCTGCGCCAAGGGCCTTGGGACGATACAGGCGGCTCAGCCAGTCCACCGCCCGTGCCTGCACCCAGCTCCGCCGGAACCGCGGGCGGTAATCCGGTGGACAATCCCATGGGTCCCTGGGGCCGTCATTGAGCAGGCGATTTCCCGCCACGCGCGACAGTTTCACCGCGGTTGGGAAAAACCTCGGGAATTGCCGCAACCGGGGCCTCCGGAATTGAATTCTCCCTTGTTTCTGCCATGTTCGCGCCCAACAGCAGACTTGGGACATCCTTGGGACATCGATTTGGGGCCCGGCCGATTGCGACCTCGCGATCGGGGGCGCGCGTTAGGGGACAGCAATGGCAAAGCCGGCAGTGGTTGTGGTGGGCGCAGACAAGGGCGGGGTCGGCAAGACCACGGTGTCGCGCACCTTGCTCGATTATTTTTCCGCCAACAACGTGCCGACCCGCGCCTTCGACACGGAGTCGCCGCGCGGAACCCTGAAGCGCTTCCACCCTGACATCACCGAGATCGTCGACATGACGACGACGGCCGATCAGATGAAGATCTTCGATACGCTCAACGCGACGAGCCCGTCGGTCACCGTGATCGACGTCCGCGCCGGCCTGCTCTCGCCGGCGCTCGCCTCGCTGCGTGACATCGGTTTCCTCGACGCCGCCAAGGCCGGCCAGATCACCTTTGCCGTATTCCACATTCTCGGACCCTCGATCGCCTCGCTGGACGAGATCGCCGAGACTGCGGGTTTCATGACCGGCGCAAAATATTTCCTGGTGAAGAACTTCATCAACGACACCCAGTTCTTCCAATGGGACCAGGCGACCTACAATTCCTACTTCCACCGCATCAAGGACGCCACCGAACTGACCATCCCCAAGCTCAACGAAATGGCCTATGAGCAGGTCGAGGTGTCCTCCGTCCCGTTCCTGAAATTCGTCGCCAACAAGGGCATCAACGACGAGGCCGCGAATTATTCGTTCGTGCTGCGCGGTTATGTCCGGCACTGGCTCGCCAACGTCTGGAGCGAGTTCGACCGCATCCACCTGACTGACATCGTCGGATCCAAGCCCAGCTCCCGCAACAGCGAAAAATAGTTGCGCAAGCCGGGCGGATGCGGCTGGATTGGGCGGCAAGTTGGCCTGATATAGCTGTCGATGCCCGCGACACCCGTCTACATCATTTGCTCGCCCCGCCCGCAGGTCGGCAAGACCCTGCTGGCGCGGCTGCTCGCCGAATTCCTGCTGCTCAAGAACGGCAACGTCGCGGCCTTCGACGTCAACCTGAAGGAGCCGTCACTGCTCGACTATCTGCCGAAGATCACGGAAACCGCCGACGTGATCGACACCTACGGCAAGATGCAGCTGATGGACCGCGTCATCGTCGATGACGGCCTTGCCAAGGTGATCGACCTCGGCTTCCACGCCTTCGACGAGTTCTTCAAGATGGCCGGCGAGATCGGCCTGTTGAAGGAGGCCGCGCGCCGCCATGTCGCGCCGATGATCCTGTTCGTTGCCGACACCGACCGCGTCTCGGCCCGCGCCCACGAGATGCTGCGCGACCAGATCCCGCGGATGAACCTGATCACCGTGGACAATGAGTACATCGTGCGCGGCGAGCTGCCGGTCGCGATGGCTACCGGGCGGGTATTCCGCCTGCCAGCGCTGCCCGGCTTCCTGAAGACCTATGTCGACCGGCTCAACTTTTCCTTCACCGGCTATCTGCGCCAGGAGAAGGACGCCTCGACCGAGCTGCACCAGTGGACCCGGCGCAATTACCTTGCTTTCCGCGAGCTCGAGCTCAGCCTGATCCTGCAACGGTCCTGAATATTTACCCGGGCAATATTGACGTCTGGCGTCCCAAGCCGTACTGAGTGCGCATCAGCGTCCCTCAGCAAGGCCCTTCACCGTGAGCATCGACCGGAAAGCTGCGATCGCCGCCTACAAGGAGCGCAAGACCGTTGCGGGCATCTACGTCGTCCGCTGCGCGGCCTCAGGCCAGGCCTGGGTCGGCCAAGCCCCGAACCTCGAGACGATTCAGAACCGCATCTGGTTCGCGCTGCGCCAGGGCAGCCACACCTGCCGCAGCCTCCAGGCCGCGTGGAACGCGCATGGCGTGGCGGGACTGACGTTTGGCGAATGCGAGCGTCTGGAGGACGAGGAGACGGCCTATGTCAGGAACGCGCTGCTGAAGGAGCGCGCGCTGCACTGGCGGGCCGAGCTGAAGGCCGAAGCGATCTGAACCTCTCAGTGCCCTTCGAACGTCATCAGCGTGCGCACCGGCACGTCCATGGAGCGCAGCTTGGCGGCGCCGCCGAGCTCGGGCAGGTCGATGATGAAGCAGGCAGCGACGACATTGGCGCCGATCTGGCGCAGCAGCTTCACCGCGCCTTCCGCAGTGCCGCCGGTGGCAATGAGGTCGTCGACCAGGATGACGCGCTCGCCGGGCGAAATGGCGTCGACATGCATCTCCATCTCGTCGATGCCGTATTCGAGCGAGTAGGCGATGCGCACGGTGGTGTGCGGCAGCTTGCCTTTCTTGCGGATCGGCACGAAGCCGGCCGAGAGCTGGTGCGCCACCGCGCCGCCGATGATGAAGCCGCGCGCCTCCATGCCGGCGACCTTGTCGATCTTGTTGCCGGCCCAGGGATTGACCAGCTCGTCGACCGCGCGGCGGAACGCGCGCGCGTCCGCGAGCAAGGTCGTGATGTCGCGGAACATGATCCCCGGTTTTGGATAATCGGGAATGGTACGGACGCTCGCCTTCAGATCGTGGTCAAAGGTCATTGGTGCCTCTCAATCAACGCGTGCGTCCAGCCGGAACGCATTCTCGACAATCCTCAAGCCCACCTCGCCACTGAGCGACATCAGCGATTCCGGGTGGAATTGCACGCCGGCGACCGGCAGGGTCTTGTGCTCCAGCGCCATGGCGACGCCGTCCTCGGTGCTGGCCGTCACGTTCAGCACGTCGGGCATGCTGTCGCGCTCGACAAAGAGCGAGTGATAGCGGCCGATGACGATCTCGTTCGGCAGATTGCGCATCAGCCGCCCGCCGCGGACCTGCACCCGCGAGGGCCGGCCGTGGGCGGGATGCGTGAGCTGGCCGAGCTCGCCGCCGAAATATTCGCCGATCGCCTGCACGCCGAGGCAGACACCGAACACCGGCAGCTTGTTTTCCAGCGCGGCATCGATCGTCTTCTTGATCCCAAAGTCCTCAGGGCGTCCGGGTCCGGGTGACAGCACCAGCAAATCCCACGTCTTTCGCTTGAGCATGTCGAGCGCATGCACATGGCGGACCACAGTGACGTCGGCACCGACCTGGCGGAAATAATCCGCCAGCATGTGCACAAAACTGTCGTCATGATCGATCAGCAGCACTCGCTTGCCGCTTCCGGTCGCATCGGGTGCAAAGGCCGACAGCGGCTTCGGCGGATCGCCGCGCAGCGCCTGGAACAGGGCCGCCGCCTTGACCTGGCATTCGCGGTCCTCCGCCGCCGGATCGGAATCGAACAGGCAGGTCGCACCGACCCGCACTTCGGCCAGACCGTCCTTCATGCGGATGGTGCGGATGGTGAGGCCGGTGTTGATGCTGCCGTCGAAATTCACCGCGCCGATCGCGCCGGCATACCAGCGCCGCGGCGAACGCTCGTGATCCTCGACGAACTGCATCGCCCAGAGTTTGGGTGCGCCCGTGACGGTGACGGCCCAGGCATGGGTGAGGAACGCATCGAGCGCGTCGAAGCCGGGGCGCAGCATGCCCTCGACATGATCGACTGTGTGGAACAGCTTTGAATAGGTCTCGATCTGCCGCCGCGCCAGCACCTTGATCGTGCCGGGAACGCAGACGCGCGCCTTGTCGTTGCGGTCGACGTCGGTGCACATGTTGAGCTCGAACTCGTCCTTCTCCGAGTTCAGGAGCTGGCGGATCTGCTCGGCATCGCCGATCGCATCGGTGCCGCGCGCGATCGTGCCCGAGATCGGGCAGGTCTCGACGCGGCGTCCGTCGGAGCGCACGAACATTTCGGGCGACGCCGAGACGAGAAACTCGCCGTCGCCGAGATTCATCAGCGCGCCGTAGGGCGAGGGGTTGATGACGCAGAGCCGCTGGAACACTTCGGCCGGCGAGCGGTCGCAGGGCTCGGCGAAGAGCTGGCCCGGCACCGCCTCGAACAGGTCGCCGCGGGCAAAAGCCGCGCGCGCGGTCTCGACGGTGGCCTGATATTCGCCGGGCGCGTGATCGGCAAAGCCTTGACGCGGCGTCTTGAGGTACGGGCTCTCCGCGGTCTCGTGCGGCAGGCCTGCGGTGGATTTGCCCTTCCAGGCGAAATCGTAGGTGAGCACGACGCCGCGGCCGGTGGCGCGGTCATAGGCGAGCAGGCGATCAGGAACGTAGAGCACGATGTCGCGCTGGTCGCTCTCACGCGCGCGCTTCTGCACGAGGTCCTCGATCTGGAACACGAGGTCGTAGGCGAAGGCGCCGAACAGGCCGAGCAGCCCGTCGTCATTGGCGGAGAAGGCGGCGACGAGATCGCGCACCAGCGACATCACGCTGGCGCGCCGCGTGCGCTGGTCCTCTTCGATCGGCGCGTCGCCCCGGATGATATGGCCGCCAAGGCGCGTGGCAGTCTTCTCGGAGATCACCACGCAGGGATCGCGCAACACGTCGGCGAGGAATGCGATCAGCACCTGCCCGCGCTCGTTGAGCGCCTCCAGCGCAAAATTGAAGCCCGTGGTCTCGAGCTTGAGCGGCGGATCGGAAAAGCCGAGATCGAAGCTCTCGTATCGACCCGGCACAGTCGTGCCCGACGACAGCACCACGCCGCGGCGGCGGTCGAGCAGGTTGACGAGGTCGTCGAGCCTGTTGGCACCGCCGGTAAATTGCTCCGCCACGCGCGTGATCGCTAGACCGGCGCGGGTCACGTAATCGCTTTTGGGCGGGAGGGCAAAGACTGTCCTGTTCATGTCGTCCTCTTACGAAACTTGCCGAGGGAACGCCACACAGGACAAACGATCAGGCCGCCGCACTGCGTGGGCGACCTTGGACGATTTTGGGAAAAGAAATCGCACCGGCCACCTCTCAGGAGGTGCGCCACCAAAGACGGGCTGGGCGGACGGCGGTGCTCATAGGGCGGATACTCACCATGGCCCGGGGATGGCGTCAAGGGTGGCCAGACCGCCTCGATCACCAAAATGGCGCTGACCGCGTTGCGGATTATGCCCGGATCTGCAGGCTGTCGCGCCCCACAGCCGCCTCGGCGGCATGTCGTTCGATTTCGGCTCGCGTCACTATGAGCGCGGCCTTGCCGTCAGATCCAATCATGTTGGCGCGGTCGCTCAAGGTTTCAATCAAAACGCAGGTATTCCCTGTGACCGCATACCATGCCGCCCGGTCGTCGCTCACGTTCAATGCCGTGATCATCGCCGCCGGATCCAGACCTGACTTCCGCAACAGCAGATCGATCGCTTCGGCCGCAAAGTTTTGCTCGGCGATTCTCGAGAAATTCCGGATTGTGTCAGCCCCCACAGTTGACAGCCGCGCGCCCACTAGCGGACTGCGCGTGGCAAGTTCATAAAGTCGTCCACCCGCCTCGTCAAAGACGCATAGCCGCGAGCCCTTGTTGGTCTTAACGCCGAAGGCCCTGCATGGCTCTCCCTCCACATCCATGTCGAATCCCGGAAGAATCATGAGATTGAGTTCCGGGTCAGGCATCACGGCCCCACACGCCGCGGCGACGGTCAGCTCCAGGCGGTCGGTCATCTGGTAGCTGATCTGGCGAACACCCAGCCAGATCCGGCGTTGCGACAGATGCGGATTGAGCTGCGCAAGCCGCTCGATTTCGGAGGCGTATTGCTCCTTTGCTACGGCGCGCAATTCGGGCCAGTTCGCGATCCATCGGGCCGCGAGTGGCGTCATCGGCTTAAGTCGCTCGGCCTCATAGAAGCGAGTGTCAAGCGCGTTGAGTTCCGCAGCGCGATTTTCGAAACCGTTTTGTAGCGCAGCCTCGCCGGGGTGTGCCTCCACCCACGCGATCATCTCCTGCAATATCTGGTGTTGCGCGCTCGCTCCCATGGCCTTCAATCCAGCGACCGCATCGCCGGATGTCGTCGGCAGCATCGCGATGCCCGTGTTGCCGATGAACTGACTGTGACCGCCATTGTTGACCTGAGCGAGATAAAAGTCCGCGTGATAGGCTTGTATAGCCACGGCCGGTAGCTCACGTCCCGAGTAAACGCCGACACGTTGAATTTCGTTGACGTAGTCGACCACAGCGCCAGTCAGATATTTGGCCTCCGCGGGGTCCAGAGCCGCTTCCAGCGCCTTGCGAGGCACGACAACCGTCGTCAAGCGTCCCTCTACAATCATCAACCACCCCCACAGTCGCCATGGCGACACGCCACCCGACTACAGCCTATAATTGCATCAGGCTCGTTTCAATAGCGACGCGGCAAGAGCGTTGATGACCGACGCGCGCCCCGCAGCCCCTATCCCAGATGCTTCCGGAAAAACTCCGTCGCCCTGCCCCAGGCGAGCTCGGCGGCTTCGCGGTCGTGCACGGCCTGGCGCTGCTCGTTGACGAAGGCGTGCTCGGCGTCATAGCGGAACAGCTCGAGCGACTTGCCGGCGGCCTTCATGGCCTTTTCGAAACCGTTGACCAATTCCGGCGTGCACCAATCGTCCTTGTTGGCGAAGTGGGCCTGGAGCGGGATCTTGACGTCGGCCGGCTTGGCCGCCTGCTCCGGCGGGATGCCGTAGAACACGACGCCAGCCGAGAGCTCCCGCACATGCACCGAGCCGATGATGGTGACGGCGCCGCCGAGGCAGAAGCCTGTCAGCCCGACCTTGGCACCGTTGCGCGACAGATATTGCGTGGCGCCGCGCACGGTCTGCGTGGTGGCATCCATGAAGTCGAGCGAGTTCATTTCCTTGCCGGCCGCGTCCGTGTCGTGATACGGCACCACCTTGCCCTTGTAGAGATCGGGCGCGAGCGCATCGAAACCGGCCAGCGCGAAGCGATCGCAGAGGCCCTTGATCTGGTCCGACAGGCCCCACCATTCCTGGATCACGACCACGCCCGGCGCATTGCCGCGCGCGGCGTTGGCAAGATAGCCCGAGGCGTCCTTGCCGTCCGGGCGCTTGAAGGTGATGGCGGTTCCCATGGTGTCCTCCGACGAGTTTCTGGGGAGCGGTTGGCGGCATTTTGGCCGCTGCGAGCGCGATAGGCAATCGCGCCAGACAACACACGCGCGTGTGCAACAAAAAAGCCCCCTTGCGGGGGCCTCTTCATTCTCGTCTCGCCTCCGGCCCCTCAGTGGGAGTCGGCCCAGACCTTCTTCTTGGTGAAGTACATCAGGCCGGCGAAGATGATCAGGAAAATGAACACCTGGAAGCCCATGCGCTTGCGCGCTTCCATGTGCGGCTCGGCGGTCCACATCAGGAACGTGGTGACGTCCTTGGAATATTGCGCGATCGTGGTCGGCGAGCCGTCGTCATAGGTCACCTGGCCGTCGCTGAGCGGCTTCGGCATCTTGATGGCGTGGCCCGGGAAGTACTTGTTGTAGTAGGAGCCCTCCGGGATGGTCACGCCTTCCGGCACCTTGTCCTCAAACCCCTGGAGCACAGCCGAGACGTAGTCCGGGCCCTGCTCCTGATACTGGGTGAAGAAGTCGAAGATGAACATCGGGAAGCCGCGGCCGTAGGACCGCGCCTTGGTGATCAGCGACAGATCCGGCGGCGCCGCGCCGCCGTTCGCCGCACGCGCGGCCTGCTCGTTCGGGAACGGCGAGGGGAAATAGTCGGCCGGCCGGCCCGCGCGCTCGAACATGTCGCCGGCATCGTTCGGACCATCCTTGATCTTGTAGTCGGAGGCGAAGGCCGCAGCCTGCGCCACCGAATAGCCGGGGCCGCCGGCTTCCGCGAGATTGCGGAAGGCGACGTAGGACAGGCCGTGGCAGTTGGAACAGACTTCCTTGTAGACCTTCAGGCCGCGCTGCAATGCGCCGCGATCGTACTTGCCGAAGGGACCGGCAAACGACCATTTGTTGCCCGGCGGCTTGTCGCTGCCTTCGGAGGCGCGCGCATCCTGCAGGCTGCCGAGGAACAGCGCACCGGCTGCGACGAGCGCGATGGCGACGGAGGCCACCGCCTTGCCGCTCTTGGCGAGGATCGCCTCCGAGATCGAATTCGGCACCGGCCGCGGCTTCTCGATGCGCGCGAGCAGCGGCAGCACGATCAGGAAGTAGGCGAAGTAGCAGACCGTCAGGACCCGGCCGGCGATCACGTAGATGCCTTCCGGCGGCTGCGCGCCGAGATAGCCGAGCAGGATGCAGACCGCGACGAAGATCCAGAAGAACTGTTTTGCCAGCGGCCGGTACTTCGACGATTTGGTCTTGGCGGCATCGAGCCAGGGCAGGAAGCACAGGATGATGATCGCCGAGAACATCCCGATCACGCCCGCGAGCTTGTTCGGGATCGAGCGCAGGATCGCGTAGAATGGCAGGTAATACCATTCCGGCACGATGTGCGGCGGCGTCACCCCCGGGTTCGCCGGAATGTAGTTGTCGGCGTCGCCGAGATAGTTCGGCATGTAGAAGATGAACCAGGCATAGAGCAGCAGGAAGCAGGCGACGCCGAAGCCGTCCTTGATGGTCGCGTGGGGCGTGAACGGGACCGTGTCCTTTTCCGTCTTCGGCTCGACGCCGTCAGGATTGTTCTGGCCGGCGACATGCAGCGCCCAGACGTGCAGCACGACAACGCCCGCGATCAGGAACGGCAGCAGATAGTGCAGCGAGAAGAAGCGGTTCAGCGTCGGATTGCCGACCGAATAGCCGCCCCACAGCAGCGTCACGATGCTCTCGCCGACATAGGGAATGGCGGAGAACAGGTTGGTGATGACGGTGGCGCCCCAGAAGCTCATCTGGCCCCACGGCAGCACGTAGCCCATGAAGCCGGTCGCCATCATCAAGAGGTAGATGATGACGCCGAGGATCCACAGCACCTCGCGCGGCTCCTTGTAGGAGCCGTAATAGAGGCCGCGCAGCATGTGGACGTAGACCGCGAAGAAGAACATCGACGCGCCGCAGGCGTGCATGTTGCGCAGCAGCCAGCCGTAATTGACGTCACGGACCAGAAGCTCGACCGACTTGAAGGCGAGATCGGCATGCGGCGTGTAGTGCATCGCCAGGATCACGCCGGTCAGGATCTGCATCCCCAGCATGAAGGAGAGGATGGCGCCGAACGTCCACCAGTAGTTCAGATTGCGCGGGGTGGGGTAGACGACGAAAGAGGAGTGCATGAGGCCGAGGATCGGCAGACGCCGCTCGATCCATTGCAGGGCCGGATTGCTCGGCTGGTAGTCGGATGGTCCGCTCATGATGCGATCCTGAGGAAATGTACGGCGAGACGGCGCGAAGCTTCGGACGGCGGTCCGAAGCTCAGCCGATCTGGATTTTGGTGTCGGAAACGAACTGGTACGGCGGCACCGGCAGGTTCGCGGGCGCGGGCCCCTGGCGGATGCGGCCGGACGAATCGTACTGCGAACCATGACAGGGGCAGAAGAACCCGTCGTAATTGCCCTCATGAGCGATCGGGATGCAGCCGAGATGGGTGCAGATGCCGATCACGACCAGCCATTGCTCATGGCCGGACTTGACCCGAGCCTCGTCGGTCTGCGGATCGGGCAGGCTCGCCACGTTGACGGCGCGCGCCTCGTCGATCTGCTTCTTGGTGCGGTGGCTGATGTAGATCGGCTTGCCGCGCCAGAACACCTTGATGTCCTGTCCCTCGGCGACCGGGCTGAGATCGACCTCGATCGGCGCACCGGCGGCGATGGTCGACGCATCAGGATTCATCTGGGAGATGAAGGGCCAGAGCGCAGCTGCGCCCCCTACTGCTGCAGCCGCCCCCGTTGCAACGAATAAGAAATCACGGCGTGTCGGATGGTCCGCCGAAGACGCTGTCGTCACGATTCCAACCCTTTCTTCTTATGCTGCCGGCGGAACCGCCCCAGGAGCCCCCAAGGTCCCCAGAACAGCCTGCCGGCGCCCGCGGCCCCCCGCGGCGGCAGAACTTCACTCGTCCCCACCAAAACAAGGCGAAAACAGCAGTCCAGAATCGTTCTATTGGCACCCTTGCCGGGCGAGCGCAAGCCCGCTAACGGCGGGGAAGCGTGCAATGCACGAATTCCCGCGCTAGCGATGTTTTATTGAGACATTTCCGGCCCGCACCGCCCCCGATACAGCCTAAGCACAGCCCATGCAGATAGCGCTTTTCCAACCCGACATCCCCCAGAACACCGGCACGATTCTCAGGCTCTGCGCCTGTCTGGGCGTGGCCGCCCATATCATCGAACCGGCAGGCTTCCCGGTCTCCGACCGGCATTTCCGCCGGGCGGGAATGGATTACCTCGATCAGGTCAGCATCACCCGCCACGACTCCTGGTCGAAATTCGAGGCGTGGCGCGCGGCCCAGGGCTGCCGCCTGCTGCTGTTCACCACCAAAGGGGCCACCGACTATCGCGATTTCCGTTACCAGACGGCGGACATCCTGCTATTCGGGCGCGAGAGCGTCGGCGTCACCGACGCGGTGGTCGAGGCCGCCGATGCGCGGCTGGTGATCCCGATCACGGCCGGGCTGCGGTCGCTCAATGTCGCCATGTCCGCGGCCATGGCCGCCGGCGAAGCGCTGCGGCAGCTCCGGAACCCCAAGGGCCCACAGGAAGGGCCCACAGGATTGAGGAGAGACGGTTGAGTTACGCGGTCAAGGAAATCTTCCTGACCCTGCAAGGCGAAGGCGCCCATGCCGGGCGCGCGTCCGTGTTTTGCCGTTTTGCCGGCTGCAATCTCTGGAGCGGGCGCGAGGCCGACCGTATGGATGCCACCTGCAAATTCTGCGATACGGATTTCGTCGGCACCGACGGAACGCTCGGCGGGCGCTATGCCTCGGCCGTGGAACTTGCCGACACCATCGCCGCGCAATGGACGGCCTCCACCGCCAACCGCTACGTGGTGCTCACCGGCGGCGAGCCGCTGCTCCAGGTCGACGACGCGCTGATCGACGCACTCCACGCCAATGGCTTCGAGATCGGCGTCGAGACCAATGGCACGATCGCCCCGCCCGCGGGGCTCGACTGGATCTGCGTCAGCCCCAAGGGCGGCAGCGATCTGGTGATCCGGCGCGGCCACGAGCTGAAGCTGGTCTATCCGCAGGCCCTCGCCGCGCCGGAGACTTTCGAGGATCTCGCCTTCGAGCGCTTCTCGCTGCAGCCGATGGACGGACCGGAGGTCACCGAGAACACCGCGCGCGCGATCGATTACTGCCTCAATCATCCGCAATGGCGGCTGAGCGTGCAGACGCATAAATCGCTCGGCATCAGATAGGATTGGTTTTCGAACAGATGTGGGAATTGACGAAATCGTTCCGCTTCGAGGCGGCGCACTCACTGTCGGGAACGACGTTCGGCGCCGCCAGCGAAGAGATCCACGGCCACTCCTTCCGCGCCGAGGTGACGGTGCGCGGCACGCCCGATCCCAAAACCGGGATGGTGGTCGATCTCGGTCTCGTCCAGCGCGCGATCGAGGACGTCAGGCTGACGCTCGACCACAAGTACCTCAACAAGATCGAGGCGCTGGGCACGCCGACGCTGGAGAATCTGTCGCGCTTCGTCTGGGAGCGGCTGGCCCATATCGGCAAGCTCACCCGAGTCAGCATCCATCGCGACAGTTGCAACGAGAGCTGCAGCTATTACGGTCCGCAAGGGTTGACGCGATGACATCTGCAATGGACCCCAATTTGATCGAAGACCGCAAGAGCCGCGCACGAACATGGTTCGAAGCCTTGCGCGACGACATCTGCGCGAGCTTCGAGCGGCTGGAGGATGACGCGCCGCAAAGCCTTTATCCGGGCAAGGCCGGCCGTTTCCTGCGGACACCCTGGCAGCGCACCGATCACACCGGCGCGGCCGGCGGCGGCGGCGTGATGTCGATGATGCATGGCCGCCTGTTCGAGAAGGTCGGCGTGCATTGCTCGACGGTGCACGGCGAGTTCGCGCCCGAGTTTCGCGCGCAGATTCCGGGCGCGGCGGAAGACCCGAGGTTCTGGGCCTCCGGCATCTCACTGATCGCCCACTTGCGCAATCCGCACGTCCCCGCCGTGCACATGAACACGCGCTTCGTCGTCACCACGAAAGCATGGTTCGGCGGCGGCGCCGATCTGACGCCGGTGCTCGACCGCCGGCGCACGCAGGACGACGCCGACAGCATCGCCTTCCATGCCGCGATGAAACAGGCCTGCGCGCAACCGAACGGCATCGCCGATTACGACAAGTACAAAAAATGGTGCGACGAGTATTTCCATCTGCCGCACCGCAAAGAGGCGCGCGGCATCGGCGGCATCTTCTACGACTGGCACGACAGCGGCGACTGGGACGCCGACCTCGCTTTCACCCAGGACGTCGGCCGTGCTTTCCGGAATATCTACCCCGAGATCGTGCGGCGCAATTTCGCGAGCGCCTGGACCGCTGATGACCGCGAGGAGCAACTGGTCCGGCGCGGACGCTATGTCGAATTCAACCTGCTCTACGACCGCGGCACCATCTTCGGGCTCAAGACCGGCGGCAATGTCGATTCGATCCTGTCGTCGCTGCCGCCGGAGGTGAAATGGCCATGACCGTGATGAAGCCCGCCATGACGCCGCTGCCGCGCGCCATGCTGATCGACATGGACGACACCATCCTGTCGGCCTATGGCCGGCCCGAGATCGCGTGGAATACGATCACGGCCGAGTTCGCCGAGGAGCTCGCGCCGCTGCCGCCGCATCAGGTCGCCACCGCGGTGCTGGCCTTCGCGCGAAACTTCTGGGCCAATGCGGAAGCCGCGTGGCGGCTGAAGCTTGCCGAGGCCCGGCACATCACCGTCAAGGGCGGCTTCGCCGCGCTCGCGGCGGCCGGCCACCGCGCCCTGCCCGACGACCTCGCCATTCGCCTCGCCGACCGCTTCACCACCTATCGTGAGGAGGAGATGTTCGTCTTCCCCGGCGCGCATGAGGCGATCGACCAATTGAAGGCGCTCGGCATCAAGCTCGCGCTGGTGACCAACGGCGCCGCCGACACCCAGCGCGCCAAGGTCGAGCGCTTCGAGCTGGCGCACCGCTTCCATCACATCCAGATCGAGGGCGAGCACGGTTTCGGCAAGCCCGAGGAGCGCGCCTATCTGCACGCGATGGAGGCGCTCGGCGTCACCGCCCAGGACACCTGGATGATCGGCGACAATCTGGAGTGGGAGGTCGTGACGCCGCAGCGCCTCGGCATCTACTCGATCTGGATCGACGTGCACGGCGACGGCCTGCCCGAAGGCTCGACCGTCAAGCCCGACCGCATCATCCGCTCGCTGACCGAGCTGGTGCCGGACCGGCTCTAACTGGTGCGCGAAGAAACAATTTCGAAAACAACCCCATGCACAGTAGCCGGCTGCTGCAAAATCAACGGCTTGCCGCAAACGCGGCAGATTGCGGATTTTGCGAAATCATTTGACCCGTCGGGCAAAACAGGCGCATGATGCCATCATCGCGGCGCATGGGACGGAAAAGCCCCTGCGCAACCCATCGAGCAGGTACCTTGTCTCCGTCATGGTCCCGCTCCCGGCCTGAGGCTCCATCATCGGCGTTTCAGCAGTCTGGTGGCGGATGCGCGCTGCCGCAGCACATCGACTGATCCGGCGATCCGTGATCGGCGTGTCATGCCGGCCTGCTAGCTTCTTAAGTCAATCAACCCGAAAGGACCATCCATGGAACTGAAAGCCGGCGATATCGTCATGCTGAAATCCGGCGGCCAGCCGCTGACCGTCGCGGACGTCAAAGGCGACGACGTCATCTGCCTCTGGATGGGCGTCGAAGGCGACTTGTTTCGCGAGACGCTGCCGCTCGCCGTGCTCGAGCGACTGGAAGAACTGGACGAAGACGACGAGGATGAAGACGAGGACGATGAAGACGAGGAGTAGGCACGCCTAACGCCGCGTCCTGATTGGATCGAAACGGAGTACTACCTCCGACGCGCGATGTCCGCTTATCCGCCGAGAACGGCGCGATAGCGGACATCGGCCACCCCCCACGGAAGTTACCGCCGAAGGAAAATACGGCCCGGAGACAGCCAGTCGTTCTCTCCACTGAAAGGAACTGGAAGCATTTCCACCGGCCGCTGGCGACGAAGCGAACGTCGTCACGCAACGCGCCAATGCCCCTTGTGAATATCGAACTTCACGGCGCCGTCGTCACGCATCTTCAGCAGGAGCGATTGACAGTCGTCTTGATTTTTTATGTTCACACGCTTCATGATTTCGAAAGTCTTCAGAGGCTTTTCGCGCAGGGCAATTAGAATCTTTTCTCGATCAGTCATTGGGGTTCCTTGCATCGGCATCGGCGACGGTACGCGTTGTACAGGTCGTCAGCAACGGGTCCGTTCGGTTGACGAGGTTCGTTCCGGGGCAGTGACGGCTGTCGCCGTGTCAGGCGGGCCGCTTTCGTCAAGATAGTGCCAAGATAGTTCCGGTCACCAAGATAGCCTCTCGATCAAAGCTCGGGAAACAATGGCATCAACAGGAACGTTCAAGAAGCTCGCTGAGTTGAAAGTCATGCGCCTCGCACTCCGGACAAGGCCGCACCGCGCGGGCCTGGTCGAGGTCCAGCAAGGGGCGGAATATGCTCTCCAGCGTGCGCGGCACCGCCGCACGAGGATCGTGATGTACACGACTGCGATATACGATGAGCTGAGCCAGATAGAGCGCGATGTCGTCGAAGGAGAACGGCGACTCGCAGAGCAAGAGGCGCTGATTATCGAGATGAAGCGCCAGAACCAGGAGACAACCAAAGCAGAAGGCGAACTTGAACGGATGCGCATAGATCAGCGACGTCGCGATCAGGATCGACAACGTCTGCTCTCACGGCTGCAACCCTGAAACAACCGCCCCGCAATGACGCGGCACTCTCGCCGTAATTCTTCACCGACGCGACGAGCCCACGGGCGGAACCAAGCCGATTCGTCCTCCGACCGTTTCGCCGACGCAGGTCGGCATGTTGATTCAAATCAATTGTTGTCCAACCGCTTCGAAGTCAACTGCTGGCGATGTCACCCGGACGGGAGAGTCACATGTGGTTGCGGGTCATAGCGGCTGCGCTGAGCTTTACGCCGGTTTCGGCTTTTGCCGTCTCTGACTGCCGGGTCACAGGCCATCCATCAGCGTTCGGTGTCGACATGACTGCCTACGTCGCGGTCAAGACGGGCGAAACGTGCAATTTCCCGATGCGAATTCCAGGCGTGATGAATAGCTCGGGCGTTTCCCGCAAGCCTGCACACGGGACGCTGAGGCAGCTTAACGTAACGACGTTCAGATACACGGCGACATCCGGATACAGGGGCAACGACACCTTTGCCATATATGGCGAAGGAAAAGGTCCGTACGGCTCGGGCAGATCGGTCATGACGGTGAACGCAACGATTGAATAGCAGTGATAGAACAGGCAGCGGCAACCGAACGACGCGGGAAGGCGGGGCAAGCCGTATGCCCGCTTCGGGTCACTCGGACCTCCCAGGAGCTGATGACAAACTTCTGCAATACGATAGGAACGATATCGCGCAATGCCGGATTGGTGCTTGCCGTTGGGGCAGCAATTCGCTAGCCATTCAGCGACCGGCTCCCTTTTCCAGGCGCCAGCTTTTTCCGGCGCCGTTCGGCTGACATGATGGAGTATCTCATGCGAATCGCCGTGCTGGTTGTCTTCATGGTGGCGGGGCTTGCTCCCGCGGCACACGCCGAGCGCGACTACCCCTGGTGCGTCTTTGGCGGAGAGCTCGGCGCTTCCGGCGAGTGCATGTATGAGACCCGAGAACAGTGCATGGCCTCGGCATCCGGGCGGTGGAACACCTCTTGCGCTGTGAACCCGCGCGTGAGGTTCAGACCGCCGGCTCCGCCCCGGGCGCGCTGATCACACGAACGCCGCGACGCGCTGAGCACGGCCGAACTCAAGCGACCAAGGCTTACGCCCGTGTTGTCAAAGTCGACAACTGATCGGTGTCGTAACGGTCGCGGAGGTCGGAGAGAACCCCTGGATCCGGCGCACCCTGCGCCGCGAGTTTCGCAAGCTGTTCGAAATAGTGCTCGTGGCCGGGCGGGGAGACGGTCATCAGCACGCGGGCCGGTTTGTCACTGACATTGGTGATGTTGTGAGGGACCCCCGGCGGGATGAACAAATAGGTCCCCGGGCTTGCGCGCAGCGTCTTGTCGCCAACATGCCACTCACACTCCCCCTCGAGTAGATAGAAGGTCTCCTCCTGCACCCGATGAACATGCAGCCCGGTGGCGAAGCCCGCCGGGATCGTCCAGTCGAACATGCTCGTGTATTTGGTATCCTCGCCAGTGACGAGGAAAACCATGGGATGACCACGGAGCATGACGCCCTTCTTCTCGTCAGGCATACGAATGACAGCATCGGCGCTCATGACATTCCTCCATCGTCCAGGTGCGTGCTCCCACGGGCACTGAAGCAACATCGCCCATCTGTGTCGGAAGTCGTGAAACAGTTCCCAAAAATTTGCTAAAAGCATCGAATGGCAACGGCGGATCTCTACCAGTTCGGCCCGTTCCGCCTCGACCCGGAGGCGGGCATTCTCTACCATGGGGCCAGGCCCACCATGCTCGGGCAGCGCGCCGTCGCGCTGCTGCGGCTGCTGCTGGAGAACGCGGGCGTACCGGTTTCCAAGGATGCGCTGGTCGAGGCCGGCTGGGGCGGACTGGCCGTTGCCGACAACAATCTCACGGTGCAGATCGCCGCCCTGCGCCGGGTGCTCGCCGACGAGAAGGCCGATAGCTGGATCGAAACGCTGCCGCGCCGCGGCTATCGCTATGTCGGACCGCCCGTCGCCACCCATGGTCCGGATGCGTCACCTGCCGCCCGTGCGGCGTACGCACCGACGTTGCCCGACAAGCCGTCCGTCGCGGTTCTGCCGTTTTCGAACTTGAGCGGCGATCCCCAGCAGGACTACTTCGCCGACGGGATGGTCGAAGACATCATCACCGGCCTGGCCCGCATCAAGTGGTTGTTCGTCATTGCGCGAAACTCGACCTTGACCTACAGGGACCGTGCCGTGGACGTGAAGCAGGTCGGCCGCGAGCTCGGCGTGCGCTACGTTCTCGAAGGCAGCGTGCGCAAGGCCGAAGGCAGCGTGCGCGTGACGGGCCAGATGATCGACGCCTCGACCGGCGCTCATGTATGGGCCGAGCGCTACGACCGCAGCTCCGACGATATTTTCGCACTCCAGGATGAGATTGCGCTCTCGGCGGTGGGCGCGATTGCGCCGAGCTTGCGCCGTGCCGAAATCGACAGGGTCAAGCGGAAGCGCCCCGACAGCCTGGATGCCTACGATCTCGTTCTGCGGGCCCAGCTCGACGTCGATTCCGGGATGCCAGAGCAGGTGTCTCGAGCGCTCGTGCTGCTCGAACGTGCCATTGAACTCGATTCCACCTACGCGCTGGCACATGGCAACGCGGCGATGTGCCACCATTGCCTCTTCCTTCGCGTCGGCTTGCGGGAGACGAATCGTGCCGCTTCGATCCGACATGCCCGTTCGGCGATCCTTCACGGCCAGGACGACGCGACTGCGCTGGCGCTTGCGGGTTTTTCAATCGGCATGGATGGGCATGATCGCGACGCGGCTTTCACCGCATTCGAAGCCGCGCTTGCCGTCAGCCCCTCCTCGGCGCTGACCTACATCCTCGGCAGCGTCATTCTCGGATGGAGCGGAGAACCCGAGCGCGCCATCGAGTGGAGCGAGCGAGGCATGCGGCTCAGCCCGTTCGACCCGTGGGCTTTCGCCGCATTCGACGCGCAGGCGATGAGTCATTTGCTGCGCGGCCGCTACGAAGAGGCCTGTCGCGCCGCCTACAAGTCCGTTCAGGCCAATCCCGCACACAGCATCACCTATGTCCAACTGGCCGCTGCGCTTGCCAAACTCGGACGGCTGGATGAAGCGAGGGCGGCCGCGGAGCGGGTGCTCGAACTTCAACCGACCTTTCGCTACAGCCGCCAGTTCGCGGGCGTGAACTGTGCCCCGGCGCTTGCGGAAACTCTTGGCGATGCGCTGAAGACGGCCGGGCTCCCGGAGTAACGTGAAGTGGGAATGCGATGACCGCTTGGAGGCAAAATCCGGTCGATCCGCCAATAGCCAGGGGATGACAGCCAAAGGTTGGCATGGGACCCCGCGCGCGTGATGCCAACGATGTGACCAATCGTGAACCCGCTCATCGCTGGAGCGACGTGACCTGTTTCCTATCTAGGCAGGGGGCGGCTCTCGATTGGAGAAGAAGCAATGCGTTCTATTTTGGCGTTGAGCCTTTTGATTAGCCTCGCGGGCGCTGCGAACGCGGCCACGGTGCACCATTCGCACCGGTCGCATGTTGTTGTTCGTCCCGCCTCGGACCCCGCCTGGAGTTCGGCCTACGCACAATCCGCGCCGCCGATACACTACGGGCCCGCACCCGACCAAGGCCAAAGTGAACCGTATTTTGGCGCTTCGCAGGGTTACGCGCCGGGCGAAAAGGAGCGCTTTCTCCACAGTGTATTCAGCCCATGAACGCCCGTAGCCGGCAAATCACCAACATCTCGTCGGCGATACCTTCGAGAGAAGACCTCGGGGCGATCTGTCAGGTGCATTGACGCTCCGCGGCCGGGGCACGAATTCCGATTGGAGCCGGCTCATCCAGGCGATGAGTTGCCTCGCCGCCACCGAGATTATCGCCAGCCCGCCGGTGACATGGCGACGTCGAGGATCGCGGAGTGAACATGCACCGGCATTCGCCCGACGAAAGCTTTTGCCAGGAACGCGCGCATTGTCACTGACAATTGCCATTTCCGGTCAATGACAATGCAACAGTTCAAATCAGCAAGTCATGAGGCGTAGCTATAACGACATGATGCAGACCGCTATTGCCGTGGTCGGCCGCGTGTCCGTCCAGTGCATTGGGGAGTATATTGACGATGACCTCGAGGTTCTCCTGACCGGGCGGAACGTGCGGATGATTCAGCTCTTCAGGCTCAGCTACCGCGACGGGAGTGGAGGGAGTTACCTCGCTATCGAAGCGGAATACCAGTTCTTGATCCGCGGCGTTTGCAGAGGTCGAGGATAAATCGTGCCCCGAATTGCCGTGCTCCACGACGGCCGGCTCTGTGGTCTGCACTGCCGCTGACACGCTCGCAGTGTCCGAAGCCGCAGCGTGGTTCTCGGCGCCTTTGCCGACGCCGTTGCCCGGTGCGGAATCAGCTTCAGTCGACTCCATGGCTGCCGCCTGTGCAGACCCTGGCTCCGAAGCGTGCTCCGAGTTACCGTGGCCCGCGCTGTCGGCCGTTGCGACGCCCGGTTCGACGA
>NZ_JAFCKS010000012.1 GCF_018129995.1 Bradyrhizobium sp. SZCCT0153
CGCGCGCATCAGCCATCCGCAAGGCGACGGGGGCAATAGTGCATCGCTCCCCGGGGAGAGCGCGACATAAGCCGTAAAGCCACTGCGCAGGGCTTCGCAGACGGCAAAAACAGCAGAGAAATCAACGAGGTGTTGCCGTTGTGTCCTCCGTTGTGTCGCGATCCGGCTGGCCAAAAATATCTTCCATCCATAAGCATCCCCACCGTTGGGAAATTTCCCAGTATCCGGGCCGCCGAGGTGCGGGCTGCCGGAAAACCCACACCCTCCCGCTCCAGCACCGCGCCCCGCGCAAGCTCACGCAGCGCCTCGGCGACCTCATCATCGGCGCCCCCGTACTCGCCCGGACATCGCAGCTTGATCTCGCTCAACCAACACCCGCGACGCCCTGCGACAACCGAGTTATCTGCATCACCAACCGATACTTGCGATCCGGTCCGGCGGCCTCACGGCTGCCGGACCGTTTCAGCTTTGGGGCTCTAGGCCATGTACGTCTACGCGCCAGCCGCCTGATGTCCGCTCAACTTCCAACAGCGGTCAAAAAGCGGACGTGTGCCGAGGTCTCTGAAGGGCCAATAGGCGACATCACAGTTTATCTTTTCAAGTGCGAAAAGCTGGTGCAGACAACCTCGTAACAAGGGCCGTCATCGAAGCAAATCATTAAGTGCCGAATATTCTCTTTCTGCGATCTGTCGGCAATCTGAGACCACAATTCAGTACGCCCTAAATCCACGAGCTTGCCGTAAGCTGACCGGATCATCTCTCGTGTTAGAGAGGTGAGATAGGTGCACTTGAACAGCTCGGTCCCCTCAAAAGAAAGATCGTGATATTCAACCACATCAACATCATCCCTCAGCACCACTAAGGAAATGGCCAAGCGCGTGATACGCTTCGGCAACTGCTCAATTCTTGTAGATTCAACCTGAGTGGGAGGGACCGGGACCTCCCAAAGTGTTGCTGTCATGAACCTAGCCTCTGCGAATTATCTCGTCCGATCCCCGTTCAGCTTGCATGCAGTCCTCGATGACTGCAATGGGTCAGAAGCAGCCCTCAGCAAGCACTGCCGTGAAGGTCAGCTATGGCGCAGAAGCGGAAGTCAGCCCATAGCAGAATGACCTTCCTGACTTTGCCGACCGTGGTCGGGCTCGTCTTGGTTGTCTCCGCGATCTGGCGGTCCGACTTCTCCGGAGTCGCTTTCACCAGCTTCTCGACCAGCTCGCGTTTCTGCTCGGTGGTGAGATGGCGACGATGGAGGTTGGCACTGACGACATACTCGTAAGGATCAATGTTTCGAACGTCGAGAGGCGACAGAAGCGCCCAATTGATCTCTCCGTTGCCAGTGATCAGGTTGGTGCCAACCGCCTCCATTGCGTCGAGCCTGTTGATGCCATCAAGCAAGACGTCATTGTAGAGCGCAATCCCTTCGCGCAAACCATGTCGCTTAATGTCCTCGCCCAGCGCGAGCAGCTCGTTCTTCGACATGCGCGGAAACATCTCAGCGGCAGGGTGAATCGGCAGGACGTCGCGCCATGATTTCGATGCAGCTTTCGCCATGATGTGATCTTCTCCGATCTGCTTGCTCATTCTCCGCTTGTCAGTTTTCCTGACCTGACAAAGAAAAAGCCCCGGACGATGCCGGGGCTTGTGTGCGCGTGGTGATGATGGTGCGTGTCGTGTCATTGCGCGGCCTGCTCGCGGGCACGGCGCTGCTTTTGATTCCGGTGGAAGATGTCGGTGACCAGCGGCTGCGACTTTGCGGCTTCGGTGCGCGCCGTTCGCCACTCCCTGTCCTCTTCGCGGCTGATCAAACGTTTGCTACCGACAAGATAGCCGCGCGGCATATCGGCACGATGCTTGTAGAAGGCCTGCAGCGAGATTTTGTTGCGGCGGCAGAACTCATCGACGGTGTACGAACCATCATCGTCATCCGCGTCATCGTCGGCGTCGGACTTGCGGGCCGGACCGGCTTTCTTCTTGCCGCCAGCGGTGCTGATCTTCTTGCCAGTGGTCTCGGGACGGGCCATCGCGCTCTCCTCCAAATCGGCGAAGCAGACTTCGCCTCATGCATAAGCATCGACCCATCGACGGCGAACGCAAGCCCCGCCGAAAAATATTGCGGTCTACAAGTCTCGGCGGGCTTTCACTCGCAATCATTGATCAGATTTCCTGACAACCCGCGACGATTGAAGACACAAAAAAACCGGCGGAGACCGCCGGTTTTCTCAAACGTTGCGCTTCACTCACGCCGCGCGCATCGGCGTCACGTTGTCCGGCAGCTCATCCTGTAGCAAGCCGATGCGCGCGTGATCATCGGCATGCTCGGTGATGTAGCGGCTGTAGTGCATCTCGATCATTTTGACGCTGGTGTCGTGCAACGCCGCGACTAACCGCACCGGCGCTCTTTGCAGCAACCGCCTCACGATGCTGGAATGCCTCAAGGCGTAGGCCGTCGTTTCAGGTCCGGCACCGATCGCTTTGACGACTTTGTCGATCTGACGGTGATAGGTTTGGCCGGGATTGTCGGGCCACCGCGTGCCGTCACTCTGCAGCAATAGCGGCGCATCGTCGGCGCGGCCCTTGGTGGCCTCTCGCAACTTCACCGCCAGCGCAGGCGTGATCGGCACACTGAAGCGCTCAACCCGGCGCGCCGCACGATTCTTGCTGCCGCCCTTGCCGGATCGCGGCATCGATAGTTTCGGCTTGGTCGGATGGTCATGCAGATCGGCCACCAGCAAGCGGATCACTTGGCTCGGCCGCGCGCCCGTGATCGCCAGCACGTCACTGAGCAAACCGAGCGAGGCATCGAGCCCGTAGGCTTCGGCGACGAATTCCCGGACCTTCCGATCCGTCAAGATGACGTTGCGCGCCTTGCCCGCGTCGGGCAGCGCGGACAAGCCGATTTGCCAAGCGGACCGATTCTCGGCGATGCGCTCGGTCTTGTCGAGCTGCGCGGCCAATTCCAGCGCGGCACAGACGCAACGACAGAGACGGTTGACCGTTGACGGCGCCATCTTGCTGAGCAGCCCATTGCGCCATTTCGTCAGTTCATCGGCGCCGAGCAGGGCCACCGGCTTGCTGAGCAGCACGCTGGTGAGATGCAGGCGCGGCCAGAGCGCGTTGTAGGCGTTGGCTTGCCGCGCCTCCAGATCGCTGCGGTAAGCCTTGAGCGCGGCATCGACGCTGAGCGGCGCGGCCTCGGTGCCGCCATCCTCGCCACGTGCCAGCTTGCGCGCGGCGTCCTGCGCTTGATGGAATGACAACACCCGCTTGCCGTCGCTGTCCTCGAAATCGTCGGCGAGTGCGAAGGCTTTCGTCCAGTAGGCGCCGTGGCCGTCGCTGCTTTTCAAGACCCATGTGCCGTTGGTCTTGTTGCGCCGGTATAGCAACGCGACGCCACGTCCGAGCGATGGGCCGTTGTACGGACGGCGGCGGATTTGCAGTTTCGATCTTGCGGTAGGACTTTCGAGTGCCGAGTGTCTGACCTTGCGCGCCATGATGATCCCCGTGTGTCTCGCGATGTGTCGCGATATGCATCCGAAGGCTTAAGGAAGCCCTTGGAAGCATGTAGCGATAATGCGCGACGGATCAATGGCTTAGCGGGCATGGTGCCCGCCTCAGGCATCCATACGCCTGTTTATTTTCCCCTGCGCAGGGAAGGCCGGATGTCCTGGCTACACCTGTATGCCGCTGTGCAGATTTCCTACTGCAACTTCGCACAGTGGACCGCGGGTGCCAGCCGGCACCCGGTCTTCCCTGCGCCCTCTTTCATGAGGGTGAGTCGATCAAGCAAAGCTCGGGCGAAATTCGCCGCGAGGATGCGAGCCCATGTCGGTCATTCGACAACGCTCTCGTGCCCCGGACGCTGCGCAGCACGAAGTGATGCGCTGTAGAGCTTGGGGCCCATGCCGCCGTGATCCGTGTGGTCTTCTGGGTCCCGCCTCTGCGCGGCAGCGCAAGAACGCTGCAGCGCTTCCGGGACACGAGCGCGGCGGACGCGCTCGGCGCCTTCGCACAACCGTCATGGTCTCTAACGCGCACTAACCAACACCCGACTTAAAACTGTCATAGTCGCCGAATGGAACCTGCGCCCGAGCGCTCTTTACACGTCCTTAAGCGCGCCTGCATTGGATGCCCTCGGAAAGTGCGTTGGGGACTGCCATGACTGCCGCGAAGAAAGTGTCGGGAAAACCGGCCGCCGAAATGTTTGACGACATCCCGGTGCTTCAACGCAAATGGCATGCCGCGTTGAAGCCGGGCGAACGGCTGCCGCGCTACGAGGACGTGATGCTCGGCAGCCTGGGACGGCTCGCCGACCACATCGCGCTGCTCAAGGGCGACGGTGCGCTCGAACTGTCGCGCAGCGGACGTTATGTGCAGAAATGGCTGGGCGAGGAGCGCTGGGACATACCGGTCGCCGGGCTCGCGCCCGATTGCGCCGCGGCGCTGTCGGAAGCGGTGGCCGGCGCACTCCACAACGGACGGCCGCACCAGGCCAGCGCACATTGCGTTCGCGACGGCATGGTCAGGACCTACGATCTGCTGGCGCTGCCGACGTCCTCGCGCTGGGGCGCGACGCTGGTCGGTGCCTACGTCAACGAGCGGGGCGCGCAGTACAACCTGCTGGATGCGATCTTCGCCTCGACCGACGACGCCGTGGTGTCGCTGGCGACCCTGCGCGACGCCGGTGGACGGCCGTTCGACTTTCAAGTCGTGCACCACAATCAAGGCGCCTCGAAGCTGCTGGGAGCAGGACCGCATACCCTGCAATGGCAACGACTCCTCGATGGTGAGAGCCTGCTGTCTTCGCCCGAGGTGATGGATCGATTGCGCGAGGTCATTGCGGACGGCGCCCCTCGTTGTTTCGAGATCGATAGCGATGGCCGGAACCTGCGGCTGAGCGCCACCGCCTTCGCCGACATGGTTTCGCTGACGATCTCGGATGTCACCGTGTTGAAGCGGCGCGACGCCTCGTTCCGCCTGCTGTTCGACAACAACCCGATGCCGATGTGGGTGTTCGATGCCGAGACCAAGCAGTTCCTCGGCGTCAACGACGCGGCGGTCCAGCATTACGGTTACAGCCGTGCCGTCTTCCTGCGCATGAGGCTGCACGAGATCTGGCCGCAGGACGAGTGGGACAGCCGCGCCGAGGCGCTCGAATGCGTCGGCGACACCTATCACTCCTCGCGCAACTGGCGGCATCTGCGCGCCGACGGCAGCGAGATCGAGGTGCTCACCTTCGGCCGCCGCGTTGCCTTCGACGATCGCGACGGTTATCTGGTCGCGGTGGTCGACATCACCGAACGGCGCAAGGCGGAGGCGCGGATCGCCCATATGGCGCACCATGACGGGCTCACCAACCTGCCGAACCGCGAATATTTCCAGGAGCGCCTGAAGCAGGCGCTCGACCAGGCCGCGGGGAAACGGGTCGGCGTGCTCTACATCGATCTCGATCTGTTCAAGAACATCAACGATTCCTTCGGCCATCCGGTGGGCGACCGCCTGTTGAAGGAAGTCGCCGCACGTCTGGGCACCACGGTCCGCGGCGCCAATATCGCGGCGCGGCTCGGCGGCGACGAGTTCGCCGTGATTCTCGCGGCCGATGTCTCGCCGAACGAAGCCAGCGCCTGTGCGAGCCTGCTGATCGACATGCTGAAGGCGCCCTACGAGCTCGATGGCCAGGAGATGGTGATCGGTGCCAGCATCGGCATCGCGCTGTCGCCGGGTGACGGCGTGACGTCGGAAAAGCTGATGCGCAACGCCGACATGGCGCTGTACCGGGCGAAGTCCGACGGTGGCGGCGTGCATCATTTCTTCGAGCGCGAGATGGATCTGCAGGCGCAGAAGCGTCGCGACATGGAGCTCGATCTGCGCCGCGCCTTTGCCAATGGCGAGTTCGAGCTGCACTACCAGCCGCTGGTGTCGATCGCCTCCGACCGCATCTCCGGCTTCGAGTCGCTGTTGCGCTGGCTTCACCCGGACAAGGGCATGATCTCACCGGCGGAGTTCATTCCGGTCGCAGAAGACATCGGCCTGATCACCCAGCTCGGTGAGTGGGTGCTGCGCGAGGCCTGCGCCGAGGCGGTGAAATGGCCGGTCGACGTCAAGGTCGCGGTCAATCTGTCGCCGGCGCAATTCCGCAGCCGCAATCTGGTTCAGGTCGTGATCTCGGCACTGGCGCGGTCCGGCCTGTCGCCGAAGCGGCTCGAGCTCGAGATCACCGAGTCGATCTTCCTGGCCGAGACCGACGCCAATCTCGCCATCCTGCATCAGTTGCGCGAGCTCGGCGTCAGCATCTCCATGGACGATTTCGGCACCGGCTATTCCAGCCTCAGCTATCTCCGCAGCTTTCCCTTTGACAAGATCAAGATCGACCGCTCCTTCGTCAAGGATCTGGCGCTGCGGCCCGATTGCGGAGCGATCGTGCGCGCGATCTCCGGCCTCGGCCGCAGCCTCAACATCACCACGACCGCGGAGGGCGTCGAGACCGAGGATCAGCTCGACTGGCTCCGCGCCGAAGGCTGCAACGAGGTGCAGGGCTTCTTGTTCAGCGCGGCGCGGCCTGCTGCCGAGATCGCAAAGCTGCTCGCCGATTTCGGCCGGCGCGCCTCACGGGCGGCGTAGCCCTTCGGGATAGCAGTCATAGACCAGCGCCTTGAACGCGGGCGTGATGCGGCCACGCTCGTTCTGGGTCTGCTGCATCAACAGATAGACCATGTCGAGCTTGGGATCGACGCCGAAATAGGTGCCGCTGCCTGAGTCCCATTTCAACTCGCCAAGCGAGCCCGGCGGCGGAGGTTTCGCATTGCCGGGATCGGTGCGCATCGCGAGGCCGTAGCCATAGCCGAAGCCGTCGCCCGGGAAATAGAAATAGTCGCGGGCAACGCCGGAGCCCGGCCCGATGTGATCGGTCGTCATGGCCTTGAAGGCAGCAGCGCTCAGATAGCGCTTGCCCTCGAACTCGCCGCCGTTGAGCAGCATCTGCGAGAAGCGCTGATAGTCGCTGATGGTCGAGAGCAGCCCGCCGCCGCCGGACTGCCATTCGGGATGGTCGAGGCGGTCGCGCTCGGCGGCGAGCAGGATGTAGTCGTTCGGCAGCGGCCGCGCCATCCGCGCGAGCTCGTCTTCCGTCGCCAGCGTGAACTTGGTGCTGCTCATGCCGAGTGGATCAAAGATGCGCTGCTTGAGGAATGCGTACAGCGTCTGCCCCGAGATGATCTCGATGACGCTGCCGAGCACGTCGGTGGAATGGCCGTAGCGCCACAGCGTTCCCGGCTGCCGCGCCAGCGGCAATTTCGCGATGCGCTCGGCGAATTCCCTGTTGTTGAATTGCCCCTCGAAGATGTTGGCGGCCTTGTAGGCCTGCTCGACCCATTTGCCGCCGATATAGTCGTAGCTGATGCCCGAGGTGTGCCGCAGCAGATCCTCGATGTTGACGGGACGGACCGGCGGCACGAGATCCACCGCCAGCGTGCCGTCGGGATTGGTGACCTCGAGGCCCACCTTGGTATCGGCAAAGAGGGGGATGTATTTCGAGACGGGATCGGCGAGCGCGAGCTTGCCGTCGTCGATCAACATCATCGCGCCAAGGCACGTGATCGGCTTGGTCATGGAGTGGATGGCGAAGACCGTATCGGGCGTCATCGCGAGGCCCGTCCTGGTGTCGCGCACGCCGAACGTCTTCAGATAGACCGGCTTGCCGTGCTGCTGGACCAGGATCACGGCGCCCGGCAGCCGGCCGCTCGTCACCTCGTTGTCGAAGTACGCCGTGATGCGGTCGAGCCCGTCGGACGACGGCGCCGGGATGTCGGCGGCGCGGCCTCGCGCCATCGTACCTGCAAGCAGCGCGGCCCCGACCAGAAATTCACGACGCATCATCCGGGCTTCCTCCCTCGCCGGGATCAAAGCCGCAAGACGTCGGGGGCGTCAACAAGCCTTCGATTAAAATCGCGTCACGATTTCAGAAAGGACCGGTCGCGGGCGGTCCTCGCTCGGCTTGGTCGGCTTGCCGATATGGACGAAGCCGGCAAGCTTCTCGTCCGGCTTGAGGCCGAGACCGTCCAGCACGTCGCGATCGAAGGAGAACCAGCCGGTCAGCCAGCAAGCGCCGTAGCCGAGCGCGGTCGCGGCCGTGACGATGTTCATGACGCTGGCGCCCGCCGACAATTCCTGCTCGAAGGCCGGCACCTTGGGATGCGGCCTGGTGAAGCTGACGATGCCGATCACCAGCGGCGCATCGGTGAGGCGTTTGCGCTCGGTCTCGACATCCGCCGCGGGCGCGCCGGGATTCTTCCGGGCAAAGACCTTCGCGATCACCTCGCCGGCGCGCTGGCGCGCATCGCCCTCGAAAATGATGAAGCGCCAGGGCGCGAGCTTGCCGTGGTCGGGCACGCGCGCCCCGATGGTGAGGATCGTCTCGAGCTCGGCCGGGGAGGGGCCGGGGCCGGACATCTCGCGCGGCTTGACCGAGCGGCGGGTCTTCAGGAGTTCGATGGCGTCGGGCACGGAGATCTCTTTCGTCATAGGGAGTGGCAACTCCTGTCACCGAGATAGGTCGGCGACGAAGCAACCGGAAGGTTGTTTCGAGAGATTGTAAAAAGACGGACGGCCGGATTTGCGATGCGGCCTCGGTCAGCGTTTGAGGATTTTGCCGACATAGTCGTAGACAACGGGCACGCCGTCGATCGTTTCCGGCAGCAGGCTGTCGTCTTTCGGAGCGGTTCCAAGATTGACCTTCAGGGCCGGGTCGTCGCCCTTCAAGCCGATGCCGACCCCGACCACGTCGAGGCCCTTTGGCATCAACGCGCTGAACCGTTCCTTGGCGCGGCGAACCGCCGCCATCTTGGTCTCGTTCATGGCCGTAATCTAGTTGCCATGCAGGTCGATTGCCAGCCTCTTGAGCACGATTGCGAGCGGATTGGCATAGGTGAGGCCGCGGCCGTTCGATCCGCCGGTTTCGCTGCCGGCGAACAGCAGGGCACAGCCGCGGTTCTCCCCATCCAGGATCAGCGAGCCGGAATCGCCGCCCGCACTGAACGAGGTGGCGCCGGTGGATTCGATCTCCACCTGGTCGTCGAACGAGATCATTCCGAGGTCATACTGGATCACGACCTTGTCGAGCTCGATCGCGCTGATCCGCCCATGGGTAACGCCGGTGGTCCGTCCGACCTTGGATACCGCCATTCCGGGGGACAGGGGCGCGATGCGCGCCCCGGCGAGCGTGCCGATGCCTTTGTAGTCCAGCGGGTCTGCGTCGATGCCCTTTGACAATGCAGCGATGGCAGCGTCGAGCAGATTGGCGCCATTGGGCCGCAGGTCCACCCATTTCGTGAGCTTGGCCACCGCATCCTTCATCTTGCCCTTGTCGAAGGCGCCCGCCTGCAGAATGGCGTCGCCGGCTTTGGCGTCGTTTTCGTTCGCGAGCACATGGTTGTTGCTCAGGATGACGTCATGGCCGGTCTTGCGTTGCCTGGCGATCGCACCGATTGTTCCCGCCGTGATCTTGAAGTGTCCGACGGAACAGCCGCACTGAAGCGGCCGCTGGCGCTGGCGATACCAAGGCAGGGCGTGCTTGGCGATCCGGCCGACGAAGCGGACATCGACCTCGTTCTTGGCGCGCTTGCGGATATTTTCCAGCAATCCGCCCGATCGCTCCAGCGAATGGCGCTGCAATCTGACAGCGAGCCTGACGTCATTCTCGGTTTTTCCCGGTGCAACACCCAGCGCGACCAGGGGTTCGGCATTGGTCAGCTTGTGCAGCGCGAAGGTGGTGACCGAAAAACCGCCGGCGGCGCTGATGGCGGCCACGGCGGGAGGCACGACCTCGCTGGCGATCTCCAGCTTCAATGCGCGCGCGGATTCGAGCTTCATGCTGATCCCCCCGTCATGACGACGGAGGGATACTACATCTTCAGGTTGCGAAATCGAGTCGCAAAGCGTCGCAGGGACGCGCGGCTGCTAGCCGGCCGCACGCGCCCGTTTCACGTCCGGCGGGGTCGCCTCGTCGACGAGGGCGGCGATGGCCTCCACCGTCGTCGTTACCTTCTGGCCGTCGCTGCCGAGCCGGCGGACGGAAACCGACTGCGTCTCGGCCTCCTTCTTGCCGACCACGAGCAGCGCCGGGATCTTGGCCAGCGAATGCTCGCGGACCTTGTAGTTGATCTTTTCGTTGCGCAGGTCGATCTCGGCCCGAAGCCCCGCGCGCCGGACCTGCTCCAGCACCTGCTTGGCATACTCGTCGGCCTCCGACGTGATGGTGGTGACCACCACCTGCACCGGCGACAGCCAGAGCGGGAAGTTGCCGGCATAGTGCTCGATCAGGATACCGATGAAGCGCTCCATCGAACCGCAGATCGCGCGATGCACCATGACCGGCGGCTTCTTGCCGCTGTCGTGGTCGATGTAGAACGCACCGAACCGTTCCGGCAGGTTGAAGTCGACCTGGGTGGTGCCGCACTGCCAGTCGCGGCCGATGGCGTCGCGCAGCACATATTCGAACTTCGGCCCGTAGAAGGCGCCTTCGCCCGGATTGATCTCGGTCTTGATGTGATTGTTCTGCGACTGGATCTCGCGCAGCACGGTGGCCATCACGCGCTCGGCGTGGTCCCACATCGCGTCGGTGCCGACGCGCTTCTCCGGCCGCGTCGACAGCTTCACGGTGAGATCGCCGGTGAAGCCGAAATCGGCGTAAGTCGACAGGATGAGCTCGTTGATCTTCAGGCACTCGTCGGCGAGCTGGTCCTCCATGCAGAAGATGTGGGCGTCGTCCTGGGTGAAGCCGCGCACGCGCATCAGCCCGTGCATGGCGCCGGACGGCTCGTAGCGATGCACCACGCCGAACTCGGCGAGCCGCAGCGGCAGGTCGCGGTAGCTCTTCAGGCCGTGCTTGAAGATCTGCACGTGGCCGGGGCAGTTCATCGGCTTGAGCGCGAACCAGCGCTTGTCCTCGGCTTCGTCACCGGCCGACTGCGCCGCGAACATGTTCTCGCGGTACCAGCCCCAATGGCCCGAGGTCTCCCACAACGACTTGTCGAGGATCTGCGGCGCGTTGACCTCGTTGTAGTCACCGGTCAGGCGCCGGCGCATATAGGCGATCAGCTGCTGGAAGATGGTCCAGCCCTTCGGGTGCCAGAAGACGACGCCCGGACCTTCCTCCTGGAAATGGAAGAGGTCGAGCTCGCGCCCGAGCTTGCGATGGTCGCGCTTTTCGGCCTCCTCGATCTGCTTGAGATAGGCGTCGAGGTCCTCCTGCTTGGCGAACGCCGTGCCGTAGATGCGGGTCAGCATCGGGTTGTTGCTGTCGCCGCGCCAATAGGCGCCGGCCACCTTCATCAATTTGAAGGCGTTGCCGACCTTGCCGGTCGAGGTCATGTGCGGGCCGCGGCACAGATCGAACCAGTCGCCCTGATAGTAGATCTTGATCGGCTCGTTGCCGGGAATGGCGTCCACCAGCTCGACCTTGAACGCCTCGCCCTTGTCGCGGAACACCTGCTTTGTCTTTTCGCGATCCCAAACCTCCTTCGTGAAAGGTTTGTCGCGCGCGATGAGCTCGCGCATCTTCTTCTCGATCGCGGCAAAGTCTTCCGGCGTGAACGGCTCGTTGCGGAAGAAGTCGTAATAGAAGCCGTTCTCGATCACGGGGCCGATGGTGACCTGCGTGCCCGGCCACAGCGTCTGCACGGCTTCGGCCAGCACGTGGGCGCAGTCGTGGCGGATCAGCTCGAGCGCGCGGGGATCGTCACGGTTGATCAGCTCGATCCCGGCATCGGCTTCGATGGGATCGTCGAGGTCGCAGACCGCGCCGTCGAGCGCCATCGCAACCGTGCGCTTGGCCAGCGACGGCGAAATGCCCTTGGCGATCTCGAGGCCGGTGATGCTCTTGGCGTATTCTCGCCGGGCGCCGTCGGGGAAGGTGAGGGTGATCTTTTCCAGCGGGGTCACGGGCCTCAGATTGCTGAGGCTGTACTGAAAGCCGGATTCGGATTTGGGCTGCTCGGACTTGGGTTGGTCCTTGGGCTGGTCGGTCATTGCTTTTCTCCTGAGGCTCACTCCTGCGAACGAGCGCAGGTAAGCGGGAACGAGCGATATATCAGGCGATTCGGCCTGCGCAATCCGGCATTTCCAAGAAAGTGGCGCGCAAAAGCCGGGGCGGTGCTCCAACTATTTCGCACGGCGCCCTTTAACCGGCCGGAGGCGTGTTCTACATGCAGATGCATGGAAAAGTCACCTGCCGCCGGCCGTTTCGCGCCAACCGCCCTGATGCTCGGCAACCTCGTCACCGGCTGCTCGGTGCTGGCGCCGGCGGGGATGCTGCCGGAATTGGCGACGGGGCTCGACGTCAGCATCCGTGCCGCCGGTCTTCTGCTCACCTTCGGCGCGATCATCCTGTGCATCGGCTCGCCGCTGACGGCCTGGCTCACCAGTCGTATCGAGCGGCGGACGCTGCTCACCACGACGCTGGCGGTGCTCGCTTTCGGCAATCTCGCCTCGGCCTTTGCACCCGACTATGCGAGCCTCCTCGTTATCCGCCTGGTGATGCTTGCGGTCGGCGCGCTCTATACGCCGCAGGCCGCCGGCACGGCGGCGCTGATCGTGCCGGTGGAGCGGCGCGGCAGCACCATCGCCTATATCTTTCTCGGCTGGTCGCTCGCCGCCGCCGTCGGCCTTCCGCTGATCACTTTCATCGCCAGCCGCTACGGCTGGCGCGCGGCCTATGGCGAGATCGGCGTGCTCGGCTGCGTCAGTTTCGTGCTGTTGCTGCTGCGGCTGCCGGCGGGGTTGAAGGGGACTCCGGTGGATCTGAAGACCTGGAGCGCAGTCAGCCGCAGCAGGACGATCCTGCTGTTGCTCGCGATCACCATGCTGCAGATGTCCGGGCAGTTCGTGGTGTTCACCTTTATGGGCCCGCTGCTCAAGAGGCTGACCGGCGCCGGGCCCGATGCGATCGGCATGGTATTCGCTCTCTACGGCCTCTGCGGCTTCCTCGGCGTCGTCATCGCGACCCGCATCGTCGACACCTCGGGACCCTATCGCACCTCGCTGCTGTTCACTTGCCTGCTGCTGGCAGGGATCACGGGCTGGGCGCTCGGCGCCGGCACGCTCGTGTTGATGGCGGGTGCAGTCGCGATCTGGGGCCTCGGCTTTGCCTCGACCAATTCGATGCAGCAGGTGCGGCTGGTCGCGGCCGCGCCACAACTCGCATCGGCGACCGTCGCACTCAACACCTCCGTTCTTTATGTCGGCCAGGCGGTCGGCTCTGCCGTCGGCGGATTGCTGTTCGCCCGCGAACTGCTGCATGCGCTCGGCTTCGTTGCGGTCGGTTTCGTCGTGCTCGCGCTGATCCTGGTGGTCCTGACCCGGCCCCGGCCGGCAACCGCAGCTCCCGCCTGAATCCCGCCTTTTCGCGTGCGCAAGGTGCTTGGCAAACCGCGCGCCGGGGCGCTAGAAGGCCGGTCATGGGGACCAAAGAGAGTTGACTGAGATGAGGATGATTCTGGCGGTTGCCGCGGTGCTCTATTCAGCCTCCGCGTTCGCGCAAGCCGACAAGCCACCGATGGTCGGGGACAAGCCCTTGGTGCAGGTCAAGCCCAAGGGGACTAAGGCGGGCACCAAAGAGGCAACGGCCAAGCCGGCCGCGGCGCCGAAGGGCAAGCCGCAATCGATCGCGGCCCGACTCCAGGCCTGCCTCGACCTCGATGACGGCACCAAGGACCGGCTCAATTGCTACGACGCCATTATTCCACCGACGCCGAAGCCGAAGCCGGCGAAGGCCAAGGGCTACGCCGATTGCCGCTTCTTCAAGGAAGAGGACGAGCGGCTGGCCTGCTTCAACGGCTTTGCCGAGAGCATTCCGAAACTGCCCAAGACCTAAAGCCGAAATCTGAGGCCAAGGTCTGAGGCCAGGGTCTGAGGCCAGGATCTGAGCCCAAGTCTTGAGATCCGGGAGCCGGACGGTCAGTCGCTGATCCGGCTCAGCACGGCCCTGAAGGCAACGCCAGGCACTTGCAGTGCGGTGCCCTCGAATTCCGCGGTCTCGCCATCCTCCCGGCCGGCGAGCGTCAGGGTGATCCGGTCGATGCCGAACAGCGCCTTGAAGGACGGGTCGTCATTGTAGCGCTCGGTCGAGATCTTGACCTTGATGCTGTCGCCTTTGCCCGTGTAGGTGCCGACGAACGCGAAAGCGGAATTGCCGCCGCGCATCTTGCCGTCCGTCACATAGACGACGCCGCAACCGGTGCCGTGAACCGTGTGGAAGTCGACCTTGTACAATCCTTGACGCACGACCTGTCCCCGCAGAATTCCTATGGCAGCTTGGCCGGCAAACTATGTTCGTTGCCAGCGGAAACAATCCGGTGGCTCCCGGGGATGTCGGTCATCAACATCACATTTTGATCAAGGTCCGAGTCAGTTGCAGGCACGCTTGGCCAAATACCGACTGGCGCAATATTGCAAGCCTAACGGCTCGACGCGGATGGATTGGTGGATGCAACGCGCGTCAACGCGAGTGACGGCGTCGCCGACATCTTCACCAGCACGTCCTTGAGCGGGTCGCGTGTCCAGGCGCGCGTCACATAATCACGATGGGTGATGCCGTCACCGGTTTCGACGAACACCACGCTGCCGGGACGCAACGGGCCGTCCATGTCCTCGGAGACGCTGATGCCTTTCTGCCGCAGCATGCTCATCAGCTCGCGGTCGCGCCGAGCGGTGTAGCGGGTGTAGGAGCTGACGAAGAAGCCGGAGCGGTGGCTTTCGATCCAGGAGGCAAACTTGTCCATCTCGCCATAGACGGCGTCGAGCAGCACGACGCCGCGGACACGGTCGCTGATGCCGCCGACCTCGAGGCTCCAGGCCGTTGGCAGGAAGCCGCCGCTGTAGCCGACGATCACGATCGGCATGCTGGCGAAGGCGCGGGCGCTGTTGGGATCGCCGGTGAGGCGGGCAAGATGGTCGGCCGATTCCGCCATGAAGCGCTTGAGGCCGCCGGGTTGCCAGAACTTGCCGGCGCTGGAATCGGCGGCATCCACCGCCATTTGCGGTGCGAGCAGCACGGCATTGGCGCCGGAATCGGTGATCTGCTGCGGCACCAGCTGCCGGTCGCGGACGTCTCGCTCGAGCGTCGCGCCATTGCCGTGGAAGAACACCACGATCACGCCCGGCTTGCGGACGTCGAAATGCTCGGGCACGTGCATCAGCACGCGGCTGTCATTGTAGGTCTCGTCCTGCCAGAACACGCGGCCCGAATAGCTGCGGTGGCCGCGGCGCTCGCCCTTGGAGATGTTGAGGAAGGGGGCGTCGGAAGCGGGGTTGTTGCCGAAATAGGGGAAGGCGGACGACTTCATGCTGACGAGCGTGGTCAGGTCTTCGCGCAGCGGACGCTGATAGGGAGCCTGCGGTGCCAGCGAGGCCACCTTGTAGGGCGCCTGCTCCGGCTGCTGCTGCACGGCGCGCTTGGGCGAGAAGTCCGACATCTGCCGTTGCAGGAAACTCTCGCTGGCCGAGGGGAAGCGCTCCCTGAACTGCGGGGCCGGGAAGCGATCCTCGAACGTGTCGCTGCTTGCGACCTGCTGGTTCGTCTTCGCAACGACCTGCACGTTGGCCTGCGAGTTCGTCGCAAGCGCCGCCGGATTGGGCGCGTTGCCGCATTGAACCAGCGTCAGCGACAGCGGCACCAAGGCTGAGATCAAGACGAAACGGAGCGCACGACCGTGCAGACCGGACGTCGTCCGGTCTGCACGAATGTCAGCTCTCAGGTTCGGAACGGCCCCGATCATCCACCCATGACCCCAAGTCATGTCCACAAGCCCAGCGGCAATGTTTAGGCTAATTGAGCCGACGGGCGTTTAGGCGACGTTAAGTGTCCGGACAAACTTCCCCACATCCGGAACGCTCAAAAGGACCACGCAATCGTGTCCTGATTGTGGGGAAGGAAAACGGGCTTCTCCGATGCTTGCGCGGGTTTATTGCCCGAGGCCATGCGCAAGGGGTGTTTGAATACCTATCCGGCCCGCCTCATTTAACCCTTGTTAACCCTGCTTGAATTGACTGGACCAAACTGCACGATGCTCCCACGAGGCGTACGCCTGAGGTTGAGGACCCCGATGACGGCATCAGATGCGGGTACGCCGCCCTGGACTGGCCGGCTGACCGGAAGCGGCTCCGGGGTTTCCGTTCTGGTCGCAACCGCCATCGTCGTTGCCGACATGATCGGGGTCGGCGTCTTCACCAGCCTCGGTTTCCAGGTCAAGGACATCCCGTCCGGCTTCTCGATCCTGTTGCTGTGGACCGTCGGCGGCATCGTCGCGCTGTGCGGGGTGTTCTCCTACAGCGAGCTCGGGGCGATGTTTCCGCGCTCGAGCGGCGAGTACAATTTCCTCGGCCGCGCCTATCACCCCGCCTTCGGCTTCCTCGCAGGCTGGGTCTCGGCGACGGTCGGCTTTGCGGCGCCGGTCGCGCTCGCCGCGATGGCCTTCGGCGAATATGCCAAGTCGGTCGTGCCCGATCTGCCGCCGATCCCGCTCGCCATCGGCGTGGTGTGGCTGGTGTCGCTGGTGCAACTGACCGGCGTCAGGCACTCCTCGACCTTCCAGTTGATCTCGACCATCCTGAAGGTCGTGCTGATCGTCGCCTTTCTGGTCGCGGGCTTCATCATCGGCGTGCCGCAGCCGATCGCCTTTACGCCGCAGCCCGGCGACCTCGCGCACATCGTCAGCGCGCCTTTCGCGATCGGGCTGGTCTTCGTGATGTACTCGTTTTCGGGGTGGAATGCCGCGACCTACATCATCGGCGAGATGAACATGCCGCAGCGGGACCTGCCGCGCGCGCTGCTCGCAGGCACGCTGATCGTGCTCGTCCTCTATGTCGTGCTCAATGCGGTGTTTCTCTATTCCACGCCGGTCAGCTCACTCGCCGGCCAGCTCGACGTCGCCAGCGTCGCCGGCAGCGCCATCTTCGGCGGCCTCGGCGGTCGGATCGTCGGCGCGATGATCTGTTTTGGCCTGATCTCCTCCATAAGCGCGATGATGTGGATCGGTCCGCGGGTGATGATGACGATGGGGGAGGATATTCCGGCCCTGCGCGTGTTCTCGAAGCGATCGGTGGGCGGTGCGCCAGCCTATGCCATCCTGTTTCAGCTCGCGGTCGCCAATCTGCTGCTGTTCACGCGCAGCTTCGAGGCGGTGCTCGACTTCATCCAGTTCGCGCTCTTGTTCTGCTCGTTCTTCACGGTCGCCGGCGTCATCAAGCTGCGCATCACCGATCCCGACCTGCCGCGGCCCTATCACGCCTGGGGATACCCGTTCACGCCGCTCATTTTCCTGCTCGTGACCGCGTTCATGATGTACTACCTGTTGACCGAGCGGCCGGTGCAGTCGCTGGCGGGGATGCTCGTCATGCTCTCGGGCCTGTTGATTTATGCCGTTTTCCGCAGGCGGCCGGTCGCCGCCGGCACGTCACACAATCGCGAATAGACATGTTTCGACCCATGAGAATTGCGGCCGTCGCTCTCGCCCTGCTGGCTGCGGCCGCCTCGTCCGTGCACGCCGCCGACGCAACCTTCGATGACTCCGCGCGCTTCCTTGCGGGCATGCAGCCTTCGGCGGATTCGCCGCTGGTGCCGCTCACGAAGGATCCGGGCTGGCAGCGCCACGCGAAATTCTTCGATGGCGCCTTCGCCCAGCTCGAGCAGCGCCAGCTCTCGAAGATCCGGAGCTGGGCCGACGTCAACCTGGCCGCACCCCGTCCGACCATGTTCTACATGTTCAGCGGTCCGGATTTCCTCTATGCCAATGCCTTCTATTCCAAGGCGAGCACTTATGTGCTCGGCGCGCTGGAGCCGGTCGGCGCGGTGCCCGACCTGACACGGCTGCCGCGCGGCTCGGTCGGTGCCGCGCTCTACAATGTCGAGCGCTCGCTCGGCTCGATCCTGAGCTTTTCCTTCTTCATCACCAAGCAGATGAAGGTCGATTTGCACACCAACCAGGTCAACGGCACCTTGCCGATCCTCTATGTCTTCCTGGTTCGCTCCGGCAAGACCATCCGCAATGTCGAGATGGTCGCGCTCGACGACAAGGGCGGGATCCATGTCGGCAACGACAATCCGGGACCGAACGCGACGCGCGGCGCCCGTATCACCTTCGCCGGCAGCGACGGCGAAGCGCGCACGCTGTATTATTTCTCGACCGATCTTTCCAACCCAGGTGCGCGCGCGGCGGGCTTCCTGAAGTTCTGCGGGACGCTCGGTCCCGGCAACAGCCTGATCAAGAGTGCGTCCTATCTCTTGCACTCCGGCAACTTCACCGTCGCGCGCGACTGGCTGCTCGCCAACAGTGCGACCATCATCCAGGACGATTCCGGCATTCCGCTCGCGAACTACAATACGCGGCAGTGGCGGTTCTTCCCGTTCGGCCGCTACCTCGGACCGATCAATGAATTCCCCGGCCGCTACCAGGAGCGTTACGCCGAGCTGTTCACGCGCGCCCAGCCGATCGATTTCGGCGTCGGCTACCGCTGGCGCATGCACGAGTCGAACCTGTTGCTGTCGGTGAGGGTGCCGGGGTCCGAGACGACGCCGGGTGCGGAGACCACCTCATCCGCCGAACCGGCGCCCAAACCACAGCGTCCGAAGCGGCCGCGTCCGCCCGAACCGGTGCCGCCGCCGGCACGCTTTTTCTGGTTACGGTAGAACTCGCCGACGTCAGCCCACCGGGCTCTGGGCCACGACGACCAGAACCTCGGCCTTCTGCCGGCCGAGGCTCCTGACCTCGTGAGGGGTCTCGCCTGAGAAGTACAGGCAGTCGCCCTTGCCGAGGACGAGATCTTCGCCGTCGAGCTTGATCGCAATCTTGCCGTTGACGACGAACAGCAGTTCCTCGCCTGCATGCGAGGCGCGCGTCGCCGATTTGTGCGGCGGGCTGAGGAGGAACGGCTCCATCATCTTGCGGGTGCGGCCGGTCGCCAGCGGGACCACGCCGAACGTGTCCTGAAACAGCGGCACGTTGCCGCCTTCGCGGCGGAACAGCGTATAGCGCGGTGCGGGCTCGGCGTTCGGGTCGAAGAAGTTCGCGACATTGACCTCGAGCGCGGCCGCCATCCGCAGCAGCGCTGCGAGCGAGGGGATCTTCAGGTTGCGTTCGACCAGCGAAATGTAGCCGCGCGTGAGGTCGCTCTGCCTGGCGAGTTGATCCAGCGTCAGGCCCTTGGCGATCCGCGCCTGACGGATATTGGCCCCGACGGCTGTCGCTTTGCTGACGTCAAGCACGCATGAGTCTCCTGAACTGCTGATGCCTCTTTTGCAACAGATGCCGGCCGACTGCCAGCCCGGCGGTCCGCACCGCGGGCGCGGGTCCCCCGACACCTGTATTCCAATGGAAAACTTATGCGCAGAAATTTCGAGCACAGCCGCGGATATTGTGAGCAGACAGGCTGGTATTTTGCAGAAGATCGCCGAAAAATGGTGCAAATGATGCGTATTGCCGCGATCCGCAGCATCTGCCGCGTTCTGCGTCGTTGATTTCCAACAGTAAACATGATCGATTTTACCGCCTTGGCTGCCGATGGGCTCCACGGACAGAACCAACTGCTTTCCCTGGCGCCGGTACTTTTTGGAGAGATCGATGACCGTAGCAGACGACGTCACCCTGAATGTAGCGCCGGACGAAGCGGCGAGCTTGCGACGGATCGTGTGGTCGAGCGTGATCGGCACCGCGGTCGAATGGTACGACTTCCTGATCTATGGCACGGCGACCGCGCTGGTCTTCAACAAGGTCTTCTTCGCCGCGGGCAACCCCACGCTCGCCACCATCGCGGCCTTCGGCACCTATGCGGTCGGGTTCCTGGCGCGGCCGCTGGGTGCGGCAATCTTCGGCCACTACGGCGACCGGGTCGGCCGCAAGGCGATGCTCGCGATCACGATCATGGTGATGGGCATCGGCACCTTCCTGATCGGCCTGCTTCCGACCTATCAGCAGATCGGCATCGCGGCGCCGTTGCTCCTGATCGGCCTGCGTTTTCTCCAGGGCATCGGCCTCGGCGGCGAATGGGGCGGGGCGGTGCTGATGGTGGTCGAGAATTGTTCGACGCATCGCCGCGGCCTGCTCGGCAGCATGGTGCAAGTCGGCAATCCCATCGGCAATCTCGCCGCGATCGGCATGTTCGCGCTGGTGGCGAGCCTGCCGGAAAGCGAGTTCATGGCTTACGGCTGGCGCATTCCTTTCCTGCTGTCGATCCTGCTGGTGGGCGTCGGCCTCTACATCCGCCTCAACATGGAGGAGACCGCCGCCTTCCGCCAGGTCCAGGCCAAGAAGGAGGTCGCGAGCCTGCCGGTGGTGGAGATCTTCAAGCACCATCGCGGGCCCTTCTTTACCGCGGTCGGACTGAAGATTTCGGAGATCGCCTATGCCAGCATCGGCGGCGTGTTCGTGATGTCGTACGCCACCGCCAATCTCGGCCTGTCGCGCTCGGTGGTGCTGAACGGCGCGTTCGCCGCCTCGCTGGTTGCGCTGATCGCCATTCCCTTATTCGGCTGGCTGTCCGATCTCCTCGGACGCAAGACGATGTTCTATGCGAGCTGCCTGTTCTCGGCGTTATTTGCCTTCCCGCTGTTCTGGCTGCTCGACACTCGCAATCCCACCATCGTCGTCTGCACCATCGTGATCGCGATCACCTTCGGCCAGATGGTGATGTTCGGCATCGGCGCGCCCTGGTACTCCGAGCTTTTCTCCGCGCGGCTGCGCTACAGCGGCGCCTCGCTCGGGTTTCAGGTCGGCGCGGCCCTCAGCGGCGGGTTGACGCCGCTGATTGCGGCCTCTCTGATGGCCTGGAGCGGCGGTGCAACCTGGCCGGTGTCGCTGCTGCTGATCGCCTGCGCCGTCGTCACCGCGACCGCGACCGCGTTTGCGCCGGAGATGGCGAACAAGGAACTGACCTGATCCCGCGGCGCGCCGCTTGTTGCGGCGCACCCATCACCTCTCGAGGGGAAATTGTCATGCTTGATATTGTCAGCGCCGGCCCGGCGCAGAGCGGCGCAGCACAGCTCGGCTGGACCGGCGTGGTCCGCTTCCTTCATCTTGCCCCGCGCGCGTTCCTGCCGATGCGCGCAGCGGAATCGATCACGCTTGTTGCCGGCAGAGGGATTGAAGGCGACCGCTACATGGTCGGCCGCGAGGAAGGTTTTTACTCGCACAAGCCCGAGGAGGGCCGCCAGGTCACCCTGTTCGAGCTCGAGACGCTGATCGCGCTCAAGCGTGATGCCGGCATCGAGCTCGGCCCCGAAGAGCACCGCCGCAACGTGACGGTCGAGGGCGTGCCGCTGAACCATCTGGTCGGGCGCCGCTTCTGGCTGGGCGAGACCTTGCTGGAAGCGACCCGGTTGTCGGTGCCGTGCCGGCACATCGAGGAGATCACCGGCAAGGCGATCTTCGATCCCCTGATCAATCGCTCGGGCCTCAACTGCAGGATCCTGCAAGGGGGCGCCGTCAGGCTCGGCGACACCGTGCGGAACGCAGCATGAAGTTGCGTCCGATCACGACGATCAAGACGGTGGTCGCCGGCATCGAAGAGGCTGGCGCCGGGATAAAGCTGTTCACGCTGACGGATCCCGATCAATGGGAATTGCCGCCCTTCAAGCCCGGAGCGCATATCGATCTGCACCTGCCGAACGGTCTCGTCCGCACCTATTCGCTGTGCAACGAGCCCGCCGACAACACGCGCTATGTCATCGCGGTGAAGCGCGAGACCGATGGACGCGGCGGCTCGCGTACGCTTCACGACGAGATCAGGATTGGCGAGGTCATCGGCGTCTCGCTGCCGCGCGGCGGGCTGGAGCCGGGCGGGCAGATTGCGCGCCATGTGTTCGTCGCAGGCGGCATCGGCGTGACGCCGTTCCTGTCGATGGCGCGGCACCTCGCACGAACGGGGGATGCCGACTTCACGCTGCATCTGATCGTGCGCGAGGAGGTGCCGCTTGCGTCTCACCTGGCGCCCTTGATCGATCAAGGTCGCATCGTCGTGCATTGCACGTCCCGGGGAGGACGTCCGGATCTTGCGGCGCTGGTTGGGGAGAGCGCAGCCGAGACGCTGGTGGCCTGCTGCGGGCCGGAAAGCATGATCGGCGATTTCGAGCGCGTGACCGCAGCGTGGCCGGCGGCGAATGTTCATATCGAGCGCTTCGTCGCGAAGCCACCGGCCGTCGACCCCGACGCGAAGCCGTTCACGTTGGCTCTGGCGCGCTCGGGAACCGAAATCCCGGTTCGCGCGGGCCAGAGCATGCTGGCCGCCTTGCAGGAAGCAGGTGTCGACATCGCGACGTCGTGCTGCGGCGGCATCTGCGGTGCCTGCAAGGTGGGGTGGCTCGAGGGCAAGCCCGTACACCGCGACCGCATCCTGTCGCCGTACGAGCGCGAACGCTATCTCATGGTCTGCGTCGGCGGATCGGACGCCGATCGGCTGGTGCTGGATCTCTGACGTCTGGCCTACCAGTGCACGCTCTGGCTCGGCACGATGAACGCCGTCGTGCTGGGCGGCGTGGCCAAACTCATCGCCAGATACCATCCGGAGCCGACAACCAGCACCAGCAGGGCGATGATGGCGAGCATGTCGAGGGTCCTGGGGTCGTGACGCCCCCTGGAGCCGAGATTTGGGCCAGGCCTGAAGCGGAAATGAGGGCTGATTTTCCAGCGCATTGTTGTTTCCTCCCGGGGGAGCATCAGAACAATGCGAGCGGTGAGTTCAGGTTCCAGTCAACGCCGCGTAAGCACGGGCAAAGCACTGCAGCATGCTTACGCGGCGTTGACTCCGCGCCACCGGCCGTAACGCCAGGGCAAGTACCAGCGTGCACCCTGTGGCGCGATCAGGGGCACGTTGTCGATGCCCGAGGTGCCGAAGGGGTTGCAGCGGAGCAGGCGCGCGAGTGTCATCCAGCCGCCGGCCCACAGTCCGAACCGCTCGATCGCCTCGTCGCCATAGACCGAGCAGGTCGGCAGGTGCCGGCAATTGTAGCCAACCAGCGGCGAGAGCGTGTGGCGGTAGAGCCAGATCAGAGCGCGGCCGAATCTGCGCGGCAGCCGGAGCGCACCCGCGACGGGATTGGAGCAATGCTCGCAGGCTGAATGCTTCATGGGCGCTTTGCTGCGATCGTGGGCGAGGTTTTGCGCGGTTCCGGCGCAGGGAACCTTAAGCTGTTGTTTGCGCGCCATATTTTGCATGGTTTTTGGGAGCAGTGCAGCAAGTACCTATGGACGATCTGTATTCCCACGGATACCATTTTTGTGACGTTCATGTGAGACTCACTGGAACGTCAGAGCGGGACTTGCCTGAATCGGCTCGAACTTAAAGGCTTGGGCTTAAAGCTTGGGGCTTGGGGAAGGGACCAGTTTGAAACTTCTGAAGTCGCTCAATCTTCGCGGCTGGTTGCTGGTGGGAACCGCCGCTTGTGGAGTCGTGTTGGCTGGCGCCGTCGCGACACTCGGGTCGTCAGCCCGAGCCGGTGCTGCCCTCGAAGAGCGCAAGCTGCCGATGAAGTTCAACTGGATCGCCTGCGAGCCGAATTGCCGCGGTTGGGTCAGCGCGGTCGGCATCATCACCGCTGATACGCCCAGAGATTTCGAGGAGTTTTCGCGTGGACGCCAGCTCGGCGGCGCCACCGTGGTGCTCGATTCCAGCGGCGGTTCCGTCAACGACGCCATCACGCTCGGCCGCCGCTTCCGCAATCTCGGACTTCTGACCACGGTCGGGGTCAGCGTTCAGAGCCGCGGCGGGCAGACGGTCCGTGCGGCGGTCGCGCCTGAGGCCTATTGCGAATCCATGTGCGTGTTCCTGCTGCTGGCCGGCAAGAAGCGCTACGTGCCGGAGGCGGCGCATGTGCGGGTCCACCAGATCTGGATGGGCGATCGCGCCGACGACGCCAAGGCGGCGAGCTACAGCGCGCAGGACCTGATGATCGTTGAGCGCGACATCGGCCGGCTTGCCAAATACACCTTCGACATGGGCGGCGCCGGCGACCTGCTGTCGCTCGCGCTCAGCATCCCGCCGTGGGAAGATCTGCACGAGCTCGACACCGGCGAGCTCAAGCTCACCAATCTCGTGACGACCGATCTCGTGGCCGACGTGCTGCCCCATGTGGATATCTCCGCCCCGGCCATGGTGGAGCTTGCACCGAAGACGCAGGCCAGGTTCGGTTCGGAACCGGAGCAGCCGGCCAAGTCGACCAAGACGGCGGAAGCCCTGGTGCCGACGGGTGGCGTGGTGGCGACGCCGGGTGCAGCGTCCCAGAAGTAGCCTCAGACCCCTGATTTCATTTTCGGTCGCTGTGAAGCGACGCCCCCGGAATCAGCTTTGTGCCGAGGCCGGCTGCCTGGCCTTCGCCTCGATCTGGCCGATGGCATCGACCACGGCATCGAAGGTCAGGAGCGTCGAGGCATGGCGCGCCTTGTAGTCGCGAACCGGCTCGAGGAACTTGATCTCTTCCCATTTGCCTTGAGGAGGCAAGCCGTTCTCCTTCAGCATCTTGCGAACGGTTTCGCGTAACTCACGGAGTTCACTCGCAGTCGAGCCGACCACGTGACTTGCCATGATGGATGAGGAGGCCTGTCCCAGCGCGCAGGCCTTCACGTCGTGCGCGAAGTCCGTGACCCTGTCGCCCTCCATCTTGAGGTCGATCTTCACGGTCGAGCCACACAATTTGGAGTGGGCGGTCGCAGTGGCGTCGGGATCCGACAGCCGCCCGAGGCGCGGAATATTCCCGGCCAGCTCGATGATCCGCTTGTTATAGATGTCGTTCAGCATGTGATGGAGTCCAGCACTTCCTCGCCCGATCGGCCTTGGCGGGCGGCGTCCACGGTCCTATATAGGGACGGAACTGGCGGAAAAACAGTCCAGCGGCGTGCCGGCGGTGATCCAGAACCTCGCGGCTGGCGTTACCAGCAGGCCTTTTTCGCCGATATTGTTCTGTTCAGGCGTCCGGCGGCTTCGCCGCCCCGTCTGCCGGTGACACTCCGGCCGCAAGGCCGTCGAACGGAGTCGATATGGACGCTGCAATCAAATCCATCCGCCCCAACAAACCTTCCGACAAGCAGACCGAGGGCCGCCCCGCGGAGCTTGATCCTGCCGAATTCCTCGCCGCCGCCGTCCGCGCCGACCAGCCGCGCCCCGCGCGCGCCGAAGCCGAGCAGGCGGTCAAGACGCTGCTCGCCTATATCGGCGAGAACACCCAGCGCGAAGGCTTGCTGGACACGCCGCGTCGCGTGGTCGAGGCTTTCGACGAACTCTATCAGGGCTACCACCAGTGTCCGGCCGAGGTGCTCGACCGCACGTTCGGCGAGACCGCCGGCTACGACGATTTCGTGCTGGTGCGCGACATCGAGTTCACCTCGCAGTGCGAGCATCACATGATGCCGTTCTACGGCAAGGCGCACATCGCCTACACGCCGGTGGAACGCGTGGTCGGCCTGTCCAAGCTTGCCCGCCTGACCGACATCTTCGCCCGCAGGCTCCAGACCCAGGAGCATCTGACCGCGCAGATCGCGGCCGCCATTGATGAGGTGCTGAAGCCCCGCGGCGTTGCCGTGCTGATCGAAGCCGAGCATACCTGCATGTCGGTGCGCGGCGTCGCCAAGCATGGCGCCTCCACCTTCACCAGCCGATTCACCGGAATGTTCCGCGACAATCCGGCGGAGCAGGCCCGCTTCCTGTCCCTCGTGCGAGGCCTGCAGCGCTGACCTCGCGAATAAATTGGCGAGGTTACTGTGTCCGCTCACTCCCATGAGACCGAGGAAGGGCTTTCCTTCCTGCCGCGGTTCGACGCAAGCGGCCTCGTGACGGTCGTTGCGACCGACGTCGCTACCGGCGACGTGCTGATGGTTGCCCACATGAATGATGAGGCGCTGCGCAAGACGATTGCGACCGGCGAAGCTTGGTACTTCAGCCGTTCGCGCAATGCCTTGTGGCGAAAAGGTGAGACCTCGGGTCAGACCCAGCGCGTGGTCGAGATCCGCACCGATTGCGACCAGGATGCAGTCTGGCTACGGGTCGAGCAGATCGGCGCGGCATGTCATACCGGGCGCCGGTCATGCTTCTATCGCAAGGTCGAGGCTGATGGCGGCGGTGCCAGGCTTGTCTTTGTCGATGCGGGCAGGCTGTTCGATCCGGACGTGGTCTACAAGAAATAGCCCTGCCGTCATCCGGGTTCGTGCTTCGAGCGCCCGGAACGGGGGCGAGAGCCGAGTTAACCCCGCATTAACCATACCTGTCCCACGGTGAGACGACAGGCGCCGAATTGCCGGCGCTCTCAACGCCGCGCGGGGCGGGCACTTCATCATGTCGGTCGACAATTCCAGTGCCTCTCAGACGGCGGTTCTCGATCCGTCGCGGGCCCGCGTCGCCGGTGCGATCAAGCAGGCCTCGAACATCACCGGCGTCAGCTTCCAGTACATGCTGACCACCGCCAAGATGGAATCGGATTTCGATGCCGCGGCGGGAGCCACTACCTCGTCGGCGCACGGGCTCTACCAGTTCATCGACCAGACCTGGCTCGGCACGGTGAAGGAGGCTGGCACCCAGCTCGGCTACGGCAATTATTCCGACGCCATCTCCAGGACCTCGTCGGGTGGCTACACCGTCGATGATCCCGCCATGAAGCGGTCGATCATGAAGCTGCGCGACGACCCGGAAGCGGCCTCCAGCATGGCGGCAGCGCTGACGCAGTCGAACAGCTTCAAGCTCACCGGGCTGCTCGGCCGCAGGCCGAGCGACAGCGAACTCTACATGGCGCATTTCATGGGCGTCGGAGGCGCGGCGAAATTGATCGCCAATGCCGAGGACAATCCGCAAGCGGTCGGCGCGCGGTTGTTTCCCAACGCTGCATCCGCCAATCGCTCGATCTTCTACGCCAAGGACGGCCGCGCGCGCAGCGTGTCCGAGGTCTATTCGGTGCTGGACGCGCGCTACGCCAGTGCGGCAAATTCGAAAACCACCCGAAGCGCGATGGCCATGTACGGCGGCGCTCCGTCGACCACGCAGGTCGCAAGTGCCAACGGCGTGCAGCCTGCAGCGCCGGTGATCGACAATGCCGCCTATCTCCAGACCTTTCCGAACACGCGCGCCGTGACGCCCGTCAGCGCGGTGTCGTCGACGACGGTCGCGGACAATGCGCCGAGCACGCCGGCGTTTCGCTCGATCTATCAGCCCGGCGATGCCACGCAGCCGGTCTCGACGACCGTGCAGACATTGTGGGGCAACAATGCCTCGCTCACCGCGGCCGCATCAGCGACGCCGGATGTGCGGCCGCCGCAGCCGCTCGATCTCTTCAGCGATCGCAGCGGGACGTTCTCAAGCTAGTCCATGCTCTCGTCTCGCAGGCACCGCGGGACCGAGCCGGGCCAGTGAAAGCGCTTTTGTTCCCTTAACAAAACGTCAATAAAACCAGCCAGTTATGGTGAACGCTTTGTTAAGCGTCGTGGTTTATTTTGTGTTGCGGGTGACAAGCCGTCACCGTTTTCGTTGGGTTGCGTAAGCCGGAAGCCCCATGATTGTTCGGCAGTTCATCAATTGGATCAGGACGGCGCCCGCCGGCGAGCGGGCCGAGGCAACACGGGCGTTGGCCCGGGCCTGGCTGATCTCGGATCTTTCCACAGACGACCGCATCGCCGCCGAAGGCGCGCTGCTGATGCTGCTCGACGATCCCTCGCCGCTGGTGCGGCAGGCGATGGCCGAGGCGTTCGCGCGCAGCACCGACGCGCCGGCATCGATCGTGCGGGCGCTGTCGGCGGACCAGCCGACCGTCGCGCTGCCCGTGCTCGAACATTCTCCGCTGCTGATCGACGCCGATCTCGTCGATATCGTCGCGACCGGCAACGACGAGGTGCAATGCGCGGTCGCGCGCCGCATCGCGCTACCGGTTTCCGTCTGCGCCGCCATCGCCGAAGTCGGCTGCGCGGCGGCTGCGCTCGAGCTGATCGAAAATCCCCACGCCGAGCTCGCGCCGTTCTCATGGGACCGTATCGTCGAGCGTCACGGCCATCTTGCCGCGATCCGCGAGGCGATGCTGGTGCTGGAGGATCTGCCGTCTGCCACGCGCGCCGCGCTGGTGGCAAAACTCTCCGAGACACTGGCGCAGTTCGTCGTGGCGCGGAACTGGCTGAGCGCGGATCGGGCCGAGCGCATAGCGATCGAGGCGCGTGACCGCTCCACCATGAACATCGCGGCGCGCTCGCGCGGCGAAGACATGCAGGGTCTGGTGCGCCACCTGCGCATCACCGGCCAGCTCACCGCGGGGCTTATCCTGCGCGCGCTGCTGTCGAGTAATCTCGACCTGTTCGACGCGGCCCTGGCCGAACTCGCCGATCTGCCGTTGGCGCGCGTGTCCGCATTGCTGCACGATCGCGGCGGCAGCAGCCTGCACGCGCTGCTCCGACGCGCCGGCCTTCCCGAGGCGACGTTTGCGGCGTTCCAGGTCGCGCTCGATGCCTGCCACGAGCAAGGTTTTGTCGATACCGACGACGGCGCGGCGCGACTGCGCCGCCGCATGGTCGAGCGCGTGCTCACCCATTGCGAGACCGACCACGGCGCGACCGAACCGCTGATGGTCCTGCTGCGCCGCTTCGCCACCGAATCCGCGCGCGACGAGGCGAGGCTGTTCTGCGACGAGCTCGCCGCGGACGAGGCGATCGACCCGGTATACGGCGATCTGATCGCGGCATAATACAAAGTCTGCGATGGGGCAGGCCGGAAGATACAAACTCCGTCATTGCGAGCGCAGCGAAGCAATGCAGAATCCCTCGGTGGGGACAGTCCGGATTGCTTCGCTACGCTAGTAACGACGCGAGGAGAAAGTCGGGCCCTTATGCCGCGGGCACGATGCTCGGCGCCAGGATCGCCTCGAGATGCTCGGGGCGGTCGCGATTGACGTGGGCGAGATAGTCGTCGGCGACCTTGCGCAGGCGACGGCTGAGCTCGGCGGAGACGCTGATGCTGTCGAGCTTGGTGTTCTCGTGCACGATGGCGAGGATGGCGTTGATGTGGTGCGTGAACAGCTCGGCCGGCACCTTCTCGAGGTCGGGGGCGTGCTCGATGACGCGGCACAGGCTCTCGGCAATTCCCGCCGCCGCCGGGTAGCCGAAGGTCGCGGCATCGCCCTTGATGTCGTGCGCGGCGCGAAACAGCTCGTCGCGCCTGTCCTTGCTGAAGCCGTCGTGCCGGACGGCGACGTAGGCGGCCGACAGCCGGGCGACCTCGGTCGCCATCCAGTCCTTGAACTCGCTGGAGAGGCCCGCGAGCGCCTGCTCGGCGCGGCCGACCGGATCGTCCATGTCCTTCTCTTCGACTCGGCGCATGACCTTGCGCAGCGGGTTGGGCTGCGTGATGACCTGATGCGTGGCGAAGGCCGTGACCTCGATGTCCCTTGCGCTGTTCTTCGCCATGATGTCGGCCTCGATCGTGAGAGACGTTGCGCTAGATGGAGGAGCGGGCCTTGTCGAGCAGCGAGGGCTGCTGCAGCACCTCGTGCTTTTCGCCGACGCGGCGCTCGGGGCCCATATAGGCGGAGTTGGTGTTGCGGCGCCGATCCGGGCCGAAATAGGTCTTGGTCTTGATGAAGGGGCGGGGACTGGCGACCACGTTGAGGATGCGCTGGTAGAGTCCCTTGGCCGAAATCGGCTTGGCCAGGAATTCGGTGACGCCGGCATCGCGCGCTACCGTGACGCGGCGCTTCTCGGAATGGCCGGTCAGCATGATGATCGGCGCGTAGGGATTGCCCTTGGATTCCGGCTGCCGGATCATCTGCGCGAGCTCGAGCCCGTCGAAGATCGGCATCGCCCAGTCGGTGATGACGATGTCGGGCACGTAATGGCTGTACATTTCCAGTGCGGTCGCGCCGTCCTCGGCCTCGTAGACTTCGCGCGCGCCGAAGGAATGCAGCAGCGTCCGCAGGATGCGGCGCATGTGCGGATTGTCGTCACAGACGAGGAAGCGCAGCTTGTTGAAATCGATGCGGAACATTGAGCCCGGGCCGAAGCGGTCAAGTTTCGTTAACCATATCTCGCCGGGAGTTAATGAAGGGTTGCGATTGGCCGCCTGGCCAGGCGCTCAGGAACCGAACTGCTCGCGCAGAATGCGCTCTTCCAGGCTGTGACCGGGGTCGAACAGCATGCGCATCGAGATGGTCTTGTCGGACAGCACCTCGACGCGACGGACGTCGCGCACCTCGTCGTGGTCGGCGACCGCCGCCACGGGCCGCTTGTCGCCCTCCAGCACCTCGATGACGACATAGGCGGTGTTCGGCAGCAGCGCGCCGCGCCAGCGGCGCGGCCGGAAGGCGCTGATCGGTGTCAGCGCCAGGAGAGCGGCGTTGATCGGCAGGATCGGGCCCTGGGCCGACAGATTGTAGGCGGTCGAGCCGGCCGGCGTCGCCACCATGATGCCGTCGGCGATCAGCTCGGACATGCGCTCGCGCTCGTCGATCAGGATACGCAGGCGCGCGGCCTGGTAGGTCTGCCGGAACAGGGCGACCTCGTTGATGGCGTGATGCAAATGGACGCGGTCGTTGACGTCGGTCGCGCGCATCAGGAGCGGGTGGATTTCGGATTCCTGCGCCGCCTCGAGCCGGGCCCGAAGGTCGACCGTCGAGTACTCGTTCATCAGGAAGCCGACGGTGCCGCGGTGCATGCCGTAGATCGGCTTTCCCGAGTGCATGTTCTGGTGCAGCGTCTGGAGCATGAGCCCGTCGCCGCCAAGCGCGACGACGACGTCGGCTTGCTTCGGGTCGCAATTGCCGAAGTCCCTGGTGAGCTGGCCGAAGGCGGCTTGGGCCTCGCTGCTCGGGCTGGCGACGAAGGCGATCCGGTCGTATCGCGCTGGCTTTGTCATGGCTTCCGGGCAGGGCCGCTGGCTGGAGAAAGTTCCGCCGCGCTCGTCTATACGACCTGGGCCTCGATTGTCGAGGATGACCACCGGTCAAGGCAAACGGGCGACTGCCCATCCCGATTCAGGAGCAGAACCGGGCCGATTTGTGCCCGATGAGCCGCTCTGGGCGCCGCAGCACCGGCGATCCCCCAAACAGTCGCAATTCTGCGCTAGCCTTACGATCCGCACCGGTTCTCGCAGCCGGGCAGGGAGAACGAACATGGTCACGAGCATGCTCCGCCGCGCCACCCTGGTGCTGGCGGTATTGGCTTTCGCCCTCGCGGGATTTGCGCACGCGGACGATCCGCCGCAGCCGCGCGCCGAGGCGGCCGCGTCAGCCGGACAAAAGGGCGGACGTGGCGGCGGCGCGCAAAACGCGGCACCGACTTCATCGTCGGCCGCCGAGCTGCATCGTCTCCCCCCGGATTCGACCACGAAGCAGACGCTCGAACTGCCCGGCCGCACCCTCAGCTTCGCCGCGACCGCCGGCTCTATCCGCGTGTTTGACGGCAAGGGTGAGCCGCTCGCCGACATCGCCTATACGTCCTATGAGCTCGACGGCGCCGACCGCGCGACGCGTCCGGTGACGTTCCTGTTCAACGGCGGGCCTGGCGCCTCCTCGGCATGGCTCCAGTTCGGCGCTGCGGGTCCGTGGCGGCTGCCGCTCGATGGCGAGGCTCTGTCGCCGTCGGCCTCGCCCGAGGTGAAGCCGAACGCGGAGACCTGGCTCGACTTCACCGATCTCGTCTTCATCGATCCCGTCAGCACCGGTTACAGCCGCTTCGTCGCGAGCGGCGAAGACGCGCGAAAATCGTTCTACTCCGTCGACGGCGACGTCAATTCGATCGCGCTGGTGATCCGCCGCTGGCTGGAGAAGCACGATCGGCTGACCTCGCCGAAATACGTCGCGGGCGAAAGCTACGGCGGCATTCGCGGGCCGAAAGTGGTGCGCCAGTTGCAGATCCAGCACGGCGTCGGTGTCAGGGGATTGATCCTGGTGTCGCCGCTGCTGGACTTCCGCGAGTTCACCGGCACCAGCCTCCTGCAATATGTCGCGACGCTGCCGAGCTATGTGGCGGTCGCGCGTGAAGCCAAAGGACTGGTCACGGGACCTGTGAAGCGCGCCGATCTCGCCGACGTCGAGGCCTATGCGCGCGGCGAATTCCTGGTCGACCTCGTCAAGGGCGAAGCCGACAAGGAGGCCACCAATCGCCTCGCGGACAAGGTCGCCGGGCTCACCGGCATCGACCAGGCGGTGAGCCGCCGGCTTGCCGGCCGCTTCGACGTCGGTGAATTCCGCCGCGAGTTCGACCGCAAGCAGGGCAAGGTGACTGGACGCTACGACGCCTCGGTGCGCGGCTACGACCCCTATCCGGATTCGAGCAGCTCGCGGTTCGGCGATCCCTCGGGCGATGCGCTCCAGGCGCCGCTGACGAGTGCCGCGGTCGATTTGCTGACGCGCAGGCTCAACTGGCGGCCGGACGGCTCCTACGAGGTCCTGAACGGCGCTGTCGAAGGCCACTGGGATTTCGGCCGCGGCATCAACCCGCCGCAGTCGGTCTCCGAGCTGCGCCAGATCCTCGCGACGGATGCGAAGCTGAACGTGCTGGTCGCGCACGGTCTGTTCGATCTTGCCACGCCGTATTTCGGATCGAAGCGCGTGCTCGACCAGTTGCCGGCCTTCGCGACCCAGCGGGTCAAGTTCGTCGTCTATCCCGGCGGCCACATGTTCTATTCGCGCGACGGTTCGCGGCAGGAGTTCCGGAGCGAGGTCGAGGCGCTGATCAGGGAGTAGGCCGACGCTTGCGCGGCGGATATCTCCGCGCGATCTCGCGCGCGACGACTTTGGCCGGCTTCACATTGGCGCCGGCGATCCAGATGTCGCTGACCTTGCCGCGCTGGTCGCGCACGCGGCGCACCGGCTCGCCGTGGCTGGAGTAGCCGGCGGCCCAGGCGAGCGTGCCGGTGTCGCGGCCGGTGACCTCGATCTCGGCGGCATCCATGAACGGATTGTTGAACTGGGGATTGGCGACCAGCACGCGGTTGCCGATCGGCACGAGGTCGCTCGCGCCCCAGATCGTCCACCAGCGTCCGGTCCAGTCGCGCACGCGCCGGGCGGGTGCGCCGCGGCTCTGGAAGACGCGCAGGATCTGCATCGCGCCATCCATCCAGAACGGCGCCGCGCCGTCGATGGAGTTGCTGAGGATGCTGATCGCGAGCTCGCAAGACGGGATGGAGCAGGTCCGGGAGATGTAACCCTGGAAGCCGCCGCCATGGCCGAACCAATCCCAGCCCTCGGTCTTGCCGGCGTTGACGCCAAGGCCGTAATAGCCTTCGAAGGTTTGCGGGATGCGCCAATGGTTTCGCGTCATCTCGCGGCGGCTCGCGACCGACAGCACGCTCTTTTTCGCATTGGGGGCGAGCTGCGCGAAGAAGCGGGCCGTGTCGCCGGCGGTGGCGACGAAGCCCGCGGCTGACGCCATGGCATGCGCGGGATTGTCGCCGGGGATGACGCATCGCTCTCCCAGCGGCACTTTTCGCGTGTGGCCGCGCGCGAAAGCCGCGCCTTTGGGCAGCGGAGCGTCCGGCTCGGTCTCGCGAAGCCCTGCGGGCTCGATGATCTCGCGTCTGATCCAGACCGGGTAGGGCTCTTTCGTCACCGCTTCAATCACGAGGCCGATCAGGCCAAAACCGTGATTGGAGTATTTGAAGCGCGTACCGGGCTCGATCGCGGTGGGTTGCTTCAGCTCTGCGAGCAGCTCCTTGGCGTCGAGATAGGGACGGCTGTCGATGAACTGGCCGGAATCGGCGCCGTCACGCGTCAGTCCCGCGCTGTGCGAGAGCACCTGTGCCATCGTCGTCTCGGCGACGCGGGGATGCAGGCCGCCGACATATTGGCCGATCGTGTCGTCGAGCCTGAGCTTGCGCTGCTCGCGCAGCTTCACGATTCCGGCGGCGGTGAAGCTCTTGGAGTGCGAAGCGATGCGGAAGCGGTGGCGCGGGGTGAGCTTCTCGCCGGTGTCGAGATTGGCGAGGCCGAACGCATGCTCGGCGACGACCTCGCCGCGATGGGCGAATGCAACGATGACGCCCGGCTGCTGGATTGTCGTTAACTGGAATTCGATCCAGGAGCCGATGTAGTCGATCGCGGATCGCAGCCACGGGTCCATTGCGCACCAATTTGCGAGAAGATTGATGCGAGAGGCTAGCCGAGAAAGCAGAACGGGCACAACCCCGAGGTTGTGCCCGTTCGCTTCGTTCGAAGATGTGACGTCTAGTAGACGAGGGTCGCACCGGTCGGCTTGTCGAGCGCGGCGGCGAGCGAACGATACTCGGAGCTGTCGGCGCCGGCGAGCGAGGCGATCTTGTTCAGATGATATTGCGCCTGTTCGCGGTTGCCCTGCTCGAGCTGCCAGAGGCCGTAATACTGCCAGGTGCGGACGTGGTTCGGATCGTCCTTCAGCGCCAGCTCGTAATAGACCTTCGACGACTGGTAGTCGCCGAGCTTGCGATAGGAGTAGCCGATCAAATTGGCGACGTCGGCGACGTCGTCACGCTTGAGCGACTTCAACTGGTTGATCGCGCCGGTGTAGTCGTGGCTGTCGTAGATCGTGGTGTAGGCGGTGCGATAGGCCGCGAGGAATTTGGGATCGCTGATGGAGGAGCTCTTCTTCTTGCCCTTCTTGGTCGAGGTATCGGATTTCGGTGGCGAAGAGGGCTCGTCGCTGCCCGCGGCATAAGCGCTGGTCAGCACCGGCGCCGCTGCCAACGACACGGCGACAAGTCCCGGCACAAGAAGCATTGAGAGTTTGCGCATCTAAGTTCTCCCGTATGGAACGTGGCGATCCTACACGATTGCCCAAAGACCGGAACACCCGTCGGGCAAAAACATTCCCGGCATCCCGGCCTATTCGCCCTGCGGGCGGATGACAAACTTGTCATCCAGATGAACGGAAGCCTGCTGCGGGCTTCAGATTGGGTTCAGTGCGTGCCCTCTAGGCTCCGACCTACGATCGAAGGGTAGGCGAGAGGGCGCCCGCCTCAAGATCCTTCCAAGAGGAGACGAACCATGTTGAAGACCATTTCCGCAGCCTTGCTCGCAGTTTCCGTGATCGCAGCTCCGGCCTTCGCCGCCGAGGCCGGCAAGACCACCACGACCGCGCCGGTGATCAAGGCGGACCAGAGCCAGGCCAAGATGTCGACCACCGCCGCGAAACCCGACGCCGGCGTCAAGGCTGACGCCAAGGTGGATACCAAGTCGAAGGCGATGAACGCCAATGCCGCGGTCACGCCCGACGAGCACAAGACCGTGCGCGCGCACCGTCATCACCACAAGCATCTGTCGGCCAAGAAGTCGCCGAAGGCGCAGCCGGACGTGACCAAGCCGGCGACCGTCGAGAAGCGCAGCTAACGCCTGATCCCGCGCGGCGGCATCCCATTGCCCGCCGCCGTGTGTGGATTCAGGTCCGACCCGTCGTCTCGGCGCCCGTGCGAAAGCGGACGTCGGCGGCGGGCCGGTGCGTTGTGCGCGAGCCCTGCCGGCAGGAGCGAATTCCCTTCCCGCAACCTTGGGGCTAGAACGTCTTCCGAGTCTGATTGAGCGGAGAGCGCGACCGGTGGGGCGATTGGCTAAACGTGCGGTGAGCTTGGCATTGATCCTGGTATTGCCGTTGGCGCTCGCGGCATGTTTCGGCAGCGACGGGGACCGTCCAACCCTGATGGAGGGGACGCAGGCCGGCGGGCCACAGCCGTTCCCCGACAATTTCCGCAGCGATACGCTGGCCCTGATGCGCAGCTATCTGAACAATCCCGTCGGCGTGCGGGACGCCGGCATGGCCGAACCGGTGCTGCGCGAGGTTGGCGGCCGGCAGTTCTACGTCAGCTGCCTGCACTTCACGCCACGCGAGACTGACGGCACCTACAAGGCCATGCGGGAGCGCGCGGTCATCTTCGTCAACGGCCGGGCGGACCGCGTCGCCGATCGCACGAGCGAGCAGTGCGCGGGCGCGGTTTACGCACCCTTTCCGGAACTGGAAAAGATGACGCGGTAGCGCAAAGCCCGCCTTCATCGCCTGGTGGTAGGACAGAGGCCGCCGGCGCCGTGGATCACATTTCGGCGAGCCTTGAACGGGGTGATTTGACCTTGCGACAAATTGTTACGGCAGGTTTTGGGCGGACGACAAAATGAGTCGGCACAAGGCCACGTGATGGAACAAAATCGCGTTGTTGCCGCTCCGTCACAGTCACGAACGATCAACGTTCCGGCATCGCCGCGAAGCAACCCAATTCACGCCACGTTGTTTCCTGAGTGTCGTAATTGAAAGAACGGGGATGATGATGAAAACGATTTTGCTGGGTGCAGCTGCCCTGCTTGTGCTGGCGGCGCCGGCCGCAGCAGCCGACATGCAGCCGCGCACCTACACCAAGGCTCCGGCCTATACGCCGCCTCAGGTGATCTACAACTGGACCGGTTTCTACATCGGCGGCCATGTCGGCGGCGCCTTCGCCGGCGACGGCACCTTCCAGTCGAGCGACGCGCGCTTCCTGGGGGGTGTCCAGGGCGGCTTCGACTATCAGTTCGCGCCCAATTGGGTGGTGGGCATCGAGGCCCAGTATTCCTGGCTGCCGACCAACAACAACGGCGTCACGTTCCCGCTGGGTACGCAGGTAACGTCCAACACCGATCAGATCGGTTCGGTGACCGGCCGCATCGGCTACACCTGGGGACCGGCGCTGGTCTACGCCAAGGGCGGTTACGCCTGGCGCAACAACAGCCTGGGCGTCAACGTCGCGGGCGTGCCGCAGACATTCACCACCACGGGCAACAGCAAGGACGGGTATACCGTTGGCGCCGGCCTCGAGTACATGTTTGCGCCGAGCTGGTCGGCCAAGGCCGAATACCAGTACTACAACTTTGGCAGCACGACCTTCACCTCCACCTCCGGTCCGCCCGATGTCATCGGCGTTCGCGGCCGGGAGGACGAACATACCGTCAAGGTCGGTGTGAACTACCGCTTCGGCTGGGGCGGTCCGGCAGCATCGCGCTACTGACGCGTCGCCAGCGACCACGATCTGCCAAAGGCCGGCTCACACCGGCCTTTGGCTTGCCGCCCGGTTTGCCAGCCGTCTGTTTGTATTGCGTGAACCATCTGGCGCGTCATTTGCAAGCAAACGTTCCGGCGCGCGCTTTCTCACGCGCGTCATGGAGCTTGGGTAAAGCAAAAATAATTTTTGCCGCTTACGGAACTCGCGCTCCGGAACGCGTTATATGAGAACCGGGCTGGTGGGACGACGGACATGCGTATCTTGGTGTCGGCAGTGGTGGTCTTGTGCTTTGTCTCTCTGCCGTGTTCTGCCCAAACAATCCTCAAAATCGAGCCTCTGATGCTGGCACCCTATGAGGTGGCCTTCGTCAAGGACGCCTCTTGTCCCTCCGGGAAGGTGCTGAAGGTCACCGGCGCGATCCGTGGGCTGCACCGGCGGAAGGCCTGCGTGGCCCTGGCGGGCGAGCAGGCCTCGCTGGCGACCGCGACGCCCTGAGCCCCCGTCGGCTTTGACTTCCGGCTTCGGGCCGGATCCTACGAATTCAGCTCAAGCTCCACCCGGGACTGGCGATCGGCCTCGGCCTTGTTCTTGGCGGGGTCCTCGCCCTGCGCGGCGCGGCAGGGCTTGATCTCATAATCATTGTCGAGCACCCGGCGTGGCCCGGCGCGGTCGTCGTCGGCGATGACGTCCACGACCAGACCGCTCCGTTGCGCGATCTTCCAGACGTCGGACTCGCTTGGATAGGCCTTGCTGATCTGGGCGTCGTTGCAGAACAGGGCGTAGGGCATTCTTCCCGCTCCCGGAAAGCCCCTTAACGACTTCAAAGGGCTTGGGGTTCCGGCCGGCGGACCGATCACGCGGCCGTGATCAGGAGTGCGTGGGTTATGAGTCCTTAACGACTCCTGAATCCCGAAAAAAAGAATCCCCGGGACTCATTTGGCGGAATCAGCGGATGTTTTCGGCCATGACGAGCGACCTGAAAACCTCCTGCGGGCACATGCTCCTGCCGTTGACGCTGGCGCTGTTAGGTGCCTGCGCGGCCAATCTCTGGCTGGTGTGGTCCTGGCTGTAGGCCCTGGCGGGCGGTCCGGCTCTACTTTTCGGCCGGCGGGCCGGGCGAGACATCTAGGATGGCGGCGCGCAGCTTGGTCAGGGTGGCCGCGCAATATTCCTCGCGCTCGCGCTCGAACCGTTCCTGATGCTTGCGGAAATTGGCGATGCGGGCCTGCATCTCGGTTCGGAAGTCGTAGCCCGCGCGCGGCGGTGGGAGAAGCGAGGGCTGCGGCGGCGGAGCGGGCCGCTCGGACTCGTCGACGGACTTCGTATCGACGGACTTGGTATCGACGGACCTGGCGGAGACGATCTCCACCGGCGCGGCGGGTGCAGCCGTCGGGATCCCCAGCTGATGGAGGTCATCCTTTTTGCCGGTTACCGATTGGACGAAAGCCATCGTCTGCGCGATCAGCTCGTCGCGTTCCCTGATCCACTTCATTGGTGCACCTTTGCTGTGGCTATTCCAGCAAAGCCGGCCGGCCAAATCAAGAAGATGTCCGGTGGGGATTGCATATTCTTCCCGCCCGCCCGACAGTGGGGGATGGATGCCAAAGCGGACCATTCGGACGAAGCGATGGGCCTGAGGCTCGTCCGCGCGTTCCTGTTGCTGTCGCCCGACAAACGGGCGGAGGTGATCGCGTTCGCGGAGGAATTGGCGCGCGCCCAACGCCGTCCCGATGAGGCCGCGGAAGTCTCGCCGAGGTGAGCGCTACCGCTCTCGCGGATTGAGGTTGGGCTCGAACGGCGCCCCGACCACCCGAACCGGCGTCGGAGCGGTCACGTCGATCGCCGCCCTCTCAGCCATCTGCCTTGCCGGAGCGGGCCCGGGTGCCGGTTCGAGCAGCGCAACTGCGCCGGCCAAGGCGCCGCAGCACAGCGTCACCGTCGCCAGCAGAAACATGTTTCGGTTTTCTTCCCTGATCCGCATGGGCCGACAACTGCCGACGCCGGCGACCGGTTCCGGCCGCCGATGCCTGATTGCGCCCTGAAAACAGGCTGAAGCTGACGCAAAGCTTACGCCAAAACTCCAATTGGTTAGTTTTCCGTAAGACTACCCGCGGCATTTGGCATCAAATCTTAACGTCCGCTGGTTCCAATGCCCGTTGCTGGGATTATGCGTCGGCGGAACGGCTGTGATGAGCTTTTTGAACAATCTGAAGATCGTGTGGAAGGTCGCGCTGATCGTGGCCGTGATGGGATGCGCGCTCGTCGCCGTCGCCGCATTCGGTACGCGCCAACTCTCCGCGACCGTCGACGGCTTCGCCGAACTCTCCGCCTTGCAATCCTCGGCGCTCAACCTGACGCGGGCCCAGCGCCGTGCCGAGACCTATCATGCCGCGCTCTATGCGGTCTTCACCGAGGCGACGGAGGCGGGCAACGCCAACCGCCTCAAGACCGCGGCCCAGAATCGTGACGAGATCAGTCAATTCCTGGCCGCAGCGGAGCAGGACGATCCGGCACGCGCAAGCGACATCAAGGGCATCGGCGACCAGCTCAAGGGTGTGTTCAGCGGTTGCGACCCGGTGCTCCAGGCCGGCTCGCAAGCGAGCAACCCGGAAGAGAACGCAAAGGCCGCCGCCCGGGCGCACAAGGAGTGCGATCCGTTGATCGACGCGGCCTTGGCGCGCATCGTCAAGTTTACGGGCGAGACCGCCAAAGCGGTCGCCAAGCGCAAGGAAGCTATCGAGCGCGACGCCAAATCCGCGACCTCGACCGTGATGGGCGTCAGCGCCGGTGGCCTGATCGTCGGCATCGCGATTGCACTGTTCATCGGCCTCAAGGCGATGTCGCAGCCGATCGCCCGGCTCAAGCTTGCCATGGAGGGGCTCGCCAGCAACGATCTCAAGTTCGATGTGCCCGAGAAGGGCCGCAGCGACGAGATCGGCGACATGGCCAGGACGGTCGAAATCTTCAAGACCAACGGACTCGAGGTCGAGCGCCTCAAGGCCGCGCAGGTCGAAGTTGAGAAACAGGCCGCCGAGCAGCGCAAGCGCGACATGGTCGACCTTGCCGACGGCTTTGAGCGCGCGGTCGGCGAGATCATCGAGACGGTGGGCTCGGCGTCCACCGAGCTCGAGGCATCGTCCTCGACACTGGCCACCACGGCGCAGCGCGCGCAGGAACTGACGTCGGTCGTCGCGCTCGCCTCGGGTGAAGCCACCGGCAACGTGCAGTCGGTTGCGACCGCCACGGAAGAGCTGTCCTCCTCCGTCAACGAGATCAGCCGGCAGGTGCAGGAATCCGCGCGGATGGCGGGCGAAGCCGTCACCCAGGCCCGCACGACGACGGAGCGCGTCAGCGAGCTCTCGGTCGCGGCGACGCGCATCGGCGACGTCGTCGAGCTGATCAACACCATTGCCGGCCAGACCAACCTTCTGGCGCTCAATGCCACGATCGAGGCGGCACGTGCCGGCGAGGCCGGCCGCGGTTTTGCGGTCGTCGCCTCCGAGGTGAAGACGCTGGCCGAGCAGACCGCGAAGGCGACCGGCGAGATCAGCCAGCAGATTTCCGGCATCCAGACCGCGACCCAGGAATCCGTCAACGCGATCCGCGACATCTCCGCGACCATCGAGCGGCTTTCGGAGGTGTCCTCGACCATCGCCGCGGCCGTCGAGGAGCAGGGCGCTGCGACCCAGGAGATCTCGCGCAACGTGCAGCAGGCCGCGCACGGCACCCAGCAGGTCTCCACCAACATCACCGACGTGCAGCGCGGCGCGGCCGAGACCGGCTCGGCCTCCTCGCAGGTGCTTTCCACCGCCAAGATGCTGGCGACCGACAGCAACCGGCTGAAGGACGAAGTCGGAAAATTCCTCCGCACGGTGCGCGCCGCGTAGTCTGCGCGGCGGCGGCCATCCGTTGCGCCGGCAATAGCTACCGCGCCAGCAGAAATGCAAGCGCGATGACGAGCAGCACGGCCGTCATGATGATGGCCGTCGCCGCGCCAGCGGCGATCCTGGCCTTTTCTTTTGTTGTGGTGGGGCGCATGTGGTCCGGACGAGACGGGTGATTTGAGCGAGTTCGCTTCGGACGATTTCGGACAGCTCGCTTTGCCTGTATAGTGCGGCTGCGCCGGAATTTCGACTAGCGTCCTGTCCAATGACCGCCAATCGTCCACCCGTGCTTGCCCATGAGCGGTTCGTCGCCGACCGCGACAATTTCGCGGGCCTCGATCTCGCCGCGCGGTTCGAGCGGATCGAGCGGACAAACCTGTGGGGCGCGGCCACTTCGGTGTCGGGCCTCGGCTCGGAGGACTGCGCGACCGCCGCGATCGGCGAGGCGCTTCCCGCACTGCTGCAACGGCTCGGCGCGCGCTCGCTGCTCGATGCGCCCTGCGGCGATGCGGGCTGGATCGGCCGCCTGAAGCTCGATCTCGACTACACCGGCATCGACATCGTGCCGTCGCTGATCGAGGCCAATCGCGAGCGCACGGCGCGGGGCGAACTGGCCGGCCGCTTCCGCGTCGCCGACATCACGCGTGATGAGCTGCCGACTGCCGATTTGATCCTGTGCCGTGACTGCCTGGTTCATCTGAGCTTCGACAACATTGCCCGCGCCATCACGAATTTTCGTGCGAGCGGCGCGCGCTTCCTGCTGGTCACGACGTTTCCCGAATGGACCGGCAATCGCGATTGCGAGGACGGCGACTGGCGTGCCTTGAACATGGAGACGGCGCCGTTCAACTGGCCGGTGCCGCGCGAACTGATCAATGAGGGGTGCGAGGAGGGCGGCGGCGGTTGGCGCGACAAGAGCCTCGGGCTTTGGCGGCTCGATGAATTGCCCGATCGCGTCCGCATTGCCACGGGGATGTGACGGACGCAGGCGGAGCCTCCGTTGCTTCGGCGATCGCCGCTGCGCTACACTTTGGATTGCATCAAGCCGTCTCGCGTTGCCGTGACGATTCCGGAGCACACCATGAGACCGAGTGTTGTGGTCGTGGCCATGCTGATCTGGTGCTGCGCGCCGGCACTGGCGCAGCAGGACGGCGGCGCGCTCTACGCAAGCCATTGCGCCCAATGTCACGATGGCGGTGATGCCCAAAGCCGTGTGCCGACCCGCAGTGCCATGCAGGCGATGTCGTTCGATCACGTGCTGGGGACACTGACCTCCGGCGGCATGGCGGCGATGGTGAAGGAGCGCAGCGACGAGGAACGCCGCGCGATTGCTGCCTTCGTGACCGGCAAGGCCGCGACCGGCGGCGTCGCAGCCGACGCGGCAGGACGCTGCACGCAGCAGGTCAGCTTCTTTCCGCAACCGCTCGATGGTCCACGCTGGAACGGATGGGGCGTCGATGCTGCCAACAGCCGCTTCCAGCCGTCCGACATGGCCGGGTTGACCGCGGAAGAGGTGCCGCGTCTGCGGCTGAAATGGGCTTACGCCTTTCCCGGCGCCTCGGTGTCCTTTGCGCCGCCGACCATCGTCGGCGGCCTGCTGTTCATCGGCGGCACTGACCGCAAGGTGCACGCGCTTGACGCGCGAAGCGGCTGCACGCTGTGGACGTTGGCGACCGATGCCGCGGTGCGCGCCGCGATCAGCTTCGCGCCGGTTCCCGGCACCGATCAGTTCGCGATCTTCTTCGGCGATTTGCGCGCCAATGCCTATGCCGTGAACGCGCTGACCGGCGCGCTGATCTGGAAGACGAAGGTCGAGGAGCATCCGGCCGCGCGCATCACCGGCGCGCCGACGCTGCACTCCGGCGTGCTCTACGTGCCGGTGTCCTCGCTCGAGGAGGCCGCCGGCTCGCAAGCCAGTTACGAATGCTGCACCTTCCGCGGCAGCGTGGTGGCGCTGGAGGCCGTGACCGGCAAGCTGGTGTGGCAGGCCTACACGATCCCCGAGGTGCCGCATCCGACCGGCAAGAATACCAGAGGCACGCAGCTGTTCGGCCCGTCCGGCGCCGCGGTATGGTCGGCACCGACGATCGATCCGAAGCGCAACGCCGTCTACGTCGCGACCAGCAATTCCTACTCGAATCCGCCGGCCGCAACCGCCGATGCGATCCTCGCGTTCGAGCTTGCGACCGGAAAGCTGCTCTGGAAGCAGCAGGCGACCCCGAAGGACGCCTTCATCGTGGCGTGCTATGCCGCGGACAAGACCAATTGTCCTGAGGATCACGGGCCCGATCACGATTTCGGCCAGTCGCCGATCCTCGTGACCTTGCGCGACGACAGGCGAGTTCTTGCCATCGCGCAGAAGTCCGGTGTCGTGCATGCGCTCGACCCTGACGATGGCGGCAAGATCCTGTGGCAGACGCGGATCGGGAAGGGCGGTGCGCTCGGCGGCAGCGAATGGGGCTCGGCCGCCGACCAGGACCGCATCTATGTCGCGAACTCCGACGTGCGTTTCCTGCGCGACGGCACGCGGCAACTGGATTCTACACAAGGTGGCGGCCTGTTCGGCGTCGATCTCGCCAGCGGGAAAATTGCGATGGAAGTGTCTCCCGTCGCCTGCGGCGATCGTCTCCAATGCAGCCCCGCGCTGTCGGCGGCGGTAAGCCTGATCCCCGGTGTCGTGTTCTCCGGCGGCGTCAGCGGCTTCCTGCGCGCCTACGCCACTGCCGACGGCAAGCTGCTGTGGGAGTTCGATACCGCGCGAGACTATACGGCTGTGAACGGCGTCCCCGCTCACGGCGGCGCGATCGACGGCCCCGGGCCGATCATCGCTGGCGGCATGCTCTACACCAATTCCGGCTACGGCCAGTGGAGCGGTGTTGCCGGCAATGTGCTGCTGGCGTTCGAGGTGGGGAAGGAGTGAGGGCGAACACCGTCCCGGATTTGCGCTCCGCTCCATCCGGGCTGAAGCACCCGTCGGCCAACGAACGAGGAAGGAGTTTCGATGATCGACGCCCGATGCAATTGCGGCGCTCTTGCGCTGTCGCTTCCGGGGCCATCAAGCCTCGTCGTTGCCTGCCATTGCATTGACTGCCAGCGACGAACAGGTGCGCCGTTCGGTGTCGGCGCCTTCTATCCGATGGAGGCCGTCACGATCTCGGGAACGCCGAAGGAATACGTCCGTACAGCCGCAAGCGGCGGCAAGGTTCGCAACTATTTTTGTCCCGACTGTGGTTCAACAGTCTATTGGAAGGCCGATAATCTGCCAGCGATGATCGGCGTTGCGGTCGGCGCGATCGCGGCTCCGAACTATCCGGCTCCCATGCGATCGGTTTTCGAACAGTCGAAACATGTCTGGGTGGAGATCACCGGCGCTCTGCATCTCCAGCAAAGCAGCGCGCCAAAGACATCGGAATGAGCGTTGCGGGTCAAAGCTGGTGCCGGCTGAGGGGATTGAACCCCCGACCTTCGGTTTACAAAACCGCTGCTCTACCGCTGAGCTAAGCCGGCGAGGCTTGGAGGAGCGGGCAGGGACCGGCGTCCGCCGGGGGCTGTCCGCCCGTGCGCGCCGCAATACCAGACTTGATTGGAAAGTGCCAGAACCCGCGGTCCTTCTCATAGACAAGAATCAGGCGGCCCCGAGGGCCGCCTGATCTGTTGCGCTCGGTTCAAATCGCCTTACTGGCAGATGTGGCGGCGGCCGTCTGCGCCCTTGAACCAGGTGCCGGGCGTGCAGACGAAGCCGTTGCGCTGGGCGTAGGTGCGATTGTCCCACCCCCGATTGTCCCAGCCGCGATTATCCCACGAATTGTCATAGGCGTAGCTGTTGTCCCAGCCGCGGAATGGAGCGGTTGCGATCGCGCCCGCCGTTCCGATTGCGGCGCCCGCCACGCCGGCTGCGACGTCGGTCGGCCAGAAGCCGGTGCGGCTCCTGTTCCAGTCGTTATCCCAGTCACCATTGGTCTGGCGATAGGACACCCGGCGATGGCGATAGCCGCTATCGGCATACGGATTTCCCGGCCCGGCGTTCTGGCAATTGGCGTTGGGAAATTGCGCCGCGCAGCGGCCGGGATTGGTGGTCACCGTCTGCGCCATGGCAGCGCCTGCCAGCATGGTCGCCGCAATCGCCGTGGCTCCGAGAAGTTTGATGTTCATGTTGTCTGGCTCCCGTTTTGTTGACGGGGGCTAAATACCGGGGGCCGCGGACGTTCCGGTGAAACCCGCTGATTTCCACTGCTGGATGGTCAAACGGATGTGAGCACGCGGCATTGTTCCGGCGAGAGAGTCCGGCGGTGTTAATGCTTCGCTAGTTCGCTTTGCAGCATTTGAGCGGCGTGCGATCCTTGCGCATTAGGCTTACCGGCATTTGGTGAGCAGGCCTTAACCCTCTCTACGTCGCGGTCGGGTAGGTTGTCGCCGGATAACCGGGATCCTCTCATGCGCGCTCTGGCGCTTGCTGCCTTTGTGATCGGACTGCCAGCGACGGCGTTTGCCGGCGGCGGCTTCGATATCGTCGTTCCCGGCCGCCCGGGTGTGCCCATCATCATCAACAACATCGACGCGTCCTATGCCGTGATCGAGGGGACCTGGGGCCTGGGGAAGAACGTTCAGGTGCAGCCGACGATCTATGGCGGGCGCTATATCGAGGAGCGGCAACCCACGGACGTCGGCCATTATTATCCGACCATGGGCCTCCGGCCCGGCTATGGCCGGCTCGAGGTCGAGCCGCCCGCGAAGCGCAAATTGCCCAAGCCCGCCGAGAGCTATCACCAGAGCTGGGGCGCGTCATCCGCGCCGCTGCCGCCACAGATGGATGTGCCGGTCGATCCGCCGCCGGTGATCCTCGCGCCCGAGATCAACGACCATCCGCGGCGTCCTCGGCCGCGGCCGCGTGCAGAGATGCCCGGCAAGCCGCCGGGTTAAGAAACGACAAAATCCAACAAACGGAAATCAACAGGAGAGAGTAATGCGTCAGATGATTTCGGGACTGGTCGCGGCGGCTGCCGTGATGTTCGTCGCCACCGCGCCCGCCGCGGCCTGCGGCTTCAATCCGTGCCAGCCGATTGCCCCGGTTTATTCCGGCTGCAACACCGGTTGCGGCGGCTATGGGGCCGGCTACGGCTATGGCGCCTATGAGCGTCTCGCCGAGCCGACCACGCAGTATTATTACGTCAACCAGGGCCCGACCTACACCGGCCCGGGCGCCTTCGCGCCGTATCCGACCTATCGTGAAGACGCGGTCGTCGCGCCGGCCAATTACGGCTACGGCCACGGCTATGGCTATGGAAACGGCTATGGCTATCGCGCCGCCGCGGTCGCAGCGCCGGGGGCCTATCCCTATCGTCGGCCGTACTATCGTCCGTATCGCTATGGCTACGGCCCGCGCGCCGGCTATCTGCCGCGCACGCACTACGGCTACGGTCCGCGCTATGGCTACGCTCCTCGCCATGCGCCGTATTACGGCGGCCACCGCGTGCTGCGCCGCTACTACTGATCGCTTGATCGCTTGAATGACGAAACGCCCGTCCGCGCGATGCGGACGGGCGTTTTGTTTGAGATTCTTGCTTTGACGTGTTTTCCTTGCGCGAACCGGTATCCACTTCGCTCGAAAAAGCCCTACCGCTTCATCAACCCGAGGCGGCTCGCGCCGACATAGAGCGAGAGCACGGCGGCATTAGAGACGTTGAGGCTCTTGATCTCGCCGGGCATGTCGAGCCGTGCCACGACGCTGCAGGTCTCGCGGGTCAATTGCCGCAAGCCCTTGCCTTCCGCGCCGAGCACCAGCGCGAGTGGCTCGCGCAGGACGACCTCGGAGAGGTCCGCGCTGCCTTCGCTATCGAGGCCAACGGTCTGGAAGCCGCGTTCGTTCAGCTCGGTGAGCGCGCGGGCGAGATTCTGCACCGTCACCATGGGCACCAGCTCCAGCGCGCCTGAGGCGGCCTTGGCCAGCACGCCGGTCGCCTCCGGGCTGTGGCGCGCGGTGGTGACGATCGCCTTCACCGCGAACGCTGCGGCGGAGCGCAGGATCGCGCCGACATTGTGCGGGTCGGTGATCTGGTCGAGCACCAGCACCATGCCGTCCTGCTCCAAGTCCTCGATGTCGGGCGAGGGCAGAGCATCTGCCTCGGCAAGCAGGCCCTGGTGCACGGCGTCGGGCGAGAGCAGCCGGTCGATCTCCTGAGGCCGGACGATTTCGGGCGTGATGCGGGTTTCGATGTTTTCGTCCGCAAGGCGCCTTGCGGCGTTCTCGGTCAGGGTCAGCTTGCGGATCTGTCGCGCGGGATTGGCGAGCGCCATGGTGACCGTGTGCCAGCCATAGAGGATGACAGGCCCGTCGGTGTCCGAATCGCGATTGCGCCAAGCCGGCCGGCCGGCCGATTTACCCGGTCTGTTGAAGGGCTTAGCCCCTCCACGGGGCCCCCTGGGGATGAATTTTCGATCCTTCATGGGCTTGCTTGTGTCATGGGTCCCCGAATATGGCAATTTGGGTGGCTTCGAAGGCGATTTTAACCGTTCGCCTCGGTTGACTTTACCCCACGGCTTCGCCGATAACCGCGCCCGGTCGCGCCCCCATCCGGGCTGTCGCGGCCTTCACGTTCCATGGCCGTCTTCGGTCCGCCGGCAAGGTCCGGCCGATTGTGCTGCCGTCGAGCGGGGGAGTGTCCCGAGTGGCAAAGGGAGCTGACTGTAAATCAGCCGCCTCATGGCTTCGCAGGTTCGAGTCCTGCCTCCCCCACCAGCCTTCGCTCGCTTCGCGAGCTACGGCTGGGTAAGCGAGCAGAATGTCAGCGCAAGACATGTACCGAGCGGTTTGAACGCAGCTAACAGGCGCAGTCGGCCTGATCGCGTTCTCGTCCTATCTTGTGTGCTCTTCGCGTTCGTGGATCACGTTCGCGCGCCCGACCAGGAGATCATCGACCATACCGATGCGTTTGGTGTCTTTGCCGGCGTACGGCATGGCGTGCAACACGTAGCGCATCGCGTTCAGCCGTGCGCGTTTCTTGTCGTCGGATTTGATCACGATCCAGGGGCAGTCCGCGGTGTCGGTGTGGAAGAACATTCCTTCCTTTGCCCGCGTGTAGTCGTCCCATTTGTCGAGCGAGGCGAGGTCGATCGGTGACAGCTTCCACTGTTTCAGCGGATGACCTTCACGCTCCTTGAAGCGCCGCCGCTGTTCCTCGCGGCTGACCGAGAACCAGAACTTGATGAGATGCAGGCCGCTGCGTGCGAGGTTGCGTTCGAATTCCGGAACCTGGCGCAGGAATTCATCGTACTCTGCGGGCGAGCAGAAGTTCATGACGCGCTCGACGCCGGCACGATTGTACCAGCTCCGGTCGAACAGCACGATCTCGCCTGCCGTCGGCAGATGCTGCACGTAGCGCTGGAAATACCATTGGCCGCGCTCGACGTCGCTCGGCTTCTCCAAGGCCACGACACGGGCTCCACGGGGATTGAGATGCTCCATGAAGCGCTTGATGGCGCCGCCCTTGCCGGCGGCGTCGCGGCCCTCGAACAGCAGGACCAGTCGCTGTCGGGTCTCCTTCATCCAGTTCTGCAGCTTCAGTAGCTCGGTCTGGAGAACGAACTTCTGCTCCTCATAGTCGCGGCGAAACATACGGGATTTGTAGGGGTAGCCGCCCAACCGCCAGTCCTCGGCGAGTTCGTCGCTGGTCTGCCGCTTCGCACGTTTGCTTTCCTTGCCGACCAGAAGTGCCTGAAGACGCCTGGCGTCATCCGGCGCGGCGCCTGTGAGCATGGCCTGGACGGGGTCGCTGTCGGGCGGTAACGCGGGGAAACCATTGAGGACGTTGTCCAGCGCCGCCAGTTCTGTCTCGAGCGCGCCCGCGGACGATTGCTCCACCAGCGATCTTTCGACGGGACTGAGCTTGAGTGCTTGCGCGCGCGCCGCCGTCTTGCGCCTGACGGGCTTTGCTTGCGCTTTCCTGGGGCGACCTTGCCTGGGCTTCCTTGGAAGAGATGGCATTGCCTGAACTCTCGCGTGATCTGTGCGGGAGCTTCCTTCTAGCCGGGAAACGCGGCTAAACGGCTTGACGTGAATCAAAACACGCCAGGCCCGGTCACCCCATCATCTCCCGCACCATCGGCACCACCTTCCGCCCATAAAGCTCGATGCTCTTCATCAGCTTCTCGTGAGGTAGCGGGCCCGCCGAATACTTCAACTGGAAGCGCGAGACGCCAAGCGCCTTTGCCGTCTTCGCGATCTTGCGCGCGACCGCTTCCGGCGAGCCGACATAGAGCGAGCCGTGCTCGGCCTCGCTGATGAACTCGTCGCGGCCCATCGGCGGCCAGCCGCGTTCCTTGCCGATGCGGTCGCGCATCGCCTTGTAGTCGGGCCATAGCTCTTCGCGCGCCTGTTCGTCGGTGTCGGCGACGTAGCCGGGCGAATGCACGCCGATCGGCTGTGCGGGCCGGCCGAACTCCTTGAACGCGCGGTGGTAGAGATCGACGTAGGGGGCGAAGCGCGCGGGATCGCCGCCGATGATCGCGAGCATCAAGGGCAGATCGTAATGCGCGGCGCGCACCACCGATTGCGGACTGCCGCCGACGCCGATCCAGGTCTTCAGCGTGCCGTTCTCGACTGGGGGATAGACCAGCTGATCTCGCAGCGGTGGACGCAGCTTGCCCTCCCAGGTCACCGGCTGCTGCGACAACAGGGCTGCGAAAAGATCGAGCTTCTCCTCGAACAGCGCCTCGTAAGAACGCAGGTCGAAGCCGAAGAGCGGAAAGGATTCGGTGAACGAGCCGCGGCCGAGGATCACCTCGGCGCGCCCGTTCGAGAGCGCGTCGAGCGTGGCAAAGCGCTGGAACACGCGGATCGGATCGTCCGAGCTCAGCACCGTCACGGCCGAGCCGAGACGGATGCGCCCGGTGCGCGACGCGATAGCGGCCAGCACGGTCTCCGGCGAGGAGATCGCGAAGTCGGCGCGGTGGTGCTCGCCGAGGCCGATGAAGTCGAGGCCGATCTCGTCGGCCAGCACCGCCTCGTCGACCACGTTGCGGATCACCTGCGCGTGGGCAAGCATGGCGCCGGAGGCGTCCCTGGTGACGTCGCCAAAAGTATCCAGTCCGAATTGAAGCGGTGCGGTCATTGATAAGTTCTCTGTCGGGCGCAAGCGGCGTCCGTCCTGTGGGAGGAAACTGTTTGCTGTGCAGCTAGGGCGCGACGGCCGTTTCGACAATGCTGCTCCGGGAAAGGCATGGTTTCCGGTTTTTCACCGCACCGGCGGGCTCAATCGGATCTGGCGAACATCTCGACCAGCGTTTCGCGCAGCCAGCGCTGCGCCGGCACGGTGTCGTTGCGCTGGTGCCAGAACAGGCTGACGATGCGCGGCGGCGCCTTGAGCGGAAGCGACATGGCATGCAGCAACGGCGCATGCCTTGATTGCGAGCGCAGGTCGCTCGGCAGCACGGCGATGAGGTCGGACTGGCGCACGACCTCGTAGGCGGCGCTGTAGTGATTGACGGTCGCGACCAGGTTGCGCGACAGCCCGCGCGAGGCGAGGAAGAGGTCGTAGGACGGCAAGGTCTTGCCCGCGAGGCTGACATCGACGTGTCCCGCGTTGAGGAAAGCGCGCGTGCTGAGCCGCTTCATGCCCGCGAACGGATGGCCACGCCGCATGAAGCAGGCATAGTCCACGGTCCACAGCGAGCGCGAGCGAATGGCCGCCGGCTGCTGCGCCTCGTTGACATAGACGCTCATGACGCAGTCAACCCTGTTGTCCTCGAGCTGGTCGGCGATCTCCAGGATGGTGTTGGGGACGGTATGGACCCGCGCCTTCGGCGCGACCTTGCCGAGATGGCTGAGGAGATCCGGCATCACGAGCGAGGAGACGTAGTCCGACATCGACAGGCTGAACTCGGTCTGCGCGCGGCCGGGATCGAACACCTGCTCGTCGAGTGCGCCACGCACGCTTTCCAGTGCCTCGCCGATCGGCCCCCACAGCACCACGGCACGCTGGGTGGGACGGATTCCGGTACCGGATCTCACGAACAGGGGATCGCCGAGCGCGTCGCGCAGCCGCGCCAGCGCATTGCTGACCGCGGGCTGCGTCATCGTCAGCGCGCTAGCCGCGCGCGTGACGCTGCCCTCGGTCATCAGCGCCTCGAAGACTTTCAGGAGGTTGAGGTCGAGCGCGCGGAACGACACGAACATTCACCATGGTGATATATTAGATCATGATTATAAATTATGACGATAATGTCACCTTGTCTATGGTTCCCAAGGAACACGCGGTGCGCCGGGCCGCCAGACTGAGGGGACTTTCATGTCGATGATATCGGCGCGCATCGAGCGCCTTCCGTTCGCACGCTTCCACAAGCATCTGCTGCTGATGGGCGGGCTCGGCTACATGTTCGACGCGATGGACGCGGCGGTGCTGGCCTTCATCCTGCCGGTGCTGCGCACGGCGTGGAATCTGTCGAGCGTGCAGATCGGCGTGCTCGGCAGCAGCACCTATATCGGCTTCCTGTTCGGCGCGTTGCTGGCGGGGACGCTGGGCGACCTGATCGGCCGCCGCGCGGTGATGATGTCTGCACTTGCGCTCTATTGCGCGGCGTCCATCGCGAGCGCCATGGTCGATGCATGGCCGTCTTTCTTCGCCGCCCGCGTCGTCGCAGGCATGGGCACCGGCGCGGAGAGCGCGATCATCGCGCCGTATCTTGCCGAGTTCGTGGCGCGGCGCTACCGCGGCAGTTTCACCGGTGCCCTGGCGGGCTTCTTCTCCTTCGGTTTCGTCGCGGCGGCCTTGCTCGGCTATTTCATCGTTCCCGCTTATGAGAACGGCTGGCGCATCGTGCTGGTCATCACCGCGGTGCCGGTCATCATGCTGTTGTGGTGGCGCAGGGCGCTGCCGGAATCGCCGCGCTGGCTGGAAAGCCGGGGCAGGGAGAAGGAAGCCGAAGCCTTGCTGGACGGGATCGAGGCGGGCTTTGCACGCCAGGGCTATGTCCTGCCGCAGCCGGTGGTCGAAGCCGTCGCGCCGCAGGGTGCGACCGGAACGTTGCTCGCCAATTTCGCCGCGCTCCTCGCAGGCCGGCAGGCGCGCATCACCATCATGACCTGGATCATGTGGCTGACGATCACCTTCAGCTATTATTCCTTCTTCGTCTGGATACCCGGCCTGCTGGTCCAGAACGGAATGAGCATCACCAAGAGCTTCGCCTATTCGATCGCGATCTATTGCGCTCAGATTCCCGGCTATTTCAGCGCCGCGTATTTCAACGAGCGCATCGGCCGGCAAGCGACGATCGCGTCCTACATGGTGCTCGGCGGCGCCAGCGCGCTCGGGCTCGCCTTTGCGCAGAGCGACCAGCACATCATGCTGGCGGGAATCTTCCTGTCCCTGTTCATGAACGGCACCTATGCGGGCGTCTATGCCTATACCGCGGAGGTGTTTCCGACGCCGGTCAGGACCACCGGTGCCGGGCTCGCCTCCGCGATCGGCCGGATCGGGGCGATCGTCTCGCCGATCCTGGTCGGCTATCTCTATCCCAATTTCGGCTTCGCCGGCGTGTTCGGCGTCACCACCACCGTGCTGCTGCTCGGGGCGGTGACCGTCGTGCTCATGGGCGTTCGCACGCGCGGCCGTTCGCTGGAGGAGATTGCGGCGGGTGAGGTTGCATGACGCAGGTGAAACGCCAGGCCGATCCGTTGCTCTGTGCCGTCGCGGCGGCGCAGGGCAGGGCGGATCAACCAGGTGCGCTGTTCGCGGCGCTGGACCAGGCCGTGAAGTCGGCGATCGGGCACAAGCTGTTCACGATCCTGACCTATGACGGCGACAGCGGTGAAGCGGCGCGGGTCTATTCCAATCTCCCGGGCCCGTATCCGACCGGCGGACGCAAGCGCCTCGTGCCGGGCCCGTGGACCGAGGCCGTGCTCGAGCGCGGCGAGGCCTATATCGGCCGCACCCAGGACGATCTGCGCATGGTGTTCTCCGACCACGAGCTGATCGCCACGCTCGGCTGCGAGAGCGTGCTCAACATGCCCGTGCGCTGGCGCGGGCGTACGCTCGGCTCGCTCAACCTGCTCCACGAGGCGGGCTGGTACGGCGAGGACGACGTCGCCGCGTGTCTCCCATTCGCCCAGCTCGCGCTGCCCGCGTTGCTGACGACCGACAGGTCCTGACCAGACAGGAAACGACCATGCCCAGTACCCTCTTCAAGAATGCCGCTCTGCTCGATCCGCTTCAGCCGGACCTGCTGGAGGGATATCACGTGCTGGTCGAGGACAATTCGATCAAGGAGATCTCGGACCGGCCGCTCCATGTCACCGCCGATCGTACCATCGATCTGAAGGGCAAGACGCTGATGCCCGGCCTGATCGACCTGCATGTGCATGCGGTGGCGGTCGAGCTCAACCTGGCGCAGCAGGTCCACATGCCGAACGTGCTGGTGACGCTGCGCTCGACGCTGTTGCTGCGCGGCATGCTGCGGCGTGGTTTCACCACCGTGCGCGATGCCGGCGGCGCCGGCCATGCGCTGAAGCAGGCGATCGAAACCGGGCTGACCGACGGCCCGCGGCTGTTCGTCTCCGGCCGTGCGCTCAGTCAGACCGGCGGCCACGGTGACATGCGGGCGCGGTCGGATTATCTGGCGAGCGATGCACCATGTCCGTGCTGCGTGCGCGTCGGCGCCCTGGCGCGCCTCGCCGACGGTGTCGATGGCGTGCGCAGGGCGGCGCGGGAAGAGCTCCAGATGGGGGCCGACCAGATCAAGATCATGGCCTCCGGCGGCGTCGCTTCGCCGACCGACCCGGTCGGCGCCTTCGGCTACTCCGAGGACGAAATTCGCGCCATCGTCGAAGAGGCACGCGGACGCCAGACCTATGTGCTGGCCCATGCCTACACCGCTGCCGCCATCGAACGCGCGGTTCGCTGCGGCGTGCGCACCATCGAGCACGGCAATCTGGTCGATGAACCGACTGCGCGCCTGATGGCAGAGAAGGGCGCCTATGTGGTGCCGACGCTCGTCACCTACGAGGCGCTGGCCAACGAGGGCGCCCAATATGGCCTGCCGCCGGAGAGCGTGGCCAAGATCGCCGATGTCCGCGACGCCGGCCTGCGTTCGCTCGCGATCTACCGCGATGCCGGTGTCAAAATGGGATTTGGCAGCGACCTGCTTGGACCTTCCCAGCGCCTCCAGAGCGATGAATTCCGCATTCGCGCCGAGATTCTCGGGCCGCGCGCCGTCATCGCCAGCGCGACATTGATCGGTGCCGAGGTGCTCGGCATGGAGGGCAAGCTTGGCCGCATCGCGCCGGAAGCCATTGCGGACCTGCTCGTGGTCGACGGCAATCCGCTGCGCGATGTGGCCTGCCTGCTCGGTCAGGGCGAGCGCATTCCGCTGGTGATGAAGGCAGGCAAGGTCCAGTTCGACAGGCTGAACGCCTAGCCCCGGCGCTACCGCCACATCCCCCGCATCCGCGCGCCGATGTCGATCTTCGGTCCTTGCGCCGCGGTGCGGCCCGCGCCCGCTGCGGCCTTCGGCCAGGCAGTGCGCTCGAACAGATGGACCAGGGATTCCGGGATGAAGCGGGTGCGCGAAGCGTAGACGTGGCGGTCGCCCTTGGCGGCCTGGCCGTGAGTGAAGAAGCGCTGCGGCACGACGAGGTGCAGGTCGTCCTTGGCGCGCGTCATCGCGACATAGAGCAGGCGGCGCTCCTCCTCGAGCTCCGCGCTGGTGCCGGCGCCGAGATCGGAGGGCATGCAGCCGTCGACGACGTTGAGCACGAACACCGACTTCCACTCCTGGCCTTTGGCGGAGTGGATGGTCGAGAGGATCAGATAGTCTTCGTCGCGCAAGGGAGGCCCGGACTTGTCGCTGGTTGCATCGGGCGGGTCGAGCGTGAGCTCGGTCAAAAATTTCTCGCGCGAGGCATAGCCGCTGGCGATCTGCTCGAGCTGCATCAGGTCGGCGCGGCGCGTCTCGGAATCCTCGTGGATGCGGTCGAGATGGGGCCCGTACCAGAGCCGCACGCGTTCGAGATCGACCGGCCATTCCGAATAGCGCAGATTTTCGACCGTGCGCACGAAGTCGGTCCAGTCCGCGCCCGTGCGCGGCGGCACCGGGAGCTGGCCGAGCGCAGCGAGCGGATCGGTGCTCTCGGCCATCTGGTCGAGCACGCGCTGCGCGGTCGCAGGCCCGATGCCCGGCAACAGATGCAGGATGCGGAAACCGGCGACGCGGTCGCGGGGATTCTCGGCGAAGCGCAACAGCGCCAGCACGTCCTTGACGTGGGCGGCGTCGAGGAATTTCAGGCCGCCGAATTTCACGAACGGGATGTTGCGGCGGGTCAGCTCGATCTCCAGCGGGCCCGAATGCGAGGACGTCCGGAACAGCACCGCCTGGTGCTTCAGCAGCGCGCCCTGCTCGCGGTTGGCCAGCACCTCCTCGACGATGTAGCGCGCCTGGTCGGCCTCGTCGTGCACGGTGACGAGCTGCGGCTTGTGCGACGAGGTGCGGTCGGTCCAGAGGTTTTTTGTGAAGCGCTCGCGCGCCAGCCCAATGACGCCGTTGGCCGCCGCCAGCACGGGTTGCGTCGAGCGGTAGTTGCGGTCGAGCGTGATCATTTCCGCGCGGGGCGAGAAGCTTTGCGGAAAATCCAGGATGTTGCGCACGGTGGCGGCGCGGAACGAGTAGATCGATTGCGCGTCGTCGCCGACCACGGTAAGGCCGCGCCCGTCAGGCTTCAGCGCCAGCAGGATCGAGGACTGCAGGCGGTTGGTGTCCTGATATTCGTCGACCAGCACGTGATCGAAGCGGCCGCCGATCTCATCGGCAATCAGCGCATCGCTCATCATCTGCGACCAGTAGAGCAGCAGGTCGTCGTAATCGAGCACGTGCTGGGCCTGCTTGGCCTCGACGTAGGCCGCGAACAGGCCCTTCAGCTCGGCGGCCCAGCCGGCGCACCAGGGATAGTGCACCCCCAGCACCTTCTCGATCTCCATCTCGGCATTGACGCAGCGCGAGTAGATCGACAGGCAGGTGCCCTTGGCGGGGAAGCGGCTCTCTGTCTTCGACAGGCCGCGTTCGTGCCGGACCAGATTCATCAGGTCGGCGGAATCCTCGCGGTCGTGGATGGTGAAGGCGGGATCGACGCCGATCCGCTCGGCATATTCGCGCAGCAGCCGCGCGCCGATGCCGTGGAAGGTGCCGGCCCAGCTCAAGGCGTCGCGCATGATCGCGGCATTGTTCTCCCCGAGCACCTTCCGGGCGATGCGCTCGACCCGGCCGGCCATCTCGGCGGCGGCGCGGCGCGAGAACGTCATCAGCAGGATGCGGCGCGGGTCGGCACCCGCGACGATCAGATGCGCGACGCGGTGGGCCAGCGTGTTGGTCTTGCCGGAGCCGGCGCCGGCGATGACGAGCAGGGGCGCGCCCACGGTCGCACCATCGGCCACGCCATGCTCCACGGCGCGGCGCTGCTCCGCATTGAGCGTCTCCAGATATGTCGCCACGAATCGCCCCGGGTGAAAGGGTGAGAGTCGGCTATCGCGGTGCGAATCGCAATGCGGCTGGACGGAACCGGTGTTAAGACCTAGGGACAAGACGGCCCGAAGTTCCAGCCCGAAAAGCGCACACCCGGCATGACCGACCCCCGGCCCGAGCAGTTCGAGATGCGGCGGCTGGAGTCGCTCAGCAACACCATCTTTGGCGTTGCCATGACGCTGCTCGCCTACGACCTGCCGAAGGCGGCTGTGTTCACCGGCGCGCCCGACTGGAACGATCTTGCCCGGGTCTATTCGGGCAAGCTCGCGGGCTTTGCGCTCAGCTTCATCATCGCCGGCGTGTTCTGGATCAGCCATCACCGGCGGCTGGCGCGCCAGCCGGTGGGCAGCCGCGGTGCGGTGATGCTCAATCTGTTTTTCCTGCTGTCGATCGTGCTGCTGCCTGTGACCAACGGCCTCTACACCAACTACGCCATGAGCAGCTCGGTCGCCGTGCTCTACGGCCTGAACCTGACCGCGATCGCCGGCCTCAACGCCTGGCTGTGGTGGGTGATCCTGGGGAGCTGGCGCCAGGAACTCATGGCATCGCTGTTTCCGCTGCTGGTGTTCATCCCGGGCACGATCGCGGCGGCGTTTGCCCCGCACATCGCACCCTTCGTGTGGTTCATCGCCTTCGGCGGGCTCCTGATCCAGCGCTTCTACGCGGCGCCGACCGGAGCGGACTCGTAGGCCAGACGGTCATTCCTTCGATGTCGTCGCACCGAACCCGTCGGCCGGCACGTAAAGCTTGACCGGTCGGATTTCGTAGACCGCAGTCGGATTGACCTGGCGCAGCGTCCGCGCCGCGGCGAGCGCCTCTTCATCCGTATCGTATTCGACGAGGTGGAAGCCCAGAAGCTGCTCCTTGGTCTCGGCAAACGGGCCGTCCAGCACCATGCCTGCGCCGGGGCCGCGCAAGGTGCGGGCCTTTCGGGTCTCATCCAGGCGGGCGGCCGGCCCCAAATGTCCGCTTGCCCGCAAGGGAGCCTGAACCTCGATGACCTTGGCCACGACCGCGGCGTCCGTCTCGGGCGTCCAGGACAGGATCTCGTCTTCCACGTGATAGGCCAGGATGGCGTAAAGCATCGTCACCTCGTTGATTTTTGCTGCGCGCGTCCAAAGGACGTATCACCACCGTCGCGGCCGACAATGGGCTGCGGAAAATATTGCGTCCCGGGCCCGGCGACGAAACCTTCCGGAAACCCGATTGCGGCCCAAAGGTGTGAACGGCGCCCGAAACTGGCGCGACTGATGGCCACCAAGAACACTTCGGAGGCGGCCATGTCGACCATCAAGATCATCTGCGACGCGCGTCGGGCGGGAAAGTCCGACGCAGCGGATCTGCACGACCAGTCCGGCCACCATCGCTACTACGGCAGCTCGGCCGAGAACGGCGGCGAGCGGATCGTCGAAAGCCGCCGCGGCAAGCAGCCGCGTGCACCGGGTGTCAGTGGCTTCTAGAACCTTCCGGCCGAAGTGACGCGCGACAATGAGTGTCCTGCAAGTTTCGATGGCCGCGCTGCCATTCCTGCTCTCGCTCGCGAGCCGGACCGGCAAGGCAATCGTCCCATGCCTGCTGACCAGCATCTTCACGGTGCTGCTCGGCGGCGAACCTCACCGCGCCGCCTTGGCCTGGTGCGTCGGTACGCTGATCGCCGCCGTTGCACTGCGCGAGCGACTTCGCGCGAACTGAACCGGCCGCCATCGGGCCGACCTCCCCATCAAGGCAATTTCCAAAGAAAAAGGCGCGGCGGGGAGGCCCCGTCGCGCCCGATTTCTTGCTCGCTGGTCCAGGGCTGAGAGCGCCCCGATGCCAACCTCCATCTGGAGCTTAGCGGGCGATCCCAGCGAGGTGACAGCGCTTGGTAAGAGACACTGGATCACCTCCTTTCGTTGGTTTCGGGACGCCCAATATAGGGCGAAATCCAGCCGTCGTTAAGGGGCAGGGCCGAGGGCCTGGAACAAGTCCGCCCACGAGGTGGGAAAGAAGGGTCCGGGGCGGTTGAGACCGCCGCCCGACCGTGTTAGGTGAACGCGAGATGCGGGTGTAGCTCAATGGTAGAGCAGCAGCCTTCCAAGCTGAATACGAGGGTTCGATTCCCTTCACCCGCTCCAGTGTTTCAATGGCTTAGCACGAACCCTCAGATTTCATTCTGACAGCCATTCTGACAACGCGGCTGACTGCCGGTCCCCGACAGTCGCTCGCGCAGCAGCCAGACCCGATCGCTGCCCCAGAAAAGCTCGCCGGTTTCCTGCAGCACGAATGTCGGGACACCGAAGACACCCCGCTCTTCGGCTTCCGTAGCGATCGTCCGGCATCGGCGGACCCCTTCGCCGGATAAAATCAACTCGTCGAAGGCGCGGCCTTCCGCGCCTGCTTCGATGAGGAGGCTCCTGATCGCTCCCGCGTCTTCGATGTCGAGGTCTCTGCGCCAAAAGCGCTCGCAGAGTGTATCGTGATAGCAACGGAATACAGATTCGTCGGTCTGTGACGCGAGCAGCATTCCCGTATGCGCGAGCGTAGGGTCGAAGATTTTAGTTGTACCGCGGATGATCCAATTGCGGCGCGCAGCAAGCCGCCGCGCGTCCATGTAGGCATAGCGAACCTTGCGCCAGTCTCGGTCGGTCCTCTCTTCGACTTCGCCGCCGTAAGCTCCCTGAAGGTCAATCGTGAAGGGTTGCCAGAGCAGTGTCACATCGAAATCTCGTGCGAGCGCGTAGGCTTCTTCCTTGACGAGATAGGAGAACGGGCTGCGGTAATCGACGTAGAGGGTGACTTTTGTGGACATGGCTAGTTGGTTCCGGGCGATCTGGCGGCGCCCGACGCGTACTGCGGACCGCCGAAGAGATTCGTCCGCGCTTGCTCGCTCTTCGTCACGTCGACCCACTGATCCAGCAACAGTTTGATACCCCGCTCCACTGCCGGCCGGGCGCGGATGGCCGCATACCAGCGCGAGACCCGCGGCAGGTCGTCGAGGCTCTGGTTGGCCATCTTGTGGATGCGGACCCAGGCGAAGCAGGCAATGTCGGCGATCGAATACTCTCCGGCCAGATAGTCGCGCCCGTCGAGCCTTCGCTCCATCACGGTCAGCAGTCGTCGGCCCTCGTTGGTGTACCGTTCGATCGCGTACGGCACCTTCTCGGTGGCGTAGCGATGGAAATGTTGTGCCTGGCCGAGCATCGGGCCGAGCCCTCCCATCTGCCACATGAGCCATTGCATCACCTCGCATCGCGCGCGCGCGTCCGAAGGCATGAAGCGGCCCGTCTTCTCCGCGAGATATATGAGGATCGCACCCGTCTCGAACACCGTGATCGGGGCGCCGTCCGGACCGTCGCCGTCAACGATCGTCGGCACCTTGTTGTTGGGATTAAGCGCCAGATAATCCGGATCGAACTGCGCGCCGCGAGTAATGTCGATCGGATGCACCGTGTAGGGCAGGCCGATTTCCTCGAGCATGATCTGGACCTTGTGACCGTTCGGGGTCGGCCATGTGTAAAGGTTGATCATTGAAGGGCCCTTCTATTTGAGGCGATGCGATCACGCCGTGCGGATTTCCTGCAGCGCGAGTTCTCGCACCATCGCTTCCCGCATGATGAATTTCTGAACCTTGCCGCTCACTGTCATGGGGTAGGCGTCCACGAAGCGGATGAAGCGCGGAATCTTGTAGTGGGCGATCGCCTCGCGACAGAAGGATCGGATGCTTTCTTCGTCGCACGTCTGCCCGTCCTTGAGACGGATCCAGACGCAGACCTCCTCGCCGTACTTTGGGTCCGGAACGCCGAATACCTGGACATCCTGCACCTTCGGGTGCTGATACAGGAATTCCTCGATCTCGCGCGGATAGATGTTCTCGCCGGCGCGGATCACCAGATCCTTGATGCGACCGGTGATGTTGCAATAGCCGTCGGCGTCGATGGTGGCGAGATCGCCCGTGTGCATCCAGCCGGCTGCGTCGATCGCCTGCGCGGTCTTGTCCGGGTCGTCCCAATAGCCTCGCATGACCGAATAGCCGCGCGTGCAGAGTTCGCCCGGCATGCCGCGCGGGACGATGTCGCCGGCTTCGTCGATCACCTTCACTTCCACGTACGGCTGGATGCGGCCGACCGTTGACACGCGCCGTTCCAGGGGATCGCCCCGATCGCTCTGAAAGCTGATCGGGCTCGTCTCCGTCATGCCGTACGCTATGGTGATTTCGCCCATGCCCATCTCGCCGATCACGCGACGCATGACCTCGACCGGGCAGGGAGCGCCGGCCATGGCGCCGGTGCGGAGCGACGACAGATCGAAACTGGAGAAGGTGGGGTGTTCCAGAATCGAGATGAACATCGTCGGGACGCCGTGCAGCGCCGTGCACCGCTCGGCTTGGACGGCCTCGAGCACGCCCAGCGGATCGAAGGCTTCGCCCGGGACGATCATGGCCGCGCCATGCGTGATGCAGGTCAGGTTGGACAGGACCATTCCGAAGCAGTGATAAAAGGGAACGGGAATGCAGAGCCTGTCATCGGGACCGAAGCCGAGGGCTTGCCCACAGAAGTAACCGTTGTTGAGGATGTTGTGATGGGTCAGCGTCGCGCCTTTGGGAGCGCCGGTCGTGCCACTGGTGAACTGGATGTTGATCGGATCGTCGAAACGTAGCTTCACGCGCGGAGGAGAGGCAGTCGAGCCGCGGCGGCAGACGCCCTCGAATGAAAGCAGGCCTGGAGTCGTCGTCTCGCCGATCTGAATGATCGTGCGCAGGTCCGGCAGTTTCTGAAGGTTCAATCGTCCCGGAATGCCCGTCGCGATCTCCGGTGCGATCTGACGGAGCATGCCGATGTAGTCGCTCGTCTTGAACGCGGTCGCTGTGACTAGCGCCGCGCATCCGACCTTTCGCAGCGCGTACTCCAACTCCTGCGGACGATAGGCGGGGTTGATGGTGACGAGGATCAATCCGAGCTTTGCGGTGGCGAACTGCGTGACCACCCATTCGGCGTTGTTGGGCGACCAGATGCCAACGCGTTCGCCCGCGACGAGACCGAGCGAAGCCAGGCCGCTCGCGAAGCGATCGACGACCGCGGCAAGCTCGCGGTACGTCCATCGGACGCCTTGAGACCGCACCACCAAAGCGAGGCGATCGGGGTGGGCGCGGACCGTGGCATCGAAGCAGTCGCCGATCGTCATGCCCAGGAGGGGCGTCATCGACCCTCCGCTGACGTAGCTCGGTGTGATCGACGAACCGTCGGTTGCCTGGCCGCCGTGCATCAGTCCCTCCTGTTTTTCGTTCTTTTCGATGGCCTCTACTTCACGTCCTCCTTCGGATGGCGCCTAGGCGGGCAAGGGCCAGGTCACGTCCTTGCCCTTCAATTCCTTGTAGCGTCGCGTGTGGGCGCGGATGCTTCCGAGATCCGACATGCCACGCGACAGCAGGTCCTTGTCGAGGCGGGCCGCGGCATCGATGGCGGCCATCGTGGTCGCCTGAAGCGCACGCTTCGAGAAGGCGTACGCCGCATGGCAATCTGGCGGCACCAGCGCCGCCCAGGCGACGGCTGTCTCCAGCAGCTTTTCCGGCGCGACCGTCTGCTGGACGACGCCGAGACGCTTGGCGGCGGCGAGATCGTAGATTTGACCGAACAGCGTCATCTCGAACGCCGATCGCGGACCGATGGCATGCTTGATGATCTCGCAGTAGACGGCCGGCATCGGAATTCCAATTGGCACCTCGTTCAACGCGAACTGCAGCGGGCCTTCGCTGGCGATCCGGTGATCGCAATCGATCGCGGTGATGAACCCGCCGGCGTAGGCGTGGCCGTTGATCGCCGCCACGGTGGGCCTCGGATACGTGAAGAGGCGCAGGTTCGTCGCGCGGTATGCGTCAAACCAGGCATCGATCTCCTTGATCGACCGGCGTGCGAACATCGGAAAATGATGATCGAAGTCGAGGCCCGCCGTGAACACCGCGCCCGATCCGGTCAGCACGACGGCGCAATCGGCGAACTCGGATTCCAGACGATCGAACGCCGCGTGGAGCTCGGCGAAGAAGGCCGGATTCTGCGCGTTGACCTTGTTGGTGTTCATCGTCACCACGGCTACGTGGGGGTGCTTGCGTTCAATGGTCCAGGGCATCGGTCATCCTTCGGTTCGGGGTCTCGGGTTGCGGAAGATCAGGCCACCTTGAACTGGCGACGCGCGTTGTCGGTCGGGGAATGACGAACGGGCGTCGACGCCGAGGTGGAGGCTGGCGATGCGCTCGTCCGCCCGTCTTGCTGGTCTTCAGCGCCGCAACGATCGAACCTCGGATTCCCGATCCATGCGGCGTTCGGGTGCTGCATCCAGGCGTCGATGATCATTCTAAGGAGCTCGCGTCTGACGGTGTCGAGGTCGAGGCCTACGACCGGTCAGCGCGAAAGGCGGACCTGCTCAACCGGCTTCGGTCGTGGTCTCAAGTGGCCACACCGCCATCATTAGGCGCGTGGATCGGCCGGCGTCTTGAAGAAATCGGACAGCCTGCGCGCGGGGCCTGCACCAGGCCTGCCGGAACGCGCCGGGAGTGACGCCGGCGTGTCGCCGAAACTCTCTGGTCAGATGAGCCTGGTCGGAGAATCCGAGATCGGAGGCGATCGCCGACAGACCGTCGCCTCCCGCCGCGATTTCGTAGACCGATCGGCGGAACCGCTGCATGGCGAGAAAACGCTTCGGCGGGCAGCCCGTCGATGTTCTCACTCGCCTCTGCAGCGTCCGGACCGATCTGCCTACGCGGTGCGCCAGGTCCCTGACGCGGCCGTGCGGCGTATCCAGGGGGGCGCCGCCCGCAATCGATCCGTGCCTTGGTTGCCGCGAAAGTGCGAGCAGGGTCCGATCCATGGTGTCGAGGATGTCGAAGCACGATGGACCCTCCCGGACGAGGCGCGCGAGCGCATCGCGACAGGCGACGATCGCCGGATCGTCGACGCTCGGTGAACCGGACCAATTCGGCTTGAACTTGACGCCCACGATCCAGCCTACGAACGCTCTGCCTTTTCTTCGGTGATCGAGGCTGGGCTCGCTGAAAACTACTCTGCCGCCTGGACCGTCCTCCCGAAATACGAAGGTGATCTCCTTGAGCGGGGAAGCGAACGACATGCGGCTTTCGGTCAGCCGTCCCCGGTCCTTCAGGATGTAGATCGAGTCGACGCAGCCGGCTTGATCGTCGCGCGGCGCGAACTCGGCGTAGAACGAGGGGAGGGCGAAAACCTGCTCGTTATCTTCGGCGCTCCAGGCCGTCCTCGCTCGCGGATGTGGGTCTTTCGCTGACAAAGTCGAGCTCCAGTGATGCCGGGGCGGCTTCCTTGACGTCATTTAAGTAACACTGTTATATTTCGATAGCAAACGTCTCTGCGCACCGCCCGGTCCGGCACTTGAGCGGCGACAATGGCGCGGAGGTCGGGCATGAGTGCCGCCCGCCATGGCCTCGCGAAACGGAAAACTATCGATGGCGGAAGCTTCCGATCCGAAAATCGAACAGCGCAAAGCCGCCGTGAGCGCTTTCAAGCGCGAACTGATCCGCGAGGCCGCCAAACGCGTTTTCGTCGAAGTCGGCCTGCACAAAACATCGGTGCGGGAGATCGCCAAAGCGGCGGGCTACACGACCGGTGCGATCTACGCCCAATACGCAAGCAAGGAGGAGGTCTACGCCGACATCCTGCGTGAATCCCTGACGAGCATGGCCGAAGCCGTCGAGCAGGCGGCCGCAGCAGCCCGGGTGGGTCGGAAATGTGACGCCGCCTTGCGCGCTTGGTTCGAGTATTTCCGCGAGAGGCCCGCGGAGTACGATCTCGGGTTCTACCTGTACGGCGGTGCCAAGCCCGCAGGTGTCGGCAAGGACCTGAACCGCGAACTCAACGTCCGTCTGAAGCGGGTCTATGCTGCGGTCGCGGACGCGCTCGAGGCCGACGGTCTGGTCGACGCATCCAAAAAAAATGAGGTGGCAGTCGCCGGGGCGTCCTGGATGTTCGGCCTGCTGCTCATGTACAGGACCGGTCGTCTGAAGATCCTGGCAGTGGACGTCGACGTGCTGATCGACGATTGTCTAGCCACGCTCTACCGAGGCACGGCACGCTCCCGGTCCGGACGGTCCCGCGGCTGACCCGCCTCCTTAGCCGGGCTGCATTGATGAATTGATTGGGGGATCAAGTCCGTCCTGATCGAGGCACGCTTGGCATCGACCAACACCCGCCGTGCGTCTGTGGATTGCAGACAAGGCCTCCAAAACCTACCGCATGTCGATACGCCACAGGGGCATTGCCGCCATTCTGACAGCAAGAAATTCTGTAACGATCTCAATGGGCCAAAACTGCCGAAAATGTCAGAACGGCCGCTGAAAACATTACAGCTTTTCGAGACTTCCAAGCTGAATACGAGGGTTCGATTCCCTTCACCCGCTCCAATGTTTCAGTCAGTTGTAGTTCAGCCCGTCCGCACAGTCGCGACTGAGCATTAAGCACCAATGCGAGCGCTTGATTGCGTCCAGCTCATATTCATCAGCTCAGGGATAGATCGCCGCATCAACGGATGCACGGCGTCAACGAGGATGGCGTGGCAATCCGACAGCAACGGGAACTGGCTGACCGGCTTTGCGGCCGGAAGCAGGAAGTCTCGCTCGTCGAAGTCGATCTTGATCTTTTGCTCGGTTGTAACTCAGTAACGATCCGGGAAACGGGGCCTGCTATTTATCGTGGTGCAATGCAAATTGACCGTGCCGTAGCTTTATCCTAGGTCGCTCCTGCCATCGCTGCAAACCGGGAGCGCTCAAGATCAAGGTGGCGCCTGATCTTCGGCGTCGCGGGGGCACGCTATCGCAAGCCGCCATCTGCGGTATACTCACTGAATTGCTGGGCGAAGGTCCGGGCGAACGAACCCCGACCGCATAATTCGGGACATTGGGCTAATGGCGATCAGGATTGCGGCGGTGAGCTCCGCCACCATGACAGATAACAGCAAGGAATTCGTGGTTCAGACCACGGGCAAATACACCGGTGCGCTGGAGCTGAGATTCGCCAGTGACTGTGTCGATGATCTGATCGCAGCACTGACGCGCGCGCGGGGCGGCGTACAGCCCGCGATGCCGAATGGCGGTGGGTCGGCCTTCGCTGCCGAAGCAGTCGCGCCCGGTGCGGACGCGGCGGCGCGGATCGAACCTGGCGCAGCTGACAAGAACAAGCCAAACGAGGTGAGATTCGAAATCCCCCAGAACTGCACGATTTCCGCGGACTCCGGCGGTCGCGGCCTTGTGCTGTTCATCCTCAATCACCGGCTGGACCGGCAGGCCGGATACGCGTTCTCTCCGGACGCGGCGAAGCAATTGGCCGGAGGGCTCACCAAGAGCGCCGAGGCGTTGTTGGCGCAGCAGGCGAGACCCAAAAACTGAACGTCAAGCAGCGGAGCGTTGGCTTCGCTCATCTCCAACTCCATTACTGCAAGAATTTACGATGATAACTAACGCCATCACGCTCAGCGTCCGCCCGAAATGGCCCGAGATCGCCGATCACTATGCGGTCTGGTCGCAAGGCCGCGAGATCGGCAAGATCCGCCACGCGCTCGATGCCGGCGGGCCTGATCACGCGTGGGAGTGGTTCATTCTGATCCCGATGGGCATGCCGGCATGGGCAAGCGGGGCTGCCCGCGACAGGGATGCGGCGATCAGGGCCTTCAGCGCGGCTTGGGGACGGCTGCTGAAGGAAACGCAACCGGAGCGGTTGCAAAGAGCATGGGAGCTTGGCCGGGCGGCGCAACTGCGGGCCGCGACACCACAGCCTGCGCGGTCCCCGGCCGGCAGTTGAGAGCGGGACCGTTCACATCCTCATCGTACGGTCGAAGCCATTGATCCACCTGCGGAAAGCGACCTTTTGCCAGATTTTCCCGATCGCGCGACTTCTTGGTTGGAAGGCAAGCTCTCTATAAACATTGCATTAATTGTAAATAATTGCTTAAAGTTCCCTGTTTGGCTCGTTTAGGGCAGGGGCCGTTTTGATTAATTCTTGTACCCGGAGGTTTGCGTAGGCCGGCACGCGTGGCGCGTGAGCCGGCCTTTTTGTTGCGCAACCAAAGGTGGCATTTTGGCCTCTTCCTGCGAAGCCCTGGAATTTTTTTGCGAGTTTTTTTGGAGAGTTTAAGTCATGGCAACATTCAAATACGATCCGGCGACGGGGACGTACATTCTTGTCGATGACTCTCAGTTGATCTTCGACCCGACACTTGCGGCCATTTCCATCAGCACCGACCAGGCCGACTACGCACCGGGCTCGACCGCCTATTTCACCGCAAATGTCGGCGTCGGCGACGCTGTCACCTTTGAAGTTACCGACGTGGGTGGCAACGCCGTGTCCGGCACGAATATGCCGTGGACGATTACAGACGGCGGCGCCGGCGATCTTGACAACGTTGCAAACGGCGTCGTTCAGACGGCCTGGAATGTCGGCTTGGACGCGGCCGGGGAGTCCTTCGTGCTCAGCGCGATCGACCAGACCGCGGGTCTGATGGCCACAACCGCGTTTACCGATTCCAGCGGCACCGCGACGACAAATATTTCCTACCAGGTCCAGGTCGACCTCTCGACCGTAGGCTCGACTGCCCTGGTCAATCAGGCAACCATTGAACAAATTCCGGTCGGCTCAACCGGTTCTTCCGGCACCGGCCAGTTCCCGGCGTTCTTGCGGATACACAATCCCGGCAACGATCACACTGAACAGGGCTACAACACCGACGGCGACACGAATCCGAGCACTGGCGCGCAGAATTTTCAGTTCGATCAGGTTGCCGGCAATTTTACGCACTCGGTCCAATTGGGCTCGATGGCGATCGTCACCGTCGACGGGACGGACTACAGGGAGTTCCGGCTGGATCTGGGCGAGAACGTCAACAATCTGATCTCGCTGGATGTTCTGAAGCTCTATGATTCAAACAATCCGGCACTCACCAGCTATGACCCGATAGGCGCTCTTGGTGGCACCGATACCGGCTTTGGTGCGGCGGCGACGCTGATCTGGAACATGGATGCAGGTGCAGGAGGGGATGTCTCGCTCAAGCTGAACGACCTCTCGTCGGGCAATGGTCATCCGGACTACAGCTTTCTCATCCCGAACTCCTTCTTCGTCGGCCTCAGCAACAGCTCCTATATCTACCTGTATTCGGTCTTCGGTGGCGTGAGCGGCGAGCGGGTCGACGGCACTTTCGAGGAGTGGTCGTACCGGGCGTCGGGCAACGTCGAGCCTCCGCCCACCCCGCATGCGACCGTTTCCATCACCAAGGACACTGTCTGTCCAGAGGAAGGGCAGAGCGTCGCGGGCAAGACCTTGCTCACCGGTGAAGACGTTAAGTGGACTTATGCAATCACGAATACCGGAACGGTGGGCCTGAACAACGTCGTTGTCACGGATGACAGCGGGACGCCCGGCAACGCGCTCGATGATTTTGCGGCGACCGGTGTCAGCGTGACTTTCAACAGCCAGCAGTACAACGTTGGTGACCTGAATCATAACGGCATCTTGGATGCCGACAATCTCATCACCACGGATGTCAACGAAGCCGAGACCTGGCAGTACTTTGCGACAGGGACGACGGTTCACGGCACCTACTCGAACATAGCGACTGTCACAACGAGCGCGACGGGTTACGACCCGGCCAATCCGCCCGCCGATCTGAATCCAACCGCATTCGATGTCAGCGGTTATACTGGCGTAACCGTGGCGGAAGATTCGGTCACGGTTAAGAAGGAAGTGTCGGTCGACGGCGGCGCGACCTGGTACGACGCGAACGATCCGACCGGTCCGACGCTGATCGCGGGTCATGATGATCCGCAGTATCGATTCACGATCACCAACAGCAGCGACGTTGCGCTGGACGTCCACCTGACAGACGCCGAGCTGCAGATTGATCTGACTGTCACGGTTGCGGGCGGCGGTGGCTCCGAACTCGTGGACGCTATCGGGGGCAATGCCATTACGGCTGCCTGGGCCGAGGGGCAGCAGACCAACACGGCGACAGTATCGGCAACCTACACTGACGCGTGCGAAAATCAGGCAACCGCTTCCGGCTCCGACGACGCCAACTACTTCGGCGCGGCGCCGTCGATCACGATCGACAAGAACATCATATGCGCGGACGACAATAGCGTGCTGTCGGCCGACAGCGTCGTTAACCTGCTCAAGGACGGCGATGGTATGGTTGAGTACCAGATTGTCGTTACCAACAACGGTAACGTCGATCTGGCAGGGCCGACAGTGACTGACACCAAGCTGACGTTGGGTAGCCCGACGGAGTCGATCTCCGCCGACGGGATACTGGAGGTGGGCGAGACCTGGACCTACACGGTGACAGCCGCATGGCTTGCTGGCGGACCCAACACGAACACGGCTAACGCCACCGATAGTTTCACGGACAGCGCCGGCAATACCGCAAATCTGGATGAAAGCGATTCCGCCATCTACTTCGGGCTCGATCCACACATCACGTTGGACAAGAAGACGAACGGTGCCGATTCCGCTACCGTCCTGGTCGGGCAGGCGATCACCTGGACCTACGCGGTCACAAACGACGGCAACGTTGGGCTGACCGGTGTCGGAGTTTCCGACAACAACGGCACGACCGGCACGACAGCCGACGATTTTGCAGCGGCCACGTTGTTCGGATCCAGCTCGGATCTTCTTGGGTCGGATACCACTCACAACATCGGCGACCTCGACAATGACAACGTGCTCGATGTCGGCGAGACCTGGCAATTCACGGCTACCGGAATCGCGGGGTCGACTGCCTACACCAACATCGGCACCGCCACGACCGATGCGGTCTCAGACGATTGCGGGGATTCGACGACGCCCACCGCAACCGATACCAGCAGCTATACGCCGATCGGTGTGACCTTGGCCGGCTTGACCAAAGGCTATTGGTCGACACATCTTACGTTGTGGGATGCGTCGTCCGGCAACGAAAAAGGCTCCGGCGCGGAGATCAACCTCACTCCGAAGTACGATTGGGACCACGATACAAAGATCGGCTTGAACGATCTCAGCACGCTTACGACGAGCGGCCCCGCGAGCAGTCTTGGCCTCGTTAAGGGTGCAAATAACGGAGGTGGCGACTCCGGGCTTCTGATGGGCGACCTGAACCATGACGGTTGTGTCGGCGGTGACGGATCGTCAGATCACCTGTTCTTCGATCTCGCCTCCGCGCAGATACTTGCCAACAGCTCCGTCTCTGGCGATGCCCGCATCATACTGGCAAGTCAGGCGGTCGCGGCGCAGCTCAACGAGTACAATGACTACATCTACGATCAGGCGCACGGCGGCCCTGCATCAGGCTTTGATGCATCGCCCACCGGCCTGATCGAAGAGGCCGTGGCGTGGATGAAGGGGTTGGGGCCCTTTAGCAACGGCGACAGCAAGATCAATTTCTCGGCCGGAAATGATCTGGGTTCGCCCGCAGTTCAGGCCATCATCAACGATGCGGCCGGAGTGGATTATACCTTGAGCGGCAATGCGATCACGTTCAAGAGCACGGCCATGTCCTCAAGCGACGCTTCGTGGTCGAAGCTTGCTTCGACCGGCTTCTCCTACAAATCAGATTACATCGCCGCCAACACGGACAGCAATTCCTTGAACGATGTGATCACCACCGTGTATGCGGACGGCGAGGGGCTGAAGAACGCTCTCGCCGCCTACAACCACGGACTGGACGGGTCGACTGGAGGCTTCGTGATCTCGACAGATGGCAGCCTGATTGGCTGGCAGGACAGCCTGGGCGGCACCGTCTACGACGTTCACGCGAACACGACGGACGCGTTCTGGGGCATTCTGGAAGACCAGAACCTGATCGGCCTGCACCCGATTGCGGGAATTGCCAATCACGCCTAGGCGTGACGGGTTGCCGGAGTCCAACGGAGGCCCCGCGGCGAGTTCGTCGCGGGCCTTTTTCTTCGTTACACGATCAAGCTCCACGATATCGTGCTCTCGTGAAGCAGGCTCGGCGCGATGCCGACGACATCCACGATCGCCTGCGGCGCCGCGCCGTTGTGTGCGTCGAGCACGACGTTGGTGCCGCCCTTTGCATCCGAGATGAAGCTCAACCATCCGTCGCTCAAGGGATTGCTGCCGGCATAACCGATCGAGCTGAGCAGCTGCCCCACGTTGATGCTGTTGTTTCCCGACACCCAGTTCAGGATGGTGTCGGTCGTGCTCGAGAGGGCATTGAATATGAAATTGTCGCTGCTGCCGGTGGCTTGCGCGGCGTAGAGGATGTCGGCCCCCTTGCCGGTGACGATCGTGTTGTTGCCGAGGCCGGCCTGAATCGTGTCGCCGAAATCGTTGGCGATGATCGTGTCGTTGCCGACGCCGGCCCACACGTTCTTGATGATGGAGGTGGAGGCGATCTGAAGCGTCTTGCCTGCGATCGTATCGGTCGCTCCCGGATTGAGATCCAGATAGGAGCCGGTGGTCACGGCCGCGGTGTTGATCTGTGCGGTGCCGCTGGAGTCCGTGAGCACGACACGGTTGCTTCCGGCCATGGTCGCGAATTCGTCGGTGTAGACATAGGTGGTCGGGGTGGTCGGTGCATCGCCCAGTGCCGTCAGCGTCCAGCTGTTCAGCGTGCCGCTGTTGCCGGATACGCTGTCGGTGACCGTCAGGGTCCAGGTGCCCTTGGCATCGTCGCCCCAGAAGCTGTTCGCGGTGGTCTCGAACACGATCCCGCCGCCGGTGCCGCCCGTGGGATGCGAGACGAGTTTAGCGCTCATGCCGTCGGGCCCGGTCAGGGTGACCGTGAGGTCGCTGGGGCTCGCATGCGTGATGTTGAGATCGATCACCATCTTCTCGACCTCGAGCGACGAGGCAAAGGTGATCTGGCTGCTCACGCTTCCGGTGCCATCCGGAATCGCGGCGTTGTCGCCGTGAGTTGCCGATTCCGTCGACATGTCGGCGTAGGTCTTCTGATAGCGCCAGCTTTCCGCGAGCCGAACTGCCGCCGTCGCGTCGACCAGCCCGAAACCGTAGTCCTCGCTGTAGTGCAGGCCGCCGCCGTTCCAGTCGTGGGCACCGTTGACGTGCCAGCTGGCGTTGGTCGGGTCGGTCTCTTTGGAGGAATAGGCCAGGATGTCCTGAATGTCGCGAAATCCCAGGTTGGGATTGGCTTGCAGCATCAGGGCGATGACGCCGGAGACGGCCGGCGCCGAATAGGACGTGCCGGAGATCGAGATGTAGTCGCCAGTGGTGTTGTAGCCGGCGCTGCCGACCCGGTCATCGGTGTACGCGCCGCCCGGGGCGGAAACAAGAAGCGCCGCGCCCGGCGTGCTGAAGGTCGCGACGTGTCCGGTGGGATCGACGCCGGCAACCACGATGACATAGGGGTCATTCTGGTAGTTGTGATAGTTGACGTTGTCGCCCGATCCCCGGCCGTTGCCGGCTGCGAAGACGACGCTGGTGCCGAGACCCCCGCGACCGTACATGACCACGTTGAGGATGGCCGTCTTGGACGAGGCGAACGCAGAGGAGAAGAAATTGTCCGAGTAGGCGGTCGAATAACCCCAACTCGCGTTGACGACATCCATACCGCTCGAGAGCGTGTGATTGAGGGCATCGGTAATCTGGCCCGGGCCGCCGCCGGTGCCGTAGCTGATACGGAAGCCGGCGATCCCGGCATTGTAAGCCACGCCGACAGTGCCGCTGCCGTCGCGCGCGGCTCCGATCACGCCGGCAACTGTCGTTCCATGATTGTCGGTAGACGTGCCGTAGGCATCGCTCCCGCCATTGGTCGCGTCGTAGTCCAGAGCGAAGAGATAGTGCGGATTAAGATCGGTGTTGTTGTAGTCGATGCCGTCGTCGATGACGCCGACCTTGACGCCCAGACCCGTATAGTTCTGCCAGGCCTTGGCGACATTGATGCCGCCGGTGCTGCTGGTCAGATTCCATTCCTTGTAGAAATATGTGTCGCTTGGCAGCGCGCTGTTGCCGGTGGGTGGGTTCAGAGTCGGCGACATCATCGTTACCGCCGCAAAGCTGGTCGTCGTGGTGCCCTGGCCGGCGGTCGTGCCGGTGCCTGTTGTGCCGCTTCCGCCCGTCGTTCCGGTGCCGGCGGTGCTACCATTCGTCGTTCCGCCGCCGGTGGTGCCGCCACCCTTTTTCCCGGCGAAGCTCTCCGGTGCGCCTGCGTCTGAAGTCGAAATCTCCATTTCGACGCCGCGGTCCCCTGCGTGGGCCGCCGGTGTGTCCATCGATCCGACGTTTGCCGAGGCGATGTTCAGTCCGACGAATTCCCATTCCAGAGCATTTGTATTCGCTTCAGAGAAATTCCCGTACTGATCATTCACGCCCCGCTTCGCCATTGAGTCTCCTTGCATGTGCGACGGAAGAAAACGCGCGTCATGTCGCGCGTTGGTGCGGAGAGCGGACGACGGAGCAAATTAAAGGTGGGTAAATTCAGCGGTTAAACTGGGATCATCGGTTCCGGAGCGCTGACCGCCGTGGTCCAAGTTTCGCAATTTCTTTAAGGGCGCATAAATCGAATTTATGCCCGTTACGATCGTCGCCTTTGTGCGGTAAAACTGTGCTGGATTTGACTTGATTTCGCTTCTGACGGAGCGTCGTTTCCCCACACCCGATGATAAGTGGAGCGGGCACCGATCCGATGATCCCGGCAATCGAGCGCGTGGGCTGCGAGGTCCGAGGTGCCGCCCGGGCATGCCGCAGTCTCCCCGGGGGAGCGCGCGAAGGAAGCCGCTAAAATCGTCTGACGGAGCCCGAGACGTCGGCTTCACCTGTACCCGCCCCGGCCTCCTTTCTGCGCACGCGCGGTCGCGGGTGCCGGCCGGCACCCGGCCTTCCCTGCACCCTTTCTTCCGAGACGGGGGTTTAGGGGCAATCTCGGGCATGGTGCGCCGCGAGAATGCCAACCCATGTCCGCCGTTTGGGCGCCCGCTTGGCTTGCGCGAGCGCTTGCCGCTTTAATGTGACCGGGAGCGAATTTAAGTGCGCCTCAGTCGAGCTAAATACCGTAAATGAGCGGCAGGCCGTAACTCTACGGGCGACTTTAACTTTCAGCGAGGATTGATTTCGCGGGGCGTGACAGCTGTGCTAAACATTGTCTTGCATTAGGCAGGAATTGTAGCTGTTGCCAGAAGTCGTTAATTCGGCCGGGCGTTGTCGCGCCGGCATAAGTTTTGATTAGAGGGGCGGAAATCCGCCGGATCGTGTGAGTGCGCCTTTCAAAAGGCCGGACGAACTCCGGCGCTTGCTGCAGACATGCCAGGGTTACTTCCTTACGGCGGGCATCTTCAGCCTTGCGATTAACCTGCTGTATCTCGCCGGCCCGCTCTACATGCTGCAGGTTTATGACCGTGTGATCTCGAGTGCGAGCGAGATCACGTTGTTGATGCTGACGATAGCGTTGCTCCTTGCGTTCCTTGCGCTTGCCGGGCTGGACGCGGTTCGTGCACGGGTCCTGACCCGCGCCAGCATACGCCTTGACCAGAAGATCGCCTCGCGGGTGATGACGGCAATCATCGATCGGTCGGCCGGCGCGAACGGCGCCCGCAGCCAGGCGCTCCGCGATTTCGATACATTCCGTCAATTCGTGACCGGGACGGGCATCCACGCCGTCTTCGATCTGCCGTGGGCTCCCATCTACATCGCGGTGATCTTCGCGCTGCATCCTTTTCTGGGGGCGTTTTCCCTGGCATGTTCGGTCATCCTGGTGCTGATGGCGCTGCTCAGTGAGTGGCTGGTGAAGTTGCCGCTCACGGAATCGAACGAAGCGGCCGCACGCAGCTACGGCTTCACCGAAATGAGCCTGCGCAACACGGAAGTGGTGCGCGCCATGGGCATGACCGGAGGCCTGTTACGCCGCTGGAGCCGCGATCGCGACCGGATGCTCGAGCGTCAAGTCGCAGCAAGCGACCGTGCCGCCGTGATCCAGAGCCTGATCCGTTTTCTACGGCTCGCCATGCAATCGCTGATCCTCGGCCTGGGAGCCTATCTCGTCATCGAGCGGATGGCGACGGTTGGTTCGATGTTTGCCGCCAGTATTCTGCTCGGTCGTGCACTACAGCCGGTCGAGCAGATCGTCGGCTCCTGGCGTGGCCTCGTATCAGCGCGCGGTGCGTATTTGCGCATTCGCGAACTGCTTGCGGCTCATCCCATTCCAGATACCGGTCTGACACTGCCGAAGCCGAAGGGACGCCTTTCGGTCGAGGCGCTCACCTTTGTCCCTCCCGGCGGCTCTAAGCCGATCTTGCGCGGCGTCACCTTTGCGATCGAAGCGGGAGAGGTCCTCGGGGTCATCGGGCCGTCCGGAGCGGGAAAATCGACCTTGTCACGTCACCTTGTCGGCGTCGCCATGCCTTCGGCCGGCGCCGTGCGACTGGACGGCGCCGATGTCTCCACCTGGGTCAAGCGGGCGATCGGAGACCATGTCGGCTACCTGCCACAGGATATCGAGCTGTTTTCCGATACGATCGCCGCGAACATCGGACGCTTCGAGGAAGGCAGCGACAGGGAGGTCATCCTCGCCGCGCAACTCGCGGGCGTACATGAAATGATCCTGAGGCTTCCGAACGGTTATGACACCCAGGTGGGAGAAGGCGGCGCCATTCTGTCCGGCGGCTTCCGCCAGCGAATTGGTCTGGCCCGCGCTGTCTATGGCAGTCCCAGCCTTGTCGTGCTCGATGAGCCCAGTTCGAACCTCGACGCCGAAGGGGACGTCGCGCTTGCAGATTGCGTTGTGCAATTGAAAAAGCGCGGAACGACCGTCGTCATCGTCTCGCATCGTCCGGCGACGATCGGCGTCGTGGACAAGATCCTCGTCCTCAGAGAGGGCGTCGCCGAAATGTTCGGGCCACGTGCAGAGATCATGTCACGCCTGACTCGCCCCGTGCCTGTGCACGCGGTGCAAAGCTCCAGCGGTTAGGCACGAGGCATGGCCATTCTAGAACAGACGCCCAGGAGTCTTGCAGCTGTCCGCGGCCGGACGGGTCGCGCCGGCGGACCGCCAAGCGACTCCATTAAAAACATCGCGCTCGCAGGCTGGGTTATCATCGCAATCTTCTTTGGCGGAATCGGCGCATGGGCTGTCACGGCTCCGCTCAACGGTGCGGTGGTGGCGAACGCAGTTGTCAAGGTGGATGGCAATCGCAAGAGCGTACAGCACCTCGACGGCGGTATAGTCAAGGAATTGCGTGTCAGGGAGGGCGACAAGGTCCGCGCTGGCGATGTCCTGATCGTGCTGGACGAGACCCAGGCGCGCGCGGAATACGAGGTTCTGACCCAGCAATGGGTTGTGCTCCGCGCGACGGAGGTTCGTCTACTGACGGAACTCGACCATGGCTCCGAGCTCAAGATGCCGTCAGATCTGAAGGCGCACTCCGATGACCCCTATCTCAAGAGTGTATGGAGCGGACAGGTCAGCCAGTTCGAAAGCCGCCGGGCGGCCCTGGATGGGCAGCGCAGCGTCATCCGGGAGAAAATCAATCAGCTCGGATCGCAGATCGTCGGCGCCGGGGCGCAAGTCAAGGCATTTACGGATCAGATAAACTCCGTCCACAGCGAGGCGAAAGATATCGCGCCTCTGGTTGAACGTGGACTGATTGCACGCCCGCGTATTATGCAACTGGAGCGCTCCGCCTATGGCCTGGAAGGTCAGATCGCAGATGCAAACGCCAACATGGCCAAGGCGCGTCAGGCGATCGCCGAGCAAGAACAGCAAACGGCGCAGCTCGACAACGATCGTATGACCGACGTGACAAAGGACCTGCGCGACACACAGGCAAAGATTTTGGAGGTCATACCAAAGGCCGTGAACGCAAAGGCGGTTCTTGGCCGCATGGAGATCCGCGCTCCCTATAGTGGGCAGGTGGTCGGACTTAACGTCTTTTCCGTCGGCGGCGTCATTCAACGTGGCGACAAGATCCTGGACATCGTCCCGGAACTGGATGGGTTGACGATCGAGGCGCAGGTGGCGGTCGAGGACATCAGCGACGTGCATCCAAACGCGCGCGCCGAGGTTCATCTTACGGCCTACAAGCAACGCATCGTGCCGATCATTCACGGCGACGTCGTTCAGATCTCGGCAGATCGTCTGACCGATCCCAAGACCAACAACCCGTATTATACGGCCTTCGTACGAATCGATCAGGATGAGCTTGCGGGCATGCCGAACATAAGACTTTATCCGGGCATGCCTGCGACCGTTATGATCCCGACTGTGCAGCGCACCGCATTTGAATATCTGGTCGGCCCGCTAATTATGTCGTTCAATCACTCGTTTCGTCAGAAGTAAAGGCCGTCGGCCTTGTTCAACGCATGTGCTCCGACAGCTGTGAGGCAATGAACAATGCACCGAGCGGTAATGGCTCCGGCAGCATTGCTCTGCTGATGCAGTATGTGGTCGTTACTCTTCTTTTGAATGTGCTTGCAGGCTGCGGGGGAACCCGACAGGCGCTCGAAACTGAAAGCGAAGACGCGTCAATCAACCTGACGGAGGCGCTTGCAGATTGCCGCAACGCTTTTCCCGATCAGATTGCGCAGGCCGTGCCGCGCGCCGAATGCATCGTGAAAGCAACGGAGCTTTCGGTCCGGCCGGGCTTGCGGTTTCCGGAACTGCTCGACCGTGAAAACGCCTTGCGCAAGGCGCTGGCCGTTCAAGTCCAGGCTGGCAAGGTCTCGCTGCTTGAACGAAATGACCAGATTGCAAAGGCCCACATGGCCATCGTCTCGGAGGAAGCGGAGAGGCTGAAAGCAGCGCCGTCGGACGGGCAGGGGAAAGGCCCGATAGCCGTCGTGCAATGGCGGGGATCCAATTCGAACGCGTGCGCCGGGCTCGGGGGTAATTCTCCGAATTGCTATTGAGGTCGCCTGGAGGTTGTGTGGCGTTGCCACGATCCCGGCGCAAGGCGTGATCGCGAAATCATGCTTTTCCGCATCGCCGCAAGGTTCATTTGAAAGGGTCATCAATCGATTTGCTTGATTGCCTCACGCGCCGGACGCCGACGGGCGAGCCGTCCGAGACGAACTGCAGCTCATAACTCCGTCCTCGAGAGTCTGTTGCGGTGCAGTTGACGCTGGAGACCCGCCGCGCGGCGAAGTTGCCGAACTGGCGGCAAACACCGGTCGATACCTCTTCCGAAGGCACCGGGAGGCCATGGATTTTCGGCCGGTCCTTGGAATTCAGAAGCATCCGGTCGATCGGAAGCTCGTAGGAGTTGTCGTCGAAGCGCTTTCCGTTCTCGCCGGAGAAGGACACGACGTGGGCGTCGTCCGTTGAATCCTCGAGAGCTACCGCGAAACTGACGCGTCCGGCTTCACTGTGTGCGTAGGCAACAGCCTTGCAGCCGTAGTCACGACCCGCGATCTTGAGGGTGGTGCACTTGCCGGACATGAGGGCAAGAATGTCGATCATAGGCTGATGACGCTCGACGCGCCTGGTGGTGGGGGCGTCAGAACGCTGCTCGGCGGCTGGCCGGTCCCCCGGAGCCTGAGCGAGGCATGGAGCTGTCAGTAACACTGACGATACCCCGGTCACCAACAGCCGGGCGCCCGACCGGAGCAGAAAGCGCGAAAAACTGTTCAACCCAAACCCCGCTGCCGGGGCGAGAGCGGCAGGGGAGAAAAGTCCCGTCCGGTCATGCTCTTACCCTGCTTGTCCCACCCGCATGGTGCCATTCTCGCGATCATCGATCAATCGCAATAGAGCCGGGCGAGGCTGCCTCGCCTGTTTACTTGGTCCGGTCAATGCATTACGGCGTCCGCACCGGCCGGCCGCTGCCGTTAGAGCCGGCGGGCCCGTTAATCGCTAACTACCCTGTCACACCGACGTTGATCCCTGGATTAGGAACGCGTTTCGTTGAGCGATATTGGTTGTGTACGTCGCTGGCTTGAGCCTTGCATGCTCGTCCGGCTGGTTGGCTAATCTGTGAGGGGCTGCACTGGGCTGCGCCGGTTTCCGGGTCAATTATTGACGGGAATCGAATAAAAATCCTAATCTTGCCTACTTCTGGTCGCCAACGCTGACCCCTACACATAAAAATGGAATTTACCCGTGCCTAAAATCAAGAACAAATTGGTTGCCAGCTTTGGTTCGCGCTTGAAACAGCTGCGAGAAGATCGGTCGATGACCATCACAGAGCTGGCCAGACGGATCGACGTGACGCCACCCGCCATCTGGCACTGGGAGAAGCGGGGCAGGGTTCCGAAGCCCGCTACGATAAAGGCTGTGGCAAAGGTGCTCAACGTCAGCTCTGAGTTTCTTGAAAACGGTGTCCACCTCGTGAGTGAGCAGGATCAGGGCCCGTCCGACAGTCCCTTGATGCGGATCGATCAGATGAGCCTCGAAAAACTGATCCGCGCCATCGAGGCAAAAGGTTTCCATGTCCAGATCTCTTCGACCGGAGATCGCGAAAGTAGCGCGGAATAGGGTCGGCGTAATACCCCGTATCGACGAGCAACCGTTGCCCCAAGCCTCGGGATGAACTGCGCGATCCTACCGGGCGCTCGAGCGGCGCGGGTTGAACCATGGGCGGCCGCACCGCGTAACTCTTGCGTGGGTGTCGAGACCAGCGCCGCTAATGCGGATGCAATCATAGCGGGTTCCTCTCTTGCGCCTTGCGCTTCTGGCAGCGGTCCCGGCCATGCTGATGGGGATACCGCGTTTGTGGAGGCCCACTTTCAGGTTGCCGTATGCCCAAGCACAGACACGCAACCATCTTCGATGACGAGGTGGTGACGCCGCTCGCGACAGGGCGATCTTCGGCACAGTAGTCTCGCTGCGCGATTGGGCTTCAAACGCCGTTCCGGGCTTGAGATCGAGCAATCGCAAAATAGGCTGCAATTCGACAATGCCACTAAATAACGCACACACTCGTTTCGTGGTATCGGCCATGTTTTACAACTATTGATATCGTGCCGCTGCGAATAGTAACGCGTTTCAAATCGCGGATGCTCACGACTTTAAACACGGCTAGAACGAGTCCATGCTGTTGAGAACACACGATTACTGAGTGGAAAAGAGCCGTATTTTCAACGCGCGGGCAGCGCACTCCCGCTGACCGCGGAGTAAACTCATAGGAGCCGATCTCGCAAATAACCGATGATCGCTGAAGGGGCCAAAACGCTTGTGGGCGGTCTGCGGCCGTGTCATAATTTCGCAGTTAAGGTCGATTTAAGGTACCATAAAATTTATTTACGCCGCCAACTCGTCGTTCGAAGGAGGCGCTGCAATGAACAAAGACTTTAGCACCTTAGAGGGTTGGCATTCAGCTCCCCTTCTGTCGCGTGCCGTTACCGGCGCAGACAGTCGAGTTCTCCCCGACAGACACTGCTAGCGTCCCTATCTCAAGCGCGTATTTGCTTGAGCTGTCTTTGCGTTCGTCAATGCGGCAAGCCGTTTCGGTCCATTTTTTTATGGAGCACCACGATGGGTATAGCCCGGCGCTGGAACAAGGAAGCTCACAAACGCTCCGCGTTTGAAACCCTTCTCGACAAGGTCATTCGCGAGATCCTTCCGGGGCGCGACAGTAAACGGCGGCGCTGGGGCGGCGCGGCAAAGCCGGCCGCAAAGCCGCGGCGGCAGAACTTCACGCTGGAAGCGATAGAGCCGCGCCTGCTGCTCTCGGCCGATTTGACTTATGGCGCTCCTGGCAGCATCCCGGGCGGCATCACCAATGCAAGTGACATCAGCAATTACGTTGCAACTCTGACGTCAACGACCTTTGTGCTCAAGGCCGAGGCTAACGGCAGTGGCGACGTGTTTTGGAACCTCCATGGGACCGGGTTGGATGGGACCGGTGACACGGGGATTGCCGCTTCGAAGCAGATCACGACAGCCGACGATCTGACCGTCAATATCAAGCGCGACGATCTCGGCGTGTTCAATGACAAACTCAGCCTGATCGATTTCGTCGGCGACAAGGTCACGATCGACACCGACAGCCTTTCCGTGCTCAACACGAAGTTTACCGGCAATAAGATCAACATCGATTTTGCCGGCGGCAAGGACATCGACCTGGGTTCGCTGATTGGCGTTACGCTTCCGATCCCGCTTGCCAACGACCAGGTTGTGATGACCGGCAATGGCGGCACATTTACCGGTCATGATTTTTCGCTCCACAGCTCGTCCGATATCGTAAACGACGCAAGCGGCCTGCAGATCACGGATGCAGGGGGCTCGTTTGAACTCGTCTCGGACTCGAAGATCACGATCGATCATGACTCGGCCATTAACGCGACCAACATCACTTTGAAGGCCGATGCCAAAAGCACGGGGGGATTGTTCCAGGGATTGTTGGCCGACGCGAAAAGCGAAGTCACGCTTGATAGTTCGAGTCTCACCGCGACGGGCGGTACCGTGGCGCTGCTGGCCCACTCCGACGCCACCTTCGTCGAGAATGGCGACACGTACTTCAGTGGCAGCCTCTCCGGCACCGCCGTGCTCAGCATATCGGGCGCGCTCGTCGACGTGAAGGGAACAGCATCCATTACGGCAAAGGATGCCAATCTCGAGGCCAGGATTCACACCGACATCACTGCGACCGCCAGCGATCCTGGAGCCACCGTAGCGGCAGTCGTTGTCACCGTGTTCAACACGCCCGAGATCAAGATTGGCGATACCGCCGACATCAACCTCACGGGAAATCTGACCGCGGAGGCAAAGTCGGACATCACGGTGAGCAATACCATCGTCCCGAACGGCTCCTCCAGCTCCGATTCCGACGCGGCAATCGCCACCACCATACTGCACAGCGACCCGTCTTTGACGGTCTCCGGCGGCAACATTGACGCGGTCGGAACGGTGGAGTTGAAAGCGACGAACACCATAAACGTGACCACAACCGCTGATGGGTCGTTGGGCGATGCGGGGGCCACGGTTGCCTTTACTTTGTTCACCGGCGACACCGCGGCAAGTGTCACGAACGGCACCATCGAAGCGGCGAGCATCGCGATCTCCGCCACCAGCGACCGTACTGCCACAACGCTGGCCCGGGCGACCGCGGGGGGCGCTACGGAGAGTGCGGGCGACGACAACGAATCCGAGAAGCGTCTCGCTGATCCCAACGACGACGGAGATACAAGCGATCAGGCGAGTACAGACGAAGGTAGCGTGACGTTTGCGGCCGCAGTTGCTGTGTCGGTCCTTACCGGGGACACCACGGCCAGTATCACGGGCGGGTCGGTCGCGGCTTCGGCAGGGAACCTTGATCTCACCGCCAGCGGCAAGGTCGATGTCGTCACCACTGCGGACGGCTCGAGCAAAACCGATTCGGGAGCGACAGCGGTGGGTGCTGCCGTCGCCATCAATGTCGTGACGCCGACGGTAGCGGCAATGCTCGCCGGAACGGCCGACGTCGATGGCACGGATGTTAACGTCACCGCCCTGATACCGGATAGCAAGGTCGAGGCGGATGCGACTTCCGGCGCCGGGGGAGGGAGCAGTCTCGGCGTAGCCGGCTCGCTGGCCCTCAACGTCGCGGTGCTCAACGTTTACGCCAAGGTTGATGGCGCGGTGCAGGTCAACGGCGCCAATGTCATTCTCATTGCGGAATCGAGCACAACGAGCACGGCCTCGGCGAAGGCGACGGTCGACGGCAGCGGCGACGCAACCGGCGTCGGGGCTTCGGTGGCGATCAACATTGCCGATAATGATACGAATGCCCTGCTGGCGGACGGCGCGACTCTGGACAATGCCAATAATCTGACCTTGGATGCGGAATCCAAGCATGTGATGGAAACGGACGCCAAGGGCGGCGCCACCGGTGGCACGGCCGTAACGCCGATCGCGGCGGTCTCGGTTGCGACCTACGACACCGAAGCGCGTATTGGCACGGGTACCCAACTCACCCTATCGGGCGCTCTATCGGCGACCGCCTTGCACATTGGTTCAGTCACGACGCTGGCGGACGGCGAGGCGGCCGGCAGCAGCGCGGCGGTAGGCGCGTCACTTGCGTTTGCATATGAGAAGGACACCGTGATCGCGACCACGCTGCGGGATATCGCGGCCGCGGGCTCGGCAGCATTCATTTCCGGTTCGATTGGAAGGACGAGCACCTTCGCCAAGGCGAGCGCCAGCGGCGCTTCCGATGACGGCGAGGATGCGCAGGCCAAGGGCGACAGCAAGCGCGGCGCCGCCAACGATCGTGCCAGCAAGAGCGGTGCGACAGGTTCCGGCACCGACAAGAAGGCGGAGGCCAAGACGTCGTCCAGCAGCGATAGCGGCGGCGACAGCATCGCGGTCGCGGCGGCGATCGCCATCAACATCGTGGACAGCGAAGCTCGATCGGAACTCCCGGCCGGCGTGACGATTTCGTCCGGCGGCGCGCTGACGGTCAGGTCCGGAAGCAATATCAACGGCTCTGCCGAGGCGGACGGCAGGGCGGCCGAAGGCGGCTCGGCCGCAGTCGGCGCCGCCGTATCGGTCAACTCCGTCGATGCCAAGAACACGGCGCGGGTCGCAGGCGCAGTGACGGCCGCCGACGGGTTGGTGGTCGAGGCCCTGATGCTCGATCGTGCCATCGATCTCCAGACGGGCACGATCAAGATCGTGGACGATTCCGACGATACGATCTTCCTCGGAACCGGCCACGGCCTGACCACAGGCCAGAAGGTCAAGTATCACAAGGGAAGTGGCGGTACCGTGGTCGGCGGCCTGGTCGACGGCAAGGAGTATTTCGTATTCGACGCAGGCGGCGGCAAGATAAAGCTGTACGACAATGAAGCTGACGCGAAGCTGGGTGGTGCAACGGGGCTCGTCGATCTGACCGGACCTGGTGCGGGCAGTGATCATAGCTTCGGCACGTATATCAACGTGCCGCTGGTCGGCGAAATCGAGAACCCCCTGGATAGCAGCAAGGTTCGATTCGACCCTGACCCGAATAACATGCGCGTCATCCAGACCAACGATGCGCACGGGCTGAGGACGGGTGATGAAGTCGTTTATCACAAGGGCGTGGGCAGTCCGATCGGTGGGCTGACGGACGGGCATACCTATTACGTCATCGCGCTGGATGACACCCGTGTCCAGCTTGCCGCTTCGCGCGACGACGCCCTGGCCGGCAAGGCGATCAAGCTGACGTCCGACGACGACGCCACGCACGACGACACGCTGACCGAAGCCACGCATAGCATATACGCGAGCTCGGTCTCGGGCGCCGGTAGCGACGACGTCGGCGTTGCAGGGTCCGCGGCGATCAATCGTGCCGCCGTTGTGACCCTGGCGGAAGTTACGGGTGACGTCGTGCTCGCCGATGGCCTGGACGGCGGCACGTCAGTTGGCGCCGTGATCGTGCACGCGCAATCGACTTCCGACAATACGGCCAAGGCGGACCCCGCGGGTGATGGCGCCGTCGGCGGCAGCGTCGGCGTAGGCGCATCCTTCGCGCTCAATATGAACTTCAACGACACCACGGCCCAGATCACCGATGGCGCCGACATCAGCGGCGGAACCGCCGATAGCCTCGATGTCGCCGCCACCGGCCGGCATCGCACCTCGACCGAGGCGAGCAATGGTGCCAAGGGAAGCACGGGCGTCGGCGCGGCGATCGCGGTGGCCATCTCCGACGCGGACACGACCGCTGAGATCGGTACCGGCGCCACGTTGAACACGGCAGGCCTCGACAGCGTTACCGCAACGCACTCGAACATCATCGAGACCAAGGTGAGCTCGAAGGCCGAAGGCGACGACGCCGCGGTCGGCGCCTCGGTCGGTGTAAATTACGTCACCGATGACAACAAGGCGCATGTGGCCCGCAGTCTTCATTCAACGGGCGGTGCCGTCTCGCTCATCGCGGATCTGACCATCGTCGATTCGCTGGAAGCGCATGCCAGCGCGGGCGGTGGGGATTCCTCCGGCGACGATGCGGATTCTCAAGCCAACAGCAGCACCAATAACAACTCGAATACGCAGAACAACGGCGGCAACCGGTCCATGGAGTCCGCCAGCGACAACACCAACAGCGGCAATTCTTCCGCGAGTTCCGAGTCCGGTTCCGGGGGCGGCGGCGTCGGCGTCGCGGCTGCCGTTGCGATCAATATCGTGAAATTGACGAATGCCGCGACCGTCACCAACGGAGCCGACCTGACTGGTGCCGGGGCGGTGACGATCGCGGCGCGCGCGAGCGTCGACAGCAAGGCCCAGGCCGATGGTCTGTCCGTCAATCTCAGCGACAGTTCGGGTACCAGCGTTTCGGCCGGGGTGGCGCTCAACTTCGTGTCTCTCGCCAATACTGCAACGGTGGATACAGGCTCCGTCATCACGGGCAATGGCATCACTCTCGAGGCGGTCACCACGAACGCCGAACGTAACGATTTTGTCGCGACGGCCTTTGCAGCCAGCGGCAACAAGTCGAACGACCCGTCGATCGCCGGCGTATTCGCGCTGAACGTGATCGATGTCGATACCAGGGCGGAAGCGCTTGACGGATCGGATCTGGAGTCCACCGGCGGCGTGACCGTGACCGCCGAGCACAACATGGGGCTGCAGGCGATCGCCGCTACCGTTGCATTCTCGACCGGCGGCGACGTGGTGGGTGGCGCCATTGCGCTTGATATCATCGGTACTGGCGCTGGCGGTTCGAACACGATCGCCAGCATCGGCACGCCCGATGGCGATGCCAGTGGTGCGATCGTCCATGCGGACGGGGCGGTGAGCGTCTCGGCGACCCACACGATCAATATGATCGGTGTCATCGATCTTCCCGACAGCGTCAACAAGCAGATCGACGACCCCGGCATCAGTCTCGGTGCGGCGGCCATCTCTGCTGCCGGCGGCGGTGGCAGCGCTGCCGTTGCGGGGTCGGTATCGATCGGAGTGATCACCACCACCACGCAGGCAAGCGTCGAAAACGGCAGCTCGGTTACAGGAAAGAGCGGGAGCGGAGCCTCGGCGGGGTCTCTCGTCGTAAGCGCGACGGATACCTATCATTGGACTTCGATCGCCGGCAGCGTCGCAGTGTCGCTCGATGGCGTCGGCGTCGGCGCGGGCCTTGACTTCTCGTTTATCACGAAGGACACGCGAGCCTATGTCGGCGTCGGCGCTGATGTGAACGTCTCGGGCGATGTATCCATCACCGCCGAATCGACGGAAGACATCATATCGGTTGCGGCGAATGCGGGAATCGGCGCGGGATCAGTCGGCATCGGGGCGACGTTCGGGATCCATGTCGTCAATACCGGCACGCGCGCATATATCGCGGACGACACGTTGGACGGTAACACCATCGTCACCGCCGGCGGAAACGTCACCATTTCGGCCCATGGCGCAGCCACGCTCAAAATCATCGCGGCCGCGATCGGCGGCGGCAACAGCGTCGGCGTAGGTGCGGGCGACGAAACGCTGGTTCACACCGACGTCGTCGAGGCCTATGCCGGCAACCACGTCGTAGTGCACGCGCACGGCGGCGATGGCTTGCGCATCAGCGCATTGTCCAGCGAGGATCTGATCGGCATCACGGCTGCCGGCAGCGGCGGCAGCAGCGTTGCCGTTTCGGGCGCGGCAACGATCAACGTTCTGGAAGAGACCACCACCGCGCGCATCGGCCGCGGCGCCGTGATCGACGCCACCTCACCGGGCGCCAGCACGCCGGACATTTGGGTCCACGCCAGCGATGATACCACCATCATCACGGTGGCCGGTTCGCTTGCGATGTCGGGATCGGTCGGCGTCGGCGTTGGCGTCGACGTGACCAAGATGGACAAGACGACAACGGCCTATATCGATTCGGGCGTCACCGCGACCGCCGATGGCGACATCGATGTGACGGCGCTGGTGTCGGAAGATATCACCTCGGTGGCCGCAGGCCTGACGCTTTCCGGCTCGGTCGCGGTGACGGCGGACGTCAGCGTGCACGTGATTACCAATCATACCCGCGCCTTCATCGGCGACGATCCCACCGAAGCCACTCTCTCGGCAGGTGAGGGCAATGTCTATGCACGTGGCACCGTTCGCGTGTGGGCAAACGACACGTCCGAGCTCGACAAGGTGATCGGCGCTGCGTCCTTCTCCGGCACCGCCGCAATCACGGCCGCAGCCGGCGTGACGGTTTCCAACAAGACCACGGAAGCCTTCATCGGGGCTGGCGCAAGAGTGACGGGCGAGGGCCACAGCCTCCTGGATGCGCCGACGGGCGGGTTCGATCTCAACGCTTCCAACGCATCGGCACAGTCCAAATACGACAGCGTCAATTCCGGCGAGATCAGCGTCACCTTCGGTAACGACGGCACGCACGATACGATCACGCGTAGCGACGGCGTTAGCTTCGCGACCCATGATCATTTTACAGCGGGCCAGACGATCAATATTTCGGGTGCTGGCGGAAATAACGGCGACTTCACGATCGACAGCGTGTTCGACGATCACATCGTCCTTACCTCGAACAAAGGGCTCACGGGAACCCTGACCAAGACGATCGTTCAGTATGATTCGAACGCGCCTGGCATCGAAGCCAAGAACTCCGCGGGCGCAAGCGAGAGCGATCTCAAGAATTCTGGCGAAATCAATCCGCCGACCCCCATCGGCAGCGGCGATGGCGGCTCCAGCGTCAAGAATACCGACGGCAGCAATGTTGCGGTCAGCGACGACGATTTGGGCCGGAATGTCCATCTGAGCGTCGCAAAACAGGCTACCGGCGGCGTGATCGTTGCCGCGACGAACAACGACGACATCGAAAGCTACTCGATCGGCGTATCGGCCTCGGGGACCGCTGCGATCGGCATCGCGGTTTCGGTGAACGTCATCAACGCGACCACGAACGCCTTTATTTCCGATGGTGCGAAAATCAACAAGGACACGGTCGATCCGGCCGGCGGTCAGTCCGTGACCGTCGTGGCGGCCAACGATTTCCGTCATACCGCCGCCGCCGCCGCCGTCTCCGTTGGAACCGTTGGCGTTTCGCCCGCCGTCGATGTCACCGTCACCGACAACAAGACGAAGGCATGGATCGGTGCGGCCGACGTCACCGCGAAGGACGATGTGCACGTCATAGCGGATGCCAGCGAGAAAGTGCTGCTGGTCGGCGTCGGCCTTGGGGGCGGATTCGTCGGCGTCGGGGCTGGCGTGAACGTTCTGTCGCTGAATGGCGAGACGACGGCTTCCGTTGCAGGCAAGGTGCGGGCCGGCGGCGACGTCGTCCTGCGGGCCAACGATGACACCAAGGTCACCGTCATCAGCGGTGGCCTGGGCGCCGGCTTTGTGGGCGTCGGCGCGGGTGTCGGCGTCATGGTGATCTCGAAGGACACCGAAGCCTTCATCGCCGATGGCGCGGATGTCACGGCCCTTGGCGGCGGCACCGGCGAATTCGACATTCGGTCCGGTGACCTCGACGGCCTGCACGATTTCAACACGGTGGAAGCCCACGGCGTGCTTCTTGATGCGCGTTCCACCGAAGACGTATTCCAACTGGCGATCGCCGGATCCGGCGGCTTCGTCGGAGTGTCGGTGACGGTGGCCGTAACCGTCATCGAAGCGGAGACCGACGCCCGGATCGGGAATGGCTTCATCAATAAGAATTATGATGGTTTGTCCGACCCCGCCGACCTCCGGCAGGACGTCTTCGTCGACGCCAGCGACAAGGCGACGGTGCAAGCGGTCGTCGTTGCGGCGGCCGGCGGATTTGTCGGTGCGGCAGGCTCGATCGACGTCGGTGTCCTGAACAACGACACCAGCGCCAGCATCGCCTCGGGCGCCGACGTTCATGCTTTGCATGACGTCCAGGTCAACGCTGTTGCCTACAAGTCCATTGACTCCGTGGTCATCAGCGCGGCCGGTGGATTCGTGGGAGCCGCCGGCGCGGTCTCGGTGTGGAACATCGGCTCCTCGCTGAACTCGACCTACCAAAACCAGGACAGCCGGAACAAGGACAGCCGGATCGACGATGGGAGCAACGCCGGCGCGACCGATACGAGCCGGAATGTTCTGGAGAAGCAGCAAGACACCAATAACGACGGCACGGTGGACGCTGGCGACAAGACGATCACCGCGGACCAGGATGCCCAGGACAACGCGGACAAGAGCACGTCCATGGGTTCGGACACCATGGACAACAGTCACGTGAACCAGCAGGGTAAGTCCGGGAGCCGTATCAGCACCGCCACCGGCAGCGCCCAAAGCAATATCACGTCCAGCAAGCTCAGCGACAAGGCCCAGGCCAAGCTCACAACTCCGCCTCCCAGCGGTACGTCCGCGATCATTGAGGGCGGCAGCACCTCGGTCACCGCCGGCGGCGCCATTGACGTGCAGGCGACGGAAGAACTGCATTTGACGACGGTAACAGGCAGCGTGGCCGTTGGCGTCGTTGGTGCCGGTGCGGGTGTCAGCGTTCGCAATGTCCACTCGAACGTCACGGCATCGGCCGGCGGCACGCTCTCGGCCGACGGCGCCATCACTGTGCGTTCCCACCTGGACGAAAATCTGCCGATAACGGCTTTCGCCTTCTCGGGTGGACTCGTCGGCATTGGTGCAGCGGTTTCAATCGTCAACGATGACAGCACGAGCAGCGCCTCGATCGGCGACGGCTCCACGATCGTCAAGGCGGACGCCGTATCCGTAACGTCCTACAGCAAGCAGAATCTCGTCCTCAACGTGGGTGGTATCTCGGTTGGCGCGGTCGGTGTGGGCGCCAGCTTCACCCAGGGAACCGTGAATGGTTCAACCTCGTCTTCGATCGGCGATGACGTCCAGATTGGTCAGTCGGAAACCGTCGGTAATCTCACCGTGTCGGCTGATTCCGAAGTCATCGGCACCGTCCACACTCTCGGCGTTGCGGGCGGCGTCGCAGCTGGCGCCACTATCAACTTCGGCTTCATGACCGTTAAGCCGAATGTCAGCGCGATCGTCGGCAGCGCCGACATCAAGGTCACGGGTGAATCGCTGATTTCGGCCACCTTCAAGGGCAATGTCGACGCGACGGCCGAAGGCGACGCTACGGGCGCGTTCGCCGGCGGTGCGGCATTCGCGATCGCGGACCTGGAGCCGACCGTGACGGCCACGCTCGGCAATGGCAACGACGGCACCTTCGTCGGGAAGAACCTGACCATTCAAGCCCAGGTCACGCGGCCGGATGGCTACGGCGCAACTGCGACATCCTTCACTGCGGCCTTGGGCGGCATTGGAATATCAGGCGCCGTCGCGGACGCCACGGATAGCCCGACAATCACGGCGTCCGTCGGTTCCGGCATGGACATCGACAACACTGGAATCGTCAAGCTGACCGCGGATGGCAACAGCAATGCCGTGGCGGACGCCGCGGGTATTGCCGGCGGCGTGGCCGGTATCGGCATCACGATCTCCGGTGCGCATACGGAAGGAAAGATCAAGGCTCATCTCGACGGCGAAGTGAAGGGGCCGTCGGAGACCGCGGGCGCCTCGACGCTCGACGTCACGGCCGAGTCGAGCGATGTCGCCAGTGCGAAGTCGCAGTCCGTCACCGGCGGTCTTTTCGCGGCCGGCTTCAACTACTCGAACGCGACGATCAAGCCGGTCGTGCAGGCCTATATCGATACCACCGGCGTCATCAGTGCGAGTTCCAACATCACGGTCTCCGCAACCGAGCATCCGGAGGGCGACGCCGTGACCAAGGGTGTCGCGGTGGGCGGCATCGTGATTGGCGGCTCCCAGTCGGACACCTCGGTGGTTCCTGCGGTGACGGCCTATATCCAGTCGGCGAAGACCGAAGCCGGTCCACTCGGAAATATCGCTGTTACCGCTCTTGCGGAGCCGAATTTCGGTCAAGTGCCGGATTACCTCATCACCCACAGTGACGACGGATCCAACTCGCTGACGGTCACGAACCACGGCCTGAGCGACGGTGACGTCGTTGCCTACGACAACAACAACCAGGCAGCCGTCGGTGGCCTGCAGGGTACCGTTGGCACAGGGCTGCCGGCACCGAACGACAAGGAGTACCGTGAATACAATGTCATCGTTGATGACCAGGACCATGTTTCCCTCGGCGCCATCTTCAACGGCGCGACGTCGATCGATCCCGCCACGGACATCATCACGTTCGATGCGCCGCACAACCTGAAGACCGGCGAGAAGGTCATCTACACCAAGGGTACGGATCCCGACCATCCGTCCACGTCCGTCGACGGATTGGCTGATGGCAGCACCTATTGGGTGCTGGCGCTCGATGCGAACCGCATCAAGCTACTGGACTACGATCCGAGCGGCGGGCTGCATCTCACCACGTTCACGCCCACGATCACTGGCAACGAGATTTCGTTGGCAAACAGCTTCACGAATGGCGAGGCCGTCACCTATCACGCGCCGCCGTCGCTCACGTTCAATACCCGGCAGGTCGATGTCGACGGCAGCCTGACGAGCTACCACGACCCATTGCTCGGCGACATCAACAACGTTGCCACGCTCACTGCCGACACGAGCAAGGACAACATACAGTTCGTCGATCCGTCGACGGGTGTCGTCGCCGACCCGCACTTCGGCCTCAACAATTCCGTCAGGTACAGCGCGACGGCCTTAAACGGACCGGCGAAGGTCATCGAGGGACTGCAGAACGGACAGACCTATCTCATACTGAATCCCGGTGGCACCGGGACCGATACGATCCAGCTCGGCGCGACCGCGACTGCCAATCTCGACTTCGCGCAGCATGGCGGCGGCGACACGATCACATTCCATACCGCGCCGGGCGCCGGGCAAAACTGGTTCGATCGTGGGTTCCAGGGCGGGCAGACGATCACCATTATCGGCGGCGGGGGTAATAATTCTCACACCTATCATATCGCCGCCAACGGTGTCAGCGCGAACACCCTGACGCTGACGGAGTTCAACACCGTTGCTGCCGTCTCCAACGTCTCGACGACGGTGAACAGCAGCAAGATCGCAATTGCGGGCGATCCGACCCTCGGTCTCACGTTCGCCAAGAATGCCGGCGGGGATACCATTACGGCGGCTGGGTACAATTGGGCTGACCACGGATTCCTGGCAGGCCAGCAGATCACGATCAGGGGGGCGGGCGACAACAACGGCACTTATACGATTGCCGCGGGCGGGGTCAGCGGAACGACGCTCAAGCTCACCGTGTCAAATCAGGTCACCAACGGCGCGTTCACCAAGACGATTGGCAACAGCACGATCCAGAGCCTGATCAAGGTCAACGACTTGCCGATGACCGGAGATGGCGTAAGCCTCGACGGCAAGACGTTGTTCGTCATCAAGGACGGATTAAACGACGCCACTACGTTTGGACTGTCGCTCACCCAGGGCGGGCCGGCATTGACGCTGGCGGCGCAGCCGCTGGCAACGAACAATCATCAAATCGGCCACGAAGCGATCGACCTTGGCACCGGTGCAGGTGCGCAGTTCCTGAGACTCGATATTACGTCGACCGGCGATATCGGCGGCGGTCAGAAATTGACCGGGCCGGGCGGCGTTCCTCTGAACGTGACTTCGCCGCCTTCTGGCGATGGGACCTCGTCGGCGAAGTCGAACAGCTCCGGCGGTGGAGCTGTCAGCGTCCAGTTCAACAATGCCACCATCAACAATGATCCGACCGTCAGAAGCTATGTCCATTCTGACCTGATGCGGGCCGGTCACGACATCACAATCACCAGCTCGTCGACGACCTCATCGACCGCTGCCAGCACGAACGCGGGCGGTGGATTGATCGGTATCGGCATCGCCCCGTCCAAGAGCACGCAAAACGTCACCAGCGACGCCTATGTGGATGCCGGCAGCCATTTGGTCGCCGGGCGCAACTTCATTCTGTCTGCATTTGACCAGAACAATTCCGATAACAGCGGTCGCACCATCACGGGCGGGCTGGTCGGCGTAGCGGTCTCCAGCGTGGACTCCACCATCGGATACAACACCACCGTATCCATCAAGGGCGGTGCCGACGTCCTGGCCGGCAACAACGCGGTGGTGAAGGCGGAGTCGCGGTCCTTCCAGCATACGAGCGCAGATGCGACCGGCGTCGGGATCGGCGGCGACGGAAATGCCGATGCGGATGTGACGAACAATGGCAATACCACGGCGCTCATCGACGTGGCCTCGTCGCTTGCGGGGCGTACCGTATCCGTGGCGGCGAAGATCACGCAGCTGGACGTCTATGCGCGGGCGGACGGCGAGGGCGGCGGACTTGTCGCGATCGGAACGGCCGATGCAACGGTCCATTCGAGCCAGAATGCGGACGTCACGCTCAAGGATCATGGTGCGATTACCGGCTACGAAGGCGTCGATCTCGTCACGCGCTACGCCCCCGGCACTGTCCCGCCTGACGTTATCAGTACCACTGCGGATTCCTTCGCGCGGGCAACCGGCCTGTTCGGCTACGTCTCGGCGGATTCCGTCAATCACACGACGCTCAATTCGAAGATTCTGACGGAGGCCGCCTCGCTGATCACGGCTGGACCGCGCGATCCGTCGAACGATCCGGCCCTGGAGGACAAGGATGTCGGCGGCGGCCAGTACAATCACCTGGCCTTGTTCGTCAGCGCCGAAAACGGCGACATTCACGTCAACACACCCAACGATACGAGCCTGCGTTCGCTGGCAGTCGACGGGTCCGACTCTCCCGACAATCAGAGGCACGTCGAACCTGTCATCGACTTCAGCGCCAACGTGCTGATCCTGTCCGGGAAGTCGCCGCAGCTGGAGATCGACGAAAACGGCAATATCTCCAAGATCGTCAACCTTCATCTGCTGAACATCGCGTCTCAGAATATCGACGACCCGGCCTATGACGGCAGCAACAACATCACGGTCGACAACATCGTCAACGATGATCCCGGTCAGGCCTATCTGGCTACGGGCAACGTTGACAACAGCGCAATCCTGAACAGCGCCGGCCCCGGCACCTGGACCTTCCGCGATACCTTCAGCAAGGTCGAGATCATCAACAATTCAAAGAAGAACTTGATCGTCAACGGCATCAAGGTGGTCAACACCACGGTTGATCCGATCGTCGACGTCTCGAACACGAAATCGCGGACGTTGGATTTCAACATCAAGCGCGACGTGGCACCCACCTTCATCGATATCGAAAATACCAATGACGACCCGCCGAGCATCACGCTGAACGGCGTGATAGAAAATCCGATCGGTACGACGCGAGTGACCGTTGCTGACGGTGACATTCTCTCGACCAACAATCGCGTGAATGACAGCGACCCCGGCTCGCTGATCCGGACCAATATCCTTGACCTCGAGGCACACAACGGGAATATCGGAACCTCCGCGAACCGCATCAATGTCGACGTCGTCGACAGCGGGACCGTGCCGGCACCAACCGCGTTCCTGAGCGCACGCGTCAGCGTCGCCGACAACTCGATCACGCTCGGCCAGCACCAATTCTTTACGGGAGAACTGGTGAAGTACGAGTCGGCGACCCCGCTCGGTGGGCTGGTCAGCGGCCAGTACTATTACGCCATCGTGTCGGATGATGGTCTGAGCCTGCAGCTCGCCCAGGTCCTCAAGGACGGGCCTGGCGCCGTCGTCGACATCACGTCGGTCGGCGCGCTGACCAATTCGCATACGCTCACGCCGGCTCAGCGATTTACCGTCGTTGCCGACGGCACTCCGAGCGCTGCGGGGAACGCCTATCTCGACGTCAAGGCGCGCTTGCGCGACACGGCCAACCACGTGCGACAGGACGTGTCCAATCCAGACGTGACGTACAATGTCATCGTCGATGCGGTGAACACGTCGGGCAATGCGGACCTTCTGCTCAGGGGCAGCGTTCAGGAGACCGACGTCAGCGTCGTGACCTACACGGGCACCCCGGCCGGCAAGATCGGCGGTGTCGACGTCATCTATCCAGGCGGACCGGGCTTCCCGGGCGAGCTGCACCACACCTTCTTCGACACGCCGGATGGCACCGACGGTGGCGATCTCAACATGGGCCTGTTCGCGAACGCAGGTGCGGGGGCCACGCATATCGACAGCACCTACGACATCCGAGCACTCAACGGTGTGGGAGCTCTCTACCGCGCCGGCATCACGTCGGAGCGGAACATCATCGTCGCGGCGGCGGATGCGAACTCGGCCAGCCCGTACATCATCAACGTCTACGGCATCACCGAGATCGTTGGCGGTGCGGCCGCCGATCCGGGTGATGTTCACCATATCGATGTGCTGACGAACGGCGATATCACCATCGCCGAAAAGACCGGCGACCTGCGGGTTGGCGAGATTCGCTCGACTTTGGCGAATGTGACGCTGAACTCGCCGGCGGCGATCATCGACGCGCTCGATGACGGCATCTCTCCGATCCTGGCTACCGCGGACGTCACCGCGGCAAACAACATCACTATGACGGCCGGCAATAATCTGATCGGCGACACCGACGACAAGTCCGGCCGTGGCGGCATCGGAACGCCGGGCAATTTCCTCGAGGTCAACGTCGATTCCGACGGCCTCGTGCTCGGCGTGATCAATGCGACCGACATCGCCTCCGATACGGCGCCGTTCAGTTACTTGTCACCGCCGTTCGACCCGGCTGGTGCCGGGACTTATGGCGTGTTCCTGACGGAAACCGCTGGGGACATGAAGATCGATATCATCCAGACCAAGGGTGACGTCGCACTCACGTCGGTTGCGGGCTCGCTCGTGGACCGCAGTGGCGGCGTCGGCGGCGATGATTCAGCGAACGTGATCGGGAACACGATCAACCTGTTCGCCAACGGCGGCAACATTGGCGAGACCACGGGTGGCGACATCACCGACCCGCAGGCCAACGGAAATAACGACCTGGAAATCGATTCGCAGGCCTACGCTTACGGCACGATCGGGGCGCGGGCTACCGGCAGTATCTATCTGACCGAGACCCTGCCGACCACGGGCAGCTTCTTCGCGCGCGATGCGCAGGTCGTGCTGCTGCAGTCGCTCGGGACCGCGGGTGTCGGCAATGTCCGCTTTACGGTCCGCGAGAGCGCCCAGCAGGGCGAAGACTTCAATCTGCTGGCGTCAGGGCCGGTACTCTTCCTCGAGGGCGCGACCGAGCAGGTTGCTCATGGCCTCGTCAACGCAGCCAACGGCTCGATCCTTCTCCGGATTGCCGACAACATTACGACGGATATCAACTCGCAGATCCTGGCCAGCAATAACGTCGACATCTACGGCGACTTCGCCCGGACGAGCGGTGCCAATCTCGATTTCGGCGATCTCAACTACGGCACCGTCATGCACCTGCATGGCGTCATCGCGCACGGCCCGACTGCAAGTGGTTACCTGACCCGCATCTTCGGCAACGCCGACACCGACCAGATCTACTTCGACGAAACGTTCCTTGGCGGCGAGAGCGGCACCGCCACCTCGTCAATCCCGGGTGGTGGAAACGTCCAAGTCATTCCCGACGGCGGCTTTACGACGAATTTCGGCGTCGGCAATGCCGGGAAGATGTCGGATTATTCCGGCGGCAAGACCCGTGCCTTCGGCAGCAACACGCCAACGCAGATCATCAATGTCACCGCATCGATGACATTTGCGCAAAATGCCGGCGGCGACACGATTAGTGCGGCGGCCGGGACATGGGCCGGCTTCGCGATCGGCGACATCGTCACGGTCGACACCGGGCTGGCGGACGATCCGAACAACCGCAGCTTTACGGTTCTGAACGTGACGGCGACAGTTCTGACGCTGTCCGCGGTGAATTTCGTGAGGGCCGAGACGGTCACCACGAAGGTCAGGAACAACAAGGTGGCTCCGGGAGGCGACAGCGAAGACTTCTTCATCGTCAACCAGCTGCAGTCGATGATCATCACCCAGGAGACGCAGACCGGCGTCGAAACGGGCGACACGCTGACGCTCGACGGCCAATCGGCCTCCGATACCTATGTGATCAACTCCACCGGAACGCACGGCGACGTCCGCAATTACGTGGTCAACGTGCTCGATACCGGTGCTGCCGCCGACGGGGTCGACAGCCTGTCCGTGTATGGCCGCGACGACAACGCGGCCAATGATACGAGCGCCGACTATCGCGGGGCCAACAAGGGCTTCGACGACGTGTTCCTGCTGCGCCGTACGACCGGGATCGCCCAGGAGACTGCGAACCGGCCAGTGCTCTATGCCGACGACTCGGCGTTCGTGGCGCTGTTGCATGTGAGCAACCTCGGCCAGGCGCAAGTCTCGGATCCGAACAATGATCCGAACATTCGGTCGCAAAGCGTTCAGCGCATCAATTATGACAGCTCGATCAACGGTCGCTTGATGGTGTTCGGGCAGGGCGGCAATGACTACTTCGCCGTGGACGACAATGCCGCGATTACGACGCTCGATGGCGGGGCTGACAACGACTCGTTCCAGGTCGGACAGATCTACGGCTATCAGCGCGACGGCAGCATCCATTCGCCCGCGCCGCTCGGCAACACGCTCGGCGGCTCGGTCGTGACGCCTTACGATCAGTTCCCGCAACTGGTCAATTCGCTCACGCCGCAAAGCATCTATGGAACGGTCGCCACGACGCGCGGCTGGCTCTCTGCGGGTGCGACCTCGCCGCTGGTGGCCGAGGGCGGCACGGGGGATGACACATTCACCGTCTACAGCAATCAGTCGCCGCTGCGCCTCGAGGGCGACGACGGCAACGATCTTTTCACGGTCCGGGCCTTTGCATTGGCCGAAACCAACCCAGTCACGGGCGACATCGTCTGGGTCGATCCGGTCCAGGAGATCGCGAAGCCCAAGCTCACCAGGGGCTTCTCGACGGCGGCCGAGACGGCCATCCGGACGGGCGCCGGTGCCAACCAGGTCGAGTACAACATCAACGCGCCGGTCTCGGTCGACGGCGGCAACGGCTTCGACAAGCTGGTGATCCTCGGCACTGAATTTGCCGACCACATCGTCGTTACCGAAAAGGGCATCTTCGGTGCCGGTCTGACTGTTACCTACCAGAACATCGAGGTTCTCGAAGTCGATGCGCTCGAGGGTGATGACATCATCGATGTGCTGAGCACGCAGCCGGGTGTGGCGACACGGGTCATCGGCGGCCTCGGCAACGACACGATGAACGTCGCGGGTGACGTCACCGGGCCGGTGGTGTCGCGCGACATCGAAGGCACCAGCGGAATGGTGAACAACCGCGTCACGTCGGACGACTCGACCTATGACGGTCTGGTCGCCGACGGCATTGACCTCAGCGTTGCCCGGCCCAACCAGGGGCAGGTGATCATCGACGAGGAAGTGCTTGGCGATGCCAGCCGTGGTTTCACCGACATCAGCGAGAGCGGCACGCAGGACGTCTACGGCGTCTACCTGCAACACGCGCCGGTCCACGGCACGCACGTGTACGTCACCGTGTCGGCGGCGATGCCGCCCGAGGAAGAGCATGTGAAGGACGGGCTGCTCCACTCGGGCGATATCCTGGACGAGCTCGGCAATGGCCTGGCTCCTCTCGACGCAAATGGCCTGCCGCCCGGCGACAGCATGCTGCTGGCGGAGGACGACTCGAACGTCGGATCGATTGCGGCAGCGAACTACGACCGCGAGATCTACCTCAACGGAACACTCATTCACGTCCCGGCGCGGTCCATCGTCCTGGTGTTCGACGACACCAACTGGGACAAGGCACACGAGCATCTGGTCCACCTGATGGCGGTTGATGACAACCGGCCGGAAGGCGTGCGGACGGTGGTGACGAGCCACAGCGTCCTCAGCGACGATGCCTCCTTCAACCATGCGATCGTGCGCAACGTCGAAGTAACGATTCACGACAACGACCAGCCCGGCATCTTGGTCACGCAGTTGGATCCGACGACGACGAATCTGGCGCTTTATCCGGCGAAGTATCTCAACCACCCGAGCGATAACAACACGATCGTGCTCGAGGGCGACGCAACCACCCAGGTCACCGACCTCTATGCCGTCGAGCTCGAGAACCAGCCGGTCGGCGGCTCGGTCACCATTGCGCTGAAGCCGCAGGACAGCCGGATGACGCTGAGCTCGTCCGACGGGCGGTTCGGAGTGGGCCTGGACCAGTTCGGCGTCCGTTCGGGCGTCTATTACCTCACGTTCAGTTCGGGCAACTGGAATAGCCCCGTCATCATCACAGCCTCCGCCGTGAACGATGGCCAGGTCGAGGATCCGCACAACACGACGATCGTGCACTCGATCTATGTCGACCAGTCTTTGAACCTCACCTTCGCGGGGAACACGGTCAGCCGTCTGGATGCGGCGGATCTCGGCGCCGATTGGCTGACCGATGGTTACTCGGTTGGCCACAAGATCACCATTTCCGGTGGTCCGAACGCCGGCGCATATCTCATTACCGCGGCAACCGAGACGACGCTGACCTTGAAGACTTTGTTGAACACCATCCCGACCTTCACGGGCGGCGTGTTCCTGAATACGGTCAACCTGGACGGTCTCGCATCGACAACGAACACGGCATACAGGAACGCGGCGTTTAGCAGCGATACGCCGATCTACGCCAAGGTGTTGGACGACGAGACAGCCGGTGTGTTCCTGCTGGAGAGCGCCGGCCGGACGCTTGTCACTGCTGGCACGACCTCGGACGGGCCGGGGCCGGGCGATAGTTATACGATGCGCCTGCAGAGCCCGCCGAAGTCCGACGTCAACGTCGATGTGGTAACGGATGGACAGACCGACCTGGTGACGGGCGGACGGGTCAGTCTGCAGGAAACGGGTGGACTCCAGCCCGTGCAGCTCTTCACCGGCAACATCACGGTGACCAGCGTCGATGCGCACACGGTCATCATCACGCGCGCCAGCGGTTCCGAGACTGGCAGCTTCATCGGCGACGGCTTCCTGCCCGGCCAGCGTATCCGGATCGAAGGCACCGGCATCGCCGGACTTGATAACGGCGATATCAATTCGCCGAGCGGCTTCTATACGATCGATTCGGCAAATGACGCCGTCACCGCGAGCACCATCCGTCTATCGGATGCCGGCGGCGCTGTGCTGCCGACAGCCTTTGGCACGTACAATACCGACGACAACAAGACCGTGGCGGTCGATATGGTCGTCGAACGCGGTCGCTACACTGGAAACGTCGACTACAGCGTCACGAATGTTCCGTTCCAGCTCTTCACCGGCAATATTAGCGTGTCGGGCAACGTCATCACCCGCAACGATGTCGGCAGCTTCAAGAACGACAATTTTGCCATTGGGCAGGTGATAACCATTCTCCAGGCGGACCAGAGCCCCCTGGGGACGGCATTTACAGTGACCGGGGTGAGCGACTCGCAACTGACCCTCAGCGGCATCCCGGGCGCGGGACCGTCGTACCAGAACGTCAGCATCAGGAAGATGCTGGACGTGCTTGTCCGCAAGGACGGCACAAGCTGGCTCGACAGCGGCTTCTTCGAGGGCGAACTGATCAAGATCAAGGGCATCGGCGGCGACAAGATCGAGAAGATCGATCTCATCACCGGCACCACGCCGGACAAACTCGATATGCTGGTGCTGACCGACCACCCGGCATCGGGCCTCTACAGCGGATCGCTCGGCGGCAACGGAAACAACGTTCCGGTCACGGTCATCCAGATGGCCGCGCGCGTGACCTATACGCCGCCCAGCCCGCCCAAGCCCGATGCGAGCTATCCCGACACCGGCAATTGGTATCAGCAGGTCACGGTTCAGCTGATCGCAGACCCGTGGTTCGATATCCAGCCGGGTCACGAGAACTTCCGCGCCTTCCCGAAGGTTGCGCACCGGCTCGATGGCATTCGCGGCCCGCTGGCGGTTGAAGGCGGCACCACTGCGGCCGACCGCTCGCTGGTGCAGGCCGTGCTGTTGCCGGGCGAGGCCAATGGGCCGCTCTTCAACATCCCGCCGCAGCCCCCGGAAACGCAATCGATCGACGTCCTCAACATCTACAACGACGGAACAGTCGCCAACGATACGGGCACGCTGACCTCGACGGCCCTGTCGGGCTTCGAGATGGGCGGGACTCTCGACTTCAGCAAGTTGCTGGCGGGGGCACCGGCGCCGTTCGGCGAGTCTGTCAAGTATCCCGGCGGCATCAGCTACGGATCTATCGTCGTCGATCCGGTCACGCATCAATTCAGCACCGACGCAAGCCATTCGACGATCGAGTCGGTGAACATCTTCCTCGGCTCGGGCAACGACCGGCTGGACATCAACAGCACGCTGATTCCGGGCCCGGATCACAACGCCGATGGCACGATCGGGCTGGTCTCCGAACACGGCGGTCTCACCACCGTGCATGGCGGCGGCAACGCGCCGATCCAGATGACGGCCGGCATTGCGCCCAGCAACGCCTTCAACATCACGCCGAGCCTGGGCGGCAAGATCGGCACGCTCGAGCGCACGGACGGTCGCTCGTGGGTGGATGCCGGCTTCGCGGTTGGCCAGCAGGTCATGCTGAGCGTCGACACGGTTGGCGGCTCCGTCACCGGTTCCTACACGATTACTGCGATCCTCGATCAGGACCTCAAGCCCGGCAGCATCCTGGTTCTGCTCGGCGCCAATGGGGCCCCCGCACTGACGGTTCGGACCAATGCCACCGGCACGATTTCCGTGACCGACTGGCTGCAGGTGACCAGCGCCTTCGACGTTCAGGCGGATCGCATCATCCGTCGCGACGGACTGTCTTGGGACAATCTCGGCTTCGCGGCCGGGCAGCAAGTGTCGTTCTCGCTGTCCAACGGCAGTGTCGGAAATGCCACGGTCCTTGGGTTCGACAACGCCAGCACGCCGTCCGGCACCGGCTACGGCAGTGCATTGCTTCTTGGCAGCACGACGCTGACCCCTGCGACTGGTCTTCTCGGCACCGTCGCCGTGACCAGCCGTAACGTGGTGTCCGGTCCGTTCACTGTCGCGGCGAAGTCTCTGACGCGCAGCAGCGGCAGCTGGATTGCCGACGGTTTCGCCAAGGGCCAGGCGATCGCCATCGACGGACAGCCGGGCGTGTGGTTCGTGACCGACGATCCCACCAGTACGAAGCTGAAGCTCACGGGTGGCGATTTGACAGCGCTGCCTGCGATCCAGAAGGTGGCAGTCATCCGCATCGGCGGCGATGCGATCAACGTCAACGGCACGACGGAATACATCAACGGCACCAACACCGTCGCGGCGGCTCTCGCCGGCGATCCGCAAGGAACGACCAACCGCATCACCCGGTCGGATGGCCACGGTTGGGCTTCGGACCATGTAGGCGACAGCGCGTTTGCGGTCGGCCAGCAGATCACCATTACCGGTGAGTGGACATATGGCGGCGTCGCATTTGCGCGCAATGCCAACGGTGACACGATCACGCGCAGCAGCGGAAGCTGGATATCGGACGGCTTCATGGCCGGCGAGACGATCGTGCTCTCGGGTACGACCAGCACCAACGGCAATCTGACCAACAACGGCAACTTCACGATCAGGAGCGTGACGGACTCGACCCTCACCCTGACGGCGGTCAACACGGTCGTGCCTACGGCCGGCACCGAGCCCGTGACGATCGGTATCAGTGGCAATTTCCTGGTGACAGGCTTCGACCAGAGCTCCGGCGGCGTTGCCGGCGACACGTTGCTCGTCAAGGGCGCCGTCGGGCTGCCCATCTTTGCGGCCCCGATGACGGTCAGCGTCGATGCGCCGCTGGTCGTCTACGGCGACACGACGCAGGATGGTATCTGGTACAACGGCAAGGCCGACAAGGCCTCCTCGCTCGGCAAGTTCAGCAACAAGCCGCAGCCGCATATGGACAACGTGCAATTCGTCATGGGGACGCCGTCCCTGGGCCAGGCCAACCCCGAGATCGACGGCTTGGGCCTCGAATTCTCGACGTTTACGACCCTGGAAGGTACGTTCGGCGTCATCAAGCGCACGACCGGCGATTGGAACGGCAGCACCGATCTGACCCGCTTCCTGGTCGACGGCCTCATTACGATCGACGGCACGCCGATTGGCAATGTGAAGACACTCACCAGGACCGACCCAGCCCACCCGCTGGTCTATAACACCCTGATCCTGAGCGATCTGACGCCCGCCTTCACGACATTCGCGAATGGCAACCACACGATCAAGGAGTGGAACAGCGGCACGATCAAGCTGCAGCCCGGGCAGGGCGTGTTCGACCCAGGCTTCGTGCCGGAAGGCCTGATCGCCATCGGCGGGTCCTACCAGGTCGCGTTTGCCCGCGCCAATAGCGGCGACACCATTACGCGGCTTGACGGCGGCAGCTGGCTGACTGAAGGCTTCGCAAAGGGCCAGACGATCTCGGTGTCGCTGACCACCTACAACAATGTCAACTTCACGCTCGTGGACGTCACTGCGAATACATTGACCCTGGAGGTCAAGAACAGCGTCATTCCGACGACACTGGCCGATCCGGGAGCGCCGACGATTACCGAAGGCGCGCGTATCGCCGCTGACGTCGGCGCGGTTGCGGTTGCGGGTTCGCAGTATAGCGTAACGTTCGCGAAGCACGCTGGCGGCGACACTATCACCCGGAATGACGGCGGCAGCTGGATCGCCGATGGCTTTACGGCCGGCAAGAACATTGCCGTGTACGGCACGCCCGACGACACCAACTCGCCGTTCTCGCCGGCGAATCCCGGTCCCGGTAACAAGCAGGTATTCAAGGTCGTCGGCGTGACGGCGAATGTGCTGACGCTGGATCCGTTGAACAGCGTTGTCGAAGAAGGTCCGGAGCAGGCGATCATCTCCGGGCAGGGCACCAAGGTCGATACGCTGTTCATGTTCGACCTGAAGCCCGCCTTCCTGACGCTGACCAACAACGGCAATTCGACGCCCACGCTCACGCGCACCATCGTCGAACGCAACAGGCTTGGTCAGAACGCCGATTTCTACGTGTTCCCGCTGGCCAACGAGTACAGGTACGCCGGCAACGACGTGATCGACGCACACAACCTGTTCGGCGACGTTCCGGCCGGGCAATTGCCGACAGTCGGTATCACGGCTTATGGCGGCAAGGGTGACGATACGATCATCGGCAGCCAGGCCGGCGATCATCTCGCCGGCGGGTCGGGCAACGACACGATCATCGGCCAGCGCGGCGTCGACCACATCTACGGCGACTCCGGCTTCAACGTCGACGTCATCACGCGCGTGCTCAACGTGGCCCAGACGGCGGGCAACAGCGGCACCACGGTGCTCGACAACGTTACCGACGGCGGCAATGACTTGATCTACGGCGACGCGCCGGGATCGACGGCAACCGATGCATTCGGCGACTATGACGACGTGATCTTCGGTGACTTGGGCGACATCGGCCAGGCCACCTCCGGCTGGCGCGATACCACCAAGCCGGTCTTGCTCACGCCGCAGCGCATCGAGACGACGCTATTGTCCCGCACCATCGTCAGCCAGTCGCGGCAGTACGGCGGCAACGATACGATCTTCGGCAACGGCGGCGAAGACATCCTGATCGGCGGGATGGGCAACGACTCGATCGACGGCGAGAACGGCCGCGACCTCGTGTTCGGCGACAACGTCGCGCTCAACCGGACGACACATCTTGGCGACTTCCGCAACGGGCGGTTCGAGACGCTTTCAGGTACGCAGATCTACAGCACCGGCCTCAGCACCGACGCGTTGGCTGCCGGCCTGGATTACGCCAATGGTCTGCCGCAAGCCGATCCGCGCGGCCATGGCAGCTGGGGTGACTACCTGATCACCCTGTTCGACCACGGGAACGACACCGTTCTGGCTCCCGCGGGCTCGTACGGCAACGACTACATCGCCGGCGGCGCGGCTGACGACATGATCTTCGGCGAGATGGGTAACGACGTGACGCAGGGCGACGGCTCGATCGAGTACGTATCCCACACGCTGATCGACAATGGTGACGGCACCGCCGGCTACTCCACCGCGATCGGCGGGCGGGTCGGCGTCCTCAACGTCGCTGGAAACATCGCCGGCAATCCGTTCCGTGACGCCAACAATGCCCTGTTCCTGCGTCCGTCATTCGATGGAGCAGGCGACGGCCAGGATTACATCGAAGGCGGCGGCGGCAACGATATCCTGTTCGGCAACCAGAACCAGGATGACCTGATCGGCGGCAGTTCCGATCTGTTCAATCTCAATTCGCCGGCCAAGCGGCCCGACGGCTCTGACCTGATCCTCGGTGGTTCCGGCCGCGCCATCGCGCGCAACGCGATCGGCGACGCGACGATCGACGGCAACTCGTTGATTGCAACGACGCCGAATGGTCATGCCAACGACTCCGATTCGATCGTCGGCGACAACGGCGACGTCATCCGCCTGGTTGGCATCAAGGGCCAGGTTGCGCCACCGGTCGGCGCGCTGGTCATCGCCGGCACGGTCACGCAGGCGGGCAACCCGGTCCAGACGCTGAATGGCTTCCTGTCGTTCAACTACGACAATTACAACAGCGCGGTCGGTTTCGTGCGCATCATCCCGCGGGTCGACCGGTTGCTCGACTATACGCCGGGCGGCGTCGATTTCGACCCCGTGCACCAGCCATCCGATATCGGTGCAGCCGATGAGCTGCATGGCGAATCCGGCGATGACTTCATCTATGCCGGCAAGGGTGACGACTGGCTGTACGGCGAAGGCCAGGACGACGATCTGATCGGCGGCTATGGTAACGACTGGATCTCCGGTGGTACCGGTTCGGACGGGATCATCGGCGACGACGGCCGCATCTTCACCAGCCGCAACAGCCTGAGCGCCGATTCGGCTAATGCGACCTATCTGGTCAGCGTGGGCGAACCGCTATTCGGCATCGCGCCGCTGCTTTCCAGCGACGCCGATCCGAAGTACAGCAACGGCAACGCGCTGAACGAGTACATCTTCACGCCGGGCAACATGCAGACCGACACTATCAATGTGAGCGGTGCCCTGAAGAAGACCGTCGATCTGACGCCGTTCAGCTCCGATCCGACCTTCAACGGGACCGCCGACGAGTTCTCGGTCGCCGGCACCAAGAACAACGCGGCCGCAAGCGATGGAAAGACGCATCGGCACAACGACGACATCATCTTTGGCGGCCTGGGCAGCGACTGGATCCACGGCGGCTCCGGCGACGATTCGGTGTCGGGAGCCGAGGCGCTGAAGCTCTCCTACACGCAGACGCAGGACAGCTTCCTCGATCTGAACGGCATCGCCGAGACCGATTACTACCATCCGTACAACCCCGGCGACGCGCTGCGCTTCAATCCGACGGATCCGGACGGCAAGTTCACCCATCCGCACATCGCGAACCGTACGGGCGAGTTCGCGCTGTACGATGAGAACAATCCGATGCGGAAGATTCTCCTCAAAGCGGATGGGACCGCCAGCAGCACGGGGTCCGGCCTCGAGTGGTTCCTGAACTTCGACCAGACCGAGGGTGTCCTGCGGCCGGGCGGTACGACGCCGGGCAACCAGAACCAGTCCGTGACGTACGGGCCGGTCCGCGACGACGGCAACGACGATATCTTCGGTGACAACGGCAACGACTGGATCGTCGGTGGCACGGGCCGCGACCACACCTATGGCGGCTGGGGCAACGACCTGCTCAATGCGGACGACGACCTGACGACCGCGAATGGGTTGAACAACGTCCCGGAGACCGCGCCGACCTACGAGGATCGGGCCTACGGCGGTGCCGGCAAGGACGTTCTGATCGCCAACACGGGCGGCGATCGGCTCATCGACTGGGTCGGCGAGTACAACAGCTATCTCGTGCCGTTCTCGGAGTTCGGCATGGCGACGGTCAGTCGTACCATGCAGCCGTTCCTGCATCACTTCCTGTATGCGGAGTCGCTGAGCGACGGCGTCGACGCCACGCGCTACTCCGACCTGAACAATGGTGCGCTGCCGCCGGCGCCGACCAAGGCGAACGACCCGATCCCCAGCCGCAACGGCGAGCCGGCCGGCGAGCTCGGTCTGGTGCTGCAACAGGATGCGGCCTGGCACGCCCAGACCGGCGCACCGACTGACCCGCAGGCTGGTAACACGCCGGGCACGCAGCGCGATGTGCTGCGCAGCGCGAGTTACGCGCCCAATACCGTGACCGGCATGTTCGCCGATAGCGGCAGCTGGTCCGTGGCCAACAGTGCCTACCAGAACGCTACCGTGAAGGTGAGCGGCGACAACATCAGCCTGTTCGACCTCGATGCCTGGCTGCCTGGCAACTTCTTCGAAATCCAGTCGACGATGAAGGTTTCGAGTGGCGGCATCCTGCAGAACGGCTTCATCATTTTCGACTACCAGGGAACGACAAACTTCAAGTACGCGGGTATCGACGTCACCAACAACACCATCAAGATCGGCCAACGTTCAGACAGCGGTTGGACGGACCTTGCAACGCTTTCGGCGGGCAAGCCTGGACTGGGTTTGAACTCGCAGAACACCCTGCTGCTCACGGTCAACGGAACCACCGCAAGCCTCGCGGTGACGAGCGCAAACGGAGGCAAGGCCGCGAGCGCGCTGAAGGTGTCGTATACGTTCAACGCTCCGCTGAACACAGGAATGGTCGGCGTTGGCACGAACAACTCGATCGCTGCCTATACGTCGTACACGGTCCAGAGATTGCCGATCAGCTTCACCTATAATGTACTGGAGGACTTCTCGGACGGCGTCGCAAATAACTTCGCCGCCCAGACCGGGACATGGACCACCACCAGTGGAACGAATGGCCGCTATACCGCGGTTCCGCCATCGAACAACGCTGCCTTCACCACGCGGTCGCTGGCGGTGGCGCCGCTGTCTTATGTCGAATATTCGGCGACGGTGAACGCTGCGAAGGCCGGCACATCGGCGGGGCTCACCTTCGCTTACACGTCGACCAACGCCTTCCTCTATGCCGGCATCATCGCGGGAACCAACCAGGTGGTGCTGGGCCATCGCAGCAACGGCACTTGGTACGTCGATGCCGTCGCCAGCACGACCATCTCAGCCGGCAGCGACTACAATCTGCTCGTTGCCCTGTCCGAGGGCGTCGTGAACAACGTCAACGTGGTGCTCAACGGCAAGAGCGTCCTGAGCTTCAACTACAATATCCTGGTGCACGACGGCAGCCTCGGACTGTACGCGCGCAACGGCAACGCGTCCTTCGACAACGTGCTGATCCGCGGTGACGATATCGCCTATGCCGGCGGAGGTACGCCGCAGGTCGCCGCACTGGCGGCGCCTCCGGCGACCGATCTCGCCGTCGTGACGGCCGACCAGCTGGCGGCGATTGTCGCTACCGCCAGGCAGGCGTGGACCGCTGCCCTCGGGCCGACCGACCCGCGCCTGTCGATCCTCGATCAGGTCACGGTCCTGATGGCCGACCTGCCGGATCAGATGCTGGGCGCCACGACCGGCTCTACGATCGTTCTCGATCCCGACGCCGCCGGTTGGGGGTGGTTCATCGACCCGACGCCCGGCGACAGCAGGGAGTTCACGATCAGGCTGTCCGGCGAGGTATCCGAAGCTGCATCGTCGAGCCCGGCCGCCAGACGCATGGACCTCCTCACGACCGTCGTCCACGAGATGGGCAATGCCATGGGATTGCCCGAAGACCTCGGCGACGACGTGGCCGGCATGACCTTGCGCGCCGGTGAGCGACGGCTGCCGGAGCCCGCCGGGCATCCAGGGCCGGCTTCCGCGGCACTGCTGCAGAGCGCAGCTGTCGTTCAGGCAACGGCGCCGCAAATGACGCTGATCCCGGTTGCGACTGCGGCGTCGACGTTCACGGTCGCGCCGCCGGTGCAGGCGGTGGCCAAGGCGGACGAGCCCAGCGGCATTACGCTGATCTCGAACATCCTCCTGAGCCCGAACGCCAGATCCCAGATCGCGGAGTTCCGTGGTGCAACCGAGGATCCCGGCAAATCCTTCGTCTCGCTGTCGGCAAGCCTGACGGGTGGTACCCCGAGCAGCGCTGCAGTCTCGCAAGACGAAGTATCTTCGCCGGAGCATCACTCCTCGCGGATTATCAATAGCGCGAAGGAAGCAACCAGCATAAACTGGCATAACAGTCTTGATGCCGTGGAGAATCTCGCCTCCGGACCTTCAAATGGTTCGCAGGAGTGGCTCGACGACTTCCTGAACCATGTGGGGCAGAACAAGGCCCAGTGGAATCCGAACGCAAATCTCCGCGTACGCCCATCGTCGATTAATGATGCGGGCCATGCCTGAGCCCGAAATTGCAAGGGAAGGAGCTTAGTAATGACGGCGCAATTGTTGATTTATGAAACTGTTATTCCGTTGTCCGCCGCGCGTCACCGGGGTTGCGCAGTCGAGATCGCGAGAAATTATGGCTTCAGCAGCAAGACCAATTCGGTGCCGTTGATGGCTGTCGAGTTTCCCGCTGCCTCATCCGAATATGCCATTGTGTTTGCCGGCACCAAGGACAACGTCATGCCGGCCGTTATCCTCGGCGTGCGCGACAGCGAGAACCTGTTCCTTTCGCAGGATTCCAAGTGGGACGCCAAGTATGTCCCCGCTTTCCTGCGTCGTTATCCGTTCGTGTTCTCGACCAGCTCCGACGGTGAAAGGTTCGTCCTCTGCATCGACGAGGACTATTCGGGATTTAACCGTGACGGTCGGGGACAAAAGTTGTTCGATGACGACAACAAGCCGACCCAGTATGTCCAGAACATCCTGACCTTCCTGCAGGAATATCAGACCCAGTTCAATCGCACCCAGGCCTTCTGCCGCAAGGTGCGCGAGCTCGATCTGCTCGAGCCGATGCAGGCACAGGTCGAACTCGCCTCTGGCGAAAAGCTTTCGCTCGCGGGGTTCATGGCGGTGAATCGGGAGAAACTGAAGGCTCTGCCCGGTGAAAAGCTTGCCGAGCTGGCCAAGACCGACGAGCTCGAGCTGCTCTATCTTCACCTCCAGTCGATGCGCAACTTCCAGGCCCTTCCGTCGCGCCTCGCGGTCGTGAAGGGAGCGACTGAGCCGGCGATTGGGCCTGACGATGCCGCAGGGGCGGAAACAGGCGATCGCCTGAATGGGGCGAGAGCATCCGCCTAGAGAACGGGTCACGCCGTGTCCCCGTGTGATTGCAACGCCTCACCGGCGCCTCCGTCGCCCGCGCCGCGATGCCGTCCGCCATTGCGGCATCGCGGGCATAGTCCCGAGAGCGATGAGTAGCCATGACCACTGCGTCCCCGATCTATTCCTTCACCGAGGACGCAGCGCGCGCCGAATCGATAGCCTGGGCGAAATTCTCGGCAGCCAAGGACAGTGCGGAGTTCTGCGCGAGCTGGCTCGCGATCCTTTGCATGCAGGTTGAGCGGGTTGGCGGAGGCCTGTTGTTGCTGGGGCCCGACAAGGATGGCTCCTATGTTCCGGCGGCGGTGTGGCCTCACCCTGGTCTGGACATGCAATATCTCAGCCCGGCCGCCGAACGGGCTCTGACCGAGCGCCGCGGAATCGTGCTGCCCTCGGAGGGGCATGGCGCGTTGCGTGAGCACCACGCCTTTATCGGCTATCCGATAGAAGTATCCGGCACCCTGCACGGGGTCGTCGTGCTCGATATCGGGCCCGGCCCGGAAGCTGCACTACAGCGGGCTTTGCGGCTGCTGCATTGGGCGAGCGCTTGGCTGATCGACCAGTTCCGCAAAGGCGCGCTGGAGGAACGCGACGCACGGCTCGCGCGAATGGGCCTTGCCATGGATATCGTGGCGACCGCCATGCAGGAGCGCCATTTCTCCGCGGCGGCGCTAGCGGTCGCCAACGAACTTGCTGGACGCCTGGCGTGCGATCGGGTGAGCGTGGGACTCGAGCGCTCGGGCAGCGTCGAAGTCAAGGCGATCTCGCATACTGCAACCTTCGACCCCAAGATGGATCTTGGTCGGCGCATCGGCAACGCCATGGACGAGGTGCTGGACCTGGACGTCGCGCTCGTGTTTCCGCCGCGCGACGACGTGGAGAGCGCGGCACTCGCGCATGCCGATCTCGCGCGCGAGTACAGGGATATTGCGGTCTGCTCGGTGCCGCTCGCAGACGGCGGTCATGCAACCGGCGTGTTGACCCTGGAACGGGCCGCGGGCGAGCCGTTCGACACCGAAACCATCGAGCTGTGCAAGACGGTTGGCGCGCTGCTTGGTCCGATATTGAAGCTCAAGCGTGAGACGGAACGCGGCGTCCTGAGGCATGCCGCGACCTCGTCGTACCGTGGCCTGGAGCTCTTGTTCGGACCGCGTCATCCCGGCGCGAAGCTCATCGCGCTTGTGCTGGTCGGCGTCATCCTGTTCTTCAGTGTCGCGGCGGGCACGTATCGTGTCGCGGCAAAGACGGTGATCGAAGGAGCGGTGCAGCGGATCGCCGCGGCACCGTTCGACGGATATATCGCACAAAGCTTCGTTCGCGCAGGCGACACCGTGCGTGCCGGGCAGGTATTATGCAAGCTCGATGACCGGGACCTCAAGCTCGAACAGACGCGGTTGTCGTCCGAGCGCGAGCAGCTCGACCGCAAGTATCGGCAGGCGCTGGCTGCACAGGAGCGTGCGACCATGACGATCCTCAAGGCGCAGATCGAGCAGGTCGACGCCATGCTGTCGCTGGTCACTGACAAGCTTTCTCGCGCCACGCTGCTTGCTCCCTTCGACGGCGTCGTCGTCGCGGGCGACCTGCAACAACTCCTCGGGACGCCGGTAGAATTGGGCAAGATGCTCTTCACAGTCGCGCCGTTGGACAGCTATCGCGTTATCCTGCAGGTCGAGGAGCGAGACATTTCCTACGTGAAGCTTGGTCAACAGGGCGAACTCACCTTGTCGGGTATCCCGCACCGGCGGATGGACTTCTCGGTCGAGCAAATGACGCCGGTGTCGACAGCCCAGGAGGGCCGCAACTACTTCCGGGTGGAGGCGCGGCTCCAAAATGCATCCGAACGCGTGCGACCAGGTATGGAAGGCGTTGGAAAGATCGATGTCGGCGAACGCAAGCTGATCTGGATCTGGACGCACAATTTCGTGGACTGGGTCCGCCTGTCGATCTGGAGATGGCTGTTCTGATTGCGAGGTTGTGGTGAACGCGCCGTTGCTCAGCAGTTGGTGGTATCGTGTCGCAGCGCGAAAGCCAAAGTTGCGCTCGCACGCGCGATTGCATCGGCACATCTATCGTGGCGAGGTCTGGTACCTCTTGCAGGACCCCGCTTCGTCGCGGGTGCATCGCTTCAGCCCTTCGGCTCGGCTGATTGTCTCGCTGATGGACGGAGCACATTCCGTCGAACAGTTGTGGGAACTCGCGAACAGGCACCTGGGTGAAGAGGCGCCCAGCCAGGACGAGCTAATCCAACTGCTCGGTCAACTGCATGCCGCTGACCTGCTGGAGAGCGATGTTACCCCGGACGTCGCCGAGCTTTTTGCGCGCAGCGAGCGCGAGCAAAAGGCGCGCCATTTGCGTTCTTATGGCAATCCGATGGCGATCCGCATCCCGCTGTTCGATCCGGATCGGATGCTCAATCGGTGGGCGGGTCTTGTACGGTTTGTCTGGAGCGGCTGGGGGGCCATCGCCTGGCTCGCAATCGTACTTCCCGCCTTCATCCTGGTCTGGCCGCATTGGCCGGAGCTCAGCCACAATTTCAGCGACCGCGTATTGGCGATCGACAATTTGTTCATTATCTATCTGGTCTTTCCGGCGATCAAGGCGTTGCACGAGCTGGGACATGCCTCCGCCACCAAAGCCGGAGGTGGAGAGGTCCACGATCTCGGCATCATCCTGCTGGTCTTGCTGCCGGTTCCCTACGTCGATGCGTCGGCCGCCACGGTTTTCAGGTCCAAGTACCGACGCGCTCTTGTCGGTGCCGCCGGGATGGGCGTCGAACTCTTTGTCGCGGCGATCGCGTTTTATATGTGGCTTCTGGTCGAGCCGGGTTTGGTGCGAGCGATCCTGTTCAATGTCATGTTGATCGCGAGCGTGTCTACGCTTCTGTTCAACGGCAATCCGCTGCTTCGCTACGACGCCTATTACATCCTTGTGGATCTCATCGAAATTCCAAATCTGGCGGCGCGGTCGACGCGCTACTGGGGTTATCTGATCGAGCGATACCTGCTCGGCGTCTCCGATCTGGAGCGTCCTGAGGCTTCGGGCATGGAGCGGGCGTGGTTCTTCTTCTACGGTTTTGCTTCGACCGTCTACCGCATCATGGTAACGATCATGATCGCGTTGTTCATCGCGGGACAGTTCTTCTTCATTGGCGTTATTCTCGCCGTCTGGGCGGTGGGGGCGATGGCGATTCTGCCGGTCGTCAAGGCGGTGCGGCATCTCGTCGAAAATCCCCGCCTGCACAAGCATCGCGCCCGTTCTATCGCGATCGCGGCAGGTCTCGTGCTCGGCTCGGCTGTCTTGCTGCTCGCCGTGCCGATGCCCTACCATTCCAACGTGGAAGGAGTGCTATGGCTGCCTGAAGAAGCAATGGTACGTGCCGCTTCGAATGGCTTCGTCCATGAACTTCTGGTTACGCCGGGAACGCAAGTCGCGCAGGGAGATCCGCTTATTGAGAGCCGCGAGCCGACGCTCGTTGCGCAATTGCGCAGGAACGAGGCCAAAGTGGAGGAGCTGCAGGCCGAGTATGCTGCGCAATTTGTATCGGATCGCGCCAAGGCGCAGCTTGTTCGCGATAGACTTCAGCTCGAGCGCGCCAATCTGAAGCTGGCTCGGGAGCGCGCTTCCGACCTCATCGCTCGTGCCCGCAGCGATGGCGTGTTCGTGGTGCCTCAAATGGTCGACATGCCCGGGCGCTATTACCGTCGGGGCGAGCTCCTGGGTTACGTTGTTGGAAACGCGACGCCGCTGGCGCGTGTTGTCGTGCCGCAGGAGGCGGTTGATAGGGTGCGCCTTACGACCGATCGCATCCAGGTTCGTCCGGTGGACCAGCCGCGCCTGATTTTGGAGGGACGTGTATTGCGGGCGGTGCCTGCTGGTGGCGAATACTTGCCCAGCGCGGCGCTTGGCGTGGAGGGTGGTGGAGATTTCGCGGTTGATCCGCGCGATGCGAAGGGACCCAAGACGCTGCAGCGGACCTTTCAATTCGACATCGAGCTCCCAGGCCTGGAGGCGGTGGATCATTTCGGCCAGCACGTCTTCGTTCGGTTCGAGCATCGGATGGAGCCACTTGCGGTCCAATGGTATCGCAGCGTCAGACTGCTATTGTTGACGAACTTCCATGTCTAAAAGCGTTATGGAACTAGATCATCGCGAACTGGCGGTTGGCCGTCCCTATCCGGAGCGCGCGGATCGCGAGCCGGCAGTGCACGATCGGGTGGCCGAATACCTGGCGAAGGATCTGATCCAACGCGCGTTCAGAGGGCTGCGGGATCCCGTTCGGGCCTTGACGCCTATCGTCGAGCACGCCGCCGCACATGAGAGCGCTCTGCGGATCATGAGCGACGAAGAATTGCGTCTGCAGGTGCCCATTATCCGTGCGAAACTGCGAAACTCGGGCTTTACGCCGCCGCTCGTCGGCCGATGCTTTGCGCTGGTGCGGGAGGCGGGGTCGCGGACCATCGGTCAGCGGCACTATGACGTCCAGCTGATTGCGGGATTCGGGCTGCTGAAGGGCAGATTGGTGGAGATGGCCACCGGGGAAGGCAAGACCATTGCCGCGACGCTGCCTGCGGCCACCGTAGCGCTTGCCGGCTATCCCGTTCATCTGATTACCGTCAACGACTATCTTGCCGAACGTGACGCGGCCGAGATGAGGACGCTTTATGAGTTCCTGGGCCTGAGTGTCGGGGCGGTGGTGCAGGGCATGCCGAAAGCCGAGCGGCGTCGAGCCTATGCGTGCTCGGTCACATATTGCACCAACAAGGAGCTTGCATTCGACTACTTGCGCGACCGTGTGGCTTTGGCGCACCGAAGCAGCAGTCTGCACCTCTCGCTCGAACGGTTGCGCGGCAGCCTGCAGCGTGACGAGGATCTCGTGCTGCGCGGGCTCTATTTCGGCATCGTCGATGAAGCCGATAGCATTTTCATCGATGAAGCGCGCACGCCGCTGATCCTGTCGTCGTCGACGGGGGCAGCCGAGGAAAGATTGCAATGCGATCAGGCCCTTCAGTTCGCGAGCTGCCTTGTTGCGGGAGAGCACTATGAGATCGATCTCGCAGAGCGAAGTCTGGCGTTGACCAAAGAAGGTCGCCGGGAGATTGGTAGACTCGCCGAGGGGCTGCAAGGCGTCTGGAGTTCGCATCGTGCTCGCGAGGAGCTCTTGACCCAGGCCCTCTCCGCGATGCTGCTGTTCAACCGCGATCAGCACTATGTCGTCATCGACGGCAAGGTGCAGATCGTGGACGAGTCGACGGGACGCGTGATGCCCGACCGCTCCTGGGAGCGCGGCCTGCATCAGCTTATCGAGATCAAGGAAGATTGCGAGTTGACAGAGCGACGCGAGACGCTCGCCCGCATCACCTATCAACGCCTGTTTCGTCGCTACATTCGCCTCTCGGGAATGACGGGTACCGCCCGTGAGGTCGCGCGGGAGATCAAGTCCGTGTACGGACTTGACGTCGTTCGCATCCCGCTGAACCGGCCCTCGCAACGCCGCGTTGCCCGTCCGCTGGTATGCACAACTCCGGCTGAAAAGCTGCGGATGATTGCCGACAGGGTGGAGCGGCTGGCTGTGGCCGAGGGCAGGGCGGTGTTGATCGGCACGCGCTCGGTAGGGGCGTCCGAGGAGATCAGCGCCGCCTTGAATGCACGTGGCATCACGCACGCGCTTTTGAATGCGAAGCAGGACCAGGATGAGGCGGAGGTGGTCGCGAAGGCCGGCGAGCCCGCGCGAGTGACGGTCGCGACGAACATGGCGGGGCGCGGCACCGATATCCGGCTTGACCCAGGCGTTGCCGCGCGAGGCGGCCTGCACGTAATCCTGACCGAGTACCACGATTCTCGGAGGGTCGATCGCCAGCTGTTCGGCCGCTGCGCACGGCAGGGCGATCCCGGCAGCTGCGAGGCCATCGTTTCACTTCAGGACGACGTGTTCATGATCCATGCAGGATCGATGACGCGCATGATCGCACGTCTCGTCGGCAGCGGCATGCCTGTTCCGCTGCGAATCTACCAGTCGTTGCGCTGGCTGGCTCAATTCCAGGCGGAGCGACGACATGGCTACGTGCGCGTCCAGAATGTAAAGCTGGATCGCCGGCTCGACCGGGTGCTTGCGTTTTCGGGGAGGGGAGAATGAAACAAGCTCGAGACAGCGACGACGCGGAGCGTCCGGCCGTATCGGGTGCCCGGCGCTGGGTGCTCGCCATTCTGGCCGTCTCGGTCGCCGCGGGAGCAGGGTGCGCCAATGCGCAGGAGAGAAAGCCGGAGGGGCAATTCGATTGCCTGATTCAGCCGAAAATGGTCCTCAAGCTCGGAACGTCGGTGCCGGGCCTGTTGAGCGAGATGCTGGTCGACCGTGGCGACATCATAAAGAGGGGCGAGGTTGTCGCGCGGCTTGAGTCGGGGGTCGAGCAGGCGGCGGTGTCGCTGGCGAAGACCCGTGCCGAAAACGAGGCGACGGTTCGCTCAAGCATGGCCAAACTCGAGTTTCAGCGGCGGAAGGACGAGCGATCCAAGTTGTTGCGCAAGAACGACTCGGTCTCGGCCGCGGTCGCCGATGAGGCGGAGACGAGTGCGCGGGTGGCCGAGCAGGATGTCGAGGAAGCGAAGGTCAATCTTGCCCTTGCGGGGCTGGAGGTGGCTCGCGCCAACGAAGTCCTGAAGCTGCGAACCATCCGGAGCCCCATCGACGGCGTGGTGGTGGAGCGCAAACTCGGCCCGGGCGAGTATGCGTTCGACCAGGCCCATCTCCTGACGGTTTCGCAGATCGATCCGCTGTTGGTTGAGGTCTATGTTCCGCTCAGCCAATTCGGAAAGATTCGTGTGGGTGCGTCGGCGGAGGTTTATCCCGAGGAGCCGGTAGGAGGCCGGTACGCCGCACGCGTGACGGTCGTCGATCAGGTGTTCGACGCGGCGAGCGGAACGATCGGCGTTCGTCTCGAGCTGCCGAATCCGAACTACGCGATTCCTGCCGGGCTCAAATGTCGCGTCCGGTTTCCCGGCGTCGGCTGACACGAGGATCGAGCGCATGAGGAAATCCGGATAGTCCGTCCGCAGCAATTCCCGGAGCCACGCGTCTATTGAACTGAAAGGTTGCAAGATGCTGGAAGGTACGATCAAGACATATCACGGCGACAGGGCATTCGGCTTCATCAGGCCGGATTGCGGCGGCACCGACATCTTCTTTCATCTCAAATCATGTTCCCCCGGCCTCGTTCCCGAGGCCGGTGCCCGGGTGAGCTACAACATGGCGCCCGATCAGCGCTCCGGCAAGCGGCAGGCCGTCAGCGTCAGGGTTCTCGCCAATGCGCACAGCGTGCCTGTCCTGACGCGCTATCTCAGATCGCCACGCTTGCCGCGCTAGTTGCCGGATTGCCAGGACACGCGTCGCCAATTGTGTTCACGTTTTGCCTGTTGGAGCGGCCTCATGCGGCCGACATGATTGCGGGGGACATCGTGCTTAGTCGGCTTCGAAAGCTCGTATTCAACATTCGGCACCGCAGGCCCGCCGCCCGCTTTGCCGAGAGCGTGCGGCGAGTGAGCCGGCTGGCGCGGCTCATGGCCGTGATGCCGCGAAGGCCTCGCCGCAGGCCGGCCGAGACCAGCGAATAGCGATGCCGGCCGATTTCGACAGCGGCGGCATAGCCGACAGGGAAACGCTCGTTCGTCGCCTGCTGAGGCGCGCCGTCGGACGCGTTCGGCGCCCACGAAAGCCCGCACCGGAGGTCCCGTTCGGCCGCGAGAGCGACCCCAACGTTGAATTTGCAGACCGCCAGACGGGCGGGACGGCCTGGCTTCTGGGGGCGCTGTCGGTCTTCGTGGCGGTCTATGCAATCTGGACGAAGCTCGGCGCGTCCTAGAGCGCGATCCGCACCCGGTGGGAATGACCGCCGGCCCTTGCGCTCTCCGGGAGGTTGAGAAATGCTGGGCCTTTAACCATGGGGGCGGCAATGCGATTCTGTCTGGCGGTTAGTCTTGTTTTCCTTTGCTCTGCCGCCGGCGCCGCCCGCGCGGAATCCGCCTACATGGTGGACGAAAGGCCGTGCCCCGATCAGGACCCCGCGCTGCGGCCGCCGCGAGCCGGCGAGTGGTGCGACTACGTCACCAAGATCAAGAGCTGCCATGGCGATCTGGCGGAGCGCGTCTTCCGGCAACCCCGCGCACCGTCCTACCTCGTGTCCGAGGTCGGGGTGGAGCATCCCCGCCGTCTGATCTGCCACCAGGACCAGGACGACTAGCATTCCAGGCCGCGTCATCCCCTGACGGGCGACGCCTGCGGTCTTGCCTCAGCGACTTGCCTCAGCGAACCTCCCGCGTCGTGGTGGCGCTGTTGCCTTCGCCCTTGCCTTGCGTCTCCGATATCACCGTCGAGTAAGGCTTCGGCCCGATGTCCGGATCGGCGCGACCGCAACCGACATCGGTGCAGTAAAAGCCGACATAGTCCTTCGTCACCTTCATCTCGAAGCCATAGACCCTCACGAGGCGACCGGCGTCCGCGACGGCGATGTAGGAGCGGTGGACCACGTGGCCGTCCTGTGCATAGGCGGTCATGAGGACCTGGCCGGCGCCGAGCGCCCGGATGGTGAAGGTGCGGTCGGTCTCCGGCCTGATCTCCGCAATGCCTTCGGCCGACACGGAGAACCTGGTCACGGGCTGCTCGAACGTAAACGTCCGCGTCTGCCCGTTGCGCATCTCGATGGTGTCCGCCCCGATCACCTCCCGCGGCGCGGATTGAGCGTTCGCCATGCCGATGGTGCCGGCGAAGATCGCGGCACTGATCGCGCCGAAAAGAAAAATGCGCATATGCCCTATCCCGCTGATCAAAGGAATTCAGGATGAACGTGCAATGTCAGCACGCTAATTGGAGGCGCGTACAAATACAATCGCAAAGCGGGGCGCCAGGCACACGGCAACGCGGTTTGCCGTCGCGGACAAGCCGGTCAGTGCTTCGGACATCCGGAAAAGCGCCTGGACATTGAAGCTTTAATCGAGGCGATTGCGCGCCCGGACTTTTACGAGGGGTGACGATCTCGCCGATCTCTCGGGTCGGCCATAAATAACTCGGGCCGGCCGTAAACGGCAGTAATGCTGACGTAAACCCGCTGGCGAAGCCGTCCTGAAACCATTTCCCGGATCTGCCGACGTCAGGCCGAAACCTCGGCGGGCCAGTATCGCGGCTGTTCAAGATGATGGGGATGCGACATGTGGGCAATTTTCAACGACCTGTACCGCGACTACTGCCTGGCCCGAATGACCGAGATGCGGAAGTTCGAGCTGACGCATTAAACAGGATTTAAGGCGTGCGGCACCGGCAACCCGCCGAACAAGCTGCCGCGCGCTTTCATGGCCACGCTGGCATAAATTCTGGATTATCAGAAGTTAATTGCCCGTATTCCCACGGGGCCTGAATTTAATCCCCGCCGTTCCCCGCTGCGCGCTTGATGAATTGCTGATCCGTTCGGCTGGTTTACAGGCAGCTTTTGCCTGCTTGTCAGGCTGCGGCCGCGGAACCTTAACTATTCCGACTCATCCGGGCGTTGTGGCCTGCCAAAGTAAGGTTAAAAAACGATTAGCGGGTGACAACCATTTGGAGACATACTACAATTTTTTTGTTGGCAGGGGGTCTGTCTTTGCCGGCGGTTTTCCAAGTTTTATCTCAGTAAAAGGATTTCTCCCATGTTGAAGTTTTACATCAAGACCTCGGAAGCCCTGAAGCAGCTGCGCGCGGACGCGCGCGGCGTGGTGTCGTTCGAATACGTGATCGTCGCCGCCTGCATCGTCGGCGCAGTGGCTGCTGCGTTCGGTACCGGTGGTGCTGGCGCCATTTTCGACTCGCTGAGCGCTGCGATCACGGCGATCGCTGCAAAGGTCACGGCGGCTGTCGCCTGACAGGACTCCTCGGCTCCGGGAGGGGGGCCGAACCGCGCCCCCCCTTCCACCTTTTACCGCATTCATTTGATGCGAGGTTTCGTTTTTCTGAAAATCATACAGTCGGGCCAAAAAAGGGATTTTCCCTGTGCTGAGGTATTATGTTCGATCCATTGATGAGCTGAAGTCTCTGCGCGCGGACAAGGATGGCGTGGTGTCGTTCGAATACGTGATCCTCGCAGCCTGTATCATCACCATGGTGGCTGCCGTGTTCAATGTTGGAACCAGTGGCACCATCAAGAACACACTGTCGAATGCAATGAGCACCATTGGCACCGCTGTGATTACTGCCGTTGGCGGTTGATGTTGATTCGGGCGTCTGCGGCGGGAGGCATTGAAATCTGCATATTCGACTACTGCATTTGAATAAGTTTGAGGCCGCGTTTTATGAGTTGGATTGTTTCCATAGCCTCGATTCTGGAAATCCTGTTGTTGCTCTATGTCGCAACGCTCGATGTGGCGACACGATTGATCAGAAATGAAATTTGCCTGGCGCTGGCGCTGCTCGGCATCGCCAGTCAATTGGCCAGCCCGATGCAGATTGCCCAGTCGCTGCTGTCGGCAGCGATCCTGTTTTTGCTTCTGCTGGTCGCCTATACGCGGCGATGGATGGGCGGCGGTGACGTCAAGTTGCTGGTTGCCCTGGCGGTCGGTCTTCCGCTGACGGGCCTCGTCCAGTTGATGACCGTCACCGCTCTGGCCGGCGGTGGTCTTGCCATGGTGCATCTGATGATGCGCAACCTGCCTTATCCCCGGTTGGCGCCCGCCGGATCGTCGCTGGTGCGCCGCGTCTACGCGGTCGAGCGTTGGCGTCACTTGCGACAGGCCCCGCTGCCTTACGGCGTCGCCATAGCGTGCGGTGGTATCTGGACCATTTTCAGTCGAGGATTTTGACATGTCGTCTGGTTTGCGCCTCTCGATCATTCTGGTGTTGTTGCTGGCAACGACGGCGCTCGGGCTCATCGCCTACAACATGAACCTGCCGAGGCAGCTCCCGGTCGAGATCGCCGAGAAGGGCCCGGCGGCGCCTGCGACCGTCGGGTACTTTGTTGCGGCGCGTCCGCTGCCAAGGGGTACGCTGGCCCGCGACGAAGATTTCACCATTCGCTCGGCCCCGCCGGAGCGTGTTCCGGCAGGTGCCATCCTCGAAACGCCCGATACCAAGATCGGGCTTCCCGGTTCGCTGGTTCGCAGGTTCGTCGAAGCCGGCAGCCCGGTCACGTTGCAGGACATCCTGCGCCCGCGGGATCGGGGTTTTCTCGCCAGCGTGCTGGCGCCGGACAGCCGCGCCATCAGCATCAAGGTTGACGAGGAATCCGGCGTCTCGGGCCTGATCAGGCCCGGCGATCATGTCGATGTCGTCCTGACCCAGGTGTTCGAGAAGGCGGATCCCGCCCGGCGCGCCCTGAGCGAAACCATCCTTCGCAACGTGCGCGTCATCGCCATCGACCAGGAGATCGTGCAGGGCGGGCGATCCGTCGGCACCGCGCTCGGCAAGATGGCGCAGACCGTCTCGCTGGAGCTGGCCCAGGAGCAGGTGAAGAAGGTCACGGTCGCAAAGCAGCTCGGAACGCTCTTCCTCGCCGTACGGGCAGCAGTTGACGAGTGGGACAAGGGTGACGCCGGCGTCATGTCGAGCTGCGATGTGTCGCCCGAACTGGCTCGCCAGAATGCGGTTGCCAGCCAGCGAACGGCGGTCGTCGTTCATTCGGGCGGCGAGGTCAAGCAATATACGGTCAGGAGGCAGGACGCGGACGAGAGCGATGCCGCCGTGAGCTGCGATGGTCCGTCGTCGGAATCCGCGCGCGAGACGACGACGGCGATGGGTTACAAGCTGCCGGAGAAACATTGATGAACGTCGCCGTGGTCACTCCGCCCGAAGAAACGACATCCGTCGTCTCGCGCAATCGCATCGTCTGTTTCGTCAATGACGAGATCAGTGCCGCGGCGCTTGCCAAGGGCCTCGAAGGCAGCAATGTGCTGATCAGGCACGGCACGATCCGCAATGCGATACGGATGCTCGAAACCGACACCGACCTGTTCGCACTGGTGACGGATATCAGCGGGATCGACGATCCCTTTGCCGAACTGGAGAGACTGGCCGGCGTGTGCCCGCCCGATGTCCGGGTGGCACTGATCGGCGAGAACAGGGAGATCACCTTCTATCGCCAGCTGATGGAGCTCGGCCTGACCGAGTACCTGCCGACACCGCTGACGCGGGACATGGTGCTCGACCAGTTGCGGCCGAAGCTGCTTGGCGACGCCGCGCATGCCCACACCGAGCGTGGCGGTCACGTAATCTCGATTTGTGGCGCGCAGGGGGGCGCCGGCGCGACGAGTGTTGCCATCAATCTCGCGCTGCAGGTGGCGGAGACCACCAAGGCCAAGGTTGCGCTGCTCGACCTTCATCTGCAGGGCGGCGAAACCGCGGTCATGCTGGGTGTGCGGCCCGGGCCGGGGCTGCGGATCGCCCTCGAAAACCCGATGCGCGCCGACACATTGTTCCTCGAGCGCGCGGCGATCGAGGTCAATGAACGGGTCTTCCTGATTTCCGCCGACGAGGAGCTGGATGCGCAACTCGACATCACGGAAGAGGGGGTGCGGCACGTGCTGGGTCTGCTGCGCCAGCGCTTCAATTACGTCGTGGTCGATATCCCTGTCCCGTTTCCGCCGTCCATGCATCCGGTGATCAATCTGTCGCGTCACGTGCTGGTGCTGCTGGAAGCCGAGGTGACCGGACTTCGCAATGCCCATGCATTGCGCTCCGCCGTCACCAACATCGCCGGCAAGGATCGGGTCTTCACGCTGCTCAACCGTGCCAATCGTGCCGGCGGCCTTCCCAGGGCAACCATTGTCAAGGCCCTCGGCTCGGAACCGGACATGGTGATTCCCGATCTCGGGAAGGGCATGACCCAGGCGGTCAATCTCGGCATTCCGGCTCTCAAGCACGTCAGGGGATTGCGACGTCACCTCGCCCCGATCGTCCGCGAGATCACCGGAATCGGCGCCGAGCGGAAGGGACGGTTGAGGAGGCTGCTCGGGCTATGAACAAGAAATTTGGCAGGCGCGAAGACGACATGCCGGCTCGCTCGCCTGGATTGACCCCGGATTCGCCTTCATTGATACCGAGTTCGCCGGTACCGACTGCAAGCGCGCCTTCATCGCCTCCGAGCCTGCCTGCACCGGTGCCGAGCCCAGCGCCAAGGCGCGACGCCCACGCGACCCACCATCCCGTAATGCCGGCTTCGCTGCGCGAACGTGTCATTGAGCAGATCGATCCGTCGGCGGCCGCAACGGTTTCGCGCGATGTGCTTCGGCGACAGATCGAGGAGATCATCCACGGGATTGCCAACGAGGAGCGGCTCGAACTGTCGGGGCGCGAGCAGGTTCTGCTGGCAGACGAGATCGCGGACGACATGACGGGCTATGGCCCGCTTCGTCCGCTTCTGCTCGACCAGACGATCAGCGACATCATGATCAACGGCCCGGCCAACGTCTATGTCGAGCGAAGCGGCAAGCTGGAGCGGATCGCGGTACGGTTCCGCGACAACGATCATATCGCATCGGTGGCCCAGAAGATCGCCGCCCAGGTCGGCCGTCGTATTGACGAATCCAGCCCGATGGTGGATTGCCGCCTGCCGGACGGCAGCCGGGTCAACATCATTTTCCCGCCGCTCGCGATCCGCAGTCCCTGCATTTCCATCCGCAAGTTTCCAAGTCGCCGCCTGGGCCTGGCCGGAATGATCGAGAACGGCTCGATGACCCCCGCCATCGGACAATTGCTGGAGATCGCCGCGCGGTCCCGCCTCAATGTCCTGGTCTCGGGCGGCACTGGGTCCGGCAAGACGACGCTGCTGAACGCCATGAGCCAGTTCATCGATCACAGCGAGCGCGTCGTCACCATCGAGGATGCTGCGGAACTGCAGCTGCAGCAGCCCCACGTGATCAGCCTGGAGACCCGGCCCCCCAGCCTCGAAGGCACCGGGCAGGTGACGCAGCGCGACCTGCTGTGGAATGCCCTGCGCATGCGTCCCGACCGGATCGTGGTCGGCGAGGTCCGCGGCGCCGAAGCCTTCGACATGCTGCAGGCGATGAACACCGGCCATGACGGTTCGATCTCCACGGTGCATGCCAACAGCACCCGCGACGCCCTGACCCGCATCGAGAACATGGTGCAGATGGGGCAGGTCAACCTGCCGTCGCGGGCGATCCGATCCCAGATCGTCGCCGCGCTGGATCTCATTGTGCAGGTCGAGCGCATGCGGGATGGACAGCGTCGCATTATCCAGGTCAGCGAGGTGATCGGCCTGGAAGGTGACGTGATCACCACCAACGACATCGCGGCCTTCGAGTACAAGGAGGAGGATGTTCACGGGCGGATAATTGGCAGCTACAAGTCCGCCCACGCGGTCCCAAAGTTCAAGAGTCGTCTCGTCTATTTCGGGCTCGAGAAAGCCTGGGCCGAGGCCATGAGGCAGATATGATACCGCAGTCCGTCATTGTCGCCGTTCTGGCCCTCCTGTTGTGCGCAATAGCCGTGTCGCTGTGGCTGGACGGGCGAGAAAGACGCATGGATCGTCAGATGACGACCGCTTTGCGCACCTCATCTGAGGCCAGCCTGCCCTCCATTCGTCGTGTCGAGTCCAGATCCCGCTCGCAGTTTCTCTACAGCCTGGTCAATTACAGGGCCGGGATACCTTACGCCTGGCACCCGGCCTATGTGCTGCTGGCCGCCGCGATCGCGCCAGCTGCAATCTTCTATGCCAATCGCCTGTTTGGGTTTTCCACCCTCTATGTATCTATCGCTGCCGCAATCGTGGCCATCCTGGTGGTACGAGGTTTGTTTGGATGGCAGCAACGTCGCTTCGCCGATCAGCTCTTTCGACAGCTCCCCGATACGGTTCAGTTGGTGACCAGCACCGTTCGATCCGGCCTTCCCGTGAACGAAGCATTTCGCACCATTGCGCGCGAGATGCCGCAGCCGACGGCCGGGCAGTTTGCGATCGTTTGCAGCGAGATAAGTATGGGAAGGGCTCCGGAGGAAGCCGTGGAAGCCATCTATCGGCGAACCCAAGTCGCCGAGTATGCAATGTTCGCCGTGACGCTGGCCGTCCAGTTGAAGTCGGGCGGCAGTCTGGCCGAGACCCTGCAGATTCTTGCAGAGACCGTAAGTCAGCGCGTTGCGCTGGCTGCTCGCGCCAAGGCTCTGGCGGGAGAGGTGATCTTTTCCTCGCGCGCGCTTTCACTTTCGCCCGCCATTATTGGCGGGTTGCTCTACATGATCAATCCTCAGTCGATCGACCTCTTGTTCCATGATCCGGTCGGCAACAAGCTCCTGGCTTACGCGGTCGGCTCCGTTGTGACCGGGCACTTCGTGATCCGCTGGTTGATCCGAAGGGAGACAGCACTATGACCGCTGGTCTCGGATTGGTCGCGCTCGCCATCGCAGCCGCGACCGCGACCTTCCTATTGATCATCCGCGAGATACACATTCGCGCATTGAACACGCGCGTTTCAAACGCAGTGCTGGGCATCCCTGACAGATCAACACACTCCAGGGACATGATAGGTTGGTTTGCATCGATCGGCACGCGGTACAAGCGCTTCTATGCCGAGGAAAATCTCGAACAACTGCGAACGATCGTGCAATCGGCAGGGTTCAATCATTACCGGACCCTGCCGATCTGGATCGGAGTCAAAGTTGTCAGCATGCTCTTGTTGCCGGTCGTTGCCTTCCTTGCTGCGCAACTCTCGGAACGATCGGCAAGCGCCGTGCTATTTTTCACGCTTGCCGGCGTGGTGATCGGAATCATGGGGCCGCGATTGGTTCTGTCGGTCCTGAGGCGGCGTTTCAATGCCGCCATTCGGCTGGGCACGCCGGATACCATCGATCTGCTTGTCGTGTGCAGCGAAGCGGGCATGGGCCTCGAAAGCGCGCTGCAGAGAGTCGCGGAAGAAATGAAGGAGACCAATCCGGCCATGGCCCAGGTCCTGTACGGTCTTCTCGACGATCTCCGGATACTGCCGAACCGCGCCGAGGCGTTCGAGAAGTTGGGGACCACGTCGGAGGGACTTCGCCGCTTCGGCACCATGGTCAGCCAGAGCCTGCAATACGGCACGCCGCTGAGCCAGGCGCTGCGCACGATCGCCGCCGACCTCCGGCGCGAGCGCATTACCAAGCTGGAAGAAAGGGCGCACAAGCTCGGCGCCAAGCTGACGATCCCGATGGTGCTGTTCCTGCTTCCGGCCATGTTCGTCATTCTGGGCGGAAGCCCGTTTCTGCATCTCATCCGAACGTTCAAGCAGATTTAGGGGCAGACAAGGACATGACCAAGGTTTGCGACTGTCGCGCCAGACTTAGACGCCGGAAAGATTTTTTCCTGGCGGATCAGCGCGGCGCCGTTGCGCTCGAGATGCCGGTCATCACGATTTTTCTGATCTTCAGCCTGCTGCTGCCGCTTGCCGACGTTGCCATCGCCGGCTTTCAGTTCATATCGGCGTGGGGGGCGTTGCGCGGATTCGGGCAGTCCATTCAGTACTCTCCGCCGACAGATTTCGCGAATAGTTCAAGCTGGACCTCAAGCGCACTCGCCAAGGCTGATTCCAAGCATCCCATTTCCAATTTCAAGCTCGTTTGCGGCGACAGCGGCGTTGCCTGCTCCACAGCCAACACGGCCTCGCCCAAATATTATTCGTACCAGACGACCGTCACCCTGGCGCCCATGCTGTTAAAGGCGGTGCTGTGCAGCCCTTCTTGCTCCTTCACGCTATCGTACTCAGAGCGGTTTCAATAGGACAGTCCCATGCGTGACCTACTTCATTGCCGTCGCGGTTCAGTGGCATTCGCAACCGTTGTGGCCCTGGTGCCGCTGATCGGAGCCGTTGCACTCGGAGCCGAGGCGGGATCGTGGTATGTCACCAAGCAGCACGCGCAGAATGCCGCCGATGCGGCGGCCTATTCGGGTGGCTTGTGGTTGGCTTGCTCCCTTTCTCCGACGGCGTGTACTGCCGACCCGCAATCGATGGACTATCGCGGCAAGCAGTTTGCGTCACAGAATGCCTTCTGCAACACCGGCGACGGTACCGCATACCCCGGTAGACGGTGTGTCACCCTTGCGAGTAACGTCACCCAGAGCGTCACGATCGCCCTTCAGGGAACGGATGCGGTCAAGGCCACCGTCTCCCAGACACAGCCGGCATACCTGGCACACCTACTAGGATTGTCCTCTGTGACGATAGGCGCAACAGCCACCGCCCAGGTCAAGATCTTGGCAAACCCCTGCGTCCTGACTCTCTCGGATCCACTTGCATTTCAGGGAAGCACAACCGTACAGGCGCAAAAGTGTGGCCTGTCCTCAAACAGTACGCAATCCAATTCTCTCAACTTTACCGGTAACGGTCTCGACGTCAGTAAAGCTGGAGCAATCTCCGGACAGGGAGATTGCCATGACAACGGCGGAGGACAATGCAGCAAAGCAATTACCTTTGCACCGCCCGTTCCTGATCCGCTGAGCGGATTGAATGCAGCGATGTCGACGCTCAGCACGGGCAGCTTCTCCGGTCCATGCGGCACGACTCTGACGGCCTATGACGCCACTCATAAATGTTACAACGACATGGGCAATGGCGCTAACAAATTCAAGTTCGGGAATCAGACCTACAATCTCAATGGCGTCTATTTCTTCAATGGTCCCGTGACTATCGGCGGTGGCACTACATTAAAAACATTGCCCGGATCCTCTACCACTTTGATACTGCTTCCCGGAGCAACCCTGACGATAAACGGTGGTCCAGTGATTCAGATTAGCGCATCGAGCACCGTGGTCTCTACCCAGGTGCCTGCCGCATTGGCTTCGGTTGTCAATCTGATGAGCCAATTGCTCATTTATGATCCGGAAAAGACCAACAAAAATCAGTCCGTCAGCCTGACAGGGAATTCTGCGAACTACTTCAACGGCATTGCTTATTTTCCGAATGCGGACGTGGTCTATCAAGGCAGCACGCAGTCCTACACTTGCGTCGAAGTCATTGCAAAAGGCATCACCCTGTCCGGCAATTCCAACTTTGACAATTCAGGATGCCCTGCAAGCGGGAAGATTCAAAGCCAGATCGTTCGTTTGGTGCAATGATGAGAAAGCTCGACCAGCGCGGAGTTGCGGCGTTTGAGTTTTGCCTGGTCGCCGTGGCATTTTTCACGCTGGTGTTCACGATCTTCGATCTCGGACGTTATGCGATCACCATGCAGTCATTGCGGGCGCTCGCGAACGCCGGTGCTCGGGCCACCACGGTCGGCGCCTCGGGCAGCACCTGTTATGCGGATGCCGTGATCGCAAAAACAACTCCCGCATGCAGCGGCGATCCGCTGCCATCGGATACGGCCAAGAAGAACGTTGCCCCGTTCCTGTATGCAGGCGGTCTCACGCCGACGTTAAACACCATTACGGGAGCCGGTGCTGTTACAGTCACGGCATCCGAACCGGGTTTCAAGATGATGATGCCGATATGGGGCACGTCCCTGGATGCGCCGAGCGCGTCCATCACGGTTCCATTTTAGTTGGCGAGCGCCCACGGTAATAGAGTAGCTCTCGCGACTTTTAGATTTTCCGAAAATCGATGGAGCCCGCTTGTTTGGAAACATGCGGGAAAAAGTGGTGCTCCCTGGCAACATCGGGGAGTTTTCTCTCCTTTTGCGGCAGTGCGGCAACTGTCTCTCCTTGCCAACGCGACGCCCGACTGATGATGATCCCGGTGCCGCCTTTCGCGGCCCGCGGGAGTCGTGGTCTGCTTGCACGGAGCCATGCTGGCTTGTGCACAGCTCCATGAGCCCGGCGGGAAATACTGGTAACGATTTGTAGTGTTGCTGATAGTAAACTGTACGTTGAGGCAGGCGAAGGAGAGTAACGGGGCGCCGGGCACTTACGTTGTGGGGATCGCCGCAGAATGCGGCAAAGGGGTATTGCAATGGTTTGCGGTCGCGTGTCGGGCAGCGCCGGAGCGAGGCTTTCCGCCCTGGGGCTGACGGCTCTGTGTGGGATTGCGTTGTTCAATTCGGCCGATCGCGCCGGGGCCGCGGATCGGCGGGTCTCGTCGGGTGGCGTCTTCGTCAGCGAGATGAGCGACGTCCAGCGGGTCAAGGTAATCCTCAACAAGTCGCGGACCTTCAGGGTCGACACGGCCTTTGCCACCATTGTCGCGGGCTCGCCCGACATCATCGACGTCAAGTCGCTCAGCGATCACCTGATCTACATCCAGGGCAAGCAGACCGGCACCACCAACGTTATCCTGCTCGACGGTGCGATGAAGCAGATCGGGATCCTCGATGTCGAGGTCGCGATCGATACCGGCAACCTCCAGCAGAATATTCGGGCCAGCACAGGCGCCCAGGGCATCCGGGTCTCTTCGTCCGAGGGCCAGGTAGTGCTGAGCGGAACGGCGAGCGACGCCGTCACCGCCGAACGCGCCGTGGCGATTGCCACCGGCACGCTTCCCAAGGGGGGCACGGTCGTCAATGCAATGAGCGTCGCGTCGCCACAGCAGGTCATGCTCGAGGTGCGGTTTTTGGAAGCGAGCCGCACCGCCGGTCGCGAACTCGGCATGAACCTCTATGCAGCGAATGCCAGTGGGTCGAATATTGCCAATTCCGGGCTTGGCGGGGCTAATTCGATCAACACGGCTAGCGGTCGAGTCGCTATGCCCAACGTCGGTCCCCCGCCTGGTTCCATCCCGTTGCTCGGAACAGCGGGGACTCTGGTTGGCGCCGCAGGCGGCGTGGCGCCTGTCCCGTTCGGAAGTTTGTTGACCAGCATCCTTCGCACCAGCAATGGCAGTTCGGTGGACTTGCTGATATCCGCGTTGGAAACGAAAGGGTTGGTTCGCCGGCTGGCCGAGCCAAACTTGACCACGCTTTCAGGCGATTCCGCCCGATTCCTGGCCGGCGGTGAATTTCCAGTGCCGATCCCGAACACGACGACGAACGGTTTTCCCACAGTCACCATCGACTACAAGAAGTTCGGTGTCGAGTTGGCCTTCGTGCCCACTGTGCTCTCTCGCGGCGTGATCAACCTCCGGGTCGAGCCATCGGTCAGCGAGCTTGATTTCTCCAACGCGGTGACCATTCAGGGGACGACCATTCCCGCGCTGACCCGCCGCGATGCGCGTACGACTGTCGAACTGCGCGACGGCCAGAGCTTTGCCATCGCCGGCCTGCTGCAGACCCGCAACCGGCAGGACGTTTCGCAATTGCCCTGGATCGGCTCGGTGCCCGTGCTTGGAACCTTGTTCAGCAGCAAGTCGTACCAGCAGGAGGAAACCGATCTCGTCATCATCGTAACCCCGCGCCTGGTCGCGCCGGCGGCCCCCGGCCAGCAACTGGCGTCGCCGCTCGACTCCCGCCTGCCGGCCAACGACGTCGATTTCTTCCTCAACGGCCAGATGGAAGTCCGCAAGCGCTACGACGACTACGTCAATTCCGGCGGCGAGGTGAAGGGTCCCTACGGCCACATCATCGCGCCGCAGCTCACCGCACCGATTCCGCCACCGGCCGCCGCTGCAAGCGAGCCGGCCATCAAGACTCTCAACTAGAGGACGCGAAAGATGACCGCGAGGTATCTGGCTCTGTTCGCGCCCTTGCTGCTCGGGGGATGTTACGGCCTCGCCGGGAATGACGAGATGGATCGCTACGTCCAGCGCTCCGACACCATCACGATGAGTGCCGGCAATGCCAAGCAGGTGAATGCGGTCACCCACACCATCACGCCATGGCCGCGCTATGTCGGGGACACCAGGATCGCCACCGATGCGCGCCGTGCCGGCGCCGCCGTCACGCGCTATGGCAACATGAAACAGCCGGTGGATCAGCTTCCCGACATCAGCGATGCGACGAAACAAATGGGCGTACGGCCTGCACCAACCCAGACAATCGACGTGCAGGGCCTGGGCGCCGGTTCGTCGGCGGGTATTTCGGTGCCGGTTGGCGGGGCTGGGAGCAGATAAAAAAGGCCAATGTTTTCAAGGTCGATCCTACTGTGCATGGGGTTGTTTTGCGGGAATTTTGCTGGGCGCCGGGGGCCGCGCCCGGGTTTTGATGTTTCGATGAATCTGCCGGAAGCCGGCGGGGGACGAGGATTGATGCGCCGTGTCATTCTAATGCTGACCTGTTGCTTGTTGGGGACAGGCCTTGCGGCGTGCGACTACACCGTGAGGGAGGCCGCAATCGTCGCTCCCGGGGATCCGCCGGGCGTCGACCCCGTGCAGGAGCCGACCGACGTCAAATACTATCCGTCCGACGAGCCCGTGCGGCTGGGGCTGGAGCATTTCAACCGCGGCAATTACGGCCTTGCCCAGCGCTATTTCAAGGACGGCGTCGAGAAGGCGCCCAAGGACCTGACGGCCTGGACCGGGCTCGCCGCGAGCTATGACCGGCTGCGCCGCTTCGATCTTGCCGACCAGGCTTATGCCGAGGCCATCAGGCTCGGCGGCGAGACGGTCCAGATCCTCAACGACCAGGGCTATTCGCTGATGCTGCGCGGCAATCTCAGCGCCGCGCGCAAGAAGTTCATGAAGGCCTATTCGATGGACCCGGGCAATCCGGTCATCGCCAACAACCTCGAATTGCTGAACGGCAGCCGCAGGTTCATCGAAAGACCGCCGAACAACCAGCCCTGAGCGATCAGCCGCGATTTTAGCCTCTATCCGGTCTACGGCGGCAGCAGCGGCCCAAGGGGAACCGTTAAGGCAAGCTCAACGTTTTTAACGTATGGCTTGTCACATGAACCGGCTTTTTAAATTGCAGATTCTCGGGCCGTTGGCACTTTTTGCCGCGACGCTGAGCGCCGAATTGGCTGCGCGCGCGCTTGAATACGCGCCGAGCTCTGAAATTCTCTGGTACGTCAATCTCAAGCTGTTCGGCATCTTCCAGCGCAGCGACGCCTATTTGAGCTATTTCGTTCACGTTGACGGATTCCAGCTGTTCGGACTTGCGCTTCCCATCTTCTTGCTCGCCTGCCTTGGGCTTGCGACCAAATCCCGGCCGCTCTTCACGATCGCAACGCATCTCAGCGCCGCCTACGCCGTGTTTCTGGTTGCATCCTGGCAGGTTGGTACGCCAACCCTCAGACAGGCATCGCTGGGAACGATCGCGGTCCCGTCGGGCGGCGTGTTCGTGATGGCGACCATTCTCGGCACTTGCATGCTGTCCTTCGCAATCACGCATCTGTTCTATTTCCGCGCCGTCCATCAGGAAATCGGAGTTCTGGTCCGGTGGTTGCGCGGAGGCTCCAGCATCGCTCACGGGCTCGATTAATTCGCCTGCAAGTCCTTTTGGCGTGACCGGCCGTTGTGGCTCACGATGCGGATCCGGCATCCGCGGCCCCGCGGAAGTCACCGCTTTCCGCGGCATCTGTCCGCGGTTGGCGCGGGAGGGCAGGCTAAAATGCGGCAGTATGGTTCACCGTAATTAAACGGAATCCACTTGCCACCTCAGTACCGCTAGGGTGTCGATGCCGGGGCTGGCATTTCATCACGGACCCAAATTTCAACCGGCAAGGGGCCGCTCTTCGAGCGGCCCCTTTCAGTTTGTCGGGAAAGAAAGCCCGCCTCCGGCAAAAAAGAGCAGTGGAGGCGGGCCAAGGTCGTTTTGCGGCGCCGTTCTTCCCGGGGCTGGCAGGGATGCCGTCGCTCGCGATGGAACCGTAGCACTATGGAACCCGGCCGGAAATCCGCAGGACTACCGAACAACAACGCCGCTCGCCTCAAAATGATCGCGAGCGGCGCTGCGCCAGCCCCAGGAGGGTCGATGCAAAATCCCGGATTAGATGAGTTTATGCCGCCTTTGTTACGGATTAATGCGTAAATTTACGTCTGACCCGCGCCGTAAAGGGTGAAATGTTGTGTACGCTCAGATCTGTGCCTGTTCTTGGCTTCATGGGCAGGCCGGGCGCGGATTTGCCGAAATCCGACACGCTCATTAGCCTTTTCTGAATTCTTCTCTCTCACTATCGAGGAGACGCGCAATTTTAACGCCGCGTTGCTTCCGCCGAGACGAGGGCTATTCAACTTCCCAAGCGCTTCTCGTGCGGCGGCAAGCAGCCGGCGAGCGGCGCCTTCTTTCAAACGCAGGTTTCGACCTGGTATGTCTGATTCATTGCCACCCGAAAAACGTGGAACGGCACGTATCGAGTTCTCGCGAGGCATCGACGTGCACATGGTGGCTATCGACGGGACGTGGAGCCGTCAATGTCAGATGACCGACGTGGCTGAAGCCGGAGCCAAGCTCAAGATCGAGGGCTCGATCGAAGGGCTTGCGCTGAAGGAGTTTTTCTTGCTCCTTTCGACGACCGGAGCCGCCTTCCGCCGCTGCGAGTTGGCTTGGATCAATGGTGACAACATTGGCGTTCACTTTCTGCGCGGCAAGAACTTGAGCAAAGGGTGAACTATCCGTGGAGGAGCGTCGTAGACAGCAGCGCGCGGTAGTCGACGAGGTCGCATACATCACTGGCGACGGGTCGAGCATGCGGTGCCGCGTCGTCAGCCTCTCCGATCACGGTGCCGCCGTCGAGCTGGCAGACAAGGTCTATGTCAGACCTCGTTTCAAGCTGATGATGGCGAAGGATCGCGTCATTCGCGATTGTCGGCTCGTCTGGTCCAGCGAAAATCGTGTCGGCGTTGAATTCCTGGATTAGCGATCGGCGCGATCACGCTGACATCGACGGGCGGCATGTCGCTTCGTGAACCCGAGCAGGCATAGCGCCCGTGCCGAAAAGCGATGGCCGTGACGGCGTTCGTAACGGAAGGTTTAACGGGTTTATCGGCAGGTTTAATCTTGGCCGACCAAGATTTAGGCTTGCATCAAGGAATAGGCTGGACAACTGTGATCAAGGCCTCGGCACGCTTTAGCCTCTGAAGGCGGATTATTTTAATAGTTCTTGTCTTCTGGATTTTGGCAATGAGAACGTTTTTGATCATTCTCGGCGTTTGGCTGCTGATTAATGTTCTCTTCGTCGTGGTGATGATCCCCCCGCGCAAGCCAACGAGGCCGAATGTTGTCGGCAAACCGAACGGTGCCATGCCTCTCGTCGCCGGGTTGACTTCCGGGCCGACCGACGCGCGGGACGAGAGCATCTCGCTGCGACATGTCATTATCGCAATCGGGCTCGGCGTATTCTTTTCGCTAACGCCGCCTTTGCTCGAGGCTTTCGATGCGATCAGGGGTTTCGTCGGCAGGCGCGTGCCTAAATCGAAAACATCCCGGTATGAACCCGACGGGGACGCGTAAACGGGGGAGGGGCGACGTGCGGTTCTTTGCCTTCGTCGCTCCGCTCAGTAAACGCGATCGAGTACGCGGCCCGGGAGGCGGTCCGGTCGCGCGAGGTCGAGAACGCGAGATTCGTCGATCTGTCACCAATATTGGTTGATGCGGTACGGGCGGGGATGCTGGCCGCGGTAATAGACAATTCCCGGCCCCACGACCCGCCGGTGCCGAAAGCCTGAACCGGTGAGGTCGACAGCGATCGCTCGCACGTCGTGGCCAACAAAGACAGGATACTCGTAATTAAAGACGTAGCTGTGGTCCGCGACCGGACCATTTTGCCCGTTAAAGGAAGGGCCCTGGCCGTATCCAAACCCCCACGCGTTTTCGACGTCGGGGAGACCGCCCGTGCCGTTCCGAGGTCCGCCAGCGAGGGCCGATCCGGATGTCATGAGGGCGCCGATCCCAAGAAGCGCGGCAGCCGTCAGGATGTTTGAAGTGCCTCGCATCGTGTTCCTCCTCTCAAATCAGATGTCGGAAACAGGAGTAGACGAACATAAACCTACCCGTTCTTCAGTGCTGACGGTAGCGCAGAGCAGCGCGCCTGGTATGCCAAAACCATTTTTCGAGGCGCCGAAACACTGCGGAAACAGGCTGGAGGTAGGCTGCTATCCATGGACGATTTACAGGAGAGGCGGACATGATTGCAGTTAAGTTGATTGCCCTCGCTCTTGGCACAGGGTTGCTCGTTGACCTGATGTCGGGGGATTTTGGCGCCGATGCTCTGCTCGCCGCTCTCGACCTTTTTCAGTAAGGGGAGCAGACCTATTCCGGTGCGACCGAAGGCCGTTTTCTTACGCATGCGCTCTGACGGATCGGACGATCAATTCGATCCAAGAACAGCGTCGATCTGACGGCTGTCCCTTCTGACGACGAGGATGGCGCCGTTGCGGATCGCGAATCTCGCGCCGAGCAGTTTCGGCACCTTTTCTGTTACCGGTGAAGGGAAGGGTATGGTCGCTCCGGCGATCGGATCGCCGACCAGAGGGGCTGGGGAGGAGCCGGTGCCAGGTGCGGGTTTGATATAGTCGCGAATAAGCTGGATCTCTTCGCGTGACAGAGTGAGAGGCGCTGGCTGCGGCGGATTGTCAGCTGTCCGTTTGCTCCGTTCTTCGCGCGCTTTTTCCTCTGCCTGCTTCGCTTTTTCTGCCTGATCGAAGCGGGAAAGCCTCTCCTTCAACGGCGATAGTTCTCGCTGAAGGGAGGAGATTTCCGTCTGCAGAGACCTGATCTGCGTCAAGGCGATCGCGGCGCCGGCGCAGATGACGATCACCAATAAGCTGATGAGCGCGACAACGATTCCATTGATGCTTGCGCCCTGGCCGACCCTGCGCGCGTTCGGTAGATCCTCCTCAAGGTGCCGCCGCCATAGCGCGGCCAGGCGGCGGAATTGCCGCGCAACTGCATCAAATCTCGGGGCTTTCGTGGCCCCACTGTCTCGCGCCCGATCTGCCTCACGGGAGATGAGGCGCTGGGCCGTTGTCGATGGTGGAGGCGCTGAGGCTGGCGGGGTCACCGGTTGAGGAGCCGCAGTGCTCGCATCCATGTCAACGGGGCCTGGCTTGGTCAAATGCCTCGATGTGTCGTCGGCCCCGGCCGTCCAAGGAGCGTCCGCGCTTTGGCATCCCGCGAGGCCTTCGGTTTCCTCGCGAAGTTCAAGATTGAAAATCCTCGAACGTACTTCAGCGCCGATCAGATCATCGATGCTCTCGAGCGAATTCGTCCGGGGTAGAGAGCGATCAGGGAGGGCCTCAGTGACCGAGCGGCCGGCCTCGGTGATCTGCAAGCTGTCGCCATCCACGACGGCGAGGCCGGCCTCTATCAGCTTGATACCGGCGGAAACCCGCTGTTCGATTCGATCTTCGATTTCGCCGTTTTCGTCATGCGCTTTGAGTTGCCGATCGAGTTCGGCAAACGCAATCCGTCCATTCGGACGATTGGCAAGCGCAGTAAGGATGGCGAGATCGGTTTGCACGGCCACCACGATGATTAGGCAGGCCGCCACGACAGACGAAATGAGCAAACAAGCGGACGGCGCTCAATTATTCGCCCATTATGGCCTTGATTGGAAACTCCCACTTTGGCACTGTTGCGCATTAGCGCATGAAGATCGAGGGCAATATGCCAAAAATACTGGCCGCGACCGCCATTTCACTTACGGTTATGTTCGTTTCAAGCGCCGCTTACAGCGGTTCCTATCCCATTGGAGACGAGCCCTACCGTCTGGATTTCCGTTCCGATCCGCAGATCGAAGCTGGATGCTTGAAGTGGAATTGGCAGCAATATCAATGGAATAATTACTGCCCGGTCTATATCCAGCCCAAGGCCTATATGTACCCTCGCTCGCAGGCAGTTGTGCTGCGCACCAAGGGGTAACTAATCAACTCGCCGTAACGCGCCTCGCCTTAGTGGGCGAGGGTGCAGGCGATTTGGCTGTGCTTGCCGAAATTTAACAGGGCATTTTCGCGGAAACCGTCGAGCCAGACGCCCCGTCCGGCGTACCGATAACCTACGCCCATTGGAACCATCCGCACGTGGGCACCACCATGCCGCCCGGTCTGCAGAGACGCCGTGACGACCTCGCCAGCAACCGAGACCGCGATCGGGCAAAGGGGATATTGTCTGCCATTCTCGCAGACAAATACCAGATCGCTGCAGTTTCCGACCGCCGCGGGTCCTGACGTCATCAAACCTAGATCGGCCGCGCCGGCTTCGCTTGCACCGCTTGCGAGGGCCAGAAAAATCGCTCCCCAAAGAAATCCGTTGAATCGGCTCTGCATCGCAGCCCCCAAAGCGAGAAATATTCGACTAAAAGAGCAAAATTGGCATCAAAGGTCAATCAGCGACGGCCTCTTTTGATGGCAGGCTGGAAACACGCGCGGAACGGCAAGAAGGGCAGACGGCCCGCGCGCGGAAGTCTGATGCGGAGGATGACGGCAGTCGAGAGCGCGGATGCTTTCGCGCGAAGTAAACCTCGGTCGGCGCGTCGAAGTTGCCTGTAGTGACGGCGCCGGGGCCGGTTACAGGCGACGAATTGATTGAAACGACCTCCGCGTCCCGTCGCTCTCGAGCTTGGTCAGGTCGATCAAGCTCGTCCGGTTCGGGCATTGCCCCGGCTTTATTTTAATACCGCCACACGTTTTACGACTGCCGGAAAGCGTGGATCTACTGTTACCGAAATGCCGCGGGCAGCAAAATTAATGCTGCGCAGATGCTCTTTAAGTCCGTTCATTGATCATCCGTAGCGGCACGTGATTGACCGTCCGTCGGGCGCCGTGACAAGACGTCGCGTGGGGAACGGGGGTGGTGACGCGCGATTCGAATCGCAGCCGGTCAGGTAAATCGGGTTTCCGTAAGTTAACGGGGCGCCCGGCACTGTTAATGTTTACTTTACGACAGTGCCTGAACCTGTGGGCGATGATTTGGACTGTGCGGCTACCCCTATCGGGAGCAAGCGAGCGGGTATACAGACAATGACCACAGGCTGGCGTTCAATCCTTGCGACTTCTTTCGTTCGTTGTGCCGCCCTGGCGCTTCTGATGACTTCGATCACGACCATGGCGAAGGCCGATGAATTCGAGGGGCCGACCTTTCGCAAGGGGCTTTGGCACTTCGTTCGTACGCTCGATATGGTCGCTCATCGCAAGGCAAAGCACCGCTTGCTCGAGCGGGAGCTGACGGCCTGCGTCGATCCCACCGTCGCAATGAAAGCGACGTTCTCGTCCCCCTCCGTCGGAAGCTGCGTCTCTGCGAGACCCGAAAAGAAGAACAATCAATACACGTTTGCCAATCGTTGCGACTTCATGGGTCCCGTCAGCACGGTCATTACCGTTCATAGTGACGAATCCTACACCGAGCAGAATGAGCTCAGTGAGGGGCAGGCGCCCAGGGTCGAGCTGGTCGTGGCGCATCGGATCGGCGATTGTGGTGCAGGCTCGGAGCAGGCCTCGAGGACGCTCTCCCATTGACGCTGCGCCGCCCGAAGGCGGCCGCGGAGTTTCTGTGCCGCAATCGCGGCAGGCACTTGCGCCAAGCCCGGAGACGGGGAAAGATCGACGCGTCGGGGCATGAGGCGCGTTATGAGTCCGTTGACCGGAATTATCTGCTTTGCGGGCCTGTGCACCTTGACCGGCGCAGCGGTGGCGCAAGACACTCAGCCGCCCGCCGCGCGCTCGAGCCTCGGGGAACTCGTCAAGATCGACTCATTCCAGACAACACGGCGGGCTGACAATTACGGCATTGCCAGTTTTGTGCTGTCCAACGGCACCGACAAGACAATCGACGCCGTCGAGCTGACTTGCTGGATGGATGACGATCGAGAGCACGCCACGAAAGTTCTGGTATGGGCCAACCAGCCTGTTCCCTCGCATGCGAGCTCCCAGTTCAGAAACGTCAATATCGGCGTGGTGGGACAGAACTCGCGCAACGAGTGCGAGGTGACGCGGGTGGACTAGGTCGTGGACTCATAAGCTCTGAGCCAAAGTCTAGTTGATGCCAGCAGAACGGCAGCGAGGAAGTTTCTGGCGAG
>NZ_JAFCKS010000013.1 GCF_018129995.1 Bradyrhizobium sp. SZCCT0153
TGCAGACCCTGGCTCCGAAGCGTGCTCCGAGTTACCGTGGCCCGCGCTGTCGGCCGTTGCGACGCTCGGTTGGACGATCTCGGCTGCTTCCGATGCGTTTGCTGAGGTCGAGGGTAAATCGTGCCCCGAATTGCCGTGCGCCACGACGGCCGGCTCTGTCGCCTGCACTGCCGCTGACACGCTCGCAGTGTCCGCAGCCGCAGCGTGGTTCTCGGCGCCCTTGCCGACGCCGTTGCCCGGTGCGGAATCAGCTTCAGCCGACTCCGTGGCTGCAGCCTTTGCAGACCCTGGCTCCGAAGCGTGCTCCGAGTTACCGTGGCCCGCGCTGTCGGCCGTTGCGACGCTCGGTTGGACGATCCCGGCTGCTTCCGATGCGTTTGCTGAGGTCGAGGGTAAATCGTGCCCCGAATTGCCGTGCGCCACGACGGCCGGCTCTGTCGCCTGCACTGCCGCTGACACGCTCGCAGTGTCCGCAGCCGCAGCGTGGTTCTCGGCGCCCTTGCCGACGCCGTTGCCCGGTGCGGAATCAGCTTCAGTCGACTCCGTGGCTGCAGCCTGTGCAGACCCTGGTTCCGAAGCGTGCTCCGAGTTACCGTGGCCCGCGCTACCGGCCGTTGCGACGTCCGGTTCGACGATCTCGGCTGCTTCCGATGCATTTGCCGCGTGCGCGGAGTTGCCGTGTTCCACGCCGCCTGCTTCCGCCTGCTTCGCTGACCCTGGCGAAGCCTCCGCAGCCGCAGCGTGGTTCTCGGCGCCTTTGCCGACACCGTTGCCCGGTGCGGAGTCAGCTTCAGTCGACTCCGTGGCTGCAGTCCTTGCAAACCCCGGCTCCGAAGCGTGCTCCGAGTTACCGTGGCTCGCGGTGTCGGCCGCTGCGACGCTCTCGGCTGCTTCCGATGCGCTTGCCGCGTGCGCGGAGTTGCCGTGTTCCACGCCGCCCGCTTCCGCCTGCTTCGCTGACCCTGGCGAAGCCTCCGCAGCCGCAGCGTGTTCGGCGCCATTGCCGACACCGTTGCCCGGTGCGGAGTCAGCTTCAGTCGACTCCGTGGCTGCCGCCTTTGCAGACCCCGGCTCCGAAGCGTGCTCCGAGTTACCGTGGCTCGCGCTGTCGGCCGCTGCGACGCTCTCGGCTGCTTCCGATGTGTTTGCCGCGTGCGCGGAGTTGCCGTGTTCCACGCCGCCTGTTTCCGCCTGCTTCGCTGACCCTGGCGAAGCGTCCGCAGCCGCAGCGTGGTTCTCGGCGCCTTTGCCGACGCCGTTGCCCGGTTTGGAGTCAGCTTCGGTCGACTCCGTGGCTGCAGCCTTTGCAGACCCTGGCTCCGAAGCGTGCTCCGAGTTACCGTGGCTCGCGCTGTCGGCCGCTGCGACGCTCTCGGCTGCTTCCGATGCGTTTGCCGCGTGCGCGGAGTTGCCGTGCTCCACGCCGCCCGCTTCTGCCTTCTTCGCTAACCCTGGCGAATCGTCCGCGGCCTCAGCGCGATGCTCGGCCCCATTTCCGGCGCCGTTGCCCGGTGCGGAGTCGGCTTCAGCCGACTCCGTGGCTGCAGCCTTTGCAGACCCTGGCTCCGAAGCGTGCTCCGAGTTGCCGGGGCCCGCGCTGTCGGCCGATATGACGCCCGGTTGGACGATATAGTTCTGCCCAGTCGGCGAAACGCCGGTGGCCGCATTGACCGGCTCACTCTTCGACGTGAGATTTTCAACAGCCGTGGCCGCCGCGCTATGAGCAAGTTCGATCGACGATACGTGAGCCGACACGCCAGAGGCGCCGTCGCTCTCGTCTGTGGCATTCGCCGAATCGTCCGTGGAAGTTCTGCCCCTCGTCGACGCCCCTAAGCCGGTCCGAGTCTGCCCGAATTGGAACCCGAAGCCGTCGTCGGACAGAACGCTCCAAACTCCAGCCGTCCCCAGTGTGCTCTCGCTCGCCGCGCCCATGGCATGGACTTTGTCCGTGCTCAGAGCAGTCTCATCGAGTGCGGTCGCCGATTTCAGCGCTTCTTCGAGTTGCTCCAGGGTGATCGCGACAGCCGCGGCTTCCGGCTGGGAGGCGGCATCCGACTCCGCAATGGATACAATCCCCTGCAGATGGACTTCCAGCAGGCCGCGATCCCCGATATCGAGAACATGATCGGTCGGATTCACGTAGACGATCGTCTCATTGCTTGCGGCGTTGTAGATCCAGGCAAGGGTATGTGGCGGTATGGACTTGATTGCTGCCGTCATTTGCAGCCAGGCAAGCACTCCGAAAGCCGCAAGATTGATCCTGCTCGCCCCGGATGCGAAATCGAAGCCAGACTGGGAAGAGGTCGAAACGGAATCGATCGAGGAACGATGAACAACGTTTTCATCAACGTTGCCGCCCGCCAGTTGATCGCTGCCATCTCCGGCAATACTGGCGTCGTGTCCAGGGTCCACCAAGCCGGGGGTTTTTTGGAGGTTGTCACCCGCGGCGCCATCCACAGTGCCGTGGCTCATCTGGCTCCGAGCGCCTTCTTCAGCGACGCTTTGGTTTCCAGTGGTCACAAGCGCGGAAGCCAGGCCGGCATCGTGCGCAAGGAAACCCGGGGCTGAGCTGTCGACATGATGAGCGTCAGCATTGGCGATCGCGGCCAGTTTTGTGGCCGCATTCTCTCCAGTGACGGCCAGGAGACTGTCGATCGGCGCTTTACCCGCCTCATGCGCCTGTGCGGCGATATGGGGGTCGTGCAGTGCGTAGATCAACGCACCGGCGACAGTGGCGAAGGTGCCATACCCTCCGTGAACCGATATCGGATTGGAAGCAAGCCGCGGGAGTTGATGTTCCGGGATCGGGTCACCTCCGATCTGTGGGTCGCTGGTTCCTCGCAGGAAAAGCGAGGGAAGATTGGGCGTGCTCGATCCAACAGGACCGTAGTCTTTCCACGGTTTCGGGCCTGCGGATTGCTCGGCCGCGCGCAACGCTTCCATTGCCGCCGCCGGGTTCGCGACTTGACCCATCTTGGCAAAGAAGTCTCTCAGTGTGGGCGGAGGCGTCTCGCCGGATTCCGAGACGATGAGGTGTCGGAGAATGGCTTTTTTCCAGGGCTCATAACCGGCGTGCTCGCCCGCGTGGCCGAAGCTGTTGTCATTCGGAAGCATTGCGTTCGCTTCCGAGGCCTTGAGTTCGTCCGCAACTACGAGCGCCAAAAGGGCCAGCGAGAGCGTGCTGAAGGCGGAGGTGCGCTGCAACAATGCGATGGTCGCGAGCACCGTCCTGTTGGTGATCTCAAGCTTCTGAAAGATATTGTACAGGTGGACTTTGACTGTCCCTTGGGAAACGTTGAGCTGGCGCGCGATCTCCTTGTTCGACATTCCTTCCGACACCAGTCGTGCTATTTGACGTTCCCGGCCCGTCAATAGCTCCAGCATCTTTTCAATTTTGCCGCCGCCGTCAGCGTCCTTGCCGATTGGCCAGAGATCGGACCGCTCCAGCGACACACCGCGCTTCGTCATCAGCCGCAGTGATTGCAGCATGGTGTCGGGCGAGGCGTACTTCGAAATTACGCTGCAGGCGCCGGCAGCAATGGCTGCAGTCAGATCGTGGTCGGTGTCGGACTCGGTAAAGAACACCAGGCGCGTGGGAAGCTTCTCGGCTTTCACGATCGCGAGGAGCTCGGATACCGTCAGATCCGGCAGGGTGTCAGCAAGAAGCGCGACGTCGGGTATCAAATTCCGAATTGCCTCGAGGCAGCCCGTCCCGTCGCTGGACGAGGCGACGACGTCGAAGTCCTGCTGTGCCCCGAATACCGACTTCAGCCCCTGCAGGACGATCGGTTGTCGATCCACGATCACAAGCCGGATGCGTGCGGTTATCCCCTGCTTCGCAGTCACGTCTAACATGGACTTTGCCTCGGCCCGGCGATCTATGTCCTTCGGCATATGGCCGGGGGCCGGGTCAGGGTATTAAATTACAATTAATCGTTTGGAGAAAGAGGCTTAGCGGGGTTAACCCGACCTAAAATTGCAGGATTTGACGGTATGCAGGTAGGAATTGTCTCCTTTGACCCGATGGGCGTCGCTGTTGACTGGCTCGATGCCTACCGCGCGGGCGATATCGAAGCGCTCTTGGACATGCACGCCGACGATGCCGTGGTTCACTGCGGCTGCGGCGGCGGCAAAACCATTACCGGCCGCGAGGCACTTCGCGCCTATTGGGTCGATCGCCTCCGGGAGTATCCGGCGAGCTCGCTGGACGATCTCAATCCCTGGCACAACGACGGGACCATTCTCTCTTACGTCACGAGTGCTGGCGTCATGAGCGCGCTTTTTGCGTTTGACGAGGTGGGCAGGATCAAGGAGCTGGACTGCAGTCCACCCCACTAGACCCGCGGCGTGATCCAAACCGGCAGCGGGACACGCGCAGGTTGACTACACGACCTGCCTCGCAGCCGCCGAGATCATCACCAGCCCGCCGGTGACGACGGCAACATCGAGGATCGCGGTGTGGATGTGCACCGGCATCCGCTCGACGAAGGCTTTTGCCAGGAACGCGCCGGGGATCGCAATCCCGCCGATCAGCAGCGCAAAGGCGAGCACCTGTGCCGTCACCACGCCGGCAAGACCGAACACCGAGATCTTGATGAGGCCGGTGCCGAGCGAGATCATCGCGTCGGTCGCGATCACGGCGGCGCCTTCGAGGCCCGCGGCCATCAGCAGCGAGAGCAGGATCACGCCGGAGCCCGACGTGCCGCCGACCAGCACGCCGTAGCCGACCGAGCCTGCGGCAAGACCGGCGTCTCCGATCCTGACCTGGCGACGGCGCAGCACGCGGCGCAGCGGCACGCTCAGGATCAGCATGGTGCCGATCACAAGCGCGGCGCCGGCATTGGTGAGGCGCGTATAGCCGTAGGCGCCGAGCGCAGTCGTCAGCGCCGCGCAGGCGAGCACGATCAGCGCCCGGCGGCGATCGGCATGGCGCAGATAGGCGACCGCGCGGCTCGCATTGGTGAAGATGGCGGAGATCGCGATGATCGGCACCACCGGTTCGGCGCCGACCAGCGGCACCAGCACCAGCGGCATCAGCGCCCCGGTGCCGTAGCCGGCGAGACCACCGATAACGGACGCAAACAACGCCATCAACGCGACCAGCAGGAGCTGGAAAATCGAGATGTCGGCGAAGCCCGAGACGATGGTCACGTTCTCTCATCGCGGCCGATGCGGGCCGCTGCTTGATCGGCGATGGAAGCGAGTGCGGCTTCCTCTAGGGGAAAATCCGCCGCAAGCCAAGCGTCCTCGGCCAGCGTCAACACATGCCCGAGCGCGGGTCCTTCCGCCAGGCCGCGCGCGATGAAGTCGGCGGCGCGGAGCGGAAATTTCGGCGCGGTCCAGCGCTGCGGCAGCTCGGCGAGCGCACGCCATCGCGGCGAGCCGACGTCGGCGCCGCCTCTCGCCCAGCTCAGCAACACACGATCGTGATAGCGCTCGGGGCCAAGCCGGTAGAGCAACCGCCGCGCATTGGCCTCGTCCTTGGCGGCGAAACGCCACCAGCGATGTCCCATCGAATCCAGCGCCTTGGTTTCCGCATTGGAGAGCCTCAGGCGCGTGGCGACGCGCTTGGCATCTTCGGTCACGGCGACCGTCAGCGCGGCGAGCCGCCGCGTGCTGCTTGCGGGCAGGCCGAGCTCGCGCTCGATCGCGATCATCGCCGCCAGCGGCCCGGTATAGGCGACGCCGCCGGTCAGCGCCTGCAGCAATCCGCCATCCGCCATGGCGAGCGCGGCGTCGGACGCACCGTGAGCGACCAGCAGCTTCAGCATCTCCATGCGCAGCCGCTCGGCCGACAGGCTGGCCAGGCCGGCGCGGCCGCGGATGCAGGCGAGATAGCCGTCGCGGTCTGGATCGCCGGCGCCGAACGCGGCGTGGATGCGGAAGAAGCGCAGGATGCGAAGATAGTCCTCGGCGATGCGCCGATCGGGGTCGCCGATGAAGCGCACGCGCCGCGCGGCGGCATCGGCGATGCCGCCGACATGGTCGTACACGATACCCGTTGCGCCGGCCGACAGGCCGTTCATGGTGAAGTCGCGCCGCTCGGCGTCCTTCACCCAGTCGCGGCCGAACGCGACCTTGGCCTTGCGGCCGAAGGTTTCGGTATCCTCGCGCAGCGTCGTGACCTCAAAGGGCTTGCCGTCGATGACCAGCGTGATCGTGCCGTGGTCGATGCCGGTCGGCACGCTCTTGATGCCGGCAGCCCTGGCGCGCCGCATCACCTCGTCCGGCAGCGCCGTGGTCGCGATGTCGATGTCACCGGGCACCAGACCGAGCAGCGCGTTGCGCACGGCGCCGCCGACCACCCGCGCCTCCTCGCCATCCGCATTGAGCAATTGCAGGACACGCGCGGTCCCGCCTGAGATCAGCCAGGGCGCATCGGCGAGTAACGGCTCCGCGCTCATCGTCCGGCCCTTATTTTTCCCTGCCCGGCACCAGCTTGCCGTTCTCGATATGGGCTGGAATGTAAGTCGAGTCCGGCGCCGCGCCGGAGAAATGCGCAAAGCCGATCAGTCCCGCGATCACCAGCACGAGCGCCGCCAGCATGAGGCGCGCGACGATGGTGATCGGCCAGGAGGATTGCACGAACAGGCCGGAACGGGTCGCGGCCAGGAACAGCGCATAGACGGCAAAGGGAACGAGGAAAATTCCGATCTCGGTCAGGATCGGCCGGATCATGACGAGTAGATCCGCTCATAAAGCACGCGCAGCATTCCGGCCGTCGCACCCCAGATGTAGCGTTCCGCGAATGGCATCGCATAGTAGGACCGCTCCATGCCGCGGAATTCCTTGCTGTGCACCTGGTGGTTGGCCGGGTTCATCAGGAAGGATAGCGGCACCTCGAACGCATCATCAACCTCGGAATGGTTGATGGTGAGCTCGAAGCCGGGCCGGACCCTTGCGACCGTCGGCAGGATGCGGAAGCCGAAGCCGGTGCCGTAGAGATCGAGATAGCCGATCGGCTCGACGAAGTCGCGCGACAGCCCGACCTCCTCCTCCGCCTCGCGCAGCGCCGCATCGAGCGGCGAGGAATCGGTCGCGTCGATCTTGCCGCCGGGAAAGGCGATCTGGCCGGCATGGTCGTTCAGATGCGCCGACCGCTGCGTCAACAGGATGGTCGGCTCGGGATGGTCGACCACCGCGATCAGGACCGCCGCCGGCCGCACCGGCTGCTCGCGCGCGATGATCTCGAGCATCTTGTCGGTGCCGGGATCGCCCGAAGCCGGAATGATGTTCGGATCGTACAGGCCGGGTGGAACGTCGAAGCCCAATCGCGCCGTGGTGCGCGCGAAGAAATCCGCGGCGCCGATCGCGACGGGCTCGTTCTTCAGGATAGGCTTGTTCAAAGCGCGGCCCTCACCTGCTCTGCGTCGGCCATGGCGAAGAATTCGCCGGCCGATTCGACGCCGAACATCGGCTGGCCATCGACCATCCGCTCCTCGCCCATGTCAACCAGATCGTAGTAGAGCGCGCGGGTGACCTTGGCCCAGAGCTCGGCGCGAACATGCAGGTATGGCGTCAGTCCGCCGTCTTTGGCCTGCTCGAAGCGCAGCCGGTGCGCGGCGTCGCAGGTGACCCAGTCGTCGACATTGGTGCGGAAGCGGAGCACGCGATGGTTGTCCTCGCCCTCCTTCTGCATCTCGACCGCCATGAACGGCGCATCGTCGACGCGAATGCCGACCTTCTCCACGGGCGTGACGAGGAAATGCTTGTCGCCTTCGCGCTTCAGCACCGTCGAGAACAGGCGAACCAGCGCAGGGCGGCCGATTGGCGTCCCCAAATAGAACCAAGTACCATCCGAGGCGATTCGGATATCGAGATCGCCGCAAAACGGCGGATTCCACAGATGCACCGGCGGCAGGCCCTTTTTGGCACCGTCGGCATCGGCAGCGCTTTTGGCGGCGGCAGTCAGCCCTTCGAGACCGCGATCGGCGCTCTGCCCTTGGTTCGCCATGGTTTGCCCTTTGTCATTTGGCACGATTGGTCATTTGGCACGATTGGTGCAGGTTTACGTTGTAGCCGGGTGCACGGTTCCACCCCGCATTAGTCCGGTGTGGAGGTCGCCACTTCGTGATGCCCTACATAACCCCAAGCCGATAAGGTGGGGATAGGTTAATTCAACGAATACATGGCCTTCGTGCAAGTCTAGCATAGGGCCCATGTGATGACTTGTGACGACATGACGATGCAAGCGAGCCGCATGGCAGGCTGAAGGAGCTAACGGATGGCGGAGAGTGTCGAGAAGCTCGAAGACGGAATCGTCCGTTCGGCTGAGCAGGTGTCGAGCCAGATTCGCGCGGCAAAGGAAGCGATCGCATCCGTCATCTTCGGTCAGGATCGTGTGATCGAGAACACGCTCGTCACCATCCTCTCCGGCGGCCATGCGCTGCTGATCGGCGTGCCGGGCCTCGCCAAGACCAAGCTGGTCGAGACGCTCGGCGTCACGCTCGGTCTCGACGCCAAGCGCATCCAGTTCACGCCCGATCTGATGCCGTCAGACATTCTCGGCGCCGAAGTGCTCGACGAGAGCACCACCGGCAAGCGCGCCTTCCGCTTCATCTCCGGCCCCGTGTTCGCGCAGCTCCTGATGGCCGACGAGATCAACCGTGCCAGCCCGCGCACGCAGTCGGCGCTGCTCCAGGCGATGCAGGAGCAGCACATCACCGTCGCCGGCGTGCGTCACGATCTGCCGAAGCCGTTCCACGTGCTAGCCACGCAGAACCCGCTGGAGCAGGAAGGCACCTATCCGCTGCCCGAAGCCCAGCTCGACCGCTTCCTCATGGAGATCGACGTCGATTATCCCGATCGCGACGCCGAACGCCGCATCCTGTTCGAGACCACCGGCGCGGACGAGACGCTGGCGCGGGGATCGATGAGCGCGGATGCGCTGATCACGGCACAGCGCCTGATCCGCCGCCTGCCGGTCGGCGATTCCGTGGTGGAGGCGATCCTGTCGCTGGTCCGTTCGGCCCGTCCGGGAGCGGAGAGCGGCGAAACCGGCAAGTTCATCGCCTGGGGTCCCGGCCCGCGCGCCAGCCAATCGCTGATGCTCGCGGTGCGCGCACGCGCGCTGATCGACGGACGCCTCGCGCCGTCGATCGACGACGTGCTCGATCTCGCCGAGCCCGTGCTGAAGCACCGCATGGCGCTGACCTTCCAGGCGCGCGCCGAAGGCCGCACGATTCCGGACGTGATCCGGCAATTGAAAACACGGATCGGTTGATGGCCGCAGAGAACGGGCACGCAGCGAAGGAGATCATCGCGATCCGACGTGCCGATGGCGAAAGCCGCACGCTCGCCGCTTCGCTGCCGCGCCTGGTGCTCGAGGCCCGCCGTGTTGCCGCCAACGTCATCCACGGCCTGCACGGCCGGCGCCGCGCCGGCTCCGGCGAAAATTTCTGGCAATACCGCCGCTTCGTCTCCGGCGAGCCGTCGCAGAACGTCGACTGGCGGCGCTCGGCCCGTGACGACCATCTCTATGTCCGCGAGCTTGAATGGGAAGCCTCGCACACGGTCTGGATCTGGCCCGACCGCTCGCCCTCGATGGCGTTCGCCTCGAAGACGGCGCGCGAGTCCAAGCTGGAGCGCACCCTGATCGTCGCCTTCGCGCTGGCCGAGCTGCTGGTCTCGGGCGGCGAGCGCGTCGGCATTCCCGGGCTGATGGCGCCGACCGCGAGCCGCAGCGTGATCGACAAGATGGCGCAGGCGATGCTGCATGACGATGCCGAGCGGCCGAGCCTGCCGCCGTCCTTCGTGCCCTCGGCGCTCGCCGAGACGATCGTGCTGTCGGATTTCTGGTCGCCGATCGACGAGATCAGAACGACGCTCGCCGGGCTTTCCGCGTCCGGCGCGCACGGCACGCTGGTGCAGGTCGTCGATCCCGCCGAGGAGTCGTTCCCCTATTCCGGACGCGTCGAGTTCGTCGAGCCCGAAGGGTTCGGCGTGATCACCGCCGGCCGCGCCGAAAGCTGGGCGCAGGATTACACCGCACGGCTGGCGCTGCACCGCGACCAGATCCGCGCCGAGACCTCGAAGCTCGACTGGCTTTTCACGACGCATTCGACCGACCGTTCCGCCGCCGAACTGCTGCTGTTCCTGCATGCCGGCATGCAGGTGAGCAAGTCGGGCGGGCGCACCGCGACGATCAAGGCAGGGCCCGCCGCATGATGGGATTCCCGCTCGCCTTCACCGAACCGCTGCTGCTGATCGGCCTCGTCAGCCTGCCCGTGCTGTGGTGGCTGCTGCGCGTGATGCCGCCGCGGCCGCGCCGCATCGAGTTTCCACCCACGCGCCTGTTGTTCGACATCGCGCCGCGCGAAGAGACGCCCTCGCGGACGCCGTGGTGGCTGACCGCGTTGCGTCTCCTGGCTGCGGCGCTCGTCATTTTCGCCGCCGCCGGTCCGATCTGGAATCCGCAAACGGGCATCGCCTCCAGCAAGGCGCCGCTGATGATCATGTTCGACGACGGCTGGAGCGCGGCCGCGAGCTGGGACGTCAGGATCAGGGCCGCCGACGAGCTGATCGCCAATGCCGACAACGACCGCCGCGCGATCGCGCTGGTGCCGCTGTCCGAGCCGGCCCGCGACATCACCTTGATGCCGGCGGGGGCCGCGCGCGTCGCGCTGCGGCAGCTCACGCCAAAACCCTATTCGATCGACCGCGTCGAGACCCTGACGGCGATCGATCGCTTCCTGAAGGCGACCGGCGACTGCGAGATCGCCTGGCTCTCGGATGGCGTCGACACCGGCCGTGGCGAGGAATTCGTCGCCGGCCTCGGCAAGACCATCGGCGATCGCAGCCTGACCGTGTTCGAGGGCGGGACCTCTTCGCCGCTGGCCCTCGTCGCGGCCGAGAACGCCGCCGCCATGATGACGGTGAAGGTGCTGCGCACCGACAGCGGCATCGCCGTCGGCACCGTGCGCGCGCTGGACCAGAAGGCCTCGCCGATCGGCGAGGCGCGCTTCTCGTTCGGCCCGCAGGACAAGGAAACTGAAGCCGCGTTCGACCTGCCGGTCGAGCTGCGCAACGACATCACCCGGCTGGAGATTGCGGGCGAGCGCTCTGCCGGCGCGGTGCAGCTGCTCGACAAGCGCTGGCGCCGCCGCGCCATCGGCATCGTCTCGGGCTCGACCAGCGAGACCGCGCAGCCGCTGCTGGCGCCGACCTTTTACCTGACCCGCGCGCTGTCGCCGTTCGCCGACGTGCGGCTCGCCGACAAGGGCTCGCCGCAGCAGGGCATCACGCAGTTCCTCGACCAGAAGCTGCCGATGATCATCCTCGCCGATGTCGGCACCATCGCGCCCGAGCTGCGCGAGCGTCTCAATGCCTGGATCGACCAGGGCGGCGTGCTGGTGCGGTTCGCCGGGCCGCGCCTGGCGCAGGCCGAGGACGATCTCGTTCCGGTCAAGCTGCGCAAGGGCGGCCGGACGCTCGGCGGCAGCCTGACCTGGGAGAAGCCGCAACATCTCGCCGCCTTCGCGGCCGACGGTCCGTTTGCCGGCATCGCGGTCCCCAAGGACGTCGCCGTAAGCCGCCAGGTGCTGGCCGAGCCCGACGCCGTGCTCGCCACCAAGAGCTGGGCCTCGCTCGAGGACGGCACGCCGTTGGTGACCGGCGAGCATCGCGGCAAGGGCGTGGTCAGCCTATTCCACGTCAGCGCCGACATGCGCTGGTCGGATCTGCCGATGTCAGGCACCTTCGTCGAAATGCTGCGACGTGTCGTCGACATGTCCGGTTACACCGCGAAGCCCGGCGCTGGTGTCGCGAGCGAAGCGACCGCCGAGACGGTGGCGCCGCTGCACATCCTCGACGGCTTCGGCGCCTTCGGCCCGCCGCCGGCCACCGCAAAGCCGCTGCCCGCGGATTATCGCGACCGCGCCACCCCCGATCATCCGCCGGGCTTCTATGGTCCTGCAGAAGGACCGCTCGCCGTGAACACGCTTGCCGCCGCCGACCGCATCGCAGCCTTGAACACCGCGAGCCTGAACGCCCGGCACGCCACCTACACCAATGCCGAGCCGCGCGACCTGCGCGGCTGGCTGCTGTCGACGGCGCTTGCGCTGTTCCTGGTCGACGCCATCATCGTCGCAGTGCTCGGCGGCGGCCTCGCAGCGCTGCTGCGCCGCCGCGCCGCGCCCGCAACGATCGTTCTGTCCATGGTGCTCGCCGGCCTGTTGTCGTTCGCGCCGACGCCGTCGCGCGCCGACAGCGCCGCGGACGATTTCGCGATGAAGGCGACGTCGCAGACCCGCCTCGCCTATGTCGTGACCGGCAATGCCGACGTCGATTCCATCGTCAAGGCCGGCCTGTCCGGACTGACGCTGTTCCTGGCGCAGCGCACCGCGCTCGAAGCCGGCGATCCCGTCGGCATCGATCCCGCGCGCGACGAGCTCGCCTTCTTCCCGCTGATCTATTGGCCGATCGTGCCCGGCGCGCCCAAGCCGCCGCAGGATGCCATCAACAAGATCGATGCCTACATGAAGCAGGGCGGCACCGTGCTGTTCGACACCCGCGACGCGATCGAGGCCCCGCCCGGCGCGAACGGCGCCGCGCAGACCCCGGCCATGCAGACGCTGCGCGAGATCCTGTCCTCGCTCGACGTCCCCGAGCTCGAGCCGGTGCCGCGCGAGCACGTGCTGACCAAGACCTTCTATCTGCTCCGCGACTTCCCCGGCCGCTTCACCACCGGGCAGACCTGGGTCGAGACCTTGCCGCGCGAAGAGGACGATGACAGCGCACAGCGGCCGGCGCGCGGCGGCGACGGCGTCTCGCCCATCATCATCACCTCGAACGATCTTGCCGGGGCCTGGGCCGTGCGGCCCGATGGCCAGGCCATGCTGCCGGTGACCGGCGGCGACCCCCGCCAGCGCGAATTCGCCTACCGTGCCGGCGCCAACATCGTGATGTACACGCTGACCGGCAACTACAAGGCCGACCAGGTGCACGCGCCGGCCCTGATCGAACGTCTGGGGCAATGAGCATGATCCGGAAAAGTGGAAGCCGGTTTTCCCTCGCGACAAACGCGGAACGCGTTTGCGCGGAGATCGCGCTCACAGCTAGTAGAAGCACAATATGAATTACGGCATCGCGTTCACGCCGCTCGTTCCAGCGATCGTCCTGTGGCTCGCACTGGCCGCGATCGTCGTCATCGCGCTCGTGCTGCTGCTTGCGCGTGCCCGCGGCGCTGCCGTGCGCGTCGCCGCGCTGGTGCTGTTCCTGCTGGCGCTCGCCAATCCCTCCTTCACCCGCGAGGACCGCGATCCCCTCACCTCGGTCGCCGCCGTCGTCGTCGACAAGAGCCCGAGCCAGAATTTCGGCAATCGCACCCGCGAGGCCGCAGCTGCGCAGGAAGCGCTGGTCGACAGCCTGAAGAAGATCAAGGGGCTCGAGGTCCGCGTCGTCGACGCCGGACAGGCCGACGGCGAGACCGACGGCACGAAGCTGTTCGGCGCGCTGGCCTCGGCGCTGTCGGACGTGCCGGTCGACCGCGTCGCCGGCGCTTTCCTGATCACCGACGGCCGTGTCCACGACATCCCGGCGAACGCCGCGGCGCTCGGCTTCCAGGCGCCGGTGCACGCGCTGATCACCGGGCAGAAGGACGAGCGCGATCGCCGCATTGCGATCACGGCCGCGCCGCGTTTCGGCATCGTCGGCCAGAGTCAGACCATCAGCTATCGCCTCGACGACCAGGGCGTCAGCGGCGAGCGCGCCAAGGTCACGGTGCGCAGGGACGGCGAAGTGATCAACGAGCGCACGCTCTCGAGCGGCCAGGCCGCCAGCGTCGACGTCGACATCAAGCATGCCGGCCCGAACATCGTCGAGATCGAGGCTTCCCCGCTCGAAAGGGAGCTGACGCCGGTGAACAACCGCGCCGTCGTCGCCATCGACGGCGTGCGTGACAAGCTGCGCGTGCTGCTGGTCTCGGGCGAGCCGCATTCCGGCGAGCGCACCTGGCGCAACCTCTTGAAGTCCGACGCCAGCGTCGACCTCGTGCATTTCACCATTCTGCGTCCGCCGGAGAAGCAGGACGGCACGCCGATCAACGAATTGTCGCTGATCGCGTTTCCGACCCGCGAGCTGTTCCAGCAGAAGATCAACGAATTCCAGCTGATCATCTTCGACCGCTACGCGCGCCAGGGCGTGCTGCCGATTGCCTATTTCGACAACATCGCGCGCTACGTCCGCTCCGGCGGCGCGGTGCTGGTCTCCGCAGGCCCCGACTATGCGTCGAATACCAGCATCTGGCGCACGCCGCTGGATTCGGTACTGCCGGCAGAACCCGTCGGCGTGACAGAAAAGCCGTTCTATGCTCACCTGTCCGACGTCGGCAAACGCCATCCGGTCACGCGCGGCCTCGAAGGCTCCGCCAGCGAGCCGCCGCGCTGGAGCCGGTTCTTCCGCACCGTCGATACGCGCAATGCCGTCAACCCGCCCGTCATGACGGGCGTCGACGGCAAGCCGCTGCTGTTCCTGTCGCGCTTCGGCGAAGGCCGCGTCGCGCTCTTGCTCTCCGATCACATCTGGCTGTGGGCGCGCGGCTATGAGGGCGGCGGGCCGCATCTGGATCTGCTGCGGCGGATGTCGCATTGGCTGATGAAGCAGCCGGATCTCGATGAAGAGGCGCTGCGCCTCCAGGTGCAGGGCAAGGATCTCGTCGTGGTGCGCCAGACCATGGCGGACAGCGTCCAGCCGGTCAGCGTGACCTCGCCGTCGGGCGTGTCGCGCGATCTGACGCTGAACCCGGGCGATCCCGGCGAGTGGCGCGCCAGCCTGCCGGCGAGCGAGCTCGGCCTGTGGCAGGCCACCGACGGCACGCTGAAGGCGCTGATCAATGTCGGCCCGACCAATCCGAAGGAGTTTTCGGAAGTCACCTCCACCATCGAGACCTTGAAGCCGCTGACACAGGCGACCGGCGGCAACGCCGTGCGCGTGGTCGACGGCACCAGTGTCGAGCTGCCGCGCATCCTGCCGGTACGCTCGGCGAGCGTCTTTCATGGTGACGGCTGGATGGGCGTGCGGATGCGCGACGCCAGCGTCGTCAAGGGCGTCGGCGTACTGCCGATCTTCGCCGGCCTGATCGGCCTCTTGCTGCTGCTCGGCGCGTTTGCGGCGACCTGGGTCCGCGAAGGGCGCTAGTTGCCCGAACGACACATCGCGCGGCCACCCACGCGAGATCGTCTGACTTCCGTTGACATGAGCCGATCGTTCCTGCGATGTTACATTATAACATCGCAGGAAGCCGAGAGGCTTGGCGCCTGGCGATGTGGAGTGGCGTTTCCAGATGAAGTGGTTCCGGTCGAATATCAGGCACGGTGCCCGGCTCGCGTTGTTCGCGCTGCTGGTGCAGTTCGCGCTGACGTTCGGCCACAGCCATTGGTTCGCCCAGGCCGCTCCCCTCGCCCAGGCATCGCTCCAGCAGACCGACAGCGCCAAGGGTTCGGCTGCGATCGACCGCGCCGCGGTCCAGAAGCAATCGCCAGGGAGCCACGACCGGGAGCATCCGGGCGACGACAATTGCGCGATCTGCGCACTGGTCGCGATGGCAGGCACCGTTCTGTTCTCGACGCCGCCTCTCCTGGAGCTGCCGCAGGCGATCGAACTGCTCTACCGCACCACCGATGCCGAATTCATCCACCTGAAATCGGCCGGCACGGCGTTCCAGCCCCGCGCCCCTCCCGCGTCCTGACTTTCAACATCGCTTGATCACGCCCGGGCTCGCCGCATGTCGGCGGCTGCCCGGGAGCAGTTGAAGTCGAATTCCGTCGCGCAGCGACGGCAGGCCGCCTCCGATCAACAATCACACATGCGGACGGCGCCTGACTGGAATCAGGACCATGTCATTTGAATTGCGACGCGTGCAGCATCTCGCCGGAGCAAGCCTGCTCCTGCTCGGCGCCGCCGCCACATCGGCGTTCGCCCAAGAGGTGGCGCAGGACAAGCTGGCCCAAGACAAACCCGCGCAGGACAAGTCGTCGACCGAGATCCCGGCCGTCACCGTGACGGCCCCGAGTCCCATCGTGCGTAGAGTGGTGCCGACCCGCAGCCCGGTCCGCGTCGCGCGCACCGGCCGGGCACGCAGCCACGAACGCACGGCGGATGCGACGCCGGGAACGTCCACGCCCGCCGCGCCTCAGCAAGGCGTGCTGCCGGTCGTGACCAACCAGTTCGCCACCGTCACCGTGGTGCCGAACGAGGAGATCCGCCGCGAGGGCGGCGGCCAGCTCGGCGACCTGCTGTTCTCGAAACCCGGCATCACCGGCTCGAGCTTCGCGCCCGGCGCCTCCAGCCGGCCGATCATTCGCGGCCTCGACGTCAACCGGGTCGGCATCGTCGAGAACGGCACCAATGCCGGCGGCGCCTCCGACCTCGGCGAGGATCACTTCGTTCCGATCGATCCGCTCGCGACCAACCAGGTCGAGGTGGTGCGCGGGCCTGCTGCGCTCCGCTACGGCTCGACCTCGATCGGCGGCGTCGTCAGCGCCACCAACAACCGGATTCCGGATGCGCTGCCTTCCTGCGCTCCATCGTTCCAGGCTTACGGCATGCCGACCAAGGCGCCGCTTGCGGCCGCAGCAACATCGCCTTGCGTCATGGCCGAGACGCGCAGCGCGTTCAGCTCGGTCGATCGCGGTATCGAAAGCGGGGTGCTGCTCGACACCGGCGGCGGCAATTTTGCGTTCCATACCGACGTCTACGGGCGAAACACCACCGATTACAGCATCCCGAGCTATCCGTATCTCGCCGACCAGACCCGCTCGGTCGCCAACGGGCGCCAGCCCAATTCGGCAACGCGCTCGGACGGCGCATCGATCGGTGGCTCCTACTTCTTCCAGGGTGGCTATATCGGTGCGGCCATCACCCAGAACGACTCGCTCTACCACATCCCCGGCATCGACGGCGCCGACCACAACACGCGGATCGACGGCCACCAGACCAAGATCAACGTCAAGGGCGAGTACCACCCCGACGCGGCCGCGATCGACGCCATCCGCTTCTGGGCCGGCGCGACCGACTACCGGCACAACGAGATCGGGCTTGCCGATCCCGCGGACCCCAACACCGACGGCGTACGGCAGACCTTCACCAACAAGGAGCAGGAGATCCGCACCGAGGTGCAGCTGATGCCATTCAACGCGCGCTTCGCCGAGGTGACGACGGCGCTCGGCTTCCAGGTCGGTCATCAGGAACTGAGTGCGCCGAGCCCGGACAATCCCGGCACGCTGTTCAACGGGCTGTGGGACCCCAACAACAGCACGCGCGTCGCTGGCTACGCCTTCAACGAGTTCAAGTTCACGGAGGCGACGCGGGCGCAGATCGCCGGTCGCATCGAGCATGTCGAGCTGCACGGCACGACGCCGGATTTTCCCGCCGACTTCCTGCCCGACGGCACGCCGCAGGCCGGCATCGCGCGCAATCCGTCCTACACGCCGAAGAGCGGCAGCATCGGCCTGCTGCAGGACCTGCCGGGCGGCATGGTCGGCAGCATCACCGCGCAATATGTCGAGCGCGCGCCGAAGGCGGCGGAACTGTTCTCGCGCGGCGCGCATGATGCGACAGCGACGTTCGACATCGGCAACCCGAACCTGACCATCGAGACGGCAAAATCCGTCGAGCTCGGCGTGCGCAAGGCGACAGGGCCGTTCCGGTTCGAGGCGACCCTCTACTACACGCACTTCAACAACTTCATCTATCGCCGTCTCACCGGCGTGATGTGCGGCGACGACTTTGCCTCGTGCGGCACGCCCGGCGCCGAGGTGAACCAGGCGGTCTATTCGCAGCGGGACGCGAACTTCCGCGGCGGCGAGTTCCAGTCGCAGCTCGACGTCGGCGCATTCCAGGGCGGCATCTGGGGCATCGAGAACCAGTTCGACCTGGTCCGCGCCACCTTCACCGACGGCACCAACGTGCCGCGGATTCCGCCCTTGCGGATGGGTGGCGGCCTGTTCTGGCGCGACGACAACTGGCTGATGCGCGTCAATCTGTTGCACGCCTTCGCGCAGAACAACGTCGCCGTGATCGCGGAGACGCCGACGGCGGGCTACAATTTGCTGAAGGCCGAGGTCAGCTACAAGACCAGGCTCGACCGCAACTGGTTCGGTGCGCGCGAGATGATTGCCGGCGTCGTCGGCAACAATCTGCTCAACGAGAACATCCGCAACTCGGTGTCCTACACCAAGGACGAGGTCTTGATGCCCGGCATCGGCGTCAGGGCATTTGCCAACTTCAAGTTCTAGCCTTGCTGCAGTCGGGGCCAAACGGCCTCGACTGCATTCGCCAACCTTGGCGCTGCCCTATCCTTCGATAGACGCGGCGGCCTTTGCGATGAATTCCCCGACGGCCTCGGGCTGGGACAGCATCGGCACATGCGAGCTCTGGAGCACGAGCGTCTCTCCGGTCATGCGACTGGCCGAGTCCCGCTGCACCTCCGGCGGAATGGTCTCGTCCTGTGCCGCGACGATGTACCATGACGGCTTCGAGCGCCAGGCCGCCTTGGAGATCGTGTCGCCGAAGCATCTGACCGCGAGCGGTCCCTGCGTTGCGTAGACGATGTCGGCTTCGTCCGCCGGGACATCCTGGACGAAGTGCTTGCGGACGCCCTGCTGCGTCAGCGCCACATAGCCTTCGCCATAAGGCCTGATCTCGGCCGCGCCGGGCGCCGGCTTGTAGGGCTTCCACCACGCGTCGAACGACTGACCGCTGTCCGGCGCACCCGCGGCGACATAAACGAGACCTTTGACCTTGGGATGATTGCCCGCCTCGGTGATCACGGCCCCGCCCCAGGAATGTCCGACCATGAGCACCGGCCCGTCCTGCATGTCCACGACGCGGTGGGCCGCCACGACGTCATCGGCAAGCGAGCTCAGGGGATTCTGAACGGCGAGTGCCCTCAGCCCCCGTTTGGTGAGAAGAGGAATGACCTTGGCCCAGCAAGAGCCATCCGCGAAAGCTCCGTGCACCAGCACGACGGTCCCGATTGCCATGGTGTGTCTCTCTTTCTTTCAAATTGGACGAGCCGGACTCGCGTCTTTTTGCGGCCGCGCACAGCGTCGGATTTTCGCGCTGTCGTCGTCCCGGTGAGTGCAGCAACATGCGTGGCCTGCGCGACAATACCGCTTGGGATTTATTGGTGAAGCCGCGCAAGCAGAGCGCGAAGCCTTTTCCGTGCGAACAGACAAAGGAAGGCGGAAAGAAGGGAGCGCGTCGCAGCCGGATGGCTGCCTGCGCACCGTCATTGCCGGAATATGTGGCGCAGCCGCGGGACTTCCAATTCACGGGGCTATGCGCGCTACGGCTAGCCCCGCGCCTTGCTCCAGTCGGGACCAACCTGCCCCGACACCCCCTCGAACGCGCCGTCGACGAGTTCGAACACCAGGACGCGCGCGGCGTCGACCGGGCCCGGCATGGTGACGCGGCCCTTTTCTACCCGCTTGAAGCCGACGCGGCTGTAATAGGGCTCGTCCCCGACCAGCAGCACGATGGCATGGCCCTTTGCCCTGGCGTCCTTCAGCGCGCGCTCCATCAACAGACGGCCGACCCCGTGCCTGCGGAACGGCGGCTCGACGGTGAGCGGTCCGAGCAGCAGCGCCGGCGTCTCACCGATCAGGATCGGCAGCTGCCGGACCGAGCCGACCAGGAGGGTGCCGATGCGGGCGGTGAAGGACAGGTCGAGCAGATGGTCGACGTGCTCGCGAATCCGGTAGGCGCTGAGCACGAAACGGCCAGGGCCGAAGGTGCGTTCGTGCAGCCGCTCGATCGCCTGGGCGTCTCCGGCGGCTTCGGGAAGGATGGTGAGCGAGAGATCGGTCATGTCAGCATAGCGTCTTCGAGCGAAGTGGATCCCGGTTCGCGTTAAGAAAACGCGTCAATGCAGGAAGCGGAGTAGCATCTGCGATTGTGGAGGTCCATGGGCGCGGTCCCCAAGTTCAACTCCTTTTCGGCGCGGGCTGGGACAAATAGGCCAGCATCTTCATCTCGCGCCGCCCCCGCGTCACGGTATCGAGCACGAGCCCGGACGAGACCGACAGCATGGCCATGATCATCAGGCCCATCGACAGGATGGCGGTCGGGAATCGCGGCACCAGCCCGGTCTCGACGAAGGTGATCACGATCGGGATCGAGAGCACGATCGATATCGCGGCCAGCAGGATTCCAATGGCGCCAAAGAAGCGCAGCGGCTTCTCGGCGCGATAGAGCTTCAGCATGGTGCCGAGGATGCGGGAGCCATCGCGCCAGGTGTTGAGTTTGGAGAACGAGCCCTCGGGCCGCGCGTAATAGGGCGTCTCGACCTCGGCGACCGGCAGCGACAATTCCAGCGCATAGACCGCGAGCTCGGTTTCGATCTCGAAGCCGTCCGACAGCACAGGGAAGGATTTGACGAAGCGGCGCGAGAACACGCGGTAGCCGGACAGGATGTCCTGGAAGTCCCGGCCAAACGTCCACGCCAGGAAGCCGGTCAGCATGCGGTTGCCGGTGCGGTGACCGAGACGATAGGCGGCCTGTGACTGGTCGATGCGAAGCCCGACCACCATGTCCAGATGCTCGTCGAGCAGCCTGTCGATCATGCGCGGCGCGCTCGGGGCGTCGTAGGTCGCATCACCGTCGACCAGCACGTAGATATCGGCCTCGACATCGGCGAACATGCGGCGCACGACGTTGCCCTTGCCCTGCCGCCGCTCGCTGCGCACGATCGCGCCGGCCTCGCGCGCGACGGAGGCCGTGCGGTCGCGCGAATTGTTGTCGTAGACGTAAATCTCGGCCGAGGGCAGCGCCGTCCGGAAGCCGGCGACGACGCTCGCGACCGCCGCCTCCTCATTGTAGCAGGGCACCAGCACGGCGATGCGAGGTTGCGCCGGTGTCATCGCGGCAGCGCTCCCAGATTGGCCGGCTCACGCCGGAAAGACGCGGCCTCGTACGCATCCGCCGGCTGCATCAGCCAGGCAAACGACAGGCTCCACAGCGACAGCATCGCGATCGGCAGGATGTAATAGGGCGTGAAGATCGGGTGGCTCAGGAAGAAAACGAGGTTGACGAGAAGATTGCCGGCGGCAACGAGGGCGACCTGCCGCGCGCTTGCCTCGCCCGCCCGCAACAGCCACGCCGTCAAACCGATCGCCAGCGCGATCAGCACGAACTGCATGTCGCGCAGATATTGGCCGAGCACGGCCAGGTCGAGGCCCGGGGCGACCACGTCGGCGCTGCCGTAGGTGGTCGCAAGCGGACTGCCGGCGTTGACGGCCTGGGCGATCAATGTCGGCGCCATGCCGACCAGCACGCCTGCACCGAAGCCGAGGCCTTGCACGAAATTGGCCGGCGTGCGCGACCACAGAAAGCGAATCCCGAGGAAGATGAAATAGCCGGCCGCGAGCAGCGCATTCGGCACTCTGAAATTGACGGACGCGCCGAGCAGGAGGCCAACCAGGACGATCGACGGTACGCTATACCTGCTCCTGATCAGCCATAGCGCCGTCAGGAATCCCGCGATGGCGCAGATCGCCAAGGTCGGCGGAATCGAATAGCTCGCCTTCGCCGGATTGATCATGAGATACACGGCAAGGGCGCCGAACACACCCGCCCCCACGATCGAGAGCGACGTTCGCGCCATCAAGATGCCGAGCAGCGCAAGGCCGCAGACGATCAGGCTGGCGGCAATGCAGAGCGGCACCACCTGGTGCCCTTCCGGAAACAGCGCCAGCAGCCATCCGGTGCCCGGCGGATATTGGATCACGATCTTGCCGTTCGGCATCGGATTGTGACAGGGCCAGCGGATCGGGTCGCGCCATTCGGGGAAACCGATCTCCTTCATCTTGCCTTCGAAATAGCGATCGTCGTCCCGGGCTGCGTCCGTGTTCAGCCCGTCGGCGCCGAAGCGCTGGAACAGATGCGCCTGCCGGAGATAGCAGATGTCGTCATAGACCCCGCGCGCCTCGCTCCAGCGTGACATCGTGACGATGTTGCTGGCGAGGATCGCGAGGCAGATCAGGCCGAAGGCGAGTTTGGCGATCTTCATCCGGTTTCCGTGGCGCGCCGTGCGGCGATTTACTAGCACAGGCCGTCCTCAGCGCCACGTCGCAATCAGGGGCTTTCCGTCGAGCACTTCCGCGATCCGCAGCCGCGTGCCGGGCGTGGTCCCCTCGGGCAGCGCGGTGACCGCGAAGAATCTGCATTCGACGATCTCGTGGTTGGGCGCGGGCTTGCGATCCTGCCTGAACTGCCTGACGACGTAGACCGCGACGTGGTCGCGGCGGGAGACGTGGTTGTTGAGGAAAATGCCGTGCAGCACCGCCTCGCCGGTGAGATCGATATCCCCCTCCTCCTTGAGCTCGCGCCGCATCGCCTGCTCCATGGTCTCGCCGAGATCGACGCCGCCGCCGGGCAGGTACCAGCCGGGAATGTAGCTGTGCCTGACCAGGAAGACCCTGCCGTCGGCATCCAGCACCACGGCGCGGACGCCGAGCGTCATGCCGCGGACGAGCAGGAAATAGGCGTGGAAGATTCGCCGCAGCAGCGGCTCGAATGTCCGTCGGACGTGATTCAGACGTTCCCCCATCAGGCTCCCAAGAGGCCCCCGCCCGGGCCCCGCTTGCACGGAGCCTGCGACCTTGCCATTACAGCGGTCGAATAGCGAGGCAATCGCGCGCCATGGCCCCCTTCACGCTCGCCCATCTGTCCGACCCGCATCTGCCGCCGCTGCCGCAGCCGCGGCTGATCGAGCTCGCGGGCAAGCGCGTGCTCGGCTATGTCAACTGGACGCGCAACCGCCACAAGTACCAGCGCCGCGAGGTGCTCGATGCCCTCGTCGCCGACATGCAGGCACAGGCGCCCGACCACATCGCGGTCACGGGCGATCTCGTCAACCTGGCGCTGGAGGCGGAGTTCGCGCCGGCGCGCGCCTGGCTCGACGGCGTCGGCCCGCCCGACCGCGTCACCACGATTCCCGGCAATCACGATGCCTATGTCCGCACTACCTTTCACCGCTTCGGCGAGACCTTTGCGCCCTATCTTGCGGGCGACGACGGCCGCATCGGCTTCCCCAGCCTGCGCCGGCGCGGACCGCTCGCGCTGATCAGCCTGTCCACGGCAGTGCCGACATTGCCATTGATGGCGACGGGCACACTCGGGCGCGATCAGCTCGCGTCCCTCGAAGAGATGCTCGAACGGCTCGCGGCCGAGGACGTCTTCCGCGTGCTGCTGGTGCATCATCCGCTCAAGTCCGGCGCGCGCCACAAACGGATGACCGATGCTGCCGCATTGCTGGCGCTGATCAGGCGCCACGGCGTCGAGTTGATCCTGCACGGTCACGACCACATTCATTCGACGATGTGGTTCGAAGGTCCCAACGGCAACATTCCGGCGCTCGGCGTGCCGTCGGCCTCCGCGCTCGCGCACGGGCACTACCCGGCGGCGGCCTACAATCTGTTCACGATCGAGAAGGACAATGCCGGCTGGCGCTGCGAGCAGACGGTGCGGGGCCTGGGGGCCGGATTTCAGATCGGGCAGATCAAGCATGCGCGGTTGATCTAGTTCGCCGTCATTGCGAGCGCAAAATTCACCAGCTTCGCAGCGCCGCCATTACGGCAACTCCGAACAGCGCGGCGGCACCGAGCACGAACCCCAGCACGAACGGCCAGACGCGCGAGCGGCGCGGCGGCTCGACGGCCGCGGGCTTCGGCTCGGGCGGGACCACCATCGCATGCTCGCGCTCGATCATGCGGCGCGCGACATAATCGGTCACGGCCTCGACGATGACGGAAGTGTCGTGGGATTCGGCGAGCACGATGCGGCCGAAGCGGGTATCCTGGACGAAGCGGTACATCCGCTTGTCGCGCCCCATCACGATGTGGGCGACGACGTCGATCCAGAGCCTGGGTGTGTCGCCCTGGCTGACGCCGCGGTCGAACAGGTCGATCTTATCCGGCACCTGGGCGAACAGCGGATCGAGCGCGTCGTTGAGGATCTCGAGCCGCGCCACCTCGGCATCGCGCAAATCGACGACCACGCCGGTCCGGTCCGCGGCCTCGATCCGCGCCCGCAACAGCGCATCGCGCAGCCGCACCGGGCGCGGCTGGCCGGGATGGGTCCCGCTGGTCTCGGGCTCTGACATGGTCGGCCTCGTCCTCACTTACCTCCATTAACCTATCAGCAACCAATCCCTCCGCAAAGGGTCCACAATTCCAGTCACTTACGGCGCCCACAGCTCCCTTCACCTGTGCCAAAAACAGACGATCCCACCCGGCTTGCGCCGGATGGGACCATCCGTCCTTGGACGTCTTCTTAATTCAGGCCCGCGGCAACGCCGTCAGGCCGAGACCCGCGACGGCTCTTCCACGATCGAGAAGCGGACGCCGGCCTTGTGGCGGTTCTCTTCCGAGACCGAGCGCCAAGCGTCCTCGGCCTCCTTGCGGGTCTTGAACGGACCCTGCACCTGGGCCGAGCCTTCGACGAGCTTGTGGAAGTTCATCGAGCCGAACTCGCCGCCGATCACCCAGAAATTGCTGCCTTTGGTCATTGTCGCTCTCCTCTCAAGAAGCCGTTCTGTATTAGCCGAACTGGTTCATCGTGTTGTGGGCGCCGCCCGCCTTCAGGGCAGCCTCGCCGGCGAAGTATTCCTTGTGGTCGTCGCCGATGTCGGAGCCGGCCATGTTCTGGTGCTTGGCGCAGGCGATGCCCTGACGGATTTCCGCGCGCTGGACGTTCTTGACGTAGCCCAGCATGCCCTGCTCGCCGAAATATTCGCGGGCCAGATTGTCGGTTGACAGCGCCGCCGTGTGATAGGTCGGCAACGTGATGAGATGGTGGAAGATGCCGGCACGCTTCGCCGAGTCGGCCTGGAAGGTGCGGATGCGCTCGTCGGCTTCGATGGCCAGGGGCGTATCGTCGTATTCCGGCTTCATCAGCTCGGCGCGGTTATACTTGCTGACGTCCTTGCCCGCTTCCTTCATCGCGTCGTAGACCTGCCAACGGAAGTTGAGCGTCCAGTTGAACGACGGCGAGTTGTTGTAGGCCAGCTTCGCGTTCGGAACCACCTTGCGGATCCGATCGACCATCTTGGCGATCTGCTCGATATGCGGCTTCTCGGTCTCGATCCAGAGCAGGTCGGCACCGTTCTGCAGCGAGGTGATGCTGTCGAGCACGCAGCGATCTTCGCCCGTTCCGGCGCGGAACTGGTAGAGATTGCTGGGCAGGCGCTTCGGACGCAGCATCTTGCCGTTGCGGTTGATGATGACGTCGCCGTTGCGGGCATTCTCCGGCGTCACTTCCTCGCAATCTAGGAAGCTGTTGTACTGATCGCCGATATCGCCCGGCTTGTGGCTGACGGCGATCTGCTGCGTGAGGCCGGCGCCGAGCGAGTCGGTGCGGGTCACGACGACGCCGTCTTCGATGCCCAGTTCAAGGAACGCATGGCGGCAGGCCCGGATCTTCGCCAGGAACACCTCGTGCGGCACGGTGACCTTGCCGTCCTGATGGCCGCACTGCTTCTCGTCCGAGACCTGATTCTCGATCTGCAGCGCGCAGGCGCCCGCCTCGATCATCTTCTTGGCGAGCAGATAGGTCGCCTCGGCGTTGCCGAAGCCCGCGTCGATGTCGGCGATGACGGGCACGACATGGGTCTGGAAGTTGTCGATCTTCTCGATCAACTCCTTCTCGCGGGTCTTGTCGCCTTCCTTGCGCGCCTTGTCGAGGTTGCGGAAGATGTCGTTGAGCTCGCGCGAGTCGGCCTGACGCAGGAAGGTGTAGAGCTCCTCGATCAGGGCCGGCACCGAGGTCTTCTCGTGCATCGACTGGTCGGGCAGCGGTCCGAACTCGGAGCGCAGCGCGGCGATCATCCAGCCGGAGAGATAGAGGTAACGGCGATCGGTCTTGCCGCCGAAGTGCTTCTTGATCGAGATCAGCTTCTGCTGCGCGATGAAGCCGTGCCAGCAGCCCAGCGACTGGGTGTACTTGGTGGGATCGGCGTCATAGGCCGCCATGTCGCTGCGCATCAGCGCCGCGGTGTAGCGGGCGATGTCGAGGCCGGTCTTGAAGCGGTTCTGCAGGCGCATGCGCGCGACAGCCTCGGCCGTCACCCCGTTCCAGGTCGGCTTGGTTTCAAGGAGCGCCTGAGCCGCCTCGATCTCGCTCTGATACGAGGCCGGGCGCTGGAGGGCGTTGATGCCACGGGGCTGGTAGTTCATCTGCTCGATCCTTTCGCTGATGACAAAGTTCTTGGCGTTGTCATCGACATTTTTGACAGTGCATTGCGAAATGCGTGTCTTGAGCTAAACGCGAGAAAGGGAAGTTCGTATAGAGGGCTTGTATTTGAATGGTGATGTCATGTAACATCAGAACATGTAATAGATGTTAATTTGTAATTATTGTCATAATACAGGACAGCAAGACTGCCCTATATGCCGCTGGGAGACCCGAGAATGCCCGCCGAGTCCGGGAAGAAGCTGTTCGTCGGCCCGCGCTTCCGGAGGATCCGGCAGCAATTGGGGCTGTCGCAGACCCAGATGGCCGAGGGGCTCGGGATCTCGCCGAGCTACGTCAACCTGATCGAGCGCAACCAGCGTCCGGTGACTGCGCAGATCTTGCTGCGGCTGGCCGAGACCTACGACCTCGACCTACGCGACCTCGCCACCGCCGACGAGGACCGTTTCTTCGCGGAGCTGAACGAGATCTTCTCCGATCCGCTGTTCCGCCAGATCGACGTCCCCAAGCAGGAACTGCGCGACCTCGCCGAGCTCTGCCCGGGCGTGACCCACGCACTGCAACGGCTCTACGCGGCCTATACCGAGGCCCGCCAGGGCGAGACGCTGGCCGCAGCGCAGATGGCCGACCGCGACGTCGGCACGCGCTATGAGGCCAATCCGGTCGAGCGCGTGCGCGAATTGATCGAGGCCAACCGCAACTATTTTCCGGAGCTCGAACAGGCCGCCGAAACCTTGCGCGACGAGCTGAACGTGCCGGCCGAGGGGCTCTATGCCGCGCTCGCCGCGCGGCTGCGCGAAAAGCATTCGATCCAGACCCGGATCATGCCAGTCGACGTGATGCGCGAAACGCTGCGGCGTTTCGACCGTCACCGCCGCCAGCTGCTGATCTCGGAACTGGTCGATCCGCCCGGCCGCGCCTTCCAGCTGGCCTTCCAGCTGGGACTCGGTGAATGCGCGCAGCATCTGGAGACCATCATCGGCCGCGCTGGCCCGCTCGACGACGCGCCGCGGCGGCTGTTCCGCATCACGCTCGCCAACTATTTTGCGGCGGCCGTGATGATGCCCTATCCGACCTTCCTGGCCGCGGCCGAGGCCTTGAGCTACGACATCCATTTGCTGGCGCAACGCTTCAATTCCGGTTTCGAGCAGGTCTGCCATCGCCTCACCACGCTGCAGCGGCCGAACGCGCGCGGCATTCCGTTCTTCCTCCTGCGCGTCGACAATGCCGGCAACGTCTCGAAGCGGTTCTCCTCCGGCACGTTCCCGTTCTCGAAATTCGGCGGCACGTGCCCGTTGTGGAACGTGCACTCGACCTTCGACACGCCGGATCGCTTGCTCAAGCAGGTGATCGAGCTCTCCGACGGCACGCGCTATTTCTCGATCGCGCAGATGGTGCGCCGTCCCGTGGCGCCGCACCCGCTGCCGCAGCCGCGCTTCGCCATCGGCCTCGGCTGCGAGATCCGTCACGCCTCACGCCTCGTTTATGCGTCCGGCATGGACCTCGAGAAGACCGAAGGCACGCCGATCGGCGTCAACTGCCGCCTGTGCGAGCGCGAAAACTGCGCCCAGCGCGCCGAGCCGCCGATCACGCGCACGCTGATCCTGGACGAGACGACGCGGCGCGTGAGCTCGTTCGCGTTCTCGAATGCAAGGGAGCTGTGAGGGGCGCGCATCCGCCTCCACGTCATTGCGACGCGCAGCAATCCAGACTGTCCCGGCAGTGACAGCCGGGATTGCTTCGTCGCTTCGCTCCTCGCAACGGCGAGAACTCACGCCAGCGTATGCACGATCACCGGCCCCGCGGCGGCGCGGGCGTCGCCTGCAAGCAGCGAGCCCAGATCCTTCTCGATCCAGGCGATCGCGCGCCTGTTCGCCTCCTCCGCCTGCTCGAACTTGTCGAAGATCGAGATCGCCGTGACGGTGTCGTCGCCGGCATAGACGACGTAATAGGCGCGGAAACCGTCGACATCGCTGATGATCGGAACGGCGCCGTCCTTGATGCGGCGCGCCAGCTCTTCGGCGCTTCCGCTTTTCGCCTTGGCCTGACGGATGGCGGCATACATGGCATCCTCCTTCCGGCTGTCCGGAGTTGCGGGCCCTCGGGCCCGGAGGGGATGCTACGCCGAAGCGCGCCGCCGATCCATGCTTGGTTAATCCGACACTAACCCGCCTGCGCGATCTGCAACCAACGGTTAAGCACGCCTCAACATCGGTGCCTTAGTCTCGCCCCACTCACTTTTCGCAAACAACGTCAGCTTATTCTGCCGCGTGAAGTGACATCAGGGGGTTCATCATGCGCATTGCGTTGCTGCTGACCGCGACCATTGTCGGCGCGCTCTTTGCCAATCCATCTAATGCCGGATCGCTCGATGCGTCCGCCGGCGCAGCGCAGGCGTTGCCGCCGGGCTTCCAGAGCTACCGCGGCTACATGTTCGACCTGTCGGAGAATTCCGACCGCAAGGACGTCGACAAGCTCGCCGACAATGTAAAGAGCCAGATCGACGTCGTCGAGGGGGCCGGCCTCTCGCCGCGCGTGCTGCGCTTCTTCCGCACCGTTCCGATCATCGCGAGCGAGCTCGCCTGCCTCGACGAAGGCGCCGCGACCGCGTGCTACGGCCGGGTCGCCCCGAACGTCGAGCGCAGCGTGCCGCGGACGCTGACGGTGTGGGACCATGCCACCCAGCGCTGGACCAATCCCAATGTCGTCGACCTCGCGGTCGATTCGGGGCTCGGCGTGATCATGCTGCGGCCGGACATGATGCGCTACGAGAAGGAGGCCGTGCTGCTGCACGAGCTCCTGCACGCCTATCACGCGCGGCTGTTGCCGGACGGCTATGCCAACAAGGGCGTGATCGGCTACTTCGCCCTTGCCAAGTCGAAGGACCTGCTGCCCAAGGACTCCTATGCGATGAAGAATCCGATGGAGTTCTTCGCCGTGACCGGCACCATCTTTCTGGTCGGAAAGAGCGAATTCCACGATCCGAAGTCGCGGGACGCGCTCAAGGAGAAGATGCCGGACTATTACAAATATCTGGTCGGCGTGTTCGGCTTCGACCCCGATCCGGCGCCGGCGAGCGGCCCGGTTGCCTCGTTGAAATAAGCCTGCCTGGCGCTTCCAGAGCCGAGGAGCCGCGCGAACAGCGCGGCTTTTTCGTTTTGGTAACCGGAAGCTGCGGATGACGTACAGGCGGGAATTGCCAAGGCGGGGCTCGATCTGCATAGTCCCGCCGCATCGATACCGTTTTCGAAGAGGATAGAACAACATGGCGGACGCCGACCTGGATGTCGTGATCCGGCAACTGGCCAGACAGCTGCATACGGGCTTGATGACCCGCGCCAAGGAGCGGCGGGATCGCTTCAACGGCCTCGCGGCCAAGGCCAAGGGCAAGGAGACCGGCGACCGCTTCAAGATGATGGCCAAGGCCACCATGGAGCAGGCCACGGCCGCCGCCAAGCGCCTGCAGATGTCCGCCGACAACGTCGCCGACAGCTACGCGCGGTCGATGCGGCTTGCCGCCAGCACGCCGATCGCTGCGAAGGTGGAGAAGAAGGCGAAGGAAAAGCCTGTGAAGAAGGTGGCGAAGGCGAAGAAGGCCAAGAAGGCGAAGTAGCCGGGCTTCTTCCTTCTCCCCTTGTTGTGGGAGAAGGTGGTATAGGCGAACGCAGCTCTATATTTTCACCGCCGCGGCGCTGAAATCTGGGCCGGCTCGGCGCTGGCGAGTTCGGCGAGCCTGGCGCGCGCCGCGTCGCGGGTGCGGGCGTCCTTGCCGGCCGGCAGCGCCAGCGCTGCCTCGAAATCGGCGCGGGCATCTTCGGCCTGACCGCGGGCGAGGAACGCAAGGCCGCGGTCGAGGCGGGCCTGCGCATCCGAGGGGTCGAGGCGGATCGCCGTATTGTAACTCAGGATGGCGCGGTCGAGATCGCCGCTGCCGGCAAGCGCGAGACCACGCTCGTGATAGGGCGCGGCGAGCTTTGGATTGTGCGCGATCGCTTCGTCATAATCCTCGATCGCGAGCTCAAGGTCGCCGTTCTGCCGGCGCGCCCGCGCCCGGTCGCGATACAGCGAGGCACGGTTCGGATTGAGGTGGATGGCCTCGTCGAAATCCGCGATCGCTCGCCGCCAGTCGCCATGGCGCAGCGCGATCCGCCCACGCCCTTCATAGGCGAAGGCAATCAGCGAGCCGCGCAGCGGCGAGAAGCCGATCACGGCCGAACAAATGTCCGGATCGTCCTCGTCCCCGCAATTGACGACCATGTGCGTGGACAGGCCAATGAGCACGCTCAGGACGATCAGCAATGGTACCGCAGCTCTTGTCATCCTCGACGGTGGCGGGCAGAGGGCCGGCCACGCATCCCCTTTCGAAGGAATAGTCTCGCCGGGGTGTTAACACCGGCCGGGATATTCCTGTGTGCGCCAGGTCACAAACCAGGCGCGCGATTCCAGCCGATTCCATCAGCCCCAAGGACCACGTGTAGACCCGCGAGAAGGCCCGCGCGAGGACGAGCGGCCCCAGGGGCCCTGCGGCGGATAGTTCTCGTTGGCGCCGACCGACGGCGCCGCCTGCGCGCCGAGCTCTGCCGCGAGCTGCTGAAGCGCCGCGATGCGATTCTGCGTCGAAGGATGGGTGGCGAAGAGATTGTCGACGCCGTGGCCGGACAGCGGATTGATGATGAACATGTGCGCCGTGGCAGGATTTCGCTCCGCCTCGAGATTCGGGACCTGATGCGCCGCGCCCTCGATCTTCACCAGCGCCGAGGCCAGCCACATCGGCTGACCGGCGATGCGTGCGCCGAGATTGTCCGCGGCGTATTCGCGCGTGCGGCTGATCGCCATCTGCACCAGCATGGCGCCGATCGGGGCGAGGATCATCATCAGGATCGAGCCGACGATGCCGGGACCGCTATTGTCACGATTTCCGCCGAAGAACATGCCGAACTGCGCCAGCATCGAGATCGCACCCGCAATGGTCGCGGTAATAGTCATGAGCAGGGTGTCGTGGTGCTTGATATGGGCGAGCTCGTGCGCGATCACGCCGGCGAGCTCCTCCCGGCTGAGCTGGTGCATCAGGCCGGTGGTGACGGCAACCGCGGCGTTCTCGGGATTGCGCCCGGTCGCGAACGCATTGGGCTGCGGCTCGTCCATCAGGAACACGCGCGGCATCGGCAGGCCGGCGCGGCCCGCAAGCTCGGCGACGAGCCCGACCAGTTCCGGCGCGGTCGAACGATCGACCTCATGGGCGCCGTACATCGAGAGCACCATGCGATCGGAGTTCCAATAGGTGAAGAGATTGGTTGCCGCCGCGATGACGAGCGCGATCATGGCGCCTGTGGCGCCGCCGATGAGATAGCCGACGCCCATGAACAGGGCGGTGAGGCCTGCGAGGAGCATTGCGGTACGAAGATAGTTCATGGCGACATCCCGTTGCTGACGCATAAACCAGTGCAGCGAATCCAAGCTGACCAATTTGAGCCAAGGATTCAGCAGAGAAGCTTGAGTTATGAAGTCGGCCCCCCGCGCTGCAAGGGCTGCGACTGCGTCGCGGCGACGCACAGCTAAATCTTGACGCGTATTCATATCAAAATACACGCCGGAACCGAGGACATTGGAAAGCGTAGCCCGGACTAAGTTCCGGAGACGCGGGCACGGGAGCGCGGCTCCCGCATTGGTCCGTTGCATTGCCTCCCCTCAGCCAGGTGACTGCCATGATGGACCGGTCGCAGGCCGCTCCCGTTCACGATGCATCCCCTCCTTCCTTAGGCGAAGCGGCTGGTTCCGCAGACGCGAAGGGCCTGCAGCAAGCGCTGCGCGAGGAGCTGCTTGCCGATGAGAAGCACCCACGGCAGCCTGCTGCCCGGGTCGAACCCACGGGGCCTCCGCGAGGCCGGCTCCTGTTGCGGCGAAGCTTGAAGATCGCAGCAGGCCTTGCCGTCATCGCCATATTCGGCTGGCTGCCGCTGCGCACGATGTGGCAGAATTCCAGCGTCGAGGCCGTGCTGAACTCCCGCCTCGTCACCCTGCGCGCGCCGATCGGCGGACGCGTTGCCGCGGCCCCCGCCGCGATCAAGGACCAGGCGCATCTCGACGCCGGCATGGTCGTGCTGCGTGTCGTGAATTCGCGCGGCGATCGTTCGCGGCTCGACGACCTGCGGCGGCAGCAATCGCGACTGGAGAACGAGCGGCCGAGTCTCGCAACCAAGCTCGAGACCGCCCGGGCCGCCCAGCAGGACCTCGCCCGGCAGGCCGCATTGTTCAGGGACGGACGCGTCCTTCAGCTCGAAGCGCGCATCGCCGAAATCCAGACCTCGATCGAGGCAGCCGCCGCGCGACGAGAGGAAGCAAACGCCGCGGTTGACCGGGCGTCGTCGCTCGCGAAATCCGGCAACGTATCCACGGTCGAGTTGTCGCGGCTGACTCGCGAGCTGTCGGTAGCGCAGCAGACCGAACTCGGCGCGCGCAAGCGGCTGGACGCCGCACAGGTCGAGCTGCGTGCGGCAAGGAGCGGCTCGTTCCTCGGCGACAGCTACAACGACCGACCGAGTTCCGTGCAGCGCGAGGAGGAGATGCGCCTGCGCGCCAAGGACCTGGAAGCCGATCTGGTGCACACCGACACCGAGATCGCCTGGCTTGCCAACGAGATCATCGTCGAAGAGGTCCGCTTCACCGACATGTCCGAGGCCAGCATCAGAACCCCGGTCACCGGCCGGGTCTGGGAAATGATGACATCGCCGGGCGAGGACGTGCAGATCGGCCAGCCTCTGCTCAAGGTGCTGGATTGCAGCGGTAGCGTGATCACGGCCAATGTCACCGAGAGCGTATATAACCGCCTGCAGCTTGGCGATCATACCACTTTCGAGCCGAATGACGGCGGTGCCCCGATTTCCGGCACGGTCGTCAATCTGACCGGGGCTGCGGGCGCCCCGGCCAATCTCGCCATCAACCCCGATGCACTAGGCAAGGAGCCTTACCGCGTGACGGTGGCGCCTGCCGACGCCGCCGCGCACGACTGCACGGTGGGACGGACCGGCCGCGTGATCTTCGCCCGGCGCGAGGCGGCACCATGATGGCGGCGCTGGCGCCCGGCTTTCTTGCGCTCGGTGCGTTCATGGTGGTGGTGCCGCTTCTCAGGCGCGAGAACACGCCGGCGCGTTCGCTGCTGACCGGCGTGTCGTTCGTCCTGCTGCTGCGCTACTTCCATTGGCGCGTCACCGAGACCGTACCGCCGCCCGGACTGACCGCAGATTTCCTGATCGGCCTTCCCTTCATGCTGGCGGAATCCGCCTCCCTGATTGCGGTCGCGCTGTCGATGCTGTTCCTCAGCCGAACCATCGACCGTTCGGGCGCCGCGAAGGTCGACAGCCGCGCCAGGGATCGCGCAGCTCCGTTGATCGACGTGTTCATCTGCACCTACAACGAGGACAAATCGATCCTGGAGCGGACGATCATCGGCGCGACCGGGATGCAGTACGGCAACTACCGTGTCTGGGTGCTCGACGACGGACGCCGCCTGTGGCTGCGGCGCCTCGCCCAGGAGCTCGGCTGCCGCTACCTCGCGCGCGCCGATAACCGGCATGCCAAGGCGGGCAACATCAACCATGCGCTCGGACATGTCCGCGAATTGCCGGAGCCGCCGGACTTCATCGCAATTCTCGACGCCGATTTCGTGCCGCGGCCCGACTTCCTCAGTCGGACCATCAGCCTGATGGATGACGCCGGCGTGGGCGTCGTGCAGACGCCCCAGCATTTCATCAACTCCGATCCAATCCAGAGCAATCTGGGCGCCACCGACGTCTGGCCCGACGAGCAGCGCTTCTTTTTCGACATCCTGATGCCGGCAAAGGACGCCTGGGGCGTCGCCTTCTGCTGCGGCACGTCGTCCCTCATCCGCTACGGCGCCCTGATGCGGATCGGCGGCTTTCCGACAGACTCGGTCACCGAGGATTATCTCGTCACGCTGCGGCTGAAAGAGCTCGGCTTCAACACCGTCTATCTCAACGAGCGACTGACCATCGGTCTCGCGCCGGAGGGGCTCAAGGAATACATCACCCAGCGCGGGCGCTGGTGCCTCGGCTTCATGCAAATCGTGCGCGGCCGTAGCGGACCGCTGTCGCGTGATTCGAACCTCTCTTTTATCGACCGGCTGTCGCTGGTCGATGCCTTCATGAGCTGGACGGCCGTCTACGGGACCAGGATGTTCGGGCTGGTGGTGCCCTGGCTGTTCCTGCTTTTCGGCATCAAGGCGGTGCAGGCCGACCTCTCCGAGCTGTTGCGGTACTTCCTGCCGTTCTACGTCTGGCATGGACTCACCATGGCGTGGCTGTCGCGCGGCCGTTCGCTTGCGATGATGACGGATGTGTCGCAACTCGTTGCAGCGCCCGCGGTCCTCAAGGCGGTCGCGACCGGCCTGTTGAAGCCGAAAGGACACAAGTTCCAGGTCACGGCCAAGGGCGGCGAGCGCGGCCGGAAATTCGTGGAGTGGCCGCTGCTCCGGCTTTATGGCAGTGCGCTCATCATTACGCTCGCGGCCATCGCCTACGCCTTCATCCTGCATCTGCGCGGCGAGAACATCGCCTATGGCGGCCTGGCGCTGGCATGGAGCCTCTACAACGCCCTTATCCTCACCGTCGTCTGCTTCGTCTGCATCGAGCAGCCGCGCAAGCGCAAGGCGGAGCGCTTCAACCGCAACGAGCCGATCCTGCTGCATCAGGGCGGCAAATCGTACCTGGCTCGGCTCGGCGATATATCCATCAGCGGCGCCCGCTTCATCGACCCAGATCCACCCGCGATCGGCAGCAAGCTTGAATGCCAGATCTATGGCCGTTCGATCGCCGGCGTCGTGGTGCGGCGGACGAGGAATGGATTTGCAGTGCGCTTTGAAGAAAGCATGGATATCCGCGTCCATGCGATCAGGGCCTTCTACGCCGGCGAATATGTGCGCGCCTACCGGGGGATCAGGGCCATTCCCGTCGGCAAGGCGCTGCTGCTGCGGCTGTTCGGTTAGGCCGGCGCGACATCCACCCGCTCGCATTCGGTGCGCTAACATGGCATGGAAAGGATGGCCTGAGGCCATCAGTTCACCTAAACTTCGGACGAATCCACGCCTGCCCTCCCCGCCGGAACCCTATGCTCCAGACCCGATTTGCGATCGCGGCCGTCACTGTTCTCGCGCTCTCCGCAACCGCCTCCGCCCAGCCTCTCCCACCTCCCGCCAAGCCCGCAGCGCCGAGGGCCACCGCGCCGTCGCCGCGCGCGGCGTCGTGCCACAACGGCGCGAGCTTCGATCGCTTCCTGGCGGACGTGAAGAGCCAAGCCGTTGCCGCCGGCGTGTCGCAGCGGACGATCGCGGAGGCTTCGCCCTACCTCGTCTACGACCAGGGCATCGTCAACCGCGACCGCGGCCAGCGGGTGTTCGGCCAGCTCTTCACTGAATTTGCCGGCCGCATGGCCGCGCCCTATCGCATGCAGAACGGCCAGCAGCACATCAAGACCCACGCCGCGGCATTCGCGCGCGCCGAAAAGGAATACGGCGTGCCGCCGGCGGTGATCGCCGCGTTCTGGGGCCTCGAGAGCGATTTCGGCGTCAACATGGGAAATCTGCCGACGCTGAAATCGCTGGTGTCGCTCGCCTATGACTGCCGACGCTCGGAGATGTTCGTGGGCGAGACCATCGCCGCGCTGAAGATCATCGACCGCGGCGATCTGCATCCCGACGAGATGGTCGGCTCCTGGGCCGGCGAGCTCGGGCAGACGCAGTTCCTGCCCGTGCACTACGTCAACTATGCCGTCGACTATGACGGCGACGGGCGACGCGATCTCCTGCGCAGCGAGGACGACGTGATCGGCTCGACCGCGAACTACATCGCCAACGGCTTGAAGTGGCGGCGCGGCGAGCCGTGGCTGGAGGAGATCAAGGTGCCGCAGAACCTGCCGTGGGATCAGACCGATCTCACGGTGCGAGAGCCGCGCTCGAAATGGGCGCAGCTGGGGGTCACCTATCCCGACGGCCGGCCGCTGCCGAACGACAATCTCGCGGCGTCCGTGCTGCTGCCGATGGGACGCTTCGGTCCGGCCTTCATGGCGTACCCGAATTTCGCCGCCTACACCGAGTGGAATAACTCGCTGATCTATTCGACGACGGCGGGCTATCTCGCCACCCGCATCGCGGGCGCGGCCCCGATGCGCAAGCCGGCGGGGCCGGTCGCGCAACTACCGTTCAACGAACTGAAGGCCTTGCAGCAGCTCCTGGCGCGCGCCGGCTTCAATGTCGGCAAGATCGACGGCGTGCTGGGCCAGCAGAGCCGCGCCGCGGTGAAGGCGATGCAGATCAAATACGGCCTGCCGGCGGATTCCTGGCCGACCGCGGAGCTGCTCGCCCGGATGCGCGGCGGCACGGCGCAGGCGCAGCCGGCGGGGACGATCCGGTAGAATTTTCGCACCGCACAAGCCGCTCCTGCGATTGCTTTTTTCCATGACGGCCCCATGTGAGTGGCTCAGGTTTTCTCCTGAAATTTCCCACCATGAGAGCGAGCATCACATGTCTTTTTACGACACCGTCGTCCCCGCCTATCTGCAGATGCTGAACAGCCTCACCGGCTTGCTCACGAAAGCCGAGGCGCATTGCGCGGCCAAGAAGGTCGATCCCGCCGTCCTGCTCGGCTCCCGCCTCTTTCCGGACATGCTGCCGCTTTCGAAGCAGATCCAGCTGGTCAGCGATTTCGCCGCCAAGGGCTGCGCGCGGCTGACCCATAGCGAAGTGCCCTCCACGCCTGACACCGAGACGACGATTGCGGAGTTGAAGCAGCGGCTGGCCAAGACCATCGACTATGTGAAGTCGTTCAAGCCGGAGCAGTTCGAGGGCGCCGAGACCAAGGACGTCAGCTTCCCCGGCGGCCCCGACAAGACCATCACGATGAAGGGGCAGCAATTCCTCAGCGCGTTCTCGCTGCCGAACTTCTATTTCCACGCCACCACCGCGCACGGCATCCTGCGTCACAACGGCGTCGAGATCGGCAAGCGCGACTTCCTCGGCGCGAACTGACGTATCGCGCGGCCGCCGCAGTCGGAATCCGCTGCTCCGGCCCCCAATTGCACACGAATTATGCTACGCGGCCCCTGCCGCGTAGCTTGTCTGCACTTTCCGTATGGCTCATCCCTTGCGCCGATTGCCGCGATGCACAAGTGTTCCGGACCTCTCACCGCCTGGAAGCACTCCCATGAGCCGCCCGACCAAATTGTTTGAAACCTACAAGCTCGGCCCGATTACGCTGGCCAACCGTTTCGTGATGGCGCCATTGACGCGCAACCGCGCCGTTCCCGGCACCTTCGTACCCGGTGCGCTCGCTGCCGACTATTACGCCCAGCGGGCCTCCGCAGGGCTTCTGATCACCGAAGCGAGCCAGGTCTCGCAGCAGGGCCAGGGCTACCAGGACACCCCCGGCATTTACTCCAAGGACCAGGTCGCCGGGTGGCGCAAGGTCACCGACCGTGTCCATGAGCGCGGCGGCAAGATCTTCATCCAGCTCTGGCATGTCGGCCGCATCTCGCATGTCGATCTCCAGGCCAATGGCGCAGCCCCGGTGGCGCCGAGCGCGATCCGCGCCAAGGGCAAGACCTTCGTGAACGGCGGCTTTGCCGATGTCTCCGAGCCACGCGCGCTCGAGCTCTCCGAAATTCCCGGGATCATCGACGACTTCAAGCGTGCCACGACAAATGCAATCGAGGCCGGCTTCGACGGCGTCGAGATCCACGGCGCCAACGGCTATCTGCTTGAGCAATTCGCCAAGGACGGCACCAACAAGCGCACTGACGCCTATGGCGGCTCGATCGAGAACCGCGCGAGGCTGATGCTGGAGGTCTCGAAGGCCGTCGTGGCCGAAGCCGGTGCCGAGCGAACCGGCATCCGCATCTCGCCGGTGACGCCGGCCAACGACATCTCGGACTCGAATACGCAGGCTCTCTACGACCATATCGTCGACGGCCTCAGCGCGCTGAAGCTCGCTTATCTCCATGTCGTCGAAGGCGCCACGGGCGGCCCGCGCGACATCGCACCTTTCGACTATGCCGGCCTGCGCAAGCGCTTCGCCGGTGCCTATGTCGCCAACAACGGCTACGATTTCGAACTCGCGACCAAGGTGCTGGACGCGGGCGCGGCCGACCTCATCGCCTTCGGCAAGCCGTTCATCTCCAACCCCGACCTGGTCGAGCGGTTGAAGACGGGCGCGGCGCTCAACGACTGGGACAAGAACACGTTCTACGGCGGCGGCGCGAAGGGATACACGGATTATCCGGCGCTCGCGGCTGAGGCGGCGGAGTAAGGCTATCGTCGCCGCTCCATCCTCCGTCATTGCGAGGAGCGAAGCGACGAAACAATCCAGACTTCCTCCGCGGAAAGATTCTGGATTGCTTCGCTTCGCTCGCAATGACGTTGTGGAAGCAGAATCCACGACAATGAAAAGAAAAAGGCCGGGATCGCTCCCGGCCTTTCGTCGTTATGTGATGTGCCTTATTGCAGCGAGGCGCGCTTCGGGGGCTGTGCCGGCCACGACTTGATCAGCGTGTCGTAGTCGACCGTCTCGCCCTTCGGCTTCTCGTTGGCGAGCTTGCGCTGGGGAGCAATCGTGCCGTCCTTCTGGGCCTTGGCGAACCAGTACTCGGCCGTCTCCTTCTTGTGCAGCTTCGGACCGCAGGCGCCCTGCACGCCCGACTTCTCCAGGCGCTCCATCACGGAGTCCTGGGCCGCGGCGAGCGAGTCCATCGCGGCTTGCGGCGTCTTCGCACCGGACGACGCATCGCCGATGTTCTGCCACCACAACTGCGCCAGCTTCGGATAGTCGGGCACGTTGTTGCCGGTCGGGGTCCACTGCACGCGCGCGGGCGAGCGGTAGAACTCGATCAGGCCGCCGAGCTTCGGCGCACGCTCCGTGAACGACTTGTCCCAGATGTCGGATTCACGAATGAACGTGAGACCGACATGGCTCTTCTTCAGCGACACCGTCTTGGAGATGATGAACTGGAGATAGAGCCAGGCCGCCTTGCGGCGATCCGCCGGGGTCGACTTCAGCAGCGTCACCGAGCCGGCGTCCTGGTAGCCGAGCTTCATGCCTTCCTTCCAGTACGAACCGTGCGGCGACGGAGCCATACGCCATTTCGGCGTACCGTCCGCGTTCATCACGGCGATGCCGGGCTTCACCATGTCGGCGGTGAAGGCGGTGTACCAGAACATCTGCTGGGCGATGTTGCCCTGCGCCGGCACCGGACCCGACTCGGAGAAGGTCATGCCCTGAGCCTGCGGCGGAGCATACTTCTTCATCCACTCCAGATACTTGGTGATCGAGTAGACCGCGGCCGGACCGTTGGTGTCGCCACCACGCTCGACCGAAGAGCCGACCGGACGGCAGCCTTCCATGCGGATGCCCCACTCGTCGACCGGCAGACCGTTCGGAATGCCCTTGTCGCCGTTGCCGGCCATCGACAGCCAGGCGTCGGTGAAACGCCAGCCGAGCGACGGGTCCTTCTTGCCATAGTCCATATGGCCGTAGACCTTGACGCCGTTGATCTCCTTGATGTCGTTGGTGAAGAACTCGGCGATGTCCTCGTAGGCCGACCAGTTCACGGGAACGCCGAGCTCGTAGCCGTACTTGGCCTTGAACTTGGCCTTGTAGTCGGGGTTGGTGAACCAGTCGTAGCGGAACCAATAGAGGTTGGCGAACTGCTGGTCGGGCAGCTGGTAGAGCTTGCCGTCCGGCGCGGTGCCGAACGACTTGCCGATGAAGTCGTTGACGTCGAGCATGGGGTCGGTGACGTCCTTGCCCTCGCCGGTCATGTAGTCCGACAGCGCGATGGTCTGGCCGTAGCGGAAATGCGTGCCGATCAGGTCGGAATCGTTGATCCAGCCGTCGTACACGTTCTTGCCGGACTGCATCTGGGTCTGCAGCTTCTCGACCACGTCACCTTCCTGGATGATGTCGTGCTTGAGCTTGATGCCGGTGAGCTCGGAGAACGCCTTGGCCAGCGTCTGCGACTCGTATTCGTGGGTGGTAATGGTCTCGGAGACCACGTTGATCTCCATGCCCTTGAAGGGCTCGGCGGCCTTGACGAACCACTCCAGCTCCTTCTTCTGGTCCTCCTTCGACAGCGTCGAGGGTTGGAATTCCGCGATCCACTTCTGGATCGCGGCGTCGTCGGCGGCGCGAACCGGCGCCGAGACGGCGAACGACACCGCGACGATGGCGGCGACGCTGGACATCGTCAGAAAACTGCTCTTGGTCAATGGACGTTCCCTTCTCCTAAACTGCCGCATGTTGTTCCTCCGTTGCAGCGACAAACTTTCTACAGGCCCGGGTTGCTCCCGGATCTGGCCGTCCCTTCGCGAGCTTCAGACCGTGCGGAAAATGAGCACGGCCGTGACCAGCGAAATTCCGCTTGCGAGCCACAGGCTCGAAATTTCAAGACCTTCCTCACCGATCGGAAGCGTGGCGAGTGCGTCGGTGCCGGCGAAGGCGATCCACAGGAGGTGGATGACGGCCGCCGTGATCAGGGAGATGAACAGGCGGTCGCCCCGCGTCGTCGGAATACTGAGCACGCCGACGCGCTCGGCTTCGGGATAGACCGCGGCGAGCCAGGTCATGACCGCGAGGGTGCTGGCGAGCGCCACGAAGAAGATCGCGGTCGGCAGCGTCCAGGCCATCCATGCGATGGATTCCATAGCAGCCTCCTAAACTCGGCCGAGCGCAAAACCGCTCGCGATGTAATTGCGGACGAACCAGATCACGAGCGCGCCCGGAATGATGGTGAGCACGCCGGCAGCCGCCAGCAGGCCCCAATCCATGCCGGCCGCCGACACCGTGCGCGTCATGATCGCCGCGATCGGCTTGGCCTGCACCGACGTCAGCGTCCGCGCGAGCAGCAGCTCGACCCAGGAGAACATGAAGCAGAAGAAGGCGGCGACGCCGATGCCGCTCGCGATCAGCGGCACAAGGATCTTGATGAAGAAACGCGGGAAGGAATAGCCGTCGAGGAAGGCGGTCTCGTCGATCTCGCGCGGTACGCCGGACACGAAACCTTCCAGGATCCACACCGCCAGCGGAACGTTGAAGATGCAGTGCGCCAGCGCGACCGCCCAGGGCGTATCGAACAAGCCGATCGCCGAATAGAGGTTGAAGAACGGCAGCGCGTAGACCGCGGCCGGCGCCATCCGGTTCGACAGCAGCCAGAAGAATAGATGCTTGTCGCCGAGGAAGCGGTAGCGCGAGAAAGCGTAGGCCGCCGGCAGCGCCACCGAGATCGAGATGATGGTGTTGAGGACGACGTATTCCAGCGAGTTGATGTAGCCGGAATACCAGCTCTCGTCGGTGAAGATGCGCTTGTAGTGCTGCAGCGTCGGCGCGTGCGGCCACAGCGTCATCGTCGAGACGATCTCGGCGTTGGTCTTGAAGCTCATGTTGACGAGCCAGTAGATCGGCAACAGCAGGAAGATCAGGAACAGCGCCATGATAAGGCGACGGCCGGGAATCGAGTGCATCACGCGGCTCCTTCCTGCGGTTTCCGATCGCTGCCGGCATTGGTCATGACGGTGTAGAAGATCCAGCAGACGATCAGGATGATCAGATTGTAGACCAGCGACAGCGCGGCGGCCTTGCCGAGGTCGAACTGGCCGAGCGCGATCTTGACCAGCTCGATCGACACGAAGGTCGTCGAATTGCCCGGGCCGCCGCCTGTGACGACGAACGGCTCGGTATAGATCATGAAGCTGTCCATGAAGCGCAGCAGCACCGCGATCAGCAGCACGCGGTTCATCTTGGGCAGCTGGATCGCCTTGAACACGGCCCAGCGCGAGGCGCCGTCGATCTGCGCGGCCTGGTAATAGGCTTCGGGAATCGACTTCAGGCCGGCATAGCAGAGCAGCGCGACGAGACTGGTCCAGTGCCAGACGTCCATCACGATGACGGTAACCCAGGCGTCGATGTCGTTGGAGACATAATTGTAGTCGAGGCCGATGTGGTTGAGGACATAGCCCATCAGGCCGATGTCGGGCCGGCCGAAGATCTGCCATATCGTGCCGACCACGTTCCACGGAATCAAAAGCGGCAGCGCGAGGATCACGAGACAGGCCGCCACCGTCCATCCCTGCCGCGGCATCGATAGTGCGATGACGATGCCGAGCGGGACCTCGATGGCGAGGATCACCAGCGAGAAGAACAGATTGCGGCCGAGCGAGGCGAGGAAGCGGCCGCCGAGATCGGTCGAGGGATCGAGCAGCTCCTTGAACCAGCCGACGCCGTTCCAGAAGAACTGGTTGTTGCCGAAGGTGTCCTGCATCGAATAGTTCACGACCGTCATCAGCGGCAGCACCGCCGAGAACGCGACGACCAGGAACACCGGCAGCACCAGGAACCAGGCTTTTTGGTTGACGGTCTTGTCCATCAGGCGGCTCCCTCCACCAGAAGGCTGTCGGCATAGACGTGGACGTATGACGGATCGAACTTCAGCCCGGCGGTGCCGTCCGCGCTGGTGAAGCCTGCCGGCGCACGCGCGGCGAGCTTTGCGTCACCGAGGCGCGCGCGCGCAAAACGGATGCGGCCGAGATCGTCGATGCGCTCGATCTTCGCCGTGAGCAGGCCCGGCGCAGGCGCGACGACCTCGACGAATTCGGGGCGCACGCCGATCTCGATCTTCGCGCCCGCCGGTAGAGCGTCATAACTGCGGTTCAGCGCGATGACGTGGCCGCCGATCCTGGCCTCGCGGCCCCTCACCTCGGCCGGAATGATGTTCATGCCGGGCGAGCCGATGAAATAGCCGACGAAGGTATGCGCCGGCTTGTCGAACAGCTCGGCCGGCGTGCCGCTCTGCACCACGCGGCCGTCATGCATGACGACGACGGTGTCGGCGAAGGTCAGCGCCTCGGTCTGGTCGTGGGTGACGTAGATCATCGTGAGGTCGAGCTCGCGATGCAGCGCCTTCAGCTTGGAGCGGAGCTGCCATTTCAGCTCGGGGTCGATCACAGTCAGCGGCTCGTCGAACAGCACGGCGGCGACGTCGGAGCGGACGAGACCGCGGCCGAGCGAGATCTTTTGCTTGGCATCCGCCGTGAGCCGGGTCGCCTTGCGATTCAGATAGGGCTCGAGGTCGAGCAGCCGGCCGATCTCGGCGACGCGCTTGTCGATCTCGGCCTTCGGCACGCCGCGGTTCTTCAACGGAAACGCCAGGTTCTGCCCCACCGTCATGGTGTCGTAGATCACCGGAAACTGGAACACCTGGGCGATGTTGCGCTTCTGGGTTGACAGCGGTGTGATGTCCTCGCCGTCGAACAGGATTTTCCCCCGCGACGGCGTGATGATGCCGGAAATGACGTTGAGCAGCGTGGTCTTGCCGCAGCCGGACGGCCCGAGCAGCGCATAGGCGCCGCCCTGCCGCCAGGTCATGGTCACCGGCTTCAGCGCAAAGCTTTCCTGCGGCGCGTCATTGCCGCCGTAGGAATGGGCGAGATCGACGAGGTCAATGCGGGCCATGGCGCATCTCCCTCAAGAACCAGGTGCCGCGACGAGGCGATCGGCCGCGTCGAACACAAAAACATCGTTGGGATCGAGCACGGCGTCGATGGTCTGGCCCGGCTCGAACTCGTGCACGCCGTGCAGCACCGCAACCCAGTTCGATCCGTCGCGGGTCAGATGCACGAAACTCTCCGAACCGGTGATTTCGGTCACCGTCACCGTGGCATGGAAGGCGTGGCGGTCAGTCTCGCCATTGGCGAGCGCGAGCTGATGCGCGCGAAAGCCGACGCGATAGGCGCCGTCGGCCAGCGATGAATAGAGACCGGACGCCGGCGCGGCGATGCCTCCCGCATATTGCACGGAGCCGTTCTTCTTCTCGATGCCGACGAGGTTGAGCGGCGGATCGGAAAACACCTGCGCGACACGCAGGGTCTGCGGACGCCGGTAGACGCTCGGCGTCTCGCCGATCTGGAGCGCCTGCCCCTCCCACATGCACACCGTGTTGCCGCCGAGCAGCAGCGCTTCGGTCGGCTCGGTGGTGGCATAGACGAAGATCGCGCCCGAGGCCTCGAAGATGCGCGGCAGCTCGGTGCGCAGCTCTTCGCGCAGCTTGTAGTCGAGATTGGCGAGCGGCTCGTCGAGCAGCACGAGATCGGCGCCCTTGACCAGCGCGCGCGCCATCGCGGTGCGCTGCTGCTGGCCGCCGGAAAGCTGAAGCGGCGTGCGCTTGAGGAACGGCTCGAGCCTGAGCAGCCGGGCGGCCTCGGCGACGCGCTTCTCGATCTCCTCGCGCGGCTTGCCCTGCACGCGCAAGGGCGAGGCGATGTTCTCGTAGACGCTCAGGGAGGGGTAATTGATGAACTGCTGATAGACCATCGCGACCGAGCGCTGGCGCACGTCGACACCGGTGACGTCCTTGCCGTTGACCAGCAGCTTGCCCGTGGTCGGCTTGTCGAGCCCGGCGAGCAGCCGCATGATCGAGGTCTTGCCCGACAGCGTCGGCCCGAGCAGCACGTTGAGCGTCCCGCTCTCGAGCGTCAGCGAGACGTCGCGGATGTGCGGGACCCCCTCGACGGTCCGGGTCACATGATCGAGTGTCACGGTCATGGGCGTCCTCCCGCTTCCAGCAGGGGACTTTGCGGCACGGCGTGGGATGCAATCCAGTCGTTCAATGCAGCGATCTCGTCGGCAGATAGTCGCAGGCCGAGCTTGGAACGGCGCCAGACGACGTCCTCGGCGGTGACGGCCCATTCGTTGGCCATGAGATAGCGGACCTCGCGTTCGGTCAGCGTCGCGCCGAAGGCCTGGCCGAGATCGGCGGCGGATTTCGCGTCCCCGAGCAGCTTCACGGCGCGGGTACCGTAGGCGCGGGCGAGGCGCCGCGCATGCTCGTGGCTGAGGAACGGATAGCCGCGCTGAAGCTCGGCGATCAGCCCGTCGACATCGGACACGCCCATGTCGCCGCCGGGGAGCGGCCATTTGCCGGTCCAGCCCTCGCGCGCTTTCGCACTGCGAAGATGAGGCGCGAGCCGCTCCAGCGCTTCCTCGGCGAGGCGGCGATAGGTCGTGATCTTGCCGCCATAGATCGAGAGCAGCGGCACGCCGCCGGGCATGTCGAGCTCGAACACGTAATCGCGTGTAGCGGCCTTGGCCTCGCTGGCGCCATCGTCATAGAGCGGACGCACGCCGGAATAGGTCCAGACCACGTCGCCGGGGGTGACGGGCTTGGCCAGATATTCGCTCGCCGCCGTGCAGAGATACTGGATCTCCTCGGGTGTCGCCTTCACCTTGGCGGGGTCGCCGTCATAGTCGCGGTCGGTGGTGCCGATCAGCGTAAAATCGTCCTGGTACGGGATCACGAAGATGATGCGGCCGTCGGCGTTCTGGAACATGTAGGCGCGATCGTGGTCGTAGAGCTTCTTGACCACGATGTGCGAACCCTGCACCAGCCGCACCTTGGCCTTCGCATTGACGCCGGCGCCGCGGCCGAGCACGTCCTCGACCCAGGGGCCACCGGCATTGATGAGCGCGCGCGCCTGGACCTGCGAACGCGCGCCGGTCAGCGTGTCGACCATGCTGACGGTCCAGACGCCGTCGGATTGCTTGATATCCGTCGCGCGGGTGCGGGTGCGGATCTCGGCGCCCTTGTCGGCGGCATCGCGCGCATTGAGCACGACGAGGCGGGCGTCATCGACGAAGCAGTCGGAATATTCGAAAGCGCGGGTATAGCGATTCGGGATCAGCGGGCGGCCGACCTCGTCGCGCCGCAGATCCACCGAACGGGTCGCAGGCAACAGATGACGGCCACCGATGTGGTCATAGAGGAAGAGGCCGAGCCGGAGCAGCCAAGCCGGGCGGAGGCCGGCATGATGCGGCAAAACGAAACGCAGGGGGCGGATGATGTGGGGTGCGATGCCCCAGAGGATCTCGCGCTCGATCAGCGCCTCGCGGACCAGGCGAAACTCGTAATATTCGAGATAGCGCAGGCCGCCATGCACCAGCTTGGTCGACCAGGACGACGTCCCGCTCGCCAGATCGTTCATTTCGCACAGGAAAACCGTGTTGCCACGGCCCACCGCGTCGCGCGCGATGCCGCAGCCGTTAACACCGCCTCCGATGATGGCGAGGTCGAAAATACGCTCCAACAGACGCATCCCCCGGCGACCACTCGTTCCGTCGAGTGGTTACTTTCGTTTTTGATTAGATCACACCGCAAAACGAAAGCAAGATGAAAGAGAGACGAACGGAAGCGAAAGCGGAACTTTTTATTGGGCAGCTCGGCGCAAAAAATGAGCAGGGTCCGACCGCAATCCGAGAAGCAATATCACTCTTGAATAGCCATCTAGGGCAAATATAGTCATAATAGTCATATTGGTTCTATCTGTCATGACCGACCACAACACATCACCCGACGCACCGCCGACTGACACCTGGACGCTAGCCAACGCCAAGGCGCGGCTGTCCGAGGTGATCGACCGTGCCCAAAGCGGGCCCCAGATCATCACCCGTCACGGCAAGCCCAATGCCGTGATCGTTTCCGCCGAGGAATGGGCACGCAAGTCCGCCCGCAAAGGCACGCTCGCCGAATTCCTGCTGGCTTCGCCGCTGCGCGGCGCCGACCTCGAACCTGAACGCGTGCACGACGCGCCGCGCGACGAGATACCGTGAACCTGCTGCTCGACACCAACGTATTGTCGGAGGTTCAGCGGCCAGCGCCGTCGCCTAAAGTCTTGGCGTGGCTCGATACGATCGATGAGGACCGTGCGTTCATCAGCGTGGCTTCGATCGCCGAGCTGCGCCGCGGCATCGCGTTGCTGGAGGACGGCCGTCGCCGCGCAGCACTTGCCGCCTGGCTCGCCCTCGATCTGCCGGAGCGCTTTGCCGATCGCATCCTGCCGATCGACCGCGCGGTGGCCGAGCGCTGCGGAGACCTGATGGCTCAGAGCCGCAGGAGCGGCATCGCGCTGTCCGTCATGGATGGCTTCTTCGCCGCCACCGCGCTCGCAAACAACATCACGCTCGTCACGCGCAATGTGAAGGATTTTGCGGCATTCGGCGTAACGCTGCTCAACCCGTGGGACGACCCATAGTCCTACCTCAGCCGCACCACCGGCGCCGATTCGGGTGCTGCATCCTGCGCATCGGCCTGAGTCTCATCGATATCCCCCGCTGCCTTCGGCATCGCCGCCATCACCTCGATGCCCTTGCTGTGGCAGATGGTGGCGAGGCGCTCGGGCAGTTCCTGGTCGGTGACGAAGGTCTGGATCTGGCTGATATGGGCGATGCGCACCGGCGCGCTGCGCCGAAGCTTCGTCGAGTCCGCAACCAGCATGACGCTGCGGGCGTTGGCGATGATGGCCTGCGCCACCTGCACCTCGCGATAGTCGAAGTCGAGCAGCGCGCCCTCCTCGTCGATCGCGGACGCGCCGATGATGGCGTAGTCGACCTTGAACTGTCCGATCAATTGCGTCGCGGTCGAGCCGACCACGGCGCCGTCGGCGCGCCGCACCGTGCCGCCGGCGACCACCACCTCGATGCGGGGATGGCGGTAGAGCAGCATCGCGACATTGAGGTTGTTGGTGATGACGAGGAGATCCTCGTGCGAGGTCAAGGCGCTTGCGACCTCCTCCGTCGTGGTGCCGATGTTGATGAACAGCGAGCAGCCGTTCGGGATCAGCGACGCCGCCGCGGCCCCGATCGCCTTCTTCTCGTCGGCGGCGACGAAGCGGCGCGCCTCATAGGCGAGATTCTCGACGCCGGAGGCGATGATGGCGCCGCCATGGATACGGGTCAGCGAGCGGCGCTCGCAGAGATCGTTGAGATCCTTGCGAATGGTTTGCGCCGAAACCTCGAACCGGCGCGCCAGCTCCTCGACCATGACGCGGCCCGAGGCCCGCGCGATGTTGAGGATTTCGGCTTGGCGATGGGTCAGTCCGGTCACGGCGATGGCCTCAAATCAGGAAGCTGCATGGTGCGGCGGTTCGCGCATCCGGTCAATGCGCGCGCCGATCACGGTTAACGGACGAAGCTACTCACCAGGCCATTGCGGCGGCGAGGCGCGCCAGCAGATCCGGATCGTCGAAGGCACTCGCGGACGCGACCGCGCCGGCGGCGACAAGGTCGCCATGGCCGAGGCTCGTCCGGATGCCGATGGTCGGTATCCCCGCCGCAGTGGCCGATTGCACGCCGGTGCGGGAGTCCTCAAAAGCGATCGAGGCGACCGCGCCGGCGCCGACAAAGCGCAGCCCTTCCTGATAGGGCAGCGGGTGCGGTTTGCCGTGCGGCAGCTCGTCGCCGATCACGAGCGCCTTGAAGCGGTGCGCGATGCCGAGGCCGGACAACAGCAGCTCCGCATTGAGCCGCGGGGCGTTGGTCACGGCAACCATGGGAATGCCGGCAATATCGGCTCGGTCGAGCAGCGCCATCAGGCCCGGCAGCGGCTCGATCTGGCCGGCGACGAGCTCGCGGAAAACCTGCTCCTTTTCAGCGAGGATCAAGACGCGCTGCTCCACCGGTTCGTCGGGCAGAAAGCGCTCGCCGATCGCCGCATTGGCAAAGCCTTGCAGCTCCCTGGAGAAGCGCGCGTGATCGAACACGTGGCCGCGAGGACCGAGCACCTGATTGAAGGCCTTCAGGTGCAGCGGGTCGGTGTTGGCCAGCGTGCCGTCGATGTCGAACAGCAACGCTCTGCCCAACGTGTTGATCATGTCCGTACTTTCCCAAATGCGCCGCGCATCGATGCGGAAGACGTATCAATACGGCCTCTGTCGCGCAATGACGCATCCGCATGACGACGATGCGACACTCGACAAAGTCGCGCGCGGCTGCAACACTCCGCGCAAGATCAAAAAGGAGGAAACGATGACGATCAACCGACGCGATCTGGCTCTCTCGACTCTTGCTGTCTCGACTCTTGCCGCCTCAGCTGTTGCGCTCACGACACCGGCGCTGGCGGCCTCGGCGGACGAGGAAGCCGTAGCAAAGAAGGTCGAGACCTTCCGCCTCGCCCAGATCGCGGCCGATCCCAAGGCGCTCGGCGCGCTCTGCGCCGACGAGGTGAGCTATAGCCATTCCAGCGGCAAGGTCGAGGACAAGGCGACCTTCGTCACCAACGCCACCGACGGCAAGTCAAAATTCCTGTCGATCGAATACAAGGACCCGACCATCAAGGTCGTCGGCCCCGCCGCGATCGTGCGCTTCCACTGGGTGGCGGAACAGGAGATGGCGGCCGATGGGAAGAAAGTGCCGACCAACCTCCACATCCTGATGAACTGGCAGAAGCAGGGCGACGACTGGAAGCTGTTGTCGCGGTCGGCGACGAAGTTGTGATCGACGGTGTCGTTCCGGGACGCGCCGAAAGGCGCGGGCCCGGAATGACCAGCGAAACTACGCCGCTTCCCTCACATCGCCGTTAACCAGTTTGCGGGCGGCGCGCTCCGCTTCGCGGGCGTTGCGGAAGAGCTGGCCTTCGAGGCGATTGAACTGGTGGGACGAGGCGAAGAAGCAGTAGCCGCCCTGACCGCGAACGACGATACCCGCGGTCTGTGAATTGACTTCGATGATGTAGCTGTCCGGCATGGCCCGTGGATTCCTCAATGCGGGCAAATAACCGGATCTCTGCCCAAAAGTTCCTCAGGCAAATCAGCCGGTTTCCACCCCGAATCGACGTGCAATTGAGTACGCGGAGACCTCATCCGTTTTATGACTGGTTGTTGGCGAAGCCGCGACGCGTTGACTCAGTCGCGCCGCGTTTGGCGTTGCCGCACATCTCCGTGAGATGGGACAGAGCGCCGCGCGCGGTTACGTCGCGATCGGCGGATCGTCTCGGCGGATCGCTTGCGGACGGCCGTCGTCGTCGATCGAGACATAGGTAAAATTGCCGTCGGTCACCAGGATCGGCTGAAGCTCCCGGCGCCGCAGCGCCCAGGCTTCGAGATGCACGGTCATCGAGGTGCGGCCGACGCGTACGAGATTGGCGTAGACGGAGACGAGATCGCCGACATAGACGGCCTTGCGGAAATTCATGGCCTCGATCGCCACCGTCACGGTGCGCGATCGCGCGGCCTTCGATGCGAACACGCCGCCGCCGACATCCATCTGGCTGAGCAACCAGCCGCCAAAGATGTCGCCATTGGCGTTGGTGTCGGCGGGCATCGCCAGCGTGCGGATACAGAGATCGCCGCTCGGTTCGGTGTCGGACCTTTCAGTCATATGGCTCTCACTTGAAATTGTCCCAGCCCGGATCGGACGCAAAGCGTGCGCCGAATCGCTCGGCCAATGCGCGCATGGTGGATACGACATTCTCCACCCCGCGCGTGCGCGCATAATTCAGCGGGCCACCACGGAACGGCGCATAGCCGGTGCCGAAGATCATGGCACCGTCGACCGCATCGGCATCGTCGACGATGCCTTCACGAAGCGCCGCCACGCAGACATTGGACATCGGCAGCACCAGGCGGTCGATCATCTGGTCGGTGACGCGCGGGCCGGTCTCGGGCAGCCGCGCCTTCACCGCCTTGCCGTCGTTCCAGACGTAAAAACCCTTACCGGTCTTACGGCCAAGTTCGCCCCTCGCGACCTTCTCGCGCAGCCAGGATGGGGTCGGCGGCAGGAGATCGCCGAATTTGGTGCGCAGCATGTCGCCGACGTCGAGACAGATGTCGAGCCCGACCTGGTCGGCCAACTCGATCGGCCCCATAGGCATGCCGAACTGTTCGGCGGCGGCGTCGATCAGGCGCTGGTCGGTCTTCTCGTCCAGCATCACCATCGCTTCCAGCATATAAGGCGTCAGCGCGCGGTTGACGAGGAAGCCGGGCGAGCTCTTCACGGGGAGCGGCAGGCGATCGATCGCGCCGACGAATGCGAGTGCCTGCTTCAGCACCTGTGCGTCGTTGCCGTCATGGCTGACGACCTCGACCAGCTGCAGCCGCGACACCGGGTTGAAAAAATGCAGGCCGACGAGGCGCTCCGGCCGCGCCAGCGTCGTGCGCAAATCCTGGAGCGGAATGCTCGAGGTGTTGGTCGCAAGGATCGCGCCCGGCTTCATCCGCGGTTCGAGGCCGGCATAGACCTTCTGCTTCAGTTCGAGCTTTTCCGGCACCGCCTCGATGATCAGATCGGCGTTGCGGACGCCCTCTCCGTCCATGTCCGGCATCAACCGGTCGAGCGCATCGCGCACCTCGGTCGGCCTGCGGATGATCTTGCCATAGAGCTCGGCGGCACGCTTGACCGCGCCCGCGATCGGCTCGGCCTTCATGTCGGCCAGCGACACGCGCAGCCCCTGCCCGGCGCACCAGGCCGCGATGTCGCCGCCCATGGCGCCGGCGCCGATGACGTGGACATGCCTGATCGTGTTGCCGCTACCGGCCGCCTTCTTCATCTGTTCGCGCAGGAAGAAGACGCGGATCAGATTCTGCGCGGTCGGCGTCACCATCAGCTTGGCGAACGAGGCCTGCTCCGCCTTCAGCATCGCGGCCTTGCTGCCGCCATGGGTCTCCCAGAGATCGATCAGCGCGTAAGGCGCCGGATAGCGCTCGCTCGACGCAGCCTTCGCGGCCTGCGAACGCATCCGCTTGGCGAGCAGCCCGCGCACAGGTCCGAAATTGGCCGCGCGCGTGAGCAAGCCCGGACGCACCCGCTTCAGGCGGCCGAACAGGGCATCCTTCACCGCGCCTCGGACGTGGCGCTCCTGCGTCACGGTATCGACTAGGCCGAGCGATTTGGCGCGGCGCGCATCGATGGTGCGGCCGGTCAGCATCAGCGCCATCGACTGGGTCGGATTGACCAGCGCGGTGAAACGCACGGTGCCGCCGAGGCCGGGATGCAGGCCGAGCATCACCTCCGGAAAGCCGAACCGCGCGCCGTCGACGGCGATGCGCGACTGGCAGGCCAGCGCGACCTCGAGCCCGCCGCCGAGGCAAAAGCCGTGGATCACCGCGACCGTCGGCAGCTTCAGCGCCTCCAGATGATCGATCACCGCATGCGCGGCGCGGATGCGCGTCTCCACCATCTCGGGATCGGATGCGCCGCGGAATTCGTTGACGTCGGCCCCCGCAATGAAGCCGGAGGGTTTTGCCGAGCGGATCACGAGGCCGGCGGGACGCTCGGTCTCGATGGCCGCAAGCACGGCGTCGAACTCCTCCATCACGTCGGAGGAGAGCGTGTTGGCGCTGGCGTCGGCGCGGTCAAACAGCAGCCAGGCGACGCCGTCGGCATCGCGCGTCAGCTTGAAGTGCTTGAAGGCACCGTCTGCCGCCGGCGGCGGCCCGAGCTCCAGCACGCGGTCGCCGAGCGCGGTCATGATCTTCGAATCCATGGTCACACCGCCTCGATCAGCATGGCGCCGCCGAGCCCGCCGCCGATACATTCGGTGGCAACACCACGCCGCGTGCCGAGCCGCTTCATCGCATTGACCAGATGCAGCACGATACGGTTGCCGGAGGTGCCGACGGGATGGCCGAGCGAGATGGCGCCGCCATCGACGTTGAGCTTGTCACGATCGATCTCGCCGGCGGCGCCGTCGAGCTTCAAAATCTCGCGGCAGAATTTGTCGTCGTTCCAGGCGGCGAGGCAGCCGAGCACTTGCGTGGCAAAAGCCTCGTTCAGCTCCCAGGTCTCGACGTCCTGAACCGAGAGGCCGTTGCGCTGGAGCATCGGCGTCGCCGACATCACGGGACCAAGCCCCATGATGGAAGGATCGAGCGCAGCCCAGTTGCTGTCGACGATGGCAGCCTTCGGCGTCAGCTTGTGCTTTGCGACCGCTGCGTCCGAGGCGAGGATCACCCAGGAGGCGCCGTCGGTGATTTGCGAGGAGTTGCCGGCGGTGACCTGGCCCCAGGGACGCTCGAACACCGGCCGCAGTCTTGCGAGCGTCTCGGCCGTCGAGTCCGGACGCACACCATCGTCATGGTCGAAGAATTTGCCGTCGCGGGTGAACGCGGTCTCGACCTCGCCCTTCAGGAAACCCGCGCCTTGCGCATGCGCGAGCCGGCGATGGCTCTCGGCGGCATAGGCGTCGGACTGCGCGCGGGTGATGCCGAAGAGATGGCCGACGACCTCTGCGGTTTGCCCCATGTTCAGTTCGGTGATGGGATCGGTCAGCCCGCGCTCGAGGCCGATGATCGGCTTGAGATAGCGTGGGCGCAGCTTGAAGGCCGCGGCAAGCTTCGCGGCCACGCCCTTGGCCGTGGCGAGGCCGGCGAACCAGCGCACGCCGGAATTCGGCCAGACCAGCGGCGCGTGGCTGAGCGCCTCGGTGCCGCCGGCGAGGATCATGTCGGCATGGCCTTCGCGGATGTAGCGGTAGGCGGTGTCGATCGACTGCATGCCGGAGCCGCAATTGATCTGCACGGTGAAGGCGACCAAGTCCTCGCCCATGCCGAGCCGCAGCGCCGCGACGCGGGCCGGATTCATCTCGTCCGCGATCACGTTGACGCAGCCGAGGATGACCTGGTCGAAATCATCAGGAGAAAACGGCTGCCGCGCCAGCAACGGCCGGCCGCATTGCACGGCCAGATCGACCGGCGTGAACGGTCCCGGCCCCGAACGCGCCTTCAGAAACGGCGTCCGGCTGCCGTCGACGATGAAAACCGGTCGTGCCATCAGCTCGCCGCCCTCTGCTCACCGAGTTCCTGGAAGAACTGATGCACGTCGCCGGTTTTCTTGTAAATCGGCGACAGCGCCTCCGGCGCAAAATCGTCGACCTCGATCACTTTTGCGACGGCTTCGCGGGCCGCTGCAAGCTGCTCGCCTTCGGCCTGCGTGATCACGCCCTTGGCGACCGCCTCCTTCCAATCGCTCAAATGCGCCGCGCGCATGCGTTTGGCGATCGCATCGGTTCCGACAGCCAGCTTGAACGCGCGCTCGAGCCGGGCAAAGCCGCCGTCGTCATCGACATGGGCCAGATCCGGCGTAAGGCGCTCGCGCGCAGCCGAAGGCTCTAGCACGATGCCTGCACATTGGTGCACGACGCGGTCGGAGGGGCCGAGCACGCGGGCGCCGAACGGCTGAACCACGAGCTTGAGGAAGATCGCGACAAAGCGGTTGGGCAGGTTGGCGAGAATCTCGGCAAGCCGGTTCTCGATGGTCTTGAAGCCGGTCGCCATGCACCATTCCAGCGCGGCAAAATCCTCCTTCTGCCGCCCTTCGTCCTGCCAGCGCTTTAGCGCGGCGGAGAGCAGATAGAGCTCGGAGAGAATGTCGCCGAAGCGCGCCGAGAGCATCTCCTTGCGCTTCAGTGCGCCGCCGAGCGTGAGCAATGCCATGTCGGCACAGAGCGCAAATGCCGCCGAATAGCGCGCGAGCTGGCGATAGAACGGCGTCGCGTCGCCGGCATCCGGCGCCAGCGCAAACGCGCCAAACGTCCAGCTCCGGCCGAAGGCGCGGAGCAGCGTCTGAAAACTATGGCTGACATGTTTCCAGAACGCCTTGTCGAAGGCGGCGAGCCCGCGCTCGTGGTCGGTGTCGGCGAGCGCGTTCATCTCTTCGAGGAGATAAGGATGCGCGCGGATGGCACCCTGCCCGAACACGATGAGGTTGCGGGTGAGGATGTTGGCGCCTTCCACGGTGATGCCGACCGGCACGGCGCGGTGCAGATTGCCGAGATAGTTTTGCGGACCGTCAATCACGGCCTTGCCGCCATGGATGTCCATGGCGTCGTCGACCGCCGTCCGCATCCGCTCGGTCGCATGCAGCTTCATGATGCCGGAGATGACGGCGGGATGGACGCCGGCATTGAGCGCCGCGCAGGTCAGCCGGCGCGCCGCGTCGAGCTGATAGGCGGTCGCGACGATGCGCGCGAGCGGCTCCTCGACGCCTTCGAATTTGGAGATCGAGATACCGAACTGCTCGCGGATGCGGGCATAGGCGCCGGTGGTGCGGGCAGCGTAGGCGGCACCGGCGGCGGACAGCGACGGCAGCGAGATGCCGCGGCCGGCGGCGAGCGCCGTCATCAGCATCTTCCAGCCCTGACCGAGGCGCTCTTGGCCGCCGATGACGTAATCGAGTGGAATGAAGACGTCGCGGCCCCAGTTCGGGCCGTTCTGGAAGACCTGCATCGACGGCAGGTGGCGTTTGCCGATCTCGACGCCGGGCAGGTTGGTCGGGATCAGCGCCACGCTGATGCCGAGCTCGTGCTGGCTTCCGACCAGATGATCGGGATCATAGGCCTTGAAGGCAAGGCCGAGCAGCGTCGCGACGGGACCGAGCGTGATGTAGCGCTTGTGCCAGTTGAGCTTGAGACCCAGCACCTCGCGGCCTTCGAAGGTGCCCTTGCAGATGATGCCGGTGTCGATCATCGAGGCGGCGTCGGAGCCGGCCTCGGGGCTGGTGAGGCCGAAGCAGGGAATGTCGCGGCCGTCGGCCAGCCGCGGCAGCCAGCGTTCCTGCTGCTCCTTGGTGCCGAAGCGCATCAGGAGTTCGCCGGGCCCGAGCGAGTTCGGCACCATCACGGTGACGGCCGCGGCGATCGAGCGGGTCGAGATCTTGCGCACCACTTCCGAATGCGCATAGGGCGAGAAGCCGAGGCCGCCGTACTCCTTCGGAATGATCATGCCGAAGAACTTTTCGCGCTTGACGAAGTGCCAGACATCGGGCGGCAGGTCTCGCCATTCCCAAAAGATCTTCCACTCGTCGAGCATGGCGCAGAGCTCGTCGACGGGGCCGTTCAGGAAAGCCCGCTCCTCGTCCGTCAGCGTTGCCTGCGGGACCTTCAGCAGCTTCGACCAGTCGGGATTGCCGGTGAAGAGGTCGGCGTCCCACCAGACGTCACCGGCCTCCAGTGCCTCGCGCTCGGTATCCGACATCGCCGGCAGCACGCCGCGCGCCCAGGAGAAGATCGGCTTTGTGATGGTGTCGCGGCGGAAGCTCATGGCGGACCTCATGCATCGGCGCGGTTTCGGGCATTTTAGCTGAAAGTGGCCGGCGGGGGTGAACACTTCACCCGCAAAATTGACGCGGCCGGGCGGCCGCCCAGGGCCATAACGGCCGGGGCGTGGTGGCAGTTCCGGGAGGGGGAATGGAGGAGATGGCTCCACATCGTCATTCCGGGGCGCGCCGTCAGGCGCGAGCCCGGAATCCATACTCACGATCGTGGCTGTGGATTCCGGACTCGACGCTACGCGTCGCCCCGGAATGACGTGTGGAGAGAGCGGTGGCGCGGCCTTAATCCGGCCGAACCATCTCGAACATGTTTTCCGGCTTGATCTCGAAATAATCGCCGCGGCGGCCGGCCCGGACGATCGGGCGGGCGGCGGCGGTCTGGTAGACGCCGTCCTTGATCATGGCCTTGTCGATGTGGACGGCGACGACCTCGCCGAGCGTCAGCCAGGCATCGGCTTCCCTGCCGTCGGCGCCCTTGAGCCGGACGATGTCGGACACCTTGCACTCGAAGGCGACGGGGCTCTCGCCGACCCGCGGCACGTTGACGAGCCTGCCGGGCACGGCGGTCAGGCCCGCGATCTCGAACTCGTCGACCTCGGGCCCGACGTGGGCCGCAGTGGCGTTCATGTGCCTGGCGAGATCCATCGTCGCAAGATTCCAGACGAACTCGCCGGTCTGCTGGATGTTCTCGACCGAGTCCTTCCAGTTGGTGGAGGAGAAGCCGATGATCGGCGGCACGTAAGCGAAGGCGTTGAAGAAGCTGTAGGGCGCCAGATTGACGTGGCCCTTGCTGTCCCGGGAGGAGATCCAGCCGATCGGACGCGGCGCGATGATGGCGTTGAAGGGATCGTGCTTGAGGCCGTGGCCCTGGGCGGGCTCGTAAAAATAGAGGTCTTTGTCGGTCACGCGCTGTTTCCTTCTCGTCATTGAGAGCGCAGCGCCCGCAATGACGGAGCTTGTTGATCCGTCCTGGCCCGCCACCAGCCCGTCATTCCGGGGCCGTCGGCCTGCTTATAGGGGAAAATCCAGCGCCCGTCAGCGGCGCGGCGACAGACCCGCGATGACGAAATCGATCATCTGGTCAATGGTCGGGCCCGGCTTGGTGGCGCACTGGGCGATCATCTGGGGGTGGAAGAAGCGCATCATCGCGGTGCTGGCGCACAGCGCGGACAGTTGCAGGTCGGGCACCTCGAACTCGCCGGAGGCCACGCCTTGCGCGATCATCTGGCCGATCATTCCGGCGATACATTCCATATGGGCCACACAGACGTCCCAGTCCTCCTGCATGGCGATCTCGACCATCTCATGCAGCTTGTTGTCGCCGACATAGCGCTCGGTGTTCATGCGATGAACGGTGGTCAGCAGTTCGCGGAAGCGCTCCAGCACCGGCCCGGACCTCGCCACGATCCGCTGCGCATCGAGCTCGACCTCGCCCATCAGCGAACGGGCCACCGCTTGATGAATCGCCTTCTTCGATTCGAAGAAGCGATAGACGTTGGCGGGGCTCATCCGCAGTTCTTTGGCGATGTCGCCGACCGTGGTCTTCTGGTAGCCGATCTGGCGAAACAGCCGCTCTGCCACCTCGAGGATACGATCCCGGGTGTCGCCTTCGATATGTTCCGCAACCAGTGTCATTTGTCAGGACTCGTCAATCAGCACTACTTCTCACTTATTCAGCTGCCTCAGCAAGCGGAATTGCGGGATGCTCATCGCTGCCATGCTGCAGCGCGGCAGGCGGCTCGGCAGAACCAGCTTCATCCAGGCTCTTGCGGAACCACAGGGCGTAAAGGCCCGGCAGGTACAGGAGCGTCAGGAAGGTCGCAACGAACAGGCCGCCCATGATGGTGATCGCCATCGGCCCCCAGAACGCCGAGCGCGACAGCGGGATCATCGCGAGGATCGCCGCAAGCGCCGTCAGCACCACCGGACGGGCACGGCGGACGGTCGCCTCCACGATCGCCTCGCGGCGGGTGAGGCCGTGCGAGACGTCGGTCTCGATCTGGTCCACCAGGATCACGGTATTGCGCATGATCATGCCGGCGAGCGCGATCAGGCCGAGCAGCGCCACGAAGCCGAACGGGGCATTGGCGACGTTGAGCCCGAGCGAGGCGCCGACGATGCCGAGCGGCGCGGTCAGGAACACCAGGATCAGGCGCGAGAAGCTCTGGAGCTGGAACATCAGCAGCGTCAGCATCACCATGACCATCAGCGGAAAGAGGATGAAGATCGAGGCGTTGCCCTTGGCCGATTCCTCGAACGCGCCGCCCGCCTCGATGCGGTAGGCCGGCTCGAGGTGATCCTGGATCGCCTTCAGCTTGGGCACGATCTGGCCGGTGACATCAGGCGCCTGCACGCCGTCGACGACGTCGGAGCGAACGGTGATCGCCATGTCGCGGTTACGCCGCCACATGATCGGCTCCTCATGGGAGTATTCGATCTTGGCGATCTGCTGGAGCGGCACGGCAACGCCGCCCCGCGAGGTGATGGTGAGATCGCCGACTGCGCCGAGGTCGAGACGTTCGGACGGGACGGCCCGCGCGACGACGCCGACCTTCTCGATCCCGTCGCGCACGGTCGTGACCTGCGAACCCGAGATCAGCATCGACAGCGCCTGCGAGACGTCCTGCGGCGTCAGGCCCATGGCGCGGGCACGATCCTGGTCGACGACGAGCTTGAGGTAAGGCGATTGCTCGTTCCAGTCGAGCTGGACGTCCTTGACGCTCTTGTTCTGGCGCATGACGTCGCGGACCTGGTAGGCGATCTCGCGCACCTTGTTGGCGTCGGGGCCGATCACCCGGAACTGCACGGGGAAGCCGACGGGCGGGCCGAAATTGAAGCGGTCGACGCGCACGCGGGCCTCGTTGAGTGCGCCATCGGCAACGGCGCCTTCAAGCTTGGCCTTGATGCGCTCGCGCGCTTCGACGCCCTTTGCGACGATGACGATTTCGGCAAAAGCCTCGTTCGGAAGCTGCGGATTGAGGCCGAGCCAGAACCGCGGCGAGCCCTGCCCGACATAGGCCGTGTAGGTCTCGATGTCCTTGTCGTCCTTGAGCAGCGTCTCGGCCTCCTTCACCGCCTTTTCCGTGACGTTGAAGGCGGTGCCTTCAGGCAGGCGCAGCTGGAGGAAAAGCTCGGGCCGCTCCGACAGCGGGAAGAACTGCTGCTGGACGTGGCCGAAGCCGACGATGGAGGCGACGAAGACGCCGACGGTCGCGGCCACCACGGTGATGCGGTGATTGACGCACCATTGCACGATGGCGCGCAGGCCCCGGTACATGCGGGTCTCGTAGACCGCGTGCGGATCGTGATTGTGGTGCACCTTGATGTTGGGCAGCAGCATGACGCCGATATAGGGCGTGAAGATCACCGCCACGAACCAGGACGCGACCAGCGCGATCGCCACGATCCAGAAGATGCTGCCGGCATACTCGCCGACCGCGGAATTGGCAAAGCCGATGGGGAGGAAGCCAGCGGCCGTGACCAGCGTCCCCGTGAGCATCGGAAACGCGGTTGATTCCCAGGCAAAGGACGCCGCGCGCATGCGGTCCCAGCCCTGCTCCATCTTCACCACCATCATCTCGACCGCGATGATGGCGTCATCCACCAGCAGGCCGAGCGCGATGATCAGCGCACCCAGCGTGATGCGATGCAGGTCGAGCGACATCGTGTTCATGACGACGAAGACGATGCCGAGCACCAGCGGCACCGAGAGCGCGACGACGATGCCGGTACGCCAGCCGAGCGCCAGGAACGACACGAACAGCACGATGACGAGGGCTTCCATGAAGGAGTGCACGAACTCGCCGACGGCGTGCTCGACCACCTTGGGCTGGTCGGCGATCAGCTTGACGTCGATGCCCTGCGGCACCGCCTTCATGAATTCAGCCGTCGCCTTCTCGACCTCCTTGCCGAGATCGAGGATGTTGGCGCCCTTGGCGGTGACGACGCCGATGCCGATCGCGGCCTTGCCTTCCTGCCGCACGACGAAGCTCGGCGGATCGACATAGCCGTGGGTGACAGTGGCGATATCGCCGAGGCGGAACACGCGGCCGTTGCTCTCGACCGGGGTCTCGGCCACGGCCTTGGCGCCGTCGAGCGCGCCGGTGACGCGCAACGGCACACGCTGCGACGAGGTCTCGACCGTGCCGGCCGGCGTCACGTTGTTCTGCTTGGCGAGCGAATCGAACAGCGCCTGCGGCGTGATGCCGAGGGTGGCGAGCTTGGCGTGGGAGAATTCGACGAAGATGCGTTCATCCTGGTTGCCGTAGACGTCGACCTTGGTCACGCCGGGCACCTTCAGCAGGCGCTGACGGAAGCCTTCGGAGACCTTCTTGAGCTGGGCATAGTCGGCGCCGTCGCCGGTCATCATGTAGAGGATGGAATCGACGTCGGAGAACTCGTCGTTGACGACCGGTCCGAGAATCCCTGATGGCAACTGGCCCTGCACGTCGACCAGCTTCTTGCGCAGGAGATAGAAGAGATAGGGCACCTCCTTCGGCGGCGTCGAATCGCGGAAGGTGACCTGGAGCGCGGTGAAGCCGGGCTTGGAATAGGTCTGCACCTTCTCGAAGTACGGCAGCTCCTGGATCTTCTTCTCGATGGGATCGGCGACCTGCGCCTGCATTTCCTGCGCGGTCGCGCCCGGCCAGATCACGGAGACGTTGACCACTTTCACCGTGAAGAACGGATCCTCGGCTCGCCCGAGCTTCTGATAGGAGAAGAAGCCGGCGACGCCGAGCATGATCATGAGGAACAGGACCAGCGTCGGATGGCTGACGGCCCAGGCCGAAAGGTTGAAGCGCTTCATCGCACTCTCCAAGGATGATCCGGTTGCAAAAAAACGGCAGCCACTCTGTTCAACCCGTCATCGCGAGGCAGCGAAGCAATCCAGGGGGCTGGGCAGGTTCTGGATCGCTTCGCCGCTTCAGCCCCAGCATTTGCGCTTGGGCCGAAACTCACCTCACACGACGTAACTCGTAAACGAGACTTAAAAGGACAGTGACGACACGATCCGCACCTTCTGGCTCGGATCGAGCTTCTGCACGCCGAGGGCGACGATCCTGGCGCCCTCTTCGACACCGCCGGTGATGACGACGTCGTTGCTCTCGTAGGACTTCACCACGACCGGCTGCAACGTGACCGCGCCGTTGTCGTCGACGACGTAGAAGGACGGCTTGCCGCCTTCGTTGAACAGCGCCGACAGCGGCAGCCGCGCGACGCGCTCGGTGGCGGCATCCGTCAGCGTCAGCGTCGCGGTCATGCCGAGCGACACCTTGTCGTCGGCCTCGGGCAGCGAGAATTTCGCGAGATAGGTGCGCGTGGCGGAATCCGCGGTGGGCGCGATCTCGCGCAGCTTGGCGGTATATTTCTTGCCCGGCTCCGACCAAAGAGTGACGCTGGCGGCGCCCGACTTGGCACGTCCGACCAGCGTCTCAGGGATCGCGACGACCGCTTCCTTCTCGGCAAAGCGGGCGACACGGATCGAGGTCTGGCCTGCGGCAACCACCTGGCCGGGCTCGATCAGCGTTGCGGTGACGACGCCACGGGCGTCGGCGTTGAGCGTCGCGTAGGAAAGGGAATTCTTGGTCAACTCGACCGAGCGCTCGGCCCGGTTCAGGCGCGCACGGGCCTCGTCGGCGGCGGCGCGGCTCGTATCCAGCTGTGCGTCGGTGGTCCAGCCCTTGGCCTTCAGGTCTTTGGCGCGCTGCTCGGCGGCGGCGGCCTGAGCCAGCACGCCGGTCGCGGCGGTCTGCTCGGCGACGGCCTGTTCGGCCTGGAGCTTCAGGTCGACCTCGTCGAGGGTGGCGAGCGGCTGGCCGATCTCGACGGTCTGGCCGACCTCGACCAGACGTTTTGCGACCTTGCCGGCGACCCGGAAGCCGAGATCGCTCTCGATCCGCGGCCTGATGGTGCCGACGAAGCTCCGCTCCGGCGTTTCGGCATCGTAATGGGCGGTTGCGACGAGAACCGGCCGCGGAGGCTCGGCCTTCTCAGCGACGGTGTCATTGCACCCGGTGAGGGCGGCAGCCATCAGCGCCAGCGACACACCGGCCAAGAGTTTGGAATAGCTGGACAAAACTGACCGAACGAACATCGGAGGACACTCCTGCGGCTGCAATGAGAGGAATGTCGACTAATCACTGATGAAAGTCAATAATCGTCAGTCATCAGGAATCTGTGATCGTTAAGGGGTGGTAAGGATTGGGGAGCCTTGTGCTGCTGCTGAAGCTCGAGGGATGCCGGATTTCGCTTCGCTCCATCCGTGCTACGCAGGCGAAATGGTTACCGCCCCTGTCCGGCGAACTCGTGCTTGCTGTCGTGGCCGCCGATGAAGACCAGGATGCCGGCGATCAGGGGCAGCACCGCAAGCACCAAGAGTCCGGTCGAGGTCTGGCCGGTGGCTTCCTTGACCCAGCCGATCAGATAGGGCCCACCGAAGCCGGCGAGGTTGCCGATCGAGTTGATCAGGGCGATGGCGCCGGCGGCGGCCGTCCCGGAGAGCCACGCGGTCGGCAGGGTCCAGAACACACCGAAGCAGCAGAACACGCCGATCGCGGCGACCGTGAGCACGATCATCGTCATGGTGGGATCGGTGAGGTAGCTGGAGACGCCGAGCGCGACGGCGGTGAGCAGCAGCGGCGCACCGACATGCATCACGCGCTCGCGCGTGGCATCGGAATGCCGCGCCCACAGGATCATCGCAATGGTGCCGAACAGATACGGGATCGCGGTGACGAACCCGGTCTGGGCGTTGGTGAGGCCGAACGCCTTGACGATCTGCGGCAGCCAGAACTGCATGCCGTAGAGCGCGCCGACGAAGCCGAAATAGACCAGGCTCAACATGATCACCTTCGGTGAGGAGAGTGCCTCGCCGAGCGACAAATGCTTCACCGCCTGCTTGGCCGCGATCTCGGAATCGAGCTTCGTCTTGAGCCACCCCTTCTGCTCGGCCGAGAGCCAGTCCGCCTTCTCCGGCCTGTCGGTGAGATAGAACCAGGTGACGATGCCGAGCAGCAACGAGGGAATGCCCTCGATGATGAAGAGCCACTGCCAGCCCTTCAGGCCCATCGCGCCGTCGAGCCCGAGCAGCAGGCCCGAGACCGGCGCGCCGATCACGGTGGAGACCGGTACGGCGATGGCGAAGGCCGCAAGGAAGCGGGCGCGATATTCGGCCGGATACCAATAGGTCAGATAGAGGATGATGCCGGGGAAAAAGCCGGCTTCGGCGACGCCGAGCAGGAAGCGCAGGACGTAGAAGCTCGTGACGCCGCTCACCATCGCCATCAGCGCCGAGATGATGCCCCAGGTCACCATGATGCGGGCGATCCAGCGGCTGGCGCCGAACTTCTCCAGCGCCAGATTGCTCGGCACCTCGAAGATGAAATAGCCGATGAAGAAGATGCCGGCGCCCCAGGAGAAGATCAGCGGCGTGAACTTCAGCTCGGCATTCATGGTCAGCGCGGCGAAGCCGAGATTGACGCGGTCGAGATAGGAGAAGAAGTAGGCCAGCACCAGAAACGGAATCAGGCGCCAGGAGATGGCGCGAATGGTCGAGGTCTCGACTTCCGACTTGGCTGCGCCGGCGGAACCGGCATAGGTCGTGGTCTGGCTCATGGCTTCCCCCAGGGTTGTTGCTTTTATGGGCTGATCCGGGGTTTTGAGCATCACCGCGAAAGAGTCAATGGAGCAAGCAATGCACGAGGCGCAACCGGTCAAAGCGATTGCGCCTCTTCGGACATCGCTCATCCGCGCCACTCTGGCGCTGGTCGTGATCGCCCGCGGATTGTCGTTGCGCTGGTGCTTTCCGCTCGGCCTTTCGTGGTGAAGTACGGCGGCTCGCTGCTGTGGGCGACCATGATGTTTCTGCTGGTCGTGGTTTTACTGCCGCGGATGTCACGGGCGCAGGTCGCAGCCATCGCCGCAACGATCGCGGTCGTGGTCGAATTTCCTTGGCGGCCCGCCTTCACTCCCCCAGCTGAAACCGTTCGAAGCGGTCGAGCTCTTCCTCGATCCCGCGCTTGAGCTCCTTGCGCCCCGCGGTCTTCTTGCCCTGCCCGACCCAGGTCCATTTCTGCATCAACAGCTTTTTCGCCTGCCGGTCGGTCTTGAGGTCCAGCGCGGCGACGATCTCGTCGCCGACCAGCACGGGGAGCGCGAAATAGCCGAGCTTGCGCTTGGCTTTCGGCACATAGGCCTCGAACAAATGATTGTAGCCGAAAATGAGGTTGGTGCGCTTGCGCTGGATGATCAGCGGATCGAACGGCGACAGGATGTGGACGAGATCGGGCGACGCGCGCTCGCCCGGCTCCAGCGCGGCCGGCTGTGCCCAATGCTCCTGCTTGCCGGCGCCGTCGATGGCGGCAGGCACGAGCTCGCCGCGGCGGACGCGCGCGGCGATCAGGCCGGCCACCGCCTTCTTGCGCGGCGCGTCGAGATGGCAGACCGAATCGAGGCTCACCACGCCCTGCGAACGCAGCGCGCGGTCGAGCAGATAGGCCGTAATGTCCCTGGTCGAGGCCGGCTTCGGCAGCTCGTCCCAGCCGAAATGTCGCGTCATCAGCTCATAGGTCTTGAGCATGCCCTGGCGCTCGCTGATGGTCACGGCACCGGTGTAGAAGGCGAGCTGCAATGCGCGCTTCGAGGGCTTTCGGCTCTGCCAGAGATGCTCCTTCTCGGTGAGCACGTCGTCCTCGATGTCGCGGATCGTCAGCGGGCCGGCGCGCACCAGCCGCATCACCTTGCGCATGTCGGCCGGCTTCACCGAGGCGAACCATTTGTGCCCTTCGCGGCGGTGCTCGCGCATCGCCGGCAGGAAGAAGCGGAAATCGCCGGCCGGCACGTAGGACAGCGCATGGGTCCAATATTCAAAGACGCTTCTGTCGACGCTCTGGGCGTGGCGCAAATCGGCACGGCGGTAGGACGGGATGCGGCTGAACAGGATGTGGTGGTGGCTGCGCTCGATGACATTGATGGTGTCGATCTGCACATAGCCGAGATGGGCGACCGCATCCGCGACCGCGCGCGCCCCTTCGCCGAACGGCGCGCGCTCATCCAGCCGCTGGGCGTGCAGCCAGATCTGCCGGGCCTGTGTCGTGGTGAGCGGGAGCGGTTTGGGCGCGCGTGACATTGCAAGGAGCAATGTAGCGGGATTCGCGCCCGGGAAAAGCAGACGCCGCAGCGGCGCCCCAGGAAAAACCGCGCTGCCGTCTGCTGACAGCGCGGCCGGATGGTGCGCGCTTCGCGCCTACTTCATCATCATCGCCTTCTGCGACTTCATGTAGTGCATGCAGGCGCCCTTCATCTTGCCATTGCTCATGTCCATGTTGGCCATGGCCATTTCCTTGTTCGCCGCCATCTTGGCCGGCGTGTCGGGGGTGCCACCCATCATGGCGGCGGACTTCATCATGTTGTCCTTGGTGCACGCCATCATCGCGGCGGATGCGGGGGACAGTGAAAGGGTGAACGCGACAAAGGCTGCGGCCGTGAGCAAGATCTTCATGGAAAAGTCTCCTCCGTAAGACGAAACCGGCGTCATGCCGGCCTCGCAATTACGTATTCCCCGGCGGAGACGTTTCGTGGAGAAGATGATTTTCTTGCTGCGGTGCGAAGGCGGAGGATGTCAGCGACCATCCTTCGGCGCCTGGGACCGGTCGCCGACGCTGCCTGTCGCGACGTCCGGTTCGCACGAGGCCCTGCCCCGCCCCTCCGCCTGGCAGCGAAAGACGTTGCCGGTCAGGCGGTCGACCAGCCACATGTTCTCCTCGGTCGGCCCTTCAAGGCCGACATAGCGGGGAGGTCAACCCCGTGATCAGGGTCGACAGCAGGATCGCCACCGCGATCATGGCAGCGCCGATATAGATGGGCATTGAGCTCAGGAACAATGTCCGATCCGGCGGGCCGCTGCGGTAGAACTGGTAATCACCTGGCCTCGGCACTGGATGGAACTCGGCTCCCCTCATTTGCGCTTGTCCGATACAGCGACCTGCTAGGCGTGCATCTGGCCGAAAAATTGTCCGCAGACAGGCCATGACGCGACGGCTTTGCGACGATCGGTGAGCACGGGTTTCCGCATGTGAACCGGGCTTGGCAGTCCGGGCGGCACCACGCGCTGCGATCCTCAGTGATCTCGATCACGCCAGCCCTGAAGCGGCTCGAACCCGCGCCGGCATGGATACGACGAACTTCTCCTGGCGCGATTCCCGGCGCGATCGCGCTCACCCTTGCGGTGCCCCGCAGAATGGCCCGTCATGAACCCGAAACCCACCAAATGCACCAGGATGGCCCCGGACGCCTTCGTTTTCCACCGTGACAAGGATCACACCAGGCCATTTGAACCTGCCCTATGCTCGCAGCATCAAATCGACATCAGGCGTAACAGCGAGGATACGACAATGACCCGTTTTATTGAGTTTTTTGGACTGAAGGCGACTACCCTCTCGGCAGTGCTGTCGATGACGGCGGGCCTGGCCCTGGCCGGCGACAACAACGTCTCCACGAACCAGATCCTGGATGCGCTGAAGCCGAAACCGGCGACCCGCGGCCTGTCCGCCGGTCCGCAGGCCGATCCGGCGGTGCAGGCAAAGGAATCGACGTTTCTGAACACCGTGCGCAACCGCTCGACCCGGTCGCTCTCGATGGGCGAGCGCGAGCAGATCGCCGAGCTTGCGGCGACCAAGCCGAAGATCGATCTGGAAATCCAGTTCGACTACAACTCGGCTGACATCGCCAAGACCTCGGTTTCGTCGGTGCAGGCGCTCGGAAAGGCGCTGTCCGACCCGTCGCTCAAGGGCTCGACCTTCGTGGTCGCCGGCCACACCGATGCAGTCGGCACCGAAGAGTATAATCAGGGCCTCTCGGAACGTCGCGCCGACACCATCAAGAAGTACCTGGTCCAGAACTACGGCCTCACCGGCACCGATCTCGTCACCGTCGGCTACGGCAAGACCAAGCTGAAGGACACCGCGAACGGCGCCGATCCGATCAATCGCCGCGTCCAGGTCGTGAACATGGACACCAAGACCGCGTCGAAGTGATCCACGAGCGATCGGCCCACGAAACACGCCGCCTGCCATGACCGTGGCAGGCGGCGAACTCATATCCAGCTCTGGAACAGCATCAGCCGATTGAACATCTGCATCGACGTGCCGATAAAGGCCGCCGAGATCGGCAGCATGACCGCAAAGCCGATCGCGGCGATGCCGACGTAGACCCACAGCAGCCAGCGCGGCAGACCGTCTCTTCGCAGCACGTAGACGAGCGCGAGCGACGCCAGTGTCGCAGCGGGCAGATAGTAGTAGATGAAGCTGAGCGCGCGCGGCAGCAACGCCCAGGCGAGCCAGGAACCGAAATAGAACGCCGCGATCAGGAACGCGTCCCAGCGGCGGGTCACGACGAAATCGCGCAGCACGAGAACGAGCGCGGGTAGCGCCGCCCACAGTACCAGGGGATTGCCGAGCAAGACGATCGCCGAGACATTGTCCTCCGCAATCTTGTCGAACAGGAACCACACCGGGCGCGCGAGCAACGGCCAGGATGGCCACGCGCTCATATAGGTGTGGCCGGCGATCGCGGTGGTGGTGTTGTCGGCGAAGATGCGTCGCTGCGCCTCGATCAGGTCCGGCAGCGACACGCCGTAGAGCGGCACGAAGGCGGCAAGATATGTCATCGCCGGCAGGACGGCGAAGCAGAGCACGACATGGGGCGCCCGAAAATCGGGCCAGAGATCCGGCCGATACCAATCGCCCGGCCTCGCATCCGCAAACGACGTGCGCCAGCCCTGCAACAGGCGGATCGCCGCGACGATGACGATGCAGATTCCAAGCGGAAACAAGCCGCTCCATTTGCAGGCCGCGGCACAGCCGAACAGGCTGCCCGCCAGCGCGAATAACGCATGCGGGCGGTGCTTGCGAAAACCGTGCATGAAGGCGGCAATCGCAAGCAGGCCGAGGCCCAGCGCAAAAATGTCGAGCATCGCGATGCGTGCCTGCACGTAGAGCATCTGGTCGACCGCCGCGATCAGTGCGGCGGCGATCGCGGGCCCTTGCGCGGAGAACAACGCAAGGCCGCACAGATAAATCGCGACGATGGCGAGCGCGCCGAACAATGTCGCCGGATAGCGCCAGCCGAACGCGTTATCGCCAAAGGCCGCGATCGATACCGCGATCAATTCCTTGGCGAGCGGCGGATGCATCGGATTGAGCATCGGTTGCGACATCGCCGGCGCCAGCATCTGCCGCGCGGCGGGCACGTAATGCACCTCGTCGAAGACGAACTTCTCGGGCGTCGCGAGACCGATCAGCAGCGCAAGATGCGCAACCAGGAAAATCACGACAGCGATCACTGCGCTCCGCGACACTTTCGGAACCGCAGGCAATTCAAGCGGCAGCTGTAGGGACGTTTTGCGTGGCAAATCTGCTTCACCGCGGAGAAAAACAAGTCTGGCTCTTTTCATTGAACGCATTCCGCCGCAACTGTCACTAAGCATAACGCACGTCTCGCGCCGCTTGTGATAATTTCGCCACATCAGAAGCGCGCGCGATCCGGTACGATCAGGGACACATCGATCGGTTGCGAGATGAATTTGCGTTTCTGGCTTTTCTCCATGCTGTCGTCGGTCGCCTTGTGCGCAGCGCCTTGCGCGCAGGCGCAGACGCGCGTCGGTGAAGCCGTCGTGATCCAGAACGAGGTGGTGCGCGTGGCCGCGACCACCACGCCTATCAATGTCGGCGACAGCATGCTGCGCGACGAGACCGTGCGCACCGGCGCCGAAAGCGCCGCGCGCTTCGTCATGGCCGACAGCACCAATCTGTCGCTCGGGCCTGGCGCCACGCTCAAGCTCGACCGCACCGTTTTCAACGACGAGCACAGCTATCGCGACGTCGCGATCCGCATGACGACGGGCACATTCCGGTTCGTTACGGGACATTCGGAAAAGACCGCCTACAAGATCACGACGCCGCTCGCGACCATCGGCGTGCGCGGCACCACGCTCGACATCCTGTCCCAGCGCGGGCGCTCCGTCGTCGTGCTGCAGGATGGCGCCGCCAGCGTCTGCACGCTGAACTTCCAGTGCGTGCAGCTCACCCAGCCCGGCGACACCGCGATCATCACGTCCACCGGCGGCAAGGTCAGCATCACCAAGGCCAATACGCCGCCCTGGACCTTCGCCGCAACCTGCGCCGCGAACGCCGGGCTGTGCGCGGTCAACCAATATGCCGACGCCTCGCCAACCATCACGCCCGCCGTCCACGACGACGGCATGCTGTGCGGACGGTGATGATGGCGATAGTCCGCGTCCGACACTTGCTTCGTGCTGCTCTGCTCGCTGCGATCTGCGCCATCACGCTCACGATGGCCGTTGCACCAGCATGCGCCCAGTCACCGACGCCGAGCCCCAGTCCATCGCCATCCCCCTCGCCGACCCCGAGCCCGACGCCGACCGGCGCCGATTCCAGCGGCAGCTCGATCGGCGGCCTCGCCGACCAGCGCTTCAACCAGATGATCACCAACCGGGTGCTCGGCACGGTGCTGCTCGGCGTCAACGAGCAGGTCAATTGCAGCGACTGCATCAGCGCATTCGGCTCGGCCGGCTCGTTCTCGGCCGGCATCCATGGCCGCAAGGAGCTCACCAAAAATCTGTCGCTGCTCGCCGGCATCGCCTACACGCAGTACAGCGAGGGCGGCTACAACATCACCAGCGCGCCGATCGGCGCGTTCGCGCTGCGCTACAACTTCACCGACTGGGGCTCGTCGCGCCCGTTCTTCGACATCGGCACGATCCTGACGCCGTGGGAGAAGGCCCGCTACACCCGCAGCTACAACACCAGCCTCGGCCCGGTGAGCGTCACGAGCTCGACCAACGCCGCGAATTACGCCGTCTACGGCCGCGCCGGCTGGATGAGCCGTGTGTCGCCGCGCGACGAGGTCGCCGCCTCGATCGAGATCTGGCAACTCTGGCAGCGCGTCTCCGGCTATGCCGACAGCGTGGTGGCGTTCAATCCGTTCGATGCCAGCATCGCGACCGGCACCGACCGCACCAGTCTGGTCAAGATCGGCGGGCAGTGGACGCATCTCTTCGGCGGCAACGTCGAGGCCAACATCAATGGCGGCTGGGTGCAGTCGTTCGCCGGCCACAGCGGCATCGTCGCCACCGTGACTGGCGACGGCACGGTGGTTCCGACCATGGGCAATCAGGGCTGGTTCGAATATGGCGGCCGGCTCGGTTTCCGCGTGCAAAAGGGCTGGATCGTGGATCTCTTCGCCAACGGCACGCTCGGCCCGCAGCCGGTCGGCAACACGATCCACGGCGGCGTGGGGCTGCGCATCAATTACTAGCGGCGAGCACAGTCTCCGCAGGGTGGGCAAACGAAGCGTGCCCACCAACTCTCGCAATCGTGGACTGATGGTGGGCACGGCGCGGACGCGCCTTTGTCCACCCTACAGCACCTGTGCTGACGCTAGGCCGCCGACTTGCCCTCGAACGCGCGGCGCAGGACATCCACGTCGAGCTTCACCATCTTCATCATGGCCTGCATCGCGCGTGCGGCAGCCGCCCTGTCGGGACTCGACAGGAACTCGAACATCACCTTCGGCACCACCTGCCAGGCCACGCCCCAGCGATCCCTGAGCCAGCCGCACTGCTCTTCCTTGCCACCATGGGACAGGAGGGCATTCCAGACGCTGTCGACCTGGGCCTGATCGTCGCAATGGATCATCAGCGAGATCGCGTGGGTGTACTCCATCTTCATGCCGCCGTTGAGGGCGACCAGGGGCTGCCCGGCCACCGTGAACTCGACGACGAGCACGGAGCCTGTCTTGCCGGACGGGCCGTCCGAAACGTTGCGCTGAACGTGCGTGATCTCCGAGTTCGGAACGAGCGACACGTAGAATTTCGCGGCGTCCTCGGCATCGCCGTTGAACCACATGCAGGGCACGACCTTTGACATCTTGAATGTTCCACTTCAGTTGCGATGTTCGCGGGCTTCGATCAGGCGTTCGCCCTCTCGGGCTGCGCGGCGAAGGCTGCCATGTCCAGCCAGTTCACACCCCACATATGGCCGTCCGGATCTTCGAAGCTGCGGCCGTACATGAAGCTGAATTCGTCCTTCGGGCTGGGATCGGCCACCCCGCCCGCGGCTTGCGCCCTGCCGACGATGTCGTCGACCTCGTCGCGGCTGTCCGCGGACAGGCAGAACAGCGCCTGGTTCGAGATCTTGGCATCAGCGATCGGCTTCGGCGTGAACTGGCGGAATTTGTCGTGGGTCGTCAGCATGGCGAAAATGGTCTCGGAGAAGACCATGCAGCTGGCCGTATCGTCGCTGAATTGGGGATTCCTGACCGCGCCGATCGCCTCGTAAAAGGCCGTCGCGCGCTTGAGGTCAGTCACTGGCAAATTGACGAAGATCATCCTGGGCATCGGAAGCTCCTTGGGGGTTCTGCCCAAGGACGGATGGCCCTGCGGCCACCCGACACAGCTTCCGAATATTTTTTGGACCATGAACTGCGGGGTTCCGTCGCACCGAACCTTGCGCGATCTCAGGGCCTACTTCTTCTCGTTCGGATCCCGGTGAATGGGATCGACCCACAGCACGGTCTCGGGCTTCTCGACCGGCTCGATGTCGAGATTGATCGCAACCGCCTCGCCGTCGCTGCGCACCAGGACGCATTCCAGCACCTCGTCCGGGCTGGCGTTGATCTCCTGATGCGGCACGTAGGGCGGCACGAAAATGAAATCGCCGGGGCCGGCCTCCGCGGTGAATTGCAGGCTCTCGCCCCAGCGCATCCGCGCCTTGCCCTTCACCACGTAGATCACGCTTTCGAGATGGCCGTGGTGATGCGCCCCGGTCTTGGCGTCGGGCTTGATGCTGACCGTGCCCGCCCACAATTTCTGCGCGCCGACGCGCGCGAAATTGATCGCGGCCGCGCGGTCCATGCCTGCCGTCGACGGCACGTTCGTATCGAGCTGGTTGCCGGGAATGACGCGCACGCCGTCATGCTTCCAGCGATCGTCGTGATCGTGGTCATGGTGGGAATGCGAATGATCATGGCCGGTCATGGGACTTGCTTTCTGTTGGTTCCGTGCGGGCGAAGCTAACCAAAGCGGGCCTATCAAGCCATAGCCAAAATCGGAACTCTCGTAGCCCTCAGGGGTTGTCCCCGCGAGCAAACTGGAAGGAGAGTTTCATGGGTAGCACCAGCGACAAGATCAAGGGCAGCGCCAACGAGGTCATCGGCAAGGCCAAGCAGGGTATCGGCGAAGCCACTGGTTCCGAGCGTCTGCAGGGCGAAGGCGTGGTCCAGGAAGTGAAGGGCAAGGGTCAGAAGGCCATGGGCGATGCCAAGGACGCCGCGAAGGAAGCGATTGATCGCGCCGCCGGGGCGGCGAAGCGCGCGGCCGATTGACGGACCTCGCACTGAAAACGGAAAGACCGGCCGAAAGGCCGGTCTTTTTGTTTGCTGGGCTATTTCACCGCGAGCAATTCGACGTCGAACATCAAGGTCGCGTTCGGCGGGATCACGCCGCCGGCGCCGCGCGCGCCATAGCCAAGCTGCGGCGGAATGATCAGCGTGCGCTTGCCGCCGACCTTCATCGAGGCAACGCCCTCGTCCCAGCCGGCGATGACGCGGCCCTTGCCGATCGGGAATTCGAACGGCTCATTGCGGTCGACCGACGAGTCGAATTTCTTGCCCTTCTGGCCGTTCTCATAGAGCCAGCCGGTATAATGCATCACGCAGATCTGGCCGGGCTTGGGCGAGGCGCCGGTGCCGGCAACGCTGTCGGTGATCTGCAAGCCTGAAGCTGTTGTCATGGTCTTTCCTGCGGTCTGGGCCGAGGCCGTGGTGGAAGCGAAATCGGACACGCTGGCAATCATCGTGATCGCGAGTGCCGACATGATGGCGAGGAGCACGCGCTGGGAACGCTGCATTAGACACCTTCCGTTTGAGGCGGGAGGTGTCTAGCGCAACGAGGGTCTGGTTTCCAGCCCTCAGGCCTCGATCAATAGCCCAGCGCGCAGCCGTCCTTTCGCGGATCGGAACCGCCGGTCAGCGTCCCCTTGTCCCAGTCGATCCAGATCGCCTGGGCGCCGCCGAGCGGGCCGACCACGCTGGTGGTCTTGTGGCCGAGCTTCTTCAGACCTTCGACGATGTCAGCCGGCACGCTGTCCTCAAGCTGGTATTGACCCTCGTAGTGCAGGCCGCGCGGCATGTCGATCGCCTCCTGGACGTCGCAGCCATAGTCGAGAATGTTGGTCACGACGTGGGTCTGGCCGACCGGCTGATACTGTCCGCCCATCACGGCGAACGGCATCACGGACCGGCCGCCCTTGGTGAGGAGGCTCGGCATGATCGTATGCAGCGGACGCTTGCCGCCCTCGATGCAGTTCGGATGGCCGGGCTGGATGCGGAAGCCACCGGCGCGGTTCTGGAGCAGCACGCCGGTCTTGTTGGAGACGATCGCCGAGCCAAAAGAATGCGCGATCGAATTGATGAACGAGCAGACGTTGCGGTCCTTGTCCACGACCGTGATGTAGATGGTCGAGGGATTCATCGGCGGCGCAACGTCAGGCAGGTCGAGCATGCCGTCCAGACGGATCTTGCTAATGTACTCGTCGGCAAAGCCCTTTTCGAGCATCTCGGCGACGTTGATCTTCATGTGGTCGGGAGAAGCGACATGCATCTCGCGGTTCATGTAGGCGATGCGCGCAGCTTCGGCTTCGAGATGGAAGCGCTCGACGCTGAGCGGGGCGAACTTCGTCAGGTCGAACCGCGACAGGATGTTGAGCATCAAGAGCGCGGTGACGCCCGGGCCGTTCGGCGGGCACTGCCAGACGTCGTAGCCCTTGTACATGGTGCCGATCGGCGTCGTCGTCTCGGTGGTGTGCGCGGCGAAATCGTCGAGCGTGTGCAGGCCGCCGATGCCGCGCAGGGTCTCGACCATGTCTTCCGCGATCGGACCCTTGTAGAAGGCGTCGCGGCCGTCCTTGGCAATCGCACGCAGCGTCTTGCCGAGCTCGGCCTGACGGATGATGTCGCCGGCCACGGGCGGCTTGCCATGCGGCAGCAAATAGCGCTCGGTGTTGGTGCCACCCTTCAGCTTCCCGAACTGGTTCTTCCAGTCGAAGGCGATGCGCGGGGCGACGACGTAACCTTCCTCGGCCGCCTTGATCGCGGGCTGCAGCAGCCGGTCGAAGCCGAACTTGCCGTGGTCGCGCAGGACGGTCGCGAAGGCGTCGATCACGCCGGGGATCGAGACCGCATGGGCCGAGGTCAGCGGCACGGAATTGATCTTGCGCTCGAGATACCAGTCGGCATTCGCCGCCTTCGGCGCCCGGCCGGAGCCGTTATAGGCGATGATCTTGCCCTCGCCGCGCGGCTGGATCAGCGCGAAGCAATCGCCGCCGATGCCGGTCGATTGCGGCTCGATCACGCCGAGGATCGCCGAGCCCGCGACAGCCGCATCCACCGCCGTGCCGCCCTCGCGCAGCACCTCGATCGCGGCCAGCGAGGCCTGCGGATGCGAGGTCGCCACCATCGCGTTGGTGGCGTGGACCGTGGACCTGCCGGGAAAATGGAAGTTTCTCATCGAATTCTTGCTCTCGTTAGGCTCTGGTCCGTTGGCGCGGATAGTGGAAAAACCGGGCCTACATGACACATTCCGGCCCGCCGGGGCAATGCTGGCATACCAGGGAAATGGCTGCCATCCGCTGGGCGTATAGACTTTTTGCAGCCTGGCGCCGAGCGGGTTTTCCAGGCGCCGGCCGCCTGCTAAACGAGCCGCCATGATCCACAAGGTCGCCGCCTTCTACCAATTCGCCGCCCTGCCCGATTACCGCGAGCTGCGCGAGCCGCTGCGCGCATTCTGCGCCGGCCTGAGGCTGAAGGGCAGCGTGCTGCTCGCGCGGGAGGGCATCAACGGCACGGTCGCGGGCGCACCGAAGTCGATCGACGCTCTCGCCCACGAGCTCGCGCACGGGGCCATGTTCGGCGGCAGGCTGGACCATCTCGAATTGAAGTTCTCGACCGCCGAGACCATGCCGTTCGGCCGGCTCAAGGTGCGGCTCAAGAAAGAGATCGTCACGCTCGGCGACGAAGCCGCCGATCCGACCCGACAGGTCGGTACCTATGTCGATGCAGCCGACTGGAATGCGCTGATCGCGGCGCCCGACACGCTGCTGCTCGACACCCGCAACGCCTTCGAAGTGGCGATGGGCACGTTCGACGGCGCCGTCGATCCTGATATCAAGAGCTTTGGCCAGTTCAAGGATTTTGCCGCGGTCAAGCTCGATCCGGCAAAGCATCGCAGGATCGCTATGTTCTGCACCGGCGGCATCCGCTGCGAGAAGGCCAGCGCACATCTGCTCGCGCGCGGCTTTGCCGAGGTCTTTCACCTCAAGGGCGGCATCCTCAAATATCTCGAAGAGGTGCCGGAGGCGCAGAGCCGCTGGCGCGGCGAATGCTTCGTGTTCGACGAGCGCGTCGCGCTCGGCCATGGTTTGCGAGAAACCGGCTTGCGGGAACGGGACAAGGACACGCCACGTGACGAATGAGATCAAGGCTCTCGGCGAGCGCGTCGACGCGCTGGAAGCGCGCCTCGCCTATCAGGACGACACGATCGAGACACTGAACCAGACCATCACCGCGCAGTGGAAGCAGATCGACGCCCTGACGCGCAGGATCGCGGAGATCGGCCAACGGCTGCAGGAGGCCGAGGCGAATGCGCCGGGAGCCGCCAATGAGCGCCCGCCACATTATTGAGCGGCGCTACTGACCCGACGCCCTGGGCAGCAGGCTGGTCACCTCGCCCGACATCATCAGCCGGTTGCGGCCGGCCTCCTTGGCGGCGTAGAGCGCCTGGTCGGCGGCCTCGACGAGCGAGACCACGCCGGCCGTGCGCTCCAGCGCCGGCCGGCAGGTCGCTCCGCCGAGCGAAGCCGTGACGCAGCGTGACGCCCGGTTGCTGGTGTGGACGAGGCCCGCATCGCGGATCGCCCGTCGAATCCGGTCGCCGATGCGCGCGCAGCCCGCGGCGTCCGTGCTCGGCAGCAGCATGGCGAATTCCTCGCCGCCGTAGCGTGCCGCCAGATCGCCGGGGCGGTGCGCCTCGGCCGCGATGATCTGCGCCACCTGCCGGAGGCAGGCATCGCCCGCGGGATGGCCATATTCGTCGTTGTAGGACTTGAAGTGATCGACGTCGATCATCAGCAAAGAGAGGCTGGAGCGGTCGCGATAGGCGCGCGCCCACTCTTCCTCCAGTCGTTCGTCGAAGCGACGGCGATTGGCGAGCCCGGTGAGACTGTCCTCGATTGCGAGCGTTTCAAGCCGGGTCTCCAGCTTCTTCTGCTCGGTGATGTCGCGCGAGATCGCGACCACGCCGTCGACGCGGCCATTCTCCTTGCGGGTCACCCGCATGGTCGATTCGAGCCAGACTTCGGAATTCTGCCGGTGCACGTTGCGATAGGTGACGCGCGCCTCCTCCGTGTCGCCGCGCTTCATGGCATCGACAAGGGCCTGGACCTGCGGCCGATCGTCTTCATGAATGCCGGCGAGCGCGAGCGTGCCGATCAGTTGATTGGCCCGCCAGCCGACGACGCGAACCGAGGACGGCGAGACATAGCGCAGCCGCTCGTCGAGCCCGATGCGGGTCACCATGTCGCTGGACCCTTCGGCAAGCAGCCTGAAATGCGCTTCCTTCTCGACCAGCGCGGCGGCCATGCGCTGGCCCCGCTGCAATTGCCGCACCAGGACCGCGCCGATGATTGCGATCAGCATGACCAGCGCGAGCACGTAGAGCATGCGTGAGATCGCCGCAGTGCGCCAGGGAGCCAGCAGTTCGTCCTTGTCGACGGTGGCTAGCAGGACCAGCGGATAACGACCGCTGCGCTTGAAGAAGCTGACGCGTTCGGCGCCATCGAGCGGCGACTTGAAATGATAGGCGCCGCTCGGCCGTTGCAGGCCGGCGTCGCGGAACAGCGGCGTATCGGCAACGTTGCGACCGACGAATTTCTCGTTGCTCGGGTTGCGCGCGATGATCAGGCCGTCGCCGTGCATCAGGGCCACCGAGCTGTTGCGGCCGATCTCGAACTGTTCGTAGAAATGCGAGAGATACTTCGAGCTGATGGTCGCGAGCACCACGCCGCCGAAGCTGCCGTCCGGCTTGTTGAAACGGCGCGACAGGGTGACGATCCACTCGCCGTCGAGCAGGCTCTTCACGGGACGGCCGATATGAGGATCCCGCTTCGGCGAGAGCTGGTGATAGCGAAAGAACGCGTCGTCGCTCAGCGTCGAGCCGATCGTGCCGGGCGAGGTCAGCCAGTTGCCGTGGTCGTCGATGATGGCGAGGCTGTGGACGCGCTCCATCGCCTTCTTGCGCGCCTCCAGCAGGTTTCTGAGCTTGGCGATCGTGGCCGGCTCGGTGCCGTCCATCTCCAGCCGGCTGACGACGCCGACCACGCCGGAATCCAGCAGGTCGAGGCTGTCCTCGGCATGCTGCGTCAGCGAGCGCGCAACGTTCGCCATCTCGGTCTCGGCGCCCTTGAGCACCGCGTCGCGCGCCGCCCATTCCCGCCAGCCGCTGACGCCCAGGATGGTCGCGCAAGTGAGCACGACGAAAGCCGCCGCCCGCAGCGGCAGACGGCTCCATCCGGCTCTCTGTGTGGCGACGCTCATCCGGCAGAAATCTCCGATCGTTCGGAACTTCTGCCGCTTCTGTTATTGAACCCTGAAACGCCCGCCGACATTCGCAGGGATATGCGGCTTTTCCCGTACTCCTACGGACTGCAGCGTCGCTGGATCGCTAACAATGCGTTAGCGACCCTATCGGAAACCGGCGTCCCCGCCGCTAGCTGAAGATGGCCTTAACCTTGTCCCAGAGCGAGGGATTGTCGGCATCCGCGTCGGCCTTCGACGGCGTCGGCTGGGCTGCGCTCACGGGATCGGAGGCCGGGAAGGTATCTTCCAACCCGGTATCCAGCTTGGCGTGACGATCAGCGACGAGCGCCTCGTGCAGATCGTCGGCGTGCTTGTCATGCGGCGCGGGGTTGAACGTCTCAGCCATGGTCTCGTCCTCCATTGGCTGGTCAACGCGGGCCAATTGCGCTGGTTCCCCTGTTCCGCTCGGGGCCGCGGCAGTGTATCAGGAGCCTCAACCTCCTTCAGGACCGTTCGTGCCCCAATCCGCGACAAGCCCCTTCATCGACGTCCTCTCCGGCCAGCGGCAAGCCATTCCGCCGGTGTGGATGATGCGGCAGGCCGGCCGTTACCTGCCGGAATATCGCGAGGTGCGCGCCAAGGCCGGCGGCTTCCTCGATCTCTGCTTCAACCCGGAACTTGCCGCCGAGGTGACGCTGCAACCGATCCGGAGATTCGGCTTCGATGCGGCGATCATCTTCTCCGACATCCTCGTCATCCCCTATGCGCTCGGACGTTCCGTGCGTTTCGAGGTCGGCGAAGGCCCCCGGCTCGAGCCGCTGGATGATCCCGCCAAGGTCGCCACGCTGGCGCCGCGCGCCGACTTCGGCAAGCTCGCGCCGGTATTGGAGGCGCTGCGGATCGTGCGCGGCACGCTCGATCCCGGGACCGCGCTGATCGGCTTCTGCGGCGCGCCGTGGACAGTGGCGACCTACATGGTCGCCGGCCAGGGCACGCCGGACCAGGCACCGGCGCGGATGATGGCCTACCGGCATCCGCAGGCGTTTGCAAAAATCATCGACGTGCTGGTCGAGAACTCGATTCAATATCTGCTGGCGCAGCTCGATGCGGGCGCGAATGCCTTGCAGATCTTCGACACCTGGGCCGGCGTGTTGCCGCCGGCCGAGTTCGCGCGCTGGTCGGTCGAGCCGACGCGTCGCATCGTCGAAGGCGTACGCGCCAAGGTGCCGGATGCCAAGATCATCGGCTTTCCCCGCGGCGCCGGCGCGCAATTGCCCGGCTATGTCGAGGCGACCGGCGTCAACGCCGTCAGCATCGACTGGACCGCCGAGCCGGCCTTCATCCGCGAGCGGGTGCAGAGCCGCGTCGCCGTGCAGGGCAATCTCGATCCACTGGTGCTGATCACGGGCGGCGCGGCGCTCGACCGCGCGGTCGACAATGTGCTGGCGAATTTTGCGCAGGGCCGCTTCATCTTCAATCTCGGCCACGGCATCCAGCCGGAGACGCCGATCGGCCATGTCGAGCAGATGCTGAAGCGCGTGCGGGGCTGACCGGTCCCGGCCTCCAAGGGGCCGGGCATAAAAAGCGCGAAAACAACCCCATGCACAGTAGACAAATAATTGAAAAGTCTGGGCTGGCATGGACGCCACCCGCGCGCGTTTGACACGTCGGGCAAAACAGGCGCACGATGGCATGATCGCAGATCGTGACTTCGCAGGCATGCCGGGACGCCGTTGGGACGCAGCCATTGGCAGCCCATCATGGAACAACCGCCCTGCAAACTGCCGGCTCGAAACCTTCGAGAATCTCACGGGCGCGCTTTATTGAAAAATTGTGTGTCGCCCGATCGAACGACGGGCTTCCCCGCATCATGTAACCATGGCGCACTCCGGGAAAGATGTGCAGTTCGACGTTTTCCATGCGCGCCGCTAAATCACGATACGCCTCCAGCACCTCGAACGGCGCGCGATTGTCCTCGTCGCCCCAAATGAGACAGACTTGCCGGCGAACCCCGACAAGTTCGTGAAGATAGTCCAGCATCTGGGATCCGTGGCAGCAGATGCCGGCGGCATAGCCAAGTCGCTTCGGCCCGAGGATCGCATACGGACCTCCGTAGCAAAACCCCATGACCGCCGCCTGGCCATTGAATTGCGGGAGTGTGCCGAGGTGTCTCAAGGTGTCGGTCATGTCGTCTTCGCCGGCTCTGATTTGCTCAAGGCGCGGCTGCGCGCGCTGAGCCGCGCGCGGGTCGTTCCGCGAAAGTGGGCCGGAAATCGAACGCCAGAACAGATCCGGCACCGCGACGATGAAGCCGTATGCCGCAAGCTCGTCGGCGATTGCGAGCATGTCGGCATCCACGCCATGAATGGCGGAAGCAAGCACAATGGCAGCAACCGGCCTTTCAGACTCGGGCGTGACCAGATAACAATCGAACGCGCCGCCGCCTTTCGCGCAAATATTGCTGAACTTCCCTTGCATGTCGAATCCGACACTTCGTTTGAGGTGCGGCGGCCAATGCCTGGTCCGGCTGGGGATGCGCGGTACGGAGATCGCGACTATCCAAGACGTCGCCGCGCTATTCCGGCCGGATCTTCGCGAGGCTGATCACTTTGGCCCACTTCTCGGTTTCACCGGCCATTAGCTTGCCGAAATCGCCGGGCGAGCCGCCGAGTGTCGTCGCGTCGAGACTACGAAGGCGCATCCTGAACCCGGGATCGGCCAGAGCGGCGTTGGTCTCGTTGTTGAGCCTCTCGATGATCTCGGCAGGCGTGTCTTTCGGCGCCCCGATGCCGAACACCGAACTCGCCTCGTAACCTGGCACGATTTCGCCGATGGCCGGAACAGCCGGCAGGGCTTCGGATCGCGCTGCCGTCGTTATTCCGAGCGCGCGCAGCTTGCCGCTCCGGATGTACCCGATCGATGGCGCCAAGTTCACAAAGACGACCTGTACCTGCCCGCCGAGCAGATCCGTGATCGCGGGCGCCACGCCTCGATAGGGCACATGCTGAAGATCGAGCCCGCCGGCTTCCTGTTTGAACAGTTCCGCAGCGATATGGGTGATGCCCCCCACGCCGCCCGAACCATAGGAGAGTCTCCCGGGATTGGCTTTGGCATAGGCGATGAACTCTGGAATTGTATCGGCAGGAACCGACGGGTGTATCACCATCACCAGGGCGCCACGGGTCAGACTCGCGACCGGCGCAATATCCCGCAGGAAATTGAAATCAAGATTTTCATAAAGCGTCGCATTGATCGCGTTGGGAGAACCGACCAGCAGCAGAGTGTAGCCGTCCGAAGCCGCACGCACGACCGCATCAGTGGCGATATTGCTCCCTGCTCCGGGCCGGTTCTCGACGATGAATTGCTGGCCGAGCCGCTCCGCACACCATTGCCCGACCAGACGCGCAAGGATGTCATTTGGACCGCCCGCGGCGAAGCCGACCATGATACGTACCGGCCGCGACGGGTAAGTATCGGCCCGAGCCAAGCCCGACAGCAGAGGTGGCGCAGCCATGCCCACCGCAAGGTGCAGAAATTGACGTCGGGAGGGCGTCATAGGCATTGCTCCGTCGAACCTGCACCGGCGCCGGCTCTCTTCAGCGGGGTGAGGATAATTGATGTTGTCATAAGCGCATAAGGCTATTGTCTGATGAGATCATCTCAAAACGGAAATGGGTGCTCTCATGCAGATGAGCGATCGCATCGGAAAACGAATGAAGCTGCACGACCTGCATGTGCTCATGGCGGTGGTGCAGGCTGGCAGCATGGGCAAGGCGGCGCTCGTGCTCAATACCACCCAGCCTAATATTTCGAGATCGATCGCGGAGCTCGAGCATGCGTTCGGCGTCCGCTTGCTGGATCGCCACCGGCGAGGGATCGAGCCGACCGAGTGCGGCCGCGCCCTGCTCGATTGCGGTGCCGCCGTTTTCGACGAACTACGCCGCGGCGTGAAGAGCATCGAATATCTGGCCGACCCCACCGCCGGAGAGGTGCGGATTGGAAGCACGGCTTTTCTGGCGGCCAGCTTCGTCTCCGCTCTCATCGATCGGCTCTCCCGGCGTCATCCGGGGATCAGATTCCAGCTCGTGACCGGCTACCTGGAGACACTCCACCGCGATCTGAGCGAGCGCAAAGTCGATCTGTTGTTCGTGAGGAGCAGCGGCTCGATGACTGACGAGCGGTTGCATTTCGAATTTCTTTTTGAAGATCGCTATGTCGTCGCGGCGGGTGCCAAAAATCCCTGGACCCGGCGGCGCAACATCCAGCTCTCGGATCTGGCGGAGGAACGTTGGGTGCTTCCACCGCGGGAAAGCGTGATCGGATCAATCATCACGCAAGCCTTTAGCGCCGGCGGATTTGAGTATCCACGCGCCACGGTGGTCACCGATTCCCCCCATATGCGGGTCAGCTTGCTGGAGACCGGGCGGTTCATCACGGTTTTTCCGTCCTCCGCACTGAATTTCCTGACCAGGGGGGCCGCGCTCAAGGTCTTGTCCGTCGAATTGCCGGCGGCACGTCGACCGAACGGGATGGTCACTATCAAGGATCGCGCCGTCAGCCCCGTTGTGCAGCTTGTCGTAGACAGCGCCCGTAAGCTCGCAAGGCCAATGGCGAAATGAGAGTGGGACAAGCCGGATGTCTGCTTGTGCCCGACCACGACGTACGGCGATGCCGCACGCCAACCTGGTCGCCGTGGCTGCAAGGCGGACGTTGCCTCACTCCACTGGACTTATGGGGACACGGATCAGCGCGGCCGGCTGCGCTCGATGATCTCGGCGGCGCCCTTGTCCAGCAGATCCAGTCCGACCGCACGGCCGAGCTCACGCGGGCGATTGGCGGGGCCTGCGCGCGAGGCTTCGATGATGGTGTTGCCGGAGAGATCGAGCACGGATGCGGTCAGCGACATCTGATCGCCGGCGATGGTCGAAAAACCCGCCACCGGCGAATTGCAGTGACCGTTGAGGACCCAGAGCACCTCGCGCTCGGCATCGGCGCAGGCATGGGCTGAGGGATCGTCGATCGACGACAGGACTTTTCGCGTTTGCCAGTCCTGCGCGGCGCATTCGACGGCGACGATGCCCTGCCCCGCCGCGGGCAGCATCTCCGCCGCCGTAAACTCGTAGGCGATGCGGCTGGAAAGGCCAACGCGATCGAGGCCCGAGCGCGCCATGATCAACGCATCGGCAGGCCCTACCGCGCCGCCATCCGGCAGCTTCTGCTTCTCGCCATTGTCGAGCTTTCGCACGCGCGTATCGGCGGCACCGCGGAAGTGGATGACCTTCACATCGGGAAACAGCCGCCGCGCATAGGCCGCGCGGCGCACGGCGTTGGTGCCGATCTTGAAACCCTTGCCGCGGGACTGGCGCAACGCCTGCAGCGTCACGCCATCGCGCAGCACCAGCGCGTCATTGGGTGGATCGCGCGACAGCGTGGCGCCGATCACGAGGCCAGGAGTGTCTTCGTTGCCCGGCATGTCCTTCAGCGAATGCATCGCGGCCTGGAGTTCGCCTGACAGCACCGCGGCACGGATCTGCGCCACGAAAGCGCCGCCCTTGCCGCCATGCGGCAGCAGCTTGCTGGTCTGGTCGAGATCGCCCGTGGTGTCGAACTTGACGATCTCGACATCGAGACCGGGCACGGCGGCGGTCAGGCGGCGCGCGATCTCTTCCGTCTGTGCCAGCGCCATCGCGCTCTTGCGTGTGCCGATCTTGAATCGCGTCGCCAAGCCGTCTGCTCCTTCTGGCGCAGGTTTACCGCGCATCCTCCAATATCATGTCGGAGGCCTTTTCGGCGATCATGATGATCGGCGCATTGGTGTTGCCCGAGACCAGATCCGGCATGACCGAGCCGTCGACGACGCGCAGGCCCTCGAGCCCCCTCACCTTCAGCCGCTGGTCCACCACCGAAAGCGCATCATTGCCCATACGACAGGTCGAGGTCGGATGGTAGATGGTGCTGCCGCGCTCGCGGCAGTAATCGAGCAGCTCCGCATCCGTGGATACCTTCGCCCCGGGATCGTACTCGCCAGCCACGAACGGCTTCAGCGCCGGCGCATTCAATATCTTGCGCAGGATCTTCAGACCTTCGACGTTGGTGGTACGGTCGGTCTCGGTCGACATGTAGTTGATGCGGATCTCCGGCGGCACGGTCGGGTCCGCGCTCCGGATGCGCAAGGACCCGCGGCTTTCGGGGCGGAGTTGGCACACCGAGGCCGTGAAGCCGGAAAAATCATGCAGCTTCTCGCCCATCTTGTCGGTCGAGAACGGCAGGAAGTGCACCTGGATGTCGGGCGAGGCCAGCCGCGGACTGGTCTTGAAGAACGCACCGGCCGTGCCGGCCGCGATGGTCAGCCAGCCCTTCCGGAACAGCGCGTAGCGCGCGCCGGCCAGCGCGCGGCGGAGCGGATGATTGACGGTGTCGTTGAGCGTGATCTTCTGCGAGCAGCGCATCACGACACGGACCTGCATGTGGTCCTGCAGATCGTGGCCGACGCCCTTCGCGTCCAGCACGACATCGATGCCGTGCTGGCGCAGCAGATCGGCGGGACCGACGCCGGAAAGCTGCAAGAGCTGCGGCGAGTTGTAGGCGCCGCTCGACAGCACGATCTCCTTGCGCGCACGTGCGCGGCGCACGGTCGCGCCTTGCCTGTATTCGACGCCGACCGCGCGGCGGCCCTCGAACAGCACGCGCTGGCCGAGCGCCTCGGTTTCGATCTTGAGATTGCCGCGGGTCTTCGCCGGGCCGAGATAGGCCACCGACGTCGAGGCGCGGCGGCCATTGCGGGTCGTGGTCTGGAACAGGCCGACGCCTTCCTGCGTGGCGCCGTTGAAATCAGGATTGTAGGGCAGGCCGTTTTCGACCGCGGCATCGATGAAGGCCTTCGACAGCGGATCGGTCACGACCATGTTGGATACCGGCAGCGGGCCGCCGCTGCCGTGATATTGATCGGCGCCGCGCGACTGGTTCTCGGCCTTCTTGAAATAGGGCAGCACGTCGTCATAGCCCCAGCCGGTGTTGCCGAGCTGACGCCAGCGGTCGTAGTCCTCGTGCTGGCCGCGGACATAGAGCAGGCCGTTGATCGAGCTCGATCCGCCCAGGGTCTTGCCGCGCGGCTGGAACACCTGGCGCCCCTTCAGCTCGGGCTCCGGCTCGGTCTGGTACATCCAGTTGACGGTCTTCTCCTTGAAGAGTTTGCCGTAGCCGAGCGGCACGTGGATCCAGATGTTGGAATCCTTCGGGCCGGCCTCGAGCAACAGCACACTGTGCTTGCCGTTCGCCGACAGACGGTTGGCGAGCACGCAGCCGGCGGAGCCAGCGCCAACGATGATGTAGTCGAATTCGGGATCAGACGGTGCGAGGGAGGAATTTGCGGTCATCTATTGCCAGGGCCTGTACCTATAAACGTGACATGTCTGCTTCCAAGGGTGAAGCAGACTTAGGCGGCCCATTCCAGTCATTTCGCCTTTCGACCTCTGAGTGGACCAAGACATTGGTTGGGGCAGCTCGAGGGATTCATGCAGGTAGGTTGACATTTGTGGGTCGGGCTGGCGAATCAGATTCTTTTGGCGCGCGACACATCTTTGATATAGGCTGTTTATTCAGCCGCGAGCGGGGCAGTTCCGAAAGCCCGTTTATTCCAAGCGGCATATTGCCCACGGCGGGGTTTCGTCTCTCGGTCAACGCGATTCTGACCGCTGATTGCGCCTTAGTGACATGAACATTCCCCGAAAGGAGGAAGTCACCATGCACTTATCGCGTCGAAGCGGCCAAGAACCTCATCGAAGCCCCTAGCACTTGCCGCATTCAGAACAGATATTTTTGATGAGGTCATCATGTCGGAGACATTTGAATTCTTGCTGTCGTGTGTCGCGCTTGCGACGTGGCTGATGCTTCTCTTCGCGATCGTGAGCGAGGCACTCAAGCCGGTATCAAAGAGCACCCGCCGACTGTCCGAGGAGGCTTTTAAGGCCAAAGTGAAGTGATCGGGCTACATTTTTCGGTCGAAACTGAAGCGGCCCGCCCCAGTGACGAAGATCAACATCGCGCCTCCCATGATCGAGATGTTCTTCAGAAAATGATTGTATTGACCAATCTGCTGCGCACCGGCCGGATACTCCCAGTAGCGGTGTGCAATGGCAGTTGCCACCAGTACGAACATAAATGTCAGCACTGCGCAGAAGCGCGTACCGATGCCCAATACCAGGCTAATGGATATCAATATTTCCAGTGCGATGTTCGTCGCCGTGAACAGCTCGGGTGCTGGAAGGTTCAGCGACCTGGAATAGCCGACGGAGCCGCTGAAGTTGAATATTGCTCCGTAGGCGCTTCCGACGAATACCCACGCAAGTAGGATTCGGCCGACCAAGAGCAGTGCATCAGCTTTACTTGTGGCGAACTCATCTACCGGCCGTGAGTAAAAATTGGATTTCATTGGCAAAGCCTCCGTTGTTGTCCAACACGGCTGAAAACGTTTGCGGGCTGAGAGTAACGTATCACGAATGGCGGAACGGCATGAAGCGGCTCTACCAGCTCTTCGGCGTGCCGCAAACCGCTTCGTCGTTCGTCTGCCAATGACCGACCGGTAGCGGACGTCAAGGGCTCGGCGCAGCAACCCTGCCTTCGCATTTGTGACCCGAAATAGGCCGAGGCCTGGGGAATGCTCACGACAAGCAGACCCGTTCGAGTTGGACTAGGCACGGACGCGGAGCGTACCGACCTTCATGGTGAGCTCTTAGCCAGTGTTCCTGACCGCCTCAGCTAGAACGGCGTAAAGTTGCTGCTTGCTCAATTCCCTCGGCCGCTGCCTCTCTGCTGTGCTCCGCGACACGGTCTTTGCGACTGTACGTGCGGAGGCGGCCGACGACAACGGCCTTAGCTTCGGGGGCGGCCTGATCGTGGGTCTTGCTGTTGGCGGCTTGTGGCCACGCTTCAGGCCCAAACGGGTCAGCATGCCGCAGACCGCGTTACGGCTACACCCGAGACAGCGCGCAATCTGCGCCGCGCTCTGTCCTGCGGCCCAGAGCCTTTTGAGCAGCGCCACGTCTTTCGCACTCCAGCCCATGGGAGCCATTATAGCGCTGACTGCCAGACACCGGCTAGTCTAGTCTTCGTCCGGCTCGCGTATGACGGCCGGTTCGTCGGAGTCATGTTCCACTTCGTCGTCCTCTTCGTCCTCCTCGTCTTCATCAGGATCTCGGGGCGGCATCACGGCGCCCAAAGCCACGAGCGGCGTCCAGACGATCGCCGTGGTGAAAAATGTTTCGAAGGTGTGCTGCTTCATGTTGTTGTTGCTCCTCGAAAAAGCTTGCGCAGCCGAATATTCCTGACGGACAACATCCGGATATCCAGGGCGCGATCGCTCCAACGCGACGGCGATCAGATCGGCTGCAGCGGCAAGGGGCGCCCCCATGCAACTGGCGGCGTTTACGAATACTTCAAGCCCGAGGACGCATCAGTTCTATATTCACCAGAACTTCACCGGCAGTGATTTCAGGATCTCCAAGATCGAGGTCAAGCAGACTTGCCTGAACAAACTCCAGGATCTTGGTGTTCGCTGCATTCGCGCTTTCGCGGTCCTCGAATATCATCACGGCGACACCAACGCCGTCGCCCCCATCCAGCACGTAGTAGGATCTGAATCCGGGCGATTGCCTCAGGATCTGACCGATGCCGCTCTTGGCGCGGCGAGCAGCGTCTGCAACCGAACGAACCTTGGTGTACTTGCGAATGACGATGTACATGAGGTCACCACGCGTTACGGTTTCCGCCCCACGCATCAAAGCATAGCGGGTCCCAGTTGGGCCCTACTTTCAGGATGCGTCACAAACGCCGGCCGGGGAGCCGCGCGACGCACCTTCTCCAGTGCGCCAACCTCGCCCCGCAAGCGGGGCGAGGTGCCGAGGCTCAGGAATCCTCGAACTTGAACGATACGTTGAGCTTGGCGCGATAGGCCTCTACTTTTCCCTTCGCATCCAATTGCATATCGAGCTTGACGACCTCTGCAATGCGAAGATCCCGGAGAGATTTTGCAGCCAGCTCGACCGCATTGGCGGCCGCCTTCTCCCATGAGTCGTTGCTGGTACCGATCAGTTCAATGACCTTGTAGACGCTATCAGGCATGTCGTCCTCCTGTTCGGTATGAAGCAGGAAGCAGGTGCTCCTGCCGTTGTGAAATCTAGCATCATGATATCGGCGCTGATACGACGCGATACGGTCTCGGACGTCGCGCCGGGCCGATAAGGGATAAACTGCATTTCGCGGGGAGGGCGGCTTTCGGCCCTTTTCGGACGTGCCCGACTTCGCCGATGATGCCAGATCATTGTAACAGACAAGACCTGATCTGCGACACTTAGCCCTCCGGTATCCCCGCCAGACGCGTGCCGGATCGCGCCGCTATGTCTAAGATGTTGGCCGACTGTGAAGTACCTTACGTCCCCGTGTTCTTGGCCCGGGCTAAGATGGCCACGGCTTCGGCTTCTTACTTTGAAGGAGGCATCCGATGCTCGCGATAATCAAATGGAACTCCCGATATAATGCGCGCGAATGGGTGATGATGGCTGGGACACTGGTCGTCCAACTCAGCGCACTGAATGCAAAACGACAGAAGGGTGAAAACAAACCAGGGCGGCCACCCTGGAAACACTTCGACGACACTCATCATTGGGACTCAACCGCGGAGGAATGGGTCCCCAACCATGACGTAATCGTGCAACGCACCAGGCGTCCCGCAGGCCGCGTTTAGAGACTTCAAGATCCCTCTCACTCACGACGCTGTCGAGCGGTGCGGTCGCGTTCAAGTAGCAGGATCGGGAGGGTGAGTTCCTGCCGGCCGCTTGAGTGCCGCCACCGCCGACGACAGTGGCACGTCAGCCAGGCGGCGCGCCCCATGAGGTCACGCGCAGCAAAAGCCTCCAAGCCCAATGTGGGTAGCGCCACGGCGCAGGAATCGATCGATCAAGAAGATGAGGTCTTACAATGCAAGCTTACTATCTGCCGCGGCTGCAAGTAGGAGAAGAGCGGAGAATTTGAACCTCTTGCCCGTGGGAGGTACGCGCGACCTGGACGTTCAAAATCCAGGGCAAATGAGCTCGGCGACCACCAGCACGAAACCGATGAGGCGCAAAACCAAGCTTGCGACTGCGATGGCCACGAGCAAGAGGCCAAGCCGGAAGACTGGTGCACCGCGCACGATCATGCGCGGAGGCGTAGTGCCTCGACCAGCGACTTGAACGCACGGGCATATTCCGCGCCCGCCCTTGCGATATCCGCGCGCCCGGCGCAGGCGACCGCGGCCTCCGTCACCGCGCCGAGCAGCAGCCGAGCCAGCGGTTCGACCGGCTGCCGCGCGATCAGCCCGGCCTCCATCGCGGCCGAGAGCGCACGCGGCAGCTTGCCGCCGAAATGCCGCGCGTCGATCTCGCGCCAGCGTTCCCAGCCGAGCACGGCCGGACCGTCGCGCAGGATGATCTGGCCGGTCGGCCCCTTGGCGGTCGCCGCGAAATAATGCTGGGTGCCGGCGACCATCGCGGCGAGCACATCCTTCTCGGCCCGCGCGGTGCTGTCGATCTCGGCAACGAGATCGCGCGAGACAAGATCGAACACGGCCTCGAACACCGCCTCCTTGGTCTTGAAGTGGTGATAGACCGCGCCCTTGGCGATGCCGGCTCCCTGCGCGATCTCGTCCATGGTGGTGGCGGCGAAGCCCTGCGTCCCGAACAGGCGGCGCGCCGCCGTCAGGATCGCCTCCGATGTCGCGGCCCGCCGCTCCGCCTGTTTCGCCATGGCTCTCGTCTAGTCCAATTCCGCACGGGCGGCCAGTTGACTTTTTGACTATCGGTCGGTATTTACCGACCATCAGTCGGTTTGAATCGTGAGGTGCACCATGCCGAGCCGTGAGATCGTCGAAGCTTTTGCGAAGCGGCTGGAGGACGGGGATTTCGTCGGGGCGATCCTGGACTACTACACCCCGGACGCCGCAACCCATGAAAACCAGGCCGAACCCATGGTCGGGCGCGACAAGCTCGCGGCCAAGGAGCGCGGCGTGCTGGCAGCCTTCAAGGAGGTCAAGGCGGTGCGGATCGGGCCGAGCCTGATCGAAGGCGACAACGTCGCCACGCGCTGGAAATTCAGCTTCACCAATGCCGAAGGCGTCACGCGGACGCTCGAAGAGATTGCCTGGCAGACATGGCGCGGCGATCAGCTGATCGAGGAGCGATTCTATTACGATCCGAATCAGTTGGGGCGGTGAGCGATCTCCTGCGGATTTTCGGCTGCAACGAGCCTCGCCGTCGCTGTTGAGGCCTATTTCGTCACAATTCGCCGTCGGCGTTACCGTGCCGGTGGGTTGCCGTTGGTGAAATCGAAAACGTCAGCCAGGTATTCCAGCCCACTGTCGCTCCGTTCAGCTCACCTTCTTCGCCGGCGGAAGCTTCCACGAGCCATCGATGATCGAGGGGTCCTTCTCGCTCGGCCAGTACAGCCGCATCATCAGAACGAAGTCGCCGGAGGGCGCCGGAAGCCAGTTGGACTCCTTGTCCTTGCCCGGCGATTCATTCTGAATGTAGAGATCGGTCGATCCGTCCGGATTGGATTGCAGATTTTGGCGCGCGCTGATCGAATAGCGGTCGATCGGATTGGCCACGAAGAAATACTCGCCGTTGTACATCGTCACCGACCAGAAGCCGAGCGCTGGCGGAAGCTGGCCCTTGGCAAAGTGCATGACGTATTTGTTCGCGCCGCTGTATTTCCGGTCGTCCGCGTCCTTCTGCGAAGTCGGATAGACGGCATCCTGCGGCCGGTTGGCGCCGAGTCCAATGGCGGTGACGAGCGCCCGCATCAGGTAGTCAGTACCGTAGATGCCGGTTTTGGTCGTAAAGGCCCAGCCGTTCTCATCCTTGACGTCCTTGTTGACCTTGAACTGGAGCATGATCCGGTCAAAGCCGACCTCGGGCACGCGCTTGACGAAATCCGCCTTGAGCTTGCTCGCGTCGAAATCCTGTCCCGGCACGATACCGATCCGGGCGAATTTGGCGAGCTGCGGTGCATCCGCGGTCGCAGGCGGATTGTTCTTCATCAGCTTGCAGAGCAGTGTGAAATAGGCCACCGCGTCCATGCGGTTGACCTGCTCGCGCGCCGCCGTCTTCATGTCGAGGGACGGATCAACCGTGCCCGCCGGCGGCGTGTACGGCTTGCCGTAGGCGCTCAGCGGCACCAGCTTGAATTCGTCCTGGAGTTTGTGGACCTCGGCGTAATCCTCCGGCGTTCCGGTGCAATAGATACGGCCGAGCAGCCAAACGATGCTTGTAGGCGATTTGTACTCCGTGACGCCGGCCGGCAATTCGCCTTTCCAACCAGGGCCCGTGATCGCGCAGGTTTGCGCGCCGGTGCCAGTGGTCCGCTTGCCCGGAACCTGGAACACCGTAGTCCAGCCGTCCAGCATCGGAAATAGCGCGTAACGGTCTTTCATGTCAGGGATCGTGAGCACCCACGGCTCATTGCCGACATCGAAGAACGCAGTCGTGTAAAGCGTGTCAGCATTCGGCGCCGTCACGTCGCGGAAGGACGCGTCGGGATATTTGCGCAGCTTGATGATCTGGCCCATCGGTGCCCGCGTCCCGACCGGTGCCGCGACGTTGGTGATGATTCTCCGCGTCATCTCCATCGTCACCAAAGGGTAGCCGAAGATATAGGCGTCGGTGGCGAGTGCGAACTCCTCAAGTCCTTCGCCGATGCCGAGGAATTCACCAAGCTCGGCACGAGCTGATGTGGCCATGGAGGCGCTGGCGAGCAGGCTCATACCGCCAATCGTTGCATTGCGACGGGTGATGTTCATGGAAACAAACTCCGTTGGGTTGAACCCTAAAAATCCTTTGATCTTGCCAAGTCGGTCAGTTCGTCTTGATCTGCGTCAAGCGTGCGCAGACCGCCGCAGGCGCGCGAGAGAACGTGCAACATTTTCTGCACAAGACGCCGTAAGGGCGTCAGCAGAAATCAAGACCGGTGCGCTGGAATTAGTTGGCTGTATGCGTATCGTGAAAAGGCGACGTCGAAGAAAGGTCTACCTCTACGAGTGCCACGCTAGCACGGAAGCCGAGGGCCAGCCATGGTGTTTATCTTGTGCCTCTGCATCGTCGCGATGTGGCTCGCATTCTCGGAGCACAAGCTGCTGCCTGGTTGTTCGAAGTGCCGGGTCGTGTGAGAAAGGAAACGGAACGTAAGAGTCGCTTCCGTTCAGCGGCACGGTTGATGGATACCAGCTTCCATATCGGGCCCGCAACCTTAGTGCTCTCGCTGGAGAGACAATCTCCTTCATTCCCCTTGATTCAGATCAATACGATCCAAACTCGATTGTCGTCCCATGAAATTACTTCAGTAAGATCTCACCCGGGGAGTTCTGCTGCATGAAGATTTTACTTGTATCCTTGGCGATGATAGGCGGCCAAACAGCAATTCCAGTCAGCGAACGCGTCCCTCAACTCAATGTCGAGGCAACCTGCAAAGCAACCGTAGCCACTGACAAGGCGATGGCCCTGGATCTGCCGCAGACTTACGACGACTGCATGCGCGACGAAAATTCCGCGCTGCAACAGCTTCATTCCGTATGGCTCACGAATTCCGAAAGCCTTCGAAACCGATGCGAAGGCGAAGCAACAGCTGGCGGCAATGACAGCTATGTTGACCTGCTTACCTGCATGCAAATGGCCGATTGGGCGAAATCGACGCCGGACGCTCCAAAATTGAGGGGAGCGAGCAAGAACCGAAACAAGCTGTGAGATGGCGCCGCCGGACTTCTCCGTTTCTGACGAAGTTCGCGGCGTTCTGATCGTCAGCTGACAGGCGGGCCCTGGTGTCCATGCAGTCGGCGCTGTGACGCCAAACAGGCGATTATCATTATCGTCCATCCGGTCCAGCAAGCTTCAGCGCCCCAAGTCCGCGACCGCGGCAACGCCGGCGGCGCGCATTTGTATCGATTTGTTATCGATACTGCCGCTTGGACACGCAGAAGTGGTCGCGGCGATGCCGGCCGGGTGAGATAATTCATAGTTCGTCAAAGGTTTGCAGCGAATTCTCGGGGTCGAGCCGGACGAACGGCCCATGCTGCTGCAGGCTCTGGAATGCGGACTCAAACGACCAGCTATTTCGCGCGGCTGTTCGCCGGCGATCTGTCGGCCTTTGGCGGTCCCGCAACCGACGAAGCCGTCGCCGGCCATATCCGCGCCGAACAGATGTCGCTGGTGCTCGGCTATTCCGTCGGCATCATGCTGGCCAATGCCTGCAACGCCGCCGTGCTTGCCATCGCGCTGTGGCATTCGCCGGACCTGAAGCTGGCCTTGATCTGGGCCGTCATCGTGGCGGGCGCCGCGATCGCATTCGGCGTGCAATCCCACGCCGCGCGGCGCATCACCAAACCGCAATTCGTCTCGCGCCGGGCCATGCATCGGCTGGTGCGCAATGCCTTCGTCCTCGGCGCCGCCTGGGGCATCGTTCCGGTCGCATTCTTCGCCGACGCCTCAACCGGCGGGCAGCTCGTCATCACCTGCCTTTGTTCGGGGATGCTGGCGGGCGGCGCTCTGGCCTTCGCCACGATCCCGATCGCGGCGATCGCATTCACGGCCCCGATCTTCGCCGGCATCGCCATCTGCCTCGGCAGGAATGGCGATCCGGCGTTTCTGCTGATCGCCTTCCTGGTGGTGGTGTACGGATCGGTGCTGCTGCGCAGCGTGTTCGTCAATTCGGTCTCGTTCGCGCGGCGGGTGATGCGACAGATCGAGGCGGAACGTACCGTGCGGCAGGATCCTCTCACCCTCCTGCCCAACCGGTTCGCCTTCAACGAGACGCTCGATGCCGCCCTGAAGCGGCTCGCCCTGTCCGGCGAGGAATTCGCGGTGCTGCTGCTCGACCTCGATCGCTTCAAGGAGGTCAACGACCAATTCGGCCATCCCGCCGGCGACGAATTCCTGGTCCAGGTCGCAAGCCGCCTGCAACGCTGCACCCGCGCGGCCGAGCATGTCGCGCGCATCGGCGGCGACGAGTTCGCGCTGGTGATGGCCAATCTCACGCGGCCTGAAGAGGCGCTCGAGCTCGCCGAGCGCTTCGCCGCGGCCTTCGACGAACCGTTCCAGATCGAGGGCCGCCAGATCGTCGGCGCGACAAGCATCGGCATCGTGCTGGCGCCGCGCGACGGCAGCACGCAGCTCGACATCATGAAGAATGCCGACGCCGCGCTCTACCGCGCCAAGAAGGCGGGCCCCGGCACGGTCTGCTTCTTCGAGGAAGCCGACGACCGCTTATCCCGTGATCGCAAGGCGCTGCAATCGGACCTCGAAGGCGCCATCGCGCGCGACGAGCTTTTCCTGGTGTTCCAGCCGTTCCTCGATCTCGATGAGAACCGGATCACCGGCTTCGAGGCTCTGCTGCGCTGGCGGCATCCCTCGCGCGGGCTAGTGCCGCCGAGCGAATTCATTCCGATCGCCGAGGAGACAGGGCTGATCCACGAGATCGGCGAATGGGTGATCCGGCGCGCCTGCGCGACGCTGGCGGACTGGCCGGAAGAGATCAGGGTCGCCGTGAACTTCTCGGCCGCGCAGTTTCGCAACAACGGCCTCCTGCAGATCATCGTGCAGGCGCTTGCCGACGCGAGGATCGCCCCGCACCGGCTCGAGATCGAGATCACGGAATCGATGCTGCTGTCGAAATACGGCTCGGCCGCGTCGGTTCTCAATGCGCTGCTGCAGCTCGGCGTCACCGTGGCGCTCGACGATTTCGGAACGGGCTTCTCCTCGCTCACCTATCTGCGCAAGCTGCCGTTCAGCCGCATCAAGATCGACCAGTCCTTCATCCGCGACATGCTGGTGCAGCCGGACTGCGCCGCGATCGTGAAGTCGGTGATCTCGCTGGCGCGCGACCTGCGCATCGGCGTGGTCGCCGAAGGCGTCGAGACCGCCGACCAGCTCGAATATCTGCGCCAGATCAGTTGCGACGAGGTCCAGGGCTACCTGATCAGCCGGCCGGTGTCGGCCGAAGGCGTTCTGGCGCTGCTGGACACGAAGAAGATGCGGGCGACTTACGCGGCGTAGATCTGCCGCGGCACATCCTTCGAGACGCCCGCCTTTGGAGCCGGGCGAACCATGAGGCCGAGCAGCGAGCTCAGACCGCATCCGCCCGCAGCAACGTATCCACCGTGATGGTGCCGCGCGCGCGGGAGACGCAGGCGCAGATCTTCTGGTTGCTTTGCTTCTGGTGGTCGCTGAAGAAGACGTCGCGGTGATCGATCTCGCCGTCGACGGCGACCACGTCGATGGCGCAGAGGCCGCATTCACCGCGCTTGCAATCGTACATGACGTCGTGGCCGCTGGCGTTGAGCACGTCCAGCATCGAGCGCTCGCGCGGGATTTCGAGCTCGACATCGGAGCCCTTCAGGCGAACCCGGAACGTCTCGGTGGGCAATGTGCCGCTGGAGCCGAACGTCTCGTAGCGGAGATCGGGGAGCGGATGGCCGGCACCGATCCAGGCATGGCGCGCGGCATCCAGCATCCGCATCGGGCCGCAGAACAGCGCCAATGCGCCTTGCGGCAATGACGCGAACAGCGCGTCGAGATCGAGTCGTCTGGCCTCATCGCTCGCATGGACGACCAGACGGTCGCCGAGCATCGCAGCGAGATCGTCGAGATAGGCGGCCTCGCCGCGCGAGCGCACGGCGTAGTGCAGCGTGACATCGGCACCGCGCCGCGCCAGCGCCTGCGCGGCGCCGAGGATCGGCGTGATGCCGATGCCGCCGGCGATCAGGCAATAGCTTTCGCGGGCCCAGTCGACCGCGAGCAGCGAAGCGGGCTGGGTGATGTCGAGCCGCGCGCCGGCTTGTAGCGACCACATATAGCGCGAGCCGCCGCGGGAATCCTCGGCGCGGCGGACCGCGATCCGCAAGCCGCGCGACGCGGCTTCGCCGACCAGCGAATAGGATCGCGTCTCGGGCTGGCCGTCGATGGTTACGCTGACATTGATGTGGCTGCCGACCGGATAGGCGGCACCGTCGAACTGATCCGGCTGGATCAGGAATTCGCGGATGTCGGGGGCGAGATCGCGCGTCGAGACGAGCGTCGCCGGGATCCAGGTTTCGATGAAGCGCATGGCACTGCCCTCAATCGGTTGCGGTCTTGATCAGCGCGAGCGCCGGCAAGAGGTCGAGATGGGTCCGGTTGCGCAGCGCAAGCCGCAGATTGCGGACCGCGAGCCGCGCGTGCTCGCGCATGACCGCCTCGGCGCGGGCGCCTTCGCGGTTCTCGATGGCGTCGATCACGACGCGATGATGCTCCTGCCCGATGATCAGGATCTGCTGCGCCTCGGGCAGCGCGGACTGCGCCATCACGAAGCCGCTGGGCGAGGCGAACGGCAGCGCCGAGGCGCGGTCGATCTGCCGGATCAAAGGGGGGCTGCGCGACAATTCGGTGAGCAGCGCATGGAAGCGCGCGTTCAGCGCGACATAGGACGAGAACGCGTCGACCGAGATCGGCACCTGGCGCAGCAATTCTTCGATCGCGGCGAGGCACTCCTTGAGCGGCTCGAGCTCGCGTGCCGAGACGCCGCGTTCGGCGGCAAAGCGCGCGGCAAGGCCCTCCAGCGTGCCGCGCAGCTCGATGGAATCGGAGATGTCGCGCTCGGAAAACGCCTTCACCATGAAGCCGCCGGACGGGATCGCCTCCAGCAGGCCCTCCTCCTCCAGCCGCACCAGCGCCATGCGCACCGGCGTGCGCGAGGCGCCGGTGGTTTCCACCGCCTGCAGCTCGGAGATGCGCTCGCCCGGGCGCAGAGAGCCCGACAGGATCTGGTCGCGCAGCGCGAGCTGCGCCTTCACGGTCTGCGAGACGGAACGGTCGACCTCACGCTCGGCCATGTCGGCCTACTCCGCAGCCTGGAGATGCTGCGGCGGGTTTTCCTTCGCCACCATCCTGTCGATCAGCTTGCGCGTCCACATCGCGCCGGCGTCGATGTTGAGGTTGTAGAAGATGCGATCGGGGTTCTCATCCATCGCGCGCTGCTGGGCTTCGAGGATCAGCTCGTCCTCGTGGAAGATGCCGGAGACGCCCTCGCGGATCTCGGTGGTGATGCGCTGCTCGCCGATCTGATAGTTGCGCACGAATGCCCAGAAATAGTGGCAGGTCTTCTCGGTCTCGGGCGTGATGGTGTTGAGCACAAAACCGTTGACGCCCTGCGAGCGGTCGCCTTCGGGCGCGCCGGTGCCGGTGGGCGCCACGCCGACGTCGATGGCGATGGTGCACGGCGCCTCGAAGCGGATGATCTGCCAGCGGTCGACGAGGCCGGTCTTGCCGAGCTGCTTGGCCCAGAACGGCGGCGCCTCGATGCCGCGCATCCAGCGCGTCACCGTAACGGTCTTCTCGCCATGGGTGACGTCGAACGGCGCTTCGGCGACCGCGTCATTGCCGATGGAGGAGCCGTGCACGAAGGTCTCGTGGGTGAGGTCCATGAGATTGTCGAGCACGAGGCGGTAGTCGCAATTGACGCGGATGGTCTTGCCATCACCGGCCCAGGCCGGATCGTGGTTCCAGTGCATGTCGGGGACGAGCGCGGGATCGGCCAGCGCGGGGTCGCCCATCCAGAGCCAGATGTAGCGATGACGTTCGACCACGGGATAGGCGCGCACGCAGGCCGACGGGTTGATGGTCTCCTGCGAGGGCATGAAGGTGCAGCGGCCCTGCGCATTGTACTTCAGCCCGTGATAGCCGCAGACGACGGTGTCGCCCTCGAGCCGGCCCTTGGACAGCGGCACCAGGCGGTGCCAGCAGGCGTCCTCCAGCGCGGCCACCGAGCCGTCGGCCTTGCGGTACATCACGACATGCTTGCCGCAGATCGTCCGCGGCAGCAGCGCCGGCTTGACGTCGGCGTCCCAGGCGGCGGCGTACCATGCGTTCATCGGGAAGGGTTTTGTCACCGGTCTCACTCCCAAGGCTTATGAATACGTTATGTATACAATAGCGAGGGCACGAGATTGGTTCAAGGTCGATTTTGGCTTACCAAATTACCATTATCGTCTATTATGTATACAGGATTGACCGGTGCCTTGGCGGCTACGCCCCGAACACCTTCTTCAGCCCCGCCTGGGCTTCTTCCTGAATCCGCTTCAGGTGCTCAGTGCTGCGGAAGCTTTCGGCGTAGATCTTGTAGACATCCTCCGTCCCGGACGGCCGCGCCGCGAACCAGCCGAAATCGGTCTCGACCTTGATGCCGCCGAACGTCTGGCCGTTGCCGGGCGCCTTGCTGAGCGTGGCGCGGACGGGATCGCCGGCGAGATCCTTCAGGCCGAGCTGCTCGGGCGTGACGGACTTCAAGATGTTCTTCTGCGGCGTGGTGGCGGCGACATCGATGCGCGCGTAATGCGGCACGCCGAGCTCGGCCGTGAGGTCGTTGAACAGCTGGCTGGGATCGCGGCCGGTCTTGGCCATGATCTCGGCTGCGAGCAGGCCGAGAATGATGCCGTCCTTGTCGGTGGTCCACACGGTGCCGTCGCGTCGCAGGAACGAGGCGCCCGCACTCTCCTCGCCGCCGAACCCGAAAGAGCCGCCGACGAGGCCGTCGACGAACCATTTGAAGCCGACCGGCGTCTCGACCAGCTTGCGGCCGAGTTTTTTAGCAACGCGGTCGATGATCGAGCTCGACACCACGGTCTTGCCGATCGCCGCGTCCTTGCCCCAGTTCGGGCGGTGCGCGAACAAGTAGGCGATCGCGGTCGCCAGATAATGGTTCGGATTCATCAGGCCGCCGGTGCGCGTCACGATGCCGTGCCGATCGGCATCGGTGTCGTTGGCGAAGGCGACGTCGAAGCGATCGCGCATGGCGATCAGGCTCGCCATCGCATACGGCGAGGAGCAGTCCATGCGGATCTTGCCGTCCCAGTCCACCGTCATGAAGCGGAAGGTCGGATCGATCGCCTCGTTCACCACGGTCGCCTTCAGGCCATAGCGCTCGATGATCGGATGCCAGTAATGCACGGCGGCGCCGCCGAGCGGATCGATGCCGATATTGATGCCGGCGGATTTCACGAGGTCGAGATCGACGACGTTGCCGAGATCGGCGACGTAAGGCGTAACGAAATCATAGGCGCGGACGTTCGACGATTTCAGCGCCTTGGCATAGTCGATGCGCTTTACACCCTTGAGCCCGTCGGCGAGATAGGCGTTGGCGCGTTTCTCGACCACGCCGGTCACATCGGTGTCGGCCGGGCCGCCATGCGGCGGATTGTATTTGTAGCCGCCATCCTCCGGCGGATTGTGCGAGGGCGTGATGACGACGCCATCGGCCAGACCCGACGTGCGGCCCTTGTTGTAGGTCAGGATCGCATGCGAGATGACGGGCGTCGGCGTGTAGCCGCCATCCCTGTCGATCATGATGTCGACGCCGTTGGCCGCGAACACCTCGACGGCGCTGACCAGCGCCGGCTCGGCCAGCGCATGGGTGTCGATGCCGATGAAGAGCGGACCGGTCAGCCCCTTTTCTCGCCGGTAATCACAAATGGCCTGCGTGGTCGCCAGGATATGGCCCTCGTTGAAGCTGTTCTTGAACGAGGTGCCGCGATGACCCGAGGTGCCGAACGCCACCCGCTGTGCGGGATCCGCGACATCGGGCTTGCCGGCGAAATAGGCCGTCACCAGCCGCGGAACGTTGGTGAGCGCGTCCGGCGAGACCTGCTTGCCCGCCGCGGGATGAACATCAGCCACTGAAATATCCTCGTCGTTGAAAGATGAAGGTCCTGTCACACCATACCATCGGGCTTGCACCCGCCAACCCAAAAGCCCTTCGTCAACACTGGCAACAAATGGCCGCATTTGGGGCCGTGAATACAGACATGACCATTTTCGCAACGGCCGTGCTGCTCGCCAGTTCCTTGGTGTTATCGTCTCCGGAACATGTGAGGGAGGCCGACGTCGAGCCCAATCCGATCCTGCGCAATGCGGCGGTGGATCACGACCTCGCCAGGGTGAAGCGACGGATCGAGCGGGCGCTCCACAGCGACGCAACAGATACGACGGAGGCATCCCCTCCTCCGCGCACCGTGCGCTGACGCCACGCGTCGGACCCGTTCCCCGGGCCGTCCGCTCCCACGCACTCGCGGGATCATGCTATGGTTCGAGGCATCCCGGCCCTTCGAATCGTCCCCATGGTCCTCTCGCGCAAGCTGCTGCCCCTGCTGATCGCCTGGCTTGCGCTGGCCGGTGCGTCGTCGCGCGCCATTGCCGCCGAATTCTACACCGAGGACCTCCGCATCCCGATGGCCGAGGCCGGCCCGCAGGGGCTGGAGGCGTTCCTGGTCCGCCCTGCGGGTGCGAAGCGCTATCCGCTCGCGCTGCTCAGCCACGGCTCGCCGCGCAGTTTCGACGACCGCGCGACCATGTCGGCGCACAAATATTACGGCATCGCGCTGGAATATGCCCGGCGCGGCTTTGCGGCGCTTATCGTGATGCGGCGCGGTTACGGCACTTCGCCGGGCGGCCGCGTCGACAGCGTCGGCGGTTGCGCCAATGCCGCTTATCTGCCGGCGGCGGCGGTTGCCGTCGCGGATTTGCGCGCCGCGATCGACGCGATGGGGCGCAGGGCCGACGTGACGACATCGGGCATGATCGCGGCCGGCCATTCCGCCGGCGGGCTCGCCACCGTCGCGCTGACCGCGCAGGCGCCGTCCGGCCTCGTCGCCGCGATCAGCTTTGCCGGCGGCCGCGGCTCGCGCGATCATGACGAGGTCTGCAATCCCGATGGGCTGGTGCAGGCCTTCGCCAGCTTCGGCAAGACCTCGCGCGTGCCGATGCTGTGGGTCTATGCCAGCAACGATTCCTACTTCGGTCCCGATCTCGCGCGGCGCCTCCATGACGGATTTCGCGCCGGCGGCGGCGCCGCGAAATTCATCGCGGCACCGCCTTACGGCGACGATGGCCACTATCTCTATTCCGTCGTGGGCCGTCCGCGATGGACGCCGTATCTCGACGCCTTCCTGCGCGAGCGCGGGCTCGGCCATGATATCCTCAGCCCGCCCGATCCGCTGCCGCCGCCGGGCCAGCTCGACGAGGCCGCGCGCGCCGAATTCGCGCGCTATCTCGCCAGCGCCATGCCGCACAAGGCTTTTGCGGTGTCGCCGAACGGCGGTTACGGCTGGCGCTCAGGACGCGCGACGGCCGACGACGCCCAGAGCGATTCGCTCGGCGCCTGCATGAAATGGTCGCCCACCTGCACGCTCTATGCAGTCGACGACAGGTTGGCTGGCGCGCAAAGGACGTCGACGGATCAGAGCGCCCGCGCGCGATAGGCGCGAGGGCGATCAGATCTTTCGGCAGGTGAGGCTAGAGCCGCTCGCTGAGCGCGAGCTTGTAGCCGACGCCGGTGACAGTCGAGATGACGGGTGTGCCGCTGCCGACGAGCTTGCGGCGCAGCCGCGCCACCAGGGCATCGACCGTGCGGATGTCGACCTCGGCCTGGCGGTTGCTCACGACCTCGATCAGATAGTCGCGGCTGAGCGGCCTGCCGTCGGCGCCGACGAGCGCTGCGAGCAGGTCGAATTCGGCCCGCGTCAACGATACCGGCTTGCCGTCGCTGCCGAGCAACTCGCGCCGCGTCAGGTCGATGATCCAGTCGCCGAACGCGATCGAATTGTGGTTCCGCGCCGCCTTGCGGTCGATCGAACGCCGTCGGAGCACGCTGCGGGCGCGCGCGAGCAGGTCGCGCAGATTGATCGGCTTGGTGACGTAATGGTCGGCGGCGATCTCGAGGCCGAGGATACGATCGACGTCGGTGTCGCGGCGGGTCACGAAGATGATGCCCGCGTTGCTGGTCGCCTGGATCTCCTTGGCGAGCTCAAAACCGTCGCCGTCGGGCAACTGCACGTCGAGGAAGATGAGATCAGTGCGCGCGCGCAGCGCCTGGCGGCATTCCGCGCAGGAGCCGGCACCGACCACGTCGAAATTGTTCTCGCTGAAGTAACCGACCAGCATCGTCCGCGTCACCGGATCGTCTTCGACGACGATCAGCCGCTCGCGGCCAGCGGGACGCAATTCCTGAAGTGCGGAATCAGCCACGATCTTGGATGTCCTGTGTGCCTGCGGGCCCGCCTGAAAATTCAGGTCGTCGCGCAATGCGATGTCTTGTGAACGAGCATTCACAACCGTTCGAGCCCCCGAATTGCCTGCCAGAATACTAGGCGTCTTGTGCCGCCCAAACAACATTGGCCACGATCCAGCCGTATTAAGTATGAATTGGCCCACAATTCTCATCCCGCGCATGGTGTGCCGGAAACCGCCTGCACAAGCGAAAGTTGTGCGAGACTGCAGCCCGAGGCTCCCGCGGCAGCTTGCCCCGCCAAGAGCTTCGAAACTATTGTGCCCCCGAAAAGCCTGCACATGGAGTAGCCGCCATGGAAGTCGTACTGCTCGGCACCGGCGGGCCGCGCCCGGACCCGCGCCGCATGGCGACCACCACGCTGATCAGGCTCGGCGAGGAGAACTTCCTGTTCGACGCAGGCCGTGGCGTCATGCTGCAACTCGGCAAGGCCGGCGTGCCGCTCGGCGCCGTCAACACGGTCTTTCTCACCCATCACCATTTCGACCATATCGGCGACCTCTACGATGTGATGCTGAATTCATGGATGCACGGGCGCAAGGACGAGCTGCGCATCTATGGGCCGCCGGACACCGAACGTCTGGTCAACACGCTGATCACGCAGGTCTACGACAAGGACATCACCTGGCGCGACAAGGGCGAGCCGAGCTTCGGCGGCTGGAAGCCGGTCGTCGCGACGGACATCGTACCGGGCCCCGTTCTCGATACCGGGCGCTGGAAGATCAGCGCCGAGCTGGTGTCGCATGGGGACGGCCTCGACATGCCGCCCGCCTTTCTCCAGCGCTGGATGTGTCTCGGCTACCGCTTCGAGGCGGCGGGCAAGATCATCGCAATTTCCGGCGACACGGTCCCCTGCCCGGGCCTCGAGCGACTGGCGGAGGGAGCCGATTTGCTCGTCCAGTGCTGCTTCCTCGCCACGCCGGAGATCAACAACGAGCACCTCCGCCGCCTTGCGAAATTCACGATTGCCTGCGGCGATACGGTCGGCAAGGTCGCAGCCAAGGCCGGCGTGAAGAAGCTCGCGCTGACCCATCACCGGCCGCGCACCGACGATTCCATGTTGAATGCACTGCTCGCGGACGTCAGGCGGGACTATTCGGGTCCCGTCGTGCTCGGCGAGGACCTCACGCGGATCGAGGTTTGAGAGCCATCAGGCGGCCGGCTTCAGGACGATCCGACCTCGATCCGGAACGACAATTGCTCTTCCGTTCCCGGCGCGATGTGCATCAGGCCCGGCTTGTCGCTGAACTCGCCATCGAAGCCGGCAGGACTGGCATAGCCGCGCCAGGGCTCGATGCAGAGGAACGGCGCGCCTGTCGGCCTCGACCAGACACCGAGCTCGCGAAAGCCGCGCCACGACATTGTCAGCCACGGCCCGCTGGACGCGCCCTGCCCCGCGGCATAGCGGACCGAACTGCTCGCGATCCGGTCGAAGATGATTGCATCGTCGACGAACAGGGAAGCGGACAAGGGCAGCACGGTGCCGTCGACCGGGCTCGGCTCCGCTGCCGGACGCAGCAAGCCGCCATCGAGACGGCGGACGGGGGATGGCTCTGCGTTCGCGAAGGTCAGCGCGTAACTCTCCTTCGCCACTCCCGGTCGGAGCGGCCAGTTGAAAGCGGGATGGCCGCCGAGCGAGGCCGGCAACGTTTCGTTGCCGGTGTTCGCGATCGTGAGCGAAAGATCGAGACCGAATTCGTCGAGCACATAGGTCGCCGTCAGGCGAAACGCGAAGGGGTAGAGCGCACGTGTCGTCTCGCTGTCTTCGAGCACGAGGGCACAGCGACTCTCGCCGCGTTCCGACCACGCAAAGCGGCTGTCCCGCGCGAATCCGTGCTGGGTCATCCGGTACGTCCTGCCCCGGTGCCGCAATTCGTCTTTGGCGAGACGCCCGACGATCGGAAACAGCAGCGGCGCATGGCGCGGCCAGGCCGGCTCCGCCTGCCAGACGAATTCGACGCTGTCCTTGTGCTTGAGCGAGCACATCTCGGCGCCGTGCGCCTTGATGGTCGCGGTGAGAGCGCCGCTGCGGATCGTGTGCGTGTCGTCGGTCATGACCGTCCTCATCGCGAAAGTCGAGGTGGCGGGCGAAGCGCCGCTGCCTCGTGCGAGCAGACCATAAGTATTGGAGGATGTTTTGCCCGCCCCGGTATGGGCGAAGCGAAGCTCAGCTTCGCATCGCCGTGCCAGGTCCGCCTGCCAGGCTTCCTCGTCAGGCTTGGGACGACCGTCCGACGCTCTCATAGACGAACCCAGCCGCAGCCATCTCTTCGGGACGGTAGATGTTGCGGAGATCCACGACGACGGGCTGGATCATGGTCGCCTTCAGCCGGTCGAGATCGAGCGCACGGAACTGCACCCATTCGGTGACGATGACGATCGCGTCGGCGCCTTGCGCGCAGGAATAGGCGTCCTCGCAATAGGTGATGCTGGGCAGCTCGCCCTTGGCCTGCTCCATGCCGACGGGGTCGAACGCCTTCACCTTCGCCCCCATGTCGATCAGGCCGGTGACGAGCGGGATCGACGGCGCGTCGCGCATGTCGTCGGTGTCGGGCTTGAAGGTGAGCCCGAGCACGGCGATGGTCTTGCCGCGCAAGCTACCGCCGAGCGCCTGGCTCACTTTCCGCGCCATCGCGCGCTTGCGGTTCTCGTTGACCGCCAGCACGGATTCGACGATGCGCAAGGAGACGTCATAGTCCTGCGCGATCTTGATCAGCGCCTTGGTGTCCTTGGGAAAGCAGGAACCGCCGAAGCCGGGGCCGGCATGCAGGAATTTGGTGCCGATGCGGTTGTCCAGGCCAATGCCGCGCGCGACCTCCTGCACGTTGGCACCGACTTTTTCGGAGAGGTCGGCGATCTCGTTGATGAAGGTGATCTTGGTCGCGAGGAACGCGTTGGCGGCGTATTTGATCATCTCCGCGGTGCGGCGTTCGGTGAACATCAGCGGCGCCTGGTTCAGCGACAGCGGGCGGTAGATGTCGCCCATCACCTTGCGGCCGCGCTCGTCGGAGGTGCCGACGACGACGCGATCGGGAAACTTGAAGTCGCGGATCGCCGCGCCCTCGCGCAGGAATTCGGGGTTCGAGGCGACGACGACATCCGCCTTCGGATTGGTCTCGCGGATGATGCGCTCGACCTCGTCGCCGGTGCCCACAGGCACGGTCGACTTCGTCACCACCACGGTGAAGCCGGACAGCGACTGCGCGATCTCTTTCGCAGCGGCATAGACATAGGACAGATCGGCATGACCATCGCCGCGGCGCGAGGGCGTGCCGACCGCGATGAACACGGCATCGGCATCCGCAACCGGCTTCGACAGATCGGTGGTGAAGTCGAGCCGCTTGGCCTTCACATTGGTTACGACCAATTCGTCAAGGCCGGGCTCGTAGATCGGGATCTCGCCGCGATGAAGCGCTGCAATCTTCTTCTCGTCCTTG
>NZ_JAFCKS010000014.1 GCF_018129995.1 Bradyrhizobium sp. SZCCT0153
GACGAGGGCCCGCGCACCTATATCGAGCGCATCAACCTTCGCGGCAACACCCGCACGCGCGACTACGTCATCCGTCGGGAATTCGATATCTCCGAGGGCGACGCCTACAACCGCGCCCTGGTCGACCGTGCCGAGCGGCGCCTGAAGAACCTCGACTACTTCAAGAGCGTCAAGATCGTCACCGAGCCGGGCTCGTCGAGCGACCGCGTGATCCTGATCGTCGACATGGAAGAGAAATCGACCGGTGACTTCTCAGTCTCCGGCGGTTACTCCACGACCGACGGCGCGCTGGCCGAAGTCTCGATTTCCGAACGCAACCTGTTCGGCAAGGGGCTCTACGCCAAGGCGTCGGTCAGCTATGGCCAGTATTCGCGCGGCATATCGCTGTCGTTCGTCGAGCCGTATCTGCTCGATTACCGCCTTGCACTCGGAATGGATGTCACCTGGCGCCAGCAATTGTCGAACAGCTACACCAGCTACGGCGTGACGACGCTAGGATTCTCGCCGCGCCTGGGCTTTGCGCTGCGCGAAGATCTCTCGCTCCAGCTGCGCTACTCGCTCTACCAGCAGAGCATCACGCTCGCCAGCGCCTATAACAACTGCAACAACAACGCGGCCAACTCGTCGCTGGCGTACAACCCGACACCGGCCTACATCAAGAACGTCCTCGGCGGCGTGGACCCGACCAATTCCACGGATTCTGGCGTCTACGGATACGGTTGCTACGGCGACGGCGAGTCGAGCCTGCCGGTCCGAAAGGAGCTGGCGAACGGCCGGACCTGGACCTCGGCGCTCGGCTACACGCTGACCTACAACACGCTCGACAACACCAAGAACCCGACCGACGGTCTGCTGATCGATTTCAAACAAGACTTCGCGGGGGTCGGCGGCGACGTGACCTATCTGAAGACTGCGATGGACGCCAAGTACTACACGCCGCTGGTCTCCGAGATCGTCAGCGTGATCCACTTCCAGGGCGGCATCCTCAGCAAGCTCGGCGACCAGGACTTGCGCATGCTGGATCACTTCCAGATGGGGCCGAACCTCGTGCGCGGCTTTGCCTCAAACGGCATAGGTCCGCGCGACATCACCTACGCAAGCCTAGGTGTCAGCGGCGATGCCCTCGGCGGCACGAAATATTGGGGCGCGTCGATGGAACTGCAGATGCCGTTCTGGTTCCTGCCCAAGGAGGTCGGCCTGAAGGGCGCGGTCTACGCCGATGCCGGCTCGCTCTGGGGTTATCAGGGGCCGACGTCCTGGACGGCCACCGGCGAGGTCAACACCAAGGCCTGCCCGACCTGCGGATTGCAATATGACGACGGCAACACGGTGCGATCGTCGGTCGGCGTCGGCCTGATCTGGGCCTCGCCGTTCGGGCCGCTGCGCTTCGACTATGCCGTGCCGATCACGAAGGGCAAATACGATACCGTCCAGGAATTCAGGTTCGGCGGCGGCACGTCGTTCTGATCAGGGAATGGCGGGCTGCGTCTCGGTCAGCGGTATCCAGCCGGATTCATCGCGCTGGAACAGCGGGCAGCCGTATACCGCCCGAACCGGGAAGGGCACGGACAGCATTGCGGTCGCGGCCTCCCAGCGATTGGTTTGCTTCATCGCAACGACCATGCCGGCAATGTCGGCGCCAATTCACTGCAACAGACGCACGGCTGCGATCGCGGTTGCGCCGGTCGAGATCGCATCATCGCGCCTGTGTCGCCATATGGTCCGCCAGCGCTGCGACAACGCGATTTTGAGGCCTGGTTCGCGATGAGCGAAGCGACGGCGCGATCGCCATCGGGAAGCTGACGCAGGGGCAGGACGAGGATGCTGCCGCACGGCAGTGTCAAGGGATCGCCGAAGCGATAGAGTGACGTCGCCGGGAAGCGTGCGGGGATCTCCCGCGTCAGATCCTGCCAATAGCCGGTCGTAGGCTCCGTATAAGGTTCACTCGCGGTCATGACCCTCGCACACAGATTGGATCCGTCAGCCCGTCAGTATCCGCCGGCAGGCGTCCACGAACACCTGCGCGCCGGTGACGATATCGGCGTCGGCGGTGTTCTCGGTCCAGTGATGGCTGATGCCGCCGATCGACGGCACGAACAGCATGCCCGCGGGCATGATCGTCGCGAGCATCTGCGCATCGTGGCCGGCGCCACTGGGCATGCGAACGGATCGTCCGCCGGCCAGGGCCTTGCTGGCGGCTTCGATCGCATCCTGGATACCCGCGTTCATCATGGCGGGCGCGCCGGTACGGAGTTTCTCCACGGTGACGGTGCAGGGGCCCTGCGCGCTGACATCGGCCGCCATGGCCTTCAGCAACCCCTCCAGCCGCGCAATGACGGTCGGATCGTCGTCGCGGATCTGGAACAGCATCTCTGCCCCGCCGGGGATGATGCTGGGCGCGCCCGGATCGAGCGTGATGCGACCGGTGGTCCAGACAGTGCGCGGACCGCACGCGGCCGGGAAGCGCTCGTCGATCGCAACGCAGAATTTGGCCAGCGCTAGCCCGGCATCCTTGCGCGCCGCCATGCGCGTGGTGCCGGCGTGGTTCTGCGCGCCGACAAAATTGATCTGGTATTGCCAAATGCCGACGATGGAGGTCACGACGCCGACCGCAAGGCCTTCGCTCTCAAGCGTGTCGCCCTGCTCGATATGTGCCTCCAGATATCCGACGTGACGGCCCGGCTCGGCGTTGGTGCGCGGTCGTCCTGCGAGCCCCATGTCGGCGAGCGCCGCGCGCATGGTGCGACCGCTGGTGCGGTCGCGGGCGGCGTCGATGTCGGCTTCGGTCACCTGCCCGACGTAGGAGCGCGAGCCGAGGAAGTGCCCAAAATGTCCTTCCTCGTCGCACCAGGCGGCGACCTCGACGGCGCCATTGAGCGAAGCATCGGCATTGAGCGCGCGGGCGGCCTCAAGTGCATAGACGACACCGAGCGGGCCATCGAGCCAGCCGGCGTAATTCTGGCTTTCCAGGTGCGAGCCCGCCAGCAGCTTCGGTGCGGCCTTCGCGCTGGTGCCGAAGACGTTGCCGATCCCGTCGATCGCGGCCGCGAGGCCGGCCTCGGGCAGCTTGTGTACCAGCCAGTCCAGCGATTGCTTGTGCGGTTCGGAGAAGGTCGGCTTGTGCACGCCGGTCTTGTAGGCGCCGATGGCGCGGAGGGCATTGAGATCGGCAAGAACCCGCATCCCGTTTGCGCGCGGAAAAGTGTCAGGCATGTTCGGCAACCTTCAACGCCTCGGTACGGATCTCCTCGACCAGCCGTTCCTTGAGCTGGACGAATTCGGCTGTGGTCTTGATCTTGTAGGAGCGCGGATGCGGCAGGTCCACATTGATCTCGGCCTTGATCCGACCGGGACGGGCGCTCATGACGATGACGCGGCTGCCGAGGAAGATCGCTTCCTCGATGTCGTGGGTGACGAACAGCACGGTCTTCTGGTCGCGCTCCCAGATCCCCAGCAGCATCTCCTGCATCAGGGCGCGGGTCTGGTTGTCGAGCGCGCCGAAGGGCTCGTCGAGCAGCAGGATCTTCGGATCGTTGGCGAGCGCGCGGGCGATTGCGGTGCGCTGCTGCATGCCGCCGGAGAGCTGCTTTGGCCAGTGGTTCTCGAAGCCGGACAATCCGACCTGGCGGATGAAGGCGTCAGCGATCTTGTTCCGCTGGTCCTGCGGCACGCCGCGCTCGCGCAGGCCGAAGGCGATGTTCTCGCGCACGGTCAGCCAGGGGAACAGCGTGTAGGACTGGAACACCATGCCGCGATCGGCGCCCGGGCCGGTCACCTCGCGACCGTCGAGCACCACACGGCCGCCGGTCGGACGATCGAGGCCGGCAACGATGCGCAGCAGCGTGGACTTGCCGCAGCCGGAGGGGCCGAGGATGGTGACGAAGTCGTTATTGCCGATGGTGAGATCTGTCGGCTCCAGCGCCCTGGTCGGCGCGTTGCCGTGGCGCGCGGGGAAGGTCCGCGAGACCTGCTCGATCTTGAGCGTGGTCATGCCAGCCTCCACGGAAACAGCCAGGCGTTGAACGCCTTGAACAGGAAGTCCGAGAGCAGGCCGATCAGCCCTATCACGATGATGCCGAAGATGATCTGGCCGGTGTTGAGTAGCGCCTGGCTGTCGGTGATCATGTGGCCGATGCCCGAGGACGAGCCGATCAGCTCGGCGACGATGACATAGGTCCAGGCCCAGCCCAGCACCAGCCGCAGGATTTCCGCGATCTCGGGCGCGGAGGAGGGCAGCAGCACGCGGCGGATGATGCCGCGGTCGTTGGCCCCCAGCGTATAGGCCGCCTCGACCAGATCGCGCCGGGTGGTACCCACGGTGACCGCGACCATCAGAATGACCTGGAACACCGACCCGATGAAGATGACGAGCAGTTTCTGCAACTCGCCGATGCCGGCCCACAGGATCAGGAGTGGGATAAAGGCCGAGGCGGGCAAATAGCGCGCGAAGGAAACAAAGGGTTCGAGAAAGGCTTCGACCGGCTTGTAGGCACCCATCAACACGCCGAGCGGCACCGCGATGATCGCGGCGAGCACAAATCCGCCGACGACGCGCCAGATCGTCATGCCGATGTCGAACAGGAAGCCCTGCTTGGTGATCAGGTCGACGCCTTCCTGCACCATGGTCAGCGGGTTGGCGAGGAACACTTTCGACACATGGCCGCCGAAGGTCGCCCACGACCAGAGGGCGACGAACACCGCGAAGAACGCAAGCCCATAGGCAACGCGCTGCTTCGACGTCACGGGATCCAGGGGACGCATCAAGGGTCTATCCGGGCGGTGAACAGATTTGCCGGCCCCGTCGCGGGACGGGGCCGGCGGCTCCTGGCAGGTCTACTTGATGTAGCTCGCGTCGAAGAGGTCCTCGACCTTCGGCGCGGTCTTGATGATGCCGATCTCGAGCAGGAGGTCGGCCGCTTCCTTGTTGAAGGTCAGGAAGTCGCCGGCGAAGAACTTTTGGTTCGCGGCCTTGTCCTGCCAGCGCAGATACTTTGCCGAGTTGCCGAAAGCCTCGCCGGTCTGCTTCACGTCGGCGCCCATGATCTCATAGGCCTTGGCCTGATCCTTGGCGATCATGTCGAGGGCCTCGAAATAGCTGTCGGCGAGCGCCTTGGCCGCCTTGGGATTCTCGGTGAGGAATTTCGGCGTGCAGCCGAACGTGTCCATGACCATCGGATAGTCGAGCGTGGTCGCGATGATCTTGCCCTTGTCGGGCGCGGCACGAACCGTGGAGAGATACGGCTCATAGGTCATGGCGGCATCGTTCTGGCCGGACACGAAGGCCTGCGCTGCAGCCGCCGGCTCAAGGTTCACGACAGTGACGTCCTTCACCGACAAGCCATTCTTCTTCAGCATCCAGGCCAGCGCGAAATAGGGCGAGGTGCCGGGCGCGGAGGCCGCAACCGTCTTGCCTTTCAGGTCCTTGATCGCGGCGAGATCGTTGCGCACCGCCATGCCGTCGGCACCATAGCTCTTGTCGAGCTGGAAGATCTGCTTGGTCGCAACGCCATTGGCGTTCCAGGAAATCCAGGTCTCGACCGTCGTCGCCGCGCACTGGACGTCGCCGGAGGCGATCGCGAGGTGGCGGTCCTTCTGCGGGATCTTCTTGATGGTGACGTCGAGGCCGTTCTTCTTGAAGATGCCGGCTTCTTTTGCCAGCGTCAGCGGCGCAAAGCCGGTCCATCCGGAGATGCCGACACCTACCTTGACGTCGTCGGCGAGCACCGGAGTGGAAGCCGCGAGGGCAATGATTGTCGCAAAAACTTTCGAACTACGCATGATTGTCGTCCTCTTGCCGATCGATGGATTGACGTCCTGTTGATCATTGTCGGTCCCAATGGACCGTTGCCCGAATCGTTGCACGATTTGTGCCGACATATCCTCTCAGCCTCCCTTGAATCGGGCGACAAGGCGGTGAGAGTCACCGGGATAAAGTAGCCGCACCGCGGTGATGGTGCGTGCGCTGCGCCAGGTATAGCGATCGATCACCAGGCAGGGTGCGCCGACGGCGATGTCGAGCGCTTCCGCCGTGCGATCATCCGCGACGATGGCGCTGATCGTATGCTCGGCTTCCGTCCATGGGACATGATGAAGCAGCCACGAGCCGGGCGGCTCGCGCGAGAAATCCGCGGTCGCGGCATCCGGCACCGACGACAAATCGATCAGCCTGTCCTCGACGGCAAATGGCACCTTATCCGCACTGTGCCGGCAGGTGATCGCAACCACCTTGCCGGCCTTCCTGACGCCGAGACGCTCGCGGTCGGCAGCGGTCGCAGTGCGGAGCTTGCGGCCGATCAGTTCGTAGCCGTAGCCGCGGCCGAGCGCGGTAATCTCGGCGCGAATGTCGGCGATCTTGAGCACGGCAGACTGGTGTTGCGGCCGGCGGACGAAAGAGCCCGCGCGCCGCCGCCGCTCGATCAGGTCGGCTTGCGCGAGCTCAGACAATGCCTTGTTCACGGTCATGCGCGAGCAGCCGTAGCGCGCGACCAGTTCGTGCTCGAACGGGATGCGATGTCCAGGCGGCCACTCGCCGGTCAGGATGCGCTTCTCGATGTCGGCCCGGATCCGCTTGTAGAGCGTCGGCTGGTCCGGAGCAGCAGTGGTGAGACTCATGCAATGAGCCTCCGCACCGATGTGTTGAAGCCTTCGCGCGCCCTCTGTCGTAGTCTGTGCCCGCCAGCTTCAACGACCTTGTGGCCGCCGGCCCAGACGCAATCGATCGCGCCGCTGCCCGCCGCAAAGATCCAGCCGTCGATGGCCGCATCGCGCGCACGCCCGGCCAGCGACGGATGATCTATGTCGAGCGTAACGATGTCGGCGCATGCACCGGGCATAAGTCCGACCGTCCCTTGTGCCAATGCCTGCGCACCACCAGCGAGCGCATGATCGAACAGCGTGCGTCCTGTCGAGCGGCCCGCTCCGGCGGAGAGCACGTTGCGCTCGCGGTGCTTGAGCCGCTGACCGTATTCGAGCTGGCGCAACTCGTCGGCGACGCCCACGAGCACATTGGAATCGGTACCTACGCCGAAGGCGCCGCTGGCATCGAGGAATTCGCGGGCCGGAAAGATGCCGTCGCCGAGGCTCGCCTCGGTGATGGGGCAGAGGCCGGCGACCGCGCCTGTCTTGGCGAAGGCGGCCACTTCCTCATTGGTGGTGTGGGTCGCGTGGATGAGGCACCAGCGTTGATCGACGGGCGCATGCTCCAGGAGCCATTGCACCGGCCGCCGTCCCGACCAGGCCAGGCAATCCTCGACCTCTTTCACCTGCTCGGCGGCATGAATGTGCACGGGCCCGCCGTCTGCGAGCGGAATGATGGCTGCAAGTTCCTCCGGCGTCACCGCGCGCAAACTGTGCGGGGCGATGCCGATATTCGCGCCCGGCAATGCTGCGATCGCCTTGCGCGATGCGCTCATCAAATCGGCGAATTGATCGACCGAGCAGATGAAACGGCGCTGGCCGTCATGCGCCGCCGCGCCGCCGAACGAGCCATGCGCATAGAAACTCGGCAGCAGGGTCAGCCCAATGCCCGACGATTCGGCGGCCTGCGCGATGCGCGCGGCCATCTCGCCGAGGTCCGCGTAGTGCGAGCCGTCGCGATCATGATGCAGATAATGGAACTCGCCGACGCGGGTAAAGCCCTGCTCCAGCATCTCGACATACAGCAGGGTCGCGACAGCGACGACGTCATCCGGCGTCATCGCCAGCGCGAAACGGTACATCGTCTCGCGCCAGGTCCAGAAGGTGTCGGTGCGGTGGCCGCGCAGCTCCGCAAGTCCCGCCATGCCGCGCTGGAATGCGTGGCTGTGCAGGCTCGCCAATCCCGGCAGCGCGATTTCGTGGCGCTCGTCGCCGGCGGACGGCGCCACGCCCGGCGTCACCTCGGCAATCGCGCCGGCGGTGATCACCACCTGCACGTCATTGGCCCAGCCCGAAGGCAGGAGCGCGGAGGCGAAATGCAGTCGTGTCATGTTTCCATGCCGGCTGGACAGAACCGCCCCACGATTATATGTCTAGACATATAAGTCAAGCATCCCAGGGCGCACGGGTAGCCGCGGAAGGGACGATTGCATGGCAGAACGTTTCGACCGGATCTGGCATAATGCCCGCCTCGCCACGATGCGGGCCGACCGTCCCGATCTCGGCGAGATCGAGCGCGGCGTCATCGCCACGCGCGGCGGCCACATCGTCCATGCCGGCGCAAAAGCTGACTTTCCGGCGGATGCGGACGCGATCGAGCGGATCGATTGCGAGGGGCGCTGGATCACGCCGGGCCTCGTCGATTGTCACACCCATCTCGTCTATGGCGGCAATCGCGCGCATGAATTCGAATTGCGCCTGAAGGGCGCGAGCTACGAGGAGATCGCGCGCGCCGGCGGCGGCATCGTCTCGACGGTAGCCGCGACGCGCAAGGCAAGCGAGGCCGAGCTCGTGGCAGGCGCGCTGCCGCGGCTCGATGCGTTGATCGGCGAGGGCGCCACCACGGTCGAGGTCAAGTCCGGCTATGGTCTCGATGCCGGGACCGAGATGAGGCAGCTGGCGGCCGCGCGCAGCCTCGGCCGACAGCGGCCGGTTGCGATCCGTACGTCCTTTCTCGGCGCACATGCGCTGCCGGTCGAAGCAGAGGGTGATAAGGATCGTTACATCGATCTGGTCTGCAACGAGATGCTGCCCGCGGTGGCAAAGGCCGGTCTCGCCGATGCCGTCGACGCCTTCATGGAGGGCATCGCTTTTTCAGGCGAGCAGACCGCGCGGGTCTTCGAGACGGCGAGGGGACTTGGGCTGCCGGTCAAGCTTCACGCCGACCAGCTGTCGAATCTCGGCGGTGCTGCGCTTGCCGCAAAATTCTCGGCGCTTTCGGCCGATCATCTCGAGCATACGGACGAGGCCGGCGTTGCCGCGATGGCGAAGGCCGGCACGGTGGCTGTGCTGCTGCCCGGCGCCTTCTACTTCATCCGCGAGACGCAGAAGCCGCCAATCGAAGCGTTCCGCAAGCACGGCGTGCCTATGGCGCTGGCAACCGACTGCAATCCCGGCAGCTCACCGATGACCTCGCTCCTGCTCGGGATGAACATGGGCGCGACGCTGTTCCGGATGACAGTCGCCGAATGCCTCGCTGGTGTCACCCGCGAAGGCGCGCGTGCTCTTGGCGTGCTCCAGGAGACCGGCACGCTGGAAGCCAGCAAATGGTGCGACCTCGCGATCTGGGACATCGAGCGGCCCGCCGAGCTGGTCTATCGCATCGGCTTCAATCCGCTGCATCGCCGGGTGTGGAGGGGACAGTGACGGAGCAGGACGCAGCGGTCGTCGTCAAGCCTGGAGCGGTCAGCCTCGACGAACTCGTGCGCGTGCTGGAGGGCGCGCCCGTCGTGCTCGATGCCTCGTTCTGGCCGCGCGTCGAGGCGGCTGCGGCGATCGTCGCGAAGGCCGCTCAGGCCGCAGCGCCTGTCTACGGAATCAATACCGGCTTCGGGAAGCTGGCCTCGAAGCGGATTCCGCCCGATCAGACCGCGCTGCTTCAGCGCAATCTCATCGTCTCGCATTGCTGCGGCGTCGGTCCGGCGACGCCGCAGCCGATCGTTCGGCTGATGATGGCGCTGAAGATCGTCTCGCTCGGGCGTGGTGCCTCCGGCGTCCGCCGCGAGGTGATCGAGCAGTTGCAGGACATGCTGGCGCGGCGCGTCTCGCCGCTGGTGCCGCAGCAGGGTTCGGTCGGCGCCTCCGGCGATCTCGCGCCGCTTGCGCACATGACGGCGGTGATGATCGGTGAAGGGCAGGCGATCGTCGATGGCAGGACAGTATCGGGCAGCGAAGCGCTCACCGCCGCCGGCCTCGCGCCGCTGACGCTCGGCCCCAAGGAGGGGCTCGCGCTGATCAACGGAACGCAGTTCTCGACCGCCTATGCCATGGCCGGCGGGCTGCGCGCATTTCGCCTGGCGCGCGCGGCGCTCGTCACCGGCGCGCTGTCCGTGGACGCGGCAATGGCCTCGACAGCCCCGTTCCGTCCGGAAATTCAGGCGCTGCGCGGCCATGCCGGGCAGATCGCGGCGGCGGCAGCCCTGATGGCGCTGCTCGACGGCAGCGACATCCGCCTGTCGCATCTCGAAGGCGACGAGCGCGTGCAGGATCCCTATTGCCTGCGCTGCCAGCCACAGGTCGCCGGTGCCGCTCTCGATCTGATCACGCAGGCCGCGCGCACGCTGATCGTCGAGGCCAATGCCGTCACCGACAATCCGCTCGTCCTGGTCGAGACCGGTGAGATCGTCTCGGGCGGCAATTTCCACGCAGAGCCGGTGGCGTTTGCGGCCGATACAATTGCGCTTGCGCTGTCGGAAATTGGCGCGATCAGCGAACGGCGGATCGCGACGCTGGTCGATCCCGCGCTCAATTTTGGCCTGCCGCCATTCCTGACGCCTGATCCCGGCATCAATTCCGGCTTCATGATCGCCGAGGTGACGGCGGCCGCGCTCTATGCCGAGAACAAGCAGCGCGCGGCGGCCTGCTCGATCGACTCGACGCCGACGAGCGCCAATCAGGAAGACCACGTCTCGATGGCCGCGCATGCTGCACGGCGCCTGTCGGACATGGCCGACAATCTCGCCGCCATCCTCGGCATCGAGCTTCTGGTCGCCGCCCAAGGCATCACGCTGCGCGCGCCGCACGCGACCAGCGCGCCGCTAGTCGCCGTCATTGCCGCGCTTCGCGAACATGTGCCGGCGCTCGGTGCCGATCGGTACATGGCCGGGGATCTCGCCAAGGCCGCCGCGCTCGTCGAGGCCGATGCGCTGCCGGCCGTGGCACTCACGGCGCTTCCGACCGATCCGTTCCCGAAGCTTGACTGAAGAGGTTTCCGCATGAACCGCCGACTGGACAATGACCGCACCATCCGCGCGCCCCGCGGCAGCGAGATCAGCGCCAAGAGCTGGCTGACGGAAGCGCCCTTGCGCATGCTGATGAACAATCTCGATCCTGATGTGGCGGAACGTCCGAGCGAGCTCGTCGTCTACGGCGGCATCGGCCGCGCCGCCCGCGACTGGGAGAGTTTCGACCGGATCGTCGCCTCGCTGCGCGAGCTCGAAGGCGACCAGACGCTGCTGGTCCAGTCCGGCAAGCCGGTCGGCGTCTTCCGCACCCATGCGGATGCGCCGCGCGTGCTGATCGCGAATTCGAATCTCGTGCCGCATTGGGCGACGCTCGACCATTTCAACGAGCTCGATCGCAAGGGCCTGATGATGTTCGGCCAGATGACTGCGGGCTCGTGGATATATATCGGCAGCCAGGGCATCGTGCAGGGCACTTACGAGACTTTTGTCGAGGTCGGCCGACGCCACTACGGCGGCAGCCTCGCCGGCAAATGGATTCTCACCGCTGGCCTTGGCGGCATGGGCGGCGCGCAGCCGCTGGCCGCGACCATGGCCGGCGCCTCGATGCTCGCGGTCGAATGCCAGCCGAGCCGCATCGAGATGCGGCTGCGCACGAGCTATCTCGATCGGCAGGCTGCGACACTCGACGAGGCGCTCGCGATCATGGCCGAGGCGGCGAAGACCAGGAAAGCGGTCTCGGTCGGCCTGCTCGGCAATGCCGCGGAGATTTTCCCCGAACTGGTCCGGCGCGGCGTCAAGCCGGACATCGTCACCGACCAGACCAGCGCGCACGACCCGATCAACGGGTATCTGCCGAAGGGCTGGACGCTCGCCGATTGGGAAAACAAGCGTGCCTTCGATCCGAAGGCGGTGGAGCGTGCCTCAAAAACTTCGATGGTCGAGCACGTCCAGGCCATGCTGGATTTCCACGCGCAGGGTATCCCGACGTTGGACTACGGCAACAACATCCGCCAGATGGCGCTGGACATGGGCCTGAAGAACGCCTTCGATTTTCCGGGCTTCGTTCCCGCCTATATTCGTCCCCTGTTCTGCCGCGGCGTCGGGCCGTTCCGCTGGGCCGCGCTGTCGGGCGATCCCGAGGACATCTTCAAGACCGATGCCAAAGTGAAAGAGCTGATGCCTGATGACAAGCATCTGCACAACTGGCTCGACATGGCCAGGGAGCGCATCAAGTTCCAGGGCCTGCCCGCGCGGATCTGCTGGGTCGGTCTTGGCGATCGTCATCGCCTTGGCCTTGCCTTCAACGAGATGGTCGCGCGCGGCGAATTGAAAGCGCCGATCGTGATCGGCCGCGATCATCTCGACAGCGGCTCGGTGGCGAGCCCGAACCGTGAGACCGAGGCGATGAAAGACGGATCGGACGCGGTGTCCGATTGGCCGCTGCTCAACGCGCTGCTCAATTGCGCCAGCGGCGCGACCTGGGTCTCGCTGCACCATGGCGGTGGCGTCGGCATCGGTTATTCCCAGCATGCCGGCATGGTGATCGTCGCCGATGGCACGCCGGAGGCCGCAAAGCGGATCGAGCGCGTGCTCTGGAATGATCCAGCCAGCGGCGTCATGCGCCATGCGGACGCCGGCTACGAGACCGCGATCGACTGCGCCCGTGACAAGGGTCTCGATCTGCCGAGCCTGACGAAGTAGCGCGCCCGTTCCTGGCCTCAGGCCACGACCTTTGCAGCAGGCGTCCCGGCGCCGTCGAGGGGCGCAATATACTATCGCATGGCCAACGGTCCGAGCCGCCGTGCTCGCACACCTCTCCTCGTCGAGGCAAGGTGTGCGCCTTCCCGATGAATGCTATTTCTTCTCCAGCGCCGCCGTCTGCTTGGCGAGCTGCTTGTCGAAAGTCTCCGACAGGCCGGTGGCGTAGGTTGCGAGCTCGCCGGGCTTGACGAACGGGTTCGGCGCACCATCCTTCATCTCGGCGCGTTTGGCCTGCATGCCATAGACTTCCGGATGCGGCCCGAGCAGCACGTCGATCTTCATCGCCTTGACCTTGGCGAAGGTCGTGCGGTAGTCGTCGACGATGCCGGCATAGGTCGGCTGGCCGACCAGCCGGTTCAGCGCCACCGTGCCGCTGCAGAAGAACAGCACCTCGCGGTCCTGGCCACCGTCCTTGACGGTCATTTCCCAGCTGGTGCAGCCCGGGGAATGGCCGGGCGTTGCATGTGCCGTCAGCGTGGTGTCGCCGAGCGTGACCTTGTCGCCTTCGTTGACGGCGCGATCGACCTTCACCGCCGGGAAGGCGAGGTCCTCGTTCTTCTCGTCGCCTGGATAATAGCCGCCTTCGAGCAGAGGCCTGTCGCGCTCGCCCGCGATGAGCTGCGCCCCGGTCTCCTTCTTGATCTCAGCAAAGCCGCCGGTGTGGTCGAGATGCGCGTGCGTGTTCAGGATGATTTTGATGTCGGCGACCTTGAACCCGAGCTTTGCGATGTTGTCCTTGATCATTCCGGTCGACTGGGGCATCGCCGTGTCCATCAGGATCAGGCCTTGTGAGGTCTTGATGACGTAGACGGCGATGCCGTCGGTGCCGACATAGTAGATGTTGTCGATCAGCTGGAACGGGTCGAACGGCGCCGTCCATTTCTTCATGGCTACCGCCAGGAAGTCCTTGATGGTTTGCGCCTGCGCGCCGGTTGCCGATAGCGCCAATGCGCATAGCGCGGCCGTGAGCTTTCTCATGGTTTCCTCCAAAAGTGTTCTTGTCGTTTTGACCGGCCGTGGTTCGACCGGGGCGCAAGCTACGTCGCGCGAGGTTCGGCAGCAACGCCCCACATGTCCGGAAAAGTTCACGGCATGCGCGGAATAACGGTGCCTCTACGATTTGAGCATGGCGGCCATTGCGGCCACTCAGCCGGTTGACGTTTGACCGCGGGCAGGCGGCTGGCCATAGTTTGCGCCAAAGGCGAGCCAAGGAAGACTCGTCAGCACCGGGAAGCCTGGAGCATCGCGCGCATCATCACCGAGGAAAAGAAGGATCAGGCGAGAGCGGCCTGGCGCTCCCGTATCGGTTCGCGGGCCCGCTCGAGCTTCGCGGGCTCGGCGAGGTGGGTGAAGCTGCGATGGCTCGCCTGCGCGGGAGCCTCGACGATGACGCCCTCGCAGACGATCTGCCCGCCGAGCATCCTGAATTCGAGCTTGTCGTAGCGCGGCATGGTCTCGCCGGGCGCGGGCGGCAGCAGCCCGACGCTGCCCTGGATGTTCAGCGTGGCATCGCCTGCGCCGTGAAGCCGCGGATTCCACATTCTGATCCCGGTCTCCGCCCAGCGCTGCCGGATCAGCGCGGCGCGGTCGGCGGGTTCTGCGGTTCTCGCGCGAGCTTTCGGCGCACTGCGAATCTCGGGAGCGGAAGACTCAAGGACCGGCTCCGGCACGATATTCGTGATGACGTCCGGCGTGTCGGCAGAAGAGTTCTCCGTGGTGGCAGCGACCGGCGCAAGATCATTTGCGGGGACCGGTTCGATCTCTGCTGCGACGAGGGGGGACGGGGAACCATCGACACTGTCTGCACCGTGCCCGATCGGAGAGACCTCGCTGCCTGCATGCGCGACACGCGAGTGATCGACGACGATGGGCTCGACATCCACGACGACGTCGGAGGAGAGATCGTCGTTGACGGTGACAACGGGAGCATCGTCCACTGCGTGTTCGAGGTCGATCAACGAGACCGGTGCCTCCTCCGCGACGACGGGGGCAACGCATGTCGAGAGTTCCACAGGCGGATCGTTGCTTGTGGGTTCAGTGGCTTCGACCGGCGTGACAGACAGCTTTTCCGCGACGACCCTCTCGACCTCTGTCGGTGTCTCCACGGATGAATCGCCGCTGACGCTGAATTGGATTGGCGCTGCCGACGGGATCTCCGCGACGAGAGAGATCGCAGTGCCGTCCTCGGCAACCGGAGTCACGATCGTAATGTCGGCAACGATGGCGGGCGAATCGCCTGCCGCGATCTGCCCGGTGTCGATGCTGCCGCCGTGCGGCAACGGCCGTAGCTTCGTGAACGCCCATTTCACCGCAGGGATGCGGCGCAGCAACGATATCAGTCTCGAAAGCACTGGCAGTTGTCCAAGAGGTACTCGGGCGTGAGGCAATCGCTGATTCGCCAACAATACAAAAAACTGCCCCGGCCGTCACACTGATGTCAATGTAGGTGGGACCAATTGCAGAACATCGACGCCTACATCGCGCGCGGGCTTGTCTTCTCCCGTGCGACTGCGACCACGGTGCAGTGCCGCCGACGCGAATGACCTTGTGACAACTTGCGCGCGGGGCGGACGTTCCTGGTAAGGGAGCGTCGCGAGGATCATGACCAGGCGCGTTGCGGCGAATGTCGGGGTTTCCCGCACGCCTCTGTCGACGATAGGGTTTGGAACATCGGGCATCTGGGGTAAGGACGAGGCATGAATAGGATAATCACCCTCGGGGCGGTTCTGCTCTGGTCTACGATCGCATCCGCGCAGGATCGCACCATCACCGTGGCCTCGACGACGTCGACGGAACAGTCGGGCCTGTTCGGCTACCTGCTGCCGCTGTTCTCGAAAGCCGGGGGCATCGATGTGAAGGTGGTTGCCGTCGGCACCGGCCAGGCGCTAGACATCGGGCGGCGTGGTGACGCCGACGTGGTGTTCGTTCATGACAGGCCGGCCGAAGACAAGTTCATGTCCGAAGGGCATGGCGTGAAGCGCTTCGACGTCATGTACAACGACTTCATCATTGTCGGGCCGAAGAGCGATCCTGCAAAGATCGCCGGCGGCAAGGATGTTGCCGAGGCGTTGCGCAAGATCGCGGCGGCGAAGGCGACGTTCATCTCGCGGGGGGACAAATCCGGCACGCATGCTGCCGAGCTGAGGCTGTGGAAGGAGGCTGGTGTCGACCTCGGTGCGGGCAAGGACGGCTGGTATCGCGAGATCGGCCAGGGCATGGGGCCGGCACTGAACATGGCGTCGTCGTCGAATGCCTATCTCCTGTCGGATCGCGGCACCTGGCTGTCATTCAAGAATCGAGGCGAGCTTGCCGTCCTGACCGAGGGCGACAAGCGGCTGTTCAACCAGTACGGGGTCATGCTGGTGAATCCCGCGAAGCATTCGAACGTGAAGGCGCAGGACGGGCAGGCTTTCATCGACTGGCTGGTCTCGCCGAAGGGGCAGGAGGCGATCGCCGGCTACAAGGTCGGCGGCGAGCAGCTATTTTTCCCCAACGCGTCCCACTAGCAGGAAGGCGACGGTCGACACGGCAACGCTGAGCGCGAGCAGGATCAATCCGAGCCCCAGCGCCAGCGGCAGGTCCCCCTTGCTGGTCTCCAGAGCGATCGCGGTCGTCATCGTGCGCGTGAAGCCGCGGATGTTGCCGCCGACGATGATGATGGCGCCGACCTCGGCGATCGCGCGCCCGAAGGCTGCGAGAAAGGCCGTCAGCAGCGAGGTCCGGCCCAGCGCGAGCAGCAGCGCCATGCTGCGCAGCGTCGACAGTCCGTCGATCCGCGCCAGGTCGCCATACTCCGCCCACAGCAGGCTCGCCGGCCGGTGCACCAGCGCCACCACGATTGGTGTGGCGAGCAGCGTCTGCGCGATCGCCATGGCCGCCGGCGTGAACAACAGCCCGGCTGCCCCGAGCGGGCCTGACCGCGACAGCAGAAGATAAAGCGCAAGCCCGACCACCACGGGCGGAAGACCAAGCAGGGCATTGGTCAGCACGATGATGACCTGCCGCCCGCGAAAACGAGCGATCGCAAGCAGGGCCCCGAACGGCGCGCCGATCAAGAGCGCGACGATGCTAGCGGTCAGGCTGACGCGGACCGACAGCCCGACGATGCCCAGAAGCTCGGCGTCGGCCTCGCCAATCAGCGTGAAGGCGGCAGCGATGGAGCGTGCGAAGTCGTTCATCCGTGTCTGAACGTCGGCGCCCGCCAGACCATCTTGGGGGCGTCGATTTCGGGACTGCGGAGATGTTTCACGTCTAATTCCTTGCGGGTATCCTGGTGCAAAGCGGCGGTGCGGTCGCATTCCGCAGGCCCTTTGCGGCTCCGCCTGCCTTCCCTGCAGCAGGCCAATCACAGAATACTCGCGTGGCGCGGTTTGGAAACCGAATTTAGCCGGAAATCAGAGTCCGCAGAGGGCAGCGTCCGGCTTGCGCCTCAGCGCTCGACGCTGGCCGATGCCGAGACCGTCGGGGCTGCCCCGATGCTCTGCTGCCAATAGCGTTCGATCTGGTCGATCAAGGCAGTCGGCAGCGGCACGTAGTTGAGCGTCTCCGCCTGCGGCCTTCCGTTCTCCGCCGACCAGCGGACGAAGTCGATGGCGGGGGCCGACCGTTCCTGAAATTTCGGAGCGCGCTTGCGTTCGGCATTCGAAGCAGATCCGCATATGCACTGCGGTCGGCGACGTTCCCGCCAGGGCGATCTTCGTGATAGGCTCATCGTGCAACGCCTAGAATTAAAACAAGATTGAAGGCCGACGCGCCGAAAGGCTGCGCAGAAGAGCCGCAAAGAGAGGAACACATGCCGGGTGCAGTCCTTCCCATCGCTCCCTCCATTCCGACCGTGCCCGTGACGCCAGCCGTCCTCGACCGCTTGCGGGCCATCGTGGGCGACAAGGGCCTGGTCCTGGACGAGCACGACAAGAAGCCCTTCGTGACCGACTGGCGCGGCGAACTGGTGGGGCAGGCAGGGGCGGTCGTGCGACCAGCCAGCACCGCGGAAGTCTCCGCTGTCGTCAAGCTCTGCTACGACAACGGCATTGCCATCGTGCCGCAGGGCGGCAACACCGGCCTGATGGGTGGTGCCACGCCATGGCCCGCGCACCGCGGGATACTCCTGTCGCTCGGTCGCATGAACCACGTGCTGAACGTCGATCCCGTCGGCTACGCCATGACCGTGGAGGCGGGCTGCATCCTCCAGACGCTTCAGGACACCGCCGCGCACCATGACCGCTTGTTTCCGCTCAGCCTGGGTGCCCAGGGCTCATGCATGATCGGAGGGAATCTGTCCACTAATGCGGGTGGCGTGCAGGTGCTGCGCTATGGCAACGCGCGCAATCTGGTGCTGGGTCTCGAGGTCGTGCTGGCCAACGGCGATGTCTGGGATGGCCTGCGCGCGCTCAAGAAGGACAACACCGGTTACGATCTCAAGCATCTGTTCATGGGCGCGGAAGGTACGCTCGGCATCATCACCAAGGCGGTGCTCAAGCTCTGGCCCGCGCCGAAGGACGTGTGCACCGCATGGCTCGCGATCCGCGATCCCAGCGCGGCGATCGAGCTCCTGTCGGAGGCACATGCTGCCTCCGACGATAACGTCGGCTCGTGCGAACTCATGAACCGCGCCTGCACCGACATGGTGCTTCGCCACGTTCCCGGCATCCAGGATCCTCTCAAGGCAGAGACCGAATGGTATCTTCTTCTCGAATGGTCGTCGGCGCGGTCGCGGCAGGACGGCGGCGCGGGCATGTCGGACAGGATGGAGCAATTCCTGGCCGACCAGATCGAGGCGGGCCGGGTGCTGGATGCGGTGATCGCGCAAACCGAAGCCCAGTCGCGCAACATGTGGCGCATCCGCGAGAGCGTGGCCGAGGCATCGCGCGCCGAGGGGCCGGGCCTGAGCTACGACGTGTCGATCGCGGTCTCCAGGGTTCCCGAGTTCATCGGCAAGGGTCTCCGCGCCGTGCTCGAAATCCTGCCGACGATCCGCCCCTATCCGCTCGGCCACATCGGGGACGGCAATTTGCATTTTTCCTTCATGGGCCCGAAGGGCATGGATCGCGATACCCTCACCCAGTATTCCGCGGCGATCACACGGGTGGTCAACGACCTCATCACCTCCATGGGCGGGTCGATCTCGGCGGAGCACGGCATCGGCATCGAGAAGCTCGACGAGCTCCAGCACTATCGCTCCAGGACCGAACTCGATGTCATGCGCACGATCAAACGGGCGCTCGACCCCAAGAACATCATGAATCCAGGCAAGGTGCTCCGTCTCACCTGAGGTGAGCCGGCAGGGTCCCCGCTGGTCCCCCATCCCTGGCGCCCTTTGGGGGCGTGATACGGCCCGTAACCGGTCCGCAAGGGCGCCAAATCATGGCCGTTCACGACCGAAGGGCCGCTTTATTCCCGTCCCGGATGCTTTAAGGAAGGGGCAGGATCAGGTCGCACCCGCCCGGCGGCGGTGTTAGACCCTGATGCAGGAACAATGGGGCCGGTGCAGGCACGGCCGCAAGGATGAGAAGGGATATGAGGCAATGATCCAGACCGTTGGCATCATCGGGGCAGGGACCATGGGAAATGGGATCGCGCAAATTTGTGCCGCGGCCGGGCTCCCGGTCGTGATGGTCGATATTTCCGATGCGGCGGTGAACCGCGGGATTTCGACCGTCGGCGGCAGCCTGGAGCGCTTGGTCAAGAAGGAGAAGATGTCGGCGGCCGACCGCGATGCGACCCTCAAGCGCATCACCGGCACCACCGACCGTGCCAAGCTCGCCGATTGCGACCTCGTCATCGAGGCCGCGACCGAGAACGAGGAGCTCAAGGTCAAGATCCTGAAAGACCTCTGCGCCACGCTGTCGCCGCGCACGCTGCTCGCGACCAACACGTCGTCGATCTCGATCACCAAGCTCGCCGCAGCGACCGATCGCCCTGACCGCTTCATCGGCATGCATTTCTTCAACCCGGTTCCGGTGATGGCGCTGCTGGAGCTTATCCGCGGCCTGCAGACCTCCGACGACACCCACGCCAAGGCGCTCGATTTCGCCCAGCGCGTCGGCAAGGTGGCGATCACGGCCAAGAACAGCCCCGGCTTCGCCGTCAACCGCATTCTGTGCCCGATGATCAACGAAGCGATCTTCGCGCTCCAGGAAGGGATCGCGACCGCCGAAGAGATCGACGCCGGCATGAAGCTCGGCTGTAACCACCCGATCGGGCCATTGGCGCTGGCCGATCTCGTCGGGCTCGACACCATGTTGTCGGTGATGGAGGTCTTTTACAAAGGCTTCAACGACCCCAAATACCGTCCAGCCCCCTTGCTCAAGGAAATGGTCGATGCCGGCCATCTCGGCCGCAAGACCGGGCAGGGTTTTTACACCTACAGCGCCTGACGATGGCGCAGGCGGCGGGGCGCTTTGTGCCCGCCGCCTGATCCCGCAATTTGCGCTGCGACAAGGACGCCGCGCGCAATTGGCCCGACAATGTCGAGTGGGCGGCTTGCGGAACAACGGAACGGACAACAAAGAACATGTCGGATCGACTGAAGGCCGAGCGCGAGGCGGCGGCCGCGCGCCGCAACCTGTTGACCCAGAACGCGATCGAGCGCACCGGGATCACCGAAGAGATGATCGGAGAGCTCGTGACCCGCTTCTATGGTCGCGTCCGCGAGGATGCGCTGCTGGGGCCGGTCTTCGCGATCGTGCAGAATTGGGACGAGCATCTGGCCAAGCTCAGGGATTTCTGGTCGTCGGTCGTGCTGATGAGCGGCCGCTACCACGGCTCGCCGATGCGTGCGCATATGCCGCTGAGCCTGGTCGGGGAGCATTTCGACCGCTGGCTCGATCTGTTCGAACAGACTGCGCGCGAGATCTGTCCGCCTCCGGCGGCCGCACTGTTCATCGACAGGGCGCGCCGCATCGCCGACAGTTTCGAGATGGCATCGGCAACCGTTGCCGGTCGCATCGCTTCGCCGCGTCACGTGCTCCGCTCCTAGAATACAAAATGCCTGCCTGAGAAACGCGCAGCCGTATTGTTGTCGCCGACATCGCGATGCGTGGTGGCGCATTGCACCAATGCCGAGAGCATCGGTCTGATCTGCAAAATCATCATGCCGGTCGCGCAGCGTGACGTTGCAATTGAAAATAAGCGCGTGAATGCGCGTGTTCGCATTCAATCAGCGCGAGCAAAGTCGTATTGATGCACTGCGGCGAAAAATCTCCGCCTTTTTTTCGGCAGAGTTCCAGCGCCTGCTTGCAGACATGTCGAGTGCATCGTTCAACACATCCTCTTCATCCTCCGACGACACAGCGGAAACCAAAGCTGACGCCTGCGCGGAGCAAACGCGGCGGGCGCTCCTGATTGGTGCGCTGGCCACTACCGCTTGCCTTGGCTGTGCCCCGCAAGTCCGTGCGGGCGAGGATCCGCCCGGTTCCGACGAACGGCCCCAGAAAGGCGATCTGCTCGTCTTCTCCGAAGGCGATCAGGAGGGAAAGCTCGTCACCGCGGCCGATCTGTCGGCCGGCGGACCGCCGGTACATGCCTGGCCGAAAGACCCGAAGACATCGGTCGTGCGCAGCGCCTCGCGCCTCAACGAGATCCTGATCATCCGGCTCGATCCCGCCGAGCTCGACGAGCAGACGAAAGCGCGCGCTGTCGGCGGCGTCATCGCCTATTCGGCAATCTGCTCGCATGCCGGCTGTCCCGTCACGGCCTGGGTGAAGAGCGATGTCGGCGACAAGGAGGTGTTCAAGTGCATGTGCCACAACTCCGAATACGATCCTCGCGCGGGCGCGCAGGTCGTCTTCGGGCCGGCGCCGCGACGGCTCGCGGCGCTGCCGCTGGCGCTGGCTGACGGCTCGCTCAGCGTCGCCGGCAACTTCATCGGAAAGGTAGGTGGCGCGCAGCCGGGATGATGGACGGTGCGGGTTGTGCCCGCGTCACGAGAGGCCGCATCCGCCGAGGGGCGGACGACGGGACGAACGACAAGAATTCAAAACAAGAATTCACGCGGATGAAAAAGGGGAACGTCCATGAAAACGTCCACGACCAGGAAGCAGTGGTTACTGTCCGGCTTCGTCGCCTTCACGTGTTTTGCCTCGACCGCTGCCATGTCAGGCCCGATCGAGAATTATTCTCCGGTCACGGCGCAGCGGTTGGAAAATCCCGAGCCCGCCAACTGGATGCTTTACCGGCGGACCTATGACGGGCAGGGCTACAGCCCGCTCGACCAGATCAACACCTCCAACGTGAAGAACTTGACGCCGGTCTGGACCTTCGCCACCGGCGTCGTCGAAGGTCACGAGGCGCCGCCGATCGTCAACAACGGCGTGATGTTCGTGACGACCCCGATGGGGCAGGTGATCGCGATCAACGCCAGGACGGGCGATGAATACTGGCGCTACAAGCGGCAGCTCCCCGACGACCTGTTCCAGCTGCATCCGACCAATCGCGGTGTGGGTCTGTGGGAGGACAAGCTCTATCTCGCCACCACCGACGACCACGTGGTCGCGCTCGACGCCAGGACCGGCAAGGTGGTGTGGGACACCAAGGTGCAGGACTACAAGAAGGGTCAGTACATGACCTTGATGCCGCTGATCGTCGACGGCAAGGTCATCGTCGGCGGCTCCGGCGGTGAACTCGGCGTGCGCGGCTATGTCGCCGCCTTCGATGCCAAGGAAGGCAAGGAACTGTGGCGGACCTATACCATTCCCGGCGAAGGTGAGCCCGGTCACGACACCTGGCAGGGTGACGACTGGAAGACCGGTGGCGGATCGGCCTGGATGACCGGCAATTACGACAAGGACACCAAGACGATCTATTGGGGCGTCGGCAACGCCGCGCCATGGCCCGGCGAGACGCATCCCGGCGACAATCTCTACACCTCCTCGGTGCTCGCGCTCGATCCGAGCAACGGCAAGATCAAGACCTATCACCAGTATCACCAGAACGATTCCTGGGACTGGGACGAGGTCGATGCGCCGATGCTGATCGACCTGCAGCGCGATGGCCGCAGCATCAAGAGCCTGGTCCATCCCGGCCGCGACGCGATCTTCTGGGTGCTCGAGCGCACGCCGACCAAGATCAACTACGTCGCCGGCTGGCCGTTCGTCTCGACCGATGTCTGGAAGGGCATCGATGCCGAGACCGGCAGGCCGATCGTCGATCCCGCGCACAAGCCGGTCATCGGCAAGCGCGTCGAGTTCTGCCCCTCACTGTGGGGCGGCAAGGACTGGCCTTCGGCGGCTTACAGCCAGAAGACCGGCCTCGTCTACGTACCCGCCAACGAGAATTTCTGTGGCGGCTTCACCGGCGAGAAGGTCCCGCTCAAGGCGGGTGAGCTCTGGCTCGGCACCAAGCCGGAGGACATCGGTTTGAAGGCGAAGGCCGGCGCCGATCATTTCGGCGAGCTCCAGGCCTGGGATCCCGCCACCGGCAAGAAGGTGTGGCAGCACAACTTCCCGAAGTCGCAGCTGTTCGGCTCGGTGACGGCGACGGCGGGCGATCTCGTCTTCGTCGGCGGCACCAACGACCGCAACTTCCGCGCCTTCAACGCCAAGACCGGCGAGCTGTTGTGGGAGCAGAAGACCAACTCCGGCATCATGGGCATGCCGGTGTCCTATGAGATCGACGGCACCCAGTACATCGCGATCCAGTCGGGCTGGGGCGTGGACGCGCAGCGTATCCAGGATGCGCTCGTGACCAACAATATCGGCATCGAAGCCAACGTGCCGCAGGGCGGTGTGGTCTGGGTGTTCGCGCTGAAGAAATAAGCTCCGCGGCGGATCGAAGACGGCGGAGCATCTGGGGGCAAATGCGGCGGACGGCAACGTCCGCCGCATTTTGCTTTGCGCGACCGTGGTTCATTTGCCTTGGCGGTCGACCTTGTCTTTCTCCTTCTGGTTCATCTCCTGAACCTTCGGATCGGTGCTGCTCTGCCCGGTGGTCTGGGTGGTCGAGGCGGGCGGGGCGGCGGCGTTGGGTACCGAGGTCTGGTCCGGCGCGGTCGGGCGCGTTGCCGTCGTCGGGGGCGTCGTGCTGCTCTGGGCGAATGCGCCTGCGGTCGTCATGAAAAAGGCGCCCGACAGCAATGAGACTGCGAGCGCCTTTGAGGTGTTGGTCATCGATCTGCTCCTGTCAGATCGATGGAAACGGCGCGAGGCCGTTCTATGTTCCGTCTTAGGCCTCCAATTGCTTGCCGAGCGGAAGCGAGCGGATGCGTTTTCCGGTCGCTGCGAAGATCGCATTCATCAGCGCGGGCGCGAACGGCGGAACTCCGGGCTCGCCAACGCCGCTCGGCGGCGTGTCGGGTCCGGGCGGCACGATGTGGACGTTGGTCACCGTAGGGGATTCGTCGATCCTGACGACCTGGAAGTCGTCAAAATTCTTCTGCTCCACCTTGCCGTCCTTGAAGGTGATCTCGCCGTATTTGGCAACGCTCAACCCCATGATCGCCGCGCCCTCGATCTGCGAGGCGATGCGCTCGGGGTTGACATAGGTCCCGCAGTCGATCGCGGTGTCCACCCGTGGCACCGTCAGCTTGCCCTTGTCGTCGACGGCCACCTCGACGATGGTCGCGATGTAGCTGACGAAGCTGCGGTGCACGGCGATGCCGAGGCCATGGCCCTTGGGCACCTGACGGCCCCATTCGCCCTTTTCGGCGACCAGCTCGACCACCTTGCGAAGGCGCGCGGTGTCGATCGGATAGCTGTCGAAGGGCTCGCCGTAGTTCCACATGTCCTTCACGGCCGGCTTGACGATGCGCGGGCTGCCGATCAGCGCGAGCAGCGTCTCCTTCTGGTCGCGGCCGGTCGCATGCGCGATCTCGCCCACCATCGACTGCACCGCGAAGGCGCGGGGGATGTTCGAGACCGAGCGGAACCAGCCAATGCGGGTGAACGCCGCAGCTTCCGGGTTCTCGCAAGAGATGTTGGCGATCTCGAACGGCATGTCGACCAGACCCATGCCGAGCTCGAAGGGCGCCTCGTGCTTTTCACCCGCGGCAAAGGTCGAGGCGATGCTCGGGGCCACGCTGCGGTGACGCCAGGCGATCACCTTGCCGCTCTTGTCGAGCCCCGCCTCGATGCGCTCGACCGAGACCGTGTGCAGGAAGTCGTGGCGGACGTCGTCCTCGCGCGTCCATTGCACCTTGACGGGCGCGCCGAGCTCCTTCGACAGCAGTGCGGCCTCGAGCGCGAAGTCGCATTTCGACTTGCGGCCGAAACCGCCACCGAGCAGGGTGACGTTGACCGTGACATTGCCCTCGGGAATACCGAGGGTTTTTGCGACGTCCTCGCGGGTGCCGCCGGGACTCTGCACCGGCGCCCAGATCTCCGCCTTGTCACCCTTGACGTCGGCGACCGCCACCGGCGGCTCCATGCTGACATGGGCGAGATGCGGCAGATAATATTCGCCGACGAGCACCTTGTCCGCGCCCTTCAGGGCCGCCTCGGCGTCGCCTTCCTGGCGCACCACGAGGCCCGGCTTGCGCGAGGCTTCCTCGAGCTCCTTGCGATAGGCGACGGAATCGTATTTGCCGTTGGCACCGTCGTCCCAGGTCAGCTTCAGCGCGTCGCGGCCCTTGATCGCTGCGCCGGTGTTGCGCGCGATCACGGCAACGCCGCCGAGCGGCTGGAATTTCGACGGCCACGGCCAGCCGCGGACCTGCATCACCTTCTCGACCCCCGGAACCTTCAATGCGGCATCAGGATCGAACTTGACGAGCTTGCCGCCGGTCACCGGGGGACGCGCGATCACCGCGTATTTCATGCCGGGGAGACGCACGTCGGCACCGTAACGCGCCTTGCCGGTGGTGATGTCGTGGAGATCGACGATGCCGACCTGGCCCTTGCCGAGATAGCGGAAGTCCTTGGGGTCCTTCAGCTTGAGGCCTTCGATGCTCGGCACCGATTCCTTGGCGGCGTCGGCTGCGAGTTCGCCGAAGCCGAGCTTGCGGCCGCTGGCGCCATGGACGACCTCGTGATTGACGGCCTTGACCTCGGTCGCCGGCACGCCCCAGCGCTTGGCGGCGGCCTGCTCCAGCATGGTGCGGGCGGAGGCGCCGATCTGGCGCATCGGTATCAGATAATGCCGCGTGCTGCGCGAGCCGTCGGTGTCCTGGTTGCCGAACTTGACCTCGTCGCCGTGGGCCTGCTCCACCTTCACCCTGGCCCAGTCGGCCTCCATCTCCTCGGCAACGATCAGCGGCAGGCTGGTGCGCACGCCGGTGCCCATCTCGGCACGGTGCGCGAGGATGGTGACGGTGCCGTCGGGCGCAACGGCGACGAACACGCGAGGATCGATCACGACGCCGTGCGGCATCTTGCCGGCGCCGGTCTCATAGGCGAACGCCTGGCGCGACATCACGGGCGCCGCGAGCACGAAGCCGCCGGTGATGCCGAGCCCCTTCAGGATGCTGCGGCGCGAGACCTTTTCGACACGGATATTCTTTTCGAAGCCACGAAGCTTCCCGGGGTTGTCGATGAAATTCATGTCACACTCCCGTCGATGCGAGATGGACCGCATTCTCGATGCGCTGGTAGCAGCCGCAACGGCAGATGTTGCCGGACATCGCTTCGCGGATCTGGTCGTGCGACGGCTTCGGGTTGTCCATCAGCAGCGCCGCCGCCTGCATGATCTGGCCGGCCTGGCAGAAGCCGCATTGGGGAACGTTGACTTGGCGCCAGGCCTTCTGCACCGGGTGATCGCCGTTCGGATGCAGTCCTTCGATCGTCGTGACCTCGCGCCCGGCGACGTCGTTGATCGACGTGATGCAGGAGCGTACGGCCTCCTTGTCGACGATGACGGTGCAGGCGCCGCACAGGGCCTGGCCGCAGCCGAACTTCGTGCCGGTAAGTCCGGCCTCGTCGCGCAGGAACCAGAGTAGCGGGAGATCCGGGTCGCCGTCCCAGCTCTGTTCCTGGCCGTTGATCTTCACCTTGATCATGATCGTCCCTCGCTCTTCATAAGCTTGCCGATTTCGATGTTCTCCGACGTCGGTCGGTTCGATGCCTGCTGCGTCGTGGCGCGCGCATTCCGGCCGTCATCCCGCGTGGGCAGATCCCGGCAGGAAAAAGGAATGCGAATCGCGATGTTGGATGTGCTCGATACCTCCCGTCTTGTTCTTGATTATTGAATTTCGCGCGGCATCGTCACGAAGCGGTCGTAGCAGAGACCGCCTCGGTCCGGCGTTCACAGCCGGGTGTTTTCGATGGAAAAGATTGCAACGAAGGTTTGTCAAAAGCAGGGCGCGGCTTCGCTCCGCGCGCGCCGGTCGCAATGGGCACAACAAAAAAAGCTTCGTCCGCCAGAAGACCTGTGCGGACGAAGCAGGATGCCTCAGTCGAGGGAGGGAGAAACGCAAGCGCCGCGGACTTCAAGCAGGAAGCCGGCGGCCCTGCGTAGTCATTCAGGGACCAGGACTGAGGGAGCCACTGAGGGAACCAATGGGCCCTCGCATGCGCAGAGTGGAGAAGCGGCGGCACCGCGCCGCGATTGTCCCGGGACCGGACCCGTCCGGCTCGCTGGCGGACCAGCGAGCCGGACGGGCGCGGCAAACGTCAGGCGGCCTTGCTCAGGCGGCTTTGGCTTTCGCCACATGCGTCGCGATCGCGTCCATCAGCGCCGGCGACAGGCAGTCATAGGGCTCGAGACCGATTTCCTTCAGGCGCGAACGAATACCGGACATCTGCTCCGGCTTCACGCCCGCTTCGATCACCGAGGACACGAAGGCGGCGAATTGCGGCGCCTGCGAGCCCTGTTCCTGGAACAGTTCGGGATGGATGAAGTCGAGGCCGTAGAACGGGTGGCCCTTGTTCTCGATGCGGCCGTACATGTGCGTACCGCAGGCCTTGCAGGCGTGGCGCTGGATCACCGCCGACGGATCGACGATCTGGAGCTTGTCCCCGTTCTCGAGCACGGTGACGTTCTGGCGTGGCACCACGGCGACGACGGAGAACGTCGCCCCCTGCGGCTTCCAGCACTTGGTGCAGCCGCACGCGTGGTTGTGCGCGACGTCGCCCTTGATGCCGATCTTGACCTGGTGGTCCTTGCATTTGCAGGCGAGCGTGCCGCCGGCAAAGCTGCCGCTGCCCTGTTTGAGGCCGTTATCGATCGAGGGATGGAGTGCAACAGTCATGGGTCGATCCTCCTTGGGGGTGACGCTTTCGAGTTAGAACACGACGACTGAACGGATGGATTTGCCCTCGTGCATGAGGTCAAAGCCCTTATTGATCTCCTCGAGCTTGAGCACGTGGGTGATCATCGGATCGATCTGGATCTTTCCGTTCATGTACCAGTCGACGATCTTCGGCACGTCGGTGCGGCCGCGCGCGCCGCCGAAGGCGGTGCCGCGCCAGTTGCGCCCGGTGACGAGCTGGAACGGGCGGGTGGCGATCTCCTTGCCGGATTCGGCGACGCCGATGATGATCGAGGTGCCCCAGCCGCGATGGCAGGCTTCCAGCGCCTGGCGCATCACCGTGGTGTTGCCGGTGCAGTCGAAGGTGTAGTCGGCGCCACCGTCGGTGAGGGCGACGAGATGCGGGACGATGTCGCCCGTGATCTTTTTGGGATTGACGAATTCGGTCATGCCGAACCTGCGGCCCCAATCCTCCTTGGAATCGTTGATGTCGACGCCGATGATCTTGTCGGCGCCGGCCATCTTGGCACCCTGGATCACGTTGAGGCCGATGCCGCCGAGGCCGAACACGACCACGTTGGAGCCAGGCGTGACCTTGGCGGTATTGACGACGGCGCCGACGCCGGTGGTGACGCCGCAGCCGATGTAGCAGCTCTTGTCGAACGGCGCGTCCTCGCGGATCTTGGCGACCGCGATCTCCGGCAGCACCGTGAAGTTCGAGAAGGTCGAGCAGCCCATGTAGTGGTAGACCGGCTTGCCCTTGTAGGAGAAGCGGCTGGTGCCGTCGGGCATCACGCCCTTGCCCTGCGTCGCGCGGATCGCGGTGCAGAGATTGGTCTTCTGGCTGAGGCAGCTTTTGCACTGCCGGCATTCCGGCGTGTAGAGCGGGATGACGTGGTCGCCCGGCTTCACCGAGGTCACGCCGGGACCGATCTCGCGGATGATGCCCGCGCCCTCGTGGCCCAGGATCGACGGGAAAATTCCTTCGCTGTCGAAGCCGTCGAGCGTGTAGGCGTCGGTGTGGCAGATGCCCGTCGCCTTGATCTCGACCAGGACTTCGCCGGCCTTCGGTCCTTCCAGATCGACCTCGACGATCTCGAGCGGCTTCTTGGCTTCGAAAGCGACGGCGGCACGTGTCTTCATCGTAAACTCCTTGAATTCTCGCAGGGCGCCAGGACCCGGGTCCCGGTCGGGCTCCGCACGTTCACTTCTTGCCCATGCACGAATCTTCGTTCTTGGTATAGGTGTCCAACTTGTCCTCGTGCTTGCTCGGTCGGGCGCGGCCCCAGGCCTCGTTGGAGCGGGCGCGCAGATAGACGTAGAGATCGTCCATGTAGCAGGCGACGTTCGGGTTATCGCCGAAGGCCGGCATCACGTTCTCTGCGGCGGTCGAGATGTTCTTGCGGCCGGAGGCGACGACGCCGAGAAAATCGGCGTAGCTCATCGTCTTCAGCGAATCCTTCAGTGCCGGGGCGTAGGTCGAACCCATTCCATCCGGGCCGTGACACACATGGCAGTCCGAGTGATAGCGGCGGTATCCGGAATAAGTGTACCAGTCGACGGATCCGTCGGTGACCTTGTAGGTCGGGTTGCCTTCCTTATCGAGCCATTCGCCGGTTTCGTTCTGCTTGACGGCAGTCGGGTCACCGGAGCCGTCCGCGACGGCGATTCCCCCGGACGCGACCAAGAACATCACGGCAATGGCAGAGCAGATTTTACGCAAGAGATTTTCCTCGGAAGGCGTTCGGTGAGACGAGCCGGCGCGTGGAGTTGATCCACGCGCCGGAGCGATGCTGAACAGGCCTAGTTGGGCAGCGAGAACACGGTCAGCGTACCGCCGAGTGCCGTGTAGTTGCTGAGGGCCGCGTAGCCGCCGACGGCGCCGAGACCGGCGTTCGGATCGGTCAGACCTGCCGCCAGACCGATGCCGGCCCAGCCGCCCACGCCGGAGAGCACTGCGACATACTGCTTGCCGCCGTTCTCATAGGTCGTGACGTTGCCGATGATGCCGGAGGGAGTCTTGAACTTGTAGAGCTCCTTGCCGGACTTGGCATCGACTGCCTTGAGGTAGCCTTCGAGCGTGCCGTAGAACACCACGCCGCCGGCGGTTGCGAGCGCACCCGACCAGACCGAGAACTGCTCCTTGTTCGACCAGACGATCTTGCCGGTCTTGCCGTCCCAGGCGATGAAGTTGCCCATGTGGGTTTCACCCTGCGGCGGATACATCGAGAGCGTCGCACCCACATAGGGCTGGCCCGCGGTGTAGCTCACCTTGAACGGCTCGTAGTCCATGCAGACGTGGTTGGTCGGAACGTAGAACAGCTGCGTGTCCGGCGAGTAGGCTGCCGGCTGCTCGTCCTTGGTGCCGAGCGCGGCCGGACAGATGCCCTTCACGTTGTGGTCCTCGCCCGCCTTGTCGGTCGAAGCTGCGTCCAGCACCTTCGGACGACCATAGGTCGGCGAGTTCTTGTCCATGTCGACGCCGGAGGTCCAGTTCACCTTCGGATCGTACTTTTCGGCGACCAGGAGCTCACCGGTGGCACGATCGAGCGTATAGCCGAGACCGTTACGATCGAAGTGCGTCAGCAGCTTGCGCGGCTGGCCGTTGATCGACTGATCCGACAGGATCATCTCGTTGACGCCGTCGTAGTCCCACTCGTCGTGGGGGGTCATTTGATAGACCCACTTGGCAACGCCGGTGTCCGGGTTACGCGCCCAGATCGTCATCGACCATTTGTTGTCGCCGGGACGCTGCTTCGGATTCCAAGTCGAGGGATTGCCCGACCCGTAATAGACGAGGTTCAACTCGGGATCGTAGGAGATCCAGCCCCAGGTGGCACCACCGCCGATCTTCCACTGATCGCCTTGCCAGGTCTTGAGGCTCGAGTCCTTGCCGATCGGCTTGCCGAGCGCGGTGGTCTTGTCGTCGACCAGGATCTGGTTGTCCGGTCCTTCCGAGTACCCGCGCCAGACCTCCTTGCCAGTCTTGATGTCGTAAGCGGTCATGTGGGCCTGAACGCCGAACTCGCCGCCGGAGATGCCGACCAGCACCTTGTCCTTGACGACCATCGGTGCCGACGTGCCCGTCTCGCCCTTGCTGGGATCGCCGTTCTTCGCGGACCATGCAACCTGACCGGTCTTGGCGTCGAGCGCGACCAGGGTGGTGTCGGCCTGATGCAGGAAGATCTTTCCGTCGCCGTAAGACAGGCCGCGGTTGACCGTGTCGCAGCACATCACCGGGATGACGTTCGGATCCTGCTTCGGCTCGTACCTCCAGACGATCTTGTTCTCGTTTGAAAGGTCAATAGCGTAGACCTTGTTCGGGAACGGCGTGTGGACGTACATCATGTTGCCGATGATCAGCGGGCCGCCTTCATGGCCGCGCAGCACGCCGGTCGAGAAGGTCCAGGCGACCTGGAGCTTGCCGACGTTTTGTGCGTTGATCTGGTTCAGCTTGGAAAAGCGGGTATTGGCGTAGTCGCCCGTGGGCATCACCCAGTCTTTTGGGTTCTGCGACATCTTGATCAGCTCGTCGTTGGCTGAAGCGCCGCCGACGGCGAGAGCCGCCGCGGAGCCAAGAAGGGTCGCCAGTAGCACCTTGCGCATAGTTATTCCTCCGTTGGTATTGTTTATTGTTTCCGAAGCATTGCTCAATCACCGGGCTTCTCGTCCGGCGTCTGCTCGTGCAGGGCGGTCACGATTGGGACCAGAAACGATGCTGTGGTGTTTTGTCCTCCTGATGAGAGCCACGGGTCCACGTGCAGGGCGGCCCGTTCTTGTTGTTCCTGCCGCAATCCCTAACGACTTCGTCATCGGGAAACTTGCCCAAGAGAGAAGCCGGTTTGCTTGACAGCGCACGGACGCGAAGATTTTGATTTTGCAGTAGCGAATTCAGCGGCTTCTGCATCGCGTTGGGACTACCTTCAACGCTCAGGTTCCCCTTGACGGCGCTGCGACTAAGGCGGAGGATTAAGTTTCAAGGGTGGCAATGGAACGATGGCGCTCGTTCTAGAAGATCGCTCAAAATCGAGGTAAACGTCACGCAATCTCGGCTGAGGGCTCCGGCAGCGCTGGTCGCGATTCGCGGAGAATCTCCGGATCAAACCAGTGGCTGGATTAATGTCCGACACAATTCACAAGCTCTCGACGACCGGCATGACGCCGAAGCGGCAGATCCAGAGCTGGATCGACGGGCTGACGAGCCTGTGTGGGCATTTCGACGTCGATCCGCTGGAAGCGTCCTCGCTCGAAGGCCGCATCGACTACACCTCCGTGTCGCGCCTGAAGCTTTGCCAGATCGAGGTGAGCCAGCACCGCATCGCGCACACGCTGGCGCGCGCCAAGACCAATGAACATCCGTATATCAAGATTCATTTCCAGACTTACGGAGTGTCTTATTTCGAGCAGGAAGGCCGTCACATCGAGCTGAACCCGGGCGACATCATCGCCTATGACGTCTCATGCCCACATTCGATCATCAGCCCCGCCTTCACGCGCCATGACGTGGTGATCGTGCCGAAGGCGCTGCTCCGCGACCGCGGATTCCCGTCGCAGCGGATGCCCGCCTGCAAGCTGTCCTCGCGGACGGGGACGGGGCGGATTGCGCATGATTTCGTTCATGCCACCTTCGACGAAGCGGCGAAGCTGTCGGCCAACAGCGCGGTCGGCGTTGCTGATTCGCTGATCGATCTCTTGCTGCTGCCGCTGCGCGAGGCCGACACGATGCTCGATCGCGTCGGGCCGGAGGCGATGTATGTGCGTGCCCAATTTTTCATCCGGGAGCACCTGCGCGATCCGGACCTGTGCATCGACCAGATTTCCGCCGAGCTCGGCTGCTCCAAGCGCTATCTGCACATGCTGTTCTCCGAGCGCGGCACCACGGTGAGCGATTACATCTGGCAGGCGCGCCTGCAGAACTGCCGTCAGGAGCTCGAGGCCCACGCCGGCAAGACCATCACCGACGTCGCGTTCTCCTGGGGCTTCTCCAGCTCATCGCATTTCAGCCGGGTGTTCCGGAAATATTTCGGCGTGGTGCCGTCCTCGATCCACAAGGCGCAGCAGGGTGCTGCGGCCTCGGGCGAGCTTTAGGCGAGCGCTCGCTGCGGCCGCCCGCCGACTCGCTCACGCCGATACGGCGATGTAGGGAATGCTGGCGAGCAGAGCGACGAGCAGGACCGCGTTACCCAACATCCCGCTCCAATGCAGCCGCCGCAACCGACGCGGGGCTTCGGCATCGCCTGCGTCACTCGCGCTGAGCTGATCGTCCATCCGCGGCATGAACCAGCGGCGTCCCCAGATTGCCAGGGCTGCAATCAGGCCGACGCCGATCGCTGCGACCAGGCGACCGTCGAGCAGGAACGCTGCCGTTCCGATGATTCCGGCGACGCGCATCACCAGAAAATGGGCATTGAACATTCCGCGCAGCAACTGGGCGACGGGCTGGATGTCCAGCTTCACCAGCAGGAAAGCGGGCGAAGCCAGCGTGAAATAGCCCATCGGAAACAGCAGAATGATCATGACGGCTACGGCGACGCCATCCGGTGTCATGCGAGCGGCCTTTCTCGTCCGTGCGCTGATATCTCACGCCAGCGCTGCCAAATCATAGCGGAAGAATGGGCTTTCGACACTAGGCTTTGGTTGGACGCCGGGCAACGCAGGAGGGGGCCCGGCGGCGTCACCCGAGGTTCAGGCCGGCTCGAGACCGAGCGACTGCGCGCTCTCGATCCAGATCGGCAGCTCGCGTTGATACAACGCATTGGTCTCCTTGAAGCCGATCGCGGGTTCGAGCACGAAGGTCGCGAGGACGTCCTTCACCTTCGGATCGTTGTTGGCGGCAACGCAAAGCTCCGCCAGGCGGTCGACGACCGGTTGCGGCGTCGCCTTCGGCACGGCCCAGCCGGAAAAGCCGCTGACGGTGAAGAACTTCGCCGTCGCGCCCTGTTCGGGCAACGTCTTCACGTTCGGGATCGCATCGACCTTTTTCGAATGGACCGCGAAGACGGTGCCGCGGTCGCTTTGCAGGACCGACTGCGCAGCAGTGAAGCTGCCCATCGCCGCATCGAGCGTGCCCTCCAGCATGCCCGTCCACATCGGAGCTTCGCCGCGGTAGTGGACCGGCTCGATCGAGAGGCCGTACTGCCTGTTGAGCTCGTGGATCGTCATGTGCGGAGACGAGCCCACGCTATAGGTGCCGAAATTGACCTTGCCGCTCTTGCGCGCGAAGGCGACGAAATCCTCCAGCGTCTTGACGCCGGTCTTGGGGTTCGCCACCAGCAGCAGGCCGGCGCCCGGAATGACGCTGACGAGCGTCAGATCCTTGTCCATGTCGTAGCCCGGATTCTTCATTACCACGCGGTTCATGATGTAGGTGGTCGAGATCGAGCACAGCATGGTGTGGCCGTCGGGCTCTGCGCGGGCGACCTCCGCCGTGCCGATCGCGCCCGAGGCGCCGGGCTTGTTCTCGACGACGACGGTCTTGCCGACCTGCTTGGAGATGAATTCGCCGTAGGCGCGCGCGAGCAGGTCGGTCTGTCCGCCGGCGGGATAGCTACAGATCATGCGAATTTGCCGCGACGGCCACGCCGCCTGCGCCGAGACGCTGCGCGCGACGAAAGGCATCGCGAGTGCGCTGGTACCGGCGGCGACGAAGTGGCGGCGGTCGAATTTTGCGGACATGATTCCCTCCTGATTTTTGCCGAACCTACTGCATCAGGTCGTCCCCGCCATGGTCGGCAGGCGAGACAGATTGGCGCATTGGACGAGGCGGTGCGGTGCCCGTTTGCCCGTCACCCGGGCGAGCGTGCCTTTGGCGCGATCCATGGCCAGACGATCTCGGTCAGGGCCACCGCAATGAGGCCGAAGGCGCCGCCGATCAGCACGTTGACGATGCGCTCCTCCGCGATGCCGCTGGCGCCGCCGGCGAAGGAAGCGGCCAGCGCGATGAAGAAGCAGCGCAGGCCGAAGCCGACGATGTAACGCGAGAACGAGATCAGCGTGAGGGTGGCCGCAAGCACCGCAAGCGCATAACCGACCCGGCTTTGCGGCAGCACGGCACCGGCGAGGAAGCCGAGCGGCACGCCGACGACCGCGCCGATCGCCCGCTGCTTCAGCTTGCCGGTGGACGCCGCGAGATCGCCGACCACGACGCTTGCGGCCGACCACATCACCCATTGTCCCTGCGCGAGATCGAGGATCTCGACCAACGCCGCCGCGGCGAACACCGCCATGGCGGTTGCCGTTGCAGGCAGAAACCACTCTGCGGCGGGCGCTCCGAACGACGTCGCCGCGGCGTCCCTGCGCTGGCGCTGGTCGTAAATCCGGATGCCGCAGACCAGCCCCAGCGCGATCGGAGAGGACACGATGATCAAGCCGGCATGGCGCATCGCTTCGGAGGCGCTCACGCCCTCCCGCACCTCGCAGGCAAGATACACGGCGGGGATGAACACCCAATTTCCGAGCGTGCGGAAATGTTCGCCATGGCGCGTCACCGCGACCGCGAGGAATCCCGCGAGCCCCGTCAGAACTGCGAACAGCGGCTTGACGGGGCCTGCGAGGAACAGCACGGCAAAGGTGACGAGGACGGCGAGATAATGCCACGCTATGACCTTTGGCGGCAGGTGCAGCCTGAGCGCGGGGATGAGCAGCGAGACCGCGATCAACCCAAGATTCAGCAGCGCCGTTTCGCGCGCGATAAAGTAGGCGGCGACCATCGGACCGACGACGATCAGCGCCCGCACGAGTTCGCCGGATTTGATTTCCCGGGAGAGCAGATCGCGCAGACCTGCGGCTGAGGGGATGGTCGGGGAGTTCACAGGGCACCAAAGGGGTCGCGTGAAGCGCCACCTATAGCACGGAAATGACGTCGCTACTCGAGCGTGGCGCCGGCCGCCACGCTCTCGCTGCCTCTCACCGCTGGATGATCTTCATCCAGACGTCGCCCAGGATCGCGGGCTCGCGCGGCGGCAGATAGGTGAGGCCGGCCTGCCTGCCGAATTCGGCGATCCTGCCCTCGGCAGCGAGCCCGGTGAGCGCCTTGTTGGCGGCGTCGATCAACGCGGGATCGCTGGCGAGCCCGACATAGCCGCGATTGGCCCCGATCGGATAGTAATAGCCGGACGCGGTGATCGCCGTGTCGGGATGCGCGGCGCGATGGGCATCGAAGCGGCCGAGGTCGATCAACGTCGCGTCGTAGTCGCCACGGGCAAGTGCGCCGAGGAGGTCGTCGCGGCCCGGGACGAGATGGGTGATGTCGTCGATCAGTCGTCCCTTGTCAAAGGTCATCAGGATGGCATCGCCGAGCGAGCCGCTCTCGATGACGAGGCGAAGCCCCGCAAGGCCGCCGATATCGCCGATCTTGCGGCCCTGCGCCTTCGGCCCGAGCACCACCGTCATCGGCGAGTAAACATAGGGCTGGCTCGGCGCGAGCACTCCCAGCGCGACACGGCGACGCCGGTCGTCGCGCGTGGCGCCGGCGAAATCGGGCAGGCGTGCCGTCTTCATGCCGGGCTTGACGAGGGAATCGGTCGTCAGCGCGTAGCCGCCGACCAGCGAGCAGCGCCCGTCGGAGAGCAACGCGTTGGCCTCGAGCTGCGGGCTCGAATCCTCATCGAGCTTGCTTTCGAACCATTGGATCCTGAGCGGCCGTCCCATCCGCTCCGCGATCGCCTGCGCCAGCAGCACGTCGAAGCCGGAGTCCGGCTTGCCCTTGTGATGCACCGAGAGCGGCGGCCGGTCCTCGTCGAGACAGATCGTCAGCGGATCGTCGGCCGCGCGGGCGACCGTGGCCGCAGCGAGGGTCGCGGCAATGCTCCAAGCGGCGAGCCAAGCCCTCATGGCCTCCTCCGGCTCGAGATGAAGGCCCAGAGATCGCCGATCTCATCGTCGCTGAGGATGTCGGCCCAGGGCGGCATCTTGTTGTTCTTGCCGTTCTTCACCGTGGTGACGAAGCGCGTCTTGTCGTCGGGAAAGGCGCGCAGGTCCGGCGTGATGGTGCCGGAATTCATCATATTGGGGCCGTGGCAGTGCGAGCATTTCGAAGCATAGGTCGACTTGCCGTGGTCGATCTGTGCCTGCACGGGATTGGCGGTTGCGTCATCCGCGGCACGAGCGGTCGCCGCAAGCGCGACCGTCAGCACCGCGACGGTGGCGAGGATCGCCACCGTCTTGTGAGATACTTTTCTCAGCATCGTGCCGTGGTTATTGCTTGACCGCAAAGACCCACAGCGAGCCGCCGGGTGGCACCTTCGCCAGCCGCTCGTCGCCGGAGAACAGCGAATAGACGCCGCCATAGCCGGAGGTGACGGCAACGTATTGCACGCCGTCCTGCTGCCATGTCACCGGCTGGCCCTCGATGCCCGAGCCGGTCTGGAACTGCCAGAGCTTCTTGCCGGTGTCGGCATCGAAGGCCTCGAACTCGCCGGTCAGCGCGCCCGAGAACACGACGCCGCCCGCGGTCGACAGCACGCCGGAGAAGCGCGGGATATCGCTTGGTGCTTCCCACTTCGCCTTGCCGGTCATGGGATCGATCGCCTTCAGGTGACCGCGCGGACCGTCACCCCATTCCCAGAGGTCGGTGAGGTCCATGCCGAGATACCATTCACCCTGCTTGAAGGTGACGGGCTCGGTCTTGTACCTGCCGCCGAAGGCGAGCGTATTGGCGTAGGCAAGGCCGGTCTGCGGATTGAACGACATCGGCTCCCAGTTCTTGCCGCCGAGGATCGACGGATAGACCGTCACCTTCTTGCCGTCGCGTGCGTCCTTCGAGACGTCGGTCTCGATCGGCTTGCCGGTCTTCATGTCGATGCCGGTCGCCCAATTCACCTTCACGTAAGGGTTGGCCGCGAGCAGCTTTCCGTTGGTGCGGTCGAGCACGTAGAAGAAGCCGTTGCGGTTGGCATCCATCAGCACCTTGGTCGGCTTGCCCTCGACATTCATGTCGGCGAGGACCATCTCGGCCACCGAATCGTAGTCGAACGGGTTGTTCGGCGAGAACTGGTAGTGCCACTTGATCTTGCCGGTCTTGGGATCCATCGCCAGCACGGAGCAGGTGTAGAGGTTGTCGCCGGGACGCACCGCCGAGTTGAACGGCCCGGGATTGCCGATGCCCCAATAGACCGTATTCAGCTCGGGATCGTAGGAGCCCGTGATCCAGGTCGAGCCGCCACCGAGCTTCCAGGTGTCGCCCTTCCAGGTGTCGCCGCCGGGCTCGTCGGGGGAGGGGATCGAATGGGTGCGCCAGAGGTGCTTGCCCGTCGCCGGATCCCAGCCGTCGATGAAGCCGCGGGTGCCGAACTCGGCGCCGGAGATGCCGGTGATGACGACGCCGTCGGCGACCAGCGGGGCCACCGTCATCGAATAGCCTTCCTTGATGTCGGCCGCCTTCTGCCGCCACAGCTCCTTGCCGTCCTTGGCGTCGAGCGCGATCACGTTGGCGTCGAGCGTGGTGCGGAAGACCTTGCCGTCATAGAGCGCCGCGCCGCGATTGATGATGCCGCAGCAGACGATGCGCGGGGTCTCGGCGGGATATTCGATCTTGCTCTTCCAGATCTGCTTGCCGGTCTTGGCGTCGACCGCCATGGTCGCGTTGTGCGAGGTCACGTAGATCACGCCCTGGTACACCAGCGGCTGGGATTCCTCGCTGCGATCGTCGTTGAATGAGTAGTTCCAGACCGGGACGAGGTTCTTGACGGTATCCTTGTTGATCTGGTTCAGCGTCGAGAAGCGCTGCAGATTGTAGCCCATCCCGTAGTTGAGAACGTTCGAAGTATCGGTTGCACCCTTGACCAGCTGATCGGTGGTCTGTGCATTTGCACAAATCGGTGCAAACATGACGAGGCTCGCGGCCATCGCAAGGCGTTTCATCCGTTCCTCCCAATATGCGCGTCTTTTGACGCTGCGGCAGCAACACTCCGCCCGAATGCAAAACGCGTCAATACGAAAGTCGTAATTACGACGCCGATATGCTGGGCACCGGATGTCGGTCACCTGACGGATACCTTACAGTCGACTCTGACTTGTGTGCAGACGCTGAAAAAATTCCGCCGCATGAGGCAATGCAGCCCGCTCGGGCCATTGGGTGCCGGCAGTTGTGCGGCGCATTGGTTGCAATTGCGGACTTGAACCGGGGCCTGCTTGTGGACTTATCTCGTTTCGGTCCGGCTCGAAGCGGAGCTCTTGGTCAGGGAGGTTTTGATGATATCGCGTCGCTCTGTTGCGCTTGCACTCACGATCGCACTGCTGTCCGGCCCGGCGTGGTCTGCATCCGGCAACGCCGTAAAAATGTTCGATACCGACAATGACGGCACGCTCGATCTCGCCGAGGTGAAGAAGGCCGCCAGCGTGCTGTTCGCCAGGCTCGATCCCGATCGCGACGGCACGCTCGACGCCCGCGAATTGCGCGGACGGTTGACGGCGAAAGAACTCGCCGCCGCCGATCCCGATCGCGACGGGACTCTCACGGTCGACGAATATCTCTCCGTCGTCGAGCTGCGCTTCAACGCGGCGAATCCCGACAAGGATGGAACGCTGGATGCGAAGGAGCTGAGTTCGCGCGCCGGCCGCGCGCTGCTGCGCTTGTTGCGGTGAGAGGCACGCCGCTTGACTGGGAGCGAAGGCGGTTTGCCCGAGAGGGAAATTTGCGAGCGCGATGCGACAGTTCGCTGTGTTGGCAGTTCGATTCCCTGCTTGCGCTGTGCCAGACGCAGCCCTAGGTTTTGCCCGGCGCGATGTCGCGCTGATCCCTTGGGAGACCCCGAATGGCTTGGAAAGCTCCGAAGATCGTGGAAGTGTCGGTCGGCATGGAAATCAACATGTACGCCTGCGCTTCGCGCAAGTAAGACGGACGACCTGCCGCGGCTTCGATGGCAAACGCCGTCGAAGCCGTGGTAGTGTCGGGGATGCGCGCGAGAGCCCATACCTTCTGGACCATAGCTGCCTGCACGTTCGCACTTGCACCGGCATGCGTCAGCGCTGAAGAGGGCTTCGATACCGAGCACATCTTCGGCTTCATGATCGGCACCGACGTCGGCAATCCGGGCGAGCGTGAATTCCAGAGCCAGACGACGGGACGCTTCGGCAAGGGCGGCGGGACCTATCGCGCCCTTTCGCAGGAGGTCGAGATCGAGGTCGTGCCGCTGCCGAATTTCCGCGTCGAGGTCGGCGGCACCGCCACGCTGCACGACATCGCCGGCGTCCCCGACATCGACGACCGCCGCCAGTTCAACTTCCAGGGCGCTTCGCTCGACCTGCGCTATCGCCTGCTCGATCGCCAGCGCGCGCCGTTTGGGTTGACTATCGGCGCCGAGCTCCACGGCGACCGCATTGACGAGACCTCCGGCGCAAAAGGCCGGATGTACGGCACCGACTTTACGCTCGCCTTCGATCGCGAGCTGATCCCGAACTTCGCCATCGGCGCGCTCAACCTGATCTACCAGCCCGAATGGGCGCGCTTCGAGGTGGCGGGACTGTCCGAAAAGAGCTCCACCATCGGCGCGGCCTTCGCCGGCCTCGTCCGCGTGCGGCCCGATGTGCTGCTCGGCGGCGAGCTGCGCTACTTCCGGCAATATGAAGGCATCGGCCTCGGCGAGTTCTCGGGCCAGGCCCTGTTCGTCGGTCCGACCGCCTATTTCCAGCTCTCCGAGCGCTCACGGCTGACCATGAGCTGGAGCATGCAGGCCTGGGGTCGTCCGGCCGGGTCCGCCGCCAATCTCGACCTCGTCAATTTCGAGCGGCATCAGGCAAGGCTGGTATTTGGGGTCAACTTCTAGGAGGGCGAGTTCCGGACCCTGGCTCTCTCACGCCGGTTTGAAACCCCGACAGGCCTGGACCGTAAACTGTTGTGCTAACCTTGATGGCCTTGCGAGAGGATCCCGGCATGAGCCCGATCGACCTGGTGGTAACTGTGTGTGCGGTGCTCTCGCCTGCGACCTGCGAGGAGCAGCATCTGGTGTTCAACTTTGCGGGGTCGCCGCGGCAATGCGCGATGGCCGCGCCGCCCTATATCGCGCAATGGGTCGGCGACCATCCGAAGTGGCAGGCGGTGCGGTGGCGCTGCGAGTATCCGCACCCGAACGACAGGGCGTGAGAGGTAGCAGACCCTCATGGTGAGCAGCGCGGAACGCGCGTCTCGAACCATGCAGGCCCCACTGCTGCAGCCGGGCCTTTCATCCTTCGAGACGCCGCTTCGCGGCTCCTCGGGATGAGGGTTGGACAGCTACTTGCTGCAGTCCTTCAGGTCCTTGTCGGCGATCGAGAACACCGCGTCCGCCCTGACCTCGATGTCGCGCACGATGCACTGCCGCGCATTGGCATAGCTGACCTTGGCGTCGTAGCGGCCGGGCTCGACGCCGGTGATGCGCAGCCGCTCGTCGTGGTCGACCTCCTTGTCCTTGTCGTTCAGGCACTGGTTCGGTCCCCACTCGGTCTTGCCGACCGGCGAGAGCTGGAAGCCGGAGATCGTCTCCGTCGTGAGATTCCAGAGCCGGATGCCCTTGCCCTTGGTCTGCGCGGCGGCTTCGCCGGCAAACGCCAGCAACGTGATCAACACCAGACCCCAACGCATCAAATCGTCCTCCCAAGGCGACGCCGTTATTGCCTGATCAGGCGCTCGCGGTTCTTTGCCTTGTCGAAATTTTTGGCGCGGTCAAGGCCGATCGGTGCAATCAGCCTGGCGGAGGTGAGATCGGTGCCCTCGAAATCGGTGTCGATGACGGTCGCCCCGGTCAGGTCGGCGCCGCCGAGCTGGGCGTTCCGGAGCGACGCCCCGGTCAGGTCGGCTCCCCTGAGGGAGGCAAACTCGAGATCGACGCGCGACAGGTCGGCGTTGCGCGCGTTCAACCGTTCCAGATTGGCCGATCGGAGCACGGCGCGCATCAACCCCATCGACTGGTTGCGCATGTCGGCGCCGAGATGCGCGTCGGCGATCGAGGCGCCGACCAGGCTCGCGCCGCTGAGATCGGCTGCGATGCGCGCGCCGGTCAGATCAGCGCCGTCGAGGTGAGCGCGCGCCATCTGCGCGGCGAACAGGCTGGCGCCCCTCAGGCTCGCGCCCGTGAGATCCGCGTCGAGAAGCCACGCCTGATCGAGGATCGCTCGATCAAGACGGGCGCCGCCGAGTTTTGTCTTGTTGAGCCGTGCCGTGCGAAGCACCGCCCTGGAAAGGTCGAGCCCCGAGAGATCGAGCCCCGACAAGCGCGTGCCGGTGAAGTCGGCGGGCGCGCCGGCGCTCGCTTTGGCCAGTACGGCCTCGACCTCCTGTCGGCTCATTTCAGCGGAGACCATGGCGGGTGAGGTGAGGTCGACGTCACGCATCATATCCTGGGCGCTCGCCATGGTCGCGACGAGCGCAAAGCCAAGCGTCGTCAGAGCAACGGTTCGTCTCATCGTCAGGCTCCGCTATCGGCCTGTTTAGCACACGTGCCGCGCGGCTGCCTATGAGACATCCCGCCCGGCGCGTTCGCCGCCCTGTTCACCCGGGGCTCGCCGCGGAAGCCCGCCCTTGATCGCGGCAATCGCGGCGTCGCTGCGTGCCTCGCGCGGGATGCCGATGGGTACCTCGGCCAGGATGCGCGCCGGGCGCGGCGACAGGAAGAACAGGCGATCGCCGAGGCGCACCGCATCGTCCAGGCTGTGCGTCACGAGCAGCGTCGTGACGGGTCGGCTGGCGACCAGCGCTGCGATCTCGTCGCGCAATCGGCCGGCCAGCGCGTCGTCGAGCGAGGCCAGGGGCTCGTCGAGCACCAGAATATCCGGCTCGACCGCAAAGGCGCGGGCGAGTGCGACGCGGCGGGCCAGCCCCAGTGACAGTTCGCCGGGGAAGTGGCTGCGGTGCTGCTCCAGCTCGAGGATCCTGAACAGCTCGGCAAGCTTTGCGTCAGTGACATCGGGTGCCGCAAGCCGCACGTTCTGCTCGACCGAGCGCCATGGCAGCAGCCGCGGCTCCTGGAACACCATCCCGATCCGCGCCTCCGCGGGGCGCGACACCCGGCCCTCGAAATCGCGGTCGAGCCCGAGGATGATGCGCAGCATCGTGCTCTTGCCGCAGCCGGACGGCCCGATCAGCACGCCGACCTCGCCGGACTGAAGCGCGAATTTCACCGGCGCGAGGACGTCCTGGGTTCCGCCCGCGGTATTCCTGAACGTCTTGCCTGTGATCTCGACCTCAAGCCGCACGGGGCCGCCACCGTGTTGCGCGGGCTTCGAACGGTTGCACCAGCGCCATCTCGATCACGAGCACGACGGCGGCGAATGTCAGGGAATAGGCCAGCAGCCGCGGCGTGTCGAACAACTGGAAGGCGATTCCGATCTCGAAGCCGACGCCGTTCGGCCGGCCCAGCAGTTCGGCGACCAGCACGATCTTCCACACCAGCGACAATCCGGAGCGGGCCGAGGCTGCGATATAGGGCGCCAGCTGCGGCAGCACGACGTGGCGGAACGCGCGCCAGCGCGGCATCGCGAACACGCTCGCCATCTCGTCGAGTGAACGGTCGAGCGCGCGCGTGCCCTCACGCAGGGTGACGATGGCTGTCGGCAGCTTGTTGATGGCGATCGCCGCGATCGCGGCGGCCTCGGTGAGCCCGGCCCAGATATAGGCCAGCACGATCACGACCAATGCGGGCAGGTTGAGCAACAGGATCAGCCAGGGATCGCCGAGGCGGTCCGCGAGCTTGACCCGTCCCATCAGATAGCCGATCGCGCTGCCGAGCGACATCGCCAGCACGAAGGCGAGAATGACACGGGCGAGCGTGGCGCCGAGATGCAGGAACAGGGCGCCGCTCGATGCTTCCGCGATCATCACCTGGAGCACGGCAGGCGGAGAGGGCAGCTTTGCGCCGCCGACGAACAGCGCGGCAATCCACCAGATCGCGAGAAACAGTGCAAATGACAGAAGACGCAGCACCTCAATCTCCGGGGACTGCGTGATAGAACGTGCCGGGATCGAGCTCGGCCGCCGGCCCAACCAGATCGCGGCCGCCGGTCTCGGCCAGCACATGGTAGAGCACGCGCGCGTCCTTTTCCTCGTCGTCGATGCTCCGGCGCGGAATGCCGTCGCGATAGCGGTCGCGATAGACCTTGAGCAGGACCGGATCGGTCGTGCCGGTGAGCGGGGCGATCTTGTCCCAGGCCATATCCGAAGTCACCAGCAGCTGCTTGGCCTTGCGGGTCATTGCGATGAAGCGCGCCACGGCGTCGCGATGGCTCGCGGCCCAGCTTTCGTCGAAGACATAGCCGACCGCGGAGACCGCACCCTTGGCGCCGAGCTTCGGCAGGATGTCTTCGATGCCGGTCAGGCGGCGGAAACCCTTGGCTTCGAGCTGGGCGCAGAAATTCCAGAAGTTGAGGCTCGCATCCATCTCGCCATCGAGCGCCTTGGCCGCGATCAGGGGCGGTGCGCCATAGACAATGGTCGCTTCCGACTTCAGGTCGATGCCGCCCTGCTTCAGGCGCGCCTGGAGCAGCAGCCAGCTCTTGTCGATGGGACCACCGCCGACGGCGAGCTTGCGGCCCTTCAAGTCGGCGAGCGACTTGATCGGCGAGGATGCCTGTACCATCACCGCGCCGAGCGCGCTGGAATAGGGATAGAACGTGAGCTTGGCGCCGAGCGCGCGCTCGCGCGATACCCACAGCCAGTCGGACAGGATGATGTCGGCGCTGCCGGCGCGCAGCGCGATCTTGCCGGCCTCGGGGCTCGCAAGCTCGGTGACTTCGAGCGACAGCTCGGCCTCCTTGTCGAGGCCACCGGCGCGGATCGCGGCCAGCTCCCAGGAGAATGTTCCGGTCTTCTGCACCGCGAGACGGATGGTATCCGCGGCGCGGCCGGGTCCGGCTAATGTCAGCACCAGCGTCGCCGCAAGCGCCAATGATCGACCAAGTACTCTCATCACCTTGTGAGCCGTTTCCTCTGATAGAGTGCTTTTCAGCACAATACGCATAGCATAGCTTTGGTCGCAACCAGCGGGAGGACGCTCATGAACCTGGCCGGACAGCTACGACCGATTGTCGCCGCATTGACGGTGCTGGCGGCGACCGCGCTCGCGGCGCGAGCCGAGGAGGCCAATGATTTTCCGACGTCGGCGCGCGCCGAATACGTCTATGGCTGCATGAAGGCCAATGGCGAGAGCCGGCAGGCGATCGAGCAATGTTCCTGCTCGATCGACGTGGTGGCCTCGATTGTGCCCTATGAGCGCTACGTTACCGCCGAGACCGCGCTCAGCATGTCCCAGGTCCGCGGCAATCTCGGCGTCCAGTTCCGCACGTCAGAGCAGGCGAATTCCGCAGTTAATGACCTGAGGCGCGCGCAGGCGGAAGCCGAGGTGAGGTGTTTTTGACGCTTGCCGCGCTGCTTTCGCTTCCTCTAGCCAGGGTCACCGGTGGAGCTTCGATGATATGATCCGACGGGCTTGCTTGGTAGGATATCCCGATGGACCGGCATGGCGTTGGAGTGCACCGGGCGGTTGATGATGCGCCCGTCATCGTCGATGCAAATGCCGATGCGCCTCAAGCGCGTCTCGCAAGACGGCTCCCGCTTGGCCCGGCATTGGGAATGATCGCCGCATTGTCGGCGGTCTCGAATGCGAGCGCACAGGAGGCCGAGCCGCGATCGTATTCGAATACGCCTGTTGGATTGAATTTCCTGATCTCGGGCTACGTTTACGCTCAAGGCAAGCTCGCGTTCGATCCCAGTACCGCGATCGCAGACGCCACGTTCCGCTCAGACACCGGCGTGGCGGCCTATGTTCGGTCCTTTGAACTCGCTGGCCAGTCGGCCAAATTCGACGTGATCGTGCCGATATCGTCATTCGCCGCGCATGGGCTCGTAAACGGCGAGCCACGCGAGCGAGAGATGTCCGGCCTGGGCGATCCGCGATTTCGTGTCTCGGTCAATCTGTTTGGGGCACCCGCGCTCTCGGCGAAGGACTTCGCCAGCTATCACCAGGATCTGATCGTGGGAGTAAGCCTGCAGGTCTCCGCGCCCTTCGGGCAGTATGACAGCACAAAGCTGCTGAACCTCGGCGGCAATCGCTGGTCGTTCCGGCCCGAGCTCGGGATTTCAAAGGCATGGGGACCATGGACGGTCGAACTCTCCCCCAGCGTGACCTTCTTCAGCGACAACACCGACTTCTTCGGCGGCAAGACGTTCTCGCAAGCTCCGATCTATGCCGTGCAGGGACATCTCATCTATACGTTCCAGTCCGGCATATGGATGGCGCTGGACGGACTGTATTTCGCGGGCGGCCGCACGACCCTCAACGGCGTCAAAAGCGACAACGAGCAGGCGATCTCGCGAGCCGGCTTGACGGTCGCGTTGCCGATCGATCGACAGAACTCTATCAAGCTCTCTGCCAGTACCGGCATGACCAGTCGCACGGGAAGCGAACTGACGGCTGTTGGTATCGCATGGCAGTATCGTTGGGGCGAGGGATATTGAAGGAGGATGATGAACGCCCTTCACGTCCCCGGCTTCTCCACATCCCACTCGTTCCGGAACAAATGCCCATCGGTATCCTTGGCCTCCGCGCGAAAGCGCTTGGCGCCGTTGGAGACGTAGGTGAAGCGCAGATTGGGATCTTCCGAGATCGAGATGCCGCCTTCCATCGACAGCACGGGGCTGTCGTCCTGCGTCAGCTTGAGCTGGTTGACGAAGAATGCGGGAATGTAGAGCTGCGTGACCTGGTCCATCTGCAGCCCGGAATTGTTGGGATGGCCGATCATGATTTGCGCTTCGCGGATACGGCTCGCCGGTGCGTCGCCGCGCGCAAACTGTCGGTAGCGCATCTGGCCGAGCCGGTTCCTGGCTTCCTCGATATTCTTTCCCGCCGGCGCCGAGCAGCCGCCGGAGGCCTTCACGTATACTTTCGAGACGTAGAGCTGGCCATCGCTGAGTTCGGCCACCGCATGCACGTCGGTGTAGTTGTTGACGCGCACGCGCGTCGAAATTTCGCTGACGTTGGCGTCAGGCCCCAGCTCGAACTTCGCCGCCATCGGCGCGGGGTTGCGGTCGATCACCAGCGTGATCGAACGGATGCGGCGCGCATCGCCAGGCGAGAGCTTGCTGCGCAGGGTCACCGGCACGATCGCCGCGTCCTCGGCGCGGTACGGCATCTCGATGCCGATGACGTTGTTGCCGTCATTCATCGGACGATTGTTGAAGATGTCCTGCACCAGGCCCGGCCAGGGATCGTCAGCCTCTTCGGCCAGCGCCGGCACGGCGAAGCCGATGCCGAGGAGGAGGGCGATCAGGGGCAGGCGACGTGTGCATCCGGTCATGGTCATGGTCCCGCGCGGACGAAGCAGTCTTCGAACATAGCGTAGCGCGCCTGCTACTCCCATTCAATTTCCGAGAATGCTGCGGTTGCGTTGCGGGCGTTGTAGTCGTCGAACAGCTGCCATTGCGACCGTTCCGACGCGGCCGCCTTGTCAGCTGCGGTCCGCAGCGTTTCGCCCTTCCTGTTCGAGGCCCGGACGTCCGCCAGCAGCGCCATCAGATAACGCCGTTCATCGGTCAGCGCTGCAGGCCATTCGCTCACGGGCCCGTGACCTGGAACGACGCGCTGCGCCGGAATGGTCTCGAGTTCCCTGAGGGTGCCGAGCCAGCCGCGGATGCTGCCGTCCATCACCGGAATGTGGCGGAGGAAGACGAGGTCGCCGGCAAACAATGTTCTGCTCGTCTCGTCGAACACGGTCAGGTCATTGTCGCTGTGTCCCGCCGGCCAGGCCCGCAAGGTGAGTCGGCGCGAACCGAGGTCGAGCGTCAGCGTGTCCTGCACGAGCAGGGTGGGCGGCACGATCCTCACAGGTGAGATCAATTCGTCGCCCATGATGCGTCTGAAATTATCGAGATAATAGGGACCGCGCGTCGCTAGCGCCTGCGGCAGCCTGCTATGGCCGACGAAGCGCGTGTCCCCGGTGGCGAAGGCCGCGTTGCCGAAGACATGGTCGGGATGACCGTGGGTGTTGATGACGTAGCGGATCGGCTTGCTGGTGCGGGCCCGCACAGCCGCGAGCAGCGCCTCGCCCTCGCGAAGGCTGCCGCCGGTATCGATGACGGCCACCGCATCCGCGCCGACAATGAAACCGACATTGGCGATGTCGCCCTCGTTCTCGCGCGTCATCAGGGCGATGGCCCCGGAGTGTACGAAGATTCCGGGCGCGACTTCGCTCACAGGCAATTCGGCCGCTTCAGTGCGTGCTAGCGTCACTGTCCCCAGCAGGGACAAGGCTGCGATCATTGGCGCGATGCGAGACACTTTTCCGCCTCAGTTCAAAGAGTTTGCCGTATTGCACTGCAGCAAAGCAAAGCCAGCACGAAGTTGGCAAACATGGCGCGTCGTGCGTTGCATGGATAACATTCAATCAAAACGAGGAGGAAGCGCGATGACGGAGGCCGGACGACATCGTCGCTGGTTGTTTTCACTGAGTATCCTGGTTGCTTCCTGCGCGTTCGGCGACGTCGCCGTCGCGCAGACCAGCGAAACCGGCGACCTTTCTTTCGAACTGGTCGATCCCAAGGTGCTGCGCGTCTGCGCCGATCCGCGCAACCTGCCGTTCTCGAACGAGAAGGGCGAGGGATTCGAGAACAAGCTTGCGGAACTGTTCGCGGACAAGCTCCAGAAGAAGCTCGACTATGTCTTCTTCCCGCAGGCGACGGGCTTCGTGCGAATGACGCTGGGCGCGCATCGCTGCGACGTGATCATGGGCTTTCCGCAAGGCGATGACATCGTGCAGGGTACCAATCCCTATTACCGCACGACCTATGCGCTGGTCGCGAAATCCGGCAGCGGACTCGAGGATGTCGACAAGCTCGAAGATCCGAGACTGAAGGGCAAGCATGTCGGCATCGTCGCGGGCACGCCGCCCGCAACCAACATGGCGATTGCCGGCCTGATGGCTGATGCAAAACCCTATCCGCTGATGATCGACACCCGCTACGACAATTCGGCGCAGGCGATGATCGACGATCTCACGGCCGGCAAGATCGACGCCGGTGTGCTGTGGGGACCGATGGCGGGATTCTATGCCAAGAAGGCCGGCTCGCTGCACGTCACGCCGCTGGTGAAGGAGACCACCGGGCCGAAGCTGGTCTATCGCATCGGCATGGGCGTGCGTCCCGCCGACCAGAACTGGAAGCGGCAGCTCAACAAGCTGATCCAGGAGAACCAGGGCGAGATCAACAAGATCCTGCTCGACTTCGGAGTCCCGCTGCTCGACGAGAGCGATCGGCCGCTCGGCGCGGAGACGGCCAAGAAGACGCCATGAGGCGACAGCTTGCCGCTGCGCTGGTTGCCGCCGTCCTGGCGGCGCCCGGCTTTGCGCAGCAGCACTTTGCGCAGCAGCACGTGGCGCAGCAGAGTTTGGCGCAGCAGCAGGAGCCGTTCGAGCCCGAGGGTTATCGCGCCGACAATTACCGCGCGCCGGTGCCGGCGACGCTGGAGCGTGCGCGGGTGCTGTCGACGTCGGAAGCCGAGGCGATCTGGCGCGCCAAGAGCGGCGCCTTCGTCGACGTGCTGCCGCGTCCGCCGAAGCCGAAGAACCTTCCTGCGGGGACCGTCTGGCGCGATGCACCGCGCAAGAACATCCCGGACAGCATCTGGCTGCCCGACACCGGCTACGGCACGCTGCCGCCCGCCATGGACGACTATTTCCAGCGCGGCCTCGCACGCGCCTCGCGCGGCGACAAGGCCGCGCTGCTCGTGATCTATTGCCTGGCCGACTGCTGGATGTCCTGGAATGCCGCCAAGCGCGCGTTGGCGTACGGCTATTCCAACGTCGCCTGGTACCCCGACGGCACCGACGGCTGGGAACGCGCCAAGCTTCCGACCGACGAGGCGCAGCCGGAGCCGCGGCCGGAGCAGTAGTCGACCTAAATCGCGTGCTGTAGCGGTGGCCTCGTGGTTCGAGACGACCGCTTCGCGGTCTCCTCACGATGACGATTCAACATCTCACGACGAAGCCAGACCTCATGCTGAGGAACCCGCCAAAGCGGGCGTCTCGAAGGATGGCCGCAAAGACCCCGGCCTACTGCTTCTGCAGCTTCGTCAGCGTGCCCGTACCGCTCGTGTCGGTCGCAGAGTAGCTCACCCTGTCGCCGGCATGCACGGCATCGAGCATCGCGGCGTCCTTGGCCTTGTACTCTTGGAGCGTGCCGGCACCGCCTGCGCTGCCTCCGACCGTGCCCTTCTGGGTCTGCTGGATCGAGATCGTGCTGTTGAGCCGATCGATCCTGGTGACCATTCCGGTCATGTCGTCGGCGAAAGCGCTGGTGGCGAGCATGCCGACGACTGCCGCGCCCGCGAGGATGAATCTAGTGGTTCCCATCGAGGCCTCCCGATGCCTTGGATTACCATCGACAAGACATCCTAGATCGATTTGGTTCCGGCAGATAGCGTGGCAATAGGTTAACGATCGCCCGCGGCCGCGGGAACCCTCCGTAAGCGGTCAGTGAGGCTGACGCTATTCCATCTCCTGCTGGATCAGGCGCCCGAGGGCAAACAGCCGCTGGTCGATCGTGGTGGGAACCTCGCAGACGAACCGCACCACCTTGTGGCGGTCCTCGAAGATGCGGGTCTTCCAGATCAGCTCGTTGCTGAGCGCGTCGACCTTGGCGTCGTCGCGCGGCGTTGCGCCCTGGAGCGCCTGGAGCTGAACCGACTCCTCGCGGATATTGTCGGCCGCCTCGCGCTGCTTGCGGCTGACGCGTTCGAGCCCGATCATCACCTGGGAGCGCTGGGCGTTCAGCGTATCGAACAGGCCGGCGAACAGCAGTTTCGCATTCGCGGCCTTGTCGGCGCCGGAGCCCGCCAGGAATTCCTTCACTGACTTCTCGGCCTCGTCCAGCGGCGTCTTGCGCGCCGACAGCTTCGAGACCAGCGCGCTGACCTTGGTGTCGTCCTTCCACTTGTTCTGGACGTCGTCGAGCGCCGGGCCGGCCCAGACGGCCGCGAGCGAAATCTCCGGTACTTTTGCCTGTGTGCACGGCCAGTTTGGATAGCGCGGATCGGCCGCGCGTGCGGCCGTGCCCGACAGCGCGAGCGCGAGAACCGCCATCGCCAAGATCCGAACCGTCATCCTTCGCCTCCCGCAGGGCCCCGTCGCGCCAGCCCGCGCGAGGGATCATAGGCCAGAATAGCGCCGATCATGAAGACGATTGTGCACGTCGCGACCACCGCCAGCGAGATCCAGTTGACCTGTCCGTACAGTGCGAAACGTATCAGTTCGACCGCATGGGTGAACGGATTGGCCTCGCAGAGATAATAGAGATAGGGGCTGCCCTCCTGCACCCGCCACAGCGGGTAGAGCGCGGAGGATGCGAAGAACATCGGGAAAATCACGAAGTTCATGACGCCGGCAAAATTCTCCAGCTGCTTGATGCCGGAGGAGATCAGCATGCCGAGCGAACCAAGCATCAGCCCGGACAGGATCAACGCCGGGAGCACGGTGAGATAACCCGATGGCGGTGGGGTGATGTCCCAGAACCAGGCGATCAAGAGGAACGCATAGACCTGGAGCAGCGACACCGCCGTGCCCGCGAGCAGCTTGCAGAACAAGAGGAAGCCGCGCGGCAGCGGGCTCACCAGCAGCGTGCGCATGTTGCCCATCTCGCGGTCATAGACCATCGACAGCGAGGATTGCATGCCGTTGAAGAGCTGGATCATCGCCATCAACCCGGGCGCGATATAGACTTCGTAGAGGATATAGGTCTCGTAGGGCGGGATGATGGAGATGCCGAGCACCTGGCGGAAGCCGGCGGCGAAGATGAACAGCCACACCAGCGGCCGCACCAGCGCGGAGACGAAGCGCTCGCGCTGATGCAGGAAGCGCAGCCCCTCGCGCCAGACGATGCCGGTGAGGCAGGTCATGTACTCGGACGTCGAGAATCCGCGTGGGGCCTCGCGCGTGGTGATGCTGCTCATCCGCCGCCTCCCGGCATCGTCTGCGCGCCTGTCAGGCGCATGAAGGCGGTGTTGACGTCCTGCGCGCCGGCTTCCGTGATGACCCGGCTCATCGGCCCCTGCGCCAGCACCTTGCCCTGGTGCAGCACCACGAGATCGTCGCCCGGCATGATCTCGTCGAACAGATGCGTGGCCCAGAGCACGCCGATGCCTTGCTCGGTCACGAGCTGGCGGACATGGCTGATGATGTCGGCGCGCGCCTTGACGTCGAGGCCGACGGTCGGCTCGTCCAGCAACAGCAGTTGCGGCCGGTGCAGCAGCGCCCGCGCGATCTCCAGCCGCCGCATCTGTCCGCCGGAGAGATCGCGCACCTTGCTGCCGGCGCGCTCGGTCAGCCCGATGCGCCCGAGCAACTCGGCGCTGCGCGCGGCGGCGTCGCGGCGGCTGATGCCATGGAGGGCGGCGTGATAGAGCAGGTTCTGCGTCAGCGACAGATCGAGATCGAGCGTGCGCGGCTGGAACACGACACCGAGCAGCCGCAGCGCCTCGCCGGGGCTTTTGCCGACGTCATGACCGAAAATGCCGACCCGGCCGGACTGGATGCCGAACAGCCGCGTGATCAGTGAGAACAACGTGCTCTTGCCCGCGCCGTTGAGGCCGAGCAGCGCGGTGAAGCTCGCGGGCTGCACGTTGAAGGAGACGTCCAGCAGCGCGCGCCGCGGGCCATAGGAATGGCTGACGCCGTCGATCGACAGCGCCGGCACCGCGGCCGGATCGGGCCTCTGCGTCTCGCGTTGGTCGGCGATGGGGGCGGGGCTGGTCATGGCGCGATCGTGATGCCCCAGGGCAGCTCGCCCACCTGAATGGTCTTGATCACTTTTTGCGCGGCGACGTCGATGACGGAGACATCGTTCGACACGCCGTTGGTGGTGAGCAGGTATTTCTCGTCCGGCGTGAACGCCATGTGCCAGACCCGTTGTCCGACCAGCAGATATTTCATCACCTTGCGGGTGGCCGTGTCGACCACGGCGATGCGGTTGGCGGGGCCGAGCGCGATGAAGGCGGTCTTGTCGTCCCGGGTCATGCCGATGCCGACCGGCTGGATCGCTTCTTTCCTCAGGCCCGGAATCTCGAAATTGACCTTGCCGATCACCTCGTGCTTTCCGGGGTCGATGATCGACACCGTGCCGCCGATCTCGGAGGAGATCCACAATTCCGACGCGTCGTGCTTGAACTCGGCAAAGCGCGGCCGCGCGTCGACCAGCACGTTGGCGACGATCTGGCGCGAGCTGGTGTCGATGAAGTGCGCCATGTTGGTCGTCTCGGACGTGTTGATCAGCGTCTTGCCGTCCGGACTGATGGTCATGCCCTCGGGCTCGACGCCGACCTGGATGTCGCCGAGCCGGGCGCGCTTCTCGAGATCGATCACGGTCACCGTGTTGTCGTTCTCGTTGGCGACGTAAAGGATCTTTCCGGCGGCATCCTGAGCGAACAATTCCGGGTCGGGCCCGGAAGGCAAACTGTCCACCACGGTTTGCGACTTGGCGTCGATCATCTGGATGGTGTCGTCGTCGCCGACTGCGACCATCACGAACTTGCCGTCGCGCGTGAAATCGATGCCGCGGGGGCGTTGGCCGACCTTGATGGTCTTGGTTACGGTCCAGCTCTCGGTGTCGATCACCGACACCGTGTTGCTCTTCTCGTTCGAGACATAGGCGATGAACGCATGCGCCGGCGCGGCTGTCAGCGCCAGCCCGGAAAGAAGCCCAACGCGCCACATGCGCGACATCCGTATCCTTACTTCAACTTGCATTTGCTCTCCGGGCGATCGTAGCCGAGCGTGTCGAGCTCGGAGACCTGGTGCAGAAAACCCTCCTGCGGCGACACCGACACCACCATGCGGCCGTCGACGAGCAGGATCGGCTGGCGCAGCTGCAGGTTCCAGTCGCGCAAGGTCAGCTTCGTGCCTTTGAAGGCGGCGACCGAGAAATCCGGACCCTTGATGAAATCGGTGACTTTTTTGACATCGCCGGAATTGGTGCGCGAGGTGGCTTCGCCGATCATGCGTACGGCCGTCCATGCCTGCATGTCGAGCGCGGTCATCCGCCGCGAGTTCAGCTTGACGAAGCGGTTTTGCATCTGGATCGCGCCCCACTGGTCCTGTGAAGCGTCCCAGCTCCGCGGCACGAGACCGGCCGAGCCCGCGACGGGGCGGGGATCCCAGGTGCGATAGGGCAGGTAGGCGCCGAACACCTCGCTCTCGTCGGCGGCGACCAGCACGTCGTAGGCCGGCGCCTGTTGCGTGAACACCGGCATCTGGCGCTGGATCAGCGTCACGCCTGAATCGGTGCGCCGCGCGCCGCCTTTGTCCTCGAAATTGCGCTCCTGTACGATCTTGGCGCCGAACCGTGTGGCGGTGCGCCGCAGCGCATCGGCGAACAGCTTGTCCTCGTCATGCGAGCCGACCACGAGCAGCCAGCGCTTCCACTGCTTCCACACCAGGTACTGGCCGAGCGCGTCGGCGAGCATCGACCGCGTCGGCGCGGTATGGATGACGTTGGCGCGGCAATCGGCCTCGCGCAGCCGCTCGTCGATCGCCCCCGCATTGAACAACAGCGTGCCGCGCTCGCGCAGGGCGTCCGATACTTTCAGCAGCGCATCGGCCGGCAGATCGGCGATGATGAAGCCGTTGCGCGCGGCAAGATCGGTCGCGGCCTGCACGGCATCCTCGCCCTCCTTGATACGCCGCTCCTCCAGCGCAAAACGCTGGCCCAGGAATTTGCCGGTGGTGTTGTTGTCCTCGATGGCGAGGCGCGCGCCGGCGACGCCGTCATTGTCCGCGGGCTGCTCGACCAGCGACAGCGTCGATCTGGTGCCGGCGATACCGAGATAGCCGACGCCGATCATGACAGGGTCAGCCGCGAGCGCACTCGTCGCGGTGACACCCAAGCCGATCAGGCCGACCAACCATCGGATCATGTTTCCTCCAGAGGTTCTCCCCGGCTTGACCGCCGGTCGAGAATTGTCTCTGCTAAAGCATGACCGATTTGCCGGGCCATGCAACCCCGCATTTCGTCCCCGCGCAGGAGGCCTGGAATCACGATCATGCGAGCGCCGATATGTTTGCTGATATGTTTCATGGCTTTGCTGTTGACGGCATCGGGCGCGCGCGCCGATCCGCCGAAGCTCGCGGTGTTCGATTTCGAGTTGATCGACACCAGCCTGCCGGGCGAGTTCTACGGCTCCAAGCCGGAGGAGGCGCGGCTCGATCGCATCGGCGAGCAGCTGCGCAAGGAACTGACTGAGTCAGGCAGGTTCCAGGTGCTCGATATCGCGCCGGTCAGGGACGCCGCCCGTCACGCCAATCTGCAGGCCTGCGGCGGCTGCGACCTCAAGCTTGCCGGAGAACTCGGCGCCGAGCTGGAGATCACCGGCATGGTGCAGAAGGTCTCGAACCTGATCATCAACCTCAACATCTATCTGCGCGACGTGAAGACCGGCAATATGATCACCGCCGCCAGCGCCGACATGCGCGGCAACACGGATGAATCCTGGACCCGCACGATGAACTACCTCATCCGCAACCGCTTGCTGGCACCGAATTACGGCAAGCCGGAGTAGATTCTTCTCTCCGCGTGCGCCGCTGCCACCTTCTCCCACAACAAGGGGAGAAGGGAAGGCAGCGTGCGCTTGGCGTGCAGAGCATCACCCTTTCAATCGCTCCGCATGCCAATGCAGGTGATCGCCCATGAAGGTCGAGATGAAATAATAGCTGTGGTCGTAGCCCGCCTGCCGCTGCAGCGTCAGCGGGATGTTGGCCTTGGTGCAGGCGGCCTGCAGCAGCTCTGGCCTCAGCTGCTCCTTCAGGAAATTGTCGGCCTCGCCGACATCGACGAGGAAGCCGGAAAACTTCGCGCCGTCCTCGATCAGCGCCACCGTGTCGTGGCTGCGCCACGTATCCTTGTTCGGCCCGAGATAGCCGGTCAGCGCCTTGATGCCCCAGGGCACGAGCGACGGCGCCACGATCGGCGCGAACGCGCTGGCGGCGCGAAAACGGTGCGGGTTGCGCAGCGCCACCGTCAGCGCGCCGTGGCCGCCCATGGAATGGCCCATCACCGATTGCCGCTTGGCATCGACCGGAAAATTCTCGGCGACCAGCTTCGGCAGCTCGTCGGTGACGTAGCTCCACATGCGATAATTGCGCGCAAACGGCTCTTGCGTGGCATCGACATAGAAGCCGGCGCCGAGGCCAAAATCATAGGCATTGTTGGCGTCGCCCGGCACGTCGGGCCCGCGCGGGCTGGTGTCGGGCGCCACGAAGATCAGGCCGAGCTCGGCGCAGGCCTTGCGGAATTCGCCCTTCTCGGTGACGTTGGCATGCGTGCAGGTGAGGCCGGACAGATACCAGACCATTGGAAGCTTGGCGCCGGCTGCATGCGGGGGAACATAGACCGAGAACACCATGTCGGTTCCGGTCGCCTGGCTTGCGTGGCGATACACGCCCTGCACGCCGCCATAGGATGTATTGGTCGAGACAGTCTGAATCGTCATGGCTTTGGGCTCCGTGGCATCTAACCACATCATGATTGCAACGCTTGTGTGACCGAATTTGCGGCGGCTGCCGGCGCGTCAGGCGACGCCACTGTCGATCGCCAGCCGCACCAGCTCGACCGAGGTTTTGACGCCGAGTTTCTGGCGCATGATGGAGGAGGTGTTGGCGACCGTCTTGTAGGACGATTGCACCAGCCAGGCGATCTCGGACAGGCTCTTTCCGGCGCTGAGCAGCCGCAGGATCTCCATCTCGCGCGCGTTCAGCTTCGACAGCGGGCTTTGCGCCAGCGTCGGCCCTGCGAAGGCGATGCTGCGCGCGATCGCGCTCGGCAGATAGGTGCCGCCGCCTCCGACGGTGCGGATCGCCTCGACGAGGTCGTCGGGGTCGCCGGTCTTGGAGACATAGCCCTTGGCGCCGCATTCGATCGCGCGCGCGGCGAAGGCGGGGTCGTCGTTCATGCTGAACATGATGATGCGGGCCTCGGGCGCGCGCTCTAGGATGCGGCGCGCCAGCTCGAAGCCGGAGACGGTCGGCAGGTTGATGTCGATGATCGAGAGGTCGGGGCGCTCGACGATGAAGACGCATTCGCCGTCCTCGGCGTCGGCGGCCTCCAAAATCTCGATCTCGCCTTCGTCGGCGAGCACGGCACGGCAGCCGGAAGCCACGATGGGATGATCGTCGACGATCAGAATGCGCATGGACGCTCCTCGCGACAGCGCCGACCTGTTTTCCGCCGCATGATACCGGACGAGACAAATGCGCGTCTCATGTCGCCTCATGCAACCCGGCCGGGATTGCTGTACGGTTTCGATTAGATATCGGGCGCTTCGCCTCTGTCAACGTCACCGGACAGGCGCGGGCCAACCTTCGCGGGGCGACAGGCGGCACCAATGTGGCAAAATCTATCCTTGCGCGCGCGCATCAACCTGCTGCTGGCGCTGCTGCTGGCGCTGGGGCTCGCGGTCAATATCGGCCGCCAGGTCGCGGAAGCCGGGCCGCGCGTGCAGGCCGAGGACCAGAGCGTGATCCGGCTGGCGCGCGAATTCATCGAGATGATCGTTGCGGACCTCAACGAGGCGCCGGATCCTGACGCGCGGTTGAACCAGATCGCGCGCGACCTCAGCCGCCTGCGCCATGTCAGCATCGCGCTTCGGGACGGCGACGGTCGTCCGCTGACGCCGCCCCGGAGCGACGCCGATGACGACACGCGCGGGCCTCCGGCCTGGTTCGTCGGTCTGGTTCATCCCGAGCAGACCGCGGTGAGCGTGCCGGTCTCGATCCACGGCAAGCCGGGCTCGCTGCTGATCACCTCGCACCCCGACGACGAGATCGCCGAGATCTGGGACGGCATCGTGACCCAGCTCGAGGTCGGCTCGGTGATCGCGCTGGCGCTGTTCCTGGTGATGATGAATGTGGTCGGGCGGGCGCTGGCGCCGCTGCAGTCCCTGGCGGATGTGATGGCCGAGCTCGAGGGCGGACGCTATCAGGCGCGCGTCGTGCCGGGCGGCGCGCCGGAACTCGCAGCGATCTGCACCAAGCTCAACCATCTTGCGGCGACGCTCAGCGAGGCGATCGAGGACAAGCGGCGCCTCGCCGAACGCACGGTGTCGCTTCAGGACGTCGAGCGCAAGGAGATCGCGCGCGAGCTCCATGACGAGTTCGGCCCCTACCTGTTCTCGCTGCGCGCCCATGCCAGTGCGCTGGCGAAGCAGGCGGACGGACGCGCCCCGAATGCCGAGGCCGTGCGAAGACACGGCAGCGCCATGCTGGAGCAGATCAACGCGCTCCAGCAGTTCAATCGCCGGGTGCTGGAGCGTCTGCGCCCCGTCGGCCTTGCCGAGCTCGGCCTGCGTCAGGCGCTGGAATCGCTGTCGCGGCTGTGGCGGGAATCGCATCCCGATGTCGCGATCGAGACCGTGATCTCGCCGGCGCTTGGCGTCACCGGCGAGACCGCCGACCTTACCATCTACCGCATCGTGCAGGAGGCGCTGACCAACGTGTTCCGCCACGCCGGCGCGACCTCGGTCAACGTCGTCATCGAGCCGGTGGAGCAGGTATCGGGCGATGGTCGCTTCTGCGCACGGGTGCGGGTCAGCGACAATGGCCGCGGCATGGAGCCGGGCCAGAAGCTCGGCTTCGGCCTCGTCGGCATGCGCGAGCGGATCCTGGCGCTGGGCGGCACACTCAACGTCGTCTCCGGCGATGGCGGTCTGACCGTCGAAGCGCTGGTTCCGACGGCGGTGGCCTGATCGCGTCGGGAAGAATTCCCGATTTTGTCGGGAAAATTGGTGCGGATATGGCCCGACCTTTTGTGGCTGGCGCACGCCTTGCTGCCGATTACACTCGCCCTCGACCAACCGGCGAAAATCAAAACAGCCGGTGATCACGGATGGGAAGGCAGGGATGGGCAATCGTCTTTGGCGTGTTGGATTCAAGCGTGTTGGATTCAAGCGTCTTGGGTTCAAGCGTCTTGGGTTCAAGCGTCGTTTGTTGATGGCGTCGGTTTCGAGCGGGCTGGTGTCCGGGCTGGTCTTCGCGGCCCCCGTGTGGGCGGCACAGGACGAGGAGACCAACGTCCAGAACCTTCCGCCGGTCGAGGTGACCGCGCCGCCGCCGGCGAGCGTGAGGCGCAGCGCGCCAACGCGGCCGGTCGCGCGTGTCGGGGCGGCGTCATCCGCCAGCCCGAAGACGCGCCTTTACGTCTACCCGACCTCGCCGGGCACCGGCCGGGGTCTCGACGTCGACAAGGTCCCGTCGGCGATCAACGCCGTGGATGCCAGCCAGATCAGGCGCACCGGCTCGCTGAACGTCACCGATGCGCTCCGCGACAACATCGCCGGCGTGAACATCACCGAAGTCACCGGCAATCCGTTTCAGCCGGATGTCGAATTCCGCGGCTTCGTCGCCTCGCCCGTGACCGGCACGCCGCAAGGCCTTGCGGTCTACCAGAACGGCGTCCGCATCAACGAAGCGTTCTCCGACGCCGTCAACTGGGATCTGATCCCGACCGCTGCGATCAGGTCGGTGACGCTCGTGACCAACAACCCCGCCTTCGGCCTCAACGCGCTGGGCGGCGCGATCAATCTGCAGATGAAGGACGGCTTTACCTATCAGGGCGCGGAGCTCGATCTGATGGGCGGCTCGTTCGGCCGCATCCAGGGCTCGGCGCAATGGGGCAAGACGGTCGACAAGAATTACGCCGTCTATGCCGCGCTCGAGGGCCTGCACGACAACGGTTTCCGCAACTTCTCCCAGTCGGACGTGCGGCGCTTCTACGGCGACGTCGGCTACAAGGCCGGTGACAGCGAATTCCACGCCAACATGGGCGTCGCCAAGAACGATTTCGGCGCCAGCGCCACCGTTCCCGCCGAGCTGCTCGACAAATATTGGGGCGCGACCTACACGACCCCGCAGACCACCTCCAACCGCGTCGGCTATCTCAACCTGACCGGCAAAGTCGATGCGACGCCGACCTGGACGCTCGAAGGCACCGCGCATGTGCGCCGCTACGAGCAGAAGCTCGTCGACGGCAACCCGACCGACGCGCAGGAATGCGCCATCGCCGGGCTGCTGTGCTTCGGCGACGACACGACACCGGCGAATGGCACGAGCGGCGTGCAGCTTGCCAATCCGTATCCGTCCGGGACCATCCTCGGCGAGATCGACCGCAGCTCGATACGATCGACCACCTTCGGCGTGTCGGGGCAGGCCACCAACACCGATCAGCTGCTCGGGCACGACAACCGCTTCGTGATGGGCGCGACCTACGACGCCAGCGTCACGCGCTACAACGCCACCGCCGAGATCGGCTCGATCGGAGAAAACTACGTCGTCAGCGGCAGCGGACTCTTCCTGGGGCCGACCGGCGTACCTGATACCGTTGCCGGTCCCGTCTCGCTGCGGACCGTCAACCAATATAACGGTCTCTACGCGATGGACACTTTCAATATCACCGACGCCTTTGCCGTCACCGGCGGCGGCCGTTTCAACGTGGCGCGCATCTCGCTGGAGGATCAACTCGGCACCGATCTCAACGGTGATCACACCTTCACCCGCTTCAATCCGGTGATCGGCGGCACCTACAAAATCACGCCGGAGCTGACCGCCTATGCCGGCTATTCCGAGGCCAACCGCGTGCCGACGCCGCTGGAACTCGGCTGCTCCGATCCGGCCCGTCCCTGTCTCATTGCCGCGTTTCTCGTCTCCGATCCGCCATTGAAGCAGGTCGTGTCCAAGACCGTGGAAGCGGGCCTGCGCGGCAGCAGGGAGCTGAACATCGGCACGCTCGGCTGGAAAGTCGGCGGCTTCCGCGCCACCAATTACGACGACATCGTCGCTATCCCCGTTCCCGGCCGCACCGGCTTTGGCTATTTCTCCAATGTCGGCCGGACCCGGCGGCAGGGGCTCGAGGCCGAAATCAACATCAAGTCGTCGACGCTTCAGTTCCAGGCGAGCTACGCCTTCGTCGATGCGCGCTTCCTCGACGCACTGACCATCGGCTCGAACAGCCCGTTCGCCGACGCCGACGGCAACATCCAGGTCTCGCCCGGCAACCAGCTTCCGGCGATCCCGCGTCACCGCGTCAAGGTCGGCGTGGACTATGCCGTGACCGACGTCTGGAAGGTCGGCGGCAACGCGATCTTCGTCTCCAGCCAATATCTGGTCGGCGACGAGTCCAATCAATATGCGAAGCTGCCGTCTTATACCGTGTTCAATCTCCACACCTCCTACCAGGTGACCAAGAATTTCCAGCTCTACGGCAAGGTCGACAACATCTTCGACAAACGCTACGCGACCTACGGACAGTTCTTCGACACGGGAGCCGTGCCCAACTTCACCAACGGCGGCGCCGACTTCAACGACCCGCGTTCGCTCAGCCCGGCAAGGCCGCGCGCGTTCTATGCGGGGATGAGGGTGACGTTCTGAGCCCGGCCCGGCAAGCCCGGGGCCGGTGTGGGTGACGAGGAGGGGGGCTTCGTCGGTGCGCCGGCGCGGCGTGTCGCCACGGCTGTGTTCTACCTCAGGCCGATTGACTCATTGTTCATGTTTTGTTCTTATGCTGGTCGTCCAGCCAAGGGAGCGAGCCATGGACAACCGCATCAATGAAATCCGTAAGATCATCAGGGCGTTACGTATCAGCATGCGTGAGGCTGAAGCGATCATGCATGAACAGATCAACCGGGACGAGGACTGCACTTTCGTGGCCAACGAGGTCATGAAGATGCGTACGGTAATGAGCGGGCTCGTCCAGGAGCGGGCCGCGCTCGGAGACACCGACCCGATCGTCGTCGCCAGCCTGTTCGTTCCCCGCCGAAAGCCGACGCCGCCGCGCCTCCGTATCGAGCGGCGTCGTCTCGTCCCGCCGCGAGAGGCGGCACGGGCATGAAAGGACAGAGGCCGACCTACTTCTCCGACATGCAGGAGCCGCCGGAATTTTTGAAGGCGCTCGATCATGCGCGGCGCCTGTCCTGCCTCGAGGGTTGGTGCCGCATGCACATCGAGGCCATCCAGGTCGCGATCGACCAGTACGCGGAAGCAGCTCTCGGCAATCGGGAGTTCTTCCTCAACAAGCCGCACAGCATCGGCGGAAGTCGCAGCAACGGCGACGTGCCGTGACATCGAGGACCCGTCCCGGTGCCACGCTGTCCGCCGCCTACTCCGCCTTCGCCCGCCCCAGCGGTGCGGCCGCGACGCTCGTTTGCCCCAGGCCTTTGGCCGCACTCGCGCGATGCCGCCGCTGGACCAGATACTGATCGCCGAGCACCCCGGCCAGGATCACCGTTCCCATCACCGCGAAATTGAGCGAGCTCGGAATGCCGAGGAGGTTGACGAGATTCTGCAGCATCTGGAGCAGCACGGTGCCGAGCACGACGCCGATGATCGAACCTTCGCCGCCGCGCAAGGAGCAGCCGCCGAGCACGGCGGCGGCGATGGCGTAGAGCTCGTAGAACGAGCCATGCACGGCAGGCGAGATCGAGCGGGTGTACATCGCGATCAAGATTGCGGAAAACGCGGTCAGGCCGCCGCAGATGATATAGGCCGAGATGGTCACCCGGTTTGAGCTAATGCCGGAGTAGCGCGCCGCTTCTTCGTTTTTGCCGACGGCATAGAGATAGCGGCCGAACACGGAGCGGTGCAGCGCCACCCAGGCGATGACGGTTACCACCGCGAGCGCCACCACGCTGTGCGGCAGCGGGAAGCCCAGCACGTTGGTGCGGCCGGCGGTCAGCCATTCCAGCATGGGAAAGCTCGCACCGAAGCCGAAGCCCGCCGTCGCGTCCTCGGTGTAGTAGCGCGCCGCGCCGCGATAGATCAGAAGACCGCACAGCGTCACGACAAAAGGCTGGATCCGCATCCTGGTCACCAGGGTGCCATGTATCAGGCCGATCGCGAGCCCAGCCGCGACGATCATCGCGACTGCGGCGATCCAGTTGATGTCATGATTGACGATGAGGTCGATGAAGAGGACGCCGAGCAGCGCGATCACGGAACCAACCGACAGCTCGATTCCGCCGATGATGATCACAAAAGCTTCCGCGATGGAAAAAATGCCGAACAGTCCGACCTGGTTGGCGGTGTTGGAGAGATTGCCTACGAACAGGAATCTCGGATTGATGAGGGCGACGACGGTTCCAACCACGAGGATCAGAACCAGAAGGCTGAGGTCTTTCTTTGTCAAATTCCCTCCGCCTCAACTGAGTGGCCGACTGCGAGCTGGAGCACATTGTGCTCGCTGAACTGGCTGCGATCAAGGAAACCCGAGATCGCGCCCTCGTGCATGACTGCGATCCGGTCGCTGACCCCGATCACCTCCTCCATGTCGCTGGAGATCATCAGGATCGCGACGCCGGCGTCGGCCAGGCGGCGCAGCATGTCGTAGATCTCCTGCTTGGCGCCGACATCGACGCCGCGCGTCGGCTCGTCAAAGATCAGAACCTTCGGCCGCATCGACAGCCATTTGGCGAGCACAACCTTCTGCTGGTTGCCTCCCGACAGAGAGCGGACCGCGGTGGCGACGTCGGGCGCGCGGATATTGAGACGCTCGCGCTGGCGCGAGGCATTCTTGTTTTCGCGCGCCGTATCGACCAGCCAGAAGCGCGAGTAGGACGCCAGATCGGGCAGCGAGATGTTTTCGGCGATCGAGACGTCGAGCAGCAGGCCCGAGATCTTGCGGTCCTCCGGAACCAGATAGATGCCCCGATCGATGGCGGCGCGCGGGCTGGCGATGCGGATCGGCTCGCCATCGAGTCTCATCGTGCCGCCACGCAATCGGTCGATGCCGAAGACGGCGCGCGCAAGCTCCGTGCGTCCAGAGCCGACGAGCCCGGCCAGTCCAAGAATCTCGCCGCGGCGGACGGACAGGCTCACGGTACGGTCCGGATAGGTGTCGGTGACGGCATTGATGATCTCGATCGCGCTGTCGCCGGGCGGTGCAGCCGGCGGAATGTAGAGCGATTTCAGATCACGGCCGATCATCAGCCTGATCATCGCCGCCGGCGAGAGCTCCGCGCGCGTGAGCGCGCCGACCATGCGCCCGTCGCGCAGCACGACCGCGCGGTCGGCGCACTGAATCACCTCGTTGAGGCGATGTGTGATGAAGATGACGCTGACGCCGTGAGCTTTCAGGCCGGCGACGACCCGCATCAAGCGGTCCGTCTCGGTGAGCGTCAGGCTCGAGGTCGGCTCGTCCATGATGACGAGACGGGCATCGAGCGAGAGCGCCTTCATGATCTCGACGAGTTGGCGCTGCGCCAGCGACAATTCGGCGAGCGGCGCGTCCGGTGCGAAATCGCAGCCCAGCCGCTCGAGCAGCGGAGCGACATCGGCATAGAGCCGTTTGCGGTCGATCAGCCGCAAGGGCCCGCCGTGCACGGGCTCGCGGCCGATGAAGACATTGCCGGCGACATCGAGATTGTCAAAGAGGTTCAATTCCTGATGGACGAAGGCGATGCCCGCCTTGATCGCATCCGCCACGGCGAGCGAGCTTCGCTCGATGCCGTCGACGCGGATCACGCCGCCGCTCGGCTCCACGATTCCGCCGAGCACGCGCATCAGTGTGGATTTGCCTGCCCCGTTCTCGCCGACCAGGGCAATCACCTCGCCGGCCGACACCTCTAGCCCGACGTGGTCGAGAGCGACCACGCCGGGATAGATCTTGCTGATATCGACCAGCTCGAGAAAAGGCTCTGGCATGGCAGGCCGCGCTGCGCGCAGCACCGATCCTCCTACTTCTTCAGCATCTGCTTCATCGAGCTCATGAAGTCGTCGACGTTCGCCTTTTCGATGACCTTGCCCGGCACGATGATGATGCCGTTGGCCGGAATGCCCGACTTGTTGCCGCCGATGTAATTCGCCATCAGCTTCATGCCCTGATAGCCCCATTCGAACGGCTGCTGCACCACCGTGCCCACGATGGTGCCTTCCTTGACGCCGCCGAGGGTGATCGGATCCTCGTCGAAGCCGATGATCTTGATCTTGTTGAGCTTGCCTGCCTCCTTGAGTACCTCGTAGATGCGCGGCGTGTTGTAGGAGTAGAAGCCTACGAGGCAGCTCACATCGGGCATGGCTGCGAGGATGTCCTCGACATTGCGCTTGGCACGGGTCTGGTCGATCTCGTCGCCGCGGACGTCGACGAGCTCGACCTTCGAGCCTTTGATCGTCTCCTTCACGCCTTCGATGCGCTCGCGCGCATTGTCGGCGCCGGGCAGGCCCACGAAGCCGACGCATTTGCCGCCGTTAGGAAGCGCCTTGACCATCAGCTTTCCCGCCTCCTTGCCGAGATCGGTGTTGGAGGAGCCGATATAGGCCACGCGCTTGGATTGCGGCGCGTCGCTGTCGGTGGTGAACAGCACCGTCTGGGACGCAACCTTGTTGAGCTGTTCGGTCTGGTTCTTCGGATCGACCGCGCTGACCATGATGCCAGCGGCACCGGCGGCGACGAGGTCATCCATCACGCGCTGCTGCACGGCGGCGGCAGCCTGTTCCGGATATTTGAACTGGAGTTCGTAGTTGGGCAGTTCGCCCTGCGCCTTCTTCATTCCGGCCTCGGCGATCTTCCAGAAGTCGGATGCGCCGTTGACGACGAAAGCCAGAACCTTCTTGTCCGCCGCATCAGCCGAGCCGACGCCCAGCGCTATCGCGAACGCAACAGACACACCTGCAACCAAGAGACGCTGCATATCATCCTCCCCTTAGGCGGTCGGCCTTTGATGACGGCCAACTCTGCTTGAGCTCGAATTGAGCGCATGCCTCCGTCCCCGAGATGCGTGCAGATCAGCCGCCATCCGCGACTTCGCGGCAGAGGCGGGTCACCGGCTACCTCGCGAGGTGAAATGAGGCACGTACCTCAACGTAGCAGAAGCACGCCGAGCGTGCAATTGAAAGCGAGGTTCATCGCAATTCTAAGCGGTGCTTGGCTCGGCATCGCCGCCATCCTGCAAGCAAGGCGGCGGCGTGCGCTGCCGACGGTTGCGGCGCAACATGCAGAAGCAGGAGGCTTATCAAGCTGGTCCACTCTCAGCTACCCGCCTTGGGTGGAGCATCGGAGCTTGACTCGGACATCGCACCAGCGTTTGCCCCTGCGCGCCTTTTCGAGCGCCGGGGCACCCCTCGCGCCTTAACCGCTCGGAAACCATGGCAAATGATCCGAAAACTTTAACGAAACTGTTCGGCTGTCTCTGCGTCGGTTCGTCGGAGGGCCCGTCCGATGACAGAGCACCAGTTGAGAGAGCAGGAATTCCAGATCGCGCGCTACAGGCGCTTGGAGCGGGAGGTGACTGATCCGCTTGCCGCATGTCTGCTTCATGGCATCATCGAGGACCTTGAAGCCGAGCTGCGCAGGGACAGACCGGATTGGCACGGGCCGCGCGATTAACGCTTTGTTAGCGCTGATCATGCGGATGATGCACGCGGGAATGCTAGGGGAGACTGCTCCCATGCTCAAGGACGGCAGCTACACGGCGTGGTACAAGACGCCGCTCGATCAAGGCACCGGCATAGTCCATGTCGCAGACGGACAGATCTGGGGCTGCGACAGCCTGATGACGTATCACGGCTTCTGCAAGGTCGACGGCGATCGCTTCACCGCCACCGTATCGACGAAGCGCCACACCGACGGACGTGCAACGGTCTTCGGCGTCGACGACGAGCTCACGCTGGCGATCGAGGGAAGCTGCCCGGGCAAGGTCGCGACCTACACGGCGACGGCCGCGCAGGTGCCGGGAATGATCCTTCAGGGTACGCTCATTCGCACGGAGCAGCAGCCGCCCGCACCCGAACGAACCGGGCAGGTCGCTTCGTTCAATCCCGACAAGCTGCCGAAATTGCCGAAGCGCTCGCGCTGATCGCGCAAACCGTTTGGTTGATGGCTGCTGCCGCGCGTCGCCCCGACCTTGAGGTCTGGGCGACGCGGTGGTCGTCTGCCCCACACGCCGTCACGATGTCTTCTTCCTTGCCTCCACGTGTCGTGCGAAATTGTCGAGGATCGCCTGCCAGCCGCCTTGCTGCTGCTCGACCGAGTGCGTCGCTTCGCTGTCGAAGGTGACGCGGACGACAATACCCTTCGGGCCGGGCACGAACTCGACTTCGGCCTTGCGATCGCCGAACGCGTATTCGATCCGCTTGTGCTCGTCGATCTTCGTGTAGGTGCCGGCGAAGTCGAAGCCGATGCTGCCGTCCTTGGCCTCCATGCGTGACGAGAAGGCGCCGCCTTCGCGCAGATCGACCGTCGCCCTGGTGGTGTGCCAGTCGTCCGACGCGGCGTTCCACTGCATGATGTCGGCAGGCGTTGTATAGGCACGCCAGACCTGATCGATGGGGGCTGCGACGCTGGTTTCGACGGTGATCCTCATGGGGCATTGCTCCTGGTTCGATTTTAGCGGTTCAAGGTGACGCGTCACGCCGTGCGCGGGGGCCATCCACGGCACGTCCTGGATGCGTCCATCCAAGGACGATCGAAACCGGTCCGTGCCGACAAGGTCGAGCCGTTGAAAATATGAAAAATGCGTCGTCCGAATGTCCGTGGGGAGCGCAGCGACATGCTGCGACTCGAGCGGCGGGTCCTAACCTGACGGGCGGCCCGGCCCGCCGGCTCTTTCGAAACCGCTAGACAGCCGCCATTGTGCCGCCGCCGAGCTACGACAGTAATCCGTCGAAGTCGGAATAGATGACGTCGGCGGTGCGCTGATAGTGCTGCTGAAGCAGGTGCACGGCCTGCTCGCTATTCTTGGCGAGTACTGCCTGAAGGATGTGACTGTGCTCAGCACCGACCTTGCGTGCCGGATACGCCTTTGCAATCGACATCATGCGATAGCGATAGAGCCGGTCGGCGAGTTGCTCGCAAAAGCCGAGCAGCGGCCGTGAACCGCAAAGACCGATCAGCGTCGCGTGGAACGCGCGGTGCACCTTCTCCCAATCCGGATTGTTCTCGAATGTATCGGGCTTGAGCGAACGCGGCGTACGATCGAGCCGGTGATGCGCAACCAGCAGAGCCTCTTCCCAGGTCTGGGTCGCATTCTGCATGGACTCGCGCAGCGCCAGGCCTTCGACCCAGCACCGCGTCTTGGTCAGTTCCTGAAGCTCGTCCTTGCTGACCTCCTTCACATAGAAGCCGCGCTGCTCCATGCCGACGACGAACTCTTCCGTGGTCAGGCGATTGAGGGCCTCGCGCAGTGGGGTCTGCCCGACATTGTACTGCTCCATGAGGAAGCGCGACTGCAGCTTGCGTCCGGGCTCCAGCCGCGTGGTCAGGATGTCGGCTTTCAGGCGCGCATAGATCGTCGTCGCCAGTGTGGCCGGCTGGTCCGCCCTCGGGGTCTGCAGGTCAGAGTTCATGAGCGTCCATCAAAATCGTCAACTCATTCTGTACATTAGCAGGCTTCCAGCCAGTAATTTATAAATTTTATACTTTACTGTCGCTTTTTTACATATTATGGACTTGCCACTGTTCGCGCATCTGGCGAGGAAGCCCAATGTCCGATTTTCCGGTGGCGGCCCTGCGCAGCGTCGAGATCACGACGCCGCACCCTACAGCTTCGCTCGATTTCTACACTGGGGTCTGGGGTCTCGCCGTCGCGGCGGAAGCGGACGGCACGGTCTACCTCGCGGCGACGGGCGGCGATTTCCACGTTCTCGAGCTCACGCCCGGCGAGACCACCTCGCTGCGGAAAGTCAGCTTCCGCACCCGGTCGCGCGAAGACCTGCACCGCCTGTTCGAACGCGCGCGGCGGGCTGGCTGTGAGGTGGTCAGTGTGCCCGCGCCATCGCCGGTACCGTCGGGCGGCGAAAGTTTTATGGTTCGGGAGCCGCAAGGCTGCGCCATGGAGTTCGTCCATGGCGACCGCACCAGGGCGGCGCGCGTGGTGGCGGACCGGCCGGAGCGGCTCGCGCATGTCAACATCAACAGCGTCGATGTCGAAAAACTCTCGGCATTCTACCAGGAGACGCTCGGTTTCCGCCTGTCGGATCGGTCAAAACTGATGGCGTTCCTGTGCTGCAACAGCGACCACCACGCGGTCGTGCTCGCGGAAGCCCCTCGCAATGGCCTCAATCACATTGCCTTCCTGATGCCTGATCTGGAGTCGGTCATGCGCGGCTCCGGCCGCATGGTGGACCATGGCCATCCGATCGGTTGGGGCGTCGGCCGTCACGGCCCGGGCGATAATGTGTTCGCCTATTTCGTCGATCCGACCGGCGCGGTCATCGAATACACCGCCGAAGTCCTGCAGATCGACGACAGCTACGTCGCGAAAGGTCCAGACGATTGGGTCTGGCCGCCAGGACGAACGGATCAGTGGGGCATTGCCCCGCCCAAGTCCGACGCCTGCAAGACGGCACAGCTTGCCGTTCCCTTCACGACGGCGCGCGCATGACGGAAGCGGCCGCCACCGACCATGGCGTGCTCGTCATCGGCTTCGGGCCGACCGGCGCCGTTGCCGCGGGCCAGCTCGGCCGCCTCGGTCATCGCACACTGGTGATCGACCGTCTCGCTGACGTCTATGACAAGCCGCGCGCGATTGCGCTCGATCACGAGATTTTTCGACAGTTCGACAATATGGGCCTCGCTGAGGCGATCGCACCCCATGTCGAGCCCTTCACCGCGTCGGAGCATTTTGGCGTCGACGGCCGGCTGATCCGCCGCGTCGACATGGTCGCAAAGCCCTATCCACTCGGCTACACGCCGAGCATGGTGTTCAGCCAGCCCGCGGTCGAGGCCGAGCTGCGCCGCCGCGCGACAAGCTTTTCCAATGTGCGCGCCGAGCTTGGCGTCGAGCTGATTGATCTCGTTCAAACCTCCGATCGCGTCGAAGCAAAGTTGAAGGAAACCAACGGAAAGCGCCGTTCCGTGACCGCGCGCTATGTGCTTGGCTGCGACGGCGCCTCGAGCACGGTGCGCGAGATCGCAGGGCTTGGGCTCGAGGATCTCATCTTCGACGAACCCTGGCTCGTGGTCGACGTGCGCGTGAACGAGAGCGCGCTGCACAAATTGCCGCTATGCTCCGCCCAATTCTGCAATCCGGCGCGCCCCGTTAGCTTCCTGATTGGCCCGAAGAACCACCGCCGCTGGGAAATCATGCTGCTGCCGGGCGAGGACGCGCGGCAGATGGAGCGGCCGGAGAATGTCTGGAAGCTGCTCGCGCCCTGGCTCACCCCACAGGACGGCGAGTTGTGGCGGGCGGCCTCCTATCGTTTCCACGCCCTCGTTGCAGACGTCTGGCGCAACGGCAGAATCCTGATCGCCGGCGACGCCGCACATCAGCAGCCGCCCTTCATCGGCCAGGGCATGTGCCAGGGCGTGCGCGATGCCACTAACCTCGTCTGGAAGCTGGATCGGGTGCTCAGGGGCGTGTCTTCCGACAGGCTGCTCGACAGCTACACGGTGGAACGCAAAGCCCACGTGATCGAGCTGACCGGCAAGATTAAGGCGATCGGCCAGTCGATCTGCGAACGCGATCCCGTCGCGGCGCGGCGGCGTGATGCGCGCATTCTGGCCGAAGGCGGCGGCAAGCCGCTCCAGATCACGCGGCAAGAGATCATTCCGCCGCTGCGCGCGGGCGTTCTTGCCAATCACGAAGGGCCGGCACGTGGCAGTCTGTTTCCACAGCCGCGCATCGCAAGCGCCGGCACGGTCCGCCTGCTCGATGAGGTGACGGGACCAGGCTTGCGCGCGTTCATCGACGGCCGCCGCTCCGACGCCGCCGACCTCCTGGCTCTCTGCACCGCGCGCCCGTACCTGTTTGCAGCGGCCGTCGCACCCGCCGGCTCCGGCGCACCCGATGTGCTCCAGGAGACCGAGGGCGTGCTCGCGAGCTGGTTCGACCGTCACGATGCCATCGCCACGATCGTGCGGCCCGATCATTACGTTTTCGGCACGGCGCGCACCGCCGCCGAACTCGGCGATCTCCTGCGCGAGATCGAGGCGCGTCTGCACGACGTCCCGGCCGGGCGAGACAGTCACAATTTTGATCCGACAATGGAGAGAACGCCGTGAAACTGGCAACTGTAGCGATCGACGGCCGCACCACCTGGGGCTTGGTCGAAGCCGAGACTTTTTTCGATGCCGGTGCTGGGCTCAAGGCGCGTTACGCCGACCTCAAGGCTGCCATCGGTTCGTCGCTGGCCGGCGTTGCGGATGCAAAATCCGCGGCGGCTGCCGTTCCGGTCTCCAAGGTCAAATGGCTGCCCGTCATCCCGAACCCGGACAAGATCCTGTGCGTGGGCCTGAACTACGAGACCCACCGCAAGGAAACCGGCCGGGCCGAGGTCGAGCATCCCACCATCTTTTCGCGCTATGCCAACAGCCAGACCGGACATTTGCAGCCGATCGTGCGGCCGCGCGTCTCTACCGACCTCGACTTCGAAGGCGAGCTTGCGGTCATCATCGGCAAGGCCGGCCGCTACATCTCCCGCGCCGACGCCATGAGCTACATCGCCGGCTATTCCTGCTACAATGACGGCAGCATCCGCGATTTCCAGCGTCACACCCATCAGTTCACGCCGGGCAAGAATTTTCCTGATACCGGCGCATTCGGGCCGTGGATGATGACGCCGGACGAGCTCGGTCCGCTTGGCGAGCTCAAGCTGGAGACCCGCCTGAACGGACAGGTCATGCAGGAGGCGCGGATCAAGCAGATGATCTTCGATATCCCGCGCCAGATCGAATACTGCTCCACGTTTACGCGGCTTGAGCCCGGCGACGTCATCGTCAGCGGAACGCCGGGGGGCGTCGGTGCGCGGCGCGAGCCGCCGCTCTGGATGAAGCCCGGCGATGTCGTCGAGATCGAGGTCGAACGCCTCGGCGTGCTGCGGAATGTCGTCGCAGACGAAGCCTGATCGAAAGCCCGCCGCCGGCGACGGCGTGCGGGGCGCTACCGACCAATAAAAGCCCGCAAAGCGGGATCTCCAGGGAGGAACATCATGTCCGGACTATCCCGTCGTCTGCTGCTTGCCGGCGCTGTGCTTTGCTTTTCCCTTCCGGCCTTCGCGCAGTCGTGGCCGGAGAGGCCCGTGACAATCGTCGTGCCGCAGCCGGCGGGCAACAGCCCGGACGTGATGTGCCGCGTCATCACGGAAAAGCTCTCGCGGACCCTCGGACAGCAGTTCATCGTCGAGAATCGTGCGGGTGCCGCAAACCTTGTCGGCACGCAGTCGGTCGCCCGCGCAGCTCCAGACGGCTATACGTTCCTGTTTGCTACATCCGCCGCGCTCGTGACCAACCCCTACACCTTCAAGAAGCTCCCCTACGATCCCATGAAGGATTTCGTGCCGGTTGCCATGGCGGCCAGAAGCAATCACGTCCTTCTCGTCAATCCCGAGCTGAAGGCCAATACGTTGCCGGAATTGATCAAGCTGGAGAAATCGGCGCCTGGTTCGTTGAGCCTGGCCGTCGACGGGGCACGCAACCTTTCTGGTCTGATTGCCCAAGCCATCAACAAGAGCGCCGGAACCAGCTTTGTCCTTATCCCCTACAATACGACCACGAATGCGGTCCAGGACGCCATCACGGGCCGTGTCCAGGTAACAATCCAATCGGCGTCCATCGCCGAGGCTTTCATCAAGGCAGGTACGCTTCGACCGGTTGCCGTTGCCGGAGCCAAACGGATCGACTCCCTGCCGGACGTTCCCGCGATCGCGGAGGCGCTGCAAAGCGTCGATCTCCAGGGCTGGTTCATGTTCATGGCGCCGGTTGGCACGCCCGCCGACATCGTTGAAAAGCTGAGCGCCGAGATTGCGCGTGCTCTGGAATCGCCTGACGTGCGCGAGCGAGCTCCCACCCTCGGCTTCGACGTCCGTATCGGTGATGCGGTGACGCCTGGGGGCGCAAAGCGTTTCCTCGAAAACCAGCTCGCCTCTTCCGGCAAGATCATTCAGGGGCTTGGCATCGAACCTGAATAGCGACCCGCGCAGCGGGGAGCGTCCTTCCGCATTTTTGCATCGTCAGCTCTCGGCTCCACTGCTTCCCATATCGCCCGTGACCGGCCATTGTGCGGCCGCAACAACCATCTCGGGGGGCAGATTCAATGTCGGACAAGGTCTCGCGTCGCCAGTTTGCCAAGCTGGCGGGATTGTCCGTGGCCGGAGTCGCAAATTCCGTGGAAGGCGCTGACGCGAAGCCGGCCGCAGCGCCACGCGGCGGAAACGGCTTTCCGGCGGGCTTCGTCTGGGGCACGGCGACTTCGTCCTATCAGGTCGAGGGCGCGGTCAACGAGGACGGGCGAGGGGCCTCGATCTGGGACAGCTTCGTCCGCATCCCCGGCAAGATCGAGGACGGCACCACTGGCGACCGCGCCAACGAGCACTATCACCGCTACAAGGAGGACGTCGCGCTCATCAAGGCGCTCGGCTGCAAGGCCTATCGCTTCTCGGTCGCCTGGCCGCGGCTGTTTCCGGACGGCGATGGCAAGCCCAACCCGAAGGGGCTCGACTTCTACAACCGGCTCGTCGACGAGCTCCTGAAGAACGGCATCGAGCCGTGGCTGACGCTCTATCACTGGGACCTGCCGCAATCGCTGCAGGATCGCTTCGGCGGTTGGCGCTCGACGGAAACCTGCAAGATCTTCGGCGACTACGCCGCCTATGTCGCCAAGCATCTGACCGACCGCGTCAAGAACGTGTTCACGCTGAACGAGAGCGGCCGCTTCGTCTATTTCGGCTACGGCATCGGCATCGACGCGCCGGGCTTGACGCTGCCGCAGGCCGAGGTCAACCAGATCAGGCACAACAGCGCGCTGGCGCACGGGCTCGCGGTGCAGGCGGTGCGCGCCCACGGCCGGCGCAGCACCCGCGTCGGGCCGGCCGAGAACATAGATGCCTGCGCGCCCGCGATCGACACGCCGGAGAATGTCCGCGCCGCCGAGATCGCGCTGCGCGAGCTGAACGCCGGCTATCTCAACGTCATCATGACGGGCGAGTACACCGACGCCTTTCTGAAATTCGCCGGGCGTGACGCGCCGAAATACACCGATGCGGAGCTGAAGATCATCTCCTCGCCGGTCGATTTCCTCGGCCTCAACATCTACGCGCCGCAGCACTACGTGGTGGCCTCCGACCAGGGCGCCGGCTTCATGCCGCTGCCGATCCCGAAATCGTTCCCGCACATGAACTCGGACTGGCTGCGCGTCGGGCCCGAGACGATCTACTGGGTGCCGAAGCTGGCGGCAAGGATCTGGAAGGCGGATGCGATCTATATCAGCGAGAACGGCACCTCCGGCGAGGATGTCGTCACGCCCGACGGCAAGATCTACGACACTGACCGCATCATGTATCTGCGCAACTACCTCGCCCAGCTCCAGCGCGCCGCCGCCGAGGGCGTGCCGGTGCGCGGCTACTTCCTCTGGAGCCTGATGGACAATTTCGAATGGGTGTTCGGGCTCAACAAGCGCTTCGGGCTCTATCACGTCAATTTCGACACCCAGGTCCGCACGCCCAAGCTCAGCGCCAGCTTCTATCGCAACGTGATCGCGAAGAACGCGGCGGGAGCGTAAGCGCGCAGTGCCCGATTTTACGCGCAGCGGAAAATCCGCCCTCAGTAGCATAAAAGCCGCGCATTGACTCCCCTCTCGCCCTGATTCAAAACCACATCAACACTCATTACAAGAGGACACGCCGATGGCTGACGCGCTGATCATCGATGCCTGCCGGACACCGCGCGGTGTCGGCAAGGCCGGCAAGGGAGCACTTTCCGGCATTCATCCGCAGCAGCTGGGCGCAACGGTGCTACGCGCGCTCGCCGAGCGCACCGGCATCAATACCGCCGATGTCGACGACATCGTCTGGGGCTGCAGCGCGCAGGTCGCCACGCAAAGCGGCGATCTCGGCCGCATGTCGGCGCTCGATGCCGGCTACGACGTGCGCGCCAGCGCAGTGACGCTCGACCGCTTCTGCGGCTCCGGCATCACCAGCGTCAACATGGCTGCAAGCTCGATCATGGCGGGCGCGGAAGACCTCGTCATCGCCGGCGGCTGCGAGATGATGTCGATGGAAGGACGCCGCGGCGGCGGTCCGATGATGATGGACGGCGGCAATCTGCGCCTGCGTGCGCGGCATCCGCAGTCGCACCAGGGCGTCTGCGCCGATGCGATCGCAACGCTCGAAGGCATCACGCGACCGGACGTCGATGCGCTCGGGCTCGAAAGCCAGAAGCGCGCCGCGCATGCGATGGCGAACGGCCACTTCAAGAAGAGCCTCGTGCCGGTGCATCGCGAGGACGGCAGCCTCGCGCTCGACCATGAGGAATATCCGCGGCCGCAGACCACGATGGAAGGGCTTTCCGCGCTGAAGCCGGCATTCCCCGCCATCGCCGACCATGCGCTCGACGACAAGGGCACGACCTATCGCGGCCTGATCCTGCAGAAGTACCCGGACCTCGAGATCGACTTCATGCATCACGCCGGCAACTCGTCCGGCGTCGTCGACGGCGCCGCTGCGATCCTGCTCGCTTCGCCCGCTTACGCCAGGGCGCACGGCCTCAAGCCGCGTGCCCGCGTCGTTGCGATGGCGAACATGGGGGACTCGCCGACCCTGATGCTGAACGCGCCGGTGCCGGCGACGCGCAAGGTGCTGGCCAAGGCGGGGCTGACCATCGACGACATCGACCTGTTCGAGATCAACGAGGCCTTTGCGGTGGTCGCGGAAAAATACATCCGCGACCTCAAGCTCGACCGCGCCAGGGTCAACGTCAATGGCGGCTCGATCGCGCTCGGCCATCCCATCGGCGCCACCGGCTCGATCCTGATCGGCACCGTGCTCGACGAACTCGAACGGCGCGACCTCAAGCGCGGGCTCGTCACCATGTGCGCTGCCGGCGGCATGGCGCCGGCGGTCATCATCGAGCGCGTCTAGCCTTCCTTCTTCGCCTCTCCCCGCTTGCGGGGAGAGGTCGGATTGCATCGTCAGATGCGATCCGGGTGAGGGGGACTCTCCGCAAGTCCAGCTCTCACGATGCGATCTAGCCTTATTTTTCAGGGTGAATCGCGCTCCTCCTCGTACAAAGAGGCCGGTCGTCGCTTGTCGAAAGCATCGAATCAGCTTTAGCAAGGCTGCGTGCGGGCCTTTGAAACAAGGTAAAATCCGCTGCCCGAGGCTCCTCCCGCTCAGGAAGTAGCTAAAAAGCAGGGTTTTTTGCCACAGGGGGCCAAAAAAGCCCGTAAAACCGCGACAAAACTGTGCAGAAGGCTCTAGGCCTTCGCCGGTTGGTCTAATATGCAACCGGCAACGAATCAGAGGAGACACGATGCCAGCCCAAATGTCCAAATCGCAGTTGATCGAAAAGATTGCGACCGCCACCGAGCTTTCCAAGCGCGACGTCAAGAGCGTCATGGAGACGCTGACCGACGTCGGCCACAAGGAGCTCAAGAAGAACGGCCTGTTCCTGGTGCCGGGCTTCGCCAAGTTCGTGGTCATCAAGAAGCCCGCGACCAAGGCGCGCAAGGGCACCAACCCGTTCACGGGTGAAGAGATGATGTTCAAGGCCAAGCCGGCCCGGAAGATCGTCCGCGCCCGCCCGGTCAAGGCTGCCAAGGACGCCGTGTCCTGATAAAGCAAAGGCCCCCTCGCAGGAGGGGGCCTTTTGTGTTCGATGACCCGCGAGGGCTGAAGCGGAGGGGCTCAGCCTTTGCGGCGCTTCACCCGGACCGGGATCGGCTGAAGCCGCGGCCCGGGTCCTGCGAGCCCATCGCGAACCCCGTCGATGGCGCGATCGAGCAGCCGGCGCAGCCGCTGCGTTGTCCGCGATTTCTTCGCTCTTTCCAGCAGTTTCTTCATCGCATTCACTCCGCCGCTTCGACCTTGGCTTCGGCCGGCTCGAGCGCTGCGGCGATGGCCTCGTCGACGCGCTCCAGCCAGATGAATTCGAGGTTGTCCCGCGCGCTCTTCGGGATGTCGTCATAGTCCCGCTTGTTGCGCGCCGGCAGCATCACCCGCTTCAATCCCGCGGCCGCCGCCGCCACCACCTTCTCCTTGATGCCGCCGACCGGCAGCACCAGGCCGCGCAGCGAAATCTCGCCGGTCATCGCGGTGTCGCTGCGCACCGTGCGATTGGTGAGCAGGGACGTCAGCGCAGTGAACATCGCAACGCCCGCGCTCGGCCCGTCCTTCGGGGTTGCGCCCGCCGGGACGTGAACGTGGATGTCGTTCTTCTCGAACAGCTGAGGATCGATCCCGAGCTGCGGGGCCTTGCTCTTCACCAGCGTCAGTGCGGCCTGCACGCTCTCGCGCATGACCTCGCCGAGCTGGCCGGTCAGGATCATACCGCCCCGGCCGGGCACGCGAGAGGCCTCGATGAACAGGATGTCGCCGCCGACCGGCGTCCAGGCAAGGCCGGTGGCCACGCCCGGAATGCTGGTGCGCTGCGCGATCTCGCCCTCGAAACGCGGCTGGCCGAGCACGGTGGCGATGTCCTTTGCCGTCACCACGACCTTTGCCGCCGTGCCTTCGGCGACCTGCACCGCGGCATGCCGGAACAGCTTGCCGATCTCGCGCTCGAGGTTACGCACGCCGGCCTCGCGGGTGTAGCCCTTGACCACCAGCTTCAGCGCCTCCGGCTCGATCTCGGCCTGGTCTGAAGTCAGGCCGTTGGCCTCGAGCTGCCGCCGCACCAGATAGCGTTTCGCGATCTCCCGCTTCTCGTCCTCGGTGTAGCCGGCGAGGCTGATCAGCTCCATGCGATCCAGCAGCGGGCCCGGGATTTGGTCCAGCATATTGGCGGTCGCAATGAAGACCACGCGCGACAGGTCGAACGGCACGCCCAGGTAATTGTCCCGGAACGTCCCGTTCTGCTCGGGGTCGAGCACCTCCAGCATCGCGGCGGAAGGGTCGCCCTGCACGCCGCGGCCCATCTTGTCGATCTCGTCCAGCATCATGACGCAGTTGCGGCTGCCGGCCTTCTTGATGCCCTGGATGATGTTGCCGGGCAGCGCGCCGATATAGGTGCGCCGGTGACCGCGGATCTCGGCTTCGTCATGCACGCCGCCGAGGCTGACGCGCACGAAGGGGCGATCCATCGCGCGTGCGATGGACTGGCCGAGCGAGGTCTTGCCGACGCCGGGCGGGCCGACGAAGCACAGGATCGGCGCCTTGCCCTGCGGAGCCAGCTTGCGCACCGCCAGATATTCGATGATCCGGCTCTTGATCTTCTCCAGGCCGAAATGGTCGGCATCCAGGATGCGGCGCGCTTCCTTGATGTCGATCGGCTTCTCCGCGGGCAGCGCCCAGGGCAGCTCGATCAGCCAGTCCAGATAGGTGCGGACCATGCCGGCTTCGCCGGCGGCCTCCGGCATGCGCTCGTAGCGGCGCAGCTCCTTCCTGGCATGCGCGTCCGCCTCCGGCGGCATGCCGGCCTTGGCGATGGCAGCCGTCAGCTCGGCGACCTCGGCCGCCTTGCCGTCGCCTTCGCCGAGCTGGCGCTGAATGGTCGCCATCTGCTCGCGCAGGATCGCCTCGCGCTGCCGCTCGTCGAACGAGGCGCGGGTCTTCTGGCCGATCTCGTTGCTGATGCGCAGCACCTCCAGCCGCTCGGCCAGATGCTTCGACACCTTCTCGACCCGCAAGGCGAGGTCGATGGTTTCCAGCACCTCCTGCTTGTCCTGCGGCTTGATGTCCATGAACGAGGTCGCCAGATCCGCAAGCGCGCCGGGCGCGGTGGTGCTCTGGAACATCGCGGCCAGCTCCGGCGGCGCCTGCGGCAGCAGCTCGATCGCCTCGATCGCCTGGCGCTGCAAATTCAGCGCACGCGCCTCGATCTCGGGCGAGCTCGTGGTCGGCTCCGGGATCTGTTGGATCCGCGCGGCCGGAAACGGCGTCCCCGGCAGGAAGTCGAGGATCCGCGCGCGCTGCACGCCCTGGCAGACGATGTGATGGGTGCCGTCGGGCGCGGTGATGTAGCGCACGATGTTGGCGATGGTCGCGACCCGGTAGAGGTCGTCCGGCCCCGGCTCTTCGGTCTCGGGGCTGCGCTGCAGCACGATGCCGACCGGCCGCTGCTCGCGCAGCGCCTGCTGCGCGGCGGCGACCGACTTTGGCCGGGCGATCGCAATCGGCGCGATGGCGCCGGGGAACAGCACCATCTCGCGCACGGGGATGATGATCAGTGCGTCTTCGGGGATCTTCACGTCGGACTCGGTGGAATTGCTCTGTGCGGTATTCATCTGTTCGGTGGCCATGATCGACCTCAGGATTTGGCGAGGCGCAGTGCGACGCAGCCGTCCATCACGAAGCGGCTGATGGCGTAGCGGCCAAGGGGCAATGCAATGCGGCGCTCAAAACGCCCCTGCGGCAGCTCGAGCCGGTGGATGCGGGCGTTGCGAAGCTCCGGCGGCAGCGTGCGCTGACCGGAGATGACGAGCACGCCGTCATGGATCGCCGTCTCGACATTGTCGGGATTGACGCCGGGAAGCGCGACCAGGATCAGGAGCTCATGCTCGGTCTCGAGTACGTCGATCGGCGGCTCCCAGCAGGCTTCCTGGCGGCCGAACTGCTGGCGCAGCCGTTCGGCGCGGGTCAGCGAGTCCAGGGCTTCGGACAGCATCCAGTCGAGGGGATTTTTGGGTTGCATGGCAAAAACTCGGGGGAAGGCGCTACGGTTGGAAAACGGGGATATGGGGACGGTTCCCTGAAATTCCAGCATCGCGCGTCTGGAGCATGCCTGTCCCTCGAACCGGAGGAGACCCTTGCAGTCAGACGCCTTCGGCGCAGCGGAGATGTTCCGCGGCGCCGAAGGCAACAATTGGGGGCGCGGCGCGTTCAGGCGGCGGCGCGGTAGTCCTCTTCCGCTTCGAGATTGATGACGGAGATGGCGAGCTCGGTCAGCGAGTGGTCGGTCGCCTCTTCCTCGTCCAGCGTCGCCTGGAGCAGCCTGGCGGCGTCCGGCATGCCGAGCTCCTCGGCCCAGGTGCGCAGTGTGCCGTAGCGGGAGATCTCGTAGTGCTCGACGGCCTGGGCTGCGGCGAGCAGGCCGGCGTCGAGGGCAGGAGCGTTCTTGAAGTCCTTCATGATCTCGGCACCCTCGTCGGTGATGCCGTTGATCGCTTCGCAGGGCTTGCCGCGGGCTGGCTTGCCCAGCATCTTGAAAATCTGGTCCAGCCGTTTGACCTGGCCCTGCGTCTCCCGCAGATGCTTGGTGAAGGCTGCGGAGAGCTGCTTGGAGTGAGCCGCCTTCGCCATCTTCGGCAACGTTTTGATGATCTTGTTCTCGGCGTAATAGATGTCCTTCAGCGTCTCCAGGAACAGGTCGCTCAGCATCTTCGGCGCCTGATGCGGGCGGCGCGCCGCGGTCTTTTTCGCGTTCGCACGTTTCTTTGCTTGCTTAGCCATAAATCCTCCTCTTGAGGGGCACGGGAAGGCGCTCCCGTCCTCAATCCTCGCGCGACCAAGCCTCTGCGGAGGCAAATGTTCCTCGCGAAGGCCGAGTCGAGCCGTTATGGATTGCGGCTGCACCTCGCGTGAGACCCATCCGCATGCTCGATTTCGCCCTGTCGGCCTTCGTGACCCTGCTGCTCGTGGTCGATCCCGTCGGCCTTGCGCCGGCCTTCCTCGCCGCGACCGGAGGCATGCCCGACAAGATCAAACGCACGATCGCGCTGCGCGCGCCGCTGATCGCGGCGTCGATCCTGGTGGTGATCGCGCTGATCGGAAACTGGCTGCTGCGCCAGCTCGGGATCGGCATCCCCGCCTTCCAGATCGCCGGCGGCTTGCTGCTGTTCGGCGTGTCCTACCAGATGATCTTCGGCGACCGTCCGCATCGCGAGGCCCGCGAGGCCGACAAGGCAAGCTCGGAGCATGCCTCCGATGTCGCAGTGTTCCCTCTGGCCATTCCCATGATGGCGGGTCCCGGCGCGATCGCAACCACGCTGCTGCTGACAGGCGACGCCGGCTACGGGCCGAGGCTCGCGATCATCATCGCGGTCGTGCTCTCCGTGTGCCTGCTCTGCATGCTCTGCTTTGTCTCAGCTCACCTGATCGCGCGCACCCTCGGACGTACCGGCAACGCCGTCCTTTCGCGCGTGCTCGGCATGCTGCTCGCGGCCTATTCGGTGCAGTTCGTGATCAACGGGATCGCGGCCGTCCGGGCAAGCCTGCCGTAGGGCCGCGACAATCTGCTAATGCGTTGATTTTCATCATTATTTCATGATGCTTCGAGGCGGCTGGCGCGATCGCGGGCGATCCGGTCCGCTTTCGCTTGCGCTGCCACATTGCTTTGACGTACTTCCCGTCCCACAAACGCCCATCGCCAAGAAGTCGAGATGAAATCGAGATGTCGGTGACAGCGGACGAACTCGTCAAGAGACAGGCCATCATCGACGCCTGCCGCCGCATGAACGCGCTCGGCATCAACCAGGGCACCTCGGGCAATATCAGTGTCCGGCATGCGGGCGGGCTTCTGGTCACCCCCACCAGCGTGCCCTATGAGGCCATGACGCCGGACCAGATCGTGCTGATGACGATGGACGGCTCGCACGCGCCCGATCAGAAGCCGTCCAGCGAGTGGCGCTTCCACCTCGACATCCTCAAGGCCCGGCCCGACGTCAACGCGGTCGTCCACGCCCATCCGACCTACTGCACCATCCTGGCGATCATGGGCCTGGAGATTCCGCCCGTGCACTACATGATCGCAGCCGCCGGCGGAGACAGCATCCGCTGCGCGCCCTATGCCACCTTCGGAACGGTGGAGCTGTCCGACCATGCGGTGCGGGCGTTGGAGGGACGGCTCGCCTGCCTGCTCGACCATCACGGCATGATCGCGATCGGCAAGTCGCTGGACAAGGCGATGTGGCTCGCCGTCGAGGTCGAGACGCTGGCGCGGCAATATCACGGCTGTCTCCAGATCGGAGAGCCGCCGCTGCTGTCGAGCGCCGAGATCGAGCGGGTCCGCCAGCGCATGTCCGGTTACGGCATGTCGGAAGGATAGGGCGGCAGCAGGTGTTCATGCGGATCAGACATCTCGTCGATCGCAAGGGGACGAACCGCACCATGGTTCGGCTGCGGGCGCTGCTGCGCAGCAACGAATTCTATCTGATCCCGCTCGCCCTCGTGATCGGCACGCTTGCCGGCGCGATCGTGACCCTGATGGCCGAGATCGCGCAGATCGCGCACGTGGTGATCTATGGCATTCCCATCGACGTCCGCCTGTCCGCCAATACGCGCATCAGCCCCTGGGCCGCGCTGCTCGCTCCCGCGCTGGGCGGCCTGGCGCTCGGCATCATGGAGTGGTGGCGGCGACGGCTGAAGATTTCCAGCGCGGTCGATCCGATCGAGGCGAACGCGCTGCGTGGCGGCAATCTGTCGATGCGCGACAGCGTGGTGGTGTCCAGCCAGACGCTGATCTCGAACGGCTGCGGCGCCTCCGTCGGCCTCGAGGCCGGCTATACCCAGATCGGCTCGGGCATCGCCTCGCTGCTCGGCAAGTTCTTCAATCTTCGCCGCAACGATCTTCGCCTGATCGTCGGCTGCGGCGCCGCCGCGGCGATCGCGGCGGCCTTCGGAGCACCGATCACAGGGGCCTTCTACGCCTGCGAGCTGATCGTCGGCGTCTATTCGGTCGGCAGCGCCGCGCCGATCCTGGCCGCCTCGCTCGCCGGCGCCTTGACCGCGCAATGGCTCGGCGGTGCGCCCTACTCGCTCGAAATACCCAAGGTCAGCGCCGTCGGCGTCGAGCAATATCTGGCGCTGATCGGGCTCGCGCTCGTCACCAGCGGCGTCGGCATTGCGGTGATGCGCTCGTCATCGATGTTCGAACGCCTGTTCGCCTGGCTGCCGGTGTGGCTGCGCCCGGTGATCGGCGGGCTCGTCGTCGGCGGCTTTGCGCTTCTCACGCCGCAGGTGCTGGCGGCCGGCCACGGCGCGATGGTGCTCGATCTGTTTCACGACATGACGATCGGCCTGATCGCGCTGATCATCGCCTTGAAGGTGACGGCCTGCCTGATCTCGCTCGCTTCGGGCTTCCGCGGCGGGCTGTTCTTTGCCTCGCTGTTCGTCGGGAGCCTGATCGGAAAGTTCTTTGCAGCGGTGCTGTTGCTGGTCAGCCCGAACTTCGTGATCGATCCGCTGGTCGCGATGCTGACGGGGATGGCGACGCTCGGCGTCGCCATCGTCGGCGGTCCCCTGACCATGTCGTTCCTCGTGCTCGAGATGACCCGCAACGTCGACGTCACCGCCGTGGTGCTGGCCGGCTGCATCGTTACCTCGATCTGCGTTCGCTTCATGTTCGGACACTCGTTCTCGACCTGGCGTCTGCACCTGCGCGGCGAGACCATCCGCAGCGCCAACGACGTCGGCTGGCTGCGCAACCTCACCGTCGAGCGGCTGATGCGCTCCGACGTCGGCAAGGTACCGTCGACGACGACGATCGCCGCGGTGCGCCGCGAATTCGCGCTGGGCTCGCGGCCTGGAATCGTCATCGTCAACAATGCGGACGAATATGTCGGGCTCGTCCTGCTGCCCGATCTGTTCTCCGGCGATCTCGACAGCATCGCCGACGAAATCCAGGTGATCGAACTCGCGCGCCTGACCGAGATCGTGCTGATCCCGGAAATGAACGTGAAGTCGGCGATGGCGGTGTTCGACGAGGCGGAAGCCGAGATGCTGGCGGTGGTCGATTCCACCGACAGCCGCAAGGTGGTCGGCTTCCTTACCGAGACTTTCGCCCGCCGCCGCTATGTCGAGGAGATCGACAAGGCGACGCGCGGCGTGCTCGGCGCGCTGTCGTAAGTGACGCGCCGGCCGGCGAGGTCGGCTTTGCCAGCCGCCGCAATCTGCGCCGGCTATCGGCCTGGTTGAGATGGGGAGGCGACGAGGCAAGCCACGATCCGGCGGACCAATGGCAGCACCATCAGCAGCGTCGGAAAGGCGACCAGCCATGACAGCGCCCAGGCGCCTGGCCAGGTTGCGAGGAACGCCGGCGTAGCGCCGAGGCTCCGAAGCGTGGAAATGATCGACACGACGGCCGTCATGAGGATGGACAGCACGAATGGCATCACGATCGGCGCATAGCGCGCCGGCAGTTTGCGAACCGCAATCATCTGGTTTCTCTTGGGAAAAGGACGCGTCAGTCACGTTGAACCCTGCAAATGGCATCGATCCCGACGGCGTCGGTTGATGCGTTGGTTCACGTCAAACGCTTACGGCGACCGAAAAACGGCGCGGCTGTTCATTATCCGCTCAGGTTGGATGGTTCAAGCTGCATCCGGTCGTTCGGTTTACAATCGTTCAAAGCGTGGCAGATTGCCGCGATCGCGAAACCATTTCAGTGGGTTGCGCGTTATGGTTCGTTTGCTTAGGTCACTTTTGGTGAGAACAGAGGACATTGAAATGAGTGATAGGACCGTAAGTTTGAGACTTGTCCGCAGCGCCTCGCTTGCCGCGCTCGCAGGCCTCGCCTTGTCTGCGGCTTCCGTTCCGCCTTCGTCTGCGGCGTCACCCGCGACGACAAAGGCACCGGCCGCAGCCCAGTCCTCATCGGACGCCACCGATTTCAGCGCCGCTCGCCGCCACCGCTATTATCGGCGAGGCCCGAACGCTGCAGGCCTCGCCTTCATGGGCGTGGCGGCAGGCTTGATCGGAGGTGCGATCGCGGAGAGCCAGCGCCGCGAATACTATGAAGACCACTACAATTATGGCCCGCGTCCTTACTACGGTAGTCCGGGATATTATGGCGGCGGTCCCTATTACGCTCCGCGTGGCTATTATCAGCCGTATTAGGCGCCTGTTCTCGTCGCGGTCTTGATCTCGCCAAGGGGCGGTGTTTTGCACCGCCCCTTGTTTCTTCCGCGCGGGCGTAGCGTTGCCGACCTGTGTCGCCTGCGCGTCAATCCTCTCTGAAAAAGATATTCCACTTTATCGAAATTCGGTTTTGGCGTATGTGTCGGCCATCCCGGCTCATCCTTGAGGGGCGATCTTGTGGTCGTCATGTTCGCGAGCCGGGCTTGCGGTGGACGCGGCAGCGTCGG
>NZ_JAFCKS010000015.1 GCF_018129995.1 Bradyrhizobium sp. SZCCT0153
CCGACGCTGCCGCGTCCACCGCAAGCCCGGCTCGCGAACATGACGACCACAAGATCGCCCCTCAAGGATGAGCCGGGATGGGCGACACATACGTCAAAACCGAATTTCGGTAAAGAAGAATATGTTAGCCCGGGTGGGTTGACGGCAGCACGCTTCAAAATAGTCAGGTGTTTTGCCCGACGGGCAATCCAAGGTCTCGTTGGCCTATTGCGCTTCGCTCCGTCGCGGCTGCGCGAAAGCCGAACGCACCGGCGCTCAAGCCGACATCGCACCCTTGCGCCCGAACGGATCGACCAGGCGAACGATCTCGCAAACGGCGACGAGGCCGGCAAGCCAAACGCCGCTGGTTAGTCCGATCCGCGTCACGATGGCGGCGGTGAAGGCGCCCTCTCCGCCCAGGGCCGGCGTCGCGGCGAGCAGCACAAGCTCATACGCTGCATAGGCCGCAACGAGCGTGATCGCCAGCATCAGCGGCGTACGTCCCTGCGGCAGCATGCGGAGGACGGCCGACGCCACGGTTGTCGCAAGCAGCGCTGCGGCACCGATGACAAAGCCCCACGCGACCGTGCTGGCGTCGATGGGATAGTGCAGCACGCCGAAACCGATGGTCTGGTTGATCAGCCAGGCGCCGGTGACGACAAGCAGCGCCGGCCGCAACGGCAGTAGCGCAGCCGCGACGACGGCAAACGCCGCAAACGGCGTCGCACAGGCAAGGGCAAGGCTCGCCAGCGCGCATGACACCGTCAGCAGCGCGAAGCAGAACATCGGTGCAAGGCGCGGCGCGACCGGGTGAAGACGGAAACGGCCGGCGTGCGGCGGCAGGATGAAAGGTGCCATGAATGATCTCTGAGCAATCTCTTGAGTAATCTCTTGGCTGTCATCCTACCACAGGTGTCGGATGAATTCCGCCAACAGCGTCACGCGGGCTCCCTCTCGGAGTGCGTCCTGATCGTCGCCCGCTCGCCGGCATCGACGAGTTGGCCGATGCCGGTCCTGCCCGTGAGCGCGCAGCGGATGATGTTTTCGGCGACCGACCGGCGGAAGCTGTGATCCTCGCCGGCAGGCCGATGGCGGCAGACCCGGTCCAGCGCCAGCTTCATGTTGATCCGTGTACGGGTGTCGAAATGCTCGCTGATCATTCGCACGGCCTCGATGCGTTGACGTCGAGGCGAAAACTCCTCGGGAACGGGCGGGTTCCAAATCCGGATCGCGGCGGCCTATGTCCGCCCGCGCGGGCGCTGCGCCAGGGCCCAGGCCTTGGCGACGTCGCGCGGCAGGATGTCGAGGCGCCGGATCGGCGTCAGTTCACCGGAGGCGGAGACGATCGCGGTCTCTTCGCGGCGGCAACGCGGGCACACGAAGCGGACCTCATGCGGCGACGCCGACCAGCTTGAACGTTTCACATTGGCCGCCATCGGCCAGGCTTCGCATTGCGAGCATGACACCAGAAACCGGCCGGGATCGAGCATACCCATTCCAACGGACTCCGCGTCCTGCCAGCCACCTCAATGATCAATCCAAGTGAATCGTTCCGGTGCCAAGGCACCGTCGGCTGGCCGCGCCAGTGCGAGGCTCAGTGCGCGCCCTTGAGGGTGCAGGAGGTGGAACAGGTGACCGTGTTGCCGTGGTCGCACGCCTTGCAGGCGGCCACGCACTGGCTCATGTCGCGGGGATTGTAGGAGCTGTGGTTCCGCATCGCGCAGACCGGAGTCGAGCCGGTGATGTCCTGCTCCTGGTTGCAGGCTGCCGTCATGAGCCCGAACATGATGATCGCAAGGAGGCGCATGGGATCGCCCTGTGAGGCACGACAAAACAATGTTCACGCGGCGCGCTGCACCGCAACGAGCGCCGGCATGTACGCAGCGGAGAAACGCAAGCGTTCATCCCGCATCCGCATTGAGGATGCGCGCCAATCATTAAGAACGGATTGCGGTCTCAGGCCGCAGCCTTGGTCGCGATCGCCTGCCGCATGTCCACCGCGAGCTGGCGGTACTGCTCCGAAAGCTTCAGATAAAACTCGCGCTTGGTGCCGTCGGTAGCGAGCTTGGCGATCAGCTCGCATTCGGCGGTGAGCGTCTCGAACCGTTCCAGCCTGTTCTCAAGTTCGGTCATCGGCGTGTCCCCGTCTAACGCCTCAAGGACGTCAAACCTAAGCCCGGGAAATAGGTCACGGCGAACATCGTTATCGAGCAGAAGCAATTTTTCCCGTGAAGCCTGCTATTTCTGCTCCAGCCGCCAGGCGCCGTCCCATCCCTGCTCCGGCGGACTTGCATCGAATTGCGCGATGCGGCCGAGCAGCGTTCGCGAGGGACCGTCGCCGGGGACGGCCTCGAGCGCCGCGTTGAAGGCGATGCGGGCGTCGTCAAAGCGCCGGGCACGATAGGCCGCAAGGCCTTCGGCATAATGCGCACGGAGGCTGTCTTGCGCGGCCGTGAGCGCGCCTGCCCTGCCCATCACCTCGAAGATCGATTGGGCCGTGCTCTGGCCGGCAACGGCAAGACGATCGACCTCGCGCAATTCGAAGCTCGATCCGATCGCATCCGCCGTCGCCTGCGAGATCAGGATGCGGGTCTCATAGGTCTTGTTGACCGCTTCCAGCCGCGAGGCGAGGTTCACGGCGTCACCCATCACGGTGTAGCTCATCATCAGTTCGGAGCCGATGCTCCCGGTCAGGACTTCGCCGGTGGCGATGCCGATCCGCAGGTCGCAGGGCACCGGCATAGCGCGGATGCCCAGCAGATCCGGCAATTGCTTCTGCAGCGCGGGCACCTGGTCGGCCATGTCGATGGCGGCAAGCCCGGCCAGAACGGCCGGCTCGTCCTCCTCGATGAAGGGTGGGCCCCAATAGGCCATGATGGCGTCGCCGATATATTTGTCGATGACACCGCGGTGACTCCGGATCGGACCGGACATCACCGTAAAATAGTGGTTCATCACCTTGACGAGGCCGCGCGGGGTCATTCCCTCGCTCATGGAGGTGAAGCCGCTCATGTCGCAGAACATGATGGTCATGACCCGGCGCTGGCCGTCGATGGCGACCTCCGGCCGGTCGATCAGGCCCTGAACCACCTTGGGATCGATGTAGCGGCCGAAGGTCTCGCGGATGCGCTCGTTCTGGCGCAACTGCTCGACCATGCGGTTGAAGGCGGCAGCGAGCTCACCGATCTCGTCCTGGGTCGAGACGCTGATGGTCTTGTCGAAACGGCCTGCCTCGACTTCGCGGGTGCCGGCGAGCAAGAGGCGCACCGGCCGCGTGATACCGCTGGAGACGAGGAGCGCGAAAGCAAATCCGACGACCGCTGCGAGGACGGTCACGATGCCCGAAACGATGATTGCCTGGCGCTGATGGCGGATCACGCGCGAGGTGCTCACGAACACCTGGGAGAGCATGTCGGCGCGGATCGCGTCGATCCGCTGGGTGAAGAGATCGCGCAGCGCGTCCACATGAACAAGCACATCGCGCGCGGCCGCAAAGTCCCTGGCATCGAGCAGCCTGAGCAGCTTGGCGTCCTCCTCGCCGAGTTCGCTGCGGAGCTCATTGACGGCATTCTCGATGCGCGTCTCGATCCGGGCGAGTGCGGCATTGTCCGACGGCGTGCTCTCATCGTCGATGATCGCGTTGATCAGCTTTCGCGCGGCTTCGGCCTCCTGCTCGACCTGGGAGTCCGTGTCCCGGAAGAACTTCAGCCGCGCGGCAAAGCCCGCCTCGTCCGGCGGCGTCTGCATTTTTGCGATCACCATGCGCCGCATCGCCAGCGCCCGCTCCAGCGAACGCACATTGGACCGCGCCAGATGGCCGTAAGCCGGAATATACCGTGCGGTCAGCTCATCGAGGAGTTGGCCGACGCGGCTCGACATCACCATCGACAGGATCGCGGTGACGACCATCAGGACGATCAGTCCGAGCGCGATCCCGACGATTTTGCGCCGGATCGATTGGTTGAAAATCGGCATGGGCGCGGGGCAAAGGGCTGGGAGGACGGCGATGGAACCCAATACACCGTATTTGGCCCAGGGAACACGCACAATCGGCCCCTCTGTGGAGCCAAGAGCCGCCCGCAACCGTCGCGCGAGCCCTATCAGTTAACAAAGCTTAACGGATCCGCTCTATCCCCCGTTGCACAGGTTCCCGCGTTCCATCCGCATTTTGCCGCATTGTTGCGGGAGCGTGAGGAATGCGAAACGATGTCGTGTCATCGTTTTTGGCGACGTTTTGATTCTCCAGCGGAATGTCGTCGCGGACTTTGGTTTGTACTGGTTTCGCAGGGGGGACCACGGAATGAACCAGTGCCTACGCTCGCTCGCGTGTGTCGTTGCCGTGGCCGCGATGGCCCTCCTTCCCACCCAGTTGGCGGCGAAGAACAGTCACAAATCGTCCGCGTCGAAGAAGACGCATGAGGCGAGGGCCGGCAAGCAGCGCCATGCTGCGGCCGGCAAACACAACAAGCATGCCGAGGCCCGGCGCAAGTCGAAGAAGACCCACGACGAGCCCTCGGACAAGCCGGCGCCGCCGCCGCTGACCGGCGATCTCGCCGCGCTGAAGGACGCCATCGACCTCGCGCGCAGGGGCAAGACCGACGATGCGACCGCCGCGCGCGACCGCATTGCCGATCCCGCCGGGCAGAAGGTCGCCGACTGGTTCATGCTGCGCCACTCCGAGAGCACGGCGAACTTCAAGCGCTACGCCGCCTTCCTCGCCGCCAATCCGGACTGGCCGAGCAGCGCCCTGCTCCGCCGCCGCGCCGAGGCGCGGCTGTGGCAGGAGAAGACCGACGCCGCCACCGTGCACAAATTCACCATGGACCGCCCGACCAGCGCCAAGGGCAAGTTCGCGCTCGCCCGCGTGCTGCTCGCCGAGGGCGACGCCGACAGGGCCGCGCGTCTCGTCCGCGAGGCCTGGCGCACGGACGAATTGTCGGAGCGTGGCGAAGTAGATTCCTACGAGGCCTTCCGCGATCTGCTGACCGCGGACGATCATCGCGCCCGCATGGACAAGCGGCTCGGCGCCAAGGACTATGCCGGCGCAAGGCGCGCGGCAAAACGGCTCGGCGAGGATGCGCTCGCGATCGTCAAGGCCTGCGCCGCCGTCACCGGCAAGGCCGACAAGGCCAAGGACTATCTCGAGGACGTCTCTGCCGAGGCGCGCCGCGATCTCGGCTATGTGCTGTGCCGTGCGCAATGGCATCTCCAGAAGGACCGTATCGACGACGCGGCCGAGGTGATTTTGGCCGCCGCGCCCGACACCATGGCGGCACAGGACACCGATGCCTGGTGGCGCGAGCGTCGTCTGCTGGCGCGAAAGCTGCTCGACCAGGGCAAGTTCAAGACCGCTTACGACGTGGTGCGCGCGGCGGCGGTGCCGGCGATGGAGGTCTACCGGGTCGACTATCACTTCATGTGCGGCTGGATCGCACTGCGCTATCTCGACGATCCCAGGACGGCGATGATGCACTTCGCCGCGATCGACGAGGGCTCGGCCAATCCGCTTGCACTCTCGCGCGCCAATTACTGGCGCGGTCGTGCGGCAGAAGCGATGGGCGCATCGACCGACGCGCGCCAGAGCTATCAGGCGGCGGCGCGCTATCCGACGGCCTATTACGGCCAGCTCGCCCGCGCGAGGCTCGGCCTCGACCGCATCGAGCTGCGCCCGCCCTCACCCGTGCTGGCCGCAGTCGACTCGCCTCCCGCCGACGATCGCGTGCGCGCCGCCGACATGCTCTACGGGATCGGCGAGCGCGACACGGTGTTCTACTACGCCGAGGATTTCGCCAAGGAGAGCACCGACGTCGCAGCCCTCGAGGCGCTCGGCGAGCTCGCCGGCCGTCGCAATGATGCGCGCGTCATGCTGGAGGTCGGCAAATCGGCACTGGCGCGCGGGCTGGCGCTCGACCATTACGCCTTCCCGACGATCGGCATCCCCGAGCACAAGCAGGTGGCGCCCGCGATCGAGACCAGCGTGATCTATTCGGTGGCGCGCACCGAAAGCTCGTTCGACCAGCGCGACAAGTCGGCCGCCAACGCGGTCGGACTGATGCAGGTCACACCGGAAGCGGGCCGCGACACCGCCAAACGTTTCGGCCTGACTTACGACTGGGACAAGATGGTCTCCGATCCCGTCTACAACACGCAGATGGGCGCGGCCGAGCTCAGCGCGCTGCTGTCGGAATATCGCGGCAACCAGATCATGACCTTCGCCGGCTACAATGCCGGCCGCGGCCGGGTGCGCGAATGGGTACAGGCGCGCGGCGATCCCAGGGATCCCAAGGTCGACCCGGTCGACTGGGTCGAGCGCATCCCACTGTCGGAGACGCGCAACTACGTCCAGCGCGTGATCGAGAACGTGCTGGTCTACCGCGCAAGATTCGAGGGCAGCGGCCTTGCCACGGCGAAATCCGAGCAGCGCGTCACGACGCAAGAAGTCAGCGCGGCACCAACGGCATCGACCGCAGCCCCCGCGCCCTAGCCTCGCGACCGCCGGGGCTGGCCGCGGCGCGAAGCTTGGTGCAGTGGCTGCGGCCGACTTCCCTGCGCGGCCAGCATAGTTCGGCTAGCCGTCACCTCCTTCCGTTGTCGGAAGGCTGTGCGCGCGCAGATATGCATCGGTCAGCGAGTGCGAGAGCGCGCCCATCTGCATCATCCAGCTCCAGCTCGAAATGGCCGCCAACATCGTGACCGCCTCGAACGAACTGCGGTAAGGCCATAGCATTTCCATGGCCTTCTGCTGGTAGCAATCAGTGTCGCAGTACCGCCGCTGCGTGGACACATGCCGGACGTAACTCGCGCCCAATGGCCGGGCGCACGCGCTGCAGGTGGCGCCGTGGCTGGGTCGTCCATGATTGACGAGCATGAATCTCAAGATCGTGTCCTCTCCTGCCGGCAGGCGCGGCACCAATCGTCTCGACCAATTGTCCGCTCAAGACGCCGCTCGCCTGGGCCTCCCGATCGACGACACCGCCTCATGATGAATCGCGTAGCACTCGTGGTCGCAGTAGGGCAGCAGCGTCCTGACGTCGCGCAAGTAGCTGCCGCTGATCTCCTCGCAGCACCATAGACAGGACGTCTTGCGGAAAGGGGTTCTGCCGTTCACCAGTATGAATCTCACGTGGCACCTCCCAGCGCGAAGCAGTAGACCGTGTCGACCAGAGAAGCGGACGGCGGCGGCGCGCAAAGATGGTTGCGGCCGTCGGGATTGTCTCTGTTTCGCTCGACCTTCTGGGGCGGAATGAGGATGTATTTCCCGTCTTCCCGGCGCCGCGCGAAGATCCTGCCATCGACGTACTGTATTTCGGTCGGGTAGCAATCCGAGTCGTTGCAACAGCTGAGCACCGGATTGTCGGGCATATGCCAGCTCGAATAGAATTTCTCGTGCAGAAGCCGATCCTGGGGCGGATGATGACGATGTGCATCCCCCTGTCCCAGCTCATCGGCCGCCACTCCCGTCATCACCGGAAGCGGCAGCGTGATCGCCAACAGGAGCTTGCAGGCACGGTTCAACTCAGCCTCCTGATTCAGAACTGCCGAACGGGGCGGATTCGGCGGCCGATCCTCACGCCGCCTGAAATCGAAACAGCCATCGGTGGTCGCGCTCGCGGCGCGCCCTGAAGCGATCGAGACATTTCCTTGAGCAGAGCGGCGTTCGGCAGGAATAATATCGGATGAGGCCAAACTTCCCGCTACAGACAGCGCAGCCATTTTCGGCCGGACGGCGTCCGGAGTGTTCGGACTTGTCGCACATGATCCTCTCCTCTTGGCCTCTTGTGGGTCCGGCTTCCCTGGTGCGCGGTCCCCACGTCGTCAATGAATGCGGCCTCTCGGCAAGTCAGGGCGGCGGCGGACGCAGGGCCCCTGGGTGCAGCACACCGAGCTATTCGGCCGTTTGTGCTTCGCAATCGACTCCGCTCGATTGGTCGTGAGACTAGTCCGCATGCAACGCATCGCTCAATTGTACTGAGGTAAATGCACGGTATGACTAGGCATGCGCGAGCTATACGTAGGTTTGTCCCGTAGTCTTCCGGAACTGCACCGCCAGCGCAACGAGACGGCGCAGGACTCGCAAGCTGCACGGAGCCCGCGAACTTCGCGCCCAGGATCCTCCTTGCGGAACCAATTGCTCCTGTTGTTGCAAAATGCTCTACTTGCCTCGGCCCCAGCGAGCCGGGACGCCTGCGATGATGCCTGGCCAGATCGCGAAATTTGGGAATTCGGCCGCACAATACCTGCTCGGCGGCCTTGCGGCGCTTCGATCTTTCGGCAACGGAGCGAAGGACAAGCCTGCGGTCGGAGATGACTGCCGGCAAGACGGCGATCTGCGCGACGCCGTGAAGCAATGGCGCGAGGTGTTCGAGCACAATCCGGTCATGTACTTCATGATCGATCCGGCCGGAACGGTACTTAACGTGAATACATTCGGCGCCGCGCAGCTGGGCTATACGGCAGCCGAGCTGACCGGCCAATCCGTGCTGAACGTCTTCTTCGAGGAAGATCGCGAGCTCGTCCGCCGATGTGTCGCGTTGTGCCTGGAAACCGTGGACCAGTCGCATACTTGGGAGATCCGCAAGATCCGGAAAGACGGCTCGGTCGTTTGGGTCCGTGAAAACGCCAAGGCCATGCTGCGCGGCGACGGCACGGCGATCGTGCTGGTTGCTTGCGAAAACATCACCCAGCGCAAGCAGGCGGAGGATGCGCTGCGGCAGAGCGAGACCTATCTCGCCCAGGCGCAGGAATTGAGCCGCACCGGCAGCTTCGGCTTGAACCTCGCGACCCGCGAGATCGTCTGGTCGAGGGAAACCTTTCGCATCTTCCAATGTGATCCGGTGGTGAAGCCGACCCTGGACTTCGTATTCCAGCGCATGCATCCGGAAGATCGCGATACGGTCAGCAAGATCCTCGATCGGGCCTCGCGCGAAGCGGAGGATTTCGACCACGAGTATCGCCTGTTGATGCCGGACGGTTCGGTCAAATATCTCCATTCCGTGGCGCGCGCGGTGAGACATGCATCGGGGCGCATCGAGTTTGTCGGCGCGGTCACCGACATCACGATCGCAAAGGAAGCGGAACGGAGGCTGCGTCGCAGCGAGGCCTATCTGGCCGAAGCCCAACGCCTCAGCCATACGAGCAGCTGGGCCTGGAACGTTCATCGTCAGGAGTTCGCCTACCGATCGGCTGAACTCTACCGCCTGTTCGGATTTGATCCGGACCAGACCGATGTACCGGCCAAGGCTTTCCAGCAACGGATCCTTCCCGAAGACTTTCGGCGAATTGTCGAGGTGGAACGTCAGGCGGTCCAGCAAAGCCAGCCCTTCGAAATTGACTTTCGGATTGTGCGTCCGGACGGTTCGATAAGACGTGTCCATACGGAAGGACATCCCGTCACGGGCAGCGACGGCGAGGTGATGGAAATTATCGGCACGCACGTCGACGTCACCGAGCAGTTCGTCGCAAAGGAAGCGCTGCAAAAGGCATTTGACGAGCTCAAGGAATCCGAGCAGCGGTTCCGCGACTATGCCGAAACCGCATCGGACTGGTTTTGGGAGACCGGGCCAGATCACCGTATCACCCAAATATCGGAGCACGCCGATACGGCCGTTGCTGCGCCGACGGGCCTGATCGGCCTGACCCGTTGGGACATTACGCCCGATGCCGAACTCGAGCCCGAGAAGTGGGAGCAGCATCGCGCGGCGCTTGATGCCCACCTTCCGTTTCGCGACCTGGTTTATCGCAGCAGGGATCGCAACGGATCTCCAATTTACGTGCGCACCAGCGGCAAGCCCTTCCACGACGCGAACGGTCATTTTCGCGGCTATCGTGGCGTCAGCAGCGATGTGACGGCGGCGACCCGCGCCGAGCAGGCCGAGGAAGCGCTGCGCAAGGCGCAAGCCGAGCTCGCCCATGTCACACGAGTCACGATGCTCGGCGAACTTACCGCTTCGATAGCCCACGAAATCACCCAGCCTCTGGCTGCCGTGATCTCAAATGCGGACGCCTGCATCGGCTGGCTCGACCGCGAACCGGCCGATCTGCATGCCGCGCGCCGCTCGGTGGAATGGATTGTCGAGGACGCCAATCGGGCCAGCGAGGTGATCCGCAGGATCAGGGCGCTTGCGAAGAAGACCGAGATCGAGGTCGTTCCACTCGACATCAACCAGGTCGTCAGGGAGGCGCTGGCCCTCGTTCGGCGCGAGCTTGCCACCCATGCCGTGTCGGTGCGAATGGAATTGACGTCAGGTCTGCCCAGGATTTGCGGCGATCGGATCCAGCTCCAGCAGGTGCTGATCAATCTTGTCATGAACGGCATCGAAGCCATGGAAGCCAATGTTGGCCGACCGCGCGAGCTGTCGATCCGCTCCAGCCAGGTCGGCGAGGACGGCGACGGCCGCCTGCTCATCACCGTGACTGATCGCGGTGTGGGCCTTGGCAGGGACGGGATGGAATGCATCTTCACCCCCTTTTTCACGACAAAGTCGGGCGGCCTGGGGATGGGACTATCGATCTGCCGGTCGATCATCGAGGCACACGCAGGGCGGCTGTCGGCCTTTCCCAATGAGGGGAGCGGTGCGACATTCCAGATCGCGCTACCCTTGCCGCATGGGGACACGTCGTGACCGACCACGCCAAGCCGGCGCCGGCACAGGCGAGCGCCGATGATCCGATCGTCATGATCGTCGATGACGATCCGTCCATGCGCCGTGCGCTCACCAATCTCTTTCAATCCGTCGGCCTCAAGGTCGAGGCCTTCGGCTCGGCAGCGGAGATCATGGAAGCCAGACCGCCGGTGGTCCCCAGTTGCCTTGTGCTTGACATTCGCCTGCCGGGCTCAAGCGGCTTCGACCTCCAGGCGGACCTTGCCAGGGCCAACATTCACACGCCCATTATCTTCATCACCGGTCATGGCGATATTCCCATGACCGTCAGGGCCATGAAGAGCGGCGCCATCGATTTTCTGACCAAGCCGGTGCGCGACCAGGACATGCTCGATGCGGTCCAGGCTGCGATCGAACGGGATCGCAAGCGGCGCGATGCCGAGAAGTCGCTCTCGGGCGTACGGTCCCGCTTCGAAGGCCTGACAAGCCGTCAGCGCGACATCCTGGCCCTGGTCGCGTCCGGCCTGATGAACAAGCAGGTCGCCGCCGAGCTTGGATTGGCTGAGATCACCGTCAAGATCTATCGCGGGCAGATCATGCGGAAAATGGGCGCGAAGTCATTGGCCGATCTCGTCAGAATGACCGAGACGCTCGGAATCCGGCGTACAGGGGGAAATGCACAAACCTAAGTATGCTTTTCAATCCCGCTCCGGGAGCCCACTTTCCGATGGGTGGTTGCGCCGCGACCGGCGGCTCCGCGATCAGGAGCGATCATCTTGTCAGTCCCTTCGGTCATTTCCGTCATCGACGATGATCCCTCCGTCCGGCTCGCGACGAACAATCTTCTGACGTCGCGGGGATACACGGTCTACATCTTTGGCTCCGCTCAGGAATTTCTCCAATCAGCCGAACTGAACATGACATCCTGCGTGATCGCGGACGTGCAGATGTCGGCCATGAGCGGTGTTGATCTGTTGATGCAGATGCGCGGCCTCGGTCACCGCACGCCCTTCATCTTCATGACGGCCTTTCCCGACGATGCCGTGCGCGAGCGCGCGCTGAAGGCTGGCGCCATCTGCTTTCTCGCGAAGCCGTTCTCCACGCCGGCTCTCCTTCAATGTCTGGAGACGGCCCTGTCGGGGCTCGGCAAAGCCAAGACGTGATGCGCCGAGCCGAACCGAGCCGCCTCATGGCGAGGCAACTCGTCGTTTGGCCGCAAACGAAAGGGCAAGGCGCCTCACTCCACCTTGATGTTCGCCGCCTTGATGATCGGCCACCATTTCGCGATCTCGGCCTTTTGCCGCGCCCCGAGCGCTTCCGGGGTGAGCTGGTCCTGCGGCGTCATCTCCAGACCCTGGCTCTCGAGCTGCTTCTTCACCGCGGGATCGTTCAGCGCGTCCACGACTGCCGCATTGAGCTTGGTCACAATTTCCTTGGGCGTGCCCTTCGGTACCCACATCCCGGACCACAGCGTCATGTTGAAGCCCTTCAGCCCAGCCTCCGCTGCGGTCGGGATGTCGGGCGCCGAGGCCAGGCGTTTGTCTTCGGTGATCGCGTAGGCGCGGATGGTGCCGGCGCGCACCTGGTTGATGGAGTTGGAGGTCTGGTCGACGATGATGTCGATCTGGCCGGCAATGAGATCGTTCAGGGCGGGCGCTGTGCCGCGATACGGCACGTATTGCAGCTTGATGCCCGAGACGTTCTCGAAATAGACGCCGGCGATGTGGCTGCCGGAGCCCGCGCCGGCGGTGCCGGCGGTCGGCGCCGACGGCCGCGACTTCAGCCAGTCGATCAGCTCCTTCAGCGAGGTCGCGGGCACCGCGTTCTTGCTGACGATGATCATCGGATTGCTTGGCAGCAACACCACCGGCTCGAGATCGGCAACGAGGTCGTATTTGAGCTTGTAGACGGCGCCATTGGCCACATGGGTGCCGAGATGGCCGAACGAGATCGTGTAGCCGTCCGGCGGTGATTGCACGGCGCGGCCGACGCCGATCGAGCCACCGGCGCCGGTGACGTTCTCGACCACCAGCGGCTGGCCGAGCGTCGTCCGCATCCGCTCGGCGAGTACACGCGCCATCGCATCCGACGGGCCGCCGGCAGCGAAGGGCACGATGATGGTGATGGGATGCGAGGGATAGTCGTCGGCGCGCGCGGCGCCCGTCAGAGCGAGAACAGCAATCAGCGCAGCCCAGGCGGCCTTCATTGTCTTCTCCCCGGTGAAGTCATTGTTGTTTTTTGACTCTCCCCGCGTACGGAAAGAGGGATCATTCGTGAAGAGACGAAATTACGCGCTAGAACTGCGAATAATCGATCGGCTTGTGGCGATCGAGCGCGCGGGCGACCGGCGGCAGCGGGTATTTCAGTCCGGTGGCGCAGTTGAACAGCATCACGCGATCGGTCTTGCTGACGCGGCCGTCGGCAAGGCTGTCCTTATAGGCGGCGTAGGTGGCGGCGCCTTCGGGGCACAGCAGCAGCCCCTCCTCGCGCGCGACTTCGTTCAGGGCCGCCGAGATCTTGTCGTCGTCGACCGCGATGGCAAAGCCCTTGCTCTGCCGCACGGCGCGCAGAATGAGAAAATCGCCGATCGCCTGCGGCACACGGATGCCCGATGCGATGGTGTGGGCATCCTCCCAGCGCGTGGCATGCTCGGTGCCGGCGTCATAGGCCCGCACCATCGGCGCGCAGCCCGAGGCCTGCACCGCGACCATCCGTGGGCGCTTCGAGCCGATGAAGCCGATCTTCTCGAGCTCATCAAAGGCCTTCCACATGCCGATCAGGCCGGTGCCGCCGCCGGTCGGATAGAAGATCACGTCCGGCACGTCCCAGCCGAGCTGCTCGGCGAGCTCGAGGCCCATCGTCTTCTTGCCCTCGATGCGGTACGGCTCCTTCAGCGTCGAGGTGTCGAACCAGCCGACCTTGGCCTTGCCCTCGCCGACGATCTTGCCGCAATCGTCGATGTAGCCGTTGACGCGGTAGACGGTCGCGCCCTGCAGCTCGATCTCGCTGACATTCACTTCCGGCGTATCGGCCGGGCAAAAGATCGTGGTCTTGATGCCGCAGGACGTCGCGTAGGCCGCGAGCGCCGCGCCGGCATTGCCGTTGGTCGGCATCGCCATGTGCTTGATGCCGAGCGCCTTGCCCATTGATACCGCCATCACGAGGCCGCGCGCCTTGAACGAGCCGGTCGGCAGCCGTCCCTCGTCCTTGACGATGATCTCGCCGCCGCCGAGCTTCTTCCCGAGCTTCGGCAGCCGGATCAGCGGCGTCGTGACCTCGCCAAGCGAGACGATGTCCTTGCATTTGCGCACCGGCAGCAGCTCGCGGTAACGCCACATGTCGGCGGGGCGCTGGGCGAGTGCGTCCTTGGTCAGCGCCTTCTTCACACCCGCGAGGTCGTAGCGCACGAGGAGCGGCTTGCCGGCCTTGGAGAGATTATGGACCTGGTCGGCAGCGTAGTGATCGCCCTCCATCGCGCATTCGAGATGGGTGACGAAGGTCGGGCGCTCGATGGTCAGGTTGTCGTTGTCGTGCATGGGGTGGTTTCCTTCTTATTCTGCAAACAGGTCTTGCTGCCCGTCATTGCGAGCGTAACGACGGAGGTCGTCAAATATTCAGCACCCGTCCATACGCATCGAGCACGGCTTCCTTCATCATCTCCGACAACGTCGGATGCGGGAAGACTGTGTGCATCAGCTCTTCCTCCGTGGTCTCCAGATTCATGGCGACGACGTAGCCCTGGATCAGCTCGGTGACTTCAGCGCCGACCATGTGGGCGCCGAGCAGCTGGCCGGTCTTCTTGTCGAAGATGACCTTGACCAGGCCCTGGTCCTCGCCGAGCGCAATCGCCTTGCCGTTGCCGACGAAGGGAAAGCGGCCAACGCGAATCTCGCGGCCGTTCTCCTTGGCCTTGGCCTCGGTGAGGCCGACCGAAGCAACCTGCGGCTGGCAGTAGGTACAGCCCGGGATCATCAGCTTGTCCATGGGATGCGGGTGCAGGCCCTTGATGGCCTCGACGCAGATCACGCCTTCATGCTCGGCCTTGTGCGCGAGCATGGGGGGGCCGGCGACGTCGCCGATGGCGTAGATGCCGGGGACGTTGGTCTTGCCGTAACCGTCGATCACGATGCAGCCGCGGTCGGTTTTGACGCCGAGTTTTTCCAGACCGAGATTCTCGATGTTGCCGACGACGCCGACCGCCGAGATTACGCGCTCGAACTCGGTGGTCACAGGCTTGCCCTTGCCGTCGTCGATCGTGGCGACGACGCTGTCGGCCTTCTTCTCCAGCTTTGTGACCTTGGTCGAGGACATGATCCTGATGCCCTGCTTCTCAAGGCGCTTGCGGGCCAAGCCGGCGATCTCCGCGTCCTCGACCGGCAGGATCTGCGGCAGCACCTCGACCACGGTGACATCGGAGCCCATGGTGTGGAAGAACGACGCGAACTCGATGCCGATCGCGCCGGAGCCGACGACAAGGAGCGACTTCGGCATCTTCTCCGGCACCATCGCCTCGAAATAGGTCCAGATCAGCTTCTTGTCAGGCTCGAGCCCCGGCAGCACGCGCGGCCGCGCACCGGTAGCGACGATGATGTGCTTGGCCTGGTAGGCCCCCTCGCCCAGCGCTCCCTTGGGTCCCTCGACGTCGGACTTCTTCACCGTGACCTTGCCGGGCGCGTCGATCGAGGCCGCGCCCCAGATCACGCTCACCTTGTTCTTCTTCATCAGGAAGCCGACGCCGTCGTTGAGCCGCTTCGAGACGCCGCGCGAGCGCTGCACCACCGCCTTCGGGTCGAACGAGACCTTCTCGGCCGAAAGGCCGTAATCCTTGGCGTGCTGCATGTAGTGGTAGATTTCGGCGGAGCGTAGAAGCGCCTTGGTCGGGATGCAGCCCCAGTTCAGGCAGATGCCGCCGAGATACGATTTCTCGACGATCGCGACCTTGAAACCGAGCTGGGCGGCGCGGATCGCGGTGACATAGCCGCCGGGACCGGAGCCGATGATGATGACGTCGAAGGATGTGTCGGCCATGGCGGCTCCCATTCAACTCAACCGGTTGCGCCGCGAGCGCGGCGTTTCGAAACGATCGACCTGATCAGCCATTCGATGAGGCAGATCGAGATCAGAACCGCAAAGCCGATGAACGCGACCGGCTGGGCGATATTGCGCGAAAGCTGCTCGCCGCTGAAGAACGCGTCGTGCAGCACCTCGGTGCCGATCGGGCTGACGAGGATGATGATCGACAGCAGCATCGCGATCCAGGGCCAGCGTGTTCGCATTCAACCCGGTCCCCTCGCGCGGCGTCAGACCATCATCATGACGGGGTTTTCGATCAGCTGCTTGAACGCGCCGATCAGTTCGGCGCCGAGCGCGCCGTCGATGGCGCGATGATCGCAGGACAAGGTCACGCTCATCATGTTCGCGATCTCGATCTTGCCGCCGCGCACGACGGGCCGCTCCTCGCTGGTGCCGACCGCGAGGATGGTCGCATGCGGCGGGTTGATCACGGCGGTGAAGTGGCTGATACCGAACATGCCAAGGTTGGAGACGGCGGTGGTGCCGCCCTGGTATTCTTCCGGCTTGAGCTTGCGGCTCCGTGCACGCGCGGCAAAATCCTTCATCTCGTTGGAGATGGTCGACAGCGTCTTGGTCTCGGCCTTGCGGATGATCGGCGTGATCAGGCCGCCGGGCATCGCGACGGCGACGCCGACGTCGGAATGGTGGTGCTTGACCATGCCGCTTTCGGTCCAGCTCACGTTGCAGTTCGGGATCTTCTGCAGCGCGACCGCCATCGCCTTGATGACGAAGTCATTTACCGAGATCTTGTAGAGCGGCTTCTTTTCCTTGTCCTTCGGCGCGGCGGCGTTGATCTCCTCGCGCGCGGCGAGCAGCTTGCCGATGTCGCAGTCGATGGTGAGATAGAAGTGCGGCACGTTCTGGATCGACGCGGTCAGGCGCTGCGCGATGGTGCGGCGCATGCCGTCATGCGGGACGACCTCGTAGGAGCCCGGCTCAAACAGCGACAGGATCTGCTTGTCCGACATGGTCGGCGCGATCGAGGAGGCACCGGACGGCGCCGCGGCAGGCGCCTTGAGGCCCTTGCCGGACTTGGCCTCCTCGACGTCGCGCGCAACCACGCGGCCGTGCGGGCCGGTGCCGGTCACCATCGCGACATCGATGCCGGATTCCCTGGCAAGACGCCGCGCCAGCGGTGAGGAGAACACGCGGCCGCCCTGGCCGTTGCCCTGAGCAGCCGGTGCGGCAGCCTGCGGCGCGGGTGCCGCGGCTGGCTGCGGCGCCGCCTTGGGCGCGGCTGGCGCTGCCGCTGGAGCCGGTGATTCAGCAGCTTTCGGCGGCGCGGCCGAAGCGCTGGGCTTGGCGGCACCCGCCGCCTTCACGTCCTCGCCCTCGCCGGCGAGCACGGCGATCACGTCGTTGACGGGAACGTCCTGCGTGCCCTCGGGCACGAGGATCTTGGCGATCGTGCCCTCGTCGATGGCCTCGACCTCCATGGTCGCCTTGTCGGTCTCGATCTCGGCGATGACGTCGCCGGATTTGACCTTGTCGCCTTCCTTCTTCAGCCACTTGGCGAGGTTGCCCTTCTCCATCGTCGGCGAAAGAGCGGGCATCAGGATGTTGATGGGCATGCTGACCTCACGAAGAACTTCTCAAAATGTCGTCCCCGGAAGCGAGGACGAACAGACCAGGTTTAGTTGCCGATGTCGCCCTGCCACAGGCGCTCATTGGCAGGATTGGAACGCCAGTTCTTCATCATGGTGATGGAGCGGTCGTCCGCAAGATCGATCCAGGGGATGCCGAACTTGTCGAGGATGTCCTTCGATCCCTCGAAGGTGACGGATTCCCCGATCACCACGAGCTGGACCTTGAACAAACCGAGCGCGCCGGCACACATCGAGCATGGCGACAGCGTGGAATACATGACGGTGTCGTGGAACGAGATCACGCCAGCCTCGCGCAGGCAGCTCATCTCGCCGTGGAGGATCACGTTGTTCTCCTGCACGCGGTTGTTGTGACCGCGGGCGATGATCTTGTTGTCGCGCGTCAGGACGGCACCGATCGGCAGGCCGCCCTGCGCGATCGAGGCCTCCGCCTCGCGGATCGCCTCCAGCATGAAATCGAAGTGGTAGGATTCGATCGCCATAGTCAGTGTCCCCTGCCGCGCGGCGTCGTGGTGCCGGTATCTGTGGGACGCTCGATCTCGGCCTGGAACATCTCGAGGATCCGGTTCAAGGCGTCGTCCTCGGTAAATTCGCTCTCGCGCGCATAGGCGCGCGCGGCGTGGCGGGCGAGATCGACCAGCAGCAGGCCCCACATGTCGGGCTCTTCAAAGGCCCGCTGGAACGCCATCGACAACCCGCCGTCCAGCACGAATACGCGCAGGATCTCGACCGCATCATCACGGGCGAGGACGTCGGGTGGCAACGGCTGCTCCTTCGGGCCCGCCATGGGTCTACCTGTAGCAGACGGCTTTGGCGGCCTCGACCACTTCGGCCACCGAGGGCAGCGCGAGCTTCTCCAGGTTCGCTGCATAGGGCATCGGCACGTCCTTGCCGGACACGCGGGTCACAGGCGCATCCAGATAGTCGAACGCGTTCTCCATGATCCGCGCGGCGATCTCGGCGCCGACGCCGCTCTGGGCCCAGCCCTCCTCCACCGTGACGGCGCGGCCGGTCTTCTTCACCGAGTTGATGATGGTCTCGGTGTCCATCGGCCGCAGCGTGCGCAGATCGATCACCTCCGCCTCGATGCCGTCCTTGGCGAGCTCGTCGGCGGCCTTGAGCGCGTAGGTCATGCCGTTCGACCAGGAGATCAGCGTGACATGGGAGCCCGCGCGCACGATGCGCGCCTTGCCGATCGGGATCACGAAATCGTCGAGCTTCGGCACCTCGCCGGTGTGGCCGTACAGCACCTCGTTCTCGAGGAAGATCACGGGATTGGGATCGCGGATCGCGGCCTTGAGCAGGCCCTTGTAATCGGCGGCCGAGAACGGTGCGACGACCTTGAGACCCGGGACGCTGGAGTACCAGGCCGAGTAATCCTGGCTGTGCTGGGCGGCGACGCGCGCAGCGGCACCGTTGGGTCCGCGGAACACGATCGAGCAGCCCATCTGGCCGCCGGACATGTAGAGCGTCTTGGCGGCGGAGTTGATGATATGGTCGATTGCCTGCATGGCGAAGTTGAAGGTCATGAATTCGACGATCGGCTTCAAGCCGGTCATGGCGGCGCCGACGCCGACGCCGGCAAAGCCATGCTCGGTGATCGGGGTGTCGATCACGCGCTTGGCGCCGAATTCCTGCAGGAGGCCCTGCGTGACCTTGTAGGCGCCCTGATATTCGGCGACCTCTTCGCCCATCACGAACACGTCGGCGTCACGGCGCATTTCCTCGGCCATGGCATCGCGCAAAGCTTCGCGGATGGTCTGGGTGATCATCTCGGTGCCGGCGGGCACTTCGGGATCGGGCTCGGCGACAGCCTGCGGCGCCGGAGCGGCCTTGGATTCAGAAGCCTTGGACTCAGACGCCTTGGGCGCGGGCGCCTCGGCCTTTGCGGCGGCGGGTGGCGCGGGCGCCTTGGCGAGATCGGAGGCACTCTCGCCATCGGCAAGGATGGTCGCGATCGGAGTGTTCACGGCAACGTCGGCGGTGCCTTCGGGGATCAGGATCTTGCCGAGCGTGCCCTCATCGGTCGCCTCGACCTCCATGGTGGCCTTGTCGGTCTCGATCTCGGCGATGACGTCGCCGGACTTGATCGTCTCGCCCTCTTTTTTCAGCCACTTGGCGAGGTTGCCCTTTTCCATCGTGGGCGACAACGCGGGCATCAGCACTTGAATTGGCATATCGACTCCAAAAGAAAGCTTGCGCGCGTTTTAGCGGTAAACGTCGGTCCAGAGCTCGGCGGCATCCGGCTCGGGATCATGCTGGGCAAAGTCGGCGGACGCGTTGACGATGTCGCGTACCTCGGCGTCGATTGCCTTGAGATCGGCCTCGCTGACCTTGGCCGCGAGCAGGCGGTTGCGCACCTGCTCGATCGGGTCCTGGTCGTGGCGGACCTTCTCGACCTCCTCGCGCGTGCGGTATTTCGCAGGGTCGGACATCGAGTGGCCGCGATAGCGGTAGGTCTGCATCTCCAGAATCATCGGTCCCTTGCCGGCGCGGCACCAGGCGGCAGCCTCGTCGCCGGCAGCCTTCACGGCGCGGACATCCATGCCGTCGACCTGGAGGCCGGGGATGTTGAAGGACGCGCCGCGCTTGGAGAAATCCTGCTGCGCCGAAGCGCGCGAGACCGACGTGCCCATGGCATAGCGGTTGTTCTCGATGACGTAGATCACTGGCAGCTTCCAGAGCTCCGCCATGTTGAAGCTCTCATAGACCTGGCCCTGGTTGGCCGCGCCGTCGCCGAAATAGGTGACGCTGACATTGTCATTGCTGCGATAGTGATTGGCGAAGGCAAGCCCGGTGCCCAGCGAAACCTGGGCGCCGACGATGCCGTGGCCGCCGTAGAAGTGCTTCTCCTTGCTGAACATGTGCATGGAGCCGCCCTTTCCCTTGGAATAGCCGCCACGGCGCCCGGTGAGCTCGGCCATGACGCCGTTGGCGTCCATGCCGGTGGCGAGCATGTGGCCGTGGTCGCGATAGCCGGTGATGACCTGATCGCCCTGCTTCAGGGCCATCTGCATGCCGACCACCACGGCCTCCTGGCCGATATAGAGATGGCAGAAGCCGCCGATCGCACCCATGCCGTAGAGCTGGCCGGCCTTTTCCTCGAACCGCCGGATCAGGAGCATGTCGCGGAGCGCCTTGAGCTCCTGCTCCCTGGTGAATTCCGGGGGCGAGCCGCCGTCGGTCTTGTCCTGTGCAGTGCTTGCGGCGGCTTTCTTGGGTGCGGCCATGGGAATTCCGGGTCAGAGAAAACTTCAGCCCTCTCTAACCCAAGTCAAACGCCGTTGGAAAGCACCGCGGCGGCATGGCACGACTTTCATTATGCCGCACTGCAACGTGATCGTAATATTGCAAAATCTTTGGCGCCGATCGGGCAACAAATCCATGCGCGGACGCCGCCTGCGCAGATTCGTGGGCCCGGTCAAGAAGCGTGGGGCCATATTAAGTCCCGCCATTCGGAACGGGCGGCGCGGAACAGCGCCGCCCTCCCCTGCACGATCAGAAGAAGCCGAGCTTCTTCGGACTGTAGCTGACCAGGAGGTTCTTGGTCTGCTGGTAGTGATCGAGCATCATCTTGTGGTTCTCGCGCCCGACACCCGACTGCTTGTATCCGCCGAAGGCCGCATGCGCAGGGTATGCATGGTAGCAGTTGGTCCAGACCCGCCCGGCCTGGATCGCCCGGCCGAAGCGGTAGCAGCGATTGGCATCGCGGCTCCAGACGCCGGCGCCCAGGCCGTAGAGCGTGTCGTTGGCGATCGCGAGCGCTTCATCGTCGGTCTTGAAGGTCGTGACCGAGACCACGGGCCCAAAGATCTCTTCCTGGAAGATCCGCATCTTGTTGTGGCCCTCGAACACCGTCGGCTGAACGTAGAAGCCGCCGGAGAGATCGCCGCCGAGCTCGGCGCGACCACCGCCGGCCAGCACCTTGGCGCCCTCCTGCTTGCCGATATCGATATAGGAGAGGATTTTCGCGAGCTGCTCGCCGGAAGCCTGTGCGCCGATCATGGTGTCGGCGGCACGCGGATCGCCCTGCTTGATGGCAGCGACGCGCTTCAGCGCCCGCTCCATGAAGCGGTCGTAGATGTCGGCGTGGACCAGTGCCCGGCTCGGACAGGTGCAGACCTCGCCCTGGTTCAGCGCGAACATGACGAAGCCTTCGATTGCCTTGTCGAAGAAATCGTCGTCCTCGGCGGCGACGTCGCTGAAGAAGATGTTCGGCGACTTGCCGCCAAGCTCCAGCGTGACCGGAATGAGGTTCTGGCTGGCATATTGCATGATCAGCCGGCCGGTCGTGGTCTCGCCGGTGAAGGCGATCTTGGCGATCCGCGGGCTCGAGGCGAGCGGCTTGCCGGCTTCAAGGCCAAAGCCGTTGACGATGTTGAGGACGCCGGGCGGCAGCAGATCGGCGATGATCTCGGCCCAGACCATGATCGAAGCCGGGGTCTGCTCAGCCGGCTTGAGCACGACGCAATTGCCGGCCGCGAGCGCGGGCGCGAGCTTCCAGCACGCCATCAGCAGCGGGAAGTTCCAGGGAATGATCTGGCCGACCACGCCGAGCGGCTCGTGGAAGTGATAGGCGATGGTGTCGTGATCGATCTCGCCGATCGAACCTTCCTGGCCGCGCACCACGCCGGCGAAATAGCGGAAGTGATCGATCGCGAGCGGCAGGTCGGCGGCGCGGGTCTCGCGGATCGGCTTGCCGTTGTCCCAGGTCTCGGCGATCGCGAGCCGCTCGAGGTTTTCTTCCATGCGGTCGGCGATCTTGTTCAGGACCGCGGCGCGCTCGGCGACGCTGGTGCGGCCCCAGGCGTCCTTGGCGGCATGCGCCGCGTCGAGGGCGGCTTCGACATCCTGCGCGTCGGAGCGCGCAATCTTGCAGACGATCTGGCCGTTCACCGGCGAGGCATTGTCGAAATATCTGCCCGAGATCGGTGCGACGAACTTGCCGCCGATGAAGTTGTCGTAGCGTTCGGCGAAGGGAACCTTGGTGACGCTGAGGAATTCCACCTTGTTCATTGATCACTCCCGATGTTTGCTGTTTGCGCAATTCGTCGCGTGGTCGCGACTTGCGCCGACGATGATGCGGGAGGCGTTTGTTGTCAGCCCGGGCGGGAGCGATGGAGGAGCGCACCTGTCGCAGTTCTGCGACAGGTGGTGCAGCGCCACTGAAGGCGGGAGACGCGATGGCTCAGTGGTTCAGCTCGAACCGCTTCAGCTTCCGGTGCAGCGTGGCACGGCTGACGCCGAGGGCCTTGGCGGCCGCCGACACATTGCCACTGGCGCGCAGGAGCGCCCGCTGCAGCACCGCGCGCTGACCGCCGGCGAGGTGGTCGCGCGCGGTATCGCCGCCCAACAGATCCGCCGCAGGCACCGGCTGCAACGGCCGGCCGGGCGCGATCCCGAGGCTCACCCGGGCGGAGCGGGTGGCGCCGATCACGAGATCGTCCGCATCGACTGCGACGAGGCCGCTGCACTGTCCGTCCGCAGCGGGCGTCAGTACGATGCGGGCGTGGGCGAAAGCCCTGCGAAACAGATCAGCCTCGATGCGCCTCGCCGCCTCGCATGCCGCCAGCGCGATCAGATTGGAAAACGCATCGGTGCGGTCGGCCCGGCAGGAGGAGACGTCGAGCACGCCGGCAAAGGCCGCCTCATGGTCGTAGATCGGTACCGCGGTGCAGCTCAGAAGCGTGTTGCGCGTGAAGAAGTGCTGGTCGCGGTCGATCGTCAGCGGACGCTGCTCGACGACACAGGTGCCGATGCCATTGGTTCCTTCATGCTCCTCGCTCCAGAGCGCACCGGTCCACAGGCCCCAGGACTGGAATGTGGCATCGTCTGCCGGTGTGCCGCGACGGTCGACCGGCACGCCCTCGCCGTCTGCGAGCAGCACACAGCAGCCGCTCGCACCAACCGCCTGATAGAGCCGGTCCATCGCGCCTTGCGCGGCGGCCAGCAGCGGCGCGATTCGCTCGCGCGCCTGGTGCAGCTCCACCTCTGTCAGCCGCATCGGCGAGGTACGGCCGGCGGGATCGAGATGGTGCAATCTGGAGGAACGGCGCCACGAGGCCACGAGCGCGGACCGTGCCGCCTGGCCTGACGCGATGGCGGCCTCGACACGGGCCGCGTGATGCCGGCACATTGGCCCATTCATCACTGTTTCCTCCGGATGGCAGTCTAGGCTGTGCCCGCACGGCACGGTTGATCTGCGTCAACTTGGAGCGGCAGCGGCGGAAGCCATGAGCCCGTTGCGGCCCTGCCGTCAAGGCGGCCGTCCCGTTCCAGATCTACGACTTTGGGACGTGTTTTTCGAAAATTGCGGTCGGCGCTATTTCGCCGGGATCATTCGAACAAGATCGTGCGGATTGACATAGTCGAGCTGGAAGCGCGCCCGCTCGTCGAGCATGTCCGGATCGATCCGCGAGGTGCGCAGCAACGAGACGCGCTGCTCGCTCCTGGCGCGCTCGCGCTTGAGCTGCGCCAGCTCGCTCGTCAGCGCGATGATCTCCTGGTCGAGTTCCTGACGCGCATTGAGGCCGTATTTGCCGGTGTAGGCATTGACGCCGAAATAGCCGACGATGGCGGCCGCCATCGCATAGAGGGCAAGGCCGGTCAGGATCGATTTCAGGCGCGCGCGAGAGACCATCCTGGGAAGATGGGACAGGTTGGTTAAGGGAGTGCTAATTGCGGCTCCTGCCCGAACCACCAATCGTCGTGCCCGGGGTTGTCCCGGGCATGACGAAGACTTGGGTGTCGGCTTCAGCCGTGGTGCTTTGCGACGTGCGTGGCGAAGGCGTCGATATAGGCCTGGAGCACACCCTTCAGCGAGTCCTTGGCCAGATTGCCGTCGGCATCAAAAGCGTCGCCGACTGCGTTCAGATAGATCTCTGGCTGCTGCATGATCGGGCCGGCGATGCCCGGCAGGATGTTCTGGAGCGTCTTGGCAGCGCTGACGCCGCCGAGCGGGCCCGGCGAGTTCGAGACGATGCCGACCGGCTTGCCGTTGAACGAGCTCTTGCCGTAGGGCCGCGAGGCGACGTCGATCGCGTTCTTGAGAACACCCGGGATCGCGCGATTGTATTCGGGGGTGACGAAGATAACGCCGTCAGACCTCTGGAGCTTTTCGCGGAAGGCCAGCCAGTCGGCCGGCGGCGCGCCCTCGAGATCCTGGTTGAAGAACGAGATGCCCGCCGGCGTGACGACCTCGAGCTTGAGCGAGGCCGGCGCGAGCTTTGCCAGCGCGTTGGCGATCTTCAGCGAAAAGCTGTCCTTGCGCAGGCTGCCGGCGATCGCGACGATGTTGTAGGCCATGGGGTGTCCTTGAAAGCTTGAGGGAAGTGCCGCGCGGCACTTAAGCGACCTCGGGGGATGGATGCAAGTGCATGGACCCCTCCGATTTGGAAACACTGCGTTTCTGAAACAATCGCCCCAAAAATCAGGCCGCCAGACGGCGGCCCGATCCTTCGCGCAAACGTCGAGCCCGGATCAGATCGTCGGATTCCACGCCGACGGGATCAGGCGGTACTTGGCGCCGTCCTTCTCGACATGGCCGACCGAGGGAAAGGTGAAGTGGAAGCCGATCACGGTCGCCTTCTCGGCCGCCGCCATGTCGTAGAATTTATGGCGGGTTGCCTGCGCCATCGCGGCGTCGGTGTCGAACACCACGTGCCAGTCCGGATTGCGCAGGAAGAATTCCGGAATGTTGGTGACGTCCGACTGGATCAGCACCTTGGCATCGCCCGAGGCGACCGCGAACGAGGTGTGACCCGGCGTGTGGCCCGGTGTCGCGATCGAGGTGATGCCCGGCGCGACCTCCTTGCCCCAATCGTACTTCGTGACCTTGGATTCGAGGCCGGCAAAGGTCTTCTTCACGTTGGCAAAGTAGTTCTTCATCATCGCGTTGGGCTCGGCCTTGGCGGCGTTCTCCTCGCTGGTCCAGAACTCCCAGTCCTTGCCCGGCACCATGATCTCGGCATTCGGGAAGGCGAGTGCGCCGTCGGCCAAACGGATGCCGTTGGTGTGGTCGGGATGCAGATGCGACAGCAGCACGACGTCGATGCTCTTCGGGTCGACGCCGGCAGCCTGGAGATTTTGCAGCGTGCGGCCGACCGCGCCCTTGCTGGGCTCGAGATTGGCGACGCCGTTGCCGGTGTCGATCAGCACGAGCTTGCTGCCGGTGTTGATCAGCTGCGGATTGAACGGCACCGTGACCATACCCTTCGGCATGTAGGACGCCTCGCCCGCGGCGAGCGCCTCGTCCTTCGGCACGTTGACGACGAACTTGTCCGGCATCGGGAAGGTGCGCGCACCGTCATTGATCGAGGTGCACTCGTAGGACCCAACCTTGTAGCGATAGAAGCCCGGCGCCTGCGTGCCAGTTTGCGGCACTGAGGCATTCGCAATATTCGGCCGAAGCCCGGTAACGGCAGCCGCGCCGACGGCAGCGGCACCTGCGAGCAGGTGGCGGCGATTGAGGTCAGTCATGGAAAGTCCCCTTCTGAGCACTGCGGTTTTCCGCTTTCATTGGCGGCGGAATAATCTCCCGCCGCGCTCAGAAGGCAAGACCTTCTTTCGGTGACGTGCCGCCGCACATCACGATTATTTATTTGGGTTGATGAGGAATTTTTCGCCGGTGGCCCGTTTGGCGTAGACCGCGATGTTGGCGGGATCGAGCGCTTCCTGAAGCGACACCACCTTGGTGTAGTGGCTGGCAAACGTCGTCTTCAATTCGTCGACGACGCGCTGGCGCAGCTTTGCCCCGTCCGCCTGACCGATCTTCATCAGGAACGGAAACAGCAGCCAGCCGCCGACGCCCCAGGCCATGCCGAAGCCGCGCGGCAGCTCGATCGGGCGGACATCGAGCCCGCCGTAGACGTAGACCTGCTTGTGGACGTTGGAGCCGTAGCGGCTGTATTCCTTCGCGGTCTTGTTGATCGCGACTTCCATGCAGTTGAGGATGTCGCCGGCGAGCTTGCCGCCGCCGATCGCATCGAAGGCGATGGTGGCGCCGGTCTCGACCAGCGCATTGGTGAGATCGCCGAGAAAGCTCGGCGCCGTGGAATCGACGACATGTTTGGCGCCGATCTTGTGCAGGATATCGGCCTGCTCCTTGCTGCGGACGATGTTGACGAGCGGTATCCCGTCCTTGATGCAGATCTTGTTCAGCATCTGGCCGAGATTGGAAGCCGCGGCCGTGTGCACCAACGCCTTGTGCCCTTCGCGCCGCATCGTCTCGGTCATGCCGAGGGCGGTCAACGGATTGACGAAGCAGGAGGCGCCTTCGGCCGGCGTGGTGCCTTCAGGCAGCGGCAGGCACTCGCGCAGTTTGAGCGTGCGGTACTGGGTATACATCGCGCCGCCGATCATGGCGACGGTCTTGCCCATCAGCGCCTTGGCGGCATCGGACGAACCGGTCTTGATGACCACGCCGGCGCCCTCGTTGCCGACCGGCATGGATTCGTCGAGCCGGCCCGCCATCGCCCGCATCGCGCCTTCCGGCACCTTCGCGGTGATGACGGGGGCATCCTTGCCGCCCGACGCTTTCGCCGTGCTCATATCGGCTGCGCCGATCAGGAGCCCGAGGTCGGACGGGTTGATCGGCGCCGCCTCGACGCGGACGACGACCTCGTCCGGGCCCGGTTCGGGCGTAGGCACGTCCAGGAGCGAGATCTCGAGCTCACCGCTCTTCTTAATCAGCGAACGCAGTTGCAGGCCGGTCTTGCCGTCGCTCATGTCGATCCTCCCCTGTCCGTGTTGGTGAAGCGCTGGCTTATGCCAGCGCCTTCAGTGCCGCCTTGCCGCCGTAGAGCGCCTGCTTGCCGAGCTGCTGCTCGATGCGCAGGAGCTGGTTGTATTTGGCGGTGCGATCGGAACGTGCAAGGGAGCCGGTCTTGATCTGACCGCAATTGGTGGCGACGGCGAGATCGGCGATGGTGGAATCCTCGGTCTCGCCGGAGCGGTGCGACATCACCGAGGTATAGCCGGCCTTGTGCGCCATCTCGACGGCGGCGAGCGTCTCGGTCAGCGTGCCGATCTGGTTGACCTTGATCAGGATCGAGTTGGCACGGCCGGCCTTGATGCCCTCGGCGAGGCGCTTGACGTTGGTGACGAAGAGATCGTCGCCGACCAGCTGGCACTTCTTGCCGACGAGGTCGGTGAGCTCCTTCCAGCCGTCCATGTCGTCTTCCGACATGCCGTCCTCGATGGTGACGATCGGATAGCGCGAGACGAGGTCCGCAAGATACTTGGCCTGCTCGGAGATCGAGCGGGTCTTGCCCTCGCCTTCATAGACGTACTTGCCGTCCTTGAAGAACTCCGTCGAGGCGCAATCGAGGCCGATCACAATGTCGGAGCCCGCCTTGTAGCCGGCCTTGCCGATCGCATTCATGACGAATTCGAGCGCGGCGTCGGCCGACGGCAGGTTCGGGGCAAAGCCGCCCTCGTCGCCGACATTGGTGTTGTGGCCGGCCTTCTTCAACTCCGATTTCAGCGTGTGGAAGACCTCGGCGCCGTAGCGCAGGCCCTCGGCGAAGGAGGACGCGCCGACGGGCAGGATCATGAACTCCTGGAAGTCGATCGGGTTGTCGGCGTGCACGCCGCCATTGATGATGTTCATCATCGGCACCGGCAGGAGCCGCGCCGAGGTGCCGCCGACATAACGATAGAGCGGCATGTCGAGCGAGTTCGCGGCTGCCTTGGCGCAGGCCAGCGAGACGCCGAGGATGGCGTTCGCGCCGAGCCGGCTCTTGTTCGGCGTGCCGTCGAGGTCGATCATGATCTGGTCGAGCTGGGCCTGCTGCTCGACATCGAGGCCGCTCAGGGCCTCGAAGATCTCGCCGTTGACGGCGCCGACCGCCTTGGTGACGCCCTTGCCGAGATAGCGGGCCTTGTCGCCGTCGCGCAGTTCCACCGCCTCATGGGCGCCGGTGGAGGCGCCGGACGGCACCGCGGCACGGCCGAGCGCGCCATCTTCCAGCACGACGTCGACCTCGACGGTGGGATTGCCGCGGCTATCCAGGATTTCACGTCCGATGATGTCGATGATGGCGGTCATGAGGGCCTCTTTTCGGGGAACGGAGGGGGCAGTTGGCGGTGCTTCTACCGCAATGCATCGAAGCGGAAAAGGCCGGGTGACGGCCGCACGATGATTGGCTAAGAGGGCCGCACGGAGGCGGCCTCATGTCGAAAAATCCCAGCAAATCGAAGAACTCACGCTCGAACCCGGCTGCCCTGCAACTCGGCCGCGCGGTGGAATGGCCGGATGCGCCCGAGAAGGCGAAGCTCGATCGCGTGCCCAATCCGCAGGCGGGTACCGATTACCTGGTGCGCTTCACCGTGCCGGAATTCACCTCGCTCTGTCCGGTCACGGGACAGCCGGATTTCGCGCATCTGATGATCGACTACGCGCCGGGTGCGTGGCTGCTGGAGTCGAAGTCGCTGAAACTCTACATCGCAAGCTTCCGCAATCACGGCGCCTTCCACGAGGACTGCACCGTGATGATCGGCAAGCGCATCGCCAGCGAGATCAAGCCGAAATTCTTGCGCATCGGCGGCTATTGGTATCCGCGCGGCGGCATCCCGATCGACGTGTTCTGGCAGACCGGACGCGCGCCGAAGGGGCTCTGGGTGCCGGAGCAAGGCGTCGCGCCGTATCGCGGGCGGGGTTAGCCACGAACGGGACCTGCGGCCGGCCATTGGCTGCGCGGCAATGAGGCCGATCCCTAATAAGCGCTCAGCAGATCCACCTTCGCATTCGCCAACACCAGCCGCCGCGCCAGGATGGCTGCGAGGTTGCGCATGATCTTCAGCGAGGTCTCGGGGTGCAGCCGTCGGTAGTCCGCAAAGCTGTCGAGCGGCAGTTCGAGGCAGGTCACCGGCGTGTCGGCGAACACATCGGCGCTGCGGCCTTGCTCCAGGATCGCCATCTCGCCGAATTCCATGCCGGGGCCGAGCGAGGCCAGCCGCACGCCGCTCCGCAATTTTACGCTGACCATGCCGCTCTGCAAGAAGAACAATGAGTTGGCGGGCTCGCCGGCGGCGATGATGCGTTGACCGGCGGAATAGTGGCGCGTGGTGGACAGCTTGACGATGGCGGCGATCTCGTCGGTGTCGAGCTCGGCCAGCAGCGCCTGTTCGCCGAGATGCGTGCTCTCCTTCACGTCGGTGAAGCCACCGAAGCGGTAGATCACCTGGTCCTCGGCCCATTCGATGGCATCGTCGAGCAGCGCAAAGCGGCGCAGCCGGCGTGGCTCCGCCGTGCGCGCCGAGATCGCGGCCCACACCGCCGATGTCTCCTCGAAGCCCGACAGGATCGTGGTGATGCCGGCATTGCCGAGCGCCGTCAGGGTCTCGCCCAGAAGCTCGGCGCCGGCCGAAGTGATATCCGGAACGCGGCGGAAATCGATGATCAGCAGCGGCGCGTTCGGCGGCTCACTGGTGAGCCTTCGCGTGACGTAATCGATGGTGCCGAAATTGAGCGCGCCGACCAGCTCGAGGATGCGGATGTCGCTATGGCGATCATCGAGGATCTGCTGCTCGTGCGGCGGGCGGCTGCGGCGCGAGGAGATGCCGTAGACGTCGTAATCGGCCATGATGCAGGTGCGGACGTCGGCATTGCGGTTGAGCATGTGCAGGTCGAACCGCGCCGACAGCGCCTCGCAGACCTTCAGGCCACGCACGCTGTTGAAATGATTGTCGAGCAGCGGCGAGAAGGTACCGAGCCCCAATTGCGAAGGCAGCGCCGCGACGATGCCGCCGCCGACGCCGCTCTTGGCGGGAATCCCGACGCGATAGGTCCACTCGCCGGCATAGTCGTACATGCCCGAGCTCGTCATCACCGACAACGTGCGCGCGACGATGTGCGGCGTGATCACCTGCACGCCTGTCACCGGATTGATGCCGCGATTGGCGAGCGTGGCCGCCATCACGGCCAGATCGCGCGCGGTCACCAGGATCGCGCATTGCCGAAAATACACATCGAGCACCGCATCGACGTCGTCCGGCAGCACCGCGTAATTGCGCAGCAGCCACGCGATGGCGCGGTTGCGGTTGCCGGTCGCGGTCTCCGAGACATGCACGGCCTCGTCGACCCCGAGCTCGCGCCCGGCGAACTGGCTGAGCTTGGAGCGGACGCGCTCGAAGGCGCCCTTCCCGTCCACTCCGTAGATCAGTCCCGAACATGCGATCGCGCCGGCATTGACCATTGGGTTGAAGGGACGGTTGTCGTTGGTGAGCCGGATCGAATTGAAGGCTTCGCCGCTCGGCTCGACCCCGATGGTTGCAGCGACACGCTCCTCGCCGACCGTCTCCAACGCAAGGGCAAAGACGAAGGCTTTCGAGACCGACTGGATCGTGAACGGCACTGCGCTGTCGCCGACCTCGTAGACGTGGCCGTCGATCGTGACGAGCGCAACGCCGAAATGACCGGGGTTGGCGCGCGTCAATTCGGGAATGTAATCGGCAAGCTCGCCAGAATTGTCGGTCCTGAATTCCTCGTAGCAATCGGTCAGGAAACGCCGCAGCGGTGGTCTCGTGGGATATCCGGTCGATCGGGTCGAACCGGCAACGCTGGGCGAACGGCTGGGCTGGGCATCCACGGTGTCACCTTCGGTTTTGCTCAAAATCGAAGCAATCCGCGTGCCATGCATGCAGAGGCACCCGTGGCACGGTGACGCGAATTGCGCGTTTTCGCGACCAAACAGCGGCGAACAACAAGATCGCCGCCAACCCGGGGCAATTCCCGCCTCATGCTTCCGACCGCAAGCTCAGCGGTTGATCCAGCTCGATTGCGAAGAGCGGTAGTTCGATACTTCCGTCAGGGCCGCGCGTCAGCCGGGGCTCGCGGCTTGAGCAGCCGCGCGCAGACGAAGCCGAGCGCAACCATGATCGCTGCGCTCGCAAACAGGGTCGGCATCTTGCCACCGTGCTGGAGACCGAGGCCATAAGCGAGCGGCCCCACCGTCTGTCCCATGAAGAAAAAGAACGAATGCAGCGACAGCGCGGTCGCACGGGCCTCGGCCGAGAGCTCGCTGGCGAAGACCTGCAGACAACCATGGGCGATGTAGAAGCCCCATCCCATCACGACGAGATTGAGCGCCTGCACTTCCCAGCGAGGGCCGAAGGCGACGACAACGAGCTGCGAGGCCACCAGCGTCATGCCCGCGATCATCATGCCCTTCATGCCCAGCCACGGCAGCAGGCGCGACACCGTCAGCGTGTAGAACAGGCCGCCGACCGCAAAGCCCGCGATGACGATTCCGGCGATCGAGAGCGATGTCTGCCCGAGCTCGAACAGGAACGAAGCGATGTAGGGAAACAGGCCGAGCACGCAGCAGCCTTCGATGAAAACAGCCGAATAGCACACATAGGCGTTCGGGTTGGTGAAGATGGTGCGATAGCCGGCCTTCAGCGCCGACAGGCTGGTCTTTGGCGGGTGCTTGACCCTGGCGCCACGAAAACCGGCGGCGACCGCGATCGAGGCAACGATCACGAGCACACCGAGCACCGCCAGCACGCCGCGCCAGCCGAGGAAATCGCCGATCAGGCCGGAGGCGGAGGCGCCGAGGAGATTGCCGGTCATCGCGCCCGCGAGCGTGCGGCTGATCGCGACCTGGCGCTTCTCCGGCCCGACGAGATCGCTGGTCAGGCTGAGCGCCACCGGAAACACGCCGCCGGAGCCGATGCCGGCGAGGATGCGGGTTGCGAACAGAACCGAGAACGAGGTCGAGAACGCACCCAGGATGTTGGCAAGGCCGAGCAGCGCGAGGCAGCCGATCATCAGCCGCGTCTTGCCGAACAGGTCGGCGGCGGCGCCGACGATCGGCTGGATGATCGAGAAGGTGAAGGCGAACACCGCGGCAAAGCCGGCAGCGGTCGCGATGCTGACGCCAAAATCCTCGGCGACGTGCGGCAGCACCGGATCGAGCGCGCGCGCGGAGAGCGCTGCGGCAAAGCTTGCACCGGAGATGACGTAGAGGGCGGCCGGCAGGCCGTGATCGTGCGGCCGCGCCTCGCCTTGCTGCATCAGCGCGGGTTCTTTGCGATGGCGTCGAACGCCATCAGCTTACGGATCAGTCCTTCGAACTCGCGCAGCGGCACCATGTTGGGTCCGTCGGACGGCGCGCGATCGGGATCGGGATGGGTCTCGATGAAGACGCCGGCAACGCCGACGGCGACAGCCGCGCGTGCCAGCACCGGCACGAATTCGCGCTCGCCCCCGGAGGAGGTCCCCTTCCCGCCCGGCTGCTGCACCGAATGAGTGGCATCGAAAATCACCGGAGCGCCGGTGGTGCGCGCCAGGATCGGCAAGGCGCGCATGTCGGACACCAGCGTGTTGTAGCCGAAGGACGCACCGCGCTCGGTGACGAGCACGTTGGGATTGTTCGCGCTGGTGATCTTGGTGACGACGTTGGCCATGTCCCAGGGCGCCAGGAACTGCCCCTTCTTGACGTTGACGACCTTGCCGGTCGCGGCCGCGGCCAGCAGCAGATCGGTCTGCCGGCACAGGAACGCCGGGATCTGCAGGATGTCCACGGCCTGCGCCACGTCGGCGCACTGCGTGGCCTCGTGCACGTCGGTCAGGACCGGCAGGCCGAGCGACGAACGGATTTCCGCGAAGATCGGCAGCGATTGCGCGAGCCCCAGCCCGCGCGCGGCGGATGCGCTGGTGCGGTTGGCCTTGTCGAACGAGGTCTTGTAGACGAGGCCGATCTTCAACCGCGCGGCGATCTCCTTCAGCGCGGAGGCCACCTCCAGCGCATGCTGGCGGCTTTCGAGCTGGCACGGCCCGGCAATGATCGAGATCGGCAGATCATTGCCGAATTTGACCGTGCCGACGGTGACGACCGGCGCCGCTGACGTCGATGAGCTCAAGGCAAATCCCTCGTTTCGCCGCGACCATAGCGGCGATGAAGGGCGGATCAACCCTATTCGGCCCGGGCTGTTTGAATATCAGGGTTGCGCGGGGTTCCCCGCAATGCTTCCCGCGGCGGGAGACGCTACCTGACCGACGAGAAGGCCGTCGGCGTCAGCAGCTGGCTGACGATATTGCCGACGATCTGGCCGTCCGCCTCGCTCTCGGCGCGTGCCTTCATCCAGTCCGGGTCGGTCATGAACTTGCCCCACTTCGCTTCGCGATCGGCGAGCGAGTCCCAAGCCAGGAAATAGGTCAGCTCCTGGTTCGATTCACCGATCAGAGTGGTGAAGAAGCCGGCCTGCTTGATGCCGTGCTTTTCCCAGAGCTTCAGTGTCACCGTCTCGAACCGCTTCAAGAGCGCCGGCAGGCGGCCGGGCACACAGCGATAGATGCGCATTTCATAGATCATCGGAGTTCACTCCTGCATTGTTGTTCTTGCGGCAGGGAGTTGTCGCAACAAATGGCGCGATCGTCAAAGGCGGGGAAATCAGACCAGCCGGCTCTGCACCATCGCCGCCTGAATGAAGGACGCGAACAGCGGATGCGGCTCGAACGGCCGCGATTTCAGCTCCGGATGGAACTGGACGCCGATGAACCAGGGGTGATCCTCATACTCGACGATCTCCGGCAGCACGCCGTCGGGCGAGAGGCCCGAGAATTTCAGGCCGTGCTGCTCGAGGCGATCCTTGTAGGCGGTGTTGACCTCGTAGCGGTGACGGTGGCGCTCGGAAATCTCGGTCGCGCCGCCATAGACCTGCGAGACGCGGCTGCCGCGGTTGAGCGCGGCAGGATAGGCGCCGAGGCGCATCGTGCCACCGAGATCGCCGGCCTTGGAGCGCTTCTCGAGCTCGTTGCCGCGCAGCCACTCCGTCATCAGGCCGACCAGCGGCTCCTTGGTCGGGCCGAACTCGGTTGAGTTGGCCTCCTCGATGCCGACCAGATTTCGCGCGGCCTCGATCACGGCCATCTGCATGCCGAAACAGATGCCGAAATACGGCACGTCGCGCTCGCGCGCGAACTGCGCCGCGCGGATCTTGCCTTCGGCGCCGCGCTGGCCGAAGCCGCCCGGCACCAGGATGCCATTGACGTGCTCGAGGAACGGCGCGGGGTCTTCCTTCTCGAAGATCTCGCTCTCGATCCAGTCGAGATTGACCTTCACCTTGTTGGCGATGCCACCATGCGAAAGCGCCTCGATCAGCGACTTGTACGCATCCTTCATGCCGGTGTACTTGCCGACGATGGCGATGGTGACGTTGCCCTCGGGATTGCGGATGCGCTCGTTGATCTGCTGCCAGCTCTTGAGCACCGGCGGGATTCGCGAGCCGATGCCGAAGGCGGCGAGCACTTCGTCGTCGAGGCCCGCGTTGTGATAGGCTTCGGGCACGGCGTAGATGCTGTCGGCATCGCGCGCCTCGATCACCGCGCTTTCGCGTACGTTACAGAACAGGCCGAGCTTGCGGCGCTCCTCCTTCGGAATCTCGCGGTCGGTACGGCAGAGCAGGATGTCCGGCTGGATGCCGATCGAGCGCAGCTCCTTCACCGAGTGCTGCGTCGGCTTCGTCTTCAATTCGCCGGCGCTGGGGATGTAGGGCAGCAACGTGAGGTGGATGTAGATGGCGTGATCGCGCGGCAACTCGTTCTTGAGCTGGCGTATCGCCTCGAAGAACGGCAGGCCTTCGATGTCGCCGACAGTGCCGCCGATCTCGACCAGCACGAAGTCGTAATCGTCGTTGCCGGAGAGGACGAATTCCTTGATGGCGTTGGTGACGTGCGGAACGACCTGGATGGTCGCACCGAGATAGTCGCCGCGCCGCTCCTTCGAGATGATGTCCTGGTAGATGCGCCCGGTGGTGATGTTGTCCTGCTTGGTCGCGGGCCGTCCGGTGAAGCGCTCATAGTGACCGAGATCGAGATCGGTCTCCGCGCCGTCATCGGTCACGAACACTTCGCCGTGCTGATACGGCGACATCGTCCCGGGATCGAGGTTGAGATAGGGGTCGAGCTTGCGGAGGCGGACCTTGTAGCCCCGGGCCTGCAGCAGGGCACCGAGTGCCGCTGAAGCCAGACCCTTGCCGAGCGAAGAAACCACGCCGCCGGTGATGAATATGTACCGCGCCATGGGGCTTAACCTCTAATCCCTCGAATTCGATTCGCCAAAGCGATTCGTATTCCGCCCCAAATAATCTGCGGGCCTGTGGGTGAGCCAAAACTGAGAGTGGTGACAGAGCCTTGATGGGGATTTTTGATGCAGGACGGTAGAAGCCGCCCTGCATGGCCCCCCTGCTTTATTGCGAACGCGGAACCTGGGGGCCGCTCGGCGCCGGCGCGGGCTGCTGCTGCTGCTCGTCGGCCTTCTTCAGCGAATCCAGGATGCCGCCGGAGGTCGGCGGCGCGATCGGCGATCCGCCGGCCGGCTGGCCCTGCGACGCCGGCGTGCCGATGATCGACGAGGGCGCACGATTGTAGCCGGCATACCAGGACAGGAACAGGCTGGTCAGGAAGAAGCCCGCGGCCAGGATCGCGGTCGTCCGCGACAAGAGATTCGCGGTGCCGCGGCTCGACATGAAGCCCGCGCCGCCGCCCATGCCGAGGCCGCCGCCTTCCGACTTCTGGAGTAGGACGGCGCCGATCATGACGGCGACGATCATGAGGTGGATGACGATGACAACAGTCTGCATAGTGTCCTTCCGTCACAAGCCGACAGCGCCGGTACCGGCAGCCGATCGCGCTTCGCGGGTTTTCCTGAAGTTGCGCGGTGTTACACGATCGGAAACGGCATTGCCACCCCCGATCGGGCCCGTATCCGCGCTTTGAGATTAGCTAGGGGCAGCCCTTCGCAATGGCAAGAAAATCGGCCGCCTTCAGGCTGGCGCCGCCGACCAACGCTCCGTTGACGTTCTTCACGGCCATCAGCTCGGCTGCGTTCGAGGGCTTGACCGATCCGCCATAGAGGACGCGCATCCTGGCGCCGTCGGCTTTGAACCGGGAGGTCAGGAACTCCCGGATAAAGCCATGAATTTGCTCGACATCCTTGGACGTCGGGGTCAGGCCGGTACCGATCGCCCAGACCGGCTCATAGGCCACGACCAGATTCGCCGCCGTGGAGCCGTCCGGCAGCGAGCCGTCGAGCTGGCCGCGCAGGACGTCCAGGGTCTGGCCGGCATCGCGCTGGCCTTGTGTCTCGCCAATGCAGACGATCGCGACCGCCCCGGCCCGCCGGGCGGCCTCGGCCTTCTGCCGGATCAGGGCATCGCCCTCGCCGTGGTCGGCGCGGCGCTCGGAATGTCCGACGATGATCGAGGTAGCGCCGGCATCCGCCAGCATTTCGGCCGCGATATCACCGGTATGGGCGCCCGAGGCCTTGGGATGGCAATCCTGGGCCCCCACCGCGACGTTCTTGCCGCGCGCCCTCTCGGCGAAGGCTGCGATCAGGGTCGCCGGCGGGCAGACCAAGAGATCTGCCTTGCCGTGCACTTCTGCCGCACCATTGAGCATGGCGTCGAATTCGGCAGTCGCGCTCTTCAAGCCGTTCATTTTCCAGTTGCCGGCGATCAGCGGTCGGATGGCATCGGTCATGTCGATTTCCAGCAAAATGAGGTTTGTGCATGCGCTAGCAGAGGTGTCGCGGCAGTTCCAGAGACCCCGGGCCTTTAACCGCAGCTACGAACGACCGCCTGACCCGAGGTTGCGGGGGGAAAGCCGCCACTTTATGATGATTGATCAATTTGGTGACGCGCTTTTGCGGAATCTGCATTAAAGACGCGCTCCCGTTCCCCTCCTGCCAAACAAGTTGGACCAAATGCTTCGAGGAATGCGCAAGGCCTCATCAAACTGGCTCGGCAAGACCATTATGGCCGTGGTGATGGGCGTGCTGATCGTCAGTTTCGGCGTTTGGGGCATCGCCGACATCTTCAAAGGCTTCGGGCAGTCCACGGTCGCCAAGGTCGGCGGGACCGAGATTTCGCTGAACGAGTTCCGCCAGATCTACACCGATCGCCTGCAACAGATCAGCCGTCAGTTCGGCCGTCCGCTGACGCCTGACCAGGCGCGCGCGTTCGGCCTCGACCGCCAGGTGCTCCAGCAGACGATCGCGGAAGCCGCCCTCGACGAAGAGGCGCGCCGTCTCGGGCTCGGCCAGTCCGACGACCAGATCCGCCAGGTCATCATGAACGATCCCAACTTCAAGGGCGTCGGCGGCAGCTTCGACCCGAACCGCTTCCAGGCCATGATCCGCAATTTCGGCTATACCGAGCAGCGCTACGTAGCCGACCAGCGCAAGGTCTCGCTGCGACGGCAGATCACCGGCACGATCGGCGCCGGTCTCGAGCCGCCGAAGGCGATGATCGACGTGCTGACGCGCTTCCAGAACGAGCAGCGCGCCATTGAATTCGTCAGGCTCGATGCGGCCCAGGCAGGCACCATCGACGCGCCCTCGCCCGAGGCGCTCGCCGCCTATTTCGAGGATCACAAGGTCCAGTTCCGCGCGCCCGAATATCGCAAGATCGCATTCGTCGTGGTCTCGCCGGAAGAGATCGGCAAGTGGAGCGAGGTCTCCGACGACGACGCGAAAAAGCTGTTCGACCAGCGCAAGGACCGCCTCGGCACGCCGGAGAAGCGCCAGATCCAGCAGCTCGTGTTCCCCAACGCCACCGAGGCGCAGGCCGCGCGCGAGCGGCTCGTCGGCGGGATGTCGTTCGAAGATCTCGGCAAGGAGCGCGGGCTCAGCGCCTCCGACATCGACCTTGGGCTCGTGACCAAATCCTCGCTCGATCCCACAGTCGGGACTGCCGCCTTCGCGCTTCCCGCGGGGGAGATCAGCCAGCCGATCCAGGGCGCTCTCGGCACCTCGATCGTCAAGGTCCACAAGATCGAGCCGGGCAAAGAGGCGAACTACGCCAGCCTTGCCGGCGACATCAAGCGCGAGATCGCCACCGAGCGCGCGCGCGTCAAGGTCGCCGATCTTCGCGACAAGATGGAAGACGAGCGCGGCGGCGGCTCCAGCGTGATCGACGCGGCGCAGAAGCTCGGCCTCACCGCCGTGACCATCGACGCCGTCGACCGTTCGGGCCGCGCCCCGAACGGTCAGGCGGTCGCCAACATCCCGCAGGGCCTCGACGTGGTGTCCCAGGCCTTCAACACCGACGTCGGCGTCGACAACGACTCGATCTCGTTCAAGGGCGGCTTTGTCTGGTACGACGTGCTTGCCATCACGCCGTCCCGTGACCGCAATCTCGACGAAGTTCGCGACCAGGTCGAGGCGCGCTGGCGGCAGGACCAGATCGCGACCAAGCTGAAGGCCAAGGCGACCGAGATGGTGCAGAAGCTCGAATCCGGCGGCAAGCTCGCCGACGAAGCAGCCGCGGTCGGCGCCAAGGTCGAGACCGCGACCGGCTTCAAGCGCGACGACTCGCCCGCCAGCGTGCCCGCAACCGTCGTGGCGGCGGCCTTCCGCGCCGCCAAGGACGGCGTCGGGCAGACGCCGGTGACCGGCGGCACCGAGGTGATCGTGTTCCGCGTCACCGACATCATCGATCCCACGGTCGACGCCGCTTCCGACGCGGTCAAGAAGCTGAAGGACGGCCTCGACCGCGCGCAAACCGAGGAGCAGGTCGCCTCCTATGTCAACAAGCTCGAAACCGACATCGGGACCAGCATCAATCAGGCCGCCTTCGCGCAGGTGACCGGCGCGAACCAGTGAGTTGAAAGCACGCGATGGACGACCTGAAATCGATCATTGGAAAAGTGGCGACCGGCGCCAGCCTGTCGCGTGAGGAAGCGGCGTCCGCCTTCGACGCCATGATGTCCGGCGAGGCGACGCCCTCGCAGATGGGCGGCCTCCTGATGGCGCTGCGGGTGCGCGGCGAGACCGTGGACGAGATCACCGGCGCGGTCGCGGCAATGCGCTCCAAGATGCTCACGGTCGACGCGCCCGCGGACGCGGTCGACATCGTCGGCACCGGCGGCGACGGTTCGGGCTCGGTCAATGTCTCGACCTGCGCCTCCTTCATCGTCTCGGGTGCCGGTTTGCCGGTGGCCAAGCACGGCAACCGCGCGCTGTCGTCGCGCTCGGGCGCCGCCGACGTGCTGGCTTCGCTCGGGGTGAAGATCGACCTCCGGCCCGAACAGGTCAGCCGCTGCGTGCGCGAATGCGGCATCGGCTTCATGTTCGCCCCCGCCCATCATCCCGCCATGAAGAACGTCGGCCCGACCCGGGTCGAGCTGGCGACGCGCACGATCTTCAATCTGCTCGGCCCCCTGTCCAATCCGGCCGGCGTGAAGCGGCAGATGGTCGGCGTGTTTTCCCGCCAATGGGTGCAGCCGCTGGCGCAGGTGCTGAAGAATCTCGGCTCCGAATCCGCCTGGGTGGTGCACGGCTCCGATGGCCTCGATGAGATCACCCTCACCGGCCCGACCTTCGTCTCCGCGCTCCACAATGGCGAGATCCGGAATTTCGAGGTGACGCCGGAGGAAGCCGGCCTGCCGCGCTGCGAGCCCGGTGCGTTGAAGGGCGGCGACGCCGACGCCAATGCGATTGCGCTGCAGAGCGTGCTCGACGGCAAGCCGAGCCCCTATCGCGACGTGGCGCTGATGAACGCCGCCGCGGCGCTGGTGGTGGCTGGCCGCGCCAAGGATCTCAAGGAAGGCGTCGCGATCGGCGCAACGTCGCTCGACAGCGGCGCGGCGAGCGCACGGCTGAAACATCTGATCGCGGTCTCCAACGGCTGAGTTTCCCATGTCGGACATCCTGACCAAGATCGAAGCGTACAAGCGCGAGGAAATCGCAGCCGCTAGGCGCGCACGGCCGCTTTCGGACGTCGAGGCGGCGGCGAAGGCGCAACCCGCTCCGCGCGGCTTCCTCCGCGCGATCCGGACCAAGCTCGGCCATGGCGACTACGCGCTGATTGCCGAGATCAAGAAGGCCTCGCCCTCGAAGGGACTGATCCGCGCCGATTTCGATCCGCCGCTGCTCGCGAGGGCCTACGAAGCCGGCGGCGCCGCCTGCCTGTCGGTGCTGACCGACACGCCCTCGTTCCAGGGCCATCTCGACTTCATGGTGGCAGCGCGCACGGCGACATCGCTGCCGGTGCTCCGCAAGGACTTTCTGTTCGACACCTATCAGGTGGCGGAGGCCCGTGCGCATGGCGCCGACTGCATCCTGATCATCATGGCTGCGCTCGACGACGCCACCGCCAAGGATCTCGAAGACGCTGCTATCGCCTATGGCATGGACGTGCTGATCGAGATCCACGACCGGGCCGAGCTCGACCGGGCGTTGAAACTCCGCTCGCCGATGATCGGTGTCAACAATCGCAACCTGCGCACCTTCGAAACCACGCTTGCGACCAGTGAAGGATTGGCGCCCCTGATTCCCGGGGACCGGCTGATGGTCGGCGAGAGCGCCATCTTCACGCCCGCCGATCTCGCCCGGCTCGAGCGCGTCGGCATGTCGACCTTTCTGGTCGGCGAAAGCCTGATGCGGCAGGCTGACGTGACCGCCGCCACGCGTACGCTGCTGGCGCGTGAGACTGCGCTCGCGACGGGTACGCGCTGACATGGCGCGCAAATCCTCGGCGCGCAAATCTTCGGCGCGAAAGTCCTCCGCGGCCAAGTCCTCCGCGACCAGGCCATCCAGGAGGGTCGGCCCTGCCCTCACCCACATCGGCGCTTCCGGCGAGGCACGGATGGTGGACGTGTCTGACAAGCCCGCGACCGAGCGGCTCGCGGTCGCGGAAGGACGCGTCGTCATGACCAGGGCGACGCTTGATCTGATCGTCTCCGGCAACGCCAAGAAGGGCGACGTGCTCGGCACGGCCCGCATCGCCGGCATCATGGCCGCCAAACGCACCTCGGAGCTGATCCCGCTCTGCCATCCGCTCGCGCTGTCGAAGGTGACGGTCGAGATCGAGCCCGACGCAAAGCTGCCCGGCTGCCTCGTCCGCGCCAGCGTGAAGGTCACTGGGCCGACCGGCGTCGAGATGGAGGCGCTCACCGCCGTCTCGGTCGCCTGCCTCACGATCTACGACATGATCAAGGCGGTCGAGCGCGGCGTGCGCATCGAGGGCATCCACCTGGTCGAGAAGCTCGGCGGCAAGTCCGGCCATTACCGCGTCTAGAACCTCATTCCGATTGCATCGGAACGGAGCTCCGGATTTCTGTTTTAACGCGTTTTCTTTACGCGAACCGGTGCCCACTTCGCTTGAAAATGCTCTGGTGCGCGCCGCTATTTCAGCGACGTGCTGATCGACCCGAATTTTGTATTGAGCTTGCTGCCCATGCCGTTCACGACGGTGATGATCGCAAGCGCGATGCCGGCGGCGATCAAGCCGTACTCGATCGCGGTTGCACCGGTTTCGTCGGCGAGAAAATTCTTCAAAGTATTCTTCATGATCGTATCCTCTCTGCTTCGTTGCGAAGACACTCGCAATTCGTGTGCCAATGCGGACATGAGGATCGCCAGCACCTTAGATGGTTAAGCTCGCGTTGATCATCGCGATGCCCGGCAGGAATTGACCGGCCCGGCGCAAGCAACCGGCAAATCCTGCACGTCTCGTGTCCCGCGCATCGATCGCTTTTGTGCGCGTCCGTTCACGGCGCGTTAACCCACCTTCCTAACTTTGCCTCCACCCCGTTCCCGTAAACCAACGGATGCTTTCGGGGCCGAGAATGACCCTGACGTGTGCACGGCAACGATCGAGCATGATGACGAGATTCGGCAGTCGCCTTTTTGACCAGGCCTTCGCGCGCAGCGGGCCGATCCGCTGGCTGGTCGTGGGCGGCGCGCTGCTGATCGCGGCGATCGCCGTCGGCGCGACGCTGATGGCGCAGAACTTCTGCGAACGCGCGTTGCGCAACTCCGCCCGCGAGCTGGAAAATACCGTGCTGCTGCTCGCCCATCATTTCGATCAGCAATTGCAGGATTTCGCCGTCATCCAGAAGGACTTCGTCGACCACGTCCGTATCAGCGGCATCGCAACCGTGGAGGACTTTCGCAAGCGCCTCGCCGGCCAGGACATCCACCGGATGCTGCGCTCGAAGATCGAGGCACTGCCCTATATGGGCGGCGTCAACGTCATCGATGCCGAAGGCAATTTGATCAATTCGTCGGCGGCATGGCCAGCCCCGAAAGTGAACGTTGCCGATCGCGCCTATTTTCGGACCTTCAAATACGATCCCAACTCGCCGGACGTGCTGATCGAGCCGCTGTACAGCCGCGTCTCCGGCGCCTGGACCATCCTGATCGTGCGCAGGATCAACGGACCGAACGGCGAGTTCATCGGCGTGGTCGGACGCGGCATCGAACCGGCCAATTTCGAGAAATTCTTCGAACCAGTCGTGCTCGGCGAGAGCGCCACGATCTCGATGCTGCACCGGGACGGCACGCTGCTCGCCCGCTATCCTCACTCCAGCGAATTGATGGGGCGGAATTTCAAGAACGGCGCGTTCGAGCAGCAGAGGGTCTTCGGGCTCGATCACTTCGCCGGTCACTTCACGAGTCCCGTCGACGGAGAGGACCGGCTGATCTCCGCGCATGCCCTGCCCCACTTCCCGATTCTGATGATGGCCACCACGACCCGCGCCGCGGCCCTTGCGGATTGGCGCGAGCAGATCGGCATCCTGATCTCGGTCGCCGCCTCTTCCGCGCTCGCCATCGCGGGCGTGCTGATCGCGATCGTGCGCAAGCTCATGCAGCAGCACCGCCTTTCGCGCGAGCGGCTGACGCTGGAAAAGCAGCGTCTCGATCGCGCCGTCAACAACATGACCCAGGGCCTGCTGCTGTTCGACGCTTCGCAGCAGCTCGTGATATGCAACCAGCGCTACATCGAGATGTACGGGCTGTCGGCCGAAATCGTGAGACCGGGCTGCAGCTTCCACGACATCATCGCACACCGCAAGGCCACCGGCTCGTTCACGGGCGATGTGGACCTGTACGTCGCGCGGGTCCTGCGCGACATCCATGCGCGCAATTCCATGGTGATCGACACCTCCGATGGGCGCTCGATCCAGATCGTCAACGAACCCCTCGCGGACGGCGGCTGGGTGGCGACGCATGAGGACATCACCGAGCGCCGGCGCATCGAGGAGCGCATCACCCATCTCGCCCATTACGACGCGCTGACCGACCTGCCGAACCGCGCCCTGTTCCACGAGCGTCTGCGCGAGGAATTGGCCGTCGTCGCCGGGGGCGAGCAGCTCGCGGTGCACTACATTGACATCGACGAGTTCAAGGGCGTCAACGACGCGCTCGGGCATCTCGTCGGCGACGAACTGCTGAAGTCGGTCGCGCACAGCCTCCGCCGCTGCGCGGGGCCGGCGGACTTCGTGGCGCGGCTCGGCGGCGACGAATTCGCCATCATCCAGGGAGCGGTGACATCGCTGGACCAGGTCAACGAGCTCGTCGCACGTGTGTTCGAGGCCATCCGCGCCCCCTTCGACTGCATGGGCCATCATCTTGCGACCGAGGCCAGCATCGGCATTGCGCTGGCGCCGCAACACGGCACGGCGCTCGACCAGATCCTGAAGAACGCGGACATGGCGATGTATGCCGCCAAAGCCGCCGGACGCCGGACCTATCGCTTTTTCGAGCCGGCCATGGATGCCAAAATCCACGAGCGGCGCCAGCTCGAGATCGACCTGCGCCACGCCATCGCCCATGGCGGCCTCGAGGTCTACTACCAGCCCTGCCTCAGCCTCAAGGACGACCGCATCACCGGCTGCGAGGCGCTGGTCCGCTGGCGCCACCCCGAACGCGGCATGGTCTCGCCCGCCGAATTCATCCCGATCGCGGAAGACACCGGCCTGATCAACGAGATCGGCGAATGGGTGCTGGCCACCGCCTGCCGCGACGCCGCCGCCTGGCCCGACGACATCCGCCTCGCCGTCAACGTCTCGCCGGTGCAGTTCAAGAGCGGCACGCTGGCGCTGAAGATCGTGGCGGCGCTCGCCGCGTCCAATCTGCCCGCGAGCCGGCTCGAGCTCGAGATCACCGAGGCGGTGCTGATCCGCGACGACGACACCGCGCTTGCGATACTGCACCAGCTCCGCGCCATCGGCGTGCGCATCGCGCTCGACGATTTCGGCACCGGCTACTCCTCGCTGAGCTATCTGCACCGCTTCCCGTTCGACAAGATCAAGATCGACCGCTGCTTCGTCAACGATATCGCCGGCCCCGACGGCTCCGCCAGCATCGTCCAGGCCGTCGTCAATCTGGCGGCCGCGCGCCGCATGACCACCACGGCCGAAGGCGTCGAGACCGAGGAGCAGCAGCGCCTGCTACGCGCGCTCGGCTGCTCCGAGATGCAGGGCTATCTGTTCAGCGCCGCAAAACCGGCCGACCAGGTGCTGGAGCTGTTCGCAGTTCATTGCAGCCGCCTCGCCCAGCGCGGTAGCGAGGAAGGCCGCCGCCGCGAGGCGAGCTAGGGATCTGCCCCACAGGTGCGGTCGTCAGCTCATGGGGCCCAGGGGGACCGCTTGGAATTAAAGACCATTTGGTCTATATATCGGAAATGCGTCACCGAGCCACAGTCCAGTCACCCCGTGGCCGGCCCCGAGGTTTCGACACGGAAGCCGCCGTCGAACGCGCGATGGGTGTGTTCTGGTCGCGTGGCTATCACGCCACGGCGCTGCCGGACCTTCTTCGTGCGACCAAGCTCTCGCGTGGCAGCCTGTATGCCGCATTCGGTGACAAGCACTCGCTGTTCCTGCGTGCGCTCGATCGCTACATCGCCGATGCCCTGACACGGATGGATGTTGAACTGGCGTCCCGCCGGGAGCCGGTGGACGGCCTGCGGGCCTTCCTTGCCGGGTATGTCGACCGAACCAGCGGCGCCAAGGGGCGGCGTGGATGCCTGCTGGTGGCCACGGCCATGGAACTGGCCGGTCAGGATGCCGACGTTGAGCGTCGCATCGCGAGCTTTTTCGAAGCCATGAAGGCCAGGGTGGCCGATGCACTTTCCCGCGCGAAGGCGGCGGGCAAGCTGGCCGACGGCGTCGAGCCTGCAAGTGCCGCCGGAATTCTGGTCTGTTTCGTCGAGGGGTTGCGCGTGGTCGGCAAAACGGCACCGACACGGAGCAAGTCGCAAGCCACCGCCGACGCTCTTCTCGACCGCTTCATCAGGTAGACAACCCGTTTCATTGGGATAGCGACCTTGGGCACCTCCGCCGTCAACACGCCAATATCTGGACCAATCGGTCTTGAAAGGAAGGGTGCCATGTCCGCCATAGAGATCGTCTGTGCCGTGGCCGTTCCCCTGCTCTGGGGTTATCAGTTCGTGGCCATCAAGGTGGGCGTGACGGAGTTTCCGCCTCTCTTCTTCCTCGCGCTGCGCTTCCTGGCGATCGCGCTGCTGCTCGTTCCGGTGGTCAAGAAGCCCACGCGTCGGCAGTTCGGCCCGATCGCAGCGATTTCGATTTTCCTCGGGGGACTGAACTTCGGGCTGTTCTATGTCGGCCTTGGGCTCGGCTCGGGAAGCATGTCGGCCGTCGCATATCAACTCGCCACGCCCTTCACGGTCCTGCTGGCGTGGCCGCTTCTTGCCGAGAGGCCCTCACTGACCACCTCCGCCGGCGTCGCTCTTGCATTCGCCGGCGTGGTCGTGTTGGCAGCGGGGCCCGGCCTGTCGGCAAACGCGCTTCCGCTGCTGCTTGTGGTCGCGGCCGCCTTCGCATTCGCCGTGTCCAACGTCTTGACGAAACGCTTCGGCCCTTTTGATCCCCTGATGTTGATGGGATGGTCGTCGCTGTTCACGGTGCCGCAGGTGATGTTGATGTCGCTGCTCCTTGAGCATGGACAAGTCGCGAGCCTGGTCACGGCGGATGGACGCGGTTGGCTGGCGCTCGCCTATACGATCTTCATCGGAGGAATTGTCGGGTTCGGCCTCTGGTTCTGGTTGATCGCCCGCTGCTCCATGGGCCGCGTCGCACCCTTCGGTCTATTGCTTCCGGTGTTCGCCCTGATGTCGAGCGTGCTGTTCCTTGGCGAGCGCGTCACCCCCAAGTTGATTGTCGGTGGACTGCTCGCGATCTCCGGCGTCGCCCTGACACAGTTAAGACCCGGCGCGCGGGCAATTTGAGCAGTCGTCGTTCTTGAGCCGAGACGTCAGCCCGTGAGGATCTGACCGTGGTGACTCGTCCGGCGATGGGCCGAGCGCGGCGGCCGCTACGAGGCCACCTTTGCGGCCGTGAACCCGGGCTGAGACGGCGTCCGAAACGAATTCGCCCGGGAGCGGTATCCGCTCCCGGGCGATGGACGTCTCACAGTTCGCGAGGGTTCAGTTCGGCACCGTGGCCTTCGATGCGGGCTTGGCCGCGACGGCATTCGCGGTCTGGCCGTGCAGGAAGTCGTAGGCCGCATGCAGGGCCTTGTCGTTCTTCTCTTCCGGCGGGACATAGGACTGCGATCCGGTCTGCTCGGTGCCGTCGGCGGCCGACAGATGCCCACGCATCTGGGACTCCGCCATCGTATCCATCCGGCCCTTCAGCTCGGGCGGCACGTCCTGGAGGATCTCGATGTCGGGCGCGATGCCCTGGGCCTGGATCGAGCGGCCCGACGGCGTGTAGTAGCGCGCCGTGGTCAGCGCCAGCGCGCCATTGCCGGCGCCGAGCGGAATGATGGTCTGCACCGAGCCCTTGCCGAACGAGCGCGTACCGATGATGGTCGCACGCTTGTGGTCATGCAGCGCACCGGCCACGATCTCGGAAGCCGAGGCCGAACCCCCGTTGACGAGGACGACGAGCGGCTTGCCCTTGGTGAGGTCGCCCCCATGCGCGGTGAAGCGCTGGGTCTCTTCCGGATTGCGGCCGCGGGTCGAGACGACCTCGCCGCGCTGCAGGAACGCGCTCGACACCGACACGGCCTGGTCCAGCAGGCCGCCCGGATTGTTGCGCAGGTCCATCACATAGCCGACGAGCTTCTCCGGCGGGACCTCCTTCGAGATCGACGCGATTGCCTTCTTCAGGCCGTCGGTCGTCTGCTCGTTGAACGAGGTGACGCGGATATAGCCGATGTCGCCGTTCTCGACGTGGAAGCGCACCGGGCGCACATGGATGATCTCGCGCTTGATCGCGACGTCGAGCGGGGCGTCGGCGCCCTTGCGCACGATCGTGAGCTTGGTCTGGGTGTCGACCGGCCCCTTCATCTTGTTGACGGCCTGCTCGAGCGTCATGCCCTGCACGGCATCACCATCGATCTTGCTGATGAGGTCGCCCGACATGATGCCGGCCTTCGACGCCGGCGTGTCGTCGATCGGCGAGACGACCTTGACCAGGCCCTCCTCCATCGTGACCTCGATGCCGAGCCCGCCGAACTCGCCGGAGGTGGTCTCCTGCATCTCGGTCCAGGCCTTGTCGTTCATGTAGCGCGAATGCGGATCGAGCGAGGTCACCATGCCGGTGATCGCGCCTTCGATCAGCTTGGCATTGTCGGGCTTTTCGACATAGCTCGCCTTCACCCGCTCGAACACCTCGCCGAACAAATTGAGCTTGGAATAGGCGTCATCCGCACTCGCTGCCGCCCGTGCCGCCCATACGCTGCCGTGCGGACTGGCTACCAGAAGGGTCAGACACGCTCCCGTGAGCGCGCCCAGGGGGAACAGCAGGGTTTTCCGCATGGATAGGCTGGCCTTTTTCTCGCGCTTCGGTTGGGCTGGGAGCCGCCATGCAAATGGCGATCCAGCCTGTTTCTCACAATACCATTCTGGTTTCTTCAAGGCCGGGATGCCACGCCGGCGTTTACACCGAAAAAATCCCTTCGTTCGAACCTAAACTTTTGGCAACGTTGCAGAACCCGTTCGGGCGCGGCGGGAATCGGCGGACCGGCCACGCCGCGCAGTCATACCCAATTTAGGATGGTTTTGCAGAGCCGGACGGGTTAGGCGATCAGACAAGGCTTCAAATTCTCGGGAGGATAACAATGAACGAAGCACCCAGCATCCGGCCGGAAAGGAACGTCGAACTCGGCGCCAGCAACGAGCCGTTCCAGAATCTGCACGAATTCATCCGCAAAGCGCGTGCCAATCTCAACCAGAATGCCTGGGATTATATCGTCGGCGCCGCCGAGACCGAGACCACGATGCGCCGCAACCGCATGGCGCTGGACGAGATCGCCTTCCGCCCGCGCGTGCTTCGCGACGTTCGCAAGGTCGACGGCACGGTCGAGCATTTCGGCCGCAGGATGCGCCTGCCCCTGGTGCTCGCGCCCGTCGGCGCGCTGGAGATCTTCGATCCGGATGGCGCGGCGAGCGTTGCACGCGCCTGCGGCACGTTCGGTGCGGCGCACATGCTGAGTTCGGTGTCCGAGCCCGGGCTCGAGAAGACTGCCGAAGCCGCCCCCGACGCGCTGCGAATCTATCAGCTCTATGTCCGCGGCGACGATGCCTTCGTCGCCGATGTCGTCAGCCGGACCGAGAAGAACGGCTATGCCGCCTTCTGCCTGACGGTCGACACCGCCCATTACAGCCGTCGCGAACGTGACATCGCCAAGCGTTACGTTCGGGAGAGCCGCCTGCGCGCCACCGGCGGCGACTACCAGAAGGGTCTGGAGTGGCGGACCGTGAAGATGATCAAGGACAAGTTCAATATCCCGCTGATCCTGAAGGGCATCGCCACCGCCGAGGACGCGCAGATCGCGATCGATCACGGCGTCGAGTGGATCTACGTCTCCAACCATGGCGGCCGCCAGCTCGATCACGGCCGCGGCGCCATGCATTTGCTGCCCGAGATCGTCGACGCGGTGAAGGGCCGCGCCAAGATCATGGTCGATGGCGGCTTCGGCCGCGGCACCGACATCGTCAAGGCCATCGCCGCAGGCGCCGACCTCGTCGGCATCGGCCGGCTGCAATGCTGGGCGCTGGCGGCGGCCGGCGAAGCCGGCGTGGCGCGGATGCTGGAGTTGCTCGAGGACGAAGTGCTGCGCTGTCTCGGCCTGCTGGGTGCCACCTCGTTCGCCGGGGTCGACAAATCCTGCCTGCACCAGGCGGCCGCAACCAACGCGCCGAGCGTGTTCAGCGCGTTTCCGCTGTTCGATCACGAGCCATATCGATACTGAGTGAAAGGATGCAGGTGACACCGCTCTCTCCCGGCAGCGCGGATGCGCTTCTGTTCGATCTCGGCCGCGTGGTGCTCGATATCGATTTCTCCAGGGCGATCGCCTGCTGGGCGGGCCATGCCGGCTGCAAGCCCGACGCCATCGTCGCGCGCTATGTGCGGGATAGCGAAGCCTATCGGCTGCACGAGATGGGAAAGATCAGCGACGAGGATTATTTCGCCTCGTTGCGCTCTTCGCTCGGGATCGGCATCTCGGATGCGCAGTTCCTGGAGGGCTGGAACGCGATCTTCGCCGGCGAGATGCCCGACATCGCCGAGCTGCTGCCGCGGGCGGCGAAGCGGATGCCGCTCTACGCCTTCTCCAACACCAACCGTCCCCATGTGGACTTTTTCTCGAAGGAATATGCCGACGTGCTAGGCCATTTCCACGAGCTGTATTTGTCGTCCAGCATCGGTCTGCGCAAACCGGATGCCGAGGCCTTCGACCACGTCGTCTCCGCGATCGGCGTACCCGCCGGGCGCATCGTGTTCTTTGATGACCTCGCCGAGAATGTCGAGGGGGCGCGAGCCCGCGGCTTGACGGCGGTCCATGTGACCTCCCCCCGCGACGTTGGAAATGCCCTCACGGCGCTGGGAATCTGACCGTTTCGGGACCTATTTCGCCTGACGGCGAGGAACCAAAAGACTTTGTGCATTTTTGTACAGAGTTCCGGGAACGAATGCCCGTCTCGGGACTCATTAGTCCGTTGGGAATTCTACATCGGATTGATCGACGTGTTGGGCAAAACCTACCTCACGAAGCAGGCCTCCCTGCTGATGAAATTCGCCAGAACCACCTCGGATTCTGACCTCTCCGCAAAATTGATCAGCAAGGCCGCCGACCTGAAATCTCAGGCCGATCCGCTGCCCGACAAGGATCAAGGTCCAAAAGCTCCCGACGTCACACTGGACGCCAGTCCGGATGGACAGGCGAGGAGCTGACCGATGCTGGCCGTGGCGCTCGCCATGATCGTCCTTGCCATGGCCACGCTTCTGCCGATCTGTCTCGTTCTCGGGACCATGCCGCGACGGGCCTGATCTCGCCCTCAAGTGCAGTGTGAGCAGCGAGCTGAGTTACGCCCGCTCAGCTGTTTTGCCTCTGCGCCCGCGCTCGGCTAGAAGACTGGCGGAACATTCGCCCGAACGCGCCGAGCAGGAGTTTTCGCCGTGGCCCTGATGCCGGTTTCTGACGCGCTTGCCGCGGTGCTGGCGGGTGCGGATCCGCTGCCGGAGGAGACGGTTTCCCTCGACAACGCCTACCATCGCGTGCTCACGCGCGACGTCGTCGCGCGGCGCACGCAGCCGCCGCAGGCAATGTCGGCGATGGACGGATACGCGGTGCGCGCGGCCGATGCCGCAACGATCGGTTCGACCCTCGCCGTGATCGGCGAGGTCGCCGCGGGCCGGCCGTTCGCAGGATCGGTCGGCGCCGGCGAGGCCGTGCGGATCTTCACCGGCGGCGTCGTTCCCGATGGCGCGGATGCCGTGGTGATCCAGGAGGACACCGTCGCTGACGGCAAGCGCATCACGATCAAGGAAGCCGCGATCTCCGGCCGGCACATCCGCCCCGCGGGCGTCGATTTCCGCAAGGGCGACGTGCTCCTGCGCAAGGGCAGCCGGCTCACCGAGCGCGACCTCGCGCTCGCCGCCGGGATGAATCACCCCCACCTCGCCGTCAGCCGCCGTCCGAAGATCGCAATCCTCGCCACCGGCGACGAGCTGGTGATGCCGGGCACCACGCCCGGTCACGGCCAGATCGTCTATTCCAACGGCTATGCCCTGCATGCGCTGGCTCGCAGCGAGGGGGCCGAAACCATCGACCTCGGTATTGCCGCCGACACGCTGGAGGCCACCACCGCCGGCATCCGCCGCGCGCGCGCGAGCGGCGCAGACGTCCTCATCACTACCGGCGGCGCATCGGTCGGCGACCACGATCTGGTCCAGCAGGCGCTGAGGGACGAAGCCGTCGCGATGGCCTTCTGGAAGATCGCGATGCGGCCGGGCAAGCCGATGATGCATGGACGGCTCGGCGCGATGGCTGTGATCGGCCTGCCCGGCAATCCCGTGTCGTCCTATGTGTGCGCCTTCCTGTTCATGGTGCCGCTGATTCGCGCGTTGTCGGGCCGGGCCGCAATTCATCATCACCGCGAGCGCGCCGTGCTCGGCCGCGACGTCGGCGCCAACGACCAGCGCGAGGACTATCTGCGCGCACGTCTGGAGCAGCGCGACGACGGCACGCTCGTCGCCCTTCCCGTCAGCCATCAGGATTCTTCGTTGCTTGCGAATCTCGCTGCGGCACAGGCACTTCTCGTGCGCGCACCGTTCGCGCCGAAAGCCGAGGCGGGCTCGCCTTGCGAAGTGTTGCGGCTCCCCGTCTGAGCGTCCCGCCAATGCGCGTTCCGCGAACTTTGCTCTGTTCACGGTAAATTAAGCAGTTGCGGAACATGTATCGAACATATAGTGTCCGTTCATGATTTGTTTCGAGCATGTCGCGGCATATTGCTGAATTCAGCGTCTCGGAATCGAACGACATCAACCGGGGGACTTAGGTCGAGATGTTAACGCGCAAACAATACGAGCTTCTGCGGTTCATCAGTGAACGTCTGAAGGAAAGCGGCGTGCCGCCTTCTTTCGACGAGATGAAGGATGCGCTCGACTTGCGCTCGAAGTCGGGCATCCACCGCCTGATCACGGCGCTCGAGGAGCGCGGGTTCATCCGTCGCCTCCCCAACCGCGCCCGCGCGATCGAAGTCATCAAGCTGCCCGAGCTCCAGGCGGCCGCCGGCAGCCGCCGCGGCTTCACGCCGAGCGTCATCGAGGGCAACCTCGGCAAGGTCCGCGCGAGCTCAAGCCTGTCTGCCGACGAGGGCGAACGTCCCGTTGCCGTGCCGGTAATGGGCCGCATCGCGGCCGGCACGCCGATCGAGGCGTTGCAAACCCGCAGCCATACCATCAGCGTACCGCCTGACATGCTCGGCTCGGGCGAGCATTACGCGCTCGAAGTGCGCGGCGATTCCATGGTCGAGGCCGGCATCCTCGACGGCGACATGGCGCTGATCCAGCGCAACGAGAGTGCCGATACCGGCGACATCGTGGTGGCGCTGATCGACGACGAGGAAGCGACGCTCAAGCGCTTCCGCCGTCGCGGCGCCTCGATCGCGCTCGAGCCCGCCAACGCGGCCTATGAGGTGCGCATCCTGCCGCCCAACAGGGTGAAGATTCAGGGCAAGCTGATCGGCCTGTACCGGAAATACTGATACCGGAAAGTATCCGGCGCATCCGCGCTCGCATGAGCAACGATCGCCATCAACGATTGGAGCGGACGATTGTCCGCTCCCGCTGGGTAGTCTTTCTGGTTTCGCGCAGATTATCCGGCCCCTCCTCCGGCGCTTCATCCTCGGCACGCCGCATGAAGCAGCACCGCTTCGCGGCCTCAGCAGCTCGAGGAAACAGCCATGCGCCAGATCGTCTTGAGCACAGTCGCGGCGGCGCTGATCGCAGTATCAGCGTCGCAAGCCGCCGCACAACCGCCTCGCCCTGTCTGCAAAGGTGGCGGTTAGCGAACGAGCCCGCGCCGGCCGCAATGCAATCGCCTGCCGTCGCAACCGAGCTGGCATTATTCGGGATGGTCGGCCCCCTCAGGGCGCTGACACGCGCCTGCAGAATGCACGGGACGAGGCTTTGTTCCTATTGGATTCGGGAAAGTTAATGTGATCGTGGCCTGCGGATCCCAGCCGCAGATTTGCCTACAACCAAGCAGACCGTTGCGTGCTTGAACTCTGATAGAGGCCTGCGCCTCGATAAGAGACGCGGGTCGCTGTCTTCGCAAGAGGAGCACCCGATGTGTGACTACAGCCTGCATGCCGTCGCGTCGCGCCCCGCCGAAGTCGGCGAGACGATCGTCACGACAACCTTCCGCGGCACCTCCACGCGCGGCTTTGCGTCCGCAGCCGATCCGACAGTTGCCGTCTGCCTGCTGCCGGGAACGGAGCTCGCCTTTGCCGACAACGTCCGCTACGACAATCGCTGGATCTGGACGCGCACCATCAATTCCCGCGTCGGGAAGTTCGGCAAGATCGATCCGCACATTCCCGATCGCCATCATGACGCGATCGAATTCCCCGACGGTAAATACGTGCTGGTAACGCAGCTCGTTGAAGGCCAGCACGCAACCGTGCTGCAACTGCCGGTGACGCAGCAGCCGGCCGGCGAACGCGAGCACAAGCCGCAGATCACTGCCGACAGACAGCCGACGATTACCCGGCTGCCGATCGGCTGAACACGGCCGCTTCCGGCCGCAAGGTCGGAGGCCAGGATCGAATTGCCATCGCCGGCCGTGGCCGGCGAGACGGTATGGCTTGCGCCCCGCGAAATCCGATCGGATCGACCAAGCCGTTGCGCTTTTCCCGCCGCACGAAGTTTGAGCCGCCCTGCCTGAATTTTGAACGTCCGCCACACAGCCAAATGACCGATGCTGTCAAGGCTTGAGACGGCGGACATGCTCGATGAAAACCTTCATTCGCGTCGTTGAACTCTGGGTGCCGGACCGGACGCGCATGCGGCTGGAGTTCGGTGGCGGCCTCTACGGCGAAGGGCTGTCCGCGTTCAAGGCCATCAGCGAAGGCTTGCATTTCGGATATGACGAGGGCCTTCCCGGCAAGGCCTGGGCCTCCGGCCACCCCGTGATCCTCACCAAATTCGCCAACTCCTATTTCAAGCGTACCGATCAGGCCCTCGCAGCCGGCCTCACCTGTGGGGTGGCGGTGCCCGTGTTCGCCGGCGAATTCCTCCAGGCCGTCATGGTGCTGTTCTGCGGTGAAGAAGAGGCCCATGTCGGCGCGATCGAGCTCTGGCACAACGACCCTGTCGTCTCCCACGAGATGGGGCTCGTCGACGGCTACTACGGCACCGCCGACATGTTCGAATTCAACTCCCGCCACACCAAATTTCCGCGCGGTTTTGGCCTGCCCGGGCGGACCTGGAAGGCGGGGCTGCCGCTGATCATCAAGGACCTGCACGATGCGAAGAGCTTCCTGCGCTGGGAGGACGCGGCCAAGGTCGGGATCAATCTGGGCGTCGGCGTTCCCTATCGGACCGGCGTAGACCATACCTGGGTACTGACATTCCTCTCCGCGCAAGCCACGCCGATCGCGCGACGCTTCGAGATATGGGTTCCGAACGAGACCCGCTCGGCGCTGGTCTTTCGCGCCGGCGATTGCAGTGCGCAGACCGACCTCGCCGCGCTTTATGCAGGAAAATCCATCGCGAGGGGCGAAGGCAGCATCGGTGGCGCCTGGGCCACCGGCATGCCCGCGCTCAACGACGAGCTCGCGCATGACGGCTCGGCCGCCGGCTCTGAGGCCTGCGCATCCGGACTGAGCCGGATGGTGGCCTTGCCGGTCATCGGCAACAGCACGCTCGAAGCCGTGCTGGCCTGGTACTTCTAAAGCGCGATGAGATTGCGATGAATCATCATCGCGCTTTAGCGTTCTTGTTTGAGCATGACCTTTTCGGAAAACCGCTTCGCACTTTTCCCGATCATGCCCTGCCCGATCGGTTCAATCGTCGGCCTGCAAGTCGGTCTCCGCCGGCGTTGCGTCGCGGTTGCGGGGCGCAGCCGTCTTCGGCGCAAGACTGCCGTCGAAATCACCTTCGCCGGCGCCGGCCGGCAACCAGGGGCGGCTCGCACCTCGCGCCCTCACCGCCTGAACCGCAAAGCCGTCCCCCCGCTGCGTCAGGGCCAGCGCGCCCTGGCTCGCGAGCCGCTGCCGATCGACCACCATCGCGGCGCAATCGGGCGGCACGGGACGCGCCGTCACCACAAGCGCGGCCCGGCTGCAATCGTCCGCCAACGCGTCGATGCGCAGTGCCAGCGCGACCAACCGCCCGTCGCCGAGCGGCGTCACGCAGCCGGACTCGTCGCAGGACACGCCGTCGGCCAGCGAGGCATGACCGCCATCGCGCGGATCGGCGTCGGCAGCCAGCCATTCCTTGAGCAGAAAGCCGTCCTTGCTGGCCCGGATCAGATGCAGTTGCCCGTCTCTGCCCCGCACCGCGACGCTCGCGCCGTCGCCGGCAATCAGGATGTCGGGCTGGCGCGCGGACAGCCCCCAGGCAATCGCGGCCAGCAACACCAGCGCGCCGGACCAGCGCAGCGGCGTGCGCAGCAGGCCCATCACGATGATCCCGAGGCTGGCCGCGATCAGCGGCGCGATGCCGAAGGCCGGGATGCGGCCGACCGCGCCCGGTAATGCGGCGACCCAGCGCGAGACCGCGATCATCCAGTCGATGCCGATTCCCATCAGCCACCAGCACACGCTGTCGAGCCCGAACGGCGCCGCAAGCAGGCCCAACAGCCCCGCCGGCATCACCAGCGCCGAGACGACCGGCATCGCGCCGAGATTGGCGAGCACGCCGAACGGCGTGACGCGGTGGAAGTGGAAGGCGGCATAGGGCGTGGTCGCGAGCCCCGCGATCAGCGAGGCCAGGAACAGCATCGCGATCTCGCGGCCGCCCCACATCGCAACGCGCGCGGTCGCCGAATGGTCGGGCGAGGCAAACAAGTTCGGCATGCCGATCTGCACCAGCGCCACCAGCCCGAGCGTTGCCGCGAACGACATCTGAAAACTCGGATGCACCAGCGCTTCCGGCGCGACCGCCAGCACGATCAGCGCGGCCACGGCCAGCGTACGGAAGGTGATGGCGCGGCGATCGACCATCACCGCGATCAGCACCACCGCGGTCATGAAGAACGATCTTTGCGTGGCCACCTCCGCACCAGACAGCAGCAGGTAGAACGCGGCCGCAACCAGCGCCGCGGCCGCCGACCATTTCTTGATGGCGAAGCCGGCCGCCAGTCCCGGGATCAGAGCGAGCAGCGCACGGACCGCAAAGAAGACCACGCCGGCGACGACGGCCATGTGATAGCCGGAGATCGAGAGCACATGGCCCAGCCCCGAAATGAACATCGCATCGTTGACGGGGGTGGTGATCGCATCGCGCCGGCCCGTGAGCAGCGCGGTCGCGATCGCGCGATTGTCGCCGTCGAGCGTCGCACGAATGCGTGCGTCGATCGCATCGCGCAGGCCCTGCATCAAGGCCGCGTAGCGCAGCCGCAAACCACCGGCATCCGGCGGCACTGAAGCTGCGATCGCGCCCATCACGAAGCCGGAGGCGCCGATGCCCTGGAAGAACATGTCGCGGGAGAAATCGTAGCTGCCGGGGCGGAGCGGCGAAAGCGGCGGCAACAGCCGCGCCTTCAATTGCACGAAGCTGCCGACCTCGGGCGCGGTCCCCTTGCGGACCGACAGGCGCACGCGCTCGAGCTTGACGTCACTGCGCGGTACCTCCATCGCGGTGACCCGCAGAACGAAACGGTCGGTGCGCTCGCGGATGTCGCGGGCCTCGACGAAGCCCGACAACGACACCGAATAGAGCGGTTTTGCCAATACGGTGTGGGCGATGCGCGCCGTCTTCCAGGTCGCGGCGGCGAAGCCGGCCGCGACCGCCGCGATCATGATTGCGGCCGCAAACAGCCGGCTCCGCCGCAACAGGACCGCCGCGATCGTGAGCGCGACCGCCGTCGCAGCGACGACCCAGAGCACCGGCTCATGATCTGCGGCAAAGTACAGCGCGATACCGCCGCCGAAAGCGACAGGCACCCAAGGCAGCAGCCGGCCGGCGCCGGCCTCGGCCCGCGCCCAAATTCGCAAGGCCTCGACGATCGAGGGCCAGGCGCCAAAACCTGCGGGCACGAAGCCACCGGCAGGCGCGGCTCGGCCGACAGGCCAAGTCCCCGCGATCCCGCTTGCAGTCCCCTGGGACCGAACTGGCCGGCCCTGCTCCGCCATTCCCTGCACCTTGCGATACGCAACCGGCGCAGAGGCTACCGGAACGTGCAGGCAGCCGAAAGGGAATTATCACCTTGACAAAGCAGCACCTATGGGTAGAATGGAACCCATAGGAGCTACCCCATGTCGAACCTTCAGAACCCGGTCTTTCAGGACGAAACCAAAGCCCGCGAGTGGCTTGAGGCTCGGGTTTGGCCCAATGGTCCACACTGCCCTCATTGCGGCAATGCGGATCAGGCCAAGATCAAGAAGCTTGAGGGCAAGGCCCACCGTCCCGGCGTGTATCAGTGCGGCGAACCGGCTTGCCGCCAGCAGTTCACCGTGACCGTCAACACCGTGTTCGAGCGCTCCAAAATCCCGCTGTCCAAGTGGCTGGCGGCGCTGTTCCTGATGACCGCTTCCAAGAAGGGTGTGTCCGCTCATCAGATGCACCGCATGCTGGGCATTTCGTACAAGTCGACTTGGTTCATGATGCACCGTCTCCGTGAGGCGATGCGAGCTGGTGGCCTGCTCCCGCCCATGGGCGAAGGTGGCAAGCCCGTAGAGGCCGATGAGACCTTCATTGGACGCCTTGAGGGCGTTAAGAAGGGCAAAGCCGCATGGGCGCATAAGAACGTCGTCTTGACCCTTGTGGAGCGCGGCGGCGCTGCCCGCAGCTTCCATATCGATGGCACGCGTGCTGGCGACATCATGCCGGTCATTCGCGCCAATCTGAGCCGTGAAGCCCACCTGATGACCGACGAACTGGCGGCCTACAAGTACATTGCCGAAGTCGAAGGGTTGCAGCACGACACCGTGAAGCACTCAAAGGACGAATACGTTCGCCGCGAGGGCGACAAGGTGATCTCAACCAACACGGTCGAGGGCTACTACAGCATCTTCAAGCGCGGCATGAAGGGCGTCTACCAGCATTGCAGCGAGAAGCACTTGCACCGCTATCTCGCGGAATTTGATTTCCGCTACTCCAACCGTTCTGCCCTTGGCGTGAACGATTACGAACGTGCCGAGACCATGGCGAAGGGCATCGTTGGCAAGCGACTCACCTATCGACGGCCTAACAGCAAAAAAGACGCCGCTCCGAATTAAGAAGTCGGCGAGGGCTTTTTCGAAATGGTGCAGAAAACAAAAGCAAAAGGGAGAACGCGAATGACTGACGCAGAACTGAACGGTGTTGCGGCAGCGGCAATTGCCTCTTTGGCTATGGGCCAGCTAAGTGTGATCGCCCTAGTTCAAAGCGGTCTGCTATCGAAAACGGAAGCCGAAGCACATCTTCGGCAGTTAGCCACGCCACATCAAACTCAAGGGGGCACGCCAAATCGCGCGGCCGCGCAAATTTTGACGGCGCTGGCCGACAATATCGCTGCGATGACGATTCAGCCAAGACAGTGAAAATCGGAAATAGTAGTTCGTTCACTTCTGTTTCTTTTTTTTGACTGGTTTCTTGTTTTTCGGTTTCTCCCGATGCTGAGGCGGGCTTTTCGCCACCACCTCTACGGCGCGCTCAAAGCGCTCCCAAGCATCAGGCTCTATTTCTATGTCTGACGATGATGATTCGACCTTCTTGGATTTTGCCATGCCGCAGCCGCTTTCCCGTGTCCGGCCCAAGGCCAACGTGCTCTCAACTCCAAACGCGATTGTCGAGCGTCCGAAGTTAGCACCGCTCGCTCTCCAGGTAGTAGCCCGTTGGGCTGAAATAGAAATGTTATCGGCAGCCCTTCTCGGGTTTCTGCTTCATACTGAGGCAGACCCAATCATGGCCATGCTCCAAACCGTCCGTAGCGCCAGCGCGCAAATGGACATGATCGCTGCCGCTGGTGCCAAGAAACTTACCGACCCGGAGCTAGAAACGTTCGAAGCGGTTATCAGTATGGCCAAAAAGGCGGCGCATAAAAGACACCCAGTAGCGCACCATATATGGGCCTACTGCGAAGAACTACCAGATGCCGTCCTATTGATTGAGCCCGCAGCGTCTCTACAGACATTCGTAGAGATATCGAAAAGTCTACATCGGACATCAACGCTTGATGCCGGAAACCCGCTGTTTGAGGCCGATAAGCGCCGCATCATGGTATATCGAGAGAAGGACTTTCTCGACATTCTGTCCGAAATGAAGACCGTTTCGAACTGCATCGGGCACACTATCAACCTACTTCACGGTCATCACCCAGTGCCTCATCAAATATACGGCCTGCTATATAACGAACCATCATTTGTGGACGCCGTGTTGGCGATCCGGAAGCATCGTCCTCAGCCGCCAGAACCCGACTAGCGACGTCCAAAAAATCGGAACGGGAAATAGTCAACATTTCGGGCGCGCCAGCCCCGCCTCCACTGGCGGGGCCAGTCTCACCTATATCCTGTACCTGCTTTGTCAAGGTGATAATTCCCAGCCGAAAAGCGGTACAGATCAGGAACGGAAGGGCTTCGCCCTATTTTTCCTGTTCCATCGTAACGGCGACGTCCGCCTTGGCCGACAGCCGCACCTTGTTGCCCTCGACACCGGCGACGAGGCCCTTGTCGATGAAGTGATGGTGGCCCTTGTGGCTGCCTTCGCCGCTGTCCTTCTTGGTCAGCTTGATGCGGTTGCCCTCGACCTTGTCGACGGTGCCGACATGGACGCCGTCGGCGCCGATGACTTCCATATGCTCTGCGATGTTCTGCATGGTGGGTTCCTCTTCTGGACCCACACAACGCGCGAGGTGCGCGTTCGTTGCCTTCGCCGGAATGACGATGCCGTGCGCGCTCCTCAGATCAACGCCGCCTGCGACGAGGCGTGATGATTGACGATCTTCCAGTCGCCGTCCTCGCGAATGATGACCCAGCTCATCTTGACGACGAGATCCGGGCGCTCGCCGCCGAGATCGAACGAGATGCTCGCGGCCATGTTGATCAGGTCAGGACCGGACTGCGCAACACGCACCTCGGAAAACACCGCGCACGGCCTGCGCCAGCGCGGTAGGCCGTTGAAATAGTCGGCGACGCCGTCCCGGCCCCGATAAAGTCGTGGGTTTGATCCGAAGAAGAACGCGTTTTTCGCATAAAGCGACGACAGCCCGGCCGCGTCGAGCGTTGCGAAGCCGGCGCACCATTTCGCGATGATGGCGGAAACGATGGCGTCGGCTTCGTTGCTCATGCGTGCTCAACCTTTGGCGACTTCTTTCGCGAACGTATCGCGCAGGCCGATGGTCCGCGAGAACACCGGCTTGCCCGGCGTCGAGTCCTTGTCGCGCACGAAATAGCCCTGGCGCTCGAACTGCATCGGCTCGGTTGAATTGCTCTCCGCGACCGAGACCTCGACTCGGGCATCAGCCAGGATCTCCAGCGACTGCGGATTGAGGTCGGCCGCGAAGTTCGAGGCGTCCGGGCTCGGATTGGCGAACAGCTGGTTGTAGATGCGGATCTCCGCAGGCACCGAATTTGCCGCCGGCAGCCAATGCATGGTCGCCTTGACCTTGCGGCCATCGGGTGCGTTGCCGCCCTTGGTCGCAGGATCATAGGTGCAGCGCAGCTCCACAACCTCGCCGCTATCGTTCTTGATCACGCCGGTGCACTTGATGAAGTAAGCATAGCGCAGCCGCACCTCGTTGCCCGGCGACAGGCGGAAGAACTTCTTCGGCGGGTTCTCCATGAAGTCGTCCTGCTCGATATAGAGCTCACGGCCGAACGTGATCTTGCGCGTGCCGGCGGAAGGATCGTCCGGGTGGTTGATCGCCTCGAGCTCTTCGGTCTGCCCTTCCGGATAGTTCTCGATCACCACTTTCAGCGGCCGCAGCACGCCCATGCGGCGCTGCGACGTCCGGTTCAGCTCCTCGCGGATGCAGAACTCCAGCATGCCGACGTCGACCACGCTGTTGGCCTTGGCCACGCCGATGCGCTTGACGAATTCGCGAAGGGCTGCCGGCGGCACGCCGCGGCGGCGCATCCCCGCCATGGTCGGCATGCGCGGATCGTCCCAGCCCGCGACATGGCCCTCGCGCACGAGCTGGGTCAGCACGCGCTTGGACAGCAGCGTGTAGGTCAGGTTCAGCCGTGCGAATTCGTACTGGTGCGGCTTGGACGGCACCGGCAGCTTCTCGATGAACCAGTCGTAGAGCGGACGATGATCCTCGAACTCCAGCGTGCAGATCGAATGCGTGATACCCTCGATCGCGTCCGACTGGCCGTGGGCATAATCGTAGCTCGGATAGATGCTCCATTTGGTGCCGGTGCGCGGATGGTGCGCATGCAGGATGCGGTACAGCACGGGATCGCGCAGATTGATGTTGCCCGCGCCCATGTCGATCTTGGCCCGCAGCACGCGTGCACCATTCGGGAATTCGCCGGCTTTCATGCGGCGGAACAGGTCGAGATTCTCGTCCACGCTGCGGTCGCGGAACGGCGAGTTCTTGCCGGGCTCGGTCAGCGTGCCGCGCGAGGTGCGGATCTCCTCCTGGGTCTGGTCGTCGACATAGGCGAGCCCGTCGCCGATCAGCTTCTCCGCCCATTCATACAGGCGGTCGAAATAGTCCGAGGCGAAGAACAGGTTCTTGCCCCAGTCGAAGCCGAGCCAGCGCACGTCGGCCTGGATGGAATCGATATATTCCTGCTCTTCCTTGACCGGGTTGGTGTCGTCGAAGCGCAGATGGCAGCGGCCTGGAAACTCCTGGGCGATGCCGAAATTGAGCGCGATCGACTTGGCGTGGCCGATATGCAGGTAGCCGTTCGGCTCCGGCGGGAACCGGGTCACGATCTCCTGGTATTTGGCCTGATCGAGATCGGCCTGGATGATGTCACGAATGAAATCGCGCCCAACCTCAGTCGCCACCGGTTCTGTCATTGCGAAAATCCTGTAGGGAAATCAGCGGTCCTTCTGCCAAATTCACTTGGCTGAGCCAAGGGCTTAAGCAAGGCCTCGGCGGTCCGCTGCCGGGCTTTAGTTATGCTCCGGTCCTGTTATATACCACCGCCTCCAATGCATAGGCCCTGCCAAGAATGACCGATTCCGTCGTCACCCGCTTCGCTCCCTCCCCGACCGGCTTCCTCCATATCGGGGGCGCCCGCACGGCGCTGTTCAACTGGCTCTATGCGAAGAAGCACGGCGGCAAGATGCTGCTGCGGATCGAGGACACCGACCGGGAGCGCTCCACGGAGGCGGCGATCGGCGCCATCCTCGACGGCTTGAAATGGCTGGAGCTCGGCTGGGATGGCGACGTCATCTACCAGTTCAGCCGCGCGGCCCGTCACCGCGAGGTCGCCGAGCAGCTGCTCGCCGACGGCAAGGCCTATCGCTGCTACGCCACCGCCGAGGAGCTGACCGCGATGCGCGAGAAGGCGCGCGCGGAGGGCCGCACCCGCCTCTATGACGGCCTATGGCGCGACCGCGATCCGGCCACCGCACCTTCCGACGTCAAGCCCACCATCCGCCTGCGGGCGCCGCAGACCGGCGAGACCGTGATCGAGGACCAGGTCCAGGGCCGCGTGGTTTGGCAGAACGAAAATCTCGACGACCTCGTGCTGCTGCGCGGCGACGGCAACCCGACCTACATGCTCGCGGTGGTGGTCGACGACCACGACATGGGCGTCACCCACGTCATCCGCGGCGACGACCATCTGATCAACGCCGCACGCCAGAAGCAGATCTACGATGCGATGGGCTGGGCTCTGCCGAGCATGTCCCACATCCCGCTGATCCACGGCCCGGACGGCTCGAAGCTCTCCAAGCGGCACGGCGCGCTCGGCGTCGATGCCTACCGCGCCATGGGATACCTCCCGGCCGCGCTCCGCAACTATCTCGTCCGGCTCGGCTGGAGCCATGGCGACCAGGAGATTTTCTCGACCGAGGAGATGATCGCGGCGTTCGACCTCGCCAGCGTCGGCCGCGCCGCCGCGCGCTTCGATTTCGCCAAGCTGGAAAACCTCAACGGCCACTACATCCGCCACGCCGACGATCAATCACTCGTGAAGATGTTCGAGGACGTGCTCGACCACGTCGTGCCCAGCCGCGACGAGCTTAAGGCCAAGTTGAACGACACCACGCGCGCACAGCTCCTGAAGGCCATGCCGGCCCTGAAGGAGCGCGCCAAGACACTGATCGAGCTGATCGACAGCGCCTATTTCATCTTCGCCGACCGGCCGCTGGAGCTCGATCCGAAGGCGGCAGCGCTGCTGACGCCCGACAACCGCAAGCTGATCGGCCAGCTACATTCCGCGCTGGAGAAAGTCGCAACATGGAGCGGCGCCAGTACGGAAGCCGCGCTGCGCGCCTTTGCCGAGGAAAATAGTCTCAAGCTCGGCGCGGTCGCCCAACCCTTGCGGGCCGCGCTGACCGGACGGTCGACGTCGCCTGGTATTTTTGAGGTTTTGGACGTCCTCGGACGCCAGGAAAGCCTGGGTCGGCTTGGGGATCAGGCCAAGGACTAGGCCAAGGACCAGACTACGACGTAAGTCGACCATGCACGGCGCCATCTTGCAGCGCACACAGCAATAATATACCCATCTCCACGGTACTTCTGGAACATCCGGCCTGCCCCATCATCTCTTTTGGGGCCTTCCGGGTCCGGCCCGTTTCACCACACATCGGGGACCTCTGATGGACGCAAAAGCAAGCAATAAGACCGCCACGCTGACGGTCGGAAACAAGAATTACGATCTCCCGATCCACAGCGGCAGCGTCGGGCCTGATGTCGTCGATATCGGCAAGCTCTACGGCCAGTCCGGCCTGTTCACCTACGATCCCGGCTTCACGTCCACTGCGAGCTGCCAGTCCAAGATCACCTATATCGACGGCGACGCGGGCGTGCTGGAATACCGCGGCTACCCGATCGAGCAGCTCGCCGAGAACGGCGACTTCCTGGAGACCTGCTATCTCCTGCTCTACGGGGACCTGCCGACCGCCGCGCAGAAGAAGGATTTCGACGACCGCGTGATCCATCACACGATGGTGCACGAGCAAATGGCCCGCTTCTTCCAGGGCTTCCGCCGCGATGCTCATCCGATGGCGGTGATGGTGGCGTCCGTCGGCGCACTCGCCGCGTTCTATCACGACTCGACCGACATCAACGATCCCAAGCAGCGCATGATCGCTTCCATGCGCATGATCGCCAAGATCCCGACGCTGGCGGCGATGGCCTACAAGTACACGGTCGGCCAGCCCTTCGTGTATCCGAAGAACTCGCTGTCCTTCGCCGAGAACTTCCTCAACATGTGCTTCGCCGTGCCGTGCGAGGACTACAAGATCAACCCGGTGCTCGCTGACGCGCTGGACAAGATCTTCATCCTGCACGCCGACCACGAGCAGAACGCCTCGACCTCGACGGTGCGTATCGCCGGCTCCTCCGGCGCCAACCCGTTCGCCTGCATCGCCGCCGGCATCGCCTGCCTGTGGGGCCCGGCGCATGGCGGCGCCAACGAAGCCGCGCTCGCGATGCTCGCCGAGATCGGCTCGGTCGACAAGATCCCCGAGTTCATCACCAAGGTGAAGGACAAGAACAGCGAAGTCCGCCTGATGGGCTTCGGCCACCGCGTCTACAAGAACTACGATCCGCGCGCCAAGATCATGCAGAAGATGTGTCACGCCGTGCTCAAGGAGACCGGCCATGGTGACGATCCGATGCTGAAGGTGGCGCTCGAGCTCGAGAAGATCGCGCTCAGCGACCAGTACTTCATCGACCGCAAGCTCTACCCGAACGTCGACTTCTATTCGGGCATCACGCTGAAGGCGATGGGCTTCCCGGTCTCGATGTTCACCGTGCTGTTCGCGGTCGCCCGCACGGTCGGCTGGATCAGCCAGTGGAGCGAGATGATCGAGGATCCGCAGCAGAAGATCGGCCGTCCGCGCCAGCTCTACACCGGCGTCACCCGCCGCGACTATGTGGCGATCAAGGATCGGAAGTAAGTCCTGGCCGATACGGCTTTCGAAGCGGCGCCATCACAGGATGGCGCCGTTTTGTTTTGTGCAGACGCCGTTGCAGGTCCGTCCGATGCTGCCGCGCACAACAACAAGTCGGCGCAATGCGTCGGCCGGCGCTTGACGTCGAAACGCTTCGCGCGCAAATTCTTACACTAAGTAAGAATGACGACAGGGATGGAAATGCCGGAGCAGCCGCGAAGTCGGCGGCAGACGCGTGCCGCCATTTTGACTCACCTGCTTCAGTCGGGCGGCTCGTTTCGTCCGCCGCTGGCCAGGGCCGTGCGCCTGTCCGAGGCGAGCCTATCGCGCATCCTGTTCGACCTGAAGGCCGAAGGCCTGATCGCGGAGGTGCGGCGCCCTGCCCCCTATGTCGGCGGTCCCACCGGCCTGGTGTCGCTCGGTTCTTCGGTGGCACTCGCAGCCGTTGAACTGACAGGTCAATGGCTCAGCGTTGGCGTCGGCGGCCTGTCGGGCGAACTGCATTACACCGAGCGTGTGCCGCTGCCGGTGAAGCTGAATCTCGGGTCCGTCAGCCACGTCTTTCGCGAGGCGCTGGCCTTGCTGCGGGACTGGACACGCCAGCGGCGTGTCAGGCTCGCGCAGATCGGCGTCTCCGTTCCAGGCCTCGGCCGATTGAGCGAGTTTGGCAATCCGATCATCCCCTGTGATGTCGGACATATCAGCGACATGCTCGGCGAGATGTTTGCCGGCGTGCCGGTCGCGTTCACCAACTCGGTCGTGGCGCACGCCAAGTTTCATCGCTGCCGCACGGAAAACTATCCATTCAGCGGCGCGCATCTGTTCGTCTTTGTCGGCCAGGGCGTTGCCGGCGCCTGGATGGATGATCCGGTCGAGGATGATGCCCTTCAGCCGGTCGAGCTCGGCCACATGGTGTTCGCTGCCGACGGACCGCGTTGCCGCTGCGGCCATCACGGCTGCGTCGAGGCCTATACGTCGCTTCCGGCCCTGGCCGAGCTGTTGGGCGTCACCGAAGCCGACTTGCTCCGGCTCGGCAACGAATGGGTGACCACGATCCCGCTTCCGCCGCGCGTGCGTCAGGAATTGCGCGAGCGCTTGTTCCGGCTTGGCCTTGCGATCGGCAATACGCTGAACGTGAAGCCTTGCCGCGGCGTTGCGATCAGCGGCTGGCCGTCGCTTCTCTCAGAGGACGATCGCAGGGCCGTGGTCGACGGGATTGATGCCTGTCTGCTGGGTGGACGGACATTGGCACAGGTGTCGCTCGCCTTCGTGCCGCCCTCGACCGGCAACGATCCGCAGGCTGCGCTCGCCTTCGCCGCCTTCTGCCTCGCCAGATGCGGCGGAATGCACGCAGCTTCTACGGAGGCCGCCTGACATGAACTAAACCGCGCCTTTGACGCGCCAACAGCTTTCACACCGGGAGGAACTTGACATGCCGATCACCACAACAAGGCGCCGTCTGCTCGCTGGATCTGCGGCCGCGCTCGCACTGCCGGCATTTGCCCGCGCACAAGGCGCAGTCAAGCCGCGCCTGACCGCAATCTCGCAATGGTCCGCGGGCAGCGACGGAGCGGCGATCACGGCGCTTGGCAAGAAATTCGAGGAAAAAGGCGGGATCTGGCAGCACTCGCCCGTCCCCGGGTTCACCACCGAGATGATGAACAAGCTGCGCGCTCAGATCATGGCGGGCGATCCGCCGGCCTGTTCGCAGCTCAAAGGTCCCGAGATTGCAGCCTGGTCGAAGATTGCCCCGACCGTCGATCTCGACGCCGTCGTCGCTGCCGCCGGCTATGAAAAGGTCGTCGCGCCAGATCTTGCAAAATTGCACAAGCCGGGGGGCAAGTGGATTGCCCTGCCGCTGCAGATCTACAGCACCAACATGCTGTTTCTCTCCAAACGCGCGATGGACAAGGCCAAGGCCGACAAGATCCCCGTCACATGGGCTGAGTTCAACGACCTCGCCGAAAGGATGAAAGCAGGCGGTGTCCCCTATCCCGTCGCAAACGGCGGCACCCGCCCCGACGACGGCCAAAAATTCGAGGCCGCTTTGGCGGGCATCAGTCCCGCTGCATACCGCGCTGCCATCATGAATCTCGACGCGAAGGCCCTGAAGGGACCCGAGATCAAGGCAGCGTTCGTACAGGTGCGCAAGATCGCCGACTGGATGGACCCCAACGTCGGCGCCCAGCACTTTTCGACCAACCTGAAGCGCTTCATCGACGGCGACATGGGCATGATGATCATGGGCGGGTGGGCGCAGGGCGTATTGCGCAATGCCGGTTTCAAGTTCGAGGACTTCATGATCGCGCCGGGCCCCAGCGACAATAGCAAGCCGGTGTTCCTCTTGAATGCCGATGCGTTCATATTCTGGCAGCGCAAGGAGCCCGACCTGCAAGCCGGCCAGACGCTGATGGCCCAACTCGTGATGGATCCGGCGATCCAGACGATGTATTCGCAGATTACGGGATCGATACCCGTTCGCACCGATGTCGATCTTTCCGGTGAAGGCTGGTCGGACGGTCAACGGCGGACCGCAGCTGCTCTGAAGGACGCTATCGCCAGCAATCAGGCCGTCCTCAGTCTTGCGCACAACATGGCGCAGGAAAACGGCATGACCGCGGCGTTGATCGACGTGATCACCGAGTACGTCAAGGACAAGACGATCAAGCCGGAGCAGGCGGCCACCCGCCTCGCCGAGGCCGTCGAGGGCGCGCGTTGACCAACGCCGTCTCGACGAAACCGGGCCGGCCGGCGGCTTCCGATCTGGTGCGCCGGCTGCCCGAATACCTGATGATCTGGGTGCCGCTGCTGCTGTGCGCCGTGCATCTCGTGTCGTTCTCGCTGTGGACGATCTGGATATCGTTCACGCCATCCACGCTGGTCCCGGTCTCGGGCTGGGTGGGTTTGCGCAACTACACCGCGGTCCTGGCATCGCGAAACTGGCAGATCGCCTTCGACAATCTGCTGCTGTTTGGCAGCGCTTTCGTGCTGCTGAGTGCGGTGACCGGGCTCGTCCTTGCGATCCTGCTCGATCAGCGCATTCGCGGCGAAAACGCGCTGCGATCCATCTTTCTCTACCCCCTTGCGGTGTCTTTCGTCGTCACCGGCACGGTCTGGAGCTGGCTGCTCAATCCCGGCATCGGAATCCAGAAGCTGGTTCACGACCTCGGCTGGACCTCCTTCAAGTTCGACTGGCTTATCGACCGCGACATGGCGATCTGGACCATTGTCATCGCTGCGATCTGGCAATCCTCCGGCTTCGCCATGGCGCTGTTCCTTGCCGGCCTTCGGTCCGTCGATGCCGACATTATCAAGGCCGCGCAGATCGACGGCGCGGGACCGATCCGAACCTACTGGCGCATCATTCTGCCGACGCTTTGGCCGATCACCATTACCGTCGTCGTTGTCCAGTTGCAGTTCGCGATTTCGGCTTTCGACCTCGTCCGTGCGCTCACCAATGGCGGGCCGGGAATCGCGACCCAGCTGCCGGCTCTCGTCGTCTACGACCTGATGTTCCAACGCAGCCTGCTCGGCCGGGGGGCGGCAGCGGCTGTGCTCATGTTGCTTATTCTGCTCGCGGTCCTGCTGCCGTATGCAGCGTGGCGCTATGTCCAGAAACGGCGGGCGACCCATGCGTGAGCTCGCGCCAGGCCGCGTTCTGATCTATCTCATCGTTTCGCTGATCGCTGCAACATGGCTCGCGCCATTGGCGGTTGTCGTGCTGAACTCGCTGCGCACCAACGAGGAGATCGCGCAGGGGTCGATGATCGGCTGGCCGCAACACTTGGCCTGGAGCAACTACGCCGCTGCCTGGAGCGGCTTCTGCGTCGCCGAGACCTGCGCCGGTATCCGGCCGTACATGCTGAACTCCGCGCTCGTCACGATCCCCGCGACGATTTTCTCGACACTGCTCGGTGCGGTCGCCGGTTACGCCGTGTCGCTCTGGCGCTTTCGCGGCGACAACTGGATCTACGGAATCGTGACCCTAGGCCTCTTCCTTCCCCAGCAAATGCGCCTGCTTCCCTGGACCATCGTGCTGCGCGATATCGGCCTCATCAACACGCTGACGGGCCTGGTTCTGATTCACACGATCCAGGGGCTCTCCTTCACCACGCTGTTCTGCCGGAACTACTATGTCGCCATTCCCCACGAATTGATCAGGGCCGCGCGCATCGATGGCGCCGGGTTCTTCCGTATTTTCTGGCGCATCATCCTGCCGCTCTCGCCTCCGATCCTGATCGTCACCGTGATCTGGCAGTTCACGCATATCTGGAACGAGTTCCTCTACGGCGTGACGTTCACGAACGGCCAGCAGCAGCCCGTCACGGCCGCTCTCATCGCGCTGTCCGCCGCCGTCGCGGACATCCCACAGCATGGCGTGCAGAGCGCCGCGGTGATCATCGCAGCGCTCCCCACTCTGCTGATCTATCTCCTCGGTGGCAGGTACTTTGTTCGCGGACTGACCGCTGGCGCAGTGAAATGATGGATTTGTCATGGCAGCATTGAGCATTCGCGCCCTGTCCAAGCGTTACGCCAATCTGGAGGTGCTGAAGGGCATCGATCTCGACATCGAGAGCGGCGAGTTCACCGTGCTGGTCGGACCGTCCGGATGCGGCAAGTCCACGCTGCTCAACATCGTCGCCGGGCTCGATCGTGCGAGCGACGGCACGATCGAGATCGGCGGGCGCGTGGTCAATGACGTTCCGCCCAAGGACCGCAACATCGCCATGGTGTTCCAGTCCTACGCGCTCTACCCGTCGATGACGGTGCGACAGAACATCACCTTCGGCATGGAATGCCGGCACGTAGCCAAGGCGGAGCAGGAGAAGGCGCTGGCGAACGTGGCCAAGCTGCTCCAGATCGAGCCCCTGCTCGGCCGCAAGCCGTCGCAACTCTCCGGCGGCCAGCGCCAGCGCGTGGCGATGGGACGCGCGCTGGTGCGCGATCCCCTGCTCTTCCTGTTCGACGAGCCGCTCTCCAATCTCGACGCCAAGCTGCGGGTCGAGATGCGGATGGAGATCAAGCGGCTGCATCAGCGCATCGGCGCCACCATCATCTATGTCACCCACGACCAGATCGAGGCGATGACGATGGCAACCCGCATCGCCGTGATGCATCGGGGCGTGGTGCAGCAGTTTGCCGATCCGGATACGGTGTATCGTTATCCGGCCAATCTGTTCGTTGCCCGTTTCATGGGTTCGCCGCCGATGAACACGATGCCGGCACGGCTCGAGGCTGATGCCGGTGGGCCGGTGGTCGTGATCGGCGCGGGGCGGCCGGATGAGGTTCGGCTCCGCTTGCAAGGATACGACGCGGCGATCCCCTTTGTCGGCCGCGAGGTGGTGTTCGGGATCAGGCCGGAATGCATCGCGGAAGGCAGCCGCGTGTTTCCCGGCGATGCGCCCGTCGTCCTCAGCGCGCCGGTGGAGATGGTCGAGCCGACGGGTGCCGAAACGATCGTGCTGCTGCGGCTCGGCGGCGAGTCGGCGCTGGCGCGCATCACGCCGGATATCCGCCCCGCGCCTGGGGCGACCGCGTCCTTTGCGCTCGATACACGGCGCATTTGCCTGTTCGACCCCGAGACGGAGCGACTGATCGCATGACCCAGACGAGCTATTCCAGCCTTGCCGACCGCGTGGTGTTGGTTACCGGTGGCGCCAGCGGCATCGGAGCCGCCTTCGTGCGGGCGTTCGCGGCCCAGGGCGCCCGGGTCGCCTTCCTCGACGTCGATGCGAGCGCCGGCGAGGCACTGGCGCGGGACGTGGCGGCCGGATCCGCCTCCGCGCCGTTGTTCGTGCCATGCGATCTCCTGGACATCGACGCCCTGCGCGCCGCGATGGGAAAGGTGCACGGATCGCTCGGCGATGCCGCAGTCCTGGTCAACAACGCTGCCAATGATCAACGCCAGGTGCTGGCCGAGGTGACGCCCGCCGAGTTCGACTGGATGGTCGGCGTCAACCTCAAGCACGTGTTCTTTGCGGCCCAGGCGGTCGTGCCACAGATGCAGGCGCGCGGCGGCGGCTCGATCATCAACATGTCGTCGATTGCCTGGATGCGTGGCGCGCCGGCACTGCCGGTCTACGCTGCGGCCAAGGCCGCGATCGTCGGCTTCACCAACTCGCTGGCGCGGCTGGTCGGTCCCGACCGCATCCGCGTCAACGCGATTGCGCCGGGCATGGTGATCACCGAACGTCAGCGCCGGCTGTGGTATCCGGACGAGCAGGTCATCGCCGAGATTCGTACGCGGCAGGCCATCCCCGATGCGGTGACGCCCGAGGACATCGCAAACATGGCGTTGTTCCTGGCATCCGACGAAAGCCGGCGCATCACGCGCCAGTGCTTCCAGGTCGATGGCGGACTTGGCTAGCTCGTCCGCCTGCCCTTGCGCATGGTCGCGAGCAAAATGTCGGCGGCGCGCACGCTCGGCGATTGATCGCCGGTGGACATGATGGCGTCGAGCCGCGCGAAGGCCTCGACCTGCCGGCGGCGCATGTCGCTGTCCGTGAGCAGATCCGTCAGCGCCGGCGCGAGCTTCTCCGGCGTGCAGTCCTCCTGCAAATACTCCGGAATCACTTCCTCGCCGATCACGAGGTTGGCAAGGATCACCGAGGAGACGCGGATCGCACGGCGCAGGATGAAGGCCTCGATGGCGCCGACGCGATAGGCCGTCACCATCGGAATGCCCGACAACGCGAGCTCCAGCGTGACAGTGCCGGATTTTGCCAGCGCCGCGCGCGCGATTCGGAAGGCGGCGCGTTTCTCGCTTTCGCCAACCACGATCTGCGGCTTGACCGGCCAGGCCGCGATGCCTTCGCGAATGGTGGCTTCGAGATGCGGCATGGTCGGCAGCATCAACTCAAAGGGGCGGCGTTCCGCCTGCAACCGGCCGATCGTGGCGCCGAACACCTCGAGATGGTGCCTGATCTCGCTGCGGCGGCTGCCGGGCAGCACCAGCAAAACCGGCGGCTCGCCGTCGCGGCGAGCCTGTTCCTGCGCGTTCGGACGCAGCGAGGGCAATTGCTCGATCAGGGGATGGCCGACATAGCTGCATGGCGGCCCGCCGAGCTTGCGGTATTCCTCCGGTTCGAACGGTAACAGGCCGAGAACATGATCCACATAGCCGAGCATGGTCCGCGCCCGTCCCGGCCGCCAGGCCCAGAGCTGCGGAGAAACATAATCGACGACCGGGATGGCGGGATTGCGCGCCCGCACGCGGCGGGCGACGCGATGGGTGAAATCCGGACTGTCGATGATGACGAGCGCGTCGGGCGCGGCCTCCAGCACGGCCTCCGCGGTCTCGCGGATCAGCCGGAGAATTTTTGGCAGTTGCTGCACGACCGCGGCGAAGCCGACGATCGACAGCTCCTCGATCGGAAACAGCGATTCGAGTCCCTCGCGCGCCATGGTGCGGCCGCCGACGCCCTCGAACTGCACGCCGTCGCCGAGGCGCTGGCGCAGCACCTTCATCAACGCGCTACCGAGCCGGTCGCCGGATTCCTCCGTCGCGATCAGAAAGATCTTCCGCTTGGGATCGCGGCTCTGCATCACGCCGGCAGGCCGATGACGAAGAGATATTTGGCATCGGCGAGCGCGATCATCGCCTGCGGCTCGGCGGCGATGGTGTTGCCGGCAACGACGGCGATGCCGGCCAGCCCGGCGGCGGCCACACCCTCGAGGGTGCGCGGGCCGATGGTCGGCAGGTCGAAGCGCAAATCCTGCCCGCTCTTCGGAACCTTCACCAGCACGCCCCGCCCGGCGGCGGCGCGGATGCGGCCCTCCTCGCGCAGGCGTGCCACGCGCGCGAGCAGCGCATCGGTGCCCTCGATGTCCTCGACCGCCACCACATGGCCGTCGATCACGACGGCGGCCTGGCCGATGTCGAACGGACCGAGCGCGGTCAGCACCGCGCGTCCGCGCGCGATGTCGGTCTTTCCGGTATCGCTCGGCCAGGCGCGGCTGATGCAGCCCTCGGGCATCAGCAGATCGGGCGCGACATCCTTGATGCCGACCATGCGAAACCCGCCCTCCTCGAGGATGCGCCCGACGCCGGACAACAAATGATCGTCGCCGCCGCGGAAGGCCCGGATGACGTTGCCGAGCAGCCGCAATGTCGTGAAGTCGAACCGGACTTCCGAGAGCGAGGGCCGTACCAAGGTGCCGATGAAGATCAGATCGCGGCAGCCTTCCTCGCGGAACAGGCGCATGGCGCGGCCGAGCTGGCCGACCGAGATCCAGCGATGGCGGAATTTCTCCACCCGCGCAGGATCGCAGGCCCCGCGCAGCGGAAACAGCACCGGCGTGATGCCGCGCGCGGCGAGCGACTCGGCGACCGCGAATGGCATCGCGCCGCCGCCGGCGACCACGCCGACCGGCGATGAAATGTCCGAAGCCGCCGATGTCATTCCCGCGGCCATCCCAGGATCACTTTGCGATGGCGGGAAGACAGAGCGGGCGCTTGCCCTTGCCGATGAAGTCGAGGATTTCGGCGATCGCCGGATCTTCGCCGGAGAGCGGTCGCGCCGTCTCCAGCCGTTCGGCAAAGGTGCCGGGACCGTGGAAGAGCTTCTGGTAGAACGCGCGCACGGTCGCAAGCCGCTGCTTGGTGAACTTGCGCCGCTTCATGCCGATCAGGTTGAGGCCCTCGAGCGCAGCATACTGGCCGTTGACCAGGCCGAACGGAATGACGTCGTCGCGCACGCCGCACACGCCGCCGACCATGACCTGCGGACCGATACGGGTGAACTGGTGGACTGCGGACAGGCCGCCGATGAAGACGAAGTCACCGATCTCGCTGTGGCCGCCGAGCGTCGCCGAGGTCGCGAAGATCACGTCGTTGCCGACATGGCAGTCGTGGCCGACATGGCTGCAGTTCATGAAATAGCCGCGGTCGCCGACCGTGGTAATGCCGCCGCCGGCGACGGTGCCGGCGTTCATCGTCACGGATTCGCGGATGGTGCAGCCCGACCCGATCTTCAGCTTGGTCAGCTCGCCACGATAGCTGAGCGACTGCGGCGGCGTGCCGAGCGAGGCGAAAGGAAAGATGGTGCAATCGTCGCCGATCGTGGTCTGCGCCGTAATGTGCACGTGTCCAATCAGCTTGCAGTTCGCGCCGATCACGACATTCGGGCCGATGATGCAGAAGGGCCCGATCTCCGTGCCCTCGCCGATCACGGCGCCGTCCTCGATCCGTGCGGTGGGATCAATCTTACTCATCAAGCAATCTGACTCATCAAGAAGGTCTGATTATGTGTTGAAGTCGCTCACTTTTCTGGTGGTTAGCGCGACTATGCCCGATCTGTCCAGTGACGTATCGTATCGGCCTGTTTCAGATACCGGATGAGCCCGCCGTCGCAGTCCTTCAACGCCTTCATGTGGAGATTGAGGTCATCGTGGTCAGAGCCCTGGCAATCCTGCTCGCACAGCTTGCGACCGTACCGATCGTGTCCGAGACGGTCGAGACCGGTGAACGCGGCCTTGTCGATCTCGGGACATTCGAGTGCCGCGACATCAACCGCAGCACGGTGCTTCAGCGGGTCTGTTACGATCGCGCGCAGCAGGACCTCGTCGTCGCGGTCAACGGCGCCTATGACCGCTATTGCGGCGTGACGTCAGATACGGTCGAGCGTCTCCTTGGCGCACCGTCCATGGGCCAGTTCTTCAACCAGAACTTCAAGAGCAAGGTCGCAGGCCGCTGGTATGCGTGCGGGGCGCGCGAGCGCACCCACAGGAGCTGATCCCGCTCAATCGGTCAGCATGGCACCGACGTCGGCTTCCGCAACGACCTGCCCATTGACCTTGGCATCGCCGTGAAACCACCACATCGCCTTGCGGCGGCCGACCGAGCGCATGTGATATTCGATGGTATCGCCGGGCAGCACGGGTTTGCGGAACTTGCACTTGTCGATGGTGAGGAAGTACACCGCGCGCGGCTTCTCGGTGCCTTCGACCGACTTGATGCCGATCACGCCCGCGGTCTGCGCCATCGCCTCGATCATCATGACACCGGGATAGACCGGCCGCTCGGGAAAGTGCCCCTGGAAGGCCGGCTCGTTGAAGGTGACGTTCTTGATGCCGATGCCGCTGTAATCGGCGCGGATGTTGATCACGCGGTCGATCAGCAGCATCGGAAAGCGGTGCGGCAGGGTCTGGAGGATTGCGTTGATGTCCACCAGCTCGAACCTGACAGGCGATTCCTCCGTCATTCCCGTCCCCCGTCCTTCGGATCGGCCTTGCTGTCGCGTACCAGGCGCTCCACCGCGATAATCTCCTTGAACCATTGTTTGGTCGGCTTGGCGAAAAAACCGCCCCAACGTCCGTTGGGCGGGATGTCGTCCTTGACGCCGCTCATCGCGGTCACCTGGGCCCCATCGCCGATCTTGAGGTGATTGTTGATGCCGACCTTCGCTCCGAGTGCCACGTTGTCGCCAAGGGTCAGGCTGCCCGCGAGCCCGATCTGGGCCGCCAGCAGGCAGTGCCTGCCGATCGTGACATTGTGACCGATCTGGACCTGATTGTCGATTTTCGTCCCCTCGCCGATCACGGTGTCGCGCAAGCTGCCGCGGTCGATCGTGGTCCCGGCGCCGACCTCGACATCGTTCTGGATCAGCACCCGCCCGGTCTGCGGCACCTTCAGATGGCCCTCGGGGCCGAAGAAGATGAAGCCGTAGCCGTCCTGGCCGATCGAGCATCCGGGATGGATCAGCACGTTGTTGCCGATCAGGGCGCATTGGATCGCGGTACGCGCGCCGACATTGCAGTCCCGGCCTATCTTGACGCCGGGCCCGATCACGGCCCCCGCACCCACGACGGTGCCGCTGCCGATCTCCACGTCCGGACCGATCACGGCCAGGGGATCGACGATCACGCCGTCCTCGAGCCGCGCCGTCGGGTCGATGATCGCCGATGGCGCGATGCCGTCGTTGCCGACCCAGGATTGCGGCCTCAGCGCCTCGCCATGCCACTCGCGGGCGATCCGGACGAAGGCGCGGAACGGCTGCGTCACCCGCAGCACGGCCACATGCGCGGGCACCTGGGCCTCGAAACGCGGGCTGACCAGGCAGGCGCCGGCCTTGGTCGTCTTGAGCTCATCGGCGTATTTGAGGTTGTCGAAGAACGCCAGATGCATCGGGCCCGCTTCGTCGAGCGAAGCGAGGCCCGTGATGATTTGGCCGCCCCTGGCGGGGTCGACCAGCTCGGCCTTGGTCAGCGTGGCAATGTCTGCCAACGCCGAGGCAGGCGGTTTTGTGAAGAAGGTCGGCTGCGCCATTCCACCCCGTCGCGGTCCGGCTTCGGCATGAAGCGGTCAAGCCGCATCATGCCTCATCTCATGGATCGGCACGACCCCTTCGGAAACCGGCTCCATCGATCCGGATCGTGCCCTGCTGCTCGAATTAGAAGCTCGTGCCGCCGCCGAACCGGAACTCCTGCGTGCGGTCGTATTTGCCCTTGGTGAGCGGCACGGCGTAGTCGAAGCGCAGCGGACCGAATGGCGACTGCCAGATCAGGCCGACACCCACCGACGAACGGATCACCTTGCTGTCGTCATACACGAGACCGGTACAGGTTCCGGTGGAGGACGGATTGACGGTCGACGGGATACAGCCAGGCGCGTTGGCTTCGTTGGTCACCGACCAGCTCGTCGGTCCCTTGTAGTCATACAGGCCGCCGGCATCGGCATAGACCGCACCCTTCAGGCCCACTTCCTTCGGCAGGAACCAGAACGGCATCTGCAATTCGAGCGAAGCACCCCAGTATTTGGTGCCGCCGAGCGCGTCCTGCGTGCCGAAGGGATTGAGGTCCCGCGGACCGATGCCGTTGGGGGAAAAGCCGCGGACGAGGTTCGGGCCCATCTGGAAGTGGTCGAGCATCCGCAGATCGTCGCCCATCTTGGTCAGGATACCGCCCTGGAGATGGACGAGGCCAACGATGTCCGACACCAGCGGGGTGTAATACTTTCCGTCCGCCGCGGTCTTCAGGTAGGACACGTCGCCGCCAACCCCGGCGAAGTCCTGCCGGAAGTCGATGAGCAGGCCGTCGGTCGGGTTCTTGTTGTTGTCCAGCGTGTTGTAGGTCAGCGTGTAGCCCAGCGCCGAGGTCAGCGTCTTGCCGTTGGCAAGCTCCTTACGCACCGGCAGCGAGGCTTCGCCGTCGTTGTAGCAGCCCAGGCCGTTGGTCGAAGTCAGGTCAATCGGCGGCGTCTGCGACGCGGCGAAGGCCGGGCTCGGGTTGAATGCCGCGGTACCCAGATTGTTGTTACAATTCGCCAGGTAGGACGGCAGCGTGATTTCCTGCTGATAGACCGAATAGCGCAGCTGCAGCGACAGATCTTCACGCAGGGAGAAGCCGAGGCGCGGCGAGAAGCCAAGCGTCTTGGTGCCGTAGGAGATGTAGCTGTTGGACAGCTGCTCGCGCTGATAGAGGTCGAGGCCCAGCGCGACGCGGTAGTCGAGCAGGTACGGCTCGACGAACGACAGCGAGTAACCGCGCGCATATTGGCCGTAAGTCACCGACGCCTTGGCGAACAGGCCGCGGCCGAGCAGGTTGCGCTCGGAAATCGAGACTTCGGCCAGCGCACCGTCGGTCGTGGAGTAGCCGCCCGAGACCGAGAAGTCGCCGGTCGATTTCTCTTCCATGTCGACGAGCAGGATCACGCGGTCGCTCGACGAGCCGGGCTCCGTCGTGATCTTGACGCTCTTGAAGTAGTCGAGGTTCTTCAGGCGCCGCTCGGCACGGTCGACCAGGGCGCGGTTGTAGGCATCGCCCTCGGAGATGTCGAATTCGCGACGGATGACGTAGTCGCGCGTGCGGGTGTTGCCGCGAAGGTTGATGCGCTCGATATAGGTGCGCGGGCCCTCGTC
>NZ_JAFCKS010000016.1 GCF_018129995.1 Bradyrhizobium sp. SZCCT0153
CCAAGCTCGCCGGCGGCGTCCACCGTCTCGACGGCCAGCTCATGGTCGTCCTCGACGTCGATCGCGTCCTCGAGCTCAAAACCGAAGTGCAGATGGCTGCGTGAGCCCCAACAACATCGAAGCCGGAGAACCAAAATGAAAACGTGTTTGGTGGTCGATGATTCCAGCGTCGTGCGCAAGATCGCGCGCCGGATCCTGGAAGGCCTGGAATTCGAAGTCACCGAGGCCGAGGACGGCTCGAAAGCGCTCGAGATCTGCAAGCGGCAGCTGCCCGACGCGGTGCTGCTCGACTGGAACATGCCGGTGATGGACGGCTTCGAGTTCATGGGCCACATGCGCCGCCTGCCCGGCGGTGAGGAGCCCAAGGTCGTGTTCTGCACCACCGAAAACAACGTGGCTCATATCGCTCAGGCGCTCAGCGGCGGCGCCAACGAGTACATCATGAAGCCCTTCGACAAAGACATTATCGCCGACAAGTTCGCCGAAGTCGGCTTGATCCCGGTCGGACAAGCAATGGTCTGAGTGTGTCTGGCCCGAGTGCTTGGGCCAGAGTGTTCCCAGTACACCTTCCGAGAGGCTATCCGTGACCCCGACCGAGTATGAGTATCTGCGTAAGTTCCTGAGGGATCATTCCGGGCTCGACCTGTCCGCAGACAAGCAATATCTGATTGAAAGTCGGCTGCTGCCGCTCGCCCGCAAGGCCGGCCTCTCCGGCATCGGCGAGCTCGTGCAGAAGCTGCAGGGCGCAGGATCGGGCGCGCTCGTCACCAGCGTGGTCGAGGCGATGACCACCAACGAGACCTTCTTCTTCCGCGACAAGGTCCCGTTCGATCATTTCCGCGACACCATCATGCCGGAGATCATCAAGGCCCGCGCCGGCCGCCGCAGCGTGCGCATCTGGTGCGCCGCCGGCTCGACCGGACAGGAACCCTATTCACTGGCGATGAGCCTGAAGGAGATGGGCGCGGCCCTGACCGGCTGGCGCGTCGAGATCATCGCGACCGACCTGTCGCAGGAGGTGCTCGAGAAGGCCAAGGCCGGCATCTACAGCCAGTTCGAAGTGCAGCGCGGCCTGCCGATCCAGATGCTGATGAAATATTTCAAGCAGACCGGCGAAACCTGGCAGATCAATCCCGAGCTGCGGGCGATGATCCAGCACCGGCAGCTCAATCTGCTGCACGATTTCGCCCAGCTCGGCACCTTCGACGTCATCTTCTGCCGCAACGTGCTGATCTATTTCGATCAGGACACCAAGATCAACATCTTCAACCGCCTGGCGCGCCAGATCGAGCCCGACGGCTTCCTGGTGCTGGGCGCGGCCGAAACCGTGGTCGGGTTGACCGACACGTTCAGGCCGATCCCGGAGCGGCGCGGCCTCTACAAGCCGAACGACCCGCGTGCCGCAGCCGCCAAGCCGGCACTCGCCGGCGCGGCGCCGCGCATGGCGGTCATGGCAGGACGATAGGCATGGTCGAGGATGGCAAGGGCGCTGAACGCGTAACTTTCAGTCGCGGCTATGATGTCTGCATCATGGCGATCGACGGCACCTGGCGCCGCGACTGCAAGCTCAACGCGATCTCCGACACCGACGCGATCCTCACCGTGGAAGGCTCGATTCAGGGGTTGAACCTGAAAGAGTTCTTCCTGCTGCTGTCGTCCACCGGCCTCGCCTATCGCCGCTGCGAGCTGGTGCGCGTCAACGGCGCCGAAATGGACATCCAGTTCCTGCGCGGCAAGAACCGGAAGAAGCGCGGCGCAGCCGGTGGCCGTGACGAGGCGGCCTGACCGTCACATGCGTCTCGCCGCCGTTTGCCGGGACGTTGGTTCATATTTGCTGAAACATCCCCCACAATTTGCCGTAGCGGCTTTACGCCGCCTAAGCGCGAGCGGTGTATCCATTGCCGGTCTCAATCTCAGGATACGGCAATGCCCAGAAGCTCACTCTCTCCCATCCCGTCCAACCTGCCCGACGGCGCCGAACGGCGTGCGCTTCAGCTCCTGGTGGTCGATGACGACGCCACGCAGCGCAGCCTGATCACGGTCGCCGCCAAGCAGGCCGGCCACGAAGTCACGGTGGCCCCGTCCGTGACGGAAGCGATCGAAAAGCTCCGTGCCGCCCGTTTCGACTGCGTGACGCTCGATCTCGTGCTGGAGGATGGCGACGGTATCGACGTGCTGGGCGAGATGGCAAAGGTGAAATTTGCCGGCGCCGTGATCGTCATCAGCGGCATGGACGGCAAGCGCCGCAGCGCCGCCCGCAACTTCGCCCGTTCGGTCGGGATCGAGCTCCAGAGCCTGCCCAAGCCACTGGATCTCGCGGCCCTGCGCATCAGCCTCGCCAATCTCGGCAAGACCGCGATGGGCCTGCCGGCGATCCACACCTGGGGTGGTGTCGCCACCGACGCAATCGTGGGACGGCACCGCGCCTGAGCCGCGAAGCTGCCATGCGATGATCCGGCCGCGCCGGCGCGCCGATCGCGATCTACACCGTGCTTCCGGTTTCCGACAGGCATTCCAGGGCGTGGCCAAGGCCCGCCCGGCAGGCGCCGAGGGCGGCGCTCGCCGTGGCGTACCGCGGCGTGACGTCGTCGAGAACGAAAACGTCCGCGGAACCTTCCTGATCGCTGCCGTGTTCTTGATCCGTGGCTGCGGCGATGCGGCGCATGCTGGTCTCGACCTGCACGATCAGCAAGCGAAGGTCGGCCGCAATCAACTGAAGGCTCTCGACTTCGGGCATTGCGGCCAGAGGCGACGTGTCGGCCAAATTTAGCATGGATATTCTCCGTCCCCTGCAATTAGGCGCCTTGCCGCTACTTGTGCGTTAAGTCCATGTCCCGTACAAATACGGGTGGGCCGAATCCGCGCCTAACGCCATAACGGTTGGCGCGGACGCGAGTCCTTCATGCCAACCGGATGTGGCACATGGCCGAACAAAGCTCTCGCGGTGAAATCTTCGTGGTCGACGACGACGCTGCCGTTCGCGACACCTTGTCGATGGTGTTGAAGGCGGCGGGCTATGAGGTGATCTGTTTTGCGGACGGCGCAGCCTTGCTCTCCGTCGCGCGAAGCCGCACACCTGCAGCAGTCCTGCTCGACGTGCACATTCCCGGCAAGTCGGGCCTCGACATTCTCAAGGAGCTGCACGGCGAAGACTATCCGGCACCGATCTTCATGATCTCCGGACAGGGCGACATCGCGATGGCGGTCGGGGCCATCAAGAGCGGTGCGCTCGACTTCATCGAGAAGCCGTTCCGCGGCAGCGAGATCGTCGGCCGGCTCGACGAGGCGATCGGCGCCTATGCACGCAGGCAGTCGGAGAACGCGGCGCCGAAGTTCGGCTCGCTCCATTTCCCCGGACGCGAGCCGTTGACGCGGCGCGAGCGCGAGGTGCTCGAGCAGTTCGCCGCCGGCGCATCCAACAAGGAAGCCGGTCGCACGCTCGGCATCAGCCCGCGCACCATCGAGGATCACCGCGCCAACATCATGAAGAAGCTCGGCGCGCGCAATGCCGCCGATCTGATCCGCATCGTGATGACCGCGGCCCAGCGCGCGTCGTAAGTCTTTTGGTGGAGTTTTCGTAGCCCGGCTCATCCGGGCTACGGAGTCCTCAAGCGCTCAACGCCTTGCGGATGATCCGCGCCAGATCCGATTTGCGATAGGGCTTCGCCAGCAGCAGAACGCCTGAATCCAGCCGGCCGTGATGGATGATCGCGTTCTCGGTATAGCCGGACGTATAGACCACCCTGAGATCCGGACGTGTCCTCTGCAGTTGGTCGGCGAGCTGCCGTCCGTTCATCTTGCCGGGCATGATGACGTCGGTGAACAGGAGGTCGAACGGTTTTCCGGCGGCGACGATTGCGAGCGCCTCCGCGGCGTTCGCAGCCTGCAACGTGACGTAGCCCAGCGAATGCAGCTGTGCCAGCACGTAGTCGCGCACCAGCCGGTCGTCCTCGACCACCAGGATCGTTTCGTGTCCGCCCTCGATGGTTGCCGGAATCACGCCCTCGCCGACCGCCGTCGGCGTCTTGCCGGGCGGCAGGTACATCTTGATCGTGGTGCCGTGCCGTTCCTCGCTGTAGATCTTGATATGGCCCGCGGACTGCTTGATGAAGCCGTAGACCATCGAAAGCCCGAGTCCGGTGCCCTTGCCCGGCCCCTTCGAGGTGAAGAACGGATCGAACACCCTGGCCAGCATGTTGGCGGGAATGCCGCTGCCGGTATCGCTCACGGCGATCAGCACGTAATGGCCCGGCCGGACGTCGTTGACGCTGGCATAGATCTCGTCGAGATAGGCGGCGCCCGTCTCCACGATCAGCTTGCCGCCGCCGGGCATGGCGTCGCGGGCATTGAGCGCGAGGTTGAGGATCGCGGTGGTGAGCTGGTTGGGATCGACGATCGCGACGCAGTTCTCGTCCTCGAACACCGATTCGATCTGGATCTGCTCGCCCAGCGTCGGCCGCAGCAGTTTCGCGGTGTCGATGATCAGCGAGTTGATGTCGATCTCGCTCGGCTGGAGCGGCTGCTTGCGCGCGAAGGCGAGCAGGTGCTGGGTCAGATCGGCGCCGCGCGCGGCGGCCTCGTCGATCATCTTGGTGATGGCGGCAAGCTGCGGCTCCTTCTCGACCGCCTCCGCCAGGATCTCGATCGTTCCGGTGATGACGGTGAGGATGTTGTTGAAGTCGTGCGCCACGCCGCCGGTGAGTTGGCCGACCGCCTCCATCTTCTCGGCGTGGCGGATGCGCTCCTCGGCCGCGATCTTGTCGGTAAGGTCGCGGTAGAAGACGTTGAACAGCAGGCCCTCGCGGCGCTTCAGCGCGGTGACGCTCAGCTCGGCCTTGAACTCCTTGCCGTCGCGGCGGCGGCACATGAGCTCGCGGCGGCGGTTCAGCGTCCTGCCGTCCTCGCTTCCCAGGAAATGCTTCAGACCCGCCCTGACCCTTTCGCGTTCGCTCTCGGCGACGATCAGGTCGATCGTGCTCTTGCCGAGCACCTCGTCGCGGCTCCAGCCGAAGAGTTGCTCGGCCTGCGAGTTCCAGTTCAATATGCCGCCCATCTCGTCGGTCTGGACGAAGGCGTCGAGTGAGGTCTCGACGATGTTGCGGGCGAGCCGTTCGCTTTCACGCAGCGATTCCTGCGCGAGCCGCGCCTCCGTCATGTCGCGGCCGACGAAGAAGAAGCGCTTCGCCGGCTCGGACCAGCTGCCGAGCCAGGACAGCCAGACCTCGTGGCCGTCCTGGTGGAAGCAGCGGGTGTCGGCGAGCGTGGGACGTTCGCCGCGCCGCAGCGCGCGCATCTCTCCGCGCGACTGGTCGAGATGGTCGGGATGAATGAAATCGGCGCCGCTGCGGCCGATCATCTGCTCGGGCCGGTAGCCGAGAATGATTTCGCTGCTCGGGCTGATCTGCGCGATATGGCCGCGCGCGTCCATCACCATGATCAGATCCTGCGACGTATCGAAGATCTGCCGTCGCTCCTCGATCTGATGCTGCAGCACCCGCTCGGCCCGCCGCGCCTCGGTGAGGCTGCGCGCGGTGCCGGAGGCACCGACGATCTCGCCCGACGGCCCCTTGATCGGCGACAGGCTGAGCGAGATCTCCACTGGCGTGCCGTCCTTGCGCAGGCGCACCGTCTCGAAGCGTTCGATCGGCTCGCCTCTGGCGATCCGCCTCAGATAGTCCTTGCCCTGCTCGCGCCGGTCGGCCGGAACGATGATCGAGGTGGAGTTCCCGATCGCCTCCTGCGCCGAATAGCCGTAAAGGCGCTCGGCGGCGGGATTCCAGCCGGTGATGACGGCGTCGAGCGATTGCATCACGATCGCATCGTCGGACGATTCGACCGCGGAGCTGAACAGGCGCTCGCGCTCTTCATGATGGCTTCGGGCGGCCTCGGTGCGGCGATGCTCCTCGACCTCGCGTTCGAGGGCGGCCGTCTTCGCGCGCGTCTCCTCGACCATCCGGGCAAAAGCCCGGGCCAGCACGCCCGTTTCGCCGCTGGCATCGAGGGGAATGTCGGCGGACCGTCCGCTGCCGATGGCCTCCACCGCCGCGGTCAGACGTCCGATCGGGCGGGTCAGCGAGCGCGCCAGCAGCACCGCAAGTAAAGCTGCGCCGATCACGGCAAGCAGGCCGACCAGCGAAGAGGTTCTTTGAATCGCGGCCGGAACGCGGCCGAACACGGACGGCGGGACCGTCTCGATGATCGCCACCCACTCCTTGCCCGCAAGCATCGCCGGTGCGATCGCCGCTCCACTCGGCCGGCCCGATCGATCGGTCATGAGCTGTGTGGATCCTTGCGGCAGGCCGGCCCGTGCTGCAAAGAACGGAAAGTCCTTGCGCCAATCGTTGGCGTGGCCATGAAATGAGCCGAATTCCTGCGCGCGGTCGGGATGAACGAGATAATCCCCGCGCGAATTCACGACATAGATCTCGCCTCCGGCGCCAGCGGTCGTGCGGACGCGGTCGAGCGCCGGACGCATGTCGATATTGGCAATGATGATGCCGAACGGCTTGGCGTCCGGCGTGAACAGCGGCGTTGCGACGCGCAACGTCGGAATGTGAGGATCCGTGGTTCCCCCCTGCCGGGTGGCGAGATCGACCGGCGAAACATAGATGTCCCCCGGCGCCAGTCGCATCGTCGCCTGGAAATAGGGTCGCTCGCTCTTGTTCTCCAGTTCGTTGTCGGGAGCGATCCGTGCCGCCCCATTCGGACCGGAGCGATCGACGCGGACCAGTTCGCGCTGGTCGTGATCAAGGCCGATAATACGAAACTCGCCGTAGCTGGGCTTGGCCTCGATTTCGGCCGCGAGCCGTGCCGCGATGCGCTCGCGCCAGGTCTGCTCCGAAACGCCGTCGAGGGCGTCGATGCCGCCATTGATGTGGGCACGGATCAGGCCATTGATGGCTACGGCGGAGCGATAGCCGAGCAGGTCGCCGCGGGCTCCGGCGACGTAGGATTCAAGATGGGTGGCCAGCAGGCTCGACTGGGCTTCGATCCGCTCCAGGACGCGCGGAATGACGGCCTGGCTGATGTTGCGATAGCCCAGCCAGCCGACCGCGGCCACGGTCACCGCCACCAGCAGGATCATCGCGATGGCGAGCCGCGTTGCGAGCGTCATGGGGATATTCGTACCACGTCCCGAATGGTCGCGCCCGATCTGGCCCGCAGCGGATCGGATGCTGTTGTCATCGGCGCTCGGTGCTGACATCGGGAGCCTGCCGCGCCGCCGCGAAGCAGCCGTCGACCGCAGCGAGCAGGGCGTCGGGCGGGAACGGCTTCTGGAGGCTTGCCACCGCGCCGAGCTTGGTCGCCATCTTCAGGAAATCCGGCTCCGCATAGCTCTCAGGCGTGATCGAACGGCCGGAAATGACGATGATCGGAATGGCCGGGGCTAGCGCCCTTATGTGGCGCATCGCCTCCAGCCCGTCCATGCCGGGCATGAAGATGTCGAGAAACAGCAGGTCGAACCGGCCGGCCTCGAACAGCGCAATTCCCCTGCGGCCGTCGCCGGCGACGGTGACGTGATGACCGGCCCTCTCCAGGATCAGCCGGATCGTGATTTGAACGGCCGGGTCGTCATCCACGATCAGGATGTTGGCCACGTCTGAATTCCTCCGGGCCGGAGTGGGGCCTCCCCGCCGGCCGCAAATCAAACCATCAAAAATGAAATTGTTGCGCGGATTCCGCTCAGCCCGCAAGCACTTCGCGCGATTACGGGGCCCGGTCGGTCGCTGTTGCTTCGTGTCCCAATATATGCACGTTTGCGTGCATACCGGAAGGCTGAGTTCGGCACATCCGGCGACTTGCGACGTGTGGACGGCGTGTGAGAAGAGCGGACGGATATGCAGAGGAAAAAGCAATGACCAAGAAGAAAACGCCCGACCAGCTTCGCAGCGCGCGCTGGTTCGCGCCCGACGATCTCCGCTCGTTCGGCCATCGCTCCCGCGCCATGCAGATGGGCTACGCGCCGGAGGAGTGGAAGGACCGCCCGATCATCGCGATCCTCAATACATGGTCGGACGCCCAGCCTTGCCACATGCATTTCAAGTCGCGCGTCGACGACGTCAAGCGCGGCATCCTCATGGCCGGCGGCCTGCCGGTGGAGCTGCCGGCGCTGTCGCTGTCGGAATCGCTGCTCAAGCCGACCACGATGCTCTATCGCAATCTGCTCGCGATGGATGCCGAGGAGCTGCTGCGCAGCCATCCCGTCGACGGCGTGGTGCTGATGGGCGGCTGCGACAAGACCACCCCGGCGCTGCTGCTGGGCGCGACCTCGATGAACATTCCGGCGATCTATCTGCCGGCAGGTCCCATGCTGCGCGGCAACTGGAAGGGCAAGACGCTGGGCTCCGGCTCGGACGGATGGAAATACTGGGACGAGCGCCGCGCCGGAAAAATCTCCGACAAGGACTGGCTCGACATCGAAGCCGGCATCGCCCGCAGCTACGGCACCTGCATGACCATGGGGACGGCCTCGACCATGACCGCGATCGCGGAAGCGATCGGCATGACGCTGCCGGGCGCTTCCTCGATTCCGGCCGCTGACGCCAACCACATCCGCATGGCCTCCGAATGCGGCCGCCGCATCGTCGAGATGGTGTGGGAGGATTTGACCCCGAAGACGATCCAGACCCGCAAGGCGTTCGAGAACGCGATCGCGGTGGCGATGGCGATGGGCTGCTCGACCAATGCGATCATCCATCTGATCGCACAGGCCCGCCGCGCCGGGCTGGACATCGGCCTCGACGATTTCGAGATCGCCAGCCGCAAGGTGCCCGTCATCGCCAACGTGCGTCCGAGCGGCGATGCCTATCTGATGGAGGACTTCTTCTACGCCGGCGGCCTGCCGGCCTTGATGGGCCAGATCAAGCCGCACCTGCATCTCGACTGCATGACGGTCACCGGCAAGACTGTCGGCGAGAACATCGATGGCGCCGAGGTCCACAATGACGATGTGATCCGCTCGGTCGACAATCCCATCTACAAGGAAGGCGCACTCGCCGTGCTCAAGGGCAATCTGGCGCCCGACGGCTGCGTCATCAAGCCCTCCGCCTGCGCGCCGCGCTTCCTCAAGCACACCGGACCGGCGCTGGTGTTCGACGACTACCCGTCGATGAAGAAGGCGGTCGACGATCCCGATCTCGACGTCACCGAGGACCATATCCTCATTCTGCGCAATGCGGGGCCGCAGGGCGGACCGGGCATGCCGGAATGGGGCATGCTGCCGATCCCGACAAAACTCGTGAAGCAGGGCGTGCGCGACATGGTGCGCATTTCCGATGCGCGCATGAGCGGCACCAGCTACGGCGCCTGCATATTGCACGTCGCGCCGGAATCGTATGTCGGCGGTCCGCTGGCGCTGGTCCGCAACGGCGATCGCATCACGCTCGACGTGGCCGCGCGCACCATCAATCTCGACGTTCCCGAAGCCGAGCTCGACAAGCGCCGCGCCGCCTGGAAGCAGCCCGAGCGCCGCTTCGAACGCGGCTATGGCTGGATGTTCACCAAGCACATCAAGCAGGCCAATGACGGCTGCGACTTCGACTTCCTCGAGACCGATTTCGGCGCGCCGATCGGCGAGCCGTCGATTTACTAGAGAGCAAGACATGACCAAACTCAGCGAAGCCACCCGCAACAAGCTCAAATCCGTTTCCACCGCTACGGTCGCCACCGCCTTGTTCAAGCGCGGCCTGCGCATCCAGATGATCCAGGATGTGCACCCCTTGGGCGCGGACCAGCCGACCATGGTCGGTGAAGCCTTCACGCTGCGCTACATGCCGGCCCGCGAGGATCTCAACACCATCGACGTCTTCAAGGATCGCTCGCATCCGCAGCGCAAGGCGGTCGAGGATTGCCCGGCAGGCAGCGTGCTGGTGATGGACAGCCGCAAGGACGCGCGTGCCGCCTCGGCCGGCGCGATCCTGGTGACGCGGCTGATGAAGCGCGGTGTCGCCGGCGTCGTCACCGACGGCGGTTTCCGCGATTCCGCCGAGATCGCGAAACTCGGCATCCCCGCCTATCACCACCGCCCGAGCGCACCGACCAACCTCACGCTGCACCAGGCGATCGAGATCAACGTCCCGATCGGCTGCGGCGACGCGCCGGTATTTCCCGGCGACGTCATCTTGGGCGATGCCGACGGCGTCATCGTGATCCCCGCGCATCTCGCCGACGAGATCGCCAACGAGACCTTCGAGATGACCGCGTTCGAGGATTTCGTCACCGAGGAAGTAGGCCGAGGTCGCGGCATTTTTGGTCTTTATCCCGCGACCGATCCGCAGACGCTCACCGACTTCGCGGAATGGCGGAAGAGGAACGGGCGGTAGTTGGTTTGACGGTGGAGGGTGTGGCTACACCCCGGCCTCCGCCATCCCTGCCGCCCACAGCGCGAACGCATAGACGATCGCGACCTCATCGAGCCGGTCGAAGCGTCCCGAGGCGCCGCCGTGACCGGCGCCCATGTTGGTGCGCAGGAGAACCGGGCCGCCGCCGCTCATGGTCGCGCGCAGGCGCGCGATCCATTTAGCTGGCTCCCAATAGGTGACCCGCGGATCGGTCAGCCCGCCCATCGCCAGGATCGAGGGATAGTCTTTCGCCGCGACGTTGTCGTAGGGCGAGTAGGACAGGATCGTGCGAAAATCCTTTTCGCTCTCGATCGGATTGCCCCATTCGGGCCATTCCGGCGGCGTCAGCGGCAACGTGTCGTCGAGCATGGTGTTGAGCACGTCGACGAACGGCACTTCGGCGACGATGCCCGCGAACAATTCGCCGGCGCGGTTCGCCACCGCGCCCATCAGCATGCCGCCGGCCGAGCCGCCATGGCCGACGATGCGTTTCGCGCTGGTGTATTTCGCATCGATCAGCGCCCGCGCGCTGGCGGCAAAATCGTCGAACGAATTGGTCTTCTTCTCGCGCTTGCCGTCGAGATACCAGCCCCAGCCCTTGTCGGCGCCGCCGCGGATATGGGCGATGGCGTAGACGAAGCCGCGATCGACCAGCGACAGCCTGTTGGCGCTGAACGAGGCCGGCATCGCCATGCCGTAGGAGCCGTAGCCGTAGAGCAGCAGCGGCGCCGCGCCGTCGAGCTTGAGCCCGCGGCGATGCAGGATCGACACCGGCACCTCGGCGCCGTCCTGCGCCTTCGCCATGATGCGCGTCGTGACGTAGTCGGCGGCGTTGTGGCCCGACGGGATCTCTTGCCGCTTGCGCAAGGTGCGCGTGCGCCCGGTCATGTCATAGTCATAGACTTCCGACGGCGTCGTCATCGACGAATAGGCGAAGCGCAAATTCGTCGTCTCGAACTCGTAGGAGCCCATCGTATCGAGCGAGTAGGCCGCTTCGTCGAAGGCGATGGCGTGTTCCACGTTTGAGGCGAGGTCGCGGATCACGATCGACGGCAGCGCATTGGCGCGCTCCAGCCGCACCAGATGGCCGGCATAGAGATCGAGGTCGATGATGTAGATGCCGGGACGGTACGGGATCAGATCGCGCCAGTTCTTGCGCTCGGGAGAGGCGAGCGGCGCGGTGACGATCTTGAAGTCGATGGCGTCGTCGGCATTGGTGAGGATGAAGAGCTGGTCATCGCGGTCGGCGAGCGAATATTGCACGCCCTCCTCGCGCGCCGCGACCAGGCGCGGCGGCGCCTCCGGGTGAGCAAGATCGATCAACCGCTGCTCCGACGTCTCGTGATCGCCGCCCGCGATCACGCAGAACCGGCCGCTGGTGCTCTCGTGCAGATGGGTGAACCAGCCGGAATCCTGTTCCTCGTAGACGAGCGTGTCGTCGGCCTGCCTGGTGCCAAGCTTGTGCCGCCACACCTGCATCGGCCGGTGATTGTCGTCGAGCTTCACATAGAAGAAGGATTTTGCATCCGCGCTCCAGACCACGCCGCCATCGGTCTCCTCGACGAGATCGTCGAAATCCTTCCCTGTGGCCCAGTCGCGGACGCGGATCGTAAAATACTCCGAACCCTTGGTGTCGGCGCTCCAGGCCTGCAGCTTGTGGTCGTTCGAGTGGCGGCTGCCGCCGAACTTGAAGTATTCGTGGTTCTTGGCGAGCGCATCGCCGTCGAGCACGATATGGCCCTCGCCGCCGTCGCGCGGCATGCGGCCGAACAGCTCGTGCTGCCCGCCTTCGCGGAATCTGCGGAAATAGGCGAACGGACCGTCCGGCGACGGCACGCTGGAATCGTCCTCCTTGATCCGTCCGCGCATCTCGCGCACCAGCACCTTCTGCAAGGACGAGGTGTGGCCGAGCAGGCTCTCGGTGTAGACGTTCTCTTCATCCAGATATTTGCGGATGTCGGGATCGAGCACCTTCGGGTCGCGCAGCACCTCCTGCCATTTGTCGTCCTTCAGCCAGGCGTAATCGTCGGTCACGGTGATGCCGTGCCGCGTGAAGGAATGCGGCCGGCGCGGGGCGACGGGGGGCTGGGAAGGTGTTCTGGGTTGCGTCACTCGATCCTCATTCAGATGCGTCGGCGTTCTTTCACCTCTCCCCGCTTGCGGGGAGAGGTCGGATTGCATCTTCGATGCAATCCGGGTGAGGGGGACTCTCCGCGAGTTCAACTCTCACTACCTTGCTGAAGCAGGCCCTCACCCCAATCCTCTCCCCGTAAGAACGGGAGAGGGAGAAGGAAGGGCGCCGCGTTGCCTCTTATATCGTCCCGATTCCTCGAATTGCCAGCGGCACCACACCAAGTCGCCGGGTTGTTGATGCGCTGCTTCTATGCTTTAGGGGCCATATCTCCGCCGCCGGTCCAGCCTCATGCTGTTCAACTCGTACCCGTTCATCCTGCTGTTCCTTCCCATCGTTCTGGCCGGCTATTTCTGGCTGGGGCGGCGCAGCAATCTGACGCCGGTGATCTGGCTGGCGGCGGCCTCGCTTGCCTTCTACGCCATCGGCAACTGGCAATTCGTGGCCCTGCTGCTGGTCTCGATCGCGTTCAACTATGGCGTCGGCCATCTCCTCATCGTGGCGAAGCTCGCTCCCATGCAGCGCCGCGCGGCGCTCGCGCTTGGCGTTGCCGGCGATCTCCTCGTGCTCGGAATCTTCAAATATGCCGGATTTGTCGCCGAGAACGTCAATGCGCTGGCCGGGACGCATGTCGCGCTTCATATCCTGCTGCCGGTCGGCATCTCCTTCTACACCTTCACCCAGATCGCGTTCCTGGTCGATGCCTGGCGCGGCCAGGTCGCGGCCTACGCGCTGCCGCACTACGCGCTTTTCGTGACGTATTTTCCGCATCTGATCGCGGGCCCGATCCTCCACCACAAGGACATGATCCCGCAATTCGAGCGCGAGGAATCCAAGCATCCGGACGGGCATCTGATGCTGTGCGGTATCATCATCTTCGCGATCGGCCTGTTCAAGAAGACCTGCCTTGCCGACGGCATCCAGCCGCTGGTCGCGCTCGCCTTCGAGGCGCGCTCGCCGAGCTTCGACCAGGCCTGGCTCGGTGCGCTGGCCTATACGTTCCAGCTCTATTTCGACTTCTCCGGCTATTCCGACATGGCGATCGGCATATCGCTGATGTTCGGCATCTTCCTGCCCGTCAATTTCAATTCGCCCTACAAGGCCACCAGCATCGTCGAGTTCTGGCGCCGCTGGCACATGACGCTGTCGCAATTCTTGCGCGACTATCTCTACATTCCGCTCGGCGGGAACAGGCACGGCCGGGTGCTGCGTTACGTGAACCTGTCGATCACGATGCTGCTCGGCGGGCTCTGGCACGGTGCGGCCTGGACGTTCGTGGTGTGGGGCGCGTTGCACGGCGCCTATCTCTGCATCAACCATGCCTTCAGCGCGCTGGTGCCGAGCGTTCCGAGGCCTCTTGCGCGCCCGGTCCGCATGGCGGGGGCGGCGCTGACGTTCCTTGCCGTCGTCGTCGCCTGGGTGTTTTTCCGCGCCGAGCGCATCGATTGGGCGCTGCGAATCCTCGGCGCCATGGCTGATCCCGCGAACATCGCCTTCGGCCGTGCCGAGATCGCGGCGCTGGTGCAGATCACGATCTACGCTGCGCTGGTGTGGCTGGCGCCGAACACGCAGGGAATCATGGGATATGACCACGCCAATCGCCGGGTCGGTGAGAGCCTGAGGGCAGGGCGCATGCGGTCGCTGTTCCTCTATGCCGCGTCGCTCGTGCTCGCGTTCGGGTTTCTCGGCATCCAGAGCCACAGCGAATTCATCTATTTCCGGTTCTGATGCAAAGCGCATTCACATATTCGGGACGTGTTCTCCTCGCGAGCGTCGCGTGCGTCCTGGGCGCGGCCGCGCTCACCTTCGTCGTCGATCCGCTGCAACTGTTCCGCTCCTCGCGTCTCGCCCCGGCTTTCTATTCCGACGACACGCGGGTGCAGAACGCCGGGCTGATCCGCAGCCAGTCGTTCGACACCGCCTTCATGGGCACCTCGCTCGCGATTCACTTTCGCCAGAGCGACATCGATCGTGCGCTCGGCGTCCATTCGCTCAAGCTGGCGATGACCGGATCCAATTCGCGTCAGCAGGGCTTCGTGCTGGAGCAGGCGATCGATCACGGCGCGAGGCGCGTGGTCTGGGCGATGGACGATTTCATTTTTGTCGATGCGGCCGGCATCGAGGCCGATCCTTATCTCGCCGTCGATCTCTATCGCGGGACGGCAAAGGGGATCGCGTCCTATCTGTTCAACGCGACGATGGCGAAGGAATCCCTGTTCGCTCTGCTGCGGTCAGTTCCGCCGCTGCGGGGCCCGCTGGGCCGGGTGGCGCCGTTTCTCCCCGTCAAGTTTGCGTTGTCCGACGTCGACGACATCTACGCGCTGCCGCGGGATTTCGAGGTCGCACGTGGCTACAATGCGAAAAGGACGCTCGCGGCCTTCGCTTACATCACCGATCCCGTGCGCAGCCGTTTCCTCGGCGAAGGCTACGGCTACGACGCCATGGTGCGGCATTTCGAGCACGATGCCGTCGGCCTGATCGCGCGCCATCCGGACGTGACCTTCGACATCTACTTCCCGCCTTATTCGATCCTGCAATTCGTCGCGATGCGCGACGCCTCGCCGGCGACGCTGAAGATCGTCACAGATCTCACGGCCTTCATCGCACAGCGCCTGACGCAGCTTCCCAATGTGCGCTTGTACGATTTCCGCGCGATCAAGGCGGTGACGCACGACCTCGACAATTACGGCGACGTCATCCACCATTCGCCGGTGATTGATGCGAAGGTGCTGTCGTGGCTGGCGCGTGGAGAGTACAGGGTCGACCCGAAGGCGCCGCTGGCGTCGCTGAACGAGCTGAAGGCGCAGGTCGAGGCGTATCGCGTCGAGCACTGATGTTCCCCTCTCCCCTTCTTGTGGGAGAGGGTGGCTCGCCGCAGTCGCGGCGAGACGGGCTATCTAACCGCGAGTCCATTTCGCAATTCAGATCGCGGAAGGCAACCCCTCATCCGGCGCTTCGCGCCACCTTCTGCCACAAGGGGAGCAGGAAAAAAGACGCCTTACACCGCCACCTCTTCGCCGAGATACGCGACCGCTGCTTCGAGCCCGCCCTTGCCGTGCGGGATCTTCAGCGCGTTCAGGCCGATCTCGATGACCCCTAACGTGCCGAGCAGCATCGGCGCATTGACGTGGCCCATATGGGCGATGCGGAAGGCCTGTCCCGAGAGTTCGCCGATGCCGGTGCCGAGCACGACGCCGCACTTCTCCTTGCAATAGCGTTGCAGGATTGCCGGATCGTGGCCATTGCTCATGGTCACCGTGGTGACGGTGTTGGAGCGCTCATGGGGTTCGGCGACGTTGAAGCCGAGCACCTGGCCTTCCGACCATGCGGACACCGCGCGGCGCGCGGCTTCGCCGAGCAGGCTGTGGCGGCGGAAGGCGTTTTCCAGCCCTTCCTCGTGCAGCAGGTCGATCGCCTGGCGCAGCGCGAACAACAGATGCACCGGCGCGGTGCCGGCATATTTGCGGTAGTTCTCGGTGCCCTCGCGCTCGCTCCAGCTCCAATAGGGCGTCGACATGTTTGCCTTCTTGTGCACTTCGAGGGCGCGCGCGTTGGCCGCGACGAAGCCGAGGCCGGGCGGCGTCATCAGGCCCTTCTGCGAGCCGGACATCGCGACGTCGATACCCCATTTGTCCATCTCGAACGGCATGCAGCCCAGCGATGCCACGGTGTCGACCATGTACAGCGCGGGATGGCCAGCCGCCTTGATCGCCTTGCCGATCGCCTCGATGTCGTTCTGCACCCCCGAGGCCGTATCGACCTGGACGACGACGACGGCCTTGATCGTGTGCTCCTTGTCGCGGCGCAGGCGCTCCTCGACCTCGCTCGGCCGCACCGCGCGGCGCCAGTCGCCCTTGAGCACCTCGACCTCGGCGCCCATCAGCGCCGCTGCGTTGCCCCAGCCGATCGCGAAGCGTCCGCTCTCCAGCACCAGCACCTTGTCGCCGCGCGACAGCACGTTGCTGAGCGCCGCTTCCCAGGCGCCATGACCGTTGGCGATGTAGATGTAGGACTTGCCCTTGGTCGCAAACAGCTTCGAGATGTCGCTGAGCAGGCTCTCGGTCAGATCGAGCATCTCTTTGGAGTAGATGTCGATCGCCGGACGATGCATCGCCCGCAGCACCTCGTCGGGCATCGTGGTGGGCCCGGGGATGGCCAGAAACTCCCGGCCCGCGCGAACGGTCATTGCTGTTGGTCCTTGTTGCTTGAGAACAGGATGGTGGGTCGCTGATTTTTGCTTTTACGCGTGCCTGGCATCCAAGAAAAGCGCGCAAAATGCAGGTCTGGGGCTCTACCTCTTCGTTTCCCGGCAGCCGGCGGCTTCCGCCTCCTCCACCGAGCAGAACCAGCGGGTGCCCTTGCTGATCTTCATCTTGATCTGGGTGTACCAGCGGCTGGTCGGCTGGTGATAGATGCACTCGCCGGCGGTGTTGACGTTGCCCTTGATTGTGCAGTCGGGTGAGGGCGCGACCGGCCCCGAGGCCGAGGCAAGCAGCACCGCATGCGCCCCGTCGGGCGGCTTGGTCGCGCCAAGGATTGTTGTCTTCTTGTTGCGCACGCGCCAGTCCCAGGGCGCGATGAAGGCGCCCTGCCACATGCCGGCCCTGGCCTCGCGCGCGGCCTTCTCGTCCGCCTCATAGTCGTGGGACATTCGGGTGTAGGCCAGTGCCCAGCCGCTGCGAACCAGCCATTTCTGGATGTCCTCCCCGCCGACCTCGCAGCGCGCCACGGTGCGGCCGCGCCGATCGATCGCCCTCGCATGGCAGACCCAGTTCTTGCCCTCGGCGTATTTGGCGAGCTCGTCGCGGGCTGCGATGCCGCAGGTCCAGCGCTCGCGCTTGGTGTTGAGGCACAGCTGGTCGACCGCGGGCGCGTCGATGCCGCCGAGCCTGATCCGCGTATTCCCGATGACGACGGAATCGCCCTCGCGGACCTTGGCCGTGCCTGTGATGTCGGCGGCCTCGGCCGGCGACGGCAAGCCGGGCAAGGACAAGGCGAGCAATGACAGCGCAATCAGGGATTTTCGCAACATGCCGGTCCGCGTGTTCAGGACAATCTCGATAAGCCGCGCAATTGTGGTCGGCTTTTGTCCGCCCGGCCAGCGCCTGCCCAACAGATGGGCTTTCAACTTCCCGTCATTGCGTGATGGCCACCGATGAAGAAGCGTTGCGCTGCGTCCGGGGCACGAGACCATCTCACCCCTGCCCCATCATCGCCTTTCGCGCCACCGCCAGTCCCATCAGAACGAACGCCGACGTCACTTCGGGCCCGCCGACCAGGATCCGTGTCGGCGTCTTCATCTTGTTCCATTCATAGGCGCGGAACGGACCACGGCGGCCGCCTTCGCCAAGGCTCGCGACGATCACGTTGAGCGCCGGCGCAAAGGCACGCGGGTCGGCACCGAGATGACCGAGTGCGATCAGGGCCAGGGCCGCATCGAACACGTTCATTTCGCCGGCCATCAGCTCGCCCTTGACGTAGGAGAGCACGCGGTGGCGGATGAAATCGAAATCGCCGTCGGGATCGATCACGGCCTGCGCTGCCAGCGGCAGCGCCAGGAAGGCGGCGTAGCAGCGGCCGAAATAGGCGCTGTAGAGCTCCGGCAGATAATAGATGTGCGAGCGCGGATTGGCGAAGGCGCCGCTGGCGGCCAGCCGCTTCTGGAAGCCGATGATGCGATGCACGATCGCAAGCCGCGCCGGCGTCTCCAGAACCTTCCAGCGCGCCAGGTTGCGAAAGCTGACCTCGAGAATGTCGAGATTGAGCGTCGGATCGAGATCGTTGCCATAGGGGCGCTCGCCGTTGAGATTGTCGATCCAGGTCGCAACGCCGCCCTCGTAGTCGATATTGTCGTTGATCGGCACGGTCACGCGCGGCTCGTTGACGCCGGCGCGCACCTGATAGCCGGCGTAGAAATCCAGCAGCGGCTGGTCGATGATCGGATCGGTGCAGCCGGCCTGCGTCGCTGCCGAGATCGAGCACGCCGTGGTGTCGCAATCCGGCACGTAGACGCCGAAACCGAGATCCTGCTTGATCTGGGCGAAGTAGCGCGAAAAACGCGGATGCGGCGCAGGCGCGAGCGCGGTGATGACGTTGAACCGCGCGCCGCCGCTGCCCTCGACCTCTTCGCGGCTGATGTTGACGCAGAAGTCCACCATGTCGGCGATCGCGCGTTCGGCCGCCATCTTGTCGGCGGACGAGGCGAGCCCGGTCTCGACGAAGCTCAGCAGCGCCTCGATGAAGAACGCGTCGTAATAGGCCGAGCGGTGACGGATCTGCACCGGCTCCCACATCGGCTCGGCAATGCCGGTCCAGGGCGGGTTGACGACCGCGCGCGCCGGGGAGCGCGCGATGAAGACGCGGGCGAGGTTGAACAGCAGCGAGGAGTTCTTGTAGCCGCGCGCGTTGAGGCCCGTGAGCGCCATGGTCAGCTCGCGCCCGCGGAAATCGGGATCGCCGATCAGGTTGAAGGCGGCATAGGTCGGCAGGAAGCCGTTCCTGCGGTACGAGCCGAGCAGATGCTGCGCACAATCGCGGATCACGCCGTCGATCTGCGATGGTTGCGGCGCCGTGCCGACGAACATTGCCGGCGGCGGCTTGGGATGGTCGAGCGCGATGCCGTCGACGAGATCGGCGACGGGCTGGCCGATCGCAGTCCAATCGGGCTCGGCCTCGTCGCGGGCGCGCACCAGCGCCTCTCGCAGCCGGGCCAGTTTCCCTTCGTCGCGCAGCTCGGGCAGGCCGGCCCGGCGGAGCAGCAGCCGCAATGCAGGATTGCCCAGCGCTGTTTTGTAGAATTTGGCCAGATGCAGATCGCCGCTGGCGGGGCCCGACAGGACGGGATCGCAGACGTCGTAAAGCGAGGGGCCGTCCTTCCGCGCCGTCAGCGCCCGGCAGGCGGCGCCGGCAAAGTAATGAAAGCTCATGAAATACCTGGTCGCGGGGCATTGGCCGGGGGCCGGCCGGCACGCTCCCAGCCGCGCGCCACCCCCTGCAAGTCGTTGAAAAAGCTACCCGGATTCGCAGGAAATACAAATGTGATCGCAGTCACGGAAAAACCCGGCACGAACGCTGCATGATCGGGCTCCGGAAGGTTACGGGGACGCAGAAAACGGAGACTTTTAGGCGGATAAATTATCCAATGTTGTCAGCGACTTAGTTCTAATTTTGGGCAATCTATTGCGGGGCACACTATATCCCGTTAAAGGTTTGTTTGGTGCGGCGCCGCAAATTGCGCGCAATTCGGGGGCACACCCCGGCCAATCCCTCAAACCTAAAGACGCTAGCGCGCTACTCAACCTGTATGCGCGCGCTTGGCTGGTCTTTGGCACTGACAGGAATGAAGCGAGATGAATGTTAGGCAGCTCGACATTTCCCGACGCACGATTGCGGTGGCCGCAGCCCTCATCGGCACGGTCTCGCTCGTGATCGGCGCCCATGCTGCTCTCAACATGCGCGCGCTCGATGCGGCCAAGGCCGTCTCGACCGACCAGGTCACGGGCTCGATCGGCCAGACCTCCCGCCTCGCGCTCGTCATCGGCAATGGACATTATCCCGACGCCAACGCGCCGCTGACCCAGTCGATCAACGACGCCCGCGCGCTGTCCTCGTCGCTGCGCAAGAACGGCTTTGACGTCGACATGGTGGAAGACGCGACCAAGGACGACATGGTCCGTGCCGTCAACCGCCTGAAGTCCCGGATCAAGCGCGACACCGTCGTCATGCTGTTCTTCGGCGGCTACGGCGTGCAGGCCGGCCGCGAAAGCTACATGCTGCCGGTCGATGCCGTGATCTGGAAGGAAAACGACGTCCGCCGCCAGGGCGTCTCCATCGAGGGCGTGCTCGACATGATGAAGGAGCAGGGCGCCAAGGCCAAGCTCGTCGTGGTCGACGCCTCTCGCCGTAACCCTTACGAGCGCCGCTTCCGCTCCTACAGCCACGGCCTCGCGCCGATCAGCACGCCGGACAATGCGCTGATCCTCTCCTCGGCTTCGCCCGGCAAGGTCGTCGATGACGGCAAGGGCGAGCACAGCGTGCTGGTCAGCGAGTTCCTCAACAACCTCAATGCGCAGGGCAGCGCCGAGAGCGTCTTCAACAAGACCCGCGTCGCCATCTCGCGCGCGAGCGAAGGCGACCAGGTCCCGTCGGTCTCCTCCTCGTTGCTCGAAGACGTCCATTTCGGCGAAGCCGGCGGCTAGTTTTCTTTCCACCCTCCCCTGGAGGGGAAGGGTCGATCGCATAGGACAGCGGGAGGTTTCCGAAAGAGCTCGGCCTGCATGGTTCGAGACGCCCGCTTTGGCGGGCTCCTCACGCTGAGGGTCTGATATCTCACCGCAAAACGCCACCTCATCCTGAGAGCCCGCCGTAGGCGGGCGTCCGCAGGCAAGCTGCCCGCCACGCTTTTCTTCATATGCGATTCCCCTGCCCTTCAGGGGAGGGTGCAGAGTCTCGTCTCGCTGAATTCTACTTCGCCGCTTCCGCGGCCATCACCGGGCGCACCGGATCGCCTTCGCGCAACAGCGCGCCGGCGCGGGCGACGATGACGTCGCCGTCGTTGAGGCCGTCGCGAACCTCGATATTGCCGCCCGACATCAGCCCGACCTCGACCCGCTTGGTCTCGACGCGGTTGCGGCGGATCACCTGCACGACGGTGCCGGCGGAGGAATATTGCACGGCCGTCAGCGGCACGGCGACGTTGCAGCTCTGCCCGCTCTTGATCAGAGCGCGCCCGCTCGCATTCAGCAACAGCCGCTTCTGCGAGGAGATGCCGATATAGACCATGCCTTGCTGGATGTTCGGCTCGACGGTCGGGCCGATGCGGCGCACCTTGCCGTCGATGTCGCCGGCGCCGGCGATGCGCACCGTCGCCGTCTGGTTGATCGCGAGCTTGCGCACGTCGCTGGTCGCGACGAGGGCGACGAGATCGTATTCGCTGCGCGCCACGATCGTGAACAGTGCCTCGCCCTTGGCCGAAGCGAGATTGCCGATCTGCGCGGTCGAGGTCGCGATCACGCCCGCCACGGGTGCGGTGACCTGAAGCGTGCCGCCTTCCGGCAGCGCCAGCCGCGCCAGCACCTGTCCGGCCGTGGTCGTCTCGCCGGCTTCCGCCAGCACCTCCGTCACCTTCAGGCCCGGGCGCTCGGGCCGCACCGAGGTCACCTCGCGCGCGATGGTCGTGCCGGTGGCCTCGACGATGTCGGAGAAGCAGGATTTCGCGACCTTCAGCACCGTGACTGCCGGCCCCTTGGGCGCGTCGTCATCGGCGGCGGCAGCCGGATATTGGCCGAAGACGAGCACTCCGGCGATGGCTGCGGGAAACAGGCTTCTAACAACGGAACGGGGCAAATCGCGCATCGGGAATTCCACGGGAGCTATGCCTCCAATCGATAGCAGATGGCAGCGGCCCGGACTACGGCAGCGTTGTCCCAAAGCGGGATGCCTCGCCGCCGCCGGCTGCCGCGGCAAGTCCTTGATTAGTCGCGCGATCGGAGATCAGGTTCGCTCGCCGCCGGGCAGGGCGTCGTGGTCGCACAGCCTGTGGTTCGAGATGGGATGGAACGGTTCGTCTTCGAGCCGCCGGTCAGCCTCGGCGATCTCCGAGCAGCTTGCCGGTGGCACGGTCGATCAGATGCAGCCGCGTACAGGCCGGGCAGGACACCGAAACGTGCGTGAGATCGGCCGGCTCGTCGCCAAGCCGATGCTGCACGTTCATGCCGGTCTGAGGGCACTTGAAGACAATATGGCGGTCCATCGCCGCCATATGACGACAAGACGGTGACTTTGAAATTACGGATGTTTACTTAGGCCGGCCCGCGATCCCTCACGGCAGGCTCAAGAACTCCACCCAGTTCGGCTTCTTGCCGGTGGCGTAGGATTTCAGCTTGCTGAGCGCGCCGCTGCTTTGGTCGATGGCATAGACCGTCATGCTGTCCGAGAGCTCGCCGACCGCGGCGAGGTAGCGCCCGGTGGGATCGATGTGGAAGCCGCGCGGCTGCTTCTCGGTCGGCACGCTGCCGATCGTGGTCAGCTTGCCGCTGGTTGCATCGACCTTGTAGGCGGCGAGTGTGTTGGTGGTGCGCTCGGAGGCGTAGAGGAAACGGCCGTCCGGGGTGATGTGGATGTCGGCGGCCCAGGGCTTTCCGGTAAATCCTTCGGGCAAGGCGGTGGTGCGCTGGATCTCGTCCCATGCGCCGCCCTTTGCCTCATAGGCGAACGCCGCGACGTCGCCGTTCAGCTCGTGGACGAGATAGATGAACTTGCCGTTGGGGTGGAACACGAAATGCCGCGGCCCCGATTTCTCCGGCACCTTGTGCGCCGGCGGATCGTTCGGCGTGAGCGTGCCGGCCGTGGCATCGAACGCGAAGGCCAGCACCTGGTCGGAGCCGAGATTGGTCGCGAACACGTAGCGATTGTCGGGCGAGGGCAGGAAGGCGTGGGCGTTCAGCCCGGTCGGGATCACCTGCTTCGGCTCGCCCGCGACGCCGCTGGCGAGCAATGGATTGAGCGCGACCTTGTTGCCGCCATAGGACGCGCTGAACAGGAATTTGCCGGTGCGGTCGATGGCGATATTGGCCATGCTGTCGGCGAGCGGGCCGTTGCCGATATGGCTGAGCTGGCCGGTCTTGGGATCGATCGCAAAGCTCACCGCGAGGTACGGCTGCGAGCGGACACCGGCGATCAGCACGCGATGGTCGGGCGTGATCGCGAGCGGCGTCGAGGGGCCGGGCTTTTCGACGCCGGTGAAGGCGGCCGTCTGCACCGGCATCATCTCGCCGTTCTCGGCCATCTTGAACACGCTGATGTCGTTGCTGTCGGCGTTGCCGACATAGGCGAAGGTCTCGGCCATGCCGGCGCGGACTCCAGAAATGAGAGTGAGGAAAGCGAGGGTGGTGGCGATCGCGGCGCGTGGCGCGGCGGATGCGATGCGTCTGGTCGGTCTCGACATGGGGTCCTCCTGAAAGCCGGTGCGGCATTGTTGTTTTGAAGGCGAGGATAGCGGGTGCCGCCTCGCCGCACCAAATTCCAATTGGGATCGATCGATGCCGAAATCGTATCGGTGGGCGGGTTATCGCACCGCTGCTGTGCGGGAGGGCAGATGCGGAACGGACGGGCGGTCGGGCGGCCCGAGCACGGTCCACACGGTGAGCGCGAGCAGCGCGCAGGTCAGGACAGTCCAGGCGACGAGTCGCTTCCGCATCAGCCGAATCCGTCCCTCAAATGGATCCCCCCGGGGGGCGCGGCGTCATCCTGCACTGCAAACCGCGGCGATCCTATGAACTCGTTCACAGGCCAAAACAGCCGGGCGTCCATGCGAACCAATGCCGCGCGAACGCATTGACCCGGCATGCCCCGTGAAAACGATCTGGAAGGTAAGCCCGACATGGGCGGCAAGCATGGCGGTCAGGCCGGCCAGCCCAAGCCGCCGCCGCGCCCGCGCGCGGGTCCGCGTGATGAGGACGTCGTGGCAAAGCGCCACACCGGTCAAACCGATCGCACGCCGCCGCCGACCAACAAAAAATAGCGCCCTCGCCCGCGCCGCGCGCGCATCGGGAACGGCAGGGTCGACTTGCCGTTACCCTGATCCCGCGGGCGAAGGCGATCGAAACGGAGGCTGGCACGTGTTTTGGATTTATTGGGACACCGCCTGGTCGCTCATCATCAGCGGCATCATGTTCGCCACCATCGTCACCCATCCCGACGCCGAGTTCGCCGAGATCCGGGCGGCCAGGCAGGCCAAGTAAGCGCGAAGCAAACGCGCGCCGCCCGGTTCAACGGCGCATCGTTGCATGCTGCGCCGCGCCCCGGGACACGAGGGTTCATATCTCAAATCATGCTGCCCGGGGTCCAGCCGTCTCAGCCGGGCGATAACCGCAAGGTCCGAGGTTTGATCCTGTTTTTCCGGGAGGGCGCGCACTCATGTTTCAACGAGTCCGCGCCCTGCTTGGGCGCTAGCCTGAGAAGCGGTCAGTAGTCCCAGAACACCGGCACCCAGCGGAAGGCATCGCCGTCGGCGGCGACCCGGCCCACCGACGGGAACGGCAGGTGGGTGGCCACCAGCATCTCGCCGCTCTCGGCAAGCTCGCGCAAGAGACGGACACGAACCCGTGCCGCCTGCTCGGGGTCGTGCTCGAAACCATTGTGCCAGTCGGGTTGCTCGAACCCGACGGCAAACACGGCGTCGCCGGCGAATGTCAGCGCGTCACCGCCGGACGCCATGCGAACCACGCTGTGTCCGGGGGTATGGCCGCCAGTGCGACGGGCGATGACGCCAGGCGCAATTTCGTGCTCGTCATCGAACAGCCGCAGCTGACTGCCGTACTCCTTCACGAACCGCTTGGCGGTCGATCGCAGCGCGTCCGGGAATCCTTCCGGCATGGCAGTGCGGGAGAAATCGGGCGCCTCCCAGAACTTGACCTCGGCGGCCGCGACGTGGATCCGCAGGTCCTTGCGCAGCTGTTCCTTCACTCCGTCGACGAGCAGCCCGCCGATGTGGTCCATGTGCAAATGGGTCAGCACCAGATCGGTCACGGACGCAAGATCGATCCCGGCCGCCGCCAGTCGCTTGATCAACTGCCCGGCTCGCGGCAAATGCAGGTTCGGGTCGGAGCCCAGCCCAGCGTCGATGAGGATGGTCTTGCCGCCGCTGCGGACCATGACCGCGTTCAGCGCCCAGTCGAAAGCGTCCTGCGGCAGGAACATGTCGTGCAGCCAGGCCGCGCGGACCGCCGGATCGGCGTTGTGCGCCAGCATCGTAGTCGGGAGCGGCAGCACGCCATCGCTGACCACCAGCACGTCGATCTCGCCGATCCGCAATGCGTAGCGTGACGGCACCAGCTCTTCGGGGCCCGATGAGCGGGGATATGAGGTGTTGTGCAGATTCATGTTCGTCTCCGGTTTCAAGGATAGAGGCTTCCGGCTGGTCCTGGTCGAGCAGGCCGCGCCGCCGGGGAGAGCGCGGCCCTTATTGCTTCGCGCGTCAGAGGCTGGTCACGCGCTCCGGATCGGCCGAGGCGAGGGCGGCGGCGCGCTCGGCCTTCGGCGGGTAGATCCAGACGGTGTTGATCTCCCGCTTGGTCTTCTTGGCGACGTCGCCGACCATCTCGACCGTGCGCTCCCAGCCGCGCGTGAACAGCGCACCGGCCTCGCCGAGGTCGAGGCACGTGACGTAAGCCTTCTGGTGGTAGGGCCTGGTCGGAACGCCGAGCAGCTCGGCAGCGGCGTTGTTGCCGGCAAAGGCGCCCATCCGCGTGGCGTGCTGGCACGACATCAGCGCGTGATTGCCGTCGTCGTCGCACGCGGCACGCGCGGCATCGCCGGTGGCGAAGACGCCGGCGACACCGGGCACGCGCAGATCGCGGTCCACCAGCAGCCGGCCGAAACTATCGCGCTCGGCGGGGATCTGCGCGGTCAGCGGCGCGGCGCGAATACCCGCCGCCCAGATCATTGTTTCGGTTTCGATGTGCTCGCCGTTCGACAGCGTGACGCCGGATTGATCGAGCGAGACGATGCCGGCGCCGAGCCGTGTCTCGACGCCGAGCTTGCGCAGCGCTTCCGCGATGAGAGGGCGGGGGCCTTCGCCCATGTCGGGCGCGATCGCATTGTTGCGCTCGACGATGACGATGCGGAGCCTGGCATCCTTGCCGAAGATTCCGCGCAGCCGCGACGGCATCTCCGTTGCCGCCTCGATGCCGGTGAAGCCGCCGCCGGCGACGACCACCGTATCGCGTCCGTTCGCGGCGGGCCGCGTCGGAAGATTGTGCAGATGCTTGTCGAGCGCAACCGCATCATCGAGCGTATCGACGCTGAAGCCGTGCTCGGCGAGACCCGGGATGTTCGGACGGAACAGCCGGCTGCCGGTGGCCACGACGAGGCGGTCGTAGGACAGGGTCTTTCGCGGGCCGTTCGGAACCGTGATCTGCACCGTTCGAGCCTCGGTGTTGATCGTCTCGGCGCTGCCCTGGATGTAATCGACGTCGATCGCCGTGAGGACATCGAGCAGCGGCGCCGTCAGGGTTTCCGGCTTCGGCTCGTAGAGCCGCGGACGGACCACCAGAAAAGGCTCCGGTGCGACCAGCGCGATCTGGAGATCCTGCGGCGAGGCGCCCTGGATGTCGCGCAGGCGGGCTGCGGAGAGGGCGGCGTACATGCCGGCGAAGCCGGCGCCGATGATGATGATTCGCATCGATTTTCTCCTTGTTTGCCTTTCGAAAGGCCGCGTGCGACCGCGCTACTGCGTTGAGGGCAGCGTCCGACGACGGCATGTGGGTGCGAGGTGGATCGCGCCTCTTAAGGCGCGCTGCAGCGTGCCAGCGGCGAGCCCGGCGGCCGGCCGTAGCCGAAGACGACAGGCTGAGGCTCATTTCGGCCCCAGTCCTGATAGGGAAGGCCGGGATCATTTCGGGTCATGATGGACAGCGGCGGATGTGTCGGGTGCATGGCGTACGCGGGCACTTCAACCTCCTCGCCGGTCGCCGACGTGAAGCGAACGGCCAGCGAGAGTCCGTACAGGGTTGCGGTCGCAAGGCGTCGGTGGCGAGCCGCGATCACCCGTCGGCTGACGAAGTCTTTCCAAATCATCTTGGGTCTCCATCGATTGCTCTGGACATGGTGATGATGTAGCCGACCGGATTTGCCGCTGCGCCAGAGCGATTGCCGCGGTTGCAGCGCGATTGCTGCCAACGCCTGCGCCTGCGCCAGTCGCTCGGGGTCTCGCCGGTCAGCTTCCGGAACGCCGCCGCGAACGCCGTCTGCGAGGAATAGCCGAGCGCGGCCGCGATCGAGGCGACCGTTTCGCGGTCGTCGCGCAGCATGTTCATGGCCATCCCGAGCACGCGCGCCATCTCCGCATCGGCGGTGCGCCGCTCGCATGTCGGGCGGTTGTCGGGCTGCGCGTAAGGCGCAGGCGGCGAGCCCTTGTGCGAGGAATCGCGCATGAGTGAGGTGGTCTCGGTCATGGTGTGGCTCTCCTGATCATCCCGAGGTTTCGATCAGTCGTCCGAATTTGTACGGAACGGCGCTTGTTCTAGGCGCCGCGAACGCCAAGCGTATTTCCTGAATCGGCCATGCCTTGTCCGATCCTGCGCCAAGCCGAGGCGCGCTTGCGCGAACGCACGGCGGGCGGCCGATGCGGGACGGATGCTTTATGAAAACAGGTGAGGCAGGCTGTCACATGGATGTCGGGATGGAGCTTGCCCGATTCCGCGATAGATCCCGCAGATGGACGGTGCGGCGATGGTTGCGCGCCGCTAGGCCGCCGCCGCCTGCGCCGAGAGCAATTGCTTCAGCTTCGCCGCGGGCACGGCCGGGCTGAACAGCCAGCCTTGCATCTGGCTGCATCCGAGCTGGCGCAGCACTTCGCGCTGCGCCTCGGTCTCGACGCCTTCCGCGGTCGTCACCATGTGGCGCGCGGCGGCCATATGCACCACGGCCTGAACGATCGGCGAGGAATCCTCCGACTGGCCGATGTCGCTGATGAAGCTGCGGTCGATCTTGATCTTGTCGAAGGGGAAGCGGTGCAGATAGCTCAGCGACGAATAGCCGGTGCCGAAATCGTCGAGCGCGATGCGCACGCCGAGCTCGCGCAGCTGCTGCAGGACCGTCAGTGCCTCTGCGTCGTCGCGAATGAGGACGGTCTCGGTGATTTCGAGCTCGAGCCGTCCGGGCGCCAGCCCCGACTCCGCGAGCGCGGCGGCGACCTTGAGCGCCAGCGTCCGCGAGCGGAACTGCACGGGCGAGACGTTGACCGCGATGTGGATCTGGCCGGGCCAGCTTGCGGCCTCGAGGCAGGCCTGCTTCAGCACCCATTCGCCGATCTCGCCGATCAGGCCGGTGTCTTCCGCGACGGGAATGAAGTCCGCGGGCGAAACCATGCCGCGTTCGGGATGGCGCCAGCGCAGCAGCGCCTCGCAGCCGTTGACGACATTGGCCGCGAGATCGACCAGCGGCTGGTAGTGCACCTCGAACTCGCCGCGGGCGAGCGCCTGCCGCAGATCGAGCTCGAGCTGCCGGCGCTCCCGCGCCTTGGCGTCGTATTCGGGGGCGAACACGCGGTAGGTGCGGCGTCCCTCGGACTTGGCCGCGTACATCGCAAGATCGGCGCGCTTGAGCAGATCGTCGAGATTGTCGCCGTGTTCGGGCGCGATCGCGATGCCGATGCTGGCATCGGTCGGGATCTCCTGGCCGTTGCAGTTCACCGGCGCCCGCAGCGCCTTCAGGATCTGCTCGGCGAGCGCCGTCAGCTCGTCCTGGTCGCTGGTGCCGGCCTTGACGATGGCGAATTCGTCGCCGCCGAGCCGGGCGACGAGATCGTTGCCGCTGACGCAGGCGCGCAGCCGGTTCGCGACCTGGCGCAGCAGCTCGTCGCCGGCCTCATGGCCGAGCGAATCGTTGACGCCCTTGAACTCGTCGACGTCGATGTAGAGGATCGCGAACGGCTTGCCTTGGGCAAGCTCGGCGATGCGCCGCTCCAGATGGCCGCGCATCAGCACGCGGTTGGGCAGGTCGGTCAGCGCGTCGTAATGCGCCAGGTGAGCGATGCGCTCGTCGGCGCGGAGACGCTCGGTGGCGTCGTCATGGGTCGCCAGCCAGCCGCCGCCCGCGGCGGGCTGGTTCTTGATCTCGATCAGGCGGCCGTCGCCGGTCTCGACGATGGCGCTATGGGTCTGCTCGACACTGTTCAAGATGCCGTCGCAATAGGCGTCGACATCGCCGTCGAAGGACCCGGTGTCGTAGCGGTGCTGGATCACGTCGCGGAAATGGGCGCCGGGCTTCACGACGTCGGCCGACAGTCCGTACATCTCGATGTAGCGGCGGTTGCAGACGATCAGCCGCTCGTCCTGGTCGAACATCAGCAGGCCCTGCGTCATCGTGTTCATCGCGGTGTCGAGCCGCTGCTTCTCCACCGAGAGGCGGTGCGTCACCTGGCGGAAGATCAGGAACAGAGTGAGCACGAGCAGGCCGATCGACAGCACGGCAACGGCGACGAAGAACTTGGTTTGCGTGCGCCAGGTGGCGAGCGTCGCATCGAGCGACTTGGTCGCGACCACGACCAGCGGCTCGCCGGTCAGCATGCGCGAGGCGACGATGCGCTCCTTGCCGTCCACCGGGCTTGCTAGCTGGGTCGTGACGAAGGTGCGCTCGAAGATCGCCATCTGCTCGCGCGTGCCGTTGCGGAAATTCCGGCCGATCATCGTATCGACATGCGGAATGCGCGCGAGCAGCTGGCCGTTCTGGTGGTGCATCGCGATCGAGGATTCCTCGCCGAGCCCGCTCGAGGCGAAGAAGGATTCGAGCTGCTCCGGCGTGATCGCCCGCGAGACCAGCCCGAGAAATTCGCCGTGCGGGCCGGAGACGCGGCGCGCGAACACGATCGCCGGTCCGCTGCCGAGCCGGCCGGGCACCACCTCGACCTCTTCCTGCGAAGCCGGATCGTTCTTGAGGCGATTGAAATAGCCGCGGTCGGCGACCGAAATATCGGCGACCGGCCAGCGCCGCGACGAGTTGATCAGCAGGCCCTCGGCATCGAACACATTGGCGCCGGCGACGTCGGACCAGCCGCTGGCTTTGGCGCGCAGCACCTCGTGCATGGCGAGCGTGCCCATCTCGCTGCGGAAGACGTCGGCGGATTCGATGCCATGGCTTTCGAGTTCCGCGATGACGCTCTTCTGCAGCACCGCAAAATCCTCAAACTCACGGTCGAAATGATGGGCGAGCAGGCGGACGGAATTCTCCAGGCTGTCGCGGCCGCTCTCGATCGCATTCTGCCGGAAGCGGTCGACGGTGAGCGCGGTGCCGATGGCCATCGCGACCATCAGCACGAAGCCACCCGCGATCAGCCATGTCAGCGGCGCTCCGCGCCAGCGGCGCAGCAACCCGCGCATGCGCGCGGTCCATCGGATCGATGTGCCCATCCAGCCCTCCCGTGGGATGCAAGATGCGGCAAAACCGACAAGACCTCGTTACCAGCGAGGGTTAGGAAAACATGAATCGGAATGGAATCAGGGGGTTGGTTCCCTCGCAGCGGAACTTGCCGTTGGGCGATGGCTGCCTCACCGGCGGATTTCCCATTTCAACGCGTCCGCATTGGTCTTGGCGAACATCGCCGGCACGTCGAAGGTCCCGGTCTTGAGATCGTAGCGGCATTTCCAGTCGGCCAATCCCTTCACGGCGACGTTCTTCGGATGCTTGTCCATCTCGCCCGACAGCGAGATCACGAGGTAGCGGTTGTTGGGCCAATCGACGCCGAGCCAGCGATAGGCTTCTTCGGTGCCTTTCACCAGATTGGCCGAGATGTGGTAGTCGAGCTTCATCTTCCGGGTGTCGGGCCGGCTATGGAAATAGGCCCAGGCCAGATCGCTGAGCGAGGTCTTCGTCGCGCTGACGAAGGACCCCTTCCCGGCACGGTAGAGATAGAGGTCCTGCTCGCCCGAGCCGGTCTTCTGCATCCGCACCAGCCATTGCGAGTCGCTGGTGAAACGGAAGCCGGCCGGATAGCCCTGCTCCGGCTTCAGCTCGGTCATGTCTTCGCCGTGCCGCGCCCAGACCTGCCATTTGACGTCGAAATCGCCGCCGTCCTTCATGTACTGCTCGAGCCGGGTGGCCTTGTCGGGCGAGGTGAAGGCGAGTTCGGCATCGTCGGTGAGGGCGAATCCCGGCGGCGGGCCGGATGCGGCGCGCGCGGGCGATGCGGCCAGTGTCAGGGCAAGCGCCAGCCATTGTGCGGGGCGGCAAAATGCGTTCACGGGGAAATTCCTCAAGAAAAAAACTGCCGCGACGCGGCCTCGGCCATATGACGCCGGCGGGGTGGCGCCGGTTCATCCCCTGGCGACCCGGCCATCATCCTATCGACCGTCTTGCTGCCGTAGCCAAATCGGCGCAACTTGGTATCTTCCGCTGATTTACATGGTTCTTTCTGATCAAGGTCCGTTTCCGATGGTGACCGCGTCCAAGGCCTTCATTGCATTTTGTCTGCTTGCCGTGGGCGGCGCCGTGCTGGTGATCGGTCCCACCGAGCTGCGCCGTCTGCTGCCGGGCGGGACGAAGACCGGCACCGTCGTCGCCGCCAAGCCGGAGGCCAAAGCCGAACCCAAGGCCGAACTAAAGGCAGAACTCAAGGCCGAACCCAAGGTTGACGCCAAAGTCGAACCCAAGCCGGAACTCAAGCCGGAACAGCCGAAGCTCGCCGCCGCTGCGCCGCCGGCACCCGCCGCGTCGCCGGCGCCGGCCTCCGAGCCGAAGGGCGCGCTGGCCGAGACGCAGAAGCAGGTCACGGCCGCGCTCGCCGATCTTGCACCGGTCAAGCCGCTGCCGGCGGTTGCGGACCCCGGTCCCCGTTTCGACGTCGCGCGCGTCGACGATCACGGCGAGGCGGCGGTGATCGCGGGCCAGGCCGCGCCGGGCGCAAAGGTCGAGCTGCTGCGCGACGGCCAGCCGCTTGATTCCGTGGTCGCCGATGCCTCGGGCCAGTTCGTGATGACGCCGCCGCAGCTTCCTGCCGGTTCCTATGAGCTGACCCTGCGGGCGAAATCGCCTGACGGCACCGTCACGCAATCCGCCCGCAGCATGCCGGTGACCGTTGCCGAAGCCGCGCCGCCGCCCGCGCGCCCCGCACCGGTCGCAAAGCAAGAGTCGAAGCAAGAGGCGAAACATGCCGAGAAGTCCGACGACAAATCCGATGTCGTTGCCTCCTTGCAGTCCACATCGCCGCGCGGTGCCTCGGCAGCGGACAGGCCAGCGGCCCGGCCGAGATTGATGGGCGCATCGAAGCCGAGGGGCGCCTCAGGGGTCATGGCGCGGGCGCCCGCGGCCGCGACGGCGGTTGCATCGGCCTCGCCGGCGGAAATCGTCGGCGGCACGCCGGCGGAAGCGGGTAGCCGGGTGATCTCCCGCGGCGACAGCCTGTGGGCGCTCAGCCGCCTCGCTTACGGCGACGGCGCCCGTTTTGCCGTGATCTACAACGCCAACCGCGACAAGATCCACAACCCCAATCTGATCTATCCCGGCCAGACCTTCGTGCTGCCGCAGAAGGCGGAGTAGTTTCTGCGACGGTTTGACCGTCACTGGCCCGGAACCTTCGGTTCCCCTGTGCGTCATCGTGATGCGCCGTGATGTGCGCTTGGCACCGGAGGAGGGCCAAGGTGGACAGCTCAGGGGTCGACAGGTCTGTGGTCATGTCGAGATCACGCTTCGGGCTTGCGCTGGCAGGCGCAACCCTCGTGCTTCTGGCAGTGCTGTTGCCGACTCGCGCCGAGGCGCAGTTCGGCTTGCGCGGCGGCCCGCTCGGCGTTGCCAGGTTTGCCGTCGGCCACATGATCGGTCTGTCGCGCCTGCGCCATGCCCGCATGGCGGTGCGGGGCGGCCGCTACCGTTCCGCCGCCTTGAGATCACAGAATCCGCGCGGTGCAGAGCGCGGCGAACCGTCCAATCCCTACGTCCTCCGTGCGGCGCTCACGGCGCAGGCTGCGCTGTCGGGCTGGCGCGGCGGCCGCCGTCCGCAGGGCTGGTGGCGGCACCCCGACGGCAGCTATGGCTGGGTCGGCCCGGTGTTCTGGCCGTTCGCCCATGACGACCTCACCACTGCAGTGGTCTTCGGCGATACGACCAGTCTCTCGCTCTACGGCTATGGCGACATCTATGCCGCGATCTTCGCGCCTTATGCGGCGACGGAGCTTGCCGCCTACACCGCGCCGCAAGGAAGGCGCGGACGAAGGGTCCCGACCGTGGACGCCGTCTGCGATGCCAGCGACACCGGCGGCCTTCCGGTCGACCGCATCGCCGCTGCCGTGCAGCCGAATGAATTGCAGCGCGTGGCGCTCGACGAGCTCGCCACCGCGTGGAATGGAGCTCGTGACACGATCCGTGCGACCTGCCCCACGCAGGTGCCCGCGACGGCCACGGAACGCCTCGGCCTGATGCGCGAGCGCCTCGAGGCGATGATCAAGGCAACGGATGCCGTCGCACCTGCGCTGGCAAAATTCGTCGATCTCCTCGACGACGACCAGAAGACGAGGCTCGATGCGCTGGCCAGGGACCGCCGCGTCGCGCTCGCGTCGATCCAGCAAAAGAATCCCCAGGCGGCATCGGCCTGCCAGGCGGACAGCGATCCCCGCTACGACGAGAAGGTGCAGCGCCAATACGAGCAGCTCGTGCAGCAGCAATGGCCCGCGGCCGACATCGCGTCCACGCTCAAGCTCGACGACATCGCCCGCGCGCGCCTCGACGTGCTGCAGGACACCACGCTGCGCACGATGGAGACCTTAAGCCCCTGTCCATCGAGCGCCGCCGCGACACCGCAGGCCCGCCTCGCCGCGGTGAAGACCCGGCTCGAGACCATGCTGCAGGCGGTGAGCGGCGTCGGCGATGCGCTCGACGATTTCGAAGCGGATTTGAGCGACGAGCAGAAGGCCGGCTTCGAGGCGATCGGGCCGAAGCGCGGGGCGTGATCACCCGCACGCCCAGTCGAACTTCATGTCCCTGAAGTCGAGCTGGGCATTGCCGCCGCCGAAATTGCAGCCGCCGAAATATTCCTCGAACTCGATGTAGAACGGGCTCATCTCCGGCACCGCCTGGCACGGTCGCATGGTGCCGCCGACATGATTGTGGGCGTGGTCCTTGCCCCAATCGTGCAGGCGGAAATTGTCGCGGCCCGGCACGCCGCCGGCATAGTAGTAATAGGACTGATAGCCGGTCGGCGGGTTCCGGCGTGTGTGCTCGTCCTGCGGGCCCTTGCCGGCATTGGGATCGGTGGCGCGCGGGACCAGCGCGATGGCGCGGGTCTCGCCGAGATCGGTGCGCGGCGAAGTGGCGAACATCTTCCTGGCGTAGGGTGCGGCGGCCTCGAAGAAAGCGTTGGCGCCGCCGACATCCAGCCAGCGCGGCCGATCGGCGCTCGCCTGCGCAAGCGGCGCCGGCGGAGCCGCGAATGAGCCGTCATATTCGACCCTGGTCAGCAGCAGCGCGGCATATTCGTAATCGAGAATGTCGGTCATGCGCGACAGGCGCGGATGCGAGGTGCGCGCCAGCACCGCCTCGCGGATTTCGGGATCGTCGGGCGCGCCGCTGTCATTGTGATCGGGCGCGGTGGCGAAGAACGACACCGCGACGATGTCCTCGCCATGCACGCGATAATCCTCCGGCAGCAGAAGCGTGAAGCCGTGCATCAACGGATAGCCGGTGACGGGATCGAGCGGCCATTGCTCGGATGCAATGCCCGGCGGCAGGCCATAGACCCAGCCCTGGTCGTGCGCGCGATCGGCGGGCCGGTCCAGCATCTGCAAATCATACGCACGCGAAGGCAAGGCAAGCGCCACAGGCCGACTCCCATCCGGATTGTCGCCTCGTAGTTGAGGCGAGGGTTAGTCGCGGGGAGGAGGGAAGTGGTTCGTGGCCGGGGTGGGGGAATGATGCCATCCTGCCGGTGTTTTGCCCGACGTGTCAAACGGCTTCACCGCGCGCGCGTCATACGCGCAAGTCATTGATCCGGCACGCCCCGGCTACTGTGCATGGGGTTGTTTTCGACATTCTTTGTTTTGGCTACCCCCGCCGCCTTGCGGCCGCGGCATCCACCACGTTCTCCGCGCCGTCGGACCAGGACAAGATCTCCATCGCCAGCACCGGGTGGTTGAAGCCCTTGAGCTGGAGATCGTCGAGGGCGCGGGCTTCGACGAACGGCTCGACGATGCCGTAGACGCGGCGACTGACCACGATCTGGTTGGCCTTGGCCTCGCCGCAGAGGCGGGAGGCGAGGTTGGTGACGCTGCCGATCGCGGCATATTCCAGCCGCTGCTCGAAGCCGACCTGGCCGAGCGTGGCATAGCCGACCGCGATGCCGATGCCGAAGCCGAGGCTGTGCCCGCGGTTGCGCCAGCGCTCGGTCAGCGGGCCGATCGTGTCGCGCATCTCCAGCGCCATCTTCACGGCGCGCCTGGTGTGGTCCTCGAACTGGATCGGCGCGTTGAACAGGATCATCACGCCGTCGCCGGCATATTTGTCGAGCGTGCCTTCGTATTTGAAGATCAGCGTGCCGAGCGCTGCGTGGTATTCGCGCAGCACGTTCATCGCCTCTTCCGGCTCGGTCGCTTCGGTGAACGCGGTGAAGCCGCGCAGATCGCAGAACACCACGGTCACCTCGCGGCGCTGGCTGGTGAGCAGCCCCTCGGGGCTGTCGGACGAGGCGATCAGCTGCGCCACCTGCGGCGCCAGGAACCGCTCGAGCTTGCGGATGCGCTCGATCTCGCCGAGCTGGGTCTTGACGCGCTCCTCCAGCGACTTGTTCCAGTCCTTGAGCTGCTCGGTCTGTTCGCGCAGCTTGTCGGCCTGGGCGCGCACGGTCTCGTGCGCCGCGGCGAGCTCGCGGCCCTTGTGGTCGACCTCGGTGAACAGCCGCGCATTGCGCATCGCCAGCACGGCCTGGTTGGCGAAGGTGCGCATCAGGCCGATGACGCTGCCGGCGAACTCGCCGCGCGCGCGGCGCAGCACCACCAGCGAGCCGAGCGTGCCCTGCTGGTCGACCAGCGGCACCACCAGCACCGAATGGAAGCCGGAATCGATCGCGACGTCGCGCAGCGGCTGCTCGGCCGCATGGTCGAGATCGGCAATCGCGATCGGCTCGCCGCTCCCGGCGGCATCGCTCAGGATGTTCGCACCTTCCTCGATGGTGACATGCGCGCCGTCGGCGGATTTGTCGATGCCGACCGCCTCGACCAGGTTGAAGCGGCGCCCCTCGGCGTCATAGCCGTAGATCAGCACGGCGTCGGCATGGGTGATCTCGATCGCGCGCGCGGCGATGGTCGGCAGCACGGCGTCGAGGTCGAGCGAGGCGGCGACCGCGCGGCCGACCTCTTCCAGCACCTTGAGCTCGTTGATCGACTGCGCGAGGTCGCGGGTACGCTCCTCGACCTTGGTCTCCAGGTTCGAATAGGTCTCCTGGATCTGGCCCGCCATGCGGTTGAACTGGCCGGCGAGGTCTTCCAACTCGTCGGAGGTGTGCACGTCGATGCGGTGGCTGAAATCACCCTCGCCGAGCTTGTGCGCGCCGTCGCGCAGCGCGGTGATCGGGATGATCATGCGGCGGGCGAGCAGCGTGCCGGCGAGGATCGCGACCATCAGGCCCATGCCGATCAGCAGCGCGATGCGCACCAGCTGGTCGCGGATCGGCATCAGGGCCTGCGTGGTCGGCTGCTCGAACATCACGCTCCAGCCGAGCTTGGGCACGGTGCTCGCGGCACTCATCACCGAATGGCCGTTGAAGTCGGTGCCCGACATGTCGGTCTCGTGGCCAGGCGCGACCGCGGCCGCAACCTGCGGCAGCTTCGACAGGTCCTTGCCGACATCGGGCCCTTTCGAGGACGTCGCCAGCACGCGGCCGCGCGGATCGACGACATAGGCGAAGGCGGCCTTGCCGACCTGGGCGTCGGACAGCAACTCGGAGAGGAAGCTGAGATCGAGCTCGGCGACCGTGACGCCGGCATTGAAGCCGGAATGCGCCACCGAGATCGACATGAACGGCGTCCGGTCCACGAACCAGGCCGGCGCGTAGCTGACGCCCCGGGCGACGGTTTCGGTGAAGCGCATGTCGCGGGAGAGGTCGGCATTGCTGCCGGTCGTGGTCGACTGGCGCGAGACGCGCAGCACCTCGCGTCCGTCGCCGTTGAGCTGGAACAGCTGGTTGACGACCGCGACCTGGTGCAGCAGCTGGGCATAATCGGCGCGGCGCTTCTCGAGCGTGTCCTGGCTCGCCCGCGTCACCCAGCTGATCTGGCGCTCCAGCTCCGAGATCGACTGCTCGATCCGCCGGGCGGCTGCTTGCGCCTTGTCCTCGAGACCGTCGGTCAGCTGTGTCTTGGTGGCGCGGTAGGAGATCCAGGTCTCCATCGCGCCGTTGACGGCGAGCACGAACACGACGAGGCCGACGAGGGAGACGACGTATTTGGCGAACAGGCCCTCGCGCAGAAACCGTGTCTTGTCGTTCGCTCCTGCCATCCCGATCCTCTCGCGCCACCATCGACGCCGGCGCTACGGGCCGCACGGACCCTGCGAGCCTTCTACCACAATCCGGGCCTACGGACTGCCCGAGGGACCGGTGAACCGGCCGCCTTGGTTACCCGCTGTGGGCGCAGCAGGCGGCGGAAGGGTGATCAATTGTCGCAGTCTCATCCTTTTGGAGGAAGCCGTGAGCGGGGAAGCCGATGTAAGGGGAGGACTTGGTTAAGGGCAGGGCTTGGAGTCCGGCGCTTTGGTCCTGCAATCATCGATTAAAGAGCTGCCGCAGCACGTCGTTCATCGGCTGACTGTCCTGCTGTGCAGCCGGCGGGTCCTCCAGGGCGGGGGACGCGGGCGAGGCCTGCGGCGCCGGTGTGGATGGCGCTGCCGGCAGGCTGCGGCTGCGGCTGGCGCCCGTCGCGGTGCCGGTGCCGTTTCCCGCGCCACTGGAAAGCCCCTGCTGAATCAGATTGCCGATCGCCTCGCCCAAGGGGCCGCCGAGCAAATTGTTCTGTCCCGGCTGCTGGGTTTGCGTTTGCGGATTGGCATCGCCGGCCGCGTTGCCGCCGCCGGGCGCGGTGGCGCCGCCCAACCCAAGGTTACCACCAAGATTACCGCCAAGATTACCACCGAGGCTGCCCAGGATATTGCCGAGCCCGGCGCCGTCGGGACCGAACAGGCCCTTGCCCATCTCGCGCAGCTTGGCATAGGCAGCATCCGGATTGTCCAGCATGCCGGCCATGTCGGGGAAGATCCGCGGCTGCGACCAGGGGCCCTGGATCATCACGGGAATGCCGAAGCCGACCGGCTCGGACGCGCGGCCCTGACCTTCGGTCGTCATCACCAGCTTCGGCTCGACGCGAAAACCCATCATCTTGGTGTCGAGTGCGATCGTGCCGGCGCCGGTGACGCGGACCAGCGGTCCGATCAGATTGAGATCGGTCGTCACCGCCTGGCCCTTGTCGATACGGAAGGACGCCGACAGCTGCGACAGATCCGTGCTCTGCTCCTGGCTGTTGTTCTGGTTACTGTTCTGATTGTCCTGCCAGCCCGACAGCGTGCCCGATGTCAGCGAGCGGATCATCTGCGCGACGTTGATGCCGCGAATGGCGCCGTCCTGGAAGGTGACGAAGGCGGTGCCCTGCATGTTCGCCATCAGCGCGCGCTGGCTGGTGCCGGCGCTGCGCAGCGCGAGCTTGGCCTGCAGCTTGCCGTCGATCCGGTCGAATTCGGCAAGGCCCTGCAGCAGCGGCAGCGCGCGCACGCCGGTGAGGTCGGAGTGCATGGCAAAGCTCGGCGCGCCGCTGGTCGCATCCAGGATCAACTCGCCCGAGACCTGGCCGCCATAGGTGCCGAGATTGGCGGTGCCGGCCTTCAGCACGCCGCCGGCGAGCTTTGCATCGAGTGCCAGCGGTGCGAGGCGCGCGTCGCCGATGACGGCTTCGTGCGCGGAAATCCTGATCTGCGCATCGACATAGTTGAGCCCGGAGACGTCGATCGGCGCATCGCTCCAGGGCTGCCCGGACGCGCCTTGCGGCGATTTCGCCAGCGGGATCGCGAGCCGCTGGAAGTCGAGATCGACCTTCACCAGAGGCTTGCTCGCGATGTCGACCGAGGCCCAGCCGTTGAAGGCGCCGTCGCCGAGCGTGCCATTCACGCCGTTGATCATCACGACATCGCCGCTCAGCCGCATCTCGGCATGACCCGCGAGCCGGGATTTCAGCACATCGGGCATATCGATGGCGAAATCCACCGGAATCGTCGGCCGGTCGGCCGGCGGTACCGGCGTGGTCGCCTTGATGTCGAACTTGGTCGGGTGCTCGCCGACCCGCGCGGTGCCGGTGATGTTGATCTTGCGGTCGCGGCCGACGGTCGCGTCGGCATTGATGGCGCTGATGCGGCTCTCGACGCGATCACGCGCGCGCGCGAATGCGACCTCGCCATCGGTGATCGTGATGCGGTCGATGGCGGCGCCGTCCGTATCGAGCGCGAGCGGTTTCGACGCGCCGCCGGCATTCGGCAGGCGCTCACGCAGCAGCGGCTGGTAGAGCACGGGATGGGTGACGACGAGCTCGCTGACCTTCGGACGGCCCGACCATACGCTCGAGAGCGACATGTCGGCCTGCACGCTGTCGATGGTCAGGCGCGTGATACCGCTGCGGTCCTTGGGGTCGGCAAGCGAAAGGTCGTTCAGTGTCACGTTCAGCGTCGGCCACAGGCTGATCCTGGTGGTGCCGTCGATCGACAGGCGATAGCCGGTCGCGCTCTCGACCCGCGAGGCAATCGTCGAGGTCAGGAAACCCGAGGGGATCCCGACCACCAGCAGGAGTGCGATCACGATGATGACGGCGGCCAAAGCCGCGCCGGCGAATTTCACTGCTCTCATGTCGACTTTCCAGCGACGGACGATCGGCGTCGAATCCGGCCTCCCATCCGTCCTTTGCGCCTGAGTTTATCCCCGGACGGGAAGCGGCTCCAAGCGCGTAAAAATAGTCCGGGGGTGCTGCAAAGTTATGTGACTTATGACACACTTCGCCGGCGCGGTTTTACGCGATCCTGATCTTGATGGTTCCAAGCGATTTGCCAGGGAAAACCGGCCAGGGAATCTGGCCAAGGAAATTCACAAGGACATTGAAATGAGCAAGCAGGCCGAATTTGCGGTCATCCTGAAGATGAACGCGATGTTCGCTGATCTCGGCGCAGACGAGCTCCAGCGGTTGTCGAATCTCTGCCACACCCAGCATCTGGGGAACGGCGAGGTGCTGTTCCAGAAGGGCGATGCGGGCGACGCGTTGTTCGGCGTGCGCCGCGGACAGGTCCGCATCGAGACCGGCGCCTCCGACGGCAGCCGGCTGACGCTGAATTTCATGGGGCCGGGCGATCTGTTCGGCGAGGTTGCGGTGCTGGACGGCCAGAGCCGCACGGCGGATGCGACCGCGGGCGAAGCCAGCGAATTGTTCGTGCTGCGGCGCGAAGATTTTCTCGCCTTCCTCGAACGCGAGCCGAAGGTCGCGATCAAGATCATCGCGCTGCTCTGCCAGCGCATCCGCTGGCAGAGCGAGCGCATGGAAGAGTCCATGCTGCAACCGCTGCCGGTGCGACTGGCGCGGCGGCTCTGCGCGCTCGCCGCCGATTTCGGCTCGGAGGTCCACATCTCCCAGGAGCAGCTCGGCGTCTTCGTCGGTGCCGCCCGCGAAAGCGTCAACCGCCAGCTTCAGGCCTGGCGCAAGGAGGCGATTCTGGATCTGCAGCGGGGCCGCATCCTGCTGCGGAACATGACCAAGCTGACGGCGATCGCGCGGAACGAGTAAGGGGCAGCTACGCTGGGTTGCTGCAATCGGGGCGAGGCAGTTCGTCGGAAGAGCCCCCAGCTCGCCACCCAGGCTTTCACCGTCTCGAGCGGCACGGCACGACCGGTACGCCTGAACGTTTCGTAGCGAACACGATCCTCGGCTATGTCGGGCTCGCGGATGGAGGCCGCTGAACTGCCTTGCGTACCTGACGTCGGTGCTACGGCTACTCCGCCGCAGGGTGCACGATGTTCTTCGGCGCTGATGCCGCTTCGGCGGGCGCGGCTTCGTGATGCCCGGCGGTCTCCGCATCCTCGCTGTGCACGACCAGCCGCTTGCCGAAGCGCCAGATCAGGGCGCCGAGATCGTCCATCACCATGAACATCGCGGGCACGAACACCAGCGACAGGATGGTCGAGAAGATCAGGCCGCCGATCACCGCGAGCGCCATTGGCGAGCGGAACTCGCCGCCGGCGCCGACCGCGAGCGCGCTCGGCATCATTCCGGCGGCCATCGCGATCGTGGTCATCACGATCGGGCGGGCCCGCTTCATGCCGGCATCGATCATGGCTTCCTCGCGCGGCTTGCCGGCGTGGATGGATTCGATGGCGAATTCCACCAGCATGATCGCGTTCTTGGTGACGATGCCCATCAGCATCAGGATGCCGATCCACACCGGTGTCGTGAGCTGCTTGCCGGTGACGAGCAGGGCCGCGATCGCGCCGCCGATCGAGAGCGGCAGCGAGAACAGGATGGTGATCGGCTGCAGGAAGGTGCCGAACAGCAGCACCAGCACGGCGTAGACCATCATCAGGCCCGCCGTGATCGCGGTGGCAAAGCCGTCGGACAATTCGTTCAGGCTCTCGGCGTCGCCGGAGGGCGAGACCTTCACGCCCTTCGGCCGGCTCTTCATGACCGGCAGGTCGTAGATCTTCTTGGTGGCGTCGCCGAGTGCTGCGGAACCGACGAGATCGGCCGCGACGGTCGCCTGCCGCTCGCGGTCGTAGCGGTTGATGCTGGTCGGACCCTGGTCGAGCTTGACGTCGGCGATGACCGAGAGCGGCACGCCGCCCTTTTCGCCGTGCTCGCCGAGCGGCACGCGCAACTGTTCAAGCGTCTTCAGATTGCCGCGCGCGGCATCCTCGAGCTGCACGCGGATCGGCACCAGACGGTCGCCGACGTCGAACTTGGCGAGCGCCGGCCCGACGTCGCCGATGGTGGCGACGCGGATGGTCTGCGACAGGCTTTCGGTCGAGACACCGAGGCGTGCGGCAAGATCGGCGCGCGGTTCGACACGCAGCTCGGGTCGCTCCAGCGTGGTTTCCGAGATCACGTTCGAGATGGTCGGAATCCGCTTCATCTGCGTCGCGAGCTCGCTGGCGACGTTGTTGACGATGTTGGCGTCGACCCCGGTCACGACCAGCGAGATGGCGCGCAGGCCGTTCTCGTCGAGGAACCAGAAGCGGATGTCGGGAACGTTCTCCAGCTCCTGGCTGATCGAGAATTCGAGCTCGCGCTGGGTGATGTCGCGGCTGTCCTTGGGCGTGTAGTTGATGATCAAGGCGGCGCGCCGGACTTCCTGGGTCCCCGGTGGGACGCGCCCGCCGTCGACGAAGATGCTCTTGACCTCGGGCCGCTTGCGCAGGCGCGCGACGATGTCCTCGGTGACCTTTTCGGTGTAGGCGAGCTGGGTGCCCGGCGGCAGCTCGAGGGCAAGCAGCGAGCGCGCGCTGTCCTGCGCCGGCAGGAAGCCCTGCGGCAGCAGCGTGATGCTCCAGATCGAGGCGGCGAAGACGCCGAAGCCGACCAGCACCGTGATGAAATAGTGCTTCACCGACCACGCCACGATCCTGTGATAGGACCGCAGCACGCGGCCGGGCGGCGGCTCTTCGTGATTGCCATGTTTGAGGAAGTAGGCGGCGAGCACCGGCGTGACGAAGCGCGCCGCGAGCAGCGAGAAGAACACCTGCACCGAGACGGTGATGCCGAACTGCTTGAAGAACTGTCCGGCGATGCCCGACATGAAGCTCGCAGGCGCGAAGATCGCGATGATCGTCAGCGAGATCGCGATCACGGCAAGGCCGATCTCGTCGGCGGCTTCGAGCGCGGCACGATAGGGCGACTTGCCCATGTTCATGTGCCTGACGATGTTCTCGATCTCGACGATGGCGTCGTCGACGAGGATACCTGTCGACAGCGTGATGGCGAGAAAGCTGACGAGGTTGAGCGAGAAGCCGAGCAGGTCCATCGCCCAGAACGCCGGGAAGATCGACAATGGCAGCGAGATCGCTGCAATGATGGTGGCACGCAGGTCGCGCAGGAACAACAGTACGATGACGACGGCGAGGATAGCGCCTTCGAACAGGGTCGAGATCGCCGCGTGGTAATTGCCGTTGGTATATTCGACCGAGGTATCGATCACCTTCAGGTCGACGTCGGGATAGGCGGCCTTGAGCGCGTCGATGCGCTTCTGCACGGCCTCGGCCACCTTCACGTCGCTCGCGCCTTTGGAACGCTTGATGCCGAGCGCGACGATCGGCTCGCCGTTGAAGCGGGCGAAGGTGCGGCGGTCTGCAATGGTGTCGGTGACGGTGCCGAGGTCGTCGAGCCGGACCTCGCCGCCGCCGAACAGCGGGATCATTGTGCCGGCAAGGTCGCCCAGCGTCTTGGCGCCCGCGAGCGTGCGGATCGCCTGGTCGTTCTTTCCGATCTCGGCGCGCCCGCCGGCGACGTCGACATTGGTGCCGCGCAGGCTCTGGCTGACATTGACGGCGGTCAGCCCCATCGCCTGCAAACGGTCCGGATCGAGCGAGACCAGGATCTCGCGCTCGACACCGCCGATGCGCTCGACCTGGGCGACGCCGCGCACGCCTTGCAGCGCGCGCTTGACCACGTCGTCGACGAAATAGGAGAGCTGCTCCGGCGTCTTGCCGGGCGAGATCGCGGCATAGGTGACGATCGGCAATCCGATGACGTCGACGCGCTGGATCAGCGGCTCGGTGACGTTCTGCGGCAGGTTGGAGCGCACGCGCGTCACCGCGTCCTTGACGTCGTTGAGCGCACGGTCGGTGTTGGTCTCGAGCGCGAACTGGATGGTGGTCACCGACAGGCCGTCGGTGATCTGTGAGGTGATGTGCCTGACGCCCTCGACGCCTGAGACCGCGTCTTCAACCGTCTTGGTGACCTGGGATTCCAGCTCGGCGGGTGCTGCGCCGAATTGCGACACCGCGACCGAGATCACGGGAATGTCTGCCGAGGGCAGCCGCGTCACCGCGAGCTTGGTGAAGGACACCCAGCCGAGGATCAGCAGGATGATCGAGAAGACGACCGACGGCAGCGGATTGCGGATCGACCATGCCGAGATATTGAGAGCCATCAGCGTACCCGCGTGCGATCGAGTTCATCGGCGAACATGGTCTTGATCTGGTCGCCGTCATGCAGTGAAGAGCCCGCGTCGGCCACGACGATTTCGCCGACCTCGAGGCCTTCCAGGATTTCCGTGGCGCTGTCGGACGACAGTCCGACCCGCACCTTGCGCGTCTCGATAATGTTGCCCTTGACGACCTGCACGGTGAGATGGTCGATCGCGGTCTTGGGAACCGCGACGCCGCAGCTGCGCTTGGCGTCGATCGAGGCGCGGGCGAACACGCCGACTTTCAGCGAGGGATTGTTGGTGACGCTGATGCGGACGCGGCCGAGCTGGGTCGCGCGATCGATTTCGGGCGCGACCAGCCGAACCCTGCCGATCAAATCGGGCGCGTCGTCGCGGCTGATGCGAACGGTCGCGCCTGAGCTCAGCTTGGGCATGTGCACCGCCGGGACCTGCGCGTCCAGCTCGATCTCGTTGTTGACGGCGATGCGGAACATCGGGCCGGCCTGCGGCGAGGCCGGCGCGCCGACGATGGTGCGAACTTCGGTGACGAGGCCCGGCGCGGACGCCTTCAGCGAAACCGGGCCTTGCGGGCCGGGCCGCTGCTGCTGGCCCGGAATCTGGGGCGGCGCGGTCAGGCGCGCCAATTCCTGATTGTCGGTGACAAGGGTGCCCTCGGTGACGAAGAGGTCAGTGACCCTCGATCCCTCCTGGTCGGCGACGACCACGGCCTCACGGCGCGGCACGAAGAAGCCGGTCACCCGGACCAGGTCCGAGAAGCACGCATTGGTCGACTTGGTCACGATGACCTGCGCCTCGCTCGGCGTTTCCTTGGGCTCGGCGCGATGCCGGTGCTCGAACAGGTAATAGCCGACGCCGAGCGCGACGACGAAGACGACCGTTCCGGCCGGCTTTAGATATTCGGAGAGATTCATCGCCGGATCGTCCTGGCCTGGCTCACGGCCATCCGCACGCGGCCCATAGCGAGCGTTTCCGCGAAATGAAGCAGCGTCCCGCAAGGCTGCGGGACGCGCTCCGGGAGCGAGACTTTACACCACATCACGACTTGTCACTTCAAAGGATTACGTCGTGCTCACTTCGATGCGGTGGTCTTGTTTTCCATGTTGACGACCTGCACGCGGCGGTTGACCTCCGCCAACGGCTGGCTCGGGTCCTTCAGCTTGCTCTTGCCGTAGCCGACGGTGACGAGATCGGTCGCGGAGATGCTGTACTTGTCGACGAGGTAGCGCTTGATCGAATCCGCGCGGCGCTCCGACAGGTCCTGATTGTAGCCCTCGCCGCCGGCGGCGTCGGTGTGGCCGGCGACCACGAAGGTCGAACCTTTCAGGTCGGGACTGGTCAGCGCGCGACCGAGCGCCTGTACCGAGGCAAGCGATTTGGCGCTGATATTGGCCGAGTTGTAGTCGAACGTGATTTCCAGATCGATATTCGGCTTGTCCTTGGCCACCGACGCGATTTCCTCGCGCTCGGTCGACGAGAGCGAGCGCGTCGAGCGGCCGCGCACGGACTGGATCAGCTTGGTCTCCGCCGCATTCGGTGCGGGATCGGCCTGCGGAGCGATCGAAAGGCCGCGGGTCAGCGGCTTTTTCGCCGGCGGTGCCAGCGCGCGCACGATCTCGTCCTCGGTGACGTTCTTGCTGTTGCCGTCGTCGCCCGCGAAGGCGAGCGGGGTCGTCAGCGACAGGGCGGCGCCGATGGTCATGATGGACAGGATCGCGGTAAGTCCCTTTGCAGCCAATCTCATAGCCAGTCCCTCCTGCGCAGCCAGCTGGCGCGGTTCCAAAATCTCTGCAATCAGCCCCGAAAGGGCGGCTTGCGGCATCCGTTCGGTTAGTATTCGCCGGGCCGCCGGGGGTTCGAGGCACACCGGCCTCGATTCAAAGAAATATCAACGCACTCCGTAGCTTGCGAATTCCTGAACAATGTTCGGGTCCATCGCCTTGGCATTGGCGATGTCGAGCGCGCCTTCCTGGGCCGAGCCATTGCGCTGCTTGGCGATCCCGCGTCCGAACAGCGAGGAGGTCAGGCGCGGGTTGATCCTCAGGGCCGCGTCGAAATCGGCGATGGCGTTCTTGACCGCTCCCGATTTCAGATTGACCAGCCCGCGGCTGTCCAGCGCGTCGACGAAGTTCGGCCGCAGCCGCAGGGCCTCGTTGCAATCCTTGAGCGCGCCCTGGAGGTCGCCAATCACGGTGCGGGTCCAGCAGCGGTTGTTCAGAGCCTCGACGTCCTTCGCGTTGATCCGGAGCGTCTCGTCGAAATCCTTGATGGCCAGGTTGTAGGCGCCCTTGCTGGCATAGACCTGGCCGCGCCGGTACAGCGCGTTCACGTCGTCCGGATTGGCGGCGATCTTGGCCGTCAGTCCCTTGATGGTCGGGTCCTCCGCCAGCACGGCCGCGCTCGGCCCGCTATCCATGCTTGGCGCGGGGGTGGTTTCGGCCGGCTTCACCGGCGGCGGGGCCGGCGGCAAGGCTGCTTCGACCTGAGGTTTTGGTGACGGAGCCGGCGCAGGCGCGACCGCCGTGTCGGCCGGCTTCGGTGCCGGAGGCGGTGACGGCGGCGCGGGTGGGGCCGGCGGCGGGTTATTGGCGACGACGGGCGGCGGCGCGGGAGGCGGGGGTGGCGGCGTCGTTGTCGGACGCGATCCGCCGGCCCCCGGAATGAACGAGAAATCTTCGGCCAGCGACGAGGATATCCACGGCACCTGCTCGCCGCGGGAGGCGCGGGTGACGCCCATCTTGGTGCGGTTCAACGTCTCCTCGGCCATCAGGTCGGGGACGCGGATTTCCTTGAGCAGTTCCTGGACGAACAGGCTGTGCTCGCCGCCGACGTCCGAGACCACCGAGGCCAGCGCCGCCGAATACATCACCAGCGTGCCGTTCGGCGCGATGACGGGCGTGAGGCCGGCCGAGAAGCTGCGGAACCGGCGCTCGAACGGGTTGCGCCTGCTGGCGTCGACCAGCGCGATCTTGACGCCGGCGCCGCGGGTATTGAGCTCTCCGAGCACGGTTTCGAGGCCGACGCCGTCGCGGCGCACGTCGGATTCGGTCCAGATCTGCGCGTCGACCGGCAGCAAATAGCTTTGCCGCGCCGACTGGATGCCGAAGCCGCTGAAGAACACCAGCGCCACCGACCCCGGCTTGATCTTGCTGTAGAGCTTGTCGAAAGCGCGGCGCATGCCGTCGCCGGTCAGGTTCTCGCCGATCTCGACGGAAAAGCCGTCGCGCTTGAGCTCGTCGGCGACGTCGCGCGCATCGTTGAGCGGTTCCTTCAGCGGGGCGTCGGCGTCTGGATATTTGGCGTTGCCGATGACCAGCGCAAAGCGATCACCGGCCGCCCGCGACGGCGCGGTCGGGATGAGCGAGACAAGCAGGGGCAGAAGGAAAAGAAGGCGAATTTTCATAATCAGCGCGGTCCAGCCAAAAAGGCGCCGTTCCAGCTTGCGCCGCGGCGACCTTAACTTACGCAATGTGCATTATCAAACCGGGGAAGGGGGGCGTCAACCGCTTGGAGATTCGGCGTTATCGCGACGATTGACCGCAACGCATGGGCGCGCCGCGGGGGGAATAAACGGGCCATCATGGTTGTGCTCGAGGCGATCTGGTTGGGCATTGCTGCTGCCATGTCAGGCCACCCATGTTAGGGGATCCATGGCGCCGAAAATGTGATTGGTCTCACATTGGAGCCGGCCTTCAGGCATCGCGCGTGGCGTTTGACCTTTCCGGCGGACAATGGCTTGGTGCGCTCGTACCTCCGCGAAAAGAAAAGCCAAAAGCAAAATCATGGGAAACGCCTACGAAATCTACGCCCTGCGCTATGCGACGATGTCGCCGCGTACCCTCAGCATGAACTTCCTGGCGCCGGATCCGCATGACAGTGCGGCGCAGGACCTCGACTACTTCGTTTGGCTGATCCGCGGCGGCGGCCGCGATATCCTGGTCGATACCGGCTTCAATGCCGAGGAGGCGAGCGCACGGGCGCGCAAGCTGACGCTCAATCCGGTCGATGCACTGGAGCGCTTTGGTGTGGCGGCGTCAGCCATACGCGACATCATCGTGACACATCTGCATTACGACCACGCCGGCAATCTCGACCGTTTCCCGAGCGCGCGCTTCCATCTCCAGGAGCGCGAGATGGCCTACGCGACGGGGCGCTGCATGTGCAACGGACTGCTGCGACATCCGTTCTCGGTCGAGCACGTCACGCAGATGGTCCGGCATGTCTATGGCGAGCGCGTCAATTTTTATTCCGGCGACGGCGAGGTCGCGCCCGGCGTCACCGTGCACCGCGTCGGCGGTCACTCGGACGGCTTGCAGGTGGTCAAGGTCGAGACGGCGCGCGGGCCGGTGGTGCTGGCCTCCGATGCCGCGCATTACTACGCCAATCTCCAGCGCAGGAGCCCTTTCCCGATCGTCTACAACATCGGCGACATGGCACAGGGCTGGGAGACGATCGAGCGTCTCGCCGGCCATCCTGACAGGTTCATTCCCGGCCACGATCCGATCGTGACGGAGATCTATCCGCGCGCGAGCGACAAGGTCGACGCCTGGGCGCTGCACCTGCCGCCGTCGCGGTCGTTTGCGAAGTGACGGCCTAGCCGTCATTCCGGGGCGCGCGGAGCGCGTACCCGGAATCCAGAAGTTGTCGCTTGAGATTCAGGGTTCGCCGCTGTCGCTGCGTCCCGGAATGACAACGTCGGCTAATACGCCTGCTTGGCGGCGGCCATTTCGCTGGTCTGGATCAGTCGAGGCACGCTTCGATCTCGCCGAGCAGGTCCGAGAGCGCTCTTGCGGCTCAGATCAGCCGGGCCTGATATCCGCGGTGCTCCTGAAAGCAGCGCGCAAACGAGCATCGCCGAAGATCCGAGTCGGGCCAAACCCGGAAGTAACGCATCATTTATTCGATCTGCACGCCGCGACAATCGCGTACAGCAGTTTCGCGACGCTGTACCCAATATCTTCCCGCGTCAAACCCATGCGCAGGATTACCAGTTTACGCGAGGGGATGATCGCGATCACCTGGCGGAGGTGCCCTTGCAACATGAAAGTGTCGGCAGGGAGTCGGAATCCCTGGCCCGGCCCCAACCAAAGCTGTCCGCGACCGTAGACCGGGCCATGTCCCTCGTCGGACGCCGGCACAGGCGAGCGCATGTAATCGACAAAGGCCGGCGGCAAAAGCTGTGCACCGTTCCATTCTCCGTTCAAGCGCAGGAACTCGCCGAAGCGCACCCAATCATGTGCACTGGCGAAGAGAAAGGCTTCGCCAAGGAATGTGCCTGAAGGGTCGGCCTCAAGAACAGCGCTGGTCATGCCCAAAGGCTTGAACAATCGCTCCTGCGGATACGCTCGCGCGTTCGCTCCAACCGCGTTCTGCCAGAGCCGGGCCAACAGGACGGACGAGCCCCCGGAATAGTTGAACTTCGTTCCAGGCGAGGCGGCAAGCGGACGGTCCCTCGCGAAAGCCGCCGCATCATTTGCGAGATTCTCCAACCCGTCAGGGTCGGGAGAATCACCATCTTCATTCCATTGCAATCCGCTTGTCATGGCCATCAAATCGGCCACTGAGATGTCCGCGCGCGCGTCGCCGGCCCACTGCGGAAACAGATTCTTTCGATCGAGCGAAAGCTTTCCGTCCTTGATCGCCATGCCGGCCAAGACGGCGTTCACGGTCTTCGTCATCGACCAGCCCTGCAAGGGCGTCGAAGCGTTGAAGCCTTCGCCGTAGGTTTCACCGATGATGCGCCCGTCCTGGACCACGACAATCGCGCGCATGCCGGGTCCTTGGAGAGCCGGATCGTTCAGCGCCGCCAGCAGACGCTTGTCCTCTGACAATTGCACCCTCTCGCCGGCCGGCCAGAGCGCATCCGACATTGCCGACGGTGAGGGCGGCGCGGCGCGATCGGGGATTTCGCCCTTCGAGACCAGCGTGCAACCGCGTCCCTCCTCATATTGGGCATAGCGTTTGGCGAAGAGGCCGCGAAATGCCACTTCGACACGCTGGTTGGCGTTGTCGATATTGATGTTCAGACGTTTGACGACACGAGGAAGGGCGAACGCCACGTCGGTCATAATCACCGCATCCGCGTCGCGTTTGGCAATGAACACGTTCGAGCAAACCATTTTTGCCGCATAGGCCGTGGCGGACAGCAGCCCATTGGGTGGGATGAAGGTTAGCCAGACGCTGAATACTAAAACGCCGAGAAGCACAATCGCGACAATAAGTTTCAACATTATTAGAACAAGACGCATGCTTCCCGACTCGTCTCAAACAAGCGCTGGCCACACGCATCATGGACGGATTCCACGAAAACTCAACTCAAAGTAGGACTCCTGTCCGACCTTTCGCGATGTCCGAGTTGGGTGAAAAGCGCCGGTTTGAGTCTCAGCCGGCGACTTTCGGTCTTGCCCCTTCTCCGGACACGTTCAGCCTCCGAGGCGGGCGGCTGGCGTGGTGTCAACGAGCGCCGGCTGGATTCCTACAAGCAACTATATCGCGGGGAGATTTTCGAGCCGCTAGCTCCGGCGGAGAGAATATCGCCAAATATCCTCCGTCACCTGCGAGCTTGTAGGTGGCGACCTCGCGATAGCCGACGGCGGTCAATTCACAGCGCAACAGCTCAATTGGCGTGCCATGCTTCGACGTCGGAAGCTCGAGATCGACAATTCCAACCCGCGCACCCTGCTTCAAGGCGGGCGCGAGGTTGTAGAGGAAGGCATAGGGTTGGGCTATCTCGTGATACATATGCACGAGGATTGCGGCATCCAGCGAAGAAGCGGGTAGACGCGGGTCGTGTGGTTCGCCGAGCGCGAATTGCACGTTCGTCAACTTCAGAAGTTCTGTTCGCCTGGCGAGTTCTATGAGGTAATCCCGCGTGACGTCCTGGGCAATGACAGAGCCGGCGGGTCCGACGAGGCGGGAGAGCCTGACCGTGTGGTAGCCACTGCCTGCTCCAATGTCGCCGACTGTCATACCTGGTTTCAGTTCGAGAACACGTGCGATTTGACCGGCCTCATTGAGGGCGTCGCGGCGCTCTTCGGCGGCGCGGCGGGGGCTGACGATCCGTGCAACAGGGCGCTGCGGTGAGGGAAACTCGTTTGCAGCGACTCCGGGGGGAGCCAGATAACCTATGTCAGCCGCATATGCGCGAGTTGCAGCAAACGCCACAAGTAGCGCCGTTGTATAAGCCAGTGTCGTCACGGGCCTGCCTGGCTTTCTCAACCAGTTTAGGCGCAGTCGTCCAGGTCTTGTGAGCTCCAAATGTGAGCCCACCGTCATGGCAACGAGGTTCAAGGTAGCAGGCAACTCCATCCGTGCGCCTCGCGCTCACGCCCGCCAATCGCACCAGAGAGCAAATCCCAACGAGTCAAGCCATTAACATCCGTTGCGGCTCAAAAAGCACTGCCCTGATGAAGTATAAGATCTTTGCTCACCCCCAAAAAGCCGACGTCTGCGCCTTTACGATTACGCGCCCTAATACGCCTGCTTGGCGTCGGCCTCTTCGCTGGTCTGGATCAGATCGAGGCTCTGCTCGATCTTGCCGAGCAGTGCCGAGAGCTGCTTGCGCTCCTGCGCGGACAGGCAGGCGAAGATCTCGTCCTCCCGCCGCAGCAATTGCGGGAACAACTCCTCGTAGAGCGCGCGGCCTTTCTTCGTCAGTTGCAGGCGGAATTCGCGGCGGTCGGCTTCGTTCTCGACCCGCTCGATCATCGCCTCATGCAACAGCATGGTGACGGCACGGCTGATGGTCGATTTGTGTGTGCGGGTGCACTGCGAGATGTACTGCGCGCTGCAGGCATCGTTGCGAAAGCCGAGTGTTGCGATCACGCGCCAGGCGGGAATATCGAGGCCGTGACGCTCCTGATATTCGATTGCGAGCGCGGAACTCACCTCCGCCGCGAGCCGGTTGAGGCGGAACGGCACGAACTTGAACAGATCGAGCCGTGCCTTGGCCTTTGGCCGCGGTGACGCCTCGCCCGCCACTTGTCTCTTCAGCGCCGTATCGCTGGATGTCCTCGCCAAGGCTTGCGCTCCGAATTCCAGTTGACGGCCGGCCGGCTCCGGTCCAAAATAGTTGCACGTGAGACTATCTAGCAGATCAGCCCCCTCCTGACCAGAGCCGAGGTTAGCGCATGGCGCAGGTCAATACGCATCAAGCGAAGACCTTTCAAACGAAGACCCAGTTCGGCTATCGCCGCCACTCGGATCAGGATCGTCCCGGCCAAGCCTCGGCCGAGCATCCGGTCGTGATTGTCGGCGCGGGCCCGGTCGGGCTGTCGCTGGCGATCGATCTTGCCCAGCGCGGTCAGCGCGTCGTCCTTCTGGACGATGCCGACCGCATCGGTGAAGGCTCGCGCGCGATCTGCTTCTCGAAACGCTCGCTGGAATATTGGGACCGGCTCGGCGTCGGCGACCGCATGGTCGAGAAGGGCGTGGTGTGGAGCGTCGGTCGCATTTTTCATGGCGAGCAGCAGCTCTACCAGTTCAACCTGCTCCCCGAAGATGGTCACAAACGGCCGGCCTTCATCAATCTCCAGCAATATTACGCCGAAGCCTACCTGGTCGACCGCATCGGCGATCTGCCCGATATCAACCTGCGCTGGCGCAACAAGGTGACGGCGCTCGAGCAGCGCAACGATTCTATCGCGCTGACGATCGAAACCCCGGAGGGCGCCTATCGGCTGCAGGCGCAATATGTCGTCGCCTGCGACGGTGCGCGGTCGTCGCTGCGGCAGATGGTCGGCGCCGAGTTCGCCGGGCAGGTGTTCGAGGATCAGTTCCTGATCGCTGACGTCAAGATGACGGCGGAATTTCCGACCGAGCGCTGGTTCTGGTTCGATCCGCCGTTTCATGCGGGACGTTCGGCGCTGCTGCACCGGCAGCCTGACGATGTCTGGCGCATCGATCTCCAGCTCAACCGCTATGCCGATCCCCTCGTCGAGAAGCAGCCGGAGAACGTGCGACCGCGGATCGCGCGCATGCTCGGGCACGACAAGTTCGAGTTCGAGTGGATCTCGCTCTACAAATTCCAGTGCCGGCGGATGGATCGTTTCCTCCATGGCCGCGTGATCTTCGCGGGCGATTCCGCGCATCAGGTCTCGCCGTTCGGTGCGCGCGGCGCCAATTCCGGACTTGAAGACGCGGAAAACCTGTCCTGGAAGCTCGATCGCGTCCTGCGCGGGACCTCGCCCGCGAGCCTGCTCGAGAGCTATCATGTCGAGCGCAGCGCGGCCGCCGACGAAAACATCCGCGAATCGACCCGCTCGACCGATTTCATGGCGCCGAATTCGCATCAGGAAGCGCGGCTGCGCAAGGCGGTGCTGTCGCTTGCCAAGGAAACCGAGTTCGGCAAGCGCATGGTCAATGGCGGCCGGCTGTCGGTGCCTTGCAGCTATTACTCGCCGCTGTCATCGCATGATGCGGATGCGTGGGCCGGTGGACCGCCGCCGGGCTGTTCCATGCTCGATGCGCCCGTTGCGACGCGCGAGAGCGAGCAGGCTTATTTGACGGATGCATTCCGCAAGGGTGGAACGGACTTCACCTTGCTGTCGTTCAGCAACGGCGCGGCCGTCGCTGCGCCCGACGGCGTGAAGGATATCCGCATCGGCGGCACGGGCGGGCTTGCCGATCCCTCGGGCCTACTTGCCAAGCGCTATGACGCCGAGCCCGGTGCTGCCTATCTGCTGCGGCCGGACGGCTACGTCGCGGCGCGCTTCCGCCATCCGACGCGCGAGGCGATCGCGGCAGCGCTGTCGCGGGCCCAAGGCTTCAATTGAAAGGCGTGATTTGAGGATTCGCATGCCGCTTTCAACCAGCTCAAACTTCGCACGGCCCGACGATGCCTTTCGCGCCATCGTCGAGGCGCATCGCGGCCTTACCGACGAGCAGAGCGCCGATTTCGACGCGGCGCTGGTGCTGATCCTCGCCAACCATATCGGCGACATCGACGTGCTGCGGGAGGCAATCCTGCTGGCGAAACGCCGCATGATCGACGGCCAGCAGCAGCAACAGCAACAACAATAACCCCGTGACCTAAGGATGAACTGATGGCGAAGAATTTCGCGTCCACCGGCGATCTCTCCGAGAAGAAGATCACCTTCTCCGAGATCGGAACCGATCTCTACGCCTTCACCGCGGAGGGCGATCCGAACAGCGCGATCATCGTCGGCGACGACGGCTGCCTCGTGTTCGACGCGCAATCGACGCCGGCGATGGCGAGCAAGGTGATCGAGCGCGTCCGCGCCGTTACCGACAAGCCGATCAAATATGTCGTGCTATCGCATTATCACGCCGTGCGCGTGCTCGGCGCCTCCGCCTACAAGGCGCAAGGAATCGTGGCTTCGCAGGAGACCTATCGCCTGATCGAGGAGCGCGGCCAGCAGGATTGGGATTCTGAATACGGCCGCTTCCCGCGCCTGTTCCAGGATGCCTCGAGCATTCCCGGCCTGACCTGGCCGACGCTGACCTTCGAAGGCGAGATGTCGATCTATCTCGGCAAGCGCGAGGTGCGCCTTATGCAGCTCGGCGCCGGTCATACCTCCGGCGACATCGTCGCATGGGTGCCGGATGCGGAAGTGATGTTCTCCGGGGACCTCATCGAATATCACTCGGCCTGCTATTGCGGCGACGCGCATTTGCGCGAATGGCCGCTGACGCTGAACGAGATCCGCAACTTCAATCCAAAGGCGATCGCGCCGGGCCGCGGCGATGCGCTCAAGGGCACAGCCACGGTGCGCGAGGCCATCGCGATGACGCGCGACTTCGTCACCTCGCTCTATGGCGCTGCCGAAATCTCGGTCGCCAAGGGGCGCACGCTGAAGGAATCGATGGCGGCGACGCGCGAGGTGATGGATCCGAAGTTCCACAGCTTCGCCATTTACGAGCATTGCCTGCCGTTCAACGTGTCGCGCGCCTTCGACGAGGCGTCGGGAATCGACGATCCCGTGATCTGGACCGACAAGCGCGACCAGGAAATGTGGGCCGCCCTGCAAGGAGGAGGATAGTCATGAACATCAACACCTCGCCCGATCAGATCGTTCGCAGCACCGCTCAGGTCACGCCGGGCTACATGTCGGGCTTCGGCAACAGCTTTGAGACCGAGGCGCTGCCGGGTGCGCTGCCGATCGGCCGCAACTCGCCGCAGCGCTGCGCCTACGGACTTTATGCCGAGCAGCTCTCCGGCTCTCCCTTCACCGCGCCGCGCGGCACCAACGAGCGCTCCTGGCTCTATCGCATCCGCCCCTCGGTGAAGCATTCCGGGCGCTTCGAGAAGGCCGATGCCGGTCTGTGGCGCTCGGCGCCCTGCCACGAGAACGACCTGCCGATCGCGCAATTGCGCTGGGATCCGGCGCCGATCCCGAAGGAGGACATGACCTTCCTCCAGGGCGTGCAGACCATGACGACGGCCGGTGACGTGAACACGCAGGCCGGCATGGCGGCGAATGTCTACCTCATCACTAGGTCGATGGTAGACCAGCATTTCTACAATGCCGACGGCGAGCTGATGTTCGTGCTCCAGCAGGGCAACCTGCGCCTCGTCACCGAGTTCGGGCGCATCGACGCCGAGCCCGGCGAGATCGTGGTGATCCCGCGCGGCGTCAAATTCCGCGTCGAGATTCCGAACGGGCCGGCGCGGGGCTATCTCTGCGAGAATTACGGCGGCGCCTTCACGCTGCCGGAACGTGGCCCGATCGGCGCCAACTGCCTCGCCAATGCGCGCGACTTCCTCACGCCGGTCGCGTACTACGAGGACAAGGACACGCCGACCGAGCTCTATGTGAAATGGGGCGGTGCGCTGTTCAAGACGACCTTGCCGCATTCACCGATCGACGTGGTCGCCTGGCACGGCAATTACGCGCCCTACAAATACGATCTGCGCACGTTCTCGCCGGTCGGCGCGATCGGCTTCGACCATCCCGATCCGTCGATCTTCACCGTGCTGACCTCGCCGTCGGAGACCGCGGGCACCGCGAACATCGACTTCGTGATCTTCCCCGAGCGCTGGATGGTTGCCGACAACACCTTCCGTCCGCCCTGGTATCACATGAACATCATGAGCGAGTTCATGGGCCTGATCTACGGCGTCTACGACGCCAAGCCGCAGGGCTTCGTTCCCGGCGGCATGAGCCTGCACAATTGCATGCTGCCGCACGGCCCCGACCGCGACGCCTTCGAGCACGCCAGCAACGGCGAACTGAAGCCGGTGAAGCTGACCGGCACCATGGCCTTCATGTTCGAGACCCGCTACCCGCAGCGCGTCACCGCCCATGCCGCTAAGGCTGCGACATTGCAGGACGATTACGCGGATTGCTGGAAGGGACTCGAGAAGCGGTTCGATCCGAACCGGCCTTAGCGGTCTTCCCCTCTCCCCTTGTGGGAGAGGGTGGCTCGCCACGGAGCGGCGAGACGGGTTAGGGGTCCCTGTCCGCGAGTGACCCTAACTCATTTGGACTCGCGGATAGAACCCCTCATCCGGCGCTTAGCGCCACCTTCTCCCACAAGGGGAGAAGGAAGAAAGGACCGGGCCAAAAGTGACGACCCACCCCAACAACCCCAGCCTCCGCTCCTTCGTCGATGTCGATCCGTCCTCCGACTTCCCGATCCAGAACCTGCCCTACGGCGTGTTCTCGACCGCGACCAATCCGACGCCGCGCGTCGGCGTTGCGATCGGCAATTATGTGCTCGATCTCTGGGAGCTCGAGCAGGATTCCCGGCTCGACGTCGGCCCGCTCGGCGTGTTCTCCGGCGCCTCGCTCAATCCGTTCATGGCGCTCGGGCCGAAGGTTTGGGCGAAGACGCGGGCGCGGATCAGCGAGCTCTTGCGCGCGGATCATCCGGAGCTGCGCGACAATGACGAGCTGCGCAAGCAAGCCTTGGTGCCGATGCGCGACGTCAGGCTGCATCTGCCGTTCGCGGTCTCCGGCTACACCGATTTCTATTCCTCCAGGGAGCATGCCACCAATGTTGGCGTGATGTTCCGCGGCAAGGACAATGCGCTGCAGCCGAACTGGCTGCATATGCCGATCGCCTATAACGGCCGCGCCTCGACCGTCGTGGTCTCCGGCACCAAGGTGAAGCGCCCGCGCGGGCAGCTGAAGCCGCCGAACGTCGAGATGCCGAGCTTCGGGCCGTGCAAGCGGCTCGACTTCGAGCTGGAGATGGGCGTGGTGGTCGGCCAGCCATCGCCGATGGGCGGCATGCTCACGGAGAGCCAAGCCGAGGAGATGATCTTCGGCTTCGTGCTGCTCAACGACTGGAGCGCGCGCGATATCCAGCAATGGGAATATGTGCCGCTCGGGCCGTTCCTCGCCAAAGCGTTTGCGACCTCGATCAGCCCGTGGGTGGTGACGCGCGAGGCGCTGGAGCCGTTCCGCCTGAAGGGGCCGGAGCAGGAGCCGGCGCCACTGGATTATCTCAAGCAGGGCAAGCCGCAGAATTACGATGTCGAGCTCGACGTCTCCTTGCGTGCCGTCGGAGCGAATGCGCCGGCCGGCATCAGCCGCACCAATTTCAGGTACATGTATTGGTCCTCGGTGCAGCAGTTGATGCACCACGCCTCCTCTGGCTGCGCCATGAATGTCGGCGATCTCCTCGGCAGCGGCACGATTTCCGGGCCCGAGAAGAACCAGCGCGGCAGCCTCTTGGAGATCAGCTGGAACGGCACCGAGCCGGTCGAGCTGCCCGGCGGCGCCAAGCGCTCGTTCCTGGAAGACGGCGACAGTCTCGTGATGCGCGGCTGGTGCCAGGGCGATGGCTACCGGGTCGGCTTCGGCGAGGTCGAGGGGACGATTTTGGCGGCGGAGTGATTGCTGGGGATGTGACGCGACGTTCTATACACATTCTCCGTCATTGCGAGCGTAGCGAAGCAATCCAGAATCTTCTGCGGAAGCAGTCTGGATTGCTTCGTCGCAAGGGCTCCTCGCAATGACGTTGAGAGGGCTCACCGTCTCTCCGGCGCCACGTCCTTGATCCTCGCGCAGTGCGCGGCCACGTCCTGCGCGCTGTATTTCAGATGCACCCGCTTGTCCGACGGGACGTGCTTGGTCACGCACACGCCCGGCCGCCATTCCTGCGTGGGGCGGATCGGGCGCGGGACGAAGCCGCCGCCGCAGTTCGGACAGACGTTGGAGAGTTTCGTCTCGACGCAGTCTGCACAGAAAGTGCATTCGTAGGAGCAGATCCGCGCGTTCGTTGCGTCCGGCGGCAGGTCGCGGTCGCAATATTCGCAGTTCGGTCGAAGCTGGAGGGCCATGGCTGAATCTCCGCAGATCAGCCCGGATCATCGCAGATCGCATCCAGGGCGCGAAGGGCGTAGTTCCCTCAAATTCAGCCAGCCTTCAATTCCTTCAGCGGCAGCCGCGAGCTTTCCTTCAGCCGGTCAAGCACGATCGAGGAGCGCACATGCGCCACGCTCTGGTGCGGCATCAGCACGTCGTTGACGAGGTTGGAGAGTCCTTTCAGATCGCGCAGCACGGCCTTGAGCACATAATCGGCGTCGCCCGTGAGCGAATAGGCTTCCTGGATCTCGTCGATACGGCCAACCAGTGCGCGGAAGCGCTTGGAATTGTCCGGCGAGTGGGTCGCGAGCCCCACCTGGATGAAGGCGATCACGCCGAAGCCGAGCGCCTCGCTGGAGAGATCGGCGTGGTAGCCCGCGATCACCCTCTCCTCCTCCAGCCGCATCCGCCTGCGCGAGCATTGCGAGGCCGAGAGCCCTGCGAGTTCAGCAAGCTCCTGGTTGGTGAGGCGGCCGTCATCCTGGAGCGCGCTCAGGATCTTGAGGTCGAAGGCATCTACGGAGGTCATGCGTCAAATGTCCAATCCATGCACAAATTGTGCATAAGATAGCGAAATGACGTCCCGTTTGCACGCTCCTTGCGCGCCCAATGAAGGATAGTTCAGGCAGCAAGCAATTGGGAGAGCAGCGAATGGGTCCGTTTCCGCACGATGCACCGCCGGCTACGATCAGTGCCGACAATCCGATGGGCACCGACGGGTTCGAGTTCGTCGAATATGCGCATCCCAATCCGGAAGAGCTGCACGCCTTGTTCAAGCTGATGGGCTATGCGCCCGTCGCGCGCCACAAGACCAAGAAGGTCACGGTCTATCGTCAGGGCGACATCAACTATCTCGTCAACGAGCAGCCCGGCACCCACGGCTGCGACTTCGTCGCCGCGCACGGTCCCTGCGCGCCCTCGATGGCGTTCCGCGTGGTCGATGCGAAGGCCGCTTATGACCGCGCGATTGCGCTTGGCGCCGAGCCTGCCGATGCGACGCCAGCGCAGAAGACGCTCGACGTGCCCGCGATCAAGGGTATCGGCGGCAGCCTGCTCTATTTCGTCGATCGCTATGGCGCCAAGGGTTCGGCCTACGATGCCGAATTCGAATGGTTGGGGGCGCGCGATCCGCGGCCCAATGGCGCCGGCCTGTTCTACCTCGATCATCTCACCCACAACGTCCATCGCGGCCGCATGGATGTCTGGACCGGCTTCTACGAGGAGCTCTTCAACTTCCGCCAGATCCGCTTCTTCGACATCGAGGGTCGCGCGTCGGGCCTGTTCTCGCGGGCGCTGACGAGCCCGGACGGCAAGATCCGGATTCCGATCAACGAGGACGCCGGCGATTCCGGCCAGATCGAGGAATATCTGAATATCTATCGCGGCGAGGGCATCCAGCACATCGCCTGCGGCTGCCGCGACATCTACCGCACCATCGAGGGCTTGCGCGAAGCCGGCCTTCCGTTCATGCCGGCTCCGCCCGAAACCTATTTCGAGCGGATCGACGCGCGGCTGCCCAAGCACGGCGAGGATGTCGCCCGGCTCCAGACCAACGGTATCCTGATCGACGGCGAGGGCGTGGTCGAGGGCGGCCAGACCAAGGTGCTGCTGCAGATATTCTCCGCCAATGCCATCGGCCCGATCTTCTTCGAGTTCATCCAGCGCAAGGGCGACGACGGTTTTGGCGAGGGCAATTTCAAGGCCCTGTTCGAATCCATCGAGGAAGATCAGATCCGGCGCGGGGTGTTGAAGGTGGGGAACGCGGCCTAGACTAGGCTGTTACTTTCAAGCACATTGTCACGTCAAAACAGGCGTCGTCCCGGCCTTCGCCGGGATGACAGCGGAGTTTGACGCTGAGGCGGAGTGCGAAGATTATCGCTTCCAAGCGCTTGTCACCGTACCAATCTCCGCGCCTTCCGGCTCGCGCACCGCCGACGGAGTGCGCGAGAAACGCGGCGCCGGCGCCGGCTGCTTCACGCCGTGACGCTCGACGAAGACGTTGCGGGCGACCATGTGAGGATGCTGCGTGGCTTCCGACATGGTCAGCACCGGCGCGAAGCAGATGTCGGTGCCTTCCATGATCCTGCACCAATCCTCGCGCGTCTTGCTCTTGAACACGGCCTGCAACTTCGCTTTCAGCGCGGGCCACGCCTTGCGGTCCATCTGCGCGTCGAAATCCGCATCCGTCAGACCCGCATGCTCGCGCAGCAGCGCGTAGAATTGCGGCTCGATCGAGCCGATCGAGACGAAATGGCCGCAGGCGCATTCGTAGACGCCGTAGAAATGCGCGCCGCCGTCGAGGAAGTTCTGGTTGCGCCCTTCAGTCCAGCGGCCGATCGTGGTCATGTCGAAGAAGAACGACATCAGCGATGCCGCGCCGTCGCACATCGCGGCATCGACCACCTGGCCCTTGCCTGACTTCTGCGCTTCCAGCAGGGCTGCGAGCACGCCGACGACCAGATAAAGTGCGCCGCCGCCGAAATCGCCGACGAGATTGAGCGGCGGCACCGGCGTTTCCTTCGTGCCGATCGCGGCGAGTGCGCCGGTGATGGAGATGTAGTTGATGTCATGGCCGGCGGCGTTCGCAAGCGGGCCCTCCTGGCCCCAGCCGGTCATGCGGCCGTAAACCAGCTTCGGATTGCGCGCGAGCACCACATCGGGTCCAAGGCCGAGCCGCTCCATCACGCCCGGACGAAAGCCCTCGACCAGTGCATCGGCATTCGCAAGCAGATCGAGCACCTCGGCGATCGCCGCCTTGTCCTTGAGGTCGAGCTCGATCACCTTGCGGCCGCGGCCTGCGACCGACTTCATGCTCTTCTTCGCGCCGACCCGGTCGAGCGTGACGACATCGGCGCCCATATCGGCCAGCATCATGCAGGCGAACGGGCCGGGCCCGATGCCGGCGAATTCGACGATGCGGAAGCCCGACAGCGGGCCCGAGGTGCGAACGGAGGATATGGGGGCTGATTTGTCGAGCACGTTTTTGTTTCCTCGGGTCCAGGCGGAGTGCCGATGTCCGGCAATCGCGTGGACCATTCCTCTGTGGGGCGAGTTAATTGACCGATTAACTTTTCCCGCCTTCACGCCAGCGAGGCAAGCGGTTTTCGTGACGCATGGCCAAAATAAAAGCGGCGCGCACTGAAGTGCGCGCCGCGGAAAATTTGTGTTGAGGCGCTAAAGCGCGATCATGATCGCGCTTTAGCGTTTAGTTTGGGCATGATTTCCGGAAAACCGCTGCACACTTTTCCGGATCGTGCCTCATCAGCCGGCGGCAGTTACCGCGCGTTGTGCCATCACCTTGATCAGGTTCGCGCGGTACTCCGCCGTACCATGGATGTCGGCCAGCAGATTGCTTGCTGAAATGCTGACGCTGTCGATCGCGGCCGGCGACCAGTTCGCCTTCAGTGCGGCTTCGATCGCGGGGACCCGCATCACGCCGCTCTGCGAGGCTCCGGTGGCGGCGACCCGAACCTCGCCCGACTTGGTCTGCGCCACGAACACGCCGGTCAGCGCGAAGCGCGAGGCCGGATGCCGCATCTTTTCGTAGCCTGCCTTCGCCGGGACCGGAAACGACACGGCGGTGATGATCTCGCCGTCCTCGAGCGCGGTGGTGAACAGGCCCTGAAAGAAGTTCTCCGCCGCGATCGACCGCTTGTTGGTCTTCACGGTGGCGCCGAGCGCAAGCAGCGCCGCCGGATAATCCGCGGCGGGATCGTTATTGGCGATCGAGCCGCCGATCGTGCCGCGATAGCGCACCGCGGGATCGCCGAGCACGGAGGTGAGATAAGCGATCGCGGGGATCGCCTTCTTCACGTCGGCACTCTGCATGATGTCGAAATAGGTCGTGCCGGCCTTGATGGTCAGCACGTCGCCGGAGAGCTCGACGCCCTGCAGCTCCTTGATCTTGCCGAGGTCGATCAGGTCGGACGGGCTGGCGAGCCGCTGCTTCATCACCGGCAGCAGCGTCTGGCCGCCGGCAAGGAATTTCGCCTCGCTGCTCTTGCCGAACAGGCTGATGGCTTCGTCGACAGTGGAGGCGCGATGATAAATGGTCTGGTACATCTTGGCTCTCCCTCTTAAGCTGCGTGGATCGTGCGCCACACCCTGTCGGGGGTTGCGGGCATTTCCAGATTGTTCTTGCCGATCGCATCCGTGATCGCGTTGATCACGGCCGCAGAGGCGCCGATCGCGCCGGCCTCACCGCAACCCTTGATGCCCAGGGGATTGCCCGGGCACAGCGTCGTGGTGTGGGAGAGGTTGAAAGAGGGCAAATCGTCGGCGCGCGGCATGGCGTAGTCCATGAACGACGCCGTGACCGGCTGGCCGTTGGCATCGTAGATCGCGTGCTCGAGCAGTGCCTGCCCGATGCCCTGGGCAAGGCCGCCATGGACCTGGCCCTCGACGATCATCGGGTTGATCAGCCGGCCGAAATCGTCGGCCGCGACGAAGTTGACGAAGGAGGTCTTGCCGGTGCCGGAATCGACCTCGAGTTCGCAGATGTACGTGCCGGCCGGGAAGGTGAAGTTGGTCGGGTCGTAGAAGGCGCTCTCCTTCAGGCCCGGCTCCATTCCGTCAGGCAGGTTGTGCGCGGTGTAGGCCGCGAGCGCGACCATCGGGAAGGCGATCGCCTTGTCGGTGCCGGCCACCTTGAACTCGCCGTTCTCGATGACGATGTCGCCTTCCGACGCTTCGAGGGCATGCGCTGCGATCTTCTTGGCCTTGGATTCCATCTTCTCCATCGCCTTCAGGATCGCGGTGAGACCGACGGCCGCCGAGCGCGAGCCGTAGGTGCCCATGCCGAACTGCACCTTGTCGGTGTCGCCGTGGACGATCGAAACCTGGCTGATGGGAACCCCCAGGCGCTCCGCGACGAGCTGGCAGAACGTCGTCTCGTGACCCTGGCCGTGGCTATGCGAGCCGGTGAGGATCTCGATCGTGCCGACCGGATTGACGCGCACTTCTGCGGACTCCCACAGGCCGACGCCGGCCCCCAGGCTGCCGACCGCCTTGGACGGCGCGATGCCGCAGGCCTCGATGTAGCAGGACACGCCGATGCCGCGCAGCTTGCCGTCGGCCTTCGCCTTGGCCTTGCGTCCGGCAAAGCCGGCATAGTCGATCGCCTTCATCGCGGCATCGAGCGAGGCATTAAAGTCGCCGGTGTCATAGGCCATGATCACGGGCGTCTGGTGCGGGAACTGGGTGATGAAGTTGGTCCGGCGCAATGCGGCCGGATCGACCTTCAACTGCCGCGCCGCCGTCTCCATCAGCCGTTCGATCAGGTAGCTCGCTTCGGGGCGGCCCGCGCCGCGATAGGCGTCGACCGGCGTGGTGTTGGTATAGACCCCGACCACCTCGGCGTGGATCGCCGGGATGTTGTACTGGCCCGACAGCAGCGTCGCGTAGAGATAGGTCGGCACCGAGGACGAGAACAGCGACATGTAGGCGCCGAAATTGGCGTAGGTCTTCACCTTGAGGCCGGTGATCTTGTTGTTGGCGTCGAACGCCATCTCGGCGTGGGTGACGTGGTCGCGGCCATGCGCGTCGGTGAGGAAGGCCTCGGTGCGGTCGCCGGTCCATTTCACGGGACGGCCGACCTTCTTCGAGGCCCACAGCGCCACCATCTCCTCGGGATAGATGAAGATCTTCGAGCCGAAGCCGCCGCCGACGTCGGGTGCGATCACGCGCAGCTTGTGCTCGGGGGCGATGTTGTAGAACGCCGACAGCACCAGACGGGCGACGTGCGGGTTCTGCGATGTCGTGTAGAGCGTGAAATGCTCTTCCGCCGAGTCGTAATCGGCGATCGCCGCGCGCGGCTCCATCGCGTTCGGCGCGAGCCGGTTGTTGGTGACGTCGAGCTTCACGACATTGGCGGCCTTGGCGAAGGCGGCGTCCGTCGCACCCTCGTCGCCGATCACCCAGTCGTAGACCTGGTTGCCGGGGGCTTCGGGATGCAGCTGCGGTGCGCCGGACTTGATCGCGGCTTGGACGTCGGCGACCGCGGGAAGCTCTTCATAGTTCACGACGACGGCCTCGGCCGCGTCGCGCGCCAGATTCTTGCTCTCGGCGATCACGACCGCGACGGCCTGTCCGACGAAGCGCACCGTCTCCGGCGCCATTGCCGGCCATGCGCCCATCTTCATCGGGCTGCCGTCCTTGGAGGTGATGGCCCAGCCGCAGATGAGGTTGCCGACCTTGTCGTCGACGATCTGCTGTCCCGTGAGCACCGCGACCACGCCCGGCATCTTCAGCGCGGCGGAGGAATCGATCCCCTTCACCTTGGCGTGCGCGTGCGGGCTGCGGATGAAATGGGCATGGGTCATGCCCTGCAATTTGATGTCGTCGACGTAGCGACCCTTGCCGGTAATGAAACGCTTGTCTTCCTTGCGCACGACGCGCGCGCCGATACCTTCAACACCCATGTCTGGTCCTCCCGACCGGAATTGTCTTGACCGCGCTTTCCCTCGAAAGCAGCAGCGGTGGTTCTTATTCGAGGCGGGCCGCTTTACTCGGCCGCCTGCGAGACCTTCATGCGTCCGGCTGCATCCAGCACGGCCTTGACGATGTTGTGGTAACCGGTGCAGCGGCAGATATTGCCTTCGAGCTCGTGGCGCACGGTGGCTTCGTCGAGCTGGCCGCCATGGCGGTGCACGATGTCGATCGCGGACATGATCATGCCCGGCGTGCAATAGCCGCACTGCAGGCCGTGATTGTCGCGGAAGGCGGCCTGCATCGGATGCAGCTCCTCGCCTTTGGCGATGCCTTCGATGGTGGTGATACTGGCGCCGTCGGCCTGGCCTGCCAGCATGGTGCAGGATTTCACCGCCTTGCCGTCCATGTGGACGACGCAGGCGCCGCACTGGCTGGTGTCGCAGCCGACATGGGTTCCGGTGAGATTGAGGTGATCGCGCAGCAGCTGGACCAGCAGCGTGCGGTCCTCGACGTCGACGGTAACGGCCTTGCCGTTCACCGTCAGTTTGACTGTAGACACGTGAATACCTCCCGATCGTTTGTAGTTATTCTAATTAGAGACAGCGCAACGGAACTTTGCAACTGGGATTTTGGTCGCGAGCGTCATGGAAAGGTCATTGCGACGACTGCCAAAGCGTCGTGCTTCGGCAAAACTGTTCCGTGGCGCCGCCAAAGGGTGGCGCGACCTGAGAAGAAATTCGTGTCTTGTCTGCGGCAGCGTTGTCTCGCGCCATCATGCGAGACCATTCGCCCTCGGCGCCAAGCCCGCCGCGTGTCGTTTCTCCCTGAAGAAAGCATTCGTTGTTGGCAGCAATAGGAGCACGGCCCGACGGCTTTGTAATCGCGATCTTCGTAGTAGGGGATCGCCAGGCTAAGTCGTTGATTTCGCTTGTTGAGACGTCTGCGTGCCGGGTGGCCGGCGGCCTTCGGTGCGTCACTCGACGCAGCACTTGGAGGCGCTTCGGCGGTCCACGCTGCGCCTAGTACTTCCTGGCGATTGTCTGTCGCGCTGAACCAACCTAACCGAGTACGCAAACAACGGTGGAGGGTGGAAACGATGCGGATGAACGATAGCCAGCGCATTCCGGCTTCGAAGGCGACGGTATGGGCCTCACTGAATGATCCCGACATTCTCAAGCGCTGCATTCCCGGCTGCCAATCGCTCGAGATGGTTTCTCCGACCGAGATGAGCGCGACCGTCGTGCTGAAGGTCGGTCCGGTCAAGGCAACCTTCAACGGCAAGGTGACATTGACGGATATCGATGCGCCGAGCAGCTATCGCATCATCGGGGAAGGCGCGGGCGGCGTCGCGGGTTTTGCCAAGGGCGCCGCCAAGGTTAGGCTCGAAGAGGAGTCGCCCGATATCACCGTTCTCCACTATGAGACGGAGGCGCAGATCGGCGGAAAGCTCGCGCAACTCGGCTCGCGACTGATCGACTCGACGTCCAGGAAGCTCGCCGCAAGCTTCTTCGAAAATTTTGCCGGTATCGTCGCTCCCTCCGCCTGATTCGACGAGCGGCCCGTCGCGTTATGCTCGACGGAAAAATGGGATTGCGGCGCAACTCCGCCGCGGTTCGATTGCGCGTTTCGAGCCGCGGTCATCCGGCAAGAGGCGAGCGACGACAACGACATGCGCCGGACAATATGGCGATGATTTGCACTACTACCTTCCGCCTATACTAAGCGCGCAAGCGCGATGCTGTAATTTTCCCCGATGGCTCGCAGGCGAACTGCGCATCACAAGCACAAAGCGCATCAGCGCCCAACGTGGCGCAACACAACATCGCGGAGGGAATATGTCCTTAGGCACCAAGGGATTCTTGGCTGGCATTTCGATGATCGCCATGCTGGCGGCCGGCACCATCGGCGTTCGCGCCAACGATTCACTGATCAAGGCACAAGCCGACGCCAATCAATGGGCGGTTGCGGGACACGACTACGCCAACACCCGCTTCAGTTCGCTCAACCAGATCAACACCGAGAACGCCGGCAAGCTGTCGCTCGCCTATTCGTTCTCGCTGGCGTCGCTGCGCTCGAACGAATCCTCGCCGCTCGTCATCGGCAACACGCTCTACGTCTCGACCTCGTGGGGGCCGAAATACGTCTATGCGCTCGATGCCGCGACCGGCGCGCGCAAATGGACGTACGAGCCGGAGATACCGGACGACGTGCTGCAACACGCCTGCTGTGACGTGAACAATCGCGGCGTCTCCTATGCCGACGGCAAGATTTTCGTCGGGCGGCTCGACGGCAAGCTGACGGCGCTCGATGCGGCCACCGGCAAGGCGCTGTGGACGACGAAGGTGGTCGACTACAAGCAGGGCTCGGTCATCACCTCGCCGCCGCTGGTGGTGCGCGATAAGGTCATCACCGGCTTCGGCGGCGGCGAGTACGGCGTGCGCGGCGCGCTGCTGGCCTTCGACATCAACACCGGAAAGCAGCTCTGGGAGACGCACACGGTGCCTGCGCCGGACGAACCCGGCGGCGACACCTGGAAGGGCGATTCCGCCCAGCATGGCGGCGGCGCCGCGTGGCTGGTCGGCTCCTACGACGGCAAGACCGACACGGTCTATTGGGGCACCAGCAATCCCGGCCCGTGGAACACGGCGGTGCGCTCGACCGGCGACGGCAATTTCGGCAAGCTCACCAACCTCTACACGGCCTCGACGCTGGCGCTCGATCCGAACACCGGCAAGATCAAGTGGCATTTCCAGACCACGCCGGCCGATGCCTGGGACTATGACGGCGTCAACGAGGCCATTCTCGCCGATCTCAAGATCGGCGGCAGCACCGTTCCGGCGTTGATGAAGGCGGATCGCAACGGCTTCTTCTTTGTTGCCAACCGCGAGACCGGCAAGGTGCTCTCGGCAGAGAAATACGTCTTCGCCAACTGGGCGGAGAAGTTCGACCTCGCTACCATGCGCGCGGTCGAGGATCCCGACAAGCGTCCGGGGCCAGGCCATCCCGCCAAGGACATCTGTCCCAACCTCATCGGCGGCAAGAACTGGCAGCCGATGTCGTTCAACCCGCAGACCGGCCTCGTCTACATCCCGTCCAACAACGTGTGCATGGACTGGTCGGTCGGCGAAGTCTCCTACAAGCGCGGCGTGTTCTATCTCGGCGCCGAATTCCCGACCAAGGAAGGTCCGGGCGGCTTCCTCGGCGAGCTCGTGGCATGGGATCCCGTAAACCAGAAGAAGGTCTGGTCAATCAAGGAAGACCTGCCGTTCAACGGCGGCACGCTGAGCACCGGCGGAGGCCTCGTCTTTGCGGGCAACATCCGTGGCGACTTCCGCGCCATCGATGCCAAGTCAGGCAAGGTGCTCTGGACCAAGAACCTCGGTTCCGGCATCGGCGCCGGTCCCGTGACCTACATGGTCGATGGCAAGCAATACGTCGCCATCGTTGTCGGCCGGACCGCTGCTCTCCCGGCGTTCCTGGGCGACGTTGGAAAGAAGATGACGGCCGCGGCTCCTGAGGGCGGGTCGCTCTTCGTGTTCTCCGTCCAGTGACCACTCGCGCGCGTATCCTCGGTGACGGGATACGCGCGCGCTCTTTTCGATCTTAATCGACCGGAGATTGAGCATGCGTTCAGACCCATTAGGCATTGGCAGGCGAATTGATCGCCGGCATCGCACGATCCTTGTGTGCGCCGCGATTGCGGCGTCGATCGCAGCGGTGCCAGGCCGCGCAGACCAACCGCAGCCGTTCCGCCTCTGCGCCGACCCGACCAATCTTCCATTTTCCAGCGACAGTCCGTCGCAACCGGGCTTCTATGTCGAGATCGGCCAGGCGCTGGCGCAGGCGCTGGGCCAGCCGATCGCCTATGATTGGTACAAGTCCTATTTCGGCAAGCGCACGGTACGTGTCACGCTGCTCGGCAAGCAGTGTGACGCCATGATCGGCCTGCCGCGCTCCGACGATTTCATGGGGCCGGCGGTGATCTTCTCCAGCGCCATTGCGAAGGAAGGGTATGCCCTGGTCACGGCCAGGGACCGCGCGGTCGGCGGTGTCGAGGATCTCCGCGGCAAACGCGTCGCCGTGCAGTTTGCCAGCACGCCGCAAAATCTCCTGGCGAGCCGTGACGATATCCAGAAGGTCACGGTGCTGTCGCCCGAGGAAGGCATGAAGGCCCTCGATGCGGGCAAGGCCGACGTTGCCTTCATCTGGGGCCCGGTCGCCGGCTGGCTGAACAAGACTGTCTATCAGGACCGATACCGGATCCAGGTCACTGAAGGCGAAGGCCTTTCCTGGGACGCCGCTATCGGCTTCGCCAGGACGTCAAGCGAACTGCGCGACCGCGTCGACGCCGTCCTGCCGCAGCTTGCGCGCGCCATCACCGAGCTCTCGGTCAAGTATGGCCTGCCGGCCGGCCAACCCGTTCACTTCAGCGCAGCGAGGGCTGAGCCGCCGGGTGTCACGACCGGGGCCGCAGCGAGCGTAGCGCAGGTTGCGAATGTGGTGGCGACCGAGACCAAGGGAGACGCCTTGCCTCAAAGCGCCGAGGCGGTCAGCACCGGCAAGGAAATCTTCAACGGCACCTGCGCCCACTGTCATGGTCCCGACGCGATCCAGAGCGAGCGCAAGATCGATTTGCGGCTCCTGCGCCATCGCTATGGTGACGACATGCGCGCGACGTATTTGAAGACCGTGCATGAGGGACGGCCGGCCAAGGGCATGCCGGCCTGGAAAGAGGTCTTCACGGATGAGCAGTTCGAGAGCATTTATTCATTCCTGGCGACCGTTCAGGTCGAGTCGAACGATTGACGAGCTCGACCGTACGGGAGCGGATAGATGTGCTAGCGTCCGTCCCGCGTCGCCTCGGTGCCGGTCAAGATCCTGAGGCGTGCGCCCATTTCGCGCTCAGAGTGGGCGCCGCGCTGGAGTTCCGGGAAGGCGCCATGACCAGCTTCCTGATCATCGACGATCATCCGCTGTTTCGCGAGGCGCTCGGCAATGCCGTTCGTCTGGCGCTTCCCGAGGCGCATATCTTCGAGGCCGTGTCGATCGAGGATGCCCTGCATGTCCTTGCTGGCGAGCAGGGCATCGATCTCGCGCTGCTCGACCTCTCGCTGCCTGATGCGACCGGGTTTTCGGGCTTCCTCCGGCTGCGCGAGACCCATCCGCGACTGCCCGTTGCAATCGTCTCGAGCGAGGAGGACCAACACGTGGTGCGAGAGGCGTTGGCCTTGGGGGCGGCCGGCTATCTTCCCAAGTCGACGTCGAAGCGCGAGCTGGCGCAATCGATCGAGGGCGTGCTCAGCGGTTCCGTTTCCGTGCCGAAGGACTTCGTCGCGACGCCCGAGCGCAGCAAGGAAGCGAGCGCCAGGGCGCTGCAGGTCAAGCTTCGCGAACTCACGCCGCAGCAGCTTCGCGTGCTGGATCTGCTTCGCCGCGGCTATCCGAACCGGCAGATCGCCCATGAGCTCCAACTCGCCGAATCGACCGTGAAGGCACATATCACCGAGATCCTGCGCAAGCTTGGTCTCTTCAGCCGCAATAAGGCGGTTATCGAGATCGGCAAGCTCGAATTGCCTGATCCGAAGAGCAGGCTCAATGCGCGGGCCGATCGCGGCAGGCCGCAATGAAATCCGGTCCGGTCCGGCCCGAAAATGCGTTATGTTTGGCGACTGAACGTGACAACGGCTCGAACGCGATGCGATTTCTGATCGTTGAAGACCATCCGCTGTTTCGCGAGGCGCTGGAGAGCGCACTGCAAATGGCGACGCCCGGGGCGGAGATCCTGCAAGCCACCTCGATCGATGGTGCACTTGACCTGTTGTCGTCGACTGAAAGCGTCGATCTCATTCTGCTTGACCTCTCGATGCCGGGGACGACCGGTCTGTCGGGCATCATCCGGATCCGCAAGGCCTTCCCGCGGATTCCGGTCATCATCGTGTCGGGATACAAGGATACGCAAATCATCGGCAACGCCCTGTCGCTCGGTGTTTCCGGCTACATCCTCAAGTCCGCATCCAAGCAGGAGCTTGCGCAATCGATCGGCGAGGTGTTGCGCGGCGCGGTCTGTGTTCCGGCGGCCTATCGCACGCAGACGCGTCCGCTACGGTCTACCAGCCCGACCCGTGACCTGCTGAAACGATTGCACGATCTCACGCCGCAGCAATTACGGGTCCTCGAGATGCTCAAGCGTGGCTTGCAGAACAAGCAGATCGCGTATGAGCTGAACATCTCCGAGACCACGGTCAAGGTTCATGTCTCCGAGATCCTGCGCAAATTGAACGTGCTCAGCCGAACCAAGGCGATCGTCGAGATGTCGAGGATCGATTTTACGTCGCTGATAAGCCCCGGCGCCGAAGCCAGGCACGCGCGCGCGAAGCCGGATTCCAAGGGCTGAACGGCCGGATCAGGTCAGCAGGAACGACAGCAGCGCGCGCATCTCGGCTGGCTTGACCGGCTTCTTCAAGACTTCGAGCCCGCAAAGGCTCGCCTCCTTGGCCGCTTTCTCGGAATAGTCGGCCGTGATGATCATCGCGGGCACGTCCAGCTTGAGCTGCCGACGGATATTTTCCACGACCGACAGCCCGCTCTCGCCATGATCGAGATGGAGATCCGCGATGATCGTGTCGGGCGCGCCGCCGAGCTCGCTCAGACGCTGCACGGCCTCTGCGCCGGAGCGCGTTGTCGCGACGTCGCAACCCCATCCTTCCAGCAGCGCTGCCATGGCCGCCGAGCCCGACGCATCGTTCTCGATCAGCAAGATTTTTGCCCCTCCCATCCCGCCGTACTGGAGATCCGCCGGCCTGACCTCGCGCGCGTCGTCACTGACGTCGGCGCGATCCGCCTGCTCCAGCTCCAGGACGAATGTCGATCCGTGTCCGATCTGCGACGAGAGTCGTACGTCGTGGCCGAGCACCGTGGCGAAGCGACGAACGATTGACAGGCCGAGCCCGAAGCCGGCCTGGTCGATGGCATTGGCCTCGCCGCGCTGGAACTCGCGGAAGATCGCTTCCTGTTGCGCATGGGCAATGCCAGGCCCGGAGTCGGTCACCTGTATGCAGACGCGACCGCCCCGCCGCCGGCATCCCATGATGACACCGCCGGTGCGCGTATAACGGATGGCGTTTGCCAGCAGGTTTTGCAGGATTCGCCTCAGCATCATTGCGTCGGACGATACTGCAAGCAAGGAAGGACGAATGCGCAGTGAGAGACCTTGCCGCGAGGCGATCGGCTCGAATTCGTTGCGCAGCTGCGTGAACAGCGGCGCGACGGCGATCGGCCGCACGTCGGGCTTCAGCGCGCCGGCATCGAGCTTCGCGATTTCAAGGAGCGAGCGCAACAGGTCTTCCAGCGTCATCAGCGAGCGGTCGACCTGGTCGACGAGCAGGGCGCCATCCTGCGACTCCATCATTTCGGCAAGCGCCGACAGCGTCAGCCGCGCTGCGTTCAGGGGCTGGAGCAGGTCGTGCGTCACCGAGATCAGAACCGACGATTTCAGCGAACTGGCGGCCTCGGCCTGTTGCTTGGCGCGGTAGAGCCCTTCATTGGCCCGTTCGACGGAGTGCAGCGCATCCCGCAATTGCTGGGTACGGTCGCGCACCTGGTGGTCGAGCGCGATCGCGGTCTCGAACAGCGAGAAGGCGTTGAGCTGCTGATCCATCGAGCGCTCAACGCGGGACATCAACGCGGCGTTGATCTTCTTCAGCTTCGCGGCCTCTCGCCGCAGCTGCTCGACCGTTTCCGGATCCTGCCAGACCTCGGTCACGTCCGCCGCCTGCCGATGGCGACGCCGGTGAAGGTCTGGTTCACGTGCATCGAGCCGAACTGTTCGCCGTAGGTGTGAAAACCGATGACGCGATTGTCCCGATAGAGCTCCGACATGTCGCGGGCGAGTTGATGCTGCTCTGCGTCGAGCCTGCGCAGCAGGCATTCGAACCCAATATAGAGAGAGACATCGCCGATCTGATCGCGGGTTTCCGCAAAGAGGTCGCGGGTCGCCCCGACCAGGCTCCGCGAGGTCGCGGCCGTCAAGACCATGCCTTCGTCGATCGCGCAGAAGAAATGCAGGGAGCCGTCGGGCTCGACGCGCTGGATCGACCGTGCGTAATAGGAGCCGCCGACGCGGACCAGCACCGGATGGGACGCGAAGGAGAACGGGTCGAGCTTGGCATCCATGATGCCGACCATGCGCGAATATTCCTCGGCCGCCGGCTCCGCGTTCAACTCCCTGACCGTACGATTTTCGACGTCGGCTTCTGTCACCACCATCTTCTGCGATCGCGGCTCGAAGTTGTCGCACTTGAAGACGCGGAACGGCAGCGTGGTGTTGAGAAGGATCAGGAGGGCGGCATTGGTGTGGGCCTTGCCGTCGAAGAACACCCAGGTCTTCTCGAAGCGCATTCCGTCGCCTGCCGACCCTCCGACGATCGGAATGTCGTCCAGCGAGGCATAGATGGCGGACATGACGGCTTCTTCCCGGCGGCAAAGGCCGTCGATCAGCACCAGCCCGAAGGAGCTGCCGCCATCGACCTCCGACGAGATACGCAATTCCTGCCGCAGCTCTGCGCCGGCCCTGCGGCCGTCCTCGACGCGGAAATTCTGAAGATTGAGAATCGGCCGGGCCGCCGCGCTGAAATCCTCGCGGCTGAAGGCGAGGGCCACGACGCTGTTCTCATCCCAACCGTCGGGCGCAAGCTCGCCCGCCGTGGTGCAGCCGCAGATCAGGATCTCTGCAAAATGTGCGGTGATCTCGGCGATGAAGTGGTGGGGGTCGTAATGCGGGGATAGGAAGACCAGGATGAGCGCGGTGTCGTCGGACGGAATCTGGCCCGCGAGCTCGGCCACCGCCTGTTCCACGGTCGACGCCTTCGACTTCGCAACGGCAACGCCGGAGGAATTGCCAAACCGAAAATCGGTTTGTCCCACTCGGTAGCTCCCTCTCTGGATAGGCTTGGTCTGGCGCCAAGTATCGGAAGAGTAGGGCCTTTCCAGCGCGGCCGCAACACATGCCGGGCCGGGCTGCGGCGAGCTGCAGGGCGCGGCGGCGATCCCGGCCAACCCCGTGATTGCGGGCCTGACGAATTTACCGCCCTTTATCCATTGTGCCCTAGTTTTGCGCATGCGGGTCTGGGGGCGGGGCGCCTCCGGAACGCGGCTGAATATAAATGGGGGTGGGAATGTCCGGGCGTACCGCGTCGCCGTCGAAGCGAACAATATTTCCGACCCTCAGGTTCCGCGCCAAGATCATCCTCGGCTTTGCTGCGGTGCTGGTGATCTCCGCCGGCAGCATGGCCTTCTCTTATTTCGGCTTCGAGCGGGTCTCGTTCGGGGTCGGGTCCTACCGCAGCAGCGTTACCGAGGCCGATCTCGCCCGCAACATCGACCGTGAGCTGCTCGCCTACCGCTCGGCCGTGAAGTATTTCGTCGTCACCGGCAAGGAGGACGACGCCAAGGCGGCGCTGGACGCCGAGACCGGCCTGAGGAACGCCATCGACAAGGCGGTCAAGAGCGCCAAGAAGCCGGCGCGGCAGGAGAGCCTGGGCAAGCTCGCCAAGGAGTTCTCCAACTTCTCGGCGACTTTCGCAAAAGTCCTCCAGGCCAAGCGTGACAGCGCGCTGCTGGTGCAGAACCAGCTCATGCGCAACGCCAACCTGCTGAAGTACAAGCTCGACGACATCGGCAACAACGCCTCCGATTCCGAGGCGCAGGCGATCGAGTTCGGCACCAAGCAGGTCAATGCCCAATTCCAGACTGCGACCGCGGCCGCGACCAATTTCGTGCTGACGTCCGACCAGGCGATTGCGACCAGCGCGCTGGCGCGGCTGAAATTCGTCGAGAACTCCCTCGGCGCGGTCTATTCCATGGACGACAAGATCGTCGCCGGCCTGAAGGACGCCAAGGACCTCTTGGGAGCCTATCGCGAATCGCTGGAGAAGCTGATCGCCAACGCCAAGTTGGTCGACGAACTCGTCACCGAAATGAGCGGCTCGGCCGGCGCGATCCTGCAGGGCGCCACCGCCATGAAGGCGGACCTCGTCGCCGAGCAGCAGCGGCTGGATACCGAATCGGAATCCACCATCGGGAAGACCGAGCAACTGGTGCTGATGCTGGCCATCGGCGGCACGCTGCTCGGCGCGGTCCTCGCTTTCCTGCTCGGCACCGGCATCTCGCGTCCGATGATCGCGATGTGCAAGGCGATGCGCGAGCTTGCGTCGGGTAATTTCGACGTCGTGCTGCCGGGTCTCGGCCGCAAGGACGAGATCGGCGAGATGGCCGGCGCGGTCGAGGAGTTCAAGCTGCAAGCCGTGGCCAAGGCCGAACGCGACGCCGCCGTCAACGAGGCCCAGAACAAGGAAGCGAGCGCTGCCCGCCGTTCCGAGCTGATCCGCTTCGCCGACGATTTCGAGAGCGCGGTCGGCGCCATCGTCTCCAACGTCTCGGCGTCCGCCGTGCAGCTGGAATCGGCGGCCTCCACGCTGACCCGCACCGCCGAGACCACGCAAAGCCTGTCGAGCCAGGTCGCCGGGGTCTCCGAGCAGGCCTCCAGCAACATGCAATCGGTCGCGACCGCGACGGAAGAGCTTTCGGCCTCCGTCGAGGAGATCGGCCGCCAGGTCCGCGATTCCAGCCGTATCGCAGAGGCTGCGGTGGTGCAGGCCAAGGAGACCGATAGTCGTATCGGCAAGCTCTCGCATGCGGCCCAGCAGATCGGCGAAGTCGTCAAGCTGATCACCGCGATTGCCGAGCAGACCAATCTTCTGGCGCTCAACGCGACCATCGAGGCCGCACGCGCCGGAGACGCCGGTCGTGGCTTCGCAGTTGTCGCCAGCGAAGTGAAGTCGCTGGCGAGCCAGACGGCAAAGGCGACCGACGAAATCTCCTCGCACATCGCCGGCATGCAAGGCGCAACCGCCGAATCGGTCGCCGCGATCAAGGAGATCGGCGCGACCATCGGGCAGATCTCGTCGATCTCGACGTCCATCGCCAGCGCGGTGGAAGAGCAAGGCGCAGCGACGCAGGAAATCGCCCGCAGCGTCCAGACCGTCGCGCAGGGCACCCAGACCGCCGCCACCGATATCAGCGAGGTCAATCGCGGTGCGGCCGAGACCGGCTCGGCCTCGGAAGAAGTACTGAACTCGGCCAAGACGCTGTCGTCCGAAAGCACCCGCCTGCG
>NZ_JAFCKS010000017.1 GCF_018129995.1 Bradyrhizobium sp. SZCCT0153
ATATCGTCGTCGCAAACAAAGCCCGATGAATCAAAAAGCCTGTGGCCATCCTCAACATCAAAAAAGTAGCGGGGCATCGGCAACCTCTAGTGCGCCAAGTGCTTCCAGACAGCATTGTTCCGAATAGGCTGCCGAATAGGGGGCCTCAAGCAGACCATGGGAAACTGCGAGGCCCAGAGAGGCAGTCGCGTCCGGGCTTTGTTCCACTTTCCCGTCTGTTCTCTCAAGATGGGTGTTTTAACCCCTAGTGGCCCCAGTTTCATTGTGAGCAATATTGCTCACTTTCCCCGGAACGATAGTCTGTTCCCCGCGTGTACCCTTGCGCTCCTATTGCGGCGCACTGAGGTCCCCGAGTGGAAAACCAACAGCTTTTTATCCTGGTCGTTGAAGACGACCAGCTTGTTCAGAACCTTGTCGAAGACTGCCTGAGCGAGGGCGGGTTCGAGACTGTAGCAACTCCGTCCGGCGAAAAGGCCATTGAGCTACTTGATGTGGCCGAGGGCAAATACCGGGCGCTCGTCACGGACATCAATCTGAAGCCCGGTGAGATCGACGGGTGGGAGGTCGCGCGACACGCCAGAGAGATCGCCCCCCACTTTCCCGTCGTTTACATGAGCGGCATCGAAGCAGACGATTGGGCATCAAAGGGCGTACCTAACAGCATCATGTTGGCGAAGCCGTTCGCGCCCGCGCAGCTTGTCACTGCCATTTCTCAGCTTCTCAACGCGATCCCACCAGCCGAGTAAGTGCCGCCTCAGTCGCCTGTTGGCCCATAGCGACATATTGCGCTGCCGCCCGAAGTCGGTCGCTATAGGGGCAAAGCAGACATTGCTTTAGTCGCATCACGCCGCCGGGTTTATGGGTACACGGCCTAGATCGACGCGGTCGCAACGGCAACTGACCTGAAAATAGTACGGGCGAACGTTACAGAGTTTTTGAGAAACGGTAGGGATCGCTTACAATCGCAAGGCGGAGGTCGGATCACCCAATCGATGCTTCTCTGACGGTGATTCTCGCCTCACCTAGAGGCGCGGCGCGCCTTGGCTGTCTCGACACTCGCGATTTCGGCGATCGCAGGCCGGGGAGGTCATATCGACCGTCACACGGCTTTTCGAGGTTCGGCCCGCTGCAGCGCCCCCCATATTTCGGACATCGCTCGCAAACCCGCGCGGGCTCGGCCCGGCTGCGATGGGTTGGCGATCGCGCGGACAGAACCCGCGTTGCGGCCGCCGGCGGGCCGCGACTGGGCTAACTGGACCAGGCGGCTCGCGGCAAGGGCCCCGCTCTTTGGCGGTGATCTTCCAGATGTCGAGGCGGGCGCATTTTAAGACGTTCGTCGACCCGTTATTTCTTCGGCGCAGAGCCATCCTTCAACGAAGCGTCGTAATCGGCCTGCGAGCTATTGATGTTAGATTGATTGCCTGTCGCACTGCTACCGGTTGTCGTCCCGACCGTGTTGGTTGTCTCGCCCGGGGCGTGGGAAGCAGCGCCAGGCCGGTCCTGGTTGCCGACGTAGCCAGATTCGCCGGAATTGCGGGTTTTTATGCCTTTATCCGCTTCAGTCTGCACGCTTTGAGCAACACCGGATTGGGACTTTGGCTCCGTTTGCTGGGCGTCAGCAGCTATCGGTATGACTGGAAGTGCGAAAAGCAATGCCACAGACAAGTATCGCATGGCTGTTCTCCATCTAGGCCCCGCCGCTTCATCAACGTGCGCATCCCAGAACATTTCCGCCAAACTAATGAAAACTTGCGACTGCATCGTTGACACTTCTCCCGCAGAAAACTGGCAGGAAGACCGCAATCTTCATCCTTTGTCCGCCGCTACAGCCAAGTCTTGCAGCCCAAGAGCGGTTCGCGTCTCGCAGGAACGACTACGCGTCGGTTTCGTTGTGATCGTTCTCCGAACAAAAAGGGAAAGATAATGGACCGTGAACATGTGAAAGGCGCCGCCGACAAGGCAAAAGGCGCGATCAAGGAGGGGGCTGGCAAGCTTACAGGAGACAAGGACCTGCAAGCCGAAGGCAAGATGGACAAGGCTAAGGGGTCCGCCCACAACGCTGCGGGAGACGTGAAGGACGCCGCGCGGGACGCCGCTGACGCCCTCAAGAAATAAGTAGAAGAAGGTCTGAACTAGCCGCGTCGGGGCGGCTCTTTCTTTATTTCAATTCGAGGTTCGGCGAACTCCCGATGCGAACCTTGCGGTCTGCCGCGTCAAGGTCGATGTCAGGAATACAATCGAGGAAGCCGCATCTCTCTTCCTGTGAGATCTAATCGATCGTGATTGATGGTCGGTGCTCTCGGCGATTTGTAGAAGCGATGCAGTTTGGCCTGAAGGAGTCCGCTAACGGCGAGACCCTATGGTTGGTCCCGCGGCCCTTGCCTCCATGGGGCCGCTCTGCAGTGCCGCCCGCCTTTCCGCAACCGCATGATCGAACAGCTCAAGGACGAGGCCGAATGCGGCCATGTCCTCCTGTTCGATGGCGCCGTCGTCGTAACACTTGAGAGTTTGCGCGATAATCGCGTCGACCTCCCGCTGCGAAGCCAGTAGATCCTGCTCGGATCGGGCATCGCGGACCTCTGTGACAACCGCGAGAATGCGGTTGCGGTAGCTGGTGTTGTCGTCCCGTTCGTCCCGGTTCAGGTAGCGACGGAGCCAGGCGGCGCCCGAGCCGATGCCGGATAGCAGAAGCAGAGCGAACCAGAAGTAGTCGCTGTACTTGTCCAGGAAGGTCCGCTCGGTCCCGTTGATGACCGCCGCAGCGCCCCTGTGCACCGAGGGCTCCGCCTCCTTTTCCGTATCCGGCTTTGTGATGTGACCGGCGCCGGCGACGCGTTGCGTGATCGTATCGCGTACGGCGAAAAGCTGCCGGTAGAAGGCGGCCGCTTTGGCTTCCGATAGTTCTTTCCTGGCCAGTATGAGATGGTTGACGCTGATAGTGTCGATCTTGTCCTCGGGCCAGGCCGGGTTGGCGCTGAAGACGCTGCCGGGGATCTCCTCCGCTTCGTAGCGGGGATGCCGCAGGGCTATCGCCTCGGATGCTTCGACCGGGAGAAACTTCGGCGCTCCGCGCGATCGGGACGTTGCGGCGATGGCAGCAGCCGTGATTTTGCTGTCTAGGGGACCGACGGCGAGGTACGCATCCAGAGTGGTGTCCTGCGCCAGCTTTTCGATCTCTTCGGTCCCGAACTGAGCCGTGGCGACCTTATCGGGAGGCACGCCCGATCCCTCAAGAATCGTCCGCAGGAGCGCGAGGTTGGCGCCGGTCTTTCCGATGATACCGACCTTGTGTCCCGCAAGATCGGCGATCTCACCGATCTTCGCGACGGGCTTCTTTTTGGAGTCTTTGCCTGCTCTTCCGGAAGGCGACCATATCACGACGTAGTTCTTGCGCAGGACGGCGAGCGTCTGCCCGTCAGCCGGCATCTCAAGGTCGCTGCGTCCGACCGCCAAGTCGGTTTTGCCGGTGCCCATGAGGGCCAGGGATTCGGCCGCTCCTGGGGTGGTGAGGGTGGCAAGCCTGACGGTCCTGCTTTCCTCCTCGAAGGCCTCGGCCATCACCTGCACAACCTGATGGTCTTCGCTCCCTGCGGGGCCGACGGCCATCCGAAGGGTCTCGGGCTGCAGGATGTAGAATAGGCCGGCCGCTGCACCTCCGAAGGCGACAAATCCCGCAGCCAACAAGATCAGGAGCCTACGTTGGCGTCGATCGGCAGGACCACCGAGCGGGGCAGACGGCGACATTTGGCAGACCTTTGTGACAGGGTAGCGCTATGCGGACGTCTCCGTGCGATTACGACCACATCATCGAGCAAGCCATGCCGACTATGCACAGGAACATCGCGACGGTCCCGGTCCAGCCTAGCCAATAGACCGGCCCCGAAATCACCCGATCCCCCAGACCGACTTCCGCCGTACCAGCGGCATCATCACGGTCATGATCGGAGCGGCCAGTATACCGTTGATAACCGCGCTCCAATATAGCGCCTTGATCGGGTCGAGCGCTGTGAAGTTGAGCCCGACGCCGAGGGCGACCGAAAGCGCGAGTACACCATAGAACGCGACGGCCTCCTTCGGCTTTCTTGACAGGCCGACCGGCCACTTGCGACCTTCTCCGATAGCGTAGGCTGTCGATCCGGCCAGCACCGGGATCGCAAGCAGGCCCGTTCCGATGATGCCGAGCGCAAAGATCAACTCGGCCATTGCCCCCGCGACGGGCCTCCGCGATCATCGTGATCGGCGCCCACCATCACCTGGAAGGGCGGCAGCCGCCGTCCCTGCGATTCGCCGCAGCTGGAGTGCGAATTCCAGCCTGGCTGCAGCAGTCCGCTAGACCACCCGGCGGCTTCGTCCGGCCACGAGGCCGTAGACGAACAGCACGATGATGGCGCCGACGACCGCGCCCACCAGACCGGCTCCCTCCCCTGGCCGGTACCAGCCCAGGGCTTGCCCGAGATAGGTCGCCACGAATGCGCCTACGATTCCCAAGATTGTCGTCAAGATGAATCCTGACGGCTCGTTGTCGCCTGGCATGATGAGTTTCGCGATGACGCCCGCGACGAAGCCTATAATAATCGTCCAGAGAATACCCATCTTCTCTCCAAGGCTCGCTATGCCGCGGCCGGGATGCGGCCCTCAGGCGTGTACTTGTCCACGGCGTTCGGCAGCTCCCGGGACAGTCGTTCAAGAATTTCCTGTTGCGAGAGGCCAGTTTGCTGCTCAAGCTTTTGAAGCACGTCTGGCCCGATGGCCTGCTTGAGTTCTGGCGGGCTCACTTCCCGGTTCGGACCCTGATTGATCCACGATTGCGCGGTTTCTCCCTGACCATTCTGCTTGAAGTGCTCCAGCAGCTCGCCCAATCCGCCGTTCAGAAGAGAAACCACGCCGCCCCCTCCCAACAGCCCTCCGATATTCCCAATCATCCCGCTGAGCGGGTCTGCGCTCCGAGCTCCCTGTTGCTCCGAAGTCGCGTTGCGGAACATACCGGCGAGCTTGTCCCGATTTTGGTAGCCCGCGATCGCGAGCAAGCCCAGCAGGGCGGTCATTGATGGCATTCCGCGGCTCATGGTCGGCTCCTATTCAGCGGACAGATGTGGACAGGCAAAAAGTATCGAACTTTAGAAGCGCATTGCTCAACAAGTGCTACGCACCGAAGTTCCGACTTGTCGCGACCGCCGCTCCGATATGATGGAAGGCACGTGGCCTGCCTCAAGGCGGGCTCACTTTTACTCATCGTCAAGGAGACTTCATCTCGGCACGAGCAGCTGCTGTCGCGTCCATCCCGGCTTGTTTAAGCCGGTCTACGACTTCGGCGCCTGTGTCGCTGATCTCTGCGACGACGGTGTCCGACGCCTCCCGCAGGGCCTGCGAGACCGCACCGGCGCGTCGATTCAGATCCGCCTTCACGTCGTCGCTGACGTCGCCGATGTACTTGTTCTCGATATCGGACGCGCGAAACGCGCCTGCGACCGCCGCACCGATCGCGACACCCACGACGCCGAGCACGAGGGGTTGCCGGTCAAGCATATCCGCAAGCGACGATTTCGCGCTGTCGATGGTTTGTCTGTCCAGAAACGAACTGCGGAGCTTGCTGAATTGCTCCTGTGCGAAGGCGACGCCCTCGTCGAAGCGGTCGCGCACGTTGTCGGCAGCTCCCGACATTGCATCGGAAGCGGCAGTGGTCGCGCCCCGAAACGTGTCTCCGGCGTCCATTGATCCGGGGTGGTCCATCTCAGGTGCGGTCGGAGGCGCGACGGTCTGCTTGACGGTGGTTGCCGCCGACCTAAGACTATTCGTCCCAGCGTCGGCGGCCGATGCAACGGCCTCCGTCGCCGATCGCGCCGCACTCTTCAGCCTCTGGTCGCCAGCGAGCAACCAGAGCGCTCCGCCCCCGATCAGCGCGGCGGCGAGCGGGTTTTCTCGCGCGGCGGCCACCAAACTGTCCATAAAGCTAGTCTTCGTGCTGCTCATCGCACCATTCCCTTCACGGTATCCTTATCCTTTTCGAGCTGGCCAATCGTTTCGCGAGGGGCCAGCTGACGCGCATCAAGCCGGTTGATGCCGATCGCAACCAGCACGGCGGCGATGGCCGCTGCGATGACTGCCGAGGTCAGATAGGAGACCGGCGGCGACCATCCGGCCGAGATCAATGCTGCGGACAAGGCGAACAGCGCCATGACGATCGCGGGGATCACCAGAACAGCGCCACCTACGATTAGGCCTAACGCCCCGCCGATCTTCTGAAGCTTGTCGCCAAGCTCCGCCTTTGCCAGGTCCATTTCATTCTGGAAGAGCTTGCCGAACTGCGACATGGCATCGCCGAGCAGTGTCGAGATAGCCCTGAATTCGCTCTGGCTGGTTTTGATATCGCGCTCGATGCTCATGGTATCGTGCTGCCCTGTGCCGACGAGGTTTGTTTCGTATCAGAACTGCGCTGCATGGAGTCCTGAGCCCAGGTTTGTTGTCCCGCCGAGAACGAACCGCCCGGCCTCTGACCGCGTTGCGACGACGACGATCTCTCCGTCGTGTCGCGCTGCTGAGAGGATGACGAGGGCGCGCCCGATGCCTTGAGGAAGCGGACGGCGGCGAACCCTGCCAGCACCGATATCCCGAGAAAGGCGGCGGGCTGACGTTTGGCAAAATCGGTCGCACCCTCGACGAGATCTCTGAAGCTTCCTTCCCGGATCTTTTGCGCAGCGTCCTCGACATAGTCGGCGGCGGAATCGATCCCCCGGGCCGCGAACGGCACGTCTGCCTCAAACGCGCGGCCGGCTTCGCGTATGTTGCCCGCCAGGCGCTCGATGAATTCGGCGCCGGACCGCTGCTGCTCGCGGGCCTGGCTCTGGATCTGGTCAACGGCTCCGTCCGCGACGCCCTTCGCTGCATCCGCGGCCTCGCCGAACTTATCCCGTGCAAGACCGGCCGATGCCTGGAAAGCATCGCCGGCGCGCTGCTTCATCTCCGCTCCGGCCTCGCCAAGCTGTTCTTTCAAGTCCTTCGCGGCGCCCTTGTCCTGGTTCTTTCCGAAATGGGTGACGTTGTGTGGGTCCAAATCGCTCATGTTGGTTTTCCTTCAAGTGTTGGTTCGAGAGGGGCTAAAGGCAGCTTTGACCACGTCTTCGGCTGCCTCCTTCAATGTGTCCGCCATGTTCTGCGTCATACGGCTGGCATCGCTGCCGAGATCGGCTTCGGCGACCTTTTGCGTCGCAGCGTCGGCTGCGGATGTGGTCGCGTCTTTCGCCGCCTCCAATCCGGATTGCGCCGCAGCGGCCGCAGCCTGCTTCACTCCGTCACTTGCCCGGCCCATCACCTTGGCTTCAGCCTTGGTCTCAGGGAGAGCGGCAGCAATGATGGCGCCGATCGCGATGCCCAAGCCCCCAATCAGGGCGGCATTGTCGCCGATGGTCTGTCGGGCCTGGTCAGGCGCGTTCGCAGCAGCATCCTTGGCTGCGTCCATGCCGCTCTTGAGCTTTTCACTTGCGAAGCTCGCAGCCTGCGCCGCGTTCGCCCGCAGATCAGAGGCGAGACCGGCGGCCTTGCCCTGCGCCTCACCGGCCAGCCCGGCGGCTCGGCTTTGAGCGGAGGATAGCGTCTCCCTGGCGTCTCCCTGAAGGACGCGGGCGCCCTCCGCCACGTCCGCAAGCATATGCTCGGCTTTGTCCATTACCGGACCGGTAATGTCGGCCGCGCGATCCCGCACTGTCTTCGAGGTCAGGGCCAGCCCGGCCCCGATCATGAGGAGCGGCAGCGGCGTGCCTCGCACCATGCGGAGCAGCGGGACACCCACCGCGGCGCCCGCGGCCACCGCGCGCATCGGATTATCCATGATCTGTTGCTTGAGCCCGTCGAGCCAACTCTGGGTCTTGTGGCTGACGTATTCGGTGACCTCGGATTTGATGTGCTGCGGCGAGACTTTGTGGCGAATGTCGTCAGCCGTGTCCGATATCTGCTCCTTCAACCGACCGACGGTCGCCGCCAGCTCCGCACGGCTACGCTCGGACTCGCGTCTCAATTCCTCCACGGATCGTGTCATCGCGTTACCCTGTTCATATTTCTTGCATCTGAGATCGAACTCACGCTTTCTTGAATCGTTCCTCGCATCGCTTGGCAGCCGCCCAAGGCGACAAAAACGGTTTGCTCAAACGGGAGGGGAGTGCCCGGCGACAGCGGTAAAGCTGCTTGCCAGTCATCCGCGGAGAAGACGCCGGCCTGAGAAGACGCGGTCGTGAGGAAGGTCAGAAAGAATTCTAACGTAGGGCCAGAGACCCTTCGCTGTCTGGCCCACGAATAAAAAGGACCGCTTTCGAGCGGCCCTGGTTGCGATTCACCAATGACGGTGGCGGCTCCAGCCATAGTGATGGCCACGGCCCCTTCCCCACCCGTAATGATGGCCGCGGCCGCCGCGGTGCCCCCATCTGTGGCCGCCGCCATGACCGTGGCCGCCTTTGACTTCGATCGCGGTCGAGGCAAGTCCACCAATTGCATTCGGAGGCGCAACAGGCATTGCCGAGACGGACGTTGTAAAAGCTATGGCAACAGCGCACGTCAGATAGCTGAGCCCGCAAATCCATTTCATGTATTGTGCCTCCCTGTGGGCCGGCGCGTCCGTGGCACCGGGTATGAGCCCCAACAGTCGAACCGGGAAGAAGTTGCAATCCGGCGACGATGGCGTCGGAACGACGCTGCTTCAAGGCGAGGCTTGGTTCGGGAAACCACGAGATCAAGGTGAAAACCTTCACTGCCGGTCTAGGCGTCAAACGTATGCCAGTCAGGGGAGCTGACCGAGGGCGGCGGCCGGTGTTCGGACGCCCATTGGAAAGATTTCAGAGAAGATGGAATACGGCGCGGCGGATCAGCGGAAACCGCTCGCGCAATGGGATGAATTACACCCGCCTCTTGGCTATTAGGTGCTGGTGGGCCGGCTCGGGCGAGGTCTGGTCTGCCCCTAGGTGGGACGTGATGGCGGGCCCGACGAACCGACGTGAAGGGCCAGAAGCGGTATCTGACACGCGGATGGAAAGAGGCCGCCACCTGATGTAGCCTTACTCTTTCTCTTTGCGGGGACCACCTTCGGCATTCTGTGCGAGCTTGATCCACTCGCCGGCCAGCCGCAACCACGCCTCTTTGTCGAGCGGGTTAACCGCCCGCTCCGCCAGTTGACGGCACTCGTCGGCTTGAGCGCGGAACCGAGCAACATCCTGCTCTGACATCGCATCGGGATAGTACAGACTGCCTCCCACTACAACGCTCACTTTGGCGATTGTAGCCCGGGCGAGTTCAGCCATTCGCTGATGTGTGCGCCGGTCTCGGCTTGCCGGGCTTTGCGGATCGCCCGCTCCCGCTCGATACCTGGTGGAAGCGATCTGGCTTCATCGCGCAGGCGCAGCGCTTGTTCGGTAAGGCGTTCTTCAAGGGATGTGATTTGCTTAATGCGGCGTCTTAGCTGCATAGCGCTAGCTCCTTTCCGGAGGAAGGAGGCGAGAGCGCTTATGGCGTTCTCATCACCGATAGATACCAATGGCCACGCGGTGATCAATCCAATCTGTCATGTGCGGTACCAGACATATGGTCAATTTTGATCGCCCTCGAAAAGTTAATGAAACCGCGATCGATTAGGACAGTTCCGTCGCCTTCGGGTCATAAGCGGTGGTCGAGGCAAATGCGGCTCGACGTCCGATTTGCCGGCGAGAGCAGACATTATCTCGGGCTCAGGTATTCTTCGGCCTAAGACCAGAAGAGGACAGGCTGAGGTCATCATTAGCGGGTATCCCTGAGACGACGCCGACCCCCATCAGCCATCGTCCGGGCCCGGCGTTCGCTTCGGAAAGGACCCGGTCGCGCAAGACCGTCGGGCAACGTTCACCGCGCTGGGCTAGCTCGATGACTCTCACAGCGATGGTCTCGCGAGCCCGCGCGTCGCCATTGATGTGAAGATAATGGCAGACTTCCTCGCAAGCCAGGGACATCGCCTCAATATCATTAGGTTCGAATGCGCCTGCTGATACGAACGGAAGGATGACACCCATAGTTCAACTCCTCTGTTTGCGGGACGCCTCCTGTTCGGCATCTCCATTAACGGGAGAGTCTGCGCACCTCTGGAGCGGAAGTCTGAGCTTTAGTGCTCACTCGGCGGCGGGGACACGTGCCACTACCCACGACCGATGCGTTCCGGATTTTCCTGATGTTCGGTTTGACCTAGAATGTATGCTAGTTTGACGATGAAAGGCGGGAAGTGTGGCAAAAGCAACGAAGAAGCGGCCCTTCGACGTCCAGGTGTTCCTCCACTCCGTGGCCGGGGGGCGGACCGTTTCGAACTATCAGAAGAATCGGAAGGTCTTTTCTCAGGGAGACCCCGGTGATGCCGTCTTCTACATTCAAAAGGGCAAGGTCAAGGTTTGCGTCGTCTCCGAGCAGGGCAAGGAGGCAGTCGTCGCGCTCCACGGAAATGGGGACTTCTTTGGTGAGAGTTGCCTAAATGGGCATCCGCTGCGGGTGGCGACGGTCGTGACGGTGACGGAATGCGTCATCATGCGGCTCGAAAAGGCAGCCATCGTGCGTGCGCTCCGCGACGAGCCGAAGTTCTCTGAGATGTTTATGGCTCACCTGTTGTCGAGGAACGCCCGAGTCGAAGAGGACTTGGTCGACCAACTTTTTAATTCCAGTGAAAAGCGCTTGGCGAGGGTGCTCCTCCTGATGGCCAACTTCGGCAAGGAGAGTAAGCCCGAGCCGGTCATAGCGAAGATAAGCCAAGAGACACTCGCGGAGATGGTCGGGACCACAAGGTCGCGCGTCAGCATGTTCATGAACAAGTTCCGCAAACTTGGATTCATTAAATACAATGGATCACTGGAGGTCCATAATTCGCTGCTTAACGTGGTATTGCACGACAGTCCTCACTTGAGGAAGCGTGCCGAAAAGGAAAACTAAACCCTCCCGACGTTGCCTCCCTGGTTTAGCTGCAACTCCTTCCGCATCTGGAAGAATGATTGCGTCTAGTGCGATTCTTCGCCCCACGTCGCGTTGATCAACTCGTGGACCGCATCGATGATTTGTGTCGGCTGGTAAGGTTTGAAAAAAAACCGGGCGCCTGCGGGAAGATCACCGGCTTGTATTTTGTAATGTCCGGATGTCGAGACGATCCTGATAGGCGGCCAACGTTTCTGGACAATTGTCGCCAACTCCAAACCGTTGATTGAACCCGCCATATCGATGTCGGTAAATATCAGTCGGATATCGGAATGCAGTGCCAGCAGCCGAATGGCCTCGTCCGCGTTGACGGCCTCAAGGATGTCGAATCCAGCTTCGCGAAGCATCTCGACCGCATCCATGCGAACGAAAGTCTCATCCTCGACAACAAGAATCCGGATAGCTTTCATGATTGTTTGCATCAGGGAGAACGCTCACAAAACTTAGGTGCAGTTGCTTGGCGTTCCAGGCTTGGCGTCGGCGCCCTATGTTCCTCAGGGCGGATCGAGGGAAAACTTGATTGTAAAAAGCGCTCCCCTTGGGATGTTTTTTGAAATTCTCAACTCGCCCATCAGCTGCCGGACCAGACCGTTGATGACTCGGAAGCCAAGGCTGTTGCGCGGCTGATTGATGTCAAATCCCTCGGGCAACCCCATACCTTCATCGGAGATCTCGACGATCAGATATCCATCGATTTCCCGGGCATCGACCCGGATTACGCCAGGCCCATCGACATAAGCATACTTGACAGCGTTGGTGACCAGCTCATTGACCAGCAACCCCAACGGAATGGCTTTGTCGGCGGAAATGACGACGGGGTCGGAATGATATTGAAGCTTGTGTTCGGGTGCGGAGCGCTGCAGATTTTCGCAGAGATGAACGACGAAGTCGGAGAGATCAACAAATCCGACCTTGCTGCCGCGCCATAAATGATCATGCACCTCCGCTATCGATGAAACGCGCATGGCCGCATTTTCCAAAGCGTTCTTGACGTCCGAAGACTCTGAAGCGCGTGCCTGAACGCGCAGCAAGCCAACGACCGAGGTCAGGCTGTTTTTGACACGATGGCTCATTTCCCGCGTCAGCAACGCCTCGTGATCGCGGGCCTCTTCGAGCTTGGCGTCCGCATGCTGACGCTCGATCGCAATACCGAGCAGGCCAGCGAAACCTGCCAGGAAATCCGCATCGGCATCGTCGAACTGTCCGGGGTCCGGACTGTCGGCTTCTAGGACGCCAAAAGGCGTGTTGCCCTCGCCTCCGCGTCTGATGAGAACGTTGATCGCACGTTTGATGCCATGATCAGCAAGGAGTTTGGGCGTTCTAAATCGCGTCTCATTTTGCAAGTGATTGGACACGACCGATTGCCCGGTCTGAAAGGCAAAGCCGGCAGGAGACTCGATATCCGCACCGAGAGACACGCGGTCGACAGTACCAGCCGGCCAACCAATGCCGGCACGCACGATCAGGCGGCGATCATCGGGGAGATATTCGAGGACTTTGGCATATGAACAGCCCAACCCACGCGCACTAAGTTCTGCGGCATTCTGTAGAATTTGCCGGAAATCCCGGGTCTGTAGCGCTGCGGTCCCGAACTCACGAAGCAGGGCCTGTTGGCGTCGACGATACGGAAGTTCATCCTGAGGATTGACAGGAGCATCCGAGGCGGTCTGAAGGACCGTCTTCTCCGGTTCGCTAGGCATTATGCCGCCCGTTCTGGATAATCATTTCAACGGAAGGCCGATCATATCCTAAACTTCGAAGAGCTTGCGACGCCGACCTAACTGAATAACCAAACTCACAACCCTGACTGCGTCTTTTCGTTCCGCCGTGCCGCGTGAGCGGATAAGGCACTCAAGGCTCTGGAGCCGTTCACTTTCGCACGGCAAAGCGTCTGCTGTCGAAGTCAGCTATGGGTCATCGCGTCGGCTTGCCCCCGATGTGAGGACTTCCGGTCAGACCGAATAAAGCGACATCGTCAGATCGGACCTGCATGTCTCGAACGGGCCAACAGGCGGCGACGTCGGATGCATCAGCAAACGAAAGAGGTCGCCAACTAAGGCGCCTTACACAAGTAGCTAGCCGGAGGCGGCTTAGTTCATTTTCCGGCGTAGATTTTCGACAAACGCACGCTGCGTATCGATGTCGTCGCTGACAGCTCGCTTAAGGTCCTCCGCCGCCTTCTCTTCGTTGGCGTTGGGGTCCTTTGGCGCCGGGGGTGGCTCTTTGTTCATGGTTCATGTAACTGCCAATATTCTCGGGTGCGATTGATGCACATCAAAAGATTGGGTTCCCAGTTCGGTTAAAATCCTCTTACATTGCCTTTTTTGAGAACGCGGAGGGCGCGTCAATGACCCGCCATCGGTTCTGGATTTATCAATCCTTGATATGGGCAATGGTAGTGCTTGGCCTCGCGGTGATCGCAGCCATGATGCGATAAGGCCGCTCCCGCCGCGCAGAACAATGGCAATTGAGAACATGTCGCCAGACGTCCTAACGCCCGCTTCGGGTCATTCACGTCGGTTTGGCGCCCGGATGCAAACGTCCGGTCTACCCCTGCGAGGCGACACATAGCTGCACCACGCCAACGGAAGCGATGGGCCATAACCGGACTCATGGACCACAGCAAACGGCGTCTTTATTCAATCACCTGCGCTTTGGCAGTCTTCAGATTGATCACCAGCTCGAATGTGGTCGGCTGCTTTACCGGCAGATCGGAGGGCTGTCAATCGGCCTGCAAATATTGCAGGCCGAATGACATTCGTGATGTACCTGACGAGTGCGGCGGTGAAAGGACTGTTCTTGCCGTCGCCATCGGCCGCCGTCGAGCCTGCTTTCGAAGCGAAGGCGATCAACGTGTTCGGGCTCGATGGCTCGACCTTGGCAAGCCCTCGCCCGATCGCCCGAGAGGCCATGGTGCGTTTCATGGACCGAGCGAACGGATTGTCCCGACAGGCATCGAGGATAACCAATCTCAACTGCTTGGCGGGCTCCACGGACACCAAGACCCGATCGAGCGTGAGCGCCTCATCGTAAACGTCGACATCCCGCTCCAGCACGGCGTCGACCGGCACAAGATAGTTCACGCCATCGACCTCGATGCCGTGCCCGGCGTAGTAGACTACCGCCACGTCGGCATCGCGCGATTTGTCGATGAAATCGCGCAACGCACGGCGCATGTCGTTCACCTTGAGGTCGCGACGGAGCTCCACGTCATCGAAGCCGACCGATTTGAAGGTCTCGGCTATCAGGGTAGCGTCGTTGGCCGGATTCGACAGGGGGGCTGTCCTTTCGTACTTTGAGTTTCCGATGACGAGCGCTACGCGCTTCTCAGCCGCAGCGCGCTCCGTTCCAACACAGAGCATCATCAGCAGGAAGGGCAGGATCATCTTGTGAAACGCGCGCGGCATTCCTCAACCCTCGATCGCGGGCTTCAAGGCTACCCAAGGCTGCGATATTCGCAAGGGCCGGAGGCGGATACTGGAGCCTGCCCGCCTTAACCGCGGAGCCCGCCAAGCTAGTGCAATTCGATCTATCTCGGCGCAGAAGCCTTCTGGGACACCAAGGCCGCGCCGAAATTCAGTCCTTTCAACGCCGGTCAGCCGCAGCTGTCGCAACTCGCTATCGGAGCAGGGCCGATGGTCGGAAGCGAGCACTCCTCGTCCGTGTAACCGCAGCTACCACAATCAGCGACCGGTGCCGTTCTCAAAAATGGACGGCGGTGTATCATCGGTGTAGTTGCAGCTGTCGCAGCCGGCGAAGGACGGGGGGACAAGAAAGGCGCTGGTCGCGATCGCGATTGACGCGGCTAACGTGACGAACATGTTGCTCATGTTGGCTCTCCGGGCGAACGGCCAACGGTCGTCGTCGGCCGCGGCAGATCAGTCGCAACTGCTACAGCCGGCGGTGGGGGCAGGGCCAAGAACGGGAAGCGAGCGCTCCTCATCGGAGTAGTTGCAGCTACCGCAATCAGTCACAGGCGCCGCGCCGATGATCGGTGGCGGCGCATCATCTGTGTAGCTGCAGCTGCCGCAGTCGGCGAAGCACGGGCTCGAAAAGAAGGCCCCGCTGGCGATCACGATTGACGCAAATAATGTGGCGAACTTGACGGTCATGTTGGTCCTCCCTGTCAGACGTTATCCAGCGTCGGGACGAGGATTACCGCTGAGGAGCTAAGCGTTCTGTGATTTTTCGCACTTTCGCTGGCCCGACCTCCGGACTTGAACTGGCCTGGTCTTTATTGGCGCCTACAGAATGAGATGACCACTCCAGGTCTCCGGTTCGAGACGGTAGAGCCATTGAAACTGGTCGCAGTCGCGGTTGCCGGCGAAGGTCACTGGATCGCGGGCACGGTCATGATCGCGGCGTGCTATCTGCTCAGCCTCGTTCTGGTCGAACGGCTCTTCGTCATAGTCAAGCCGAAGCTGCTGACCATTCCGTGGTTCGCGACGCTTTGGGCGACGGTCCTCGCTGTGCGCGCATGGATCGCCTCGTCGTTCCGACGGCTTCGTGAAGGGACGAGTTGAGTCGCGGCTTCGTCAGCTCAGGTCGATCTCGACCGCAATCCGGACGAGGTCCGAGTGGCTCTTGGCGCCCAGCTTGGTCTTGAGCGCCGAGGTGATGTTTGCGACCGTCTTGTAGGAGATCCCGAGTTCGGCTGCGACTTCCGATATCCGGTCGCCCCGCCCCAACAGCCGCAATATTTCGAGCTCGCGTGCGCTCATCTGGGTCAAGGGGCTGGCCTTGATCGCCGCGCCCGCGAAGGTCGTCGCTTCGGCGAGGCGTGGCGAGACGAAGCGCTCACCCGCCGCGACCTTCCGGATCGCCTTTGCCAGGATCCTGGGATCATCGCTCTTTGACACGTATCCTTGGATGCCCATTTCGACGGCGCGCGCCACGAAGGCCGGATCGTCGCTCACGCTAAGCATAACAATCCGTGCGGCCGGGTCGTCCTTGCGGATCCGGCGCGTCAGTTCGAAACCCGTCAGGTCGGGGAGCCTGACGTCCACAACGGTCACGTCGGGGTGCTTGTGAAGGTAAGCGCGATGGCCCGCCTTCGCATCCGAGGCCTCGTCGATCTCGACGGAGGGGTCGGATGCGAACAGGGCGCGGCACCCCGATACGATCACAGGATGGTCGTCGACGATCAGCACCCGCATGATCGACTTTCCTTACTCTTCACCTGAGTTTCCTCGATTTGTACGACAGGAACGTCGCGTGGGCGTACATGGTTCGAAATCGACCGATAAAAGGACGGCGCCAGATCGAAGCGACACCGTCTTGCAAGCTCCGAATTTCTTCCTTCCGGGAGAGAGCGACCGTCGTGGCGGAGTCGAGCTTTCGCGCGATAACGGACGCACGTACGAGCGTTGCTATCTTCCGTCTCGAGCCAGCAGATCGAAAGATCCTAAACGGGAGCAGAACCGGCGGTTCATGCAGCGTTCAACGCGCACGGCCTAAGCAAACCGCGCCACCGGGGACAAGTGCGCGAGGTGGAACATGTCTGGTTCGGGTGAGTTCGATTCCATCGGGATCGTAATCGATTGGCTTGATGCATGCCGCCAGCGACGCCTGGCGGATCTTTTGGAACTCTACGCCGATCGGGCGACGCTCGATTGCTGCGACGGCGGACGTTTCGTTGGCCGAAGCGGCCTGCTTCGCTATTGGCCCGGCAAGCTGCAGGCCGCGACGCCCTCGGCCTTCGAGCTCCACGAGGTGCTTCCCGAGGGTGATTGCGTCATCCTGGACTACGGGAATTACGACGGCACCAGCGTGCGGACAAAATTCTGGTTCGACGATGTCGGACGGATCAGCAGGACGCGCTGCATGCCCCTTGGCGGCCTTGGCTCCAGGGCTGCGTAGCTGCCGGACGTCTAGGACGCAGGCTACGGAGGAGAGGTCGCCGATTTCGGCGAGCCTCTCCACCGTCACGGCTGCGATCAGTGCATGTGACCGATGAGGTAGATGCCGCCGCCGACGAAAAGGACGGCCGGCACGGCCCACAGAATGAGGACGGGCATGTTCGTCTCCTTCAATTGCTGTGGTTAGTTGGAGGAGCAGACCTTGATGGTCTTCATCCCGGCTTCGGCTTCCGTGCGGGTCTTGCGCCAGCGCCTGAACGGTAGCGAGGCTGTTCTTGATCCGATGCTCGAGTTCCCGGACAAGAAGAGACAGTCGCTGCTCGGTCGCGGACCGTCTCGCGAGCTCGTCGCCGCTGGCGACCACCGCGGTCTACCCGCCCCCCTTGCGACCTACAGTGAAGTCGTGTCGGCAAATCACGTCGAGAACGTCCCGAGGTCAGCAACCGTCAAAGCAGTGCTACACATCGAGGTTGCGCCGCGCAGCGGCCGCGAAGCGAACGTCTTCGGCGCAATAAGCCGATCAATCTCGCCCCGTTTCCAGCCGATCCGGGCCGCAACCTTGTTCGACTTTGCGCGTTCGCTTGGACGAAACCTGGAGGGGCCCATGTCAGCCAAGCTGCGATTCTTTCTTGCCGGCGCGGCAACGGCCATCGCCATCATCGCCGTTGGTTTCGGAGGCGGCGCGCTGTTCGCAAGTTCGGCATCGAAGCAGGTAAGACCGGCCCGCATCGAACATCAGGCGACCGCGCCCACGCCCGCAGTGCGCGTCGCTCTTCCCGCAACATCCGAGCCCGTCGCTCCAACGCCGGTCCTCGCGGTCGACCTCTCTCAGGAGAAGGCGCAGCAGACGCAGCTTGCGCCGCAGGCTCAATCGGAAGCGCAGACGGAGGAACGTCCGAAGACAAGGCGGGAGTTGCGCGAGGAGCGCCGGAAACTGCGAGTGGAGCGCCGCGCGGAGGGGCGGGAGAGGCGACATCATCGCAAGGCTTCTCAGCAGCAGGAAGCGAGCCGGAATGGCGAGATCCCGCCTCAGTAGGGACGTCGCCAGCAACCCCGGCCGACAGCTCCAAGGGTTCCCTCCTGATAAATGCCACTTTTTCCCGATCTCAGGAACGATTGTCCGGACGTGCGGTTGGTGTGCGCTTTTTTTTTGTTGGAGACACACCATGATCAAACGCCAGTTGATGACCACGACCGCAGCCATTCTGATTTCGACCGCAGCTTTCGCGCAGAACAATTCGAAGGACGTCCCGAGCGCGAGCCCCTCGGCGCAGCAGACCGAAAAATCCACGTCGACACCACCGACATCCAATCCCTCGACCACGACGTCGACGCAGTCGCAGGCCTCGCCTCCGTCCGTCTCGACCCAGATCCCGTCCGCGTCGACGACTACTCAGGCGCAGCAAAACACCGCCACCGACAGCAGCCGCACCAATCAGAACTCGACGGGCACGAACGGCGTCAGCACCAACACGTCGACGGGCGCTCAGCAGCCGGCTACGGCCAGCCAGTCAGTCGACCAATCCGGCGCCGTCCACAGGCACAAACCAGGCCCAACAGACGCCGGCCCCGGGCAATTCGTCGAACCCCTCCGCGCAGCGGCAGGACACCCAGCAGAATGCGGCCGGGCGAACCGGGTCGGATCGGACCAATGTTTCGATCCAACTCAACGACACGCAGCGGACCCGCGTCAGCGAATCCGTCTCGCACCTGAACGTGCAGCCTCTCACCAACGTCAATTTCTCGGTGTCGGTGGGTACGGCCATTCCGCGCGACGTGCGCCTTCAGCCACTTCCCGCCGACGTCATCGAAATCGTTCCGCAGTACAGGGGCTACAACTTCGTCCTGGTCCGCGACGAGATCGTGATCGTCGATCCCTCGAGCTATCAGATCGTCGCCACCATGCCCTACTCGGGACGATCGACGGCGGCCGCGCCGGCACCACGCGAGCAGCGCAAGGTGACCTTCAGCGACCGCGATCGTGAGACCGTACGCAAGCACGTGCGGGCGGCGCCGGCCGAACGGCGGACGACGACGACGGGAAGCACGGTGCGGACTGAGATCCGCGGAGGCGAACGCGTGCCCGACAGCGTCGAGATCGAAGCCTTCCCGGAGGACGTCTATCGCGATGCCCCGACGCTGCGGGAGTACCGCTACATCCACCGCGACAATCGCACCTACATCGTCGAGCCGCAGGAGCGGCGCGTGATCGAAGAAATCGACTAACGACAACCGATAGGAGGAGAGAACGATGAAGACCATTCTGCTCGCAGCCGCCGCCGTGGCATCGCTCGCGACTGCTGCTTCGGCCGCGCCGCTCAACCCCGGCGGGCTGGCCACCGTGGAGAAGGCAAACGTAGAACAGGTTCGCCTGGTCTGCGACGAATACGGCCGTTGCTTCCGGACGCGCGGTCCCCGCTACGTCCAGCGCTACTACGACGACGACGCCTACGTCGCGCGCCGCAGCTACGGCTACTACGGTGGACCGGGCTACTACGACCGCGGCTACGGCTACTCCAGCGGGCCGAGCATCGGCTTCAGCTTCGGCACCCGCGGCTGGTAATAAACGAGACCTCGACGGAGGGGCTGCCGCTCGGGCGGCTCCTCTCGTTTTATCCTACATCGAGGCGCTTAGTAACTTCACATCTTCCACCGCCAAAGCCTCAGCGCTCCGGCCGTCCCGGCCGATCGCTCTTAGCCGGACCGCGTTAGTGCCGCGTGGCGCACATCGTCATCCTTCGCCGCCGGGTTGATCATCGTATAGGCTTCCCGCGCACGGGCTGTCGCGGCGCTGCTTCGGCGAGCATCGGCATCGCTACTGGTCTGAGCGAAAATTGCCGCTGTTTCCTGGATTGTCAAACGGACTTTGCCCGTGAGGGCACCGCATGGAAGGAACGATTGCCGAAATTTCCCGTTGTGACGTGGAGTTCGAAGTCGGGCTCGATCAGCGGGGGGTCATGCCGGTCGTCAGATATTTCGTTTTCGTCGGCAGCGTGCTTTTCGGTCTGCTCTTGGCAGCCGACCGATATCTGCCCGCGCCCGCCGGGCGCTCGTCCGCGATCGACGTAGACCGAAGCATCATCCGGATCCGCTCAGCGCGAAACCTCCCTGAAAAGATCGTCTTCGACACGGCGAGCGCGCTCGTGGCGACGGCTTCCGGTCCGGCCGAGGTCGAGCAGCGTGAAGATCCGCGGCACGCACTCGCGATGATGCCGCGAGATAGTCAGGCCGTGAAACCTGCGACGACCCCAATGGGTCGCGTCGCCGAGCGCCGCGCTTCCCGTCTGCATCGTGCGTTCCGAAAGCCGGCTGAACCAAGGGTGGCGATGGATCGTCACGAATTATTCGGCGGATGGTAGTCCGAAGCAAAGCTCGATCATGCAGGCATGCCCGGCCCCGCATCCCGAAGTCGAACCGGGACGACCGCAAACTGCATCAGGATCGCGCTCAGCCGGGGCGGGGCGGCGAACCTAGACCGGCCAATGGCTCGCCGAAGACATTTTTGGATGCGTCTTCAAAACGTCGCAGCTGTCGCCGTCAGGCGTTTCGGTCAATCGGGAAAAGTAGAAACTTTCGTGATCAATCCGAGTTGGCGTCGAACGATGTTTCGATGCCCGGGCCGAGGATTTGACGGGGCGTTGGCATAGCCTATTTCGTGCGACCTGCAGGCGAGGAATGCTGAGGCGGATACACACGCTTGTGCGTCAGATAGCCAACGAGACCGCACGTTCGGGTTGGACGTTGCTTGCTGTGTCGTTTGCGGCCTCCGCAGCTGTCGTGTCGGGGCTGCGCGCGCTCTTCGGCTGATAAGGACGGCAATTGCGCAGCATTCCCCGTGGCCCCGTGGCTGGCCCATTTCAGCCATTCTGCCGGCCAAATCGTGGTCTTCCGCACGGAACTCCAGGGAACAGCGGCAGTTGCTCCCTCGCTTCGAAACCGGAGGAGCAAACGTGAATCGCCGACAACTTCTTCGTGGATCAGTAGCTGTTTCAGCTGCAGCTGTACTGCCGCGGGCAGCGGACGCTCAGTCCGGAACCGCCCCCACGTTCAGCCCGTCCTATGTGCGCGAGCTTGCTCGTGCGCTTGCGACCAAGCCATTCGCGGCTCCGGACGAGAAGCTGCCGGATGCACTGAAAAATCTCGACTACGACCAATACCGGTCTATTCGCTTCGCTCCCGAAAAGGCGCTGTGGCGCGCAGATAAGCTGCCATTCGAAGTTCAATTTTTCCACCGCGGCTTCTTTTACAAGAACAGGGTCGACATCTTTCAGGTGGTGGACAGGAGCGTCACACCGGTTTCGTACCGGCGCGATGACTTTTCCTTCGGCGAGGGCCTCGGACAATGGCCGGATAAGGACCTTGGATTCGCCGGCTTCCGCGTGCACGCCCCGATCAACAAACCGGATTATTACGACGAACTTTGCGTATTCCTCGGCGCAAGCTACTTCCGGGCCGTTGCGAAAGGACAGACCTATGGTCTGTCGGCGCGGGGGCTCGCGATCGATACCGGCGAAAGCAAAGGCGAAGAGTTCCCGGTGTTCAAGGCTTTCTGGCTGGAGAAGCCGGCGCCGAATGCCTCCTCGATGGTGGTCCACGCGCTGCTCGACAGCAAGAGCGCGGCCGCAAGCTACCGTTTCACCATTCGGCCTGGCCAAACCACGGTTTTCGACGTCGAGATGGCGCTCTATCCGCGGGTCGACCTCGAGCACGCCGGGCTCGCGCCGATGACCAGCATGTTCTTCTTCGGTCCGAACGATCGAAAGGATTTCGACGATTTCCGCCCCGCCGTCCACGATTCGGATGGACTTTCGATCTTCAACGGCAGAGGTGAACAACTCTGGCGACCGCTCAACAATCCGCACGATCTGCAGGTCAGCAGTTTTGCCGACGTCAATCCGGGCGGCTTCGGCCTCATGCAGCGGGAAAGGAATTATCTCGCTTATCAGGATCTGGAATCCAGTTTCGAAACGCGCCCGAGCCTCTGGTTCGAACCGATCGGCGATTGGGGCGAAGGGGCGGTCAAGCTGTTCGAGATTCCGACCAAGGAGGAAGTCCACGACAATATCGCCGCACTCTGGCAGCCGAAGCAGCCCCTGACGGCAAAGAGCGAACACATCTTTACCTATCGATTGCACTGGGGCACGGACGCGCCGAAAGCCGACGCGCTCGCACGATTTACCAGAACGGGAATCGGCAGCCGGGGAGACGACAGCAAGCTGTTCGTCCTGGAACTGATGGGCGACCACCTCAAAGGCGTTGATCCCAAAGCCATCAAAGGGGTGGTGACCGCTGAAAAAGCCGACATCAGCAACATCGTCACGCAACCAAATCCCGTGACCGGCGGATGGCGTCTGAGCTTCCAATGTTCGGTCAAGGGGCAGGCGTCCATCGAGCTACGTGCCTTCCTGGCGCAGAATGATGCGCCGGTCTCGGAAGTATGGATCTATCGATGGACGCCCTGAAGCAGTCGCAGGCGCCGCTGCGAAGCGCCCCCACCCGCCCGTTCTTGCCGCAAGAAAGCCAGCTCTCGATGCTGCCGTGTCGGCTGGGCCGCGCGGCTGAAGTCAGGCAATCGTCGGTCCATCGCGGGGCCACTTTGATCGTTCGCCGTCTCTTCATCTTCGTCGGGACGGCCTTGCTGACGCTTGCGGGCGGCTACGGCATGTACGACGTGGTGAAAGTCGGCGGTGTGACATTTCTCGAGGCGCTGCTGCTTGGTCTGTTCCTCGTGCTGCTCGCCTGGGTCGCATTCTCGTTCATGTCCGCCCTCGCCGGATTTTTCGTGCTGCTGACGCGCCGGCAGCCCAATCTGCCGATCGACACGACAGGCCCGCTGCCTCACGTCACCTCGCGCACCGCGATGCTGTTGCCGACCTATAACGAGGATCCGCATCATGTCATGGCGCGGCTGCGCGCGATGTACGAATCCATCGACGCGACCGGATATGGCGAACAATTCGACTGGTTCTTGCTGAGCGATACGACCGACCCGGACATCTGGATCAGCGAAGAGATGGCCTTCATCGAGCTACGCCGCGCCTGCGGTGGAGATCAGCTGTACTACCGACACCGCTCCGACAATACCGCGCGGAAGTCCGGCAACATCGCCGACTGGGTCACCAGGTTTGGCGCGGCCTATGATCACATGATCGTCCTCGATGCGGACAGCCTGATGGAGGGTGATACGATCGTTCGCCTCGTGCACGCAATGGAACGCACCCCCTCTTGCGCGCTGATCCAGACGCAGCCCGTCATCGTCAACGCGCGTACCCTGTTCAGCAGGCTGCAGCAATTTGCTGGGCGTGTGTATGGCCCCCTCATCACGGCGGGCAATGCCTGGTGGCACGATGGCGACGGCAACTATTGGGGCCACAACGCCATCATCCGGCTCAAGGCCTTCGCTGCGGAGGCCGGACTGCCCGAGCTGCGCGGTCGCAAACCTTTCGGCGGACACATCCTCAGCCATGATTTCGTCGAGGCCGCGTTGATGCGCCGCGCCGGCTGGGCGATCTATATGGTCCCAGCCGTTCGCGGCAGCTTCGAAGAGGTTCCACCGTCGCTGCTGGACTTTGCGGGGAGAGACCGTCGCTGGTGCCAGGGTAACCTCCAGCATCTCGCGGTCCTGCCCGCGCGCGGGCTGCACTGGGTCTCGAGGCTACATCTGCTCACCGGCATCGGATCCTACGTGACGGCGCCGCTTTGGCTTCTGTTCCTGTTGGTCGGTCTGCTCATTTCACTGCAGGCGCACTTCATCCGGCCGGAATACTTTCCGAAGGGCTTCAGTTTGTTTCCCACCTGGCCGCAACAGGACCCGGTGCTTGCGGCCTGGGTCTTTGCCGCGACAATGGGACTTCTGATCCTGCCGAAGCTGCTGGCTTATCTGGTGCTGATCAGCAATCGTGACGAGCGCACCGGATTTGCAGGAAGCGGTCGTGTTCTGGCGGGGGTCGTTTGCGAGGCGTTTGTGGCGGCATTGCTTGCTCCCTGCATGATGATCCTCCAGACCAAGGCCGTCATGGAAATTCTCGCTGGCCGAGACGCAGGTTGGCAAGTGCAGCGCCGAGGCGATGGACAGCTCGCCCGCGGCGAAGTCTATCGAAAGCTCGCCGGGCCGACACTCTGCGGTCTCGTCCTATCGGTCTGCGCTTATTCCGTCTCTTTGCCTCTGCTTCTCTGGATGTCGCCGGTCGTGCTGGGGCTCCTGCTTTCGATCCCTTTGGGCATTATGACTTCATTGCAATTGAGCGCGCCAGGAGTATTTGCCACGCCGGAGATCAACGAGCCGCCTGCCGTTGTGCTCCGCGCGAACGAGCTCGCCGCAGCTGAGCCCACCGAAATGGCCGGGGCTCTACGCCAGCTTAGCCGGGATCCGGAATTGCTGGCCGAGCATTTGGGCTCGCAATCACCTGCAAGCTCTCGCCGGTTTGGGCCCGTCGACGTGCCCCTTGCAACCGCAACCGCCAAGGTCGCGCGATGTGAAAGTTTGGACGATGTCCTCGCTTGGTTCGACAAGCTGGAAATGCGCGCGGTCCTTGAGAATCCGACGCTGTTGAGAAGAATCCTTGAGCTTCCTGCCGGTGGCCGAGATTAGGATGAGCGCCGCCGCGCTTGGCCCAACCCGCGCCGCGTGCGCCAGGATGATCGCGATGGTCTTGAAGCCCTCGGCGTCGCCAGTCGAACGGACTGCAACGGACACTATAGTTAGTAGAGCGCCATGACGCTGCGGCGAGCCTATCAATGAGTTCAGCCTGGCCGGACAGAATCCTCGACCTCGCAGTTTCCAGATCGGGCCATTCAGCGCGGTCCATCTCCGGAAAGGACTGGCGCCGGCCGCTCCTGAGCGGCCACTCGATCTCGAGGTGTTGCTCGATAGCGTTGTCGCATCGAAGTCTACCTCACCGTAAAAGGCGATTACGCGCTTGCCCCGCGCTGCTGGGCCCCTCCCAGACCTTCTAGCGAGCCGATCGTGGTTGCGGGGCCGAGCTCTTCGGCAAATTCGCGATGGGCCCTCTCTTCGGCCGAACCGTCGATCTCTCCTTTCGGTATCGACCAAGCGCCCTCGTCCATGTTGCGCCAGAATGACCGCCAGGGTGAACCAGCAGCACCTCGAAGCCGCGCGGTCCACGGCGATAGCCCAATATACCGCGCTCACATTGGCTCTTGCGGGAGTTCGCTGGACACGCCCACGCTTTCTCTTCCACCAAATGAAGCCGCAGGCAGGTAAGACCTCTAAGCCCGAACCCACACCCTTTCAAGATCGATCGAGCGAGCCGCCGATGCAATCAGCGAGATACCGCGCCGTTCGACTTCGAGAGTCGGCTGCAACCTGCTCCGGCGTACCTACCGCAACAATCTTGCCGCCCTCGTCGCCGGCCCCCGGGCCGATGTCGATGATCCAGTCACTGCCCGCGGCGACAGACATGTCGTGTTCGACGACGACGACGGTGTTTCCAGCCTCAACGAGCCCGCTAAGTTGCTTCATCAGCTTCGCCACGTCCGACGGATGCAGCCCTGTCGTCGGCTCGTCCAGAACATAGATCGTACCCCCTCGCTGAGCCCGCTGTAGTTCGGTGGCAAGCTTGACACGCTGCGCCTCCCCTCCCGACAGCTCCGTGGCAGACTGGCCAAGCCGGATATAGCCCAAGCCGACCTCGCTGAGGACACCCAGCGATCGCCGCAACGACTCGTCGGCGGAGAAGAACTCAAACGCTCCGTCGACGGTCATTCTAAGCACGTCGGCGATCGAATTGCCGCGAATCTTGATCTCCAGCGTCTTGGCGTTGTAGCGAGCGCCCTTGCAGGTCGGGCAAGGCGCATAAACGCTGGGAAGGAAGAGCAACTCGACACAGACGAAGCCCTCACCTTGGCAGGTTTCGCATCGCCCTTTCGCGACGTTGAACGAAAACCTGCCGGCATCGTAGTGCCTGACGCGCGCCTGCTTCGTGGATGCAAAGAGCTTGCGGACGTGGTCCAGCAGGCCTGTGTAGGTTGCAAGGTTCGACCGGGGCGTGCGCCCGATCGGCTTCTGGTCGACAACGACGAGACGCTTGATCTGGTCGAACCCTTCGGTGATCTCCCCACCCAGGGTCTCAATCGGGGCTTCGAGACCGTCGTCATCGTCGATGACGTCCACGCGCTGGCCCAGGCCGTCGCTGATCGTGTCCACCAGGAACTGGCTTATGAGACTGGATTTTCCCGATCCTGATATTCCAGTGACGCATGTGAACACGCCAAGGGGAATGTCCACGTCGACGCTATCAAGATTGTTACGGGCCACTCCCCGCAATTTCAACCAATTGGCTGCTGAACGCGTTTTTCTGATGCGCTTCTCGGCCTCACCAAACAAATATAATCGCGTTCGCGACGCCTTCACGTCGGCGAGGCCCGACAGCGGTCCGCTGTACAGGATCTGGCCGCCGTGCTCTCCGGCGCCCGGCCCGACGTCGACAATCCAGTCCGCTCGCCTGACAACGTCAAGCTCGTGTTCGACGACGAACAGCGAATTGCCGGCAGCCTTGAGACGGTCCAACGCGCGCAGCAGCGCCTCGGTATCCGCCGGATGCAGACCAGCCGAAGGCTCGTCCAGTACGTACACGACACCGAACAGATTTGATCGAACCTGCGTCGCCAGGCGCAGCCTTTGCAATTCGCCCGGGGACAGCGTCGGTGTGCTACGTTCCGACGTCAGATAACCGAGCCCGAGATCGAGCAATACGTCAAGGCGCGCGAGCATGTCCTCGACGATCCGCCGGACCACCAAAACCTTTTCGGGATGGTCGCCGGAGGCGGCGCCCCCACTGAGCGCATGCGATCGCAGAAGTTCGTTAAAGCCTTTGAGCGGCAATCGCGAGATGTCAGCAATGTCCATCCCGGCGAAGGTGACCGACAGAGCCTCCGGCTTCAACCGCTTACCCTTGCAGACAGGGCAGTCCGAGCTCGAAAGAAACCGCGATACCCGTCGCTTCATCATTGCGCTCTGCGTCGTGGCGAAGGTCTGCAGGACATATTTTCGGGCTCCCGTGAAGGTGCCTTGGTAGCTCGGCTCCTCCTTGCGCTTCAGAGCCCGCTTCGTCTCGGCTGCGGTGTATCCGGCGTAGACCGGCACGGTCGGCTGTTCATCAGTGAACAAGATCCAGACACGATCCCGCTTCGGAAGCTCGCGCCATGGCCGGTCCACGTCGTAGCCAAGGGTCACCAGGATGTCCCGGAGGTTCTGGCCCTGCCAGGCGGTCGGCCATGCCGCCACGGCCCGCTCCCGGATGGTGAGGGAGTCGTCGGGCACAAGCGTGCGTTCGCTGACCTCATGGATCCGGCCGATGCCATGGCAGGTGGGACAGGCGCCCTCGGGCGTGTTCGGCGAGAACGACTCCGCATAAAGCAAGGGCTGCTTGCGCGGATAGTCGCCGGCGCGCGAGTAGAGCATACGCAGCAGATTGGACAACGTGGTCACACTGCCGACGGACGACCTCGTGGTCGGCGAGCCGCGCTGCTGCTGCAATGCCACCGCGGGTGGTAACCCCTCTACTGAATCCACCTCGGGCACTGCCATCTGGTGAAAAAGCCGTCGGGCATACGGGGAGACTGACTCGAGGTAGCGACGCTGGGCCTCTGCATACAGCGTCCCGAAAGCCAAGGACGACTTTCCGGATCCGGAGACGCCGGTAAACACCACGAGCGCATTGCGAGGAATCTCGACCGAGACGTCCTTGAGGTTATGCTCTCGAGCTCCGCGAACGCGAACAAGGCCGCCATCTGCGATGTCTCGTCTGCCTACGGAGCTGACCAGCTTGTTCATGCGACCTCCCTAGGCGCTCGCGAAAGCCGCGGCAGCTCCGACATGGGAAAGTCCCTACGAAACAGCCTGTTCCTTGCCCGTCGGTTGATTCATTTGGCTCTTTGGTCGTTCTGGAACGGGTTGCCTGGTCCCGGGCTCTGAAACATCGCCACAGCTACGATAGCTCCAGAGCATTTCCCAATGCGGCCCCAGCCGCCGTATTGTCGAAGATGCACCACGTCTCGGCTCCCCAAAGGCGAGCGCTTTCGAGACGCCGCCCCAGTGAGAAAAGGGCCTGGCGGTCGTAGTCGGAATAGTACATGCGGGGGGACCCATGCCAACGGAAATAGGCCAGACCCCGCCAACCACCAGGCTCTCCGGAGCCCGGCACCCTAGCGGGATCCGCTGCCACCCGCGCGATGCGTCGTTCAATCAATCTGCTTTCGACTTCCTCAGTGAACCAAGTGGCATTCCGCGGCTCGATCGCGACCATGGCATCGCTGCATCCATTGACCAAGTCGAAGAAGCTGTCGAATGTCTTCGCGTCGAATGCGAGCTTCGGCGGCAGCTGAATGAGCCACGTCCCGAGTTTCGATCCCAAGCCCGCAGTTTCAGCCGCAAAGATTTTCAGGATTTCATCGCAGCCGACCAGGCCCCGATCGTGAGTGATTTCTTCCGGGAGCTTCACAGAGAACCTGAACTCTTCAGGCACCGAACTCGCCCAGCGCTCGTATGTGCTTGGTTTGTGCCTTCTTCGGAACGAGGAATTGATCTCGACGGCGTTTAGACGTCGCGCATAGCGTTCGAGATTACTTCCTGATGCTGGAAGTCCGTCGGCATAGCGTTTATCGATGCTCCACCCGGCCGTACCGATCCGCAGCGCGGGCGCTGCTTTGGCCCGACCTCGCCCACCACTCCCTGGCACGGCTACGGCGCTCATGATGAGCGCCGCGACATGATGCCTCCCATCGTCGATAGCCCGAGTAGTCTACGATAGGCGACCAAGGTGCTCCATGTCTGACAGACCATTCCTGAGCTATTCGTACCTGTCGAAGATACCTCGTCCCTCAGACGCATGCTCGGCAAGCCTTTCCCACTCCTCAGCGAGCCGAAGCCAGGCGTTCTTGTCCACTTCGCTTCCGGCCCGTGCCGCCAGGTGACGACATTCCTCCGCCTTGCTCGTGAATCGGTCGGCTTTCGATGATGACACCACGTTTCCCCCCATCCGATAATGGAGAGCGGCACGTGTCGTTCCTGATGATGGCCACGTGCCTGGATGGCCGCTCGGAGCTCGCGCCCAAGAATGCCGTCCCGGAGTGCCAGGCCTGACTTAGGAACAACCGGTTTGCCGTATGCTTGGTTAGGGACATATGGCCAATCGGCTCAACATCTGGGCCCGGAGTTCTAATATGCTTTTCTGGTATCCCGCCCTGACGCTGATGATGGACGCCATGCAGGTCATCGACATGCGCCTGAAGCTTATCGCGGCCGGGAAAGGCACATCTGAAGAGATGTTCCTGATGGCGAACGAAAAGGTCAACGCGATGGCGGAAGCCCGCAACATTCTCATTAAGGCGGGCATTCGGGTCACGTGATTGACAACTATCGCAAGATCGTGGCGGCCAATGTCGTGCGGCTATCTGCCTAGGCTAGGCACGTTAAGCGATCGGCGTCGCGGAGCGCTCAAAATTCCTCAACAACGATGACAGCCGACGCTCGCGGCAGCGGGCCGGTCCAGTCTCTTGCCTCGACCGCCGTACGCTCCGTCAACGTCCGAGAGCCGCAATCGACAGTTCTTATTCGCGGTCGATTGCTCGCACCCCCTCCTCTTGCGAGGGCCGGGCAAGCAGGCAGTGGAAGCGACCGTAAAGAAACCAAGCGCCGGGGATAACGCAAGTCGGCCAGGAACCGGTGGGTCCCAAGACGCTTGCTTTGTCAGACGTAGGAGGACGGCATGGACGCCAGCGAAACCGCAGCGATGACGAAAGCGTCCGGGCTGACGGCCTTCGTGTTGGGACTGTGGTTCGCCCGTCGGCGTTGAGATGACGTTGCGACCGGTGGGTTAAGGTTCCCTTTTTCTCGGGAGCACGCACGGGGCCGCTTCGACTCGGAGAGGATCGCAGTGCCACCGTCCAAGCCCCAGACTCTGTGCCGGCCTTTTGCCGCGCGCGCGTGGCGACTTCCGAGTCCGCCGTCCTGAGGAAAACCGGATCTCGGGATTCAGGAATTTCCCCAGCGAGGCACGAATGGGAGGTTCCGGTGCTGCGAACCGTGCAATCAGCGACCATCGGGTGCCCGAGCGGAACGACGATCCCCCATGCGACTTGATTCTCCGAACGTCGCCAAATCGGAGAACGATCATGAGAACAATCTTGGCCATCACCTGCCTGTCCGTGGTCGCGCTGGCTTCACCGGCGGAAGCCAAAGGATGTATCAAGGGCGCCATCGTTGGCGGCGTCGCTGGCCACATGGCGGGCCATGGCAAACTTGGCGCTGCGGCGGGATGCGCGGTCGGGCATCACGAAGCCAATAAGCAAAACCCTAATAATTCAAACGCCCAGGCTCCATCGGGGCAGAAGTAGCGCGGGGCACCTCTGGGCCGCGCCATGAAGATCAGATCGCACTCCGAGAGCCACCTCGTCGAGCTTGAGGATGGCTCGCGCTGGCGAATTTCCCCGGCGATCTCGATCTGGCGCTGAACTCGAAGCCCGAGACGGAAATCGTCGTCATGCCGGCCGACGATGATCTGAGTTCTCATATGCTGGTCGGCGGAGACGCAAAGGTCCGCGTGATCGCGGGGGCGAAAGCTGGCCGGTGCGTGAGGTCAAGTCGGCGTTGAAGGAAGGGTAGGACCGAGCTCCGCCAATTCAGCGGAACGAGATCCGGAGCGATCGAGACGCGAGGCCGTCGTCGGATCCGAATGCGGAATCCGCCGCGCGTCGAGCCGTCGACGATGCCAAGCGCGCGCTGGGCGACCGTGGACCTTATGTTGGAACGACGGCGCTCCAGACCTCAACCGGCGCATGGGTGAAGAACACACGCTACGCCGAGTGGTACATGTCGCTCGATAGTTTTAGTCATGGAGGATCTCGAATTGCCTAAAGCAGCCATTTTCGATCTTGACGGCACGCTTCTGGACTCGGTCGATCTCCACGCGCTCGCTTGGCAAGAAGCGATGGTCAAGTTCGGTCACGACGTCACCTTCGAGCAAGTGCGCAGCCAGATCGGGAAAGGCGGCGATAAGCTGATTCCCGTTTTTCTGTCCGAGCAACAGCAGAATGAACACGGCAGAGATCTGGAGGAGTGGCGCGGCAATTGGTTCAAGTCGACTTATCTGCCCCTTGTCCGTTCCTTCTCGGCTGTTCCGAAACTCCTGCAGCGCGTCCGCGAGACCGGTCTCCGCATCGCCGTGGCTTCCTCGGCGAAGAAGGATGAACTGAAGAAGTACCTCGACATCGCGGCCATCTCAGGTCTGGTAGACGTCGCGACGTCCTCAGAAGACGTCGACGAATCCAAACCAGCCCCGGACATCTTTGAGGTCGTGCTAAAGAAGCTAGACATCGAAGGAGCCGAAGCGGTCGCGATTGGCGACACGCCGTACGATGCCATCGCGGCCCGCAAGGCCGGAATCCCGACGATCGGCGTCCTCTGCGGCGGATTTACCGAACATTCGCTGCGGGAGGCCGGGTGCGTCGAAGTGTACCCAGGACCGAGCACCCTCTACGCACGCTTCGACGACACGGCGCTCGCAAAGTAGAACGGTGGACGACGCTCGACGGCTATTCCTGAGGCGGTTGTCCATTGGAGGCGGATACGCCCCCGTCGACCGCGACGTTGGCACTGGTCATGAAGCTCGCGTCGTCGCTTGCCAGGAACACGATGACCGCGGCGACTTCCTGCGGTTCGCAGACGCCACCCAACGAGATCCGCTCGGCGAACTTTGCCAGCAGCTTCTTGTCGTCCATCATATCTTCCGTCATGCCGGTTCCCGTCAAGCTGGGACAGACCGCGTTCACGCGGATGCCCTTCTTGCCGAGGTCCAGGGCGAGGGCACGCGTCAGATTGACCACGACGCCCTTCGCCGCGTTGTATGGGCTCATGCCCCAATCGCCGCCGATCCCAGAGACCGACGCCGTGTTGACGATCGCGCCCCTGGTCTTTTCGAGGTGGGCAGCGACGCGCGGCAGCCATAAAACACGCCATCGATGTCGGTCGACATGACCTTCCGCCATTTCTCGTCAGTGATTGAAGCGGGATCTTCACGGACGCCGGCGTTGTTCACGATGACGTCTAGCCGTCCGAAGGGGCGGACGACGGCCGCGACCATTCCATCGACGGCACGCGAATCCGACACGTCGTCCGTCTGAACCATGACCTGGTCGGCAGGCAGGCTCTGGCCACCTTTTCGAGTGAGGCTTCCTCGCGGTCGACCAGCGCCTTTCGCGCCCTCCGTAACGAAGCGGCGCGCTGTCGCTTCTCCGATGCCGGAAGCCCCTTCAGTGACTGCAACGACCTTGCCGTGGAACCTGTCGGCCATGCGAAACTCTCCTGCTGCTTTCAATTCTACCGTCGCCGCGACGGTCGGGTCATAATTCCCGCCCGATCCAGCTTTTCAGGAACGACGCTCGAGACAATCGATTGTTGGAGGAAACCCCGAAATGAAGGATTGGACCCATGGATCTGACCGGCAAAAAGATCGCCATTCTCGCCACGAACGGTTTCGAGCAGGCCGAGTTGGAAGTGCCGCAAGAGCGCCTGAAGCAAGCTGGCGCGACGGTCGATGTGGTGTCGCTCGCCGCCGGCGAGATCAAGGGCTGGGACCAGAAGGATTGGGGTCGGCCCGTGAAGGTCGACAAGACGCTCGACGAGGCGTCGGCCGCCGACTACGACGCGATCGTATTGCCTGGCGGGCAGATCAATCCGGATCTCCTGCGCGTCGAGCCCAAGGCGCTGAAGTTCATCAAGGATATCTTCGATGCCAAGAAGGTCGTGGCGGCCGTCTGCCACGCCCCATGGCTTCTCATTGAGACCGGAATCGCAAGAGGTCGCAAGATGACGTCCTTTAGGTCGATTAAGACAGACGTCGCGAATGCCGGTGCGAAGTGGGAAGATGCAGAGGTCGTCGTTGACCAGGGCATCATCACCTCGCGCAACCCGGGCGATCTCGAGGCCTTCTGCGCCAAGATCGTGGAAGAGGTCAAGGAAGGTCGGCACACCCAGCGCAGCGGGGCATGAGACGAGCGCCTAATTATCGGACGAGGCGGGCTCGGAAGCACGCGTCGCAATCCTCGAATCCGGCGAGGCAGCATTCACGACACTCGCGAAATTCGCCCACGACGCTAGAATCCCGGCGGCATCGCTTACGGCCATCGGCGCCTTGAAAGGGCTGCGCTCGGAAGCTCAATCCAGCAAGTAGCACGTCCTTGGGATGCAGCCACCCTACCGCCGACGGAAAATCTGGCCACGCTCCGCCGCGAGCGCGAGTTCCGCCTATTCGCGGGCAAGCTTTGCCCAGCCCTCGCGATCGACAGCGTTGAGGCTTCGAGATGCCTCTTCGCGGCAGGCCGCCGCCTCTTTGTAGAATTGCTGAGCGGACGATGTCATCTGCGCATAATGTGAGAACTCACCAGGTAGGTCGATCTTCATAGGTGCCTCGCGCGATTTAGCGCCCGAGTGGGGCTGAATGTCGCGATCAGAAAGCGAACCACGCCAGTACCGCAATGATGGGGACGATCGCGATGCCGAAAATAATCAACGGCGAAGGTTCATTGCCTGTACGGTCACTCATCGTAGGCTCCTTAAAAGACAAGCCCCGCAGCGGCGGCGCCACGGGGCTCTCAGTACCGACATCTCAGGGGGCGGAGATGCCAGCACCTCAAGGAACCAACGGCTGGGTGTCAGCCTCGTTCCTATCGGGGGTCAGTGCGGCTTTTGCGGCTGATCGCTCTGCGGCCTTACTGCCATATTGCTGTCCGGCATTCTGTCTCGCCCCTGATCGCCGTTGTCATCCTTCCCGCCGGACGTGGACGTGCCGCTACCGCTGCGCGAGCCTGGTGACATGCCAGTCGTGCTGCGCGGATCCGCGTTCGGCGCTGTCGAGCTGGCCGCGGGATCACCGGTCACCGCTCCTCGTCCGCTCGGAGCGCCGCCTGATTGCGCCGAGGCACCGGCAGTCGAAAGGACGATCAGGCCTGCTGTTATCAACGGGACTATTTTCACGGCGAACCTCCAGAGTTGTTGCGCTCAACCGGCGCCTGTGTCGTCCGTTCCTATCGTCGCGCCTTCTTCTTTTCGCGGCCTTCTTCTCGACCCGCACGCCCTTGTATTTTTTTGGCAGCCTTCTTGCCCTTCGCGGGCTTTTTGACGCCTATGAACTCGCCGGAAGCCTTGTTGCGCTTGCTCGCGCTGCTCCTCGATGCCCTCGCGGGCCAACTCTCGAAAGTCGTTCAGTCCCTCGGGCTCCTTTTGAGCAGGAGGCTTTTTTAGGTAGATCCTTTTCTCTTATGTCTGCCCCTTTCGGAGCGCCTGCTCAACTTCATCAGCGAGACGATTGAGGTGCTCCCATAGACGATTGAATACTTCACGTTTTGCTTCATCCATAGCCGAGTCGCGGATCAGCGCCGCCTCGGCAGCATCCTTGCGAAGCTTTTCAATGGAGGCTTGATAATCCTTCACGTTATTTCGGCCGCTGCAAGCCAGGCGAATTGATCCAGATCGCAGCGCGGGCCGTGGTGTCGGCCTGTCCCGCCTTGCGAAGCAGCTCGTCTTTCTCTGCGCCAGGCGGGAGAGACGACGCCTTTTCTCGCGCATCCTTGGCGAACGACGCGAGCCGATCTTTGAGCGATCTTGTTTGCTTGAAACGACGCCGACTTGCCATGGCGCGCTCCTATCCTTCGAGGAAGGCGGGAGCGCTACCGGCGTTCTCATCACAGATAAAAGCCACGGACCGGGCTGTGATAGAACACAGACTACCATAGTCCAGAAACGGTTTCGCTATCGAAGATTAAATTCGCAGGGCGAGAGAATCGGCTCAAATTACTCAAAATGTGCACTTCACGACGTTTTCGATCCGAGCATTCCATCGCAGCCATCCTGATACGGCTGCGATGTCCGCAGTCAAAATGCGAAGAACTCCACCAGAGCATGGAGCGTCTTGATGTCATTGGTGATCCCATGGCGTTCCTCTTGATTGGATCCGATCGGCAAACTTGGCGCGCGCTTCCTAAGGCTTCAAAGAGCTATGATTTCCTGGGCGCGGATGACGATCTCCTCCTGCGAGAGCTCTCGTTCGAGCCGCTCGCGGAGGGACCGCCAGAATTCTGGTGCGAGCTTCGTGGCCATAACCTCGACGACCGCGATATCGTCGCGCTCGGTCGTGTCGCCGCTGCGCCACAGGCCCTTTGCAGGGGCCCGGATGTAGCTGGTAGCCCCGCCGAACTCGTCGGTCAGCTTCTGCAGGAATTTGTCGAACCATTCCTTGGAAACCGGCTCGCCCTTGCCGGTCTCCTTCGGCACGAGGATCTGCACGACGTAGGAACGGTTCATCAGAGGGACCTAGCCCGGCCGTCGGCCGGCCAGTTGGCGAGAAGCGTTTCGGTCGTGACGCACTCCACCTGCTGGCCGAACCGGTTCATGTAGATCTTCATCATGGAATCATGCGTCTCGTCTGCCGAGCTGCAAAGCGCATCGGCGACGAGGATCACGCGGAAGCCCCAGTCGACCGCGCCCAATACGGTTGCGAGGACGCAAACGTCGGTTTCGCCGCCTGTGACGATGACGGTTTCGACGCCGGCTTCGCGAAGTTGCGCATGCAGGCCGCTCCCTGTCCAAGGCGAGTAGACGTACTTGTCGAAAGTGCGCGCGGGCGGGACGAAGCGGGCGAGCTCCTGCACCAGATCGACCATTTCCGGCCCGAGCCGGTCGATAGTCATCGAACTCCAGCGTTCGTAGTAGCGCCGCCACATGCCGGCGCCCTGGCCTGGGCTTTGCGCCGGGATGAAGCGCGTGAAGATTGTCCGCTCGGGATGGGCGGAGGTGATCGCGACGACGTTCGGCAGGACGCGCGGCAGCCACGGCATCGTCCAATCCGTACCTCCCGCGAACATCCGCTGCATGTCGACGCAGAGATGGACTGCGTTCCGGGGAGCGCCGTAGTGGAGTTCGTCACCCTTCGTCATGGACCTGTCCTCAAAAGCCAGCTCCAACGGAGGTGTAGCGGCTTGGTTCCTCCGGCTTGCCACGGGGCTATAGCGAAGGAAGCGTTTTTGATATCCATCAGGCAGGATGACTCTGCCACTTGTCCGCCCGCTCGCACCACGTCCATGACGCCGCATCTGAATGCAGGGTCCGTTTTTATCGGCACACGACCTGCCTTTTTAGGCCGGTCCTGAAGCGATCGATGAGCACGCAGGGCGTCCGCAGGCCCGTCAGCTGTCATTCGGCCTGCAATATTGGCTCTGACGCAATTTTGGTGCAACTCCGATTATTCTGCGCCGATCAATCTGGCTT
>NZ_JAFCKS010000018.1 GCF_018129995.1 Bradyrhizobium sp. SZCCT0153
GCCACTCGGTCTCCGAAACATCGTACCGGGCCATGATCAAGGTCCTCCTGGGACCTTGAATCACAACAAACGCAAACGCTCAATGATTATAGGTACAGAACCTAGGCGCATCGACCGGCGGACCATAGAACGCGACGCCGGCCTTGAGCGTGCCGCTGTGGGCGGCATATTCCCAGACCGTGCGACCGCCGCGGCAGAAGCCGATGATGCCGAGCTTCGTGGTATCGCCGCCTTGTGATCCTGCCCACGCCGCCGTTGCGTCGAGATCGGACAGCAGCTCCGCGTCCGGCTTGGCATTGACGACCGGCAGCAGGTCCTTGATGTCGGTGACCTTTGTCAGATCGACGCCCTTGCGGAAGTAATAGTCGGGCGCGACCGCGAATGCGCCGAGCTTGGCGAGGCGCCGCGTCACGTCCCTGATGTATTCGTGCAGGCCGAAGATCTCCATCGCCACGATGATCACCGGCGCCTTGGTATTGCCGGCGGGGCGGGCAAAATATGCAGGCATCTCGTCGGAGCCGACCTTGATCCTGGCATCGCCGGTTTGGAGACCGTTGGTGTCTGTCGTGATCACCTCGGCGCGGACCGGCCCGGCCGCAAGCGTGTAGCCGGCGGCTACAGCCGCGGTGACGCTCATGAAGCCGCGACGCGAGACCGGGGCGACTTTCGTCAGCCCGACGACGTCGGATGTGATGGTGGTTTCGAGACTCATCGGTCGGTCCTTCCTGATGCCTGGCCCCGATCCTTCAGGCGGCGCATTCGCCCTTGGTTGCCGGCCAAACGCAAATCACCAGCCTGCGAGCGCTGCCGCCATCAGGCCTGCTTGCGGCGCTGTTTCACCGGCGCGGCCTCGGGCATCAGGCTCGTCGCAACAAGATGCTGAACGGTTTGCTTGCTCGATCACGGACGGCACGCTGGCATTCCCAGGCCCGATCGTATTTCGGATTTAACCGGCTGGCTGCGCTGCGGCGCAACATCCATTAACCGAAAATGGCGGTTCCCTCGTCCTGACTTGCGCTGCCGGGAGTTGCAGCCGATGCGCCTCGTCGCGCAATTCGAAGCACGTCGCGGCAACAAATGAGCTCTGCCGTAGCCGCAACAACACATCATGTTGCTCCCGCATCGCAAGCCATCGGAGATCCGCGCGCGAACTTCGGTCATTTGACTGAAATTATCGGAAGAGTTGAGCGAGGCGATTTACTCGAACTTTCTTTGTGAAGCTCTAGTTCCACGTCCGGAAGTTCCCTCCGCAGAACCAAGGCTCTTCCCGCGCGCGGTCTGCCTTCCGGCAACGGAGGAAGGATCGCCCGAGAGATTCATCCTCGTCCACCCAGATTGCGCTACCAAAGGCTCAATTGAATAAAGCTTTATCCGACCTGGAATTGAAATGAACTTGGCTCGCGAATCGATTGAACTGTTGGAGCAGGCCGCGCGGATCCTGTGGTTCGAAGGCGCCAAGCACGGGTTGCGCGACCGCGAGTGGATGGCGCTGCGTTTCCTGTCCCGCGCCAACCGATTTTCCCGAACACCGTCGGCGCTCGCGAGTTACGTCGGCACCACGCGCGGCACTGCTTCGTTCATCATCGGCGAGCTGGAGCGGCTCGGCTATGTCGAGCGAAAGCGCTCGGCCAAGGACAAGCGCTCGGTGATGCTGAGCGTCACGCAGCAGGGCAAGAAGTTCCTGGTGCGCGACCCCGTCAACGTCCTCGTCGAGGCGATCGACGTACTCGACGACGAGGCAAAGATCCGCTTCCGCGACACGTTCCGGCATGTGCTGGATCAGTCGGACGCCGCAGAGCAGCGGCATCACACCGACGTTTGCAAGCGATGCATCTTCCTCCGCGAAGACCGCACCACGACGGACAGCAAGACGACGGTCGAGTTCAGCTGCCGCCTGTTTCGCGCGCCGATCGCGGAGGCGGAGGTCGATCTGCTATGCACCAGCTTCGAGCATCACCGTCAATAGAAGCGGCCTTCGATCAGGGTGCCGCCTTTCGTGACGAATAGATGACGCCCCCGCTGGACTCCACCACCAGACGTCCGTTCTCGCTTCTGATCTCCTCGATGCGGCCAAGGCCGGACACCTGCTGTCCCAGCACGGCCTCGATGACGCCGCTGGGGCCCTGCAGGATCGCAATTCCCTCATAGGCCTGGCGGACCGACCAGCCCTTGACCGCCTTTCGCGGAGCCGACCCGCGCTCGGATGGAGGCACCGATCCCGTGATCTCGGGTGCCGCGACCGAAGCCATCATCGGCACTGGCTGTTGCGGTTGCGAGGCGGTGGGCGTCGGAGCCTGGACCTGGGCCAGGGCGAGCTTGTCGAGCTTCACCGTCGAGGACGAACTCACCCGTTCGATGCGATCCAGGTTCTCGGCGAAACGGCCAAAACGGTCATTGGTTGCCTTGCTTGATTGATCGACCGCGGTGCGCAGGCCGTCGAGATTTTCGGACACGCCCGACACCTGCTTGCGTAGCTGCGCCACCGTCTCGCGCAGAATCCTGATCTCCGTATTGGCTGCGACGCTGCTCTGGGCGGGCTGCGTGGTGAGATAGGCGATCACGCCGGTGCAGGCACAGACCACCAGGATCGAAGCGACCGCCAATGTGGCGAGCGGCGCAACCCATGTCGGGCGCGGCGGCGGCGGCTTGGCTACGATCACTGCAGGCTTGATCACGGTCGGCGCAGGCTTCGGTATCGCCATCTTGTCGAGGCGCGCCTTGGCGCGAATACGCTTCAGACCCTCGAGCGCCTCTTTTGCCAGAGTTTCGTCACTCGCTGCCGCCGACACACGCTTAGTATTCGCAGCGGGCTTGGGGGCTCGCGCCGTATTGTCCCTGACATCGCGCACCTCCGCAGCCGGCTTCGCCGCTGCGGAAACATCAGCGGTCGCGTTGGGACGAGCTTGTCCATCGGACAACATGCGGGAATGCTCCGTTCGGTTCGATCTGTCGGACGATGACGTTATTTGCCGAAGCTTGCCCGAAACGTGCGTATCGAAAACTTTTCATCGCGTGCGACGACGTCACATGAGTCCGACGAGTCATACACGTGGCGAGAGTGCGACTCGAAAGACACACACCCGCCAAGATTTCGCCAAACTGGAGTCACCTCGCCATAATGAGTCGAATTGTCGCACGTGGAAACGCGACGGCGAGAGTCAATCCCGGATTGAAAACCACTCGATGTGCATGACCTGCAAGACCACCCAAAATGGCTGCAATCATACGGGGATGCGGAACTTTAGAACCGCCACGGTGCAAAACTAGTTCGAATTCCAAATCAACTGATGCGATTGGATATACAAAGAAACAACCCGAAACAAACCAACCGCATCAAGCACGTGTAGCAATCGCTTTGTTGCGCACGCTTGATCGGAAATCGGCAATTGTTACGGTCCTACTCAAGTGATTCTCGCCAGTTGGCGAGGAGATCGACACAGTGCAGTAGCGTTCCGACGCGATGAGCAACCTGGCGCAACTGTTCTAGGTCGCTTTCTCAATCCGCTCCGCGGGGTGATCCGTAAGACACCCGCCGGGCCTCACGCGGTAAGCGTTCAGTATCGAGTCGAAGTAGCAGGCCTGCGAGACGCAGGCACTGAATGCGTAGGGCTGCCCGCGAATATCGAAACCATAATAGCGGTTCGCGGGAAGGAATGTCGTCAAACAGCATCGTTGCCGAGCCGGGGCATCACAACAAACAACCGGCCGCAACAGTTGCGAAACAGGGGCGAAAGACTGATGTATATTATCGTTGATGATCGCGAGAGCGTCGCGAACAGCTACGTCGGAGGGCTCGTTCGCGAAGGTGTATCGTCGATCGGCTTCTCCTCCGGAGAATTCTGGGACTGGCTGCAATCTGCGAGTGAATCGGATCTGGCTGCGGTGGACGCGTTCCTCCTCGGGGATTGCGACGCCCGTGGAAGCCTGCCGCGGGCGATGCGCAAGCGCTCTTCGGCGCCCATCATCGCCATGAGCGGCCAGAAGATGCTCAAGAACACGCTCGAGCTGTTCGAATCGGGCGTCGATGACGTCGTGCACGTGCCGATTCATCTCCGCGAGATCCTCGCCCGAACGGCCGCGATCGCGCGCCGTCGCGTGGGCGAACTGCCGAGGCCCTGCGAGACCAGGATCCAGGTCTTCTTCAACGGACGTGACCCCGAGATCGCGGGCCACGCCCTCACCCTGCCCCGCCGCGAACTGCGCATTCTCGAATATATGGTCAGCAACCACGGCAAGTGGATCACCAAGACGCAGATCTTCAACGCGGTCTACGGCATCTTCGAGTCGACCTTCGACGAGAGCGTCATCGAGAGTCACGTCAGCAAGCTGCGCAAGAAACTTCGTGACCGCCTCGGCTTCGACGCGATCGTGGCCCGGCGCTACGTCGGATACCGCCTCAACATCCCGGCAGGCGAGACCATTGACGTGCCGATGCAGGAGCTCGACGAGGTCGGCATTCTCCTGAACCGGGCACATGCCGCCCCGGCGGCGTATCCGGCTTGAAACTGAACCGGCGGGGCGCACACCCTCGAAACCGACAACGGCCTCTGCGAACCAATTTCGCAGAGGCCGTTGTAGTTTCAACGATAGAGGCGGCGAACGCAGGCACGGTCCCGCGACGCTCCGGGGCCGGCTGGTGCGTCAGGGCTTCTGCTGGAATTCGTCCTTCGACACGTAGTTGAAATCCTCGACCAGGACGTCCTGGACGATTTCGGCCTGCATCCGCTCATTGACGCGCTGCTTGATGGCCGTCGTGAGGATGGAAAGATCGTAACGGGCGAGCTTTCTGAAGTCGAGGCGGTCGTCGGCATAGATCCTGCGGAAGGCCTCATCGACGACGAACGGCTCCGGCGGAACGGTGAGCTGGTGCAAGGTCCTCGCATCCACGGTGTAGACGAAGCGCGCGACGATATAGCCCTGCACGTTGCCGCCCTCGACCATCGGCACGCTCAGCGCCCGCGTCTTCTGGTACTGCAGCCCCTCGAGATATTCGTCTTTCGCCGGCAGCAGGCTGCCGTTTTCCTTCCAATAGGCCACGGCATAGCTCGTGCCCGCGGTGAGGATGCATACCCAGAGCCCGGCCAGCACGAGTCTGATCATTTTCCGTCCTGTGCTGCGCGACCGGTATAGGTGCCGTCCGATTCGGCGTCCCTGATGGCCTTGACGATGATGGCCGCAACCTCGCGTACCGCGTCGTAATGCATCTCGAGGATGGCGCGATTCCGTTCAAGCTTCTCGCGCAACCGCTGGATCTCCTCGGTGATCTCGACCTCGCCGCCGAGATGCATTCGTGCCCGCATCAAGCGGACGAATTCCAGCATGCTCCGGCTCTTCCGGGCGCTGAAATCGTCGAAATCGATCTTATTGCCCGTCGAGAGCGCGGCGGTCTCCTCCTCGACGATGCTTTCGAGCCGGCGGATCGCGGCCAGCAGGCCGCGCACCTCGTCGGATCTCGCCGCGTCCGCGCCGTCGCTCACGATCTCGCCGCCGCCATTCGGCAGCGGCACGGGCAACAGCACGTCGGTCGTCGCGGCTGCCGTCGTCATCGCCCCGGTTTCCACGACCGGCTGTTCCATCACCAGGGTCGCCGCGCCATCTTGTGCCTGCATAGGAAATTCACCCTTCAACTTCTGTCTTCCATTTCCGGATCGTCATCCGCCCTTGCCCGTAACGTCAGGCCCCGCCGGATGCGCGGCGGCGAGCTGCTTGGCAATGCCAATTCCCTTGCCCTTCGCCAGCTGAGCACCCAGTTGCTCCGCCAGCATCGACTTCCAGACGCCGCCGGCCGTGCCCTTGCCGAAGACCTCCTCCGACTCCTTCGGCAACATCGTCTCGACGAAGGTCTGGAGAATGAAAGCTTCGAACTTCCGGTACACTTCGCCCGAAGCCGGCGCCTTGATCACCGGCACCGGAGCCCCGTTCACCGCACCCGGCTGCGCTTCCGAAAGCTTCGTCGCCGCTTGATCGGCCGCCGCCGCAGCCTTGCCTACCTCCGCATCCATCGTGGCGGCGAAATCGGCATCGGAGGCTTTCAGCCCGTCGAGCTTGGCGGTCGCCGCGCGCTGCGCTACCGGGTCGGCCGCATCGAGAACGTCGAGAACGAGGTCGGTTGTCGCTGTTACGATCATGTCTTGGTCCGGTTGGCTGGCCGTGGCGTCCACTCGCGCACAATGAGGCTGGTTCCCGTCATCTCCTCGAGCGATCGCTTTTCGGCGTCGCGAAGCTTTTCCGCGAGTGCCGCCTTCGCGACCTGTTCGAGCTGCTTCATACGGCGGCTCTCCGCGCGGACCTGGTCGAGCTGCTGCGAGGCCTGGGCCTGAACCGCGCGTGCGCCGACGCTCGTCCTGCTCAAGCGCCGCGCGATCGATTCGCTCGATGATCCCGCCGGGGGCGTCCCGTCGTTCAGGGTCCCGACCAGCCATTCCTGCTCGTCCTGCAAGCTTCTCTCCTGCTGCCGCAATTGCGCGAGCTGCCATTCGGACAGCCGGAGCTGGAGCTTCACGAGCGAGACCATCCGGCCGAGCTTGTCCGCGCGCGACGTCATGACCGGTCACTCCGCCAGCCACGACGAGACGCCGAGCATGAATTGCGTCAAGAGCTCGTCGCTGGTGAGGTAGAGCAGCAGGAAGCCTCCGCACAGCACGAAGGGCACCGAGATGAAATAGACCGGAATCGCCGGCGTCAGCTTGTTGATCAGGCCGACCGCCAGGTTGACGATCACCGAATAGACGATGAAAGGGCTGGTGATCCGCAGCGTCAGCACGAACGCCTCGGACAGCCGGCCGACGAGTTGGTCGAGCGCCATGCCGCCGCCGAGCCTGTCGCCGGGATGCCAGACGTCGTAGGAGTTCATCAACCCGCGCAGGACCTGCCAGTGCTGGTCGGTCATGAAGAACAGCGTGGTGACGGCCGCCATGATCAGCGGCACCAAAGCCGGCGCAGGATCGGTGTCGGCGATCGGCGTTCCCGGGATGTTGCTCAGCCCGATCGCGCCCGCCATCATGGTGGCCATGGTCTGGAGCGCGAGGAAGAACACGCGACCGCCGAGCCCGATGACGCTGCCGACCACGAGCTCTGAGCCGATCAGGAGCGCGAGCGTCAGCGGCGCGGCATTGTCCGTGAGGGGTTTCAGGACAGCGATCAGGATCGGCGTCAGCGCAAACGTTGTGACGAGTGCGACGAACAGGCGGACCTGGACCGGGACGTTGACGCTGGAATAGCCGGGCACCAGCATCAGGCAGGCGCCGATGCGGCAGAACACGATGAACGTCACCAGAACGCTGTCGGCGAGGCCGCTGATCACGATATGGCTCCGAGCGCTCTGATCTCTGCGCTGCGCGCGACTTCGACATGCGACAGGATCGGCAGCGTCGGAAACACCCGCTCCAGGATCATCCGGACATAGGGACGGGCTTCAGGGGTCACCGCCAGCACAACGCTGGTACCGTTCTCGGTGAACTTGCGGATCGCGGCGCTGGCTTCGGTCGCAAACTGCTCGATCAGGCGCGGATCGGCGTCGAATTCGACGACGTCTCCCTTGGCGTCGCGCTTCAGGCTCTGGTGGAACGCCAGGTCCCAGCGGTTGCCGAGACGGACCACGTTGAGCACGCCGTTGTCCGAGAGGTCGCCGCAGATCTGCTGGGCAAGGCGCGTGCGCACGTGCTCTGCGACCTGCTCGGAGCGCCGCACATGGGGCGCGATCTCGGCGATGGCCTCCAGGATCAGATGCAGATTGCGGATCGACACGCGTTCGGCCAGCAGGATCTTCAGGATCGCCAGCAGGCCCGAGTACGAGATCTGCGACGGGCAGAGGTCCTCGACCAGGCGCTTGTATTCGGGATCGAGCCGGTCGAGCAGGCCGCGCATATCCTTGTATGACAGAAGCTGGGCGAGATTGGCCCGGATCACTTCGCTCAGATGCGTGAGCAGCACCGACAGATTGTCGACCGGCTTGCAACCCTGCCGCTTGACCTCGTCGGTGAACGCGTCGGTCACCCACAATGCCTTCATGCCGAAGGCCGGCTCGATCACCTCTTCGCCGGGCACGTCGGGCTTGCCGTCCTTGTCGACGAGCACCAGCACCTCGCCGAGCCGGAGCTCGCCCTGGGCGATGCGGGTGTCGTGGAGCCTGATCTGGTATCCCTTGGGGTCGATCGACAGATTGTCGGTGAGCTTGATCTCGGGAATCACGAAGCCGTACTGCTTGGCGAACTTCTTGCGAATCTTGGCCACGCGGTGCGCGAGCTCGGTGCGCGAGCCCAGCAGATGGACCGAAAGGTGGCCGCCGAGCGCCAGCTCGATCTCCGCGGTCTTGAGCGATTCCTTGACGGATTCCTTGGCCTCGGACTGGGCGCGCTCGTCGGCCTTGCGCGCATCCTCTTTCCGCTCCCGCGCCGCCTGCCGCCTCGGCAGCGCGTATCCGATGAATGCCATGACGCCGCCGAGCAGCAGGAAGGGCGCCATCGGCAGCCCCGGCATCAAGGCGAGCACGAACATCATCAGCGCGGCGGCAGACACCGCGCGCGGATAGCCGCTGAGCTGCCGCAGCACGGCCTGCTCGGCTGAGCCCCTGGTGCCGCCCTTGGAGACGAGCAGGCCCGCCGACAGCGACACGATCAGCGCCGGCATCTGCGACACCAGGCCGTCGCCGACCGAGAGCTTGGTGTAGACGTCGGCGGCGCGCGACAGCGTCAGCCCGTGATGGGTGACGCCGATGATGATGCCGCCGAAGATGTTGATCGCCGTGATGATCAGGGCGGCGATGGCATCGCCCCGAACGAACTTCGAGGCGCCGTCCATGGCGCCGAAGAACGCGCTCTCCTCCTCGAGTTCGCGGCGCCGGCGCTGCGCTTCCTTGTCGTCGATCAGGCCCGCCGACAGATCCGCGTCGATCGCCATCTGCTTGCCCGGGATCGCGTCCAGGGTAAAGCGGGCGCCGACTTCGGCGATACGCGTGGCACCCTTGGTGATCACGACGAAATTCACCGTGACGAGGATCGCGAAGATGATCAGACCGATGACGAAGTCGCCGCCCATGACGAACTTGGAGAAGCCGGCAACGACGTGACCGGCCGCCTGCTCGCCCTCCCCGCCCCGCGACAGGATCAGCCGCGTCGTCGCGACGTTCAGCGCCAGGCGCAGGATCGTCGCGATCAGCAGCACGGTCGGAAAGGCCGAGAAGTCGAGCGGCCGCTGGATCCACAGCGCGACCATCAGGATCAATGCCGACAGCGCGATCGAGAAGGCGAGGCCGAGGTCGATCAGGATCGGCGGAATCGGCAGAAACAGGATCGTGAGCATGGCCACGATGCCGCCCGCGAAGAAGGCGTCGGCGCCCAATCGTCGCGGGGTCGGCAGGCTAGCAGCTAACGTATCGGCCATGGGTCACCGGCAGAGGATCCGGCGCGTAATCTGCCGTGCAAAGCTTACGCGGGGGTGGTGGCCGGGGCCGTCCGGATCAGAAACCGCGCTCGATGTGCGAATAGACCATCTCGGTGAAGGTGGAGAGATGGGCCCCGATGAAGGAGCCGGAGACGGCAACGACCACGAGAATGACGATGATCTTCGGAACGAAGGTCAGCGTCACCTCCTGGATCTGGGTCAGGGCCTGGATCAGCGCGATGATGGTGCCGACCAGCATCGCGGCGCCGACGGCAGGGCCGGAGGCGACGATGATGGTCCAGATCGCCGCCTGGACGATGTCGAGGGCGTCCCGTTCATTCATGACTGGCTGATCGTGAGACCGGGCCCGACGGCGACCTTGGTGCCGTCCTCGAGGGTCGCGACGGAGCCGTCGCTGTTGATGGAAATCGAAGCGACCTTGCCGCTGAAGGTCGCTCCGGTCGAGTCCGTGAAGCTGACGGTCTTTCCGATCAAGCCGTCGGCCTGCGACAGCGACTGCGAAGACAGCAGTGCGTCGAGCTTCGTATTGGTCTGCATCGCCTGCTCGACCGACGAGAGCTGCGCGAACTGGCTCATATATTGCGAGGTATCCATCGGATTGGTCGGATCCTGGTTCTTCATCTCGGCGATGAGCAGCTGAAGAAACGTGTTGTAGTCGACGCCGGTGCTCGACGTCGACGTGGTGGAACCGGTCGAACTGGACGACTTGCCGGTGCTATCGGTCGCGCTGGTGACGTTCATGTGCCTCTCCGCTGTCAGGCAGCTTCGGATGGGGAATCGGTCTTGGCGCCCGCCAGGATGGCCTGCTCCACCGGAAACAGCGCCCGGATCCGCTTGAGCGCCTCGAAGTAACGCGTCGCTCCGACCAGTTCGTCGACAGCGCCAAGCCCGACCAGCATCTCGTGGCTCTCGCACACCGCGACCAGGGCCGCGTGATGCTGCCCGTACAGGGCCGATGCATCCCGGACGTCGGTCGGATTCATCAGCATGAGCTGGACGATGAAATAGAGCTGGCGCAGCGCCGTGGTGGCGTCGGAGGCCTGCATCACCTGCCCTTCGAGCAGGAACATCACGTCGTTGACGAGTTCGAGCGAGACCTTGCGGTCCACACGCAGCACCGCGCCGTTGATGTAGACCCGTTCACCCGCGCGCAAGGATATCTTCATCAAAGAGCGTCTCGGATCAGGCGGTTGATTTCGATGAGCTGCATCACGTCGTCCGACTTCTCTTCGCGGAGGCGGTCAGCTTCCTTGACGACCCACAGGCCGATCGAGATGATGTCGGCGCGCAGCTTGTCCGGCAGTCCGTTCTCCGGATGCGCGAGATCCTCGATGAAGATCGTCCACAGCCGCCGCACATAGAGCAGGCTCTCGACCAGATCCTCGAAGCTGAAGCGCCCCTTCTGGATTCGCTCGAGCCGATCGATGCCGAGGCTGAGCGCCTGCCGCTCGCGGCCCCGCGCCTCATAGCCGCTCTCGTCGACGACCGCTTCATAGGCTTCAAACGTCATCAGGAAAACTCTGCGCAGGAGACCGAATAACAAGACAAGGATTGCAGGCCTTACGAACGGGCTATGACTCAGAGATAGTTGATGAGGCTGATCTTCTGGAGCTGCGAGGTCAGCGCGAGCGCCGTCTGGATCTGGGTCTGCAAGGTGTTGACCCGGACCGAGGCTTCCGCCGGATCGACCTGCTCCATACCGACGATCTGATTGTTCAGAATGTCCTGCTGCGCCTTCAGTTTGCTGGTTGCGGTGGTGAGCCGCTGCTGGACCGTGCCGACGCTGCCGCCGAGCGCAGCGAGGTCCGTGATGGCGTTACCGACGAGGCCGATAGCCTTGTCCACGACGACCTGGAACGTCTCCTGGCTCAGGTTCGTGTTCCCGAGATCCGCCATCATGGTGTAGGCCTCGGCGAGCTTGCGGAAGCCGGCCTGGTTGGCGCTCACGGACGTATCGGCGATCTCGGTCGTTGAGATCCGGCTTTGCATGACCTGGTCGGTGGCCGTTGACCAGTTGGTGTTCCAGGCCGGGCTCGCGAACTCGGCATCGAAGCTGGTGTTGAGGAAGGTCTGCATTTGAGCGGCGGTGATGCTGCTCACGCTGGCGGAGGATTGCGAGAAGCCGAAAGTCGCAAGGAAATCGGAGTCGACCTGGTTCTTGCTGGCCGAGCCGGCGGCGTAAGCCGTGATCGGCTGGTTCTGCGTGTTGATGCCCGAGAACAGGTACGAGCCGTTATAGGACACGTTCAACGCGCCGATCAGATCCTGGAGATTGGAGGACGCAGGCGGCAGGATGATCCGCCCGCCGCCGTCGGTGCTGCGGGCCGCGATCAGGTCCTTGAGGAAGTCCGTTGCGGTCGTGCTGAGCTGGGTGATCCGGTTCTGCGTCACGTCCAGGCGTCCCGAGACGAGCCCGTTGGTATCGACGAGCTGATCGGCGAAGCTCCAATCCGCCCGCAGGGTGACGTCGCTGCCGGTCGTGGCACCAAGTTCGAGGCCAATATCGGCGAAGCGGCCGGTGGTTGCCTCCGTCGACGCCTTGCTCAGCGCAGCCTGGTTGTTCGTGATCGAGGACCTCAACGACGAAGACAGCATCAACGTCGAGATGTAGTTCGCGCTCATCATGGCTCAATTCCCCACGGCAGCCAGCAGGCTCTGCAACATTTCGTCGACGGTCGAGATGATCTTCGACGACGCCGAATAGGTGCGCTCGACCTGAAGCATCAAGGACATCTCGTCGTCCATGTTGACGCCGCTGACGTTCGACAGCGCCGCAGTGCTGCGGTCGAGCAGCGTGTTCTGGTAGGTGACGTTGTCGTCCGCGGCCTTGCGCTGGTTTTCGATCCAGCTCGTTGACGACGAGGCGAAGTCGATCAGGCTGCCGCTCGGCTTGCCTTGCGTGGTGGCATCGAACGGCTGCGACGCATCCATGTCGCCGATGAGCTGCTGCAACCGGGTCGAATAGCCGCCGTTGCCGGCGGTGTTGTATTGGTATGCGGCGTTGCCGCTGATCGCACCGTCGCGCAGCAGATCCGGGTTGCCGCCCAGGGCCGGATCGACCGACGCGGCAACCGAGATCGTGCCTGCGAGGCCTACTGAGACGGTGGCGCTCGCCGGCATCGCCGGCGCGCCGGGATAGGTGAAGAGACCGGGAACGTCGGGCAGCGCCGCGCCGGACTGATCACTCTCCTTGAAGGTATTGATCAGGCCGCGCGCGATCTCGTCGAGCTGACTCTGATAGGTGACCGTGTCCTGGTCACGCAGCTGGGCGAGGCCCGCCAGCTTGCCCGACTTCAGCGGCATCACCGAATTGGCGCCGGTCACCGGCACGCCGTCGATATAGACCGCATTGCCCGTGGTGCCGGCCGTATAGGCGTTGGTCGGCGCAAAGCTCACCGTCCGCGCCGTCTTGTCGAACAGCACGACGCCGCTGTCGGTGTAGAGTGCCGCGTCTCCGTTGGTGCGGATCGACATCGTGACGCCGAGCTCCTGCGACAGCTGGGAGACGATGCTGTCGCGCTGGTCGAGGTAGTCGGTGACGTCGTCGCCGGAGATCGTGCCCTTCACGATCGCCGTATTGACGGACTGGAACTGGGAGAGCAGCCGGTTGATGTTCTGGACCGACGTTTTCATGTCGGCATCCGCACCCTCACGGACCGACTGCACGGTCTGGGTCGCCTGGTTGAGCGCGGTCGCCATGTCCTTGGCTGACGCAACCGCCGCCTGCGCCAGCGTAGTGTTGTCCGGGGCGTTGGCATATTGCTGGAGCGCCTGCTTCAGCGCATTGAGCTGCGCCGTCGGCGACTGGTCGAGTTCCGGATCGTCCACCGTGGCAGATGCGATCTTCTGGAGGCCGTCATGGATCGCGCTCTGCTTGGCCGACGACGAGGTCGCGATCAGAACGTTGTTGTAGAGACCCGAGCTGGCCGCGCGCTGTATCCCCGCCACGTAGACGCCGGTCCCGGGCAGGTTGTCCAACACGGCAATCTTGCGCGAATAGCCGGTGGAGCTGGCACCGGCGATGTTGCGCGAGATGACCGACGACTGGATGCCCGACGCCATGAGCGAGGAGCGGGCGGATTCGAGAGCGGCGGTAAGGTTCATGATCTGCTCTTGCCGGCGACGAACGCTGCGGGAATCAGCGCTTCAGGTTGACGACCACGTCCAGCAAATCGGCGCCGGTCTGGAACGATTTCGAGTTCGCGGTGAAGCCGCGCTGCGCCTCGATCATCGAGGTCAATTCGTCGGCGAGATCGACGTTGGAATCCTCCAGCGCGCCCGACTGGATCGTGCCGAGGCCGCTCTGGCCGGCGAGGCCGACCTGCACGTTTCCGGAATCCAGGTTCGGCGAATAGACATTCCCGACTTCGGGCGTCAGATGGTCGGGGCTCGGCACGGTCGCCAGCGCGATCTGGAAGCTCGGAAGTTCGGTGCCGTTCTTGAGGACCGCGGTGACCACTCCCTTGTCGTCGATGTTGACCTTCTCGACAGCGGACGGAGCGTTGCCGTCGACGGTCGCCTTGAAGTCGAAGGCGGAGGCGACCTGCGTCATCGCCGAGAGGTCGATATTGAAGGCAGCAGAACCGCCAGGGATCGCCACCGAAAGCGAGGTCGGGCTCGCGGCGGCCAGCGCACCCTTGCCGACCGCCGTAACGTCGAAGGTGAACGTGGTCGCGGGGCCGCTCGTCGTCAGCGCGGTTGCGCCGTTGTAGACCTCGATATCCCAGGTATTCGCGCCCGTCTTTGCGGCGTAGACGTCGAGCGTCACGGCATTGCCGATGTTGTCGTAGGTCACCATCGAGGTCTTCGACGTGTAGTTGGCCGGACCGGCCGGAGCCGCGATCGCGGTTGCGCTCGGATCGAGATTGGCCGCCACGGTCGCCTTGGTCGAGGGCGCGGCCTGGAGCGCCATCTGGTTGACGTTGATGACCTGAAGGCCGCCGAAGCCGTTGGCGGCGACGGTGGGCGTGGCACCGTTCTGGATGTTGTAGCCCATCAGCTGGAAGCCGGCCGTGTTGACGAGATTGCCCGTGCTGTCGGGCACGAACGAGCCGGCGCGCGTGAGGAAATTGTTGCCGTTCGGGTCCTGCACGACGAAGAAGCCGTTGCCCTGGACCGCGAGGTCCGTCGTCGAGGTCGTGAACTGGAGGTTGCCGGGATCGGTGATGGCATAGCGGACCGTGGTCTCGACCGCGCCGGAATCGTAATTGCCCGAGCCGCTCTTCAGGATCAGCGAGGAGAACTCCGTCGAAGCCCGCTTGTAGCCGGTGGTGTTGACGTTCGCGATGTTGTCCGAAACCGTCGACAGCTTGTTGGACTGCGCGTTCATCCCGGAAACTCCGGTGCGCATAACACCATACAGGCTCATGAATTGGGCTCCTTTGGTAGGTTGCAGTTACAATGGGGGTTGTTGCTTGCGCGAGGCTGATGATCGGGAACGATGCACAACTTGATGTCGCTCCTCGGGTCGTCTCTTCAGGTGGTCTTGGCCTGACAGAATGAGCGCGCCTTGTCGGTCCACGCGCCGAAGCCGCTGGAGACGAGATGAGCGACGATGTGACAGACGTAGCGCTTCTGCGCCGGCTGGTTGTTGGGCCCCGCATTGTAGCGGGCGACCGCCATTGTCCAGCTGCCCTCGCGCTGCTTGAGCTCCTTCAGGAAGCGCGCGGCGTAGTCGACGTTCCTGGCGGGATCGAACATCGCCCGCACCGAGGCGAACTTGTCGCCGTGATAATAGTGGTTGATCTGCATGCAGCCGAGGTCGATCAGCTTGATGCCCTTGGCTCGCATCGCCTCGAAATTCGCGATCGCGTCGTTCATGTCCTTGGCGAAGACGGTCTGTCCCTCGGCGCCGAGCGCGTAGGGATAAAGCGCGCCGCGCCTCCCGGTCTCGGTCAGGCCGACCGCATAGAGAATGCCGAGCGGAATCCCGTGCTGCTGGGACGCGCGCGCCATCTCGCGCTCGCAAGGGCGCGAATTGTCGGTCGCCGCTGCCGCGGCGCCGGCGTTACAGATAAACAGGGCCGCGACGAATCTGCGGCGCCACGTCCTGGTCATGACGCGTCTCCTGGTTGGACTGGCGCTCCTGTCGGGTCTGCTTCGCGCCGCCGTCCGATTGTCCAGACGACGTGCTCGTGCCGCCGAACGTGCCTTGCGACTGCGACGACGGCTGTTGCTGGCCCGAGAGCTGCGACTGCGACTGGCCGGTGCCGCTCTGGAATCCATCCAACGAGCCGTGCTGGACAGGGGCAACGTCGGCGACGTAGCCCGCCGACTGCATGAGCTCGCGGATCGAGTCGCGCCGCTGGTCCAGCATCTGGCTCGTGTCCTTGCGCTCGGCGGCAAGGTGGACGGACACTTCGGTGCCGACGAGACGAAGCCGAACGGTGACGTTGCCGAGCGCGGGCGGCTCGAGATTGATGGTCAGGATCTTGAGCGGCTGGTCCGGCGCGGAGGTCTGGGATGCCGCAGAATCGGGAGCTGCGGACGCCGCCGGCACCGGAGATTCCTTCAGCTCGGCGACGACGGCATTGGCAATTTGTTGTGGGGCGTTGAACTGCGCCGGAGGCAGATGGGTTTCCTGCTGGATCACCGTGACCTTGGTCGCCTCGGGCAGCGCATCCCGCGCCGAGGCCTTGGCGGCGCGTTCGACATTGGCGGCGACGGCCTCGAAGCCGGGTGCAATGGGCATCGCCTTCGACGGCTCTTCGCTTTGCGTCGATAGCGCTTGGGCGGCGTCTATCGCTCGCGGAGCCGCGGCCTGCGAGCGCGCAGCGGTCGGAGCGACAGCAGACGGGCGGGACTCGGCCGTTGCCGCCTTCGTCAAGTCCGTGACCTGAACTTCGCGCTTCGCAGTGAAGGACCGCTCGCCGCGCGCGGGGGTATCCTGCTTGTCGCCGGCTGTTGCTTGCAGCTGCGGCTTCGCGGCCGGTGCGGCGGCGATCTCCTGTCCGACGATTGCGGAAATCCCCGGCCGGTTCTGGACGTCGGCCTTCTCGCCGGGGTCGACCGGAGCCTGCTTCTCCAACGATTTGCCGGTCTTCTTCGCGGGGGATTTCCCGGTGGATTTGGAGTCCTCGACCGTCGCGGTGCCGTCGTGCGCCGTCTCGTCCCTTGCTTTGTCCTTGTCGCTCTGATGCGCCAGGCCCGTCCGAAGCGTTGCCGCTTTGACGGCCGTATCGCCGCCCTCATCGTTCAGGGCCCGCTTGGCGAGGTTCGAGACGGTGTGGAGCAGATCGTTGAACGACGAGTCCGCCTGCGGTTTCGCCGCGGCACTCTTGCCGGAGCGCGATGCGCCCCGCATGCTGAGGCTTTCGGCTAGTCCCGAAAACACCTGTCCGGAGGTTCCACTGAGCTTCGTCATGGACGGCGATCCCTGGTGAGAAGTTCGAGTTCGCCGAACTGCTTCTGCGCGCGCGCGAGCGTCGCGGCCGACGATGCCAGATCGAGACGCGCCGGCGTGACCGGAGGCTTGTCGGCTGCGGCGACCGTTCCGCCCGCGAACGGCTTGCGGACATCGAGCGCGAGCTGCAGCGTTGCATTCAGGAGCGGAAGATCGCGCTCGGGCAATTTCGACCGGTCGAGCGCCTTCAGCTCGGCGATACCGCCGTCATATTCGTCCGTCAGCGCCTGCGAGGCGCCGCGGAAGAAATGCGCGCGCTCGCGATCCGCCGAGGCATCGGCGCTGAGCGCGAGCGCGCGCTCGCCGGCAAGCCGGGTCACGACCAGCCGTCCGCGCACCATCGCGGTGCGCGCGATCACGAGATAGAGCTTGAGCCGGCTCGCGCGATCGATCTGCTCGAGCAGAGTGACGATCCGCGCAAAGCGGCGCTCATCGAGCGCGAGGCTCGATTGCGTCACGCCCGTGGAAAAACGCTGCCAGAAATCCCCGGCATAGACCGAGTTGCGGTAGTGGCGGATATAGGCCTGCGTCAGGAACTCGAACTTGTCGAAATCCTCCGCCTGGCCGACCAGCAGGATCTGGCGCCGCAGCGCCGCTTCCTCCACCAGCGTGCCCGGCAGGAGCAGGCGCGCGTCGTCCAGGCGCTCGATCGCGAGCGACGCCTCGGTGCGCGCGAACAGCGCCCCCTGCACCAGTGCGACCTGTCCGCCCAGGCCCGACGGAATCGTGCGCGGCTTGACGTCCTTGAGCAACTCGCGCGCTTCGTCCTGACGGCCCTCGACATAGGCAAGCGCACCATCGAACAGCCGTGCGTCGACGTTCAGCTTGTCGCGCGGCAGTTTGCGGACGATTTGCGGCCCGCCGCCGCTGAGCAGATAGATGACGACGGCCTGGCCGTTCTGCGGGTTGCTCCACACGCCCGGATCCGCAGCGACAAATTTTTCGCCGATCTGCCGGATCAACGCGATGTGCTTGCCATACGCCGCAGTATCGCCGTTGGCGATGCCGTCCTGCGCGGCCTGCAATGCGCGCACGAGCTCATATGGCTCGCCCGATGTCGATGGCGCCGGAGCCGGTGCCGGCTCGGCAAATGCGCCCGCCGCCGTTATCGGCAGCAGCGCCAGCAGCGCGGCGCGGAGCAGTGGCTTGATCAAGGACGCTTCTCCCGGATCAGGATCTCGATCCGGCGATTTTGCGCGGCCGCCGGATCGTTCTGAAGCTTGGGCCGCCGGTCGGCGTAACCCTCGACATGCTCGATCCGCCGCGCATCGACGCCGGCGCGGACGAGCATGTAATAGGCCATCTGCGCACGGGCCGTCGACAGCCGCCAATTGTCGTAGGTCTCCGATTTGTATGGCCGGTTGTCGGTGTGTCCGCGGACGATGATCATGCCAGGCCGCTTCGTCAGCAGCGGGCCGATCTTGTCGATCACGCGGATGAGCTCCGGCCGGGGCTCAGCAGAGCCGACCGCGAACATGCCGAAGCTGGCGTCGTCGGTCAGGCTGATCAGCAGTCCTTCCTCGACCTGACGCACCTCGGCCGCCGGTCCCGCGCCGGCCTTGATGTCCGACAGCGCCTCTGCGATTGCCGATTGCAGCTGCTTGACCGTCGGTTGCTGCGTCTGGGCCGCATCGCGCGGCTCGGACTCCTTTGTCGTATCGTTGAGCCGCGCGGGTGCGGCGGCGTTGGCTTGAACGCCAGACTGGGCGCCCGGCTGCGCGTTGCCGTCGCGTGCAGACTGCGACGGCGCAGGCCCCGGCGGCAGCAGAGGCGACAGGCTTGCGGACGAAGCATCGGCGTTCGGAGCCACGTTTCCGGCGGCATCGTCCGCCCTGGCACGACGCGCCTGCGGCTCGCCCTGAACTGTCCCGGCCGCATTGTCGCGCGCGGACGCATTCGGCTTGGGCTCGCTCTCGATGATGCGATCGGCATCCTTGGACGCCTGCGGCGCGAGCTTCCAATAGCCGGGATCGAAGGGATCTCGGTAGGCGTCGCCACCCTTGAGGCCGTCCTCTTCGGCCGACGTCAGCGCGCCGGCGCGCCGCTGGCCCGAGGCCTGGTTGGCGCTGTTGGCGATCTCGGTGAGCGTCGCATAGGGATCGCGGAACAGGACCTTCTCCTCGTAGAAGGGCGGCTTCTCGGCGGTCGGGGAGTCGCCGCGACGTTCCTCGCTGGGTCCGGCCGGCTGACGCCTGCCGTCCTGGCCTTCGAACGACGACGGCTCCTTTTTGGAGAGATCCTTGAGGCCCTTCGGCGCGGGCGCGTTCTCCGCGAGCTTGATCGGATTGAAATAGCTCGCCACCACCTGCTTCTGGTCCTGGTTCAGCGCATTGATCAGCCACATCACCAGGAAGAACGCCATCATCGCGGTCATGAAGTCCGCATAGGCGATCTTCCAGACGCCACCGTGCGGCTTCTCGTCGTCGAAGGCGCTCCGCCGACGGATGATGACGAGCTCTGCTTTGACCTCATTCATGGCGGGCTACCGGCGCGCCTCTTTCAGGCGTTCGCTCCAGGCCGAGAGCTGAGTCTCGATCACGGTCTGGTCGGCGACGACGCGGACCTCGAAGGTCTCGGCGGCCTCGTACTCGATACCCGTTCGGCGGGCCGTATCGAGCTGTATCTTCACCAGGTCGAGCAATTCGCTCGGGCCGGTGACCTTGAACACCGGCACCGGCGAATTGCCGGTCAGCGCCGCAATCTGCTCCACCAGCGACCCGATCGCCTTGTCGCGGACCGCCTCAGCCAGGAACGGCAGCAATATCCGTGCGACGGAGCTCGCGATGTTGGTCTCGATCTCGCGGCAAGCCGTCTCGAAGCCACTGACGACCGCGACCGCCTGCTGGTCGGACCACTTGGCCCGCTCCTCGCCGAGCCGGATCGCGCTGCGCACCCGCTCCTCGGCGATCCGGGCGTCGCCTTCCGCGACGCCCGCGGCATGGCCGCGCCGATAGGCATCGTCCAGAAGGTTGGCCGACGGAGCTTCCGCCTTCGGAGCGGGAGACGGCGACTGAGGCTGAGGCTGCGGCTGCGGTTGACCCTGAAGCTGAGGCTGGGGCTGCGGCTCGCGCCGGACCTCCTTCTGCCTCGTCAGCACGTCCTGGATCTTGGGCGGCGGAGGCGGCGGCGACTTGGCCCGGCCGTTCGCGTCGAACTGCGTCAGAAGTTTTCCGATTGCCGCGTTCATGCCGCCTCCTCGCGTCGCATCCAGTCTTTAAGGATCGCTGCCGCCTGCATCTGATCGAGCCGAACGATCTGCTCCAGCCGCTTCTGCGGCGTTCGCTGCATCTTGCCTTCGAGATCTTCGACGAGGTTGAGCTCGGCCTCCTCGCTTTCAGCCAATGCAAGGGCTCCGGCGGCCTCGAGCTGGGCAGCTTCTGCCGCCTCGGTCTGCTCCTGCGCAGCGCGATGGGTCAGAATGCCGTTGACCGCGGGGCGAAGCCCGAACCAGACCAGCATCGATGCAACGGCCAGGATCGTCACCGCGTTGATGACGCTGCCGAGCTGCTTGTTGATCATTTCGACGAAGCTGATCGGCGGCACCGGCGCCAGTTCGCGCGAGCCTTCGATGAAGTCGACGGCCGTTACCTGGATCTGGTCGCCGCGCTGCTTGTCCAGCCCACCCGCCGTCGCCGCGAGTTGGCTGATCTCGGCGAGCTTGCTGTCGACGATGGCCTGGTTGCTCTTGTCGCCGAGGTCGGCGACGAGGCGCGCGCGATTGACCAGGACCGCGATGAACAACTTCTTCACCAGATAGCCGTCGCTCACCGTCGTCGTGGTCTTGGACGAGACCTCGAAATTGGTGACGTCCTCGCGGCGCGTCTTGTCCTCGCTGGAGTTCTTGGTGCCGCCGGCGTTGACCTGCTGGTCCGGAAGGTTCTGCTGCACCGTAGTCGGCGTCGAGCGATCCGCGTTCTGCGACGATTCTTTCTCGCGCACGTTACGGACGGAACGCTCGGCGCGGGTCTCCGGATCGTAGACGGTCTCGTTGATCTGCCGCTTGTCGGTGGAGAGCTGCGGCGCGACGCTCACCTCGAAATTGTCGAGGCCCAGATACGGCGTCAGCGCCTTGCGGATGTTCTCCTGCACCATCCCGCCGACCGTCTTCTGGAGGTTCGCCATCTTGGTCGGCGCGGCGCTCGCCTCGTCGTCTTCGGCCAGCAGCATCGAACCGTCGGCATCCAGCACCGTCACCTTGTCGCGGGTCATGCCTGGAATCGCGGCCGCGACGAGGTGACGGATCGACTGCGCCGTGCGCGCCTCGATCGCACCGTCGGTACGCAGCACGACCGAGGCCGACGGCGGTTGCTGGGTGGCACGAAACGAGCCGCGCACCGGCAGCACGATATGCACCCTTGCGGCCTTGACGCCCTTCATCAACTGCACCGTGCGTGCGATCTCGCCTTCGAGCGCGCGCAGCTTCGTGACTTCCTGCATGAACGAAGTCAGGCCGAGCGAGCCGATCTTGTCGAACAGCTCGTAGCCGGAATTGGCGCTGGTCGGCAGCCCTTTCTCGGCGAGCAGCATTCGCGCCTGCATGGTCTGGCTCGGGCGCACCGAAACCGCATCGCCGGCGGTATTGACGTCGAATGTGATGTTCTGCTCGCGCAGCGCGGCGCCCATCCGCGTCACGTCTTCCCGGCTGAGGCCGGTATAGAGCGTCTCGAATTCGGGCCGGCTCAGATAATAGGCGCCGCCGACGACGGTGACGAGAACGGCAAAGCCGATCAGTCCCAGGGCCATCAGGCGTCGCGGCCCAAGCTCCAGAAGATTGTTGAGCAGTTGCTGTATCTGCGCACGACTGAGCAGCATGTGACCTCGTACCGATGCGAACGTAGAGGACACTCCGCTGCCAACCTTGTCTGAAGGTTGCGCGAGAATGCGAATGTGCCGGTTCGCCGGCGAGGCGTTGCAATTTTGCAAGCGAGTGAACGACGCGATCGGCGGCAACGTGCGGGCGATCGGGCGAATGACAGCGCGATCGGCGATACGTACTGGGTCGAGTCTGGCGTCGGGAGGTCGATTGCGGGCACGTCTTGTGCCACCGGATCCGCCGTTCATGGCGGAGGCCGTGCTCCCTTGGGAGCACGGCCGGTTTCGAAGCCGCGGCTTAACGGAACAGCGACAGGATGCTCTGGCTGTTCTGGTTGGCGATCGAGAGCGCCTGAACGCCGAGCTGCTGCTGGGTCTGCAGCGCCTGAAGGCGGGTCGATTCCGCGTTCATGTCGGCGTCGACGAGCTGGCCGACACCGCGGTCCACGGAGTCCATCAGCGACTTCACGAAGTCCGTGTTGGTCGCGATGCGGTTCTTGACGGCACCGAGATTGGCGGCGGCCGAGGCCACCGAATTGATCCCGGCGGTGACCTGCGCGATGTAGCCATCGAGCAGGGTCTGGTCAGCCGCCGAGTCGGTCAGCGCGGAGATGTTGATGGTGTCGATCGACGGAGCAGTCGTGCTGGCCGCCGTGTCCAGGATGCCGGTCTGCGTGCTGGTGTAGAGCGAGTAGTTGGCGGTCGTCACGGTGATGGAGCCGATCGTGGGCGTGCCACCGACGCGCGAATACGACGACACGAGGTTGAAGCTCGTCGGCGTGGTGCCGGTCGTCGTGCTCAGCCAGTTCACGCCGTTGAAGGTCGCCGAATTGGCCTTGAGCTTCATATCCTGCTGGATCTGGGTGATGTCAGCCTGGATCTTGGTGCGGTCGATACCGGCGGTCTTGGCTTCGACCAGCAGCGCCTGGAGCTTGGTCAGGCCGGAGTCCTTGTCGCCGATGACCGAGGTCAGAGCGGTATATTCGGTGTCGACGGTCGCGGCCGACAGACCGAGCGAGTCGGAGACTGCCGAGAGCGCGGCGTTGTCGGAGCGCATCGACGTCGCGATCGACCAATAGGCGGCGTTGTCCGAGGCGGTCGAGACGCGCTGGCCGGTCGAGATCCGGTTTTCGGTCGTCTGCAGGCTGGAGCTGACGTTCCGAAGCGTCTGCAACGCGGTCATTGCGGCGGAGTTGGTAAGCAGACTAGAACCCATTTTGATGTCCCTTTGAGATTGAATTGAGCTTGGGGGACATACCGGGCTTGCACCGGTACGACAGGGCGGCGTCATGCCTTTGGGCTGCGGAAATGCGCGTTAGGCCCAACCTGTCGTAGCAGCGATGTTAGCGAGCGAAGCTTGTGCGAGGCTTGTGGCTCTGTGCCCCCTCGGCAACAGGGCTGCCGAAATGACGGCGCGCAGGACGTCGCGCCAAACGAAAGGGCCGCGCTTCGCGAGAAGCGCGGCCCCCCCCTGGATGGTTGAAGGCTTAGCGGAACAGCGACAGGATGCTCTGGCTGCTGTTGTTGGCGATCGAGAGCGCCTGCACACCGAGCTGCTGCTGGACCTGGAGAGCCGCCAGACGGGTGGACTCCTGGTTCATGTCGGCGTCGACGAGCTGGCCGACACCGCGGTCCACGGAGTCCATCAGCGACTTCACGAAGTCCGTGTTGGTCGCGATGCGGTTCTTGACGGCACCGAGATTGGCGGCGGCCGAGGCCACCGAATTGATCCCGGCGGTGACCTGCGCGATGTAGCCATCGAGCAGGGTCTGGTCAGCCGCCGAGTCGGTCAGCGCCGAGATGTTGATCGTGTCGATCGACGGAGCGCTCGAACTGGCCGCCGTGTCCAGGAGGCCGTTCTGCGTGCTGGTGTAGAGCGAGTAGTTGGCGGTCGTCACGGTGATGGAGCCGATCGTGGGCGTGCCACCGACGCGCGA
>NZ_JAFCKS010000019.1 GCF_018129995.1 Bradyrhizobium sp. SZCCT0153
GCCACTCGGTCTCCGAAACATCGTACCGGGCCATGATCAAGGTCCTCCTGGGACCTTGAATCACAACAAACGCAAACCCTCAATGATTATAGGTACAGAACCTAGTCCTGCTCGGCCACCTTTCCGCTGCGCGCATCGATCCAGCCTCGTCCAAACGAGATGCTCAGCTTCACCAGAGGCGCGGCAACGGTCGAGAAAATGAGCTTGATCAGATACTGACCGACGATTGTCGGCAGGACAACGCCGGTACCATAGAACGCGACCGACACGAAGATGGCGGTGTCCAACAGCTGGGCCAACATCAGGCTGACCCAGGCAGACAGCACCACGGACTTCCTGCCGAATGTCGTCTCGCGCAACAGGAGAAAGAACGACAGGTCGAAGTGCTGACTGATCATGTAAGCCAGCCAGCCGCCGATCCAGATGCGAACGGAAGAGCTAACGACCGCCTCGAAATCCTGCTGGTGGTGCCAGCCTGCCGCCGCCGGCAGATACGCGGCAAACTCGAAATAGGCGGCCGACAGGGCCATGCTAAGCAGGCCGAGATTGATGACCCGCCTAGAATACTCCTTGCCGAACAATTCGGCGATCGTATCGAGAATGATGAACGTCAGAAGATAGCTGAAGACCGTCGCACTGGCGTCCAGGCCGAAAGGCAACGCGAACAGTTTCGAGCCTGCGATCGTGCTTGTGACCAACAGCGCCGAATGGAGCGTGAGCAGAAATAGGAAATAGCTGATCCTGGCGTCCATCGGTTCACGCGGCCCCCGGGGCATCCTGCATTGAATGGGTCGAAGCTACGGGTCAAATTCGCCCAAGACAACTTCTTGTTGAATTCGGCCCCTGACGGAATATGATCGAAACATTGCAGATGGATTGGACGGTTAGTTATGACCGGCAAAATCAGTTTTGACGCCAGAATATTGGATTTCCTTCGCGCTTCCCACGGCCGTTCGCAGGAAGCGATCATTGTCGAGTTTTTGCAAACCGCGATCGCGATCAGCCCGGCGGCCGATGCGGGATCGGTCCTGATCGACCACCCCAAGATGAACAGGCTGGTGCTCTTCAACGAGGGCGACTTCCTGTTCGACAAGCAACTGCTGGATCCTCAAGCGCGGGCCAGCTTTCCGGCCACGCTGGGTTACTTCGGAACCATCGCCGGAAATTGCTTCCGCACGGGTACGCCGACGGTCTTTTCGCGCGCTCTCGGCGGGGAATTCTCCGGCGACAGTCCCATCCAGAACATGGTCTGCTTTCCAATCAAATTAGGACAGGGCCGCAGCCCATTTGGCGTCGCCTGCTTTCATAACAACGTTACGGGCAAGGTGTTCTCTCCCGACGATCTGCGCGTCCTGGAGGCCTACACCGATATTCTGGCGTTGGCTTTGCACACGCCGCACCCGGAGCTTCAGCTCGAGCGCAACGTCTTCATCGTGCACGGACGGGACGACACTAGCCGAAAGGCGCTGGAGTCGATCTTGCGGCAGAACAAGGTCACCCCCAAGGTGCTGTTGCGGGAAGACAAGAACGCAACGACGATCTTGTCGGGCCTGGAAGAGTTGATCCGAACATGCAGGGCAGGCTTCATCCTCGCCACGCCCGACGACGAAGGACGCTTGGCCAGAGCCAACGAGCCTTACGGGGCACGCGCACGTGAGAATGTCATCTTCGAGATGGGGTTGCTGTTCGCCAAATTCCGCGCCTTCGAGCGCGTCGCCATCCTGCTGAAGAAACCGCTGAGACTGCCATCGGATCTCAACGGGGTCACTTATGAGGAATTCAATAGGATCGAAGACCTCGAGGCCACCATCGTGCTCAAATTGGACAAATGGAAGCTGCTGAACTGAGTACGGCGGCTCGCGAACGAGAGACGGCCGATCAACTGCGGCTGTACGCGAGGCGTTAGACCTCCCATAGAGGCCAACGCCGCCGGGCTGGTCTCGTTGGCAAATCAGTTGGCGAGATTGCGGTTGTCGACGTAGCGGATCGCGATTGGCCGTCCGGCCAGAGCGCCCCCGAGATTGCTGGTGAATTTCAGCGGCAGGCAGGCGTTCAGCGACGCGTTGATGGCATTCAGATAGGTCGTGCGGATACCCGCGGGGACGCCCGCAGTCGCAAAGGTCAGCCGCGGCGGGCCGATCAGGCGGCCCGCCTTGTTGAAGCTGAAACGCACGGCCATCTGCATGCCCGCGCGCGCATTGTCCGATGGCGGCGACCAGCAGGTGCGCAGCTCGGCGAAGAGATCGCCGATCGTATCGAGGTCGTGATCGGGCTTGCGGTATTTGGCGCGGTCGGAGTCCTGCGGCACACTTTCGATCGTGAGCTGGAGGTTCTGCCCGTAGGGATAGTCGATCTCGGGAATGCAGGGGCCGGGTTCGAGCGGACTGCAATAGGACGGCGTGCAGGGACGATTGTCGAGCACACTGCACGGCTCGTGCGCAAACGGGATCGGGTTGATCTGGCGACGCTGCGCATCGGCCGCAACCGTCGATATTGCCAGCAGGAGAAAAACGAGGATGCCGCGCCACATGGCTGAAACGTGGCATCGCCCAAGAGGGCGTCAAGCCCGCTTTCGTTCACATGCTCGCGTTCGGCCGCGGGACGGGGGCGCCCTACCCCCTCTTCTTGACGTCCTTGACGTTGGTGAACTCGATGCCCTCGGCGCGTTCCCTGGTGTAGCCCAGATAGAACTCGTTCCGCGCCAGATACACGGGGTCGCTGTCGACATCGTCGGCGATGCTGGAGGTGTTGGCGGCGATGAAGGTATCGAGCTTCTTGCGGTCATCCGATGAGACCCAGCGCGCAAGCTGGAACTCGCTGACCTCGAATTCGACGGGCAGTGAATATTCCGCCTCCAGCCGCGCCTTCAGCACGTCGAGCTGGAGCGCACCGACCACGCCGACCAGCGCGGGCGCGCCGTCGCGCGGGCGAAACACCTGCACCACGCCCTCTTCCGACATCTGCTGAAGCGCTTCCTTCAGCTTCTTCGCCTTCATCGCGTCGGTGAGACGCACGCGGCGGACGATTTCCGGCGCAAAGCTCGGCACGCCGACGAAGTTGAAATCCTCGCCCTCGGTCAAGGTGTCGCCGATGCGCAGCGTGCCGTGGTTGGGAATGCCGACGACGTCGCCGGCATAGGCCTCGTCCGCGACCGAGCGGTCCTGCGCGAAGAAGAATTGCGGGCTCGACAACGGCATGCTCTTGCCGGTGCGCACCAGCTTGGCCTTCATGCCCCGGCTGAGCTTGCCGGAGCAGAGGCGCGCAAACGCGATGCGGTCGCGATGGTTCGGATCCATATTGGCCTGGATCTTGAACACGAAAGCACTCATGCGCGGATCGGTCGCCTCGACCCTGCGCTGGTCGCTGTCCTGCGCGCGCGGCTCGGGCGCGAACTTGCCGAGGCCTTCCAGCAGGTCGCCGACGCCGAAATTGCGCAGCGCGCTGCCGAAATAAACCGGCGTCAGATGGCCCTCGCGAAACGCGGCGAGCTCGAACGGTTTTGATGCCTCGGTCACGAGCTCGAGCTCGTCCTTCACCGCGGAGACGTCGAGATTGGCGTTGAGCTTGCCAAGCTCGGCGATCTCGATCTGCTGCGCCGCGCCGGTCTTGGCGCCACCGCCTTCGAGCAGGCGCACGCCGCCATTGACGACGTCATAGGTGCCGAGGAAGTCACGGCCGCGGCCAACCGGCCAGGTCATCGGCGTGGTGTCGAGCGCAAGCGTCTTCTCGATCTCGTCGAGCAGCTCGAACACGTCACGGCTCTCGCGGTCCATCTTGTTGATGAAGGTGATGATCGGAATGTCGCGCAGGCGGCAGACCTCGAACAGCTTCCGGGTGCGTGCCTCGATGCCCTTGGCGGCGTCGATCACCATCACGGCGGAATCGACCGCCGTCAGCGTGCGGTAGGTATCTTCCGAAAAGTCCTCGTGGCCCGGCGTGTCCAGCAGGTTGAACACCAGGCCTTCGAATTCGAAGGTCATGACCGAGGTCACGACCGAGATGCCGCGCTCGCGCTCGATCTTCATCCAGTCCGAACGCGTGTTGCGCCGCTCGCCCTTGGCCTTGACCTGGCCGGCGAGATTGATGGCGCCGCCGAACAGCAGCAGCTTCTCGGTCAGCGTGGTCTTGCCGGCGTCCGGATGCGAGATGATCGCAAAGGTGCGCCGCCGCGACACTTCAGCGGCAAGCGGGGAACGGGCCGTCGATTCGGCAGGTGTGGCGATGTCGGACATTGCGGGAGCGTTTGACAGGGAAAATCGGCCCGATCAAGCCTCATGTGGTGATTGCAGAGCCTTCCGGCCAGCCCCATATCGACCTGGGGAAGGACGACCTTTCCCCTCTTTCAGCACATCAGCCGCGGGGACGCCCCTGCCTTGATATGGAGGGTCGTCATGGCCTGGAGCATCCTGTTCGTCGCTGGCCTTCTGGAGGTGGGCTGGGCGATCGGGCTCAAATACACCGAGGGCTTTACCAGGCTGATCCCGTCCGTCCTGACCCTCGCCGCGATGGCCGGGAGCATCCTGCTGCTTGGGTTGGCCCTCAAATCACTGCCGATTGGAACCGCCTACGCGGTGTGGACCGGGATCGGTGCGGTGGGCACGGCGACGCTCGGGATCATCCTGTTCGGCGAGCCGGCCACCGCGTTTCGCCTGGCCAGCATCGGACTGATCGTCGCCGGCATTGTCGGGCTGAAACTCGTTACTTGAGGAAAATCTTGACCGCCCACCACGTCAGCGCAGCGACGATGGCCGAGGCTGGCATGGTGATCACCCAGGCGTAGACGATCGAGCTGGCGACGTTCCAGCGCACCGCCGAGAGACGGCGGGCGGCGCCGACGCCGACGATGGCGCCGGTGATGGTGTGGGTGGTCGACACCGGAACCCCGAGGTAGGTCGCCATGAACAGGGTGGCGGCGCCGCCGGTCTCGGCGCAAAAACCCTGCATTGGCGTCAGCTTTGTAATTCGCAATCCCATGGTGCGGACGATGCGCCAGCCTCCCATCAGCGTGCCCATTGCCATCGCGGCCTGGCAGGACAGCACCACCCAGAACGGCACCGAGAATTCGCTGCCGAGATGGCCCTGCGAGTAGAGCAGCACGGCGATGATGCCCATGGTCTTCTGCGCGTCGTTGCCGCCATGGCCGAGCGAATAGAGCGAGGCGGAGGCGAATTGCAGGATGCGGAAAGCGCGGTCCACAGCGAAAGGGGTGGACCGGACCGAGGCCCAGGAGACGATCGCGACCAGCACCATCGCGAGCAGGAAGCCGACGAGTGGAGACAGCACGATGGCGATCACCGTTTTGGATAATCCGCTCCAGACCGCCGCGGAGATCCCCGCCTTGGCCACGCCACCGCCGAACAGGCCACCGATCAATGCATGCGACGACGAGGACGGGATGCCGAGCCCCCAGGTCACGAGGTTCCAGACGATGGCGCCGACGAGGGCCGCGAAGATCACCTGGGCATCGACGATCGCGGGATCGATGATGCCGGTGCCGATGGTTTGGGCAACGTGCAGACCGAACACCATGAAGGCGACGAAATTGAAGAACGCGGCCCAGAACACCGCGAATTGCGGCCGCAGCACGCGGGTCGAGACGATGGTCGCGATCGAATTGGCGGCGTCGTGCAGGCCGTTCAGGAAATCGAACAGCAGCGCGACGGCGATCAGTCCGACCAGGAGGGGAAGACCCAACGCAGCATCCACGGCGCCCTGCCTAAACTTGCTCGATGACGATGCTGTTGATCTCGTTCGCGACGTCGTCGAAACGGTCGGCCACCTTCTCGAGGTGGTCGTAGATCTCGACACCGACGATGAAGTCCATCGCGCTCCCGTCGCGGTGCTTGAGGAACAGCTCCTTCATCCCGATGTCGTGGAGATCGTCGACCCGGCCTTCGAGCTTGCCCAGCTCTTCCGTGATTGCGGTCAGCATCGCCACGTTCTTGCCGATCTGCTGCATCAACGGCAGCGCGCGGCCGACCAGATTGGCGCATTCGATCAGAAGCCCGCCGATCTCGCGCATCGGTGGCTCGAAGGTGCGGACTTCGAACAGCATCACGGCCTTGGCGGTCTGCTGCATCTGGTCGATGGCATCGTCCATCGAGGTGATCAGGTTCTTGATGTCGCCGCGGTCGAACGGAGTGATGAAGGTGCGGCGCACCGCCGTCAGCACCTCACGGGTGATGTTGTCGGCATCGTTCTCGAACTGGTTGACGCGCTGGCAAAAGACCGGCGTCTCCTCGCCCCCGTTGAGCATGCCCTGGAGCGCGATCGAGCCCTGGATCACGGTCTGGGCGTGGCGGTCGAACAGGTCGAAGAAGCGTTCTTCCTTGGGCAGGAAAGCGCGAAACCATCGCATCATGGGGAGAGACTACCGGTTGGAAATGGCCCGGCCGAACCGGCCGTCACAAAACTGTCATAGACCATTTTCGATCCGCGTGCGTGTCATCTCACGCCCGCGGAGCCGGGTCATCCACCGCTTTCACGCACCAGATAAATTAGTGCGATATCAATCGTTTAGAGCGAACGCCGGAAGTAATGCGCGATTTCGCCGATGACCCCGCGGCGGAACGTGAGCACGCAGATCACGAAGATCGAGCCCTGGATCACAGTCACCCATTGGCCAAACCCCGCCAGATATTGCTGCATGGCGATGATCACAAAGGCGCCGACCACGGGGCCGAACACGGTGCCGAGACCGCCGACCAGCGTCATCAGCACGACTTCGCCCGACATCGACCAGTGCACGTCGGTGAGCGAGGCGTTCTGCGCCACGAACACTTTCAGCGATCCGGCAAAGCCCGCGAGCGTGCCCGACAGGACGAAAGCCAGGAACTTGTACTGATCGGTCCGGTAACCCAGCGAGATCGCCCGCGGCTCGTTCTCACGGATCGCCTTGAGGACTTCGCCGAACGGCGAGTTGATGATGCGGAAGATCAGCAGGAAGCCGGCAAGGAAGCCGACCAGCACGACGTAGTAGAGCACGGTCGGCTTGGACAGATCGAACACGCCGAACATGTGCCCTTGCGGAATGCCCTGGATGCCGTCCTCGCCATGGGTGAACGGGGCCTGGAGGTAGATGAAGTACAAAAGCTGCGACAGTGCCAGCGTGATCATCGAGAAGTAGATGCCCTGGCGGCGGATCGAGATATAGCCCGTGATGAGCGAGAGCACGAAGGCACCGGCGATGCCGACGAGGATGCCGAGCTCCGGCGGCAGCGCCCATACCTTCAGCGCATGCGCGCTGCAATAGCCGGCCGTCCCCAAGAACATCGCATGGCCGAAGGACAGCAAACCGCCGTAGCCGATCAGCAGGTTGAAGGCGCAGGCGAGCAGCGCGAAGCACAGCGCCTGCATGACGAAGAACGGGTAGACTCCCGTGAATGGCACCGAAGCCAGCAGCAGCGCCATCACAACGAACACGATCATCTCGTCGCGGATCGCGCGCGGGGTCACCGGCAGCGTGTCGTCCGTCAAGGCTGTCATATCAGGCCGCCTTTCCCGTCAATCCGGTTGGCTTCACCAAGAGCACCAGCACCATCAGCACGAAGACGACGGTATTGGAGGCCTCGGGGTAGAAATACTTGGTCAGGCCCTCGATCACGCCCAGCGCGAAGCCGGTGATGATCGAGCCCATGATCGACCCCATGCCGCCGATCACCACCACCGCGAACACGACGATGATGAGGTCGGCGCCCATCAGCGGCCGCACCTGGTTGATCGGCGCCGAAAGCACGCCGGCGAGTGCTGCAAGACCGACGCCGAGACCGTAGGTCAGCGTGATCATGCGCGGCACGTTGACGCCGAAAGCGCGCACCAGCGTCGGGTTTTCGGTCGCGGCGCGCAGGTAAGCGCCAAGCCGCGTCTTCTCGATCAGGAACCAGGTGGCGATACACACCACCAGCGAGAAGATAACGACCCAGCCGCGATAGATAGGAAGGAACATGAACCCGAGATTCATGCCGCCCTTGAGCTGGTCCGGAATGGCGTAAGGCATGCCGGACGAGCCGAAATAGTTCTGGAACACGCCCTGCACGATCAGCGCGATGCCGAAGGTCAGCAACAGGCCGTAGAGATGGTCGAGCCCGGTCAGCCATTGCAGCATGGTCCGTTCCAGGATCATGCCGAAGATGCCGACGACAATCGGAGCGACGATCAATGCCGGCCAGTAGCCGATACTGAGATAATCATTGTTGAGCAGGAAATAGGCGACGAACGCGCCCATCATGTAGAGTGCGCCATGGGCGAAATTGATGATGTTGAGCATGCCGAAGATCACGGCGAGCCCGAGACTGAGCAGCGCGTAGAACGAGCCGTTGATCAATCCCACCAGTAGCTGAGCGTAAAGAGCCTGCATCGATCCCGCACCCGGTCCCTTCGGCGTTCCCTGAAAGTCGCCCGCAGACCTGATGGCCCGCGGGCGGTTATCCTACTTCTTCAAGAGCGCGCACTTGCTCTCGGACAGCGGCGTGAAGGCCTGGTCGCCCGGCACCGTGCCGACCAGCTTGTAGAAATCCCACGGTCCCTTGGACTCGGAGGGCTTCTTCACCTCGAACAGGTAGGCGTTGTGGATGGTGCGGCCGTTGGGCTGGATCTCGCCCTTGCCGAACAGATCGTCCTCGGTCGGCATCGACTTCATCTTCTCCACGACCTTGACGCCATCGTGCGGATTGCCGCCGAGCGCCTCCAGCGCCTTGAGATAGTGGCGCACGCCCGCGTAGACGCCGGCCTGCACCATGGTCGGAGGCGCACTGTTCTTCATCTTCGCGGCGAAGCGCTTGGAGAACGCGCGGGTCTGGTCGTTCATGTCCCAGTAGAAGGTCTCGGTGAAGTTGAGGCCCTGCGCGGTCTCGAGCCCGATCGCCTTGACGTCCGTGAGGAACAGCAGCAGCGCCGCGAGCTTCTGGCCGCCCTTGACGATGCCGAACTCGGCCGCCTGCTTGATCGTGTTGGTGGTGTCGCCGCCGGCATTGGCAAGGCCGATGATCTTGGCCTTGGAAGCCTGCGCCTGCAGCAGGAAGGACGAGAAGTCCGGCGTGTTGAGCGGGTGCTTGACGCCACCGACCACCTTGCCGCCGTTGGCGGTGATGACCGCAGTGGTGTCGCGCTCCAGCGCCGCGCCGAAGGCGTAGTCCGCGGTCAGGAAGAACCAGGTGTCGCCGCCGGCCTTCACCAGCGCCTGACCGGTGGTGTGGGCCAGCATGTAGGTGTCGTAGGTCCAGTGCACCGTGTTGGGCGAGCACTGCGCGTTGGTGAGATCCGAGGTCGCCGCACCGGAGTTGATGTAGACGCCGTTCTTTTCCTTGACGACGTTGTTGACGGCGAGCGCCACGCCGGAATTCGGCACGTCGACGATGATGTCGACCTTGTCGACGTCGAACCATTGCCGCGCGATCGCGGTGCCTATGTCCGGCTTGTTCTGGTGATCGCCCGAGATGATGCCGATCTTCCAGCCCTTCGCAACGAGGCCGGAATCTTCAATGGCCATCTGCGCGGCGAGCGTCGAGCCTGGTCCGCCGAGGTCGGCGTAAAGGCCGGACTGATCGGACAGCGCGCCGATCTTGACGGTCTTGTCCTGCGCGGACGCGACGCCAGTCATCACGAAGCTGAGCGCGGTGGTCAGCAGCAATGACGCAATCGACCTGGTCTTCATGCAACGTACCTCTTTAATTTTTCTCGTTGGCAATTCTAGACGCCGAGATAGGTGTGGAGCTTGTCCATGTTGGCGGCAAGCTCCGCATTGGAAAATCCGTCGATGATCTTGCCGTGCTCGACCACATAATAGCGGTCGGCGACGGTGGATGCGAACCGGAAGTTCTGCTCGACCAGGAGGATCGTGAAGCCCTCCTTCTTGAGCCGGGCAATGGTGTGGCCGATCTGCTGGATGATGACGGGTGCTAGCCCCTCGGTCGGCTCGTCCAGCATCAGGAAACTCGCGCCGGTGCGCAGGATGCGCGCGATCGCGAGCATCTGCTGCTCGCCGCCGGACAGCTTGGTGCCCTGGCTGTTGAGCCGTTCCTTCAGGTTCGGGAACAGGTCGAAGATCTGATCGAGCGGCAGCCCGCCCGCGCGGACGATGGGCGGCAGCAGCAAATTCTCACGTACGTCGAGGCTGGAGAATATCCCCCGCTCTTCCGGGCAGAACGCGATGCCCATGCGCGCGATCTTGTCGGAGGTCGTGCGGATGATGTCGTGGTTGTTGAACTTCACCGAGCCGGTTCGCTTGCCGATGATCCCCATGATCGACTTCAGCGTGGTGGTCTTGCCGGCGCCGTTACGCCCGAGCAGGGTGACGACCTCGCCCGCATTCACGTCGAAGTTGATCCCGTGCAGGATGTGGGACTCGCCATACCACGCCTCCAGATTGCGGACCTGAAGGATGGTCCCGCCGGTCGCGGCTTTTGCCGGAGCCTCGGCGATCGCAGTGTCAGGCATGACCGGCTCCCAGGTAAGCTTCCTTGACGCGCTCGTCCTTGGTGAGCTCGCTGTAATGGCCCTGCGCCAGCACCTGCCCGCGCGTCAGCACGGTAATGATGTCGGAAAGATTGGCCACGACGCTGAGATTATGCTCGACCATCAGGATGGTGTATTTCGCGGAGATACGCTTGATCAGCGCCGCGATCTTGTCGATGTCCTCGTGGCCCATGCCGGCCATCGGCTCGTCCAGCAGCATCATCTCGGGGTCGAGCGCGAGCGTGGTTGCGATCTCCAGTGCGCGCTTGCGCCCGTAGGGCATCTCGACCGCGGGCGTATTGGCAAACTCGCTGAGGCCGACATCGTTCAACAACTCGCGCGCGCGATCGTTGAAGACGTTGAGCACCGACTTGGAGCGCCAGAAATCGAAGGAGCTGCCGTGCTGGCGCTGAAGCGCGACACGGACGTTTTCCTGCGCGGTGAGATGCGGAAACACCGCCGAGATCTGGAACGAGCGAACCAACCCCATGCGCGCCACGTCGGCGGGCGCCATCGCGGTGATGTCCTGGCCCTTGTACAGGATTTTTCCGGCGGACGGTTTGAGGAACTTGGTCAAAAGATTGAAGCAGGTCGTCTTGCCGGCGCCGTTCGGGCCGATCAACGCGTGAATGCTCCCACGGCGAACCTTGAGCGCAACGTCGCGGACGGCGAAGAAGCCCGCGAACTCCTTGGTCAAGCCTTCCGTTTCAAGAATGAACTCATCGGCCAAACAGTTTTCCCCCTGCCCGCGCAATACGCGTGGCTGTCCTTGTTGCTTCGGCATTCCGGAGGCCCTGGAGCCCACCCGGAACCGCCGCCTCCGGGCGCGGAATATGCCGGAGTTGACGGGGGTTAGGCAAGGCGGAAAGCTGAGCAGATCAGGCCTCCGGCCGGGATACAAATGCTCCCTTAGTCGGAGGTGTTTTGACGTCGCGCCTGCCCGGCCTCCCGGTTCGCAAGGCACCGGTCATCAAGCCGTCGTTAACGGTCTTTCGTTCCATGCGCCAGCCTTCATAGAAAATTTTCCCGCAACCCGGATCATGCGCGGGTTTTATACGTCGGGAATATTGTCTTGGATTTCGCAAGCGCCGCTCCTTCCCTGGTCAAATCCATCAGGCAGCGTGATCTCCTGAACACGTGGCTGCGACTTTATGCGCGCGAACAGACGACGCCGGCGATCTGGGAGTACCAGCCCGCGCGGCTCGAGGAGGAGCTGTCCGATCTCATCTATTATACGGTGGACATGTCGACGCCGACGCCGCGCCTCACTATCCAGAGCGAAGGCACGCGCATCTCGCGTGCCTATGGACACACCGGCAAGGGCGTTCTGCTCGACGACTATATCGGGCCGCGGCTCGTGCCCTTCGTGATGCCGGTCTATCATGAATGCGTGGCGCGCGGGTTGCCCGTCTACAGCGTTGCCGACGTCGACGACATCTACGGGCGCATCGTCGCCTATGAGCGCCTGCTGCTGCCGTTCCAGACCGAGGGCAGGATCTGTCACGTCATCGCCTCGCTCAAGACGTTCTGCGAGGACGGCGGCTTCGAGATCAAGAATCTGATGCGCGGAAATGACGCGCTGCCGCGCGAAAAATTGCGCGCGGTGATCGATCGTGACCTGTTTCACCGCACTCCCGGCCGCATCGCGGCCGCCGAATTGGTCGAATTCGCCGATCAGCCCGGGCTCGTCACCGAGATCATCGAACTGAAATAGCGGCCAGCGCGATTTGGCCTCGACTTACCTGGTCCCGACGTCCTTGGCATAAATGTCCGGCTTGAAGCCGACCAGCAGCTTGCCGCCGACTTCCAGCACCGGCCGTTTGATCATCGATGGTTGCGCTAGCATCAACGCCAGCGCCTTCCTCTCGGTGAGGCCCTCCTTGTCGGCGTCGGGCAGCTTCTTGAAGGTCGTCCCTGCGCGATTGAGCAGCGTCTCCCAGCCGACCTTGTCGCTCCACTGCTTGAGCTTGTCCTTCTCCACCCCCGCCGCCTTGTAGTCGTGAAACTCGTAGGCGACGCCATGGGTGTCGAGCCAGGCGCGCGCCTTCTTCATGGTGTCGCAGTTTTTGATGCCGTAGATGATGTTGGGCAAAAGGTCCCTCGCGCATGCGTCGTATCGTGATCCCGCCGTTGTACGAGACTCCGGTCCGCGCGACAATATTTGCGAATGATGCCAGCTCTTCGAACGGACACGCCATGCACGTCACCCACGATCCCGCCGCGACCGTGTCGCCGACCATCGACTTCAACACCTTCCTCGCGGTCGATATCCGCGTCGGCACCATCGTCGACGCAAAACCGTTCCCGGAGGCGCGCAAGCCGGCCTGGCGGCTGTGGATCGACTTCGGCCCGGCGATCGGCGTGCGCAAGAGTTCGGCGCAGATCACCGAAAACCATCCGCTCGAGACGCTGGTCGGACAGCAGGTCGCGGCCGTCGTCAATTTCCCGCCGCGCCAGATCGGCCCGGTCGTTTCGGAGGTGCTGACGCTCGGCTTCCCCGATGCCGAAGGCAAGGTCGTGCTGGTGCAGCCGAGCAAACCCGTGCCGAACGGCGGACGCCTGTTCTAGCCGAGCGCATTCAAGGGCTACGCCGCGGCCTCCGTCGACCTGCCAACCGTCAAATCCTCCCGGTTCCTCGACCCAGGCCATTGGGCCTTGACCAAACTCGCGCATCGAATTAAAACTGACTGATCGATCGTTTTTTATTTTACGGACGGGCCTTCCACGCTGTTTGGGCTGGACATCAAAAACGATTGAACAGTCAGTTATTTACGGACACCGCGGATGCCGAAGATCAGCGACAAGCAGCGTGAAGACCGGCGGCAGCAGATTCTCGAAGCGGCCCTCGCATGCTTCGCCGAGGATGGTTTTCACCAGACCGGCATGGCCGACATCGTCAAGGGGTCGGGACTGAGCCACGGCGCGGTCTATCTCTACTTCCAGAGCAAGGACGACCTGATCGAGGCGCTCGCCGACGACCGGCATCGCCGCGAAGCCGTGCTCAACTCGGTCGCGCAAGGATCGGGAGATCCGATCGAGGGACTTCACGCACTGGTCCGCGTCTATGCGCAATGGCTCACCGATCCCGCCGGCGAAGCGCGGCGCCGTGTCGGCATCCATGGCTGGGCCGAAGCGCTGCGCAACCGCCGCGTCCGCGCCAGCGTCGTCGAAGGCATCGACATGCCGCGCACGCTCATGGTCGCGCTGGTCGAGCGCGGCCAGCACGACGGCCTCATCAGGAGCGACCTCGGCGCAGATGCGATCGCGCGCGTGCTGGTTGCGATTTTCCAGGGCTTCGTGCTGCAAAAGTGCTGGGGCGAGGATTTTGACGTCGAGGCCTGCATGGCGGCTGTCGCAGGCGCGATCGACGGCTTCCGCACCACGAAACCCGACATCAAGCGACGGACCCGGGTGTGAGCGATGTCCTGGATTCACGACCTGCTCGCTTGTATCGGCGTCGGTCTCGTCGGAGGACTGACGTCCGGCTTCATGGGGACGAGCCCGGGTGGAGGCCTGGTGATCTTCTGCGTGCTGCTGCTCGGCGCGGAGCAGCATGTGGCCCAAGGCACGTCGCTGATCGCGCAGGTGCCGCCGACCGGCCTCGCCGGCGTGCGCCGCTACTGGCAGAACGGCAATCGCAGCCCGCTGCAATGGGTCGTCTGGATCGGCGTCGGATTTCTGCTCGGTGGTGTCAGCGGCGGCTATGCCGCAACCGCCGTTTCCGACGCGGTCCTGCAATGGACCTATGTCGTCTACCTCGTCGCATTGATCGCTGCGCTGGTTCTGCGGCGTGACCGCAAGGACGGCAGCAGCGGGGCTGCCAATCCCGACAAATTGCCCTGGCTGCCCCTGCTCCTCATCGGCATGCTTGCCGGCTTTTCCTCCGGCTTCATGGGCATCGGTGGCGGCCTTGCGATCACTGTCGGCCTCGCCGCCGGCCTGCGCGTGCCGCAGCATCAGGCGCAACTCGTCAGCCTCGTCTTTTCGGTCATCCCGACCAACATTCCGGCGGCGTGGATCTACTGGAGCAAGGGACTCGTTGTCGGCTGGCCGGCCATCATCGGTATCGTTGTCGGCCTGTGGATCGGCACCGATCTCGGCGCACGCATGGCCAACGGCGTCAGCAAATCGGTGCTGCGCCGGACCATGATCGCCCTAGTCTCGCTGATGGCGCTGTACATGACCTACAAGGCGTTGAGCTAGTTTCACGGCCGCTTCGGAATGTTCAGCCCGCGCTGCACCGCCGGACGCGCCAGCCCCCGCTCGAGCCAGGCACCGACCGATTTGAACCGGGTGAACTCGACGAGATCGCCGGCACCGTAGAAACCGACGAGGTTGCGCACCCAGCCGAGCATGGAGATATCGGCGATGGTGTAATCGTCATCCATGAACCATTGCCGCCCCGAAAGATGCGTCTCCATCACACCGAGCAGGCGCTTGGACTCGTTGACATAGCGTTCGAGCGGCCGCTTGTCCTCGAACTCCTTGCCGGCGAATTTGTGGAAGAAGCCGACCTGGCCGAACATCGGCCCGATGCCGCCCATCTGGAAATGCACCCACTGGATGGTCTGGTAACGGCGGGCGGCGTCCTCGGGCAAAAGCTTGCCGGTCTTCTCCGCGAGATATTGCAGGATCGCCCCGGACTCGAACAGCGGCAGCGGTTTGCCGCCGGGACCATTGGGATCGAGGATCGCAGGGATTTTGCCGTTCGGATTGAGCGAGAAGAATTCAGCCGTCTTCTGATCGTCCTTGCCAAAGTCGACGAGATGGACCTCGTAGGGCAGCCCGATCTCCTCCAGCACGATCGAGACCTTGACGCCGTTCGGCGTCGGTAGCGAATAGAGCTGAAGCAGCTCGGGATGCTTCGCCGGCCAGCGCTTGGTGATCGGAAAGGCGGACAGATCGGACATCGGGACTCCGGCTGCGTTCGTGAGACGTCGCCTAATCTAGGCGAGACCGCGAATGGCGCAAGGCAGGGCAGCCGTTACATCATCGTCCCGCACCGGGACCAGGTTACAACGGCCACAGCAGATCGCTGGTGGCATAGATCACGTCGCGCTGTGCGCGTTGCTCGATGAAGAGCTGGCCGGTGACGAGCAGCGCTCCGATAAGGACGAGCGCGAGCATCGCGGTCGCGAATCGACTGGCATCCCTCATCGTAAGTGCTTCTCTGTGCCCGTTTCGCACGAGGAACGCAGGCCAGCCATCCACAGTTCCTGCACGCTTCAATTACTTGCCGTTATTTCCCGATCCGTATCGGCCGACGACCTCAATAATTGATCTCCATCCGCAGCCCGCGCGGATCGACCTCCTCCCCGCCGACACGCTGCTCGCTGTCGCGCGCTGCAACGGCACAGGCGCAGGCGTCGATGAGATCGTCGCGGCCGATACCGGTGCCGTGACGCTGCGTCAGCCATTTCGGCAGGCGTGTGAAGCCGCGCTGCGCCAGAAGCGCGATGCGCTGCTCGCGGCCGTCCGCCGACGTCTTCCTTGCAAGCCGGACTTGCCCTGCCAGATTCCAGAAAATCAACTCCGGATGAGCTTCGCCGATGGTGACTTGCCGTGCCGGCGTCATGATCTCGTCGACGTCCCGGATCTTGTCCCTGATGTTCCAGAGCTGCGCCGACACGCCCCTGCCCCTTCCCTCGCGCTCCCAGTAGTGGCGATTGGCCGCTGCCATGTCGGGAAATGTCCACAGATCGCGGCGCGCGCCGAGAAACACGGCGGAGCCGACCAGTTCGCGTGCATGCAAATCGCACGTGCGGTAGCCGCTCGGTTTCAATCCGATCGGCATGTCGATCATCGCGCGCTCGTGCGGCATCGCCAGCAATCGCGTGAGACCGGGTGAATAGTCGAAGCCCTGATCGCCGCGATCGTCGATCCAGGCTGCGACCCAGCCGAAGCGGAAGCCATCGAGGCCGAGATAGTTCTTCACGCGTATGAACCCGATACCCTACCGTTGCTCATTGTTAACAGCTCCGAGGCGAAAGGATGCGACGGCCGGAAAGGATTCGCGGATGCCTGCAATTTTTTCGCGATCAGCCTCCGACGGCCCGATAGGCCAGGCGCTTGAAGTCGAAGAAGAACGGATTCCAGAAGCCCATGTAGCGCTGGGTCATCAGCACGCCGGCGGTGTTGGCCTGCGGGCAGATCCACCAATGGGTACCGGCGAGGCCGCCCCACTGGAATTCACCGGCCGAATTGTCGGGATCGACGGGCGTCGGCGCGAAGGTGACGGCGCCGCCGAGGCCAAACCCCTTGCCGGGGATCGGGCCGAGACTGGCGAAGCGGATGGTCTGGCCCTCGGGCAACTGGTTCGTCATCATCTGCCGCAGCGTCTCCGGCTTCAGCAGCGCATCCGAGCCGGGCAGCAGCGCGCGAACCAGCGCGAGCATGTCCGGCAAGGTCGAGACCAGACCGCCGCCGCCCGACAACCGCGGAAACGGCCGCCGATAGGCCTGCGGAAAGGGAAGATTGTCGGCCCGCGTGAGGCCCGGCTTCATCGGATCGAGCACGTCCGCGCCATTATAGAGCGCGACCAGCCTGCCCTGCTGTGCCTCAGGCGCGTAAAAGCCGGTGTCGACCATGCCGAGCGGATCGAAGATGCGCGCCTTGAGGAAGGCATCGAGGGATTTGCCCGAGACGACCTCCACGACACGGCCGAGCACGTCGGTGGCCACCGAGTATTCCCAGCTCGTGCCGGGATGATAGGATAGCGGCAGATCGGCGAGTTGGTCGATCATGTCGGTCAGCGGCGTCAGCGGATTGAGGATGCGCGCCTCGTTGTAGCCTTTGAACAGCACCGAGCCCGGATCGAAGATGCCATAGCTGAGGCCCGACGTATGGGTCAGGAGCTGACGGATCGTGATCGGACTCTTCGCCGGCTCGACATCGGCAAGGCTCGAGGCGCCCGACTTCAAGACCTTTCGATTGCCCAGCTGCGGCAGGAATTTCTCGACGACGTCGTCGAGCCCGATGCGGCCCTCCTCCACCAGCAGCATGACCGCGCAGGTGACGAAGATCTTGGTGTTGGAAAACGCGCGGAAGATGTGGTCGGGCCGCAACGCGGTGCTCGCCTCGCGATCGGCGAAGCCGACACATTGCTGATCGACGACGTCGCGGCCCTTCAGCACGGCCCAGGATACACCGGGAATGATCTCCTGATCGACGTAACGCTGCATCGCCGTCCGTACGGCGGAAAAATCCGGTGTCCTGGCGTCCATGTGTTCCCCCGAAGTCTGGTTGGGATGGATATAGCGTGAATCCGCCGGACATGAAGCCCAGCGCATCGCCGCTCATCCCTGTTTCATCAGCACGGTGACGTGCAGGCGACGGCGGATTGTCATGCCCTGCCGCTGGTACAGCGCGATGGCGGACGCGTTGCTCGAGAATACGTGCAGGAACGGAATTTCACCGCGCGCCTCGATCCGGCGCGCGACCGCCGCGAGCAGCGCCTGTGCGTAGCCGCGACCGCGATGGTCGGGATGCACGCAGACCGCCGTCATCTCCGTGAACCTGCCCGGCTTCATGCGCTCGCCCGTCATCGCGACCAGTTCGCCGCCGACGCGGACGCCGAGGAACGTGCCGAGCTCGTGCGTCCGCGCGGCAAACGGGCCGGGCTTGGTCAGCGCCGTCAGCGCCATCATGGCGGGAACGTCGGAAGCGCCGAGCGTAACGATCTCGGCATCGCGAAGCGAACTGTCGGCGGGCGAGCCGATCATCTGCTCGCCGGTCTCGGCGAGCACGACCTTGAAGCCTCCGGGAACATCGACCGGCTCTGGCGTGAACAGCGCGGCAACCTGCGAGCCCGACAGGAGATCACCGAGCGCGGCAAAGCTCGTCGCCGACATGTCCGCCATGTCGGCAAAAGGCGTCATGTCCACGGGATAGCGCCGCGCCTGCGGGCCGCCCTCCGCCAGATATTTCTGGCTCGTTGTCAGCGCGCTCCAGATCGGGCGATCCAGCAGCCGCTCGTGACTGTTGGACACCGGCCTAGTCCTTGTCAAAGCTGACGATGACGGCCGCGTTGGCGATGAGGATGGGGTCGTTGGCCACTTCCGTGGCCGAAGGTATCTCCAGCCCGCCCTTGACCGCAGTCACGGTCACGGTGCCGTAAGGCAGTTCCTTCGCAACGGCTTCCTTGTCTACCGCTTCCGGATTGGGCACAGCGATCGTGACGTCAACGAACATGTCATTCGCGGTCTTGCCGATCATCCGGAAGAAGCCGAGGCTGGAATGCCGGATCGCATCCGACACCGCTCGCTTCGCCGCCTTGGTGGCGTCCCTGCCGTGGACATCGACGCCCATTCCCATCTCGGTGATACAGCGAACGCGGGTCATTTCATAGTTCCTGTGGTTGGATGATATCGACGCAACTTGTTATCGTATTGAGGCCGTTCCGCATACGCCGTCATTGCCAGGAGCAAAGCGACGAAGCAATCCAGGTCGCTTCCGCGGAGACAGCCTGGATTGCTTCGCTGCGCTCGCAATGACGAGGAAGGCAACAGCAACGCACAAACTCACGCCTTTGTCTTCTCGTGCGCGCGCAGCTCGTCGACGAGCACCCGCACATTCTCGGAATAGTCGATCGGAATCACGACCAGATGCACGCCGCCTTCCTTGAACGCCTTGTCGAGCGTCGGAGCGAAACTGTCGATGCTCTCGATCCGATGCCCCTTCGCGCCATAGGCTTTTGCGTACAGGACAAAATCGGGATTGCCAAAGGTCATGCCGAAATCGGCGAAATGATCGACCGCCTGCTTCCAGCGGATCATGCCGTAGGCGTTGTCCTCGAGCACCAGCACGACGAGGTTGAGCTTGAGGCGGACGGCGGTCTCCATCTCCTGGCTGTTCATCATGAAGCCGCCGTCGCCGGCGACCGCGAGGACGCGGCGGTCCGGATAGAGCATCGCGGCCATCATCGCCGACGGCAGGCCGGCGCCCATGGTCGCCAGCGCATTGTCGAGCAGCAGGGTGTTGGCGACACGGGTGCGGTAGTTGCGCGCGAACCAGATCTTGTACATGCCGTTGTCGAGCGCGACGATGCCGTTCTCCGGGATCACCTGCCGGATGTCGTGCACGATGCGCTGCGGCGTCGGCGGCCAGCGCGCCTCCGTGGCGCGATCGGCGATCTGGCTGAGGATCTTTTCGCGCAGCGGCAGCAACGCGGCGGCCTGCGGCAGCTTGCCTTCGACGCGGTCGGCGAGCAGCTCCAGGCTCGGGCCGACATCGCCGACGACTTCCGCATCCGGAAAATAGACCTGCTCGACGCTCGCCGGCGTGTAGCTGACGTGAATCACCTTCGGGCCCGACGGCCCCATGATGAAGGGCGGTTTCTCGATCGGGTCGTGGCCGATCGCGATGATCAGATCGGCGGCATCGATCGCGTCGTGAACGTAGTCGCGCTCGGACAGCGCGGCGGTGCCCATGTAGAGATTGGTGCCGCCGGGCACGGTGCCCTTCCCCATCTGCGTGGTGAAGAACGGAATGCCGGTCCGCCGCACGAAGCTCGCAATGCCGTGGGTGGAGCGCGGCCGGCTGGTCGCTGCGCCCATCATCACCAGAGGACGCTTTGCAGTTAAAATCATCTCGGCGGCCCGGTCGAGCGCGGCGCGGTGCGCCACGGGGATATCAATCGGATGGACCGGGATCACGGGAGCGTAAGGCACTTCATCTCCGGCGATGTCCTCGGGCAGTTCGAGATGCACCGGACCCGGCCGCTCCTCCATCGCCACGCGAAACGCATCACGGACCACGGTCGGGATGCTGGAGGCGTTGATGATCTGCCGCGACAGCTTCGTCAGCGGTTTCATGGTTGCGACCACGTCGACGATCTGGAAACGCGCCTGCCGGCTGCTCATGATCGGCTTCTGCCCAGTGATCAGGATCATCGGCATCGCGCCGAGATGCGCATAGGCCGCCCCGGTGGACAAATTGAGCGCGCCGGGGCCGAGCGTCGAAAGACAAACGCCGGGCTTGCCGGTCAGGCGCCCGTGCGTCGCGGCCATGAACGCGGCGGCCTGCTCGTGGCGGGTCAGGATCAGCTCGATCCTGGAGGTGCGGAGCGATTCCACCACATCGAGATTCTCCTCGCCGGGGACGCCGAAGATGCGGTCGACGCCTTCGTTCTCCAGCGCCGCGACAAACAGGTCCGATCCCTTCACCTTGCGTTCCTGCCCGCTCATGTCGCCTCCGCTTGCTGTGCCGGCCCTGTGTTCCACGGGGTGCGGGCGCATGGTAACGTTCTGCCGCTGCGGTACAACTCACAAAGAGGCGCACGAGGGCTTCAGCATCGTCATTGCGAGGAGCTCTTGCGACGAAGCATTCCAGGGTCTTTCCATGGATGGATTCTGAATTGCTTCGCTTCCGCCTTCGTTCTCCGAGACTCGGCGGACAAGTCGCTCGCAGTGATGGAGCGAGAGGCCTTCGGCGCAGACACAGCTTCGCGTTCTCGCGGCTTGCCTTGCCCGAGCTTTGCTTCAAGGCTTCGCCCCCAGGATGTCAGAGGGCGCAGGGAAGGCCGGGTGCCGGCTGGCACCCACGGTCCACTGTGCGAAGGTTGCGCTACAAGATTCT
>NZ_JAFCKS010000002.1 GCF_018129995.1 Bradyrhizobium sp. SZCCT0153
GCGGCGCTTTCAGGTTCGTCTCGTCTGTAAGTTTCCGGCTCCGTCGACAGATCTGGAAAAACTGCGGCGAAATGGCGGGCCGTGCGTACGGCAAAACCGTGTGGTCCTGACCGTCGTTGCTACGGTCAAGCTCTTGCGGATGCGGCATTCGCGTCAACCGGCGCGGTGTCGGCGACTTTCGCTGGAGTGAGGGAGGCCAGAACGAACTCGGCTCCCGGGAGAGCACGGCATAAGCCGTCCAACCACTGCGCAGGGAAGGCCGAGTGATTGGCTACACCTGCATGCTGCTGTGCGGTTCTTTTGCGCTACATCTTCGCGCAGCGGACCGCGGGTGCCAGCCGGCACCCGGCCTTCCCTGCGCCCTCTTGGCTTGGAGAGGGTGGAGTGACGAAGCAAAGCTCGGGCGAAATGCGCCGCGAGATTGCGAAGGCTGCCTGCAAGTCGAAATGTGCATCGGAGGACCGCGATGTCGCCCCTTGCTCCGTCATTGCGAGCGTAGCGAAGCAATCCAGAATCCCTCAGCGGTGACAGTCTGGATTGTTTCGCTGCGCTCGCAATGACGACGTGGAGAGAACGTGCGCTGGCGCGCCTCGCGTGCCCCGGACGCAGCGCCGCGCCCTTCAGCGGTGCGCTGCAGAGCCGGGACACGGCGCCGGTACTCTTAATGTCTACCATCACGACCAGGTCTCTTGATTAGGAAACAATCATTCCCTATTATGCCGCAATGCAGAAAGCCGCACGACCATCCCAGCCTGTCGCCCATTCACCCGGCCGTCCCCGGGAATTCGACATGGACACGGCTCTGGACGGAGCGGTGCGGGTGTTTTGCGAGCGCGGCTATCATGCCACGTCGATCGGCGACTTGACCGCTGCGATGCGGCTGGCCACCGGCAGCGTCTACAAGGCGTTTCGCGATAAGCATGCGGTGTTTCTCGCCGCATTCGAGCGCTACGCCGCTCTGCGCGGGGAGCAGACCCGCGCCGCCGCGGCACGCGGCGAAAACGGTCGTGAGCGGCTGCGCAACGTCTTGCTGTCCTATGTCGAGCATTCCCAGGGTCTCGAGGGCCGGCGTGGCTGCATCGTGGTTGGCAGCGCGGTCGAGCTCTCAGCGGTCGATCCCGTGATCCGCGCGCGCGTTACCGCGCAACTCATGACCAACGAAAAGTTCATCGCCGGCCTCATTCGCGAGGGTCAGGCTGACGGCTCGATTCCGGCCCATGTCGAGGCCGATGACACCGCGCGGCTGATGATCTGCATGACACAGGGCCTGCGCGTCGTCGGCAAGGCGCGCCTGCCGCTCGATGGCGAGCGGCTGGCCGGCGTCGCCATGAAACTACTCGCCTGAATCCTTGTCAAATTAGGGAACGTTCGTTCCCGATATCTGGAGTCCGTAAATGACGATGAATGCCACCATCGAGACCGCGCCCGGGCCGGATGTGGTGTCGCAGCGCCTGACTTTCGTGCTTGCTGCGGCTTGTGGCATGATCGCCGCCAACATCTATTATGCCCAGCCGCTGATCGCCCCGATCAGCGCCGCGCTCGGCCTGTCGCATGCAGCAGCCGGGCTGATCGTCACCATGACCCAGATCGGCTACGGCACCGGGCTCCTCCTGATAGTGCCGCTCGGCGATCTCGTCGAGAACCGCATCCTGATCTGCTCCGTCATTACGCTCGGCGCCGCGGCGTTGCTCGCCGCCGCCTTCGCCACCCATGCGCTGCCGTTCCTGATCGCGGCGCTGTTCATCGGGCTCGGCTCGGTCGCGGTGCAGATCATCATTCCTTATGCGGCGCATCTGGCGCCGGAAGCCATCCGCGGCCGTGTCGTCGGCAACGTCTCGACCGGCCTGATGCTCGGCATCATGCTGGCGCGCCCGGTGTCGAGTTTCATCACCGCGGCCCTGTCGTGGCATGCGGTGTTCTTCTGCTCGGCGGCGCTGATGATCGTGCTCGCAGCCGTGCTCTGGATGACGTTGCCGGAGCGCAGGCCGGTCGCGCGCATGCATTATGGCACGCTGCTGTTGTCGATGCCGCATCTGGTGCGGGCCACGCCGCTGCTGCGGCGCCGCGCACTCTACCAGGCGAGCCTGTTCGGCGCTTTCACCCTGTTCTGGACCGTGGCGCCACTCCAGCTCGCCAGCGCGTTCGGCTTCTCCCAGAGCGGCATAGCGCTGTTCGCCCTCGCCGGCGTCGCAGGCGTGTTCGCGGCGCCGATCGCGGGACGGCTCGCCGACCGCGGCCATAGCCGCGTGGCAACCCTGGTTGCGATGCTGCTCGCAGCCGCGGGCTTCCTCGTGACCTATATCGGGGCCGCCGGCTCGATGCTGAACCTCGCCTGCCTGGTCGTGGCTGCGATTGCCATCGATATCGGGGTCCAGGGCAACGTCGTGCTCGGCTTCCGCGCCATCTTCGCGCTCGGGCACGAACACCGCAGCCGCCTCAACGGCCTCTATATGGCGACGTTCTTCGCGGCCGGCGCCGCCGGCTCCGCGGTCGGCGCCTGGGCCTTCGCGGAAGGCGGCTGGACACTGGCATCGGCCATTGGCCTCGCCTTGCCCGTCGCGGGCCTGCTCTATGCGGCCAGCGAGTAGCGGTAAAATTGTGCGATGCAGCCCGTTTGCCAAACGCTCAGGCATGCGTTTTCCACCTCGCGGTTTGGGCGCCACTGTAGTACTTTGGTCGCAAGCGGGCCTGGTTAACGGGCGGCAGGGGGAGGCTGATGAAGCGTGCGGGGCTGTTTGGCGTGCCGCGGGTACGGCCATGGTCGTGGCAGGCGTTTCTGCTGGGATTCGTCGTTGTTGCAATGTCGGCGGTGCTTCAGGGCATCTGCGTAGCGCTCGGCGCAAAACTCTATTTCGCGGCCTTCCTGCCCAGCCTGTTCGTGCTCGGACTTGTCGCGGGTGTGCCGGCTGCGGCATTCGCCGCGGTGCTGACCATTCCGCTGGTGTGGTGGGCGTTCATTCCGCCCTTCTTCGAGTTTACCCCGCTATCCAGCGCGAATGCGGATTCCATCAACCTGTTCTGCCTGCTCGCCGTGCTCCTGATCGGCCTTGCCGATCTCTGCCGCGAGACAATGGCGATCATCAGCCGCGGCGGGCTGAAGCGTACGGGCGAGAGCGCGGCAACGAATTCGCAATAAATCGGCATCGCGCGGCCACGCGCGTTGCGCGCGCGCAACAGTCCGGCAACCATGCGCGCGCTTGCCGCGCGCCGCTAACTTTTCGAAAAAGATTTGGCCGCAATTTCTCCCGCGGGAATGACGAGGGAGTTTTCGGACATGAACGGCCAAATAACCGGTCACGCCATCTTGGAGAACGTGCGCCGCTATCGCGGTATCGCATCGCTCTATCGCCAGACCGCTGCGTTCCGCCCGGGCCAGAGCTGGTCGCTGCTGGAGCAGGCGAGGGATTGGGAAGCGCGGGCGCTGACGGAGCTCGAAATCTATTTCGCGAGCCGCGTGGACCAGGCCGCTGTGCTGGCGGCCTGATCGTTAACCGTCGCGGCAAGGAGATCGGCGACAAGCCGCGCGAACGAGCTGCGAGGGATGTCCGACGACGCGAACGAATCGCCGAAACAGATGATGCCGGGCGCGGCCTCCCACATCGGCGTGAACTGGCTCCGGTCGGGACCAGAACCCGTGGCGACTACGGAGTTGCCCCGGCGCCTGCGTATGATAGCAAGTCGCCCGGGCCTGCTTCACGTCGGCCGGGGGCGAGCGATGACCACCTTCAACCGCATCTTCACGACCGAGCGCTTGCTTCAGATCATCGTCATTCTCGCGGCGACGATTGCAATGAAGCTGATGGGCTGAACGTCGGCGGGCTATCGCTCGCCGAACTCGGGTACATCGGGCAGATAATTCGAGCCCTCCGATCCCAGGAAATCGAACATCGCCTGCGCCGGCGGCAGCAGCACCTTGTCGCTGCGGCGAATCACGTACCATTGCCGAACGATCGGCAGGCCCGCGACGTTGAGCACGATCAGGCGGCCCTCGGCAAGCTCGTGCGCCACGGTGTGGGCCGAGATGAAGGCGATGCCGAGCCCCGCGATGACCGCCTGCTTGATGGTCTCGTTGCTGCTCATCTCCATGCCGATGACCGGCTCGAGGTCCGACTTCTGAAACATGCCTTCCATGAGCGTGCGCGTGCCCGACCCCGGCTCGCGGGTGAGGAAGGTCTCGTGCACGAGGTCGGTCAGGCTGAGGCCGGAATCCTTCGCCAGCCAGTGCCCCTTGCGCGCGACGATGATGTGCGGATTGCGCCCGAGTTGACGGACGTCGACGCTGACGTCGGCCGGTGGCCGACCCATCACCGCGAAATCGAGGTCGTAGCCGTGCATGGCCTCGCGGATCTCCTCGCGATTGCCGATGGTGAGCTTGATCTCGATCTTCGGATGCCGCTTCGAGAACGCCGCGATCGCGTGCGGCACGAAATACTTCGCGGTCGAGACTGCGCCGAGCTGCACGGTGCCGCCGGTCCTTCCCGCAAGCAGGTCGAGCGCGCCCTGGCAGTCCATGATCGCAGCTTCGACGCGCCCGGCGAGCGCAAGAACCTCCTTGCCGGCCTCAGTCAGCAGCATGCCGTCGCCGGTCCGCTGTACCAGCGGCAGGCCGGCGAGGTCCTGAAGCTGACGGAGCTGCTGGGTGACGGCCGGCTGGGTCAGGCCGAGCTGGCTCGAGGCCGCCGTCACGCTGCCCTTGGCCGAAAGCGCTGCGAGCGAGCGAAGCTGCCGGATCGTCAGATGCCGGAGCTGGGCCGCTGCATGGCCATGACCATTATAAGAAATTTCTTTGGCGCCCATTATGAATAGAAATTTTCCTTATTAAGTCGGCGCTGTCAATCTTCATTGTGTTGGGACCAACCGCACCGACCTCCGCCGGGGAGGGAACTGGATGCGGCGCCAGCAAAGGGATGGACGCAGATGACCGGGCAACCCAGGCTGGACGATCACCTCCAACGGTACTCGGAGACCGCGCCCCACGCGCTGGCGGTGGCAGCTGCGGTCGACGCCATCGCGGCGGCGGCCATCGAGATCGCCGACCTTATCGGCACCGGAGATCTCGCGGACGCCTCGGGCCTGACGACGGGTCGCAACAGCGACGGCGACGTCCAGCGCGATCTCGACGTGCAGGCCGATGCGATCCTGCGCCGTTGCCTCGGCAGGCTGCCGATCGCAGCACTGGCGTCGGAGGAAATGCGTGAGCCGCAGATCGGCGACCGCGAAGCGAAAATCTGCGTCGCGATCGATCCGCTCGACGGTTCCTCCAACATCGATATCAACATGACCGTCGGCACGATCTTCTCGATCCTGCCGGCGCCCGATGATCTCGCGCTCGCCTTCCATCAGCGTGGCTCGGCGCAGCTCGCGGCAGGGTTCGTCACCTACGGTCCGCAGACCTCGCTGGTGCTGACTCTCGGCGACGGCGTCGACATCTTCACGCTCGATCGCAAGGCCGGCTGCTTCCGCCTCGCACGCAGCGGCGTGCAGATTGCCGAGGCCTGCGCGGAGTTCGCGATCAACGCGTCGAACCGCCGGCACTGGGAGCCGCCGGTGCGCGCCTTCGTCGACGAGTGCCTCGCGGGCGTCGAAGGGCCTGCAAACCACGATTTCAACATGCGCTGGGTCGGCTCGCTAGTCGCCGAGGCCTATCGCATCCTCACCCGCGGCGGGATCTTCCTCTATCCCTCGGACGCGCGCCCCGGCTATGGCGACGGCCGCCTGCGGCTTACTTACGAGGCGCATCCGATGGCGATGATCATCGAGCAGGCCGGCGGCTCCGCAACGACGGGGCGCGAGCGAATCCTCGACCTCGCAGCGCAAAACCTGCACCAGCGCGTGCCCCTGATCATGGGATCGAGCAAGGAGGTGCGGCGGCTCGAAGAGCTGCATTGCGACCCGCTGCTGGTGGCCAGCGGCTCATCGCCGCTGTTCGCGCGGCGCGGATTCTTCCGCATCTGAGCGAGGCGACGCATGTCCAGGAAGTATCCCATCATTTCGATCACCGGCTCCTCGGGCGCCGGAACCACGTCGGTCAAGAAGACCTTCGAACAGATATTTTTCCGCGAGAAGGTCAACGCCGCCTACATCGAAGGCGACGCGTTCCACCGCTATGACCGCACCGAGATGCGCACGCAGATGGCCAGGGAAGCCGAGCGCGGCAACAGGCATTTCAGCCATTTCAGTCCCGAGACCAATCTGTTCGAGGAGCTGGAGCGGGCGTTCCGCGACTATGGCGAAACCGGCACCGCGACGACCCGGCACTACGTCCACGACGCCGAGGAATCCGCGCTGCACGGCGCGGCGCCAGGCACCTTCACCGAATGGGAACGGTTGCCGGAGAACTCGGACCTTCTGTTCTACGAGGGGCTGCACGGCGCCGTCGTCACCGACAAGGTGAACGTCGCGCGCTATGCCGACCTCAAGATCGGCGTGGTGCCCGTCATCAATCTCGAATGGATCCAGAAGCTGCATCGCGACCGCAGCGCGCGGGGCTATTCGACCGAGGCCGTCACCGACACCGTCCTGCGGCGGATGCCGGATTACATCCACTACATCTGCCCTCAATTCTCCGAGACCGACATCAACTTCCAGCGGGTCCCGACGGTGGACACCTCCAATCCGTTCATCGCGCGCTGGATTCCGACGCCGGACGAATCGATGGTCGTGATCCGCTTCAAGAATCCGCGCGGCATCGACTTCCCCTATCTGCTCTCGATGCTGCCGCAAAGCTGGATGTCCCGCGCGAACTCGATCGTGTGTCCGGGCGCGAAGCTCGATCTTGCGATGCAGCTGATCCTGACGCCGCTGATCATGCAGCTGATCGAGCGCAAGCGAAACCTGAAGTGAACAAGGGAAGAATCCGATGAACATCTCGGTTCACGCCGACGCCGACCTCACGGCGGTCGCGCATAGCGATCTCGCCAACGCCGTCCGCTTCCTCGCGGTCGACGCCATCGAGACCTCGCAGTCCGGTCATCCCGGCCTGCCCATGGGCATGGCCGACGTCGCGACGGTGCTGTTCTCGCGCTTCCTGAAATTCGACTCGGCGCATCCCAATTGGCCCGACCGCGATCGCTTCGTGCTGTCGGCGGGGCACGGCTCGATGCTGCTTTACGCGCTGCTGCATCTGACCGGCGGCGACGTCAGCCTCGGCGACATCAAGGCGTTCCGGCAATGGGGATCGAAGACGCCGGGCCACCCCGAATACGGCCACACGCCGGGCGTCGAGACCACGACCGGTCCGCTGGGGCAGGGCATCGCGACGGCGGTCGGCATGGCGATGGCCGAGCGGATGGGCAATGCGCGTCATGGCGACGGTCTCGTCGATCATTTCACCTACGTGATCGCCGGCGACGGCTGCCTGATGGAGGGCATCAGCCAGGAGGCGATCTCGCTTGCCGGTCATCTTCAACTCGGCCGTCTGATCGTGCTGTTCGACGACAATGGCATCTCGATCGACGGGCCGACCTCGCTGGCAACCTCCGACGACCAGCTCGCGCGTTTCGCCGCTTCCGGCTGGTCGGTGCGCAGCATCGACGGACACGATCCCGAAGCCATCGCAAAGGCGATCGCAGAGGAGCGCGAGACCGCAAAGCCGTCGCTGATCGCCTGCCGCACCATCATCGGCTATGGCGCGCCGGACCGGCAAGGCACCGAGAAGGCGCACGGCGCCCCGCTTGGTACCGAGCAGACGGCAGCCGCGCGCCGGACGCTCGGCTGGGACTATCAGCCCTTCGTGGTTCCTGTCCCGATCATGAAGGCGTGGCGGATGATCGGACAACGCGGGCAAGTCGAGCGCCTCGCCTGGCTCGACCGCTACGAATGCGCGACGCCCGAGCAGCGCGACCTGTTCGTCGAAGGCAAGGCCGTTGCCCTGCCGGCTGCCTATGCGCTGGCCGCGGCGAAATTGCGCGAACGCTTTGCGTCCGAGCGTCCGAAGCTCGCGACGCGGCAAGCTTCGCAACAGGTGCTCGACGGCATCGCCGGGACCATTTCTGGCCTCGTTGGCGGGTCGGCCGATCTGACGCATTCGAACCTGACCCATGCCAAGACGCAGACTCCTGTGAGTCGCGACGCGTTCGCCGGCAATTACATCCATTACGGCATCCGCGAGCACGGCATGGCGGCCGCGATGAACGGCCTGGCACTCCATGGCGGCTTCATTCCCTATGGCGGCACGTTCCTCGCGTTCTCCGACTACAGTCGGCCGGCGATCCGTCTCGCGGCCTTGATGAGGCTGCGCGTCATCCATGTGATGACGCACGATTCCATCGGCCTCGGCGAGGATGGTCCGACGCACCAGCCGGTCGAGCATCTGGCGGCGCTGCGGGTGATCCCGAACCTCCTGGTGTTCCGCCCCGCCGACGCGGTGGAGACGCTGGAAGCTTGGGACTGCGCGCTCAATTCCGAAGACCGCCCCTCCGTGCTGTGCTTCTCGCGTCAGGCGTTGCCGACCTTCCGCAGCGATGCGCGCGGCAAAAACCGTGTCTCCCGCGGCGCCTATCTCGTCGTCTCGCCGGACGGCGGCCGCGACGTGACGCTGATCGCAACCGGCTCGGAGGTGTCGATCGCGATGGAAGCCGCCCGCCTGCTCGCGACCGAGCACATCCGCGCTGCCGTGGTGTCCGCGCCTTGCTTCGCCCTGTTCGAGGAACAGCCAGACGAATACCGCGCCACCGTGCTCGGCACCGCGCCGCGCGTCGGTGTCGAGGCGGCCGTACAGGGCGATTGGTCGCGCTGGATCGGCGCTGACGGTGAGTTCGTCGGCATGCGCGGCTTCGGCGCTTCGGCGCCGGCACCCGTGCTGTACCGCGAATTCGGCATCACACCGCAAAGCATCGCAGAAGCCGCCCGCCGGGCAATCGCCCGCAAGCGACAATAAGGAGAACCACTCGTGGCACGTATCACCCTCAGGCAACTGCTCGACCACGCAGCCGGCCATGGCTACGCGGTGCCGGCGTTCAACATCAACAACATGGAGCAGGGCATCGCGATCATGCAGGCGGCGGCCGAGGTCGATGCGCCCGTGATCATCCAGGCCTCGCGCGGCGCGCGCAGCTATGCCGGCGATCTCATGCTCTCGCACATGATCGATGCGCTGGAGCGGACCTATCCGGACATTCCGCTCTGCATGCATCAGGACCACGGCAACGACGAGGCGACCTGCGCCTCCGCCATCGCCCACGGCTTCACGTCCGTCATGATGGACGGCTCGCTCAAGGCCGATGCCAAGACGGCAGCCGATTACGACTACAATGTCGCGATCACCCGCCGCGTCGTCGATCTCGCTCATTGGGTCGGCGCTTCCGTCGAAGGCGAGCTTGGCGTACTCGGCTCGCTCGAACACGGCGGCGGGGAGCAGGAGGACGGACATGGCGTCGAAGGCACGGTCAGCCACGACCAGCTTTTGACTGATCCCGACCAGGCGGTCGACTTCGTCCGTGCCACCAAGGTCGATGCGCTCGCCATCGCCATGGGTACCTCGCACGGCGCCTACAAGTTCAGCCGCAAGCCGGATGGCAACATCCTGGCGATGCGGGTGGTCGAGGAGATCCACCGCCGGCTGCCGAACACGCATCTGGTGATGCACGGCTCCTCGTCGGTGCCGCAGCCTCTCCAGGACATGTTCAACCAGTATGGCGGCGAGATGCCTCAGACCTGGGGCGTGCCGGTCGAAGAGATCGTTCGCGGCATCAAGAGTGGTGTGCGCAAGGTCAATATCGACACCGATTGCCGCCTCGCAATGACGGCGGTATTCCGCAAGGTCGCCGCGCAAAGTCGCAGTGAGTTCGACCCGCGCAAGTTCCTCAAGCCCGCGATGGATGCGATGCGCGAGCTCTGCCGCGAGCGTTTCGAGCAGTTCGGCACCGCCGGCCATGCCAGCGAGATCAAGGTCGTCCCGATGAGCGAGATGGCGCGGCGGTACCGCGCCGGCGAGCTCGATCCGCGCGTCGATGCCCGTGAGCCCGTCGCAGCCTGAGCAGATTCAGAGATTAGAAGAGAGAAACGAGGGAGAAAGCCATGAACGCACATACAGGAACCGTCCGCGGCAAGGAGCGCTATCGCTCGGGCGTCATGGAATACGCCCGCATGGGCTATTGGGAGCCCGACTATGTCCCGAAGGACACCGACGTGATCGCACTGTTCCGCGTCACGCCGCAGGAAGGCGTCGACCCGATCGAGGCGTCGGCCGCGGTCGCCGGCGAATCCTCGACCGCGACCTGGACGGTGGTATGGACCGATCGGTTGACGGCTGCGGAAAAATATCGCGCGAAATGCTACCGCGTCGATCCGGTGCCGGGCACGCCGGGCTCGTACTTTGCCTACATCGCCTATGACCTCGACCTGTTCGAGCCGGGCTCGATCGCCAACCTTTCGGCCTCGATCATCGGCAACGTGTTCGGCTTCAAGCCGCTGAAAGCGCTGCGTCTGGAAGACATGCGCTTTCCGGTTGCCTACGTTAAGACCTTCCAGGGACCCGCGACCGGCATCGTGGTCGAGCGCGAGCGGCTTGACAAGTTCGGCCGGCCGCTGCTGGGCGCGACGGTGAAGCCGAAGCTTGGGCTGTCGGGCCGCAACTACGGCCGCGTGGTCTACGAGGCGCTGAAGGGCGGGCTCGATTTCACCAAGGACGACGAGAACATCAACTCGCAGCCCTTCATGCACTGGCGCGACCGCTTCCTCTACTGCATGGAGGCCGTGAACCGGGCACAGGCCGCCTCGGGTGAGGTGAAGGGTACCTACCTGAACGTCACCGCGGGCACGATGGAGGACATGTACGAGCGAGCGGAGTTCGCCAAGGAACTCGGTTCGGTCATCGTCATGATCGACCTCGTCATCGGCTACACCGCGATCCAGTCGATGGCGAAATGGGCACGGCGCAACGACATGATCCTGCATCTGCATCGCGCCGGCCACTCGACCTATACGCGGCAGAAGAGTCATGGCGTGTCGTTCCGCGTCATCGCCAAATGGATGCGGCTCGCCGGCGTCGACCACATCCATGCCGGAACGGTGGTCGGCAAGCTCGAGGGCGATCCCAACACCACGCGCGGCTATTACGACGTCTGCCGTGAGGACTTCAATCCGACGAGGCTCGAGCACGGCCTGTTCTTCGACCAGCCATGGGCCAGTCTCAACAAGATGATGCCGGTCGCATCGGGCGGCATCCATGCCGGCCAGATGCACCAGCTGCTCGACCTGCTCGGTGAGGATGTCGTGTTGCAGTTCGGCGGCGGCACCATTGGACATCCCATGGGGATTGCGGCCGGCGCGATCGCCAATCGCGTGGCGCTGGAAGCGATGATCCTCGCCCGTAACGAGGGCCGCGACTACGTCCACGAGGGTCCGGAGATCCTGGCCAGAGCGGCCGAGACCTGCACGCCGCTGAAGGCGGCGCTCGAAGTCTGGAAGGACGTCACCTTCAACTATCAATCCACCGACACGCCGGACTTCGTTCCGACCGCGCTGGAAACCGTTTGAGGAGATTTGACATGAAGCTGACCCAAGGCTGCTTTTCGTTCCTGCCCGATCTGACAGACGATCAGATCACCAAGCAGGTGCAATATTGCCTGACCAATGGCTGGGCGGTGAACATCGAGTTCACCGACGATCCGCATCCCCGCAACACCTATTGGGAGATGTGGGGCCTGCCGATGTTCGATCTCCAAGACGCCGCCGGCGTGATGATGGAACTCGCCGAATGCCGCAGGGTGTATGGCGACCGCTACATCCGCATCAGCGGCTTCGATTCGAGCCATGGCTGGGAATCGGTGCGGATCTCGTTCCTCGTCAACCGGCCGCCGCAGGAAGCCGAGTTCGACCTCGTGCGGCAGGAAGTCGGCGGGCGCGCGATTCGCTACTCCACGGTGCGCAAGCCAGCCGCGGCAGCGTCGCCATAAGCCATTGCTCTCCGCGTGGAGCACTCCCTGCTCCAGATCCTTGGCGGACAACTGCTCCGCCGCCGCCCCGCGGCGGGGCTTTTTTGTTCGAGGTGCCCATGCTCGACATTGCCCGTGCCACGCCCGCTGAAGGCGGTGAGACTACGTTCGATCTCCGCAAGGAAGCCGAAGCGGCGGGGATCACCGAGACGTTGCAACAGCTCGAGCGGGAGTTGATCGGCCTTCGGCCGGTCAAAGACCGCGTGCGCCAGATCGCATCGCTCCTGCTGATCGAGCGCATCAGGCAGCGTGCGGGTCTCGCCTCGGCGCCGCCCACACTGCACATGTCGTTCACCGGCAACCCCGGCACCGGCAAGACGACCGTCGCGCTGCGCATGGCGAAGATCCTGCACGGCCTCGGCTTCGTGCGGCGCGGGCAGGTCATCTCGGTGACGCGCGACGATCTCGTCGGGCAATATATCGGCCACACGGCGCCGAAAACGAAAGAGATATTGAAGAAGGCAATGGGCGGCGTGCTGTTCATCGACGAGGCCTACTATCTGCACCGGCCCGACAACGAGCGCGACTACGGCCAGGAGGCGATCGAAATCCTGCTCCAGGTGATGGAGAACCAGCGGGAGGACCTCGTTGTGATCCTCGCCGGCTATGGCGAGCGCATGACCAGCTTCTTCGCCTCCAATCCCGGCTTCCGCTCGCGCATCGCCCACCACATCGACTTTCCGGATTATGCGGAAGCCGAACTTCTCGTCATCGCCGAGCTGATGCTGAAGGAACGGGGCTATCGCTTCTCGGCGGCGGCGCGCGAGGCCTTCGAGAAGTATATCGCGCTACGCCGGACCCAGCCGTTCTTCTCCAACGCGCGCTCGATCCGCAACGCCGTCGACCGCATTCGCCTGCGGCAGGCCGATCGGCTGGTGTCGGATCTCGACCGCATGCTCGATGTCGCCGACCTCGAAACGATCGATCCCATGGACGTCCTGGCGAGCCGCGTCTTCAGCGGCGGAGCCGATGTGAGGAGTGCAAAGCCATGACCGCAGAGATCATCATCGCTCCCTCGATCCTGGCGGCAGACTTCGCGCGCCTTGGTGAGGAGGTCGCGGCGATCGACGCGGCCGGCGCCGACTGGATCCATTGCGACGTGATGGACGGCCATTTCGTGCCGAACATCAGTTATGGTGCCGACGTTATCAAGGCGATCCGACCGCTGACGAAGCGGGTCTTCGACGTGCATCTCATGATCGCGCCGACCGATCCCCATCTGGAGGCGTTCGCAAAGGCGGGCGCCGATGTCATCACCGTCCATGCCGAAGCTGGGCCGCATCTCGACCGCTCGCTCCAGGCGATCCGCGCGCTTGGCAAGAAGGCCGGTGTCAGCCTGTGCCCGGCAACGCCGGAAGCCGCGATCGAATACGTGCTTGATCGTCTCGATCTGGTGCTGGTGATGACGGTCAACCCCGGCTTCGGTGGTCAGTCCTTCCTCGACTCCCAGGTCGAGAAGATCAGGCGCATTCGCAGCATGATCGGCGACAGGCCGATCAGGCTCGAGGTCGATGGCGGCATTACGCGCGACAATGCCGCTGCCGTGGCCGCGGCGGGTGCCGATACGCTCGTGGCGGGTTCGGCCGTCTTTCGCGGCAAGAGCGCTGCCGACTATGCCGCCAATATCGCAGCGATTCGCGTCGCTGCCGAGTCAGGCCGGGTTGTGAAGTTCCAGGATAATTCCGCACGGGCGATGCGGACCGCAGAGAGTGCGCTCATCCGGTAGACTACGGGTGGGACGCGAGCCGCTGCGCTGTGGTGGCGGTTGTCCCACGGCGGGCCAGTTTTCTCCGGGGTTCCATGGAGGATGCCGCACAAAACGATGAGCCGTTTCAGGGCGGGGTAACCACGCGCGTCAGACGAAAGTTCGATTAACGACCGCGCAATGCTATGTGTCTCAATCTGCGATTAAGGAACGCTGAGAGAGCGCGGGAATGCGGATCGAGGACATCTGCAGGCATGAGGCCTGCACACGGCGCGGAGCGACGGCATGAGCATGCATCGCTTGTTCGCCGAACAGATTCGCTGCGCCACCGACGCGGCCGGACAGGTCGATCTCGTCAAGCTGGGCGAGCTCGTCAGTGCGGCCTACGAGGCAGGCGACCGCGACCGCCAGCGTATGACGGATATGCGCGCGCACACGCACGATGAGGTCGAGCAAGACCTGCTGCGAACCCAGGAGTTCCTCGACACCATCGTCGAGAACATACCGATTGCCGTGTTCGCCAAATGCGCGAAGGATTCCCGCTACATTTTGCTCAATCGCGCCGGCGAGGACTATTATGGCCTGCCGCGCGAGCAGATGCTGGGCAGGACGCCCGAGGAGATCTTCCCGGCCGACGTCGCCCGCGTGGTCAACGAGCAGGATCGTCGCGTCGTCGCCAGCGGCATGCCGATGTTTCTCGAGGAGCACCTGCTTGAAGTTGGCGTGAAAGGCCACGACCGGGTCGTCAATTCGCGCAAGATGCTGATCACCGATGATGCCGGCGATCCGCAATATCTGGTCGGTGTGATCGAGGACGTCACCGAGCGCGTCGCGACCCAGGAACGCATAAGACATCTCGCCCATCATGACGTGCTGACCGACCTGCCGAACCGCAGCGCCTTCAACGCAGTGTTGGACGAACGGCTGGAGCGGGCGCTGGAAGCGGCGACCAGTTTTGCAGTGCTCAGCCTCGATCTCGACCGCTTCAAGGAAGTCAACGACGTGTTCGGTCATCCCGTCGGCGACATGCTGATGCGGGCCGCGGCCGATCGCCTTGCCGCGGAGGCTGACGGCGCCTTTATCGCCCGCATCGGCGGCGACGAATTCATGATCCTGATGCCCGACGACGTCCGCCGGGAGAACGTTCTGGCGCTCGCCGAACGCCTGGTCGAAACGATAGGCAAGGAGCTAGAGGTCGACGACTATCTCTCCCATGTGGGCCTTAGCGTCGGCATCGCGTTCTATCCAGATGACGGCGTGGATGCCGCCACATTGCTCGCCAATGCCGATTCCGCGCTTTATCGTGCCAAGCGCGAGGGCAGGGGCACGGTCCGCTTCTTCGAACCCGAGATGGACCAGGAACTGCGCGACCGCAGGCTGCTGCAACACGATCTGAGGCAGGCGCTGGAGCTGAACCAATTCCTGGTCTACTTCCAGCCGCAGGCGCGGATTGATGGCGAAGTCATCGGCTTCGAGGCGCTGCTGCGCTGGAACCATCCGACGCGGGGCTTCGTGCCGCCCGACGAGTTCATTCCGCTCGCCGAGGAGAACGGGCTGATTATCCAGATCGGCGAGTGGGTCCTTGGCGAAGCGTGCCGCGAGGCGGCGTCCTGGCCGCGGCCGTTGCAGGTGGCGGTCAATCTGTCGCCGGTCCAGTTCCTGGCCGGCGACCTCGAACGCGCGATCCACCGGATCCTGCTGGAGACGGGACTTGCGCCGACCCGACTCGAGGTCGAGATCACCGAGGGCGTGCTGATCGGCGACTTCACCCGCGCGCTCAATCTGCTGCGGCGGCTGAAGGCGCTCGGCATCCGCATTGCGATGGACGATTTCGGCACCGGCTATTCCTCGCTGTCCTATCTGCAGTCGTTTCCGTTCGACAAGATCAAGATCGATCGCAGCTTCATCTCCAATCTCGAGACGACGCCGCAATCAGCCGAGATCGTCCGCGCGGTCCTGAGCCTCGCGCACGCCTTGAATATCCCGGTCGTCGCCGAGGGGGTGGAAACCGAGGCGCAGCGCGCCTTCCTGGCGCGCGAGGCCTGCGAGGAGATGCAAGGCTATCTCGTCGGCCGGCCCGACCTGATCGAGCGGTATCTCGATCTGATTGGCGTGGCCGTGGAGCAGCGCCTTTACGCCTAGACCCCAAGTTTTCCAAACCGGCGGGTTCCACGTGCAAACTTGCGCGTTTGGAACTAAAATATGTGCGCGCATTTCTCAAAAGTTAACTGCGATCAGTCGCGCTGTGCACGCAGCAAATGTTTTGCACAACCGCCATCGCCCTGACGCAAATAAGGGCAATAAGCCCTGTGAATGCGAGGGAGGGTCTCATGGAGAACGTACGTCGCTACCGGGCGCTAGCGTCACTCTGCCGCCAGCAGGCGGCCTACCGGCCGCTCCAGACTTGGGAGTTGCTGGGCCAAGCCGAGCATTTCGAGCATCTCGCCGAAGTCGAGCTCAAGGCGCATTTCGACGCGTGCAATGCGAAAGGCGAGGATGACGCCGTCGCCGCCGCCGCGTGGGAGGAGCCCGTCGCGGCGTGAGAGCATCCGGGCGGCTTCGCTAATGCGACATCAGCGTCGGCACCGTCATGGCTTCCAGCATGGCGCGGGTGACGCCGCCGAGAACGCGCTCGTGCAATCGTGAATGGCCGTAGCCGCCCATCACCAGGAGATCGAGGCTCTCGTCGGCCGCCAGCGACAGGATGGTCGGCTGAATCTCGGAGCGGGTCGCCGACAGGCCGACCGTGCGGGTCGACAATCCGCGCCGGCCGAGATGTCTTGTCAGATTGCGCGCCGAGACGTCGTCGGAAACGGCGTCTGCCTCGTTGATCGTGATGATCACGATCTCCTCGGCGCGGGCCAGGAACGGGGCGGCATCGCGCATCGCGCGGGCGGCGAGGCGGCTGCCGTCCCAGCAGATGCCGATCCGGTTCGCCCTGAATGCTCCACGGAAGTTATACGGCAGGAAGAGCACAGGGCCGCCCGCCTGGAACAGGATCTCGCTCGGTATGTCGTTGTCGAACGAGCCTTGCGCTGGATCGGGCTGCAGCACGATGCTGAGATCGTGTAGCCGCGCCATCCCGCCGAGCGAGCCGGCTGCATCCGCCGGGATCGCGCCGAGCGGGTGGCATGTAAAGGAAAGACCGGCGTTCGCCGCTTCGCTTTTGAACACTGTCAGCGCCGCCTCGGCCCGCTCCACCGCGCGTTCACGTTCCATCTCGAACACGGCTGCCACTGCGGCGCCGCCTTCCATCACGTAGGCCGCGCTGGTTGCGACATAGCCGACGGCGACCGCGTCGATGTGGGCGTTGAGGTGCGCGGCCAGCGAAATCGATCCGTCGATCACGGGGCGCATAGGACGTTCGGTCGGGACGTGAACGAGAATGTCTTTGTACATGGCGCGCCTCCTATGGACATCATCCGTTGGCCCCAGTCTTTCACTGCGCAGGGGGGCCGTGTTGAGCTGCATCAAACGTGCAACCGCGATTTGGGCCGCGGCGCTGGCCGCATCAACTTTGCCAAGATTTAATCGCGTGGACGGGACGCTGTAAGGTGGTCACCGCCATGTTGGGTACAAGGCGACTCACCCAACATGGACATTTCGACATGAACGATCGCGTCAATTCCGAAACCCCCACGTTTCGCAAGATCCTGAGGCCGCGCCGGCTTGTGCTGCTCGGCACCGTCGCCGCGCTTGGCGTGGCCGTGCTGGCGACCGCTCCCGGCTCTTCGCCGTTCAGCGTGAGCTCCTTCATCGCACCCGCTCAGGCCGCGGAGGCCGCCGCGACACCTCCGGGCTTCGGCGATCTCGTCAGCAAGGTCAAACCGGCCGTCATCTCGGTGCGGGTCAGAATCGACCAGGACAACGACAAGAGCGCGATGCTGCAACAGAACCGGATGGATTCGGACGAGGACTCGCCGTTCGACCAGTTCTCGCGGCAATTCGGCTTCCGCGGTCCGGGCGGCATGAACGGCATGCCGCGCCAGCGCCACCAGGTGATCACGGGCGAAGGCTCCGGCTTCTTCATCTCGGCCGACGGCTATGCCGTGACCAACAACCACGTCGTCGATCACGCCGAGTCCGTACAGGTGACCATGGACGACGGCACGATCTACACCGCGAAGGTGGTCGGTACCGATCCGAAGACCGATCTCGCTCTGATCAAGGTCGATGGCAATAAGGATTTTCCGTTCGTCAAATTCTCCGACCAGAAGCCGCGCATCGGTGACTGGGTGGTGGCGGTCGGCAATCCCTTCGGCCTCGGCGGCACCGTGACGGCCGGCATCGTTTCGGCCAGCGGCCGCGATATCGGCAACGGGCCTTATGACGATTTCATCCAGATCGATGCGCCGATCAACAAGGGCAATTCCGGCGGCCCGGCCTTTGACATGAACGGTAATGTGATCGGCGTGAACACCGCGATCTTCTCGCCCTCCGGCGGCTCGGTCGGCATCGGCTTCGACATTCCGGCCTCGACCGCAAAGCTCGTGATCGCACAGCTGAAGGACAAGGGCGCGGTTACCCGCGGCTGGCTCGGGGTGCAGGTGCAACCGGTGACGTCGGATATCGCCGACAGCCTCGGCCTCAAGGAGGCGCGCGGCGCGATCGTCGACAACCCGCAGGACGGCAGCCCGGCGGCGAAGGCGGGCATCGAGGCCGGCGATGTCATCACCGCGGTGAACGGCACCGCGATCAAGGACTCCCGCGATCTCGCCCGCACCATCGCCGGCCTGGTGCCGGGCACGTCCGTGAAGCTCGATGTCCTCCACAACGGCGGAAGCAAGACGGTGACGCTCGCGCTCGGCGAGTTGCCGAACGATCGGCAGGCCCAGGGAAGCGGCAAGGCCGATGACGGCAAGACGCAGCCAGGCGCCGGCACGCCGCGCCTCGGGCTCAGTCTGGCTCCGGCCGGCGACGTGCAGGGCGCCGGTCCGAAAGGCGTGGTCGTCACCGAAGTCGATCCGGAAGGGCCGGCCGCGCAGCGCGGCATCCAGACCGGCGACGTCATCCTCAATGTCGGCGGCAAGGCCGTCGCCAATATCGGTGATGTCCGCTCGGAGCTGGCGCAGGCGAAATCATCCGGCAAGCGCAGCGTGCTGCTGCAGGTGAGGAGCGCGGAGGCGACCCGGTTCGTCGCGGTGCCGCTCGCGTAAGTCGAATTTCGATCGGCGCAAATCAAAAAGGCGGCCCTCGGGCCGCCTTTCTCTCGTTCGCCTTCAGGATGACCGGGCGCCCGCAGATAACATTCTCGTTAACGGCAGCGATGATGACCCGGTTCGTCCGAAAAAGCCGTGTTCGCACACCACAGTTTCGAGATGGTGCAAGGACTCGGCGGCAACGAAGCCGCCGAGCGGTTGCAAAGCGTGGAACCTCCCGCCGCCTCGTGGAGCCGGCCGGTGGTTCGCATTTGATCGGTGCCGACATGGATCGATTGAAGGTCTCGCTGAGGAGTGCGCTGCTCGTGGCGCCGTTCGTGCTGTGGGGCGGAAACGCGCTCGGGCGTGACGACGGCCGCTACGCGGACTCACCCCTCAAGCCGTGGTTCGACAGCCTGCGCAGCCATCTCGGTCCGTGCTGCTCGGACGCGGATGGATTTGCCGTCGCCGATCCCGACTGGGAATCGCACAACGGGCACTATCGCGTGCGGCTCGACGGCGAGTGGGTGGAGGTACCGGACGAAGCCGTGATCACTGAGCCGAACCGGGCCGGCCGCACAATGGTGTGGCCGGTGAAAACCGCGTTCGGCATTGCGATCCGCTGCTTCATGCCTGGCAGCATGATCTGACAGAGTCAGCGCGACCGTTTGGAGGATTTGCGCTTCGGCTTCGAAGTATTCTTCGAAGTCTTATTGGATGTCTTCTTGGCAGTTTTCCTGGCAGTCTTCTGCTTCGAGGCCTTCTTCGGGACCTTCTTGCCTTTCTTGCGCGCCTTCGACAGTCCGATCGCGATCGCCTGCTTGCGGTTCTTCACGCGTCCGCCACGACCGCCGGGCCCGCTCTTTGCGGTGCCCTTCTTGTAGCGTCGCATCTCGCTTTCGACATCGCTGCCGGAGCTACGTGAGTAGCGGCGTTTCTTTGCCTTGCGCGCCATGCATTGTTCTCCCTTTGGCCGAGGAGAACCATCCGGGAATGGCATGGTTCCGAAACCGGGCAGGCAGCGTTCCGGATGCGCGATGCAGCCTAGAAGGAATTCGCCAATTCGATCTCGGCTTCCAGCACCTGGATGCGCCGTGCCGCCTCGCCGAAGGACAGACCCCGCGCATATTGCGCGGGTTGATACGCCTCCTCGCTCAGCCGTTTCAGCCTGAGGCCTTGCGCCCTGGTCATCTGCTCGGCGAGGAAAGCCCTGGCGTCGTATTTACCCTGAACCTGCATGTCGCGTCTCCGTCCTGAAATCGTGGCTTGACTATATGTTCTTATTTTGTTCTAACAAGCCATGGACAACAGAATTAATGAAATTCGACGCAAAATCAGCGCCTTGAGGCTAGAGATGGCCGATGTCGAGGCGTCCGTGCGCGAGCTGGTCGACCGCGATCGCGACTGCGCAGAGAAGGCCTCGGCGCAGATGGATCTGCGCCGGAAAATCAACCTGCTGATTGGCGAATGGAAGGCTGCAGGTGGCGGCGATGTCCTGCCGAATGTCCGCGACAGGGTACGCGTTCGTTCCGCGAAGACATCAGGCAACCCTCTGCGCGTAATCGCGCGCCGCTGAGAATTTTGGGAGCGCGCGGTGGAGGAAGACCCGGACGCCTACCGGATTCTGAAATTACGCGCCGAAATTCTCGAACTGGGCTCCGCGATCCGGCAGTTGCGGCGCGAGGCGCTCGACGATGCTGCGGCCCAATTGTTGATCGCGCGCAAGCGGGCCAGGCTCGAACACCTCGTCAAGGCATGTTCTTCGGACGCTCCCTGACATCCGACGCAGCAAAAGCGTGCGCACGCTCGATTCGCGTGGCGATCATCGATGTCGGATGCCGACAGGAACGCCGTGCTTCACGGTGACAAGAAAGCCCCGCCGTGGCGGGGCCTTCTCGGTTGCGAATCCACTTATTTCGAGCTGCTCGGCGTGTTCACACTGCCGGCCTGATTGGTGCCCGGGCCGACATTGCCTTGGCTCGAGGGATTGGCAGCACCGCTGGATTTCGTGTTGGCGCCCGTAGTCTGCGACGACGATGACATCGAGGATCCATGTTTCGCCTTGTGCGATTTGGCCTGCACTGCGAACGGCGCCGCGGCGAGGCCGGTTGCCAACATCATTGCGAGGGCGAGCTTGGTCGACTTCATGCGCGGGAACTCCCTGAGTTAAATTGACGCAGGCAGCCAACCGCCATTCGGCGCGGGAGTTCCGGACAAAGAGAATTTCGCCCCTCACGCGTGCTTCAAGATTGCTTGTTCTCTACGAGGATGAATACGGCGCCGGTGAGCGTCGCGCCGATCGCGAACGTCGTCACCAGGGTGAGGGCGAACACTACGACGGCCTGGGTTCCGCCATTACTCAGCAGGTTGGCGACGGCCGGATTGGAGAGAATGAGCGCGAGGCCGAAAACAAGGCCGAGCGCTGCCCCCATCAGCGCATGTGTCATCAGCTTGATGAGCCCGGTGGGAGAGATCAGGTCCGACGACTTTTTCGCGCGCATGGGAACTGCATCCCGATCTGGCATACGAACGCAGACGATATCCGCTGGTTCCATCCGGATGGAGGAATTGTCATTGCCCGCTTCATCCGACGTTCATGCCGGGCCTGCGAGGATGAACGCCACAACAAGGGAACATCCGATATGGGCAAGGTAGTCTTTCTTTACCGCTCGCTGGCCTATCGAAACGCCGCTGCGGACATCCTTCGCAAGGCACGCAAGCTGCCGCGCGGAGCCGAGCGCAGCGCGGCTCGCCGCTATGCACATGCGCTGCGCGATCTCGCCCGGACAGAAGCCTGGCTCGAAGGGCGCGTCGCGCGCGACCGGCGGACGGCGCAGCGCATGACGAGTGCGGCGTCCGGCTAACCGGATGCGCGCTGCAATTCGGCGGAGCCTGCGGCTTCGAATTTGCCGGGTGCGGTTGTCGCAGCAGTCTTGCGTGTCAACGGCACCTCCAGGCGGCACAACAGGCCTTCGGCGCGCCAATCGAATTGCGCCTGCCCGCCGAGCTGGGACTCGACGCTCGCAAGCAGGCTCCGCGTACCGAAGCCGCGGGATTTCGGAATCCCGACCAGCGGGCCGCCGGATTCCTCCCAGGTCAGCGTGAGCAGCTCGTCCTCGACCTGCCAGCCGATCCCGAGGCGTCCCGACCGCGTCGAGAGCGCGCCATACTTCGCCGAATTGGTGAAAAGCTCATGCAGCGCCAGCGCCAGCGTCTGCGCGGTCGCCGGCAGCAACTGAACTTCGGGACCTGCCAATTTGATCTGTCCGCCGAGGGAATAGGGCGCAAGCTCCTCGTCGATCAGCTTCGAGAGTTCGGCGCCCTGCCAGCTCGACAGCGACAGGATCGTATGCACGCGCGCCAGCGCATTGATGCGTCCCTCGACGGCGCTGACATAGGCCTTGACCTCGTCGGCGCGGGTGAGGCGCACGATCGATTGCGCGAGCGCCAGCGCATTCTTGGCCCGATGATCGACTTCGCGTGCCAGCAGGTTCTGCCGCTCCTCGGCGCGCTTGCGTTCGGTGATGTCGACCGTCACGCCGCTGACGCGCACGACCCTACCGCTGTCGTCGACCGTGGCGGCCGCCGTGCCGACACACCAGCGCACGTCGCCATCCGGCCGCACAATGCGGAACTCCGTTTCGTAGGCGCGCGTGCCCTTGTTGAATTCGGCGATCGCCTTGCGCAGCTGATCGACGTCGTCGGGATGCAGCAGTGCCTGAACGTTGGCCGGGTTGACCTCGAAGCTGTCGGGGCCGACACCAAAGATACGATATTGCCCCTCGTCCCACATCCAGTCGCCGGTGATCCAGTCCCAGTCCCAGGACCCCATCTTGCCTGCGGCGATCGCCATGCTGCGCCGCTCTTCGCTCTCGCGCAGCTTCGCGGTGGAATTCTCCAGCTCGGCGGTGCGCGCACGCACGCGGTCCTCGAGATCCTGGTTCAGCCGCTCGAGTTCGCGCGTCTTGCGATAGAGCTCGGCAAACACCTTGACCTTGGCGCGCAGCACCTCCGGCACGACAGGCACCGGCACGTAATCGACCGCGCCCATTTCATAGCCGCGCAACCGGTCGATGTCGCTGACCTGAATCGCCGAGATGAAGATCATCGCCGTCTTCTGGAAGCGCGGATGCTCGCGGATCATCGCGGCGAGCTCGAAGCCGTCGAGCTCGGGCATGCAGACGTCGACAAGAATCACCGCGATCTCGGTCTTGAGCAGTAACTCCAGCGCCTCGCGGCCCGACGAGGCGACCACGAGGTTCTCGCCGAGCTCCTTCAGGATCACCTCGTAGGCGAGCAGCTTGGCCGGCTGGTCGTCGACGAGGAGGATGTTGACCTTTTCGTGGTCCATTCGCAGATCCAAACTCAACGGTGCAGCCACATGCGGATCGCAAGCAGCAATTGATCGGTGTTGACGGGTTTGGCGAGGTAGTCGGACGCGCCGGCCTCCAGGCATTTCTCGCGGTCGCCCTTCATCGCCTTGGCGGTCAGCGCGATGATCGGAAGGCGGGCGAAGGCCGGATTTTCACGGATGACGCCGATGGTCTGGTAGCCATCCATCTGCGGCATCATGATGTCCATCAGCACGATGGCGATTTCCGGATTGGATTCGACCAGGGTCACCGCCTCGCTGCCGGTCGTGGCCGTCAGCACCTTCATGCCACGCCGTTCCAGCACGCTCGACAGCGCGAAGATGTTGCGGGCATCGTCGTCGACGAGCAGCGCGGTCCTGCCGATCAGGTCTTCGTCGGAACTGTTCAGCTTCTCCAGCATGCGCTGCTTCTCGACGGGAAGTTCCGTGATCACGCGGTGCAGGAACAACGCGGTCTCGTCGAGCAGGCGCTCCGGAGATTCCACACCCTTGACCACGATGCTGCGCGCCATGGTGTGGAGTTCCGCATCTTCCTCGGCCGACAGCTCGCGGCCGGTGAAGACCACGACCGGAACGTTCGACAGCGCGTCGTCGTTGCGAATCTGGTCCAGTACATCGAAGCCGCTCATGTCGGGCAGCCGCAGGTCGAGCACGACGCAATCACAAGGCGACTCGCGCAGCATCGAGAGTGCGTCGGCGCCGGTGCCGGTCGTCACGATCTCGATGTCGTCGTGATGCAGCAGTTCGCGGATCGAGAGCTGCTCGGCCTCGTTGTCCTCGACGATAAGCAGCCGCTTGCGCCGCGGTCGCGCATATTCCTTGATCTGCGTCAGCGCGGCCGAGACGCCCTCGGTCGTCGTCGGCTTGTTGACGAAGGAGAAGGCCCCGCGCGCCAGCGCATGCTGGCGGTCCTCGTCGAGCGTGATGATCTGCACGGGGATGTGGCGGGTCAGCGGATTGTGCTTGAGCTGGCTCAGCACGGTCCAGCCGAGCATGTCGGGCAGGAACACGTCGAGCGAGACCGCTCTCGGCTGATACTGCTTCGCAAGCTCCAGCGCCTCCGCGCCGCGGGCGGCGACCAGGACCTTGAAGCCCTTGTCGCGCGCGAGGTCGACCAGAACGCGCGCGTAATGCGGGTCGTCCTCGACGATCAGGAGGATGCTGTCGCCGGGTTCGAGGTTGAGCCGGTCGTCGGAAAGCTGCTCGATGACGCGTTGCTGTTCGGGCATGGTGGGCTGCAGCGCCGGCGGCTGGCTGTATTGAGACGAAGGTGCGGCGCGCGGCGCGAGCGTCGGGCCGGAGTATTTCAGCGGCAGATAGAGCGTGAAGCACGACCCCTTGCCCGGCGAGCTGCGCAGGTGGATTTCGCCGCCGAGCAGGCTTGCGAGCTCGCGGCTGATCGCAAGGCCGAGGCCGGTGCCGCCATATTTGCGGCTGGTGCCGGCATCCGCTTGCTGGAACGCCTCGAAGATCAGCTTCTGCTTCTCAAGGGGAATGCCGATGCCGGTGTCGGACACTTCGAACGCGATCACGGCCGGTGCCGAGTTCAGCACCGGGTGATCCGTCCCCCAGCCGCCGACCGCGCCGGCGACCGTCAGGCGCACTTCGCCTTCGGCGGTGAACTTGAAGGCGTTGGAGAGCAGGTTCTTCAAAACCTGCTGCAGGCGCTTGGAGTCGGTGACGATGCTGCGCGCGAGATTCGGATCGACGTCGATCTTGAACGACAAATTGCGGTTTTCCGCCTCGTGACGGAACGGTCGCCCGACGGTCTCGAGCAGGTTCGCGGTCAGGATTTCCTCGGCGTCGACCGTCACCGTGCCGGACTCGATCTTGGAGAGATCGAGAATGTCGCTGATGAGATTGAGCAGGTCGGTGCCGGCGCCGTGGATGGTGCGGGCGAATTCGACCTGCTTGCCAGTGAGGTTGCCGTCCGGATTGTCGGTGAGCTGCTGTCCCAGGATCAGGATCGAGTTCAGCGGCGTGCGCAGCTCGTGGCTCATATTGGCGAGGAATTCGGACTTGTACTTCGAGGTAAGCGCAAGCTCGGTCGCCTTTTCCTCCAGCGCGCGGCGGGCCTGCTCGATCTCCTGGTTCTTGCGCTCGACCTCGACGTTGCGCTCGGCGAGCTGCTGCGCCTTTTGTTCGAGCTGGTCGTTGGTCTGCTGCAATTCGCGCTGCTGGGTCTGGAGCTCGCCGGCGAGCTGCTGCGACTGCTTGAGCAGGCCTTCGGTCTGCATCGTCGCCTCGATCGAGTTGAGCACGATGCCGATCGAGTCCGTGAGCTGCTCCAGGAATGTCATCTGCGAGGTCGTGAACGAGGTCAGCGAGGCGAGCTCGATCACCGCCTTGACCTGGCCCTCGAACAGCACCGGCAGTACGACCAGGTTCTTCGGTGCGACGCGGAACAGTGCCGAATTGATCGGCACCACGTCGGCCGGAATGTCGGCGATGACGCGCGGCCGTCGGTCGAGGGCGCATTGGCCGATCAAGCCGTCGCCGAGCGGCAGCACGCGCTGATACGGATAGACGCCGTCGCCGGCGTAGGAGGCGAGCAGCAGAAGCTGCGGACTGTCCTCGCTCTCGACCTGGTAGATCACGCCGGTATGCGCGTTCACCAGCGGCGACAGCTCGGTGAGCAGCAGCCGGCCGACGGTGGCGAGGTCGCGCTGGCCCTGGAGCATGTTGGTGAATTTGGCGAGGTTGGTCTTCAGCCAGTCCTGCTCGGTGTTCACGTCCGTCGTCAGACGGAGGTTCGTGATCATCGTGTTGATGTTGTCCTTCAACTCCGCGACTTCGCCGCGGGCATCGACCTGGATCGACCGTGTCAGGTCGCCCTTGGTCACGGCGGTCGCGACTTCCGCGATCGCGCGCACCTGCGAGGTGAGGTTGGCCGCCAGCAGGTTGACGTTGCCGGTGAGGTCCTTCCAGGTGCCGGCTGCGCCGGGCACGTTGGCCTGGCCGCCGAGCCGACCCTCGACGCCGACCTCGCGCGCCACCGACGTCACCTGGTCGGCGAAGATCGCCAGCGTCTCTGTCATGTTGTTGATGGTGTCGGCGAGCGCCGCAACCTCGCCCTTCGATTTCACGGTGAGGTTCTGCTTGAGGTCGCCGTTGGCGACCGCGGTCACGACCTTGACGATGCCGCGGACCTGCTCGGTCAGGTTCGCCGCCATGAAATTCACGGTGTCGGTGAGGTCCTTCCAGGTACCGGCGACGCCCGGCACCGCGGCCTGACCGCCGAGCTTGCCCTCGGTGCCGACCTCGCGCGCGACGCGCGTGACTTCGCCGGCGAAGGCGTTGAGCTGGTCCACCATGGTGTTGATGGTATTCTTCAGCTCGAGGATTTCACCCTTCACGTCGACGGTGATCTTGCGGGACAAGTCACCGCGCGCCACAGCGGTGGTCACTTCGGCGATGTTGCGGACCTGCGTGGTGAGGTTCGCCGCGAGCAGGTTGACGTTGTCGGTGAGGTCCTTCCAGGTGCCGCCGACGCCGGGCACGACCGCCTGACCGCCGAGCCGTCCCTCGGTGCCGACCTCGCGCGCCACACGCGTCACTTCGGCGGCGAAGGAGCGGAGCTGCTCGACCATCGTGTTAAGCGTGTCCTTCAACAGAAGGATTTCGCCGCGCACGTCCACGGTGATCTTCTTCGACAGGTCGCCGCCGGCGATCGCGGTCGCGACCTCGGCGATGTTGCGGACCTGTGCCGTCAGGTTCGAGGCCATGAAGTTGACGTTGTCGGTCAGGTCCTTCCAGGTGCCGGCAACGCCGGGCACCTCGGCCTGACCGCCGAGCTTGCCCTCGGTGCCGACCTCGCGCGCGACGCGCGTCACTTCGCCGGCAAAGCCGTTGAGCTGGTCCACCATGGTGTTGATGGTGTTCTTCAGCTCGAGGATCTCGCCCTTCACGTCCACGGTGATCTTGCGCGACAAGTCCCCGCGTGCCACGGCGGTGGTCACTTCGGCGATGTTGCGGACCTGGGCGGTCAGGTTGCCCGCCATCGAGTTGACGCTGTCGGTGAGGTCTTTCCAGGTGCCTGCGACGCCGGGCACGTTGGCCTGACCGCCGAGGCGGCCTTCGGTGCCGACCTCGCGCGCGACGCGCGTCACCTCGCCGGCGAAGCGATTGAGCTGGTCGACCATCGTGTTCAGCGTGTCCTTGAGCTGAAGGATCTCGCCGCGGACGTCCACCGTGATCTTGCGCGACAGGTCGCCGCCGGCGATGGCGGTAGCGACCTCGGCGATGTTGCGGACCTGGGCGGTGAGGTTGCCCGCCATCGAGTTGACGTTGTCGGTGAGGTCTTTCCAGGTGCCGGCGACGCCGGTCACCTGCGCCTGACCGCCAAGCTTGCCCTCGGTGCCGACCTCGCGTGCGACGCGCGTGACTTCGCCGGCGAAGGCGTTGAGCTGGTCCACCATGGTGTTGAGCGTTTCCTTCAACTGAAGGATTTCGCCCGACACGTTCACGGTGATCTTCTTCGACAAATCGCCCTTGGCCACCGCGGTCGCCACTTCGGCGATGTTGCGGACCTGGCCAGTTAGGTTCGAGGCCATCGAGTTGACGCTGTCGGTGAGGTCCTTCCAGGTGCCGGCGACGCCGCGCACCTGGGCCTGGCCGCCGAGCTTGCCTTCGGTGCCGACCTCGCGCGCGACGCGCGTGACTTCGCCCGCGAAGGCGTTGAGCTGGTCCACCATCGTGTTGATGGTGTCCTTCAGCTCCAGGATTTCGCCGCGAACGTCCACGGTGATTTTCTTGGAGAGGTCGCCGCCCGCGACCGCGGTCGTCACCTCGGCGATGTTACGGACCTGTGCCGTCAGGTTCGAGGCCATCGAGTTGACGCTCTCGGTGAGGTCCTTCCAGGTGCCGGCGACGCCGAGCACGTTGGCCTGGCCACCGAGCCGTCCCTCGGTGCCGACCTCGCGTGCGACGCGCGTGACTTCGCCGGCGAAGGCGTTGAGCTGGTCCACCATCGTATTCAGCGTTTCCTTCAGCTGAAGGATTTCGCCGGACACGTTCACCGTGATCTTCTTGGAGAGGTCGCCGCCGGCGATGGCGGTGGCGACATCGGCGATGTTGCGGACCTGTGCCGTCAGATTCGACGCCATGAAGTTGACGTTGTCGGTGAGGTCCTTCCAGGTACCGGCGACGCCCGGCACCTGGGCCTGGCCGCCGAGCTTGCCTTCGGTGCCGACCTCGCGCGCGACGCGCGTCACTTCCGAGGCGAAGGAGTTGAGCTGGTCCACCATCGTGTTGATGGTGTCCTTCAGCTCCAGAATCTCGCCGCGCACGTCCACGGTGATTTTGCGCGAGAGGTCGCCGCGCGCCACGGCGGTGGTGACGTTGGCGATGTTGCGGACCTGCGCGGTGAGGTTGCCGCACATCGCGTTGACGGAGTCGGTCAGGTCCTTCCAGGTGCCGGCGACGCCGGGCACGATCGCCTGGCCGCCGAGCTTTCCGTCGGTGCCGACCTCGCGCGCCACGCGCGTCACTTCCGAGGCGAAGGAGCGGAGCTGGTCCACCATCGTGTTGATGGCTTCCTTGAGCTGAAGGATCTCGCCGCGGACGTCGACCGTGATCTTCTTGGAGAGGTCGCCATTGGCGACCGCGATCGTCACCTCGGCGATGTTGCGAACCTGGTTGGTCAGGTTGTTCGCCATCGAGTTGACGCTCTCGGTCAGATCCTTCCAGACGCCGGTCACTTCCGGCACCTGGGCCTGGCCGCCGAGCTTGCCTTCGGTGCCGACCTCGCGCGCGACGCGCGTCACCTCGGAGGTGAACACGCCGAGCTGCTTGATCATGGTGTTGACGATGTTCGCCGACTGCAAAAACTCGCCGCGTAGCGGGCGGCCGTCGACGTCGAGCTTTACGGTCTCGAGCAGGTCGCCCTGCGCCACGGCTGCGACCGCGCGCGTCACCTCGCGCGTCGGCCACAACAAATCGTCGATCAGCGTGTTGACGGAGCCTTCCATGTCGGCCCAGGAGCCGCTGGCGAGGCCGAACTTCACACGCTGGCGCGTCTTGCCTTCGCGGCCCACCACCTGGCCGACAAGCTCGAGTTGCTGAGCCATGCGCTGGTTGGCGGCGATGATTTCGTTGAAAGTGTCGGCGAGCTTGCCGTCGATGCCGAGATAGTCGCCGCTCATGCGCACGGAAAAATCGCCGCTGCGCATGGCCTGCAGGGCGAGCAGCAATTCCGCCCGGGAATCCGGCTCCGACATGCTGTTGGTTTTTGGCTTTGGGACGCGACGACCGGAGCGTGATCCAGTTCCGGGATCGAGGTCGCTCATACTGATTCCCCCGCAGGCGTCGGCCGAATCCAAGGCAAGACGCGATTATCAAAATAGAGCGTCAGCCAAATTCGAAATCAAGCACCAACGTGGCGGCGCCGGGAATTGGAACCTGCTTTGCTCAGCCCAACGGAGATAATCCCCATGGGACGGAATGGTTCCATCGCGGCCTCCAGGATTTTCGGGCCGGAGGTGCTTGTCCCCTGTGCCTGTTTGGGGCTCGGGGCCATCGGCTTTCCGGAACGGAGAGTCGGCCCTGCCGTTAGGCCGCCAACACAGGGAGAGCGTCCATGAGAGCAGGATTAATTGTCGTCGGGGATGCAGGCCGGGACAGGATGCCGGAAAGCGATCGCACCGTTTGGCCGGAGAGCCAGCAACATCATCCGGGTAACAAATGATAAAGGTTACTTGTCCGCCATGGTGCGTTCGGCGTCCTTGACCTGTGAGCGCAACAGCGGGAGCTGCTCGCGCGCGAACGCTGCAAGGGCGGCGTTGTCGGGGGCCTTGAGGTAACGTTCGAGCAGGTCGATGACCGATTCGTATTCGGGAATCTGCGCGGCATAGAAGCTTCTTACGTAACTTGGTCCGTCCGAGGTTTCGGGCTGGACCAGGGCGCTTGCGCGGGCTGTCTTGGCGACGCGCGGTTCGGTGCCGATCGCTTCCTGAATCTGTTTCAGTACCTTGTCGCGCCAGTCTGCTTCTTCGGCGCGCAGGGCGGCAAGGTTGTTGACCTCCGCATTGCCCTTGAGGTCGGTGCTTTCCAGCAGGCCCTGCTGGAAGCGGCTGAACGCGTAGAGGCCGCTGACGACCTCGGTCGCGGTCGGCGGGGGATCGCCAAGGCGCCGCTCCCCGGTGCTGTCGGCGAGCGCCGCAGTGCTGACGAACGTCAGGACTATCGCGACAAGAATCTTCATGGGCATTCAACGGCGGACGGTGGGGCGAAGTTCCGCCCGTGTTACGATCCCGTAAGGGCGCTTGCGACGCGAAGGTTCCGTCCCCAATTTGAGTTCATGAAACAGTCTGATATCTTCAGGGACAACGCCGACAACTGCCTTCAGCTCGCAGAGCGGGCCGAAGGACAACCGGCGCACAAACGCTTTTCACGGATGGCGGACGCGTGGACGGCACTCGCGCACGAGCAGGAATGGCTCGACGGCGAGGTCCCGCCCGTCGTGGTCCGCATCCCTCGACAGCGGGACGCGTGACGCTCTCGTTTTCGTGAATCTGCGTGTGAGACTGCTCACGGAGTGCAAGCGACCAATTTGGGATCATTCGGGAACAGTCGATCGCGCTGATTTTCGATTCCAGAAGGAGGTTTTTGCAATGGCTCCACGTCTGGCTCTTCTCTCACTCATTCTCGCCTTTGGCGTCTCAGTCGCGTTCGCGACGGTGACGACCGTGCGGCAGGTGCATCATGAAAATGCATCGCCTGCCTTCCACGCGGCGCATATCTAGCGTCTTTCCGGAACATTCGACGCGGCCGGGCGCAAGCGCTTCGATGGATCAAGAGAGGCGAACGAACATCATGGCGAATTCGCATCAAGGCATCGTCAAGGACCAGCGCGGCGAGGAGCAGCCGCGTGACAAGCAGCGGGCACAGACCGTCCACAAGACGGATCCGCAAGCAAGCCGCAAAGGCTCGCCCTCGCGAGAGGCGACGCGCGATCCGAAGCTGAATGACGAGAGCAAGACGCCGGGCTCAGGGGCGATGCCGGACGGTTCAAACGACGCGACGGGCTAGTTCCCACGAGGAACGGATCCGCTCGCAAAAAATCGACGGATTGTTTCCGGTAGTCATGCCCCCGGTGCGCCGGAAGCAATCTCCAAGGACGGCCCTGGAACCCTCGGTGCCGGGGCGGGTCGTTTGCTTGTGCGGGTCGTTTGCTTGTGGATGTCTCGTAAGACAGGTCAATCCTCTGCGTCGCGGTCGCCACCGATCGGCGCGTGCCCGTCCGGGCCGCGCGCGAAGACGCCGTAATTGCTCGACTTGACGCCGCTGCCCGCATCGTCTCCCACAGCGGCTAGGCCGAGCCTGAGCAGCTCGCGAACGGCTGCCGCCCGCGTCGGCATGCGATGCTTGAACCGGAAATCGTCGAGAGCAGACAGTTCTTCCGGCGAGAGCATCACCTGAAGCCGCTCGGCGCGGAGGTCATTCATTGGAAATCACTCCAAATGAGCTGTTTGAGTAGTTTACTCAACAATCCAATTTGGCAAGAGTTCCGCAAGCTGAGCCACAGGCGTCAAATGAGTAAAAAAATAAAATGAAATCAATAAGTTAAGTTGTTTTATCGGGTCCCGGAAAGGCGTATCCTTGGCCAAAAGGGAGAGACGTCATGACGGAAGAAGTCAGATTGCCCCGCAAGCTTTCCGAAGAGACCGAAGCAGCCAAACCGGTGCGCCCGAGCCACCAAAAGGTCATCGACCAGGCGGAGCGCTGGGCCAACAGTCCGGGCCTTCAACCGCCGAAGTCGCAGCCTTCGCCCAGCGCGAAAGCGGTCTAAGGTTTCAAGAAGGGAGAGCCCTTTAACGAGGGCGAACAGGCCGATCGGTGCGCGGTCCGTAGGAGGCGATGCGAAGCCTGCGCCTGAGCAACCAGGCCGATACGGAAATGACGGCCCAAACCGTCGATGCCGCGATGAAGGCGAGTGCGACGCTGGCCCCGACAGCGACATGAAACACACCTCCGAAACCGGCGCGCAGACCGAAGGCGACCACAAGCCAGGCGCCGAAGGCGAGGATCGTGGCGGAGCGCGCCGAGACGAAGCCTCATCAGCACGTGACGCGGAGCACACCGGAACGATCGCTCGTCTATCCGGGTTGCCTCCACACTGGCTGAGTGGAGAATTGAAATGCTGAATCAAGTCGAACTGGACCAAAGCGAGATGGGCAAGTTGATCGGCAGCGACAAGGTCGAGGGAACATCGGTCTATGGCGCCGATCGCAACAAGATCGGCTCGATCGAACGCGTGATGATCGACAAGGTCAGCGGCAGGGTGTCCTACGCCGTGCTCGGCTTCGGCGGCTTTTTGGGCCTCGGCAACGACCACTATCCGCTGCCCTGGCAGTCGCTGAAGTACGATACGGAGCTTGGCGGTTATGTTACCGGCATCACCACCAAGGAACTGGAAGGCGCGCCGAAATACCGCGAACGGAATGATTGGAACTGGAGCGATGACGCCGCGGTCCGCGGCATCAACTCCTACTACGGCGTCCCATTCGCGTAGGTCAGACCGACTGGGGTTCGCACGGACAGACGGACAAGCCCTGGAAGGGATCTCCGGAGAAGGAGCAGGGATCGGACGAGGTGAAGCCCGACCTCGAGAAATGGCACGTGACGAAGACGCACTGACACACCGGTGCGTCTCGTTCCGATACCCCCGCTGGCGCGCAGCCCCTGCAATGTTGAAGCTGTCATTGGACAGTTCCACTCGGCGACGCTTCTGGCAAGGCTCGTAAAGCTCGAACTGGGAGAGCGTAGCCACTAGCGCGAGCGTTCCAGCGCCACGACGATCAGGGCCCGGATGCCGTTCTGATCGGCCGCGCCGTTGATCCAGGTCAACGTGCGCCGACCGAGACAGGCATGTCTGGTCGTGGGGCTAAACCATGGAGAGCACGCATGATCAGGTTGTTTGCCGCCGCTGCGTTTGCCGTAGCCATTGCAACGTCGGCGCAGGCGATGTCGCCCGCGCCGCTTCATCAGCCGGACGGCATGGCCACACGGGTCGCCTTCCTTTGCGGGCCGGGTCGGACGTTGGTCGGCGGCGTCTGCATCTCCAGAGTCGCCAAACGGCAAATCCGCAGATGTGCGGTGTGGGGCGCGGGCCATGTCTGCCGTCAGTGGCACTGATGCCGGACGAAAGTGACGGACAATGAGAGCTCGCCGCTGTTGTCAGTGCAGGGAGCGGCGAGCCTCACGCGGACCTTAATAACAGGGTGGATACGGATAGTAACCACAGGCCCTGCGGTAGCGATAAGCGCCATAGGCCGCGGCGCCTCCCACCGCGGCCGCACCGTAATAGGCGCGCCGGTGCACTCTGCGGTTGACGCCTGCCACGCTCATCGGTGTAAGCGGTCGCCCAACTCTCGCCTCGGCGCGATCAAGCGATACGGATGGCCCGTTCGCCGGCGAGTAATCCGGCGACAGCGGAACTGCGGTCAAGAGCCCAGCCATCACGATCAGTCCAAGAAGCTTGGCGGTTCTTGTCATGTGTTCTCTCCCTGAGATGCGATCATCAGAGGGAACGTGTCATGGCGTTCGGGCTCACCCTTGACCAATATCAATGGAACCCAACTCCAATGCGCCGCAGAAAATCGAGCTGGTCGCGAGCCGTATCGTGCATCTTCGCGCAGTCGTGGGCACGATAGCGTGCACAATGACGTGGCTGTCGAGTTCGCCAGCGCGGGCTGAGCGGCGATCGCCGTAGCGACCTCGCGTCCGTTCACCCCGCCACCGCCTCCTTACGCCCCGGTCCCGGATGCACATGCACCTGCTTCGCATGCAGCACCTCGCCGCATTCCGAGCACACCATCACCGGGTCGAACTGCTTGCCGCAGGTCTTGTGCTCGTGCAGCAGCGGGCGGCCGCGTTCGTCGCCCATGTGGGCGTCGCCCCAATGCACCATCGCCATGATGATCGGGTAGAGGTCGAGGCCCTTCTGGGTGAGGATATATTCATAGCGTTTGGGCGCCTCTGAATAGGGGACGCGGCGCAGGATGCCGAAGCGGACCAGCTTCTTCAGCCGCTCCGAGAGCAGGTGCCGCGTGATCTGAAGCGAGGATTGAAAACCCTCGAAGCGCCGCACCCGCAAAAAGCATTCGCGCAGGATCAGCAGCGTCCAGCGGTCACCGACCACCGCGACGGTGCGGGAGAGCGAGCAGGGCTCTTCGTCCAGCGTGTCCCATTTCATGATGCCGTCTCCCGGCCGAGCCTAGTAAGTCAGAAAAAGGAACTGACTTGAATGATCAGCGCTATTTGCAAAGAAACCTAACAGTCCGTCGCGAAGTTTGACAGTTCTATTTTAGAACTATAGCCTTCGGCCCAATTACACGCTCTCACCGGAGGAGGCGACTTTGCCCAAGCGAAACGCGACAGCTGCCGTGATCGGGGCCGGCGATTTCATCGGCTCGGAGATTGCCAAGAAGTTTGCCGCCGAAGGTTTCGCGGTCTTCGCCGGCCGCCGCAACGGCGACAAGCTCGCGCCGCTGGTGCGGGACATCGAGGCCGCGGGCGGCGAGATCCATGCGCGTTCGCTCGATGCGCGGAAAGAGGAGGAGGTCATCTCCTTCCTCAACGACGCCGACAAGCACGCGCCGCTGGACGTCTGCATCTTCAACGTCGGCGCCAACGTCAATTTTCCGATCCTCGACACCAGCGAGCGCGTGTTCCGCAAGGTCTGGGAGATGGCCTGCTATTCCGGCTTCCTCGCGGGGCGCGAAGCGGCGCGGCTGATGCTGGCGCGCGGCGGCGGCAAGATCTTCTTCACCGGTGCGACCGCGTCCCTGCGCGGCGGCAGCGGCTTTGCCGCCTTCGCCAGTGCCAAGTTCGGCCTGCGCGCGGTGGCGCAGGCGATGGCGCGCGAGCTTGGGCCGAAGAACATCCACGTCGCCCATCTCATCATCGATTCCGGCGTCGACACCGAATGGGTGCGGCAGCGCCGGCTCGAAGCCCTCGGGCCCAATGCGCTCGACAATCCCGACCTCCTGATGCCGCCATCGGCTGTGGCCGATTCCTATTGGCAGCTCTATCAGCAGCCCAAGAGTGCCTGGACCTTCGAGATGGAGATCAGGCCGTTCGGAGAGAAATGGTGACCGCCGCGCAAAAGTCCGGCTAGACTGATCCAAACACAAATCGAAACTTCGGGAGGCCCAAACGTGAAGACCGCGATCACCGAACTGTTCGGCATCGAGCACCCCATCATCCAGGGCGGCATGCATTTCGTCGGTTTTGCCGAACTGGCTGCCGCCGTCTCCAATGCCGGCGGGCTCGGCATCATCACCGGTCTCACGCAGAAGACGCCGGAATTGCTCGCCAAGGAGATCGCGCGCTGCCGCGGCATGACCGACAAGCCGTTCGGCGTGAACCTCACCTTCCTGCCGACCTTCGCGGCGCCGCCCTATCCGGAATACATCGCGGCCATCGTCGAGGGCGGCATCAAGGCGGTGGAGACCGCGGGTCGCAGCCCGGAAGCCTACATGCCGGCGCTGAAGGCCGCTGGCATCAAGGTCATCCACAAATGCACGTCGGTCCGGCATTCACTGAAAGCCGAACGCATCGGCTGCGACGCCGTCAGCGTCGATGGCTTCGAGTGCGGCGGTCATCCCGGTGAGGACGACATCCCCAACATGATCCTGCTGCCCCGTGCGGCGGAGGAGCTGAAGATTCCGTTCGTCGCCTCCGGCGGCATGGCGGACGGCCGCAGCCTCGTTGCGGCGCTCTCGCTGGGCGCGGCCGGCATGAACATGGGCACGCGCTTCATCGCCACCAAGGAAGCGCCGGTGCATCAGAACGTGAAGAACGCGCTGGTCGCGGCCACCGAGCTCGACACCCGCCTGATCATGCGGAGCTTGCGCAACACCGAGCGCGTGCTCAAGAACGCCAACGTCGATCGCCTGCTCGAGATCGAGCGCGAGAAGGGCGACAAGCTCAAGATCGACGACATCCACGACCAGGTCGCGGGCGTCTATCCCAGGATCATGCTGGAGGGCCAGATGGATGCGGGCGCCTGGAGCTGCGGAATGGTGGCCGGCCTCATCCACGACATCCCCTCATGCAAGGAACTGGTGGATCGCATCATGGGCGAAGCGGAAACCATCATCCGGAGCCGCCTGATGGGGTTCCTGGACGGGACGGGTGCAGCGCGAAAGGTCGCCTGACACCGCAAACTTCTTAACCACGGCGGCATTTGGCCGCTGGAATTGCGCGCGACGCCTCCTAGATAGAAGTAAATTACCCCTTAACAATCAATTTCAGGAGGCGTCCGTGGTCCTGAAGAGCGTATCTTTTGTCGTTGCCCTCGGCGTCGTGCTCGCATGGGGCGGCCTCGCGCGCGCTGATGATTACAAGCCCGGTGAATATCTCGGCCTTGACCTGTCCAAGGCAGTCCTGTCGCCGAAGCGGCTCGGGCCCGAGACGCAATTCGCTCCTGTTGCGCTGGAGGCGCGCGGCGGCAACGAAGCGCAGGCGCGGGCCGAACCGGTAGATGTGCCGAAGAAGGTCGCGGCTGAACGTGTGCATGTGTCCGAGCCGAAGGTCGCGCACGCCAGGCCCGCGCAGCCGCGCGGCGCCGCTCGCACCAGACTCGCGCATCGTCACGGCAATCCTCTGGATGCGCAGGCGATGGACACCCGAATCCAGACCTGGCCGTGCCGCAGCGGCGGCATCTGCAACTGGAAGCATTAGCTGGCGAGACAGCCGGACCCAACGCTCTCCCCGTAAGAACGGGGCGAACGAGTGCACCGTCGCGCAGGTGTAGCCCGATCCGTCATCTGTCCGTCGCAAAACGGTAGGCATGGAGTCAAGAAACCGTAAGCCGGGAGTCAAACGGCGCAGGCACCTTCCGTCGCGATTCGACGAAGGTTCCCTGAATGGCAACGCTCCGCGCCGCGCGCGCCTGGACCCGGCGGCAGTTCCTGGTCCGCTCCACCTCAAGCCTCGCCGTCGCCTCGCTCGGCACACTCGCCAAGCCGCACCTCGGCCGCGCCGCGGATCGTCCGCAGATCGCAGGCGGCATCCAGTCCGGCGATATCTCGGACGGCTCGGCTGTGATCTGGGCGCGCGCTGACCGGCCTGCGCGCATGCAGGTGGAGTGCTCGACCGTCGAGAGCTTCAAGACCGTCATCGCGTCAGCTTCGCGCGATGCGTTGCCGGACGCCGACTTCACGTCAAAAGTCCTTCTGAACGATCTGCCACCGGGGCAAGACATCTTCTATCGAGTCCGCTTCGACGACATCGCGACCGGCGTTGCCGGCGAAACCCGCGTCGGCCATTTCCGCACCGCGCCGTCTGCCGGCCGGTCGATCTCGTTCCTGTGGTCGGGTGATGTCGCGGGGCAGGGCTGGGGCATCGACATCTCGCGCGGCGGCTATCGCAGCTATCGCACGATGCTCGACAACCGCCCGGACTTCTTCATCCACTCCGGCGACCACATCTACGCCGACTGCACGATTCCCTCCCAGCAGAAGCTGCCGAACGGAGAGACCTGGCGCAATCTGGTGACCGAGGAGAAATCCGAGGTCGCGCACACGCTGGCGCAGTTCCGCGGCAACTACAAATACAACCACCTCGACGAGCATTTCCGCGCTTTCCACGCCGAGGTGCCGATGTTCGCGCAGTGGGACGACCACGAGGTCACCAACGACTGGTCGCCGACCGGCAGCTATGACGACGCCGGCCACGAGGACGACGGCACGCCGCGTTTGGTCGCGCGCGCCCGCCGCGCCTTCTTCGACTTCATGCCGATCCGCGACATCGGCGCGCGGAAGGGGCGGGTCTATCGCAAGATCGCCTATGGTCCGCGGCTCGATGTCTTCATGATCGACATGCGCAGCTATCGCGACGACAGCTGGAACAAGGGCGATGACCATCGCGGCTGGATCCTGGGCGCCGAGCAGCTCGCCTGGCTGAAGCGCGAGCTCGCCGCCTCGCGCGCTACCTGGAAGGTGATCGCCGCCGACCTGCCGATCGGCCTCGTCAGCCCGGATGCGGTTGCGCTCGGCGACGGGCCGCCCGACCGGCGCGAGCACGAAATCGCCGATCTGCTGGCCTCGATCAAGCGCACCGGTGTTCGCAACATCGTCTGGCTCACCGCCGACATGCACTACACCGCTGCGCATTATTACGATCCAAACAAGGCGCAGTTCAGGGATTTCGAGCCGTTCTGGGAATTCGTCTCCGGTCCCCTGCATGCCGGCACCTGGGGGCCGGGCGAACTGGACGACACGTTTGGTCCGGTCGCGATGTACCAGAACGGATGCAGCGAAGCGCAGGGCGAGAATCTGGCGCCCTGCTTCGGCTTGCAGTTCTTCGGCCGCGTCGATATCGACGGCCGCAACGGCGTGATGACCGTGACGCTGAAAGACGTCGACGACCGCGACCTCTGGTCGGTCGACATCGAGCCGCAGCCGCAGGCACGCCCGGCCGTGGTGGCGCAGCATTCCTAAGGCATGCGCAGGCCGATGCCGCCGCGCACGGGCCGGGTCACGGGCTGCGGGGCTTCTGCGCGCGCATTCATCCAGGCCGGCAGCTGCGGGGCCGTGGATTGCCGGACGAAAAACTCGCCCTGCTTGGGTGAGCCCATATAGGCGAAGCCGTCGGCATAGGTCGGCGTGGCACCGGCAAGGGCGGCCGCCAGGATGGCCATCGTCAGAATCGTCTGCATGATCGTCTCCGTGTCGCGTGCGGCCGGAATGACCGCCATGGTCTGATGCTGACAGGAGAGGGGCATAAGCTGAAATGCCGTTTGGCTGTCGCGGCGATGCCCGCCGGCTATTTTGCTAACCCGATCTTGATTGGTCCAGGGGTGCCATCCGCGCTAAAGTGCCCGCTCCCGCCGCCTCTTTTCCATCACCGAAGAGTCCGTTCCCGCGGACCCACCGCGCGCTGAAATACGTCAGGAGTTAACTCATGGGCAATCTGAAGACACAGGGCATCAGCATGCCCAAGCTCGGCCTCGGCACATTCCGCATGCAGGGCGATGCCTGCCGCGACGCGGTCGAGAGCGCGCTGTCGATCGGGTATCGCCACATCGACACGGCCGAGATGTACGGCAACGAGGAACCGATCGGCGCGGCTCTCGCCGCGGCGCGGCTGCCGCGCAGCGAGCTGCATGTCACGACGAAGGTCTGGCACGAGAATCTGGCGCCGGACGCGATCCGACGGGCCTTCGACGCCAGCCTGAACAAGCTGCGACTCGACCATGTCGATCTCTATCTCGTGCATTGGCCGTCGAAAGCCGCGAACTGGGGCGCGGTTTTCGACACCTTGATGAAGCTGAAGGAGGAGGGGCGCACGCGGGCGATCGGCGTTGCCAATTTCACCACGGCGCTGCTCAAGATCGCGGTCGAGGACATCAAGGCGCCGATCGCCTGCAACCAGATCGAATATCACGCCATGCTCGATCAATCGAAGGTGCTGGCCTATCTCCAGGCCAGGTCGATTCCGCTGGTCGCCTATTGCCCGCTGGCACAGGGACGCATCGCCTCGGATCCGGTGCTGGCGGAGATCGGCACCAGGCACAATGCGACGGCTGCGCAGGTTGCGCTGAAATGGCTGCTCGATCAGGACGGCGTCGCGGCGATCCCGAAGGCCGCGCGCCGCGAGAGCCAGCAGGCCAATCTCGACGCAATGAAGATCACGCTCGACGATGCCGACCGCAAGAAGATCGCTGCGTTGCCCAAGGACAGTCGCTGCGTCAATCCCGGCTTTGCGCCGGCGTGGGATTAGCTTTGCCAGCACAGTTTTGAGACGCAAAGAAATGGCCCCGCGAGGGGCCATTTCCATGATGCGTTAGGCATTAATCCCAGTGGTGACGGTGACCACGCTTGACCACCACGACCCGGTCGCGATGGTGCCAGCCGCGATGCCAGCCATGGTCGCGATGCTCGCGCATTTCGGCGCGGGCGCCGTAGCCGTGATGGCCGCTCTTGATCACCACCGTTTCGGCATTCGCCATCGTCGGTGCAACGATCGCGAGCGCGCCGAGAGCCGCAACCACAAAACCAAGCTTCTTCATGATGTCCTCCTCCAATTCAATGCCAATGAGAACTGCGCATGCGCGCGAACGTTCCGGAGGAACGGGAAGAGAATTCTGAACACTTGTTCAGGTAGTTAATCGCAGCGTTGCTGCGCGGGTGTCGGCGCGCCGGTGGCGACGTATTTGCCGTCCCTGATCGTGTACTGGCCGCGCTCGCTGCGATTGTAGATCGCACGCAGCCTTCCTTGCTTTGACACCAGCAGGCCGAACTCTCGCGTCTGCTGGAGCGAGGGGAAGTACACCATCAGATTGAGCAGGCCCTCGGCGTTGACCGTTGCGGACACCACTTCGTTCTCGTCCCTGGCCTCGCCGAAATCACGCCGGTACATCACCCGGCCGTCCTTCCGGATCTCGTAGGTCAAGAGGGCGCCCTTGTCGCGGTCGGGCCGAGCTGCGCAGTCGACCGCCCATGAGCCGAGCAGGCCCCATTGCTCGACCGTTGCCGCAAGCGACCCGGCGCCGGCTGCGGCGGTGAACGCGACCCACAGCACCGCTGCCGCGATCAAGCGGCTCAAACCACGCGTCATGTCCTGAAGATCCCCGCCTCGAAGAATTCCAAAGTGTAGCAGCCTGCTCGCAGCCGTCCATGGCAGCAGCCGATCGCGCGCGAATTTGATCCGCGTCAATGAGGCGGCCTGATTGCCCTGTAGGATGGTGCTTCCGGTAGGCGAATTGGATAGATCGATGCTGAATCAAGTCGTGGATTTTGCGGGCGAAGTGCTGCCGGGGAGCCGTGCCGCGCCGCCTTACTCCGAGACCGCGTTTCTGGCCGAGCTGGGCGACCGCCTGAGGTCCTCGCGCATGCGCTGCGACCTGTCGCGCCGCGAACTCGCCCGCCGCTCCGGGATTTCCGAGCGCTACATCGCCCAGATCGAGGCCGGTAAGGGCAACGTCTCGATCGTGCTGCTGCTGCGGCTGGCCTCCGCGATCCACGGCAGCCAGCCCCAGGCGGCCTGACGCTTTGAGGTGACCGCGATGGGGCAGCTCGTACTGGCAGCGAAGGTCACCCATGTTCCATCCTTGATGTTGTCGGAGCAGCCAGGAAGCTCCTTGCGCGCCGCGCGCGAAGCGGCCGTCCAATCCCTGCGCGAGCTTGGACGGCGGGCGAAACAGCGTGGCGTCACCAGCTTCGTGGTGTTTGACACCCATTGGCTCTCCAATTTCGGCTATCACATCAACGCCAATGCCCGGCATCGCGGCTCGTTCACCAGCCACGAGGCGCCGCAGATGATTCAGGATCTGCGCTACGACCTGCCGGGCGACACGCGGCTCGCCGAGGCAATCGCCAGCGGGGCCGGCGATGCAGGCCTCAATGTCATCGCGCACCAGGTGGCGAGCCTCGGGCTCGAGTACGGCACCATCGTGCCGATGCACTACATGAACCCGGATGGCTTCGCGAAGGTGATCTCGGTCGCCTCGCCGCTGTTCACGTCCTTCGAGGAAAGCCGTACCCTCGGCGAAGCGACGCGCCGTGCGATCGAGAAATCCGGCGAACAGGTCGCGATCGTTGCCAGCGGCTCGCTCTCGCATCGGCTCTGGCCCAACAAGAAGCTGGGCCCTGAGGCGTGGACGAGTGTTGCCAGCGAGTTCAACCGCCAGGTCGATCTCCGCGTGCTCGAGCTTTGGCAAAGCCGCCGCTACCGCGAATTCCTCGACATGCTCCCGGACTATGCCACCAAGTGCAATGGCGAAGGCGGCATGGCTGACACCATCATGCTATTCGCCGCGCTTGGCTGGTACGAGTACCATGGCAGAGCCGAGCAGCTCTGCGAGTACTTTCCGTCATCCGGCAGCGGCCAGGTGAACGTGGAGTTTCACGTCGAGGCGTGAGGCATAGCCTTCACGCTCGCGCCTTCTCGACATTGGCGCTGCGGGCTGGCACGCCGAACTCCCGGCGGCAGACCTCGGCCAGCACGGCGACGCCGTCGCGGATCTGCTGATGCGAGGGGCTTGCAAAGCACAGCCTGAGGCGCGAGCTGGAATGGCTCTTGTCGGTCGACCATTCCGGCCCCGGGTTGATCGAGACGCCGGCCGCGAGTGCAGCCTGGTACAGCTTCAGCGTGTCGACCTGATCGGGCAGCTTCACCCACAGGAAGATGCCGCCCTTGGGCTCCTCGAACTCGGCCGCGGTGCCGAATTGCTCGTTGAGGGCTTCCATCAGCGTATCGAGCTTGGTGCGCAGCGCCTTGGTCAGCGCCGGCACGTGGCTTGCGAAGTGCGGCTTGCAATAGGCGGCGAGCACCATCTGCTCCAGCGCGCCGGAGCCGGCGTCCGTCTTCAGTGCCAGCATCCGCGACATCACATCCCAGGGCGCGACGATGAAGCCGACACGCAGCGCCGGCGCGATCGATTTCGAGAACGAGCCGATATGGATCACGCCGCCGTTCGGGCTCATCGCGTAAATTGCCGGCGGCCGCTGGCCGGACCAGACGAGGTCGGCATAGCAATCGTCCTCGAAAACAGGCACGCCATATTCGGCGGCCAGCCGCACCAGTTCGGCGCGGCGGCTCTCCGGCATGATGCTGCCGGTCGGGTTCTGCACGGTCGGAATGGTGTAGATGTATTTCGGCCGGATGCCGCGGCTCTTCAGGTCGGCCAGCGTCGAGGCCAGCGCGTCCATGCGCATGCCGTCCTCGTCGAGCGGGATGCCCACCACGTTGACCCCGAGCCGTGCCAGGCGGGTCAAGGAGCCCTGATAGCTCTCCTGCTCGAAGATCACGGTGTCGCCGCGGCTCAGCAGCGTCGAGTTGACGAGGTCAAGCGCCTGCAGCGAGCCGGAGACGATCAGCAGATCGTCCACGGTGCAGTTGATGCCGGCATCGCGCTTGAGTTTTGTCACCAGGAATTCGCGCAATGGCAGGTAACCTTGCGGACCATGTGCCAACCCGTAAGTGGCAAGCGATCGGCCCTCACGTTGCAAGGCCGTGCTGGCGGCCTCGATCAGCTCATCCAGTGGCAGCTGCCCGGAATCGTTGTTGCCGCCGACAAAACTGTATTTGGCAAGGCCCGTCCAGCGCGCGGAAGGGGCCGGTAGCCCTGCGGGAAACAGGGGCGCGAAATCGAAGCTGGACGTCATGGGGGCGTTCCTCTTTTCTGTTTCTTGTTGAGCGGCCGGCGTTGCGCCGGTCAGCCTTGCTTCTGTCGTGCCGGCCGCCTCACTTCTTGCCGGCCGTCCGGGTCGGACGGCCTTGGCTGATGAAAGCGTAATGTGCATTGGCGACGCCGCCAACCATCAAGGCCTCGACAACAGGCTCGGCGATCTCGCCCGCGGCGGCCCAGTCGACGAGGAAATTGGCTCCGGTCCCGCCGCGAACGTCGTCGGTCGGAATGAAGATCGAGACGGTGGCCAGAGGCTTCAGCGCCACCTGACCCTTCAGGTAGGTCTCCACCTGCTTGCCTGCCGTGTCGAAATAGGCGATGCGTTTGACCACCAGCGGCTGGGTCTCGGAGGCGTTGTGCACGCTCAAGGTCACCGAGAAGTCGACACGCAGCTTGCCCTGGCTCATCGCGACGCTGGAATAGGCCGGCACGTAGAACCCGCCGGAGACCGTGAGTTCCTCCTTCGGCAGTGCGGTGAGCGAATCGGCAAAGTTTTGTTCGATATTGACCTTGGACTGCGCGGCCGCAGGCAAGACGGATGCGAGCGTGCCTATCAACACGGCGGCAGCGAACGCCAAACGCATGTGACGAATTGCTCGCTTGCCGCGCCGCACTCGATCACTAGGGTGCGGCAAAACGGACCGATCTGGCATGCACGAGCTCATTCGCGACATCACTCTCTGTATTCTGTTTGCCTGGATGCTGGGCTTGCTCGCCCATTTCTCCCGGCAGCCGCTGATCCTGGCCTATCTTATCGCCGGCTTCTGCATTGGTCCATTCGGCGCCGGCTGGGTCAAGTCGCAGGAATCGATCAGCGTCATCTCCGAGCTCGGCCTGATCTTCATGCTGTTCATGATCGGCCTGGAGATCGACCTGAAGAAGATCGTGCGGGCCGGAAAGGTGATCCTGTTCGCGGCGGGCGGCCAGCTCCTCGGCGGCTGCCTGCTCGGGGTGCTGTTCTTCGCCGGCATCGGTCTGTCGCTCGGCGGGGGGCAGTTCGACGCGGTCTATCTCTGCGTCGCCTGCGCGCTGTCGAGCACGGTCATCATCGTCAAGGTGCTGTACGAGAAGCGCGAGCTCGATACGCTGCCCGGCCGTATCACGCTCGGCGTACTGGTGCTCCAGGACATCTTCGCCATTCTCTTCCTGGCGGTGCAGCCGAGCCTTGCCAATCTCGAGATCAGCGTCATCCTGCTCTCGATCGCCCGGGTCGCGGTGCTGGTGGCCGCCGCGCTGTTGGTCAGCCGCTACGTGCTGCCGCGCCTGTTTCACCAGATCGCCCGCCGCCCCGAACTGATCCTGCTCGGCGCGCTCGCCTGGTGCTTCCTGGTCGCCGAGACGGCCGAGCGGCTGTCGCTGTCGCGCGAGATGGGCGCCCTGATCGCCGGCGTCTCGCTCTCGACCTTTCCCTATGCGCTCGACGTCACCGCCAAGGTCACGACGCTGCGCGACTTCTTCATCACGCTGTTCTTCGTCGCGCTCGGCATGACCATTCCCGTGCCAGGCCTCTCCGTGATCGGACTTGCCTTGATGATCGCGGCGTTCACGGTGCTGAGCCGCCTCGTCACCACCTTCGCCCCGCTCTATCTGATGAAGCAGGGCCTGCGCGCCAGCCTGTTGCCGGCCCTGAACCTCGCGCAGATATCCGAGTTCTCGCTGGTGGTGATCCAGACCGGCGTTGCCGACAACCACATCGCAGCCGAGACGGCGAATGCGGCCTCCTTCGCCTTCGTGGTGCTGGCCGTGCTCTCGACCTTCGTGATGACCCGCAGTGACGAGATCACCCGCTGGGCGATCGGCCCCTTGAAGCGCATCGGTCTGAAGGACCTCGACGACGGCCACGCGCACGGTGAGGACGGCCACGAGGGCGGCCACGGCGAGGCCCGCCGGATCGTCATCCTCGGCTTTTTCCGTGCGGCGAGCGCGCTGCTGGCCGAGATCGAACGGCAAGCACCGGTGCTGCTCGAGCAGATCACCGTGATCGACTTCAATCCCAATGTGTTCCAGACGCTGCTTTCGCGCGGCCTGCACGTGATCTATGGCGACATCAGCAGCGCCGACACGCTGCTCCATGCCGGCGTCGGCAAGTCCGAGATGATCATCCTCAGCGTGCCGGATGCGCTTCTGAAGGGCGCCAGCAACGAGAAGCTGGTCCGCCACGTCCGCACCCTCAACCCGACCGCCATGATCGTTGCCACCGCCGATCTCTTGTCGGATGTGGACGAACTCTACGCGGCCGGCGCCAGCTATGTCACCGTGACCCGGCTCAGCGACGCCCATGAGTTGTTCACGGTGATCGAGGCGGCCCAGGCCGGCCTGCTGGCCGACAAGCGCGCCGAGCTCGATCAGCGGCTCGGCGAGCGGCGCGAAGTGCTGCCCTGACGGTGTCCGGCGGCCTTCCTCCCGGGCTATTTGCTCCCAAATCCCTGGTATCTTCGGTGCAAGCCTTCAGCGGTGCACGCCTGAAACCTTCTGACCGGGCCGCCATCGGGCATATGCGGTTGCGTCCAGGACACTAGCGCCCCGGCCCAAGTCCGGCTAAGCCTCCGGGCCATAACCGATAGAGATTGGGAAATGCCCGATAGCGTTCAGGAAGTCTTGCAGGCCTTTGCCCGGGGTGAGCTCGTGGTCGTCACTGACGACGAGGACCGCGAGGGCGAGGGCGATCTGATCGTCGCCGCGTCGCTCTGCACCGCCGAGAAGATGGCGTTCATCATCCGCCACACCTCCGGCATCGTCTGCGCCCCTGTGACCACCGAGGACGCGCGCCGGCTGCGGCTCGATCCGATGGTCGCCCACAACGATTCCGCGCACACCACCGCGTTCACGGTCTCGATCGACTACAAGCCCGACGGCGGCACCGGTATCTCCGCCGAGGAGCGCGCCTCGTGCTGCCGCGCGCTGTCCAATCCCAATGCCGGCGCCAACGACTTCGCCCGTCCCGGCCACATCTTCCCGTTGATCGCCAAGGACGGTGGCGTGCTCCTGCGCTCCGGCCATACCGAGGCCGCGGTCGACCTGTGCAAGCTCTCCGGCCTGCCGCCGGTCGGCGTCATCAGCGAGCTGATGAACGACGACGGCAGCGTGATGAAGGGCGAGCAGGTCGCCCGCTTCGCCGCCCAGCACAAGCTCAAGCACGTCACCATCGCCGACATGATCGCCTACCGCCAGGCGCGCGAGAAGCTGATCGAGCGGGTGGCGACCTTCGTCACCGAGAGCCCGATCGGCCCGCTGCAGGGCTATGCCTACCGTTCGCCGTTCGATTCCATCGCCCACGTCGCCTTCGTCTATAACGGCGTCGGAGACGGCAAGAACGTGCTGACGCGCTTCCACAAGCCCAACATCGTCAAGGACACGTTTACCGGCCACAAGCGCATGGCGGCGGTGCTCGAGCAATTCAAGAAATCCGGCCGTGGCGTGCTGGTTTACCTGCGCGACGGCGCAGCCGGCGTCCCCGTGGCGCCGCTGCCCGATGAGAGCGCGACCGAGGCCGACCGCAACCGCCAGTGGCGCGAGGTCGGTGTGGGCGCGCAGATCCTGCGCGATCTCGGCGTCACCTCGATCCGGCATCTCACCTCATCGGTGCACGACTACAAGGGCCTGTCGGGCTTCGGCATCGAGATCGTCGCCAACGAGCAGCTCGAAAGCTAGCGCTGTCATGCTCCGGCGCGACCTGCGTCCCCGGGATTCACGCAGACCCATCCATCTGCAACGCAATTGCACTTGTTGCCGCGGCGCTTTACTTTGTCGGGCAAATTTCGACGGAACCAGACGAAAGGACGTTTCATGAGCGTGCGCCCTCAGGCCAAGGACAAGCCGGCTGCGGCTTCTTTTCAATGGGACGATCCGTTCCTGCTCGACGAGCAGCTCACCGAAGACGAGCGCATGGTGCGCGACACCGCTCGCGCCTATGCCCAGGACAAGCTGATGCCGCGCGTCGCCAAGGCCTATCTCGAAGAGACGACCGATCGCGAGATCTTCAACGAGATGGGTGAGCTCGGCCTGATCGGCATCACCCTGCCTGAGGAGTATGGCTGCGCCAATGCGAGCTACGTCGCCTATGGCCTCGTCGCGCGCGAGATCGAGCGGGTCGATTCCGGCTATCGTTCGATGAACTCGGTGCAGTCCTCGCTGGTGATGTACCCGATCTACGCCTATGGCGACGAGAACCAGCGCAAGAAGTACCTGCCCAAGCTCGCCAGCGGCGAATGGGTCGGCTGCTTCGGCCTGACCGAGCCTGACGCCGGCTCCGATCCGGCCGGCATGAAAACCCGCGCCGAGAAGGTTTCCGACGGCTATCGCCTGACCGGCAGCAAGATGTGGATCTCGAATGCGCCGATCGCCGACGTGTTCGTGGTCTGGGCCAAATCGGCCGCCCACGACAACCAGATCCGCGGCTTCGTGCTGGAGAAGGGCATGAAGGGCCTGTCCGCGCCGAAGATCGGCGGCAAGCTCAGCTTGCGCGCCTCCATCACCGGCGAAGTCGTGATGGACGGCGTCGTGGTCCCCGAGGACGCGCTGCTGCCCAACGTCTCCGGCCTCAAGGGTCCGTTCGGCTGCCTCAACCGCGCCCGCTACGGCATCTCCTGGGGCGCGCTCGGCGCGGCCGAGGACTGCATGCACCGCGCCCGCCAGTACACGCTCGATCGCAAGCAGTTCGGCAAGCCGCTCGCCGCGACCCAGCTCGTGCAGAAGAAGCTCGCCGACATGGAGACCGAGATCGCGCTGGGGCTCCAGGGCTCGCTTCGCGTCGGCCGCCTGATGGACGAGGGCAAGTTCGCCCCCGAGATGATCTCGATCATGAAGCGCAACAATTGCGGCAAGGCGCTCGACATCGCCCGCGTCGCGCGCGACATGCACGGCGGCAACGGCATCTCGATCGAATACCACGTGATGCGCCACGTCCATAACCTCGAGACGGTCAACACCTATGAGGGCACCCACGACGTCCACGCCCTGATCCTGGGCCGCGCGATAACGGGTATTCAGGCGTTTTTCTGATTGCTCAGCTGTCATCGCCCGCCTTGTGCGCAGTTGCGCACCGGAGCGGGCGATCCAGCATCCCAGAGACCTCGCCTTCGCCACCGGCGCCGCGGCGTAATGGATACCCCGCCTTCGCGGGGGGTATGACGGCGAGGGGTGGGACCGTAGTGCACAGGAAGTCCCATGTCCGACAACGACGACGTCCCGTTCAACCGCAACTTTCCACTCAAAGCCGGAAGCGTCGAGGAAGTCCGACCCGGCGTGCGGCGCGTGCTCTGTAACAATCCGAGCCCGTTCACCTTCACCGGCACGGTCAGCTACATCGTAGGCCAGGGCAACGTCGCGATCATCGATCCCGGTCCGAACGACGAGGCGCATGCCGCGGCGCTGCTCGATGCCGTGCGCGGCGAGACGGTGAGCCATATCTTCGTCACCCACACCCACCGCGACCATTCGCCGAACACCGCGCGGATCAAGCAGGCGACCGGCGCGCCGGTTTATGCCGAAGGCCCGCACCGCGCCTCGCGCCCGCGCTTCGAGAGCGAGAAGCACAATCCGGAATCCGGCGTCGACCGCGACTTCGCGCCCGATATCAGGATCGCCGATGGCGACGTCGTTGAAGGCGACGGCTGGCGTCTGGAGGCCGTGGCAACGCCCGGCCACACCGCCAACCATCTTGCATTCGCCTGGCCCGAGCGAAAGTTCAACTTCGTCGGCGATCACGTGATGGGCTGGTCGACTTCGATCGTGGCGCCTCCCGACGGCTCGATGATCGACTACATGGCCTCGCTCGACCGCCTGGCCGCACGCGAGGAGGATCTGTATTTCTCCGGCCACGGCCCCGAGATCCCGGACGGGCCGCGTTTCGTGCGCTTCCTGATCCGTCACCGCAAGGCGCGCGAATCCTCGATCCTGCATCGCCTTGCCAAGGGTGAGACCGACATCCCGACCATGGTCCGCGCGATCTATATCGGCATCGATCCCAGGCTGACGACCGCCGCCGGCTATTCCGTGCTGGCGCATCTGGAGGATCTCGTCGCCCGCGGCGTGGTGGCGACGGATGGCGATCCCGTGATTGGCGGGACGTACCGGATGGCGAACGCCTAGCTCACGGTCACTTCTTGACCGTCTTCGCCGGCGCCTTCGGCGGGATCACCGGCGTCTTCTTCACCGGCTTGAGCGCGTCGGCATCGGCTGCGGTGTTGAGATCGTCGATGAATTTTTTCACGCGCGCGGCGTTGCTGCCGAGGTCGCTCTCGAAATAGCGCGAGGCGGAGCGGATATCGACGCGGGAATCGTCGCCGTCGGGCACGACGCGGATCGCGATGTCCTCGCGGAATCCCATGATCGGCGAGCGCGCCACCGCCTCGATGCGGCCGATGCGGCGCGGCGGCTGCGGCGCGCGCTCGTCGATGACAAGCCATTTGCGCTTGTTGACGAGCTGAAGTGCGATCGCATAGGCGCGGTCGACGGAAATCTCGAGCTCAATCGGCTCGATATCAGGATAGAACTGGCGCTGCTGCTCGGCCGAATAGAGGCCGGCATAGACGGCCGTGTTGGTGCCGTCGCCGGTACGCAGACGCGCCAGCGCATCGAACCGCGGCGGGTCGATCGGGTCCGTGGTGATGTCGTGGATCGCCGGCAGCTTGCGGTATTGCAGGCCGAGATAAGCGGGATAGCCGAGGATCGCTGCGTCGATAAGGAAGGCAAGCAGGATGCGCGCCATGCCGCGCGAGCCGTTCTGCCAGATTGCGGCAAAACCGGCGAGCCCGAACAGGATCGAGAGCGCGGCGATCCCAAGCCCGCCGAAGAAGGTCGCGAGCGCCGGCTTCATCTCCAGGAAGCCGAAGCGGAGGATGAGGATCGAGACCACCACCGCCACGACTGCGAACACGGCCAGATTGCGCGCCCAACTTGCGAGGCTGGACACGGGCTCCGACTGATAGGGAGCGGAAAACCTGCGGGCCATCGGGTGAGCTCTGCCGAAGTCTTGGGGCGCGGTGCCGGCCGATCTGGCGCGACGATGGGCCGTTGAGACCACGCCCCGGCCGTAAATTCAAGCGTTCCGCAGGCGTCCGGACCGTCATGGCCGGGCTTGGCCCGGCCTTCCACGCCTTTCTGCAGCCGAGACGCGGATGCCCGGGACGAGCCCGGGCATGGCGCCTGTGACGGCCTACCTATGCCGCCGCGTTGGGAAAGCGATAATCCTTGAACTGGTCGCGCAGCGCCGTCTTCAGGATCTTGCCGGTGGCGGTGTGCGGGATGCCGTCGACGAAGGCGACGTCGTCCGGCATCCACCATTTGGCGATCTTGCCGTCCATGAACTTCAGGATGTCCTCGCGGCTGGCCTGCTGGCCCTGCTTGAGCTGCACGATCAGGAGCGGCCGCTCGTCCCATTTGGGATGGAACACGCCGATCACGGCGGCCTCCGCCACGGCGGGGTGGCCGACTGCGAGGTTTTCGAGGTCGATCGAGGAAATCCACTCGCCGCCGGACTTGATGACGTCCTTGGAGCGGTCGGTGATCCGCATGTAGCCGGCCTCGTCGATGGTCGAGACGTCGCCGGTGTCGAAGAAGCCGTCCTCGTCGAGAATGTTGGTGTCAACGCGGTAATAGGCCTTGGCGACGGCCGGGCCGGAGACCTTGAGACGGCCAAAGGTCTTGCCGTCCCACGGCAGCTCCTTGCCGGCATCGTCGGTGATTTTCATCTCCACCGCGAACGGCGCGTAGCCCTGCATCTGCAGCACGTCCAGCCGCGCCTCGCCGGTGGCATTCTGGAACGGCGGCTTCAGCGCCGCCACGCTGCCGATTGGGCTCATCTCGGTCATGCCCCAGGCGTGGCGCACGTTCGCGCCCATGTCGAGGAAGGCCTTGATCATCGAGCGCGGCATCGCCGAGCCGCCGCAGATCACCATCTTCAGGTCCGGCAGCTTCAGATTGTTGGCGGTCATGTGCTGGAGCAGCATCAGCCACACCGTCGGAACGCCGGCGGTGTGCGTCACCTTCTCGGTCGAGAGCAGCTCATAGACCGAGGCGCCGTCGAGCTTGGCGCCGGGCATCACCAGCTTGGTGCCCTGCGACGGCGCGGAGAAGGCGATGCCCCAGCTGTTGGCGTGGAACAGCGGCACCACCGGCAGCATGGTCTCGGAGGCGCTGGTGCCGAGCGCGTCGACATTGTTCGCCATCAGCGCGTGCAGCACGTTGGAGCGATGCGAATACAGCACGCCCTTCGGATCGCCCGTGGTGCCGGACGTGTAGCACATCGCGGCTGCCGTGTTCTCGTCAAAATCCTTCCATTTGAATTGGCCGTCGGCCTCCGCAATCCAGTCCTCGTAGGCGACCACATTCTTCAGCGTCGTCTGCGGCATGTGCGCCTTGTCGGTGAGCACGACGTAGCGTTCCACGCTTCCCAGCTTGTCGGCGATCTTCTCAAGGACCGGAACGAAGGTGATGTCGGTCATCACGATGCGGTCCTGCGCATGGTTGATGATCCAGGCGATCTGCTCGGGGAAAAGGCGGGGATTGACGGTATGGCAGATGGCGCCGATCCCCATGATGCCGTACCACGCCTCGAGATGGCGCCAGGTGTTCCAGGCGATCGTTGCGACACGGTCGCCGAGCTTGATGCCGTCGCGCTCCAGCATCTGCGAGACCTTGAGCGCGCGCTTGTGGATGTCGCCATAGGTGGTGCGATGGATCGGCCCCTCGACCGATCGCGTGACGACCTCCTGCTTGCCATGAATCCTGGCGGCGTGTTCGATGATACGGTGGCAGAGCAGGGGCCAATCTTGCATCAAACCAAGCATTCCGTCGTTCCTCCGAGAATTCGCTGGGCGGTTGTCGCTCTCAGCGCTGGGCCAAAGAATTGTCATGAGTTTTAGCCTGCCGGACTTTCGCCGCAAATGGTCTTGTCGCGGCTATATGTCCGCCGGCGCGGCAATGGTTACCGTCGCGCTGGGGCTGTCGCTCGTGCTCGCCGAGAGGGCGGAGGCGCGAAAATATGCTGGTCCGCTGGATATCTTCGGTCTTGGTACACCACGGCCGCGCGCGACGCATCATTCCGCCAAGATCCCGCTACCGAAACCGCGCCCTGAGGAAGCCCCCAAAGCATCGGACGAGGCCGCGCCGGAGGCCGAAGGCAAGCCTTCCCCGGACAGGCCTTCCCCGGACAAGCCTTCTCCCGACAGGCCCAACGCCAGCAAGCCCGCCGAGGCCGCGGCGCCGCCCGAGAAGCAGGTCTCGGCCTGCCGCCTTGCGCTGACCGAGGACATCGCAGTCGCGCCCTCGATCCCGGATATCCGCGGTCCAGGCGCCTGCGGCGGCGAGGATCTGGTGCGGCTGGAGGCCATCGTGCTGCCGGACAAGCGCAAGGTGGCGGTCAAGCCGGCGGCGATTCTCCGCTGCACCATGGCGTCAGCGATCGCCGATTGGGTGCGCAAGGACATGGTGCCGCTGGCCGCGAGCCTCGGCTCGACCATCAGCGATCTCGACAATTTCGACAGCTTCGAGTGCCGCGGCCGCAACCGCGTCGCCGGTGCGATACTGTCCGAGCACGGCAAGGCCAACGCCATCGACGTCCGCGCCATCAAGCTCGTCAACGGGCAGTCGATCGGTCTGACCGACCGCACCTTGTCGCGCGACGTGCGCGAGCGCGTGCTGCATTCGGTCTGCTCGCGTTTTACGACCGTGCTCGGCCCCGGCTCGGACTGGTACCACGAGGATCACATCCATCTCGATCTGGCCCAGCGGCGCAACGACTACCGGATCTGCCAGTGGAACGTCTGGGACCCCCTGCCGCAGGTCGCCCCGCTGCTGCCGGCGGAACGGCCGGAAGAGGCCCCGCCGCGCGAGGTCGCGGCCAAGGCGGACGGTAAATCCGAGGCTGCCAAAGACCAGGCGGATGAGGCCGAAGAGCCCGAGAAGCCCGCGCCTCCCGCACCGAACCCGGCATCCAAGAAGCCCGCAACAAAAAAGCGCCGGTAGAACCGGCGCTTTTGCAATTCAGGAGATCGGGAGACGATCAGTATTGGCTCGTTTGGCTGGCGCCGCCCTGCAGCGCTAGCCGCGAGTTGTACGGGGAGTCACCGTGCTTCGGCTCGAGCACGACCACGATCGTGCCGACCTTGACGCGGCTATAGAGGTCGATTGCGTCCTCGTTGGTCAGGCGGATGCAGCCCGACGAGATCGAGGCGCCGATATATTCCGGCTGGTTGGTGCCGTGAATGCGGAACAGCGTGTCCTTGCCGCCCGAGTAGAGATACATGGCGCGCGAGCCCATCGGATTGTCCGGACCGGGCGCGACGAAGGTGGGCACGCCGAGGCGCGAAATCTCGCCGGGGGTCGGGTGCCAGGCCGGCCACTCGGTCATGCTGCCGACCTTGGCAATGCCGGACCAGGCCATTGCCTCTTCGCCGACGGTAATGCCGTAACGGATCGCCTTGCCGCCATCCATCACGTAGTAGAGATAGTGATTGTCGGAATCGACCACGATCGAGCCCGGCGCTTCCTTGCGATGGTAATCGACGATAGCGCGGCGGAACGGCTCAGCGACCGGGGTGTTCTCGTACCGAACCTTGGCAAGGAGTTCCTTGTCCTTCGGCTTGAAGGCCTTGGTGTCGGTCGCCTCAAAATGCGTGGCCTGCATGCAGCCCGACAGCATCAGGCCAGCGGCCAAAATACCCAGCATAACTTTCAGCGACGACATGATTTGATTCCAATCGAAAACAACAAGCTTTCGCGGGGCTTGAGCCAAGCCCAAATTCCACGATTCCGTTGACCCCCATTATCGTTGAAATCTGCCACAATTCCAGCGTTTCGGACCTTCTCCCGCACTGCGAGCCCCTAGCTGTGGCTTTTTTGCCGCAAGTTTTGCACCCCAGAGCTCGCTTTTGGACAAAGGATGCCGAACTGTCGATTCCATGCCACGGTCGGGCCACGGCGCCGCCACAAATGCAAACGCTCCGTTAATGTGCTTGTCATCATGAACTTGTCAGAATCGCGCTAAGGGCTGTCATTCTGTCGCAGGCCCTGCTGGAGTTGTGCATGTTTTCTGTGTTTCTTCCCTCCGAGGGCTCCCTCAAGAAGGCGGTCGTCGACGATCTCGCGGCACTACCGGAGGCGGCGGTCTGGATCGACCTGGTCAATCCGACCGCGGCCGAGGACAAGGCCGTTGAGCGGCTCGCGGGTATCGCGATCCCGACCCGGGAAGACATGCAGGAGATCGAGATCTCCAGCCGCCTCTATATCGAGAACAGCGCGCGCTACATGACTGCGACGCTGATGTGCCACTCCGATACCGACATGCCCCGGACCACGCCGGTAACCTTCATTCTGGGCGACCATCGGCTGGTGACGGTGCGCTACGATCTGCCGAAGCCCTTCGCCCTGGTCGAGGCCAAGCTTGCCCGTTCGTGCGTGCCCACGATCACCGGCGAGATGGTGCTGGTGGAACTGCTGGACGCCGTGATCGACCGCTGCGCCGACATTCTGGAGAAATGCGGCGCCGACATCGACCAGGTCAGCCACGACATCTTCGAGCCCGAGAGCGAGCGCCACGGCCACGCCAAGCAATATTCCCAGATCCTGATCTCGATCGGCCGCAAGGGCGATCTCACCTCGAAGGTCCGCGAGAGCCTGGTGTCGATCGGCCGCGTCGTCACGTTCCTGTCCGCGGTGGTGGAGGGCGTGAAATGGTCGAAGGACATGCGCGAGCAGCTCAAGACCATGCAGCGCGACGTCGCCTCGCTGACCGACCACGCCTCCTATCTCTCCAGCAAGATCACCTTTGTGCTCGACGCCATGCTCGGCGTCGTCAATCTCGAGCAGAACAACATCATCAAGCTGTTTTCGGTCATGGCCGTCGTCCTGATGCCGCCGACGCTGATTGCCTCGATCTACGGCATGAACTTCAAGGCGATGCCGGAACTCGAGTGGGCGCACGGCTATCCGTTTGCGCTGGTGCTGATGCTGATCGCGGCGATCGTCCCGTACTGGATCTTCAAGTGGAAGAAGTGGCTCTGATCTCGTAGCCCTCTCGGGAGATAGCTACCGAGACCTTACGCCGGTCGTAGAGACACGGTGCTTGATGTCGCAGAATAGAGCGGGATTGAGGCCGTGCGGTGATGTGTGCGCAGTGCCCCAATTCCTCCGGTAAAATTTGAGCGGTGGGCTGAACGTTTGCGCGAAACTTGTCTGCGATAAGCAGTGGGTTAGCCGCGAGGAACAGCCATGGTTGAAAAACACATAACGTCGCTCCGCAACGTCATTGATCTGGCGAACTATCGTCAGGTCCTGGCGAGCGGCAAGGCGGCGTCGATGTCGGCACGCATGTGCCGGCACTGTGGTGCTCCGCTGCTCGACGGTGAGAATGACGACGACTGCTCGACTGCATTTAATGCCGCAGCTCCCCGGCTGCGCGATCGGTCGCGTCGGATTCGAATCGACTGAGCAACGGAAAGAAGGGCGGGCGATCCAGGTCTTGCGGCGGCGTTGTCTGGATCGCCTTGCTTCCCTGAGCACTTCCAATTCTCTCATTGCGAGGAGCGACTTGTCTGCCGTAACTCGAGGAGCGAAGGCGGCAGCGACGAAGCGATCCAGACCGTCTCCGTGGAGGCAGTCTGGATTGCTTCGCTTTCGCTCGCAATGACGCGCACCTACACGTGCTGGCCGCCGTTGATGTGGATCTCGGCGCCGTTGACGTACGAACTGGTGTCCGTGCACAGCACGTAGATGATCTTGGCGACCTCGTCGGGCGTACCGAGGCGGTGCATCGGGATCTGCTGCTCGACGATCTTCTCAGTGCCCGGCGACAGGATCGAGGTGTCGATCTCGCCCGGCGCGATCGCGTTGACGCGCACGCCGACCCGGCCGAAATCCGAGGCCATCTCGCGCGTCAGGGATGCCAGCGCGGCTTTGGAGGTCGCATAGGCCGCGCCTGCGAAGGGATGCACCCGCGAGCCCGCGATCGAGGTGACGTTCACGACCGAGCCCTTGGCCGCCTTCAATTCCTCGATCAGTCCCCGCGCCATCATGATCGGCGCGAAGAAGTTGACGTTGAACACGTGCGTCCAGGTATCGAGATCGGTGTCGACCGAGCCGAGCCTTGAGCCTCCAGGGCCCTTTGGCGAGATCGCGGCGTTGTTGACGAGCGCATGGAGCATGCCGCCTTCGAGGCGGTCGCGGATGTCGGAGATCGCACGCGTGGTATCGGCGGGGGTGGCAAGGTCGACCTGGATGTGATCTTCGGGGCCTGCGTCCCACGGGCAATCCTCCGGGAACGGATGCCGCGAGCAGGTGATGACGCGCCAGCCCGCCGACGAGAAGCGGATCACGGTGGCGTGGCCGATGCCGCGGCTCGCTCCGGTCAGGAGCAGCGTGCGGCGCGGCGCATTGGACGAATGCGGCATGGACATCTTTCAGATCGGCCAAAGCTCTAGGGATACATCCGCGTCTTGGACCACGGCTCGCCGGCCGCGTCACGGCGAAATTCGATGCGGTCGTGCAGGCGAAATGGGCGGTCGTGCCAGAACTCGATGCGCGCCGGCGTGATGCGCCAGCCGCTCCAGCCCGGCGGACGCGGCACCTCGCCGATGACGTGCTTGGCCGCGACCTTGGCGATGGCCTGCTCGAAGGCGAAGCGGCTTTCCAGCTCCTGCGACTGCTTGCTCGCCCAGGCGCCGATCTGCGCCTGCTTGGGGCGGGTCGCAAAATAGGCGTCGGCCTCGGCGTCGGTCACCGGCGTCACGTTGCCGCGGATGCGGACCTGACGGCGCAGCGACTTCCAGTGAAAAAGTAACGCCGCCTTAGGATTTGCGGCGAGTTCGCGGCCCTTCTGGCTCGCGATGTGGCTGTAGAAGACGAAACCATCGGTATCGAAGCCCTTCATCAGCACCATTCGCACGTCCGGAAGCCCTTCCGGGTCGACGGTTGCGAGCGCCATCGCGTTCGGATCGTTCGGCTCGCTCTTGATGGCCTCCTTCAGCCAGGCCTCGAACAGCGCAAACGGCTCGTCGGCGGCGGTGAAATCACCGGATGTTAAGGGTGTCTGGTGTTTCATCGAAGTCGTGTCGGTCATGTCTGGAGTCCGAGTTGCGTCCTGCGGCCCAAAACGCGTTGTTGTCCGCTTCCGCCCTATATAGGGCATGGGGACGCGTTGGCCTATCGTCGATCCGGCCGTCCGGCTTCGTCATGACCGTCGTTCTGATCGGGCTCGGCACCAGCGGCTGCAGCTTTTCGCGCAATGACACGAGTGCCTACGCCAAGGCCGACGACAGCGACCTCACCGGCTCGATCGCGATGCCGGCGAAGGAGGCGGCCCCCACCGAGACCGATCTCGCCTTCGCCCGAAACGCCGCCTCCGACGTCCTCAGCAAGGGCGACAAGGATTCCAGCCAGCATTGGGAGAATCCGGAGACCGGGGCGCGCGGTTCGGTTACGCCGATCGCGCAATCCTATGCCGCCGAGGACGGCCGCAAGTGCCGCGATTTCCTGGCGAGCTACGTCAACGGCCGCACCGAAAGCTGGCTCCAGGGCGCCGGCTGCCAAAGCACCCGTGGCCGTTGGGAGATTCATACGCTAAAGCCATGGCGGAGCTGAGCATGATCCGGACCCGAAGGGCCGCGTTCGCGAAAAGCGGGAACCGGTTTTTCGATAAGATCGTGCTCCAGAGGTAGAGAATCAGCCCCGAAGACTAGTTGCAAAAATGCCACTCGCCCCCACATGAGGCTCAGATGGGGCGGGGAGCCCTTTGAACATATCGATTTCCCGAGAGGAGACGTGACGGATGCGCGACCCCTATGAGATCTTGGGGGTGCCGCGGAGCGCCAACGCTGCCGCGATCAAGAGCGCCTATCGCAAGCTTGCCAAGAAGCATCATCCCGACAGCAACAAGGATGACCCGAAGGCCGCAGAGCGCTTCTCCGAGATCAATTCGGCAAACGAGATCATCGGCGACGAGGACAAGCGCAAGCAGTTCGACCGCGGCGAGATCGACGCCGACGGCAAGCCGCGCTTTCAGGGCTTTCCGGGCGGCGGCGGGCCACGCGGTCGCGCGGGTCCCGGCGGGTTCGAAAGCTACACGTTCCGCGGTGGCGGCGCGGGCCCCGGTCAGGGCGCCGGCGCGTTCGAGGATATCCTCAACAGCATGTTCGGCGGTGCGCGCGGCGCGCGGCCCGGGGCCGGTGGTGCCGGGCAGTTCGAATTCGACACTGGCGGGATCGGGGTTGATCTCGACCTGAATGTCGCCATGACCGTCTCGCTGGAAGAGTCGGTGCAGGGCGGAGAGAAGCGCGTCCGGCTGCCGACGGGCAAGGAGCTCAACGTCAAGATTCCGGCCGGTGTTACCGAGGGCCAGCAGATTCGGCTCCGGGGGCAGGGCGAAAGCGCTCAGGGCCATCCGCCGGGCGATCTTCTGATCACCATCAGCATTGCGCCGCACCCCTTCTTCAAGGTCGAAGGCGCCGACCTCAGGATCGACCTGCCGGTCACGCTCTATGAGGCGGTGCTCGGCGGCAAGGTCCGCGTGCCCACTCTCGGCAATGCCGTGGAATTATCGGTCCCGAAGAACACCTCCAGCGGCCGGACCTTCCGCCTCAAGGGCAAGGGATTGCCAAAAGCCGGCGGAACCGGGGATCTCTTCGTCACCATCAGGATTATGCTACCGGACGGGAACGACGCCGAGCTTGAAGCATTGATGGAGAAGTGGCGGGACCAACACCCCTACAATCCACGTAGCGGGCTTGGCTGATGCATGATCCGCAAAAGCGCGTAGCGGTTTTGTGAAAAGATCATGCGCAAACAAAGAGCTAAGGCGCGGGCTATCGCGCTTTAGGGCGAGATCTGAACTGAAGGGGTTCTCCTAAGGTCTAGAGCATCCTCCCTGCAGATGATGCTCATCATACAGGTGAAGCGTGGTAGCGCTTCGACGCTCGACGTGTCGGTTGTCCGGCGGGGCAGCCGATAAAAAGGTGCGGCCTCGAGAGGGGGACCAGCGCGGTACCAAAAACCCCAATCGAGGCCGCCCGCGTCGATCGGCGGATCGAACGCTGCTCATTTTCGCGTGATCATCCGGTGCGATAATGAGACGCGCCGATGTCTTGATTCCAAATTTTCAATGTCGGAATCGAGGCACCGCGTTTGTGTGGTTGTCTAGGTACCGTTTTTCTCGGCCTGGTCGTACACGGCCTGCGCCACCTTGGTCAGCCGGTCGCGATCGCCGCCGCCGCTGACGACGTAGCCGACGCCGCGCTCGGCCCAGAACAGCGCGCCGTCCTTGTCCGTCCTGGCGTACCGCATCTGCGTCGCGCCGTTCTCGGTTTTGGCGGTGTAGATCGTGTATCGCTCGCCCGAGGCGCCCTCATACATCAGGAACGACGCCGGACCGTTCGGCCCCGGCAGGAGCCGGCCGCCGACCAGCTTCAGCCCGCTCGCCTCCAGGTTCGGCGCGAACACGGTCCAGCCGCAGCGCCTGGTGAGCCACGCCTGGAGGTGGTCGCGCTCGTTGCCGCCGACTTCGACGGGGTGGCGAACCTCGACGACATAGAGGCGGTGGGCGTCGAGCGCGTCCGTCGTGAAGCTCTGGAAGGTCGATGGTGCGTTGGCGGCGCCATGCGCCAGCCAGCCGGCAGTGCCGCCGGTGACGAAGGCAACCAGCACGGCCGCGGCGGCGCCATAGAGCCAGTGCCGCGGGCGGCGTTCCAGCCGCTCGAGCTCAAGCCGCGCCGGCACCGGCTCCTGGGCGACGGAATCATAGCGGGCGTGCAGCATCTCGGCCATGGCGCGCCACGACTGCACGCGTTCGGCATCGTCAGGCTGGGCGGCAAGCCAGGCCTCGACGTCGGCGCGGCGCTCGGCCGGCAACTCGCCGTCGACATAGGCGTGCAGCTCGTCTTCGGTCACTGGGATCTTGCGGTCGTTCATATCGGTCGTCTCTGGCTCTGCGGCCCAAAATGTCTTTCGTGATTCAACTGCGCCGCGTCCCACTCCATGCGTGGGAAGCGCCATGCGCAATGCATCAACCCTGCCATCATCATTTCACCCGCCTGAGCGCCGGGCGCTCGCCCTCCAGCGAGGCTTTAACGTGGGCACGGGCGCGGGCCAGGCGCGACATCACGGTGCCGATCGGCACGCCCTGGATGTCGGCGACCTCGCGGTAGCTCATGCCCTCCAGCATCACCAGGAGCAGCACCGAGCGCTGCTCCTCGACCAGCGTCGCCAGCGCCTTCTCGATGTCACGTCCTTCGGCTTCGGTCCCGCTGGCATCCGGGTTGTTCTCCGTCAGCTGCATGAATTGCGGACGCCTTGCCAGCGAGCGCCGCCGGTTCTTGTTGAGGTTGGTCAGGATCGTGTACAGCCAGCTCCTGACGTCACCCCCGAGGAACAGGCGCTCCGAACGCAGCGCCCGCACCAACGTATCCTGCACCAGATCGTCGGCCGCATCCGCCTCGCGCGTGAGCGCGCGGGCGTAGCGGCGCAACGCCGGGATCATGGCTTCCACACTTTGGCGAAACGCACTCATGCCGTCTTGACGTCCTGATGTTCGGCGCGAGCGCCACAACGATCATAACACCCGAGCGGAACAGCTATTCCGGCGCTCGAAACAGCGTTAACGCCGCGTATTAGGACTATACCGCAAGGGAGGGCTGGTGTACCTCCAGACCTTGACCCAGCTCGACGGGACGTTAGGAAATGGCGCAGAATTCGGGACTGATGCAAGGCAAGCGGGGGGTGATCCTCGGCGTTGCCAACAACCGCTCGATCGCCTGGGGCATCGCCAAGGCATGCCACGCGGCCGGCGCCGAGCTCGCCTTCACCTATCAGGGCGACGCGCTGAAGAAGCGCGTCGAGCCGCTCGCCGCCGAGATCGGCGGCCTCGTGCTCGGCCATTGCGATGTGACCGATGCTGCCAGCATCGATGCCGCCTTCGCGGTGCTGCAGGAGAAGTGGGGCAAGATCGATTTCCTGGTGCACGCGATCGCCTATGGCGAGCAGCTCGACGGCCGCTACGTCGACACCACGCAGGAGAATTTTTCCAAATCGATGCTGATCTCCTGCTACTCGTTCACGGCGGTGGCGCAGCGCGCCGAGAAGCTGATGACCGACGGTGGCTCACTGATCACGCTCAGCTATTACGGCGCCGAGAAGTGGATGCCGCATTACAACGTGATGGGCGTCGCCAAGGCGGCGCTGGAGGCCAGCGTGCGCTATCTCGCCGCCGATCTCGGCGAGAAGGACATTCGCGTCAACGCCATCTCGGCCGGGCCGATCAAGACGCTCGCGGCGTCCGGCATTGGCGATTTCCGCTATATCCTGAAGTGGAACGAGGCCAACGCGCCGCTGCGGCGCAACGTGTCGACGGAGGACGTCGGCGGCAGTGCGCTGTACCTCCTCTCCGATCTATCGCGCGGCGTCACCGGCGAGGTGCATCACGTCGATTCCGGCTACCACGTGCTGGGCATGAAGCGCCCGGACGCGCCGGATATCCCGCTTGGTGGATAGAGCATGATCCGGAAAAGTGGGAACCGGATTTCCGATCAGATCATGCTCAAACAACAGAGCTAGCCTTTATCTGGAATGGCCGTGCCCACGATCTATTATCTTCGCCACGGCGAGACCGAGTGGAATGCGCTCGGGAGGCTTCAGGGCACCAAGGACATTCCGCTGAACGCGCGCGGCCGCGGCCAGGCCGTGCAGGCTGGCGGCATTCTCGCCGATCTGTTCAAGCGCAACGGCCGCGACAAGGCGGGGCTTCCCTACGTGTCGAGCCCACTCGGCCGTGCGCGCATGACCATGGAGCTCGCCCGCGGCAAGCTCGAGCTGCCGGTGGCCGGCTACGCGCTCGATGATCGCCTGCGCGAGATCGGCTACGGCACCTGGGAAGGGCTCACTCTGGCCGAGAGCGAGGCCTCCGATCCCGATGTCTACGCCCGGCGCCTCGCCGACAAATGGACAGTGGGTCCCGCGGGCGGGGAGACCTACGCTGATGTGCAGGTCCGCGTCCGCGCCTGGTACGACCAGCTCCGGACCGACACCGTCGCCGTCGCCCATGGCGGCACCTGCCGGGCCCTGATGGTCTCGCTCGGCCTGGAGACGCCGGCGAGCGCCGCCGAGCTCTATATCGAGCAGGGCGCCGTCTACGTGTTTCGCGACGGACGGCTGGAGAAGTATAGTTAAGGCGGGCCGCCGCCGTCCGGAGCGGCGGGTTTGACCCCCGGCCCCCCGCGCGTTACCACACGCCGGAACCGAGCCAGCGAGCAGCGATGTCCTTCAACACCTTCGGTCACATGTTCCGCGTCACCACCTTCGGCGAGAGCCACGGGGTGGCGATCGGCTGCGTGGTCGACGGCTGTCCGCCGATGATCCCGCTGACTGAAGCCGACATCCAGGGCGATCTCGATCGCCGCCGGCCCGGCCAGTCGCGCTTCACCACCCAGCGCCAGGAGCCGGACCAGGTCAAAATCCTGTCCGGCGTGATGGCGCATCCGGAGACAGGCGTGCAGGTGACGACAGGCACGCCGATCGGGCTCCTGATCGAGAACACCGACCAGCGCTCGAAGGACTATTCCGAGATCAAGGACAAGTTTCGCCCGGGTCATGCCGACTTCACCTATGAGGCCAAATACGGCCTGCGCGATTATCGCGGCGGCGGCCGCTCCTCCGCGCGCGAGACCGCGACGCGCGTCGCCGCCGGTGCGATCGCGCGAAAGGTGCTGCCCGATGTAAAGGTACGCGGTGCGCTGGTGCAGATGGGCCCGCACAAGATCGATCGCGACAAATGGGACTGGGACGAGATTGCGAAAAATCCGTTCTTCTGTCCGGACAAGGACAAGGCCGCCTTCTTCGAGACCTATCTCGACGGTATCCGCAAGAGCGGCTCCTCGATCGGCGCGGTGCTCGAGATCGTCGCCGACGGCGTGCCGGCAGGACTGGGCGCGCCGATCTACGCCAAGCTCGACGCCGAGCTTGCATCCGCAATGATGAGCATCAATGCGGTGAAGGGCGTCGAGATCGGTGCCGGCTTCGGCGCGGCCGAGCTCACCGGCGAGGAGAACGCCGACGAGATGCGTACCGGCAATGACGGCACGCGCTTTCTGTCCAACCATGCCGGCGGCGTGCTGGGCGGCATCTCCACCGGGCAGCCGGTGGTGGTGCGCTTCGCGGTGAAGCCGACCTCGTCGATCCTGCAGCCGCGTCTGACGGTGGATCGCAAGGGCGCCGACACCGAGATATTCACCAAAGGCCGCCACGACCCCTGCGTCGGCATCCGCGCCGTTCCCGTCGGCGAAGCCATGATGGCCTGCGTGCTGGCCGATCACTTCCTGCGCGACCGCGGGCAGGTTGGGCGGTAGGGCAGGGCGAGCGGTCGTGTCGCGGTACTAGCCCACCGCGCAGCTTGACGATCCCACAACTTCGTCCGCAAATGCGGACATGCAAAACTCCGAGATCCAGCGCATCACCAACTGGCTGATCGACGGCGCGAGGTCGTCGGGGACACCCTCCGAGATGATCGCCGAGGTCTGCGAGCATCTGGTCGCGGCCGGCCTCCCGCTGTGGCGGTTCGGCATCTTCATCCGCACGCTGCATCCGGAAATCTTCGGCCGCAATTTCGTCTGGCGGGAGGGGCAGAAGGTCGAGATCGGCACCGTCGATTTCGAGATCCTCGAGACGCCTGAATTCGCACGCAGCCCGCTGCGGATCGTGTTCGAGGAGGGACTGGAGGTCCGGGGGCGGATGGACGATCCGGACAGCAAGCGGTTTCCGTTCCTCGACGACATGCGCGCCGAAGGCGTGACCGACTATTTCGCGGTGCCGATGCCCTATCTCGACGGCTCGATCCACGCGACGAGCTGGGTCACGCGGCGTCCCGGCGGTTTCAGCGAAGACGACATCGCGGCGATCCGGACCCTCGTGGCGCCGCTCGCGCGCGTCAGCGAGATCATCAGCCTGCGCCGCACCGCCGAGATGCTGCTCGACACCTATGTCGGCAACCGCGCCGGCGCGCGCATCCTCGGCGGCCAGATCCGCCGCGGCCACAACGACACCATGCAGGCGGCGATCTGGCTCTCCGACCTGCGCGGCTTCACCGCGTTGTCGGACCGGCTGCCGGCCGAGACCGTGGTCGAGATCCTCAACCATTATTTCGACTGCCAGGTCACCGCGATCCGGGGCCATGGCGGCGAGGTGCTGAAATTCATGGGCGACGGCCTGCTCGCGGTGTTCCCGATCGACGAGTATGTCGGCGACGCCGCCCATGTCTGCTCGCGCGTGCTGGAGGCGGCGCGGGAGTCCCGCGCCAGCGTCGAGGCGCTCGCCTATCCCGTCGGCGACGTCGTCGAGCGCTTCCGCTTCGGCGTCGCGCTCCACGTCGGCAACATCCTCTACGGCAATATCGGCGGCGGCAATCGCCTCGATTTCACCTGCATCGGTCCTGCGGTCAATCTCGCGGCAAGGCTGGAGAAGATCGCAGGCCGGACGGGACGGACCGTCGTGGCGTCCGAGGGCTTTGCCAGCGTCTGCAACGGCGGCTGGCGCGAGCTCGGCGAATTCCCGATCGCGGGCTTTTCCAAGGCGCAGCGCGTCTACGGACTGGCGGAGGAAACGCCGGTGGTGATGGCCTGAGGTAGTCCCCGGAAGTCGGCCGCCGCCAAACCGGTCGGCAGAATTTCAGGTGCCACTCGCCATCACCGACCTCAGCGGTACATCCAACTGATAGACAAATCCGGACGCTTCATAGGCGAGGCGCACCTGCCCGTTCAGTTGCTGGCCGAGTGACTCGATCATCCGGGTGCCGTAGCTCCGCCGGGTCGGCGGCGTCACTGCGGGTCCGCCGCTTTCGCTCCACTTCAGCCGCAGCCTCTGCTCGATCTCGTCTACGGTCCATGCGATCTCGACATGGCCGGAGGAATTGGACAGTGCGCCGAATTTCGTCGTGTTGGTGCAGAGCTCGTTGAATGTCATCGCGAGCGCTATCACGGCACCGGATGTGATCCTGAGGTCCGGTCCATTGAAATGGAATCGTCTGCCCCCCTGAACGTCAAAGGGATCGGTGGCGCCGCTCAGGGTATGGGTGAGGCTCGCATTTGCCCAGCTGACCTGGATCAACAGGTCGTGGGCACGCCCCAACGCCAGCAAGCGGCCGTCCATGGCCTTTTGCCCCTGCTCCAGATTGATTGCGGCCCGGAAGCTCTGGGCTGCGATTGCGCTCACCGTCGCAAGCGTATTCTTGATGCGATGATGCAGTTCTCCGAGAATGAGCTTTTGCAGCTTGTCGGCAGCCTCGCGCTCCTGGGCTTCGATGCCCGCTTGAGCGAGCAGCAGCTTGGCGTCGGTGTCGGCCTGTTCCAGCAAGAGGCGGAGATTGTCGTTTTCCGCGACCAGAATCGATTCCTGCGGCGATCGAACCACCTCGAGGTCTTCCCCGGAGGCCGTGGTTGCGCTCGGGACGATCTTCAACGCGCCCGCCCCGATCATTCCCTGCAACTGAGAGATCATTTCTTCGACAGCGAGCGGCTTGCGAAAGAAGCGGCTGTCTGCCGGCGCTTCGGCTTCAGACGGCTTTACCTGGCCGGACACCAGCACGATCTTGATGGCAGGCCAGCGATCGTGCACCGCGTGGGCCAGCTTCAGGCCGTCCATGCTGCCGGGCATTTGGATGTCGCTGAACAGAAGCGAGATGTCCGATCGCGACTCGAGGATCGCGATTGCTTCGTCGGCGTTGACGGCCTCCACGGGGTGGAATCCTGCATCCTCCACGATATCGACCGCGCGCATGCGCAGTATCATCTCGTCTTCGACGACGAGAACGTTCGGCGAGGACGTTGGAATCGTTGACATCTGTGCACCACTTTCCTGCATCGGCCGACAAGCCCGGTCGGCGCCTTGCAATTGTTGGTCTAGCGGCGCGCAGTCACCAAACGAGCGTCATGAACTCTGACATCCGACCCACTTCTGCGCAGGCACGATGCTTTGAAGTCCGGCCAGACTTGGCCGGAGCAATTCCGGACAACAGGATGGATTGCGAGCCGATCCGCTTTTGCCAGAGCGACTGTCTCGCGCGCCTTCACTTCGGGAGCAAAGCCGGGCAACACAATCACGGACGCTCCGAGGAGGAAGAACATCGCGAACGCGATAAGAGATTTCATCATTCGGGGGCCGCTTTGGCTGTTGTCTGCCCCCGCTTCGTTTGGGGAGTGCTGCTACAACGGCCAAACCGAAATATCGTTCATTATATGCAACTTATATTCGAGGTCGCATCTGTCGGCGGATGCCGACCGTGGCCGGTGGTCGCTCGACATGAAGAGACCGCCGTCCAGGGTTGGCTTTGCCGCTACCTTGGCACTTTCGGGCGAGGCGGGCTGATCCAGTTATGAATGTGCGAGGCGGTTTCGCTCAACTGCGCTGCCTTGAGAAGCGCTTCGCGCTGGGCTCCGGGTGGCGCGATCTCTGCGCGGCGGCGGGCTTCGTCTGCCAATTGGGCAAGACGATCGCTGAGCGGGATGCTTGTCTTGGTGGTGTTTCGCACGGGAGCTCCGCATGTGGGCGGGAGCGCGAGAATCTCTCAGTCACCGTTGGAGGCCGGGATGAGCCGGTGATGGCTCACCATGCGCTTCCTGGCGGCCAATAGATACCTTATTCGGCGGGCAAATCGGGCTGGAAACGAAAGACGGCGCGCCTCATTCCTCCGGCTCCGTCGTGAACAACAGCGGATAGCCCTTGGCCCGGCCGGCGTCGGTGGCGCGGGTCGCCTTGGTCTCGGCGACGTCCCTGGTGAACACGGCGACCACGCAGGCGCCCAGCTTGTGCGCGGTGATCATGACCTTGTAGGCCTGATCCTCGGTCATGCGGAATTCGGCCTTCAGGATCATGGTGACGAATTCACGCGGCGTGAAATCGTCGTTGATCAGGATGACCTTGTGCAGCTTCGGCCGCTCGACCTTGGTCTTGGTCTTGGTTTTCGGCTTGGTGACGGTGTCGTTCATTCCGCCTCCTGGACACGGCGGGCTGGGGGTTCGGCCGGAGCGCTCAGCCTCCGGCCTTCTCACCATATTGCAGGACCTGCACCTTCTCCAAGGTGATCAGCCCGCTCGACATCATGCCGTCCAGGATGGGCAGGAATGCGTTGATGTTGTCCTCACTGTCGACGATCTCGATCAGCAGCGGCAGGTCTTCTGACAGCCGCAGGATCTTCGATGTGTGCAGCCGGCTCGACTTGCCAAACCCCATCGGTCCGCGCAGCACGGTGGCGCCTGCCAGATGCCGCTCGCGTGCCGTCATCACGATGGCTTCATAGAGCGGCTTGCCGTCGAAATGGTCGCTCTCGCCGATGAAGATCCGGAGCGAGACAGCCTGATTGGGGATTTGCATGGTCAGCTCCTTTTCAAGCGGTTGTAGCGGCTTGCCATCATATGGCCTGCCCACACCGATACCAGCCAGCAGACGACCGACGCCGCGATATAGGCCAGCGCCGTGTATTTCAGGCCGCCATGGAGCAGGCGGAAGGTCTCCAGGCTGAAGGTCGAGAAGGTGGTGTAGCCGCCGCAGAAGCCGGTCATCACGAACTGCCGGTGCCCGGGACTTGCCAGCACACGGCCGTCGGGACCGGTCAGCGCCGCATAGAAGCCGATGATCAGCGATCCAGTGGCGTTGATGAAGAGCGTCGCGAAGGGAAAGCCCGGACCGGTATCGAGCGCGAGCCCGACCAGATAGCGCGTCAGCCCGCCGGCGATGCTGCCGGCTGCAACCCAGGCATAGAGCGTCGCGCTGTGCCAGCGCTCGGCGGAGGAGGGAGCGTTCATCTGCGTCTATCCTCCAAGGCTGTCAGCAAGGAGGAAACCGCAGCTCACAGCGGCAAGACACAGTCCGACCGAGAACACGATATTGCCGAGCGCATGCATCGGCTCGCCGTTGCGCGCCAGGGTGAGCGTCTGCAGGCTGAATGAGGACACCGTGGTGTAGCAGCCGAGGAAGCCGGTGACCGCGAACAGCCAGGGATCGGGCGCGGCGAACACCGACCCGGGGTGGGTCGCCAGCGCGCCAAAAATGCCGATCAGGAAGGCGCCGGTGACGTTGATGGTCATGGTTCCCCAAGGAAAGGTCTCGCCCATCCGCCGCGCGATCGCGCCGGAGACGAAATAGCGCGCACAGCCGCCAAGGACGCTGCCGATCGCGATCGCAATCACTCCGCTCAGCACGACGAACAGTCCTCCGTCATCTCATTTGCTCCGCTGCGAGCCCGTTGCCGACGGCGAAGAGTCCCACGAGCGCGACCAGTGCGAAGCCGAGCCCGGCCAGGAACGTTGCGGCCGGACCATAGGCATCCCACAGCGCGCCGGCGATCACGCTTGCGGCCAGCAAGGCAAGGCCGGTGAACAGGTTGAAATAGCCGAACGCGGTGCCGCGCAAGCTCGGCGGTGCTGCGTCGGCGACGAGGGCCGAGAGCAGGCCTTGCGTCAATCCCATATGCAGCCCCCACAATACGACGCCGAGCGCGAGGCCCGCGAGATTGGGCAGCAGCGCAAGCGCAAGATCGGCGCCGGCGAGGAGGACAAGGCCGAGCGCGAGCAGGCCGGTGCGGTTGATCCGGTCCGAGAGCACGCCGGCCGGATAGGCCGACAGCGCGTAGACGACGTTCATCAGCACCAACACGGCCGGCACCCACATCGCGTTGAGCCCGATGTTCTGCGCGCGCAGGATCAGAAAGGCCTCGCTGAAGCGCGCCAGCGTGAAGACGATTCCAACCGCGACGACACGCCAGTACACCGATCCGAGTTGCCGCATCGCGACGGCGTTCAGCGGATTGCTCGACGGCTCCCGGCGCGGGTCCGGATCCGGCTCGCTCACCGCAAATGTGACCAGTCCGAACGACAGGAACGCTGGCAGCACTGCCACCCAGAACACGATCGTAAAATTGTCCGCCGTCCACCACATCAGGCCGATCGCCACGAGCGGACCGACGAACGCGCCGATGGTGTCGAGCGACTGTCGCAGCCCGAAGCTCGCGCCGCGCAGGCCGATGGGTGCGATATCGGCGATCAGCGCATCGCGCGGGGCGCCGCGAATGCCCTTGCCGACGCGGTCGATGAAGCGGGCGGCAATCAGCCATCCGACGCTTGGAGCAAGCGGAAACAACGGTTTTGTCAGCGCGGCCAGCCCGTAGCCGAGCGCGGCGAGCAGCTTGCGCCGGCCGAGCCAGTCCGACAGCGCGCCGGAGAAGATCTTCGTGATCGAGGCGGTCGCCTCGGCAATGCCCTCGATGAAGCCGACGGTGAGCGTGGAGGCGCCGAGCACGGTGACCAGATAGACCGGCAGCAGCGCATGGATCATCTCGGAGGAGATATCCATCAGCATCGAGACGAAGCCGAGCACCCAGATCCCTCTGGGCAGCCCCGCACGCGCAGCATTCGGTGTCGTCGTCACGCCTTGGACTTCTCCTTGACCTTCACGTCCTGACCCTCTCCTGGCCTTCTTCCAGGCAACAAAAAACCCGCCATTGGCGGGTTCGTCCATGCTCCCGCCGAAGGCAGAGGCCCAAAAGATTGCCTCTCCTCAAGCAGGAGTCATCAGCCCATTACAGCCGGAGGCCGCCGGGCGGTTGTCGGGGGACTCCATCCCCATCTGTGCGGCCAGCCTAGCATGGAAATCGCGCCGGACAAGTGGGCGGGACGCTCTGTCCCAATGGCTCGTCATTCCGGGAGCGCCACTCGAGCCGCGGCACGGCGGGGCCGGACGGGCGCGTGTGTTCCAGCGGCGCAAGCGCGGCAACATGACGGCAGCTTTGCGTAAAGCGCGCCAGTCCCGACTCGCAAATCCTGTCTCGCAAGATTCTCAGCCCGCAAAGCTTAACTGGAATGTGAAGCGCAAGCGATCTTCGCACTTTGCGGCAAGGAGATTGCATGTCACCATCGCGTCATACGACGGGAGGCTGCGATGCGCTTGCTGTTCTCGATCGGGGCTGTGCTGTTGACCGGCATGTTCGCCGGAGGGGATGTTGCGGGCATCGCGGCACCAGGACCCAGGTTTGGTTCGCCTGGATCCGAGCCGCCCAAGATTCATCCGCGACGGCTGGCGGCCGACCGGGACGCGCAGACGGTCGATGTCGAACTGATCCTCGCGGTCGACGTGTCCTACTCGATGGACATGGATGAGCTCGCGATCCAGCGCGAAGGCTATGCGCAGGCGATCCAGTCGAAGGAATTCCTGCAGGCGCTGAAGCTGGGTCCGAACGGCCGGATCGCCGTGACCTATTTCGAGTGGGCCGCTTCGACCGACCAGAAGATCATCATTCCCTGGCGGCTGATCGACGGGCCCGAGACGGCGGACGCCGTCGCCGCCGAAATCATGAAGACGCCGATCCGGCGCGCCTCGCGCACCTCGATCTCCGGCGCGATCAATTTCGCGATGCCGCTGTTCGATGAGGACCCCTATCGCGGCCTGCGCCGCGTGATCGATATTTCCGGCGATGGTCCCAACAACAATGGCGGCCCGGTCACGGTGGCGCGCGACGCCGCGATCGAGAAGGGCATCGTCATCAACGGCCTGCCGATCATGGTCAAGGAGCCGTCCTATTCGACCATGGATATCGACAATCTCGACTACTACTACGAGGATTGCGTCACCGGCGGCCCCGGTTCCTTCGTGATCACGATCAAAGATCGCGACAAGTTCAAGGAAGCAATCCGCACCAAGCTGCTGATGGAGGTCGCCGGCCGCACGCCGGAGCGCCCCGTGATGCACGTTGCGGAGAAGGAAAAGGAGCCGCGCGTGAGCTGCATGATCGGCGAGAAGATCTGGTCGGACCGCTGGGGGCGCTGAACGCCCACCTCCAATGAGACCTTTTGCCCGATCCCGCCCCGTAAGATCTTAACTGCGCGTTAACTGTCGCGTGGCCCTAATCGGTTGTTTCCAATTGTTTCCGGATAATGTTCTGACGTCGCTGTCGGCGCGCGAACGAAGCGGGCCCGTCAGACCAATCCGCCGAGCAACCCGATGGCCATCGTCACCTCGAGCACCAGCCAGATCGCTCCCGCCAACGAGCGGCTGTATCACCAGAGCTCCCTGCTCGGTGACTGGAAGGGCAATTGGGTTGGCAATAATCAGCCCGTCGGCTTCAAGGTCGTGAACATCCGCGGTAACCGGGCGCAGGTCGAGTATACCCACAACGGACACACCGAGCGCGGCTTTGCCCAGGTCAGCGGCACGCTCATCACCTTTGGCGGGGTCACGGTCGGCACCAAGGACGGCAAGAACATGGTGCTCCTGTTCTCCTTCGGGGGCGCCGGCAAGCAGACCGCCAATCTCGAGAAGCAGGCGCCGCCGGCCTCCGACAGCCGCCTGATGGGAAGCTGGGGCGGCTATTCCAGCGACAACGGCAAGAGCGCGAGCTTCAAGGTGCTCTCCGTCGATGGCAAAGAAGCGCAGGTCAGCGTCACCACCGACGGCATCACCCGTCAGGGCACCGGATACGTCTACAAGAACGTCATCATGTTCGGCCAGACGCAGATCGCGACCGACGACGGACAGAACGGCAAGATCATCTACCAGGTCGGCAGCAAGTCCTTCATGGTGCCGGTGACGAAATATCCGCCGGCGGATTCGTCGTCTTCGGTGGACAAGACGGCGTAGGGGCCTCACGGCCGTCGCTGCGGTATGAGGTCAGCGCCGCCGCACACCGTCGTTGCGAGCGCAGCGAAGCATTCCAGAATCTTTCCGGCATTGGCATGGCCGTCTACCGCAGGCTCGCGCCGGCATGAGGAAGATCAGATCCGTGCCTCCAGGATCAGGTTGAAAGGCGTTTCGGCGGCGCGGCGGAAACGCGTCAGGCCGCCCTCGCGCGCGACCTTGCGCAGCCTTGCTTCGCCGGCTTGTGCGCCCAGCGCGAGGCCGACCTCCTGGTCGAGCGAGGCCGGCGTGCAGATCATGGTCGACGCCGCATAGTAGACGCGGCCGACCGGACTGAGATTGTCTTCGAGGCGGTCGCCCGCGAACGGCTCGACCAGCATGCAGGTGCCGTCCTTGGCCATGGCTTCGCGCACGTGGCTGATGGCGCCGACCGGATCGCCCATGTCGTGCAGGCAATCGAAGAAGCAGACGAGATCGTAGCCTTCGGCCGGATAGGTCTTGGCCGAGTGAACAGCGAAGCTGACCCGGTCGCCCAGCTTTGCTTCAGTGGCCGCCTTTCGCGCGGCCTCGATCGAGCCCTCGTGATAGTCGAAGCCGTAGAAGCGGGAGTTCGGGAAGGCTTCCGCCATCAGCCGAGTCGAGACGCCGTGCCCGCAGCCGACGTCGGCGACCTTGGCGCCGCGCTTCAGCTTGTCCACGACGCCGTCGAGCGCGGGCAGCCAGGCCTGTACCAGGTTATGCATGTAGCCGGTGCGGAAGAAGCGGGCGGTGCCGCAGAACAGGCACTCGCTGCGGCGATTCCAGCCGACGCCCTTGCCGCTCTTGAATGCGTCCGTAATCTTCGGCTCGTCGAGAAACGCCGCGGCAATGACATTGCCGACCGCGCCGAGAAACACCGGGCTGTTCTCGTCGGCAAGCGCCATCGCCTGCTCCGGGAGCATCGAGAACTTGCCGGAAGCGGAGTCGTACTCCACGTAACCGGAAGCCGCCTGGCTCGCCAGCCATTCGCGGACGTAGCGTTCGTTCGTTCCGGTGGCGCTCGCCAGCTCGGCGGAATTCATAGGTCCCTTGCCGGCGAGGGCGCGGTAGAGGCCGAGCTTGTCGCCCAGCAGGAGCAGCGATGCGTTCATCGCCGCCCCGACCTCGGTGATCATCTTGCCCATAAAGGCATTCAACCTGTCGGAATTGACCTCCATGACAGCCTCCGTGCAATGTCGGGCATTTTCAAAGGTCTTGCGCAACTGCGCGTTGCAGGACGTCTTCAAGCCGTCGCGGTCAAAGCGACGGTCTGGGCTTGCGCGTCCTGTAAATGGGTCAATCCGGAACGAGGGAGGTTCAATGCGTCAGGAAGAGGTGAATCCTGGAACCCCATGGCGCGATCGGCGGCGTCGCATCGCTGGCATTTGCGCGATCCGGCGCGTATAATTTGCGGGCTTTCCAGACGGTTACCCGAATGCCCGGCCTTGCACGTTCCTGCACTCTTGTCGCTCTCTTGGCGGTGCTTTGCCTCAGCGCAGCTCCGGTACGAGCACAAGTGGCGCCTCTGCAATATTGGATCCCGGGCGGACCATTCGGCTTTGGCGGCAGTGTTGTCCAGAGCGCCGACGGCTATGGCAACTTTCCAAGCTTCAATGCCGGCGAGGCTGGCGGCTACGATTTTCGCCCGGGCTTCTTTGTCGGAAGCCAGCGCGGCACCCTTGGTTTGAGCGGCCTCAGCCAGAGCGCGCCCGCCGGCAATTTCAGCGCGCTCTCCTATGACAGCACGCAGTTCGGTTACAACACCAAGACCGCGGGCGGCATGCCCGTCACCTTCTTTGCCGGTTTCGACACGCTGAAATACGGCAACGGGATTGGCAGTTCGCTTGCGCCGCTCACCTCCGGCACCGCACCGGGCTATGGCGGGTTTGCCGGTGTCGAATTCAAGCCGACCTCCAACCTCAGCCTGTCGTTCGGGGCCGGGTTCGCCCAGCAGCAGTCGGGACGCATGGACAGCGACATCAACTCGTCGATGCTGCCCGGCGAGTCGCCGGCGTTGGGCGGACTTCGCCGCTAGCTATCGGCTGAACCGCGCCACCAGTTCCTCAAGGGGCGGTTATGTCGCGCGGCGGTCGGATGGCGTCTGGAGCATGCCCCCGGAAAGTGTGTCGCCTGGGCGGACCGTCCCGTCGCGCGATCGATCAAAATCAGAGCCACTGTCATTACGCCGCTGGCAAGGAGCAGCCAATCCTGCGGCACGCGCAGAAGTATTGCCGCGCTGCCGCCGATCAGCGACCAGATCACGGGGATTATAAGCAGGCCGGCAGGAAGGGTCCCGCGCGTGAGCAGCAGCATGCCGAATGTGAAGATCGTGACCGGGCACGGCGTCACTCCGAACATGGGCAGTTCGGGCCAGGAATGTCCTGTGATCAGGCCGATCAGTGGATACAGCAGCGCAGAATAGGTCACGAAGAATAGTCCGATCCAGCCAGCCAGATGGCAGCGAAAGCGGAACATGACACGGTGCTGCACCAGTCCTGCATGGATCAGCGCAGCCGCCTGAAGCACAAAGAGCGCGCCAAACAAAATGGCCGCCTTGTTGATCGTTGCGAAGAACACCAGGTGATAAGCCACGCCGGTCCAAGCCCACATGACGGCAAGGATCGCTGCGATGACACGATCCGACCAGCGGTTGGGCGCAACGAGCAGGACCAGCGCCGTGCCGCCAAGCAGATAGGCCAGCACCTGTGCCGGCCAGATCGCCTGGTTGTAGCTAGCGAAAATTGCGAGGAATTGGTATTCGGTGAACGGCAACATGGGCTAGCCGGGATTCCGGTGCGCCAGCTCCGGCATGATCGCGAACAGGAGCAGCAGCGACGCATAGATCGCGTCTTCGGCCGTCACGAAGCGAGCGATCTGTTCGCGCAGGCCGATTCCGCGAAGCGCCACACCGACGACGACGTCCGCGATCTGCTGCATGGCAAGCGCGGTCGCTCCGACGCCGAGCAGGGCGCGTGTCCGGGGCTCGAGCCGCACCGCACGCGGCGCCATCCGTGCGGCGACGAGGATGGCGGCCAGCAGGAACGGTGTCTCGCATAGCACGGCTCCGAGTGAGCCGATGCGCGGCTCCAGCAAGAACACGCGGATTGGCCCCAGCAGAAATCCCGCGCCGAAGACGATCAGAAAATAAAGGCCGGCAGCCGCCATGATCCGCAACGTCATCAGCGCATCACCTGCTCCGGGGCGCGCCGGAGCGATTTCGGCAGATCCGGCCCGGCTCCGAAGCGCATGATGACATCGGGACGCCGATCGCCGAGGCCGAGCGAGGTCGCGAATTGCGGCCTGAGCGCCGCCACCTCGACCGGCTGGTTGAGGAAGGAATATTTGAGCCCGAGCGCGGTCGCCTGCAGGCCGAACCGCTGACAGGCACGGCCGACCGCAATCCAGTGCGGCGGGTCGCCGCGATCGGCGGCAAGCACGACGACGCCCGCCGAGCTGTCGAGCTCGGCGCGGTATTTCCCGTTCTCGCCGCTTTCGGTGAAGAAGAACCTCAGCAGCGGGCGCGCGATCCATGCCGGCAGGGACGGATTTCCCGAGGCCCGCGAGAACAACCCGTCCATGGTTGCGACCGCATCCGTCTCGTTGAAGCGCATCCAGCTCACGAGCTCGCGCATGAAGGCCTCGTCGCGCATTTGCGCGGAGTTGCCTGCGAGCACATAGTCGGCGACGTTCGCGATCGCGGCGCGTTCGGTCAGCAGGATCGCCGAGACATTCGGCTCGCGACAGGCATTCTCGAGCTGGCGCAACGCGTCGGGCCCGGCCGCGCGGCCGTCGAAGGTTGCGCGGGTGCATTGCCTGAGCGGAATCGCGTCCGCGAGCGCCGATGCGGCAGGCGGGGCCTGTTCGAGTGCGATCACGATCCGGTCGCCGTCGACGATCGGGTTTGCGCGCCAGCCCAGCGTCGATGCCGCGAGGACGAGGTTCTCCACGGCGCAGCCGAGGCTGACGAAAAGGTGGTGATCGTCCGGATCGACCGCCGGACAGCGGCGCGCGAAGTCGGGCGCAATCACGATGTCATTGCCGCCTGCAGAGAAGATCCAGGGCTGGGTGTTGTGGCTGTTGGCGGCGAGTGTCGCAAAGCGTACGAGCTCGCGATCTCTCGGCGTCGCGCGCAGCGGCGCCCGCGACGCTTGCACGGCCTCCTTGTAGCTCATTGTCGTCGCTGCCGCGGGCCGGCCGGTGAGTGCCGCTGTCGAAAGCCCGAGCGCGGCCGCCATGAGTTGTCGCCGGTCAATCGTCATCATCCGCTCCGCGGCAATTCCGCACGACGCTTCTAGCGCCGCCGCAGACCCGGAGGGTTGACCGACGTCAAGGTCCGGAGTGCCTCGGCTAGCGCGTAAACCGCGCCACCAGCTCGACATGCGGCGTGTGCCGGAACTGGTCGACCGGCACGACGGTGTCGATCCTGTAGCCGCCATCGATCAAGAGCCGCGCATCGCGGGCGAAGGTTGCGACGTTGCAGGAGACCGCGATCACCACAGGAACCTTGCTCGCGGCGAGTTTCAGCGCCTGCGCCTGGGCGCCCTGGCGCGGCGGATCGAACACCACGGCGTCGAAGTCGCGCAGCTCCGGCGGCACCAGGGGGCGGCGGAACAGATCGCGCGGCTCGCATTTGATCGGCTTGAGGCCGGGCGTGCGCGCGGCCTTCGCCAGCGCTGCGATGGCGGCGGCGTCGTTGTCATAGGCGGTGACGCGGGCTTTCTCGGCGAGCCGGAGCGCAAACGGGCCGGCGCCGCAGAAGAGGTCCAGCACCTTCTTGGCCTTGCCGATGCGTTCGGCGACGAGCGTGGCAAGCGTCTCTTCGCCGGCAACGGTCGCCTGCAGGAACGAGCCCGGCGGCAGCGTCACCTCCGCCCGGCCCATCCTGACCGTCGGCGGCAGGCGTTGCAGCACCAGCTCGCCATGCCGCGTCAGCCGCGCCAGGCGATGCTGCTCGGCGACGCGCGACAGTGCCGTGACCAGCGGCGTCGGCAGCGGACCGGAGCCGCGTACGTCGATGTCGAGGCCGTTGATGGTGGCGGTGACCTGGATGTCCAGCGGCTTGGTCACCGACATTTTGGACGACAGCAGCTCGGCGAGCGCCCAGGCGGCATCGAGCACGCCGTCGAGCCCGGGATCGAGGATCGGGCAGCGATGAATCGGGATGACGTCGTGCGAACTCGCCGCCGAGAAACCGACCTTGAGCACGTCGTGCGAGCCGAAGCGGCCGTGCAGCGTGACGCGCCTGCGCCCCGTACCATGGGCGTCCACCAGCGGCGCCACCTCGCAGTCGATGCCGGCCTGGGCCAGCGTCTCGACCACGATGCCGCGCTTCCAGGCCTGGTACGGTTCGGTTGCCCAGTGCTGGATCGCGCAGCCGCCACAAACGCCAAAATGCGGACAGAACGGTGCGATGCGTTCGGGGCTGGCGACGTCTACCGCGAGCAGCTTGCGGCGGTCGGGATGGTTGCCCGGGACGTGGTCGACCTCGACGGTCTCGCCGCCGAGCGTGTAGGGCACGTAGACCGCATCGCCCGCCCTGAGCGAGACGCCGTCGCCGCGATGGCCGACGTGGTCGATCCTGACACGCTCAACCACGGCGCGCGCCCAGGAAGAATTCGATATTGCCGTCGCCGCCGGTGATCAGCGACGGGAACACCTCGATATCGGTGCAGCCGAGCGAGGTTGCAAAGGCGGCGATGTCGTCGCAGATCTGCTGGTGCACGGCGGCGTCGCGAATGATGCCCTTCTTGTTGTGCTTTCGGTCCGCCTCGAATTGCGGCTTGATCAGCGCCAGCAGGCTCATCGGCGCGGCCGCCAGCGACAGTGCCACGGGCAGCACCGCCTTGAGCGAGATGAAGCTGACGTCGATGACGACGACGTCGGGTCGCGCCTGGAGGCGCTTGCCGTCATAGGCCCGGATGTCGGTTTCTTCCATCGACACGATCTTGGGATGGTCGCGCAACGACGGATGCAACTGGCTGGTGCCGACATCGATGGCGAATACCAGGCTCGCGCCGTTCGCGAGCAGCACCTCGGTGAAGCCGCCGGTGGAGGCGCCGACGTCGAGGCAGACATGGTCCTCGATTTCGATCGGATAGCGCTCCAGTGCGCCGGCGAGCTTGACGCCGCCGCGGGAGACATAGGGGTGCGCAGGCTCGGCCTGGATCACGGCGTCCTCGGCGATGGTCTCCGACGGTTTTGCGACCTGCTTGTCATCGGCCGTGACGAGCCCGGCCTCGATCGCCGCGCGCGCCCGCGCCCGGCTCTCGAACAGGCCGCGCTCGACCAGCAGAACATCGGCGCGCTTGCGGGCAGGGGACATCGGTTCTCCGGAGGATCAAGTCGCGCACGCGGCGAGATCGTGTCGGACGTCGGCCGATCTCGGTCGCACCCGGCCGGAACACATTGGCGCCCGCCAGCCGGATTGTCGGGAGAGCGATCCGCCGACCAGGCACCGCGGCACAGTACAACGCCTCTCCCGGAGGGAGAGGCGAGGGGCGTCCGATCGACGATCAGATCAGGCGAGCTTGACCGTCTCGGTCTTGACGTCCTTGCCGAGCGCCTCGAACACCTTGGCGACGATGCCCTTGGCGTCGAGACCGGCGCGGCCGTACATCGCGGCCGGCGTGTCGTGGTCCTGGAACACGTCGGGCAGCACCATGGAGCGGAAGCGCACCATGCCGCTGTCGAGCGCACCCTGATCGGTCAGGAATTGCGCGACGTGCGAGCCGAAACCGCCGACCGAGCCTTCCTCGATCGTGATCAGGATCTCGTGGTCACGGGCGAGCTTGAGCACCAGCTCGGTGTCCAGCGGCTTCATGAAGCGCGCATCCGCGATCGTCGTCGAGAGGCCATGGGCGGCGAGCTCGTCGGCCGCCTTCTCGCATTCGGCCAGGCGTGTGCCGAAGGAGAGCAGGGCGATCTTGTTGCCCTGGCGGATCACGCGGCCCTTGCCGATCTCGAGCGGAATGCCGACCTCGGGCATCTCGATGCCGCGGCCTTCACCGCGCGGATAGCGCAGCGAGCTCGGACGGTCGTTGATCGCGACCTGGGTCGCCACCATGTGCACGAGCTCGGCTTCGTCGGCCGCGGCCATGATCACCATGTTCGGCAGACAGCCGAGATAGGCGTTGTCGAACGAGCCGGCATGCGTCGCGCCGTCGGCGCCGACCAGGCCGGCGCGGTCGATGGCGAAGCGCACGGGCAGGTTCTGGATCGCGACGTCATGCACGATCTGGTCGTAGCCGCGCTGGAGGAAAGTCGAGTAGATCGCACAGAACGGCTTGTACCCTTCGGTCGCGAGACCGGCGGCAAACGTCACCGCGTGCTGTTCGGCGATACCGACGTCGAAGGTGCGGTCCGGGAAGGCCTTGTTGAAGATGTCGACGCCGGTGCCGGACGGCATCGCCGCGGTGATGGCGACGATCTTGTCGTCCTTCTCCGCTTCCTTGACGAGGCTCTGGCCGAACACGTTCTGGTAGGCCGGCGCATTCGGCTTGGACTTGGCCTGGGTGCCGGTCGCGACGTCGAACTTGACGACGGCGTGGTACTTGTCGGCGGAGGCTTCCGCCGGGCCATAGCCCTTGCCCTTCTGGGTCACGACGTGGACCAGGATCGGGCCGGTCTCCATGTCGCGAACGTTCTTCAGCACGGGCAGGAGATGGTCGAGGTTGTGGCCGTCGATCGGGCCGACGTAATAGAAGCCGAGCTCCTCGAACAGCGTGCCGCCGTCCATCATGAAGCCGCGGGAGTATTCCTCGACGCGGTTGGCGCGGTTGGCGAGGATCTTGGGCAGGCGCTGGTTGATCTGCTTGGCCACATCGCGCAGCGTGCGATAGGTCTTGCCGGAATAGAGCCGCGACAGATAGGCGCTCATGGCGCCGACCGGCGGCGCGATCGACATGTCGTTGTCGTTGAGGATGACGATCAGGCGCGAGTTCATCGCACCGGCATTGTTCATGGCCTCATAGGCCATGCCCGCCGACATCGCGCCGTCACCGATGACTGCGATAACGTTGTTCTTGCCGCCTGCGAGGTCGCGCGCGACCGCCATGCCGAGGCCGGCGGAGATCGAGGTCGAGGAATGCGCGGCGCCGAACGGATCGTAATCGCTCTCGCTGCGCTTGGTGAAGCCGGACAGGCCGCCGCCGGTGCGCAGGGTACGGATGCGGTCGCGCCGGCCGGTGAGGATCTTGTGCGGATAGGCCTGATGGCCGACGTCCCAGATCAGCCGGTCGCGCGGCGTGTCGAAGACGTAATGGATCGCGGTGGTGAGCTCGACCACGCCGAGGCCCGCGCCGAAGTGACCGCCGGTCACCGAGACGGCATCGATGGTCTCCTGCCGCAGCTCGTCGGCGACCTGGCGAACCTGCTCGACCTTGAGCTTGCGCAGGTCGTCCGGCGTCCGGATGGTGTCGAGAAGCGGCGTTTTACTGTATGCGTTCACGGCGATTTCCAATTTGTCAGCGCCGGAAAGATCGTTCCGGTGCGCGATGGGTTTGCACAATATCGGCGCAGCGCGAGTCCTTAAACCGTCGGAGCCACCTGCATGGGGCAATGCCCCGTCTTCAAGCTTAGGTGAGCTTAAGTGCGCTCCGGTTCAGTCTCTGTGATCCCTGTCACTTAGATCGGCTTCGTCCGTCCCAACCAATTTCATTAGCAGTTTGAAGCGCTTGTCGTCGGTAATCAGTGCCCACGCAAGGCTAACAAAAAGCCACACTCCGCGCAGCTTTACACCAAAGCTTGGGCCAAAGCCAACCCGCTGGGCCGATTACGGGTATGCAGGTGCAACCCGTGGGCCAGAGTGGTTAACCCGGGCACCAGCGGAAGGGTTCCTGCCTTGCCCGGTTCCTCGGCAGGATTTTGGCCGAGAGCAAGGTCTTTTGGACGGGATTCAGAGGGGCAAAGGCCCTCGTGGGGGAGTTCCCCGATCGTCGTGCTTCGCCACCCGGGCCCAAACACGCAAATGGCAACGTGCGATCATGAAAAATTGCGGGCGGCCGTTGCTCGCGGCGGGCGGCTTCGAACGGTGGGCCTTACTGGACGTCGAGCGGCGCGGTTCCGGTAGCCTGGCCGCTGGCATCGGTGGTGATCTTGTCGACGCGCGCCTCGGCCTGGCGCAGCAGTTCCTCGCAACGGCGCTTCAGGGCCTCGCCGCGCTCGTAGATCGTCACGGATTCCTCGAGCGGCACCTTGCCGTCTTCGAGCCGCTTCACGATCGTCTCGAGCTCCTCGATCGCGCGCTCGAAGGTCAGCCTGGAGACGTCGACTTGGGTGTTTTCGGCCATATAGGTTTCCGATTGCCCGATTCGCTTCAGATCCAGAAGAAGCAGAGTTTTGCGGGCTTAATGTGGCGGGGGCGTCAGGCGCCCATCAGGGCGCCGACATGCGCCGTAACAGATTCTTTCAATCCTTGCAGGTCGTAGCCGCCTTCGAGCACAGAAACAACGCGCCCCCCGGCGCTCTTGTCGGCGAGGTCCATCAGCTTGCGCGTCACCCAGGCATAGTCCTCCGCGCGCAAATTCAGCGAGGCCAGCGGATCGCGGTAGTGCGCGTCGAAGCCTGCCGAGATCACGAGCAACTCGGGGCTGAATTTTTCGAGCTGCGGCAGGATCAAATTCTCGAATGCGGAGCGGAATTCGGGGCCGCCGTCCTCGGAAGCGAGCGGCGCATTGACGATGGTGTCGTGGTCGCCGCGCTCGCCCTTGGCGCCGGTGCCTGGAAACAGCGGCATCTGGTGCGTCGAGCAGTACATCACGGTCGGGTCGGACCAGAAGATGTCCTGCGTGCCGTTGCCGTGATGCACGTCGAAATCGACGATGGCCGCACGCTTGATGCCGTATTTGCGCTGCGCATGGCGCGCGGCGATGGCGACGTTGTCGAAGAAGCAGAAGCCCATCGGCTTGCCGATCTCGGCGTGATGGCCCGGCGGGCGCACCGCGACGAAGGCATTGCGATGCTCGCCGTTCATCACTGCTTCGGTCGCCGCGACCGCGCCGCCGACGCCGCGCATCACCGCTTCCCACGTGCCCGGCGACATCGAGGTGTCGCCGTCGATATAGACCTGGCCGCTGGTCGGCGCGATGTGGCGCAGCTCGGTGACGTAATCCTCGTTGTGGCACAGCGTGACCAGATCGAGGTCGCCCTCCGGAGCCTGGTCGCGCGCCAGGAACTGGAAGCGCTCATTCGACAGCGCTTCCTCCACCGCGCGCAGGCGGTCGGGCCTTTCAGGATGTCCCGGCGGCGTGACGTGGTCGAGGCAGGCCTTGTGGGAGAGGAGAAGCGTGCTCATCAGGTCGGCCTCACAGCTACGGGCTCTCGACGTCGCTTGGCGCATCCGGCGCCAAAACGCAATGCAAAACACAATCTATGCGTTCCATCGGGAATGGCAAAGGGTTGTCCCGGACCGGTCCATTTGATCCGAATCAATTCACGCGCAGGATGCGGCTCAGCGGCAGTGGCCCGATCGGTCCGTGCGCCCTGAAGAACGCGAACAGCGCGTCCGCGTCGTAGCCGCCATATTGCGGCGCCGTGCCCTGCTTGGCGACGGTAAAACCGTCGCCGCCGACGGCGAGGTAATCGTTGAGGGTGACACGGTAGCCGCTTCCAGCTTCGACCGTCCTGCCGTTGAGCGTGATCTTCTCGGCGATCACGCGCTCGCCGAAGGGCTTCGCCGCGTCCCAGGCATAACTGAACCCGTTCGACACCTGGAGGATCCGCGGCCGCTTCGGATCGAGCCATTGCTGCTCGAGCATGTCCTTGAGCTGGCTGCCCGTCAGAGTCATGGTGACGAGGCGGTTGCGGAACGGCTGGCTCGCGAAGACGTCGCCGAAGGATATCGCGCCGTTCTCCCTTGGAACGATGTCGGTGCGGATACCGCCGGGATTGGTGAGCGCGATGACGGCGCTGCCCTCCTTGGCGTCCCTGGTCGCGGCAAGCTGCGCGTCCGCGATGATATCGCCGAGCGCGCTTTCGCCGGCCTCGTTCGGAATGCGCGACAGCGTCTGCGTCACCGATCCGGCCGGACGATTGGCGATCGGCGCCGACAGCTTGTCGTAGGCATCGATCAATGCGGTCTGCTCGGGATCCCTGGCCAGCGAGGCATTGGCGACGATGACGTTCTCGCCCCTGGCGCCGACGACGTCGCGGGTTACAGGATCGAGCTTGAGGTCGATGGCAGTGACCAGCGTGCCGTATTTGTCGCCGCTGGTGACGAGCCGCCCGTCGATGTCGCAGACATAGGCGCGGTGAGTGTGGCCGCTGACGACGACATCGACGGCGCGATCGAACTTCTTCACGATATCGACGATCGGGCCCGTGATCGCCGGGCATTCATTGTAGTCGCCGGCGGGCTCGCCGCCCTGATGGATCAGCACCACGATCGCCTCGACCCCGCGCGCCTTCAGTTGCGGCACCAGCGCGTTCACCGTTTCGGCTTCGTCGCGGAATTCGAGGCCAGTGATTCCGGCCGGCGAGACGATGCCCGCCGTCTCCTTCAAGGTCAGTCCGATGAAGGCGACGGGGATGCCCTCGAATTCCCTGATCTCATAAGGCGGCAGCACGCTCTTGCCGGTCGACGTCTCGAAGGTGGACGCGGCGAGATAGTGGAATTTGGCGCCCGTGAAGGCATGCGGCCCCTGGCAGCCGTCGACGGGATGGCAGCCACCATTCTGCATCCGCAGGAGCTCAGCCGTGCCTTCGTCGAATTCGTGATTGCCGACCGAGGTGATCGCGAGCCCCATCATCGAGAGCGACTCGATCGAAGGCTCGTCGTGGAACATCGCCGACAAAAACGGGCTGGCGCCGATCAGGTCGCCGGCAGCGACGAAAATCGTGTTCTTGTGCCCCTCGCGCAACTGCTTCACCAGCGTCGCCATGTATTCGGCCCCGCCGGCGGTCACCGTCACTTTCTTGGTTCGATCCTCGGGATCGCCGATCCGGCTGCCGCCCGGCGGCGGGCGCAGATTGCCGTGGAAATCGTTGATCGCGAGGATGCGCAGCTCGACCGGCGCTGCGGTCTGGGCCGAGGCGGGGAGGGCGGCGAGTGCCAATGTGAAGGCGGTCAGGCGGAAGAGATGTCGCATGGAACCAGATTAATCGTTCCGCGCGAAGATTTCACGAAGCCTTTTGCCGAAACACCGCGCGTGCCGCGCGCCTCCCCCCAGGGGAGAGTCGCGTGCTTCACCGCTTCTTTCTGTTCGCGAACGCGTTGAACGCGGCAATGGCTTCTTCCGATTTCAGCCGCTCGCCGAACAGATGGGCTTCCTGGTCGATGCGGCGGGTGAGCTCTTCCGGCTGCACGCGCAGCAATTTGCGCGAGATCGCGACGGCTTCGGCGGGCAGCTTGCAGATCTCGCGCGCCACCTTGCGCGCCTCGACCTCGGTATGTCCCGGCGAGACCACGGTGTTGACGAAGCCGGCGGCATGCGCCTCTGCGGCAGTGAAACTCCGCCCCATCACCAGCATGGCGAAGGCACGCTGATAGCCCATCGTGTTCGGCATCAGGAGGCTGGCCGCGCCGACCGGCACGAGCCCGAGGCGGATGTAGGGCGCCGAGAAGGTCGCAGCGTTCGAAGCCAGCACGTAGTCGCAGTGGAACAGCATCACGGTGCCCATGCCGATCGACGCGCCGTCCACGGCCGCGATGATCGGCTTGACGTTGAGGGCGAGCGAATAGAGAAATCTGGCGCCGTCCGACAACGTCTCGGGGCGGGAGGTGTCGGCGTGCATGAAATCGTCGATGTCGTCGCCGGCGGTGAACACGCCGGAGCCGCCGGTGATGATCATGCAGCGGATGTCGGGATTGTTCTGCGCAGTGTCGATCGCGCGGCTCATCTCCCGGTACATGTCCTGCGTGATCGCGTTCTTCTTGCTCGGGCGGCGCAGGGTGATCACCCGCGTTTCCCGCTCTTCGGTGACGACGATATTGCCATTCGGCATGAAAGACCCCTGCAGTCGCCGCGACGCTTGACGCTCGCGAGTCTCGCGAGGCGTCAGCCTACATCATCCTGCAGGCGTGCCAATGCGCTCGCTGGATCTTTTCCGAGCCGAATTGCTGGCGGCCACGATCGTCATGGTGGTGCTGGTGCTGCCGGTGGTCGTCATCCGGCCTTACCCCAGCAGCACCGCATCCGCCGCAGCAACCGAATCCGCGCTCTCCGTCACGGTGCGCTCGAGCGCACCGGCCTGCACGGTGATGTTCTCGGCGAAGAAACGAGCCAGCGAGACGTAGCGCGCGGCGTCCGTGTTGCCGTCGGCTTTCGCGGCGAGCGCTTCGGATGCCAGCATGCAGCCGCCGAGCGTGGCGCCGAACTGCTGCAGATACGGGGTCGCGCCGGCGAGGGCCTCGTTGGGCGCGGACGCAACGCGCTCCAGCAGCCATTTGCTGGTGCGCGTCAACGCATCGAGTGCCTCGCGCAGCTTTGTACCCGTGGTGCCGAAGGCGGGATCGTTGGAGGCCTCGACCTGCTTGACGGTTGCGGAGAGCTCGTCGAGCAGCGCCCACACCGCAGCGCCGCCATTGGCCGCGAGCTTGCGCGTGACGAGGTCGATGGCCTGGATGCCGTTGGTGCCCTCGTAGATCGCGGTGATGCGGGCGTCGCGGTAGTGCTGCGCGGCGCCGGTCTCTTCGATGAAGCCCATGCCGCCATGCACCTGCACGCCGAGATAGGCGACCTCGTTGCCGATATCGGTGGAATAGCCCTTGGCCATCGGCGTCAGCAGCGCTGCGCGCGCGGCAGCGTCGGCGCGGACCTTCGGATCCTTGGCACGCGTCGAGACGTCGAGCGCAACCGCCGTCGCATAGCAAATGGTGCGCGCCGCCGCGGTCTGCGCCCGCATCCGCATCAGCATGCGCTTGACGTCGGGATGGACGAAGATCGCATCCGACCCGTCGCCCTTCTTGCCGACGGCGCGGCCCTGCTTGCGTTCCTGTGCATACGACAGGGCCTGCTGAAAGGCCCGGTCGGCGACGCCGACGCCCTCGAGGCCGACGCCGAGCCGGGCCTGGTTCATCATCGTGAACATGCAGCGCATGCCCTGGTTCTCTTCGCCGATCAAAAAGCCGATCGCGCCGCCATGGTCACCCATGGTCATGGTGCAGGTCGGCGAGGCATGCATTCCGAGCTTGTGCTCGACGCCGCTTGCGAAAATGTCGTTGCGCTGCCCCAGCGAGCCGTCGGTGTTGACCATGAACTTCGGCACGAGGAACAGCGAAATCCCCTTGGTCCCGGCGGGCGCGTCGGGCAGGCGTGCCAGCACGAAATGCACGATGTTGTCGGTCATGTCGTGCTCGCCATAGGTGATGAAGATCTTCGTCCCCTTGATGCGATAGGTGCCGTCGGCCTGCTTTTCGGCGCGGGTGCGCAGTGCGCCGACGTCGGAGCCGGCCTGCGACTCGGTGAGCTGCATCGTGCCGGTCCATTCGCCGGAGACGAGCTTTTCGAGATAGATCTTCTTCAACTCATCGCTGCCATGCGCATCCAGCGCCTCGATCGCCGAGGCCGTCAGCAGCGGACAGAGGCCGAAGGCAACGTTCGCGGCGCTCCAGATCTCGGTGCAGGCGGCATTGATCGCGATCGGCAGGCCCTGGCCGCCGAAATCCTCAGGGCCCGACACCGCGTTCCAGCCGCCCTCGGTCCAGCGCTTGTAGGCATCCGGCCAGCCCGGCGCGGTCGTGACCTTGCCGTCGTCAAGCTTGATGCCGTGCTCGTCGCCGACACGGTTGAGCGGCGCCAGCACGTCCGAAGCGAACTTGCCGGCTTCCTCCAGCACGGCGCTCACGATGTCGGCGTCGAATTCGCCGTAATGGCCGGCTTCCAGGGCGGCCTTCAGGCCGGCGCCATGGTTGAGCGACAGCAGCATGTCAGAGATCGGCGCGCGGTAGGTCATGGCTCACTCCCCGTGGACAGGTCTTGGCGGGACAGATCTTGGCGCCGTATTCCCATGAAACGGCAGAGGTCTCAATGGGCGGGAGGCCGGGACAGCGGCGGTCCGGAACGGAGCGTTGCAAGGGCCCAATAATAGAGTGTGGCGCGATTTAAAGCCGGCGATTGCCGCCCGTATTTGCCCCCCGGGGGCTCTGAGTTTGATTCTGGGGGCCCAATTCGATCTGCGTGATGCTCGTCACAGCCAGAGAGAACCGCCTGGCGTACTCCTGCGGTCACAGGTGCCGAGGGGAATGGTTCTCCTCATCAGGGGGCGGAATGGTCCGCCCGATCTCAACAGGAGCAGACGATGCAGAACATAGAGCATAAGAGTTCGGAAATCATCGAGCTGACGGATTCGGATCTCGAAACGATTGTCGGCGGTAACTGGCTGGGCGACGCCTTCCGCGCCATCGGCGGCGCGATCAAGGACGCCGTTGAGTGGGTCGGCGGCGCGATCTTTGGCGCATTCCAGGGCCCGGGCAACCTGCGCGGCCCGTTCGGTCCCGGCTCGGGACCGGGCCAGCCGCCCCTCTGATATCATCCTTCCAGACTTCCCCGCTAAATTGGAGGCCGCCCGGTTGGCGGCCTCTTTCATTTGCGCCTGAAGCTATCCGAGTTCCTAATCCCTTTGGAAATGCCATTTCGTCCGCCATTATTGAGGCGGACTCCGCCCACATTTTTTGGATGGCTCAAGTCGCGCACGCGCCGACGGCGGTGGTATTTTGCCCTTCAACCGGTTGAAATACCGCTTCTCTCCCTATAGACCGGCAGCGACCGGAGAGAATCCGCGGGCGCCAATTCTTCCGCCATCTCCGGTCGCCTGATGGGGCGTAGCCAAGCGGTAAGGCAGCGGATTTTGATTCCGCCATTCGGAGGTTCGATCCCTCCCGCCCCAGCCAGCTCGCCCGCCCAGCCCGCAATCACTCACGAAACCGGCCTGGCTGGGGAGCTGCTGCACAGCTCTGCGACACATATATTCCGCTCAAGCTCCGCGCTGGGCATGTACAGCGCTCTCACTTTATTGTCGCCCGTGCGCGGGCATCGGCGGCAACTCGCTTGAAGCCCTCGTAGTTCAGGGCCTGGGTCACACGGTACTGACCGACGATGTAGGCAGGCGTGCCCATCAAACCGAGCGAATCCGCCTGGGCGAGGTTGCGTCGCAGGAGCTTGGTGATGTCGTCCCCGTGGGCCTGGAGATCGGCATCGAGACGATCCATGTCGACGCCGGACTTCGCGATCGCTTCCCGCATCCGCTCGGCGGGAATCTTCGGCCCCGGCATTCCCATCATCGCGAAATGCGCGTCGTCGTAGCGATTCTGATACTTGGCGGCCAGAGCCCACTGTGCGCCCTTGATCGAGTCCGGCGTGAGGATGGGCCAGTCCTTGTAGACGAGGCGGATCTTGCCATCGGACTTCACCAACCGCTCGAGCTCGGGCTCCGCCTGTTTGCAGAAGGGGCAATTATAATCGAAGAAGACTACGATCGTCAGATCGCCCTTCGGGTTTCCCGCGGTCGGTGTCGCGGGATCGTAGAGGATGGCTTCGCGCGATACGTCCGCTTCGGTGGGGCCGTCGTCGGCGCGCGCGGGACCGACGAGGTAGCGGACGCCTGCGACCCCGATCATCTGGGCGAGCGTGCGTCGAGAAATGTGCTGAAGCATGTTTGCACTCCTTTTCCGTGAGGTGGGGTCAGTCGGCCGAAGCGACGGTCGACAGTTTTCCGAGCAGGGCGTCGGCATCGACCGCGCCAACGATTTTGATCGAGGGATTGGCGCTTCCGTGCGAGCCGAACAGCAGGATCGTCGGCGGCCCGACGATTTCGAAGCGCTTCATCAAGGCGCGGCTCGCGTCATCGACGGCGGTCACGTCGGCCCGTACCATCCTGAAATCCTGCAGCCGCTCTCGTACTTCAGGTTTGCGCAGGACGGCGTCCATGACCCTGCATTCGACGCACCAGTCGGCGGAGAAGTCGAGCATGACTGGCTTCCCGTCGGTACGCGCCGCAGCGAGTTCGTGCTCCAGCGCGGCGACCGATCGGATCGTTTGGACGGGGGCTTCAGGTCCGGGTTCGCGCGTCACGAATTGGTCGAGGATGCGGGTCGCGTTGAGATCGTCGTCGCCCGCCGAGCCGATCATCAGGACAGAGCCGACCAGGAGCGCGAAGCTCGCCATGCCCATCGACACGAAGCGCCATCGACTGTTCGCCATCAGGAACTGCGTTCCGAAATAGACCGAGACACCCGTCGCAAGGGCGCCCCAGAGCCGCAGCGTGGTCTGCTCCGATAGAACCCGGGAGAAGATGGAGATCGCGACGGCGAGGAGGATGATCCCGAAGGCATGCCTGACGCGGACGAGCCAAGGGCCTGGCTTGGGCAGGAATCTGGGCCCTAGCGCTCCGAAGACCAGGAGCGGCACGCCCATGCCGATGCCGAACAGGAAGAGGGCGGCCATGCCGCGCAGGACGTCGCCGGTGCGCGCGACATAGAGCAGGGCGGTGGCAAGTGGAGGCGTCACGCAGGGGCCGGCGATCAGCGCCGATCCGAATCCGAGAACGGCGGCGGCGGCCAACGGTCCGCGACTGCCTCCGGACGCCGCGCCTGATATCCGGTCGACAAAGGCAGCCGGGAGCTGGATTTCGAAGAGTCCAAACATCGAGAGAGAGAGGATGACGAGGACCGCGCTCATCACGCCCAGCGCGACGGGTGTCTGCAACAGGATCTGCAGGTTCTCTCCGGATCCGGACCAGGCCGCGAATGCGCCCAGCATGGAGTAGGCCGACGCCGACGTGCCGACGAACGTTGCCGCGAGCGCAAGACCGCGACCAAACGAAAGGCGCTCCTGCGAGCGGGCCATCAGGCCGAAGAAGATCGGCACCAGCGGGAAAGTGCATGGTGAGAACGACAACAGAGCGCCGAAGCCGAAGAATGACGCCAGCATGCCTCCAAGCGTCACCCAGTAGGAAATGCCATCGGCAGACGTGGGCGCGGCTTTCGTCGAACCGCCGTCGCTGGGTCCGCCGGCTGCGTCTGGAGCGTCCGCGAACGGTGATGAGAGTCCAGACCGGGCAGCGCGCGCGTCGTCGCGGTCCTTGATCGCCAGCGTCTGCAGATCGATCGTCTTGGCGACCGGCGGGTAGCAGATTTGGTACTGTTCCGCACAGCCCTGATAGGCAACTACGATTTCGTGCAGCCCTCGCAGATCGGTCGACGCGATCTTGGCCTTTGCGGAGTTCCGGTAGATTTCCTGCGGTCCGAAATCCGGATCATCCTTGAGTTCTCCCTGGGGCGTTTGGACCGTGACGGGCGTCCCGGGGGGGACCACGTTCTTGGCGGCGATCATTGCGCGGTAGAGGTAGCTGCCCGGCCCGATCGTCCAGACGAGCGACAACCCCGCGTCGTCGCGCGAAACCTTCAATTGGAACGCCTGGTCTGCAGACGGCGGCGTTACCGCCTGCGCCGTCGCGAACGAGGACAGCAGAACAAGCAATACGATCGAAAGTCGCTTAAAGCCTGGCATGTTCGGTGGCGGCCTTGCGTTTTGTGAGCGGATGCCGCGTCTTGGATAGGCTACCTTAAGCCAGCCTTAAGGCGGGCGACCGAGAGGAACCCTCGGAGGTACTGATGCGCATACTTGTCGTCGAAGACGATCCGATCCTGTCCGACGGTCTGCGGGCGGGCTTGTCGTTGACAGGCGCGACCGTCGACGCGGTCGAGACGTGCGAGGACGCCGACGCCGCGCTCGCGACGTCGCGCTACTCGGCGGTCGTGCTCGACATCATGCTGCCGGATGGAAGCGGCCTGGAACTGCTCCGCAAGCTCCGGGGACGCCGGGACGCGACGCCCGTCCTTCTCCTGACGGCGCGCGACAGCGTCGGCGACAAGGTCTCGGGACTGGATTCCGGAGCCGACGACTACCTGGCCAAACCGTTCGATCTCGATGAACTGGCAGCGCGCCTGCGCGCCATCGTCCGCCGGGAAGGGGGACGTGCCGCTCCAGCCATGACCCACGGTGCGATCGTGCTTTCGCCAGCTGATCTTTCGGCGACTGTCGCCGGCGAGCCCATCAACCTATCGCGCCGCGAGTTCGCGATCCTGGCAGCGCTGATGGAGCGTCCGGAGCAGGTCCGTTCGCGTGCCGAACTGGAGGAGCGCCTCTACGGATGGCAGGAGGACGTCGAAAGCAACGCGGTCGAGGTCCATATCCACAATCTGCGAAACAAGATCGGAAAGGACGCGATCCAGACGCTGCGCGGCGTCGGATATCGGATGGGACGGACCCAATGAGATCGCTGAAGCTGAGGCTGTTCGCAATGCTCGTCTCGGCGACGGGTATCATCTGGTTGGCCGCGGTGATCTGGATCTACGTCGGCAGCCGCGGTGAGCTGGAGCACGTTCTCGACACGCGCCTGCAGGAGGCCGCGCGCATGGTGGCCTCGCTCGCGTCCGGATTCGACGGCCTTCCCGGAAGCTCAGCGCCTGCCGCCGTGCAGCCGCTCGGCAGCTACGAGCGCCAATTGTCGTGCCAGATCTGGTCTCTCGACGGTCGCATGGTCGCGAAGTCGAGCGGCGCGCCCGACCAGCAGCTCTCGCCCGCCGCATCCGGCTTCTCCGACCGGATCATCGACGGCGAACCCTGGCGCGTGTTCTCCGTCGAAGACGCCGATCACAATCTGCGCGTGATGGTCGGGGACCGCGTCGGGCTGCGGGAGCGATTGGTGACCGATCTTATCAAGGGGCTGATGCTGCCCGCGCTGCTGATCGCGCCGCTACTTGGTGCGGCGATCTGGGCGAGCGTCGGGCAGGGCCTGCGCCCGCTGCGGCGAATGGCCCAGGATCTCTGCGCGCGGGAGCCGGACGACATGCGGCACGTGGCAACCGACCGGGCTCCAGCCGAAGTCAGGCCGCTGGCGGTCGCGCTCAACGGCCTTCTCAGCAGGGTGGAGGCCGCCCGCCGGCACGAACGAGAGGTAACTGCTTTCGCCGCTCACGAACTGCGCACGCCGCTGGCGGGCCTGAAGACGCAGGCGCAGGTGGCTCTGGCCGCCGAGGATCCACAGGTCGTGCGCGGTGCACTCGAGCAGATCGTAACCGCCGTCGACAGGAGCGCACGCCTGGTGCGCCAACTGCTGACGATCGCAAGGCTGGACTCCGACACCGTCGATGCGCCGCTGGCGCCCGTCGCGGTCGGACCGATTTTGGAGGAAATCGTCGCTGCTACTCCAAGGAACGATCGCACGACCGTGACGATCGATGCCAGCGTCCGGGCGATGGTGCTCAACACCAACGCAGAATGCCTCCAACTCGCGCTTCGGAACCTGCATGAAAACGCCATACAGCACACCCGCGAGGGGTGTGTCGTCTGGACCGCCGGAAGGAACGCCATCGCGATCGAGGACGAGGGGCCGGGGATTCCAGCCGACGAACTCGATCAAATCGGCAAGCGCTTTTTTCGCGGAAGACTGCGGAGTCCGGTCGGAAGCGGGCTGGGCCTTGCGATTGTCAAGCTCGCGCTTGCGAAGGTGGGAGCGGAACTCACCATATCGAACCGCGAGGGTCGCAGCGGCACCAGATCGGAGCTGACGTTCGGCGTTCGAGCAACGACCGGTGCCGCGGCATGACGCGCGACAGGCCTCTTGCCTACACGCAGGTCCGGGCGTCCCCCTTCAGCTTCTGCCGGTCGCGACTGGCCAGCATTGACTGCTCGAGCTTCAACACCAGGCGCCGATCGGCGCAAGAAGTCTCGCCTTCGTGGATACGCTGGTCGGACTTCCTGTGTTCCTCTGGTTCTTCCCCGGCCGGCCTTCGTCGTGCCGGGTTCGTTATGGCCGGCGTCACAGGGTTTTTGCGGTATGGCTCGCATCCTCATGCGGGCGCCTGGGACCGCAGCATCTGCCGGTGCAAGTCGCATGACGTTGCGAATTGAGGAGTTTTCACGATGCTTTCGCTGACGCAAGGCGCACTCGGCGTCGCCTCTGGCTCGCTGGTCGGCTTTTCGCTGGGGCTGGTCGGAGGGGGCGGCTCGATTCTGGCCGTGCCGCTCCTGATCTATCTGGTCGGGGTATCGGACCCGCATGTCGCGATCGGGACCAGTGCGATCGCCGTCGCGGCGAACGCTGCCGCTAGCCTTGCGAACCACGTCCGCGCCGGCAACGTGAAATGGCGCTGCGCCTCTGTGTTCGCGCTCGCGGGCATCGCCGGTGCCCTTCTCGGTTCGACGCTCGGCAAGATCCTCGATGGTCAGAAGCTGCTCGCACTGTTCGCCGTCGTCATGCTCGTCGTAGGCGCCCTCATGTTGAAGGGGCGCTCCGGCGCAGGCGAGCCGTCGGTGCGGCTCAACCGGGAAAATCTGCCGAAGCTCCTCGCTTCGGGGCTCCTCACGGGAGCTTTGTCCGGATTCTTCGGCATCGGCGGCGGATTCCTGATCGTCCCGGCGCTGATCGCGGCCACTGGCATGCCGATCCTCTATGCTGTCGGATCGTCTCTCCTTGCGGTGACGGCATTCGGGCTGACAACGGCGGCAAACTATGCCGTGTCGGGCTTTGTGGATTGGTCTCTGGCCACGTTGTTCATCGCCGGCGGCGTTCTCGGCGGGCTCCTCGGCGCCCGTTCGGCCAATTCGCTTGCCGACCGCAAGGGGGCGTTGAACACCGTGTTCGCTGCAATGATATTCGCGGTGGCAATCTACGTGCTAATCCGCAGCCTGGGTTTGTTGTGACGACGCGAAGCCAAGCGGGACAGCAGCCCGATCGCGTGCGACGGCCCGATCGGTCCGTCCTCCGCTCACATCCTGGTACACCAATTGGGGTTCCTTCATGCCGATGAAGCCGCAAACCTGGGTATCCGCTCTCCAGGCACAAACGTCTCTTCGCGGGGACGGAGATGGCCGTGACCTGCGGCTGGATGCATGCCGCGGGCTGGCGCTATGGTTCATCCTCATCGATCATATTCCCGACAGTTCGCTCGATTGGCTCACCCTACGCAAATATGGCTTTAGCGATGCCTCGGAAGTGTTCGTGTTCGTATCGGGGTACACCTGCATGCACGCCTATGGCGGCGGGTTGCGCGAACAGGGGTGGCCAACGACGGTGGTTCGCGCGCTGCGGCGAGGCGGGGAAATCTACGCCTCGTTCCTTCTATTGCTGATCGCCTATTTCGCTCTGGTCTGGCTGCTCGGCGACGGTCACCGCTATCTTGATGAGACCAACACGAGGATATTCTTCGAAAATCCCGGTGCGGCCATTCTCCACGCCGCGGCGATGCAGTATGCGCCCCTCAATACCGACATACTGCCAACCTTCGTGCTTCTGCATCTGGCCTTTCCCGGCCTTCTTTGGCTTTTTACCCGCAACGCTGCGGTAACACTGGTAGCATCGCTTCTTATTTATCTGATGGTGCAGCTGTTCAGCTGGCACGTGCCAGCGTGGCCCAGCGGCGAGTTGTATTTCAATCCGTTGGCGTGGCAATTGCTGTTCGTGCTTGGTGCCTGGTATTCGTGCGAGGCGACGGGTCGGTTGAGGGCAATGGTCCGGTCGCGCGCCGCACTGGTGCTGTCGATGCTCTATCTTGCATTCAGTCTTGCCATCGCGTTGAGTTGGCAAATTGAGGCGCTTGAACAGATGACGCCTGATTGGCTTTCATCAATGATTTATCCTATTGATAAAAGCCACCTTTCACCGTTGCGGGTGCTGCACTTTCTGGCATTGGCGATCGTTGTCTCCCGCCTGATGCCTCGGGACTGGCGCGGCCTGATGAACCCATGGACGGTGGCGATGATCCGCTGCGGCGAAAACTCGCTGGCGATGTATTGCCTGAGCATTTTGCTGTCATTCTTCGGCTATGTCATTCTGGTCACAGCTTCCAGCACCATCGCGATGCAAGTCGCCGTTGGCATTGCCGGTATCGCCCTCCTGGTTGGAACGGCTACTCTCATGACCTGGACTGCCAAGCAGGATCGGCCTGGGCCAAAGCTGTTTTGAGGGCATAGCGCAATGAGCATCATCATTGGGCGATCAGATCGATAACAAGAAGCAGAACGCTTGAGGTGAGGCCCGCAACGGCACCCAGCGCGGGCAAATGAAGGCACCCGATGGCGGCATTTCGTTTCCGCTTTCTCGGCGGAGTGTCGCGCCGGGCAGACAGCAGGAATGGCTGTAAGGGCGCAAAAAGCGGACGTTAGACCGATTTCGTCGCTATTCAGGATAGCAGATCGCGTCCGACATGACGCTGACATGGATCAACTGTGTGCTGTAGTCCCTCGGTGTATTCTTGTCGTGTCGGCCAAGACTCGCGGCTCGCTTTCACAGATGCCCGGTGTCGCTCGATCGTCGGCAGACAATGGAACATTGATCATGCGTCTCCGTCCGGTGAACTTGAGCCTGCGCTCCTGGCAGAGCTTGGCGCGAGCAGTGCTTGCGCTCGCGTTCGTCGGCCTCCCAGCCGCGTCGATGGCTGACGAGGAAGTGAAGCTTAGTCCCGCACAAGCGCAAACCCTGGGCGTTCGCGTCGTACATCCCGTCTCGAGCCGAACTGATCAGACCCTGCCGTACCCCGCTCAGATCGTGATCCCGACTCCCCAATTGTGGGTCGTGAGCGCTCCGGTAGCCGGTATGGTCGCCAGTCTATCGGTCGCGCGAGGCGACCGGGTGGACTCCGGCCGGCCGCTGGTAACGCTTGAGAGCCCTAGCTTTGTCTCGCTTCAACGTGACTATTTGCACGCCTTCGCCCAAGACGTGCTTGCCGCCCAGCAGCTGAAACGGAATACGGATCTGTTTGAGGGAAAGGCGGTGCCGCAACGTGTTCTGGAGACCAGCCAGGCCGAAGCGCGGCAGGCAAGCATCGCCTTGGCCGAGCGGCGGCAAATGCTTCGGCTCAGCGGATTTTCAGACGACGCAATTGCGCGCCTGACCAGCGAGACGGCGATTACGGCAACCGTTTCGGTCGCAGCGCCACAGCAGGCAACGGTGGTCGAAATTGTGGTTTCCCCCGGCCAACGGGTGGAGCAAGCTGCGCCGCTCGTCAAGCTCGCTCGATTGTCGGCCCTTTGGGCCGAGATTGCGATTCCGGCATCGAGCATCCGTGCTATCCGGCCCGGCGCGAAAGTGGAAATCGACGGTTATGCGACTCCGGGCCATGTCGTGTTGGTCTCGGAAACGACCGATGCGGCGAGCCAAACCATCCTGGTGCGCGCGGAAGTGCCGAACACGGGTGAACTACGCCCCGGACAAACTGCCGCGGTGCGGATCAGCTTTCTTTCGTCGGGTGAAAGTGCCTGGGAGATTCCGTACGCGGCGCTCGTGCGTCGCGGTGATAATGCGTCGGTCTTTGTTGCAACCGAGAGCGGATTTCGCCTGGTGCCCACGACGCTGCTCGCCGAGGATCAGGATCATGTCGTGGTCGCGGGCGGGATTACGGACAAGGATGAGGTGGCCGTCAGCGGCATCTCGGCCCTCCGGGGAATTCTGCTGCGGCTCGGAGCCAGCGAGTAATGCTTGAGCGTCTGGTCGCGTTCGCGCTTTCGCAGCGCATGTTCGTCGCTTTGAGCGTGCTTCTGCTCATCGGCGCAGGCGTCGTTGTTTTGCCTACCCTGCCGATCGACGCATTTCCCGACGTTTCGCCCGTACAGGTGAAGATCATCATGAAGGCGCCGGGCCTGACCCCGGAAGAGGTTGAACAGCGGATCACGGTTCCGATCGAGCTTGAATTGCTCGGATTGCCCAACAAGAAGATCCTTCGCTCGACGACAAAATATGCACTCGCCGATATCACGCTCGACTTTGAAGATGGCACCGACATCTACTGGGCGCGCAATCAGGTCTCCGAGCGCTTATCGAACATCGCGCGCGATCTGCCTGAGGGGGTGACCGGTGGTTTGGCTCCGATCACTAGCCCCCTCGGCGAAATGTTCATGTTCACGATCGACAGCCCCGATCTCTCGCTGGCGGAGCGTCGAACGTTGCTCGATTGGGTGATCCGGCCGGCGTTGCGGACTGTTCCGGGGGTTGCTGACGTCAATTCGCTCGGCGGTCATGTCCGGGCATTCGAGATCGTGCCTCTGAATGATGCACTCGCAGCACGCGGCATTTCGTCTGAACTGTTCCGGCGGGCGATCGAGACAAATAGCCGCAACGATGGCGCGGGCCGCGTCAACCAGGGTGAAGACAGCGCACTCGTCCGCATCGAGGGCAGCATCCGCTCAATCGATGACATCAAGGCGATTGTCATTGACACCCGGGACGGGGTCCCGATCCGAGTGAACGATGTCGCCCGTGTTCAGGTCGGTTCGCTGACGCGCTATGGAGCTGTCACGATCGACGGTCGGGGCGAAACGGTCGAAGGACTCGTGCTTGGATTGCGCGGTGCCAATGCCGGCCAGCTCGTCAGCGATGTGCGCCGGCGCCTAGAGGAGCTGCAACCGTCGCTTCCGAAGAGCGTTACCGTCAACGTGTTTTACGATCGAAGCCGGCTGGTTGGCCGCGCCGTCGGGACGGTTGTCCGGGCGCTGGGGGAAGCCACCATCCTCGTCATCGTCTTGCTACTGTTGTTTCTCGGTAACTGGCGTGCGTCGCTGGTGATTGCCCTAAGCCTGCCGCTCGCGATCATGATCGCTCTGATGGTCATGCGCGTGGTCGGGATGTCGGCCAATCTGATGAGCTTGGGCGGCCTTGCGATCGCGATCGGCATGTTGATCGACGCTTTGGTGGTCGTCGTCGAAAATATCGTGGGAAACCTCAGCAAGGATCAGGAAGGACAGACAGCACCGCTCATTCACATTGTGTTTCGTTCAGTCTGCGAGGTGCTCGAACCGGTTGCAACGGGCGTAATGATCATCATCATTGTTTTCGTGCCGCTGCTTGCGTTGCAAGGTCTCGAGGGAAAGCTCTTCATCCCCGTGGCGCTCGCGATCATCTTTGCATTGGCCGCATCGCTTTTGCTGGCGCTCACCGTCCTTCCTGTCGCTACCTCGTTTCTTCTCAAGGCGGCCCCGCATCGGGAACCATGGCTGATTCGACTTGCTTCACGAGGCTACGCGCCGGCGCTACGCTGGGCATTGGCCAATGAACGCAAGGTGATGGTGGCGGCAGTGGCATCTCTCGTTGCTGCGGGCTTCGCCTACACCCAGCTCGGCAAGACATTCATGCCGACCATGGACGAAGGCGACATTATCGTCAGCGTCGAGGCAATTCCGTCGATCAATCTCGATCAGTCAATTGCGATCAATACCAGGCTTCAAGCCGCGATTTTGACGCAGGTATCCGACGTTGCGGGTGCCATCGCCCGAACGGGATCGGATGAGCTGGGTCTCGACCCGATGGGGCCCAATCAGACCGACACGTTTCTGGTCTTAAAGCCGCCGAACGAGCGGAAGACGACGGATAAGTCCGTCCTGCTTCAGCAGCTTCGGCATGTGCTCGCCGACTTTCCGGGGCTGTCTCTCAGCTTTACGCAGCCGATCGACATGCGTGTCCAGGAGATGATAAGCGGCGTGCGTGGCGACGTCGCGGTGAAGATCTTCGGTCCTGACATCGCGAAGCTCAACGAAATTGCAAGCAGCCTCTCCGCGATCCTGTCCAGCATCGATGGTGCCGAGGATGTTTACACGACGCTCAACGAAGGCGCGCAGTACTATACGATTGTGGTCAATCGACTGGAGGCGGGTCGTCTCGGCTTGGCGGTGGATGCGATTGCCGCCTCGCTGCGCACGCAGATTGAGGGGCGCACCATCGGCACGGCGCTTGAAGAGGGGCGCCGCACGCCGATACTGGTGCGCGGCAGCGAGAAGACCCGCGAAGCACCCACCATGCTGGCCAATTTGCCCCTGACGCTTGCGTCCGGTCAGCACGTGGCCCTCTCACAGGTTGCGCGTATTCATCGGGTCGACGGTCCCGTGAAGATAGACCGCGAGGACGGGACCCGGATGAGCGTGGTTCGATCCAATGTTCGAGGTCGCGACATGGTGGGCTTCGTCCAGGCTGCGCAGCAGAGGGTTGCAACAGAGTTGGCGCTGCCGCAGGGCTATCGGCTGACCTGGGGCGGCCAGTACGAAAACCAGCAACGCGCCGCTGCACGTCTGTCGGTCGTCGTCCCGGTCGCCATTGGACTGATTTTCGTACTGCTTTTTACCACCTTCGGCTCGATGCGCCAGGCGCTGATGGTCCTGATAAACATCCCCTTCGCTCTCATCGGCGGCGTCTTTGCTCTCGTTTTGACGGGCGAGTACCTGTCCGTTCCGGCTTCAGTCGGGTTTATCGCGCTGCTCGGCATCGCCGTTCTGAATGGCGTTGTGCTGGTCTCCTACTTTAATCAGTTGCGCGCGCACGGCGTCCCGGAGGAGAGCATTGTCATGGAGGGCGCCAAGCGCCGGCTCCGGCCGGTGCTGATGACCGCCAGCATTACCGCGCTCGGACTGGTCCCGTTGCTGTTCGCCTCCGGCCCTGGCTCCGAAATTCAGAAGCCGCTGGCCATCGTGGTGATTGGCGGGCTGCTGTCATCGACGCTTTTGACGCTTGTACTTCTGCCAATTCTCTATCGTCGGTTCGGCCGCGCGGCTAAGGGGTCCAAATGACGGTTGAATCTGTCTGCCTGACGCTCGTCGTTGCTCGCAGGCTTCGCGAGGAACTGTTTGATTATCTCAGCGAGCAGCGCGATCTGCTATCCGGTTTTACGGCCTCAGAGAGCGCCGGCCACGGTCCGACCGTGCGGCTGCACACGACGGCCGAGCAGGTGAAGGGGCACGCCGATGAGGTCTTGGTGCGGACAATTCTGGAGAGGCGGGATGCTGCACGATTGCTGGGCCGGTTAAAGACGGCGTTCGCAGGAACGAGGCTGGTTTATTGGATCACGCCAGTCGTGGAATTCGGCACGATTGACGATCAATAGGAGAAACCTGAAGATTGAGCGGAGTTGCATTGTGTAAGGTCGCACTCGGTTCAACAGGAAGCCTACATGAGCACCTTCGAAGACAAAGTGTTCCTTTCCCTGGTCGTCGCAGTCTCACTCGCGTTCGGATGGATTCTCTGGCCATTCTACGGCGCGATTCTCTGGGGCGTTGTGGCGGTCGTGGTGTTTGCTCCGCTGTACCGGCGACTGTTGGAGATTCTCGATCATAGGCACAGCCTGGCTGCTATCTTGACGGTCATGATTATCGTGATGATGGTCATTTTGCCGTTGGCGTTGGTCGGTGGAGCGCTGGCTCGGGAAGCATCTTCCGTGTACGGGCGTGTCCAGTCAGGCGAACTGGATCTCGTCCGGTCGTTCCAGCAGATTGTGGATGCACTTCCCGCCTGGCTAACCAGTCTGCTCGATCGCTTCGGCCTCGCGAGCCTTGGTGGGGTTCAGGACAAAGTGTCTGGTGCCCTCTTGAAGGGCAGCCAGTTCATTGCTGCACAGGCGCTTGAGATCGGTCAAAGCACTTTCGGGTTCTTTGTGAACCTCTTCGCCATGCTGTACTTGCTGTTCTTCCTGTTTCGCGACGAGACGACGCTGTCGAGGCGCGTGAAAGGCGCAATACCGCTGCGCCCGGAACAATTGAACGCTCTTCTGCTCAAATTCACCATCGTTATCCGGGCGACCGTCAAGGGAGACTTGCTCGTCGCGCTGCTGCAAGGTGCTCTTGGCGGAGTGATATTCTGGTTCCTGGGTATAAACGCATCGCTGCTGTGGGCAGTCTTGATGGCCTTCCTCTCGCTGCTGCCCGCGATAGGGTCTGGCTTGGTCTGGATGCCGGTGGCGATCTATCTACTTGCAACCGGCGCTATCTGGCAGGGCATCGTCCTGATTGCCTACGGTGCCTTCGTCATTGGCCTGGTGGACAATTTCCTGCGGCCGATGCTCGTGGGTAAAGACACCAAGATGCCCGACTATGTGGTGTTTTTTTCGACGCTTGGCGGGATCGAAGCCTTCGGTCTCAACGGCTTTGTCATCGGCCCCGTGATCGCTGCCATGTTTATCGCGCTGTGGGATATATTCTCGGACTCGCGACAGAGGAGCGACGACGCCGCGGCTTGAGTCTTTTCAAGAGCTCAAGCGGCCATGACAGGGCATGGGCCCGAAAAGCGGATTATTCAGCGGACGTCCGTTGATCCATCGCAACAAGGATTTGGAGCGCTGCTATCTAATCCCCGGGTCCCGACCGAGGCCAACCACGCGGGGGGCTTGAGTGGAATAGCTTATGATGTCTCACTTTCGCGCGTTGAATGCTCCGACGCCGTATCTGTTTTTTACAGGAAAGGGCGGTGTTGGTAAGACGTCTCTTGCGTGCGCCACCGCCGTTGCCCTTGCGGACCGCGGACTTCGCGTTCTTCTCGTCAGCACCGATCCTGCCTCGAACCTCGACGAGATGCTCGAGGTCGGTCTGACCGATCGCCCAACGCCGGTGCCAAACGTGACCGGACTTTCGGCGATGAATATCGATCCCGAGGCTGCTGCGGAGAGTTATCGTGCACGGGTCCTTGAACAGCTCGGACCGCAAGTTACCGCTCCCGAGCGGTCGACCGTGCGCGAGCAACTGTCCGGCGCATGCACCACTGAAATTGCCGCCTTCGACGAATTTGTAGGGCTGCTCGACGGCGATATTGCGGGCTTCGATCACATCATATTCGACACCGCCCCGACCGGCCACACGCTACGCCTCCTCAGCCTCCCAAAGGCATGGACCGGCTTTCTCAAGGATAATGATCGGGGAGCGTCCTGCCTCGGGCCACACTCGGGTCTGAAGATGCAGGAGAATCGCTTTCGCAAGGCGCTCGAGGCGCTGGGTGATTCCGCGCGGACCACCATCGTCCTGGTCACTCGCGCCGACCGGGGTGCGATCCGTGAAGCGGCCAGGACGGCCGGCGAACTCGACGGGCTCAATCTGTCGAACCAGCTCCTCGTGGTGAATGGGCGTTTCCACGCCTCGGACCCGACGGATGCCGTCGCAGTTGCCCTCGAGCGGGATCAGGACGAGGCGTTGGCGGCAATGCCTGCCTCTCTCAAAAAACTGCCGCGAGACGAAATTCCATTGGTCGCTTTCGACATCGTCGGCCTGACGGCACTGAGGGGGCTCCTGTCGCCCTCCAGTCAACCGTCAGGTGCAATTATCAAGTCAGACCCAGAGACAATTGACCCGCCGAGTCTTGAGCGGTTGGTCGATGAAATTGCGCTGGGCAAGCACGGCCTCGTCATGGTCATGGGGAAGGGTGGCGTCGGAAAGACGACGATCGCTGCCGCTGTCGCCGTGGGATTGGCCAAGCGAGGCCATGCGGTCCACCTCAGCACGACCGATCCTGCAGCTCACGTTGCCTTCGTCGTTGATGGCGTTATGCCCGGCCTGACGGTCGACCGGATCGACCCGCGGGTCGAGACAGAGCGGTATGTCGCGAAGATATTGGCGAGCCGGGGCCGTGACCTCGACGAGCAAGGCAAGGCCCTGCTCGTCGAGGACCTTGCTTCGCCATGTACCGAGGAGGTCGCCGTGTTCCATGCCTTCTCGCACGTTGTTGCGGAGGCCCGGAGCGCGTTCGTGGTGCTCGATACTGCGCCAACTGGCCACACACTGCTCCTGCTGGATGCGACCGGCGCCTATCATCGCCAGATGACCAGCCAACTTGCACCGGGCGGATCGGGGCGTATCGTTACCCCGCTGATGAGGCTGCAGGACCCCGCATACACAAAGGTGATCCTGGTTACGCTGCCGGAGACGACGCCCGTTTCCGAGGCCGCTTCCCTTCAGGATGACCTGCGGCGTGCCGGTATCGATCCGTTCGGCTGGGTCATCAACAAGAGCCTCGCCGTCTCGGGGACTCGCGATCCTCTGCTGCGGCTTCGGCTCGATCATGAGCGAACGCAGATCGCTCGCGTTCGAAACAGGCTTACAAAGCGGGCCTTCATTATTGGATGGCGAAACAAGCCGCCGATCGGAGTGGGCGAACTCCGGACTCTGTCATGAACGTCCAGAATCCAAGTTCATCCGACGACCAACGAGCTCCCGATACGTCGAGTTGGCACCGTTGGCAAATGAAGAGCGGACATCTGTGGGGGGCCTGCTTCGCGCAAATGCCGGACCGCACTCCAGCTGTTTGACGCAGATCAACGTGATTGGAAATGCACCTTGCAAACTGTTTAGCCATGCAAACAACGGAGCTGCAAAAAACGGGGCTAACGACACCTCCTCGCCGAATTCACACGGCGTGGGAGTGGATCTGGAAGTCCGCCATATCTGGATTTTGCGGTAGCGCCGCTTCGACGGCGCTCATGTACTTCAAGGCCAAGGCCGGAATCCTGCCGTCATTCCAGCCCTACGAGAACTTCCAGATGGCTGCAGGCCACTTGTTCGGGCACGACATTCACCCAGGAATCCTTTGGCTGGTTTCGTTTTTCAACGGATCGACCGTGATCGGCCTCGTCTTTGGGTATCTCTATCGATATCTGCCCGGGGGCAGCGGCACGTCCAAGGGACTGGTCTTCGGCATCTGCGGTTGGCTGGTGATGAATCTCCTGGCGTTTCCGATGATCGGTCTCGGCTCGTTTGCAACCTCAACCGGACTGGGCTTTTGGCCTGCGATGTTTTCGTTGGCCATGCTCACAACGTATAGTCTGGCGATGGGATCAGTTTACGGCGTACTGGAGCGATCTGAAGGAGCGAGACGATAGCGTGCATGGGATCATCAACCAACGGAAGCCCAATCGACCTGATCGCCGTGGCGCAAGATCCGAATTGAAATTCCTCGTTTCTTCAATCGATAGTCCAGCATAACTCGAGAATCGCTCGAGCGTATCGTCGATACCTAAGGCTGGTTGATCCATACGCTGCATGCCGGGCAAACCCGGCTGAGCCCGGCGAGCCTGTTTCGTCTCTCTCTATGCTGACGCACCAAACATCCGCCGGATCGCCGGCCACCATTCTCCGGTCATCGTATATTCGAGGCCAAGCCGCGCTCCGCAGGCGATGGCCAGCATCGTGATGGGCGCGGAGAGAGCGAGTGTGGAGAATGCGGAAAGGCCTTGTCCGATGGTGCAGCCCATAGACAGGATGCCGCCCGTTCCCATCAGCAGGGCGCCGATCATGTGACGCTTCAGCTCACGAGCGTCGTCGCAGGCCTCCCAGCGGAAGCCGCGCGAAAACAGCGCGGCGAGAAATGATCCGAGGACGACACCCGCAACCGACCCGATGCCGAAGTCGGCGCGACTGCCAGAGAACGTCGCAACGTACAGAATACTGTTTCCAAGCGGGGCGACGAAGGTGAGAGAGGCCAGACGATCGGGGTCGAACTCGTCGTGGCCGAGCCAGCCGGTCGCGAACCAGCCAAAGGCGACCGCCAGCCCCGCGGTGCCGCCGGCAAACAGCAAGCGCCGCGAGCGAAGGAGGTGGCCGTCAGCCAAGGCCCAGCCGACCAGCGAAAGCGACACGCAACTCGCCACGATGGCCCGTGCGTGAGTCCCGAAAACCGGCGCGAGCAGGGAGTCGAGACTTTGTGTCGTGCCTTCGGGAAGCCGGACGGAGAGGGGCTCGATCAGGGCGAGCCGCATGAAGCCGGTCAATCCACGCATTGCTGCGAGGGCGGAAATGCCTATCACGAGATAAGCGACGATTGCCCTGAGATCTCCGCCGCCGATTCGCACCAGTGTCCCAAAACCGCACGTGCCCACCAGAGCCATCCCGATGCCGAAGGCCAGCCCGCCTATGATTGCTCCGCCCAGTCCGATTGAGGAAGACAAGTAGATCGACGTGGAAAGGTCGATGAGACCAAGCGCCGCCATCGACTGGGTCAGGAGCAATGCAATCCCGGCAGCGAACGCAAACGACTTCAGCCGGCGCGTATCGGACGCATAGAAGGCATCCTCCAGCATCGCAAGCGTGCAGAAGCGACCCGCGCGACCGGCGACACCAAGCGCAGCGCCGGCGAGCAGCCCGCACACCAGGCTGACCTGAGAGAGGGTGAGCATATCCTCCGGATTTTCCTTGTCGTTCGCTTCGGGCAGTCTGCGCCAGGAAGGACCAGGAATCCAGAGCAATCCCGGCGTCAGCGTCGTCGGCGGCGTACCGGCTCGCAGAACACGTCGTAGATCGCGGTCAGAATCTTGCGCACGTCGTCATTCGCCAGGCTGTAGTAGATGGCCTTGCCGTCGCGACGGGTCGTCACCAGGCGATCGAGTCGGAGGCGCGCGAGCTGCTGGGACACTGTCGACTGGCGTTCACCGAGAAATTGCTCGAGCTCCGTGACCGATTTCTCCCCCTCGGCGAGAATGCAGAGCAGCAACAGCCGTGATTCATGCGAGAGCGCCTTCAGCATGTCGCTCGCCTCGCGTGCCCTCTCGATCATCTGCTCGAGCTCGGCCGAGCCCTCGATATCCTTCAACTTCGGCAGCGGCATGTCTTGCTCATTCCTTTCGCACCGTCAGGACTGACCTGCCCGCAATCCCGCATTGAGAAGGATCCGGTCCAGCAGCCCGAAAAAGAACGCATCCCCCGGGTAGCCCCTGATGCGTCCAACTTCACGCCCTTTATCTACTATCACGAATGTCGGTGTGAAAGGACCGGCGTCAATCCCAACAAGGTCCGTCGGCAGAGGTCGATCCACGTCAATGCGACGAAGCGGTGCGGATCGGCTCTCGTCCGTATTGGGGTAGATTGGTGCGATCTCGGCATTGAACCGCGCGCACCACACGCAACCTGCGCGCTCGAACATCACGAGCTCGGCGGCAAGCGCGCTCCCCATCTGAAGCGGCAACAGGGCAATGGCTATTGCTGCCAAGAATAGGAAACGGGCAGGGGACATCGCTGGACGTATCTTCTGGACTTCTCGACGGTATTATATCATTAAATTCGTATACGTATAGAGGGGAGCGGAGCAGTATGGGTCTGGACGTCTCGCTCGGCGCCGCCTTTCTTGCCGGTCTTCTCTCATTTCTCTCACCCTGCATCCTGCCGCTGGTACCGCCTTTCCTCTGCTACATGGCCGGCGTCTCGGTGACGGACCTGCCCGCCGAGGGGGCCCGGACAAGAGGGCGCGTTCTGCTTTCCGCCCTTTGTTTCGTGGCTGGATTTTCCCTCGTCTTCGTCGCCCTTGGATCGAGCGCAACGCTGCTGGGGCGCTTCATCTCGGCACATCTTTCGGCGCTAGGCACGATTGCGGGGATTCTGATCATTGTCATGGGCGTGCACTTTCTGGGGTTGATCAGAATTCCACTTCTTTACCGTAGCGCGACCGTCCAGATCGAGAATAAGCCGGCGGGTCTTGCCGGAGCATTCGTGATGGGACTTGCCTTTGCGTTCGGGTGGACGCCTTGTGCCGGGCCGATCCTTGCAGCGGTGCTGCTGATGGCGGGCTCCGAAGATACGACCGGTCGCGGTGCGCTGCTGCTGCTGTCCTATTCCGCGGGGACTGGCGTTCCCTTCATGATCGCCGCCGCCTTTACCGGCCATTTCATCGCGTGGCTTGGACGCGCGCGCAGGCACCTGGGGACCATCGAAAGGGCGATGGGCGTGTTTCTCGTAGCGACGGGCCTCGTGTTTCTCTCGGGCTTCATGCCCTGGATTTCTCAATGGCTGCTCGAGCGCTTCCCCGGGCTGACCAACGTCGGTTGACTAGCCGAAGCGAAAGTCGAGGAGTTGGGCGAAGGATTGCAGCTCGATCAGGTAACGATGGACAAGCGGAGCGTCGCCGGAGAGCGCGGCGCGGGATATCTCGCCGGAGCTTGCGATAGCGCCGTCGATCAGCCGGCGAAACTCAGACTGCTTCGAGATTTCGACGCTCGCCCAGTCGTTACAGCGCTGCAACCGGTCGCCGAACACGCTGGCGGCCGCAACCGTCCCTTCGGCCCGATGAGGAAGTTGTTCGCCGAATCGCGTCGCTTCGTCGCGAAGCGTGGTCATTGCAGGCCCGAGTTCGAAGACACAGTCGCTGAGATCGTAAAGGCCGGAGTGACGTCGCAGCTCGCGAAGCGCGCGTCGCAGGCCTTGCACTTCCCTGATCGCGCTGTCGGCATCGCCGCGGTCGAGTGCACGGTCGGCGGCAATGAGCTGTTCCTGCCCTGTTGTGAGAAAAGCATCCAATGCGACCGGTGGATACGGAGGTATTGCCGTGCCGTTGAAGTGCTGCAACTGCTTCCAGCCGACCAGGGCATCGCTGATCTCGATCTGCGCGAGTGCGATGTTACCCGTCCTCGCATAGCTCATGGCCGTGCGCAGATTTGCCATCACAGGAACGATCCCGTTGGCGAATTCCGGGGGAGCTTCCGCGCCCGCGGCAGCGACATTCAAAGTGAGCCACAGCAATATCGTCGTGACGCGCCGCAACATCGGAAATCCTTGTCATATTCTAATATTCGAATATCATGAACGCAATTCTATAATGTGCAAGCAGGCAGGATGCACCTTTCCATCGCAACACCAAACGGCCTCACCAGACGCGGATTTCTCGCGTTCGCTCCCGTGGTGCTCGTGATGATGCAATCATCCGTTGCGCGCGCGGAGGCGATGCTGGGCGACGATGGGCTCTATCACCAGCCATGGTTCTTGCAGAGCTTTCTCGACCTTCGCGAGGATCTCGAGACGGCTGCTTCAAACCGCAAGCGGCTTGCCGTCATGTGGGAGCTGCGCGGCTGTCCATATTGCCGCGAAACGCACCTTGTGAACTTCGCCGACCCGGCGATCGCGGGCTATATTCGAGACAATTTTGAAGTCTTGCAGCTCAACCTGATCGGCTCGCGCAAGGTCGTCGACTTCGACGGGACCGAACTTGCCGAAAGGGACCTGGCGCAGAAATACGGCATCCGGTTCACTCCCACGTTTCAGTTCTTTCCGGCGACGGCTGACGGCATCGGCCGCAAGGAGCCCGCTGCGCGCGAAGTCGCCCGGGCGCCCGGCTATCTGAAGCCGCAGCACTTCCTTGCCATGTTTCACTTCGTGCGCGAGGAAGGCTACAGGCGGGGCAGTTTCCGCGACTTTCTGGAGCACCCGAAGGGGTAGGCGGGGCGGCTGCGGACAGTCGCAGAAATGTCCTTGACATCGTCCATCATATACAAATATCGTAATAAGTGAATTTGATGGGATCGTAAGTCCGTCATCACAACAAGCGAGAGTCTCGCAAAGGGATGGAAACATGCGCCGCCTCCTGCCGGCTGCCTTCCTGCTTGCCGTTTCTGCAGCCGCCGCGACGGCGCAGCAACCCGTCAAGCTCGATGTCGTCAACGACTCGCTCCCGAAATCCTTGAGCGGCGCGCCGGGCCATGCCGATGCAGGCAAGAAGGTTTTCCTGGCGCGCACGCTCGGCAACTGTCTCGCCTGTCATCAAGTGACGAGCCTCAAGTCCGAGGAATTCCACGGCGAGTTCGGCCCGTCGCTCGACGGTGTGGCCGGCCGCTACACCGAGGCGCAACTCAGGCTCATCGTGGCCGATCCCAAGCTCATCTTCACCGACACCGTGATGCCGGCGTTCTACAAGAACGAAGGCCTGAGCCGCGTGCGCCCCGAATTTGCCGGCAAGACCATTCTTTCGGCCGCGCAGGTCGAGGATGTGGTCGCATTTCTCGAAACACTAAAATGATGCCCCAGGAGAAATTGAGATGAAGCCCATCAGTCGAAGGCAGGCATTCGCGCTCGGGGGCGGCTTCGTCGCGCTGACCCTGGTGCCAATGGCTGCCGATGCGCAAGTGTCGAACGATGCCGCGCAATGGATCGCGAAGTTCACCGGCGGAAAGGAAGCGGCGAAGGGCAAGATTTCACTCGACTTGCCGGAGATTGCAGAGAACGGCAACACGGTCCCTCTGTCGTTGACCGTCCAGAGCCCGATGACCGCGGAGTCTTACGTCAAGGAAGTGATGCTGATTGCGGACGGCAATCCGAATGCCGGTGTTGCTACGCTGATGTTCTCGCCGCTCTCCGGCAAGGCGGAGGCTGCGGTCCGTATCCGGCTGGCCGCGACCCAGAACGTGATCGCACTCGCGAAAATGAGCGACGGTTCGCTGTTCACCGAGCAGAAGACGGTGAAGGTGACCATCGGCGGCTGCGGCGGCTGACAGAGGGGAAACGATCATGGCAGACAAACCGCGCATCAAGCTTCCCAAGGAAGCCACCAAGGGCGAGATCATCCAGATCAAGACCCTGGTTTCGCACGTGATGGAATCCGGTCAGCGCAAGGACGCGCAGGGAAAGCCGATTCCGAGAAAGATCATCAACAAGTTCAGCTGCGAGTTCAACGGCAAGCCTGTCTTCGCTTGCGCGCTCGAGCCCGCGATCTCGGCCAACCCGTACATCCAGTTCACCGCGCGGGTCGACGAGGACGGCACGTTCAAGTTCGCATGGACCGACGATGACGGCACGGTGATCACGGCCGAGGAAAAGATCGCGATCAAAGCTTGATCCCCACGATCAAATCAGAACGGAGAGCGCGAATGCCGTATCGTCATGTCGGCCTGCTGGCCGCCGTCGTTGCCATAACCGCGCTGGCTGGCGTACCCGCTGCCGCTCAGGATGCCGGGCGAAAGGGCATACCTGCGCCTCCCGGACACGTCTTCAAGACCATCATCTCGGGTTACGAATTCCGCACCAAGGAGACCCGGGCGGTGCAGGACGACGACCTCGAGAACCCGGGCTTTCTCGCCGTCGAGCGCGCCGCCGATGTCTGGAAGAAAGTCGAAGGCAGCGAAGGCAAGTCGTGCATGAGCTGCCATGGCGAGGCAGAGAAGTCCATGAAGGGTGTCGGCGCCGCCATGCCGAAGTGGGACGACAAGCTGAAGAAGCCGGTCAATCTCGAGCAGCGCATCAACATGTGCCGCAGCGAACACATGAAGGCGGAGCCTTGGGCATTCAAGTCACAGGCGCTCACCGATATGACCACTTTCGTGCGGTACCAGTCGCACGGAATGCCGGTGGCGGTGAAGACCGACGGCCCGATGTCACCCTGGTTCGAGCGCGGCAAGCAGATCTACTATACCCGCTATGGACAGCTCGATCTCGCCTGCGCGTCCTGCCACGAGCGCAACAACGGCAAGTTCATGCGCGCCGACTTCCTGAGCCAGGGGCAGACCAACGGCTTTCCCACTTACCGATTGCGGGATCAGCGCCTGGTCCCGCTGCACGAACGCTTCGAAGGCTGCATGTTCGACGTCCGCGCCGAGCCCTTCAAGCCGCTTTCCGACGAGTTTCTCGCGCTCGAGCTTTATGTCGGTTGGCGCGGCATTGGACTGCCGGTGGAGACCCCTTCGGTCCGCAACTGAGCCATCTGGAAGGCATGCAAGGGAACGGAACGGATGATCTCGCGCCGTGAATTCATTCAGGTTGCCGCAGCAACGGCCGCGCTTGCTGGTGGAACAGGTCTGGGCCTTGGCCGGGCTGCCGCCCAGCAACGGCTGACGCAGAAGGACCTGCTGGCATTCGAGCCGCTCGGCAACGTAACGCTCGTGCATGTCACCGACATCCATGGCCAGCTGATGCCGCTCTACTTTCGCGAACCCTCGACCAATCTCGGCGTTGGGGAAGCGAAGGGACTGCCGCCGCACGTTACTGGCGCTGAGTTCCTGTCACGGTTCGGCATCGCGCCCGGCTCGTCGGCTGCCTATGCGTTGACGTCCGAGGATTTCGAGGCGCTGGCGAAGAACTATGGCAAGATCGGCGGACTGGATCGCGCCGCTACCGTGATCAAGTCGATCCGCGCCGAGCGCGGCGATAAGGTCGTGCTGCTTGACGGCGGCGACACCTGGCAAGGCTCGTGGTCGTCTCTGAAAACGCGCGGCCAGGACATGATCGACTGCATGGCCCTGCTGAAGCCGGACGCGATGACCGGCCATTGGGAGTTCACCTATGGCGCCGAGCGGGTCAAGCAGGCGATCGAAGGTCTGGGTTTCCCGTTTCTTGGGCTGAACATCCGCGACACCGAGTGGAACGAGGCGGCGTTCGAGGCCTCCACCATGCTCGAGCGCGGCGGGGTCAAGATCGCTGTGCTGGGCCAGGCGTTTCCGTATACGCCGGTCGCCAACCCGCGTTGGATGATTCCGAACTGGTCTTTCGGCGTGCGCGAGGAGGACGTCCAGGCGCAGGTCGACAAGGCTCGCAAGGGCGGCGCGCAGCTCGTGGTGCTGCTGTCGCATAACGGATTCGATGTCGATCGCAAGCTAGCCAGCCGCGTCAAGGGGCTCGACGTTATCCTCACCGGGCACACGCATGATGCGCTGCCGGAGGCGGTGAAGGTTGGCAAGACCCTGCTGATCGCGTCCGGTTCGTCCGGCAAGTTCGTCTCGCGTCTCGATCTCGACGTGCGCGACGGCGAGGTGAAGGCGTTCCGCTACAAGCTGATTCCGCTCTTTTCCGACGCCATCGCGCCGGACGAGGAGATGGCGGCCAAGATCGCCGAGGTGCGCAAGCCGTTCGCCGGAGAGCTCGGCAAGATTCTCGGCAAGACGGAGTCTCTGCTCTACCGGCGTGGCAATTTCAACGGGACTTTCGACGATCTCATCTGCCAGGCGCTGTTGCAGGAGCGCGATGCGGAGATCGCGCTGTCGCCCGGCTTCCGCTGGGGTACCAGCGTGCTGCCCGGACAGGACATCACTTTCGAGGACGTGACCAACGCAACCGCGATCACCTACCCCGCAGTCTATCGCATGGGCATGACCGGCGCGCGGCTGAAGGAGATCATCGAGGACGTCGCCGACAACCTCTTCAACGTCGATCCCTACTATCAGCAGGGCGGCGACATGGTGCGGATCGGAGGTCTCGCCTACGCCATCGACGTCGCCAAGCCGCAGGGCCAGCGCATTACCGCCATGCAGCTCGTCAAGACCGGAGCTCCGATCGAGGCAGGCCGGGAATACCAGGTGGCAGGCTGGGCCAGCGTGAACGAGGGAACGGAAGGCCCTGCGATCTGGGATGTGGTTGCGAACTACCTGACCCGACAGAAAACCGTGCGGCTCGAGCCCAATCGTGCCGTCAAGGTCACCGGAGCTTGAGATCGATGACGACAGAGAGTCCGAAGCAATCCCGACGGAGCTTTCTCGCTGCCGGTGCCGGCGTTGCCGCGACCGTCCTGGCGAAGCCCGCAACTGCCGCCGGCAATCCTGCAAACCAGCCTCCGAACGTACCCGACTGGAGCAAGTCCCTCGGTGAAGGCGTGGCGGTGCGCCCCTATGGCAAGCCGTCGAAATTCGAGAAGGACGTCATCCGTCGCGATGTCGAATGGCTGACGGCGTCACGGGAATCGTCGGTCAGCTTCACGCCGCTCCACGAGCTCGAAGGCATCATCACGCCCAACGGGCTCTGCTTCGAGCGCCATCACGGTGGCATCGCGGAGATAGACCCTGCGGATCATCGCCTGGTGATCCATGGCCTCGTCGAACGCCCGTTGATCCTCTCGCTCGAGGAATTGAAGCGCTACCCGCGCGTCAATCGCATTCATTTCATGGAATGCGCGGCCAATTCAGGCATGGAGTGGCGCGGCGCGCAGCTCAACGGCTGCCAGTTCACGCACGGCATGGTTCATTGCGTGCAGTATACGGGCGTCTCCCTGCGCACCCTTCTGGAAGAAGCGGGCGTCAAAAGCAACGGAAAATGGCTCCTCGTGGAGGGCGCCGATGCGGCCGCGATGGACCGCAGCCTGCCGATCGAGAAGGCGCTGGATGACTGCATCATCGCCTACAAGATGAATGGCGAGGCCCTCTATCCGGAGCAGGGCTATCCGATGCGGCTCGTGGTCCCGGGCTGGCAGGGAAACCTGTGGGTGAAGTGGCTTCGCCGGATAAAGGTCGGCGATCAGCCCTGGCACACCCGGGAGGAGACGTCGAAATACACCGATCTGTTGCCGAACGGAAAGGCGCGTCGCTTCACCTGGGTGATGGACGCCAAGTCGGTGATCACGAGTCCAAGCCCGCAAGCCCCGATCAAGCACGGCAAGGGCTTCACAATCATCTCGGGCCTGGCTTGGAGCGGCAACGGCAAGGTCAAGCGCGTCGATGTTTCGCTCGACGGCGGTCGCAACTGGCGTCAGGCGCGGCTCGACGGCCCCGTGCTCGACAAGGCGCTGACGCGCTTCTACTACGAGTTCGACTGGAACGGCGAGCCGCTTCTGCTGCAATCGCGCGTGCAGGACGAGACCGGCTACGTGCAGCCGACCAAGGTCGACCTCCGCAAAATCCGCGGCGTCAATTCGATCTATCACAACAACGGTATCCAGACCTGGCACGTACTGGCCAATGGTGAGGTCGAGAATGTTGAAGTTGCCTAGATTGTTTGCCGCGGCGGCCCTGGCCTGCCTGATTAACACTCCGCTGTTGGCCGGAGAGAAGCCCGACGCGAAAGGCGGACCGAAATACAACATCGGACGCGCTCCGACTGCGGAGGAAATCCGCGGCTGGGACATCGACGTTCGGCCGGACGGGCAGGGACTACCCGAAGGCAAGGGTACGGTCGCCCAGGGCGAAAAGCTCTTCATGGACAATTGCTCCTCCTGCCATGGCGAGTTCGGCGAGGGCAATGGCCGCTGGCCTGTGCTCGCCGGCGGCAAGGGATCACTGACCAGCGACAATCCGGTAAAGACGGTCGGCTCGTACTGGCCTTATGCCTCGACGGTATTCGACTATGTCCGCCACGCCATGCCCTATGGAAACGCGGAGTCGCTCTCGGTCGATGAGTATTATGCGCTGGTGGCCTATGTTCTGTTCCTGAACGACGTGATCACGGATCAGAATTTCGAGCTCAGCAACAAGAACCTGGCGTCGATCAAAATGCCCAATGAGCAGGGCTTCTACATGGACGACCGCACGACGTCGGAAAAGGCTTTCTGGCAGAAGGATCCCTGCATGAAGGACTGTCTCGGACCGGTCAAGATCACGGGACGGGCCGCCGCCATCGATGTGACGCCCGAAGATTCGAAGGAAGGCAAGCCGCGAGGCGTCGAGTGACAAATTCCGTGGTGAGCCGCCGTGTCCTTTGCTTCACGGCCCTCTCCGCAGCGGTTTTCGTCGATGCGGCAATGAATGCGACCCGCGCCGCCGAGCCGCACAGGCTAGCGCTCCAGATCAGTGATGACGAACCCGCAAAGATGCGGGCGGTACTTGATATCGCGGCCAACGTATCTCGCTACTATTCCGGCCACGGCGAGGAGGTCGAGATCACCGTGGTCGCCTTCAATGGGGGACTGGACATGCTGCTGGACGATCGCTCGCCCGTCCACGAGCGGATGGGAAATTTCGCGAAATCCATGCCCAACGTGAGTTTTGTCGCTTGCGGCAATACGCTCGACACGCTGACCGCGAGGGACGGCAAGCGGCCCCGGCTGATGCCGGGCGTCAGGGTCGTCGAGGCCGGTGTTGCCGAGCTGCTCGACCTGGCGGAGAAGAACTGGACGATCATTCGTCCGTAATTGGGGTCGTCCTGAATGCGCCTTCTGGCCGTGCTTTTCGTCCTGGTATTTTCTCAGCCGCTGTTGGCCACCGAGCAGGAACGCGAGCTGACCGTCGGCGGTCGCGTGGCGCTGGCGACTTTGCGCACGCCGGAGCCGATGACGGCGGAGACGCCGCTGGTGGTGATGACCCACGGCACGCTGGCCCACAAGGACATGGAGACCATCCAGGGGCTCGCCAGGCTGCTGCAGGAGCGCGGCATCGCGACGCTGGCGCACAATCTGACGCTCGGCCTCGATCGTCGCAAGGGCATGTTCGATTGCGCACAGAAGCACGACTATCTGACGGGCGACGCCGTCGCGGAGATCGGCGCGTGGATTGCCGAAGCCGGGAAGTCGTCGCGGCGGATTTATGCCTTTGGCCATTCCCGGGGAGCCAACCAGGTTGTGCGCTACCTGACGGCCGGATCTGACGCCGTGCGTGGGGCGGTGCTGCTTGCTCCGGCGACCCGCGCGACCGAGATCGACCTGCGCGCGGCCTATGCCAAGACCTATGGCGCGCTGCTCTCGCCGTTGCTGGATCAGGCTTGGCGGGCGGTCGATGCGGGCCGCGGCGGCGAGTGGATCAATGTTCCCGGATTTATCTATTGTCGCGATGCGGTCGTCACGCCGCGCGCCTTTCAGTCGTTCTACCGGGATGATCCGCTGCAGGACACGGCGGCTTTCGCCGCCACGCTGAAGCTCCCCGTCCTGGTGCTCGCCGGGGCCAAGGACACCACGGTTTCCGATGTCCTGCCATCATTCGGCCCATTGGCGGCCAGGCAAGGCAGCAACATTCGCATCGCGACCATCGACGATGCGGATCATTTCTTTCGGGACCTGGCGGCGGAAGACGCTGCGGACCGCATTGCGGAGTTCGTCAAGCAGACGCCTTAGGAGGAATCATGGAACGTCGATCGTTGCTGAGTGCCGGTGTCACGTTGCTGCTGGGGGCTTTCGGGGCCGGACAGGCCGTTGCCGCAGCTGGGCCCGGCCCGCGGCAGCGCGTGGTCTACCATCTTGCAGATATCGATCGCGTCGTGTTCGTGCTCGGCAATATCCAGAACCATGTCGACGGCGTTGGCGGGCCTGGTCAGGCCGACATTCGGCTCGTCGTTCACGGTCCGGCGCTGCGCGCCTTTCACGCGCTGTCGGCGGATAGCCACGTCGTCTCCACGATGGAGCGGCTCACCAAAGAGCAAGTCGGCTTCGACGCTTGCGCCAACACGATGAAGGCCCAGGGCGTGAAGCTCGACGATCTCACCCCGGGGTTCGTCGTGGCCGAGAAGGGCGGTGTCGTCCGGCTGGCCGAGCTGCAACAGCAGGGCTATGCCTATCTGCGCCCCTGAGCGCTTCGAAAATGCGTTATCGCCCTGTTCGACATCTGGTCGGTTTTGATCTGGCTCATTTGGGGAAAATGCAGGATCGATAGACTGGGCAGATCTCGAGGGAGTCGAAGCGAACGTGCTGACGTCCATCGCCGATCTCATAGGTGAGGATCTGCTGTCGTGGATCGGCGGGCTTCTGGTCGGCGGCCTTTTCGGCTTCTTCGCGCAACGCAGCCGTTTTTGCCTCCGCGCCGCGGCGATCGAGTTTTCGCGCGGGCAAGCAGGGCAGCGACTGGCGGTCTGGTTGTTGACCTTTGCCGGCGCTCTGATGGGAACGCAGTTGCTGGTTGCACTCGGATGGCTTGACGTCTCCGAGGCGCGTCAGCTTGCCCAGCAGGGCAGTATCTCCGGCGCGCTGATCGGCGGCTTGATGTTCGGTTGCGGCATGGTGTTGGCGCGAGGCTGCGCGAGCCGCCTGCTGGTGCTTTCGGCCAACGGCAACCTGCGCGCCCTTCTATCGGGTCTGGTGTTCGCTGTTGCGGCACAAGCAGCCTATCGCGGCCTGCTGTCGCCGGCTCGGGAGTGGCTGACCAATCTTTGGCTGATCAACGGCGGCCCGTCGCGGGACATCATGAGCCTGGTGGGCGGCGGGACGCCGGAAAAGCTTGCCTTCAGCGCGATCTGGCTGCTGGCCGGCTTCGGTTTCGCGTTTCGCAGCCGTCTTGCTCCACGGTTGCTCTGGTCCGCACTTCTGACCGGCGCGGCCGTCGTTGCAGGCTGGGTTTTCACTTACCAACTGTCCCAGTCCTCTTTTTCACCCGTGGCGCTGAAGAGTCTCACTTTCAGCGGACCATCCGCCGAGGTCCTGACCGTCGTGCTGAACAGTCCCTACATTCGTCTTGATTTCGATCTGGGTATCATCCCGGGCGTTTTTCTCGGTTCTTTCGCCGCCGCCGCCTGTGGGCACGAGTTCCGGCTGGAGGGCTTTTCCGACGGGCTCGGCATGCGCCGCTACCTGATCGGCGCCGTCCTGATGGGGTTCGGCGCCATGCTGGCCGGCGGCTGCGCCGTCGGCGCCGGAATCACGGGCGCCTCGGTGTTCGCATTGACGGCATGGCTCGTGCTTATCGGCATGTGGGTCGGGGCGGCACTCACCGATCTGCTCGTCGACCGCGGCTGGTCACCACAGCTGCGCCACGCCGCCAGCGCCGAGCGCGCGTGACGTGCCGGTATTATTTTAGATATTGCTAAATTCAATTTATTGAATATAAATAGTCTCGATGGCCATAGCGGCGGCCGCGAAAGTCGCTTTCGGGGAAGACGCACCATGACGACGATCACCCATGATATCGCACGAGACGTGCCGCGAAGTGCCCGGATCGACTGGTCCCCTTATCTGGTCGGCGCCGGCATCGGCATCCTGAGCTGGATCGCGTTCGGCCTGTTTGGCGATCCGCTCGGCGTCACCACCGCGTATTCACGCATCGCATCGCTGTTTGCCACGCCGTTCATCGGTGCCGATGCGGTTGCGCAAAACAGCTATTGGAAGAGCATGCCGCTGAAGTGGGACTACGGCGTTTGGTTCCTGGTCGGCATTCCCTTCGGCGCCTTCGTATCGGCCGTGCTGTCGGGGACCTGGCGCCTCGAACTCGTGCCCGAAGTCTGGAAGGAGCGTTTCGGCCCATCGGTGACGAAGCGCTTCATCGCCGCTTTTGCCGGCGGGGTCGTCATCATGTACGGCGCGCGCCTCGCCGGCGGCTGCACCAGCGGCCACGGTATCTCCGGCGGCCTTCAGCTTGCGCTGTCGAGCTGGCTGTTCCTGGGGGTGATGTTCGCAACCGGTCTCGTCGTGTCGGCCGTCATGTTCCGCAAGTCCTGAGGAGACGATCATGCTTGCTATCTTTGGTGCCTTGGTGATGGGGGCGGCCTTCGGTTTCCTGCTGCAGCGTGGCAAAGTGACAAGCTGCAACGTGATCGAGAACCAGTTCCGCCTGCGCGACTTCACGGTCCTCAAGGTCATGGGCACCGCGATCGTGGTCGGCGGGATCGGCGTCCTGCTGCTGGTCGATACCGGCAACTCCAAATATTACGTCAAGGATGCCAACATGCTCGCGGTCGCGCTGGGCGCGGCGCTGTTCGGCGTCGGAATGGTGGTCTACGGCTACTGCCCCGGAACGGCTCTCGGTGCGATCGCGACCGGCAGCGTTCATGCGTTGGTGGGTGCCCTCGGCATGGTGGCCGGCGCGATTCTCTATGCGCTGAGTTTCGACTGGCTCAAGGGGCATGTCTTGAATGTCTGGGCGCTTGGCAAGGTCCGGTTGCCGGATCTGACAGGTGTGCCCGACGCGGCGTGGTTCATCGCGCTCGCGATCGGGGCCGGATTGTTCTTCTGGTGGGTCGAGACGAGTCAGCCGAAGCGGGCCTGAAACACCGGGCGCCGGCAGGGCGGCTCAGTGAGCCTTCCTGCCGCAATACAGCCGGTGCAGGGTGGCAAACAGCTCTTCCACCCGCGGATCGGAAATGCGGTACCAGATCGTCTGGCTGTCGCGCCGGGAGGCGACCAGCCGTTCGCCGCGCATTTTCGCAAGATGCTGCGAGAGCGCCGAGGGTGAAATCCCGACGGAGTCCGCGAGGGTGCCGGCGCTCGCTTCGCCGAGCTCGACCAGCTGGCACAGGATCAGCAGGCGATGCTCATTGGCAAACATGCGCATCAGCGCGGCGAGCTCGCTCGCTTTTTTCTCCAGGATCTGAGTATCCGGCTTGCGCATCTGGTCCTTCAATAGCATTCGGCATTCCATCGTCAAGGGCCGCGCCGGCACCGCTTCCTTCGCGAAGATCGAGCGTGATGCCGCGATCGTTTGGATCCAAAAGGTTGAATATATTCGATAATTAGAATATGAATTGCGGTGCGGCGGCTGGGTCGGTTTAGCGAAGCAAAGAAGGAATCTGCCATGTTGTCAGGATTGCTGAAGAAGTTTGCGGGGGCGACCAGCGTTGCTGCGATCGATCATGATGAGCTGGTGCAGGCGCATCGCGAGAAGAGCTGCACGATCGTCGATGTCCGGGAGCCGCACGAATTCCGTAATGGTCACATTCCCGGTGCTCTCAATCATCCGCTGTCGCAGTTCGATCCGGCGAGATTGGCGCAGGGCAAGCCGATCGTTCTGATTTGTCAGGCGGGAGGTCGCTCGGCGACCGCGCTGCGCCGCGCACTCGCCGCCGGCCAGCAGAACGTGCGCCATTATCCGGGCGGCATGAGCGGCTGGCGTTCGCGTGGTGGCCACGTCGACTAGCCGTCTGCAGGTCGTCAAGCTCTGCGCGATCAACGGTACGAAGGGACAACGAAAGCCTGTCGCCAACCAGATCGGCGTCAGTCCAGAGGCGTTCCATCGGGAATTGGCCGGCTAATGCTCTACCAGAGGTGCCGCCAAAAGCGGCCGCGGTCCGAAGGCGAATCCAGTCGGCCCTTCTGCTCGTCGGTGAGAGTGGCGTAGAATGCCTCGAAAGCGGGACGCATGGTCTTGACCGACTGCAGCATCCCTTCCATGCGCTTCTCCATGAACTCCATTCGACCGACCGCGGTGGTTGGCACGTCGGTCGAACAGGCGAGGCGGAGGGCCTCCGAGGCTTTGTCGGATGCCGCCTTCAATTCATCGAACTTGGCACGTTGCGCATCTGTTGGCTTGATGACCTGTTCGAGCCGGTCAATGCGCCATCCGGAAAAGCCGGCGGCAGCGGGGCTGCACATGCCCCCGAATCCACCGCGACCCATAAACCCCGGCCCCATCATCATGCCGGAGCCCATCATGTCCCGTCCCCATCCATGCGCCCCAGGTCCGTAAGGCTGGGCGTTGGCGGCTGGGGAAGACATTGCGATGGCGATTGATACGGAAGCTATTGTGACGAGTTGATTGAATTTGAGCACGGCATGGTCCTCCATTGCTAATCAATCTCTCGGTCGAGGCCCGAGGCTCGACCTTACGAGGCGATGCTCGGTATGCCGTTGAGATGGATCAAAAGTGTCGCACAGCCCGCGAGACGTCCTGCATCCAGCAGCTGGACGACACGGATGGGCCGGGGCGATGTCTGCGATAGATCAATTTACCCTCGAATTGAGCACCTAGACTGATCGGAAGTTCAGTGGGAGGGCCCGATGGCCATCAGGGACGTTCTTCTAACGTTGACCAGCTACCCCGAACCGACCCCGGTTTCGGTCGTGGAAAAGGCGGTTGCGGTTGCGTCGTCCTTGGGTTGTCACATCGCCGCGCTCGCATGCGAGGTTCATGTTCAAGTTCCCGGCACGTTTCTTTCGAATTCTCTCGTGAATGTCGCGGGAATGGCTGCCAGCGAGGCCAAGAAGAGCCGGGAGAGCGCACAGGCGCTGCTCGCCGCGTTTGATTCCATCGCGGACAAAGCCGGCTTATCGCGCGAGAGGATCCTGGATAAATGCTTGACCAACGAGCTGCCGGACGTACTCGTGGAATATGGGCGGCTGCGCGATCTGATCCTGGTGCCCGTCCCCGAGGCCTACGATCAACGGTTTGCGGAGGCCATTATATTTGGCACGGGAAAGCCAACCTTGGTCCTGCCCGAAGCACAGCGAACCAAGCCATTCGAACTCAAGACCGCGGTGGTTGCATGGGATTTCAGCCGGGCTGCCGCTCGCGCGGTTGCCGATGCGATTCCGATCCTGGAGCATGCAAGGCAAGTGCGGGTCATAACGGTCGCGAATGAGAAGACCCTCGATACGAAGCATTCAGGCGATGAACTTGCCAAGAACCTTTCGCGGCACGGAATCGATGTGATCCTCGACAACGTCGATGCGGCGGGGCGGCCAATTGGGAAGGCCCTTGAAGCGCATGTCGCCTCCTGCAACGCAAACCTCCTCGTGATGGGAGCATACGGGCACTCTCGGCTCCGGGAGTTCATACTTGGAGGTGCGACCCAAAGCATGTTGTCGAACCCTCCCATCCCGATTTTGTTCTCGCACTGATCGATAGGGTTCTGCCCCCGGGGCGCGTGACGTCGGCCCGCGGCTTCAGGGCATTGTCAGGAGAACGATATGAGCCGCCTTCATGTGCACACCGAGAACCATCTCGTTGATCGGATCGGATGGCTCAGAGCTGCAGTCTTGGGAGCCAATGACGGTATCATCTCGACCGCGAGCCTGGTCGTCGGCGTTGCGGCAGCGGCGGCAACCCGAAGCGACGTCCTTATTGCTGGTATTGCCGGATTGGTCGCCGGCGCGATGTCGATGGCCGCGGGCGAATATGTCTCCGTCAGCTCGCAGTCGGATACCGAGCAGGCCGATCTTGCTCGGGAGCGCAAGGAGTTGAGCGAGAACCCTGGATTCGAGCTCGACGAACTTGCCGAGATCTACGTCAAGCGGGGTGTCGACACGTCGTTGGCGCGGCAGGTAGCGGCGCAATTGATGGCGAAGGACGCGCTGACGGCTCACGCGCGCGACGAATTGGGAATCTCGGAGATTACCGCAGCACGTCCGGTCCAGGCCGCGTTTGCCTCGGCTGCAATGTTCTCGGTGGGGGCCGCCATGCCCTTGCTGATGGTTTTCGTGTCGCCTGCCAGCGCCCTGGTCCCGATTGTGTCCGCTGCATCGCTGGCCTTTCTTGCCGTGCTGGGAGCGGTCGGCGCAAAGGCGGGAGGCGCGAATATGCTGCGTGCGACTGTCCGCGTGACATTCTGGGGCGCCTTTGCCCTGGCGCTGACCGCCGGCATCGGGAAGTTGTTCGGGACTGTGGTCTAGGGTCCGGACCCAATTGGTCCACCAAATAATGGCAGCGGCCCGAAGTGCATTTTGGCAGGCAGCGCGCCCAAAGGGTTCAGCAACGTCCCTCGGCTCCTGGCGACAAATCATTTCCAATAGCGACAAGGTGACTGCAGTCACATCAACCCCTCGTGCGTGCCGACACATTGCCCGTGGTTGCGGGATGGCCTCGCAGCGTCAACGGGAGAAAACGACGATGAGCGTTCCGACGAACAACGACTTTGCAAATTGTGAGCTGTCCCTTGAGGAGCTCGATTCCGTCGCTGGCGGCGGTCTGTGGGGCTGGATCAAGCACGAAGCGTCCTCGGCCTGGGATTGGCTCAAGCACGATGGCCTGAAAGTCGCGGAAGCCATCATCAAGGTGATCGCGCATCCCCCGACTGGCCCCGGCCCGGGTCCAACCGTGCCCCCGCTCAGAATGTCCTGACCCTGGACGGGACCAGCCGGTCAAGCTTGGGATTCCCGGGCCATCGGCCCGGGAATTTCGTCTGAGCGAACGAAAGAGAGGCCAAAATCCGGTGCGGGCTCCCCTCCATGCTCCTGTGTGAGGGGCCTCACAGTCTGGACGAACCTCGGGTCCTATACCTGTGACCACTGATTGAGAGGGGCGGTCCCTCCTAAGGCAAACAGGAGATGGCAATGACAAAATCTGAGACCTCGAAGAACGAACACTCTGCAATTCTGCTCGATGATGCGGCGCTGGAGACGGTGGTGGGCGGTTCTACCGAAAGCATGCTCCAGAGCATTCTGGATTCGCGCGCGGTCGGCGGCTGGACGATGCGAGACGTCTTCGCCAGGCCGGTGCTGGGACAGTACATCCCGCATTAGTCCCGCCGGACATGAAACGGACCATTTGCGGGTCGATCGTTTGTCGGTGGAATGTCTCCGTCGTCAATCCGGAGTGAAGAGGTCATCCGATCGGATGACCTCTTTCGTTCCGCCATTCGTTAGGGTTCGACGACGACAGGTTGGTGAGTCCGCCGCTTCATCCGGATCTCGTCGCGCGGGTATCACGACCGACGTCGGTTCATTTCAAAGTCGAGAACGAATAGAACTCAAAATCCCGGTTGTCGCGTCGACGACTTGCAAAGCCTGCTGAGCCTTGGCCAAGGCCAGAGCCGACCTCGCGCACTGATCGGGAAGCTGGGCAATCTTCTTGCGCTGGCTGGTCAGAATATTGGTCGACTGCTCGACGGCGAATTTCACCACGTCGCGGGTTGGGTCATTCTCACTGACGCTGATCAGCTCCTTCTCGATCGTGATCAGATATTCGAAACTGGACAGCTCTTGCGAAATCTCGACGAGATTCTGAATCGTGGACTTGACGCAATCTGCATCGACAGCGGAGATGTCGGGCCTCTTCGAGGTCTGGACCAGATCGCCCATCAGGCCCGCGAACATCGGCCTGAGATCCTCGACCTTCTTCAGGTCCGCCTGGCTGAGAACGCCCGCCATGCACACGTTCGTGGCGACCAGCAATCCAATGCATTGTCTGGTCAGCTGAGCGACGACCACGCGGGCCGCTGCGGTAAGTGTGACGCTGTCCGCTCGTCGTTTCATTTGATGCGTCCGATATCCTCAGCCCCGACAGTGTCATTGAAATATCAGCGCAAGCTTAGCGCCGTACGGCAGAGCGCTCAATTGTATTTTCCGCCAGCGCCGCGCGCAGGACTGGCCGTTCGGGGGTGTCGCGGCCCGTTGTGCAAAAAATGGCTCCTGTGTATCATTGGAGAATACTTCAGGCGTTCCCTGCTGGTTTTGACAAGCGACAAGCAGTTGCGCCGAACTTTCTTGCGGGGAGATTGAGGCGTGACTGAGGGCCCCGAACGTATTTTCCGCGCCAGTGCGTTGCAGCGTGCGGCATCGCCCGACGAACTCGATCATCTCGTTGCGATCACCAAACCGGCCGATTGGATTCTCGCCGCAGTCGTGACGATTGCGCTGGTCGCCGCGCTCGTCTGGGGCATCTACGGCCGAATTCCGTCGCGCGTGTCGGGGCAGGGCATTCTGGTCGGCAGCGGCCGCGTCGTCGATGCGGTGTCCGGCGCGGATGGCAGGCTCGCATCGCTCGGCGTTGCGGTCGGCGACCATGTCGAGCGCGGGCAGGTGATCGCCCAGATCTCGCAGACCGAGATCGAGCAGAAATACGGCAACGCCGTGGAAACCTACAAGGAGCGGCAGCGTGAGCACGACGACATGGCCGCGAAGGTCGAGGCGGAGCTCGCAGTAAAAGCCTCCAACTTCGAGAAGCTGGAGACCGCCTTCAACAAGGTCATCGAAGCGACGGGCCAACGCGTTCAGTCCCTCGATATCGACGTGAAGAATCTCGAGCAACTGATGGTGAAGGGCCTGACGACGCGCAAGACGCTGGAGGATCGCCGTCTCGAATTGACCGAGGCCCAGCAGCGGCGGACGGACTCGCAGAACGAGATCCTCAAGCTCCACGCGCAAAAGACCGATCTCGAAACGCAGCGATCGCGCGAATTGCAACAGGCCGAGTTCGCGGCCAACAATGCGCGCCGTGAGATGCAGGCACTCGCCGGAACTTTGGGACGGAATTCACAGGTCTTGAGCCCGATTGCGGGGCGCGTGCTGGAGATCAAGACGTCGACAGGCTCGGTCCTCGCCGTCGGCACGCCGGTCGTCCTGATCGAGGACGAGGGCGCAAGGCTCGAGGCCATCGTTTATGTCCCCGCAGACCAGGGCAAGAGCGTCAAGCCGGGCTTTCAGGTGCGCGTGGCGCCCAGCACGGTCAAGCGCGAGGAATTCGGCACGATGATCGGAGTTGTCTCGAGCGTTTCCGAATTTCCCGTGACTCCCCAGGGCATGACGGCCGTGCTCCACAACGATCAGCTGGTAAAAGTGTTTTCCCATGACGGTGCGCCCTATGCTGTCGCCGTGTCCCTCGACCAGGATGCATCGACGGCAAGCGGCTATCGATGGGCGGTCGGAAAGGGTCCGCAGGTTCATCTGACCAGCGGCACCTTGGCCCAGGCCGAGATCACCACCCGCAACCGGCGTCCGCTGGACCTCGTCGTTCCTCTCATCAGGAAGCTTACCGGGATCGATGGGTAGTCCAGCTTCGCCGACGTCAGGAGTCAAGAAGACGCCCACCGTCCTGCAGATGGAAGCGGCGGAATGCGGCGCGGCGTGTCTTGCCATGGTGCTGGCGCATTACGGGCGGTGGGTGCCGCTGGAGCAACTTCGCGTCGAATGCGGGGTGTCGCGCGACGGCAGCAAGGCGAGCAACGTCGTCAGGGCGGCACGGCGCTTCGGCCTGTCTGCCAAGGGATTTCGGCAGGAGCTCGCGACGCTCCGTTCGGCGCCGACCCCCTGTATTATCCACTGGAACTTCAATCATTTCGTCGTTCTCGACGGGATCGAGGAAAAATACGCCTACATCAACGACCCCGCCTTCGGGCGGCGGCGCATCGGCATCGACGAGCTCGACCGGAGCTTTACCGGCGTCGTGCTCACCATGGAGCCGACGGCCGATTTTGTGGCGCAAGGAAGCAAGCCCGGCGGATTGCGCTTGCTGGTCCGCGAGCTGCGCGGCTCGAAAGCTGCGGTCGGTCTGCTTGTCCTGCTCAGCTTCGTCATGGTCATTCCGGGGCTCGTCGCCGCGAGCTTTTCCAAGATTTTCATCGACGACGTGCTGATCCAGCATTTGAACGGGTGGTTGCGCCCGTTGCTGGTTGGCATGGCCGTCACGGCGCTGATTCGTACGGTCTTGACGCTGCTGCAGCAGTCCCTGTTGCTCAGGCTTCAGACAAAGCTCTCGGTGGTGATGATCAGCCGGTTTCTCTGGCGGGTGATGGCATTGCCCATGGAGTTCTTCACCCAGCGCCATGCCGGCGACATCGCGACGCGCGTTGCGGCCAACGAGCAGATTGCGCGGCTGCTCGCGGGTGGAATTGCCGCGAACGTGCTCAATCTTACCTCGGTGGTGTTCTTTGCGCTCGCGATGCTGATCTACGATGCGTGGCTTGCCGCGATCTGTATCGGCCTGTCGCTGCTCAACGTTCTGTCCTTGCGGCTCTCGCACCGGCGCCGGGAGGACCTCAGCCGCGGCCTCTCACAGGAGCGCGGAAAGTCGTTGGGAGCAGTGGTCAGCATTGTCAGAACCATCGAGACGATCAAGGCAAGCGGCCTTGAAGACGAGGCGTTCGGGCAATGGTCCGGCATCCAGGCCAAGCTTCTGAATGCGGAGCGCCAGCTGGCATCGTCGTCGATCATGCTCGATATGATCCCGACCTTGATCTCCGGAATGACCATGACGGCGATCCTGATTCTCGGCGGCATGCGGGTCATCGAGGGGTCCCTGACGCTCGGCAGCCTCGTCGCTTTCCAGTCGCTGATGGCCAGTTTCTCCGAGCCGGTCGCGACGCTCGTCAATCAGGCCAGCGGATTCCAGTTGATCCGTGGCGCGCTCGACCGCCTCGAAGACGTCTACAACTATCCGCTCGGCAACAAGCCGAACGGCGATGCATCGAACAAGCGCTTTCCCGCCAGGCTTGCTGGGCGCATCGAGCTCAGGAACGTGCAGTTCGGCTATTCCCTGCTCGAGCCTCCCCTGATCGCCGACCTTTCGATTGCCGTCGCTCCGGGATCGCGCGTCGCCCTCGTCGGTGCGTCAGGCAGCGGAAAATCGACGCTGGGCCGTCTGATTTGCGGGCTCAACAAGCCCTGGGCCGGAGAGGTCTTGATCGATGGGGCGCGGCTTGAGGATGTTCCGCCCGAAATCCTCGCGAACTCCATTGCCTATGTTGATCAGGACATTTTCCTGTTCGAGGGCACGGTTCGCGACAATCTCACGCTGTGGGACCGGACGACGCCGGACATCGATCTCATGAGGGCGTTGAAGGACGGCGAGATCCAGGACGAGATCGCGGTCCGGGCCGGCAACTACGACTCATACGTGAACGAGGGTGGGACGAATTTCAGTGGCGGGCAACGTCAGCGCATCGAGATCGCGCGCGCGCTGGTCGGTCGCCCGTCCCTCATCGTTCTCGACGAGGCGACCGCCGCGCTCGATCCGGTCACGGAGAAGGCGATCGACGACAATCTGCGCCGCTCCGGCTGCACCTGCATCATCATAGCGCATCGTCTCAGCACGATCAGGGATTGCGACGAGATCGTCGTGTTGCGCCAGGGAAAGGTCGCCGAGCGCGGGACGCACGAGACTCTGCTGGCGCTCGATGGCGAGTATGCACGGCTGGTGTCCCAGGAATGACGCATCCGATCGAAAGCATCGCGTCCGGCACAGGCCTCGTCGCATCGGCGAAATTGCCGATCAATATGGCGCTCGATGGTCGCAGGCCCATCCTGCTCGATCATCATGGCCATGTGTTCGAGATCGTGGCCGGTCACGTCGACATATTCGCTGTCGATGTCGACGACGGCAAATGCGGCGGCAGACATCATCTGTTCCGGATCGAGGCCGGAGACATCATCCCCGATCTGCCATCAGCCGGCGGCTTGAGCTTCATCGCGGTCGGCACCGAAGGCACACGCGCGTCTGCGCGTCTCAGAACCGACCTGCCGTCAGCGGCCTGCGCAACGCGTTGGATCGAGCGGCTCGCTCGCTTTGTCGCGGGCCCGGCACCGTTATGGCAGATGGCTGAACTGCCGGAGGGGGCGAGTGCGCTGGCCGCCGGCGAAAGCCGCCGGGGTCCGATGCGCGGTCTGCTCTGGCTGACGGTGGAGCGGGGCGCTGTGAAATTAATGGGCGTCGGAGCGGCCTATGCAAGCGGAAGCCGCCTGCTGCCGTTGACGGCAGGCCTGTGGGTGGAAGCGGGCGACGACGGCTGCGTTGCGAGCGCCGACAGCCGGGGGCCGGGTGACGGCGCGATCTGGCCCGCGATTGATCAGTTTCATAAAGCCTTCGTTGCATGTGTCCAGGGCATGCTGGCCCGTGAGACGCAGGGCGAGAGCGAGCGTCTGGCGAACCGGAACGCACTCGCGGCTTCGCAATCGATGGAAGCCTTCGATCGCCTGTCCGGCATCATCGTGCGACGTTTCGATCACGACGCGGTCGATGCATCCTATTCGGACAGGCTGGCCGGTGCCTGCCAGATCGTCGGCAACGCGATGCGTACGCCGATTGCGATCTCCGGCCGGATCGACGGCAGCCCGCAGGACTTCCCGAGCCTCGCTCAAATCGCGCAGGATGCCCGCTTGCGGCTGCGCCAGGTGCTGCTTCGGTCGGATTGGTGGAGAACCGATGCCGGCCCCCTTGTCGGCTGGGTTGGCGAGCAACGCAAGCCGGTCGCCCTGGTTTATGAGCCGGGCCGCGGATATGTCATGATCGACCCGCTCACGAAAGCGCGCCGGTTGGTCGATCGCTCCCTTGCAACCCAATTCGCGCCGGAAGCGGCGATGTTCTATCCCCCGCTGCCGTCACGATCGCTCAAGTTCTCCGACCTTCTTCAGTTTGCACTGCGTTATGCGCGCGGCAGCGGCCTGCGTATTGCAGCGGCGGTGGTGGTGATCGGCCTGCTGTCCTTGGTGACGCCCTTCGTCACCAATCTGCTCATCAGCTCGATCATCCCGAGATCGGAGCTCGACCAGCTCGTCTTCTGTGCGTTGGCGCTTGGCCTGACGGCGTTGGCGGTGGCCGGCGTGCAGGTCATGCAGGGGCTCGTCATGCTTCGCATGGAGGCAACGATCGATTGGCGGTTGCAGGCGGCGATGATCGATCGCCTGCTCAGGCTGCCGACCGCCATCTTCCGGGAGTTCACGGCCGGCGAGCTGGTGGACCGCGCCATGGGCATTGATGCCGCGCGGCGTGCTTTGACAGGCCACGCGTTGCGGGGAATGATCGCCGGCCTGTTCTGCGTGTTCAGCCTCGGCTTGATGCTCTACTACAGTCCCAGGCTGGCGTTGATCGCGATTGCGCTGACCTTCGTGAGGGGCGCCGCCATCATCTCCACCAATCTGCTGCGGCTGCATTTCGAGAACAAGCACTTCAATCAGCAGGGCAAGGTCAGCGGATTCGTGCTCCAATTGCTGACCGGCGTCGGAAAACTGCGCGTGTCGGGGGCAACGCAACGTGCGCTCGGAATCTGGTCGAAGCAGTTTGCGACACAGAAGCAGTATTTCGTCTCGTCGCAAGTCGCGAGCAACGGCCTCGGCGCGTTCGAGACCGCATTTCCCTTGATCGCAACGCTGATCATCTTCGCCTACGCGTCCTATTCGGACAGCAATCTGCTGAAGGACATCGGCACGTTCTTCGCCTTCTTTTCGGCCTTTGGTCAATCGATGGGAGCCGTCGGGGCCTGGGCCGGCGGCGTGAGCGAGGCGCTCATCGCCATTCCGCCGCTGTTCCGGCTGCGGCCTCTCATCGTCAGTCCGACGGAGATCTCCGACGAGCGGAAGTCGCCGGGTGAATTGACGGGAGCGATCGAGCTTGCGCGCGTGTCGTTCCGGTATCTTGCGAGCGGCCCCCTGGTGCTCGACGACGTCACGCTGAAGATCGCGCCGGGAGAATATGTCGCGATCGTTGGGCCGTCCGGGAGCGGAAAATCGTCCTTGTTCCGGCTGCTGCTGGGTTTCGAGCGATCGGAATCGGGTGCGGTGTTCTACGACGGCAAATCGATCGAGACGCTGGATGTCAGCGCGTTGCGTCGCCAGCTCGGCGTCGTCCTGCAGAACGCGAAGCTCGCGAACGGAAGCATCTACGAGAATATCTGCGGCGGGCTCCGGCTGCCGCTAGATCAGGTCTGGGAAGCCGCGCGGCTCGCAGGAATGGAAGACGACATCAAGGCGATGCCGATGGGCATGCTGACCCAGGTGTCCGAGGGCGTCAGCACGCTTTCCGGTGGGCAGCGGCAGCGCATCATGATTGCGCGGGCCATCGCGCGGCGTCCCCGCGTCCTGCTGTTCGACGAGGCGACGAGCTCGCTCGACAACCGGTCCCAGGCCGTCGTCAGCGACGCACTGGAAAACCTGAACGTCACCCGGATCGTGATCGCGCACCGGCTGAGCACCGTCCAGCGCGCCGACCGGATCATCGTGCTTGTCGACGGCAAGATCGTCGAAACCGGGACGTTCGAGGAACTCAGCGCCGCTTCGGGAACGTTCGCGGCATTTGCGCAGCGGCAGATGCTTTGAGATATGCCGGCGACATCGTTCGCGCGTCGGCCGGCGGTTGAAAGCAGAAGCTCCCGGACAGGGTCCGGGAGCTTCGCTGTGAGTTGACTTGGAGCGTCTTGCTTCGCGCTTGAGGCTCAGTTCTGCTTCATCGCAGCCTGACCACCGACGACGATCGCGCCACCACCGACGAAAATGCCGGCAAGGACGGCAACCGGCGTGCTCGAGAGGAACTTGCCGATGGCTTGACCCGCGTCGTGGATGAAGTGGGTCACGCTGCTGAACCAGCCGCCGCCGGCGACTTCATCGAGCTGGTCGATCGAGAGTTCGAAGTTCGCGCTGTCTTGCTTGATCAGATGGGCCATGTTGTCTCTCCTGTCTGGATGCTGCGGGATCATCCCCGCAACTGTGGACAGGATGCCGCATGCGTCCGACGATCGCCGTGACCGGAGTCACGCTATTGCGGCGAGCGATGATTTTGTCGCTGGCGTGCCAGTCTTGGCAGGATTGTCCAGGCAGCGCTTATCCCTCGTATTGATCCGGGCCCATCGCCCATGACGCTTGATCATGTCCGTTCGCGTAGTTGCGATTATTGATTGCCGGATTGCGATTGACCATCGGCCGCATGAACATTGGATGGGTCGCGCTGCGCACTTCGTGCTCGACAGTGAAAAGATGCTTGCCGCTGTCGAGATCGACGATGTCGCAGAAGCGGTACTGGTACTGATTGTCCTCGCGCGAGACCAGGTCGCGGGCCAGCAGCTTGCGGTAAGGGCCGGAGAAATCGGTGATGTACATCTGCACATGGTGGCCGTCATAATCGCCTTGCGGCCGGTCAGTCTCGCGAAACAACAGATGCTGGTCGCGGCCCGTCTTCACGGCGGCGACCGTGCCGTCGCCGTTCCACAGCTCGGATGGCATGCCCATGATTTCAGGGTAGAAGGCGCAGATGCGGGCCGCGGATCCCACCGGCACGTCGAACTCGACATAGGGAATGCCGAGCGCAATGCGCCCGAAGCGCGCGGCGTCGGGCTCGTAGCAGCGCAGGCGGTTGCCCCACGGACAGGTCGCTTCGACATGGTCGTTGCGCTCGGCGAACGCGAACGCCGTGCCCTCGAGCTTCTTCGCCACCGACGCCAATCGCGTCAGCAGCGCCTCGCGGCCTTCGATGACCAGCCCGGTATGGCCACGCAGCACCTGCGGCCTGCCGCTCGGCAAATGAAACTGGCTCCGTCCGGCGTTGATCCACATGTTGGTGTCGGACACCATCAGATAGGGATCGCGGGTCAGCCCGAGCCCGGTGACGTAGAACAGAGTGGCGAGGCGCTGGTCCGGGACCTGGATGTTGACGTGCTCGAAATGGATCGCGTTGCCGAGATCTTCTTTGGATCGATCGAATTGTTGCGGCATGGACGGGGCTCTGGTGGGGGACGGATGGAAGCATAATAGAGCACAATTTCCGCCAGTCGAAATGATTTGCCGGTCGCATCTTGAAGGCGGGGCAGGGAACGGCATGGCGTCCGTTGCCACCTTGCCGCAAAAGCCAATCCCTGTAAGCTGACGAAAGACACATAAGGAAAGAGGTCGATGGGAGGAGTTCTGGAGGGCGTGCGCGTCCTCGATTTCGGGCGCTATATCGCGGGGCCCTATTGCGCGACCTTGCTGGCCGAATTCGGCGCCGAGGTCATCCGCGTGGAAAAGCGCGACGGCAGCGAGGACCGTTTCGTCGCGCCGGTCGGCGAGGGCGGCGAAGGCGCGCTGTTTCTCCAGGTCAACCGCAACAAGAAGTGCATCACGCTCGATCCGATGAAGCCGGAAGGGCAGGAGGTGATGCGCCGACTGATCGCGACCGCCGACGTGGTCGTCGCCAATCTGCCGCCGCAGACCCTCCGCGCCATGAAGCTCGATTATGACTCACTCAAGGCGATCAAGCCCGACATCATCCTGACGACGGCAACCGCGTTCGGCGGGCCGGGGCCCTGGTCCGACCGCGTCGGTTTCGACGGCGTCGGCCAGGTCATGTCGGGTGCGGTGTACATGACCGGCGCCGGCGATCCGCCTTACCGGGCGGCGGTCAACTGGGTCGATTTCGGAACGGCGCTGCATTGCGCGTTCGGCACGCTCGCCGCGCTGATCGAGCGCGGCAAATCCGGGCGCGGGCAGGTCGTCGAGGGCGCATTGCTGGCAACCGCGCTGTCCTTCACCAATGCGACGCTGATCGAGCAGGCCGTGATCAACGTCAATCGCGTGCCGACAGGCAATCTCGGCCAGACCGCGGCGCCGGCGGACATCTATCGCACCCAGGACGGCTGGGTGCTGTGCCAGGTCACGGGGCATCCGCTGTTCAAGCGCTGGGCCAGGCTGATGGGCGAGGAAGAGCAGTGGCTGAACGATCCGCGCTTTGCCGACGACATCAGCCGCGGCAACAAAGGCCCCGTCATCAGCGAGCGGATGGCGCGCTGGTGCGCCGAGCGCACCACGCAGGAGGCCGTCGACACGCTCGGAAAGGCGATGATCCCGACCGGGCCGGTGCTGAGCCCGCAACAGGCGCTGGATCATCCCCACATCCGGGCCGCCGGCTTCATGCAGGACATCGACTATCCCGGCTTGCCGAAGCCCGCGCCGGTGACGCGCGCCGCCGTCCGCCTGTCGGAGACGCCGGGCGAAATCGTGAGCCGGCCGCCGACGCTCGGCGAGCATACCGATCTTGTCCTGACCGAGCTCGGCTACGACAAGGCCGCGATCGCGGCGCTTCGGCAAGGCGGCATCGTCTAGTCAATGCGCATCACGAATTTGCCCGATTACGAATGAGGCTGCGTGGCGGCGGTCGGAGACCGCCGCAGCCGCATCGAAGCGCCGCCGCGGGGCGGCGGATCGTCGTCGTCATCCAGCCTGCGCAGCGCGGCGAGGATGTCCGCGAGCCGGACGACGTGGTCCAGGCCGGGAATCTCGCGCAATGCAGGATGGGATTCGACCGCGTACATGTCCGAAGCCCACGAAGACAGGATGATCCGCTTCTCCGCTGTCGAGAGGGCGCGGTCGTTCAGGACGGCGGTCGGCGATTCGTAATGTGCGGCGGGATAAAACAGCGGGTCGAGACCGCCGGTGGTAGCATTGGCCTTGGTCATGGTTGTCTCCCTCTACACTCCTTTCAAAGGGATGGTTCCTGCTCGGCGGACGGCGACCAAGGTCGCCATCCGCCATGCTGGTTGCGGGCAGTGCCGAACTCGTTTTGGCGAGGCTAAGCCGCCTTCTTCTGCTCGATCTGCGGTGACGAGGCGCCCGCGATCGGGATCCGGCGCGGCTTCATCGCGTCCGGAATCTCGCGCACGAGATCGATGATCAAGAGACCGTCCTGAAAGGCGGCCTGCTTGACCTGGACGTAGTCGGCGAGATTGAACACGCGGCGGAACGGGCGTGCCGCGATGCCCTGGTAGAGATATTCGCGCGCGGCGCCGTCGGGCTTCCTGCCCTCGACGGTGAGCGCGTTCTGTTCGGCGGTCACGATGATGTCGCTGGCGCCGAAGCCCGCCACCGCCAGCGTGATCCGGTAGTGGTCTTCGCCGGAGCGTTCGATGTTGTAGGGGGGATAGTTGTCCTCGCTCGCCTGGCGCAGCGTGCTGTCGACGAGGTCGGCCAGGTGGTCGAAGCCGATGGTGGAGCGCCACAGGGGCGCGAAGTCAAAATTGGTCCTCATACCAAGTCCTCCAAAGAGCAAGATGGATACGAAGGAGCGCAAGACAGGGAATCGGAGCAGGTCCGAAGACCCCGGCCGGCGCCCGCGCCGGACCCGATCGGGCATCCGGCACACCGCTCTCGCGGCGAAAGACGACTTAGAATGGCGCAAGGACGTTGCAAGAGGGGAACTCCAAAAAATTTTCAGCCAGCGCCGGCGCCGGTGGGCGACGCCCTCCAACGGGCCGGGGAGCGGCGAGGGGACGTCTTGACAAGGACGGCAGTCCGAATATTTTTTACGCCGGAAGATTCCTCTTCCAACACGCTATTCGAAAAGGACTTTGAAAGACCGTCTGGAGTGACGATGATGCTCGATCAAGATCTGGCCCGCATTCGCGCGCACCGAAACAATCTCTCCCGCTACCGGCGCTTGCTGAAGACCAAGCTGTCGGACATCGAACGCCAGTTCATCGAACGACGTCTCGCCGAGGAGCAGGCCGCGCTGGACGCTCTCGCCGCCGGTACCTTCCCACTCACATTCATCCTTCCGAACACGCCATCGGGCGCCGCTGCCACGGGAGCGGAACGATGAGCAACGTCCGCGATCTCCTCATCCGGGGCAGCGGGAAGGTGATCTGGCACTATCGCCTGCTGCTGGCCGGCGCCAGGACCGAGAGCGAACGCAAACTCGAGCCGCGGCCTGACTGGAAGCTGCCGCGCGAAATCCCGTGACCGGTTTCGGCTGCGCTAGTTCGATGCCAGCGCTTTCTTGGCGACTTCCGCCATCCAGCCGGAGGCGACGGGAAGGATTGCGTCGTTGAAATCGTAGCGCGGGCCGTGCAGCTCGGCGCCCTCGCGCAATTCGCCATTGCCGATCCAGACGAAGGCGCCCGGCCGCTGCTGAAGATAGTGGGCGAAATCCTCGCCGGCCATGCTGGGCGCGAGGTCGCGCCGCAGCTCGGCCTGGACCTTGTCCGCGGCGAGGCGCGCGAGACCCGCCTCGGTCGGCGCGTTGATCACGACGCCGACGCCCATGACGATCTCCGGCGTCACCTTGACGCCGAAGCTCGTGGCAATGCCGGCGCAGATCTGATCGATCCGCGCCAGGATGGTGTCCTTCACCGCATCGCGATGATACCGCAGCGTGCCGCCGATCGCGACGCGTCCGGCGATCTGGTTGCGCGCCGTGCCGCCCTCGAGCGTGCACAGCGAGAGCACGGCGGTGTCGAGCGGATCGACACTGCGCGACACGATCGATTGCAGCGCCACGATCAAATGGCCCGCCGCCATCACCGGATCGCGCGTCAGATGCGGCATGCCGGCGTGCCCGGCATGGCCCTCGATGGTGATGGTGATGCGCCCGCCGGAGGCCATGACGACGCCGTCATGCACCGCGATGGTGCCGGCGGCAAGGCCCGGCCAGTTGTGAAAGCCGAACACCCGCTGCATCGGAAAGCGCTCGAACAGCCCGGCGGCGACCATCGCGCGCGAGCCGCCAAAGCCTTCCTCGGCCGGCTGGAAGATGAAGTCGACCGTCCCGCTCCAGCTGGTGTCGGAGGCGAGTAGCGCGGCGGCGCCGAGCAGCGAGGCGGTGTGCCCGTCATGCCCGCAGGCATGCATCACGCCGGCAGTTGTCGAGGCGTAGGGCAGGCCCGTGTCCTCGGTGATCGGCAGCGCGTCCATGTCGGCGCGCAGGCCGACGCGGCTCTGCGCATGGCCGCGCGTCAAGGTCGCAACGATGCCGTGGCCGCCGATTCCGGCCTCGAAGGGAATGCCGAGCTCGGCGAGTTTTTCCCGCACGAAGGCGGAAGTGGCCTCTTCCTGCAGGGACAGCTCGGGATGCGCATGCAAATGCCGGCGCCACGCGGTCAGTTTCTGGTGCAGCTCGGGTGTCAAGGTGGGTCTTTCGGATGATGACGGCTGCCGCCACCATAACCGATTATTCGCCCGCCGCATCCAGCGCGGGGGAATAGCTCGCGTGCAGCAACACGCGTACTATGGCGCGAGCTTCGCCAGCCCGCTCCAGTCGAAACTGATGCCGTGGCCCGGCCGGTCCGGCGCGAGCGCCATGCCGTCCTGAAGCACCAGCGGGTGCTCGATATATTTGTCCAGCCCGAACCCGTGAGCTTCGAGGTATGACCGGTTCGGGCAGGCCGCGAGCAGGTGGACGGTGATGTCGTGCGCGCCGTGGCTGGTGACGGGCAGGTTGAATGCCTCGGCCAATCGCGCGATCTTCACGAAGGCACTCACGCCGCCGCAATTGGTCACGTCGGGCTCGGGATAGGACACCGCCCCGGCGACGATGTAGTTCTTGAACTCCCACAGCGAGCGCAAATTCTCGCCCGCCGCGATCGGCACGCCGCCGGCTTGCATGATACGCGCGTGGCCCGCGACATCGTCGGGAATGATCGGCTCCTCGAGCCAGGTGAGGTCATGGGGGACGAAGGCGCGGGCGGCGCGGATCGCTTCCTCGACCGTCCATTTCATGTTGGCATCCGCCATCAGCGGAAAACCGTCGCCGAGATGCCTGCGCATCGCCGCGACCCGCGCGACGTCGGATTTGAGGTCGGGCCGGCCGACCTTCATCTTGATGGCGCGAAAGCCCTTGGCCAGATTGCCGTCGGTCTGCTTGAGCAGCGCCTCGACGGAGAGATCGAGGTCGATGCCGCCGGCATAGCACGGCACACGCGCATCGAAGCCGCCGAGCAGCCGGAACAGCGGCAGCTTCGCGCGCCGCGCCTTCAAATCCCACAGCGCGATGTCGAGCGCGGAGAGCGCCAGCACCGCCGGCCCGCCGCGCCCGCCATAATGCAGCGCCCACCAGACCTGATGCCAGATCGCTTCGGTGTCGTCGGCCTCGCGGCCCTCGACGAGCGGCGGGATCTCGCGCTTGAGGATGTCGGCGACGGCGCCACCATTGCGTCCGACCGTATAGGTGTAGCCGACCCCTTCGGCGCCATCTGAATCGCGCACCCGGCAGGTGATCAGCTCGAACGCCGTGATCTCGCCATGGGTCGAGTCGGAGAGCGTGACGGGGAGGGGGATCCGGTAGAATCCGGACTCGATGGTTGAAATGCGCGGCATTGGGCCTCCCTGCGTTTTCTTTGCAGGCTAGGCCGGCAGGCACCGCCAGGCAATGCAGTCGTGGTGAAAATCCTGGCGCACCTTGCGAGGGCCCCCGGCGTCGGTCGAGGCTAGCGGGTTGATGTAGATCAAGGAGGACCATCGCCGGGGTGGAGACATGCCGTACGGCTTTCGATCAGAAGGAGCACCCGATGTGGATCCTGATGTATGTATTCTCCTACTCCGTCAGTCCGGCCGCCACGAATGACAGGGCCGAATGGAGACTGCTTCCGAATGTCGTATTCCAGGAGTTCTCCAACGAAAAGCGATGCAAGACGGCCAAATCGAAACTCGAGGACAGCTTGAAGGATGCCGGCGCGAGGTTGAGAAGCGGCCTGGAGGATTTGAAGGCTCTGGGCAAGGCCGACCCGGCGCAGATTATCATCGCTTTCAATGTGGAATGCGTCCCGAAATGAGTCGCGTGTCGACTGACCGCTTGCAGATGCAAGCCTGAGCCGGGCTACTGTGACGCCGCCCCCGCCGCCGGCCGCCGCGAAGCGTCCTCGGCCAGCTGCTGACCCTGGGCGAGCCTGCGCTCGATCAAGCCCATGACGGTGCTCGCGTCTTCGAATGCGCGCGAATGCGCCTGTCCCTGCAGGCGGGTGATGTCGAACACCAGAATATTGGCCCGCGCCAGCTCGCCCTTGTAAGGCTCTTCTTCGGGATTGACATCGCCGAGCCGGGCGAGGCCGCCCGCGATCGACTTCGACAGTTTCAGCGCGCCGTCATCCTGCGACAGGAACAGCGCGAAGCGCGGCCGCGACGTCCCCATGCCCTGCATCTGTTCGCGAAACGCCGCGAACGCGACGTCGGGGGCCACCATCGCCACGTTCTTGATCTTGCCGCCGATCTTCCCGGTCCGTCGTGCCCTGGCCTGGAGCGCATCCAGCGTGATCAGGCAGCCCATGGAATGGCAGAGCACGGTGATCTCGCGGATTGCGGGATTGAGTGCGACCTGGTCGATCAGCCCGTCGAGCGATCCGGCGGAGTCGCGGGCGACCTCGCCGTCGCGCTCGTAGGCGCGCAGTCCGACCAGACCTTGCGAGGGCCACGAGAACAGGATCGGAATCACTGGGGCCTTCGAGTCCTGGACGATCTGTGCGAAGCGATAGACCGCATCGTCGAAGCGGTTGTTGAAGCCGTGGATGAAGATCATCGCCTTGCTGCGGCGGGTCGTCCTGGCGACGCTGTTGACGGTGGTGTTGAAGGCGACCTTGTCGAGGTAGTCGGCCGACACCGTGACGAACTCGCGGCGCGGATCGCCGGGCGGCACCACCGGCCACTGGATCGCTCCGACCACACGGGCCTCGTCAGGCGGAATCGAGACCGAGACCATCGCGTAGGACATCGCGGCCGCGCGCTCGCGGCTGAACATGTCGCCGGTGTCGGTGGCTGCGCGCTCGCGAGTCGTCGCGACAAGGACCGGGACACGCGAGGTGCTCTCCGCGGCCTCGACCGGAACGAGCACGCCCTGCAAGGGCCGTCCCGCACAGGAGGCGCAAGCCAGAGACAGGATCAAGGCGGCTGTCACACGCCGGCAATTGCGGAAGGTGGCCTGGGAACTCATGCTGCGGCGAAGCATGGCAACGGTTCCGTGCCTCGACGCTTGATTTAGATCAAGCGTAGCAGGCCGGTGGTGTTTTGGCTGGGCAGCTCACCGCATCGTCGCAAGCTGCACGGCCAGCGCACACGCCCGGTCGTATTCGTCGAGATTGATCCATTCGTCGATGGTGTGCGCCTCGTTCTGGCCCGCGCCGAAGGTGACGGTCGGGACGCCGTGGCGCACCATCCAGTTGGCATCGAGGCCGCCATTGGCGGCGCGCACGTTCGGGGTTCCGCCAACGGCAGAGACCGCCTCGATCGCGCGTTTCACGACGGGGAGGGTCTCCTTCATCCGAAACGGATAATAGTCGGTCTCGGCCTTGAACTTGACCTTGCCGGATTTGCCTTGCGCGTTGGTGACTTTCTTGGCCGCCTTCTCGAACGCGGCCTTGTAGGCTTTGGTGATTTCCTTGAAGAACTTTCCGTCATGACTGCGGCTCTCGCCGCGCACATGCACGTAGTCGGTGACGACATTGGTGGCGTCGCCCGCGGGCCGGCCCTCGCCGCCGGTGACGGGACCGACATTGCTGGTGCCTTGCTGCTTGCCCTTCACCACCTTGCCGAACCAGCCGCCGGCCTTCACCTCGGCGAGCGCGAGCGCCATGATCATGGTGGAGGAGATGCCGCGCTCTGGTGCGACGCCGGCATGCGAAGCGCGGCCGAATATCTCGACGTTCCAGCGGTCCGCGCCGACGGCGCCGATCACGACGTTGGAGGCCGAGCCGCCGTCATAGTTGAACGCCATCACCGGCGAGCCGAGCTCGTCCAGCTTGACGTGGCGCGCGCCGTAGAGCCCGCTCTCCTCGCGCACGCAGAACAGCAGCGTGATCGGCGGATGATCGAGCTTCTGCTTGGCGAGCTCGGCGGCCAGCGTCACCAGCACGCCGCAGCCGCAGCGATTGTCGCCGCCGAGTGCGGTCCTGGCCTCGTTGACGATCTTGCGGCCGGATTTCTTCGGCTTGGCGCCGGCGCACAGCGGCACGGTGTCCATGTGGGTCATGAACATGATGCGCGGCTGGTTGTGCAGCGCGCCGCGGCCGGGCAGGTCGACGATCAGGTTGCCGGTCTCGGTCGGCACCGGAATGCGGGTATTGGCGTCGTCGAGCCGGATCGCCTTGGCCGGCACGCCGCTCTCCTTCAGCGCGGTGGTGAGCTCACGCCCGATCGCCGCCTCCTGTCCGGTGACGCCCTCGATCGCGAGGAAGCGCATGAGGCGGTCGGTGGCGGCTTTGGTGTCGACAGGCATGGAGTTCATTCCCTTGATGCAATGTGCGCATCAGCATCCCCTGAGGCGCGCCGTTGTGCAAGGGCCTGAAACGGTGCGGCGAGCTTGCAGGATGGGTAGAGCGCGAAGCGAAAGCCATCCTGCGTGCTGGCGTCACATCGACCGCATCACGTATCCGCCGGCTGCCAGGGCGCACACAAGGGCGAGCCCAATCAGAAATGCTTCCTGCCCGGTGCAGTAACGCGTATGGACGCCCGATTTGCCCATTATAGGAGTCCGTCGACCCTGCTCGCGTTCCTTCTTGCTGAACAATCGATAGTGCCCGATCATGCAGATGGGATGGAAAGCAAGCAGAACGGCAGCGACCGTGAACACGAGAATCGAGGTGTTGTCGTATTTTTGATGGTGGGCTAGAGGCAATACGACGCAGAATACGACCACGATCAGCATCATCAGGATATTGATGATATCCGGAACGGGAAACCACGTTTGGTTGTTGTTGTCTCCCACGTCGATCTCGCGTTTGATGCGCAGCTGGAACAAGGCAAATTGCGCCGCAAGAGTGACCGATATCAGCGTGTTGAGATTGAGCAGGCTCGAGTCCGTGTTCGGGGCCATGGGACCATCCTCGCGAAAGGTTTGCCGCACCAGCGGGGGACCGTCGAAAGCCGAGCCAGTCGACGCTGGGTACGGGCGATGAAGATGCACTTTGCGAGAAAAGAAACTAGCGCGTGCATAATGGAGGTCTTGTGAAATGGCTCACAATCCCTTCCGGACGCGCCGCCATTTCGTTCGCATGCCGCACGCGCGCTGATGATGGCTCTACCCATCCTGCGAGGTCAGACGCTCCGCGTGTATGCCATGAAGACCAGCGCGCCCAGAAGGAGCGCCCCCGCCATGAACAGCAACACCGCCGGCAGCCCGGCCAACGCGGCTACCGCGCCGGTGACCGATTGCATCAGCGCCGCGCCGAGGAAGAAGGCGAGGTTGATCGCCGCGAGCGCCTTGCCCGCCATCTGCGCGTCGACCAGCTGCCGCGACATGCCGAACAGCAGCGGCTGGGCGGAGGTGGCAAGGCCGATCAGCACGAACAGCACCAGGTCATATTGCGGCGGCATCACGGGCACGCCGAACAGCGCAGAGACCGCATAATGCGGCGCGCCCAGCGCCATCAACGCCAGCAGCAGCGCCCCGATCAGATGCGTGCCCGCCACCAGCTCGCGGCGACGACCGAGCCTGCGATCGATCATGCCGATGCACAGGGGCCCCGCGATCATCGCCAGCGTGAACGCGCCGAGCTGGTTGCCGGCCTCGACCCGCGACAATCCCTTGATGTCCATCAGCCACGGCCCGCCCCACAGGCCGCGCAGCACCAGCGAGGTCGCCAGCGACACCAGCGCCAGCGCGATCAGGCCGCGCAGCGGTCGTGAGAAGCCCAGCCGCAGCACCTCGATCATCTGCGACAGCGGCGAGGAATCGTCCTTGTGCTCGGCTGGCTGTCTCGGCACCAGCAGGAACACCGCAAGCGCGACGAAGACGCCGCCGAGCGCCGAGATCCAGAACCCGGCACGCCAGCCGTAATGATCGACCACGAAGGCGAGCGGGCTCGACGACAGCAGCATGCCGATATTGCCGATCGAGAGGATCGCGCCCGACCACAGGCCGAACCGGGCCGCAGACAATTGCTTGGCCGCCAGCGTCATCGGACACATCAGCATGCCCGAGGTCGCGATGCCCAGCAGCACCTGCCCGACCGCGAAGCTTTCGGGCCCGGTCGCGAACCCCGACGCGATGGCGCCGACCACGGTTCCCGCGAGCAGGCTCAGCGATACCGGCCGCACGCCGAAACGGTCCATCGCGGCACCGACCGGGATCTGCGCCGCGGCAAAAGCAAAGGGATAGACCGAGGTGAGGCTCGCCAGCGCCTGCGGCTCCATGTGGAAATCCGCCGCCATCAGGTCGAGGCTGACAGCCGGAATGGTGCGCAGCAGGGTCGAGAGCATGTGCCCACAGGCCAGCGCAAGCAGCGCAAGGATCAGCGCGCGGGTGGCGCCTCCCGCGTCGTCAGTGGCTGCGGTCTCCATGAGTGCCCCGTCCCGAGAAGGTTTTGGGGTGGGGTACATGATTGAGGCGACGGTGCCAATGGGGGCGCGCCGCGCAACAGCCTTGCCAGACTGCACCGATCCCGTTCGTGCGCGCCGGCGAGATCGACCGGGACGCTCTACGACCAGACGCCGACGGCGCTCAGCAGCTGCGCCTGACTGAAGGGCTTGGGGATGAAGCGAGCGTGGGTTGGCAGTTCCTCGTCGGTGGGACGCCTCTTCCCCGACATGATGACGATCTTGACCGGCGGCCAGCGGTCGCGCACCGCAGCGGCCAGCTTCAGGCCATCCATGGAACCGGGCATGTCGATGTCGGTCAGAATGAGATCCACGGCTTGCGTGCGCAGAACATCGATCGCCCTGTCCGCGTTGCAAACCGAAATCACGGTATGATCCGCCTGCTGCAATCCATCTTCGACGTCCAGAAGGATCAACGGCTCGTCCTCTACAAGAAGTATCTTCAATCCGGGTCTCCTATCTGCTCGCGGCTCAAGTGATGAAGACCAGGCTGGTTGCTCGGATCTTCGTTGCTGTGCGCGCGTGGGACGGAAGCGCGGAAGTGCGGCATCACCTGAGGCTGCCCAGGCCGTCCGGCTCGGGACAATTTCGCTGGTGATTTTCGATGGCTCGGTTTGCCAGCATGGTGGGCCGGCGTTCGCCCATTCGAACCCGCGCATGGATGCTCTGGACGATCAACCGGCTCGCCAGTCCGGGATTTCCGAGCCGGTCCGTTCGCACGAGACAGTCACAAGCGATGGCAAGGGAGCTGTGGATGAGGGGTAAGAGGCCACTTCGTTCATGACGCACCAACCCGCGCCAACGGCCCATGTTCCCGTTCGCCACCGCGATCGCAGCGATGCCGATATGTGCCAAAGCGAACATCGGTCGCAGTCGGGAAATGCGGTCGAAGCCGACAGCATTGAAACCTTTCAGTGCTGCACCGCTTGCCATTGCGGCGTGTGCCGCAGCCAGGAAGATCATCTTCCTGGTTCCATCCATGGATTTGATGCAGACCAAGGCTTGGGCTCGGCTTCTGTTCCTTAACTGACGCGGTAGTTGGACGCCGGCCAGTCACCAATTTCCTTTGACTTCGAATATACCTGCGCGAATAAGGCTTATGACCGCGCCGGCTGGTGCGAACGGAGTTCTATGGAACACGACTTTAAAGCCGACATCGATGCCATCGAGGCGATTGCGGCGGTCCCGACCATTCTCGCAGTCGTGTCCCAGGTTACAGGACTGGGATTTTCGGCCATCGCGCGCGTCACCGGTGATCGCTGGATCTGCCTCGCGGCCAACGACCAGGTCGGGCTCGGCCTCGGGGCGGGTGGGGAGTTGAAGGTCGAAACGACCATCTGTCACGAAGTGCACCAGGCGCGCGAGGCCGTCGTCATCGATCACGTCGCCCGGGACGAGCGCTACGCGAAACATCATACGCCGGCGATGTACGGCTTTCAGTCCTACATCTCGATGCCGATCTTTCTTGCCGACGGGAGCTTCTTCGGAACGCTCTGCGCGCTCGATCCGAAGCCGGCAAAGCTGAAGGATCCGGGCATCACTGGCATGTTTCGGCTGTTCGCCGACCTGATCGGCATCCATCTCGATGCGGCAAGGCGCCTCGCGACCGCGGAGGCGAAGCTGCTCGATGCCAAGGCCGCGGCCGAATTGCAGGAGCAGTTCATGGCGGTGCTCGGGCATGATCTGCGCAATCCGCTGGCTGCGATCGCGGCCGGCACGCGCCTTCTTGCAAGCACGCCGCTCGATGAAAGGGCGATCTCTCTGGTCGCCATGATGGCGACGAGCACCGTCCGCATGTCTTCGCTGATCGAAGACGTCATCGATCTTGCGCGCAGCCGTCTCGGGGGCAAAATATCGCTGGCGCCATCGATGGAGCCGCTTGAGCCTTTGCTCAGGCAGGTGGTCGATGAAATGCGCGCCACGCATCCCCAGCGCCGAATCGAAGCCGAGTTTGCCGTCACGAAGCCGGTCTTCGCCGACCGCCAGCGGATAGCCCGGCTGCTTTCCAATCTCCTCGGCAACGCGCTCAGCTACAGCCCGGCTGAGAGCCTCGTCTTCGTGCGCGCCCAGACCTATGGAAGTTTTTCGCTTTCGGTCACCAATCACGGCCCGGCCATTCCGCCGGCCACTCTGGGCAAGTTGTTCGTGCCCTTCGTTCGCGGACAGGACACGGGCAACCAACAAGGCCTGGGCCTTGGCCTGTTTATCGTGTCACAGATTGCATCGGCCCACGGTGGCACCATCGATGTGACCTCGACCGACGATGTGACACGCTTCACCTTTCAAATGCCGCTGGTCGTCCTCGACGAGAGGGCTCGGCTGGCGGCCGGGCCGGTGATCTCGTAGACCGCCGGTCTCGCGCATCCATCCTCCGCGCCGCTCAGCGCTTGCCATCTGGTGTCGCCTTCGCAGGCTGCGTGCTGCTCGGCGGATCGGATGCCGGAAAGCTGTCCTTCAAGCTCTTCTCGAGTTCGCGGTCGGCCTTGTCCGGGCGGCGGGCTTTTCCGGCTGGTTCGGCATGCTTGTCGGCACGGGCCGGATCGTACTTTTCGGTCATCTCACGCTCCTTCGTTGTTCAGCCAACGCGGGGGGTGACAGCCCTGTTCCAGAACCGGGAACGATTGGTCCTGTGCCTGCTTGAATCCCATTGTGAAGGGAAATGTGATGGCGCGGCTTGAAGACGGCCGTCGAGACACCTACGGAAGCGCGCCGGGGCGAGCGGGGACCCACCGTGCTCGTGCTGCTCGCCGCCAGTCTTGCCTTGTCCATCGTCCTCCTGGCGGTGGTATGGGAAATTTCCTGAGGGGCTGACGACTGGCTGCACTCGCGCTGGGCCGAAGTCCCCAGGACGATCACGTCAGTTCACCGAGCATTTTGCGGGCCTCATCCAGCAGCACCCGAGCCGCCCTCAACTCTGCAATGGCTTCTCCAGTGAACAGGCCATGCGTCCGCGCATTCCCGTTCCCTCTCGGCGCCCCGGTTCCCCGCGCCCCGCCGTGCATGCGGCAGCGCGCCTTGCCGTGCGCGGCAGGTGCGCGGCAGGTGCCGCCATCGCGGGTCCTGGCGCCGCAGCGGGGACTGGCCCGCATCGGGACGGTATTGCGGGGGTGACCGTCGGTCATGGGTTGGCGCCTTGCCTTGCGTCGCTCGGGCCCGCCTCCGCCACGATCACGTTCGCATGCTGCGTGACATTCCCCACGATCGCTCGTCCTCCGTCCTGCACCGACAGATTCCGAACCGTGATCGTGCGCGCGTCGCTGTTGCGATGGCGGCTCAGGGCCTCGACCTGAGCGGCGAAGGTGCGGGTCAGCCGGGTCAATGCGCGTGTGACGCTCTCCTGCTGTGGAAGATTGTCGGTGATGGCGAGACGACAGGCGCAGCGCATCGTCGCCATGTGAACGGACACCATCTGAGACACCAGCATGGCTTCGATGGAATCCTTCGGTGCAATGCTCCTGATCATCGAGACCATGAAGGCCAGATTGGCCTCGTCGGGCTTCTGACCGATCGCGCTCGCCTTGACCAATTGCTTGACGATGCCATGCAGCGCGTCGCGGTCCGCCGCGCCGAGCGCCTCGGCCAGCAATTGCTCACCGGCTTGCGGGTCGGGATGACTGATCGCAATGCGGCGCTTGTAGAGTCTGATCCGGGGGCTCGCGGCGGGGCCGCCGCGATCGTTTGCCGCAACCGGCGAGGTGATGGGGCGGTTCGGTACTGTCGTCATGTGCTGTGTCCTGTGCTGGCGCAGACGCGCGAGCGACCGTTCGCTCGCTGCGCGCGATTACGAATTTTGAGATATCGATGAAGGGCTTACGCACAATCGCGTCGAGGCGGCCCGTGGTCGGGCGGCGTGGACGCTGGCGATTGTTGCGATGATGGCATCATGAAGGTGTTTTGCCCGACGTGTCAAACGACATTGCGGGGCACCAAGCCCTTGCGGGGCATGCAAGTCCTTGCGGAGCATGCAAAGTCCTTGGGCCGACCGGGACCGGCTACTGTGCATGGGGTTGTTTTCTCAATTTTTGTTTGGATGCCGCTCTGACGTGCCGCGCGGCGGAATGCGTGCGCGGAAACGCGATTGCGAAATCCGGCGCGGCCGCTCATCATGTCCCTCGAATGCGCCGCATCAATACATGCAAAGCGGCAGCTAGCGTCCGGGGAGAGAACGAATGCAACGAACGCTTCGCCTGCTGGCGATCGTCGCCGGGTTGTGCGTGACGAGCGAGGCTCTCGCGCAGAAATATCCGGTGCGGCCGGTCAGGATCATGGTCGGATTCAGCGCGGGCGGTCCGGTCGATGTCGTCGCGCGGATCATTGGCGATCGCTTGAGCAACAAGCTCGGCCAGCCCTTCGTCGTCGAGAATCGCGCCGGCGCCAACGGCATGATCGCCGCCGAGGGCGTCGCGCATGCGGAAGGCGACGGCTACACGATCCTCGCCTGCAACTCGTCCACCATCACGCTCAACAAGACGCTGTTCAAGGACATCCGCTACGACCCGCAAAGAGACTTCGCGCCGCTGACCAGCGTCGTGTCGGCGCCGCTCGTCCTCGTGGTCAATCCCGAGAATCCCAAGACGGCCAACGTCAGCACCGTTGCCGATCTCGTCGCCGCGGCAAAGGCTGCACCGGGCGCGCTCGCCTACGGCTCTGGCGGCAACGGCAACCTTGCCCATCTCGCCATGGAGTTGCTCAGCCGGAAGGCCGGCATCAAGCTGATCCACGTGCCCTATCGCGGCGGCGCTGCGTCCGAGGTCGGTATTCTCGCGCAGGAGGTGCTGGCGGTGTTCGATCCCTTGTCGGCCGTGCCGCTGGTCAAGGCCGGAAAGCTGCGCGCGCTCGCGGTGTCGTCGGCCGAGCGGTTGCCGTCGCTGCCGGACGTGCCGACCGTCGCCGAAGCCGGCTATCCCGGCTTCGACATCTCGTTCTGGGTCGGCTTCTTCATGCCGAAGGCGACGCCCGCGCCGATCCTGGAAACGCTGCATCGTGAGATCGTCGCCGCTGCTGAGGATCCGGCGGTCGTGGAGCGGCTCGGCTCGCAAGGCGTCGTGAGCGTGCTCAGCCCCGCCGACTACGCCGCCACGATCGCGAAGGAGACCAAGGAGCTTTCCGAGGTCGTCGTGGCCGCGAACATCAAGGCGGAGTAGGGGCTGCTGCGCTTGTGCGTGGTCGTGCGCTCCGCTGTACCTCTCCCGCTTGCGGGAGAGGGAGCGCATCGGTTTCCATCACAGCCACAGGATCTGCTTGCGATAGCTGAGATCGTTGAGCAGCGGCGCGGCCGGTCCCTGGTGGAACACGGCGCCGCGCTCCAGCGCGAAGACGCGATCGGCGAGCGCGAGCACGAGGTCGAGGTTGTGCTCGACGATCACGATCGACATGTGCCGGCGGAGCTGGTCGAACACCCCGAACAGTTCGAGCGTCACCGCCGGTGCGAGACCCTCGAACGGCTCGTCGAGCAGCAACAGGCTCACATTGCCCGACATCGCGCGGGCCACCGCGACCATCTGCTGCTCGCCGCCGGAGAGATAGTCGGCGGCAACGTTCATGCGCTCCTTCAGGCGCGGAAAATACTGCAGGATCTGCTCCTCGTTCCAGACCACGCCGTCGCTGCCGTCGGTCTTGCGGGCGAGGCGGCCGAGCGCGAGGTTTTCGCGCACGGTCATGCCCGCGAACAGCCCGCGGCCCTGCGGCACATAACCGACGCCGCGGCGCGCGATGTCGGGGGCCGGGAGGCGGGCGATGTCGGCGCCACGGTATGTGATGCTGCCCGACGCCGCCGGCACGAGGCCGGCGATCGTCTTCAGCAGCGTCGATTTGCCGGCGCCGTTGCGGCCCAGCAGCGCGACGATCTCGCCCTCGCGAACGTCGAGCGCGGCGTCGCTCAGGATGTGGCTCTTGCCGTAAAAGGTGTTGACGCCATCGAGGAGCAGGACGGCGGCGCGCTCGCTTGCATCCTCAATGCTGCGCCGGTGCGCGACCGCGGGAATGCCCTTGCCGGTGTAGATCTCCTGCACCCGCAGATCGGCGCGCACCGCCTTGGGGCAGTCCGACATCAGGACCTCGCCCTGGTTCATCACGGTCACCACTTGCGAGAAGCCGAGCACGCGGTCGATGTCGTGCTCGACGATCAGCACGGGAATGTTGGTCGCGATGTTCTGGACGAGGTTGGACACGCGCTCGCGCTCGGCCGCCGCAAGGCCGGCGAGCGGCTCGTCGAGCAGCAGCACCTGCGGCCTTGAGCCGAGCGCGATGCCGAGATCGACCAGCCGCTGCCCGCCATAGGAAAGTTCGCCGCCCTCGATCTGCTCGATGCCTTCGAGCCCGAGGAATTTTGTCAGCGCGGCGGTCTCGGCGTGGATGTCCTCGTACGCGTCGATGTCGTTCCAGATGTTGAAGCGCATCGGCCGCCGCGCCTGCAGCGACAGGCGCAAATTCTCGTAGATGCTCAGTCCGCGGAACAAATTGGTGATCTGGAACGAGCGCGCCAGCCCCTGGTGGCAGATGGCATTCGCGGGCACGCCGGCGATGTCGCGGCCCCGCAGGCGGATGGTGCCTTGATCCGGCGCGTAGAGGCCGGAGACCAGATTGAACAACGTGGTCTTGCCGGCCCCGTTCGGCCCGATCAGGGCGTGGATATCGCCGGCGGCGACGCTGATGCTCGCATTCTCGACCGCGCGGATGCCGCCGAATTTTTTGGAGACGCCGGTCACCTCGAGCACAGTGCCCTGGAGCGATTCCGGTTGGAGGAAATCAGGCAGCGGCAGGCCGTCATAGATCTTGCGCCGGCTCATCGCGGCTGTTTCTTCCGCGGGTGGACGAAGGCGCCGCATGACCAGCGCGCCGATGCCGACGAGGCCGCCGGGCGAATACATCACGAAGGCCACGAAGATGAGTCCGAACCAGAACAGCCAGTCCGACGTCCAGATCGAGAACAGCTCTCTGAACAGGATGAAGAACAGCGCGCCGAGTGCGGGGCCGAGCAGACTGCGCATGCCGCCGATGACGACCATGGCCAGAAGCTCGCCGGCGAACGGCACCGAGACGGCCTCCGCCGAGACCAGATAGTTCAGGAATGCGATCAGCGCGCCGGCAAGCCCGGTGACCACGGCGGAGATCACGAACACCGCGAGCTTGTAGCGCTCGACCGGATAGCCCTGGAAGCTCGCGCGCAGCTGGTTCTCGCGGATCGCCACCAGGACATGGCCGAACGGCGAGCGCACGAGGCGCATCAGCATGTAGAGGACGGCGAGCCCGACGACAGAGACCACGATGTAATAGTTGAGCGCATTGTCGAAGCTCATGGAGCCGATGCTGCCGCGCTTCAGTCCGCCGAGCCCGTCCTCGCCGCCGGTGAGACTCGTCCAGCGGAAGGCGGTGGTGTAGACCAGCGCGGCCAGCGCCAGTGTCAGCAGTGAGAAGTAGACTCCGCGCCGGCGCAGGATCAGCATGCCGATGACGCCCGATGCGATCGCGACGACGATCATCGATCCCAGTAGCGGCAGCCAGATCTCGCCGGGGAAGAAACGCAGCTGGATCAGGCCCGCGGCATAGGCGCCGATGCCGAACCAGGCGCTGTGGCCGAACGAGACGAGGCCGGTATAGCCGATGCAGAGGTTGAGCCCCTTGGTCGCGATCGCGAGCCCGACGATCCAGGTGCCGGTGTTCAAGGACAAGCCGAACGCCTTCAGCAGGAAGGGCAGCGCGACGATGGCCACGGTCGCAATCAGCAGCGGCTTCAGCCTGTGGATGGGCGAGGCGCTCCTCATTCGAACTTCTCGATGCGTTCGCCGAGCAGGCCGCGTGGGCGCACCAGCAGCACCAGGAACATCAGGATGTAGATCGAGGCTTCACCGGCGGCCGGCTCGAAATGAATGGCGATGCCGCGCACCACGCCGACGAGCAGGGCGGAGATGACGACGCCCCAGAAGCTGCCGAGGCCGCCGATCACGACGACGACGAAGGCAATGGTCATGATCTCGGCGCCCATCGCCGGATGCACGGTGGTGATCGGCGCGAAGAAGGCGCCGCCGAGCGCGGCCATGCCGACGCCGAGCATTACGATCCCCGTCATGTAGGGCTGCAGCCGGATGCCGAGCGCCGCGACCATGTCGGGCCGCTGGATGCCGGCGCGCACCACGCGGCCGAACGAGGTCTTTTGCAGCAGCAGCCAGATCCCGAGCAGTATGGCGGCGACGACAGCGAGGATCAGCAGGCGATAGCGCGAGAACAGGAAATCGCCGACGATGACCGAGCCGCGAAAGCTTTGCGGGATCTCGGTCGAGACCGGCGCCGCGCCCCAGATCATGCGGATCGCCTGCTCTGCGACCATCGCAAGCCCGAAGGTCACGAGCAGGCTGAGGATCGGATCGGCGGAGTAGAAGCGCCGCAGGATGAAGCGCTCGAAGAGGATTCCGAGCAGCGCGACCGCGAAAGGCGAGATCGCCACCGAAGCGCCGAAGCCGAGACGCCTGGTCAGCTCGACGCTGACATAGGCGCCGAGCGCATAGAAGGCGCCATGCGCCAGATTGACGATGCCGCCGACCGAGAAGATCAGCGACAGCCCGAGCGCAATGAGAAGGTAATAGCCTCCGAGCACGAGGCCATTCACCACCTGTTCCAGCAAGAACTCGAACTGCATGTTGCGTCCAAGCCGCGCCTCAGGCCTTCATCTCGCAAGGGTTCTGTTCCTTGGTCGGATAGATCGTCTCCAGCGGATCGCCCGCCCCCGGAACCGCATCGCCCAGCACCAGCATGTCCCACTGGTCCTTCATCTGGTCCTTCGGCTTCACGGTGAAGGGATAGGCCTCCTGCACGAGCTGATGGTCCCAGGAGCGGAAATAGGCCTTTCGCGCCTTGCCGATGTCGAACTGGGCCTGCTTCTCGAAATAGGCGATCAGTTCGTTGCTCTCGGTCGACTTCGTCGTGTTGATCGCTTCCGCCAGCAGCTTCAGCGTGACGTAATCGATCCAGGCGTGGTTCTCCGGCGGCTTGCCGTACTTCTTGCTGAAGGCCGCGACGAAGGCCTGCGACGTCGGATTGTTCAGCGTGTGATACCAGACCGTCGGCCAGGTACCGCCGAGATTGCCCGCGCCCGCGGCCCATGCATCGCCGGTGTTGAGATTGAAGCCGACCAGCGGGTAGGGCAGGCCGAACTCGGCATATTGCTTGACGAGGTTGGTCACCTGGTTGCCGGCGAGATTGCAGCAGACCACGTCGGGCTTGGCCTGGCGCACTTTCAGCAGATACGGGCTGAAATCGGTGGCGTCGGTTGCGATCAGCTCGTCGCCAATCAGGTTCGCCTCGTGCGTGCCGAAGAACGCCTTGGCGGCCTTCAGCAGGTCGTGGCCGAAGATGTAGTCGGCCGTGAGCGTGAAGAACTTCTTGCCCTTCACCATGCCCTGCTGCGACAGCGCGGTACCGACCGCGTTGACCATCACGGTGTTGGGGATGTCGCAGTGGAAGGCGTATTTGTTGCAGTTCTTGCCGCGTAGCGCGTCCGAGCGCGCGCCGGTCGAGAAGAACACCTTCTTGTTGCGCTCGGCGACCTGCATGATGGTGAGCGATGAGGCCGACGAGATCTCGCCAAGCAGCACCACTGCGCCGTCCTGCTCCAGCATGCGCTGCGCCTTGGTTGCGGCGGTGGCGGGGTTGATCGAGTCTTCCGATAACAGGTCGATCCGCTTGCCGAGGATGCCGCCGGACGCGTTGATCTCCTCGGCGGCGAGCTTGACGCCCAGTTGGGCGTAGCTGCCGATCACTCCGAGGAAGCCGGTCAGCGGTGTCAGGTGTCCGATCCGGATCCGCTCGGCCTGGGCCTTCACGATCGCCGGAAACCCAAATGCGGACGCGCCGACGAAGGCTGCGCCCGCGCGTAACAACGTCCGTCGCGGGTAGCGGATCATGTCTGTCTCCTCCCGGGTGCACCGCGTGCCTCCCTTCAAAATCGGCCATCCGACAATGTGAGAGACGTTCTTCTAATGCTGGAGGATAATCCCGAACGCCGTCGCCGGTGTCAACCGGCAAAATCGCCGTTGATGCGCGTCCTAGACTTTCGGCGTGAACGCCTTGTGCGCCCGATCCTTGGCGCCGAATTCGGCCGACAGGCGGTCGGCGGCGGCCTGCACGATCTGCGCGCCGTCATGCAGCGCCTGGTTGGAGAGCCGCCAGATCGGCCCGGAAATGCCGAGCGCGCCGATCACCTGTCCGGTGAAGTCGGTCACGGGCACGGCGACGCAGCGCACTTCCGGATTGAACTCGCCGTCGTCGAAGGCAACCCCGGTGCGCTGCACCTCGGCGATCTCGCGCATCAGCGCGCCGGGATTGCTGATGGATTTGGGCGTCGAGGGCTTGAGCTCCACGCGATCGATGAAACGCTTGAACTGTTCCGGGCGGAGCGAGGCCAGGATGATCTTGCCGAGCGCGGTGCAATGGGCGGGCCGCACCACACCGACACGGTCGGTCAGCTGAAACGCGCCGGGACCGCTGGTGCGGGCGACGACGATCACTGCATCGCCCATACGCACGGCAAAATGGCCGCTTTCGCCGGTCTGGCGCGACAGCTCCTCCAGTACGGGCGTTGCGACATTGACCATCTCGATCTCGTCCAGCGCGCTTGCCGCGAGCGCGAACAAGGGGCGCCCGATGCGGTAGCGCTTGTTGTCCTTCTCCTGGCGGAGGTAGCCGAGCGAGACCATGGTCTTGGCGAGATGAAAGGTCGTCGAGTTGTGCAGGCCGACCAGCTTGCTCAGTTCCGCAAGCCCGATTCCCTCGCGGTGGCGCGCCACTTCTTCGAGGATCGAGAAGGCGCGCCCGAGCGACTGAACCCCGCCGCCGCGCTGCTTGTCTTCGGCATCATCGTCGCCCTCAGCCTTGGGGGCGGAGACCAGTTTGGCAATCGCGGCCTTGCGCGGGCTGGCGGGCTTCTCGCTTGTGCTGGGCTTGGTACGCGATCTCAAGGACACCCCTCCGGCAAATCCGTCGTGACTCGATGCTGCGACAGTAGCACGCCAATTCGTGCCGGCGTCGGACTCGAGCTTCGCATTTTCCGCCGGCACGAGCCTACCACAATATAAATTGACGTACAGCATTATGAGAAATAGGGTGCCCGCGGCCTAACGACGACCGCGCCGTGTTTTCCGCCCCGGTCCACAAGAAGTCGTGGGCCGAGAGGGAGACGGGTTGATGTCGAGAAACATGCTCAATGGCGCCCAGGTCATTGTCGACTATCTGATCCAGGAGAAGGTGCCGCAGGTGTTCGGGCTCTGCGGCCACGGCAACATCCAGTTCATCGATGCTCTGTACGAACGTTCTTCCGAGATCAAGACGATCTCCGTGCATCACGAGAGCGTCGCCGGCTTCATGGCGGACGTCTATTATCGCGTCTCCGGCAGGCCAACCGCGACCTTCACCTCGTGCGGGCCCGGCTCGGCCAATCTTCCGATCTCGCTCGCCAACGCCTTCCTCGATTCCGTGCCGTTCATGGCGATCACCGGCAACGTGCCGACCAGCCAGTTCAACCGCGGCGCGTTCCAGGAGATGTACCGGCACTATCAGGCCGACTTCCCCTCGACCGTGCGCACGATGTGCAAGAAGGTGTTTCAGCCGACGCGCGGCGAGATGGTTCCGCTTGCGATACGGCAGGCCTGGAAGACGATGATCACGGGCCGGCCGGGGCCGGTAGTGGTCGACGTCCCCTTCGACGTCTTCATGGAATCAGCCGCGGAAGAGGCGCCGAAGGCGATCGAGTGGAACGCCAACATTTCCAGCCGCTGCGGTGCCGATCCTGAGGGCGTGGAGAAGGCGGTCGACATGCTGCTCGCGGCCGAGCGGCCGGTCATGCTGGTCGGGCAGGGCGTGCGCTATGGCGGTGCGGCGGACGAGCTGCGCAAGCTGGCCGAACGGCTTCAGATTCCGGTCGCCGCGTCCGCGAGCGGTCTCGGCGCGCTCGACGTCAATCATCCGCTTGCGCTCGGCCTCGTCGCGCGCGCCGGGCACTATCAGGCCAATCACGCGACGCGGCAGGCCGACGTGCTGCTCGCACTTGGCGTCCGCTTCGACGATCGCACCTCGAGTTCGTGGATTCCAGGCTATTCCTTCACGATTCCGCCGACGCGGCTGATCCACGTCGACATCGATCCCGAGGAGATCGGCCGCAACTATCCCGTCGCGCTGGGACTGATGGCCGATGTTCGCACCTTCCTGCGCCAGGTGCATGCGGAGCTCGACCGCCGCGACAACCTATTCAAGAAGTCAGACGCCCGCAAGAAATGGCTGGCGCAGATCGACACCTACCGAAAGGAGTGGGACAAATTCGTCGCGCCCGGCTTCTCCGACGACACCACGCCGATCAACCCGCAGCGCGCGGCCGCCGAGATCGACAAGGCGCTGCCGGAAGACGCCATCCTCGTCTCCGACATTGGCGTGCACCACAACTGGCTGCTCGGCTTCTGCAAGCCGAAGCGGCCGGACTCGCTGATTGGCTCGATGGGATTCGGTCCGATGGGCTTTGGCGTCGCCGGCGTGATGGGCGCGAAATTCGCGGCGCCCGATCGTCCCTGCGTGTCCGTCTGCGGCGACGGCGCCTTCTTCATGCATGCCCACGTGCTCGGCACCGCGGTCGAGTACAATCTGCCCGTGGTCTGGGTGGTCTGGAACAATTACGCTTATGCCTCGATCCGCGGACTTCAGCGCGGCTATCTCGGCGGGCGCGAGCTTGCGACCGACTTCAAGCATCCGGACACAGGCCAACGCTACAATCCGGATTTCGCGGCGATGGCGCGCTCCTGCGGCGTCGAGGGCGTGCGGGTCGATCGCGCCGGCGATCTTGGCGAGGCGATCCGCAAGGGCATCGCCGCCAACAAGCCGTATCTGATCGACGTCGACATCGCCGCCGACGTCAATCCGTCGGGCGCCGGCGTCTGGGAGCTGCCGGGCCTCGGCCAGAGCAAGGCCGGCATCGGCACCCGGTTCCAGCCGGGCTGACCGAGGGTCGCAAATCGCCCATCAAGAACATGTCGGGGAGATCGGAATGACGTTCGCAGGCAAAAAGGTCGTCGTGGTCGGCGGCTCCTCAGGCATCGGACTTGCCACGGCGGAGCTTGCGACGAGAGAGGGCGCGCAGGTCATCATCGCCTCGCGCAGCGCCGCAAAGCTCGATCCGGTCGCGGAGCGGTTGAAGGTGACTGCGATCCCCGCCGACGTCACCAGCGACCAGAGCGTCGCCGAGCTGTTCCGCCGCACCGGCCCGGTCGATCACGTCGTGCTGACGGCCGCCCAGCTTCGCACCGGCCCGTTCAAGACTGTGGCGATGGACGATGTCCGCGCCACCATGGAAGGCAAGTTCTGGGGCGCCTGGCGCGTCGCGCGCGAAGCCGAGATCAGGCCTGGCGGCTCGCTTACGTTCGTGACCGGCTTCCTCAGCGTTCGGCCGCGGCCGAACTCGGCGATCATCAGCGCCGCAAACGGCGCGCTGGAATCGCTGGCCCGCGCGCTCGCGCTGGAGCTGGCACCGGTGCGCGTCAATGCGGTCTCGCCCGGCGTGATCGACACGCCGATCCGGGCTGCGATGCCGGAAGCGGCGCGCCAGGAGATGCTGGCCAGGACGGCGGCCGCGCTGCCGGTCGGCCGTGTCGGCATGGCCGAGGACATCGCCCGGCAGATCGCGAGCTTCATGGCGAACGGTTTTGCGACCGGATCGATCGTCTATGTCGATGGCGGAGCGCTGGTGAATTGAGACGCGCGAAAGGGAGCATGATCATGGCCGAGGAGAGCAACGGCGCCTTCATCCGCAACATTGCCGAGGTGCCCTGGCGCGAATTCCCCAATCACTTCGGCGGCGCGCTGTCAAAGCCGCTGGTGATGCCGGAGACCGCGGGCTCGCGCCGGATCGACTACCGCATCTCGATGTACCAGCCGATGGCTTATGTCGCGCGGCACCGCCACAAGGTGCAGGAACAGGTTTATCACGTCCTCGACGGCGAGGGGCTGATGGAGATCGCCGGCAAGAACCACATCGTGCGCAAGCACGACGTGATCTTCCTGCCGCCCGGCGTCGAGCACGCGATCTCGAATTCGGGCCTGACCGACCTCGTTTTCCTGGTGGTGACGTCGCCGGTGACCGACGACGAGAAGCCGGTGTGACTGGTCAGCGCTCGCTCGATGCGAGGCGGATAGCGCGGGCCTTCGCGCTCTTTCCGGCCGCACGTGCCGCAATCATGCTGCGCGCCTTGCCATGGGTGCCCTTACGGATCACGGATGCAAGCCGCTTGCGCAGCCGGTCGGTCGCCAATCGCGCCGCCAGCTGCTCTGCCTTGCGAATGATGGTTGTGACCGAGGGCGTCAGGTTGACCGGAACCCAGGCGACGTCCTTCGTCTTGGACAGGCTGCCGATGCCTTCGCACGGCGCTTCGCGCGGCAGATCGATCCGGATCGCGAGCGCTTCGGTGCGTTCGGTCCAGTCCTCGGCCTTGGTGCCGGTGATGATGCGGACATAGTCGCGCGTCTCGCGCGGCAACTCGCTCTCTTTGGCAAGCCATTTCTGGATCCGGCCGGGGCCCGCATTATATGCGGCCGCGGCGAGGCCGAGATTGCCGAAATCGTCGCGGAGCTTGCGCAGGAACTTGGCCGATGCCGGCAGCGCCTTCATCGCATCGAAGGGATCATCCAGCCCGACCTCGGCTGCCGTTTCCGGCATGAACTGTGCAACGCCCTGCGCGCCGGCCTGGCTGACCTCGTTGGACTTGAAGCGGCTCTCCTGCCAGATCAGGCGCGCGAAGAACGGCACCGGAATGCCGCTGGCCTCGGCGGCTTCACGAAGCGCGTGGCAAAAGCGTTCAGTCGGCGACACCGGCGCTTGTGCGACCGGTTCGGCCGCAGGCAGCGGCTCGGGTGTCTCCTCATAGGCCGCGCGTGCATTGGCGAGCTCGATCGCGTGCACGCTTGCGAGGAACAGCTCGACCACCGGAACAAGTGGCGAGGCTTGGGTGTTTTGAAGAACGGCGCGATCGAAGGCCGATGTTTGCCGGGACGCCGACGGATCGAGGTCGCACATCAGAATCAGAAACGCGGCGCAAGCCGCGATGACAAATCGCATTGCGTGGACACCCTCGAACTGTGGGATGAACGGGCCAGCGCTGCGCCGGCGATAAGAAGTTCTTAACCGTCCGATTGCGGCAAAGCTGCGGTCTCGTCGGTTCCGTCGGTGTTACTACGGTGTTCCCGCAGAGAAACTTTCCGCGGTTCTTACGGGGCATTGGCGAATTGGGACGAGCGACATGATGCGATGGGTAATTGGCGCGGTGATCTCGCTGTGGGTGACCTGTCCGGCGCTCGCGAACAATCTCGATGCTGCCGCGGTGAACGACGCTGCGCGTCCTGCGAAGCAGCCTGCGACCGACAAGGTCACCGCATCGGTCGTGAAGCTCCAGGTCCTGCTCGATCGGGCGCAGTTCTCACCCGGCGAAATCGACGGCAAGTTCGGTGAGAACGCGCAGAAGGCGCTGAAGGCATTTGCCGAGCAGAACGGGTTCGCATCCGACAAGACTATCGCGCCGGAGCTGTGGGACAGGCTGAGCGCGGCAAGCGAAGGTGCCATGATCGTCGACTACAAGATCACCGACTCCGACGTGAAGGGGCCGTTCCTGAAAGAGCTGCCCAGCAAGCTGGAGGACATGAAGTCACTGCAGGCGCTGAGCTACACCAGCCCGCGCGAAGGGCTCGCCGAGAAATTCCATATGAGCGAGGATTTGCTGCGGACGCTCAATCCCGGCAAGTCGTTCGACAAGGCGGGCGAGACCGTCGTCGTCGCGAATGTCTCGGCACAGCGCGAGCTGCCGCGTATCGCGCGGCTCGAGGTCGACAAGACGGGCGAGACCTTGAAGGCCTTCGACGGGAGCGACCGCCTCGTCGCGTTCTACCCGGCGTCAATCGGCAGTCCGGACCGCCCCACGCCGAGCGGCGCGCTCAAGGTGACCGCTACCGACGAGAAGCCGACCTATCACTACAATCCCGAGTACAAGTTCCACAGCGTCAAGTCGAAGAAGCCGTTCGACGTCAAGCCGGGGCCGAACAATCCCGTCGGAGCGTACTGGATCGGTCTCTCCGCGCAGGGTTACGGCATTCACGGAACGGCGGAGCCCGACAAGGTCAGCAAGTCCGCTTCGCACGGCTGCATCAGGCTGACCAATTGGGACGTGCGCCGGCTTGGCGACAACGTCAAGCGCGGCACGCCGGTCGTTTTCCTGGATGCGCCGACGGACTCCTCCTCCAGGCAGCAGGGGAAGTCCCGCGGCAAGCGCGCCTCGCGCTAGTCTAGTCCTTGAACTAGTCCTTGGGAAAGTCCTTGCGCATCGCGATCTCGGCGGCATCGCCGGGCGACAGCACCGTCTGGTCGAACGCTGCTTGCGGCCTCGCCATGATGTCGTAGAGCGAGATGCCCTTGATGGGCTTGCCCATGAGTTCGCGGACGCAGTCGGCGAGCGTGCCGTTATAGACGAGATAGGGCGGGCCGCGGTTCTTCTGCCTCTCGCCCTTCAGCGACGGCCACTTCTTCAGCTCGGCCGGCGCGTCATAGGCGATCGGCGATTCCTCTTTGAACATGCGCTTGGCCCCTGAAGGCGTGGATAGCCCAAAAATCCTAGGGTTGCCCGGCTAACGCTTGTTAAAGAATTAGTTCAAATCAGCCGGCAACGAAGGCGAGCAGGGTGCCGTTGGCCTTGGCGGGCGGCACGCAGATCGCAGCCCCGCTGCGCACAGCTGCCGAGCCAAGCGCCTTCTGGGTTGCCGCCAGATCGCTGCTGACGAGCACCAGCGCCGCGCCGCCGCGCTCGGAGAGACCTGCGAGCGGCACGCCGGGATAGCGGTTGCCGAGCTGCTCCAGGGTCAGATAGACGAAGTCGGCACGATCGCCGCCGGAGGGCACGGCCACCGCGCCGTCCGCCTCCGTCTTCGGCGCGCGGTCGATCAGGTGCGCGAGGTGCGCGGCTTCCTTCGCGGGCTCCGGCGTTGCGATCAGCGTCTGCTTGATGTGCCTCGCCGCATTGGCGTGCTTCATCAACTCGGGAATCCACACGGTCTCGCGCGTCTTGTGCTGGCAGGCGAAGATACGCACGCCGCCGGGCGCTTCCGCGGTCGGCCACATGAAGGTGCGGAATTTTGCCGCCGACACCGTGCCATCAGGCAGCGTGACAGGTCGTTCGAAATCGGTGGGACCGATTGGCTCCAGGCCGCGTGCGTGAATCTCCTCCGCGCCGGCGGCGGCATCGACCGCGGTGAAGGCGATACGCTCGATGCCTTCGCCGCGCTTGTCGAGAAAGGCGCGTGCGGGCGCGTTGTGCTCGGTCGCCGCCAGCACGCCGAGCAGTTCCATGTAATCAGGATCGAACATGATGGTGTAGTTGCCGGTGCCCATATGGGCGCTGTGGGTGCCGCGCGGCGAGAGTGTGAAGCCGAGCTGCCGATAATTCTCGGCGGCCTTGTCGAGGTCCTGAACCATGACCACGGCGTGGTCGATACCGATGACGTTCTTGAGGGTCACTGTTCTTTCCCCGAATGCAAACTGGACTTGAGCTGAATCTGGACCGCGCCAGCTGATCCTGTCTACGCCGGATGGGCGGTCAAGTCATTTTCAAATCGGCGGGACATGCAGAATTTCATTCCGCAAAATGCGGCATGGATGCGTAATGGCATCAGCGCGCCTGCTCGATATAGGCCGCGAGGATGGCGCGCTCCTCGCTCGTCATCTCGGTGATATTGCCCGGCGGCATCGCATTGGACCAGGCGGCGACGCGGCCGATCAGGCGGATGTTGCGATGGATGTGCTCGGGCGCGTCGAGCAGGATGCCCTTCGGCGCCGTCACGATGCCCTCCCAGACCGGCTCGGCGGCGTGGCACATGCTGCAGCGGGACATCACGATCTCCTCGACATTGGCGACCGTGACGGGCGCCGACAGCGCGCCGGTCTTGACCTCGCGCGGTCCGGCGGCGGACAGGAACAGGATCGCGATCACGCCGGCAGCGGCGACTCCCCACACCCACCAAGGCGATTTGCGCCCCGCATGACCCTCGTTGAAGAAGTGGCGGATCACGGGACCGAGCGCCAGGATGATCGCAACGATGATCCAGTTGAAGCGGGTGGCGTAGAGCAGGGGATAGTGGTTGCTGATCATCAGAACGACCACGGGGAGCGTCAGGTAGTTGTTGTGAACCGAACGCTCCTTGCTGGTCTTGCCGAGCTTCGGATCGGGCGCTTGCCCTGCGATCAGGGCGGCCACGATCTTCTTCTGGTTCGGGATGATCAGCGTGAAGACGTTGGCGACCATGATGGTGCCGATGATCGCGCCGATCTGGTTGAAGGCGCCGCGGCCGCTTAGCACATGAGTGAAGGCGTAGGTCAGCGCGACCAGGAACAGATAGCCGCCGATGGCAAAGGGCAGTTCGCGCTGCGCCAGCCCGGTGCGGCAGGCGCCTTCATAGAGCAGCCACGCCAGAGCAAGGCTGCAGAAGCTGAACAGGCCGGCCTGGAACGGCGTGAGGTCGAGGATCGACTTGTCGACCAGGAACAGGCCGGCCTCGAGATAGTACACCACCACCATCAGCGCGAAGCCGGACAGCCAGGTGGTGTAGGCTTCCCATTTGAACCAGGTCAGCTCGTCCGGCATCCGGGCGGGCGCGACCAGATATTTCATGATCCGGTAGAAGCCGCCACCATGGACCTGCCAGGCTTCGCCCTGCACGCCGTCCGGCAGCTCGCTGTCAGGCTTGAGGCTGAGGTCGAGGGCGATGAAGTAGAAGGAACTGCCGATCCAGGCGATCGCCGCCACCACATGCAGCCAGCGGAGCAGCAGGCTCGCCCATTCCGATACGATGGATCCCCACATGATCACCCCGACAGGTGCGACACCAATGCCGCAGCTTTGATGACCGCAATCCGCGGCCCCGCCCTTACAATGTGTCGCACCGATCAGCCGCATTTTCCAGTACGATGGGCTGCGGCTGATGCACATCGTGCGGGCATGAGCTGACGTGCGATTCGGCAGGCGTTTGACCTGTCGCAGAACGATTGCGGGTCGATCGGCGTAGACGCGCGACAGGTGAAGGCCGGGAGGAAGACGTGAAGAGCAGGATTTCGGCCGCGGCGCTGTCCGCGGGATTGCTGGTCGCCGCTATGACCGGTGTGCGCGCCGAGCCGGTGCTGCAGGGCAAGGATGCCTACGGCGATTGGCAGGCCGACAAGCCCGGCACGGTCAGGTTGATCCGGCCGCAAGATCTGGTCAGGCCCGGTGCCACGCGGTCGGTCGCGAGCTTCTCGCGCGTGGTGCCGCGTCCGTCCGAGGCTGCGCTTGAGGTGCCGGCCGGCTTCAAGATCGAGCTGTTCGCCGAAGGCCTGCGCGCGCCGCGCACTATACGCGTGGCGCCGAACGGCGATGTCTTCGTCGCGGAGACGCGGGGCGGGACCATCCGCGTGCTTCGCGCCGGCGAGGGCGGCAAGGTCGCCAGCAACGAATTGTTCGCCAGTGGCTTGAGGCAGCCGTTCGGCATTGCTTTCTTCCCGAACGGCGACAATCCGCAATGGGTCTATGTCGCCAACACCGACAGCGTCGTCCGCATTCCGTATCAGGCCGGTGACCTCAAGGCGCGCGGCAAGGCCGAAACGATCGTGGCGAGCCTACCGCATGACGGCGGCCATTCCACCCGCGACATCGTCTTCACGCCTGACAACAAGCGCATGCTGGTCTCGGTCGGCTCGCTCAGCAATGTCGCGGAAGGCATTGGCACGCCGCCGGGCGGATTGGAAGCATGGTCGAAAGCGCAGCCGCTCGGCGCGGGCTGGGCCAGCGAGACCGAGCGCGCCACGGTGCTCGCCTTCAATCCCGACGGCAAGGAGCGGAAGATCTATGCCACTGGCATCCGCAATTGCGTCGGACTTGCGGTGCAGCCGCAGACCGGTCTGCCCTGGTGCTCGACCAACGAGCGCGACGGCCTCGGCGACGATCTCGTGCCCGACTATGTGACGAGCGTGAAGGAAGGCGCGTTCTACGGCTGGCCGTGGTTCTATATCGGCGGCAACGAAGACCCGCGCCACGCCGGTGCGCGGCCGGATATCAAGGACAAGGTGACAGTGCCAGATGTGCTGGTGCAGCCGCATTCGGCCTCGCTCGGCATGACCTTCTATCAGGGCACGCAGTTTCCGTCCGAGTACCAGGGCGACGCCTTCGCCGCCGAGCACGGCTCCTGGAACCGTTCGAAGCGCACCGGCTACAAGGTCATCCGCATCCGGATGAAGGACGGCAAGCCGACGGGCGAGTACGAGGATTTCGTCACGGGGTTCGTGGTGAGTGACACCGAGGTGTGGGGGAGGCCGGTGGGCGTTGCGGTAGCGAAGGATGGATCGCTGCTGGTGTCGGAAGATGGCAACGGCACGATCTGGCGGGTGACGCATTAGAGTCGTGCCGCGCGATAGGTGCACCCTCGCCCCTTGTGGGAGAAGGTGCCTTCGCAAAGCGAATCCGGGTGAGGGGTTCTATCCGCGGTCCCTTCGCTTGTTGAATTTGCGGAGCGAACCACTCATCCGGCGCTTGGCGCCACCTTCTCCCACAAGAGGCGAAGGGAAGCGGCACTGTGCTCACTTCTACCCCCGTCTCACACTCGCCCCGCCATCCACCGGAAGCGTCACACCGGTGATGAAGTTCGCCTCGTCAGACGCCAGGAACAGCGCGGCGTTCGCGACGTCCCAGCCGGTGCCCATCTTCCTGCGCAGCGGCACCTTGCTGTCGCGTTCGGCTTCGACCTCGGCGCGGGTCTTGTGCCATTCGCGGGCGCGGGTATCGACTGCCATCGGGGTATTCATCAAGCCGGGCAGGATGACGTTGGCGCGGATGCCATATTCGGCGTTCTGGTAGGCGAGCTGCTCGGTGAAGGCGATCATCGCCGATTTCGTCGCCTTGTAGGCGACATAAGGATACGTCGTGATCGCCGCCATCGAGGAGATGTTGATGATCGCGCCGCTGTTCTGCGCGCGCATGATCGGGATCACCTCTTTCGCCGCGAAAATGCAGCTCTTGAGGTTGATGGCGACGACGCGGTCGAAAGCTTCCTCGGTGAGTTGCAACAGCTCGGAATCGCCGCCGGACAGGCTGACGCCGACATTGTTGTGCAGCACGTCGATCCGGCCCCAGCGCGTCTGCGCGTCCGCCACCATCGCCTTGATGTCGGCGGATTTCGTGACGTCGGCCTTGAAGGCCGCCGCGGTGCCGTGCTTGGCGGCGATCATGGCGGCAGTTTCCTGCGCCGATTCCAGATGATGATCGACGCAAAGCACCTTGGCGCCCTCGCGCGCAAAGGTGATTGCGGTGGCGCGGCCGTTGCCCATGCCTTCGCCGGGGCTTTGCCCGGCTCCGACCACGATGGCGATCTTGTCGTTCAGGCGCATGTCAGTTCACTCCCGGGATCGGGTACTGCTGAAGTACCTCTTTGTAATATGGCTCGTTGTCGATCTCCATGGTGGCGAGCACGCGCACCACGCCGCAATAGAATGCGATAGTCAGGACGAGATCGACCATGTGCTCGTCGGAGAGATGCTGCTTGATCTCGGCGAAGGTCGCTTCCGACATCGCGAGCGCGCGGACCATCTCGCGGGCGCCTTTCAGGATCGACCTGGCAAGCGGCTCGAGCTTCGAGGGCTTGCCCTCGGTCTCCGCAATCAGGCCGGCGATGTCCTCGTCGGTGACGCCGAATTCCTTGCCGATCTTCACATGGTGGGTGAACTCGTATTCCGACTTCTCGATCCAGCCGACCTGGAGGATCGCAAGCTCCCGCAGCCGCGGGTCGAGCTTGCTCTTGAAGCGTATATAGCTGCCGATGCCGTTGAAGGCGCGCGCCATCTCCGGCGAGTTGACCAGCAGCTTGTGCAGATTGGTGTTGCGCTTGAGCATGTCGCGATATTCGGGCGCGACCTGGTCGGCCTCGAGATAGGGCAGGCGGGCCATCCCTTTGTTTCCTTCTACTAGTGTTCCTGTGACTCGCGTTCTGGCGCTTGCAGCGTCACGCCGCCGTCGACAACCAGCACCTGGCCGGTGATGTAGCGCGCGAAATTGCTGAGCAGGAACTTGACGGCGTGGCCGACATCCCAGCCGGTGCCTTCGGTTTGCAGAACGGAGGCCTTTGCCCGCTGGGCGCGGGCCTGCTCGCTCATGCCGCGGGCATAGACCATCGGTGTGTACATTGGTCCGGGGCAGATGCAATTGACGCGAATGTTGTCGCGGCCGTGATCGACCGCCATCGCGCGGGTGAGACCGATGATCGCGGCCTTCGACGTCGTGTAGGTCGTGAGCCCGCGCGGCCGCAGCGCCGAGATCGAGGAGATGTTGACGATCGCGCCGCCCTGCGCGGTCTTGATCATGGCGGGGATCGCGTGTTTCGAGAGCAGGAACATGGTCTCCACATTGACCTGCATGACGCGGCGATATTGCTCGGGCGCCTCGTCGACCACGCTGCCACGGCTGCCGATGCCGACATTGTTGTCGAGGAAATCGAGCCGGCCCCAGCGGTCGAGCGCGGCTTCGACCAGCTGCTTGCAATTGCCCTCACTGGTGACGTCGCCGCCATGGGCAGAAGCAGTGCCGCCCTCCGCCGTGATCATCTCGACGGTGCTTTGGGCGAGCTTGGGGTCGCGGTCGCCGACCAGCACCTTGGCGCCGGCGCGGGCCAGCAACATTGCTGCAGCGCGGCCGTTGCCGATGCCGTCGCCCGCGGCGCCACCGCCGCTGATCAGCGCCACCTTGCCGGCGAGGCCGGCATCGTCCTCAGGGCCCTGCATCTCGTTCCATCCCTTTTTTCGTGCAAACTAGCAATGGAGTGCCGAGGTGAGAAGGCCAACTGTCCCGCGCAGATGTCATTGACATCGCACGGAATTGCATGCCGCCCCGCGAGATGACCGGCGGTTGAGCCGCGATGGTCCGGAACCCTCTTCACACAACCGCGTTTGTTGCGCGGGCTTTTCCGCGTTAGGCTCCTCTCGGGGTTTCCCAATCGCCAGTGGCTCGCCGATGAATTTGCTCGACCCACAAGGGCCGGTGGCTGCCGCCAACAGCACCATCCTGGTCGATTCCGTCTTCATCATGCTCGCGATCGTGGTGCCGACCATTTTCGCGATCCTGGCCTTTGCATTCTGGTTTCGCGCCTCGAATCCGAAAGCAAAATTCCAGCCCGACTTCGTCTATTCCGGGCGCGTCGAGATGGTGGTGTGGGCGATCCCCGCGCTCACCGTCATCCTGCTCGGCGGTGTTGCCTGGATCGGCTCGCATCGGCTCGATCCCGCGGCGCCCGTGCCGGGCACCGGCAGCCCGGTGAGGATACAGGCTGTCTCGCTCGACTGGAAATGGCTGTTCATCTATCCGGACCAGCGTATCGCCACGGTCAACACGCTGACGGTGCCGGCCGGCGCGGAGCTGAATTTCCAGCTAACATCGTCGAGCGTGATGAACACGCTCTTCATCCCGCAGCTCGGCAGCATGATCTACACCATGAACGGCATGGTGACGAAGCTCAACCTGCGCGCCGACAATGAGGGCAAGCTGCAAGGCCTGTCGGCGCATTTCTCCGGCGATGGCTTCCCGGACATGATGTTCGACGTCAACGTGATCTCGCCGCTGTCCTTTCCCGACTGGGTCGCGACCACGGCGAAGACCGATGCCGTGCTGAACGAGGACAGCTACAAGAAGCTGATGCAGCAGGGCATCGAAAAGGGCAGGCCGACCTATCGCCTCGACGATCCCCGCCTGTTCGACCTGATCGCGACCCAGCACATTCCGCCTGGGCCGGGGCCGGAGCTCGCATCCGAAGCGGGCCGATCGCACAGTGGAGCCCATGATGCTCGGTAAGCTCGATTGGTCGGCCATTCCGCTCGATCAGCCGATCCCGCTGATCGCGGGCGCGGTGGTGTTGGTCGCCATCCTCGGCGTGCTGGGCTGGGTCGTGGTGAAGGGACATCTGCCCTACCTCTGGCACGAGTGGATCACCAGCGTCGATCACAAGCGCATCGGCGTGATGTATATCCTGCTGGCTTCGGTGATGCTGTTGCGCGGCGGCAGCGACGCCATCATGATGCGGATCCAGCAGGCGGTCGCCTACCAGTCGCAGGGCTATCTGCCGCCCGAGCACTACAACCAGATCTTTTCGGCCCACGGCACCATCATGATCTTCTTCGTGGCGATGCCGTTCGTGATCGGGCTGATGAACCTGATCGTGCCGCTGCAATTGGGCGTGCGCGACGTCGCATTCCCGACGCTGAATTCCGTCGGGTTCTGGCTGACCGCGACCGGCGCACTGCTGGTCAATCTCTCGCTCGTGATCGGCGAGTTCGCGCGCACCGGCTGGCTCGCGTTTCCGCCGCTGTCGGAACTGTCCTACTCGCCGGGCGTCGGCGTCGACTATTACGCCTGGTCGCTCCAGATCTCCGGCGTCGGGACGCTGGTCGCCGGCATCAATCTGGTCACGACGGTGCTGAAGCTGCGCACCAAGGGCATGAACTATCTGCGCATGCCGATGTTCTGCTGGACCACGCTGGCCTCGAATCTGCTGATCGTCGCGGCCTTCCCGATCCTTACCGCCACGCTCGCGATGCTGTTGCTCGACCGTTATCTCGGCTTCCACTTCTTCACCAACGAGGCCGGCGGCAACGTCATGATGTTCATGAACCTGATCTGGGCCTGGGGGCATCCCGAGGTCTACATCCTAGTGCTGCCGGCCTTCGGCATCTTCTCCGAGGTAGTCTCGACCTTCTCCGGCAAGGCGCTGTTCGGCTATCGCTCCATGGTGCTCGCCACCATGGCGATCTGCGTCATCTCCTTCATGGTCTGGCTGCATCATTTCTTCACGATGGGGGCCGGGCCCGACGTCAACGCCATCTTCGGTATCGCCAGCATGATCATCGCGGTGCCGACGGGGGTGAAGATCTACAATTGGCTGTTCACGATGTATGGCGGTCGCATCCGCTTCGCGACGCCGATGCTGTGGGCGGTCGGCTTCATGGTCACCTTCATCATCGGCGGATTGACCGGCGTTCTGGTCGCGGTGCCGCCGGCAGACTTCATGCTCCACAACAGCATGTTCCTGGTGGCGCATTTCCACAACGTCATCATCGGCGGCGTGCTGTTCGGCGCGTTCGCCGGCTTCGAGTACTGGTTTCCGAAGGCATTCGGCTTCCGCCTCGACGAGCGCTGGGGCAAGCTGGCTTTCTGGTTCACCTTCCTCGGCTTCTACGTCACCTTCGTTCCGCTCTATGTCGCCGGCATGCTCGGCATGACGCGGCGCATGCAGCATTACGATGTCGCGGCCTGGCGGCCCTGGATGCTGGTGGCGGCCGCCGGCATGGCCGTGTTGACGATCGGGGTGATCTGCCAGATCATGCAGCTCGTCGTCAGCATCCGCAATCGCGAGGCGCTGCGCGACCGCACCGGCGATCCTTGGGACGGTCGCTCGCTGGAATGGGCGACCTCGTCGCCGCCGCCGGTGTTCAACTTCGCCTTCGATCCCGACGTCCGTGGTGAGGACGCCTATTGGGACATGAAGGCCCATGCCCAGCAGCAATCGCTCGAGCATGATCTGCCCGAGTATCATGATATCGAGATGCCCAGGAACTCGCCGACCGGTTTCGTTTGCGCCTTCTTTGCCACCATCATGGGCTTTGCCCTGATCTGGCACATCTGGTGGATGGTGATCCTGGGCGGTATCGGCGCGGTCGCGACCTTCGTGGTGTTCGCCTGGCGCGACCATGACGAATACGTCATTCCGGCCGGGGAGGTCGCAGCGATAGACCGCGTCAATATCGAGGAGCGGCGCAACCTCGTCAGCATGGCGGGGGCGGTCTGATGTCGATGACCGCGACCGCCGGCCGTGCGCACGCCGATCCCCATCACATCGGCGTCGTCATCGAGCATCCGGGGCCGGCGCCGAAGCGCATCGTCACCGCCTATGGCTTCTGGGTATTCCTGCTCTCCGACATCGTGATGTTCTCCTGCTTCTTCGCGGCCTATGCGGTGCTGGTCGACCAGACCGCTGGCGGCCCCAGGGGCTCGGAGATTTTCGAGCAGAGAAATGTCGCGATCGAGACGGTCTGCCTGCTGTTGTCGAGCTTCACCTGCGGCATGGCCGGTATCGCGGCCGACGTCCGCAACCGCTTCTGGTTCTACCTCGGCATGGCCGTGACGTGTTTGCTCGGCCTGATCTTCCTGGTCATAGAGTTCCGCGAATTCGCCGATCTCGTCGCACGTGGCTATGGTCCGTCGCGCAGCGCCTTCCTGACCGCGTTCTTCTCGCTGGTCGGCTGCCATGGCCTGCATGTCTCGGCCGGCGTCTTGTGGCTGCTCACCATGATGGCCCAGGTGTTCGCAAAAGGCTTTCGCGCCGACATATTGCGGCGGATGATGTGCTTTGCGCTGTTCTGGCACGCGCTCGACATCATCTGGGTCGGCGTTTTCTCCGTCGTCTATTTGCTTGGGAGCGGCGTATGAGCGATCAGACGCATATGCAGGCCGAACATGACCTCGCACCGGGCGATGAGGAGCAACACGGCGTTGGGGCCAGGATCCTCGGTTACGTCGTCGGCCTTGCGCTTGCGCTGCTGCTCACGGCGACGTCGTTCTTCATCGCCGGCACCGATCTGGTCTGGCAGCCCTCGATCCCCGTCGCGCTGATCGTGCTGGCGATCGCGCAGATGGGCGTGCATCTGGTGTTCTTCCTGCACATCACCACGGGTCCGGACAACACCAACAACGTGCTGGCGCTCGCCTTCGGGCTGATGGTCGTGTTTCTGGTGGTCGGTGGAACCGTCTGGATCATGGCGCACCTCAACCAGAACATGCCGCCGATGGACCAGATCATGCAAATGCGCCGATAGCGGCGTACGAAAAAGAAGAGCCGCTTGTTGTGACAAGCGGCCCAAGTCTAGGGAGGAAACGCCCGAGCAAAGACAACCCGATGAGGATCGTCTGCCAAGGAAGCACTCGCGCAAAGCGCGTGCGCACGTTGATAAGTGCAGCAACTCGCGACGGAGTTCAATTCCGGATCAATACTGTCTCCGGCTACCACTCACGGCTGCGTGATCGCCTTGTTCACTTTGGCCGGCGGCAATTATACGCCTTGCGGAAGCCGGCGGCCTGGGCGTCGTCCTCGGAACAGAACCAGCGGTCCGGCTTGGTGGTCGCGGGGTAGCTCGGGCAGCCCCGCAGATGATAGATGCCGATATTGCCGGTGACGCGTGCGCGCACCGCGAGCTTGCCCTTGATGCTGCAGCTCGGCGGCATCGTCAGGTCCTCCGGGAACAGCACCGCGCGGATTTCCTTGTCGCGGTCGGCGCGGCAGGCAGCACCCAGGAGCGTGCCGTCCTTTTTGCCGGTGCGGAATTCTTGCGGTGCAACAAAGCAGCCCTTCCAGATCCCGGCGGAGGCCGATCTGGCGTCGGTCGCGGCCGGCTTGACGTTGGCCTTGATCGGCTCGCGCGCCACGGCAAAGCCGAGCCTGACCAGCTGCTCGTTCAAGCTGGTCTTGTCGCCCTCGGCCGTGCAGATCGCGCGGTGCCGCTTGCCGAAGCTCTTTTCCGGCCCGACATCATCGCAACGCACGGATCGCTTGTCGATCAGCTTGGCGAGCTGGTCGCGGGCCTCGATGCCGCAGGTCCAGGAATCGGCATGATCGTCGATGCAGACCTGGTCCAGCTCGGGCGCGTCGACGCCGTCGAGGCGGTAGGTGACGTCGCCGAGCTGGACGGCGTTGCCGTCGCGGACTGTCGCGGCGGCGGTCAGCGCGGAGGCGGGGCCGGAGGTGCCCAGAAATCCGGACAGAGCGAGACAGAAAACGAGCGCGAAAGCGCGGGCGGCGGCAAATGAATTCTCGCTGGACATACGGTCTCGCTATCGATTGCTCTTTCGCCTTGTTCCTAGCATCCGGATGTGGCGATACCAATGGTCTGCGCCCTGCGAAGTGCGACATTCCGGCCTCGCGGCTTTACTCAGCCGTAGCTCTGATCCTATCGTTCGCCGGCCTTGCAGGACCGTGCAGGCCGAATCGCCCGGAAAGCGGCGAGGGCGGGAGGAAAAATTTGCGATGAAAGACCCCGTGGACGTCCTGATCATCGGCGCCGGCGCTTCAGGCGCCGCGATGGCGTGGTCGCTGGCCGAGACCAAGATGCACATTCTCTGCCTGGAGCAGGGCGGTTGGATGAACCCGGCGGAATATCCCAGCACGGGCCGCGACTGGGAGGCCAAGTTCTATGGCGAGTGGTCGTCGAGCCCCAACGTCCGCGGCCGGCCCGAGGACTACCCGATCAACGACGACAATTCGCCGATCAAGGTCGTCAACTACAACGCGGTCGGTGGCTCGACGGTGATGTACACCGCGCATTGGCCGCGGCTGCATCCCTCCGATTTCAAGGTCAAGACGCTCGACGGCGTCGCCGACGACTGGCCGATCGACTATGACGCGCTGACGCCGTTCTTCGAGGAGAACGACCGCATGATGGGCACGTCAGGCCTGTCGGGCGACCCGCTCTCGCCGCTGACGCATCCGCCGATGCCGCAACAGCCGCTTGGATTGTCCGGCGCGATCATCGGCAAGGCCATGAACAAGCTCGGCTGGCACTGGTGGCCGTCGGATACGACGGTCGCGACCATGGACTATGATGGCCGGGCGCGCTGCATCAATCTCGGCCATTGCACGCCGGCCTGCGCGCAAGGCGCCAAATCCTCCACCGACATCACCTATTGGCCGCACGCGGTCCGCGCCGGCGTCGAGCTGCGCACCCATTGCCGGGTGCGCGAGATCACCACCGACGAGAACGGCATGGCCTCGGGCGTGGTCTACTACGATAATGACGGCGTCGAGCAGTTCCAGCCGGCGCATGTCGTCATCATCGCCTGCAACGGCGTCGGCACGCCGCGGCTGCTGCTGAACTCGGCATCCAGCCGCTTTCCGAACGGTCTTGCCAATTCGTCCGGCCTGGTCGGCAAGAACCTGATGTTCCATCCCTATGCGCAGATCTACGGCTATGTGAAGGAGCCGACCGACAGTAACCGCGCGCCGCCGACCTGCCTGTGGAGCAAGGAGTGGTACGACACGGATCTCTCGCGTGGCTTCGTGCGCGGCTACGGCGTGCAGTTCGTGCGCGGTGCCGGCCCGGTGTTCGAAGCCGTCGTCAGCGAGCAGAAGGGCATTCTGCCCTGGGGCGCCGATCATCACCGCGTCTTCCGCAAGCTCAATGGCCATCGGCTCGGGTTTTCCGCGATCTGCGAGGACCTGCCGGAGGAGCACAACCAGGTCACGCTCGATCCGGTGTTGAAGGACAGCCACGGCATTCCCGCGCCGAAGATCGACTACACCATCAGCGAGAACAGCCGGAAGATGATGGACCATGCGCTGGCGCGCGGCCGGGAAATTCTCGAGACGGCAGGGGCGACCGACATCTGCGTCAATTCACCGATCCCCTGGGGCGGCTGGCATCTGCTCGGCACCGCGCGGATGGGCACCGATCCGGAGCGCTCCGTCGTCAACGAATGGGGCCGCACGCATGACGTGAAAAATCTCTTCATCATCGACGGCAGCATCTTCGTCACCTCGGGCGGCGTCAACCCGACCTCCACCATCCAGGCCCTCGCGCTCTACATCGCCGACCAGATGAAGCAGCGCCTCGCAAACCTGTTCGATTGATTGTGATGTGGATCGAAGCGAGCCGCGACTTCGCTGCACCTCTCCCGCTTGCGGGAGAGGTCGGCGTGAAGCGCCGGATGAGGGCTCTCTCCTCTGGGAGAATCTCCTTGCGAAGGCACCATCTCCCCGACCCTCCCCCGCAGGCGGGGGAGGGAGTACACCTTCGATGCGGCGCGAATTTTGGAAGAGGACACAATGCCTGATCAACTCTCCCTCTCTTCGCGGCAACGCGACGACCTCCGCACCATCGCCGCGATGATCGTTCCCGCCAGCGACGAGTACAAGGTGCCCGGCGCCGACGATCCGGCGATCCAGGCCGACATGCTGGCGACGCTCGGCCGCGACACCGGATTGGTGACTGCGGCGCTGGACCATCTGGCGCGGCTCGCGGACCAGCCGCTCGCTGAGCTCGATGCCGAGAGGCGCGATGCGGTGGCGCAGGAGTTTCGCAAGCACGGCGGTGCGGCTGCCGCAGCTCTCGTGCGGGTGGTGCTGCAATGCTATTACCGGGACGACCGGGTGCTGCGCTCGCTTGGGCTGGAGCTGCGCGCGCCGTTCCCCAAGGGCTATGTGCTTCCGGACGGTGACTGGTCGCTGCTCGATCCGGTCAAGGCCAAAGCCGGCACCCTGCGACGGGCGCCCTAACCAACAGTCCAGGCTTGCGCCCCAGGCGGGTCACTTGCGCGAGAGGAGATAGGCCACCATCTGTGTGAGCCTCAAGGACTCTTGCCATGCTGGATTTCACCTCGGATATCGTCGATGACGCCTCGTCATCGCGAACGACAGCGTCTGCCCCGATCGACGACCGGGCCCTGCTGGACGCCTATTCCAATGCCGTGATCGACGTGACCGACCGCGTCGGCCCTGCGGTCGTGCGGGTCGAGACCGGGCCAAAGGTCCCGAACGGCCGCGAGCGCGGCGGGCTCGGCTCCGGCATCGTGATCTCGCCGGACGGGCTCGTCCTCACCAACAGCCATGTGGTCGGCTCTTCCAAGGAGATCCGGCTGCGCGATGTCGAGGGTCATGTCGGCGACGCCCGGGTGCTGGGCGTCGACCCTGACACGGACCTTGCACTGCTGCGTGCCAGCGGCGTGCGCGACTTGCCCTATGCCGCGCTCGGCAACTCCCAGAGCCTGAAGCGCGGCCAGCTCGTGATCGCGATCGGCAATCCGCTCGGCTTCGAATCGACCGTGACCGCCGGCGTGGTTTCGGCGCTCGGGCGCTCGATCCGCTCGGTCAGCGGACGTACCATCGAGGACGTGATCCAGACCGATGCCGCACTCAACCCGGGCAATTCCGGCGGTCCGCTGGTGTCGTCGAATGCCGAGGTGATCGGCATCAACACTGCCATCATCAATGGCGCGCAAGGCATCTGTTTCGCGGTCGCCAGCAACACGGCGCAATTCGTGCTGTCGGAGATCATCCGCCACGGCTACGTACGCCGCGCCCATATCGGCGTCGCCGGGCAGACCGCGCCGATCCCGCGGCGGCACGCGGTGCTGGCCGGTGTCGAGAACAAGATGGGCGCGCTGCTCGCGCAGATCGAGCCGGGCGGGCCGGCGGCGAAGGCGGGCCTGTTGCCCGGTGACGTCGTCATCAAGCTCGATGGTGCCGAGATCAACGGCGTCGATGACCTGATCCGCGTGCTCGATCGCGACCGGATCGGCCGGCGGCTGGTCATGGACGTGCTGCGGCTCGGCCGCCTGCGGGCGGTCGATATCGACCCGATCGAGCGAAAGCCGGCGCGCTAGTATTGGTGCCACCGGGCGAGGTATGACGGTGTCATGCCTCGCCCCTGGAAACTGGCCGCATGATGCCGGCGCAAGAGACTTATGACGTCATTGTGGTCGGCGCCGGTGCGGGCGGCATGACGGCCGCAGCGGTCGCCGCCGCCGAAGGCTTGCGTGTGCTGGTGATCGAGAAGACCGCGTTCGTCGGCGGCACCACCGCGTGGTCCGGCGGCATGGTCTGGATTCCCGCCAATCCCAAAATGAAAGAGGTCGGGCTTTCCGACAGCGTCACGGACGCCGTCCAGTATCTTTCGAGCACGGTCCCCGAGCCCGCCAATGCCGGCTTGCGCGCCGCCTTCCTTGCGCGCGGGCCGGAGGCGGTGGCCTATCTCGAAGCCAACACGGACGTCCGCCTCCAGCCTGTGAAGGCCTATCCGGACTATTATCCGGAGCGGCTGGGCGCGATGCCAGGCGGGCGTGTGCTGGAGCCGGTCGCCTTCGACGGCACGCGGCTGGGTGCAGGTTTTGCGCGGCTGCGCGCACCGCTGCCGGAGTTCACGCTGTTCGGCGGGATGATGGTCAATCGTCTCGACATCCCCCATTTGCGCCGGGTCGGAAAGTCGCTGCGTTCGACCCTGCGCGCGGCGCGGCTGGTCTCCGAATACGCGTTGCAACGGCTGCGAAGCCCGCGCGGCACGACGCTGCATCTCGGCAACGCGCTCGCTGCGCGGCTCTATGCTTCGCTATTGGCGCGGCAGGTCGAGGTGCTCTTCAGTGCGGATGTCGCGGACATATCGATGCAGGGCGATCGCGTCAGCGGCGTAGTCATCCGACATGGCTCGCGTGACCGCCTGATTGCCGCGCGTCGCGGGGTGGTGCTCGCGACCGGCGGCTTTTCTCATGATGCCGTCCTGCGCAAGCGGTTCTTTCCGTCTGCGGCGGGCTTGGTCTCGGCGACGAACACGGCCGGAACCGGCGACGGGATTCGGCTCGCGGCGGCCGCCGGCGCCGCGCTCAACACCGATGCGACCAGCCCGGCCTATTGGGTGCCGGCCTCGCTGTTCCGGCGTCCCGATGGCAGCCGTGGCATCTTCCCGCATACCGTGACGGACCGCGCCAAGCCCGGCGTGATCGCGGTCAATGCCGCGGGCCGCCGCTTCGTCAACGAGGCGCTGTCTTACCACGAGTTCGTGCTCGCAATGCTCCGCGACGGCAATGGCGAGCCGGACCGGCCGTTCTACCTGATCTGCGATCGCCAATTCCTGTGGGCATATGGCCTCGGCCGTATCAAGCCTTTAACGCGTGGTGTCCGGCGCTATGTGGCAAGCCGTGAGTTGATCGAGGCGCCCGACATCGCGCAGCTCGCAGAGAAGATCGGCGTCAAGCCGTCCACGCTCTCGGCGACGGTCGCAAGTTACAACATCGGTGCGAAGGAGGGCCGCGATCCCGAATTCGGCCGTGGCAGCACGATCTACCAGCGCCATCTCGGCGATGCTGCACACAGGCCGAATCCTTGCGTCGCGCCGATCCTCCGCGCGCCGTTCTTTGCCATGCGCATCTATCCGGCGGACCTCGGCACCGCGATCGGCATGAAGGTGGATGCGCAAGGACGCGTGCTGCGCGAGGACGGTACGCGGGTCGCGGGGCTCTATGCCTGCGGCAACGACATGGGCTCGATCATGAACGGCAATTATCCGGGGCCGGGGATCACGCTCGGGCCGGCGCTGACGTTCGGGTACATTGCGGGGCGGCATCTGGCGGAGGGGACGACCACAGCGTCGAGTGCAGCGAGGGCATCTGTCGAGTTGTAGTCTCCACGATCACGGTCATTGCGAGCGTAGCGAAGCAATCCAGACTGTCTCAGCGGAAAGATTCTGGATTGCTTCGTCGCAAGGGCTCCTCGCAATGACGCGGGGAGAGAGCCCGCCCTCTCACCGCTACTCCGCCGCCGCTGCAAAGCGGCTGTTCTCCAGCTCCGCCTCCAGCCGCGCCTTCTCGGCGGCGGCCAGCTTGATGTTGGCTTCCTTGACGTGGCCGAAGCCACGGATGGTCTCCGGCACGCGCGCGAGCCTCGTCAGCAACGGGATCTGTGCGGCATTCAGCCCGGCGATCCGCTGATCGATCATCGCATGATAGTCCTCGACCAGCTTCCGCTCGGTCCGCCGCTCCTCGGTTCGGCCGAACGGATCGAATGCTCCTCCGCGCAAAAACTTCAGCTTGGCGAGCACGCGGAAAGCGTGGATCATCCAGCCACCAAACTCCTGTTTCTGGAGATGACCGGTCGTCTTGTCGCGCTGCGCGAAGATCGGCGGGGCGAGATGGTATTTCAGCGTGAAATCGCCGTCGAATCTTTCGGACACCTTCGTGGCAAAGCTGCCGTCCGTGTAGAGCCGTGCGACCTCGTACTCGTCCTTGTAGGACATCAGCTTGAAGAGGTTCTTCGCCACGGCTTCGGTCAGCTCCGTGGATGCCGGCGAGGCCGCATTCTCCGCCTTCCGCACCTGGGCAACGGCCGCGAGGTAGCGGTCGGCGTACGCCTTGTCCTGATAGCCGGTCAAAAACTCCGCGCGGGTCGCGATGATGTCGTCGAGCGACTTCGTCGGCGCGGATGCCCGGCTCTTGAACTGCAGCACGCTGCGCACCCGCGACATGTCGTGGGCGGCGAGGCGCCCCCAGGTGAAGGCGAGCTTGTTCATCTCGATTGCGGCGCCGTTGATCTCGATGGCGCGGAGCAGAGCCTCCAGCGACAGCGGGATCGCCCCCTTCTGGAAGGCGAAGCCGAGCATGAAGGGGTTGGTCGCGATGCTGTCGCCCATCAATGCGGAGGCAATGCCTGTGGCGTCGATGATGTCGAGGTTCTTCTCGCCGATCGCGTCGCGCAGCACGGTCTGCATCGTGCCCATCTCGAAATCGAGATCGGGATTTTGCACGAAGCTCGCGGTCGGCTGCAGGTCGGCATTGATATAGGCCTTGGTCACGCCACGCTCGGCGCGGCTGAGCGCGGAGGGACCTGCCGAGACGATCATGTCGCAGCCGAGGATGACGTCGGCGCCGCCGGTTGTGATACGGACTGCGGAAATATCCTCCGGCTTCTGCGCGATGCGGACATGGCTCATCACCGCGCCGTTCTTCTGTGACAGGCCGGTGAAATCCAGCGCCGAGCAGCCGCGGCCATCGACATGGGCGGCCATGCCGAGCAGAGCTCCGATGGTGATGACACCGGTGCCGCCGATGCCGGTGACGAGGATGTTGTACGGCACCTCCAGCTCGCGGGCAGGCGGCAGCGGCAAATCGGCGAACAACTGTCCGGAATCGACCGCCGACGTCTTCATGCGCTTCAGGCTGCCGCCATGCACGGTGACAAAACTCGGACAAAATCCCTCGACGCAGGAAAAGTCCTTGTTGCAGTTCGACTGGTCGATCTGGCGCTTGCGGCCGAACTCGGTCTCCAGAGGTTGCACCGAGACGCAGTTGGAGGCCTGCGAGCAATCGCCGCAGCCTTCGCAGACCAGCTCGTTGATGAAGGCGCGCTTGGCGGGATCGGGATAGAGGCCGCGCTTGCGGCGGCGGCGCTTTTCCGCGGCGCAGGTCTGGTCGTAGACGACGACCGTGAGGCCCTTGATGTCGCGCAGCTCGCGCTGCACGGCATCGAGCTCGCGGCGGTGATGGATGGTCGCGCCTTGCGGGAAGTAGTTGCCGTCAGGGTATTTGCTGGGATCGTCGGAGACGATCGCCAGACGCTTCACTCCCTCTGCCCAGACTTGGTGCGCGATCTGGGCGACGTTGAAGGCGCCTTCAGCGGGCTGGCCGCCGGTCATAGCGACGGCGTCGTTATAGAGAATCTTGTAGGTGATGTTGATGCCTGCGGCGGAGGCGGCGCGCAGCGCCAGCAGGCCGGAGTGGGTGTAGGTACCGTCGCCGAGATTCTGGAAGATGTGCTGCTCGGTGGTGAAGGGTGACTGGCCGATCCAGTTCACGCCCTCGGCGCCCATATGTGAGATCAGATCAGTGCGACGGGTCGGCATGCTCAGGGCCATGCCGTGGCAGCCGATGCCAGCCATGGCGCGGCTGCCTTCTGGTACGCGCGTCGATGTGTTGTGCGGGCAGCCCGAGCAGAAGAACGGCGTGCGCGCCAGCTTGATTTGCGCAGCGGCCGGAACAGGATTGTCGAACGCCTCGAGCCGCGCCAGCCGCTGCTCCAGCAACGGGCTGTGATGACCGAGCTTTCGCAGCCGCGCCAGGAGTGCGGACGCGACGATGGTCGGCGTCAGCTCGCCTTCGCTCGGCAGCAGCGGCGCGCCACGTTCGTCGCGTTTTCCCGTGACGGTCGGGCGCCTGGACGCATCGATATTGTAGAGGATGCGCATCAGCTGGTCTTCGATGAAGCCGCGCTTCTCCTCGACAACCAGCACGTCCTGAAGACCTTCCGCGAAGCGCTTGGCGCCGCTTTCTTCCAGCGGCCAGGTCATCGCGACCTTGTAGATGCGCAAGCCGAGATCCTGCGCATCCTTGTCGGTAATACCGAGGTCGGCGAGCGCCTGGCGCAGATCGAGATAGGCCTTGCCGGTCGCGACGATGCCGAGCCGCGCCGGCTTTGAATCGAGTACGATGCGGTCGAGCTGGTTGGCGCGGGCAAAGGCCTGCACCGCGGCCATCTTCGGGCCGAACAGGCGCTTCTCCGCATCCAGCGGCGGATCGGGCCAGCGGATATTGAGCCCGCCGGGCGGCATCTCGAAATCGTCGGGGAGCTTGATCTGGATCCGCTCGGGATCGCTGTAGATGGAGGCCGAGCTTTCGACGGTCTCGCTGATCGCCTTGAAGCCGACCCAGCAGCCGGAGAAGCGCGACAGCGCAAAGCCATAGAGGCCGAGATCGAGATAGTCCTGCAGCGTCGCGGGATTGATCACCGGGATCAGCGCCGCCGCGAACACCTGTTCGCTCTGATGCGCCAGCGTCGAGGACTGGCAGCCGTGGTCGTCGCCGGCCAGCGCCAGCACGCCGCCGTTCAGCGAGGTGCCGGCTGCGTTGGCGTGCTTGAGCGCATCAACCGAGCGGTCGACGCCGGGACCCTTGCCGTACCAGATGCCGAACACGCCATCGACCTTGGCGCCGGGAAACAGGCCGACCTGCTGGCTGCCCCAGACGGCGGTGGCCGCGAGGTCCTCGTTGAGGCCGGGGACAAAGGCGATGTCGTGCTGCTGGAGGTGTTCCTTCGCACGCCACAGCGCATGGTCGTACATGCCGAGCGGGGAACCGCGGTAGCCGGAGATGAAGCCACCGGTGTTGAGGCCCTGGAGCCGGTCGCGTTCGCGCTGCAACATGGGCAGGCGGACCAGGGCCTGAGTGCCGGACAGGAAGATCCGCTTCGATTCGAGCCGGTATTTATCGTCCAGCTCGACTTGCAACAGCGTCATTTCGGAAGTCCTCGTCTCTTGTTCGGCGTGGGGTTGCGCTGCGGGAGGGGGAGCGGCTGCGCGACGCGAATTGTGACAGTCAAGAGCATGGGCCAGCGAAGTCAATATCGCTGGCCGCATCCGTGGCGCTCCTGCTAGTCATGGCTTCCAGTGGAGAGCACCATGGCTGCAAACGCATTCGACACCGAAATCACAGAGACGGCCGAGGCGCTGATCGGACCGTGGCGCCAGCCGCGTCAGATGCTGCAGGCGCAAACTTACGACGCGCACGCGTCCATCCATGACGATGCGACTGCGCAAAAGCTCGGCTTCAAGGGCGGCACCATCGAGGGGCCGACGCATTTCAGCCAGTTCGCGCCGCTCGGCGAGCGCCTGTGGGGACGCGCCTGGTTCGAGAGCGGTTGCCTCTCCGCGCACTATCGCAGCGTCTGCTACGAAGGCGAGGAGGTGCAGGCGATCCTGTCGAAGCCGCTGCCCGGCACGAGCCAGTGTCAAATCCAGATGGTCAAGCGTGACGGCACCGAAGTGCTGCGCGGCACCGCCTCGCTCGGTGATCCGTCAGTGCCGACCGCCCTCGAGACGCGTCTGGCCGAACTCAAGCCGCTCGCCGATCCCGTGATCCTTCGCGACGTGAAGGTGGCGCAAACGAGCAAGCGGCGGGCGGTGCGGATGGCGTTCGACCAGACCATGGGCGATCTCTATCCATTCTCGCTGCAGCAGAAGCTCGCCGTCATCACCGAGGCCTCGCCATACTATTCGAGCGCCAACGATTCTTCTTCGAATCCTTGGCGCAAGGCCATCATCCCGATGGAGATGCTGAGCGTGCTGTTCCAGTACCGCTCCAAGGAGGATCCGCTCCCGGCCAAGGGTCCGGCGGTCGGCCTGTTTGCGGATCAGGAGATCAGGCTCATCAAGGGGCCGCTCTTCGTCGACGAAGAATACGAGGTCGAGCGCGAGGTGGTCGCGCTGTCCGGCAGTCGACGCACCGAGAGCGCCTGGATGAGGACGCGCGTGTTCGACAAGGCGGGCACGGTGGTGGCGACCATGCTGCTCAACATGGCGACGCTGAAGGATTCGTATGCACCCTATGAGGACGAGCATCGGCGCCTGTACGGAAGTACTGCCCGCTAGGAAAGCGAGCGCCACCGCCGCTCATCCTTTGAGCAATTACACGTCGCTCAGCCGTCGCACAGGGAATAAGCAGCCGGTAGTTCTCCTTCTAACTTCCTGACAGCACAGCGAATTTCTTCGGAGATTTCGCTCCGCAGCTATTGTACACAATGGCATGGCGCTTGCAGAACTCCTGGCAAAGAGAGTTCTCGCGGGGCCTGCGTCATGTTGAACTCAGCCAAGCCGACACTGGGCGTCATCAGCGCCGAGCCCGAGCCGATCAAGCTCGACTGGCCCGCCACCGCGCTTCTCATCATCGACATGCAGCGCGACTTCATGGAGCCCGGCGGCTTCGGCGAGACGCTCGGCAACGACGTCAGCCAGCTCGCGCGCGCGGTCAAGCCGATCGGTGCCGTGCTGAAGGCGGCGCGCGACGCCGGCATGCTGGTGATCCACACCCGCGAGGGCCATCTGCCCGATCTGTCGGACGCGCCGCCGGCGAAAGTCGAGCGCGGTGCGCCGTCCCTGCGCATCGGTGATCCCGGCCCGATGGGCCGCATCCTCATTCGCGGCGAGGCCGGCCACGACATCATCCCGGAGCTTTATCCGCTCGACAGCGAGGTCGTGATCGACAAGCCCGGCAAGGGTGCGTTCTACGCCACCGAGCTGACGGACGTGCTGGAGAAATACGGTATCGAGAATTTGCTGGTGTGCGGCGTCACAACGGAAGTGTGCGTCAACACCACCGTGCGCGAGGCCAATGACCGCGGCTACCGCTGCGTCGTCATCTCGGACGGCTGCGCATCCTACTTTCCCGAGTTTCACGAAATGGGCCTGAAGATGATCAAGGCCCAGGGCGGCATCTTCGGCTGGGTCGCGAGCTCAGCTGCGGTACTGGAGGCGATGAAGACTTCGGACATTTCAGCTTAGGGGCATCACCATGAGCACAGGTATGACGGGGACGGCAGGCAAATCTGATCTGAGCAAGTCCGAGTTCAAGCCGGCACTTTGGACACCGGGCGACTGGAACGCGTTTTTCGGCTTCGGTACCAACATCCTCGTCAACATGCTGGTGCTCACGGGCCTGTTGCGCTTTGTGTTGAAGATGCCGGACAGTCTGGTGTTCGGCCGCATCCTGCCCGCGCTCGGGCTGATGATGTGCCTCTCCACCTTCTATTATGCCTTTCTCGCTTATCGTCTCGCGCAGAAGACCGGCCGCAACGACGTCTGCGCGCTGCCCTCGGGCGTCAGCGTGCCGCACATGTTCATCGTCACCTTCGTGATCATGCTGCCGATCACGCTCAAGACCGGCGATCCGCTGAAGGGCTGGTCCGCCGGCCTCGTCTGGGTGTTCTTCCAGAGCTTTATCCTGATGATCGGCGGCTTCATCGCGCCGTTCATCCGAAAGATCACGCCGCGCGCGGCGCTGCTCGGCACGCTCGCCGGCGTCTCCGTCACCTTCATCTCGATGCGCCCGGCGCTGGAGATGTACATGACGCCGCAGATCGGTCTGGTCTGCTTCGCCATCATTCTGGTGAGCTGGTTCGGCGGCGTGAAATATTGGCGCGGCATTCCGGCGGGCCTCGTCGCCATCGCGGTCGGCATGATCATCGCTTGGGGCTCGAACCTGTTCGGCCTCGGTCTCGGCGGATTGAGCATCGCCGGCGTCGGCGCAGCTTTTGCCAATTTCGGCTTCTCGGTGCCGATCCCGGCGGTGGGCCACGTGTTCTCCGGCTTCGAATTCCTCGGCGTCATCCTGGTCACGGCCATTCCGTTCGGCATCTACGACCTCGTCGAGGCCATGGACAATGTCGAGAGCGCGGAAGCCGCCGGCGACGAATATCCGACCACGCGCGTGCTCACTGCCGACGGAATCGTCAGCCTGATCGGCTGCCTGATGGGCAACCCCTTCATCAACGCGGTCTATATCGGCCATCCCGGCTGGAAGGCGATGGGCGGCCGCATCGGCTATTCGGCTGCGACCGGCATCATGGTGGTCGTGCTGGCCTGGTTCGGCATCATCTCGGTGCTGCTGGCGCTGGTGCCGGTGGTCGCGATCTCGCCGATCCTGCTCTATATCGGCATGCTGATCGGCGCGCAGGCGTTCCAGACCACGCCGGTCAAGCATGCGCCCGCGATCGTGCTGGCGCTGACGCCGCATCTGGCCGCCTGGGCCAAGCTCCAGATCGACACGATGCTGGGCTCGACCATGAATGCGGCGGCGACCGTCGGCGGCATGGCCGCCGACAAGGCCGACGCGGTCAAGCTGGCTGCGATCGCCGCGCTGCCGCAGCAGGGCGTATTCTATCACGGGTTAGAGGTGATGGGCGGAGGCTCCATTCTCGGCGGCCTCATCCTGGGTGCGATCGGCGTCTTCATCATCGAGCGCGATTTCGAGAAGGCTTCGGCGTTTGCGCTGGTTGGTGCGGTTCTCACCTACTTTGGCTTCATGCACGGCGAAGCCGTCGGCATCGGTGGCGGCTTTGGCGTGACGCCGGCCGTGGCGTTCGCCTACGCGGTGATGGCCGCCGGTCTGTTCGCGGCCAGCAGGCTCGGCGCCAGCGAGCCCTACGTTGCGCATCCGGAGATGCACGCGGCACCGGCGGAGTAGGCAGGCAAAAACGACGCGGCCGAGCGACATGTAACGCCCGGCCGTTTCATTTCAGCCGCCCTTCACAGCTCCAGCCGTGAGCCCGGCAACGATCTGGCGCTGGGCAAATACCGTCAGCAGCAGCACCGGCAGGGTGACGATCAGCGCCGCAGCCGCCAGCGGCCCCCAGCTCAGCTGGTCGAACGAGATCATGTTGTAGACCGCGACGGGCAGGGTGCGCGTCTCGCGCCCGGCCAGCACGATGCCGAACACGAAGTTGTTCCAGGAGAAGATCACGGCCAGGATGAAGGCGACCGCGATGCCGGGCTTTGCGATCGGCAGCGCGACATGGCGAAACACCTGCCAGCGCGTGGCACCGTCGATGAGGGCGGCTTCCTCCAGTTCCATCGGCGTCGTCTCGAAATAGCCGATCATGATCCAGATCACGATCGGGACCGTCACGACGAGGTGGATGATGATCTGCGGCACCAGCGTGCCGAGCAATCCCAGCCATTGAAACAGCAGGAACAGCGGAATCAGGTAGGACAGGCCGGGCGTAATGCGGGCGATGAGGATCACGATCGCGGATTTGTGCGCGGCCATGCGCGCGATGCCGTAGCCGGCGGGGACGCCGACCAGCAGCGCCAGCGCGGTCGCGCTGCCGGTCACGATCAGGCTGTTGACGAAATAGGTCAGGAAACGGTTGGACGCCAGCACGTCGGCATAGTTCTTCCAGGCGATGCGCTCCGGGAAGAACACCGGCGGGTAGGCGGCATTGTCGACCTCGAATTTGAGCGAGAGCGACGCCATCCAGAGGAAGAACAGGATCGCCGGCGACACGATGACGAACACCGAGAGCCAGAGGCCGATCCTGCCCATGACCTGGCGCAGGTTGATCTGTCGTAGATTGGTCTGGCTTGGGTTCATGCGCCGCTCGAGATCTCGGTCCACAGCATGCGCTGACGGGCGTAGAGCATCACCGCCGCAAGCAGGACAATCAGCAGGAAGAACACGACCGCGATCGCCGAGCCGTAGCCGAGGTCATAATAAGTGAAAGCGACGCTGTAGAGGTAGATGTTGATCGTCTCCGAGGCCGAGCCCGGCCCTCCTTGCGTGATCGCGAAGATGATGTCGAAGCTTTTCACCGCGTCGATCATGCGGATCATGGCGGCGATGAACAGGAACGGCATGATCAGCGGCAACGTGATGAAACGAAAGACCTGCCAGAAGCTTGCGCCGTCGATCTGCGCGCTCTCATAAGGCTCGGTCGGAATTGCGGCGAGGCCGCCGAGCACGATCAGCATGACTAGCGGCGTCCATTGCCAGGTCTCGACCAGCACGAGTGAGGGAATCACGGTTGCAGGGTGGAAGACCCAGAGCTGTGCGGGGATTCCGACCAGCGACAGCAGGTAATTCAGGATGCCGAGCTGGGGATGGAACATCATGGTCCAGACCAGCGCGATCGCGACGGGCGTTGCCATCATCGGCATAATGAAGATGCCGCGCAGGAAGCCGCGGCCGGCGAATTTCTGGTGAAACACCACGGCGGCAAGCGTGCCGAGGATCAGGGGCAGCAACACCGACAGGACGGTGTAAACCATGGTGTGGCCCACCGCCTCGAGGAAGCGCGGATCGCTCGTCAGCCGCAGATAGTTGGAGAGTCCAACGAAGGTGGTGGGCGAGCCGACCTTCCACTCGTTCAGGCTCATCCAGATCGTGAAGACCCACGGGAATATAATGATGGTGAGCACGACGACCAGCGCCGGTACCACGAACGGCCAGTAGGACGGCGGCCGCAACTCCTTCTCCGGCGCGGCATCAGACTGTGCCGCGGCCGGAGCCGATTGTGTCAATGCGCTCACGCCTTTTCGCTACGCTCCAGGATCGGCCGGTACTGCTCGTGCGCCTTCTTCAGCTCGGTCGCAGGATCGGCGCCGGCCAGTGTCGCGGTGATGGCAGCACCGACGAGATCGCGGAATTCGGCGACCGGAATCACGACAGGCAGGCCGAGCTTGCTGATCTTGGCAGAATCGATCACCGATTGCAGCCATTCCTTGGGCATTTTCACGCCCTGCTGGACTGCGGGATCGCCAAGGATCGAGTTGCGGAACGGCACGCCGCCGCCGGCTTGCAACAGCCGCGCGCCCTGCTGCTTCGAGACCGCCCACTGGCAGAGCAGATAGGCGGCTTCCTTGTTCTTGCTCGCCGCCGCAATGCCGAGGCCGTCGCCATAAGTGGCCGAATATTGTCCCTTCGGTCCGGCCGGGACGACGGTATATCCGACCTTGCCGACGACGCGCGAGGCGGCCGGATCCTCCAGCGGCGGCGCCCAGCCGACGCCGTCGATCCACATCGCCGAGCGTCCTTGCGTGAACGAGGCCATCGACTCCATCCAGTTGAAGCCGGCCACGCCGGGCGGAGCGACTTTCGTCAGCAGCGTCTGATAGAGCTTCGTTGCCGCAATCGCTTCCGGACCGTCGGTCAGGATGTTGCCCTTGGCGTCGAGGAATTCGCCGCCATAGTCGAGGAAGAAGTTGGTCCACAACGTCATGTTGGCGTTGCGCAGGCCGCGTCCGACGAAGCCGTAGGTGCCTTCCTTGGTATCCGTGAGCTTCTCGGCGGCCGCAACCATCTCGTCGAGCGTCTTGGGGATTGCGACGCCCTTCTTCTGAAACAGCTCCTTGTTGTAGTAGAGGATGAAATAGTCGACCGACCAGGGCAGCGACAGCATCTGGCCCTTGTCGTTCTTGGCGTATTGCAGGCCCGCGGCCGAGAAATCGCTCTCGACGAGATCGGGCGCGGTCAGCGTCGGGTCTTTCATGTAGGGCGTTAAGTCGGCGAGCCAGCCGCCCTTTTCAAACTGCCGCTTCTGCACGTGATAGCTGAGATGGATGACGTCGAAGCTCGGCCGGCCGGAGGTCAGCTCGATCACCACCTTCTGGCGCTGCTGCTGCTCGGGAATCTGCTCGGATTCCACCTGGATGCCGGTGAGCTCGGTAAATTCCTTGATGTACTTTTGCAGATTGTCGCCGCGCGGGCCCTTGGCGAGGATGACCTCCAGCTTGGTCCCGGCGTATTTCTTCCAATTGACCTCGGCGTGCGCCGGCATTCCGGTCAGGCTGAGTGCGCCCGCCGCCGCGGTGCCCTTCAAGAGCGTACGACGTGATATGTTGTGGTTGGTCACTTCAAATCCTCCCTTTGATTCATTCTCTTTGGGAGGGATACTAGCGACCGTGCCGCGTCTGCCTAGTCCTAATCTACGATCAGGGGCGAACGGCCGGTGTCTCCATTGGCAGGCCGCGCGCCCGCGACATCAGGTAAAGCTCGAGCGCGACCAGCTCGGGCGAGCCGTAATCATAGGCCTGGGCGCGAACGCCGGTCATGCAACTGCGCAACCGGCGCTCGATCGACCCCAGTGTCTGCCACTCCAGGCGGTAAAGCGGATAGCCGGTCGGCTGCGCTTGCGTGATCGGCGCGCCCGCGAGGCGCTTGTCGAAATTGTGGTCGTGGCAATTGGCGCAGGCGAGGTTTAGCTGACCCTCGCGCTGCATGAAAAGGTCGCGGCCCTGTTCGAGGAAGGGCTTGAGCTCCGGATCGCCGCCGGCCGTGATCGGAACGCCGCGGGACTGGTGGGCGACAAAGGCGGACAGCGCCAGTAGGTCGCGGCTCTCGTAGGACAGCGGTGTCGCTTTCTGATGATTGCCCCGGCAGAGGTTGATGCGCTGGTCTAGCGTGACGGGACGCGCTAGCGTCTTGTCGAGGGCGGGATAGCGCGCTGCGACGCCTTTCATGCTGCTCCGGGCATCGCCATGGCAATCCGCACAGGCTTTCTCCGCGCTGCCGGTCTTCTTCGTCCAGAGCGCCTCGCCGTCGAGCACGAACAACATGCCCGGATTGGACGTGTCGTCATCCTGCATCGCGCGGCTGTCCGGACCCATGAAGGAATAGCCGGAGCGGCGCTCGTCCGGCGGAATCTCGCCGGCGAGCAGGGCGGAGTTCGTGGCGAGAAGCGCCGCCGCCGCTATCGCGCGCCAGAAAATCATTCGACCGTGATCGATGCCGATGCGCTGGACGAATAGCCGTTGTCGCCGGTCCACTCGAACTCGAACTTGCCGCTTTCTTTCGCAACCGTGAAGAACGACAGATATGGATTCGCCGCGATTGCCGGGAAGAGGTCGGCGCTGAAGATCTCGGTGCCGTTGTAGCGGCAGGTGAAGCTCGTGACGATGTCGCGTGGTACCAGCGCGCCGTCCGCGGTGTGACGGAAGCCGGTTTCCATGATGTGGGAGGTCAGCGTGCGGATCTCGATGATGTCGCCGCGTCTGGCCTTCGCCGGAACGTTGATGAGCGCGGTCATCAGTTCATCTCCTCGGTGCAGGCGGCGAGCGTCACGACGACGTCGGCGGCAACCTGCCAGAAAGTGTCATCGGAGAGGCGTGCGATCGCGATCACCCTCTGGGTGTCGGCGAGCCGGATCCTCGTCGAAACCTGGGCGCGGCCGGCCGAAAGGCCGAGATGGAAATTGCCGATGTTCGGCTGCGGGTTCTTCTCGTTGAAAACGTGGATGCTCTTGACGTAATCATCCGCGGTCATCGGGCTGGCGACGCTCACGGTCATCGGCACCGTGTTGCCGTTCTCGACCAGCGGTGGAATGTCGAGCTTCACCTTGCCGGTTCGTACAGCGGCTTCGCCGACGATGTTGCGTACCGCGGCGGTGAGCATCGCTGGTGTCGCTTGAAGCGGCTGCAGCGTGACGATCGGAATCGCCCCGGCGGCCGTCACGCCTCCGGCAAGGCCCAGGAATCGTCGTCGCGTGGTCGGCATGAACCTAGTCCCGAAGCGTTGCAAGAAAGGCCACGATGTCCTCGATCTCGGCGGCCGACAATATCGGTTTGCCGACAAAATTGCGCCCGACCCGCACGAGCCCGCCATTGCGATAATAGGACGGCATGATGGTCTGTGGGTTGAAGCGCGCCGCATCGACCAGCCGAAGCCGCAACTGGCTCGCCGACCAGCGGTTCCCGGTCCCCCTAAGGTCGGGCGCGAGGTCACCCTGGAACCGCGTTTCCGGGAAGGGGCCGGAATGGCAGAGGATGCAGGTCGTGGTGCGCGCGAGCACCAGCGCGCGGCCGCGCGCGGTATCGCCGGGCGCGCCGGTGAGCGATTGGCCAATTCCGTCGCCGGTGATCCTGTAGGGCACGAGGTCTTGTGCTTCTGCACCAGAGGCAAGAGTGGCGGCGACCAGCGTTGCGATATGGAGAGATGTCCTAGCCAAAGGTATCCGCCGTGATGGTTTGAAACCAGCGCTCGGCCTCGGCTGCCTCGCGGGCGCGCAGTTCTCGCGGGGCGTCGACCGGGCTGGTCGCGCCGCCCTCGACCTCGGCAAAGATATCGCCTTTGGGCTGGTAATTGCCGGCCAGCGAAAAGCCGTAACCGGGCGCGACGGTGTTGTAGCAGACGCCGGTCAGCCGCGGCGCCTCTGGCGTGCGACCCGCGAGCAGACTGACGATGGCAGCGGCGCAGGCCTTGCCCTGCGCGCTTGCGGCTGACGCCGATTTGGGAATGCCGCCGCCGAGACAGGCATCGCCGACGACATGGATGTTTGGGACGAGCTTCGACTCGAAAGTCGCAGGGTCGATCGGGCACCAGCCGGTCGCATCCGCAGCGCCGGCGATCCCGGCGATGAGGCCGGCGCGCTGCGGCGGGATGACGTTGGCGACGTCAGGGGTGTAGTTGCCGAACTCGGTGACGATGGTCTTGGTCGAAGCGTCAACCGAAGTCACGCGGCCGCCTTGCGACAGCGCGATGCGCTCGATCATGTCGCCGTAGAGCTCCTTCCACGCCCTCTCGAATAGCCGCTGCTGGGAGAAAGTGTCCTTGGCATCCAAGACCAGCACCTTCGAGCGCGGCTTGTTGATCTTCAGGTAATGCGCGATCAGGCTGGCGCGCTCGTAAGGCGCAGGCGGACAGCGCGAGGGATTGGCGGGGATCGTAATGGCAACCGTGCCGCCGTCCGGCATTGCCTCCAACTGCTTGCGCAGTAAAAGCGTCTGAGCGCCGGCCTTCCAGGCGTGCGGCATCTTTTCCGCCGCGGCCTCGTCGTAGCCGGGCAGGGCTTCGAAGTGGAAGTCGATGCCGGGGGAGAGCACAAGACGGTCGTAGGGCAGCGCAACACCATCGGCCGTCAAGATGCTGCGCCGCTGCGTCTCGATCGTGGTCACGGCCTGGCCGATCACGGTGACGCCCTGGGCCGCGAGCTTGTCGTAGCCAAACTGCTGCGCGTCGATGTCGCGCAGGCCCGCAATCACCTCGTTGCTGAAGGGGCAGGAAGTGAAGACTGCATTGGGCTCAATCAGGATGACCTGCAGGTTTCCCTGCGCACGCTTCAGCGCGCGAGCGCAGGCCGCGCCGCCAAAGCCGCCGCCGACCACGACGACGCGGCCTGCGGACTGCGCACGCAGGATCGAAGGTACGGCGAACGATGTGGCCGCGGCGGTGATGCCGAGGACGGCATTCCGCCGTGTAACCGGCGCATTCATGGGCCTCATCCGGAAAATGCCGCGGCGGCCGTCGTGGCCGCCGCGGCGTCTCTTAGGCGAAGGTGATGTTCTGGTCGCGCAACGGCACAGAGCGGATGCGCTTGCCGGTCGCGGCGAAGTACGCATTGAGCACCGCCGGCGCCGCGACGCCAATGGTCGGCTCGCCGACACCGCCCCAGAACCCGCCGCTCGGCACCATCACCGCTTCCACCTTCGGCATCTCGTTGATGCGCATCGAGTTGTAGGTGTCGAAGTTGGTTTGCTCGATTTTGCCGTCCTTGACGGTGCAGCCGCCGTAGAACAGTGCGGAGAGGCCGTAGACGAAGGAGCCGGCGATCTGCCGCTCCACCTGCGCCGGATTGACGACGTAGCCTGGATCGGTGGAGGCGACGATGCGATGCACCTTGATCTTGTTGCCGTCGGTCACCGAGATTTCGGCGGCACCGGCGACATAGCTTCCATAGCCCATGACCTGCGCGATGCCGCGATAGACGCCCTGCGGCGCCGGCGTGGTCCAGCCGATCTTTTCGGCCACGGCATTGAGCACCGCCAGATGCTTGGGATGTTTGCCCATCAGCTTGCGGCGGAATTCGAGCGGGTCCTGCCCTGCGGCCTGGGCCAGTTCGTCCATGAAGCATTCCATGTAGATCGCGTTGTGATTGACGTTGACGCCGCGCCAGAAGCCGGGCGGAACGTGCGGATTGCGCATCGCATGCTCGATCAGGAGGTTCGGCACCGAATAGCCGAACGCGGCCTCGCCGGATTGGGCGACGCCCTGGAATGCAGCCGGATCCATGCCGTTCTGCAGCGCTTCGGGGCGGAGCGAGAACAGGATCGACTGTCCGGACAGGCGGTAGTGCAGCGCGACCAGATTATTGTCGGCATCGAACGCGCCGGTCATCTTGCACTGGGTGATCGGATGATACCTGCCGTGCGCCATGTCCTCTTCGCGTGACCACAACAGCTTGATCGGCGTGCCCGGCATCTGCTTGGCGATTATGACCGCCTGGCGGACATAGTCGGTCTGGCCGCGCCGGCCGAAGCCGCCGCCGGGCATCACCTTGTGCACGTCGCACTTCTCGGCCGGCAGGCCGGACGCCTCCAGCACCGCCGCGAAGGCGGCCTCGCCATTCTGCGTGCCGCACCAGGCCTCGCACTTGTCTGCCGTGTAGAGCACGGTGGCGTTCATCGGCTCCATCGTGGCATGGTTCTGGTAGGGGTAGCTGTAGACGGCGTCGATCTTCCTGGCTGCGCCGGCAATCGCGGCCTTGGCGTCGCCGTTCTTGTTGCCGACATAGGCCGGCTGGCCGTTGTCGAGGCCCTCGGCCAGCCATTTTGCAATGGACTCGCTCGAGACCTTGGCGTTGTCGCCCTCGTCCCAGACGATCGGCAGCGCTTCCAGCGCGGTCTTGGCGTGCCACCAGGTGTCGGCAACGACCGCGACCGCGGTATCGCCGACCTTGACGACCTGCTTGACGCCTTTCATGCCGGCGATCTTGGCTTCGTCAAAGCTCTTCAGCTTGCCGCCGAACACCGGGCAGTCCTTGATCGCGGCGTTCAGCATGCCCGGCAGCTTGACGTCGATGCCGTAGATCATGGCGCCGGTGGTCTTGTCGGCGGTGTCGAGCCGCCTCACGCCTTTGCCGATCAGCTTCCAGTCCTTCGGATCCTTCAGCTTGACGTCGGACGGTGGCGTCAGCTTGGCTGCGGCCTCGGCCACCTTGCCGTAGGTGGTGGTCTTGCCGGATGGCGCATGGGTGATGACGCTGTTCGCGGCGGTGCATTCGGACGCCGGGACTTTCCACGCATCGGCGGCGGCCTGGATCAGCATCAGGCGCGCGGTGGCGCCGCCCTTGCGGACATAGTCGTGCGAAGAGCGGATGCCGCGGCTGCCGCCGGTCGAGAAATCGCCCCAGACGCGCTTGCGGGCAACGCTCTGGCCCGGTGTCGGATATTCGGTCGAGACCTTCGACCAGTCGCATTCGAGTTCCTCGGCGACGAGCTGGGCGAGGCCGGTGAGCGAGCCCTGGCCCATCTCGGAGCGGGCGATGCGGATCACGACGGCATCGTCGGGCCTGACCACGACCCAGGCGCCGATCTCGGGCGAGCCGTCGGCCGCGCGCACCACGGCGGGGCCGCCGAACGGGAGATCGAGGCCGATCGCAAGGCCGGTGCCGACCGCGGCGGTGCCGATGACGAAGGCGCGGCGGTTCATCTTGGGAGAGACGTGCTTGTTCATGGGGCGGCTACTTACGCGCTTGCGATCATGTGGATCGCTTCGCGCACCTGTTGGAAGGTGCCGCAGCGGCAGATATTGGTGATGGCCTCGTCGATATCGGCGTCGGTCGGTTTCGGTCTTTCGATCAGCAGCGCCGCCACCGCCATGATCATGCCGCTCTGGCAATAGCCGCATTGCGGAACGTCCTGGGCGATCCAGGCTTCTTGCACCTTGTGCAGCGAGCTGCCGGACGCCAGTCCCTCGATCGTGGTGATCTTCTTGCCCTCGGCCTCAGCGACCGAGATCCCGCAGGAACGCGTGGCGACACCGTCCATGTGAACGGTGCAGGCGCCGCATTGTGCGATGCCGCAGCCATATTTGGTGCCGGTCAGGCCGGCATTCTCGCGGATCGCCCAGAGCAGCGGCGTATCTGGCTCGACATCGAGTGTGAAGGTTTTTCCGTTGATTATTAGGTTTGCCATCGCAGTCCCCTGATTGGCCCAATCCACCGATTGAACTCAGGGGCGCAATGTGTCGGGCAAATTGGAACTGTTCAAATCAAGAGTCCGCGGGGTGTCGTCGATGATTTTCGCGCTCGCAGGATGATTAAGGGGCGGGCGGTGTTGCGTCCGCCTGTTTTGCGCGAAAACCTCCGCCCCGGGGTCCGCACCCGAGGCCATTCGCCGCGTCCCTTGTACGCCTGCGCACAGCCTCGGACGACGTCTCCTGCTTTGGCGCGCCAGCCACCATGGAACAATCGGCAACAGTTTGTCCCTTTTGCCGGGATGCAAGACCAAGATGCTCTGCTACACTGGGGCGAAGCCAGAAGGGGTTCCATGAACGTACCGAAGCCTTGCAACGTGCTGATGCTCTATCCGCTCTTCACGGCGGAGTCCTTCTGGAGTTTTGGCGAATCCTGCGAACTGATGGGCGTGAAACGCCCCGCTGCTCCTCTCGGCCTGATCACTGTTGCCGCGATGCTGCCGGCCAACTGGACGGTGCGCCTCATCGATTGCAACACGCAGCCTTTCTGCGACGACGATCTCGCCTGGGCCGACGTCGTCTTCACCGGCGGAATGTTGCCGCAGCAGGCCGACACGTTGCGCCTGATCGACGTATGCCGCGCGGCGGGCAAGCCGGTGGTGGTCGGCGGCCCTGATCCCACCTCCAGCCCCCATGTCTACGAGCGAGCCGACTTCCGGGTGCTCGGCGAGGCCGAAAGCGTCATCGACGAATTCATCGCGGCCTGGGACAGCGGCGCACGCGCCGGCGTCTTCACCGCGCCGAAATTCCAGGCCGACGTCACCTCGACGCCGGTGCCGCGCTTCGACCTGCTCAAATTCGAGGACTATCTCTACCTCGGTGTGCAGTATTCGCGCGGCTGCCCTTTCACCTGCGAGTTCTGCGACATCATCGAGCTCTATGGGCGCGTGCCGCGCACCAAGACGAATGAGCAGATGCTCATCGAGCTCGATAGGCTCTACAATATGGGCTATCGCGGCCATCTCGACTTCGTCGACGACAATTTCATCGGCAACAAGAAGTCGCTCCGGCTGTTCCTGCCCCAGCTCGCCGAATGGCAGCGCGCGCACGGCTATCCCTTCGAATTGTCCACCGAGGCCTCGGTCAATCTCGCCGACGATCCTGAATTGCTCGACCTGATGGGGGCGGCCAATTTCTTCGCTGTCTTCGTCGGCATCGAAAGTCCGGATCCCGCAACCCTGGTCGCGATGCGCAAGAAACAGAACACGCGGCGCAACATCGCCGAGAGCATCCACAAGATCTACGCCGCCGGCATGCTTGTCACCGCGGGCTTCATCGTCGGCTTCGACAACGAGAAGGTCTCGATGGCGGAGGCCATGGTCGATTTCATCGAGGAGGCCGCCATCCCGGTTGCCATGATCGGGCTGCTCTACGCGTTGCCGAACACGCAGCTCACGCGGCGCCTTGCAAAGGAAGGCCGATTGCACGCGGACCACGATCTGGCATCGACGACGGGCGGCGATCAGTGCACCGGCGGCATCAACTTCGATCCGGTGCGGCCGCTCCGCGATATCCTGATGGACTACAAGACCGTGCTCGAGCGTGTCTACAGCCCGGCCGCCTATGCGGGCCGCGTCGACAAGTTGATGACGCTGCTCGACCGGTCCAGGCAGCGCCACGAGCTTGCCGAAGGCGACATCCGCGCCAGGGTCGGGGCGATGGAGACCGTTCATCGCGTGGTCACCTCCATCCCCGACGGGCGCCCGCTTTGGCAAACCTTCATGAACTGCGCCAAGCGCGACACGTCATCGGCGCGGATCGCGGTACAGATGATCGCGGCCTATGCGCATCTCGGACCGTTCTCGCGCAAGGTCATCGATGCCATCGACGTGCGCCTGGCTGCGCTCGACGACGAGACGGTCATCGCGGCAGCGGCGACGGTCGACGCGACAGCCGCGCGGCATCTGGCCTGAGGGTCTTACTTCACCGCGAGCCGCAACAAGCTCATGACGCTGCCGAGCGCGGCAAAGCCGGCGCCGAGCGCCAGTGCCACCGTTGCGCCCTGGTGTCCGGCGAGAGCAAAACAGGCCGCGGCGAGCGCGGCTCCCGTCGTCTGTCCGGTCAGGCGCGCGGTCGCGACGATTCCGGAGGCGCTGCCGCTGCGGTGCGGCGGTGCGCTCGACATCACCGCCTTCATGTTCGGCGCCTGGAAGAAGCCGAACCCCATGCCGCAGATCACCATCCGCCAGATGATGTCGGGGATGGCGGGATTGGCCGGAAGCATCGCGAGCAGCGCCATGCCGAGGCCGAGCAGCACAAGGCCGATGCCGCCCAGCAATCCGACGGCATGGCGATCGGAGAGGCGCCCCGCGATCGGCGCCATGATGCCGACCACCAGCGGCCATGGCGTCATGAAGAATCCGGTCTCGACCTGCGAGCGTCCCAGCACGTCCTCGAAATAGAACGGCAGCGAGACGAAGGCGAGGCCCTGCACGGCGAAGGAGCACACCGCCGTCGCCGCCGACAGCGCGAACATCGGGCGGCTGAACAGGTCGATCGGCAGCATCGGTGCGGGATGGTCGGCGTGCCGGCGCGTCAGGATGAAGCCGAGCGCGAGGGCCGTGACCAGCTCGACGCCGACGACCACCGGCGACAGATTGTGCGCGGCGCTGCCGATGCCCGTGATGAACAGCCCGAGGCAGGCCGACGCCAGCACCGCGCCGAGAAAATCAAAGCCGTGATCGGCGCGCGGCGTCTTCGGCAGCATCGCAAAGCCGATGCCGATCGCGACGAGGCCGAACGGGATGTTGACGGCGAACAGCCACGGCCACGGCCCGAGCGCCAGGATGGCCGAGGCGATCGAGGGACCGAAGGTGAAGGCGGTCGCGACCACCAGCGCGTTGTGGCCGAAGCCGCGGCCCAGCATCCGGCCGGGATAGACGAAACGCACCAGCGCGGTGTTCACGCTCATGATGCCGCTGGCGCCGAGCCCTTGCAGGGTACGGGCGACCAGCAGGCTGTCCAGCGACCACGCCACCGCGCAGAACAGCGAGGCGATGGTGAAGAGGATCAGGCCGCCGAGATAGATGCGCTGGTGCCCGACGATCTCGCCGAGCGCACCGAGCGGCAGCAGCGTCGCCACCAGCGCGATCTGGTAGACGTTGACGACCCAGACCGACTGCTCCGGCGTGACATGCAGATCGGCGGCAATGGCGGGCAGAGCGATGTTGGCGATCGCGGTGTCGAGCGAAGCCATCGCCAGCGCGGTGAAGATCGCGGCAATGGCCCAGCGCCGCTGCGCAGCGGGCAGGCCGTCGGACACGGTGTGGTCGGGCTCGCGCGCGGCGGCAGGTAACGTGATTGTCATTGCCTTGTTATCATGGACTTGCGCGTTGTTTCGGCGGCGTGGCTGAACGGGACTTTCGGCATGTACTACGCCAAAGGCCGCTTCCACAGGCATATGCTTGCATGCTGTGTATGCGCGAAGGCTGGGCGAAGCCGCCGTGCTCCGGCGTATGATCGTTCTGCTGCTGCAATTTGAGGGGACCGCCATGCAACTCGTCGTTTTGCCCGGTGACGGCATCGGACCGGAGATCACGACCGCGACATCGGGCGTGCTGCGCGCGGCCTCCGAGCGCTTCCAGCTCAATCTGCGGCTGGAGGAGCACGCGGTCGGGCATGCGAGCCTGCAGCAGTTCGGCACGACGGTGCGCCCCGAACTGCTCGACATCGTCCGCGCCGCCGACGGCCTGATCCTCGGCCCGACCGCGACCTTCGACTTCAAGGACGAGGCGCATGGCGAGATCAATCCGTCGCGTCACTTCCGCAAGAGCCTCGACCTCTACGCCAATGTCAGGCCCGCACGCACCTATGCGGGGCGGCCCGGCCGGTGTGGGGATTTCGATCTCGTCGTGGTGCGCGAGAACACCGAAGGCTTCTATGCCGACCGCAACATGGAGCAGGGCAATGGCGAAATGCTGGTCACGCCTGATGTGGTGATCTCGCTGCGCCGGATCACGCGCCTATGCTGCGAACGCATCGCGCACGCCGCCTGCCGTCTGGCGATGAAGCGGCGCAAGCATCTCACCATCGTGCACAAGGCCAACGTGCTCAAGATCGGCGACGGGATGTTTCTCGACATCTGCCGCGAGGCGGCGAAAGCTTATGCCGGCCTCGCGGTCGATGACATCCTCGTCGACGCCATGATGGCGCATGTGGTGCGCAACCCGGATCGGTTCGACGTCATCGTCGCCACCAACATGTTCGGCGATATCCTGTCCGATCTCACGGCGGAGCTGTCGGGAAGTCTCGGCCTCGGCGGCTCGCTCAATGTCGGCGACCGCCATGCTATGGCGCAGGCGGCGCACGGTTCGGCGCCTGATATCGCGGGGCAGGACGTCGCCAATCCGGTCTCGCTGATCCTGTCGACGGCCTTGCTGCTCGCCTGGCACGGCGAGACGAGCGGCGCCGTCCGCTACGAGGAAGCCGCGCGTGCGATCGAGGCGGCGGTGGCGAAAGCGATCGGCGAGGGCAGGGCGACGCGCGACGTCGGCGGCAAGCTCGGCACCATCGCGGCGGGCGCCGCGATTGCGGAGATCCTGCAGGCGGAGTGAGTTGTTCGTGCGGGCCTTTGCGCTTTTTTCTCAGGGTCCAAAACTAAAACGTCGAAAAACAACCCCATGCACAGTAGAAGGTCCCTTGAAGGTTAAGGGTTTTTCGAGTCGCGCCGCGGTGACATTCGCTGCCGCGATCAAGTTGACCCGTCGGGCAAAACACTGGCAGAATGCTATCGTGACAGAGGCCCGGGCGAAGACCAGACCGCGTGTGCATGAATGCGCGATGTGCCCGCTCCCAGATGGGGCAGACCTGTGCAGCCGGCTCCGGCATTTCGCCTCCGACTCGTCGCGGTCAAAACAGGTCGGCGATAAAGCGCTGGTTGCGTAAAACCGGAACTAGAACCCTTGGCTTTTTCGATCATGGCTTTTTGGATAGCGGGCGCGGTTGGATTGGTGATCGCCTATCTCTTGGGTTCTACGCCCACGGGCTATCTCGCGGGAAAACTCCTCAAGGGCATTGATATTCGAGCGCATGGCTCCAGATCCACCGGGGCGACGAACGTATTGCGGACCCTGGGCAAGTGGCCGGCGTTGGCGGTGCTTGTCGCCGATGTGTTGAAAGGCGTGGCGGCCATCATCGTTGCCCGCTCCTTCTGTCCCTGGCTCTATACCGAGCTGTCTGCGACCCCGCCGACAGCGTCTGATTTGCAGATATGGGTGTCATGGGCAGTTTGCCTGGCCGGGATTGCAGCGCTGTTTGGGCATAGCCGCTCGATCTGGCTGAACTTTACGGGCGGCAAATCCGCTGCGACCGGGCTGGGTGTGTTGCTGGCGATTTCATGGCCCGTGGGATTGGGGGCTGCAACAGTCTTCGGCGTCGCGCTGAGCATCACCCGGATGGTTTCCGTGAGCTCGATCCTCGCGGCGTTGACGGCAATCGTTCTGGTCTGCGGGTTTGAGCAACCGTGGCCCTATCGGCTGCTGGTGATCGGAGGCGGCATATACGTGATCGTTCGCCACCGCGCCAACATTCAACGGCTATTGGCGGGGACGGAGCCGCGCCTCGGTCAGAGCAGCGCGGATGCGGAAGCGCAAGCCTAGCGCACGCGTGTAGCGGGCCTTCGATAGGGACCGCTTCTGACCGCGGTTACCCCATCCTGGACCGTCGGCGTCCGAGTGATGGACTCAGAATGTTTTCCGTACGCCGCATAATTGATGTAGCCTGATCGCTCAGCCGCCGACGGGTAGTGCCGAACGCCCGTCTATTCTCAGCGGTATCTTGCGGGGTCTATGGTCTTTCGCTCAACGCGGCTTTAGCCGCCTGTTTTTGTTGAGCCCGAAGTAAATCTTGCGCCCCAATTTTCCGAACATTCCCCGACAGGAGGAAGTCACTATGCATTTCTGTATGACAGGGCAATACACCCCAAAATCTCTCAACAGCATCATGGAAAATCCAAAAACCAACCGGTACGAAGCGGCCAAGAACCTCATCGAAGCCGCCGGCGGAAAATTGATATCTATGTACAGCACCTGCGTCTCTAGGTTGGGCTCAGAGCGCGTCAAAGAGCTGAGCCCAACGCCCCTTGATCGACAAGGTATCTTCAGGCGGCGCCGTCGCGACCCTGCGCGTCGCGACGGCGTTGACAGGTCGGGCAAAACACCGTCACGATGCTATCGTGGCACCGATGCACGGATGTTCGTTAGGTTCGCGATCGCGTCTGGGATGTCTCGTGGCTGCTCCGCTGGCGATGCCGTTAGTCCGTTTCCTCAGCGCCAGGTCGCTTGCCGCTGCTGACTGGAGACCGGCTTCCTGAGACGGTCCAGCAACCTTCGCGCATCGTCGAGATCAGGCAAATCAATGCCTTCGGTGAATTTACGATAGATCGGCGCCAGCAACTTTCGGGCTTCAGTATCGCGGCCTTCCCCGCTCCACAGGCTGGCCAAGCTATGCGCAGCGCGCAGCTGCCAAAACGTTGCCTTCTGAGTCTGCGCGGATTTCAGCGCTGAGACAAAGCAGTCCTCGGCTCGCCGGCGATCGGTGGGATTTGCGGTGAGCAGGATCGTTCCCTTGAGGCGTTGGGCCTCGGCAGCCCACCAGTGTTCGCCGGACCGCTCGACCTCGCCGATCGCCTGCTCGGCGAAATCGAGTGCGCGTGCATGATTGCCGGCGCGGGCATAGGCCTCCGCGAGACAGGACAGGTTAAACGAACTCTGAAAATTCGCCCCGGTGTCGCGATGTTCCATGAGCGCAGCGTCCATCAGTGAAATTCCTTCCGTGGCCCGACCGCCCGCGACGAGATTGACAGCCTTCAGGATATTGGCGCGGGAAATGTGGTAGGGGCTGCGCTGCTCGGTGGCGATGGCAAATCCCTCTTCGGTCGCGGCGATCGCGGCCTGCAGGTCGCGTGTGTGGAGGAAGAAGCGTGCCGAGGCCAGCAGCGCCGATACCAGGGTAAAGGGATGGAGGCGGCTTCGCGCGTCGCTCACGGCGGCCTCTCTCGTTTCCGTCGCCAGTTTCAGCTTGCCGAGATAAAGGTAAGTAAGGCTGAGCCAGACCAGCGAAAACGTTCGGATATTATTGCCGGCCATAAATGCGACCGGTGTTTCTTCTTCGTAAAGCGAGAGCCCCTTTTCGAGGTGAAGTCTCGCGTCCTCGAACCTGCCGATGTGCAGATAGGCGGTGCCGGCCTCGTAATGACTAACCATCACGCCGGGCGGGTCAACGCGGCGACGAAGGAATGGCTCTGCAAGCTGCAGGAGCTTTGGCGATTCCGACCGGATCAAGTGATAGTTGCACAGGGCACCGAGCGCCCGAAGCGCTTCGATAGGATAGGCGGCTTCATCGAGCAGGGCCCGCGCCTTTGTCAGCGCGGTGGCGACATCGGGCGAGGCAAATCCTCTGGTCATGATAAAGGTGTTGCCAAGCTCGACCTGGATGCGGGCCTCGAATTGCTGACGGGCCGTCTGATCCGTAATGTTCGGCAGCAGCGTCATGGCCTTTTCCAATTGGGCCTCCGCCTCGATGCCGGCCGAACGAGCAAGCGACTTACGGGTGGACTTGAGCCAGTAATCGATGGCCTTGCCGGAGCTTCCCGCCTCGGTGCAGTGATAGGCAAGCACGTCCGGGTTACGTTCCAGCATTTCGGGAAATTGGCGCTCGAAGATCTCGACGATGCGGGTGTGAATCGCGGCGCGCTGGCTTTTGAGCATGGTGCCGTAAGCGGCATCCTGCACCAGCGCGTGCTTGAACGTGTAAACGGCGTGCGGAACGACGCCGCGCTGGTGCACCAGCCCGGAAGCGACCAGCTGCCTGAGCAGCGGCGCGAGCTCGGCATCGCCGAGATTGCAGACCGCCCGTATCTGCGGGTAAGCGAATTCACGTCCGAACGCCGCTCCGGCCTGCACCACCGCGCGCAGCGAGGCGAGCCGGTCCAGCCGGGCGACCAATGAAGCCTGTAGCGTCGTTGGCACGGCGAGAGACGGCAACGACTGCGTAAGCACGTAGCTGCCGTTTTCCTCGCGCATGATGTCGATTTCCAGAACCGACTTCGTCATCTCCTCGATGAATAGCGGCACGCCATCGGTTCGCGCCACGATCTGTTCGAGCAGGATGGGCGGGAAATCCTTGCCGTTCGCGACCTGTCGGATCACTTCGATGTTGTCGTGCCGGCCAAGCCTGTTCAGCGTCATGACCGTCACGTGGGACTGGCCAAGCCACGGCGGGACGAATTCTGGCCGGTAGGTGATAATGAGCAGAACTGGAAGCGTGCGGATGCGTTCGGTCAGGATATCGAACAGTTCCTGCGTGGTCGGGTCAACCCAATGCGCGTCTTCGAGCACGATCAGCACCGGCTTCTCGGCGGCAAGACCAGCGATCTGGCCGACCAACTGCTCCAATAGCAATTCCTTGCGTCGCTGCGGACTGATCGACAGCACGGACGAACCAGTCTGGCACGGAATCGAGAGCAGCTCACCGAAAAGCGCTGTGTCCCTCGCCAAATTTTGCGACGACGGCGCCAGCAACGCTTTGAGTTTATCGAGCTTGGTAGCATCGCTGTCACCGGCCGAAAGACCGGCCGCATGTTCGAGCTGATTAATGACCGGATAAAACGCAGTCTGGACGCGATGGGGCGAGCACTGCAGGCGCAGGCAATGGTGCGGATCCGCCTTGATCTCCTCCCGCAGGGCGAAAACCAAGCGCGACTTGCCGATCCCGGGCTCGCCATAGATCAGGACCAGCCGGCCCTCGCCAGTCTTGATCTGGCTCCAGCGTCGTTGCAACAGCGCGAGCTCTTCCTCGCGGCCGATCAGCCTCACGGGCTCAGCATGCAGCGCTTCGAAGCGGCTGGTTGCCGTGCTTTCCGAAAGCAGTTGCCAGGCCCTGACCGGATCGACGCTCGATTTCAACCCAAGCGATCCGAGATCGCGATAGGTGAACAGCGCGCCAACGAGGCGATGTGTAGTTGCGGAAATCACCAGCGCACCCGGCTCGGTAACCGCCAAGAGACCGGCCGCCAACGGCAGCACATCACCTATTGCTGCATGGTCGGCAGCAATGCCGATCTCGTTCAGATCGCCGACAATGACGAGGCCGGTCGCAATAGCAACGCGCGCTTGCAACGGCATTTTGGCGTGGAGCCGCAACCCTGCGACTTCCTGGATGACCGCAAGGCCGGCGCGCACTGCGCGCTCCGCATCATCTTCGCGCGCGCACGGGTATCCGAAATAAACGACAACCTTGTCGCCCAAGGATTTGCCGATGAAGCCGTCGTGCCCGGCGATCACTGCCTTGATGCGGTCCTGACAAGCGGACATGAGAAACAGGAGGTCTTCAGGGTCCCGGCCCGATAAATGAGTGCGGGCGCCGATGAGGTCGCAGATCATCACCGAGAGTTGCCGGCGTTCCGGCCGCTCCATCTTGCGCGCCGCGTCGGGTCGATCCGTCGGCTGCGGGGGGGCCGCCGCTTCGCCCCCAGGAAGCGGTTCCCGCTCGCATCGTTCCTCGACCTCGCCCACAAAGCGAAACCCCTTGCGAGGCAGCGTGCGGATCAGGATCTGCCGCTCTCCATCGTCACCTATGGCATGGCGAACCGCGTTAACCTGGCTGCTGAGGGTCGATTCCGAAACGATACGGCCGCTCCAAATCGCAGCCAACAGGTCATCCTTGCTGACCACGCGCTCGCGATTTTGAACGAGATAGAGGAGGAGATCAAAGGTCTGAGGCTCGGCGGCGACCAGCGCAGTCGCACGCCACAATTCCCGGCGGTCCGTATCGAGTAGATACTCCTTGAATGCGTAGATCATTACAATCCCGCCAGCGCCTGCCGTTTCGAAAAACAAAACCAGCAAATTCCCAAGGCAAATCCAAGCATATCCCAAAGACGCCCTCTTGCTCTAGCGCTTATAGGAAGCCCGAAGAGCACAGGAGGCAGCCATGGACGTGTTTTTGACCGCAATCGCGATCTGGATCTCCGCCAATTACGCCCTGCCCGCCAGTCTCAATCACCCGCACATCGAGCGGGTAGCCTCAGTCGAGATGGCGGGGCTTCGCACCAAGGGCCTGCTGTCGGCGCTCCAGCACGAGACCACCGCGCTCCACGAGCAGGAATCATCCTTCGAAAAGAGGCGGGACGTGGTCGCTTTCTATGATGACCGGACCAGGACAATCTACCTTTCGGATAAATGGACCGGCACGACGCCTGCCGAATTGTCCGTTCTCGTGCATGAGATGGTGCATCATCTTCAGAACCAGGCCGGCGCAGCTTACGAATGTCCGGCCGAGCGGGAGAAGCTCGCCTACGAGGCGCAGGATAAGTGGCTGCACCTGTTCGGCCGCGATCTCGAGGCCGAGTTTGGAATCAACGGCCTTGCACTTCTGGTTTCGACCTCTTGCGCCATGGCCATGGGGCTGTACTGAGTTCGCGGGCAGCTCCGGCGCCCGCCTCGATGCGACTTAAGGCCTATCCGCCGCCCTGCGCGCTGGAGCTGAAGCGGGCGATTGAGCAGAAGACGCCAATCATCTCGAGCAAAGGTGCGAGCGAAGCAATGAAGAGTTCTTGCCGTTCTCAGAAGAGACTTCCTACGCGCAAATCGCATCTGACCCGGCCAAGCAGTGATGTCGCCATTGGACCACGGAGCCGATTCTGTCCGCTCAGGCGAGCAGAGCGGACGTCGCACGCTTTCACCAACCGACCGAATCCGCAGCCCGCCCTCAGAACTGATACCGCCGCAAGCCGCCATCCACCGGGATCACCGTTCCCGTGATGTAGCGGGCCACGGGTGATGCCAGGAACACCGCGAGTGCCGCGAGGTCCTCCGGCTCGCCCCAATAGCCGACCGGGATTTCTTCCTCCGCGAAGCGCTCGCGATAATCCGGCGGGTAGTTGCGGCGGATTTGCTCGCTCATGATGCGCCCGGGCGGGATGCAGTTGATGGTGATGCCGTGCTCGCCGATCTCGCGCGACAGGCCCTTGGCCCAGGCGTGCACGGCGGCCTTGGCGGCGAACGCGGCGTTCAGACCCTCCGGCTCGGACTTGCCGGTGATGTTGACGATGCGGCCCCATTTGCGTTCGATCATCTGCGGCAGCAGCGCATGCGTGATGCGGCGGTAGCTGGTGAAGTTCAGCGCGATCGCCTCGTCCCATTTGCTGTCGGGCGCATCGACGGGCAGGGGGCGGCTGCCGCCGGCATTGTTGACGAGGATGTCGACATGGCCGAGCTCCTTCAGCGCGAACGCCGCGATCTTCTCCGCCGCGTCCTTGGCCATCACGTCCTGCTCGAGCGGCGTGATCAGCCCACCGCCGACCTCCTGCACCAGCTGGGCGAGCAGCTCGGCGCGCCGGGCCACGCCGACGACGCGCACGCCTTCGGCAGCCAGGCCCTTGGCGATGGCGCGGCCGATGCCGATGCTCGCGCCGGTGACGACAGCGGTTTTCGATTTGAGCCCGAGGTCCATGGTCGCACGCTTTCTTGTTTGCTTTTTTGCCTGTTGCCGTTGGTTTTGCTGTTCGTTTCCTGCCCTGTCCCCGTCAGGGTGATTTGCCCGACCGGGACGAGCAGTGGTAACCAAGAGCCGCGTTGAAGGAAACACGAAAAAAGAAAAGGCGCTGAACGATGGTCTGGGACCCGCAGCAATATCTGAAATTCTCCGGCCACCGGCTCCGGCCCGCGGTCGACCTCTTGATGCGGATTCCGGAATTTGGTCCGAGCACGATCGCCGATCTCGGCGCCGGCGCCGGCAACGTCACCAAGCTGATCAAGGAGCGCTGGCCGGATGCGACCGTGACCGGCGTCGAGGGCTCGGCCGAGATGGTAGCCGCCGGCCGCAAGGCGGCGCCGGAGGTGCAATGGTCCCATGAGGATCTCGGCCAGTGGCGTCCGGCCAAGTCATATGACCTGATCTATTCCAATGCCGCACTGCACTGGCTGCCTAATCATGCGGCACTCTTCCCCTCGGTGATGGAGAAGGTCGTGCCCGGCGGCATGTTCGCGGTGCAGATGCCGCGCAACTTTCTGGCTCCCTCGCATGTACTGATCGGCGAGACCGCCCTGGACGGTCCCTGGCGCTCCAAGGTCGAGCATCTCGTGACCCCGCCGCCGGTCGAGGGGCCGGCCTTCTATCATGATCTTCTTCTGCCCCTGTCCCAAAACATCGACATCTGGGAGACCGAATATCTGCAGGTGCTCGAAGGCGATAACCCCGTGAAGGAATGGACCAAGGGGACCTGGCTGACGCGCTACCTCGATGTCTTGCAGGGCGACGAGAAAGCCGCGTTCGAGGCCGCCTACGGGACGCGGGTCGCGAAGGCCTATCCGAAGAATGCCGCGGGGCAGACGCTGTTCCCGTTCCGGCGCCTGTTCATGGTCGCCCAGCGAAAAGGCTGATTGCACTGCTGCAGTGCGACATAAGCGATCGCTCCACAGGAGGGGAGCAAGCGCCGGGTTGCGTCTGCAACGGCCGTCAAGATAGCTTGGCAGCGGCAAATTGGGCTTAGGTCTAGTTGTTTGGCTGTCGGATTGCTGCCACTACTGAAACCGCAAAACAAGAAAAGAACCCGGTTTTAGAAGTTGTTGGGAGGTTACTTCATGCGCAAGCTGCTTCTTGCGGTCGCTGCCGCTGCTATTCTCGTGGCTCCTGCCGTCGTCCAGGCCCAGAGCCCGATCGTCATCAAGTTCAGTCACGTCGTCGCCAACGACACGCCGAAGGGCAAGGGCGCGCTCAAGTTCAAGGAACTCGCCGAGAAATACACCGACGGCAAGGTCAAGGTCGAGGTCTATCCGAACTCCACGCTCTACAAGGACAAGGAGGAGATCGAGGCGCTCCAGCTCGGCTCGGTGCAGATGCTCGCGCCCTCGACCGCGAAATTCGCGCCGCTCGGCGTCAAGGAATTCGAGGCGCTCGATCTGCCCTGGCTGTTCAAGGACGACGAGACCTATGCCCACGCGATGAAGGGCACGGTCGGCAAGTGGCTGTTCCAGAAGCTCGAGGCCAAGGGCATCTCGGGGCTCGCCTATTGGGACAACGGCTTCCACATGGTCTCTTCGAATCGCCCGCTGATGAAGCCGACGGATTTCCAGGGACTCAAGTTCCGTATCTCCGGATCGAAGATTGCCGACCAGTATTTCCGCCTGATGGGCTCGATCCCGCAGATCATGGCGTTCTCCGAAGTCTACCAGGCGCTGCAGACCGGCGTGGTCGACGGCTGCGAGAACACCGCGTCCAACTATCTGACGCAGAAGTTCTACGAGGTGCAGAAGGACATCACCGTGTCCTATCACGCGCATCTGCAATACGCGGTCATCGTCAATTCGAAATTCTGGAATGGCCTGCCGCCTGATATCCGTACCCAGCTCGACAAGGCGATGGCGGATGCGACCGACTACACCAACTCGATCGCGCGCAAGGAGAACGAAGACGCGCTGGCCGAGATCAAGAAGACGGGCAAGACCACGCTGCATTATCTCTCCGATGCCGACCGCAAGGCGTGGCAGGAAGCGATGCAGCCGACTTATAAATGGGCAAAGGGCCGGGTCGGGCAGGAAGTGCTCGATCTCGTCGCCAAGGAACTCGACGTCAAGATGAACTGACGGCGGCGCTCCTTCAAGAACAACCATGAACGGTCGGGGGTGATCGCACTCCCGGCCGTTTCGCTCTTGAACGACCAGCCTATCCTGGGGGGACCAAGTTGCTGCGCGTGCTGAATCGTTTTCTCAATCATCTCGAGGAATGGCTGATCGCGACGCTGATTGCGGCCGCGACGTTGCTCATCTTCGTCGCCGTGCTGCACCGCTACGGGGCGGGGCTGTCGATCGACATTGCTAAATGGGCGGAAGCCCGCAACTTGGCTTTCCTCGCCGTGCCCATGCGAGCGGCGTTCGTCTGGCTCGCCGCGCTCGACCTGTCCTGGGCGCAAGAGCTCTGCATCTACATGTTCATCTGGATGGCCAAGTTCGGCGCGGCCTATGGCGTGCGAACCGGAATCCATGTCGGCGTCGACGTGCTGGTCAATGTCCTTCCCGGCGGGTCGCGCCGCCGCGTGATCACCTTCGGTCTGTTGTGCGGCGCCCTTTTCACTTCCATCGTGTGCTATTTCGGCGCCGCGTTCGTCGGCCAGATGTGGCAGACCGGCCAGCAGTCGAACGATCTCGAAGCGCCGATGTGGCTGGTGTATCTCACGATTCCGCTCGGCTCCGGCCTGATGTGCTTCCGCTTCCTGCAAGTCGCCTGGTCGTTCTATCGCACCGGCGAGCTGCCGCATCACGACATGGCCGGCGTCGAGGGCGTCGAGGCAGACCCGGTTCATCCGGCACCGGTCACGCGCAGTCAGGTGGTCCGGGACGAGCGCAGTCCGCTCGGCTGGATCCTGATGCTGCTGCCGGTCCTGATCGTCGCAGTGTGCTTCGCCCATGCGGCCCATTTGATCACGTTGCCGCAAGGCCTGCGGGTCGCCATCGTTTTCGGTCTCCTGCTGTCATTGATGCTCACGGGCATGCCGATCTCGATCGCGCTCGGACTGACCGTGCTCAGCTTCATGTTCACGCTGACCGACGTGCGAACGGAATCGGTGGCGCTGAAGCTGTTCACCGGTATCGAGAGCTTCGAGATCATGGCGATCCCGTTCTTCATCCTTGCCGGCAACTTCCTCACCCATGGCGGCGTGGCGCGACGGATGATCGCGTTCGCGACCGCGCTGGTCGGTCATTGGTATGGTGGTCTTGCCCTCTCGGGCGTGGTCGCCTGCGCGCTGTTCGCCGCAATTTCCGGCTCGTCGCCGGCCACCGTGGTGGCGATCGGATCGGTGATCCTGCCCGCCATGGTCGCGCAGGGATTCCCGAAACGGTTCGGCGCCGGCGTGATCACGACTTCCGGCTCGCTCGGGATTCTCATCCCGCCGTCGATTCCGATGGTTCTCTATGCGGTCTCCACCAACACTTCGGTGGGCAAGCTCTTCATCGCCGGCATCGTACCGGGGTTGGTGCTCGCCATGCTGCTCGGCGCCACGACGTTCTATCGCGCCTGGCAGAATGACTATCCGCGGATGCCGAAGGCGACGTTCATGCAGCGCCTCGACGCGTTCAGGAATTCGATCTGGGGAATCCTGCTGATCGTGATCGTGATCGGCGGCATCTACAGCGGGCTGTTCACGCCGACCGAAGCTGCCGCCGTCAGCGCGGTGTACGCCTTCATCGTCGCGGTGTTCATCTACAAGGATTTGAAGCTGCGAGACGTGCCGCGGGTGCTGCTGTCATCGGCGAATCTGTCGGCGATGCTGCTCTACATCATCACCAACGCCGTCCTGTTCTCGTTCCTGATGACCTACGAGAATGTACCGCAGGCGCTCGCGCAATGGATGATCGACCAGGGCCTCGGCTGGATCGGCTTCCTCCTCGTCGTCAACCTCCTGCTGCTGATCGCGGGCAACGTGATGGAGCCGTCCTCGATCATCTTGATCATGGCGCCGATCCTGTTTCCGGTCGCGATCAAGCTCGGCATCGATCCGATCCATTTCGGCATCCTGATGACGGTCAACATGGAGGTCGGGCTGTGCCATCCGCCGGTCGGCCTGAATCTCTATGTCGCGTCCGGCATCGCCAAGATGGGCATCACCGAGCTCACGGTGGCGGTCTGGCCATGGCTCCTGACCATGCTGGCGTTCCTCGTGGTCGTCACCTATTGGCCAGGTCTGTCGTTGTGGCTGCCTCGTTTGTTGGGGATGTAGCGGAACCAGCCGCGATTGGCGGCGCCAGCGGGGACGCCGAGGGAAGCGTCTCCATCGGCCTCGCCCGAAGGGCGGCAGATGGCTAACGCACGGTAAACCCGCGCGCTCAAATGCAACTGCCGTGCGGTGAACGCCTTTTTACCGATGTGCGGTAGGACGATGCCAGCAGATGGGGCTGGCATGTTGTTCAACAGAATGGAAACAGGGCGGGCGTCGATTTCCGACGCCGTCTATATGGAAGTGATCGCGGGCCTGCACGGCACGACGATGCCTACCATTCTCGCGGCCGCCTGCCAGGCGATGGTCGGCGCCATTACGACCTACGAGACCGGCGACAAGGTGACGGCGGTCTTGACGGTCGCCGGTGTCGCGGTGGCCATCGTTCGCCTGTTCGAAATTTTTGCGTTCCGGCGCCGCCTCGCGCGGTCGCAGCAGCTCGGTCGGGCCGAGGCTGCGATCTGGGAGCGGTGCTATATTGCCGGCACAGTCGCGACGGCCTTCGTGCTTGGTGTGTTTGCCGCGCGCAGCATCGTGCTGGGTGATGCGCTCTGTTGCGTGATGGCGATCGGCATCGGCTTCGGGTTCGGCGCCGGCGTGGTGGCGCGGCTGGCGCTGCGTCCCGTCGCGGCGTTGCTCGATCTCGTCGCGATCGCCGCGCCGGCCGCGATCGTGACGTTCATGCAGCCCGATCTCCGCCATGTCGGGCTTGGGCTCCTCATCCTGATGTATGTGGTCGCGAGCTTCGAGATGGTGCGGCTGAGCTTCAACGCCTCGATCAGCCAGATCACGCTGAAGCGGCAGTTCGAGCAGCTCGCGCGCTCGGACCCCATGACCGGCGTGTCCAATCGCTCGGTGCTGGCCACGGACTTGCCGCCGATGCTGGCGGCGGGGATGGTTGCGGTCCATACGCTCGATCTCGACCGCTTCAAGGAAGCGAACGACAGGTTCGGCCACCCCGTCGGCGACGCGCTGTTGAAGCAAGTTGCGGGGCGATTGAAGATCCTTGCCACAGCCGACGACCTCGTGGTCCGGATGGGTGGCGACGAGTTCGTCCTGGTGCAGCGCGCGGCGGCTGATGCGGAAGCGGAAGCGATGGCACAGCGGATCCTGCAATCGATCAGCATGCCGTATGATGTGGACGGACAGGCGATCGAGCTCGGCGTCAGCGTCGGCGTCGCCGTTGCGCCGGGCGACGGGCGCACCGCGGAAGCGCTGCTGTCGCGCTCGGACAGGGCGATGTACCGGGCCAAGCAGGACCGCGGCGGCTATGTGCTCGCTCGCGCCTTGCGGATGCCTGACGCGACCGCATCGGCCCAGAGGGTCGCCGAAGGGCTGGCTGCATAAGGAGCAGTTGGAACCACAATCGAGATGCGGTTAGATGCCTCCCCAACAAAGATAAGCCGGGGAGAGCCTTATGAGCAGCTTCGAGACAGCTGATATGCCCAAGGACGCCTCGCCGTCCGTCATCGCGCGGCAAACGGCGATGCTGAATGCGCTGCCGTTTTCCGACACCCGGGATTTCGACGATGCCGCGCGCGGCTTCCTCGGCACGATCGAGAACGCGGAGATCACCAATCCGCAGGGAAGGACGGTCTGGAGCCTCAAGCCTTACGGCTTTCTCTCCACTGAGGCGGCGCCGCCGACGGTCAATCCGAGCCTGTGGCGGCAGTCGCGGCTCAACATGCAGCACGGCTTGTTCGAGGTCGTGCCCGGAATCTACCAGGTCCGCGGGCTCGACATCGCCAACATGACGCTGATCGAAGGCGACAGCGGTGTCATCGTGGTGGACACGCTGACCTCGATCGAGGGCGCGCGTGCCGCGCTCGATCTCTATTTCAGGCATCGCGGCGCGCGGCCCGTCGCCGCCGTGATCTTCACCCACACCCACACCGACCATTGGGGCGGGGCGCGCGGCGTGCTGGAGGAGGATGCGCTCGCCAGCGGCCGGGTGCCGATCATCGCGCCGAACCTGTTCATGGAGCATGCCGTCTCCGAGAACATCATCGCGGGACCGGCGATGCTGCGGCGGGCGCAGTACCAGTTCGGGCCGCTCCTCGCCAAGGGCGCGCGCGGGCAGGTCGATTGCGGCCTCGGCAAGTCGATGGCGACGGGCTCGGTCGCGCTGCTGCGGCCGACCGATTTGATCATGGCGACCGGCGACACGCGCGTGATCGACGGCGTCGATTTCGAATTCCAGATGGCGCCGAACAGCGAAGCGCCGGCGGAGATGCACTTCTTCGTCCCGCGCTACAAGCTTCTGAACCTCGCCGAGAACTGCACGCACAATTTTCACAATCTGCTGCCGTTCCGCGGCGCCGATGTGCGCGACGCGCTGGCCTGGTCGAAATATCTGAACGAGGCCCTGCTGCTCTGGGACGGCAAGGCGGAGGCGATGTGCGGCCAGCACCACTGGCCGGTGTGGGGGCGCGAGCGCATCGGCACGATGATCCGGCAGCAGCGCGACCTCTACAAGTTCGCGCACGACCAGACCATCCGCCTGATGAACCACGGGCTGACCGCGGCCGAGATCGCCGAGACGATCCAGTTGCCGAGGAGCCTGGAGGGCGCCTGGCACGGCCGCGGCTATTACGGCCACATCCGGCACAATGTGAAGGCGATCTACCAGAAATATCTGGGCTGGTACGATGCCAATCCGGTCAATCTCGATCCGCTGCCGCCGGTGGAATCCGGCAAGAAATATGTCGAGTATATGGGCGGCGCCGACGCGATCCTCGCGCGCGCGGCTGCGGACTTTGCCAAGGGCGAATTCCGCTTCGTGGCGCAGGTGCTCGGTCATCTCGTCTTCGCCGAGCCCGGCAATCAGGCGGCGCGTGACCTGCTGGCGGACACGCTGGAGCAGCTCGGCTACGCCGCCGAAAGCGCGACCTGGCGCAACGCTTATCTGTTCGGCGCGCAGGAGTTGCGACAGGGCATGCCGAAGGTGCCGCCGCGCCCGCCGATGCCGCGTGAGACGCTGGCCGCGCTGCGCACCTCCCAGATCTGGGACGTGCTCGGCATCCGCCTCAACGGGCCGAAGGCGGACGGCAAGCACATCGTGCTGAACTGGCGTTTTACCGATACCGGCGAGACGTTCGTGCTGAATCTGGAGAACTCTGCGCTCACCTACACCGAGGGCGTGCAGGCGGAAGGCGCCGATGCCAGCTTCACGCTCGCGCGGGCCACGCTCGACGAGGTGATCGCCAAGCTCACCAGCTTTCCGGAGGCGGTGGCCGCCGGCAAGGTCGAGCTCGCCGGCAACCCGATGCGCCTCGCCGAGCTGATGGGCTTGATGGACGAATTCCCGCGGATGTTCGAGATCGTCGAGCCGAAGCGGGCGGCAGTAACGTAGGCCACCGCTTTCTCCCGTCATTGCGAGCGCAGCCAGAGTCTTTCCACGGAGGCGGTCTGGATTCTTCGCTGTACTCGCAATGGCGGCTGATAGAGTGGGGCACTACCTGCAAACGTCAATGGCCGGGGCGAGCCCGGCCATGACGTCTACCATAGGAGTTGTCGCTACTCGGCGCTGCTCACCAGCTTGATCCGCGGCGCCTGTTGCTCGGCCAGGCTGCGATAGGCCGCGAGATAGTCGAGCGCCATGCGCCGTGCCGTGAAGCGCGTCTCGAACTGCTTGCGAATGGCGGAGCGGTCGAGTTGCGCGAGGCGGCCGACGACGCCGGCCGCGCTGAGGACGTCCTCGACGACGAAGCCGGTCAGCCCCTCGTCGATGATCTCGGGCACCGAGCCGCGGTTGAAGGCGACCACCGGCGTTCCGCAGGCCATGGCTTCGATCATCACCAGGCCAAACGGTTCCGGCCAGTCGATCGGCAGCAGAAGTCCGAGCGCGCCGCTCAGGAAGTCGGACTTCTCGTGATCGCCGATCTCGCCGATGAAATCCACCAGCGGATTATTCTCGATCATCGGCCGGATCAGCTCGTCATAATAATCCTGGTCGGCACGATCGACCTTGGCCGCGATCTTCAGCGGAATGCCGCAATGGGTCGCGATCTTGATGGCGCGGTCGACGCCCTTTTCCGGCGCGATACGGCCGAGCACGGCGAGGTATTCCTGCTTGGCGGGCTTCGGCGTCAGCAGATTCTCCGGCAGGCCGTGATGGATCGTCCTCACCCAATTCGCCTGCGGTACCGGCCGCCGCTGCGCGTTGGAAATCGAGATGACGGGGACCTTCGAGAAGGTTTTGAAGACCGGCTGGTGCTCCGGCAGATCGAGCCGGCCGTGCAGCGTCGTCAGGAACGGCGTCGGCTGCCGGTAGAACATTGACCACGGATAGTAATCGAGGTGGAAGTGGAGGAAGTCGAACTCCTCGTCGTCACATTTCTGCCGCACCCGCTCCAGCATCACCATATGCAGCGCATTGGGATCGCGCACGGAACCGTCGAGGCGAAGCGCCCGCGGCCAGGTTGCATCCAGCTTCGCCGATGTCTGCGAATCGCCGCTGGCGAACAGCGTCACGTCGTGTCCAAGGGCCACCAGCTCTTCCGTCAACCAGTGCACCACCCGTTCGGTGCCGCCATAGAGCTTGGGTGGAACAGCCTCCGTCAACGGAGCTACCTGCGCGATGCGCATTTCGCGATCTCCTCTGCGATCATGATCATTGAAACCCCAGCCTCGGCACCGGCATGCCAAGAGTGGAACGTTCTCGCATGTGCGAAGTTCCTCTTGGCGAACGTTACTTCTTCGACACACTGCGGCGTGGTCGCGATGATGCCATCAGCTCTTCTCACATCGTCCGCATCCGCATGTCGTGATGGTCTTGCCCGGGAACCGAGGCGAAGCGGTCGATGTTCGGTCGACAGTTAAGAACAATTGGAATCATCGCGACGGGGTTGCAGTCACATGGATCATCTTTCTGGATACGCGCGCAGGCCATTTGCCTTTGTCTTGCGCTATCTGCGGCGACGTCTGGCCTCACACCTGGTTATCCTGACCGCTGTCGTTGCAGCCGTCGCCTGCTCCGTGGGCACGCAATATGGCGTCAAATCACTGGTCGATGCTCTGTCGGCGGGACCATCGCATGGTGGCAGCGTATGGCTGGCATTCATTCTGCTCATGTCGCTGATCGCCGCGGACAACTTCCTCTGGCGGATCGCGAGCTGGACAGCGAGCTTTACCTTCGTTCGGGTCACGGGCGATTTGCGTCGTGACATATTTCGTCATCTGACCGGGCATGCGCCGAGCTATTTCTCGGACCGGATGCCGGGCATGCTGACCAGCCGCATTACGGCCACATCCAATGCCGTGTTCACGGTCGAGAACATGTTCGTCTGGAATGTGTTGCCGCCGTGCATTGCCACAGTTGCGGCGATCGGCTTGATTGGAACCGTCAGTCCCTACATGGCGCTTGGCCTGATCGTGATCGCGGGCGGCATGGTGGCCGCCATGTTCCGTCTCGCCGCGGCCGGCAAGCCGCTCCACGACGACTTCGCCGACAAGGCCGCTGTCGTCGACGGCGAGATGATCGACGTCATCAGCAACATGCCTCTGGTCCGCGCCTTCTGCGGCATCCGCCATGAGCACGAGCGGTTTGACGCCACTGTGAACCGGGAACTTACGGCGCGAAGCCGCAGTCTGCGTTATCTGGAGAAGCTGCGCCTGCTGCATGCCGCCGTGACCGTGCTGCTGACCGTCGCCTTGATGGCGTGGGCGGTCACGCTCTGGCAACAGGGCGAGGCGACCACAGGCGACGTCGTGCTGGTCTGTACGCTCGGGATTTCGATCCTCAGTGCGACGCGCGACCTCGCCGTGGCGCTGGTCGATGTCACCCAGCATGTCGCGCGCCTGACCGAGGCGATCGCGACGCTGCTCGTGCCGCATGAGCTGCGCGATCATCCCGAGGCAGAGCCGTTGGTCAAGAACGGCGCCGCGATCGCGTTCAACAACGTCACCTTCGGCTATCCCGGCGGCGAGAAGATCTTCGAACGGTTCAGCCTGCGGCTGCAGCCCGGCCAGCGTGTCGGCCTGGTCGGCCAGTCCGGCGGCGGCAAGTCTACGCTGTTCACCCTGCTGCAGCGCTTCTACGACGTCGACGAGGGCAGTGTCACCGTCGACGGCCAGGACATTTCCATGGTGACCCAGCTCAGCCTGCGGGATGCCATCTCCGTGGTGCCGCAGGACATCTCCTTGTTCCATCGTTCGATCCGCGAGAACATCCGCTACGGCAGGTCCAATGCGACCGACGACGAGGTGCTGCGCGCGGCGATCGCGGCGCGCTGCGACTTCATCGACAGCCTGCCGGAAGGCCTCGACACCATGGTCGGCGACCGCGGAGTCAAGGTGTCCGGCGGCCAGCGCCAGCGTATCGCGATCGCACGCGCCTTCCTCAAGGACGCGCCGATCCTGCTGCTGGACGAGGCGACCGCCGCTCTCGACAGCGAATCGGAGGAAGCCATTCGCGAGGCGCTGTCGCGCCTGATGCGCGGGCGGACCGTGATCGCGATCGCGCATCGGCTGGCAACGCTGCGGAATTTCGACCGCGTGGTCGTGCTGAAGGGTGGTAAGATCATCGAGGACGGCTCGCCCGAGCGTCTGATGCAGGGCCACGGGCCCTATCGTGAGCTGGTCACGCAGGAAATGAGCCGGCTCGCGCAAGCGGCCGCGTAAATCGACAGTCGCGTTCGAGTCGTTTGCGTCTTGAAACAAGCGCAGGGGAGCAGCCCATGGCGGCCGAAGCCGTAACACAACTCGTCTCGGTGACCCGGACCTCGGAACAGGTCGCCGAGCAGCCTTTCTATATTCCGATGACGGGGCCATCGGCGCGACCGCGGCGCTCGCTCAAGCATGACGATACGTTCATCGTGCTCGACAGCCACGGCGACATCGGCGCGTCCGCGGGCGGGCCGGACGGCCTTTTCAACCAGGACACGCGCTACCTGGCGAGGCTCGAACTCGTGCTCGACGATCTCCAGCCGCTGCTGCTCGGCTCGAACCTGCGCGACGACAATTCGGCGCTGACCGTCGATCTCACCAACCCAGACATCTACCGCGGTGGCAGCCTGGTGCTGCAGAAGGACCTGCTGCACATCGTGCGCACGATCTTCCTGTGGCGCGGCACGGCCTATCAGCGCATCGGCGTGCAGAACCATGGCGACCGGTGCGCCAGCTTCGAGCTGACGCTGCTGTTCGGCAACGACTTTGCCGATCTGTTCGAGGTCCGCGGCGAGCGCCGTCCGCGCCGCGGCATCGGCTCGAGCCGGCTGTTGGGTCCGACCGACGTGCTGTTCGATTATCGCGGTCTCGATGACGCCGAGCGGACCACCGGCCTGCACTTCGACCCGCGCCCGACCAAGCTGTCGGTGAACGCCGCGACCTGGCAGCTCGAACTCGACCCGCATCAGTCGAAATCACTGTTCGTCGCCGTCTCCTGCAACCGGCCGATCGCGGAGAAGCCGGCGCGCTTTTTCAGGGGGTTGCTCGCCCATCGCCGCGAGATGCGGCAATCGACGATGGGGGCGGCCAGCATCGAGACCTCCAACAACATCTTCAACGAGGTGCTGTGCCAGGCCATGGCCGACCTCAACATGCTGATGACGGAGACGCCGCAGGGGCGCTATCCCTATGCGGGGATTCCCTGGTACTCGACGACGTTCGGCCGCGACGGGCTGATCACTGCGTTGCAGATGCTGTGGGTCGACCCGCGGATCGCCAAGGGCGTGCTGCGGCGGCTCGCGCATTTCCAGGCGAAGGCGGTCGATCCGCTCGCGGATGCCGCGCCCGGAAAGATTCTGCACGAGATGCGTGGCGGCGAGATGGCGGCGCTGCGCGAGGTGCCGTTCGCGCAATATTACGGCAGCGTGGATTCCACCGCGTTGTTCGTCCTGCTCGCCGGCAGCTATTTCGAACGCACCGGCGACGAGAAGACGCTGACCGAGCTGTGGCCGGCGATCGAGGCCGGGCTGGCCTGGATCGACGGTCCCGGCGACCCTGACAAGGATGGCTTCGTCGAATACCAGCGCGCCACGGAAAAGGGGCTTGCCAACCAGGGCTGGAAGGATTCCTTCGATGCGATCTTCCATGCCGACGGCCAGCTTGCGGAGGGCAATCTCGCGCTGGCCGAGGTGCAGGGGTACGTCTTCGCCGCCAAGCAGCTCGCCGCGCGCTGCGCCCTGTGGCTCGGCAAGCCCGATCTCGCCGGCAAGCTCGAGGCGGAGGCAAAGGCGCTGGCGGAGCGGTTCGAGGCCGCGTTCTGGTGCGAGGAGCTCGGCACCTACGCGCTCGCGCTCGATGGCAAGAAGCGGCCCTGCAAGGTGCGGACCTCGAATGCCGGTCAGGTCCTGTTCAGCGGCATGGTCAGCGAGGACCGTGCGCGCCTCGTCGCCGCCGATTTGATGCGGCCGCATTTCTTCTCGGGCTGGGGCATCCGCACCGTCGCTGTCGGCGAGGTACGCTACAATCCGATGTCCTATCATGACGGCTCGATCTGGCCGCACGACAACGCGCTGATCGCGCTCGGGCTTGCGCGCTACGGGCTCAAGCATTCGGTCGCGCATGTCTTCAAGGGGCTGTTCGATGCCGCGACCTACATGGACCTGCGCCGGTTGCCCGAACTGTTCTGCGGCTTCCGGCGTGAAAAGCGGCGTGGCCCGACGCTCTATCCGGTCGCCTGCGCGCCGCAGGCCTGGGCCAGCGCGACGCCGTTCACGCTGCTGGAGGCGGCGCTGGGCATCGAGTTCGATGTGGCGCGCGGCGAGATTCGCCTGCGTAATCCGCATCTGCCGGCGTTCCTGCACGAGGTGATCCTGCGCGACCTGCGTCTGGGCGAGTCCAGCGTGGATCTGCGCGTCAGCCGCCACGGCGACGATGTGGCGCTGGAGGTGTTGCGCACGCGCGGCCGGATCCAGGTCTCGATCGTGCTGGCGCGCTAGCGGCGCGCCGGGAGGAGGGTGCATGCGTATGGCCAGTTGGATCCTGAGCGTGGCGATCGTCGCGGGATTGACGGTCGCCGTATCGCGGGCCGCGGAGGAGCCACCCGCGACCGAAGCGAAAGCGCCGCCGACGGCACAGCCGCCGGCCTCATCGGTGCCCGTCACGCCGAAGGATGCCGCGCCACCGCCGTCGGTGACGATCATCGGCGCGAGCGACGCGCACGGCGTGCTTGGCCGTGACGTGCTCAGCGCGGCGAATGAGGGCATGGGCCGCATCGTCGACGTCATCGTCGATCGGAGCGGGCACGTGCGCGCCGCCGTGATCGACTTCGGCGGCTTCCTCGGCGTCGGCAGCCGCAAGATCGTGGTGGACTGGAACGCGATGCGGTTCGGCAAGATCGTCAACAAGAAGGACAGCATTACGCTGGAATTGACCAAGGCGCAGGTCGCGGCCGCGCCGGAATACAAGGAAGACGCGCCGATGGTGGTGCTCGGCGCGTCCGGCAGCCTGCAGCCGCTGCAAGCGATACAGTGAGGCACGGGGAGGGATGGCGGCCGGTGCTGTTGTCGGGGAAGCCCAAACATGCAGATCGCGAGGGCCGCGTTGAGCAGGACAACGTTTCGGCACCGCGGCCTGCGGGCATTCCGGCGCCGTCGCGCCAGAGCCTGCGCGGCCTCGACTGGTTCATCTTCTTTCTCGCCGACGTCCAGACCGGATTCGGGCCTTTCATCGCGGTCTATCTGACGACCCAGAAATGGACCCAGGTCGAGATCGGCCTCGTGCTGTCGATCGGCGGCATCGTCGCCCTGATCGGCCAGATGCCGGGCGGCGCGATCATCGATGCCGCGAAATCCGAGCGGCTGGTCGCAGGCCTCGCCATCGCGACCATCGGCTGCTGCGCGCTCGCCTATGCGGCGATGCCCATCTTTCCGGTGGTGGTGGCGGCCGCAACGCTGCACGCGGCGGCAAGCTGCGTGCTTGGACCGGCAATCGCGGCGATCAGCCTCGGCCTGGTCGGCCCGTTCGCGATCGGCGAACGTCTCGGCCGCAATGCGCGCTTTGCCTCGCTCGGCAACGGCGTCGCCGCCGCGGTGATGGGCACGGCCGGCTATCTGCTGTCGAGCCGCTCGGTGTTCCTGGTCACCTTCCTGCTTGCGATCCCGACCCTGATCTCGCTGTCGCGCATCCGTGAAGAGGAAGTCGACATCGCGCGCTGTCACGGCGAACTGCCGCGCGAAGCGCCGGTTCCCGGCGACACCAATATCTGGCACCTGATCCGGCAGCGTCCGCTCATCGTCTTTGCGTTGAGCGTTCTGCTGCTGCAGCTCGCGAACGCCGCGATGATGCCGCTGATGGCGAGCGCCGTGACGGCGCGGTCGAGCCAGTGGGCGACGGTGCTCGTCGCCTTTTGCATCGTCGTACCGCAGGCCATCGTGGCGCTGCTGTCGCCGACCGTCGGGCGCAAGGCGCAAGCCTGGGGCCGCCGGCCGCTGCTGCTGATCGGATTCGCCGCGCTGGCGATTCGCGGTCTGCTGTTCGCGACGGTCCGCGACCCCTATCTGCTGGTGCTGGTGCAGGTGTTCGACGGCATCACCGCAGCGGTGTTCGCGGTGATGATCCCGCTGATCGTGGCCGACGTCGCCTTCGGCAGCGGCCATTTCAACCTCGCTCAGGGTATCGTCGGCACGGCAACGGGCATTGGCGCGTCGCTGAGCACGGCGCTGGGCGGCTATGTCAGCGACAAGTTCGGCAACGCCACCGCCTTCATCGGGCTGGCCGGCGTGGCTGGCGCCGGGCTTCTGCTGATCCTCCTCGTGATGCCGGAGACGCGGCGCATGGGCATGATCGCGGCAAAAAAGGAAATGGCCGGCTGAACCAGGTCAGCCGGCCATGAGTGGACGGGGAAGAAGACGTCAGGCGTCGAGATGGTGCAGGCGCTGGCGGTTGCGAAGCACGATCTGGCGGGCGCCGGAGAAACCCAGAATCCCTTGGGCGTGAAGCTGCGACAGCGCGCGCGACACGGTCTCCAGCGTGAGGCCGAGATAGTCGCCGATGTCGCGGCGGCACATCGGCAGCGCCATCATGCCGGCAACCGCGAGGCGGCGGTCCATTTCGAGCAGGAAGGTGGCAACGCGCTCCATTGCGGTCTTGCGGCCCAGGAGCAGCATGTGGTCTTCGGCGTGGCGAAGCTCGCCGGCGGTCATGGTCCATAGCTTGCGGGCGACCTGAACGTCGGTGCCGGCCGCCTTTTCCAGGCTCGCGCGCTTCACGAGGCGCACATTGGTGTCGATGATGGCCTCGGCAGCGAGGCGATGGGTGGGGCCGGATTCGAGGCCGAACACGTCGCCGGCAAGGTGGAAGGCGCCGATCTGGCGGCGGCCGTCGGAGAGGAGCTTGTAGCTGCGCACGGCGCCTGACACGACCTGGTAGACATATTCGGCCGGTTCGTCCTCGCCGTAGATCTCTTCTTCCTTGCGGTAGGAGAACTCGGTGGCGACGATGCCGACATGGCCCGCGATTGCGCCGAACTGGTCGGTGACGGGAAGGGCGGGGGCAATCTTGCCACCGATCTGGGTGTTGATCGCCTGGGTGTTGAGCGTCTGGGTCAGCATCTGCGCCATCTCCGTTGTGATGACGCCTTGGTACGCGGTATCGGGGGCTTCGAAAATTTCGCGAGATATCTTAAGGGGGGGGCCTTACGTAGAATCCCGTAGGTCAGTTTCCGCGCCTGGCCTGGATGGCGTGGCGGATGCGCTTGACCAGGTTTTCGTCGAGAAGCGGCTTCAAAATCACGTCCTTGACGCCCACGGCTGCCGCCCGGACCGAGATATTCCCGTCGGGATAGCCGGTGATCAGGATCACGGGCGTGCCTTCGTCGGACTGGCGCAGCCGGCCGGCGAGCTCGATCCCGTTGATATCAGGCATCTTGTAGTCGATCACGTAGCAGTCCGCTCCGTGCGCGCCGCTGGCATTGAGCAGCGCGGTGCCGCTCCTGAAGGTCCGCACGGCGAAGCCGTCGGTTTCCAGCAGGAACCGCAGGGATCCCAAGACGGCGGCGTCGTCATCGACCACAAAGACCGTGGGCTGTGTGGGGGACGGCAACCGCTCATGGTGCGAGCTGATCTCAATCATGATGCTTGGCTAGCACAGGGCGCGGGAAACGAGTTGACTTGCCTCAATCGTTCAGCATCCCGGCGCGCATGGCCAGCCGCACCAGTTCCGAGAGGCTGTTGGCCTGCATCTTGGTCATCACGTTGGCCCGGTAGACCTCGATGGTGCGCGGACTGATGTCGTATTCGCGGGCGATCAGCTTGTTGGAGAGGCCCGCGATCAGACCTTCCATGACCTGGCGCTCCCGCGGACTCAAGGAGGCGACGCGGGCGGCGATATCCTGGGCGACGGCCTCGTTCTTGGCCGCAGGCTCGGCCTGGCGAATCGCGGCCTCGATCATGGTGAGAAGACGGTCGTCCTCGAACGGCTTCTCCAGGAAGTCGACGGCACCGAGCTTCATCGCCTCGACCGCCAGTGGCACATCGCCATGACCGGTCATGATCAGGATGGGAAACGGGCTCGATTGCGCCTTCAGGCGCTTCAGAAGCTCGATTCCATCGAGGCCCGGCATGCGCACGTCGGAGACGATGCAGCCGAAGGCGAGGCCGGGCAGGGAATCGAGGAAGGCCTGGGCGTCGTCGAACAGGGTGACGCCGAAGCCGGCGGAATCCAGCAGGAAGTTCAGCGAATCCCGCATCGCCGCGTCGTCGTCGATGACGTAGACATGTCCCTTGGTCGTCATTGATCAGCTCTCATCGGCTGCCGGCAAGGTGAATCGGAATGTTGCGCCGCCCGACGCGTTGCTCTCGGCCCACATCCGGCCGCCGTGAGCTTCGATGATCGAGCGGCTGATGGACAGTCCAACGCCCATGCCGGTTTCCTTGGTGGTGAAGAAGGTCTGAAACAGGTTCGGAATGACATCGCCGTGGAAGCCGGAGCCGGTGTCGGAGACCTCGACCTCGATCATGTCGTCGGCGACGCTCGAGTTGGCGACGACGAGCTCGCGCCGCTCGGATTGTGCCATCGCCTCCAGCGAGTTGCGAAACAGATTGACCAGCACCTGCTGGATCTGCACCCGGTCGGCGAGGACGAGATCGGCGCCGGGATCGAGGCTGAAGCGGAGCTGCACGTTCTGCTCGCGTGCGCCGGCGAGCCCGAGCGCGCCGGCTTCCTCGATCAGCTTGGACAGGCTCTCGACCCGCTTCTCGGATTCGCCGCGGGAGACGAAGTCGCGCAGGCGCCGGATGATCTGGCCGGCGCGCAAGGCCTGCTCCGCCGCGCGGTCCAGCGCGCTCTCGATCTTCGGCGTGTTCGGGTCGATGCTGCCGGCCAGGAGGCGCCGCGATCCCTTCATGTAATTGCTGATCGCGGCCAGCGGCTGGTTGAGCTCGTGGGCGAGCGCGGAAGCCATTTCGCCCATCGCGGTCAGCCGCGAGACATGGACCAGCTCGGATTGCAGCTCCTGGAGCCGCGCCTGGGTCTGCTGGTGCTCGGTGAGGTCGCGGACGAAACCGGTGAAATAGGGCTCGCCGCCGGACTGCATTTCGCCAATCGACAGGTGCATCGGAAAGGTGGTGCCGTCGCGGCGCCTGCCGGTCACGATGCGGCCGAGGCCGATGATGTGCGGATCGCTGGTGCTGCGATAGCGGGCGATGTAGCCGTCATGCCGGGAGCGGTCGGGCTCCGGCATCAGGATGCTGACGTTCTGTCCGATCGCCTCGTGCTCGGACCAGCCGAACAGGCGCTCCGCGGCCGTGCTGAACAGCTGCATGACGCCGTGGCCGTCGATGACGATCATGGCATCTGGAATGGTGTGGAGGATGGAGCGCAGGTGGCTCTCGCGCGTGCGCAGCGTCTCCTCGACCTGCTTCTCCTCGCCGATGTCGAGAAAGATTCCGCTGAGATGACGCGCGGCGCCGGCATCATCGCGGATCAAGCCGGCACGCGCCCTGATCCATTGTCCCTTGCCGGACGCTCCGGCGATCCGGAAGGAGACGTCAAAGCCGCCGCCGCGTTCGGAGACGCGCCGGATCGCATCCTCGACGCGCTCGCGATCCTTTGGCTCGAGCCGTGACAGCAAGAGCTGGTAGCTCTCTGGCTGGCCCGGCTCGACGCCCAGCAAGGCTCTGGACGTCTCGGACCATTCCAATTCCATCGATTTGAGATCGAGATCCCAGGTGCCGACGCCGAACCCTTCGATTCGAACGCGGAAGTGCTCGCCCCGACCGTCATCTTGCGGATGCGTAACACGGGTCGGCGACAAGCGATTGCTCCCATCTTCGTGCGGTAGCCCGGATGCCGCTACCGCCGATGCAATGTCGCCCAAGGCCGGGCCGGAGGCAAGTTCGGACGTCTTATTCCATCGGCGGATGCCCCCGCGGTGCCGTGCCCGGCACGTTTGATCTATCTCATTCTGCGGAGCGGCGACAGGCCTACAGTCTCACGAAAGCCCATCGCCCCGGAGAATCCCGATGACATATGCGACCGTGATGGTCAGCCTGGCGCTCGATCAGTCCAACGAGGCGCGCCTTCAGGCCGCCGGCGAACTCGCCGAACGATTCGAGGCAGCCATCATCGGCGTCGCCGCGGCGCAGTTCGCACCGCCGCTCTATTTCGCCGACGGCGTCGAGGCGCAAGCGCTCATCGACGAGGGCGAAGCCTCCGTCAAGCGGCGGCTTGACGGTCTGGAGGCGCAATTCCGCGCCGCCACAAAGAATCGCGGCGGGCACGCAGAGTGGCGCAGCGCCATGGATTTTCCGGCGCGATTCGTCCTGGCGCAGGCCCGCTGCGCCGACATCATCGTCAGCGGCGGGCGGAGCCCGGCCTTCTCCGACGCGTTCGCCCTCGCAAGCCCCAAGGATCTGGTGATGCAGGCCGGCCGCCCGCTTCTCGTCGTCCCCGACCGGGCCAACTGGCTCGACCTGCGCAGCGTGCTGGTGGCGTGGAAGGACACGCCGGAGGCGCGGCGGGCGGTGGTCGACGCGCTGCCGATGCTGCGCAAGGCGAGAGACGTCACTATCGCCGGGATTCCGGAGCGCGACGATGACCGTTCGGCGGTGATGGCCGGCGTCACCGATGTCGCTGCCTGGCTCGCCCGTCACGGCGTCACCGCGACCGCGCGCGCCCCGGATGCCGTGGGAGGCGAAACCGCCGCCGCACAACTGGAGAAAATCGCCAGCGACGTCGGCGCCGGCCTGATCGTTGCAGGCGCTTATGGCCATTCGCGATTTCGCGAACTGATCCTTGGCGGGGTCACCGAGTACCTGGTCACGCAATCCGTCCGCAGCGTGCTGCTGTCGCACTGAGGCCCCCATAAGGGCGATTCGAGGAGGACCGGTCGTGTACAAGTTTCTTGAAGAGACCGTCGACGGCTACATGACGCGCAACGTCAAGACGGTGAAGCGCGATCAGGATCTGCTCGCGCTCAGCGAGATGTTCGAGGCCGACGATTTCAACTCCTATCCGGTCGCGGACGACGGGCAGGTGGTCGGCATCGTCACCAAATTCGACATCCTGAAATGCTTCGCCTTCACGCCGAGCCAGATGCTGCCGCGCTATCACGACCTGATGAGCCGCAAGATCGGCGACGTCATGACGCCCGAGTTCATCTATGTCAGCCCCGACACACGGCTGACGCGCGTGCTCCAGATCATGGTCGAGCACCGCATCAGGAGCATCATCGTGCTCGACGGCGCACAGAAGCTGGTCGGAATCATCGCCCGCGAGGACGTCATCGCGGCGCTCAAGGCAACTGCACGCGACTGACGCCCTGCCTTTGATTCCTGCGTTTCGGGGCTCCCGTGGTTTCACGGGAGCGAGCCGTCGTCGCGCGCGCCGCAGAGCATAAGCGATTGATATCGCTCTTTGATGCGCAAGCGCCTCACATTAACAGAAATCCATCTAGCTTGATTTCAATCAATTCCCCGCGAGGGTGAATGTGGTTTCTGGCCCGTGTTCTTTCGAAAGAGAATCCACATGAGCCAGCCCTCCATCTCCAAGTCCATGACGTCAGGTGAAAGCGGCCTGGCGGCGCTGTTCGCGGTCACCGCCTTCCTCTGCGTGATCGCCTCGGCCAAGGCGCTCGATGCGCCCTTCGCCTTCCACGCCGCGATCGGCGCGGCCGCGAGCCTGGCCGCGGTGTTCGTCATCGTCAACCGCTACTTCGATCGTCCCGCGGCGCTGCCGCCGGCGGAGATCAACGGCCGGCCCAACTACAACATGGGACCGATCAAGTTCTCCTCCGTGATGGCGATGTTCTGGGGCATCGCCGGCTTCCTCGTCGGCCTCATCATCGCCTCGCAGCTGGCCTGGCCCGCACTGAACTTCGACCTGCCATGGACCAGCTTCGGCCGGCTGCGGCCGCTGCACACCTCCGCGGTGATCTTCGCCTTCGGCGGCAACGTGCTGATCGCGACGTCCTTCTATGTCGTGCAGAAGTCCTGCCGCGTACGCCTTGCCGGCGATCTCGCGCCCTGGTTCGTCGTGGTCGGCTACAACTTCTTCATCCTGATCGCGGGCACCGGCTATCTGCTCGGCGTCACCCAATCCAAGGAATATGCCGAGCCGGAATGGTATGCCGACCTGTGGCTGACCATCGTCTGGGTCGCCTATCTGCTGGTCTTCCTCGCCACGATCATCAAGCGCAAGGAGCCGCACATCTTCGTCGCGAACTGGTTCTATCTCGCCTTCATCGTGACGATCGCGGTCCTGCATCTCGGCAACAACCCGGCGCTCCCGGTTTCGGTGTTCGGCTCGAAATCCTACGTCGCCTGGGGCGGAATTCAGGACGCCATGTTCCAGTGGTGGTACGGCCACAACGCGGTCGGATTCTTCCTGACCGCCGGCTTCCTCGCCATCATGTACTACTTCATTCCGAAGCGCGCGGAGCGGCCGATCTATTCCTACCGGCTGTCGATCATCCATTTCTGGGCGCTGATCTTCCTCTACATCTGGGCAGGTCCGCACCATCTGCACTACACCGCGCTGCCGGACTGGACGCAGACGCTCGGCATGACCTTCTCGATCATGCTGTGGATGCCCTCCTGGGGCGGCATGATCAACGGCCTGATGACGCTGTCCGGTGCCTGGGACAAGCTGCGCACCGATCCCGTGCTGCGCATGCTCGTGGTCTCCGTCGCGTTCTACGGCATGTCGACCTTCGAAGGCCCGATGATGTCGATCAAGGTGGTCAACTCGCTCAGCCACTACACCGACTGGACCATCGGCCACGTGCATTCCGGCGCGCTCGGCTGGGTCGGCTTCGTCTCCTTCGGCGCGCTCTACTGCCTCGTGCCCTGGATCTGGAATCGCAAGGGTCTCTACAGCCTCAAGCTCGTCAACTGGCACTTCTGGATCGCCACGCTCGGCATCGTTCTCTACATCTCCGCGATGTGGGTGTCCGGCATCCTCCAGGGCCTGATGTGGCGCGCCTACACCTCGCTCGGCTTCCTCGAATATTCCTTCATCGAGACCGTCGAGGCGATGCATCCCTTCTACATCATCCGCGCCGCCGGCGGCGGGCTGTTCCTGATCGGCGCGCTGATCATGGCCTACAATCTCTGGATGACCGTTCGCGTCGGCGAGGCGGAAGTCCAGATGCCCGTCGCGCTTCAGCCGGCGGAATGAGGAGTTCTCCATGTCGTTCTGGACACGCCACCAAATCTTCGAAAAGAACTCGATCATCCTGGTCGTGGGCATCCTGCTGGTGATCGCGATCGGCGGTCTCGTCGAGATCACCCCGCTGTTCTACCTCAAGAGCACGATCGAGGCGGTCGACGGCGTCAGGCCGTATACGCCGCTGGAGCTCGCCGGGCGCAACATCTACGTCCGCGAAGGCTGCTATCTCTGCCACTCGCAGATGATCCGCCCCTTGCGCGACGAGGTCGAGCGCTACGGCCACTTCTCGCTCGCCGCCGAGAGCATGTACGACCACCCGTTCCAGTGGGGCTCGAAGCGGACCGGTCCCGACCTTGCCCGCGTCGGCGCCAAATATTCCGACGACTGGCACGTGACCCATCTGACCAATCCGCGCGCGATCGTGCCGCAATCGGTGATGCCTGGCTACCCGTTCCTGGGCAAGACCGAGGTCGATCCCGACACCATCGCCGACCACATGCGCACGCTGCGGACCGTCGGTGTACCTTACACCGACGACCAGATCGCGAGCGCAGGCGCCGATCTGAAGGCCCAGGCCGATCCGGACAATTCCGGCAGCGACGCCTTCAGCAAGCGTTATGCCAAGGCCGTCGTGCGCAATTTCGACGGCAAGGCCGGCACCCCGACCGAGATGGACGCGCTGATCGCCTATCTGCAGATGCTCGGCACGCTGGTCGACTTCAAGATCTACAACGAGAAAGCCAATCTTCGCTGAGAAGGCATCACCGATGAAAGCCATCCTGACACTCGACAATCTCGCGTCCGGTCTCGTGACCACGATCTGGACGCCGGTGTTCGTCGCGATCTTTCTCGCGATCGTCGCCTACGCACTTTGGCCTCGCAACAAGGCTGCTTTCGACGAAGCGGCGCGCCTGCCGTTGCGGGAGGAGTAAGAGATCATGACCGATCATCATAGCGACATCGATTCCGTCACCGGCAAGTCCACCACCGGACATGAGTGGGACGGCATCAAGGAGCTCAACACGCCGCTGCCGCGCTGGTGGGTGATCACCTTCTACCTCACCATCGTCTGGGCGATCGCCTACTGGGTCGTCTATCCGGCCTGGCCCCTGATCTCCAGCAATACCACGGGCATGTTCGGATACTCGTCCCGGGCCGACGTCGCGGTCGAGCTCGCCAATCTCGACAAGATCCGGGGTGACAAGATGGTGGCGCTGGGCGCGGCCTCGCTCGCCGACATCGAGAAGGATCCGGCCTTGCTGGCGCTTGCGCGCGCCAAGGGCAAGACCGTGTTCGGCGACAATTGCGCGCCGTGCCACGGCTCGGGCGGCGCCGGCGCGAAGGGCTTCCCGAACCTCAACGACGACGACTGGCTGTGGGGCGGCACGCTCGACCAGATCATGCAGACCATCCAGTTCGGCGCGCGTTCCGGCCACGCCAAGGCGCATGAGGGCCAGATGCTCGCCTTCGGCAAGGATGGCGTGCTGAAGGGCGACGAGATCGTCACCGCCGCCAATTACGTGCGCTCGCTGTCGGGCCTGTCGACCCGCAACGGCTTCGACCCCGCCAAGGGGCAGAAAATCTTTGCGGAGAATTGCGTCGCCTGCCACGGCGACGGCGGCAAGGGCAACCAGGAGATGGGCGCACCCGATCTGACCGACAAGATCTGGCTGTACGGCTCGGACGAGGCGACCCTGATCGAGACGATCAGCCAGGGCCGCGCCGGCGTCATGCCGGCCTGGGAAGGGCGGCTCGATCCCGCCACCATCAAGGCGATGGCAGTTTACGTCCACTCGCTGGGCGGTGGAAAATAGCCTGCCGGCGGCAGGCGGGGGCGAACAAAAGCGCCCCCGCTTGAGCTGGATCAACTGACGCGCGCGCGCCGGGTCTAGGTTCAATCGCACCTTTTCGAAAAGCACCAGGCGATGAACAAGACCGTGAATCCGAACGACCTCACATTGGAAGACGACAACGGGCCGCTCTACGCAGCCCGGAAGAAGGTCTATCCCCAGAGTATCTCCGGCACCTTCCGCCGGATCAAATGGGGCCTGATGGCGTTCTGCCTCGGCGTCTACTACTTCCTGCCCTTCGTGCGCTGGAATCGCGGCCTCGGTGCTCCCAGCCAGGCGGTGCTGATAGACCTTCCCAACAGCCGCTTCTATTTCTTCTTCATCGAGCTGTGGCCGCAGGAGGTCTACTACTTCACCGGGCTGCTGATCGTCGCTGCGGTGGCGCTGTTCCTGATGAACTCGGTCGGCGGCCGCATCTGGTGCGGCTATCTCTGCCCGCAGACGGTGTGGACCGATTTGTTCTATGCCGTCGAGCGCCTGATCGAGGGCGACCGGCGCGAGCGGATGAAGAAGGACAAGTCGTCCGACCCGATGAGGCTCGAGCGCATCTCCGAGATCGTGCTCAAGCATTCGATCTGGCTGCTGATCGCGTGGTGGACCGGCGGCGCCTGGGTGCTCTATTTCAACGATGCGCCGACGCTGGTGAAGGAGCTCGTCACCTTCCAGGCGCCGATGATCGCCTATATCTGGATCGGCATCCTCACCGCGACGACCTACGTGCTCGCCGGCTTCATGCGCGAGCAGGTCTGCACCTACATGTGCCCGTGGCCGCGCATCCAGGCGGCCCTGACCGACGAATGGGCGCTGAACGTCACCTATCGCTACGACCGCGGCGAGAAGCGCACCTCGGTCAAGAAGGCGGCCGAACTGCGCGCGCTCGGTCAGCAGGTCGGCGACTGCGTCGACTGCTATCAATGCGTCGCGGTCTGCCCGACCGGCATCGACATCCGCAACGGGCCACAACTCGAATGCATCCAGTGCGGGCTCTGCATCGACGCCTGCGACAACGTCATGACCAAGATCGGCCGGCCGAAGCGGCTGATCGGCTACGACAACGACATCAACATCCAGCGCCGCCAGGACGGCAAGGCGCCGGTCTACAAGATCGTGCGCGCTCGAACCGTTGTCTACAGCGCGATCATCGCAGCCATCGGCGGTTTCATGATCTACACGCTCGCGACCCGCAGCCTGCTCGACGTCAACGTGTTGCACGACCGCAACCCGGTCGCGGTCAGGCTCAGCGACGGCTCGATCCGCAACGCCTACACGGTGCGTCTCCTCAACAAGAGCGGCTATGACCGCGTCGTTGCGATCGACGCGAACGGTCCGGCCAACTTGACGATTCACGTCGTCGGCGTCGATTCCGTAACGCCGGACCGGCCGATGATCGTGATCCCCCGCGATTCCACCAGCGAGCTGCGACTGCTGGTGACCGCGCCTGCAGAGGGCAATCCGGAGAAGTCGATTCCGGTCCGTTTCCACGTCACCGACATCGGGCTCGGCGAAGCCGCGTCCGCCACCGACAATTTCGTCTCGCCCTAGGATCAGGAGACTACCATGGCCTCCAAGCCGCTGACCGGAACCAAGGTGTTCCTGATGCTGGTCGCCTTCTTCGGAGTAGTGATCGGCGTCAACGTCACCATGATGAAGCTGGCGATCGCGACGCTGCCCGGCACCGACGTCGACAGCCCCTATGCCGCGAGCCTCGCCTACGACAGCGAGATTTCGGCGGCGCATGACCAGGATTCACGCAAATGGAAGGTCAACGCCCATATCGAGCGCCGTAACGATGGCGGCGCCGTTCTACAGGTCGAGGCGCGCGATGCCGCCGGCCAGCCGATCGCCGGGCTGAAATTCGGCGGCCGCCTGGAGCGGCCGACCGACAAGCGCGCCGATCTCGCGGTCGAGTTGTCGGAGTCCGGCATCGGCATCTATCGCGGCAATGCCGCGTCGGTTGCGCCGGGCCAGTGGGATCTGGTGATCGAGGGCGAGGCGCGGGGGACCCGCGTGTTCCTGTCGCGCAACCGCGTGATCCTGAACTGAAGGACTCCGTCATGCACGTCACGCGGGATTTCTCGCATTACGTCCGGACTGCGGGCGAAGGCGTCCAGCACATCGACCTCGCGGTCGAGGGCGTGCACTGCGCCGGCTGCATGGCCAAGATCGAACGCGGGCTGTCAGCCATCCCCGATGTCACCCTGGCGCGTGTGAACCTCACCAATCGCCGCGTCGCGCTGGAATGGAAGGCGGGCACGCTCGATCCCGCCCGCTTTATCGATCGGCTCGAAGAGCTCGGCTACAAGGCCTACCCCTACGAGACCGAGAGCGCGGAAGCGACGGAGGTCGCCGAATCCCGCTTCCTGCTGCGCTGCCTCGGTGTCGCCGCGTTCGCCACCATGAACGTGATGATGCTGTCGATCCCGGTGTGGTCGGGCAGCGCCGGCGACATGCTGCCCGAGCAGCGCGATTTCTTCCACTGGCTGTCGGCGCTGATCGCGCTGCCGGCGGCGGCCTATGCCGGACAGCCGTTCTTCCGCTCGGCCTGGCGCGCGCTGTCGCACAAGACCACCAACATGGACGTGCCGATCTCGATCGGGGTGTGCCTTGCGCTCGGCATGTCCGTGGTGGAGACCATTCACCACGCCGAACACGCTTATTTCGACGCGGCGATCATGCTGCTCACGTTCCTGCTGGTGGGCCGCGTCCTTGACCAGAACATGCGGCGGCGGACCCGCGCCGTCGCCGGCAATCTCGCGGCACTCAAGGCCGAAACCGCGGCCAAGTTCGTCGGCCCCGATGAAATATCGCAGGTGCCGGTGGCGGCGATCCATCCCGGCGACATCGTGCTGCTGCGGCCCGGCGAGCGCTGCGCGGTCGACGGCACCGTGATCGAGGGACGCTCCGAAATCGACCAGAGCCTGATCACCGGCGAGACGCTCTATGTCACGGCCGGGCAGGGCACGCCGGTCTATGCGGGCTCCATGAACATCTCCGGCACACTGCGGGTGCGCGTTTCGGCGGCCTCCGAAGCGACGCTGCTGGCCGAGATCACCCGACTGCTCGACAACGCGCTGCAGGCGCGCTCGCGCTACATGCGTCTCGCCGACCGCGCCTCGCGGCTCTACGCGCCCGTGGTGCACGCCACCGCGCTCATCACCATCCTCGGCTGGGTCATCGCGGGCGCCGGCTGGCACGATGCGATCGTTACCGGCGTGGCCGTGCTGATCATCACCTGTCCCTGTGCGCTCGGCCTTGCGATCCCGACCGTGCAGACGGTCGCCTCGGGCGCAATGTTCAAGGCGGGCGTGCTGCTCAATTCCGGCGATGCCATCGAGCGCCTCGCCGAAGCCGACCACGTCATCTTCGACAAGACGGGCACGCTGACGCTGCCGGAGCTCGAGGTCACGAATGCGGCCGACATTCCCGCCGCCATCTTCGATCTCGCCGGCCGCCTCGCGCTGTCGAGCCATCATCCGGTCGCCGCCGCGGTCGCGCAGGCCGCCGACGCGAAATCGCCGATCGTCGGCGCTGTCGAAGAGGCCGGGCAGGGCGTGCGCGCGACTGTGGACGGCGTCGAGATCCGTCTCGGCCGGCCTTCCTTCTGCGGCGCGGAGGCGTTGATCGGCCGCGCCACGCTCGATCCCGAAGCCTCCATCGTGGCCTTCAGCAAGGGGGCTGAAAAATTCGTGCTTTCGGTGCGTCAAGGTCTGCGCCCGGATGCGCATGCCGTGATCGCGGCGTTGAAGATGCGCAATCTCGGCATCGAGATTCTCTCCGGTGACCGTGAGCCCGCGGTGACGGCGGCGGCCCACGCGCTCGGCATTCCGGAATGGCGCGCCGGCGTCACGCCGGCCGACAAGATCGCGCGGATCGAGGAACTGAAGCAGCGAGGCGCAAAGGTGCTGATGGTCGGTGACGGCATGAATGACGCTCCGTCGCTTGCGGCGGCGCACGTCTCGATGTCGCCGATTTCGGCCGCGCATTTGAGCCAGGCGACCGCCGATCTCGTCTTCCTCGGCCGGCCGCTGGCGCCGGTCGTCGCCGCCATCGATTCCGCGCGCAGAGCGCGGCACCTGATGCGGCAAAATCTCTGGCTTGCGATCGGCTACAACGTCCTCGCGGTGCCGGTCGCGATCAGCGGAATCGTGACGCCCCTGATCGCGGCAGCCGCCATGAGCGGATCGTCGATCCTGGTCATGCTGAATTCGCTGCGGGCGCGCAGCGCCTCTCGGGAGGTCGTGTGATGGAGATTCTGGTCATCCTGGTCCCGCTGGCGCTGATGCTCGGTGGCGCCGGTCTCGTCGCCTTCCTCTGGTCGCTCCGGAGCGGCCAGTACGACGATCTCGACGGCGCCGCCTGGCGCGCCATCGCCGACGACGAGCCGCCGCAGGAAGCTCCGGCCAAGCGTTAGCGCTTCAACGCGAATGTGAGCAGGGCGGCGGCCGCGAGAGCTACGCCGATTCCGGTGACGCACGCATGCCAGCCGAAGGCGTCGAACAGGCGTCCGAGCACGGCCGTGCCGACAAGCCCGCCACAGAAATAGCACGCCAGATAGGTGCCGCTGGCGACGCCTCGATTGTCGGCCGCAGCCTGTCCGACGAACCCGGTGGCGACCGCCTGCGCGAAGAAGGTGCCGATTCCGACCAGGATCATGCCGGCGAGCACTTCGCCCAGATGCGGCGCCAGCAGCAGCGGCAGGCCTAATCCAGCGACGGCCAGCGAGCCCCAGATCGTCGGTCGCGTTCCCAGGCGTGCCGCCACCTTGCCGGCCAGCAACGTCGTGACGACCGACGGCAGGAAGACGAAATAGACGAGGCCGAGGTCCATCATGCCGAGCGACAGCGGCGGGCGGACCAGCACGAAGTTGACGAAAGTGAAGGTGCCGATGAAGGCGAACAGGATGCAGAAGCCGATGCCGAAGGCGGCGCGCAGCCGCGGATTTCGCCAATGCGCGATCATGGCGGGGAGCGGTGATCCCGCCGGCATCATCGTGTGCATCGGTTGAACGTGCTTGATGGTGAAATAGACCAGCACGGCGCCGGCGAGATTGAGGGCTGCAAAGAAATAGAAATTCCAGGCGAGGCCCAGACCGTCGGCGACCGCCGCCGAGATCAGCCGGCCGATCAGGTTGCTCGCGACGTTTCCGGTGATATAGGCGGCAAAAGCGCCGCCGGCGTCCATGGCGCTGCATTGTTCGCCGAGATATGCGAGCGTGAGCGCGAAGGCGGACGCCATGCAAAGGCCCTGCACGACGCGCAGAGCGGTAAAGACGGCAAGATTGGGAGCGGTCGCCAGCAGGCCGGTAGGGATCGCCAGAAACAGGAGGCTGAGCAGGATGCCGGTCCGCCGGTTGATGCGCGGACTGAAGAAGCCGACGACGAGGCTCGCGACGGCCATGCCGAAGGTGCTGGCGTTGACGGCAAAGCCCATCGCTGCCGGCGTGACCCCGTAATGACGGGTCAGCGAGGGCAGGATCGCCTGGGTCGCGAACAGGTCGACGACGGTCAGGAAGGCGGTCAAGCCGATCACGAGCGAGCGAAGCGCGAGCCCCGGCGAATGTGCGTCCATCGGTATCCTGATCGGCTTCATCCGTACGGACAGATCGGTCATGGCGTAGCATCTCCGGTGGGGGATGTGGCGCCCGGCATGCCGGATGGCATGGGGATTTCGGACGCCACATCCTGTAACGAACGCGCTGGGGCCTGAGGCGCTCGTCACATGTTGTGGTCGTGCGGATCCTTGCGGACGTCGCCGACATAGAGAATGACCGTCTCCTTGCCGAGGTTCTTCCACCAGTGCGAGGTGCCGTGGACTTCAGGGCGGAGGTCGCCGGCCTTGTGCACGATCGGATCGATGCAGTTGGAGGCGTGTTCGACGATCTCGCCCTGCTGCACGAAGATCAGGGCAGGGCGGTCGTCATGGCTGTGCCAGGGCACGATGCCGCCGGGCGCGATCGTCAGCTTGCGGAAGCGCAACTCGCGGCCTTCGATATGCGCCGGTTGCTTGCCGAGGTCGATGGCACCGAGCGTGACGTCGGTGACGCCGACGGGCTTGTAGTCGACCATCTGTTGCGCGTTCGGCTTGACCTTGTCGGCCGGACACTCGCCGGCGGACGCCGGTTGCGCCGAAACCATGAGGGCTCCGGCAAGCACGATGCCGGAACAGATCACGCGCGATGCGATGGGATGCTTGAACACGGGGAGGTCTCCTTTGTTGGCCGTGACCCCGCTGGTCGCCGGCGATGGCATCAGCTTCGTCGAAGCAGCCCTTGTGCTGAAATGCCCTCTTGCTCTCGATGCGATAGCCCCGCGCTATCGCGGCGCGATAGGCCGCAGCTATCGAACTGATTGGGTATCGGTATTGCCCCTCGACGAAGATTCGCGCTCGGATGGTGGATGCCCCCTTGCGGGAAGGGGCGAACGCAAAAATAATGCGAACTCCTGCTGCCGGAGCGGAAGATGACCTCACTCTCACCAGCGGATGCCGAACGGCTCAAGCTCGCCTTCCAGCGCTGCCGCGACATGGATGGTACGCTGAACGAACAGCTCCGCGCCTATGCCGATGCCAGCCGCGAGGTCTTTCCGGCCTATGGCGAGGCTGTCGATCGCCTGGTAGCGCGACTGGGCGAGAACGGCGGCGGCGCGACGGCGCCGCTCCCGGGCGATGCGATGCCGCCATTCATGCTGCCGGACGAAAGCGGACATCTCGTCACGCTGCCTGCGCTGCTGGAGAGCGGCCCGGTCGCCGTGATGTTCTTCCGCGGCCATTGGTGTCCTTATTGCCGGCTCAATGTCCGCGCGGTGGTCCATGCGCTGGATCGCATCGAGGCCATGGGTGCGCGGATCGTCGCAGTCATGCCGGAGACGCAGGAATTCACCGGGCAGCTCAAGGCGGAAGCGGGTGCGCCATTTCCGATCCTGACCGATCTCGACAACGGCTATGCGCTGTCGCTGGATCTCGCGATCTGGCTCGGCACCGAGATCCAGGGCCTGTTGTCCTATCAGGACATGAATAAATTCCACGGCAATGACGGCTGGATGCTGCCGATTCCGGCCGTGTTCGTGGTCGGTCGCGACGGGATCGTGAAAGCCCGCTTCGTCGATCCCGATTTTCGCAAGCGCATGGAGATCGATGATCTCCTCGCGGCGCTGGAGAGCGCGAGTCGGGAGAACTGAGCCTGAAGGTTTGATGGCGCGGCATGTTCTTCCCCCCTCCCACAGGGGGAGGAAGGAAGAAGAGCCGCGATCGTTCTACCAGCTATCCCGCGATTGTCCGCCAGTCCGCACCGCGCAGCATCCGCATCACGGCGTTGGCCACCGCCGTACGTTGCCGGCCGGCGACGCCGTAGAGACTGACCGTGCGGCGCGCGTCCAGCCCGGTGACTGCGGTGCGTTTCAGGCTCTCCGGCACAGGCGAGGTGCGGGGCATCATGGCGATGCCGATATCGGCTTCCACGAGTTCGATCAGGTCGTGCTCGCTTGAAATCTCGTGGCCCTGATCGACGTCGATGCCATGCTCTCGCAAGCTCGCGGAGATGCGCCGCGAATGCTCGCAGAAGGTTCGGCTGAGAAATTGTTCCGCGTGCAGATCGTCCAGCTCGATTATGTCGCGCTCCGCGAGCCGATGCTCCTTGCTCAAGACAAGCTCGAAAGCCTCGGTGAACAGCGGCCAGACGTCGAGCCGATCCCAGGATTCATCGATCTCGGCGGCGATGCCGAGCTCGGCTTCACCTTTCTTCAGGAGATCGGCGACCTCGCGGCTCGTTCCGCGCAGGAAGCGCAATTCGAGCCGGTTGAACTGCCGCTTGATCTCGCTGAGATGGGGAATGAGCAGGGCCAGATCGATCGAATGCGCCAGTGCGATGCGCAGTGCGCCGATCTCGCCGCCCTTGAACGAGGAGGCGAGCGAGCGCGCGCCGGCAGCGGCGTCATAGCACTGCTTCAGCAGCGGGTGCATACGCTGGCCGAGTTCGGTCAATTGAGACGCCGGCCGCTCGCGACGGAACAGGTCGCCGCCGAGCTCGGCCTCGAGCTGCTTGATCGCGCGTGTCAGCGACGGTTGCGTCACGTTGCATTCCTCGGCGGCGCGCGTGAAGTTCAACAGCTGCGCCACCGCGAGGAAATAGCGGACCTGGTGCATTTCCATGGATCGGCTCCGAGCAAGACCGGCCGCAAATCTAGCCGATCGGGCCGGGGAAAGACATCCCGCCCGCGATAGCGCGCGCGTATGGTTTCGGAAGCCAGCCGGTATTTCCGTTCGAGCCGGCGGTCCTCCAGAGTTCTGCGGAAGCCCGGACTTGCCATCGCTTTGGGCCATCGTCTTGGGCCATCGTCTTGGGCGATCGCCAACGGAGGATCTTGCCATGAACATCCCGGTGAAACTGCAGACGTCCGACCTCGCACGTGCTCTGGCCGGCAAGGTGGCGCTTGTCACGGGTTCGACCAGCGGCATCGGACTTGGCATCGCCAGAGCGCTGGCCGCAGCCGGTGCCGATATCGTGTTGAACGGCCTCGGTGTCGCGGCCGAGATCGGCCGGACGCGCGAGCAGATCGCCGCCGAATTCGGTGTCAGGGCGAGCTATTCGTCGGCGGACATGACGAGGCCGAGGTCGATTGCCGAGATGATGGCGGCCACGATCGCCGAGTCCGGCCGGCTCGATATCCTGGTCAACAACGCCGGCATTCAGCATATCGCGCCGCTCGACCAATTTCCGGTCGAGAAATGGGACCAGATCCTCGCAATCAACCTGTCATCGGCGTTCCACACCACGCGGCTCGCACTACCCGCGATGCGCGAGAACGGCTTTGGCCGGATCATCAACATCGCCTCGGCGCATGGCCTGGTCGGCTCGCCGTTCAAGGCGGCCTACGTCACGGCCAAGCACGGCATCGTCGGCCTGACGAAGGTCACGGCGCTGGAGACCGCCGAGCAAGGCATCACCTGCAACGCGATCTGTCCCGGCTACGTCTACACGCCGCTGGTCGAGGCGCAGATCGACGGGCAGGCCAGGGCGCACGGCATCTCGCACGATCAGGTCATCCGCGACGTCTTGCTCGCCCAGCAGCCGAACAAGCGTTTTGCCACGGTCGAGGAGCTCGGCGCGCTCTCTGTATTCCTGTCGACCGATGCGGCCGGCTCGATCACGGGAATCGCACTGCCGGTCGACGGCGGCTGGACGGCGCATTAGCATGAGCCGCGGTAGCCTGGGCAGGCGTAACAAGACGCAGCGGCCAGCGAATATTCGATCGGTGCAGGCTCACCAGGAGCGAGACATGAACGGCACGCAGGACAATACGCAACACAAGGGTAAGGACTTGCCGGGCCAGGTCGTGCTCGTGCTTCAGGGCGGTGGTGCGCTCGGATCCTACCAGGCCGGGGTGTATCAGGCGCTGCACGAGGCGGGGATCGAGCCGGACTGGGTCATCGGCACCTCGATCGGCGCCATCAATGCGAGCCTGATTGCGGGCAACGAGCCCGGACAGCGACTTGCACGCCTGAGGGAGTTCTGGAAGCGGATGGAGCAGAACCCGGTGTGGAATTTCCGCACCGCGTTTCCCGATTTCAACGAGAAACTTTCTTATTGGTCGACCGTCACCAATGGCATTCCCGGCTTCTTCCGGCCCAATGCTCTGGCGCACGCCGGCGATTCCTATCCGCTCGGCCCCGACAATGCCGGCTTCTATTCGACCGCGCCGCTCGAGAAGACACTGCTCGACCTTGTCGATTTCAGCCTGGTCAATCGTTGCGCGCCGCGGCTGACGGTTGGCGCGGCCCATGTCCGCACCAGCCAGATGCGCTATTTCGACAGCCGCGATGGTGAGCTGACGGTCAAGCACGTGATGGCCTCGGGCGCGCTGCCGCCGGCATTTCCTGCGGTGCGGATCGATGGCGATCTCTATTGGGACGGCGGCATCCTGTCGAACACGCCGACGGAGGCCGTGTTCGACGACAACCCGCGCAAGGACGCGCTGATCTTCTCCGTGCATCTGTGGAATCCCGTCGGCGCCGAGCCGACCACGATGGCGGAGGTGCTGAATCGGCACAAGGACGTGCAATATTCCAGCCGCATCGCAAGCCAGATCGTCCGCCAGCAGCAGGCTCATCGCCTGCGCCACGTCATCAACCAGTTGGCCGCGCGTCTGCCTGAGAGCGAGCGCAACGATCCGGCGGTTCGTGAACTGGCGAGCTATGGTTGCCCGACACGCATGCACGTCGTGCGCCTGCTCGCGCCGCAGCTCGACCGCGAGAACCACACCAAGGACATCGATTTCAGCCCGTCGGGCATCATGCGGCGGTGGGATGCGGGCTATGCTCACACGAGGTCTGTGCTCGAGCGAAAGCCGTGGGTCGGCGAATTCGACCCGCTCGCCGGTGTAGTGCTGCACGAGCATATGGACGTGCTGCCTATTGCGGCGGAGTGAGGGCGTTGTCCGTCATTGTTCTGCGTCGTGACGATTTCACGAGGACGCACTCCGGGTTATTGTGGCCGCGTCTTCATCGCGAGGCTTGCAATTGGTCGTTGAGAGCGATCTGGAATTAGCCCTCGATATCGTCCGCGCCAACGCGGCGGGACCGGTTGCCGGCGTGTTCGGTCCGACCTCGGTAACCTGGCAAATCGACCGGGAGGCCGTGATCTTTCTCGGCGCCGGCCGTGCGCTGCTGCTTCAACTCGCGCACCCCTGGGTCGCTGCCGCCATCGCCGAGCATTCGAAAACCTTTGCCGATCCGATCGGCCGTTTCCATCGCACCTTCGACATCGTCTTTGCCATGGTGTTCGGCTCGCTCGACCGTGCCTTGCTGTCGTCCCAGCAGCTGCACCGTCGCCATGCCATGATCGTCGGGCAAATGCCCCAGACGGTCGGTCCGTTCGCAGCGGGATCGCGCTATTGTGCCAACGACATCCCGTCGCTGCGCTGGGTCCATGCCACGCTGGTCGAGACCGCGCTGATGGCGCACGATCTGGTGCTGCCGCAGCTTTCGGCGGGAGAACGCGAGCGCTACTGGGCCGAGAGCCGGACTTTTGGTGCGTTGTTCGGATTGACGGCGGATGATCTGCCGGCGGACTGGGCCGGCTTTGCCGCCTACACCGCGGCGATGGTGCAGTCGGATACGCTCACCGTCAGCCCGGCGGCGCGCGAGATAGCGACGCAAATCTTCAGCGGCGCGCGCCCGTGGCTGCGGCCGCCACGGTGGTATCGCGCGCTCACGGCGAGCCTGCTGCCGGAGCGCTTGCGCGCGGGCTTTGGTTTTGAGCTTTGCGAGCGCGATATCAGGTCCGCCGACAACGCACTGAAATGGATCAGGCGCGTCTATCCGAGATTGCCCGATCGGCTGCGCTATGTCGGTCCCTATCAGGAAGCGCAGGCGCGGCTGCGGGGAGAGCCGCAGCCCGACTGGATGACCCGCTGCCTCAACCGTGCCTGGATCGGGCGGCCGCGGATGGACCAGCGCCGGAAGGGGTGAACGGAGAATGTGGAAACGTCTCGGTCTCACGCCGACGCCAGCTTCCGGTACAGCGCGTTGTAGCTGCCGGCCGAGATGCTCCAGGAGAACGACCGTCCCATCGCGCTGCGGCGCATGGTGTCGAGCTGGTCCTGCGCCATGAAAGCCGAGAAGGCGCGGCGAACGCCGCCGAGGAAAGACTCGTGCGAGGGTTTCGAGAACAGGAATCCGGTCTCGCCGTCGGTGATGGTCTCGGCGAGGCCGCCGGTCTGGTGACCGATCGGCAGCGAGCCGAAGCGCTGGGCGTACATCTGGCTGAGCCCGCACGGCTCGAAGCGCGACGGCATCAATGTGAAGTCGCTGCCGGCGAAGATGCGGCGCGCCTGCGCGTCGTTGAAGCCGATCACGACCCCGATGGAGTCGGGACGGCGGCGATGTGCGTCGATCAGGGCCTGCTCGAGCGCGGGTTCGCCGGAGCCGGTGACCACGATCTGCCCCCCGGCATCGACGATCTCGTCGGCCGCCGCCAGCACGAGGTCGATGCCTTTCTGATGCACGAGGCGGGCGACGATGCCGAACATCGGGCCGCGCGATACCGCGAGCCCGAACTGCTTGCGCACATAGTCCGCATTGGCCTTCTTGCCGACCCAGTCGCCGGCGCCGAACTGCTGGGCGAGCTGGGCGCAGGAGCGCGGGTCCCAGCTCTCGTCGATGCCATTCAGGATGCCGGTGAGCTCCGAAGCGTCGGAGCGGACGCGAAGCAGGCCTTCGAGGCCGCAGCCGAATTCATCCGTGGTGATTTCCCGCGCGTAGGTGCCGCTGACGGTGGTGAGGTGCGAGGCGTAAACCAGCCCGGCCTTGAGGAAGGAGAGCTGATCGTAGAACTCGACGCCGTCGATGTGGAAGGAGCTCTCCGGTGCGCCGATCCGCCGCAACGAGTCCTTCGGGAACAGGCCCTGATAGGCGAGGTTGTGAATGGTCAGGATCGACGGCAGCTTGGCGCCGCGCCAGGCGAGGTAAGCCGGCACGAGCGAGGCCTGCCAGTCATTGGCATGGACCAGGTCTGCTGCCCAATTCTTGTCCAGCTTGCCCATGGCAAGCTCAGCGGCTGCCGAGGCGAAACGAGCGAAGCGGATGTCGTTGTCCGGCCAGTCGCGCCCGGACTCGTCGCCATAGGGATTGCCGGGCCGGTCATAGAGTTGCGAGCACAACAGCACATAGACCGGCAGGCCGTCCTTGGTCGCGGCCCGGCCGAGCGAGCAGGCCGGCATCTCCGCCAACGCCGGACAGCGGCCAACGATCTGAATATGCGTGAGTTGCTCGATGATGTCGCGGTAGCCGGGCAGCATGACCCGGATATCGGCGAAGGGGCGGAGGGCTCGGGGAAGAGCCGCGGAAACGGCTCCAAGTCCGCCGACGCGGACGAAGTCGTCCATCTCTGTCGTAACGAACAAGACCCTCAAGAACTGCTGCCCTCATCCGATCCCGTTTGCTGCTATGCAAGAACGGGTCCAGTTGCCCCTGGAATTCTCAAGCCCGCCCGCCTGACGCGTCCGTTCGGTAAAGACTTTCCTACTCAGCCGCCGCCCTCTAGGGTCGGCGCACCAACAATAGAGAACTTCGATAGTTCCTAAGCGACCGAGCACCGGCAAGGACGTAAGCAGGCATGCCACTAGCAGATAAGCATGAGGGGACGACGACAAAGGCCTTCGCGGGCCTCAGGGTTCTGGATTTTTCGACCACCATCGCCGGCCCCCATTGTGCCCGGATGCTCGCCGACATGGGCGCCGAGGTCATCAAGATCGAGACCGACGGCGGCGAGACGATGCGGACCCGGCCGCCGCTGCGCAAGGGCTGCAGCACCGTGTTCGGCCAGCTCAATGTCGGCAAGAAGAGCGTCGTGCTCGATCTCAAATCCGAAGACGGCAGGGAGGCGGTGCGCCGGCTGGCCGCGACCGCCGACATCCTGGTCGAGAACTTTCGCCCCGGCGTGATGCGCCGCCTGCGGCTCGACTACGACGATCTGCGGCCGGTCAATCCGAAGCTGATCTACTGCTCGATCTCCGGCTACGGCCAGAGCGGTCCCTCGGCCGAGCTGCCGGCCTACGCGCCGGTGATCCATGCGGCCTCCGGCTACGACATGGCGCATCTGGCCTACCAGCCCGGCCGCAGCCGTCCGGACTATTGCGGCATCTACCATGCCGACGTCGTCACCGGCACCTACGGTTTTGGCGCGATCGCGTCGGCGCTCTATCAGCGCACGGTCACGGGCCTCGGCCAGCACATCGACGTCTCCATGCTGGAATCGATGCTGACGCTGACAGTGATCGAGTTGCAGAGCTCGCAGTTCACCGTGAAGCCGCCGCCGCGGCCGATGTTCGGGCCGACCGAGACGGCCAATGGCTACGTCATGATCACGGTCGCGAGCGAGAAGACGTTTCAGGGATTGATGGGCGTGATCGGCCGCCCCGAATGGATCTCCGACCCGCGCTTCTCCGTCTACGCCGCGCGGCGCGAGAACTGGGCCGATTTGATGGACGGTGTGGAAGCCTGGTCGCGCCAACTCACGACCGACGCATGCCTCGTCGCGCTTGGCGCGGCCGGCGTGCCGGCCTCGGCCTATCGAACCGTGTCCGAGGCGCTGGCCGATCCGCAACTCGCGCATCGCCGCGCTCTCTCGTCCGTGGAGGACGCAGGCGGCTCGTTCCAGGTCCTCAATCTGCCGTTCCGGATGTCGGGCGCCGACACCGCGCCGGCCAGAACGATGGCCGTGCTCGGCGAGCACACGGACGCATTGCGCCAGGAAATCGGCCTCGCCGACGATGCCCCAATTCCGTCAGGCAAAACGGCCGTTCAGGGCTGAAGCGGGGCTGAAGAGGGGCCCGCTGCGGCGGGCAATGCGGCCTTGCGCGCGGGCGCCTTGCCACCATCGGCCGCCGTCAACTAGACAGAGGCAAGTTTGTCTCGCCCCTCCGGCCATGGCATGGTGGCGCGGCAACAAGAAGCATGCGGGAGGACGCCGATGAAGAGTTTCAAGGTCGCCGATTTCAAGGCGCCGCTGCAGGAGTTCGACGAGGCCACGCCGCAGCCGTCGGGCACGCAGGTGCTGATCAAGGTGAAGGCCGCCGGCGTCTGCCACAGCGACCTCCACATCTGGGAAGGCGGCTACGATCTCGGCCATGGCCGCAAGCCGCTGTCGCTGAAGGACCGCGGCATCAACCTGCCGCTGACCATGGGTCACGAGACCGTCGGTGAGATCCTGGCGTTCGGACCCGACGTGAAGCCGACCGACCAGGGCGATCTCAAGCTCGGCGATGTCGGCCTCGTCTATCCCTGGATCGGCTGCGGCAAATGCGCGACGTGCCTCGCCGGTGACGAGAACATGTGCCTGACGCCGCGCTCGCTCGGCGTCTATTGCGACGGCGGCTATGCCGACCACATGCTGGTGCCGCATCCGCGCTACCTGCTCAATCTCAGGGGACTCGACCCGGCGTCGGCCGCACCCTATGCTTGCTCGGGCGTCACCACCTACAGCGCGCTGAAGAAGGTCGAGCAGTATTTCGACACGCCGATCGTGATGTTTGGCGCCGGCGGCCTCGGCCTGATGGCGCTGTCGCTGCTGAAAGCGATGGGCGGCAAGGGCGCGATCATGGTCGACATCGACGCCAGGAAGCGCGAGGCGGCGGAGAAGGCCGGCGCGCTCGCAACCGTGGATCCCAAGGCGCCGGATGCGCTGGAGCAACTCGCCAAAAAAGCGGGCGGCCCGATCCGCGCAGTGATCGACCTCGTCGGCAATGCCGCGACGACACAGCTCGGCTTCGATTGCCTCACCAAGGGCGGCAAGCTCGTCATCGTCGGCCTGTTCGGCGGCGGCGCGACCTGGGCGCTGCCGCTGATCCCGATCAAGGCGGTGTCGATCCAGGGCAGCTATGTCGGCAATTTGCGCGAGACGCAGGAATTGCTCGACCTCGTGCGCGCCAAGAATATACCGCCGATTCCGGTGACGCGGCAGCCACTCGCCAAGGCCAACGATGCACTGGTGCAGCTGCAGCAGGGCGCGGTGGTCGGGCGCACGGTGCTGACGCCGTAGCCAATGCTCTTTCCGCCGTCATTGCGAGGAGCGAAGCGACGAAGCAATCCAGGGTGTCTGTGCGGACGCATTTCTGGATTGCTTCGTCGCAAGAGCTCCTCGCAATGACGCGCTCCTCTTCGCGCAGGAACTCCAATGTCAGCAAACAACGCCTTCCACATTGCCGTGCTCGCTGGTGACGGCATCGGTCCCGAAGTCATGGCGCCGGCCATTGAAGTGCTGCGCAAGATCGAAGCCAAGTCGGGCCTCAGCTTTCGCTTCACCGAGGCGCCGGCCGGCGCCAACAATTATCTCGCGACCGGCAAGTCGATGCCGGATACGACGATCAAGCTGTGCGAGGAGGCGGACGCGATCCTGCTCGGGGCCTGCGGCCTGCCGTCGGTGCGCTACCCCGACAATACCGAGATCGCGCCGCAGATCGAGCTGCGTTTCATCTTCGATCTCTATGCCGGTGTACGTCCGGCGCGGCTCATTCCGGGTGTGCCGAGCCCGATCGTCGGCGCCGACACGCGCGGCATCGATCTCGTCGTGATCCGCGAGTCCACCGAAGGCCTGTTCGCCTCGATGGGCAAGGGCGTCGTTACCCATGAGGAGGCGCGCGAGACCATGGTGATCACGCGCAAAACCTCCGAGCGCCTGTTCGAGTTCTCGTTTCGCCTCGCCGAGCGTCGCAAGGCGCGCGGCAAGCCGGGGATGCTGACCTGCGTCGACAAGGCCAACGTGTTCAAGGCGTTTGCGTTCTTCCGCAGCATCTTCGACGAAATCGAGAAGCGTCATCCCGAGGTGAAGACCGACCGGCTCTATGTCGATGCCTGCTCGGCGATGCTGGTCAAGCGGCCCTGGGATTTCGACGTGATGGTGATGGAGAACATGTTCGGCGACATCGTCTCCGACATCACCGCGAGCCTGATCGGCGGCCTCGGCATGGCGCCGTCAGCCGACATCGGCGACAAATACGCCGTGTTCCAGCCGTGCCACGGCACCGCGCCTGATATCATGGGGCAGGGCAAGGCCAATCCCACCGGTATGATCCTGTCGGCGGCGATGATGCTGGACTGGCTCGCCGACAAGCACGGCGTCGAGAGCGCGGCGGAAGCCGGCGAGACGATCGAGCGTGCGGTGGATCAGGTTTATGCCGGCGGCATCAAGCCGATGGAGTTCGGCGGCAGCAACGGCACGGCTGATATTACGAAAGCTGTGCTCGCCGCGCTGTAGCCAATACATTTAGAGAAAAGGGGCCCAGTGGGCCCCTTCGTCATTCACCAGCGGCGCCAGTGGCGGTGGCCGCCCCAGCCCCACGGACGCGGACCGTAACCGTAGAAGCGTCGCGGGCCACCGTAATAGCCATAGGCGCGGTAATAGTTCGGACGCCACCAGCAGCGGCCCCAGGCATTGCAGACCATGCGCACCTGATCGACATTCGCGGCCGGACCGCTTGCGACGCGATCGGCCTGCGGGATGCCGTTCGGCATCGCTGCGATCGCTTGTCCCGACGCCAGCGCAGCGCTGCCGAGCGCAGCCAGACCGAGAACGGCAAACTTGATTTTCATCGCAATCTCCCTCGTTGGTGGCGGAAGAACTTGCGGGAGATCAGTTGGTTGCTACCGCAGCGAAGCGGCCGGGGAATTTAATCTTCCTGAATGAAAATTCAGCTTCGCGCGTTCGACGTCATTTGCCCTGGAACTGCGGCGTGCGCTTCTCCATGAAGGCCTGCCGGCCCTCGCGGAAATCCGCACTGTCCATGCAGGCCGTGCCGATCGCCTTGATCGCGTCCATGTCGCGCCCGCTCTCGTCCTTCAGCACCTGCGCGATGGTGATCCTGGCGGCCTTGATTGCGAGCGGGGCGTTCTGCGCGATCGTCTCGGCTACTCCCATGACCTCGCCCCAGAGCAGATCCTCCGGAAACACACGCTCGACGAGGCCAATACGCAACGCCTCCGCCGCATCGATCCGCATGCCCGTGTACATCAGAAAGCGCGCCCAGGACGGGCCGACCAGCGACACCAGGTGCCGCAAGCCGTCATAGCCATAGGCAATGCCGAGTTTTGCCGCGGGAATGCCGAACTGGCTGCCGTGGGAGGCGATGCGGATGTCGGCGAGCATCGCGACCTGCATGCCGCCGCCGAGACAAAAACCCTGGATGCAGGCAATGGTCGGCTTGGGGTAGTCGGCGAACAGCGCGCGCTGGGTGGCGCTGCGTTTGGCATATTCTTCGGACGCGGCGGCGTTGTGCCTGACCTTCTCGAACTGGCTGATGTCGGCGCCCGAGACGAAGGCCTTGCCGCCGGCGCCGCGCAGGATCACGACTCGCACGGCGTCGTCGTCGCGCAAGGCCGTCAGCGCCTCGCCAAATCCCTCCCACATCTCCAGCGACATCGCGTTGCGCTTGTCGGGATTGTTGAAGGTGACCACGCCGACGCCGCCGGCCGTGTGCTGGAGGATCTTGCCGTCGGCGTAGGATATTTCGGTCGTGCTGGACATGTCGGGCATCGCGCTCGCTTTTCGTTGGCGAGGCGCGATGTTCGGCCGGGGGGACGCCAGGGTCAACCGCGGCGAGGGAGGCGGCTTTGCATCCGCCTGTGCCGCGATTGCATGGCCGCTAGCGCGTCATATGCGCGGTCAGCGAGTGGCTGCCGGCATTGCTGAAGAATGCCAGTCGACCGAATGCGGGTCGATCGGGTTGTCGTGGGCGTCGAGCACCTCCATGTGCATGCGCGACAGGTAGGTCGGATCCTTGCGCATGTGCGCGGAGATCTCGGTCTTGGCGATCGAGGAGGGCACCGTCCAGGTCGGATTGAGGACCACGCTGGTGATCTGGGCCGTCAGTGTCGGCGAGGGCTTTCAGTCTTGCCGACGATCACGCGATAGCACCGCACCACCACGTCGTTCTCGACCGCCTCGGCGAAGGCCGCGGGGACGTTGACCACCACATAGCGTCGGACGCGCGGTCTCTGGATTGGGTCGCGACAAGGCCGGAATGGGTTCGCGAAAACCGCGGGCGACGGCGGGAAAAATCGTCAACAAAAAGGGGCGGCATCCGCCCCGGGAAAGACCGCGCGCAAGCGCGCGGGTCCGGATGAGTCCAATCATGTACTCGTCCAATCCGGCCGCGTCCCCGTGACGCGGCGGATTGAACAATCGGCCGAACAGGCGCGAACGCCGATCGGCTCAGGCCTCGTTCGCTGCGATCGATTCCATCAGCGAGACCAGCTGCCGCTGCACCGTCTGGTCCTTGATCTTGCTGTAGGCGCGCAGCAGGCGGAGGCTGAAGGCCGAGTCCAGGAAGAGCAGGCTCTCGACTTCGCGCGCCTTGTTGTCGCCGTCATAGAAGAAGGTCACGGGCACGTCGAGGGAGGTGGCGATCTGCTGAAGCCGAGCCGCGCCGACGCGATTGACGCCCTTCTCGTATTTCTGGACCTGCTGGAAGCTCACGCCGAGCTTCTCGCCGAGCTCGGCCTGCGAGATCTTCATCTCGACGCGCCGCAGACGGATGCGTTTGCCCAGCTCAATGTCGGGCTTGCCGGCACTGCGCTGCTTCATTCTCTTCGCCGCTGTTTTCATTCGTTTTCTCATCGTTCTTCGGTTGAAAATCCCCCGAAGAGCTGGGTCAGGGGTTCGCCCATATACGAGTCCTTGAATTCATGCGGGTGCACGAATTCTTCCTTAAACCACGGGAATCGCGCCGGACTGAAGGCTTCGATCAGCCAGTCAATCATGTGCCGCACTCTCGGAATCCGGCCGCTACCGGGATGGTAGGACAACCAGATATCCAGCGGTCTGTTCAGCTCGACCTCCAGTGGAATCAACTTCCCGCCAAGCGCAATGGCGTAGCTCGGGAATACGCCGATTCCGGCGCCATTCGCGACCGCCCAGTAGTTGGCGCTTGAGACGTTGGTCTTCATGACCAGAAGGTCACGCTCCGGAACGCCGGGGAAGAAGCTCTCGAAAGTTTCCTTGGCGGCGAGCTGGTCGGCGAATTGCAGCACTAGGCGGTGCTTGATCAACTCCATCGCCGTGCGCGGCGCGCCATGTTTCGCAATGTATTTCTCGGAGGCCCAGAACATCAGATGCATGCGGCCGAGCCGCACCAGCTTGACGTCGAGCGCCGAAGGCCGCGCCAAATGGATGGCGACATCGGCCTCGTGGCGGGAGACGTCGGCCGAGCGCATCGCGCAATGCAGATCGACCAGGATTTTCGGATAGGCCTGCTGGAATTCGACCAGCCGCGGGGCGAGCCAGAACGTACCAAGTCCCTCGGTCACGGCGACACGGACCTCGCCAGACAGGGCATTCGCAGTCGAATCGCTGGTGCGCAGCACGTCGAATGCAGCTGCCTCCATCTGCTCGACGGCGGACACCACCAGCGCGCCTTCATCGGTCAGATGGGTGCCGTGCACGTCGCGGGTGAACAGGGTGGTGCCCGTCTGGCGTTCGAAATCATCGATCCGGCGGCGGACGGCATTGATCGACAGCGACAGGCGTTCGGCCGCCGAGCGGAAACTTCCGCATCGGACGACTTCCAGGAAAATGCGGGCCGCATCCCAATCGGAGAGGCCGCTGATGTTTGTTTTTGGGCGTTCCTCCAGTGGAACGCCCCTTTCCGCCAAGGAGTGCATACAAGTCCCTTCGGGTCGCTAAACTGGCAGAATCTTGCGGAAACCACAACCACGGCGGGTTGGGGAATGACGAGTTTTGAACGTCATCCTTACTGTGTCTCAAGTGGTATTCGAGTGCTGCCAAGGGCTGGGAATCGGGCAAGCTATCGTCCGTATGAGGGGTGTGGGCGTGAGTTCCGTTATGAGCCGTAACATGGCTGCGGGATCGTCGGCGCTGTCCGCGATGGACCTCCTTGCGCGAGCACCGGTGTTGCTCTCCGGGATGGATCATTCTCAGCAACCCGGGCGTTCTTTTCCTGGCCGTGTCGATAACAGTGGACGGCGCAACGGGGCGGCGTTCGCCGGAACCGCGTTTTCCACGCGGAAACACATTGAAATCATGTTCAGGGGCGCAATGGCCTCGTGCTATTCTCGATCCCCCAAGGGGGCCAAAGAGGTCGTCACAACCACGTCTCACAGGCCGAATTAACGGAAAGAACGCCGGTGTCGCATTCAGACCAACAATTGCAGTCGGTGCTGGAAACGCTCGTGGAGTGCCGCAGGGTTCTCAATGAGAGCAACAGCCGTGAGTCGGCCGAGCTGCTGTCCATTGTCATCCTCGACGTCAGGATGAAACTCAAAGGAATTGACGGTGCCGATCTCAAGGCATTGTGCGACGAAATGCTGCGGAGCGCCGGAAGCGAACCGCAGCCCCCTTCCAAGCAGACGCAGGACCAGCCCCGGCGTCCGCTGCTCCGCGTGGTGAAGTAGCCGCGCCGCCGAGTCTCGCTTTTTGGCGAGATTTGTGCGCGTCCCGATGCCGCATCTGTGATTGCGGACGGCATCGGGAGGAGCCCTGGTTTTGTGCGCCTCTGTTGCGCATTTTCCGGCATCGGCTACACCTGAGCCGGTTCGGCCCCGGGCCGCGCGCATTCCCCGCGCCGCACCGGGGCCTGAGATGGCTCCGACTGCATCATGCAAAATGTCTCGATCCCGGCGGCGCTGATTGCCGGCCTCGTCAGCTTCCTCTCCCCTTGCGTCCTGCCGCTGGTCCCGCCCTATCTGATCTATCTGACGGGCGCCACGATCGAGCACGTCGAGAGCGACGAGCCGGCATCGGCCTCCAAGCGCGCGATCATGATGTCGGCGCTGCTGTTCGTGCTCGGCTTCTCCACCGTGTTCGTGGCGCTCGGGGCCAGTGCCTCGCTGATCGGCGGGCTGATCCGCGCCTGGTCGGCCGAGCTCTCGATCCTCGCCGGCATCGTCATCATTGTCATGGGCCTGCACTTCCTGGGCTTGACGCGCATCGGGTTCCTGATGCGCGAAGGCCGGCTGCCGATCCCGAAACCCGTCGGGCTCTGGGGCGCCTATATCATGGGGCTCGCCTTCGCCTTCGGCTGGACGCCCTGCATCGGCCCGATCCTTGCGGCAATCCTCTCGGTCGCCGCTGCTGAAGCGACGGTGACGAAGGGCGCGGGCCTGCTCGCGGTCTATTCGGCCGGCCTCGGCATTCCCTTCCTGATCGCAGCCTTGATGATCGAGCAGTTCTCGAAACTGTTCGCGCGCATGAAGGGCCATCTCGTCAATGTCGAACGCGCCATGGGCGTCCTGATGGTCATCACCGGCATCGGCTTCCTCACCGGCGCCGTCTCGAATGTCAGCATCTGGCTGCTCGAGACGTTTCCGGCGTTGCAGACGATCGGCTAAAGCGCGATGAGATTGGGGCGAATCGTCATCGCGCTTTACGTTATTGTTTGAGCATGATCTTTTCGGAAAACCGCTTCGCACTTTTCCGGATCATGCTCTAGGCACTCACCGCGAACCGCGCCAGCGCCTCGCGATCGACCTCGATGCCGAGACCCGGACCGTCCGGCACGCGCACGACGCCCTTCGCGTGCTCGATCGGCTCCTTCAGAATCGCCTGCCGGATCGGATGTTCGGTGCGGTCGAATTCGAGCATCGGCTCGAGCGGTGCCAGCGAGGTCGGCGTGTGCGACGGCAGCACGGCGAGAAGCTGGAGCGAGGCCGCGATCGCAATCCCGGTGCCCCAGACATGTGGATTGTAGCGGATGCCGAACGCCTCGCTCATGTCGGCGATCTTCTTGCATTCGGAGAGGCCGCCGGCTGCGCAGGTGTCGGGCTGGGCGATGTCGAGCGCATGGGAGGCAAACAGGTCGCGGAAGCCGAAGCGCGTGAACTCGCATTCGCCGCCGGCAATGGGAATGGAGAGCGCGGATTTCACCGCGCGATAGCCTGCGACGTCCTCCGGCGGTACCGGCTCCTCGAACCATCCGATATCATAGCGCTCGATCAGTCGGCCGAGCCGGATCGCAGCGATCGCGTCATAGGCGTGGTTCGCATCGACCATCAGCGCGACATCGGGGCCGATCGCCTCGCGCACCGCGCGCGTCACCGCGGCATCGTCCGCGATGCCGAAGCCGACTTTCAGTTTCACGGCGCGGAATCCTTCCGCGGCATAACCCGCCGCCTCCTCCGGCAGATATTTCAGCGGATCGCCCGACTTGCGCCGGTAGAGACCGGTCGCATAAGCCGCAACCTCCTTGCGCGCGGCGCCGCCGAGAAGCTGGTGCGCGGGCACGCCAAAATGCTTGCCCTTGATGTCCCATAACGCGATGTCGATGCCGCTCAGGCCCTGGATCACGACGCCCTTCTGGCCGTGATCGCGCAAACGCGCGTAGACCATCTGCCACAAGACGTCGGTGCGCAGCGGATCCTCACCGGTCAGCCATGGTTCGATGCTGCGGACCACTGCCGCCGTCATGCGTGCCGGGCCGTAACATTCGCCCCAGCCGACGAGACCGTCATCGGTCTCGACCTCGACCAGCATCGCGGTGCGCGTGTCGTACCAGGCGCGCGAATAGGCGAAGGGCTGCGAGAGCTTTGCTTCGAGGATGTGCGTGCGAACGCTCGTGATCTTCATTGCCATTCCCCGTTCACCGCGCCTCGTCCAGCGTGCAGATCACCGTGCAGACCACGCCGCGCGGCAGGAAGTCGACGGTCGCCTCGCCGCCGAGCTGGTCGCGCGCGCTGCGCTCGATCAGGCGCGAGCCGAAGCCGCGCTGCACCGGCGCCGTCACCGGCGGGCCGCCGATCTCGGTCCAGATCAGGCGCAGCCGCGGCTTCGGCGCATCGGCGATGACCTCCCATTCCAGCGTGACACGGCCGGTCTCGTTGGAGAGTGCGCCGTATTTTGCGGCGTTGGTGGCGATCTCGTGCACGATCATCGACAGCACCACGGCGAGCCGCGGCGACAGCGGCGCGGCGGGGCCGTCCATCCGGATGCGTTCGGGATTGTTCAGCAGGAACGGTTGAAGCGCGCGGGCAATCACGTCCTTCAGCTCGGAGCCTGCCCATTTTTCCTGGCTCAGCAGGTTATGCGCCTCGGCGAGGGCGCCGAGCCGGCCCTCGAATTTCGCCCGCTCGTCGCGGCTGGCGCTGCGGAAGGTCTGCACGGCGATCGCCTGCATCAAGGCGAGCGTGTTCTTGACGCGATGGTTGAGCTCGTCGATCAACAGATCGTGCAGCATCTCGCCGCGCGCGATCGTGGTCGCCATCCTGACCGCGAAGGTCAGGCCGGTCAGCAGCAGGATGCCGCCGATCAGGCTGGTGATCGCGATGTTGCGCCAGAGCGGGGCAATCAGCGAGCTCTCGGCGACGCCGGCGGCCACCGTCCAGCCCGTCAGCTGCGAACGGGTGTAGGCGGAGGCGAGCGGAATGCCGTCGAGCGACACGGTCGAAAGCGATGCCTCGTTGCTCCGGAACATCGCCGCGTAGAGCGAGGGGGAAGCCCGCTTGCCGAATGTCTCGCTCGGATTGGGAGTGCGCGCGAACACGATGCCCTTGGTATCGAGCAGCGATACGGTCCAGAGCTGGTCGGGCCGCTGCTTTTCCACCAGATGCTGAAAGATGCCGACCGGCGGGCTGAAGCAGAGGTCGTAGATCACCTCGCCATCGCGGAGCACCGGGACCTCGACCGTGAGCACCTGTCGCCCGTTGATCGCGCCGGTGAACAGGTCGGAATATTGCGGCGACCTGGTCGCAAATACCTTCTCGATGATCTCGATATGATCGCGCGGCGGCAGGCTTGCGGTGTCCTCCGTCGCGGAGGAGAACAGCAGCCGGCCCTTGCGATCGGAGATCAGCACGAGGCCGCCCTTGCCGTACTGGTCGACGAAACCGAGCGCGATGCGGCGGAAGTTCTCGAAGTCGTCGTTGCGCAGCGAATTCGTCAGCGCAAGGACTTGCAAGCCGCCGGTCATCCGCTGCACCTCGGAGTCCAGCACGAGGCGCATGCTGCGCACGTTCTCCAGCACGCGGCGGGTCGCGTCGTTCCGGTCCTGCTTGTAATTGTAGACGGCAATGCCGACCGCGAAGACGATCAGCGGCAACATCGTTCCCGTGACCAGAAGGGCGAGCCGGACCGGCAGGGTGAGCTTTGACAAACGCGGGCGTCCCGGTTCCGGCGCAGGAGAGCGCCGGATTTATGATTTTGGGAGACCATAGGGGCGGGATATGCGCTGCGCCATGATTTTCGCATCTGGGCGAGCCGCCCAGCGGCGGGATATTGCAGCGCAGTTCGGGCGCCTGCGCCTCAGCTCAGCTCATGCTGAGTGCGGTCAGTAGGAGACACATGGCGTAAACGGCCGCCAGGCTGAGCCCGGCGATCCGGGCCTCTCGATGCGATCTCATGCGGTCAACTCCGGGGAAGGCGGCCGCCTTGGAGGTGACCGCCCTCGCGCCTTGATCAATCGATTTCCTGAACGACCGTGCGCGAGCCGGGGTCGACGAGCATCACGCGTTCGCCGGAGTAGACATAGCGATACCTCGTGAGGGACGGACCCCAGTCTGCCGGAACGGCCTCGAGTTCGACATCGCTCGGCACTGTCGCGCCGACGATGATCTTTTGCTTCGTCGTCACCGGACGGAGATGGTGCTCGGTGACATAGGATTTGATCCTGGTCCGGTATTGCGGCTCGATCTGAACCGCTGCCGCGTGACCGGTTCCGGTCGTGGTCACCACGGTGGATTGCGCGAAAGCGCCGGTCGACATCAGGACGACAGCGGCGGATAGCAGGAACAGCTTCTTCATATTCTCCTCCTCATACGGATCAGGCGCCGCATCAACATCTCACCGTGCGCGACGTTCCTGCCCACAGGAACAAATTGCCGATTTTTCCCGTTGGTGAATCGACCGGGCCGGAAAGCCCGGCAACTGGAGGAGGAGAGTATGAAGCTGAAAGTAGCGACCGCAGCGCTGATGCTCGCTGCATTGTCCCTGCCGGCGTTCGCGGCCGACGAGTTCTACGTCGTCCAGGACGTCAAGACGAAGAAGTGCACCATCGTCGACAAGAAGCCGACGGACACGACCACGACCGTCGTCAGCCCCTCGGGCACGATCTACAAGTCGCGCATCGAGGCTGAGAGCGGCATGAAGACCGTCAAGGTCTGCACGTCAAACTGAGGAGGATGACAAATGCCGGTTCTGATTCTGTGGGCCGTGCCGGCCGTGCTGGTGATCGGCGGCGGCATCTATCTGATCGGCCACCTGCACTAAGCCGCAGTGGAAGGCGAGCGGGTCTGTGCGTGCAACGCACAGACCCGCAAGTCTTTCGTATCCCAAGTCGTCCGCCTCTTGCTGAATGGGAGGGCCCCCGTAGCCTGCCGCGCGCCGGCGGGAGCGCGAGTTGCAGTGCAACAGCCCGCGCAGGAGCGGCCCCTGCGACGAAGAGTACCTCCCGCGCGCGCGAAATGACTTCCGTCCCGCCGATGTTTTCCCTACGCTTCCCTTTCGCAAGCCGCATACCGGCTGCGCTCACGGCCCGGCTACAGGGCCGGAGCATCAAAGGGAGGGCAGAGGATGAAGCGAAGATCATTTCTCGCTGGGCTCGGCGCGACCACTGCGACGGCCGTGGTCGGCATGCCGTCGATCGCCAGGGCACAGGCGCCGATCACGCTGAACGGTGCGGTCCAGTTCAACGACGACCACGCCTTCAACCGGGCACTGATCCGGTTCGAAGAGCTGGTCAAGAAGTACTACGGCAAGCCGGTCAACTTCACGCTGCACAAGAACTCCTCGCTCGGCCTCGAGAAGCAGTATTTCGAGTACATGTCGCAGGGCAAGGCGGTCGACTACGGCATCGTCTCGCCGGCCCACATGTCGACCTTCGCCAAGGCGGCCCCGTTCATCGATGCGCCCTTCGTGTTCAAGGGCATCGAGCACATGAACAAGGTCGTCGAAGCCAATATCCTGGCGCCGATCGCCGACGAAGTCGCGGCGAAAGCCGAGGTCGTTCTGATCGGGTATGCCGGTGGTGGCATCCGCAACATCTTCGCCAACAAGCCGCTCAAGAATCTCGCCGATCTCAAGGGCCTCAAGGTTCGCGTGCAGGGCGCGCCGATCTGGTCGAAGACCTTTGCGGCGGTCGGCATGAGCCCGACGGTGATCGCCTATAACGAAATCTACAACGCGATCCAGAACGGCGTGATATCGGCCGGCGAAAACGAGGCGGCAGGCGTCGAGGCGATGAAGTTCTACGAAGTGGCCCCGCATCTCAACCTGACACAGCACGCGGTGTCGATCCGGCCGATCTGCTTCTCGGTGAAGACGCTGAAGACCTTGCCGAAGGATTTGCAGGACGCGATCATGAAGGCCGGCAAGGAGGCCGGCGACTACGGCCGTCAGCTCGAATCGAGCGAAGAGGTCGTCAAGCTCGACACGCTCGAGAAGGCCGGCAAGCTCAAGCGCGTTCCGTTCGAGGAGCGGGACGCCATGAAGAAGCTCGCCGACCCCGTGATGGCCGCCTACGCCAAGGAAATCGGTGCGGAAGGCATTTTCGAGAAGATCAACGTCGCCTGAGGTCGTTGCGTCCGTCGACAACAATCCGGGCAGGCCCCGCTTCCTGCCCGGACGCAGCGGACGAACTGCCGCACGGAGCCCAAATGTCTGAAATGCCCGTCCCGTCCGCACCGCTGTGGCGTCGCGTAACGGCGGCCTATGCGAGATTGCTGGAATTCCTGCTGGCCGCCTGCGTCGGCGTCCTCGTCATTCCGGTCACGCTGCAGATCATCTCACGCTACACGCCGTTCATTCCATCCTACATCTGGACTGAGGAAATGGCGCGGTTCCTGTTCATCTGGACGATCATGATCGGCGCGATGGTCGGTGTGCGGGAAGCGCAGCATTTCGAGGTCGACGTGTGGCCTGACCTGTCGCGGCGTGCGGAGGCCACGGTGCGGATCCTCGCGCGGCTCGGTGTGCTGGCCCTGGCGCTGGTGTTCGTCTCCGCCGGCATCGAGTTCACGCGCTTTGCCTGGAACAGAACTTCGGAACTGGCCGATCTGCCGCTTTGGCTGATCCACGTCGCCTGGCCGGTGACCGGCGCGACGTGGATCGCGTTTGCCGGCGAACAGATCGTCGATGAAATGCGCATTCTGGCTGGGGCGGAGCGATGAGCGGCAATGTGCTTTCCGCCGGACAGGCCGCGATGGTGCTGTTCGGGGTCTTCGTCGGCCTGCTCATCGTGCGTGTGCCGGTCGCCTTCGCGCTCGGCCTTGCCTGCGTGCCGATCCTGCTGATCGAGCCGCATCTGTCGCTGATGACGCTCGCGCAGGAAACCTTCAACGCCTACAATTCATTCATCCTGCTGGCGGTGCCGTTCTTCCTGCTGACGGCGAACCTGATGAGCATCGGCGGCATCACCGACCGGCTGGTGGCGTTGTCGCGCTCGATGGTCGGGCACTGGCCGGGGTCACTGGCGCAGATCAACGTCGTGTTGTCGGTGTTCTTTGCCGGCATCTCCGGCTCCTCCACCGCGGATGCGGCGAGCCAGTCGAAAATCTTCATCGACGCCCAGACCAGGGAGGGCTACGACCTTTCGTTCTCCATCGCCATCACTGCGGTTTCTGCGGTGCTTGCAGTCATCATTCCGCCGTCGATCCTGATGATCGTGTGGGGCGGGCTGATCTCGACCTCGATTGCGGCGATGTATCTGGCCGGCATCGTGCCGGGCCTGCTGATCGCGGGCGCGCAGATGGCGACGGTGCACATCTATGCGGTGCGCCGTGGCTACCCGACCTATCCGAAGACCACCTGGGTCGAGATGCGATGCGCCATCTGGCAGTCGATACCGGCGCTGATGACGCCGTTCATCATCGTTGGCGGCATTCTGCTCGGGTGGTTCACGGCGACCGAGTCCGCCTGCGTCGCGGTGCTCTATTCCGTGGTGCTCTCGGCCTTCTTCTATCGCGAGACGGGTCCACGCGAACTGTACAAGGCCTTGCTAGACACCGGGCGTCTGGCCGGTGTCGCGCTGTTTTGCGTGGGCACGGCCAGCGCGTTCGGCTGGCTGCTCGCCTACTACAAGATTCCGCAGGAGCTTCTGGCCAATGTCTCGACATGGGGGATGGGCACCGTCACGGCCGGCTTCTTCATCGCCTTCTGCTTTCTGGTGGTGGGCTGCTTCCTCGACGCCATCCCTGCGATCATCATCGTCGGCACCGTGCTGGAGCCGCTCGCCAGGTCCGTAGAGCTCCATCCGGTCCAGTTCGCGATCATTTCCATCGTATCGCTGGCCTTCGGACTGGTGACGCCACCCTATGGCTTATGTCTGATGATCGCTTGTTCGATCGCCGGCGTGCGGCTGCGTTACGCGCTGAAGGACACGGTGATCATGCTGATTCCGATGCTGCTCGTGTTGGCGGCAGTCATCATCTGGCCAGGCGTGTCGCTGTTCTTGCCGCGTCTGATCGTGCCGGAGATGCTCAAATGAGGGCGCGATATCGCGATCCCGCGGCCGTCGGCCGCGAGATCGATTCAATTGGTTACAGATTGCTCTCGGTGATCGCGGCGTAGACCATGCTGCGCAGCTCGCGCCGGAGCGGATAGGCGCTCGACGGCAGCACCTGCGTCATGAAGATCGCGATCAGCTCCTCGGCCGGGTCGATCCAGAACGACGTCGTGGCCGCGCCGCCCCAATTGTATTCACCGGGGCTGCCGGCGATCAGCGTCTCCGCCGGGCGCATGGTCACGGCGAAGCCGAGGCCGAAGCCGATGCCGTTATAGGTCGCTTCGGAGAACAGCGAGCGCGATACCTCGGGGAGGAAGCGGCCGCCCGGAATGTGGTTGGTCGTCATCAGCGCCAGCGTCTTCGGCCCGATCAGCCTGACGCCGCCGAGCTCGCCGCCATTGAGCAATGCGCGGCAGAAGGTGAGATAGTCGGCGACCGTCGAGCACAGGCCGCCGCCGCCCGAGATGAAGGAGGGCGGGGAGAGGAACGAGCTCTTGGTGGGATCGTCCTGGAGCGTCAGGCCCTCGCGGCGCTGGCCGGCATGGAAGGTCATGCCACCGCCCGGATCGGCCGAGTAGCAGGCGGCGAAGCGATGGGCTTTCGAGGCCGGCACGTGGAAGTCGGTGTCGGTCATGCCGAGCGGATCGAGGATCCGTGTCTTGAGGAACTGCTCGAAGGGAATACCGGAGATCTTGCCGATGAGGTAGCCGAGCACGTCGGTCGCCACCGAGTAGTTCCAGGCTTCGCCCGGCGAGAACTCCAGCGGGATCTTTGCGAGGCTCTCGATCATGGTCTGGAGGGTGCCTGCCTTCTCGACCTCGCCGATCTTTTCAGTGCGATAGGCGGCATCGACGTTGGAGCGCTGCTGGAAGCCGTAGGTGAGGCCGGAGGTGTGGCGCAGCAGGTCGACGATCAGCATCGGCCGCGCCGGCGGCCGGGTCAGGAAGGCCGGCGCGGTGCCGGCGACGAAAACGCCGAGATCCTTCCATTCCGGAATGTATTTGGCGACGGGCTCGTCGATCGCGACCAGCCCTTGCTCGACCAGCATCATGAAGGCGACGCTGGTGAGCGGCTTGGTCATGGAATAGATGCGGTAGATGGTGTCGTCCTTGACCGGCAGCTTGCGCTCGACGTCGGCAAGGCCCTGCACCGAGCTGTGGGCGATCTTGCCGCGGCGATAGACCAGCAAATGGGTGCCCGGGAAGCGGCCGGCATCGATGTAGCGGCTCTTCAGATGCGCATCGACGCGGTCGAGCGCGGCCTTGGACATGCCCACGGATTCGGGCGAGGCGGGGGTAGGGGCGAGCATCGGTTCCTCCGGGCAGTTTTGTCCGACGTTGATAGCCGAAATGGCGGTCTCATTCCAAGCCGGTCGCGCTTAACGCCGGCCGGCCGGTTGGTGTAGGCTCCAGCCTGGAACGCCTCCAAGCAGCCCCAAAGATCCCCAATGGGGCCAACGAGAAAACGCAGGCAAACGCACCATGACCCAGTTCAACGAGACCGAACTCACCGCAGCAGTGGTCGAAAGCTTCGACAAGACGCCGAACCCGCGCGCAAAATTCCTGCTCCAGGAATTGGTGAAGTCGCTGCACGATTACGTGAGCAAGACCGGTCTCACCTTCGAGGAATGGGAATACGCCATCGATTTCCTGACCCGCACCGGCCAGAAATGCACCGACACCCGCCAGGAGTTCATCCTCTTGTCCGACGTGCTCGGCGTCTCCATGCTGGTCGACGCGGTCAACCACCGTGAGCGCGAGGGCGCCACGCAGACGACGGTGCTCGGCCCGTTCTATGTGGGCGAGCACAAGGTGACGGCCCACGGCACCGACATCTCGCCGAACAACCAGACCGGCGAACGGATGTTCGTGCAGAGCCGCGTCACCGATCTCAAGGGCAAGCCGCTCGCAAATGTCCCCGTCGACGTCTGGCACGCCGACGATGACGGCTTCTACGATTCACAGAAGCCGAACTATGACGCGGTCGGCGCCTCCGCGCGGGCGCGCTTCATCACCGACGGCGACGGCCGTTTCTTCTTCCGCACCATCCTGCCGTGCAGTTACCCGATCCCGACCGACGGTCCGGTCGGCGAGATGATCGTGCAGACCAACCGCCACCCGATGCGCCCGGCGCATGTGCATTTCCTGGTCAATGCCAAGGGCTACGAGCCGCTGATCACCCACGTCTTCATGGACGGCGACAAATATCTGGATTCCGACGTGGTGTTCGGCGTCAAGGACGATCTCGTCGCCAAGGTCGAGCCGCGCAACGATCCGGCGATGCCCGACGGCACCAAGGCGAACGGGCAGTGGCACCTGATGAGCTACGAATTCCATCTCAAGCCGGGCGGCGGCATGGCGCCGAAGCCTCTGGGGGTGAAAAGCGAGGAGCCGGCCTGACGATCAGGCGAGCCGCATGCGCCGCCTCTCATGTGCCGAGATAGGCGGCAAGCTCGTCAGGCGTACCCATTGGAAAGGCTTCCTTCAAAAAGTCGAGGAAGGCGGATACGCGCGCGCTGAGCAATCGCCGCGATGGGTAGAGCGTCCACAACGTGATCTCCGGTCCATCGACGTCACCCCAATGCACCAGCGTGCCGGCGGCGATGTCGTGGCTGACAAGAGAAACCGGCAGACATCCGGCGCCGACCCCGGCCCGGACAGCATCGCGGACCATGACCAGCGATGACAGGCGAAGGACAGGATCGACCGCGATGCGGGATCTTCCGACGGGGCCCGTCACGTCCCAAGCCTTAGTCCGATCGCCTGCCCCGCGAACGACAGCGGGAGCCACGACATTGTCCGTCGGTCGTTCCAGGTCAGGGCTCGCCACGACCACCAGCCGGTCGCGCAGAAAAATCCTTCCGACAAGGCTCTCGTCCGGATCCGGATTGACCCGAATGACGAGGTCATAGGCTTCCTCCACCATGTCTACGGCCCGGTCTTCCGTCGTGATCTCGAGCCGGACCTCGGGGTATCTCAGCGCAAACGCAGCGGCGAGCTTGCCCATCGCGGTCTGGGAGAACAGCAGCGGTGCGCTGATCCGCAAGCTGCCCCGCGGCCTGTTGCCGCCCGAAGCGATCGCGGCTGCCGTCTCGTCGAGCTCGGTGAGCAGTGCGCCCGTCCGCTCGTAGAGGGCGCGTCCTTCCTGGGTGAGTTTCAGGGCGCGCGCGCCGCGCTCGAACAGGCGCAGGTCGAGCGCGGCCTCCAGCTCGGCGACCCGCCGGGACAGGGTGGCTTTCGGGCGCCCGGCGGCCCGTGCGGCCCGTCCGAACCCGCCGTGCCGGGCGACGAGATTGAAATCGGCGAGTGCGAGCAGGTCCATCGTTCCACCAGTGAGACAGTCTGTCTAGATATATCATCTATCGGTTCAAATGTGGATCGCTAGTTTCCCGGATGTCTTCTGACCCCAACCCGGAGTGATCCCATGACCATCCTCGTTACCGGCGCAACCGGCACCATCGGCCGTCACGTCGTCGAACAGCTCGTCAAGCGCGGCGCCGATGTCCGCGCCCTTGCCCGCGATCCCGCCAAGGCAAACCTGCCGGCGGGCGTCACCGTCGTGCGGGGCGATCTGCTCGACGTCGACTCGCTCCGCGGCGCTCTCTCGGGTGTCTCCACCCTGTTTCTGCTCAACGGCGTTGTACCCGATGAATTCACGCAGGCGCTGATTGCGCTCAACCTGGCCCGCGAGGCTGGCGTCGAGCGGGTCGTCTATCTCTCGGTGATCCACAGCGATCGCTACGTGAACGTGCCGCACTTTGCGGGCAAGTTCGGCGTCGAGCGGATGATCGAGCAGATGGGCTTCAACGCCACCATCCTGCGCCCCGCCTACTTCATGAACAACGATGTCACGATCAAGGATGTGGTGACCGGCTACGGGATCTACCCGATGCCCATCGGGAGCAGGGGGCTGGCCATGATCGATGCACGCGACATCGGCGAGATCGCGGCCATCGAGCTCCTCCGTCGTGAGCGAGCCGCAGCGCCGCTTCCACTCACTCGCATCAATCTCGTCGGTCCCGAGACGCTGACCGGCGCGAAAGCCGCCGCGGTCTGGTCGGAGGTGCTGGGTCGCGCGATCTCCTATCCCGGTGACGATACCGCCGCCTTCGAGAAGAATCTCAGGCAGTTCATGCCGAGCTGGATGGCCTTCGACATGCGGCTGATGAGCGAGCGTTTCCTCACCGAGGGAATGGTCCCCGAGGCCGGCGACGTCGAGCGGCTGACCGCGCTTTTGGGCCGTTCCCTGCGCTCCTATCGCGACTTCGTCTCCGAGATCGCGGCCTCTGCCTGACGCGGCAAGTGTCGATCACATCAACAAGGATTACGATCATGATCTATTCGACCGCCACCGTTCCGGTGAATCCGCAAGGCGAGACGCCGCTGACCCGCGCGCAAGTCTGGCAAGGCCTGGTTCTCAAGGCCCGCGATGCGCGGCTGTTTCTTCCACCCGATCTTTGCACCCGCTGTGAGGTGGTGGAGGAGAGCGCGACGCACATCGTGCGCGAAGCCACGATCGCAGGCGACGATCTGCGCGAGATCATCAGCTTCGAGCCGGAGCGCAAGGTGACCTTCTTCCAGGCCGCCGGTCCGCGCGAAGGCGCGATCGTCAACGAGCTGTTCGAGGGCGAAGCCGGCGCGCTGCAACTGCGGTTCTATTGCTACACGGGCCTGCGCGGCAAGAAGCCCTTCGGCCCCGAAGAGCAGGCCGAACAGGCGCAGTTCGACAGCGACACGGGCTACAAGGCCGCCCTGCTGTCGACGCTGAAGCGCACACAACAATTGCTCGCCGAAGGCAAGCTCTGATCATCACAACAAACGTGAGCCACGGGACTGCCTCTCCGGAGGCAGCCCGAGGCCACACCCTTGATCAGCGCGCGTGCAGCAGCGCAAGCAGGACGACCACGACGCAGGCGAGCGCCGCCGTGGTCAGCTTCCAGAACATCAGCGGGCTGCGCTCCAAGAGCGGCGTGATCCGCGTGTCGAGATAGGCCGGATTGGGCGTGCGAAGCTCGAAGACGAATTCGGACAGATCCTGGTGCCGCTTGTAGGGATCCGGGTTGAGCGCGCGCCTGAGCGCGCCGTCGACCCACGCAGGCACGTTGCGGTTGTCGTCGGCCGAACGGTACTTGAGCCTTCGCACGTCCGGCTTGCGCCGGATCCTGGCGACCTGCGTGCCATAGGGAAGCTTTCCCGTCAGCATCTGGTAGCAGATCACCGCCAGCGAAAACATGTCGGAGCGCGGCGAGCCGCCCTCGCCGAGAAAATATTCCGGCGCCGTGTACTGAACCGTACCCAGGATGTCGTCGGCCTCGCCCGGCGGCGCGGCCTCTGCGACGCCCGCCACCCTGACCGATCCGAAATCGATGATCTTCGCGGTGCCGGTCTTGTCGATCAGGATGTTGTCGGGCCTGAGATCCTGATGCAGCATCTCCATGCGATGGAAGGCGCGCAGGCCCGATGCGATCTGCTCGATCAGTCCGCGCACGGTTTCGAGATCGGGGCGCGGATTGTCGGTCATCCACTGCCTCAGGGTCTGGCCTTCGACGAATTCGGTTGCGACATAGAGATAGCTGCGCCGCCGCGACTGTGACAGCGGCTTCAGCACGTGCGGACTGTCGATCCGGCGCGCAATCCATTCCTCCATCAGGAAGCGTTTGAGATAGGCGGCATTGTCGCGCAAATCGATCGACGGCAGCTTGAGCGCGACCGGCTGCTCGGTCTCGGCGTCGACGGCAAGGTAGATATGGCTGCGGCTGCTGCCGTGGATTTCCCGGACGATCCTGTAGCCGTCGAACATCGCCCGCGGCTCCGGCAGCGGAGGCAGCGGCAATTGTGAGGTCTGATTGAAGATGCCGGCCGGCTCGCGCTGCGGTACCGCATCGATACGGAGGATCTGGACGGTGATGTTGTCGTCGCTGCCGCGCCGGTAGGCTTCCTCGACGATCGCCTTCGCCGCCCCGTCGAGCTCGGCTGCATGCTCGCCGAGCGCGTTCGTGATGAAGCGCGCATCGACGAATTCATAGGCGCCGTCGGTCGCCAGCAGGAACGTGTCGCCGGCCTCGATCTCGAAACTCTGGTAATCGATCTCGAGCTGCGGATTGATGCCGAGCGCGCGGCCGAGATAGGTCTGCTCTGAGGAGACGATGATCCGGTGATCGTCGGTCAACTGCTCGAGCGCCTTGCCGGCGACGCGGTAGACCCGACAGTCGCCGACATGGAAGATGTGCGCGGTGGTCGCCTTGATGACCATGGCGCTCAGCGTGCAGACGTAGCCCTTGTCGCGGTCATAGGCGTATTGGCTCTTGCGCGTCTGCGCATGGAGCCAGGAATTGGTCGCATCCAGAACGCGGCGCGCGGAGGTCTTCACCGTCCAGGATTCCGACGTGCAGTAATAGTCCATCAGGAAGCTCTTGACCGCCGACTCGCTGGCGATCTGGCTCACCGTGCTGCTGGAGATGCCGTCGGCGAGGACGGCCGCAATGCCCTTCAGGCTGAGCATCGGCTCGTCCGGAATCAGGACGCCGTGAAAATCCTGGTTGACGGGCTTGCGACCCTTGTCGGAATGCTGGCCGACCGAGATGTGAAGTCCGCGGGTCATCGTCATCACCGGCAGAAGGGAGCCTCACCCTGCTCGGGCGAGGCTCCCCTGTCGAGACGTTGTTTGATCAGGCCGCGACGCGGGGATGCGTGGCCTTGCCGGGCTGGCGCTTCGGCAGGGTCATGACGTGCGTGGCGTAGAGCGTCATGCCGGTGAAGGCGAGACCGCCCACGAGGTTACCCAGCACGGTCGGGATCTCGTTCCAGATGAAGTAGTCCATGATCGAGAACTTGGCGTGGAGCATCAGCCCCGACGGGAACAGGAACATGTTCACGACGGAATGCTCGAACACCATGTAGAAGAACACCAGGATCGGCATCCACATCGCGATGACCTTGCCGGGGACCGACGTCGAGATCATGGCGCCGACGACACCGGTCGAGACCATCCAGTTGCAGAGCATGCCGCGAATGAACAGCGTCGCCATGCCGGCCGCGCCGTGCGCTGCATAGCCGAGCGTTCGGCCTTCGCCGATATTGCCGATCGCCGCGCCGACCTTGTCCGGGTCCTGCGTGAAGCCGAAAGTCGTGACGAAGGCCATCATGAAGGCCACCGTAAGGGCGCCCGCGAAATTGCCGATGAAGACAAGACCCCAGTTCCGCAATACGCCGCCGACGGTAACGCCCGGGCGCTTGTCGATCAGCGCCAGCGGCGCCAGCACGAACACGCCGGTCAAAAGGTCGAAGCCCAACAAATAGAGCATCGAGAATCCGACCGGGAACAGCAACGCGCCGATGATCGGCTGGCCCGTGTTCACGTTGATGGTGACGGCGAACCAGGCAGCGAGCGCGAGGATGGCGCCGGCCATGTAGGCCCGAATGATGGTATCCCGGGTGGACATGAAGATCTTGGATTCGCCCGCATCCACCATCTTGGTGACGAATTCCGAAGGCGCGAGATACGACATCAATGGTTCCTTTTGCTCGTGTGAATAGATAGCGCGGCGGTTTCGGACGGTACCGTTGTCAGGCCACTGCCTCCGCACGAGCCGGCGAACCGGGAATCTGCGGGCCAAAGGAATTCGGAATCTCGCTTGGGATCGCGTGACGACGACTGCGCCAAAACGGGCCCAGCGAAGCAATATTGCTCTCCCCGAGTTTCAGCCTTTGGAGGCCTCAACATGTCGGCGGACCGCAGTCGTCGTTGACTGAGTGGTTATTCTGGAAGCAATCCATGTGCCAGATGATGGGCCGGGGATCGCGACGGCCTGCTGGCGCGGTTGTGGCGCGTTTTGGCCACCCTTGCATGCCGAGCGGAGCACCGACGGACCAAGGTTCAGAAGAGACGAAAAGTCAGGTCTGCCTAATTGTTGTGCGATGCACAAAGACTGAGCGGTTAGCCGAATTTGACGGCGCGCCGAGATTTGTCACCAACAGCCTCCTCGGCACAACGCTCTGTTTTTGCTTGGTATTGTCGAATTGTTCGCTCTGGCACGCTTTTTGTTTGAGAAGGCGCGACGCCATCGATGCCGTCCCTCGAAGATCTCCATCCGAATTGTGACTTCCGCCATCCGGGGCCTCCCCGGAGACGTGCCGCCGTGCGCGTCGTGTGGTCGGCATGTGCGGATGGTCGCTCCGGTCACAAAGGATCACCACATTCAATGACGAAGCCAACTGATCAGTCCTCGCGCAGCGGTCGTCACGGCCACCATCTTGGGGGAGCCAGCGCGAACGCGCTTATGCTGCTCGACCGCCGCACGTTCCTCGCCGCAGGCACCGTCGCCGCGGCGTTTGCTGTCGCTCCCGGCCGCGTCCGCGCCGCCGCGCTCAAGCCCGAAAAGGACGAACTGAAGCTCGGCTTCATCAAGCTCACTGACATGGCGCCGCTCGCCGTCGCCAAGGAGAACGGGTACTTCGAGGACGAAGGTCTATTCGTCACGCTGGAGGCGCAGGCCAACTGGAAAGTTCTGCTCGACCGCGTCATCAGCGGCGAACTGGATGGCGCGCACATGCTGGCGGGCCAACCGCTGGCGGCCACGATTGGCTTCGGCACCAAGGCACACATTATCACGCCGTTCTCGATGGACTTGAACGGCAACGCCATCACGGTCTCGAACGAGATCTTCGCGATGATGAAGCCGAACATCCCGAAGGATGCGAGCGGCAAGCTCGTGCATCCGATCAAGGCCGATACGCTGCGCCCGGCGATCGAGAAGCTGAAAGCCGACGGCAAGTCCTTCAAGATGGGCATGGTCTTCCCGGTGTCGACCCACAATTACGAGCTGCGCTACTGGCTTGCGTCGGGCGGCATCAATCCCGGCTATTATTCGTCCGGCGACGTGACCGGAACGGTCGCGGCCGAAGCGCTGCTGTCGGTGACGCCGCCGCCGCAGATGCCGGCGACGCTCGAAGCCGGCACCATCAACGGCTACTGCGTCGGCGAGCCCTGGAACCAGGCCGCGGTGTTCAAGGGCATCGGCGTTCCCGTGATCACCGACTACGAGATCTGGAAGAATAATCCGGAGAAGGTGTTCGGCATCACTGCGGCCTTTGCCGAGAAGAATCCCAACACCGTGCTGGCCCTGACCAAGGCGCTGATCCGTGCCGCGATGTGGCTGGACGAGAATGCCAACGCCAATCGCGCCAAGGCCGTCGAGCTGTTGTCGAAGCCCGAATATGTCGGCGCCGACAAGGCGGTCATCGCCAACTCGATGACCGGCACCTTCGAATACGAGAAAGGCGACAAGCGCTCCATTCCCGACTTCAATGTGTTCTTTCGCTATTTCGCGACCTATCCCTACTATTCCGACGCCGTCTGGTATCTGACGCAGATGCGCCGCTGGGGGCAGATCGCGGAGGCCAGGGACGACACATGGTACGAGGCAACGGCCAAAAGCGTGTACCGTCCGGACATCTATCTTTCCGCGGCCAAGCTCCTGATCGCCGACGGCAAGGCGAAGAAGGAAGATTTCCCCTGGGAGAGCGACGGTTATCGCGCGCCGACCGCGGAATTCATCGATGGCCTCAGCTACGACGGTCGCAAGCCCAACGCCTACATCGACAGCCTGAAGATCGGTCTGAAGGGCAAGCAGAAGATCGACGGCGCCAAGGTCATCGACGGCTGACGCGCATGAGCCGGGCCGCCGTCAGGCCGGCCCGGCCTCCTTACTCGAAGTCGGGCGATGAACGCCGGGGGACAAGGCTATGGCAGTGGTTACCGACTACATCGACCTGAGCGCAGAGGAACGCAAGCGCGCCCGCCGGGAGCGGGTGTTCGCGCGCATCAACGCGGCGGCGATCTATCTCAACATCCTCGGACTGGGATGGCTCGTGCCGCTGGCACGCATCGCGGCCGGCGACAGCGTCAAGCCGCAGTTGAAGGAGCTGCGCCAGGGATTGCTGGTGCCGTTGATCGGCATCGGCGTCTTCCTTCTAGCGTGGGCCTGGGCCGCGCCGCGGGTCAAGACGTCGCTCGGCGCCATCCCCGGGCCGGCCGAGGTCTGGACGCAGGCCGGAAACCTCTACGCCGATCATCTGGCCGAGCGCGCCAAGCAAGCGGCCTTCTATGAGCGCCAGGACGCACGCAACGCCAAGGTGGTGGCCGACGGTCATCCCGAGGATGTCCGGCATCGCGGCTATGCCGGCAAGCCGACTTATTTCGACCAGATCCTGACCAGCCTCCTGACGGTGGCGCTCGGCTTTGCCGTAGCGACGCTTGTCGCGGTGCCGCTCGGCATTCTGTGCGGCCTCTCCCGGACCATGAACGGTGCTCTCAACCCGCTGATCCAGATATTCAAGCCGGTATCGCCGCTTGCGTGGTTGCCGATCGTGACCATGGTGGTCTCGGCGCTTTACGTGAACCCGTCGGAATTGCTGCCGAAGTCGCTGGTCATCTCCGCCATCACGGTGACGCTGTGTTCTTTGTGGCCGACGTTGATAAACACTGCGCTTGGAGTGGCTTCGATCGACAAGGACCTGCTCAACGTCGGGCGCGTGCTGCAGCTGCCGACATGGCGCACCGTCACCAAGCTGGTTCTGCCAAGTTCGCTGCCGCTGATCTTCACCGGATTGCGACTCTCTCTCGGCGTGGGCTGGATGGTGCTGATCGCGGCGGAAATGCTCGCGCAGAATCCGGGCCTTGGGAAGTTCGTCTGGGACGAGTTTCAGAACGGCTCGTCGCAGTCGCTGGCGCGGATCATCCTGGCTGTCCTGACGATCGGTATCATCGGCTTCCTGCTTGATCGCGTGATGTACGCGCTCCAGTCCGCTTTCACCTTTTCCAGCCAGCGCTGAGGCCCCGATGTCGTTCCTGTCGCTGAAGGGGCTCTGCAAGGGCTACGGTGCCGGCGCCAAGCGCACCAACGTGCTGTCGAACGTCAATCTTGAGGTCGCCGAGGGCGAATTCATCGCCATCGTGGGCTTCTCGGGCAGCGGCAAGACGACGCTGATCTCGGCGATCGCCGGGCTGGTGCAGCCGGATGCCGGCGAGATCACGCTCAAAGGCAAGCCGGTCGCGGGGCCCGGGCCGGACCGCGGCATCGTGTTTCAGTCGTACTCGCTGATGCCGTGGCTTACGGTACGCGGCAACATCGCTCTCGCTGTCGATCAGGTGTTTGCCCGCGAAAGCAAGGCTCAGCGCGCCGGCCGCATCGACCGCTACATCGATATGGTCGGGCTGTCGCACGCGGCGACCCGCCTGCCGGTGGAGCTGTCCGGTGGCATGCGCCAGCGCGTCGCCGTTGCGCGTGCGCTCGCAACCAGCCCTGAGATCTTGCTGCTCGACGAGCCGCTGTCGGCGCTCGACGCGTTGACCCGCGCGAAGCTCCAGGACGAGATCGTTGACATCTGGTCGCGCGAGAAGCGCACCGTGGTGCTGGTTACCAATGACGTCGACGAAGCGATCCTGCTCGCCGATCGCATCATTCCGTTGTTGCCGGGTCCGAACGCCACGCTCGGCCAGCAGTTCAAGGTCGACATCCCGCGCCCGCGCGACCGGTCCTCGATCAACGAGGATCCGCATTTCAAGCGGCTGCGGCAGGCCGTCACCGGCTATCTCCTGGACGTCGTGAACGAGCGCTCGGCCAATGCCGATGCGACGGTTCGTACCCTCCCCAACGTTGTGTCCATCACGCAGATGGACAAGCCGCCGACGGCCTATCAGAAGGCGGCCACTGCGGTCACGTTCAATACAGATCGCTATCTCGAATTCTCCCAGCTCTCGAAGGTCTATCCGACGCCGACGGGGCCGCTGACCATCGTGGAGAACTTCGATCTCAAGGTTCGCAAGGGCGAGTTCATCTCGGTGATCGGTCATTCCGGCTGCGGCAAGTCGACGGTGCTGTCGATGACCGCCGGTCTCAACGAGGTCTCGCTCGGGGGCATCATTCTCGATGGCCGAGAGGTGACGACGGCCGGTCCCGACCGTGCGGTCGTATTCCAGGCGCCTTCACTGTTTCCCTGGCTCACGGCACGTGAGAACGTTGCGCTCGGTGTCGACCGCGTCTATCCGCACGCCACGCGGCGGCAGCGCGACGAGATCGTCGACTATTACCTCGAGCGGGTTGGGCTTGCGGATTCATTCGACAAGTCGGCCGCGGCGATGTCCAACGGCATGCGCCAGCGGGTCGGCATTGCGCGCGCCTTCGCGCTGTCGCCGAAGTTGCTGTTGCTGGACGAGCCGTTCGGCATGCTCGACAGCCTCACCCGCTGGGACCTCCAGGAGGTGCTGATGGAGGTCTGGAAGCGCACGCAGGTGACGGCGATGTGTGTGACCCATGATGTCGACGAGGCGATCCTGCTTGCCGATCGGGTGGTGATGATGACCAACGGGCCGAACGCCCGGATCGGTCACATCATGGAGGTCGACATTCCACGGCCGCGCACGCGAAAGGCCCTGCTCGAGCACCCCAACTACTACCGATATCGCCGCGAGCTGCTCGATTTTCTCGAGGCTTACGAGCATGGAGCCGTGTCAAAGGCGCCGAAGACACAAGCCGTCAATCCAGAAGCGGCGTGAGCAGGCGCGCATGCACGTTCAAATCATTTGCACCAAGCTCAATCCTTGTGCGTCGCACAAGGATTGAGCGAATCGCAAAATTTGCATGCGAAATTGGCCTGCAAACATTTCGGGCAATTCGAACAAGCCTCTGAATTCCCTGTATTTCCCGATAACGCGCAACTGGCACGGAAATTGAAATGCTTTAGCGCGACGCCAACGACGACGTCCCTCAACATCATCAATCAGCATCGTAACTCGCCACCGGGGTGAAGCCCCGGAGCGCGCCTCCGTGGCCGGAGGCTGAGCCTGCAACGACGCAGCGGTGAGACTGGAAGGGATATTCTTCAATGACCAAGAGTCCGACTGGAAATCAAACCTGGATTTCTGACTGGCGCCCCGAAGATGAGGCGTTCTGGAATGCGACCGGCAAGACCATCGCGCGACGCAACCTGATCTGGTCGATCGTGGCCGAGCATATCGGCTTTTCGGTCTGGCTGATCTGGAGCATCGTCACCACGAAGCTGCCGCAGGCGGGCTTCCATTACACCACCGACCAGCTGTTCCAGCTCGTCGCCGTGCCGGGCCTGATCGGCGCGTTGATGCGCTTTCCCTACACCTTCGCGGTGACGACGTTCGGCGGCCGCAACTGGACCATCTTCAGCGCGGCGATCCTGTTCATCCCGACGCTCTCGCTCGCCTATTTCGTGAGCCAGCCGGATACGCCGTTCTGGCTGATGCTGCTGATCGCCTCGACCGCCGGTCTCGGCGGCGGCAATTTCGCCTCCAGCATGACCAACATCTCGTTCTTCTTCCCCGACAAGATGAAGGGATGGGCGCTGGGCCTCAACGCAGCCGGCGGCAATATCGGCGTCTCCAGCGTGCAGCTGCTGACCCCGATCCTGATGACGCTCGCGGTCATCAACCTGTTCCAGGCCACGCCGGTCGACGGCGTGTTCCTTCAGAACGCCGGCCTGATGTGGGTGCTGCCGATCGCGATCGCGGTGTTCGGCGCGGTGTTCTTCATGAACAACCTGACCACGGCGAAGTCGTCGATCAGGAACCAGCTCGCGGTGGTCAAGCGCAGGCACACCTGGATCATGGCATATCTCTATATCGGCACGTTCGGATCCTTCATCGGCTACTCGGCCGCGTTTCCGCTGCTGATCAAGACCCAGTTCCCGCAAGTCACGATCGCGATCGCGTTCCTGGGGCCGCTGGTCGGCTCGCTGTCGCGCCCGTTCGGCGGCTGGCTCGCCGACAGGATCGGCGGCTCGGTCATCACGTTCTGGAATTTCATCGTGATGGCAGGCGCCACGGTCGGCGTGCTCTACTTCGTCGGGCAGAAGGATTTCATCGGCTTCCTGTCGATGTTCCTGATCCTGTTCGTGACGACGGGCATCGGCAACGGCTCGACCTACCGCATGATCCCCTCGATCTTCCGCGAGCAGAATTTGTTCAGGGTGCGCGGCAAGGGCGATGCGGAGCGCGCGATCGCGTTGAAGACGGCGAGCATCGAGAGCGGCGCGGCGGTCGGCTTCATCGGCGCGGTCGGCGCCGTCGGCGGCTATCTGATCCCGAGCGGCTTCGGCAAGTCGATCGCGCTGACCGGCGGCCCGCAGCTCGCGCTGGCGATCTATCTCGGCTTCTACGCCTCCTGCCTCGCACTGACCTGGTGGTTCTACCTGCGTCGCAGCCCGCAGGGCGAAGGCGCGCCAAGCCTTGCTGGAGCAAGGGTGTAACGCTTGGTACGAATCTCGCTTCTCCCCGTACGCGGGGAGAAGCATTGCCCGACAGTTTGACCATGAACCTGGTTCGCAATGGCGCGCACCAAGGCAAACCCAACAGGCAGGAGAATATCATGACGCCAGAACAGATCACCCTCGTCCAGCAGAGCTTCGCCAAGGTCGCGCCGATATCGGAAACGGCCGCGGTGCTGTTCTACGACCGCCTGTTCGAGGTGGCGCCGTCCGTGCGTGCGATGTTTCCCGAGGACATGACCGAGCAGCGCAAGAAGCTGATGGGCATGCTCGCCGCCGTCGTCGGCGGCCTGTCGAACCTGGACTCGATTCTTCCCGCGGCCTCGGCGCTCGCCAAGCGTCACGTCGCCTATGGCGCCAAGGCCGAGCACTATCCCGTGGTCGGCGCGACCTTGCTGTGGACCCTGGAGAAGGGGCTCGGCGAAGCCTGGACGCCCGAACTCGCCACGGCCTGGACCGATGCCTATGGCGTGCTGTCCGGCTACATGATGTCCGAAGCCTATGGCGCCAAGGCGCAGGCTGCCGAATAGGAGATGCCTTGTGAGTGAACCGCTGGTCATCGTCGGCAACGGTATGGCGGCCGCGCGTCTGGTCGACGAGCTCGCCAAGACCGCGCTCGGCCGCTACGCGGTCGCCGTGATCGGCGAAGAGCCGCGGCTCGCTTACAATCGCGTGCTGCTCTCCTCCGTGCTGGCCGGCGAGACCGGCTCGCACGAGATCGAGCTGCGGCCGGCCGACTGGTGGCGCCATCGCGGCGTCACGGTACGCTACGGCTATCGCGTTACCGAGATCGACACCGGCCGCCGCGAGCTCAAGATCGAAGGCGAAGAGAGCATGGAATATTCCAAGCTCGTGCTCGCCACCGGCTCGACCCCGCTGCGGCTCAACGTGCCGGGCGCCGATCTTGCCGGCGTGCACACTTTTCGCGACACCCGCGATGTCGATCTGCTGCTGACGCTCGCCGCGGCCAGGAAACGCGTCGTCGTGGTCGGCGGCGGTCTGCTCGGGCTTGAAGCGGCTTACGGTCTTGCCAAGGCCGGCGCCCCGGTGACGCTGCTGCACCTGATGGACCGGCTGATGGAGCGTCAGCTCGATGCGCCCGCGGCCGATCTGCTGAAGACGCTGGTCGAGCGCAAGGGCATCCGCATCCTGCTCGATGCATCGACTGCCCGTATCCATGGCGAACGTCACGTCGAGGCCGTCGAACTTGCCGACGGCACGCGTATCGAGGCCGATGCGGTCATCTTCGCCGCCGGCATCAGGCCGAATGTGGCGCTTGCCAGGGATGCCGGTATCGCGGTCAACCGCGGCATCGTCGTCAACGACGAGATGCAGACCGCCTCGCCGGACATCTACGCCCTCGGCGAATGTGCCGAGCATCGCGGCACCTGCTACGGCCTGGTCGAGCCCGCCTACGAGCAGGCGCGCGTGCTGGCGCGGCATCTTGCCGGTCGGCCCGCCGCCTATCCGGGCAGCGTGGTCTCGACCAATCTGAAGGTGTCGGGCGTCAGCGTGTTCTCGGCCGGCGATTTCATGGGCGGGGAGGGCAGCGAGAGCCTCGTGCTGTCAGATCGCAGGCGCGGCACCTACAAGAAACTCGTCATTGCCGACGGCCGGCTCACCGGCGCCGTGCTGATCGGCGATACCGTCGATGCGCTCTGGTATCTCGAGCTGATCCGCAATCGCGACAAGGTGACGGCGATCCGTACCGACATGATGTTCGGCCGCGCGCTGGCGCGTCCTTCCAAGGCGGCTTGACAAGGCGGGTTGATATGACAGCGATCGATCCCACGCTCCGCACCACCAAGACGACCTGTCCCTATTGCGGCGTCGGCTGCGGCGTGCTGGCGACCCCCGACGGCAGGGGCGGCGCGGCGGTCGTCGGCGATCCCGATCATCCCGCCAATTTCGGCCGGCTGTGCTCGAAGGGGTCCGCGCTCGGCGAGACCGTCGGGCTGGAAAGCCGTCTGCTCTATCCGATGATCCGCTGCAAGGGCGCGCTCGAGCGCGTTGCCTGGAGCGATGCGCTTGACCACATCGCCCATCGCATGCAGCACATCGTCGCGCGCGACGGCGCCGACGCGGTCGCGTTCTATCTCTCCGGCCAGCTCCTGACCGAAGACTATTACGTCGCCAACAAGCTGATGAAGGGCTTTGTCGGCACCGCCAATGTCGACACCAATTCGCGGCTCTGCATGTCGTCCTCGGTCGCCGGTCATCGCCGCGCCTTCGGCGCCGACACCGTGCCCGGCTGCTATGAGGATCTCGACGAGGCCGATTTGCTCGTGTTCGTCGGCTCGAACGCGGCCTGGTGCCATCCGGTGCTGTTCCAGCGCATGCTGAAGAACCGGCAGGAGCGCGGTGCGCGCATGATCGTGATCGATCCGCGCCGCACCGATACCGCCACGGACGTCGACCTTTTTCTCGGTCTCAAGCCCGGCACCGACACCGCGCTGTTCTGCGGCCTGTTCGTGCATCTCGTCGACCATGGTGCGCTCGATCAGGACTACATCGCGCAATACACCTCGGGCTTCGACGACGCGCTGGCGCGCGCACGCAACATCGCCGGCAGCGTCACCGCGACTGCGCTGGCGACGGGGCTGTCCGAGCAGGACATCGCGACCTTCTTCAAGATGTTCCGCGACACGCCGCGCGTCGTGACGCTCTATTCGCAGGGTGTCAACCAGTCGGCGCAGGGGACAGACAAGGTCAACGCGATCCTGAACTGCCATCTTGCCACGGGCCGTATCGGCAAGCCCGGCGCCTCGCCGTTCTCGCTCACCGGCCAGCCCAACGCGATGGGCGGCCGCGAGGTCGGCGGCCTCGCCAACCAGCTCGCCGCGCACATGAACTTCACGCCGCCCGACATCGACCGTGTCAGGCGATTCTGGAAGGCGCCGCGCATCGCCACCCATGAGGGATTGAAGGCGGTACAGCTGTTCGAGGCCATCAATCGCGGCGAGGTCAAGGCGCTGTGGGTGATGGGCACCAATCCGGCGGTGTCGTTGCCCGACGCCGACTTCGTGCGCGAAGCGCTGAAGAAGCTCGAGCTGTTCGTGATCTCCGAGAACGTGCTCTCCAACGACACGGTCGAGGCCGGCCCGCATGTGCTGCTGCCGGCGCTTGCCTGGGGCGAGAAGTCGGGCACCGTCACCAACTCCGAGCGCCGCATCTCGCGCCAGCGCTCGTTCCTGCCGGCACCGGGCGAGGCGCGGCCGGACTGGTGGATTCTCAGCGAGACCGCCAAACGTCTCGGCTTCGGCGACAGCTTCAATTACAAATCCGCCGCGGATATTTTCCGCGAGCACGCGGCGCTCTCGGCGTTCGAGAACAATGGCAGCCGCGACTTCGATATCGGCGCGCTCACTGCGCTGTCCGATGATGGGTTCGACGCCTTGGACCCCGTGCAGTGGCCTGCCCGCGAAGGCGAGGCACCGGGCGAGCGCTTCTTTGCCGGCGGCGGCTTCTTCACCAATGACGGCAGGGGCCGTTTCGTCGCGCCGGAAGTGCCGGCGCTGCGCGGCGAGACCGGGCCGTCGCGGCCGTTGCGGCTCAACACCGGCCGCATCCGCGACCAGTGGCACACCATGACCCGCACGGGCCTCAGCCAGCGGCTGGGCGCGCATCTGCCCGAGCCGTTCGTCGAGATTCATCCCGACGACGCCAGCAAATACAGCATCGCCCATGACGGCTTCGCCCGTATCACCACCGATTACGGCCAGTGCATCCTGAAGGTCGTCGTCAGCGACCGCCAGCAGCGCGGCACGCTGTTCGCGCCGATCCACTGGAGCGCGATGAATGCCTCGCACGGCCGCGTCGGCGCGCTGGTCGCACCGTTCACCGATCCGTTCTCGGGGCAACCGGAATCCAAGGCGACGCCGGCCGCGATCGCGCCGTATGAATACGTCTTCCGCGGCTTTGCGCTGTCGCGCAAGCAGCTCGATCTGCCGCCGAACCTGATGTGGACCCGCGTCACCGTGAGCGGCGGCTTCGGCTATCTGTTCGCCGACAATGCGGATCTGTCGCGCTGGCCGGCCTGGCTCGACAGCGTTGCCGGCGAGGACGTCGCCGACTATCGCGATTTCGGCGGCGGCGTCTACCGCGCGGCGTCGTTTGTGGGCGACCGCATCGAGACCTGCCTGTTCGTCGGCCCCGCGCATGATGCCGGCGATTGGGAGGTGGTGAAGAGCCTGTTCGTGGCCGACCACGTCACCGACGAGCAGCGCCGCATGCTGCTGTCCGGCAAGTCCAGTGAGGGCGCAGCTTCGACGGGTCCCGTTGTCTGCGCCTGCTTCGGCGTCGGCCGCGGCACCATCTGCGACACCATCGTCGCAGGCGCCCGCACGGCCGCCGAGATCGGCGCAAAGCTCAAGGCCGGCACCAATTGCGGCTCCTGCATCCCGGAGCTGAAGCGCCTGATCGCAACGACGGAGGTTGCGCCGGTGAAGCAGGCCAAGCTCGCGGGCGCCGCGGGCTAGGCGCTGCTCTCGCCGTCGTCATTGCGCGCCAACGGGTCCGCGCGAAGCGCGGCCCGATGACGGGCTCCGTGAAGCAATCCGGAGTTCCTCCGCGGTGGGCAGTCTGGGTTGCTTCGCCTCCGCCTTCGCTCTTCGAGCTACGGCGGACAGGGCGCTCGCAACGACGGGGTTGATGGAGGCGTGCTTCCTATCTTTCCGTCGTCGTCCACCCATTGCCCCGATCAGTTGCTGAAGCGCACCGCCGCCACCATCTACTGCGGCAACATCTCCCTGTGGTAATGGGTCCTGGCTTTCGCCAGGACGACATAGATTTCGGAGACGAACATGAACACACATGCCTTCGGCAAGACCGGCGCCAACGTCTCCGTCATCGGGCAGGGCACCTGGTATCTCGACCACGGCGACCGCAAACGCGCCATCGCTGCGCTTCAGCGCGGACTCGATCTCGGCATGACCCATATCGATACCGCTGAAATGTATGGCGATGCGGAACTCGTCATAGCCGATGCGATCGCGGGCCGGCGCGACGACGTGTTCCTGGTTTCAAAGGTGCTGCCGAGCAACGCCTCGCGGCGCGGAACCATCACCGCGTGCGAGCGCTCGCTGAAGCGGCTGAAGACCGATCGTCTCGATTGCTATCTGCTGCACTGGCGCGGTTCCTATCCGCAGGAAGACACCGTGGCCGCCTTCGAAGAGCTGGTGAAGGCTGGCAAGATCAAATCGTGGGGCGTCTCCAATTTCGACGCAGACGATCTCGACGAGATGCTCGATGTCGCCGGCGAAGGCCGGATCGCCTGCAACCAGGTGCTCTATCATCTGAAGGAACGCGCGATCGAGCATGCGGTGATCCCGTGGTGCGCGCAGCATGGTGTCGCCGTGGTCGCCTATTCGCCGTTCGGTCATGACGATTTCCCAGCTGATGGCAGCAAGGGCGGCGCCGTGCTGGCGCGCATCGCAGAGGCGCGTCGTGCGACACCGCGTCAGGTCGCGCTGAGCTTCCTCACCCGTGCGACTACGGTGTTCGCGATCCCGAAGGCATCGTCTTCGGAACACGCCGGCGAAAATGCCGCGGCCGGCGATCTCATGCTGACGAAAGAGGAGATTGCTGCGCTGGATGCGGCGTTTCCGCGCGGTCCGAAGCCGCGCGGCCTACCAATGCTGTAGTGCAGCAAACGGGCAAATTAACGGAGTATTGACGCGCGCGGACCTCAGCGCATATCGGCATCCTGTTTTCGGAAGTTGTGAAACCGGCGCATTTGTCGTTTTTTAAGGCCGTCCCCGATTCGCATTTTCCAGAGTTCCAGCCGTGACTCCGCCGCCCGCCGCAGCCGTTAGGCTCGACAGTATTTCCGTGCCCATGCCCGAGAAGAAGAGCGTCGGCCGTCGTGCTCCTGCGCGCGTCGATCATCCCTTCAAGGGTATCGCGCTTGTGCTGCTGTCGACGATCTTTCTAGGTTGCTCCGACGTCACCGCGAAATATCTGTCGACGAGCCTGCCGTCGATCGAGATCACCTGGATCCGCTTCGTGACGTTCGCGCTGATGTTCACGCCGGTGATGCTGCCGGGCTCGCCGCTGCATGCGATGCGCACCGAGCGCCTCGGCCTGCAACTGATGCGCGGTGCCGCGCTGCTCGGCTCCTCGCTGTTCTTCATCACGGGCCTGAGCTTCCTCCCCATCGCGGAAGCGTCGGCGACCGGCTTCGTCTCGCCGCTGTTCGTCACCGCGCTGTCGATCGTCTTCCTGAGCGAGAAGGTCGGTATGCGCCGCTGGATCGCGACCGCGATCGGCCTGACGGGCGTGCTGATCATCCTGCGGCCGGGCTCCAGCGCGTTTCACGTCGCCGCGTTCTTCCCGATCATCTCGGCATTCTGCTGGGCCGCGGCGCTGATCCTGACACGCATGATGAGCGGCCGCGAAGCCGTCCTCACCACCATGGCCTATTCCGCGCTCACGGGTCTTGCGATTCTCAGTGTGATGGTGCCGTTCGTCTGGGTGACTCCGACCTGGACTGCAATCGGGCTTGGCATCGTGATCGGCGTTGCCTCGACCGTCGGCCAGTGGATCATCGTGTTGGCCTATCGCTACGGCGACGCCTCGGTGCTGGCGCCGTTCTCCTACACGCAATTGCTCTGGGTCAGCATTCTGGGCTTCTTCATCTTCGGCGAAGTGCCTGATGTCTGGACCGTCGTGGGTGCGGCCTTCATCGTCGCCAGCGGTCTCTACATCGCCCACCGCGAGCGCGTCCGCCGTGCCCAGCTCCTGGTGCTGGAAGAGCGTTCCCCAAACGCCTGAAGCAATATCACGGCTTCCGCTTCGTGCTATCAACGGCTCCAACAACACGGGAGGAGCCGGATGCGCGCTGCGATCTTCAGGAACGGTGAGATTATCGTCGACGAAATGGCCGAGCCGACGCCGGGCAACGGCCAGGTGCTGGTCAAGACGCTCGCCTGCGGCATCTGCGGCTCCGACCTGCACGCGCGCCAGCACGCCCATCGCATGGTGGAGATGGCGCGAAAGACCGGGCGCAAGCCGATGGACCTCACCCGCGACGTCGTGTTCGGCCACGAGTTCTGCTGCGAGATCGTCGACTACGGCCCCGGCACCGCGCGCAAGCTGAAGCCCGGCACACGCGTCTGCTCGCTGCCAGCGCTCGTGACGCCGCAGGGCATCGAAGGCATCGGCTATTCCAACGACAATGTCGGCGGCTATGCCGCGGCGATGCTGCTCAGCGAGCCGCTGCTGCTCGAAGTACCCAATGGACTTGCGCCCGAACATGCCGCGCTGACCGAGCCTCTCGCCGTCGGCGTCCACGCCGTGGCGAAAGCCAACATAAGCGGTGGCGAAGTGCCGCTCGTGATCGGCTGCGGTCCGGTCGGGCTGGCGGTGATCGCGGCGCTCAGGATCAGGGGCCTGCATCCGATCGTCGCCGCCGACTATTCGCCGGCGCGGCGCGCCCTCGCGGCCAGGCTCGGCGCCAATATCGTGGTCGATCCAAAAGTGTCGCAGCCCTATGCGACCTGGGCCGAGCATGCGCAGATGTCCGAGGCCGAGAAGGCGGCGCGGCCGCCGCTGCAGGCGATGCTGCCCGCACTCAAGCCCGCGATCATCTTCGAATGCGTCGGCGTGCCCGGACTGTTGCAGCAGGTGTACGAGGGCGCGCCGCGCGATGCCAGGATCGTCGTGGTCGGCGTCTGCATGGAAAGCGACAAAAGCGAGCCGATGCTCGGCATCATGAAGGAGCTCAACGTCCAGTATGTGCTCGGCTACACGCCGGACGAGTTCGCAGCTTCATTGCGCCTGATCGCCGAAGGGCAGGTGGATGCGGCAGCGATGGTGACGGCGCAAATCGGCATCGATGGCGTCGCAAAAGCCTTCGCCGACCTCGCCAATCCCGAGGCGCACACCAAGATCATCGTGCAGCCGTGGCGGTGACGGTCCTGTAGGATGGGCAAAGCATAGCGTGCCCGCCATTCCCATCACAAGCGCGGACGCATGGTGGGCACGGCGCTACGCGCCTTTGCCCACCCTGCGAGATCTTCTTCAGTACTTCGACGGCACGTACATCTCCGGCGGAATTGGGCCGCGGTGATAGTCCGGATTGCGGACGCGCGGCGGCAGCACCACCGGCACGCGTGCGACCTCCTGGTACGGCATCTGGCTCAGGAAGTGAGCGATGCAGTTGAGCCGGGCGCGCTTCTTGTCCACGGCATCCACGATCCACCACGGCGAATCCGGCAGGTGCGTGTGCTCCAGCATCGTCTCCTTGGCCTTGGTGTACGCCTCCCAGCGGCTGCGCGCCTCGACGTCCATCGGGCTCAGCTTCCACTGCTTCAGTGAATCCCTGATGCGCATGCTGAAGCGGAACTGCTGCTCGTCGTCGGTGATCGAGAACCAGTACTTGACCAGGATGATGCCGGAGCGGATCAGCATCCGCTCGAACTCCGGCACCGTCTTGAAGAACTCCTCGTACTCGTCCTCGGAGCAGAAGCCCACCACCCGCTCGACGCCGGCGCGATTGTACCAGCTGCGGTCGAACAGCACGATCTCGCCGCCGGCCGGCAGGTGCGAGACGTAGCGCTGGAAGTACCATTGCGTGCGTTCGCGCTCGCTCGGCGCCGGCAGCGCGGCGACGCGGCAGATCCTGGGATTGAGGCGCTGGGTGATGCGCTTGATGACGCCGCCCTTGCCGGCGGAGTCGCGGCCCTCGAACAGCACGACGACCTTCTTCTTTTCGCTCTGCACCCAGTCCTGGAGCTTCACGAACTCGCCCTGGAGCCGCAGCAACTCCTTGAAATAGAGCCTGCGATCCACCGTCGGACTGAGCGTGTCGTTCTCGTCCAGGAACTCGTCGAGCCGGCTGTCGTCCAGCTCGAGCTCCAGCTCCTCGTCGAGATTGTCGGCCATTTCCTGGTAGATGCGCTCGCGCATGGCGGTGGTGGGGCGATCGACTGCGGTCATGGGTCATTCTCTCGGCTCGGGTGCCAATATCCCCACGACCATCGATGGGGTTTATTGCGCCCATGTGACACCGGCGGCCGGCCGGTTCCGAAATGGGCCGGGCAAGCCGTCACACCGGCAATGCGATCGAATATTTGACCTGGCTCAGCGCAAAGCTCGACTCGATCGAAGCGATGCCGTCGAGCCGGGTCAGCTTGGTCTTCAGGAATGTCTCGTATGACGCGAGGTCGGCCGCGACCACGCGCAGCAGGTAGTCGCGGTTGCCGGTCATCAGATAGCACTCCAGCACCTCGTCCCATTTCGAGATCGCGCGCGCGAAGCGGTTGAGGTCCTCCTCCTTCTGCCGCGCCAGCTTGATCGAGATGAACACGCTGACATGCAGCCCCAGCGCCTTCTGGTCGACGGTCGCGATGTAGCGCGAGATCACGCCGCGCTCCTCCAGCAGCTTGACCCGGCGATGGCAGGGCGAGACCGAGAGCCCGACCTTGTCGGCGAGTTCCTGCATGGTCAGTCGGCTGTCGTTCTGGAGCAAGGCGAGGATCTTGCGGTCGATGGCGTCGAGGTCCGGCATTGGGATGAAACCTGTATTCTGTGGGCATGCTTTGGTAAATTATCCCAATATCCGCGGGTATGGCGCGAAAAATTGAGAAGTTTGGCGCGCTCCGTAGGGGTATGATCGGGGCCTTGTTTTCCGGAGCATCGCCATGCCCGTTGAGTCCGCTCGCCTTGAAACCCTGACCGCGCTGGCCCGCAAGGCGCTGTGGCTGTCGTCATGGACCATCCACCACGCCAACCACATCCGCCCGAACTCGGACGGCCTGAAGGTCGGCGGCCACCAGGCCTCGTCAGCCTCGTTGGCAACCATCATGTCGGCGCTGTATTTCCACGTGCTGAAGCCCGAGGACCGCGTCGCGGTGAAGCCGCATGCGAGCCCGGTGTTTCATGCCATCCAGTATCTGTTCGGTCGCCAAACCCGCGACAAGCTGGAGAATTTCCGCGGCTTCAAGGGCGCGCAATCCTATCCTTCCCGCACCAAGGACGTCGACGACGTCGACTTCTCGACCGGCTCGGTCGGCCTCGGTGTCGCGCAGACGCTGTTCGCCTCGCTGGTGCAGGACTACGTCAAGGCGCATGGCTGGATGAAGGATCGCCGCGAGGGGCGGATGATCGCGCTCGTCGGCGACGCCGAGATGGACGAGGGCAACATCTTCGAGGCGCTTGCGGAGGGCTGGAAGCACGGCCTGCGCAATACCTGGTGGGTGGTGGACTATAACAGGCAGTCGCTCGATGCCGTCGTCCGCGAAGGGCTCTGGGAAAAGTTCGAGACCATGTTCCGCAATTTCGGCTGGGACGTGGTGATCGTGAAATACGGCCGCCTGATGCGCGAGGCCTTTGCCGAGCCCGGCGGCGAGGCGTTGAAGCGCTGGATCGACAATTGCCCGAACGCACTCTATGCGGCGCTGTGCTTCCAGGGCGGCGCGGCCTTCCGCAAGCATCTGCACGACGAGATCGGCGACCAGGGCCCGATCACAAGGCTGATCGACAAGCGCAGCGACGACGAGCTGCTGGCACTGATGTCGAATCTCGGCGGCCACGACATGGCGAGCATGCTGGACGCCTTCGAATCCATCGACCACGACCGCCCGGTCTGCTTCATCGCCTACACCATCAAGGGCGTCGGCCTGCCGTTCCAGGGCCACAAGGACAATCATGCCGGCCTGATGACGGTCGCGCAGATGGAGAAATATCGCGAGAGCCAGAATATCCGCCCGGGCCACGAATGGGACAGATACGAGGGCCTCGCGCAGGATGCCGCCGAGCTCGACGCCTTCCTCGCGCGCGTGCCGTTCAACCAGGATGGCCGCCGGCTGACCGCGCCCGTGGTCGAGGTGCCCTCGCAGCTCGCGTTCAAGCCATCGGCGCAGATGTCGACCCAGCAGGGCTTCGGCCTCGTCCTGAACGAGATCGCGCGCGACGACAGTGAACTCGCCAGCCGCATCGTCACGACCTCGCCCGACGTCACCGTCTCGACCAATCTCGGCCCCTGGGTGAACCGCCGCGGCCTGTTCGCGCGCGGCGAGAAGGCGGATTTATTCCGCAGCGAGAAAATTCCCTCCACCTTCAACTGGGACTTCTCGCCCAAGGGCCAGCATCTCGAGCTCGGCATCGCCGAGATGAACCTGTTCATCATGCTCTCCGCACTCGGCCTGTCGCACCAGATCAACGGCGAGCGGCTGCTGCCGGTCGGCACGCTCTACGATCCCTTCATCGAGCGCGGGCTCGATGCGCTGAATTACGCCTGCTATCAGGATGCCCGCTTCATGGTGGCGGCGACGCCGTCCGGCATCACGCTCGCACCGGAAGGCGGCGCGCACCAGTCGATCGCGACGCCGCTGATCGGCATGGCGCAGGACGGCCTTGCCTCGTTCGAGCCGGCCTTCGTCGATGAGCTCGCCGTGATCATGGGTTGGGGTTTCAACCACATGCAGCGCGATCCGGGCGAGGGTGGTTCCGTTTACTTGAGGCTCTCGACGCGCAGCATCGAGCAGGCGCAGCGGATCATGACGCCGGAGCTGGAGCAGGGCATCACCGACGGCGCCTATTGGCTGCGCAAGCCGGGCCCGAATGCCGAACTCGTGATCGCCTATACCGGCGCGGTGGCGCCCGAAGCGATCGAGGCGACCGGCTTCATCGGCGAGAGCCGCCGCGACATCGGCCTGCTCGCGATCACCTCGGCCGATCGCCTGCATGCTGGCTGGACCGCCGCGCGAAAATTGCGGCGCGATCGGCGCGGCGTGCAGCATCTCAGCCACATCGAAAAGCTGCTGGCGCCGCTGCCGCGCGACTGCGGCATCGTGACCGTGATCGACGGCCATCCGGCAACCCTCGGCTGGCTCGGCAGCGTTCGCGGCCACCGCGTCGAGGCGCTCGGCGTCGAGCAGTTCGGCCAGACCGGCACCATCGCCGACCTCTATCGCCACTACGGCATCGACGCCAACGCCATCATCGATGCGGCCGAAAGTCTCACCACCGGCGCGCCGGTGCTGCATCGGAAGATGGCAGTGTAATGGAAATAGCGGGTCGTCATTCCGGGGCGCGCGAAGCGCGAGCCCGGAATCCATAGCCACCATCGGAAGTATGGAGTCCGGGCCCGAGCCAAGAGGGCGCGTCCCGGAATGACGACCGAGGGAGCCTTGCCTCGTTCCCGCCATCGGCTCATATAACCTCCGTCCGCCGCAACGCTGGCCCCGCATATGGCGGGTTCAATTGCCGGCGCTTTCGTGCAAGGATGCCTGCCGAAACGCCCCCCAAGCCCCCAAGAAGAGGTTAACGATGGTCAATCGCATGCAATTCTACATCGACGGCGCCTGGGTCGATCCCGCCGTCAAGAAGTCCACCGCCGTGGTCAATCCGGCGACGGAAGAGGCGATGTACGAGGTTGCGCTGGGCTCCAAGGCCGACGTGGACAAGGCGGTTGCCGCCGCCAAGCGCGCCTTTGCAACCTTCTCCCAGACCAGCCGCGAGGAGCGTGTCGCGCTGCTCACGAAAGTCATCGAGATCTACAAGGGCCGTCTCAAGGAGATCGGCGCCGCGGTGTCCGACGAGATGGGCGCCCCGCTGCCGATGGCGGAGAAGCTTCAGGCCGGTGCTGGCCTCGGCCATCTCATGACCACGCTCGACGTGCTCAAGAACTATCATTTCGAGGAGCCGGTCGGCACCGCCATGGTGCTGCGCGAGCCGGTTGGTGTGGTCGGCATGATCACGCCCTGGAACTGGCCGCTCAACCAGATCGCCTGCAAGGTCGCGCCCGCGCTTGCCGCCGGCTGCACCATGATCCTGAAGCCGTCGGAGTTCACGCCCACCTCGGCGCTGATCTTCGCGGAGATCCTCCATGAAGCCGGCGTGCCGAAGGGCGTGTTCAACCTCGTAAACGGCCTCGGTCCCGAGGTCGGCGCCGCCATGAGCGAGCATCCCGACATCGACATGATCTCGTTCACGGGCTCGACCCGCGCCGGCATCGACGTTGCCAAGCGCGCGGCGCCGACCGTGAAGCGCGTCAGCCAGGAACTCGGCGGCAAGTCGCCGAACGTCATCCTCGAAGGTGCCGACCTCACGAAGGCGGTGACCGGCGGCGTGATGCACATGTTCAACAACTCCGGCCAGTCCTGCAACGCGCCCTCGCGCATGATCGTGCCGGCCTCGAAGATGAAGGAAGTCGCCGCGATCGCGAAGGCCGTCGCCGACAAGACCAAGGCCGGCGATCCCCGCGCCGAAGGCACCACCATCGGCCCCGTGGTCAATCGCGGCCAGTGGGACAAGATCCAGGGCCTGATCAAGAAGGGTATCGACGAGGGCGCAACGCTCGTCGCCGGCGGCCCGGGCCTGCCCGAGGGCGTCAACAAGGGCTTCTACGTCCGTCCGACCATCTTCGCCGACGTCACCCCCGACATGACGATCGCCCGCGAAGAGATATTCGGACCGGTGCTGACCATCATCGGCGCCAAGGACGAAGCCGAGGCCGTGCAAATCGCCAACGACACGCCCTATGGGCTCGCGGGCTACGTCACGGGCGCTTCGGTCGAGGACGCCAAGCGCGTCGGCCGGCAGATCCGCGCCGGCAACGTCAACCTGCAGGGCGTGCCCAACGACCGCACCGCGCCGTTCGGCGGCTACAAGCAGTCGGGCAACGGTCGCGAGTGGGGCAAGTACGGCCTCGAGGACTTCCTCGAAGTGAAGGCCGTCGCCGGTTTCAACGCGGCGTAAGCGTTAGCTCCTGAACAGACAGACGCCGGAGCGGGAAACCGCTCCGGCGTTTTTCGTTCCGGCATCTCTAACCGCCGTCACTGCGAGCGAAGCGAAGCAATCCAGAATTGGTCCGCGGAGACAGTCTGGATTGCTTCGTCGCAAGCGCTCCTCGCAATGACGAGAGGCGTGACGACCGAGAAACTATCCCCCCACCGCGCCCTGCGTGTTCACATACAGCGCGTAGATCGACTGGCTCGCGGCCATGAACAGGCGGTTACGCTTGACGCCGCCGAAGCAGAGATTGGCGCAGCGCTCGGGCAGCGCGATGCGGCCGATCATGACGCCATCAGGTGCGAACACCACGACGCCGTCGAGCTCGGGATCGCCCATGCCCCAGCCGCACCAGAGATTGCCGTCGATGTCGCAGCGCATGCCGTCAGGCGTGCCGGGGCCCGCATCGATGTGCACGCGCTTGTTGGAGATCGTGGTGCCATCCGCCGAGACGTCATAGGCGAGGATTTTGCGGTTCGGCACGCCCCGCGATTCCACGACGTAGAGGATTTTCTCGTCCGGCGAGAAGCACAGCCCGTTCGGCCCGAGCACGCCCTCGGCGACGATGGTCGCCTTGCCGGTCGCGGGATCGAGCCGGTAGACGTTCGGATCGATCTCGGGCTCGGCCTTGTAGCCCTCGTAATTGCCGAGCAGGCCGAAGGTCGGATCGGTGAACCAGATCGAGCCGTCCGATTTGACAACGACATCGTTCGGCGAGTTCAGCCGCTTGCCGTTGAATTGATCCATCAGCACGGTGATGCTGCCGTCGTACTCGGTGCGGGTCACGCGCCGTCCGCCATGCTCGCAGGTGACGAGCCGGCCCTGGCGATCCCTTGTGTTGCCGTTGGCGAAATTGGAAGGCTTGCGAAACACCGAGACCGCGCCCGTCTCCTCCTCCCATTTGAGGATGCGCTGGTTCGGGATGTCGCTGCACAGGAGGTAGCGCCCGTCGCCGAACCAGACCGGTCCTTCGGCCCAGCGCAGGCCGGTCGTCAGCCGTTCCACCGCCGAAAGCTTCAGCCAGTATTTTTCGAAGCGGGGATCGAGTGCGTGAATGGCCGGATCTGGATAGTAGCTCGCCGGCCGCCAGCCTGACCGCTCCTGGGTGTGGGACGATGCCTCATTCATGTCGGTTCTCTCGTTTCGTTCCCTCTGGACAATGCTGCTATCATTAGAGACACGTGACGGCAAATCCGTTGAAGCAGCGAGGACTGACATGCGCATCTTGATGACGGGAGCTTCGGGCGGAATCGGAACGCGCCTGCGCAAATTGCTGCCGCCGATCTATCCGGATCTGCTGCTCTCCGATATCCGCAAGCCTGCTGATCTCGGCCCGAACGAGCAGTTCAAGGCGGCGGACCTGTCCGACATGGCGCAGGTGGAGGCGCTCTGCGAGGGCGTCGACGGCATCATCCATTTCGGCGGCTATTCGGTCGAAGGCCCCTGGGACGACATCCTCCAGGCCAACATCATCGGCGGCTACAATCTGTTCGAGGCCGCCTACCGCAAGGGCGTCAAGCGCGTGGTGTTCGCGTCCTCGAACCATGCCGTCGGCTTCTATCCGCGTCACCACAAGATCGGCACCGACGTCACGCCGCGCCCCGACGGCCGCTACGGCGTCAGCAAGGTGTTCGGCGAAGCGCTCGGCGCGCTCTATGCCGACAAGCACGGCCTCAAGGTCACCTGTCTGCGCATCGGCAATTTCGGCGACATGCCGCTCGACCAGCGCCGGCTCGCAATCTGGCTGAAGCCGGAGGATCTGGTGCAGCTCTGCCAGATTGGGCTGGAGCATCCCGACATCCATTTCGAGGTGTTCTACGGCGCCTCGCTCAACGAACGCGCCTGGTGGGACAACCACCGCGCCTACGAATTCGGCTACCGCCCCACCGGCCGCGCCGAGGATTTCCGCGACCACGCGCTGGCCGAGCAGGCCAAGCTGAAGCCCGACCCGGTCGGCGACCACTTCCAGGGCGGCGCATTCTGCAGCAACGAGTTCGACGGCGATGCGAGCCGCATCATCGACTGGAACAAGCGGTAGGCGCTTGACCGGATAGCTGAGCTGCCGCCGCGCTCCCTCCCCCCGTTCTTACGGGGAGAGAGTGGGGTGAGGGGCTGTCTCCGCGGGGACGGTGAGAGGCGAAAGAAGCCCGGCGCCCTAAACCACGCGTTTGCCGGCCTGGGCCGCAATCGGCCGCTGCACGAAATACATCAGGATCAGGGAAATCACCGCCGTCGTCACGACGACGTATCCCAGCCGGTCGAAGTGCCGCAGCGTACCGTCGGCCTCCTGCGCAATGAGCGCGGCGGCGAGCACGGAGCCGAGCCCGCCGGAGAGCTGTTGCAGCGAGGCGCCGACCGCGCTGAAGGAGCCGCGTTGCGCCGGCTCGGGGATTGCGGAAATCAACGCCTGCGACGGGATCATGCGGGAAAAGATGCCGACGAACATCAGGACGTTGACCAGGATCGCGACCGTCAGGCTCACCTCGCCGAGATGGGTGTAGATCAGCACCATGACGATGGACATCGCGCTGCCGAAGACGAAGGTGGGGTATTTGCCGAAGGCATCGCTCGCGCGTCCCACCAGCGGGCCGATGAAAATGCTGAACAGTCCGGAGACGAGATAGATCGTCGGCAGATGCACGATATCGATGCCGAGGTTGTGCACGGTGTAGGCGCTGCCGAATGGCATCAGCATGTAGCCGCCGGTCGCCAGCAGCGTCGTCACCGAAAACGCCATCCAATAGCGTGGCTGCGCGAGTGTTGCGATCAGATGCCGGAACGGATTTCTGTCCTGCTTCAGCGCGAGATGGCCGTTCACCGGCTTCATCAGGAACATCACGGCGGCCATCCCGATCACCGACAGGCCGACCAGTGCGCCGAACGCGACTTGCCAGTTCCACTGGTTGGCGAGGAAAAGACCGGCCGGGATGCCCAGCACCTGGCTTGCGGCGAAGGCGGTTTGCACGAAACCCATGACGCGGCCGCGCAATTGCAGCGCAAACAGATCGGTCACGATGGCGAGCACGACCGAGCCGATCACGCCGCCGAACAGGCCGGTGACGATTCGCCCGAACAGCAGCACGTGATAATTGGGCGCCATCGCGCACAGCGCCGTTCCAAGGGTGAAGCCGGCGTAGAAAAACAACAGCAGCCATTTGCGGTCGAACCGGTCGGCAAAGCCGGCCGCCAGGATGCCGGAAACTCCCGCGCTGAATGCGTAGGCCGAGACGGCCACTCCGAACTGTGCGGCCGAAATAGCGAGCGCCGGCATCATGATGGCGCCGAGCGGCGACATGATCATGAAATCGATGATGATCGTGAACTGGACCAGCGCCAGCAGCGCGACGAGGATCGACTGGTAGCGCGTAAAGCCGCGGGACAGCTCTTGCCGCTGGTCGATCGGCTCGGTCAGGGTTTGTTCGGTCATGCCAATTCATTCGGGAGGAAGGAGGGGAGGATTTGCGATTCGGGGTCGGGCGCCGGTCCCTATCTATTTCCGGCCGCGCGCGATTTCGATGGCTTGACAACCAATTTTGATACCGATCTCGACGCGCTGCCTCAGCTCATAGAGAACGAGCGCGTGCAAGGGCCGAGCTCCGGTTTTGGCCGTCCCGCCCATTGATCCAGGTCAACCTTGCTCTCGGCATCTGGGTCTCGATCTGTGCGATCGCGATTCGGCAACCGGTGCCTCGATCGCGGTTCAACGGCGGCAGCGAGGGTCACGACAATGAAAATCAAATTTTCAGCCGTCGTACTGCTCGCGATGATCGTGTCAGGATCGTCGCGAGCCGCAACGCTCAGCGACGCCGAGGCGACGTTTCTCGACCAGCTCGTCACCGCGTCCGCGGTGCTCGAACAACGATGCGTCGGCTACGAGGTCAATGGCGCGGGCAGCGTTCAACTCGGCGCCCGGCTTCTCGGCGGCCCCGAGGCCGCGATGGCCATGATCGACGCCTATGCTGCGGCCATCAAGGCCCGCGATGGCGAGACCTATGATCCGGGCAAATTCCGCCCCGAGGTGTCCGAGGCGGCCGGCAAGGCGTTCAAGCGCGTGCGGGCGGATTTGATCAAGACCCCGACAAGGGCTTGCCCCGCTTACGGCGATGCCAGCGTGGATCGCGGTCTGCTGAGGCGGTACTGAACCGGGACTTGAGGGATTTAGATATCCGCAAACGAAAGGGCCGTCTCGAAAGACGGCCCTTGGTTGTTATTCGACGATCTCGACGATCCGGTGTGTTCGCGGTTCGACCAGCACGGTGCGACCGTTGACCACCGTATAACGATACTCGCGGGCGCCGTACTCGGCCGGCACCTCGTAATAGGTCACGCCCTCTTCAGGAAGAACCGCCCCGACTCTCACGTCCTCGCGATACTGATAGGAAGGGCGTCGCTGTTCGACGACGTAGGAGTGAAAGCGAGGACGCTGATCGACACCAAGGACTCCCGCCACGCCGCCAACGACGCCGCCGACCACGCCACCCACAACCGCCCCAACCGGGCCTGCCGCTCGCTCGCCATCCCGCGCACCGCGTTCGACACCTCCGGGTACGCCCTGGGCCTGGGTCGTTACGGGAAGCAGGACGGCGACGGCAACAGCGGCGGCTCCGACAAAACGGCAAATCATGGCAGCTCCTATGGTGGGGGATTGTGCAAGACAAGCACCAAGCCGACCATAGGTTCCCCAGCAATGTGGACTGCGGGCGTTATCGCCGGAATGGGCTCGTACGGCCTGCAATTGCAAGCAATCCAGCGCGCTTTACCGCGTACGCTGCACCAACCTTGCTACGGGCTCGCCTGCCGCGAGGGATGTCAAGCACGCAGCCCGATCGCCGGCCGAAATGGCGGATCGTCATCGGACCGCGATATTGCGGCATAGTGGTCAAAGCGCATTGTTTGCGTGGCGAGCCGGTCATCCGGGAGTTTTTGTTGATTATCCCTGCGGCTTGACTGGCGTGTCGGCAAACGCCTTTCGAAGAGCATGCAATCGTTCTGCTAGCGCCATGTTTTCAGCGGCTCGCTCCAGATCACGCCAAAATCCGCCTTTGGCTGAGGTGAGGTGGCCAAGTTGTTCCAAAATGTCGAGCGCCAGCTCCAGTTCGTTGTGATCGAGGAATGCTTGGTATTGAGCCATGAGTGCTACGCGCTCTTGCTCGTGCTGCGGGATGGTCTCAGGCAGGGCGCGCCGCGCGCGCTCAAGCAGCGTCTCGGTAGTCTTCCAGCGTTTGATAAGTTCTGGGTCTGGCATCGAATTATTCCAGTGTGCGGCCGTAGTGTCACCTTGCTCTGGTGTCAGCTCTCCTCCCCCGCAATCCTTGCCAGATAATCCTTCTTGCTGAACTGCATGTGATCGACGCAGAGCTGGGCCAGCGCCCAGCTGTCACGGCCTTTCAACAGCTCGATCATCAGCTCGTGCTGGCGCCGTGACTGCGCGAGGCCGTCGCGGTCGGCGAGATTTTTCGCGCGCATCGGCAGCGTCAGGTTCATGTAGTCCTGCAGCGAGCGCACCAGATAGGGATTGCCGCAGGCTGAAAAGAGGGCGAGGTGGAAAGCGTCGTTGGCCTCGTGGATGCCGCGCAGGTCCTGCACGTCGGCTCTCGCGCAATATTGCCGCTGCAAGGCAGAGAGCTCGTCGATCAGGCCTTGCTGTGCGGGCAGGGGGATCATCAGCGCGGCCTGCCGGGTCAGCATCTCCCGGACCTCGTAGATCTGCCCGACCTCCTCGGCCGAGTAGAACCGCACGGTGGCTCCGACATTCTTCTCGCGGCGGACGATGCCGCGCCGCTCGGCATCCACCAGCGCCTGGCGCACGAAGTGGCGCGAAGTGCCGTAAGCCGACATCAGCGCGTCCTCGGTCAGGCGCGCGCCGGGCGCGAGGCGGCCGAAGATGATGTCCTCCTCGAGCCGCGCGACCACGTCGTCCGGATCGTCGCGCCGGACCGTCATGGCGTCTGCGGTGTGAATGTCGGGCATCCCTCAGCCTCCGGCTCCGCGCCGGTGCCTCCTGTGGAGCAGGGAAGGCCAGGATTGTCAATAATCTGTTCCTTTGGCGGTGCGGCAATGCAGAAATTGCCGGTTGGACGCCTATCTTATTGACAATCGGGGAGCAGACTGTACGACAATGGCATGGTGATTGGAGTGGCATGATGACGAGTGGCTTGCGCAAGGGTCTGACGAGCTACGGCGATGCCGGCTTCTCGCTGTTCCTGCGCAAGGCGTTCATCAAGGCCATGGGCTATTCCGACGACGCGCTTGAGCGCCCGATCGTCGGCATCACCAACACCTACAGCGACTACAATCCCTGCCACGGCAACGTCCCGCAGATCATCGAGGCCGCCAAGCGCGGTGTGATGCTGTCCGGCGCGATGCCGTTCGTGTTTCCGACCATCTCGATCGCCGAGAGCTTTGCGCATCCGACCTCGATGTATTTGCGCAATCTGATGGCGATGGACACCGAGGAGATGATCCGGGCCCAGCCGATGGATTCGGTGATCGTGATCGGCGGCTGCGACAAGACTCTTCCCGCGCAGGTGATGGCCGCGATCAGTGCCGATTTGCCGACCGTGGTCATTCCCGTAGGCCCCATGGTGGTCGGCCATCACAAGGGCGAGGTGTTGGGGGCCTGCACAGATTGCCGCCGGCTCTGGGGAAAATATCGCGCCGGCGAGATGGACGATGCGGAGATCGAGGCGGTCAACGGCCGTCTCGCGCCATCGGTCGGCACCTGCATGGTGATGGGCACGGCCTCCACTATGGCCTGCATGATCGAAGCCATGGGCCTGTCGCTGCCGATGAGCGCGACGATTCCGGCGCCGCATGCCGAGCGCTTCCGTCTTGCGGAGGCCAGCGGCAGGGTGGCCGCGGAGATGGCCAAGACCAAGGGCCCGAAGCCGAGCGAGGTGCTCACGCCGGCGTCTTTTAAAAATGCGCAAGTGGTGCTCCAGGCGATCGGCGGCTCGACCAACGGCCTGATTCATCTGACCGCGATGGCGCATCGCTCGCCGCACCGGCTCGATCTCGCGGTGTTCGACCAGATCGGCCGCGAAGTGCCGGTGCTGGTCGATCTCAAGCCGTCCGGCGAGCATTACATGGAGCATTTCCATCACGCCGGCGGCGTGCCGAAGTTACTGGCGCAGCTCGGCGACCTCGTCGATCTCGATGCCGGGACCATCAGCGGCCAGACGCTGCGCGACATCGTTGCGAATGCGGAAGACGTGCCCGGCCAGGACGCGATCCGCCCGCGCGACAATCCGATCAAGAAGGAGGGCGGGCTCGCCGTCCTGCACGGCAATCTCGCGCCGCGCGGCGCGGTGATCAAGCAATCGGCCGCGAGCGCTAAACTGTTGCAGCACACCGGGCGCGCGGTGGTGTTCGAGTCCGTCGAGGACATGACGCTTCGCGTGGATGATCCCGATCTCGACGTCACCGCCGACGACGTGCTGGTGCTGCGCAATGCCGGCCCGAAGGGCGCGCCCGGCATGCCGGAGGCGGGCTATCTGCCGATTCCGAAGAAGCTCGCGCGCGGCGGCACCAAGGACATGGTGCGCATTTCGGATGCGCGCATGAGCGGCACCGCGTTCGGGACCATCGTGCTTCACATCACGCCGGAATCCGCCGTCGGCGGACCGCTGGCCCTGGTGAAGAACGGCGACATGATCCGCCTCGACGTTGCCAAGCGAAGCATCGAGCTGCTGGTCGACACCGCGGAGCTGGAACGGCGTCGCGGCGCATTGAAGCCCGCGGCTGCGCCGGACGAAGCGCGGCGCGGCTACGCCTGGCTGTTCAACGAGACCATCATGCAGGCCGACGAGGGCTGCGACTTCGATTTCATGCAGAGGACTGGGAAGAAGACCGAGACAGGCTGACCGAGCAACGAACGCCCAGACCGCACAAGCGGCGGGCGATAACACAGGGGGAAACGATGATTGCACGATCCATGCGTGGGTTGGTGGCCATGGCCGCCATGCTGTTCGTCACCGGGGCCGGGGCACAGGAGGTGAAGCATTATCGCTTCGCCTACGACCAGCCGCGCAACACCGGCTATTCCATCGCGGGCGACCTCTTTGCCGACAAGCTCAAGGAATTGAGCAAGGGCACCATGATCATCGACCAGTATCCGGGCGCGCAGCTCGGGCAGGAGCCGCAGGTGCTCCAGCTCGTGAAAGCCGGAGATGTCGAGTTCTCGATCATCTCATCGGCCAACACCGCGACGATCTCGCCGCAAGCCGGCGTGATGTCGCTGCACTATCTATTCCGGGACGAGAACCACGTGGTCAAGGGGCTGGCGGATCCCCGCGTGTTCGAGGCGCTCAAGACCATGATCGACGAGACCACGCAGGGCCTGCATGTGATCGCGACCGGCTCGCAGGGCGTGCGCCACATGTACTCCAAGAAGGAGATCCACAATGTCGGCGACATCAAGGGCCTGAAGATTCGCGTGCAGGCGACCGCGACCGAGGACACCATGTTCCCGGCCTACGGCGCCCAGACCGTGCACATGCCGTTCGGCAGCGTCTACACGAGCTTGCAGACCGGCGTGGTCGACGTCGCCGAGAACAGCATCAACGTGTACCTCGTCAACAAGCACTACGAGGTCGCCCCGGTCCTGAACATCACCGAGCATGAGGCCAACAACGCGCTGGTGTTCATCTCCGACAAGCTCTGGCAGAGCCTGTCGGCCGAGCAGAAGGGGTGGGTGCAGACCGCGGCCAACGAGATCAGCACCAAGGAGCCGCAGAAGGCATTCGACCTCGAACGCACCGCGGCCGACAAGCTGAAGAAGATGGGCGTCAAGATCGTCGACAACGTCGACAAGAAGAGCTTCGCGGCGATCGCCGATCCCTATCTCGACAAGCTCGCCAAGGAACTCGGCCCGCACGCCGAGAAGATCAAGGATCTGATCCGGTCGATCAATTAGGTCGGCGGCCATCCTTCGAGACGCCCGCCTGCGGCGGGCCCTCAGGGTGAGGTCGCGTTTCGCGGCGAGATATCAGACCCTCATGGTGAGGAGCCGGCTGAAGCCGGCGTCTCGAACCATCGAGGCCGAGCACGATCGGCAGCTTCCCAGCTGTCGCAGGCGATAGCTCCGGGACGACGAGGAAGTAGATGGCCATCGCCGACAAGCTGCTCGTTCAGCGCCAGCGCCACCTCAAATGGCGCTGGCTTGACTGGCTCGAGCTCGTGCTGATGATCCTCTGCGGCGTGCTCTGCTTCGGCTTCTCGCTGTCGGTGACCGCCGACATCGTCACCCGCACGATTGGTCATCCCTGGCTGTGGCTTCAGGAGGTGACGTCGACCCTGTTCATCTACGCGATCTTCGTCGGCACGGCGGCAGCGACGCGGCGTAACGACCATCTCTATCTCACCGCGATCTCCGAGGCGATGCACGGCACGCCGCGGCTGATCGTCGAAGTGATCATCCGCCTCGTCGTGCTCGGCGTCGCCTTCTGCCTGATCTGGTACGGCTATCAGAACTATCTCCGCGGTTTCGGCAGCTTTCGCCTGCCGTCGGGCACGCCGATTGCCTCGCTCTATGCGATCATCCCGCTATCGGGCGTCTTGATCGGCCTGTTCACCATCGAGCAGCTCGTCAACGGCCTGCGCAACGGCTTTGACCATTCCGAGCCGCCGGAGGAGGACGGCGCACCCGTCATCACCGACGCGCAGATGAGGGCACAGCCGTGAGTGCACCCATCGTCCTGGCCTTGATGACGATCTGCTTCCTGTCGTTCGGCTATCTCGGCGTGCCGGTGCCGTTCTCGCTGATGGCCGGCGTCTTCATCGGCGCGATCCTGTCGGACGTTTCGCTCGCCGCGATCATCCAGAAGATATTCGACGGCGTCGATTCCGAGGCGCTGCTCGCGATCCCGTTCTTCCTGCTGGTCGGCGAGCTCATGAGCTCGGCCAACGTGGTGGTGCGAATAGCCAACCTGTCGGTGTCGCTGGTCGGGCACATCAGGGGCGGGCTGTCCCAGGTCGTGGTCGTCTTCAGCATGTTCTTCTCGGAGATGTCGGGCTCGACCACCGCCGACGTCGCGGTGATGAGCCGTGCGCTGGGCGGCCCGATGAAGCGCGAAGGCTACGAGCCCGCCTTTATCGCCGCCATCATCGCCTCGGCCTCGACCATCGCGGCGCTGGTGCCGCCGAGCATCACCGCCGTGGTCTATGGCGCGGTGGGCAACGTCTCGATCGCCGGCCTGTTCATGGCAGGCGTCGTGCCGGGCCTGATGATCGGCTTCGGCCTGATGATCTACTGCTATTTCTTCGGCCCCTCCGGCCTGCGCAAGCCGCGCGCGCCGCTGCGGCAGGTGGTGTTCGCGGCCGGCGATGCGGCGTTGCCGCTGATGATCCCGGTGATCCTGCTGGGCGGCATCCTGACCGGCTGGTTCACGCCGACGGAAGCCGGTGTCGTCGCCGTTGCCTGGATCGTCTTGGTCGTGATCCCCGCGCTCAACCGCGGGCACATCAGCAAGATCCCGTATGATTTCTGCCTTGCCGGGCTGATCTTCTCGCTGCCGCTGATCACGATCGGCGCTGCCAATGCGTTCGGCTGGATGCTCGCTTACTTACGCGGTGCGAGCTACATCGCCGACGTCATCACCTCTATCGCCGGCAACGATCCGCATCTGATCATGCTGCTGATGGTGCTGCTGTTCACGGTGGTCGGCGATTTCATCGAACCGGTCCCGACCATCATCATCTTCATGCCGCTGGTCAACACGCTGACGGAAGCCGGCGACATCAACGGCGTGCATATGGGCGTGGTGCTGATCGCCACGCTCGCCTTCGGCCTGATCACGCCGCCTTATGGCCTGGTGCTGCTGATGGCGTCGAAATTCGTCGGCGTCAGTTTCGCAAAAGCGCTCCGCGCGGCACTGCCGATCTACCTCGTGTTCTTCGCGACCATCGCGTTCGCGATCTACTTCCCGAGCGTGGTGCTGTGGCTGCCGCGGCAGGTGCTCCCCGAATCGGTCGGCTGCTTCAAGTCGCCGGCGGGCACGGGGTACATCTGTCCGCGGTGAAGGGCTACTTGCCCTTGCTCGTGAACTTCTTCACGGCGACGCGAAACTCGTCCGTGTTCATCGCCATGATGATCCTGTGCTCCTCGGCGTCGAGCTGCTGCTTCACCGGCGTGGTGGCGGCCTGATAGACCAGCGATTTGGTCCCGGCGATCGCGGCGAGCGGATTCTGTGCCAGCCGCTCGGCGAGCTGCCGCGTCGCCGCCTTCAGCTCGGTCGCCGGAACGGTCTTGGCGACGAGGCCCCATTCGAGGGCCTGCTGCGCGGTGAAATTGTCCTCGGACAGGAAGATCTGCAGCGCGCGGCGGGAGCCGACCGTGCCGACCATGCCGACCGTCGAGCCGCCGTCCGGCGACACCCCGATCTTGGCATAGGCCGGCGTGAACTTGGCGTCGTCGGCGGCGATGCAGAGATCGGTGACGAAGGCGAGGCCCATGCCGGCGCCGGCGGCCGAGCCGTGCACGCTCGACAGCGAAATCTTCGGCATGCGCCGGATCATCTCGATGAAGGCGTGGTAGTGCTTCAGGAGCTCGCCGACGACAGGCGTCACCGTGCCCGCCTCGGCGGCGGCCCCGATGGTCTGCAGATCGCCGCCGGCCGAGAAGGCGCGGCCTTCGCCCTCGATCACCACCACCTTGATGTCGTCGGCGCCCTCGAGATAGGCCGCAAGCTGCTCGAGCTTTTGCGCGATTGCAAGGTTGATCGAATTGAACGCGGCGGGCCGGTTCAGCGTGATGGTCGCGATCGGGCCGTCGATCCGCAGCAGGGCGGGATCATCGGGTCGGGAGACGGGAGCGGTCATTGGAAAATCCCCGGCAGGAGGTCATTTCTGCAACTAAATCGCAGAAGGCGAGGGGTGACAATCCCCGGCGCGAGCGGCCGGCGGAGGCTCTTGCGTCGGCCGGAACGATAGGGTCAAATGCACTGCCTTCGTTGAGGGACGGACACGAGCGCCGGCTTCTCCTGGGCAAGCAAAGCCAAAATCAGCGAGAGAGGAGACGACATGGGTGACGCTCGTGTCTCCGGAAATGGGCTGTTCCAATGACTGATGGTCCGGTGATCATCGTCGGGGCTGGCCATGGCGGCTATCAGGTCGCGGCATCCCTGCGCCAGGCGGGATTTTCCGCTCCCATCTGCCTGATCAATGACGAGGCGCATCTGCCCTATCAGCGGCCGCCGCTGTCCAAGGCCTATATCAAGGGCTCGGCCGGGCCGGAGAGCCTGATGTTCCGGCCGGAGAAATTCTACCATGACCAGACCATCGAGCTGATCGCGGACCGCGCGGTGTCGATCGACCGCGCCGGACGCAAGGTCCTGCTCGCTTCGGGCAAGGCGCTGCCCTACGGCCACCTCGTGCTGGCGACGGGCGCGCGCAACCGGCTGCTCGATCTGCCCAACGCGAACCTTCCCGACGTGATGTACCTGCGCATCCTCGACGAGAGCGAGGCGCTGCGAAGCATCATTCCGTCGAAGACCCGCGTCGTGGTCATCGGTGCCGGCTTCATCGGGCTGGAATTCGCGGCCACCGCCCGCATCAAGGGCCTCGAGGTCGACGTGCTCGAGCTCGCCCCGCGCGTGATGGCGCGCGCGGTGACGGCCGAGGTCTCGGAATACTTCCAGCAACGGCATCGCGACGCCGGCATCCGCATTCATCTTGGCGTGCAGGCAACTTCCATCGAGGCCGACGGTGGCAAGGTCACCGGTGTTTCCTTGAGCGACGGAAGGCATCTGCCCGCCGATCTCGTCGTGGTCGGCGTCGGCGTGCTGCCCAATATCGAGCTCGCGGCGGAGGCGGGGCTTCCCGTTGCCGCCGGCATCATCGTCGACGAATTTCTTGCGACGGCCGACCCCGACATCTCGGCGATCGGCGATTGCGCGTTGTTCGCCAGCCCGCGCTTCGGCGGATCGCTTCGGCTGGAATCGGTGCAGAACGCCACCGACCACGCCCGCTGCCTCGCGGCGCGGCTGACCGGCGACCGCAAGGCCTATGACAGCCATCCCTGGTTCTGGAGCGACCAGGGCGAGGACAAGCTCCAGATCGCCGGCCTCACCACCGGCTACGACCGCGTCGTGCTGCGCGGCAGCCCTGCGAACAAGGCGTTCTCCGCGTTCTGCTACAAGGGCGACAATCTGCTCGGCATCGAATCGATCAACCGCGCCGGCGATCACATGTTCGGCCGCAGGTTGCTCGGCATGGACCGCTCGATCACGCCGGCGCAGGCCGCCGACGAAAGTTTCGATCTGAAGAGCGCGCTGGCGTGATCAGCCGGCGCTGAGCACCGCCGCCACTTCCGCAGCCGTCGGCATCGACGGCCCGGCGCCCATGCGCTGCACACTGATCGAGGCAGCGATGTTGGCATAGGCGAGTGCCGCGCGCAGCGGCGCGCCATCGGCCAGTTGTGCGGCAAGCGCGCCCACGAAGCAATCGCCGGCGCCCGTCGTGTCGACCGCCTTCACCACGCGGCCGGGCACCGCAAGCTCATCGCGTCCAGCGAGCGCGAGCAGGCCGCGCTTGCCGAGGGTGACGCAGATGGTCTGGTCATCTCGTGCCTGAAGCTGCCGCGCCACGGCGATGATCCGCGCGGCCTCGTCGCTCTCGGAGAGCTCGGCGCCGGCGAAGAAGCCGAGCTCGGTCTCGTTCAGCACGAGGATGTCGACGAGCGCGAGCAATTCGCTCGACATTTTCTGCGCCGGGGCCGGGTTGAGCAGCGTGATCGCACCGGCCTCGCGCGCCCGATGGAAGAACGCGGCGATCGTGGGCAGGGGAATCTCGAACTGGCTGACGGCGACGTCGCCCTGCACGAGCGGCACGACACGGACATCCTCGGCGCTGAGCAGCGAATTGGCGCCGGGGATGACGACGATGGTGTTGTCCGCCTCCGCCACCGTGATGATCGCAGTGCCGGTGTGGGCCTGGGGGGTCTGCTGGAGATAGCCGAGGTCGATGCCCTGGTCGCCGAGAAATGTCCTCAGCTCGGCGCCGAACGAATCCTGGCCCAGCCGTCCGATCAGCGTGGTGCCGGCACCGAGCCGCGCCGCCGCCACGACCTGGTTCGCGCCCTTGCCGCCCGGGAAATACAACACCTGCTTGCCGGCGACGGTCTCGCCCACCCTGGGGTGGCGATCGGCCGTCGCCACCACATCCATGTTGATGCTGCCGGCGACGAAGACGCGCCCCATGCGAGACCTCAGCGAACCCTAAACCCTGATTTCGAACTCGTGCCGGACCTTGGCGATGTCGACAAGCGTCGGCAGGCCGGCCTCGTTGCCGAGGCGCTGGATCTTGAAGGTGGAGGCGGCGCGGGCAAAATCGAAATGTTCGCGCCAGCTTTTGCCGGGATGGGCAAGGTAGGAATAGACATAGGCGCCGTGGAAGACGTCGCCGGCGCCGTTGGTGTCGATCACGCGCTCGCGCGGGATCGGCATCGCCGGCATGACCTCGACCGCGCCTGTCTCGTTGTACCAGAGCAGGCCCTTCTCGCCCATGGTGATGCCGCCGATCTTGCAGCCGCGGCTCTTGAGGTAGTCGAGCATCTTCTCCGGCGTCAGGTCCATCTGCTCGCACAGGCGCTCGGCGACGATGGCGACGTCGATGAATTCGAGCAGCTCGTGCGTGTTGGTGCGCAGGCCGCCGCCGTCGAGCGAGGTCAGGATGCCGGCCTCGCGGCAGACTTTTGCGTAGTGGAGCGCGGCATCCGGCTGATGGCCGTCGACATGCAGCACGCGGCAGCCGCCGAGATTGAGCATCGGGAATGGGTGGATGTGATCGTCGTCGCGGCAGCGGACGATGGCCCGCTTGCCGTCCTTGGGCATGATGAAGGAGAGCGAGGACTGGTTGACCTTCCGCCCATGCAGCGAGATTCCGTACTTTGCGCACATGTCCATGAACATGCGGCCGAGCCAGTCGTTGGCCGCGGTGGCGATGAGATCGGGCACGATGCCGAGCTTGGCGCAGCAGAACGCCGCCGTGACCGCATTGCCGCCGAAAGAGACCGCGTAGTCGGTCGCCACGTGCTTCTCGTCGCCGGTCGGCATGTGGTCGGTAATGAAGACGACGTCGATATAGGTCTGTCCGATGAAGAGAGCCTGCATTGCTTGTCCGTGATGCGCTTTGTGGTCCCGGCCGGCGCGCTTACTGTAACACCGGTTCCGCCGAGGGGCCGCTGAAATTATTCGCAAAACCGCCGCCCGAAGCGCTTGAGGTCGGCATGGGGCCGGAATACGACCATGACAGGGCAATGCCAAGCCCGGGCAAACGCCGTCTTTCGGTCCATGGTTCCGGGTCGATCAACGGGGGAAAGATGATCACCGGTCTCGATCACGTCGTCGCTCTGGTCAGGGACATCGGTGCGGCCAGGGCGGCCTATCAGACGCTGCTCGGACGGGCGCCGGCCTGGCAGAATTCGGGCGAGGGCGCCGACCGGGTGCTGTTCACCCTTGCCAACATGACGATCGAATTGATGGCGCCGAGCGGCTCCAGCGTCATCGCCGACCGCATGCGCGCGCTGCTGGACGACCAGGAAGGCATGCTCGCGAGCCTGTGCTTTCGTGTCGCGGACATGAGCAGGATGCACCGGCGGCTGGAGCGGGTGGCGCTCAAACCGGATCCGGTGGCTGAGGTCGAAAGCGGCGACGCGGAGAGCGGCGCGGTCCTGCACTGGAAACGGACGCGCGCGGCCACCGAGTTGACGCGCGGGTTGCGCATGTTCTTCCTCGAACTTGCCGACGAGCGCCCACTCTCGCCCGCGACCGACATCGCGCCGATCGACGCGCTCGACCACGTCGTGATCACCACCGAGGATTCCGAGCGTGCCGCCGCGCTCTACGGCGCGCGGCTCGGGCTTGATCTGGCGCTCGACCGCTCGCATCAGGACTGGGGCCAGCTGATGTTCTTCCGCTGCGGCGATCTCGTCGTCGAGGTGGTGCGCCGCCCCGTCGCGGGCGGCGACCTCACGCGCGACCGTCTCTGGGGCCTGAGCTGGCGGGTGGCCGACATCGACGCCACGCGCGCCCGACTGATCGCCGGCGGCCTCGACGTCACCGAGGTCCGCAACGGCCGCAAGCCGGGCACGCGGGTGATGACGGTGCGGAGCGGCACCTGCGGCATCCAGACCGTGCTGCTGGAGCGCTCGCCGAAGCCGGTGGATTGAGGCCGGTCTCTCCGCTCGTCATTGCGAGCGTAGCGAAGCAATCCAGCATCCCTCACCGGAGACAGTCTGAATTGCTTCGTCGCAAGGGCACCTCGCAATGACGGCGCGCGCGTGTTACACGGCATCCTGACAGCACCCAGCGAGCGACCGGTTTGGCGATAGCGAAGGCAAAGCGAACTCTGAAATGGCAGCGCGATCCCGAGGGGATGCGGCTGCGCATTCTCGAAGCCGCCAAGCAGGAATTCTCGGCTCACGGGCTCGCCGGCGCCCGCGTCGACCGGATCGCGGCCAAGGCCGGCGCCAACAAGCGCATGCTCTACTATCACGTCGGCAACAAGGACGAGCTCTATCTCACGGTGCTCGAAGGCGCCTATGACAAGATCCGCAGCGAGGAAAGGGGGCTCGATCTCGAGCATCTCGATCCGCCCGAGGCGATCCGGCGCCTGATCGAGTTCACCTGGAATTACTTCCTGCGCAATCCCGAGTTCCTGTCGCTGCTGCAGACCGAGAACCTCGCGCGCGCAAAGCACCTGAAGCGCTCGACCAAGGTCAAGTCGATGCACTCGCCCTTCGTCGAGATGATCCGCACCGTGGTGCGGCGCGGCGTCGACAGCGGCGACTTCCAGGTCGCGGTCGATCCGGTACAGCTCTACATCTCGATCGCGGGACTTTGCTTCTTCTATCTGTCGAACTCGGCGACGCTGAGCGTGATCTTCGGCCGCGATCTGCTGGACAAGAAAGCCAAGGACGAGCGGCTCGCCCACATGGTCGGCCTCGTGCTGGCGGCGCTGACGGGGCAGTCGACCGCGCTGTTCGACGTGGTGAAAGCGCCGAAAAAGCGCGCGACGGTGGCGCAGACGGTTTAGCGGCGCAATTCGCGCGCCGCCCAACGGGTACTCTCCCGCCTCACCAATCTCTCACCGCGCCCGCGAAAGCGGGCGATCCAGTATTCCAGACACGGTGAAGGAATACGGATAGGCCGCGGCGTCCTGGATTGCGCCTTCGCGGGGAATGACACCGAGGATGCGGCGCCACCAACGCATCCTCCGAATCCCGGAACCCCGGCGCAAACGTCACAGGGAAAGGGCTGGACAGTATTTATCCAACGGGTTAATTTCTCCCCAGAACGAACAAGAATGCCGGGAGTGAGACGTGGCTGAGTTGAAGCCGCAAAGTGCGGTGTCCAAGATGCTGAATGCGGCCTGGGTTCGGCCGTTCTTGTTCCTCGTCTTCATCGTCGTCGCCTGGGACCTGGCGATCCGGCTGTTCAGGATCCCCGCCTACCAGATCCCGTCGCCGGGCGATGTCCTTGCGGTGCTGCGCACCGACTGGCCGGAACTGCTGCGGCAATCCTGGCCGACGACCTATGCGACCGTCTGCGGCTTCCTGCTGTCGGCGCTGTTCGGCATTCCGGTCGCGATGCTGATCGCGGGGTCGAAGACGGTGGAGAGCTACGTCTATCCGCTGCTGGTGTTCTCGCAGTCCGTGCCGAAGATCGCGATCGCGCCGCTGTTTGTGGTGTGGTTCGGCTTCGGCATCATTCCGAAAGTGATCTCGGCGTTCCTGCTCGGCTTCTTCCCGGTGGTGGTTTCCGCCGTCCAGGGCTTCAAATCTGTCGATCCCGATATGGTCGATCTCGCCCGCGCCATGCAGGGCAGCCGTTTCCAGGTGTTTTGTGCCGTGAACCTGCCGCATGCGCTGCCGGCGATCTTCTCCGGCCTCAAAGTATCGGTGACGCTGGCCGTGGTCGGCGCCGTCGTCGGCGAGTTCGTCGGCTCCAATTCCGGCATCGGTTATGTGATGCAACGCTCGATCGGAACCTTCGACCTTCCGACCATGTTTGCAGCGCTCGTGATCCTGGCGCTGCTCGGCGTGATGCTGTTCTGGATCGTGGACCGGATCGAGAAGCTGGTCATTCCCTGGCATGTCAGCCAGCGCGAGGACGTGATTTTCGCAGCATAATTAAAGCAACGAGCGGCCAGCAACGGCCCAAGCAACAGAACATAAGTAACAGCACATAAGCAACAACGACAAGGGAGAGTGACGATGAAGCGGTGGATAGGAGCTGTCTCTGCGGCGCTGATGGTGTTCGCGGCCATGCCGGCGCAAGCGGCCGACAAGGTCGTGCTGATGCTGAACTGGTACGTCTATGGCGAGCACGCGCCGTTCTATTACGGCAAGGCCAAGGGCATTTACGCAGCCGAAGGCATCGATCTCGAGATACAGGAAGGCCGCGGCTCCGCTGCGACCACGCAGGCGGTCGCCGCCAAGACCGCCGACTTCGGCTATGTCGACGTGCCCACCATGATGCGCGCCGCGATCAAGGGCGCACCTGTGGTCTCGACCGGTGTGCTGCTCCAGACCAGCCCGATGTCCGCGATGGGCTTCGTCGACAAGAACATCAGGAAGCCCGAAGACATCAAGGGCAAGACGGTGGCGATCACGCCGGCCGACTCCATGACCCAGATCTGGCCGCTGTTCCTGAAGAAGACCGGCCTCAAGGAAAGCGACTTCCAGACGGTCGCCGGCGACGGCCAGACCAAGCTCAACGCGGTCATCAACGGCCAGGCCGATCTTCTGCTCGGCTACGTCATGGACCAGTCGATGAAGATCAAGGACGCCACCGGCAAGGATGTCTATCCGATCAAGTTCGCCGACTACGGCATCAACATGGTCTCCTCGGGCATCATCGCCAACTCCGACTACGTGAAGGCCAATGCCGACCTCGTCCGCCGCTTCATGTCGGCGACGACCAAGGCGGTCGAGGCCGCCGAGAAGGAGCCGAAGGCGGCGGCGCAGTCGATCCTCGATGCCAACCCCAAGGGCGGCAAGATCGATACCCTGACGCAGGGCTTTGAGCTGACCGTTCCGCTCTACCGGACCCCCGAGACCAAGAGCAAGCGGCCATTCCAGGTCACCGACCAGAACATGACTGATACGGTCAACCTCATGGTCGAATATGGCGGGCTCGATGCCAAGGCCAAGGAGAACCCGAAAGCCTTCTACACCAACGACTATCTGCCGAAGAGCGGCTCGTGAAACCAGCGACTATATCGAGTGACACCGTGCAGCCGGCCGCGCATCTGAGACTGGTGAGCGACCGGGCTGTCGGCGATGCGTCGGGCATCAGGCTATCAGGCGTGTCGAAGACCTACCGGACGCGCGACGGCGATGTGCCGTCGCTGCGGCCGCTCGACTTCCACATCAACGACGGCGAGTTCTTCGTCGTGGTCGGCCCGTCCGGCTGCGGCAAGTCCACGCTGCTCAAGCTGATCTCGGGATTGCTGCCGCCGACGGCGGGCGAGATCCTGGTCGAGGGCGAGAAGGTGACGGCGCCGCACGGCAATGTCGGCATCGTCTTCCAGAACGCGCTGTTGCTGCCATGGCGCAACATCCTGTCCAACGTGATGCTGCCGATCGACATGAAGCGGCTGCCGCGGCAGACATATCTCGACCGCGCCAAGGCGCTGTTGAAGCTGGTCGGGCTGGAAGGCTTCGAGAAGAAGCTGCCCTGGCAGCTCTCCGGCGGCATGCAGCAGCGCGCCTCGATCTGCCGCGCCCTGGTGCATGATCCCAGGATCATGCTGATGGACGAGCCGTTCGGCGCGCTCGATGCGTTGACGCGCGAGCGCATGAATGTCGAGCTGATGCGGATCCAGCGCGAGACGAAGAAGACCGTGCTGCTGATTACGCATTCGATTCCCGAGGCCGTGTTCCTCGCCGACCGCGTGCTGGTCATGACCGAACGGCCCGGCGCGGTCGCCGCGATCTACGACGTGCCGCTGCCGCGCCCGCGCTCGCTCGACGTGATGGCCGATCCGGTGTTTACCGAGCTCGTGCAACGCATCCGCAAGCACTTCTTTTCACAGGGTGCATTGGACTAGGTGGTTATGGTGTTCTCTGAACGGGCCATATGCGCGGTGCGCTCCCTCCCCCGCCTGCGGGGGAGGGCTGGGGAGAGGGTGTCTCCACTCGCGAGAACCCCCAAGGGAAGAAAGCCCTCACCCGGCGCTGCGCGCCGACCTCTCCCGCAAGCGGGAGAGGTGCACTGCCACCTGAGTCACATCTCGGGAGCCAGGTGACACCATGGCCCCCCGCCTGAAGCTGCGAGACATCGCCTTCTTCGAACGACCCGTGCATTTCGCGCGGCCGTTCCGCTTTGGCGCCATCACCATCAACGCGACGCCGCAGCTGTTCGTGCGGGTCGAGATCGAGGTGGAGGGCAGGGGCAGTGCGGTCGGCGCCAGCGCCGAACTGCTGGTGCCAAAATGGTTCGACAAGCGGCCGGAGCTGTCGCCGGCGCAGACGGTCGACGGCCTGCGGCGCTCGCTTCAGATCGCACGCGGTCTTTATCTGGCGCGCACTGGATTTCAGACCGCGTTCGATCTGCATGCCGCGTGCCTCGGCGCCCAGGTCGCGACTTGTGCGAAGAAGAACATTCCGGCGCTCGCGGCGGCTTATGGCCCCGCGGAAATTGACAAGGCGATCCTCGATGCGCTGCTCCGGGCCGCCGAGACCAGCTTTTTCGACGGCATGGCCGGCAACATTGCCGGCATCGATGCGCGGCTTTCGCCAGACCTGAAGGAAACGGATGTCACGACGTTTCTCTCCGCCCGGAAGCCGCTGCCGCGCGTTGCTATCAGGCATACCGTCGGCCTCGACGACATCGTCGAAGGCAAGGGCGGCGTTGCCGATGTCCATGAGAACGCCGGCGCGAGGTACTTCAAGCTGAAGCTGTCGGGTGACCCATCGGCCGATGCGACGCGGCTGGCACGCATCGGCACGGAGCTCGAGGCGCTTGGTCATGACTATAAGGTGACGCTCGACGCGAACGAGCAGTACGCCGATCTCGACGCACTGCATGCCCTGGTCAATCGCCTCGATCATGACGCCGCATTGCGGCCGATCGCCTCGCGCCTGCTCTATGTCGAACAGCCGATGCCGCGCGACATCACCCGGCAGTCGCCGCTCGGCTCGCTGGCTGCACGCGGCTTCATCATCGACGAGGCGGATGATTCCTATGACGCCTTCCCGGCGGCGCGGGCCCTCGGCTATCACGGCATCTCCTCGAAATCCTGCAAGGGCCTTTACAAGTCCATCGTCAACGCAACGCGCGCGGCGAAATGGAGCGAGGGCGGAGAGAGGTTCTTCGTAACCGGCGAGGACCTGACCTGTCAGCCCGGCCTTGCCGTCCAGCAGGATCTCGCGCTTGGCGCTCTGATCGGCGTCACCCATGCCGAACGCAACGGCCATCACTATGTCGATGGCTTTGGCGAGGCGCCCGCCGCCGAAGCGCAGGCCTTCGCGGCCGCACATCCCGATCTCTACGCCGATGCCGGGCAGGGCATCCGGCTCTCCATCCACGACGGCGATCTCCTGACGGGATCGCTTCACGCTGCGGGGTTTGCGACGTCGGTCCATCCGGACTGGCCGGCGCTCCGCCCGCTCGAACAGCCAACATCACTTCAGGAGCAATTGGCATGACCACCCAACGCCTCGGCCTCATCATGAACGGCGTCACCGGCCGCATGGGGCTCAACCAGCATCTGATCCGCTCGATCGTCGCGATCCGTGAGCAGGGCGGCGTCCGCTTGAAGAACGGCGACCGCATCATGCCCGATCCGATCCTGGTCGGCCGCAGCGCCGAGAAGGTCGAGGCGCTTGCCAAGCGCTACAACATCACGCGCTGGACCACCGACCTCGACGCCGCGCTCGCCGACAAGAACGACACCATGTTCTTCGACGCCGCGACCACGCAGGCCCGGCCCGGCCTGTTGACCCAGGCCATCAATGCCGGCAAGCACGTCTATTGCGAGAAGCCGATTGCGACGAACTTCGAGGAGGCGCTCGAGGTCGTCAAGCTTGCCAACGCCAAGGGCGTCAAGCACGGCACGGTTCAGGACAAGCTGTTCCTGCCCGGCCTGAAGAAGATCGCCTTCCTGCGCGATTCCGGCTTCTTCGGCCGCATCCTCTCGGTGCGCGGCGAGTTCGGCTATTGGGTGTTCGAAGGCGGCTGGCAGGAGGCGCAGCGGCCGTCCTGGAATTATCGCGACGAGGACGGTGGCGGCATCATTCTGGATATGGTCTGTCACTGGCGCTACGTGCTCGACAACCTCTTCGGCAATGTCCAGAGCGTGGTCTGCATCGGCAATACCGACATTCCCGAGCGCTACGACGAGCAGGGCAAGAAGTACAAGGCGACGGCAGACGATTCCGCCTATGCAACCTTCCAGCTCGAGGGCGGCGTCATCGCCCATATCAACATGTCCTGGGTGACGCGCGTCTATCGTGACGACCTCGTCACCTTCCAGGTCGACGGCACGCTCGGCTCCGCGGTCGCGGGTCTCTCCGATTGCATGATTCAGGCGCGGCAGGCGACCCCGAGGCCGGTGTGGAATCCCGACGAGAAACGGTTGCACGATTTCTACGGCGACTGGCAGAAGCTGCCCGACAACGTCACCTACGACAACGGCTTCAAGGAGCAGTGGGAGATGTTCATCCGCCACGTCTACGAGGATGCGCCCTACAAGTTCACGCTGCTCGAAGGCGTCAAGGGCGTACAGCTCGCCGAATGCGCGCTGAAGAGCTGGAAGGAGCGGCGCTGGATCGACGTCGCCCCGATCAAGGTCTGAGGAGGCAGACATGAACAAGCCCGTCCTGCCAATGTCGTCCCTATCGCTGAAGCTGCCGAAGGCCGATCGCTCGATCGAGACCTACCGGCTCGCGGCGTCGCGAACGTTTCCGGCCAAGCTCGAGGGCCCGCTGAACCGCATCGCGTTCTCGGCCGTCCATACCGTGACCGATCCCTTCGCCGACAACGATCCCTGGCTCTCCGCCGCGGTCGACTGGGACAAGACCATCGCCTTCCGCGAGCACGTCTGGGACCTCGGGCTTGGCGTCGCCGAAGCCATGGACACCGCGCAGCGGGGCATGGGGCTGGACTGGCCGACCTCGCTGGAGCTGATCACGCGCTCGGTGTCCGCCGCGAAGCGGCGCAACGCGATGGTGTTCTCCGGCGCCGGCACCGATCATCTCGCGGTCGAGGATGCCAAGAGTCTCGACGACGTGATCCGCGCCTATGAGGAGCAGATTTCGGCGGTCGAGAAGGTCGGCGGCCGCATCATCCTGATGGCGTCGCGCGCGCTGGCCAAGCTCGGCCGCAACGCCGACGATTATGCAAGAGTCTATGACCGGGTGCTGTCGCAGGTTCGCGAGCCCGTGATCATCCACTGGCTCGGCGACATGTTCGATCCGGCGCTGACGGGATATTGGGGCACCAAGGATCTCGACGGGGCGATGGACACCGCCGTGGCCATCATCAACAACAACGCCGCCAAGGTCGATGGCGTCAAGGTCTCGCTGCTCGACAAGCAGCGCGAGATCGACATGCGCCGTCGCCTCGACAAGCGCATCAAGATGTATACCGGCGACGACTTCAACTATGCGGAGCTGATCGCCGGCGACGAGCAGGGCTTTTCCCATGCGCTGCTCGGCATTTTCGATGCGATCGCACCGGCGGCCTCCTACGCCCTGTCGCGGCTTGCGGCGGGTGACGAAGCCGGCTTCCACGACGTGCTGGGGCCGACGGTGCCGTTGTCGCGCCACATCTTCAGGGCGCCGACACGCTTCTACAAGACAGGCGTGGTGTTCATGGCCTATCTCAACGGCCATCAGGACCACTTCACCATGGTCGGCGGGCAGGAGAGCACGCGCTCGACGCTGCATCTGGCCGAGCTGTTCCGGCTGGCCGACAAGGCCGGGCTGCTTGCCAATCCGGAGCTGGCGACGCGGCGGATGAAGGCGGTGCTCTCAACGCACGGAATCGAATCCTGATGCGTGATTTCTCGTCCGACCATCGCTGGCTGTCGCTGAACACGGCGACGGTCCGCAAGCAGGGTGACCTCGTTCAGATCATCGATGCCTGTGCAAAGCACGGCATCCGCGCCATCGATCCCTGGCGCGACCAGGTCGCAGCCGTCGGTCTCGATCGCGCCGCGCGCGCGGTGCGCGAGGCCGGCCTCGAACTGTCGGGCTATTGCCGCGGCGGCATGTTCACCTCCGACGCGTCGCGCCGGGGCGAGGTGCGCGACGACAACCGGCGCTGTGTCGATGAAGCCAAGGCCATGGGTGCACCCTGCATCGTGCTCGTCGTCGGCGGCCTGCCGCAATATTCGCGGCCGGGCAGCGAGGTTTCGAAAGATATCGTGGCGGCGCGCGGGCAGGTCGAGGATGCCTTGGCCGAGATGCTAGACTACGCGAGGCAAGCAAAACTGCCGCTGGCGATCGAGCCGCTGCATCCCGCCTATGCGGCCGACCGCGCCTGCGTGAACACGACAAAGCAGGCGCTCGACATCTGCGACCGGCTCGACCCTGGCCGTAGTGGCATGCTCGGCGTCGCGCTCGACGTCTATCACATCTGGTGGGATCCGGAGCTGATGGGTCAGATCGCGCGCGCCGGCAAGGACCGCCTGCTCGCGTTCCATGTCTGCGACTGGCTGGTGCCGACCAGGGACATCCTCAACGACCGCGGCATGATGGGCGACGGCGTCATCGACATCAAATCGGCGCGCGCCGCGGTCGAGGCCCAGGGTTTTGCCGGCTTTTCGGAGATCGAGATTTTCTCCAACGACTGGTGGGGCAAGCCGATGGATGAAGTGCTGCGCACCTGCATCGAACGGCACAAAACGGTCGTTTAGCCTTCCCCGGTATCCATCGCGCGCAGCGCCGCTGATCGCCTGAACTATCAAACGGTTGCACGGAGTCGCCGGGGCATCTCGCGGCGACCACCGCCTACTGTGCATGGGGTTGTTTTCGACAATTCTGTTGTGGGGCCTCAGCCGATCGCGCAGGGCACGCTCAAAAACCCGCGGAACCGCACCCGTCCGCCCCGCACCGGCCGCCCGCTGACGGCATAGTCCGGGAAGCGCGCCAGGAAGCGCGAGATCGCGATGGCGCCTTCCAGCCGCGCCAGCGCCATGCCGGCGCATTGATGCGCGCCGGTGGCGAAGGCGAGATGCCGGTTCGGCGACCGCGCGACATCGAAGCGTTCGGGATTCGGAAACTGCACGGGGTCGCGGTTGGCAGCTCCAATGCACAGCGTCACCGACGTGCCGGCATCGAGCACGACGCCGCCGAGCTCGACCCGTTCGGTGGTCATGCGGTTACCGAGCTGGTTCGAGCTTTCGTAGCGCAGCATCTCCTCGACCGCGGTCTTGATCAGATCCGGGTTGTCGATCAGCCGCTGCTTCTGGTCCGGATTGCAGTGCAGCGCCACGAGGCCGTTGCCGATCAGATTGGTGGTGGTCTCGTGACCGGCATTGAGCAGGAAGATGCAATTGTGCAGTAGCTCCTTCTCGGTCAGCCGCTCGCCGTTCTCCTCCCCCTGGATCAGGCGTGTCAGCACGTCGCGCTCGGGATTGCCGGGCTTCTCGCGCCGGCGCGCAACCAGCGTTTCGAGATAGGCCAGGAAGTCCTTCACCGCGGTGTTGCCGCGCGCCGCCACTTCGCTCGACACCACGGGTTCGAGCGCACCGAGGATCGCCAGCGACCAGTCGCGCAGTGGCGTGCGCTCGTCATGGGGCACGTCGAGCAGATTGCCGATCACTTCGATCGGGATCGAGGCGGCGAAATCCTCGATCAGCTCGCAGGCACCCTTGGCGGCAATGGCGTCGAGCAGGCCGTCGACCAGCCTGACGATATCAGGCTCCATCCCCGCGATCGCGCGCGGTGACAGCGCGCCCATGATCAGGCGGCGCACGCGCGTATGCGCCGGCGGATCGTTGAAGACGAGGCTGGTGGTGTGGTGCTCGTAGAGCGGGGTGTCGCCGTATTTCGGCGCGAACTCGCGCTTCTTGTCCGAGCTGAAAGATTTGGTGTTCTTGTAGGTGGTGACGAGGTCGTCGTAGCGGGTCAGGAACACGGTGCCGTTGGGGAGGCGCTTGACCGGCTCGTTCTCCCGCAGTGCACGATAGGTCGGGTAGGGATCGTCGTAGAATTCCGCCGTCAGCTTCTCCAGATCAAAATGAGCCGCCAGTTCTTTCGCATCTGCGTTCATGCCGCCATACTCGCCGGTTGAGACCGATATGCTGTTTTCGCTCTTTCGAGCGGTTGGGATCACCGTCTACAGTCGGGTCCTGATTTGCAAGCCGACCGGACAGGAAAATGCACGCCCGCGCTGACGCTGCCGAGACGACGGCGCCGACATGGCCCGACGATATCTTCGCGACCTTGCAACGCTTCGATGTCCGGCAGGTGCCTTACGTGCCCGACGCCGGCCATTCCAGGCTGATCAGCCGCGTGCTGGCTTCATCCTCGATGCGCGGCATTCCGCTCACGACGGAGGAGGAGGGCGTGGCACTTCTCGCCGGTGCCTGGACCGGCGGACAGCGCGGCGTCCTGTTGATGCAATCGAGCGGGGTCGGCAATTGCATCAACATGCTGTCGCTGATCCCGATCCTGCGTTTTCCGTTCCTCACGCTCGTGACGATGCGCGGCGAGTGGGGCGAGTTCAATCCGTGGCAGGTGCCGATGGGATCGACCACGCAGGGCGTGTTCGAACTCTCCGGGGTCAAGGTGCTGCGCGCCTCCGATGCGGCCGAGGTGCCGGCCGTGCTCGAGGCGGCGGCGGCGCAGGCCTACAACGCGCTCACGCCCACCGCGGTCCTGCTGTCGCAGCGCCTGATCGGCGCCAAGGTCTTCGCCAAATGAGCAAAGCCAATCTCCTCGACCGCCGCCAGGTGGTGTCCTCGTTGCTCGCGGACCGCAAGGACGTGGTTGCGATCGGCGGCCTCGGGGCCTCCACCAACGACATGTGCGCGGCCGGCGATCACGCCCGCAACTTCTATCTCTGGGGCGGCATGGGCGGCGCTGCGATGATCGGGCTGGGGCTCGCGCTGGCGCAGCCGAAGCTGCCGGTGCTGGTCATCACCGGCGACGGCGAGATGCTGATGGGCATGGGGAGCCTTGCCACCATCGGCCTGCAGAAGCCGCCCAACCTCTCGATCGTCGTGCTCGACAACGAGGCCTATGGCGAGACCGGCGGCCAGACTAGCCACACCTCGGCGGCCGCCGATCTCGTTGGCGTCGCCAGGGCCTGCGGCATCGAGGACAGCCGATCCGTCACGACCATGGCCGAGGTCGAAGCCTTCGCCAAAGCCGTCCACGACGTCGCGGCGGGTCCGCGCTTTGCCAATGTGAAGATCGACAGCGCCAATCTGGAGCGGATCTTGCCCAGCCGGGACGGGACCTACGTCGTCAACCGGATCCGCGGTGACCTCGGCTTCCAACCGATCTAGGTGCGCGTTCCGGCGCACTGGTCTGCACGGTGGCCGTGCAGGCGAGGCCGATTTCCACTGAAACTACAACGCACTCAGGTTGCGATGCAGCATAGTGCTTGACTTTTGCGTGGGTGAGTGCTTACTCACCGCGCATGAGCTCACTGCGAATGACGAGCGACCTGAGGCGTCAATTGATCCTCGGCGCCGCAAAGCGCTGCTTTGCCCGACACGGCTATACCGGCACCACGACGAAGAGCGTGGCGGCTGCGGCTGCCATTTCCGAGGCGCTGCTATTCAAGCATTTCCCGTCCAAGGCGGCGCTCTACGCCGAGATCCTCAGCGACGAATGCGAGGCGGACCCGGCATTGATGGAGCTGCTCGAGCGGGAGCCCTCGACGGCCACCCTGGTCGAACTGATCCGCGGCATGGTCCAACATTTCCTCCACATCGCCGACGGGCCCGACCAGGAAGAGGCCCAGCGCCTGCGACTGATGGCCACGAGCCATTTGGATGACGGCGAATTCGCCCGTTTGCTATACGCCAAGATCGAGACGCTGATCGGGGCTGTTTTCGTCGCTTCGCTCGAGCGCGCCGTTGCCGCCGGGGACGCGCGGCCGTGCGCTGGCGATCCGCTCAACCTGTTCTGGTTCGCGCATCATTCAGTGATGACGGCTGCGCTGACCAGGCTGCCGGCCACGCCCTGCCTCGCCTACGGCAGGGCGAACGATCTCGAGCGGCAGCTGTGTGAGTTTCTCCTGAGGGGTATCGGACTTAACGACGCCGCAATTGTTTCGCATTTGGGCCGCAATCAGGCCGGTTGTGCGGGCAAGACGGCGATTGCAGAAAGTGCATGACATGAACATCGTAACCGAACACAAGATTTCGGGCGAACCGATCGACAACAAGGCTCCCAAGCGTCCGGTCCGGCCGGTGCTCTGGTTCATCATCGTCGGCACGCTCCTGGGCGTGCTCGTGGGCGGCCTCGTCTGGTTCAATTATTTCCGCGGCCAGATGATCAAGCAGTTCTTCGCCAACAACAAGCCGCCGCCGACGGCAGTCAGCGCGGCCGAAGCGAAGTCCGAGGTGGTGCCGAACCTGCTCACCGCGGTCGGCTCCCTTGTCGCCGTCCACCAGGTCGATGTCAGCGCCGACGTCAACGGCCGCGTCACCGAAATCAAGTTCGAACCGGGTACCCATATCGAAGCCGGTACGCCGCTGGTGCAGCTGTTCGACATGCCGGAGCAGGGCGACCTCGCCAATTACAAGGCGCAGGCGACCGTCGCGCAGCTGTCGCTCGACCGCGCCAAGCAATTGGCCTCGCGCCAGTTCGGTCCGCAGGCGACCGTCGACACCGCGCAGGCCGCCTACGACCAGGCGCTGGCCGGCATCGCCAAGACCGAGGCCTTGATCTCGCAGAAGCTGGTCCGCGCGCCGTTCTCCGGCGATCTCGGCGTCCGCAAGGTCGAGGTCGGCCAGTATCTGACGGCCGGCACGGCCATCGTGTCGCTGACCGATCTGTCGGAGCTGTGGGCCAACTTCACGGTGACGGAAAAGGATTCCGGCAACCTCAAGGTTGGTCAGGTCGTCAGGCTGAGGGTCGACGCCTATCCGGGCCGCACCTTCGAGGGCAAGATCACCACGATCGAGCCGCAGATCGCGACCGATACCCGCAACATCCGCGTGCAGGCGACCATTGCCAATCCGGAGAAGATCCTCAAGCCCGGCATGTTCGTGACCACCACCGTGGTGCTGCCGGACAAGCCGGCGGTGATCACCGTGCCGGAAACGGCGGTCGACTACACGCTGTACGGCGACTCCGTGTTCGTGATCACCGAGAAGAAGGATGCGGACGGCAAGACCAGCCTTTCCGCGGTGCGCACCTTCGTGCAGACCGGCAACCGGGTCGAGGGTCGTGCTGAAATCCTCAAAGGCCTGAAGCCGGGCGACAAGGTCGTCGCCGTCGGCCAGCTCAAGCTGCAATCGGGCGCAGCGGTGTCGATTTCGACCGACCCGGCTCCGGCAATCCCGGCGCAACCGCCGCGTTACTGACATGTGCTCGCGTGATCCGGCCTGGCCGGATCACGTTTCTTGAGACAAAGAGATCGAGATCGACGCGATGCGCTTTACCGACATTTTCATCAAACGACCGGTGCTGTCGGTCGTCGTCAGCCTGCTGATCCTGCTGATCGGCCTGCGCGCGGCGATGGTGCTGCCGATCCGGCAATATCCGAAGCTTTCGAACACGGTCATCAACATCACGACCGTCTATCCCGGCGCGTCCGCCGACCTGATCCAAGGCTTCATCACCACGCCGATCGAGCAGGCGGTCGCCTCCGCCGAGGGCGTCGATTACATCACCTCGTCCTCGGTGCTCGGCACCTCGACGATCCAGGTCTACATCAAGCTGAACTTCGATCCGAACCAGGCACTCACCGAGGTGCTGGCCAAGACGAACTCGGTCAAATACCTGATCCCGAAGGAATCCAACGATCCGATCGTCACCAAGACGACGGGCCAGACTACGGCCGTGATGTATCTCGGCTTCTCGTCCGAGGAACTGTCGGGATCGGCAATCTCCGACTATCTGACGCGCGTGGTGCAGCCGGTGCTGTCGACCGTCGACGGCGTCGCCTCGGCCGACATCCTCGGCGGCCAGACTTTCGCGATGCGGCTGTGGCTTGACCCGGTAAAGATGGCCGGCCGCAACGTCTCGCCGGCCGATGTGGCGGCGGCGATCGCCGCCAACAACTTCCAGTCCGCGGCGGGCCAGACCAAGGGCTACCTGATCGTCTCGAACATCTCGACGAATACCGGCCTCACCGACGTCAACCAGTTCAAGAAGATGATCGTCAAGGCCAAGGACGGCGGCTTCGTACGGATGGAGGACATCGCGACCGTCGAGCTTGCAGCTCAAAGCACGGACGCGAGCGTCGCCTTCAACGGCGAGCACGCGATCTTCATCGGTGTCCAGGCAACCCCGCAGGGCAACCCGCTGACGCTGGTCAAGGGTGTGCGCGCGCTGTTCCCCGAACTCGAGCGCAATTTGCCGCCGTCGATGAAGATGAAGGTGGCCTACGATTCGACCAAGTTCATCCAATCCTCGATCGACGAGGTCGAAAAGACGTTGGGCGAAGCCGTGATCATCGTGATCGTGGTGATCTTCCTGTTCCTGGCGTCGTTCCGTTCGGTCATCATTCCCGTCGTCACCATTCCGCTGTCGATGATCGGTGTCTGCACGCTGATGCTGGCGCTCGGCTTCAGCTTCAACCTGCTGACGCTGCTTGCCATGGTGCTCGCGATCGGCCTGGTGGTCGACGACGCCATCGTCGTGGTGGAGAACATCCATCGGCATCTGGAAGAGGGCAAGACGCCCGTGCAGTCGGCCTTGGAGGGCGCGCGCGAAATCGTCGGTCCGGTCGTCTCGATGACGATCACGCTCGCGGCCGTGTACGCGCCGATCGGCTTCCTGGGCGGCCTGACCGGTTCGCTATTCCGCGAATTCGCCTTCACGCTTGCCGGCTCGGTGATCGTGTCCGGCGTGATCGCGCTGACGCTGTCGCCGATGATGTGCTCGGTGCTCCTCAAGAATGCCGAAGAAGGTCGTTTCGCCAAGCTCGTCAACAGGGTCTTTGGCGCGGTCACGCGGTGGTACGGCCGCAGGCTCGACCGCTCGCTCGACTACAAGGCCATTACCGGCCTGTTCGCGGTGACCATCCTCGGGCTCGTCGGCTTTCTCTACATGCACACCTCGAAGGAGCTGGCGCCGGAGGAAGACCAGGGCATCGTGTTCGCGGTGACGAAGGCGCCGAAATACGCCAACATCGACTATGTCGATTTCTATGGCGAAAAGCTCGACAAGGAGTTCCAGAAATTCCCCGAGACCGATCTGCGCTTCGTGCTGAATGGCATCAACGGCCCGCAAGGCGGCATCGCCGGCATGCTGCTGAAGCCGTGGGACGAAAGGAAGCGTTCCTCGATTCAGCTGAAGTCACTGGTGCAGGCCGAGCTCTCCAAGATCGAAGGCGTTCAGGCCTTCGCGTTCAACCTGCCGCCGCTACCGGGCGGGCCGGGCGGCCTTCCCGTGCAGATGGTGATTAACTCGACCGCGGGCTTCCAGGCCGTCTTTGAGCAGATGGAGAAGCTGAAGGACGCCGCCCGCAAGAGCGGCATGTTCATCGTCTCCGACAGCGATCTCGCCTATAATCAGCCGACTGTAACGGTGAAGATCGACCGCACCAAGGCTCAGGATCTCGGCGTCAACATGCAGAACGTCGGCAGTGCGCTCGCCGTGCTGCTTGGCGGCAACTATGTCAACCGCTTCAATCTCGAGGGTCGTTCCTACCAGGTGATCCCGCAGGTGCCGCGCGGCCAACGGCTCTCGCCGGAAGCGCTCGGCGGCTTCTACGTGACGACCAATACCGGTCAACAGCTTCCGCTGTCGACCCTGGTATCGATCGAGACGAAGACCGCCCCCAATTCGCTGACCCACTACAATCAGCTCAACTCGGCGACCTTCTCGGCGGTGCCGATGCCGGGCGTGACTGTCGGCGCGGCGGTCGACTTCCTCGAAAGCGAGGCCAAGAAGCTGCCACAGGGATTCAGCCACGACTATCTCGCAGACAGCCGGCAGTATGTGCAGGAGGGCAACCAGCTCGCGATCACGTTCGGCTTCGCACTCGTCATCATTTTCCTGGTGCTGGCGGCGCAGTTCGAAAGCCTGCGCGACCCGCTCGTCATCATGATCTCGGTGCCGATGGCGATCGTGGGCGCGCTGATCCCGCTGTTCTTCGGCGCAGCGACCATGAACATCTACACCCAGGTCGGTCTGCTGACGCTGGTTGGTCTGATCACCAAGCACGGCATCCTGATGGTGGAGTTCGCCAACGAGCTCCAGGTCAACGAGCGGCTCGACCGCCGCTCGGCCATCGAGATGTCGGCTCGCATCCGGCTGCGGCCGATCCTGATGACGACGGCCGCGATGGTGACGGGCCTGATCCCGCTGCTGACCGCGACCGGCGCGGGTGCGGCCAGCCGTTTCTCGATCGGTCTGGTGGTCGTCGCCGGCATGTCGATCGGCACGCTGTTCACGCTGTTCGTGCTGCCTGCGGTGTACGTGGTGCTGGCGACCGACCATCGCGCGGCGGCCGATTCCGAGCGGAATAAGCAGGTCAACGATCTCGATCTCGGCAACAAGGCGCTGCGGCCGACCTGAGGTCACAGATCAGCGAACCGGAGGGCGGCGGCGGCCAACCCGTTGCCGCCCTTTTTCGTTATCGCCCGGGGTCATCCGCGGTTCCGCCGGCGAGACAAGGAGCGGCCTTCTTGCTAGGTTTGGCAGGATGAGCCTTTCCCTCCATCCCGATACCTCGCAAGCGAGGACGCTGCCAAGCGCGGCACCGGATGGCGCCGCCTCCGGAGCGGCGGCGGGGCAGGGGATCAGGACGCGACTTTTCACCAAATATGTCGCGCTGTTCGTGGCCGTTGTCGCCATCGCGCTGCTGGCCAACGGCCTGTTCGAGGTCTTCTTCTACTATCGCGAGCACAAGGCCGCTTTGATCCGGGTCCAGCATGAGCAGGCCGAGGCGGCAGCGGCCAAGATCGGCCAGTTCGTCAAGGAGATCGAGAGCCAGCTCGGCTGGACCACGCAACTGCCCTGGTCGGGGGGCTCGATCGAGCAGCGCCGGTTCGACGCGCTGCGGCTCTTGCGCCAGGTGCCTGCCATCACCGAGCTCGCTCAGGTGGATTCGACCGGCAAGGAGCGATTGCGGGTCTCGCGGCTGGCGATGGATGCGATCGACAGCGGGATCGACCTGTCGGGCGATCCGAAGTTCACCGAGGCGGTTGCGCACAAAGTATATTACGGGCCGGTCTATTTCCGCAGGGAGTCGGAGCCTTACATGACGCTGGCGCTCGCCGGCCCGCGCAAGGATGCGGGTGTGAGCATCGCGGAGGTGAACCTGAAGCTGATCTGGGACGTCGTGTCCCAGATCAAGGTCGGCGAGCACGGACATGCCTATGTGGTCGGCCCGGAGGGACGCCTGATCGCACATCCCGATATCAGCCTGGTCCTGCGCAACACCGACATGTCCGGCCTCGCGCAGGTGCGCGCTGCGCTGGCCGGAGCTACCGTGGACGCGCTTTCCGAGGCGCGCAACATCCAGGGACAGAAGGTGCTGACCGCGTCGGCGCCGATCGCGCCGCTGCACTGGACCATGTTCGTTGAGCTGCCGGTCGAAGAGGCCTATGCCGCGCTCTATGCCGCGTTGCAGCGGCTCGCGATCGTGCTGCTCGCAGCCTCGATCTTCGCGGTGCTCGCCGGGATATTTCTGGCGCGCCGCATGGTCGGGCCGATCCAGGCGCTGCGTCGCGGCGCCGAGCGGATCGGGGGCGGCGATTTCGCCCAGCGTATCTCGATCAAGACGGGTGACGAGCTCGAAGGGCTCGCCGACCAGTTCAACGACATGGGCGCGCGTCTGCAGGAATCCTATGCAGACCTCGAGAACAAGGTCGAGCAGCGGACCGCAGAACTCCGGCAATCTCTGAACGATCTGCGCGCGGCGCAGGATCGTCTGGTCCAGACCGAGAAGCTCGCTTCGCTCGGCCAGCTCACGGCGGGCATCGCGCACGAGATCAAGAACCCGCTCAATTTCGTCAACAATTTCTCCGCGGTCTCGACCGAGCTGATCGACGAACTCAACGAGGTGCTCGAAGCGGCAAAGCTCGACGGCAAGACGAAGCAGGAGGCCGATGAGCTGACCGGCATGCTCAGGGGCAATCTCGAGAAGGTGGTGCAGCACGGCAAGCGCGCCGATTCCATCGTCAGGAACATGCTGGTGCACTCGCGCCAGGGTTCCGGCGAACATCGCTCCGTCGATATCAATGCGGTCGTGGAGGAGAGCCTCAATCTGGCCTATCACGGCGCGCGCGCCGAGAAGCCCGGCTTCAACGTCACGCTCGACCGCGACTTCGATCCCGCTGCCGGTATGGTCGATATCTACCCGCAGGAGATCTCGCGCGTCTTTCTCAATCTCGTCTCGAACGGCTTCTATGCCACCGCCAGGCGCAAGGAGAGGGCCACGGACGGTTTCGAACCCACCCTGCGCGCGACGACGAAGAATCTTGGCGACAAGGTCGAGGTCCGCATTCGCGACAATGGCACCGGCATTTCACAAGAGGTGAAGGAGAAGATGTTCAATCCCTTCTTCACGACCAAGCCGGCCGGCGAGGGCACCGGTCTCGGCCTTTCCATGAGCCATGACATCGTCGTGAAGCAGCACGGCGGCACGATCGACGTGAACACCGAGCCCGGTGTATTCACCGAATTCATCATCACCCTGCCGCGCATGATGGCGGCAGGCGGAACTACTGGAGACAAGGCTTGAACGTTTACATCCTGGTCGTCGATGACGAGCCTGACGTCGAGGCGCTGTTCCGGCAGCAGTTCCGGCGCGATCTGCGCGCCGGCCGTTTCCAGATGGAATTCGCGCCGTCCGCGCCGGATGCGCTGAAGCTCGCCGCCGAGGTGCGCGATCCTTCGCTGATCCTGATTCTATCCGACATCAACATGCCCGGCATGAGCGGGCTCGACATGCTGCCAAAGGTGCGTGACGCGCACCCAAACGTTCCCGTCATCATGATTACGGCCTATGGCGACGCGGAGACGCGCAGGAAGGCGATCGAGCGCGGCGCGGTCGGACTTCTCACCAAGCCGATCGATTTTGCGCTGCTGCGGCAGGAAATCGACACGCGGCTCGAGCAGGCCGCATGACCGCCACCATCCTCTTCGTCGACGACGAGCCGGATCTCGAGGCGCTGGTCCTGCAAAAATTCCGCAGACAGATCCGTGATGGGCTCATCGACATCATGTTTGCTCGCGACGGTCTCGACGCGCTGCAATCGCTCGAGCGGAATCCGCATGTCGACATGGTGGTCTCCGATATCAACATGCCGCGGATGGACGGGCTGTCGCTGCTGGCGAAGCTCCAGGAAGCCGAGGACAAGAAGTCCACCATCATCGTCTCGGCCTATGGCGACATGAGCAACATCCGCACGGCCATGAATCGCGGTGCGTTCGACTTCCTGACCAAGCCGATCGACTTCGTCGACCTGGAGATGACGATCCAGAAGACTGTTCGCCATATCGAGATGCTGCGGGAGGTTCGGCGCCGACAGATGGAGGCGGAGCGCGCTCATGCTGCGCTGTCGCGCCATTTCTCACCCGAGCTCGCCAAGCGTCTGGCGGCGGGGGGCGAAGGTGAGGGCATCGAGGTGCAGTGGCGCGACGTCGCGACCATCTTCACCGACATCGCCGGCTTCACTTCACTGGTCGAGAGCGCGCCGCCCGAGATGCTGGGCGAGCTCCTCAACGAATATGTCGGCGGGATGACCGAAGTCGTCTTCGCGCATGAGGGGACGGTCGCAAAGATCATCGGCGATGCGATCCAGGTGCTGTTCAACGCGCCCGGCGACCAGCCCGACTATGCGACACGCGCGGTCGCCTGCGCCCATGATCTCGATGCCTGGGCGCAGGGCTTTTGCGCGCGCCAGAAGGCCAAGGGTTTGAATTTCGGCACCACCCGTATCGGCATTCACGCCGGGCCGGCGCTGGTCGGCAATTTCGGCGGCAACCGGTTCTTCGACTACACCGCGTATGGGGATTCCATCAACATCGCGGCGCGGCTGGAAGGTGCCAACAAGCATCTGGGGACGCGCATTTGCGTCAGCGCAAGCGTCGCCAAGGCGGCCGAGAACTTTCAAGGCCGTCCCGTCGGTGAGCTGATGCTGCGCGGACGCAGCGAGCCGTTGCGTGCATTCGAGCCGTTGCCGCAGAAAAAATTCGAGGCGCCGGAAGCGGCGCTCTATTCCGAGGCTTTTGGCAAGATGGAGGCGGGCGACGTCGCGGCCATGCCGGCCTTTGCCGCGCTGGTCGGCATGCACGCCGACGATTCCCTGGCCGGCTTTCACCTGAAGCGCCTGCTCAATGGCGCCAAGGGCATTCGCATCCAACTGGACTAGGAGTTCAAGATGAATCGTGACTTCGCCGCCGGTAATTATCGTTTCATTCCGTCCGTGTTCCAGTATTCGGCCGGTGCGGCCGCGGACGACGGCTATGAGATCGAGCGCGTCCGGTTCGACCGCCTGGTGCCGCTCGCCGAGGGATTTGCGCTCGCGGCAAAGTACATCCAGGAAGCGGGACGGCCGCTGACGGCCTTCTGCGCCTGCGAACTGCGCTCACCGGCGGCCTTCAGCGAAGAGGGCTTTCGCGCGTTCAACCTGCACTATGTGAAGACACTGTCCGAATGGGGTATCTTCGACGGCAGCACCAATCCGGTGGCACGCAGCAATGTCTGCCCCGAGATCGATCCGCCGTCCGAGCCGTCGTTCTATGCCTTCTCCTTCACGCGGCCGACAAGCTCGAAGGCACCGAGCTTCGTCATCGCCGGCGGTGCCGAGGCGCGCGAGGGCGGCGGGACCTATGTCGAGCGCACGGTGCGCTACCGCGACCTCAGCCCGGAGGGCCTTCGCGAGAAGGTGCGCTTCACCACGACGTCGCAGATGGAAAACCGGATGACGGCGTTCGGCTTCGGCTGGAAGGACACCACCGGCGTACAGGCCTATTCGGTGCACGACTTCCACCACGCGCTGGTCGACGAACTGGTCCGCCGCGGCGCGCTGCGGTCCGGCCTGACCTGGCACTTTGCCCGCCCGCCGGTGGTCGATCTCGAATACGAGATGGATTGCCGCCGCGTGCTGCGGGAGACCGTGATTTGAGGTCCTCATCCTGAGGAGCGGCCGTCAGGCCGCGTCTCGAAGGATGGCTCCAGGTGACAGTCGGGCCTTCATGGTTCGAGACGCGCGCAAGAACGCGCTCCTCACCATGAGGGAGATCTAAAGTGCGATGAGATTGGGATGAATCGTCATCGCGCTTTAGGTTCTTGTTTGAGCATGATCTTTTCGGAAAACCGCTTCGCACTTTTCCGGATCATGCTCTAGCGCTGGCGCGGGTCGAGGGCGTCGCGCAGCCCGTCGCCGAGCAGGTTCAGCGACAGCACCACGAGGAAGATCGCAAGCCCCGGCCAGATCGCTATCCACGGCGCCTGGGTCAGGAAGCGTTGCGCCGCATTGAGCATGCTGCCCCAGGACGGCGCCGGCGGCTGCTGGCCGAGGCCGAGGAACGACAGCGCGGCTTCGGCGATGATGGCGGCCGCAATCGACAGCGTCGCCTGCACCAGCAGCGCAGGCAGGATGTTCGGCAGGATATGCGAGAATGCGATCCGCCACGGTGGATTGCCGAGCGCGCGCGCCGCCTCGACGTAGTCCTCGGCCTTGACGACCAGTACCTGGCCGCGGGTCAGGCGGATGAAGATCGGCGTTGCCGAGATGCCGATCGCGATCATGGCATTGCCGAGGCTCGGCCCGAGGAATGCGGCGAGCGCGATCGCCAGGATCAGGAACGGGCAGGCCAGCATCGCGTCCGTGATCCGGCTGATCAGCGCGTCGGTGAAGCCGCCGCGATAGCCGGCGACGAGGCCGAGCGGCACGCCGATGCCGAGCGCGATCGCAACCGAGATCAGGCCTGCGAGCAGCGATGCCCGCGCACCATGGACGACGCGGCTCAGGATGTCGCGGCCGAGCTCGTCGGTGCCGAACCAGTGTGCCGCGGTCGGCGGCTTGCGCACCAGGCTCCAGCTCGTTGCAATGGGATCATAGGGCACGACAAGCGGCGCGAGCAGCGCGAGGGCAATGAACATCGTGATCACGACGAGTCCAAACACGGCGGCCTTGCGCTTGAACAGCCGCCGCCGGGCGCGGCGTGCCGGGCTGTCGAGCTCGTAGGCTTGCGTGGCGGGGCTGGCTGGCAGCGCAGCGTCTGTCATCGCCTAACCCCTCAGCCGCGGATTGACGAGGACATAGGCGACGTCGGCAACGAGGTTCAGAGTGATATAGATCGTGGCCGTCACCAGCACCACGCCCTGCACCACCGCATAGTCGCGGTTAAACACGGCGTCCACGATCAGCTTGCCGAAGCCGGGAATGGAGAAGATCTGCTCGGTCAGCACCGCGCCCGACAACAGCGTGCCGAGCTCGAGCGCGCCGAGCGTGATGATGGGCGTCAGCGCGTTGCGCATGGCATGCTTGAGGATCACCGAGCGCTCGGACAGGCCCTTGGCGCGCGCGGTGCGGACATAATCGCTCTCCAGCACCTGGAGCATGGCGCTGCGGGTATGCCGCATCAGGACCGCGGCGATCGCGTTGCCGAGCACGAAGGCGGGCATGATGGTGGCCGCCAGGCTCGCGCGCCAGTTCTCGGTGAGCGGCACGTAGCCGGAAGCCGGCAGCCAGCCGAGCTCGATCGAGAACAGGAAGATCAGCATGATCCCGAGCCAGAAGTTGGGCATCGAGATGCCCCACAGCGCAAACAGGTTCGCGCCGTAGTCCCAGGCCGAACCCTTCTTCACGGCGGCGACGATGCCGGCGGGAATGCCGATCAGGAACGCGATCACGATCGCCATCGAGCCGAGCTGCAGCGTCACCGGCAGCTTCTGTGCGATCAGCTCGCGCACCGGCATCTTGTTGCGCAGCGACTCGCCGAAATCGCCCGACAGTACGCCCTTGATCCAGTAGGCGTATTGCACGGGGACGGGTTGATCGAGCCGGTACTGGTGACGGATCTGCTCGATTACCGCCGGATCGCGCTCTTCGCCCGCCATCACCAGCGCGGGATCGCCCGGCAGCAATTGCTGAAGCGAGAAGATCAGCACCGAGACGAAGAACAGCGTCGGTACGATCTGCGCAAGGCGGCGGGCGATGAAGTTCAGCATTCTCGCGGCGTCACTTCAGCTTGAGCCCGATGACGCGGACGAGGCCGTCGGGCATCTGCTTGTAGCCTTCGAGCCTCGTCGTATGCGCGATGATGATGCGGCGGTGGTAGAGGTACAGTAGCGGCTCTTCCTCCTGGACCAGCTTGGCCAGGGTCTCATAGCTGGCCTTGCGCTTGGCGGGGTCGGTGATCGATCGCGCGTCCTCCAGCGCCTTGTCGGCCTGCGGATTGTTCCACGCGCCGTAATTCTGCGGCGCGCCGCTGTGCAGGAAGACGTAGGTGTTGCCGTCCGGATCGACGCGCCCGCTCCAGGCGAGCATGTAGGCCTGGTAATCGCCGGCCTCGGCCTGCTTGAGCCCGGTTGCGAATTCGGTGACGCGGAGCTTCATGTCGAACCCGGCTTCCGCCGCCATCGACTGGATCACCTGCGCCGGCGTCTCGGTCTCCGCGCCCTTGGGCACCAGAAAGTCGACGCTGACGGGCGGTGTCACGCCGGCTTCCTTTAGCAGCGCCTTGGCCTTCTCGACGTTGCGGGGACGGACTGGAAGCGATTTTTGGTAGTAGGGATGATCAGGGTTGACCCATTGATTGCCGACTTGAAACTCGCCGTTGAACACAACCTGGTTGATCGCGTCGCGGTCGATGGCGAGGTCGAGAGCCTGCCGCACCTTGGCGGACTGGCTGAGCGGCCCCTTGGCCTTGTCCTTGCCGATGTTTAGGGTGATGCCCTGATAGCCGAGCTCGATGGCGGTCGCGACCTTCAGCCGCGAGTCGGCTCGCACCTCCTTCAGATCGGTGGCGAGCACGCGCTCGATCAAATCGAGGCCGCCGGACTTCAGGTTCGCGAGCCGCACGGTGGCGTCGACGATCGGCTGGAATACGATCTTGTCGATGAAGACGTTGTCCTTGTTCCAGTAGTCGGCGAATTTCTCGAACACGATGCGATCCTGCTGCACCCGTTCGACGAATTTGTAGGGGCCGGCGCAGACCGGGCGCAGGCCGAACTTGTCGCCGGCCTCTTTCGCCGCTTTCGGCGACATCATCATGCCGGCGCGGTCGGTGAGCTGGGCGAGCAGCGGCGAGAACGGCGACTTCAGGACCAGCTTGATCGTGAGCGGATCGACGACCTCGATATGATCGACCGAGGCCAGCTCCGGCTTGCGGAACGAACCGGGCAACGTCAGATGCCGCTCCAGCGAGAATTTGGCGGCTTCAGCGTCGAAGGGTTCGCCGTCGTGGAATTTAACGCCGGGCCGCAGCTTGATGACGAGGCCCTTGCCGTCGTCGACGGTTTCGCTCGACAGCGCGAGCTGCGGCACGATGTTGAGCTTCTCGTCGATGTCGAACAGCTTGTCGCAGAACGCGGAGAACACGATGCGGCCGACATAGGTGCGCGCCATCGTGGGATCGAGGATGTCGGGGTCCTCGGCGAGGCCGATGCGCAGCGTGGTCTGGGCCTGTACGGCTCCGATCGACAGCAGGACGGCGGCGGCCGTTACGGCCAGGCGAAACATCTTCATCGGACAATCCCCATTGCTTCGGCTATTTCGTTGTGGACGCGGCGCATTGTATATTAACCCCGGCCGGGCGCCCGCCTTCCGTCTTTCGGCTGAAGGCGGCGACCAATTTCGACAGCGTCGGCGAAAATCCGCCGTCGGTCGGCAGAATGGCGTCGGCAGACGGCAGCTCCGCCGTGCGGTGGCAGGCGGTGGCGTGGCCCGCGCCGTCAGCCAGGAGCGCAGGCGCTTCGCTGCGGCAGCGCTCGACAACGAAGGGGCAGCGGGTATGGAAGCGGCAGCCGGCGGGCGGATTGAGCGCGCTCGGGATCTCGCCCTCCAGCAGCACGGTCGCGCGCTTCGCCTTCGGCTGCGGCAGCGGGATCGCTGACAGCAGCGCCCGGCTATAGGGATGGCGCGGTGATGCGAACAGCGCATCGGCCTCCGCCGTCTCGACGATCTGGCCGAGATTCATCACCGCCACGTGGTCGGCGATGTGCTTGACCACGGCGAGATCATGCGAGACGAAAATGTAGGCGAGGCCGAGCCGGTCCTGCAGCTCGCGCAAAAGGTTGAGGATCTGCGAGCGGATCGAGACGTCGAGCGCCGAGACCGGCTCGTCGCAGATGATCAGTTTTGGTTCGACCGCGAGTGCCCGGGCGATGGCGATGCGCTGGCGCTGGCCGCCGGAGAATTCGTGCGGGTAGCGCCGGGCCAGCCGAGGCTCCAGCCCGACCAGCCGCAAGATTTCCTCGACGCGTTCGCGCCGCCGCGCAGCCGGCACCAGATCGTGCAGCGCCAACGGCTCGGCCAGGATCTGGCCGACCGTCATGCGCGGATTGAGCGAGGCGTAGGGATCCTGGAAGATGATCTGCGCCTCGCGGCGGAAGGCGCGCAGCGCTCCGGCGTCGAGAGCAAGCAGATCGCGGCCTTCGAAACGGATTGCACCTGCATCCGGTTCGATCAGCCGCAGCACCAGGCGGCTGACGGTGGATTTGCCGCAGCCGGATTCGCCGACCAGTGCCAGCGTCTTGCCGGCTTCGAGTGAGAAGCTGACGCCATCGACGGCTTTGACATGCGCCAGCGCCCTGCCGAACAACGAGCGCTCGGCAACGAAATGCTTGACCAGGCCTTGGACCTCGAGCAGCGCCATCACGACACCAGAAGTTCGAGCGGCGCGCGGATGCAGCGCGAGAGGTGGCCGGCGCTGATTTCGACGAGCGGCGGCGGCGTCCTGGTGCAGGCGTCCAGCACGAAAGGGCAGCGTGCACTGAACCGGCAGCCCGCCGGCGGCTGCGCCATGTTCGGCACCATGCCCTCGATCGTCGCGAGCTGCTCGGCGCGATGGTCGAGCCGCGGGATCGAGCCGAGCAAGCCGACGGTGTAGGGATGCTGCGGCGCGGAGAACAATTCGTCCACCGTCGCGCGCTCGACGATCTCGCCCGCATACATCACCGCGACCTCGTCGCAGACCTCGGCGACCACGCCGAGATCGTGGGTGATGAGGATGATCGCGGCGCCGCTCGCCGCCTTCAATTCCCGCATCAGTTCGAGAATCTGCGCCTGCAGGGTGACGTCGAGCGCAGTGGTCGGCTCGTCCGCGATCAGCAGCTGCGGGTCGCAGGCCAGCGCCATCGCGATCATCACGCGCTGGCGCATGCCGCCGGAAAGCTTGTGCGGGTAGTCGTCGATCCGCCGCTCGGCCGAGGGAATGTGGACGCGGCGCAAGAGCTCGATCGCACGCTCGCGGGCGCTCTTTCGCGAGCCGCCGCGATGACGCAGGATCGTCTCGATGATCTGGTCGCCGATCGTGAAGCTCGGATTGAGCGAGGTCATCGGCTCCTGGAAGATCATCGCCAGCCGGTTGCCGCGGAGGTCGCGCAGCGTCTGGTCCGAGGTTTTCAGCAGGTCAAAACCGTCGAAGCGGATCGCGCCTGAGATCTCCGCGTTCTGTTTCGGCAGCAGGCCCATGATTGCGAGTGACGTCACGCTCTTGCCGCAGCCGGATTCGCCGACGAGGCCGAGCGTGGCGCCATTGGCGACGCTGAGATCGACACTGTCGACCGCATGGGTGACGCGGCCGTCGTCGCCGTGGAAGCGGATGCGCAGATCCTCGATCTCGATCAGTGGGCTCGTGCTCATGATCGTCTTGCACGCGCTGCGGCGATGCTGGCGTCGATGACGCTGCGATCGGTGTTGCCGGCCGGGTTCTGCCGCGTCGGCATGGAGGCGCGAAAATGCACCCAGAGTTCCTGGCTGACCCCTTCGAGCCGCTCGAGCTCGCCGAGCGGGTCGGGATGATCGTCGGAGCGAATGTCCAGCGCCGCCCATTCCTCCTCGCCGTGGATCAGCAGCGCCGCCGATTGCTTGCCGCGCTTGTCGCCGCCGGCCGCTTCGCCCGCGCGCATGGCAGCGAGCAGGCGGCGCGGGAAGGGCAGGCTGTCATTGGCAATGTAGGTTTTTGCGGTCTCGTCGAGCACGTCAGGGCCGGCCAGCATGTTGCCGGCGATTGAGAAGCCGCTCCCTGCGATGTGGCCGCACCAGTCGACGCAGTCGCGGCCCGTATGGGCGGCGATCTCGCCGCTCGCATCCATGAGGTGGATTTGGCGGCTCTCGCGGCCGTCGTCGGTCGCGAGCAGCGCGGCAAGCACGTCATGCGCATTCAGGCCCTCGCGCAGCAGCTTGACGCCGTCGATGCCATAATAGGGATTGACGAAAGCTTGCGTCGCGATGGCACCGAGGCCGGCCGCGATATAAGGGACCCGTGCGCCGACGGCGAAGAAGCGCGTGGCGACGGCGATGCCGAACTGGCCGGTGGCAGGATCGCGCGCGATGATCGACCAGGTCATGTGTTGCCTTCAACGCCCCGCGGCGTAACCTTGCATGCCGCGCGGGTTGGCCGCGGCGCGCCGCCGCACTCCGACGCGCGAAGCCGCCGTGAGACGGCCTTCCGACCAGTCGGGGCCGACTTCCACGATATGTCCGCGTTCGCGAAGATTCTCGATCGTCGCCTTCGGCACGCGGTTCTCGACCACGAGCACGCCGGGGCGTGCGGTGCGCGGCCAGAACGAGATCGGAAAATGCTCGGAATGCCAGGCCGGCGCGTCGATCGATTCCTGGAGATTGAGATTGCAATGGACGTGGCGCAGGAAGAATTGCGTGATCCACTGGTCCTGCTGGTCGCCTCCGGGCGAACCCCAGGCGAGATACGGCTCGCCGTCGCGCAGCGCCATGGTCGGCGACAGCGTGGTGCGCGGCCGCTTGCCCGGCGCGAGCGCGGCGGGATGGTCTTCCTCCAGCCAGAACATCTGAGCGCGGCTGCCGAGGCAGAAGCCGAGCTCGGGTATGATCGGCGACGATTGCAACCAGCCGCCCGACGGCGTCGAGGACACCATGTTGCCGGCCTTGTCGATGATGTCGAAATGCACGGTGTCGCCGCGTACCTCGCCGAATCGCCCGACCGTCGGCTCGCCGGCGCCAAGCGCGCCGACCGCCTCGCGTTGCCCCTCGGCGCGGCGCAACTTCACCACACCGCCAAAACCTTCGACCGAACCGGGAAGGAAGTCGAGCGAGGCCTTGTCCGTGACGAGCTTGCGGCGCTCGTCGTTGTAGGTGTCCGACAATAGCGTCGCGATCGGGATCTCGGTGAACTTGGGATCGCCGTAGAATTTTTCGCGGTCCGCAAAGGCGAGTTTTGCGCATTCGATCTGGAGATGGATGAACTCCGGTCCGGTCGGATCGAGTCCGTCGAGCGCAAAGCCCTTCAACAGCGCGAGCTGTTGCAGCGTCACGGGACCCTGGCTCCAGACGCCGGCCTTGCAGACGGTGTAGCGGCCATAATCGTAGGTCAGCGGCGCCTCGACGGTCGGTTGCCACCGCGCCATGTCGTCGGCCGAGAGCACGCCGCGATGTGGCGAGCCGCTGACGTCCATCACGTCCTGGGTGCGGCAGAACTTGTCGATGGCTTCCGCAACAAAACCCTGCGACCAGGATTTTCGTGCACGCTCGATCTCGGCGTCGCGGCCTCCGCCGCCGCTCTCGGCTTCGCTCAGGATGCGGGCGTAGGTTGCCGCCAGCGTCTTGTTGGTGAACAGCGTACCGGGCTTCGGCACTTCGCCGTTCGGAAGATAGACCGCGGCAGAGGTCGGCCAGTGCTTGCGGAACAATTGTTCGACGGTCTGGATCGTGGCGCAGGCGCGCTCGACCAGCGGATAACCGTCGCGGGCATAGGAGATCGCGGGCTCCAGCACGTCGCGCACGCGCATCGTTCCGTAGTCGCGGAGCAGCATCATCCAGGATTCGAAGGTGCCGGGCACGCAGGCGGCGAGCAGGCCGGTGCCGGGCACCATGTCGAGACCCTCGTTCTTGTAATGCGCGATGGTGGCGCGCGCCGGCGCCGGACCCTGGCCGCAGATCACCTCGGTGCGGCCGCGTTTCACGTCGTGCACGATGATCGGGACGTCGCCGCCGGGGCCGTTCAGATGCGGTTCGACCACCTGCAGCGTAAAAGCGGTGGCGACGCCGGCGTCGAAGGCATTGCCGCCCTTTTCCAGAATGGCCATGCCGACGGCCGTCGCGATCCAGTGGGTGGTGGCGACGACCCCGAAAGTGCCTTCGATCTCGGGCCTCGTCGTGAACGGATCGGGATTGACGTTGCTGGCCATGGGTTACCTCAGTTGCGGCGCGCGCAATTGATCACAGGGAATGCCGGGTCGCCAATGCGCTGCTAGCATGGCACGCGCGCGTCACGCAGGCACCGGCGCGGTGTTGACGGCGTGGCAGGCGATGCCGTCGATCAGTGCCGGGACTTCCTTGCGGCAGAGATCGAACGCCAGCGGACAGCGCGGGTTGAAGGCGCAGCCGGACGGCGGATTGATCGGGTTCGGGATCTCGCCCTTGACCGGGATGCGCTGGCGACCGCTCATCGCAAGATCGGGCACGGCGCCCAGCAGCATCTTGGTGTAGGGCATGCGAGGACGGGCGAACAGTTCACGCCCCTCGGCGATCTCGACAATGCGGCCGAGATACATCACGCCGACCCGGCTCGCCATGTGGCGGACCACGGCGAGGTTATGGCTGATGAACATGTAGGTCAGGCCGAGCTTGTCCTGGAGGTCGCGCATCAGGTTCAGGATCTGCGCCTGCACGGAGACGTCGAGCGCGGAGGTCGGCTCGTCGCAGACGATGAACTCGGCGTCGGAGGCGAGTGCCCGCGCAATCGCGATGCGCTGGCGCTGGCCGCCGGAGAATTCGTGCGGGAACTTCAAGCGGTCGTCGGGATGCAGACCGACGAGGCTGAGCAGCTCGCCGACCCGGGCCTGGATGTCGCGCTCGCCCTGGATCAGGTCGAAGGCACGGATCGGCTCGGAGATGATGGCATCGACCCGGAAGCGCGGGTTCAGGCTCGCATAGGGATCCTGGAAGATCATCTGGATGCGGCGGCGCAGCTTTCGCCGCGCTTGGGCCTGCCGCGGATCGGTCATCGAGATGCCGTCGATCAGGACGTTGCCGGAACTCGGCGGCAGCAGGCCGACGACCATCCGCGCCACCGTGGTCTTGCCCGAACCGGATTCTCCGACCAGCGCAAAAGTCTCGCCCTTCCTGATGTCGAAAGTGACGCCGTCGACGGCCTTGAGATATTCGAGATGGCCGCCCTCGAGCACGCGGTTGAGCCAGGGCTTTGAGACGTCGAAGACGCGGCGCAGATTTGTGGCCTGGACGAAGGGAGTGCTCATGCCGCGCTCTCCGCCGGCACGCTGTCATAGAGATGGCAGGCGACGGATTGCGTGCCGCGCGGCAGCGGCTCCGGCCTCTCCACGCGGCAGCGATCGAAAACGAATGCGCAGCGCGGATTGAACGAGCAGCCCCGCGGGATCGCCGACAGCCGCGGCATGGAGCCGGGAATTTGCACGAGACGCTTGTCGTCGCCGGCAAGCGTCGGGATCGCGCCCATCAAGCCCTTGGCGTAAGGGTGCAGCGGATTCCTGACGACGTCCTGTACGGGGCCGATCTCGGCGACGCGGCCGGCATACATCACCGCCACGCGGTCGGAGGTCTCGGCGATCACGCCCATGTCGTGGGTCACCAGCATCACCGCGGTGCCGTGGTCGCGCCCGAGCCGCTTGATCAGCGAGATGATCTGCGCCTGCACGGAGACGTCGAGCGCGGTGGTGGGCTCGTCCGCGATGATCAACTCCGGCTCGGCGCAGATCGCGAGCGCAATCACCACGCGCTGCCGCATGCCGCCGGAGAATTCGTGGGGATAGCCGTCGATGCGTTTCTCCGGCGCTGGGATGCCGACCTCGGCAAGCAGGTCGATGGCACGACGGCGTGCAGCTGTCTCGGAGAGATTCAGATGCGTTCTGATCGTCTCCACGATCTGGTCGCCGACCCGGTACAGTGGATTGAGCGAGGTGAGGGGATCCTGAAAGATCATGCCGATGCGTTTGCCGCGAATACGGCGGATCTCCTCCGGCGGCAGATTGTCGATGCGCAGGCCTGCGAGACGAATCTCGCCGCCGGCGATGCGGCCGGGCGGATCGATCAGGCCGATCACCGAAAGGCCGGTGACGGATTTGCCGGCGCCGGATTCGCCGACTACGCCGAGCACCTCGCCCTTGGCAATGTCGAAGGAGACGTCGTCGATGGCGCGCAGCGTGCCGCGGCGGGAGGCGAACTCCACCTTGAGATTGCGTACGGAGAGAACAGGTTCGGTCATGGGCGACGCACACTCATCGAAGTTTTGGGTTGAGCGCGTCGCGCAGCCAGTCGCCGAGCAGGTTGATGGAGAGGATCAGCGCGGCGAGCGCGAACCCCGGGAAGGCGACGATCCACCATTCACCAGCGAACAGATAATTGTTGCCGATGCGGATCAGCGTGCCGAGCGAGGGCATGGTGTCGGGCAAGCCGACGCCAAGGAAAGACAGCGTCGCCTCGGTGATGATGGCGAGCGCGAGATTGATGGTGGCGATGACGAGGATCGGGCCCATTGTGTTCGGCAGCACATGCCGCAGCATGATCACGGGGGCAGGCAGGCCGATCAGCTGCGCAGCGGCCACGTAGTCCTTGTTCTTCTCGACCATCACGGAACCGCGCACGGTCCGGGCGTACCCGACCCAGAAACTCAGGCCGATCGAGATCACCAGCACCACCAGCATGCTGGTGGCATCCAGCCGGTTGCCGAGGATCGATTTCGCGATGCCATTGACCAGCAGCGCGATCAGGATGGCGGGGAAGGTGAGTTGGACGTCGGCGATCCGCATGATCACGCTGTCGACCGCGCCGCCGAAATAGCCGGCCATCAGGCCGAGCGCGATGCCGAGCGCACCGGCGAAGATCACGCCGGCCATGCCGACGGCGAGCGAGATACGCATGCCATAAAGGATGGCGGAGAATACGTCGCGGCCCTGCTCATCGGTGCCGAGCAGGAACGGGCTCTGGCCGTCGGCTGTCCATAGTGGTGAAATCCGCGAGTTCATCAGCTGAAGTTGCGCCGGATCGAACGGGTTCTGTACCGCAAGCCATGAGGCAAAGATCGCAAGCAGGAAGAACAAGACCGTGATGGCGGCCGCAACCATGGTGAGCTTGGAGCGGCGGAAAGAATAGAAGACGTCGCTGTCGAGCGCGCGGCTGAGCCAGCCGCGGGCGGCATGCGCCGGCGGCGCGCCCTGCTTGTCGGAATTGGAGACGACTGCGTCGGACATGCAGGCTGCCTTACGTGGCGCGGCCGACGGTCGAGCGCAAGCGCGGATCGACCACGGTGTACAGGATGTCGACCACCAGATTGATGGTGACGAAAATCAGCGAGACCATCAACAGGTAGGCGGCCATGATCGGGATATCGACGTTTTGCACGGCCTGAACGAACAGAAGTCCCATGCCCGGCCACTGGAACACGGTTTCGGTGATGATCGAAAATGCAATAACCGAGCCAAACTGGAGGCCTGCTACCGTGATCACGGGAATGAGCGTGTTCTTCAGTGCGTGGCCGAAATGGATGGCGCGTGTGGTCAACCCCCGGGCGCGCGCGAAGCGGATATAGTCGGTTCGCAGCACTTCCAGCATCTCCGCGCGCACCAGTCGCATGATCAGGGTCATCTGGAACAGGCCAAGCGTGATCGAGGGCATGATCAGCGCCTTCAGGCCCGACAGCGTGAGCAGGCCCGTGGTCCACCAGCCGAGCTTGACCACCTCGCCTCGGCCGAACGAGGGCAGCCAGCCCAATGTCACCGCGAACAGATAGATCAGGAGGATGCCGATCAGGAACGTCGGCAGCGAGATGCCGATCAACGAGACCGCCTGGAATAATTTGGCGAGCGCGGTGTCGCGCTTGAGCGCCGAATAGACGCCCATCAGGATGCCGAACACCATTGCGAATATGGTCGCGCAGATCGCGAGTTCGAGCGTCGCGGGCATGCGCTCCATCAACAGCGTCGAGACCGGCTGGCGGAATTGGTAGGAGACGCCGAACTTGAACTGCGCGGCGTCGCCGAAATAGCGCACGAACTGCACCGGCACGGGATCGTCAAGGCCGAGCGACTTGCGCACGGCTTCGCGTTCGGCCGCCGACGTGTCGATCGAGACGATCTGGTTCACGGGGTCGCCGGCGAAGCGGAACATCGAGAACGCGATGATGCCGACGGCGAACATGACGCCGATGGCCTGAAGGGCGCGGCGAAGAGTGAAAGCGAGCATGCCTTCCACTATCCTTGGGTGTGCGTACGGCCAACGTGCCTGTCAGCCGAAAAAAGGAAAGGTCCCGGAAGCCTGACGCCGCCGGGACCTCGTGATCAACGGACGCTATTCCTTCTTGGTCGCCCCGCGGAACATGACCAGATTGTCGGCGCGCTGCGGCAGGTCCACCTTCTTCGATACGCCCCAGGCGAGCGCCTGCTGGTGTAGCGGGATGTAGGCCCAGTCCTTGATGCTGATCTCATAGGCTTGCTTGATCAGCTGGTTGCGCTTGGCGGCGTCGGTCTCGACCAGCACCTTGTCGGTGATGGCGTCGAACTCCTTGTTGCAATAGCCGCCGAGATTGGCCTCGCCCCGCGAGGATTTCGCATCGTCGCGGCAGCCCATGATGTCATAGAGCACGTTGTGGGAGTCCATCGTGCTCGGAGTCCAGCCCAGCAGGTAGAACGAGGTCTGGTAGCCGCCCTGCTTCAGCACCTTGGCGAAGTACTGCGCCTTCGGCTGCGCCAGCAGGTTGATCTTGACGCCGATGCGGGCGAGCATGCCGACGACGGCCTGGCAGATCGCGGCGTCGTTGACGTAACGATCGTTCGGGCAATCCATCGTGACCTCGAAGCCATCCGGGTACCCGGCCTCGGTCAGGAGCTTCTTGGCGCCATCGGGGTCGAATTTCGGCCGCGTGAACTCCTTGGACAGCGCGTACAGCTCCGGCGCGATCATCAGTGCCGACGGCGTCGACAGCCCGCGCATCACGCGCGTCTTGATCAGCTCGATGTCGATCGCCTTGTAGAACGCCTCGCGGACGCGGACGTCCTTGAACGGGTTCTTGCCCTTGATGTTGGAGTAGAGCAGCTCGTCGCGAGTCTGATCGAAGCCGATGAAGATGGTGCGCAGCTCCGGCCCCTTCAGCACATGGGCATTCGGGCTGGAATCGACGCGGGAAATGTCCTGGACCGGCACCGGCTCGATGACGTCGACCTCGCCCGAGAGCAGCGCGGCGACGCGGGTGGCGTCGGAGGCGATCGGAGTGAAGATGATCTCTTTCAGGTTGCCTTCGACCTTGCCCCAGTAGTTGGGATTGGCCTTGAACACCGTCTTCACGCCGGGCTGATGGCTTTCGATGATGAAGGGACCGGTGCCGTTCTCGTGGAGCGAGGCGTAGCTCGGCGTGGTCGCCGCCACCGGCGTCGGATCGACGACGTTGTTCTCCTCGGCCCATTTCTTGTCCATGATGTACCAGACGTCCCATGCCGAATGCAGGATGGGATTGGGCGAGGGCAGGATGAAATCGACGGTGTAGTCGTCGACCTTGACGACCTTGACGTCGGGCGCAAGGCGGGTCTGCATATTGGACCCCTTCTTGCGGACGCGATCGGCGGAGAACAGCACGTCGTCGGCCGTGAAGGGGTCGCCGTTGTGGAACTTCACGCCCTTCCGCAAATGGAAGCGCCAGCGGGTCGGCTCCAGGGTCTCCCAGCTCTCCGCCAGCGCCGGAATGATCTTTAGATCCTTGTCGCGGGCGGTGAGGCCTTCATAGGCGTGACCGAGATGGGCGTGGGTGGTGCTCTCGTTGAGCGTATAGGGATCGAGCGACTTCAGGTCGCCCTGGTTGGCATAACGTAGCGTCTGGCTCGACGCCGGCGAGACCGCCAACGCAAGCATACCGGCGAGCGTCGCCGCAAACAGACTTCGACCGACTGACATTCTTGACCCTCTCCACTCTGCCGCGCCGTGATTTTTGATTGTTCGGCGGGCGTCCCAATCCATGTTGCCCAGAGTTCTCGACCCGTGCAAGCGCCATTCCAGCAAGGAACGCGCCAAGTTGCACCGCTTTGCAGCAATGCTGACCGACAATTTAGCGGCGAGAGGCGCACGGGCGACATTCGACTTTCGACCTGCGAGGTCCCGGCGTAGCGAGGGAAATCGCCCCGCAGGCGCCCGGCGGGCATGTACATGGCGAAGCGTTTTGATTGACCATATCCGCCGATAGCCGAGTCCGGCGCCCGGCCACCTGCCTCAGGTCGCTTGCGTCGCATGCCATGTCGCGGCGATACTGTGCCAGGCAGTTCGAATCTCAACCGGAGGGGACATGAAAGTTAACATCGAAATCGACTGCACCCCCCTCGAGGCCCGCCAATTCTTCGGATTGCCGGATGTCTCGCCGATGCAGGTTGCCGTCATGGAAAAACTGCAGCAGCAGGTCTTGAGCAATATCGACAAGGTCTCGCCGGAATCGCTGATCCAGAGCTGGTTCACCTTCGATCCCAAGATCGCCGAGCGGTTTCAGGACATGTTCGTCACCATGGCCGGCCTCGGCGGCACGCGCAGCGGCGACAAGAAGAAGTAATGCCGTCCGGGCCGGACGGGCCGCAGACCTCAGACCGGCTGCGGCCGCCGGGCCTTGGCTTGCTGCTCGCGGAGGCCCGTGGGCTCTTCGAATTCAATGCCAGCCTGCTGCTGTCGCCGGTCCTGATGCGCGCGCCCAAAGGCGATGGCCATCCGGTGCTGGCGCTGCCGGGCTTTCTCGCCAGCGACCTCTCGATGGCGCCGATGCGGCGTTATCTCAGCGAACTCGGTTATGAGGCACATGCCTGGCGGATGGGCCGCAATTTCGGCGGGCTTGGACGGATACGGGATTCGCTCCGCGCCCGTCTCGCCGAAATCCACGCTGCGAGCGGACGCAAGGTCAGCCTGGTCGGTTGGAGCCTTGGCGGCGTCTATGCGCGCGATCTCGCGCTCCAGGCGCCGGAGATGGTCCGTTACGTCATCACGCTCGGTAGCCCTTTTGCCAACGATGTTCGGGCGACCAATGCGACGCGGCTCTACGAGGCGCTGTCCGGCGAGCAGGTGGAGGATTTTGCCGAACTGCGCGCGGCGATCGCGGGCGATCTGCCGGTGCCGGCGACGTCGATCTATTCGCGCGCCGACGGTGTCGTGAACTGGCGGACCTGCCTGCTGCGTCCTTCCGACCGTGCCGAGAACATCGAGGTGCACCTGGCGAGCCATATCGGGCTCGGGGTGAACCCTGCGGCGCTGTGGGCGGTGGCGGACCGCCTGGCGCAACCGGAGGGGGAGTTCTGGCCATTTGACCGGGCAGGGCCGTTTGCCATTGCATATGCCCCGCCGGAACAGGCAATATCGGCCTGACGAGAAGCGCCGGGAAAGGCGCCCGTCAAAACTCGCGGAGGGAACCATGGCCGACGGTAAGAAGCTGTCGTCGCTGGACGCATCATTTCTTTATCTGGAAACGCCGGAAATGCCGATGCATGTCGGCAGCATGGCGATCTTTCGGTTGCCCGACGACTACAAGGGCGACTTCTTCGAAGACTTCAAGGCGATGATCGTCTCGCGCCTGCACATCGCGCCGATCCTGAAGGCGCGGCTGGAGAAGGCGCCGCTCGACATCGATCATCCGTCCTGGGTCGAGGACGACCAGTTCGACATCGACCGCCACATCTTCCGCGCCAGCCTGCCGGCGCCGCGCGATCGCGCCACGCTCGAGCGCATCGTCGGCTGGATGCACGCCAAGCTCCTGAACCGCGCCCGCCCGCTCTGGGAGTTCTACGTGTTCGAGGGCATGAAGGACAACGAGGTCGGCCTCTATTCCAAGATGCATCATGCCGCCATCGACGGCGGCGCCGGCGCGGCGCTGACCAACATGATCTACGACATCTCGCCGATCCCCCGGAAGGTCGATCCGCCGACGGCAGGAGCCAAGCCCGGGCAGGAGCCGCGCGATATCGCCGCGAACCTGCTCGATTCCTATCAGCAGCTCTTCACCCAGCCGCTCGATGCCTCGGCGGCCGCCAAGAATCTCCAGCTGCCGCGCACCGGCAAGAGCGACATCGGCTCGATCCTGTTCGACAACGCGATGTACCAGATCGAGAGCGCGGTACGTTTTGCCGGCAACATCCCGACCATGGTCAAGAGCGTCTCCGACGTGCTCGGCAAGATTTCCGATCCGAAGTCGCGAGAGAGCCTGGCCAGCATGGTGTCGCCGCCGACCATGCTCAACAAGTCGATCTCGTCCGAACGCAGTTTTGCCGGCGTGTCGATCTCGCTGTCGCGATCCAAGGCGCTGGCCAAGCAGGCCGGCGGCAAGCTCAACGACGTGGTGCTGGCGCTCGCTTCCGGCGTGGTCCGGCGCTACCTTCAGCAATACGGCACGCTGCCGGCGAAGTCGCTGACCGCAGCGGTTCCGATTTCGTTGCGCGAAGAGGGCAACACCGAAGCCAACAACCAGGTGTTCGGCATGATCTGCTCGATCGCGACCAACATCGACGATCCCAAGGCGCGGCTGGAAGCCATCATCGCGCAATCGACCAAGTCCAAGGAAATGTCGCATCCATTGCGTGCATTGATGCCGCAGGTCTCCAACATCTCGATGCTGGGTGCGCCGATCATCGTCCAGATCATGGCGCTTCTCTACAGCCGCTCCGACCTGTCGGACGTGCTGCCGCCGGCGGCGAATATCACGGTGTCCAACGTGCCGGGACCGCGGCAGACGCTCTATGCCGCCGGCGCCGAGCTCTTGCACATCTTCCCGGTGTCGATCTCGACGCACGGGCAGGCGCTCAACATCACCGTGCAGAGCTATCGCGATCAGCTCGATTTCGGCTTCATCGTCGGCGCCAACGTCATTCCGCATGTGCAGGTGATGTGCGATATGCTGCCGGAAGAATTCGCCGCGCTGGAGGCGGCCTATGCGCCGCCGGCGGCGGACATCAAGGGCGCCGCGGAGTAGGAATGTGTCGATGATCGAAATGCCGCCGCTCCAGTTCGCGCAGACGAACGGAATCCGCATGGGCTACTACGAGGCGGGCCCGGCCGATGACAAGCCGCCGATCGTGCTGTGCCATGGCTGGCCCGAGCTCGCCTTTTCCTGGCGTCACCAGATCAAGGCGCTGAGCGAGGCCGGCATCCGGGTGATCGCGCCGGACCAGCGCGGCTATGGCGCGACCGACCGGCCGGAGCCGGTCGAAGCGTATGACATAGAACATCTGACAGGCGATCTCGTCGGACTGCTCGATCATCTCAACATCGATAAGGCGATCTTTGTCGGTCACGACTGGGGCGGCTTCATCGTCTGGCAGATGCCGCTGCGGCACATCGACCGGGTCGCCGGCGTGGTCGGCATCAATACGCCCCATACCAACCGCGCCTGGGCCGATCCGATCGAGCTCCTGCGCGCGCGCTTCGGCGACAAGATGTACATCGTGCAGTTCCAGGACCCGGCGCGTGAGCCTGACAGGATCTTTGGCAGCCGCGTCGAGCAGACCTTTGACGCCTTCATGCGCAAGCCGGCGCCGCGCCCGGCAGATGCTCCGGCGGAGGAAGTCGTCGCTGGTGTCGGTGCCTCGCCGCGGCTGAACCTGGCATTCCCGCAAATGATCGCGGGCTATGATGCCAAGCACGATCCCCGGACGCCGATCCTGTCGGCGGAGGAGAAGAAAGTGTTCGTCGATGCCTTTACCAGGACCGGATTCACCGGCGGCATCAACTGGTATCGCAACATGTCGCGCAACTGGGTGCGCTCCGAGGGGCTCGATCATACGGTGCGCGTGCCGTCGTTGATGATCATGGCCGAGAATGATGCGGTGCTGCCGCCGTCGTCCGCCGATGGCATGGAGAAATTCATTCCCGATCTGGAAAAGTACCTGGTCCGCGACAGCGGCCATTGGACGCAGCAGGAGAAGCCTGAGGAGGTCAGCGCCAGGCTGATCGAATGGCGTAGAAGGCGGTTCGGCTAATTCGTCATTGCGAACTCGTCATTGCGAGGAGCGAAGCGCCGAAGCAATCCAGACTGCTCCGCGGATATATTTCTGGATTGCTTCGCTTCGCTCGCGATGACGACATTGAGGCAGGGGGACTACATTTCGATGTCATCCAAGAACCGTCTGGATCCGATCCCGCAGCCGCCGACCAAGCCGGTGGTCGGCAACATGCTGTCGCTGGACTCGGCCGCCCCCGTGCAGCACCTGACGCGGCTTGCGAAGGAGCTGGGCCCGATCTTCTGGCTCGACATGATGGGCTCGCCGATCGTCGTCGTCTCCGGCCATGATCTCGTCGACGAGCTCTCCGACGAGAAGCGGTTCGACAAGACGGTGCGTGGCGCGCTGCGGCGCGTGCGCGCGGTGGGCGGCGACGGACTGTTCACGGCCGACACCCGGGAGCCGAACTGGAGCAAGGCGCACAATATCCTGCTCCAGCCCTTCGGCAACCGCGCCATGCAGTCCTATCATCCGAGCATGGTCGACATCGCCGAGCAGCTCGTCAACAAATGGAAACGGCTCAACGCCGACGACGAGATCGACGTGGTCCACGACATGACGGCGCTGACGCTGGACACGATCGGCCTGTGCGGCTTCGACTACCGCTTCAATTCGTTCTACCGGCGCGACTACCATCCCTTCGTCGAGTCGCTGGTGCGCTCGCTCGAAACCATCATGATGACCCGCGGCCTGCCGTTCGAGCAGATCTGGATGCAGAAGCGGCGCAAGACGCTGGGCGAAGACGTCGCTTTCATGAACAAGATGGTCGACGAGATCATCGCCGAGCGGCGCAAGAGCGCGGAAGCGATTGACGACAAGAAGGACATGCTGGCCGCGATGATGACCGGCGTCGACCGCTCGAGCGGCGAGCAGCTCGACGACGTCAACATCCGCTACCAGATCAACACGTTCCTGATCGCGGGCCACGAGACCACCAGCGGCCTGCTGTCCTGCACCCTCTATGCGCTGCTCAAGCACCCGGACATCCTGAAGAAGGCCTATGACGAGGTCGACCGCGTCTTCGGCCCTGATGTCAATGCGAAGCCGACCTACCAGCAGGTGACGCAGCTCACCTACATCACGCAGATCCTCAAGGAGGCACTGCGGCTGTGGCCGCCGGCGCCCGCTTACGGTATCTCGCCGCTCAACGACGAGACCATTGGCGGCGGCAAGTACAAGCTCCGGAAGGCCACGTTCACCACCATACTGGTGACGGCGTTGCATCGCGATCCCTCTGTCTGGGGACCGAACCCCGACGCCTTCGACCCCGAGAATTTCAGCCGCGAGGCGGAAGCCAAGCGGCCGATCAATGCCTGGAAGCCGTTCGGCAACGGCCAGCGCGCCTGCATCGGCCGTGGCTTCGCCATGCACGAGGCCGCGCTCGCACTCGGCATGATCCTCCAGCGCTTCAAGCTGATCGATCACCAGCGCTACCAGATGCACCTGAAGGAAACGCTGACGATGAAGCCGGAGGGCTTCAAGATCAAGGTGCGTCCGCGCGCCGATCGCGAGCGCGGCGCCTATGGCGGGCCCGTAGCGGCGGCTTCGGCGCCGAAGGCGCCGCGTCAGCCGACCGCGCGTCCCGGCCACAACACGCCGATGCTGGTGCTTTACGGCTCCAACCTCGGCACCGCCGAGGAACTCGCGACGCGGATGGCCGACCTTGCCGAGATCAACGGCTTTGCCGTGCAACTCGGCCCGCTCGACGATTACGTCGGCAAGCTGCCGCAGGAGGGCGGCGTGCTGATCATCTGCGCCTCCTATAACGGCGCGCCGCCGGACAATGCGACGCAGTTCGTCAAATGGCTCGGCGACGATCTGCCAAAGGATGCCTTCGCCAATGTGCGCTATGCCGTGTTCGGCTGCGGCAACAGCGACTGGGCGGCGACCTATCAATCGGTGCCGCGTTTCATCGACGAGCAATTGTCGGCGCATGGCGCGCGCGCAGTCTATCCGCGCGGCGAAGGCGATGCGCGCAGCGATCTCGATGGCCAGTTCCAGAAATGGTTCCCGGCGGCCGCGCAGGTCGCGACCAGGGAATTCGGCATCGACTGGAATTTCACCCGCACCGCCGAGGACGATCCGCTCTACGCGATCGAGCCGGTGGCGGTGACCGCGGTCAACACCATCGTAGCCCAGGGCGGCGCGGTGGCGATGAAGGTGCTGGTCAATGACGAGCTGCAGAACAGAGGTGGGTCCAATCCGTCCGAGCGTTCGACGCGTCACATCGAGGTGCAGCTGCCGTCCAACATCACCTACCGCGTCGGTGATCATTTGAGTGTCGTTCCGCGCAATGACCCGACACTGGTGGATTCGGTCGCCCGCCGCTTCGGCTTCCTGCCGGCAGACCAGATCAGGCTTCGCGTCACTGAGGGCCGCCGTGCGCAATTGCCGGTCGGCGATGCCGTGTCGGTCGGCCGCCTGCTCAGCGAGTTCGTCGAGCTGCAGCAGGTGGCGACACGAAAGCAGATCCAGATCATGGCCGAGCACACCCGCTGTCCGGTCACCAAGCCGAAGCTGCTGGCCTTCGTCGGTGAGGAAGCAGAGGCGGCCGAGCGCTACCGAACCGAGATTCTGGCGAGACGCAAATCGGTGGTCGACCTGCTGCTCGAATACCCGGCCTGCGAATTGCCGTTCCACGTCTATCTGGAGATGCTCTCGCTGCTGGCGCCGCGCTACTACTCGATCTCGTCCTCTCCGTCGGTCGACGCGTTACGTTGCAGCGTCACCGTCGGCGTGGTCGAGGGGCCGGCCGCCTCCGGGCGCGGCACTTACAAGGGCATCTGCTCGAACTATCTCGCCAACCGGCGCACGGGCGATGCGATCTACGCCACCGTGCGCGAGACCAAGGCCGGCTTCCGACTCCCGGATGATTCGTCCGTGCCGATCGTCATGATCGGCCCGGGCACGGGACTGGCGCCGTTCCGCGGCTTCCTCCAGGAGCGCGCCGCGCGCAAGGCGAAGGGCGCCACGCTCGGCCCGGCCATGCTGTTCTTCGGCTGCCGCCATCCTGATCGGGATTTTCTCTACGCGGACGAGCTGAAGGCGTTCGCGGCCGATGGCGTCACCGAGCTGTTCACGGCCTTCTCGCGCGCAGATGGACCAAAGACCTACGTGCAGCACGTGCTCGCCGCGCAGAAGGACAAGGTCTGGCCGCTGATCGAGCAGGGCGCCATCGTCTATGTCTGCGGCGACGGCAGCAGGATGGAGCCCGACGTGAAGGCGGCCCTCGTCGCGATCCACCGCGAGAAGAGCGGCAGCGACGCCGTGGCGGCTGCGCGCTGGATCGAGGAGATGGGCGCGACGAACCGGTATGTGCTGGACGTCTGGGCGGGAGGGTGATTGTTGGTCCGACCGTGCTAAAGCTCTCGCATGATTCCCTGGGAAAAGATCGATACCGCGAAAATCCCCGGCTCCGACGAGGAGCTCCGCCTGATGCGGCGCGGCAAGGAGTTTTCCATCAAGCTCGGCACCAACGAGTTGATGAACAACCGACTGTCGGGCTCGGAAGCCGCACTCGCGACGCTTGCGGCGAAGCAGATCGAGACGGTCGCAAAACCTGTCGTTCTCATCGGCGGCCTCGGCATGGGTTTTACGCTGCGCGCGGCGCTCGCCGTGCTGGGAGGCAAGGCGAAGATCGTGGTGTCCGAGCTCGTGCCGGCGGTGGTCGCCTGGGCGCGAGGCCCGATGGCGCAGGTTTTTGGCGATAGCCTCGATGATCCCCGGGTGAGCATCCGGGAGACCGACGTCGGTGAAATCATCCGGGCGCAACGCTCGACCTTCGACGCGATTCTCCTCGACGTCGACAATGGGCCGGAGGGACTGACCCGCAAGGGCAATGACGCGCTCTATAATGCGAGCGGATTGAAGGCGGCGAAGACCGCGCTGCGGCCGGGCGGGGTGCTGGCTGTCTGGTCCTCTGGGCCCAACCCTGCATTCACCAAGCGGCTTGGAAGCGCCGGCTTCGACGTCAACGAGGTCAATATCCGCGCCACCGGCAGGGGTGGCGGCGCGCGTCATGTGATCTGGATGGCGAAAAAGAGCTAGGCCGCCTGCGCAGTCCCCAGTTCGATCCGTCAGAACATCGTGTTGCTGTTGGCGGGAATTTCGGGGACGGCCTGGACGACGTCCCAGTGTTCCACGATCTTGCCGTTCTCCAGCTTGAAGATGTCGACAATCGCATTGCCCCTGGTGCCGGGTTCGCGAACCGCGTGAACGTGCAGGATGACGTAGTCGCCATCCACGAAGCTGCGCTTGATCTCGCTGTGCGAGTTCGGGAATTTCTCGCGCAGGAAGCCGATGAACTTTCGGAAGCCGTCCGGACCGTCGGCCGCGTTCGGATTGTGCTGGACGTAGCGGTCGCCGACATAGGCGAGGGCAGCATCGGCGTCCTTCTGGTTGAGGCCCTTCTCGTAGAAGGCAAGCACGGCGGCGCGGTTGGCTTCTTCCTGCGCGCTGGCGGCGATCGCGGCGCCGTTGCCGAGGGACAGCATGAGAATGGAAGCCGCAATCATTGCGACGGACCGGACGATGAGACGCATGTGAGCTCCGAGAGGCCGCGGCCTCTGTCTTGCGATTGAGGGAGGCCTGTATAGCTTTCGTGCCGGCCTGCGTTAAGAGAGTAACCGGAAGCTCACATGGTCACCGCGAGGAGACCTCCGCCGGTCTACGCCGCCTGCGCTGCCGCACCATGCGCGTGCTTGTCGATGGCACCGATGATCTCGGGCCAGAAGCGCATCGGCAGCGCGTGGCCCATGCCTTCGATCATCAACAGCTTTGCGCCGGGAATTGATGCTGCCGTGTCCTTGCCGCCTTCGGGATGGACCAGGGGATCGACCGTGCCGTGGATCACCAGCGTCGGCGTCTTCACGCCATGCAGCCGCTCCTTGCGGCTGCCGGAGGCGAGCACCGCGCGGAGCTGCCGGCCGACGCCGGCGGGATTGAGCCCGCGCGCGAACACGCGTTCGGCACGGCCGGGGTCGAGCGCCTCCTCTTCCGGGAAGGACCCGGCGCGCAAGATGTTCCAGGTCTGGCCGTAGCGGACGATGAACTCCTCCTTGCTGCGCGGCGGCGGCGCCATCAGCATCGCGGCGGCCTCGCGTGTCGGCGGCGGCACGCGCGGATTGCCCGTCGTCGACATGATCGAGGTCAGCGAGCGCACGCGCTCGGGAAACGACAGTGTCACCTCCTGCGCGATCATGCCGCCCATCGAGGCGCCGACCAGATGCGCCGACTTGATGCCAAGTGCATCCATCAGCCCGACCGTGTCTTTCGCCATGTCGATCAGCTTGTAGGTTGCCGCGACGGGAATCTTGAGGAAGCGCAGCTTCAATAGCTCGAGCGGCGTCAGGCGCTTGCCGCCGGTGAGGTGGCTCGACTTGCCGATGTCGCGGTTGTCGAAGCGGATCACGCGAAAGCCATGCGCGGCGAGCTGCTCGCAGAACGCATCGTCCCAGTGGATCATCTGGGCGCCCAGCCCCATGATCAGCAGCAGCGGCTCGGCATTGTCGTTGCCGAAAATCTCGTAGCAGATATCGATGCCATTGGCGCGGACGGTCTGGGGCGGCTGATGGGCGGTCACGGATGCGTTCCCTCGGCTTTTGATCGATTGTGTATCGCACGGTTTCCCGCCGCAATGAAGCATGCGCGACACCGCGCCGCCGCTTGCCGGTTGACCGGCACCTCGCAACGGTGTGGTATGACGGAAAAAGAAGGGCGTCGAAGCTCTCGATTTCAGGAGGACGCCGATGACCGACAAGACCAACGACCCGGTCGCCATGTGGCAGAAGATGATGGGCGAGATGGAGAAGGGCTTCAACTCCTTCGCCAACCAGGCCATGTCGTCGCCCGAGTTTTCACAAGCCATGAACCGGGCCGGCGGCGTTGCTGCAGGTGCTCAGAAGCAGCTTGGCGAGCTCATGGAGAAGTATCTGGTCTCGATGAACCTGCCGAGCCGGGAGCAGGTCACGGCCCTTGCGGAACGGCTGCAATCCATCGAAGCCCAGGTCGGCGAGATGAAGTCGATGCTGAGCCAGATGGCGGCGAGTTCCGGCATCTCGCAAGGCCTCGACGGGGCGCCGAAGCCGCCGCGGACGAAGCGTCCGCCCTCGGAAAACGGAGGGCAGACATGAACGCGCCGGCGGGACTTGATTTGGCGTCGATCCCGGAGCGCATCCAGTCCGAGGTGCAGCGCGCGATCCAGCGCAGCATCAAGGGCGTCGAATATTTTTCGACCTCCGGGCCCACCCTCGGCTCGACGCCGAAGGACGTGCTGCATTCGCGCGGCACGATGAGCCTCTATCACTACCGGCCGATGTCGGACGAGATCTACCGCGTGCCGGTGCTGATCGTGATGGCGACCACCAACCGCGGCTACATTCTCGACCTCGTGCCGGGCCAGAGCTTCATCGAGTTCCTCTTGAAGCGCGGCTACGACGTCTACATGCTGGACTGGAGCGCGCCGCGGCCGGAGGAAAAGAGCCTGCGGATGGAAGACTATGTCCTCGACTTCATCCCGGACTGCGTCCGCCGCGTGCAGCAGGATTCCGGCGAGCAGGACGTCTCGGTGATCGGTTACTGCTTCGGTGGCGTGCTGTCGTTGCTCTACGGCTCGATCTTCATGGACGGGCCGATGAAGAATTTGATCTGCTTCACCACGCCGATCGACTTCCGCGAGATGAAGCTGTTCTCGAATTTCTCCGACCGCCGTTATTTCGACGTCGACCGCCTCGTCGACAGCGTCGGCAACGTGCCGCCGGAGATGATCCTGTCGTCGTTCGAGATGCTGCGCCCGGCCTCGCGCGCGGTGAGCCAGATCCAGCTCTGGGAAAACATCTGGAACGACGAGTTCGTCAAATCCTACCGGATGTTCGACCGCTGGGCGACCGACACGCTGCCGCTGGCTGGCGAATATTTTCGTACGATCACCAAGGACCTGATGTGGGACAACAAGCTGTTCAACGACACCATGTCGGTTGGCGGCCGCGCGGCGAAGCTCGCGAACATCAAGGTGCCGTTCCTGCATGCGGTCGCCGAGCACGACCACATCGTGCCCTATGACGCCGCAAAGCACCTGATCGCCAAGATCGGATCCGGGGACAAGGAAGAGGTGATGCTGAAGGGCGGTCACGTCTCGCTCGTCGCCGGCGCCAATGCGGTGAAGCGGCTGTGGCCGAAACTGGATTCCTGGCTTGGGAAGAGATCGACATGAGCGAGCAGCGTTCCTATCCGCGTCACGTCAAGACCGATGCCGGAGATATCGAGATCCGCCTGATGTCGCCCGCGGACGAGGCCGCCGTGCTCGCCTTCGGCAAGGGCCTGCCGACCCACGATCTCCTTTTCCTGCCTCGCAACATCAGCGAGCCAAAAGTGCTCTCGGCCTGGGTCAAGGAGATCGAGCGCGGCGCGATCACGAGCCTGCTCGCGGTGAAGGACGGCAAGGTCGTCGGCTGCGGCACGCTGGTGCGCGATCCTCACTCCTGGTCGCCCCATGTCGGCGAGATCCGGATGGTCGTCTCGCTCGACGTGCGCGGGAAGGGGGTGGGGCGGGCGTTGTCGCAGGAGACCTTTGCGCTCGCGCTCGGCGCCGGCCTCGAAAAGCTCTCGGTCCAGATGACGGTCGACCAGCAGGCGGCGATTGCCGTGTTCGAAAGCCTCGGCTTCAAGGCCGAGGCGCTGCTGCGCGACCACGTCCGGGACGTCGACGGCAAGACGCACGACATCGTCGTGCTCGGCCACAACATTGCGCAGGTCCAGGCACAGATGGAAGCCTATGGGCTTCCGGGCGCCGTCCAGCACTAGGTTCCCAGCGGGGCCCGACTGGCTACGAAGGCACCATATTGCCTACCCTGAAGGCTGTTCACGATTTCGTGATATCGCAGCGCAATATGAATATTGCATCGCACAATTAGCTATGCCATATAAGCAGTGCCCCGGGCCAATGAGGACGGGGTGAGCCCATAGCTCAACCAATGAGGATGGAGAAAACCCCATGACCACCGAAACCAACACCGCTTTCGAGGGCTTCAAAGACGCTTTCAAGAACATCCAGAACCTGGAAGTTCCCGAGGCTGCCCGCGAATTCGTCAAGAAGTCCGCCAGTACCGCCAAGGATCGTGCTGCCGAAGTGTTCGCTGGCTCCGAGCGCGTGACCGCCGCCGTCGAGAACGCGGTGACCGAGTCCGTCACTGAAGCCGGCAAGATCAGCCGCAACATCCAGCAGGCGATCTTTGAGGACGCCGAGGCGTTCTTCTCGGGCATCGACAAGCTGGCGTCCGCCAAGTCGTTCAGCGAAGCCGTCGAGATCCAGTCCAGCCTGCTCCGTGCACGCGGCGAAGCCTTCGTCTCGCGCGCCAAGGCGACCACCGACTATCTCGGCAAGCTCGCCACCAACGGTGCGAAGTCCGCTCAGGACAATTTTGCCAAGGTCTACAACAAGACCGCCTGATCTGTCTGGACGAGAAACTGAATTTGAGGCCCGCTTCGGCGGGCCTTGTTTTTTGCCTTGCCGTCATTGCAAACGAAGCGAAGCCATCCGGACTCTTTCTGCGGAACGATTCTGGATTGCTTCGCTTCGCCTGCAATGACGGGTACTGTGATGCAGTCATGACTCCATCGGGCAGCTTCTCCTTCGACTCCCCCGGCGATGCCGAACGCGCGGCCGAACTGCGCCGAGTGAAGGCGCTGGCGACGCTGGTGCTGGCCTCGACGCTTCTGCTGTTCGTCGTCGCGAAATGGCTTCTCCCCGTGCATCCCGTATTCGGCTTCATCGCCGCCTTCGCGGAAGCTGCGACCATTGGCGGGCTCGCCGACTGGTATGCCGTGGTCGCGCTGTTCAAGCGTCCGCTTGGCCTGCCGATCCCGCACACCGCGATCATCCAGAGCAACCAGGCCCGCATCGCCGACAAGCTCGGCGAATTCATCCAGGTGCATTTCCTCGAGGCCGGTCCCGTCGAGGCCAAGCTGCAGGAGATCGACTTCGGCTCGTTCGTTGCGGACTGGCTGCGCGATCGCAAGCGCAGTGACGACCTGGCGCGCTTTGCGTTGCGCCTGCTGCCCGAAGCCTTCTCCGCGACCGAGACCTCCGGCCTGATGACCTTCATCATCCGCCGCATGTCCTCGCAGCTCCAGGCGATCGACCTGGCGCCGCTCGCGGCCGGCACGTTGCGCGGCTTTGTTGCGGAGGGGCGGCACCAGATCCTGTTCGACGATCTCCTGCGCGTGATGCACGAGACGCTGAACCAGAAGGAGACGATGGCGATAATCCGCGACAAGGTGCGCGCGGAGTTGCCGACCCTGCTCAGGCTCTATCGTGCCGACAAGTTTCTGGTGAACAAGATCGTTGCGTCGGCGACCGCCTTCTTCAATGAGGTGCGCAGCGATCCCAAACATCCGTTCCGGAGTGAGTTCGACCGCATGGTGCTGAGTTTCGTCGACCGGCTCGGCACCGACCAGGCCTATGTCGAACGCATCGACGGCTTGAAGCGCGACCTGCTCGCACGGCCCGAGCTTGCCGATCTCGCCCGCACGGTCTGGGCCAACACGCGGTCCTTCATCGAGCGAAGCGCGAGCGGCGAGACGCAGGTATTGCAGCATCATCTCGCCGGCATGTTCGTCGCCGCCGGCGAAGCGCTCGCCGGCGATGCCGAACTGCGCGGCGAGATCAACAAGGGCCTGGTGGCGGTGCTGCGCAGTTTCGTCGCGGACCAGAAGAGTGGCGTCTCGACCTTCATCTCCGACCAGGTCAAGGCGTGGGACATGGCGCAGCTGATTTCGCTGATCGAGATCAACATCGGCCGCGACCTGCAATACATCCGCTTCAACGGTTCGCTGATCGGCGGGCTCGCGGGACTTGCGCTTTACTCCGTAGAATTCCTGCTTCGATTGTTGTGACTTTTGCGTCACGCACGTTGGCATTCACGCGCCGGCCTATTGTGGCCTTTGGCTTCACCCGCTTGAATGTCGGGAACCGGCGGCCTAGCTGATTCATGTTGCGCTGCGGAACGTTCGAGAAGCGGGCGTGTTGGAATTCAACCCATTTGCCGGCATCGCAGCCGGTGACCTTTTCAGCAATTCTTCCGAGGGACCATTGATGACCGCTACTGCCCAGACGCTGCGTCCGCCGTCCCGTACTCTGATGTTCCTGGAAGGGCGCGCGATCCACGAGTTCGGTGCATTCCTCGGCGCACTGCCGTTGCTGAGCCTTGCGTCGCGCGGCGATGGGCATCCGGTGCTGGTGCTGCCGGGCCTTGTGGCCTCCGACACGTCCACGCGCGCACTGCGCACGTTTCTGGCGGGCAAGGGCTATGCGGTGAGCGGCTGGCGCCAGGGCCGCAACTATGGCCTGCGCGAGGGCGTGCAGCACGCGATGGTCGATCTGGTCCAGGAGCTCAGCGATACCCATGGCCGCAAGATCAGTCTGGTCGGCTGGAGCCTCGGCGGCCTCTACGCGCGCCAGCTCGCCAAGATGATGCCGGAGCGCGTGCGCCAGGTGATCACGCTCGGCAGCCCGTTTGCGGGCAATCCCCATTCCACCAATGCCTGGCGCGTCTATGAATGGGCGAGCGGACGGAAGTCCGACGAGGTCGATCCGCAGTTCGGCGGCGAACTCGCCGTGCCGCCGCCGGTGCCGACCACCGCGATCTTCAGCCGCACCGATGGCGTCTGCGCCTGGCAGGGCTGCATGGAGAAGGCGGGCGCGCAGACCGAGAGCATCGAGATCGAGAGCAGCCATTGCGGCATGGGTCATCATCCGGCCGCGGTCTATGCGGTCGCCGATCGCCTCGCGCAGAAGGAAGGCCAGTGGCGGCCCTTCGACCGCAGCGGCTGGCGCAGCCTGGCCTATCCCGACCCGCATCGGTAGTGCACGTCCTCACCTCGCCCCGTGACAACGGGGAGAGGGAGAGCAACAGCGTCGCTTCCGTCCATTGTCGCGCCAGCACCAAACGCGCTATGCCTCGCGCATGGCGCATCCGTTGTCCCGCATTATCGACCAGCTCAAGCGCGAGCCGTCGCGCACCGGCTCCATCGTCATCACCGTGTTCGGCGACGCCATCGTGCCGCGCGGCGGCTCGGTGTGGCTCGGCACGCTGCTGGAATTCTTCGAGAGTCTGGCCATCGACAGCGGTGTGGTGCGCACGGCGATGTCCCGGCTCGCAGCCGATGGCTGGCTGACGCGCGAAAAGGTCGGCCGCAACAGCTTCTATCGCCTGGCCGACAAGGGGCAGCAGACCTTCGCGGCCGCCACGCGCCACATCTACGATCCGCCGCCATCTGACTGGACCGGACGCTTCGAACTGCTCTTGATCGGCAACGGCGAGGATCGCGACGCCTCGCGCGAGGCGCTGCGCAACGCCGGCTTCGGCAGCCCGCTGCCTGGTGTGTGGGTTGCGCCGTCGGGCGTGCCGGTGCCGGACGAGGCCGCGGGCGCGATCCGGCTGGAAGTCTCGGCCGAGGATGACAGCGGCCGCCGTCTGCTCAGCCAAAGCTGGCCGCTCGACCGTACCGCGGACGCCTATCTGAAATTCATGAAGACGTTCGAGCCGCTGCGCGGCGCGCTCGCGCGCGGCACGAATCTGTCCGGGGCCGACGCGTTCACCGCGCGCATTCTCCTGATCCACTATTATCGCCGTGTCGTGCTGCGCGATCCCCTGCTGCCCCAGAGCCTGCTGCCGCCGGACTGGCCGGGGCGGGCTGCACGCGAACTCTGCGGCGAGATGTATCGCGCGCTGCTTGCCCCGTCCGAACAATGGCTTGATGGCCATGGAACCAACGAAAGAGGGCCATTGCCGCCGGCCCGGAAGCTTCTGGAACGCAGATTCGAGGCCTGATCGACATGTTACAGAAATATCTTGCATGAGATAATTCTTGTTATATATTGCCTCCCAATAAAACGGGAGGATGCGCATGTATACCCAGGCGCTGAACACGGCCGAGGCGGATGACCGCAGCCTCGAGGACGTAGCCAAGGCGGCCCAGTTCCAGGCCCGCATCGACGCCGAGGAGCGCATCGAGCCGAACGACTGGATGCCGGCGGCCTATCGCAAGACGCTCACCCGTCAGATCTCCCAGCACGCCCATTCCGAAATCGTCGGCATGCTGCCCGAAGGCAACTGGATCACGCGCGCGCCGACGCTGCGCCGCAAGGCGGCGCTGCTCGCCAAGGTGCAGGACGAGTGCGGCCACGGGCTTTATCTTTATGCCGCCGCGGAGACGCTTGGCGCCTCGCGCGAGGAACTGGTCGATACGATGCTTGCCGGAAAGGCCAAGTACTCGTCCATCTTCAACTATCCGACGCTGACCTGGGCCGACATCGGCACCATCGGCTGGCTGGTGGACGGCGCCGCGATCATGAACCAGATCCCGCTGTGCCGCTGCTCCTACGGTCCCTATGCGCGCGCGATGATCCGCGTCTGCAAGGAGGAATCGTTCCACCAGCGCCAGGGCTACGAGATCATGCTGACGCTGTGCCGCGGGTCGGACGAGCAGAAGGCGATGGCGCAGGATGCGCTGGATCGGTGGTGGTGGCCGGTGCTGATGATGTTCGGCCCGCCCGATGCCACCAGCCAGCATAGCGACACCTCGACGAAGTGGAAGATCAAGCGCTTCTCCAATGACGAGCTGCGTCAGAAATTCGTCGATGCCACCGTGCCGCAGGCGCAATATCTCGGCCTCACCATTCCCGATCCCGGCATGACGCAGGACGCAGACGGGCACTGGCGCTACAGCGCGATCGACTGGACCGAATTCAAGCAGGTGCTTGCCGGCAACGGACCTTGCAACCGCGACCGCATGGCCGCGCGCCGCAAGTCGCACGACGAGGGCGCCTGGGTGCGCGAGGCTGCCGCTGCCTATGCCGCAAAGCGCGCGCAGCGTCAGACCGCACAAGCTGCGGAATAGGGAGATCACGATGACCACGCCGAACACGCCGCTGTGGGAAGTCTTCATTCGCAGCCGCAACGGGCTTGCGCACAAGCATGTTGGCTCCCTGCATGCCAGCGACGCCACCATGGCGCTCCAGGCCGCCCGCGACATCTACACCCGCCGCGGCGAGGGCCTGTCGATCTGGGTCGTGCCGTCGACCGCGATCACCGCCAGCGATCCCGCCGAGAAGGGGATGATGTTCGAGCCCGCGGAATCGAAGATCTACCGGCATCCGACGTTCTATGAGGTGCCGGAAGAAGTGGGGCACATGTGATGCCTGTCGCCAACATCCAGGTCTCCGAAACACCGCTGGTGCTCTATGCGCTGCGCCGCGCCGACGATGCGTTGATCCTCGGTCATCGGCTGTCCGAATGGTGCGGGCATGCGCCGATGATGGAAGAGGACATGGCGCTCTCCAACATCGCGCTCGATCTCATCGGCCAGGCGCGCGAGCTCTACACCTACGCCGCCAAGGCTGAAGGCAACGACAACGACGAGGACAAGCTCGCCTACCTGCGCGATGTCAGGCAGTACCGCAATCTGCTGCTGGTCGAGCAGCCGAACGGCGACTTCGCCCAGACGCTGGTGCGGCAGTTCTTCTATTCCGCTTTCGCCGACCTCTATTGGCGCGCGATGATGACATCGCGCGACACGACGCTCGCGGCGATTGCCGCGAAGTCGGAGAAGGAGAGTGCCTATCACCTGCGGCACGCCTCGGAGTGGATCATCCGTCTCGGCGACGGCACCGAGGAGAGCCATGCCCGTGCGCAGGCCGCGATCGATCATCTCTGGGCGTTCACCGGCGAGATGTTTGCCGTCGACGATGGCGAACGCGCCTTGATCCATGCGGGTATCGCCGTCGATCCGGGTGTTCTGCGCGGCCGCTGGCTGAAGATGCTCTCCGATGTCGTCAGCGAGGCCACGCTTGAGCTGCCGCAGAACGACTGGATGCAGCAGGGCGGCCGCGTGGGCCGGCACAGCGAACATCTCGGCCATCTCCTGTCCGAGCTGCAGTCGATGCAGCGCACTTTCCCGGGGCTGGCATGGTGACGGTGCTGGAACGCGATAGCGAGCTGCGCCAGCGTGCCTGGGACGCCGCGGCCAGCGTTGTCGATCCCGAAATTCCGGTGCTGAGCATCGCCGATCTCGGCGTGCTCAGAGACGTCGTTCTCGACGGCGATCATGTCGAGGTCGCGATCACGCCGACCTATTCGGGATGTCCGGCCATGAACATGATCGCGCTGGAGATCGAGGTCGCGTTGGAGCGCGCCGGATTCCGTGGCTCAAAGGTGCGCACGGTGCTGTCGCCTGCCTGGACCACCGACTGGATGAGCGATGAGGGTCGGCAGAAGCTGCGTGCCTACGGCATCGCCCCGCCGCAGGCCTCCAACTCGCGCCGCGCGCTGTTCGGCGAACAGGCCGTCGCTTGCCCGCAATGCGGCTCGGACAATACCGAACTGTTGTCCGAATTCGGCTCGACTTCCTGCAAGGCGCTGTGGCGCTGCAAGGCCTGTCGCGAGCCCTTCGATTACTTCAAGTGTCATTGAGTTGAACGAGATGCCAGCCACATTGTCATTGCGAACGCAGCGAAGCAATCCAGACTGTCTCCGCGGAAGCAGTCTGGATTGCTTCGTCGCAAGAGCTCCTCGCAATGACGGCGGTGAGGCCGATGTAGGGTGTCCATGATGTCCGCAGCCGCCCCCCGCTTCCATCGTCTGGCCGTCAGCGATCTCCGCCGCGAGGCGTCCGACGCCGTCTCGATGACCTTCGCGATCCCGCGCGAACTCTCCGATGACTATGCTTTCAACCCCGGCCAGTATCTCACGCTCCGGACCATGCTCGATGGCGAGGAAGTGCGCCGCTCCTATTCGATCTGCTCCGGTCCCGATGACGGTGAAATCCGCATCGCTGTGAAGAAGATCGACGGCGGCGCGTTTTCGAGCTGGGCCGCCGATGAACTCAAATGCGGCGACGAACTCGACGTGATGACGCCGACCGGCCGCTTCGGCGTGGTCGCGCCGGCCGATACGGGGCGGATCCATGTCGGCTTTGCCGCAGGTTCCGGCATCACGCCGATCCTGTCGATCGTCAAGGGCATCCTCGCACGCGAGCCGGACAGCCGCTTCTTCCTGTTCTACGGCAACCGCGCGACCGACAACATCATGTTCCTCGAAGCACTCGAGGAGCTCAAGGATCGCTTCATCGACCGCCTCTCGATCTTTCACGTCATCTCCGGTGAAGAGCAGGACATCCCGATCCTGCATGGCCGGCTCGACGGCGACAAGGTGAGGGTGCTGCTGCGCTCGCTGGTGCCGGCGGCAAGCGTCGATCACGTCTTCATCTGTGGTCCGTCCGGCATGAGCGAGGACATCGAGGCGACCTGCCGTGATCTCGGCATCGCGGACGAGCGCATCCACGTCGAGCGCTTCGTCTCCGAGTTCGGCGGCAAGCCGCGGCCGAAGAAGGCCGTCGCCCCGGATGCGCCGCCGAAGGCGATCGCATCGCTGATCATCGACGGCAAGCGCCGCGACGTGCCGGTCGCCGAGGACGAGGCCATCCTCGATGCCGCGCTTCGCGCCGGCGTCGATCTGCCCTTCGCCTGCAAGGGCGGCATGTGCTCGACCTGCCGGGCAAAACTGGTCGAGGGCGAGGCACCGATGGACATCAACTATTCGCTGGAACCCTGGGAGCTGAAGGCCGGTTTCGTCCTGACCTGCCAGGCAAAGCCTTCGTCGGCGCGGGTCGTCGTCGATTACGACCACGTTTGACAGTGCGAGCCAACCAGAACAACATCATGAGCAAGCCATTGGCCGGGAGAAGCGCGTGAACGTCAAAGCCGCCCTGTCGCCTGAGGATGTTGCCCGTGCCTGCGCCGACGCGATGTGGGCGGAGGACGATGCTTCCAAGGGCCTCGGGATGGAGATCGTCGAGATCGGCCCAGGCCTTGCAACGCTCGCAATGACGGTCCGGCCGGACATGGTCAATGGCCAGCGCATCGCTCATGGCGGCTTCATCTTCACGCTGGCCGATTCCGCTTTCGCCTTTGCCTGCAACTCGCACAACGACCGCGTCGTCGCGGCCCAGGGCCAGATCACCTTCATCAAGCCGGGCTTGCTCGGCGACCGCCTCGTTGCGAGAGCAAGAGAGATTACTCGGAGCGGCCGCTCCGGCATCTACGACGTGCGCGTCACCGCCGGCGATACCGTCATCGCGGAATTCCGCGGACATTCGCGCGTCATTCCCGGCAATTGGCTGCCGGCACACGACGAATAAAGAAAAGAACAGATCAATGCGGGGAAACCAGGATGGCTCTGACGAGGCTCAAGGCAGGTGGCGACGCCTATAGCGCCGAGACGGACGCGCACGAGCGCGCCTCGCGCGACGAGATCATGGCGCTCCAGAAGGAGCGGCTGGCCTGGTCGCTGAAGCACGCCTATGACAACGTCGCGCATTATCGCAAGGCTTTCGACAAGGCCGGCGTGCACCCGTCCGACTTTCGCGAACTGTCCGACCTCGCGAAATTCCCGTTCACGGTGAAGACGGATCTCCGCGACAACTATCCCTTCAACATGTTCGCAGTGCCGCGCGAGAAGCTGGTACGCGTACATGCCTCCTCCGGCACCACAGGCAAGCCGATCGTGGTCGGCTATACGCAGGCCGACATCGATACCTGGTCCGCGGTGATGGCGCGCTCGATCCGCGCCGCTGGCGGCCGCACCGGCATGATCATCCACAACGCCTATGGCTATGGGCTCTTCACCGGGGGGCTCGGCGTCCACTATGGCGCGGAGAAACTCGGCTGCACCGTGGTGCCGATCTCCGGCGGCATGACCGAGCGGCAGGTACAGCTCATCAACGATTTCCGGCCCGACATCATCACGGTGACCCCGAGCTACATGCTGGCGATCCTCGACGAGTTCAAGCGCCAGAAGCTCGATCCGCGCCAGTGCTCGCTCAAGGTCGGCATCTTCGGCGCCGAGCCCTGGACCAATGCGATGCGCGGCGAGATCGAGGACGCATTCGACATGGACGCGACCGACATCTACGGCCTGTCCGAGGTGATCGGCCCCGGCGTCGCGCAGGAATGCATCGAGACCAAGGACGGCCTGCACATCTGGGAGGATCATTTCTATCCCGAGGTGATCGACCCCGAGACCGGCGCGGTGCTTCCCGACGGCGAGAAAGGCGAGTTGGTTTTCACCTCGCTCACCAAGGAAGCCTTTCCGGTGATCCGCTATCGCACCCGCGACCTGACGCGGCTGCTGCCGGGCACGGCGCGGCCGGGCATGCGGCGCATGGAGAAGGTGACCGGGCGCTCGGACGACATGATCATCCTGCGTGGCGTCAATCTGTTCCCGACCCAGATCGAGGAGGTGTTGCTCGCGACCGACTGGTGCGGCGGGCATTTCATCATGGAGCTGACCCGCGAAGGCCGCATGGACGAGCTGACCATCATTGCCGAAGCGCGGCCGGAGAGCTGGGACGGCCGGGGTCTGGTCGACCACGCGGACCGGATCTCGACCCACATCAAGAACACCATCGGCATCAGCTCCCGGGTGCAGGTGGTCGCGCCGGCCACGCTGGAGCGTTCGCTCGGCAAGGCCAAGCGCCTCTACGACAAGCGGCCGAAGGATTGACTTGACCATCCGTAAGGGCGACAAGGCCCGCGAGAAATCGCGGGTCTTTTCCATGTCACCAGCCGATAGCAAAGCCGTCGAGGCGCGCTGCGTGCGCCTCAATGCCAAGGCCGAGAGCGCCGCGGCGCTTGCGCCCGCGGTCGAGCGTCAGAATTTAACACGCGGTCCAGGCGACTTCCTGATCGAGGTGAAGGCAGCCGCCGTCAATCCGTCCGACATCAAGGCCGCGACCGGGCTGATGCCCTATGCCGTATTCCCGCGCACGCCCGGCCGCGACTACGCGGGCGTGGTGATCGATGGGCCGGCCGATACGATCGGCCGCGAGGTGTTCGGCTCATCCGGCGATCTCGGCATCCGCCGCGACGGCACGCACGCAAGCCATCTCGTTGTGGAAGCCGACGCGGTGGTGGAGAAGCCGAAGGCGCTGTCCTGGGAGGAGGCGGCCGGCATCGGCGTGCCTTTCGTCACCGCCATGGAGGGCTTTCGCCGCGCCGGCGTGCCGAAGAATGGCGAGACCGTTCTGGTGTTCGGCGTCAACGGCAAGGTCGGTCAGGCTGCGGTACAGATCGCGACCTGGCAGGGCGCGCGCGTCATCGGCGTGGTGCGCAAGGCGGAAGCCTATGAAGGCCATGCCAATGGGCCCATCGAAGTGATCGACGCTTCCGTCACCGATGTCGCGACGCGCGTGCGCGAAGTGACCGGCGGCAAGGGCGCCGACATCGTCTTCAACACGGTCGGCGATCCCTATTTCCAGGCGGCGCACAAATCGCTCGCACTTCGCGGCCGCCAGATCCTGATCGCCGCGATTGACCGCATCGTGCAATTCAACATCCTCGAATTCTACCGGGGCCAGCACACCTATGTCGGCATCGACACACTCGGCCTGTCCTCGGTGGCAACGGGCTCCGTGCTGCGCGATCTCGGCCCCGGCTTTGCGAGCGGCCATCTGAAGCCGTTTCCGATCAGGGCGAATGCCGTCTATCCGCTGGAGCGCGCCAAGGAGGCGTATGTCGCGGTTGCCGGCTCGTCGCGGGATCGCGTGATCCTGAAGCCGTAACACGTCGTCATTGCGAGCGCAGCGAAGCAATCCAGAAATGTATCCGCGGAGACAGACTGGATTGCTTCGCTGCGCTCGCAATGACGGAGAATGACGAGAGATCTGAGAACAGCCGATGGAATCCACCCAACTCGTCATCCTCGCCGGCCTCGTCATCGGCCTGATCTATGGCGCCGTCGGCCTGCTCAGCGGCTTCTGCCTGATGAGCAGCATGCGTGGCTGGCTGGCCGGGGGAGACGGGCGGCTGGTGCGCACTTATGCGCTGGCGATCGCGGTTGCGATCGGCGCGAGCCAATTCCTCGCCGGCAGCGGTATGGTCGATCTCGGCAAGTCGATCTACCTGCAACAATCCTTTTCCGCTCCGGTGCTGTTCCTCGGCGGCCTGCTGTTCGGTTATGGCATGGTGCTGTCGAACGGCTGCGGTTCGCGTGCGCTGGTGCTGCTCGGCCGCGGCAATCTCCGCTCCTTCGTGGTGGTGATCGTGCTTGGTATTGCCGCTCAGATGAGCCTCAAGGGGCTGATCGCGCCAGCGCGCATTGCGCTGGTTCAGGCTACGCAAACCACTGTCGCCGCCAATTCGCTGCCGTCGTTGCTGGTGACGTTCGGTCCGGGCGACGCGGTCTCGCGCGTGCTGGCCGCGACCGTGATCGTCGTTGGGCTGATCCTGTTTGCTTTCGCGCATCCAAAGTTCCGGCGTTCGCCGGGCCAGATCGCGGCCGGCGCTATCGTCGGTGTCCTCGTCGCCGCCGGCTGGTTCGTCACCGGCTTTCTCGGCGCCGACGACTTCAATCCCGTGCCGGTGACCTCGCTCACCTTTATCGCGCCGATCGCGGATGCGCTGCAATACGCCATGCTCTCGACCGGCCTGACGCTCAATTTCGGTATCGCGACGGTCGGCGGCGTCTTCGCCGGCAGTCTCGTGACTGCGCTCGCGACGGGCAGCTTTCATCTCGAAGGCTATTCTTCGCCGCGCCACATGCTGCGCTCGGCCGGTGGGGCCGCGCTGATGGGCATCGGCGGGGTGATGGCGTTCGGCTGCTCGATCGGGCAGGGGCTCACAGGCGTATCGACGTTGGCGCTGGGCTCGTTCGTCGCGGTTGCCGGCATCCTGCTCGGCACGACGGCTGGCCTGCGCGGAAGCTTGCGCGTTCAGCCCCTCGCGGTCGCCTGACCGCGCAGCAGCCGGTCGCCCAGCGTCGCAAGGCCGATACCGGCGACGATCAGCCCGGCTGCGACAGCAAGACTGATGTCGATCGGCTCGCCCAGCAGGATCGCGGCACTGGCGATGCCGACGAGCGGTGTCCCGGTGGTGCCGAGCGACGTCGTCAGCGCCGAGATGCTCTTGTTGACCATCGACATCGCCCAATAGGCCAGCGCCGTCCCGATCAGTCCGGAGTACAGGAACAGCAGGACGAGCCGCCACGACCATTCCGCATGCGGCAGGCCGTCCGTGACGGTCGCGCTGACGGTCAGCACGATCGTTGCGACGAGTACCTGCCAAATCAGCAACTGGAGCGGGGATGCGATCCAGCGATGCGCGCGGATATAGATAATGTTCGCGGCCCAGGACATCGCGGCCAGGATGACCATGCCGGCGCCGAGCACGACGTTGCTATTGGTCCAGTCGATCGATGCCGGGTTCAGGATCACGGCAAGGCCGATCAGTCCGAGCAGGGCGCCGGCAAGTTTTGGCGCGGTCAGCGTATCCTTCCCGAGCAGGGGCGCAGCGATCGCGACCCAGAGCGGCGTGGTGTAGCCGAGCACGATGGCCTTGCTCGCGGGCAAGAAGCGCACGCCGGCCGCAACCAGGACCGAGAACACCGTCATGTGCAGCAGCGCGACGCTCAGAACCACAGGAATGTCGCGACGCTCCGGGATCACCAGATTGTTGCTCAGTCCCAGGATCACGAACAATCCGGCCAGCGCGATCCAGCTTCGGATCGCCGACGTCCACAGCGGCGGAAGGAACTGGACGAGCTGCTTCGTCACCGACCAGTTCACGCCCCAGGCCAGCACGACGATGAGGAACAGGCCGACGGCCGTGCGGGGTGAGAGGAAGTTCATCGCAAAATCCTTGAAGCAGTCCAGCCCGGCGGATAGCATCTCGATTGGCACCAGAAAAAGTGCCAGATCGGAAAGGAATAAGGTGCCAGTTTCGGAAAGCATGATTTCTGCCCTGATCGACCTGAGGCGGGCCGATGATGACGGGCTGGTGGCTCAGTTGACCAGCCAGCTCCGAGGCCTGATCGCGACCGGCCGTCTCCACAAGGGTCGTGCGCTGCCGTCGAGCCGCCGGCTGGCGAGCGATCTCGGCGTTTCCCGCAACACGGTCACCTACGCGTTCGAACAGCTCGCCGCCGAGGGATATCTCGAGGCATCGCATGGCCGTCGCCCGGTGGTGACGGTCGACGGCGGCGCGCACGGTGAAGGGGTGGGGGCGTTCGTATCCGGCGTGCGCTCCGCAAAGCCGCGGCTCTCCCCGTGGGCTTCGAAGCTCAAGCAGACGGACTGGCCGATGTCCTATCAGGCACCGCTCAAGCCGTTGCGTCCGGGGCATGGCGATTTCAGGGAGTTTCCGAGCGAAGTCTGGGCCCGCTGCCTGCGCCGCAGCGCTGTGCGCGCGGCCAAGCGTGAACTCGGGCCGGTCAACCGGACCCGCCTGCGCGAGGCGCTGGCGCATTATCTGGCGACCAGCAGGGGCGTTCACGCCACTGCGGACCAGATCATGATCCTGCCGAGCGCGCAGGCTGCGCTGACGTTGATTGCGGCGTCGCTCATCGCGCCCGGCGATGACGTCTGGGTCGAGAATCCCGGTTATCCCGGCGCCACGGCTGCCTTCCTTGCGTCCGGCGCACGCGTCACCGGCATGAGGCTGGACGAGCAGGGTATGCAGCGAATGCCCGGAATAGCCACGCCAAAGCTCATCTTCATGACACCATCTCACCAGCACCCGACCGGGCGGCTGATGTCGCTGGCCCGCCGCACCGAGTTTCTCAGGTTGAGCCGGCCCGGCAAGACCTGGATTGTGGAGGACGATTACGACGGCGAATTCCACTATGACAGCCGGCCAGTGCCGGCCTTGCAGGGCCTCGATGCCCATGGCCGCGTGTTCTATGTCGGCACGTTCTCGAAGGCGATGACATCGGACATCCGGCTTGGCTATCTCGTCGTGCCGCCGGCGCTGGTCGGGACCCTGGAAATCGCGCAACGGCACATCGGGCTGATTGCTTCCAGCCATATCCAGGAAGCGCTCGCCGAGTTCATCGCCGACGGGCATTTCCTCGCACATCTGCGCCGCGTGCGCCGGCTCTATCACGCACGCCGCGATCATCTCGTCGAGGGCCTGGAGCGCCATCTTGGTGGGGCGCTTTCGGTCGAGGTCCCCTCGGGCGGCATCCAGCTCGTCGCGCGCCTCAAGCGAGGCCGCGCTGATCAGGCGGCGGTCAAGCTGCTGGTCGAAGCGGGCGTCGAAACGCGTGCCTTGTCCAGCCTGTCGTTGGGTCGGCCGCGCGATCACGGCCTGCTGCTCGGCTTTGCGGCCTGGCGCGAGAACGAGATCAGCGCGGCACTGCGGACGATGGCGGCGTGCTTCTAGAGCATGATCCGGAAAAGTGTGAAGCGGTTTTCCGAAAAGATCATGCTCAAACAATAGGGCGCTAGTCCACGGCCTTGGTCACGATGCGGATCTCCGAGGTCAGCGTCCGGTGCACCGGGCACTTGTCGGCGATCTCCATCAACTTCTTTCGCTGTTCGGCATCGAGCGCGCCGTCCATGGTGATGTCGCGTTCGATCTGGTCGAGCATGCCGTCGCGTGTTTCGCACTCCTCGCAGTCCTTGGCGTAGATCTTGGAGTGCTTCAGCGTGACCGTGACGCGGTCGAGCGGCAGCGACTTGCGGTCGGCATAGAGGCGCATGGTCATGGAGGTGCAGGCACCGAGACCGGCGAGCAGGAAGTCATAGGGGCCGGGGCCGGCATCCTCGCCGCCGGCGGCGACGGGCTCGTCCGCCACCAGATGATGCGGCCCGACCGTGATGATCTGGTTGAATTTGCTCTTGCGCGTCTCCTGCACCACGACCTGGCGCGGCGCCTCAGGGAGATCCATCGCCTTCGCGGGTTTGGCCATCTCGATGTACCGGCTCGCCCAGGCCGCGATCACGTCGGCCGCATAGAGCGCGTCGGCGGGCTTGGTCAGGAGATGATCGGCGTGGTCGAGCGAGACGAAGCTCTTGGGGTGCTTGGCCGTAACGAAGATCTTGGTCGCATTGTCGATGCCGACGGTATCGTCGACCGGTGAATGCATCACCAACAGCGCCTTGTGCAGGCCGGTGACGTCCTTCATCAGCTCATGCTCGGCGACGTCGTCGAGAAACTCACGCCTGATCCGGAACGGGCGGCCCGCGAGCGAAACCCCGACTTCGCCTTGGGCGCGGATGCTGTCGAGATGCTCCTTAAACAGGCCGGTGACGTGCGCGGGATCGGAGGGCGCTGCGATGGTCGCAACTGCCTTGGCTTCGGGGATTTGTCCGGCTACCGCCAGGACCGCGGCGCCGCCGAGGCTGTGACCGATCAGGATCGACGGCGCCTTGCGGACGCTACGCAGATGATCGGCGGCGCGCACGAGATCGGCGACGTTGGAGGAGAACGTCGAATTGGCGAAATCCCCCTCGCTGGAGCCGAGCCCCGTGAAGTCGAAGCGCAGCACCGCGATGCCTCGGGCTGCGAGCGCGACCGAGATGCGCTTGGCCGCCAGCGTGTCCTTGCCGCAGGTGAAGCAGTGCGCGAACAGCGCAAAGGCCGCTGGCTCACCGTCCGGCAGTTCGAGTGCGGCCGAAAGCTGATGGCCGCCTTCACCCGTGAACTGAAAGCGTTCCGTCGACATGGGCTTTCCCCCCGTTTCCAAACTCTAATCGTCGGAGTAGCGCTGTTCGGCCCAGGGATCGCCGCGGTTATGATAGCCGCGGACTTCCCAGAAGCCAGGCGCATCCTCGGTCAGGAACTCGATGGCCTGGAGCCATTTGGCGCTCTTCCAGAAATACAGATGCGGCACGACCAGCCGCACCGGGCCGCCATGCTCTTCGGTCAGCGGCTTGCCGGACCAGCTATGGGCGAGCAGCGCGTCCTCGGCGGCAAAGTCTTCCAGCGCGAGGTTGGTGGTGTAGCCGTCATGGGAATGCAGCACGACGAAGCGTGCATCGTCGCGCGGCTGGCAGGCCGCCAGCAGTTCGCGCGTCGCAAGCCCTTCCCATTGGTTGTCGTAGCGCGACCAGGTGGTGACGCAGTGGATGTCGGAGGTGAACTGCACCTGCTTCTGGGCGGCAAACTCGGCAAAGGTCCAGAACACCGGGTTCTCGATCGCACCGTAGACGTCGAGCCGCCAGCGCTCGCGCGAAATCGGTGGCATGACCCCCAAATCGAGGACCGGCCAGTCCTTGGTGAGATGCTGGCCGGGCGGCAGCCGCTGGTCCTCGGGACGCGTGGTCCTACCGGTGAGGAAGCGGCCTTCGCGCGCCCATTTCTCCTTGGTGCGCGTCAGCTTGCTGTCGGGCGGCTCGTTGTCGTCGGCCATGACCTACTCGTGGCGGTGCATCGCGGAGGCGTGCTTGGTGTCGCGCATGGTGGAATAGATGATCAGCGACAGGCAGATGATGCCGGCAAGATAGTAGTAGAACCACGCCTCATGCCCGATGCTCTTGAAATACAGCGCGATCGCGGGAGCGGTGCCGCCAAAGATCGAAACCGTGATCGCATAAGGCAGGCCGACGCCGAGAGCGCGGACGTTGGTCGGAAACAGCTCGGCCTTCACGACGGCGTTGATCGAGGTGTAGCCGGCGACGAACAGCCATGCGGCGCAGATCAGGATGAAGGCCATGAAGGGCGACTTCGACTCCTTCAGCGTCATCAGCAGCGGCACGGTCGCGAGCGTGCCGGCGACACCGAAGAAGATCAAGAGCGGCTTGCGCCCGATCTTGTCGGAGATCGCGCCATAGATCGGCTGGAGGATGGTCGCGAAGATCAGCGTGCCGAAGATCACGAAAGTGGTCTGGTCCTCGGTGAGCCCGACCGAGAGCTTCACGAAGGTCTGCATGTAGGTGGTGAAGGTGTAGAACGCCGCGGTGCCGCCGGCGGTGAGGCCGACCACGAGCAAAAGCTCCCGCGGATATTTCAGCAAATTGGCGAGCGAGCCGGTCGGCTTCACGACCTTCCTGGCTTCCTCGAACGCCTCGGTCTCGTGCAGGCCGCGCCGCATCACCGCCGCGAAGATCGCGAGCGCCGCGCCGATCGCGAACGGGATGCGCCAGCCCCAGGCCTTCAGTTCTTCGGGCGTGAGGAAGACCTTTTGCAGGAGCAGCAGCACGATGATCGCGGTGAGCTGGCCGCCGATCAGGGTGACGTATTGGAAGCTCGAATAGAAGCCGCGGTGCTTGGGATCGGCGACCTCGCTGAGATAGGTCGCGCTGGCGCCATATTCGCCGCCGAGGCTCAGGCCTTCGATCACGCGGGCAAGCGCCAGGATCACCGGCGCGGCAAAGCCGATCGACGCATAGGTCGGCGTCAGCGCAATGATCAGCGAGCCGAAGCACATGAAGACGACCGACAGCGTCAGCGAGATGCGCCGGCCGAAATGGTCGGCGATATAGCCGAACAGCCAGCCGCCCAACGGGCGCATCAGGAAGGTCGCCGCGAACACCACGGCGACGTTCAATTGTTGCACGACGGGGTCGTTGCCCGGGAAGAAGGCCGGGGCGAAATAGAGTGCAAACGCCGTGTAGGCGTAGAAATCGTACCATTCGACGAGATTGCCGATCGATCCGATGAAGATCGCCTTGATACGGCGCTTGGCGTCGGCGATGTCAATGTGGTCGGAGGCCAGTTGGGTAGCTTGCTCAGTCACGTCCGGCCTCTCCGCATCGCTGTTTGGAGAGGCCTACATCGCCTTTCCGAGCAGAAATGGCAACTGGCGGGGGCCTCTCACCGTGCCCTGCGACCAGGTCACGGTGCCTGCCGGATCGAGGGCGAAGTCCGGAATCCGCTTCAGCCATTCCTCCAGCGCAACCTGCATTTCCATCCGCGCCAGGTTGGAACCGACGCAGCGATGGATGCCGAGGCCGAAGGCGGCGTGTCGGTTCTCGCGGCGGTCGATCACGACTTTGTCAGCGTCCGGAAACACGCTGGGATCGCGGTTGGCAGCCGGGAAGGACAGCAGCACCATGTTGCCCGCCTTGACCGGGCAGCCGGAGATCGTGGTCTCCTTGACCACCTCACGCGCCATCGTCACCGGCGAGTAGGCCCGCAGCAGCTCCTCCACGGCGGTCGGGATCAGGCCCGGCTCGGCGATGAGGCGCTCGCGGTCGGCCGGCGTCTTGGCGAGATGCCAGAGCGACGAGCCGATCGCGCTCCAGGTGGTATCGATGCCGGCGATCAGGAGCAGGCGCAGCGAGCCCAGCACGTGGGACTCTTCCAGCGGCTGGCCTTCCTTGTCCCTGGCATTCATCAGATATGAGATGAGGTCGTTGGTCGGCCTCGATCTGCGTTCCTCGATGTGTGTCCTGAAATAGGCGCTCATCTCCTGCACGGCCTGGAGCAGCTTGGTCTCGTCCTTGATGCCGAGCTCGAGGATCATGTGAATCCAGTTGACGAAAAGGTCGCTGTCGCTCTCGGGAATGCCGAGCATGTGGGCGATCGCGCGCACCGGAATGTGCTTGGTGTAGCGCGCTGCCGCGTCTACCCGGCCTTCGGCGATGAAATCGTCGATCAGCTCGTTGCAGATGGCGCGTACGCGCGGCTCGAGCCTCTTCATTGCGTCCGGCGTGAACGGCGGCAGCAGCAATTGCTTGGCCGGCTTGTGCACGGGCGGATCGGAGGTGATCGGCGGTGCGGCGTTCCTGGCGACCTCGGGCCGGACGTCGCGGACGATGATGCGGCGTGAGGAGAAATGCTCGGTGTCGTTGGCGATCTCGCGCACCGCCTCGTAGGTCGTCGGCATGTAGCATCCGAGAAAACGCTCGGTGTGCACGATCGGGCTCGCGGCGCGCAAATCGTCCCAGATCGGGAAGGGATCCTCCGTCCATTGCGGATCGGTGTGGTCGAAATCATGGATCCAGTCGGTCACGGGCGGATGGGCGGCGGGCTGGCTGACGTCGGACATGGCAGGAAATCCCTTGGGGCTCGTTCGGGAAAGGCACGTGGGGCGCGGGCAGGGGCTGCGCTACTCTTCGATCACGTCGATTGCGATTTCCGGACAGTTTGATTTGGCAAGCCAGGCCTTGTCTTCGAGGCCGGGCGGGACCGTGCCGTCGCCGGCTTCATGGGCGTTGCCGTATTCGTCGAGCTCGAACAGCTCCGGCGCGAGCGCCTTGCAGCGTGCGTGGCCCTGGCATTTGTCGGGATCGACGCGAACCCTCAGTCGCTCTGTCATGGCGGCTTCCTCGGTCGTATGCACGCTGGCCCGGAAGGCGGCGCGTTCCTCTTGTCAATCTTTTGTCCACGGCATTTGCCGCTTGTCTTAAGTTATATGCTATTACATTCGTCGCAGGCTTCCCCTGTCAAGTGCAAACTTATAGGCTCGGCGCAACATGCGTTCACAACTTGCCCGCAAGCCAGGGAATCCCTACCACCATGGCGATCTGCGCGACGCCCTGATCAAGGCCGCGCTGCGCGAAGCGGAACAGGGTGGGGCCGAGGCGATCAGCATCAAGGCGCTGGCAAAGCAGCTCGGCGTCTCGCAGCCGGCGCCATACCGGCATTTTGCCGATCGCGAGGCGCTCCTCACGGCGATAACGGCAGAGGCGTTCCGGCAGTTCAGCGCGATCCTGCGCGAGGCGATGGCGAAGCCGTCCAGGCAATCGAAACTGTCGCGATTGGCGCAGGCGACGCTCGATTTCGGGCTGCGTCGCAACGGTATCTACCGCTTGATGTTCGCGTCCCGCACCGTGTCATGCGCCGCCAAGGGCAGCGAGCTGCACGAGGCGACGCGCGAGACCTTTGCGCTGGTGATCGAAGCTTTGGAAGCGCCGGCCGTCGGTTTCTTGCGCGAACGGCAGGCGCTGAAGATCTGGGCGGCACTGCACGGTGTGGTGATGCTGGCCGAGCAGGGCCTGTTCACCGGCGAGGCCGCGCATGCCACGCGCGAGGAACTGGTCGAGGATTTCGTCAGCGAAACGAAGGCAGCGCTCGCGGTCGCGATCCGGGGCGCGCGTCAGAAGCCAAAGGTCCGCGCCTAGGCCTTCGCCGCAAGCAGCTTCATTAGCTTCTGCACTGCGCTGTCCGGCGTGGTCACGACGGGGCGGCCGGTGGTCTCAGCAACCAGCGGAGCCGTTGCCGCGACGCTGAACTGCGCCAGCGCGACGACGTCGCAACCGCGCAAGTCCTTTGACGCTTCTGCAATCAGCCGGTCGTGCGTGGCGCGGTCGCCGCGGTCGAGGGCGGCCAGTGCGCCTTCGGCAAGTTTCGGCACGACCTCGACGGAGGCGGGAAACTCGGGCGGCATCGAGGCCAGGGTCGGTGGGAAGGTGGAGAGCAGGCCGATCCTTTTGCCCATCGTCACCGCCTGCTCGATCATGGCTTCGTTCGGCTTGAGCACCGGCATCGGCGCATGCGCCTGCGCGACCGCCTCGATGCAGGGGCCGAAGGCCGAGCAGGTGAACAGGATTCCGTCCGCGCCCGTTGCTGCCGCATAATCGCCGAGCGCGAGGAAGCGATCGGTCATGGCATCGCTGAGCGCGCCGTCACGCGCCAGATCCGCCGACAGGCTGTCGTCGAGCAGGTTCATCAGCCGCGCCTCTGGCCACGCCTGCGCGAATGCCGCCTCGATCGGCGCGATGGAATGCTTGAGGGCGTGGATCAGGGCGATGCGCATGGGGTTTCTCTTTGTCCTCTCCCCGCAAGCGGCCGCAAGCGGGGAGAGGTGAACTTCCTACTTGAACGGCACCGCGTACATCAAGCCGCCCTTGGTCCAGAGGCCGTTGAGGCCGCGGTCGAGCTTGAGCGGGCTGGCCTTGCCGACATTGCGCTCATAGATCTCGCCATAATTGCCGGTAGCCTTGATCGCCGTGACCAGCCATTTGTTGTCGAGCCCGAGCCGCGAGCCGAGATCGCCGGAGGCACCGAGCAGCCGCTGGATCGCGGGTGTCTGCGACTTCGCCATCTCGTCGACATTGGCCTGCGTCACGCCGAGCTCTTCGGCCTCGATCAGGCCGTAATGCAGCCAGGTGATGATGTTGCTCCAGACCTCGTCGCCGTTGCGGGTGAAGGGGCCGAGCGGCTCCTTGCTGATGGTCTGAGGCAGCACGACGTAGTCGGCCGGATTTGGCGCTGCGGTCGTCACCGCGCCCGCGAGGGCGGAGGCGTCCTGGGTCATGGCATCGCAGCGGCCGCCGAAGAAGGTCTGGTACATGGTGTCGACGCGGTCGAACACCAGCGGCTTCCAGTCGATGCCGTTGGCGCGGCCGTAATCGCCGAGCGTAACCTCGTGCGTGGTGCCCTGCGCGACGCAGACGGTGGCGCCCTTGAGGTCCTTGATCTCCTTTACGCCGAGGTCCTTCTTCACGACAAAACCCTGGCCGTCGTAGAAATTGATCGGCCCCTGCTGCAGGCCCAATGTCACGCCGCGCAGATAGGTCTGCGTCGAGTTGCGGTAGAGCACGTCGATCTCGCCCGATTGCAGCGCGGTGAAGCGGTTCTGCGCGGTCAGCGAGACGTAGCGCACCTTGCTGGCATCGCCCAGCACGCCGGCCGCGAGCGCGCGGCAATAGTCGACGTCGAGTCCCTTGTAGTTGCCCTGCGAATCCGGCGCGGAGAACCCGGCAAAGCCGGCGCTGACGCCGCATATCAGCGTGCCGCGGCTCTTCACCGTGTCGAGCGTCGCTGCCTCCGAGACCACCGCAGATGCCGCGAGCAGGCCCGCCGCAAGAACCACTTTCCTCATCATGATACTCTCCCCTCAGTGATTGACACTACGCAACACGTTGTCGACGGCCGTGCCGAGCTTGTCGACGATCTGGTCGATCTCATCAGTCGAAACGATATAGGGCGGCGCCAGCAGCACGTGGTCGCCGCGGACGCCATCCACCGTGCCGCCGCCGGGATAGCAGCCGAGCCCGTTGGCGAAGGCCTCTGCCTTGATCTTCTGGTTCAGCTTGAGCGCCGGATCGAATGAGGTGCGGCTGGCGCGATCGGCGACGAGCTCGATCGCCCAGAACAGCCCGCGTCCCCTGATATCGCCGACATGGCGGTGATTGCCGAAGCGGTCGATCAGGCGCTGTTCGAGCTGCTTGCCGCGCTCCTTGACGCGCTCGAGAAGACCGTCCTCGCGGATGACATCCTGCACCGCGAGCGCGGCTGCGCAGGCGAGGGGATGCGCCAGGTAAGTGTGGCCATGCTGGAACGCGCCGGAGCCGGCGCGGATGGTGTCGATGATCCTTCCGCTTGCGAGCATCGCACCGATCGGCTGGTAGCCTCCGCCGAGACCCTTGGCGATCGCCTGGATGTCGGGCGCGATGCCTTCCTGCTCCCATGCGTGCGTGGTGCAGGTGCGGCCCATGCCGCACATGACCTCGTCGAGGATGAGCAGCGCACCGTGCCGGTCGCAGATCTCTCGTACCGCCTTGAAGTAGCCGTCCGGCGCGGTTACCGCACCGGCGGTGGCGCCGACGACGGGCTCGGCGAGAAACGCTGCAACGGTGTCAGGGCCGAGCCGCTGGAATTCGGCCTCGAGCTCGGCGGCGAGCCGCGCCACGAATTGCGCATCGGACTCGCCATCGTGCTTCTCGTGATAGGCAAAGGCCGGCGTCACATGGCTGAAAGCGCCGGAGAGCAGCGGCGCATAGGGCGCGCGACGCCAGGCGTTGCCGCCTGCCGCGAGCGCGCCGAGCGTGTTGCCGTGATAGCTCTGGCGCCGCGCGATGAAATGCTGCCGCTGCGGCTCGCCGCGCTCGATGAAAAATTGCCGAGCGAGCTTGATGCTGGCTTCGATCGCCTCGGAGCCGCCGCTGACGAAATAAGCGTAGGCGAGACCGCCGGGCTCATGGCCGACAAGCGTCTCGGCCAGGGCTTCGGCCGGCTCGGAGGAAAAGAAGGCGGTGTGCGCATAGGCCAAGGTCGAGGCCTGCTTCGCCATCGCCGCGATCACGCGCGAATGCTGGTGGCCGAGGCAGGAGACCGCAGCCCCGCCGGAGGCGTCGATCACGCGCCGTCCGTCCTCGGCAAAAAGATAGACGCCTTCGCCGCCGATCGCCTTGGGCGGCGTCTCACGCAACGAGCGGTGCAGCACGCGGCTGGTGCGAGAGGCCATGGATTAATCCTTCTCCGAGACGTAGGTGGAGGCCGCGGCGAGCCGCGCCTCGGTATTTTCCAGGCGCTTCTTCGCGGCCGTGCCGCCGAGCGAGAACGTCACCGCGGCGAGCGACTGCGCGATCGCGATGGCGCCGGTCAGACTCGGGAAGAAGCCGGGCGAGGCGGCGGCCTCGAACAGCAGCACGTGGTCGGCACCCTCTGCCATCGGTGCTGTCACGCTGTCGGCGATCGCGATCAGCTTCGCGCCGGCGCGATAGGCGGCCTGTGCGACGCGAACGCTCGCATGCGTATAGGGCATGAAGCCGATGACGATGACGATCTCGCCGGGACGGATCGCGCCGAGATCGAGATCGTCGGGGCCCGATGCACCGACGATCTGCACCTGTTCGGGACGGAACAGCCGCAGCTCGTAGTTCAGCAATTCCGCGACGCTACGGCAACTTCGGTAGCCCGCAATCCAGATCCGCTTTGCGTCGTGCAGCGTGCGGGCCGCTTCCGCGATCGGAGGCACCGGGATGCGCGGAAGGCCCGCGGCCTCGGCCTCGAGCTTGTCGGTGACGAGCGTGACGTCGGCATTGGGGCCGTGGCGGCGACCCTTGGCGCGGATGGAGAAGGGCGCTATCTGTGCCGGCCGCCGCGCCTCCGTCAGCGCCGCGCGCAATTCGTCCCAGCCGGAATAGCCGATCGCCTTCGCAAGCCGCGTGAAGGCCGCAGGGTCGGCGCCAGCAACCGCTGCGAGATCGCGCATCGAACGGGTGGTGGCGTCGTAATCATTGGCGGCGACGAAGCGTCCGACCTCCTGCAGCCGCATCGGGAGCGATGGCAATGCAATGCGCAGTTCGCTCAGCGGCGAGGATTTAGCGGGCTCGGCCATGAAACATTTGTTGCACGATTTGAAGAATGGTGCAACAGTTGACGTGCGCCGCCGGAAATCGTTGTCTTGAGAAGGATTTTTGTGCTGTGACTTCGGACGCTCCAAGACCGCCGCCGCGCCGCCGCTTCTTAGGCGCCTTCGGGCGCCGCGAGCTGCAAGGCCTGTTCTGGCAGGTCCTGGTGGTCGGGATCGTAGTCGGGGTCATCGTCTTCCTCTGGTCCAACACCGTCACCAACCTGTCGGCCCGCCGCATCACCACCGGTTTTGCCTTTCTGGGCCGCGAGGCCGGCATGCCGATCGCGGACAGCCTGCTCACCTACAATCCGAGAAACACGTATCTGTGGGCCTTCGTCGTCGGCATCGCCAACACGCTGCGCGTCGCGGTGATCGGCATCGTGCTTGCAACCATTCTGGGGACGCTGATCGGCATTTCGCGGCTGTCGGCCAACTGGCTGTTGTCGCGGCTGGCAGCCGTCTATGTCGAGACGCTCCGCGACATCCCGCTGCTGCTCCAGCTGCTGTTCTGGTACGTGCTGATGCAGACGCTGCCCGCCGCGCGCGCGGCGTTCCGGCCCGTTGAGGGCGTGTTCCTGTCCAATCGCGGCCTGATCCTGCCGGCGATCCCGATCGGGGCGCCGCAGCTCTGGGTGCTCGGCACGGCAGTGCTCGGGCTTGTGGCGTACTTTCTGATCCAGCGATGGCTGGTCGCTCAGCAGCTGCGCGATGGCAAGCCGCGGCCAGCCTGGCCCTTTGCGGTCGGCCTCGTCCTCGCGCTGCCGACGGCAGTATCCGTGGCGCTCGGCGTGCCCTGGGCGATCGAATGGCCGGAGTTGCGCGGCTTCAACTTCGTCGGCGGGTTGACGCTCGCGCCGGAATATTTCGCGCTGCTGATCGCGCTCGTCACCTACACCTCGGCCTTCATCGCCGAGATCGTGCGCAGCGGCATCCAGTCGGTGCCGCGCGGCCAGTGGGATGCCGCCAATGCGCTCGGACTGCGTCGCAGCTTCATGCTGCGGCAGATCATCCTGCCGCAGGCGTTGCGCGTCATCGTGCCGCCGATGACGAGCCAGTATCTCAACCTGACCAAGAACTCTTCGCTGGCAGTGGCGATCGGCTACCAGGACGTGGTCTCGATCGCCAACACCACGCTGAACCAGACCGGGCAGGCGATCGAGGCGATCGCCCTGATCATGGCGGTGTTCTTGACCATCAGCCTCGGCATCAGCTTCTTCATGAACTGGTACAATTCGCGCATCGCGCTGGTGGAGCGCTGACCATGACGGCGATCACCGACATGCCGGAGGTGCCGCGCGCGGCCCGCCGCCCGCAAATCGGAAACCCGGTGCTGCGCTGGCTGCGCGCCAATCTGTTCTCGTCGATCCCGAACGGCATCCTCTCGGTCGTGCTGCTGGCGGTGCTTGCCAAGGGTATCTTCAGCTTCGTGCAATGGGGCATCGCCAATGCGGTCTGGTTGACGCCGGCAAACGATTCCAGCGCTTGCCGGGCGGTGCGCGGCGTCGGCGCCTGCTGGGCGATCATCCCCGAAAAATATCGCTTCATCCTGTTCGGCACCTATCCGTTCGACGAGCAGTGGCGGCCGGCGCTGTCGGTGCTGGTTTTCATCGCGCTGTTCTATCTCTCCACGCGCCGCGCCCTGTGGCGGCGCGAGCTGGCCTATCTCTGGATCGGGGCGCTGGCGCTGATCAGCATGCTCATGTGGGGCGGTGTGTTCGGTCTGTCCTTCGTTTCTCAGGACCGCTGGGGCGGCTTGCCGGTGACGCTGATCCTGGCGACCTTTGGACTGGCCTTCGGCTTCCCGCTCGGGATTCTCGTCGCGCTCGGCCGGCGCTCAAGGCTGCCTGCGATCCGCTCGCTCAGCGCTCTATGTCGAATTGATCCGCGGCGTACCGCTGGTGAGCCTGCTCTTCATGGCGAGCGTGATGTTTCCGCTGTTCATGCCGAACGGATTCAACATCGACAAGCTCTTGCGCGCGCAGATCGCGATCATCCTGTTCGCAGGCGCCTATCTGGCCGAGGTCATTCGCGGCGGCCTCCAGGCGGTGCCGCGCGGGCAGTATGAGGCGGGCGATGCGCTCGGGCTATCCTACTGGCGCAAGCATCGCCTGATCGTGCTGCCGCAGGCGATCCGCCACGTCATTCCGCCGCTGGTCAACACCTTCATCGCCTTCTTCAAGGACACCAGCCTCGTGCTGATCATCGGCATCTTCGATCTGCTGACGACGGCGAAGACGGCGATCATCGATCCGGCGTGGCAGCAGTTCTCGGTCGAGGTCTACATCTTCGTCGCCGCGATCTATTTTGTCTTTTGCTTTGCGATGTCGCGGTACAGCCGCAGCCTGGAGGCGACCAGCGGGAGGTGATCCTCCGCCTCTCCCCGCAAGAGCGGGGCGAGGGAGCGCACCGAGTGCGTGGCGTGCCGATTGTCTTACTTCTTCACCTTCGGGTCGATCGGCGTCGTTTCGCGCAGGCCCAGAATATCCTCCAGCACCTTCGCGCCCGCGATCACCTGCGCATCCGCGCGGGGCGCCCCGACCACCTGCACGCCGACGGGCAGGCCCGAAGCCGTGAAGCCGCAGGGCAGCGACAGCGATGGGCAGCAGGCCAGCGTGATCGCATAGACGATGCCGAGCCATTCGACGTAATTGTCGAACTTCTTGCCGGCGCATTCGGCGACATAGCGGTGCTCGATCGGGAAGGGCGGCACGATCGTGGTCGGCACCAGCAACAGATCGTAGGTCTTGAAGAACTCGATCGCGCGTGCGGTCATGCCGACGCGCTGCGCCTCGGCGCGCTCGAGTTGCTCGACGGTGAGCTTGAGACCCTCCTCGATGTTCCAGATCACTTCGGGCTTGAGCAGGTCGCGCTTGGTGCGCAGCAACTGCGCCTTGCTGATGGCGAAGTCGAAGGCGCGCAGCACGTGGAAGCACTCATGCGCCTCGCGCCAGTCCGGATGCGCCTCCTCGACGATCGCGCCGGCTTCCGCGAAGCGTTCAGCCGCCTTGCGCGTGATCGCCTTGACCTCGGGATCGACCGGCGTGATGCCGAGATCGGGCGAATAGGCGATGCGCTTCGGCTTGTTGCCCGAGCGCGCCGCCGACAGGAACGAGGTCGCCGGCGCCGGCAGCGACAGCGGATCGGCCGCGTAGTCGCCGCTCATGGCATCCAGCAGCAGCGCGAGATCCTCGACGTTGCGCGCCATCGGGCCGAGGACGCCGAGATTGCGGTCGATCGCCGCTTTCGGCGTATGTGCAACCCGGCCGATGCTTGGCCGCATGCCGGCGATGCCGCAGAAAGCTGCCGGGCTGCGCAGGCTGCCGCCCATGTCCGAGCCCTGCGCGAGCCAGGCCATGCCGGTTGCGAGCGCCACGGCGGCGCCGCCCGAGGAGCCCGCGGCGGACTTGGATGTATCCCAGGGATTGAGGGTCGCGCCGAACACCTCGTTGAAGGTGTTGGCGCCGGCTCCGAACTCCGGCGTGTTGGACTTGGCGTAGACCACCGCGCCGTTACCTTCGAGGTTCTCCACCATGAGGTCGGACTGTTTGGGCACATTGTCCTTGAAGATCGGCGAGCCCTGCGTGGTCAGAACGCCCGCAACGTCGGTCAGGTCCTTGATGGGCACCGGCAGGCCTGCGAGCAGCCCGCGTGCGCCGGCCGGCTTCTGCATCAGCGCCTTGGCGCTGTTCCGCGCGCGATCGAAGCACAGCGTCGGCAGCGCATTGACCTTGCCGTCGACGTCGCTGATGCGTTTCTCCAGCACATCCAGCAGCTCGAGCGGCGAGACGTCGCCGGACCGCAGCTTGTCGACGACGGCGCATGCGGTTTCACGGATCAACTCTTGAGACAATTATTCTACTCCTACTCTTGCAAAAGGTCGGAAATACTAACCCCATCCCGCGCTGATCCCGCCGTCCACCGTGTAGATCACGCCCGACGTGTAGCCCGCGCGGTCCGACGCCAGGAACGCCATGAGATCGCCGATCTCGCGCGCATGCGCAGGCCTGCCGAGCGGCAGGCTCTTCTGGAATTCCTTGTAGCGGCTCTCGTCGCCGAACTGGTGCTTCGCACGCGTCTTGAGCAGCGTGACGTGACGGTCGGTCCCGACCGGGCCGGGGTTGATGCCGACCACGCGGATGTTGTCGGCGAGGCTCTTGCCGCCGAGCGCGCGGGTGAAGGCCATCAGTGCGGCATTGCCGGCGCTGCCGCAAATGTAGTTCGCGTCGAATTTCTCGCCGGCCGCGCCGATGTCGTTGACGATCACGCCGCCCCCCTTCGCCTTCATCTGCGCGTAGATCTGCCGCGTCAGGTTGATGTAGCCGAACACTTTCAATTCCCAGGCGTGCCGCCATGTCGCCTCGTCGATCTTGTCGATCGAGCCGCCCGGGATGTCGCCGGCGTTGTTGACGAGAACGTCGATGTCGGCGGCTTCCCTGGCGAGCCGCGCCAAATCCTCGGCCTTGCGCAGGTCCACGATGCTGGTCGCGGCATCGATCTTCTGCGCGGAGCGCAAGCGGTCCGCCAGCGCCTTGAGCTGCTCGCCGTTGCGGGCGGCGAGCAGCAGATGCGCGCCTTCCTCGGCAAATGCCTCGGCGGCGGCTGCGCCGATGCCCTTGGACGCGCCCGTGATCAGGACGCGCTTGCCACGCAGATGCAGATCCATGGGATGTACTCACTCGGTGGGAACGGAATGAAATCAGTAGGCGGTCGGCCGCGCCACGGTCAACATTGCAGTGCAGCGTTGCACTGTCGCCGCGTTTGGTCCATTGCAGTGCGGTCAAAAGGACGGCGGTTGCCGGACCAAAAAGGGACGTTCTCGATGAGCAAGAAACAATACCGGATCGCGGTCATACCCGGCGACGGCATCGGCAAGGAAGTGATGCCCGAGGGACTGCGTGTTTTGGAGGCTGCCGCCAAGAAACATGGCGTATCCCTGCATTTCGACCATTTCGACTTCTCGTCCTGGGACTATTACGAGAAGCACGGGCAGATGATGCCGGATGACTGGAAGGAGAAGATCGGCAAGCATGATGCGATCTACTTCGGTGCGGTCGGCTGGCCGGCCAAGATTCCGGATCACGTCTCGCTGTGGGGGTCGCTGATCAAGTTCCGCCGCGAGTTCGATCAGTATGTGAATTTGCGCCCGGTGCGTCTGATGCCCGGCGTGCCGTCGCCGCTGGCGGGCCGCAAACCCGGCGACATCGATTTCTGGGTCGTGCGCGAGAACACCGAAGGCGAGTATTCCTCGGTCGGCGGCCGCATGTTCCCGGACACCGACCGCGAGTTCGTGACGCAGCAGACGGTGATGACCCGCGTCGGCGTCGATCGCATCCTCAAGTTCGCGTTCGAGCTCGCCCAGTCGCGGCCGAAGAAGCACCTGACCTCGGCGACCAAGTCGAATGGCATCTCCATCACAATGCCCTATTGGGACGAACGCGTGGAGGCGATGGCGAAGAAGTTTCCGGGCGTGAAGTGGGACAAGTACCACATCGATATCCTCACCGCGAACTTCGTGCTGCATCCAGACTGGTTCGACGTCGTGGTCGGCTCGAACCTGTTCGGCGACATCCTCTCCGACCTCGGCCCCGCCTGCACCGGCACGATCGGCATCGCGCCTTCGGGCAACATCAATCCCGAAGGCGATTTCCCCTCGGTGTTCGAGCCGGTGCACGGCTCGGCGCCCGATATCGCGGGGCAGGGCATCGCCAACCCGATCGGCGCGATCTGGTCGGGCGCGATGATGCTCGAGCATCTCGGTGAGAAGGAAGCCGGCCGGTCGATCGTCGATGCGATCGAGCGCACGCTGGCCGAACGCACGCTGCGTACCAAGGATCTCGGCGGCAACGCCGACACCACCGCCTGCGGCAAGGCGGTCGCGGACATGGTGGATTAGTTCGCTGTTTTACCCTCTCCCCTTGTGGGAGAGGGTGGCTTCGATGCGAAGCATCGAAGACGGGTGAGGGGGGTCTCTCCGTGGAGACAGCGCTCTCATTTGGGAAATTATTCGTCGCGGAGCGAACCCCTCATGCGTCGCTTCGGGCCACCTTCTCCCACAAGGAGAGAAGGGGAAGCAGCACGTCGCATCAGGCCAATCAACCTGCGATCTTCTCGATCGCAGCCTGATCGAGCCCGAACTTCTTCCCGGCTTCAAGAATCTCCTGCCACGTGGTCGGGTCGACCGGGATGCCTTCAGCCAGCCGCTTCTTCTTGGTCTCGCGCTCGGGCTCGCCGGCGATCCTCACCTTGTCGACGCCGGGGGCGGGCGGCGAGCCGGTGTGCCAGGCGACGAAGCTCTCGACTTCGCGCGCCAGGTTCTCGCCGGTGCCGAGCTTGCCCGGATCGATGATGATCGAGAGCATGCCGTTGAGGACGTTGTGCTTGCCGTCGGACGGGCCCTTGACCGCCTGCCCGCCGGAGAGCGCGCCGCCGAGGATTTCGCATACCAGTGCGAGCCCCGAACCCTTGTGCTCGCCGAACGGCAGGATGGCGCCGTGCGGCGAGATCACGGTGTAGCGCGGATTGACGGTGGGCTTGCCTTCGTTGTCGATGATGGTGCCGGGCTCGAGTTCGACGCCCTTGTTATGGGCGACGCGGGTCTTGCCCTGCGCGATCCTGCTGGTGGCAAAGTCGAGCACGATGGGGTCCTTGCCCCTGCGCGGGATGCCGACGCAGAACGGGTTGGTGCCGTGGCGCGCATCGCTGCCGCCCCAGGGCGCCACGATCGGGCGCGAGATCACGTTGACGAAGTGGATCGAGACCAGCCCGTGGTCGATGCACTGCTCGGCCCAGTGGCCGATGCGGCCGATATGGTGCGAGTTCGAGAGGCCGACGAGACACACGCCGTTGCGCTTGGCGCGCTCGGCCGCCAGCTCCATCGCTTCATGACCGATCACCTGGCCGTAGCCGGTGAGGCCGTCGAGGGTGAGAAGCGGACCGGTGTCGAGCACGATCTTGACGTGCTGGTTCACGGCGAGGCCGCCCGTGGTGACGCTCTGGACATAGCGCGGGATCATGCCGACGCCGTGCGAGTCGTGCCCCTTGAGATTGGCCTCGACGAGGTTCGTCGATACGAGCTCGGCCTCGCGGTCCGAAGATCCGCCCGCCTTGACGATTGCGCGGATGGCGTTAGTGAGGGGCTCAGCCCTGATGGTGCGGTAATCGGCCATTGTTGTTGCTCTTATCCCTTCACGATCCGGCGGCAGTGGACCAACGCCGCTTCAATCAGGTTTTCGCTCGCCTCCGGTGTGCGGAAGGCCGAATGCGCGGACAGCGTCACGTTTGGAATCTTCGTCAGCGGGTGGTCCGCAGGCAGGGGCTCGATGTTGAAGACGTCGAGGCCGGCATGGCGGATGTGGCCGGACTTCAGCGCGTCGATCATCGCGGCCTCGTCCACGACTGCGGCGCGGGCGGTATTGACGAGGATGACGCCGGGCTTCATCGCAAAAATCTTCTCGCGGGTGATCATGCCGCGGGTCTCGTCGTTGAGCAGCAGATGCAGCGACACCACGTCGCTACTTGCCAGCACCGCGTCGAGATCGGTGAACTCGACGCCCGGAAAGCTCTTGGGCGAGCGGTTCCAGGCGATCACCTTCATGCCGCTGCCCGATGCGATGCGCGCGACCTCGGCGGCGATGCCGCCGAAGCCGATCAGGCCGAGCGTCTTGCCGGTGAGCTGCATGCCGTCCTCGCGCAGCCAGTTGCCGCCGCGCATCTCGCGATCCATCATCGCGATGACGCGGGCCGAGGCCCACATCAGTGCGATCGCGGACTCCGCCACCGCGGTGTCGCCATAGCCCTTGATCAGATGCACGGAGATGCCAAGCTCTGCCAACTCTTCCGGGTTCATGTAGCTGCGCGCGCCGGTGCCGAGAAACACGACGTGCTTGAGCCCAGTGCACTTCTTCGCGACCTCGGTGGGAAGCGCCGTGTGATCGACGATCGCGATCTCGGCGCCATCGAGGATGTCAGGATATTGCTCGGGCTTGATGTCGGGGTCCCTGTGGATCCGCACTTTGGGGTCCCCGGGCCGCTCCAGCCGCTCCATGATCACGGCGAGGGCTTCGTTGGCATCGACGAAAACTCCGCGCATGGTCTTTCTCCGGTCAGGATGCGACGCCGGCGATCGCCAGCACCGTGTGCATGAGAACGTTGGTGCCTGCGGCGCAGTCGGGCTGCGTGGCGTCTTCCAGCTCGTTGTGGCTGATGCCGTCCTTACAGGGCACGAACACCATCGCAGCGGGGATGATAGTGTTGAGATTGCAGGCATCGTGGCCCGCGCCGGAGGTGATGCGGCGAGAGGAATAGCCGAGCGTCTTTGCGGCATTCTCGACTGCCGCAATCAGCTTGGGGTCGAAATGCGTCGGCGGCTTGCGCCAGACGAGGTCGATCTTGACCTCGACCTTGCGGCGCGCGGCGATCTCGGCAATGGCGGCACGGAGGTCGCGGTCGAGCGCATCCATGATCGCGCCATCCGCACTGCGGCAATCCATGGTGAAGGCGATCTCGCCTGGAATGACGTTGCGGGAGGGATTGGCGATCACGGCCTCGCCGATGGTGCCGACCGCTTTCGGCCCGTGCTTCTTCGCAATAGCTTCCATTGCCAGCACGATCTCGGACAGTGTCGCCAGCGCATCGCGCCGCAGCGGCATCGGTGTCGAACCCGCATGGCTTTCGAAGCCGGAGATCTTGCCGTCGTACCAGAGCACGCCCTGGCCGGAATCGACCACGCCGATGGTCTTGCCCTCGGCTTCCAAAATCGGGCCCTGCTCGATGTGCAGCTCGACGAAGCAGCCGAGCTTCTGGAAGCCGACCGGCTTGTCGCCGCGATAGCCGATGCCGTCGAGCGCCTGACCGACGGTCGTGCCTTCGGCGTCCTTGCGCGAGAGGATGTCGTCGGTGGTGAAATCGCCGACATAAGCCGCGGAGGCCATCATCGCCGGTGCGAAGCGCGAGCCTTCCTCATTGGTCCAGTTGACGACGCAGATCGGCGCCTCGGTCTCGATGCCGGCGTCGTTCAGCGTGCGGATCACTTCCAGCGCGCCGAGCGTACCCAGAATGCCGTCATACTTGCCGCCGGTGGGCTGGGTATCGAGATGCGAGCCGATGCCGACGGGCAGCTTCGACATGTCGCGTCCCTTGCGCAGGCCGAACTGTGAGCCGAGCGCATCGGTGTGCACCTCGAGGCCGGCCTCCTCGCAGGCCTTGCGGAACCAGTCGCGCACCTGCTTGTCTTCCGCGCTCAGGGTCAGCCGCCGCACGCCGCCCTTGGCCGTTGCGCCGAATTGTGCGGTCTCGTGGATGGAGCCCCAGAGGCGGGCGGAATCGATTTGCAGATTGGTGGCGGCTCGGCTCATGCGGTCGGTCTCTCGATTGTCCGGCGCCTGTTTCAATGACGCGCCGGCGCGGCCTCGTCAACCGCGAGGCTGCTCTGCGCAATCTGCCGTGCAAGCTCGGCGACGCGCTCGATTGCCACGACGTCGGGTGAGGCGAGCCAGCTTGCCGTGAAGGTCAGCGGCGCGATGGTGAGATCGGTGTCGAGCAGCTGCAACCGCCCGTCGGCGAGCTCGTCCTCGACGATGGCGTCGGGGATCACGGCGATGCCGAGCCCTTCGACCGCCATGTGGATGACCGTTGCCAGCGAAGCAGAGGCGTGCAGACGGATCGGCGGCAGCTCCGGCCGGTCGAACACTTCGCGCACGACTTCGTAGGGCCGGGTCTTGCGCGGGAAGGTGATGATCGGAAACCGCGCCAGCTCGGCCCTGGTCACCGGGCCGCTGCCGAACCCGAGCGAGGGGCTTGCGAGAAAGCCGATCGGATAGTCGGCGAGCACGCGATTGTGCACGCCGGAAGTCGACAGCGGTCCCACCACGAAGGCCAGCTCGATCTCCTGCGCGAGCAGGCGTGCGGTGAGGTTCGGCGTGATGTCGACCTCGATCTCCAGCGACAGGTTCGGGTAGACCTCGTTCATGCTCTTGACGAGCCGCGGCAGCCAGGTGTGCACGATGGTCTCGGCGACACCGAGCCGCATCACGCCGCGCATCGCCGAGCGGTCGCCGATCTCGGCTATCATCGCGGCGCGCAGGCCGATCAGCTTCTCCGCATAGACCATCATCTGCCGGCCGCTCGGCGTCGGCGACGCCACGCGATGATCGCGGTTGAGGAGTTTCACCCCCATCTCGCGTTCGAGCTGGGCGATGCGCTGGGAGATCGCGGGCTGGGTGGTATTGAGCCTTTGTGCGGCGCCGCGAAAGCTGCCGAGCTTCACAACCCAGAGGAACGTCTCGATTGACCGGAAGTCCAGCATTGGAAGGATTTTCCTGTTCGATAAACAAAATTTATCGACCTTGATTAGAAACGACGATTAGACTTTATAACACGCTTGGTGTTGGCTTGTCTTTGTCGAGTTTATAGGCAGGTCGATCTCATGACTGTTTTGGTGGCAGCGCAGCAAACTGAAACGCCCGACACGCTCCCGAGCCGTACGGCGCGGCTCGCCTACCGCGAGGGGCTGGTCGCCTCCACCGCCGGCGTTGCCCCCGGCTTCGTCCAGGGCAATCTGGCGATCCTTCCGGCGGAATATGCCAGCGCCTTTCACCGCTTCTGCCAGCTCAATCCCAAGCCGTGCCCGATCATCGGCATGTCCGATATCGGCAGTCCGCACATTCCGGCGCTGGGCGCCGATCTCGACATCCGCACCGACGTGCCGCGCTATCGCGTCTGGCGCGACGGCGAGGTGGTCGACGAGCCGACCGATGTGACCAAGCATTGGCGCGACGATCTCGTGACCTTCGTGCTCGGCTGCTCGTTCTCGTTCGAGGAGGCGCTGCTCGACGAGGGCATGCCGATTCGTCACATCGAGCAGAACGTGCGCGTGCCGATGTACCGCACCAACATCGCTTGCGGCGAGTCTGGTCCGTTCGCGGGTCCCATGGTGGTGTCGATGCGTCCGTTCAAGCCGGCGGATGCGATCCGTGCGGTGCAGATCACCTCGCGCTATCCCGCCGTGCACGGCGCGCCCGTGCACCTCGGTCATCCGCATCTGATCGGCATCAAGGACATCGCCAGGCCGGACTACGGCGACCCGGTGCCGGTTGCCGAGGACGAGATCCCGGTGTTCTGGGCCTGCGGCGTGACGCCGCAATCGGTCATCAATGCCGCCAAGCTGCCGTTCGCGATTACGCATTCGCCCGGTCTGATGCTGGTGACGGATCTCAAGAACAGGACCATGGCCGTGATTTAGTAGGCAGCGTTTGCTGCTTGTTCGGGCTTTACCGCATCCATCAATCGCTTCATTCGATCAGCCGAAATTCAGAAACAGGGGACTATGCCATGACGATTACTCGCCGCGACGTGTTGTTGGGAGCCACCGCCACTGCCGCGCTGGTGCCGCTGGCAGCGCGGGCACAGACTTCGGAAGTCGTTATCGGCGTGATCTACCCGTTCTCCGGCGGCAGCGCGCAGCAGGGCGTCGACGCACAGAAGGCCTATGAGACCGCGCTCGAGGTCATCAACAAGGACACCGATTTCGACCTGCCGCTGGCGAAGGGCGAGGGCTTGCCGGGTCTCGGCGGCGCCAAGATCCGCCTCGTGTTCGCCGATCACCAGGCCGACCCGCAGAAGGGCCGCGCCGAGGCCGAGCGCCTGATCACCCAAGAGAAGGTCTCCGCCATCATCGGTACCTATCAGAGCGCGGTGGCCGTCACCGTCAGCCAGATCTGCGAGCGCTACCAGATCCCGTTCGTCTCCGCCGACAACTCGTCGCCGAGCCTGCATCGCCGCGGCCTCAAATATTACTTCCGCGCGTCCCCGCACGACGAGATGTACTCGGCCGCGATGTTCGACTTCTTCGATGCCATGAAGAAGAAGGGCGCCAAGATCGAGACGCTGTCGCTGTTCCACGAGGACACCATCTTCGGCACCGATTCGGGCAACGCCCAGGCCAAGATCGCCGGTGAGCGCGCCTACAAGATCGTCACCGACATCAAGTACCGCGCCAACTCGCCGTCGCTCTCGGCCGAGGTGCAGCAGCTCAAGACCGCCAATGCCGACGTTCTGATGCCCTCGAGCTACACCACCGACGGCATCCTGCTGGTCAAGACCATGGCCGAGCTCGGCTACAAGCCGAATGCGATCGTGGCACAGGACGCCGGCTTTTCCGAGAAGGCGCTCTACGACGCCGTCGGCGACAAGCTCGAAGGCGTGATCTCGCGCGGCACCTTCTCGCTCGACCTCGCGCAGAAGCGCCCCATGGTCGGCAAGGTCAACGACATGTTCAAGGCGAAGTCGGGCAAGGATCTCAACGACCTCACCTCGCGCCAGTTCATGGGCCTGATCGTGCTGGCCGACGCCATCAACCGCGCCAAGTCGGCCGACGGCGAGAAGATCCGCGACGCGCTGGCCGCGACCGACATCCCGGGCGAGCAGACCATCATGCCCTGGAAGCGCATCAAGTTCGACGAGACCGGGCAGAACAACGATGCTGACCCGGTGCTGCTGCAATATGTCGGCGGCAAGTTCGTCACCATCTTCCCGCCGCAGGCAGCGATTGCCGAGGCGATCTGGCCGATGAAGTAAGCGTTTTCGGAGAGCGGGAGCACAGACGGCAGCTCCCGCCCTCATCCTGAGGAGCGGGCGCAGCCCGCGTCTCGAAGGACGAGGGCTGGGCCATCCTTCGAGACGCGCGCTTGTGCGCGCTCCTCAGGATGAGGATGAATTTCGGGGGACAGACTTTTGACAGCCCAAGCCATTATCCAGAGTCTCGCGAGCGGCCTGCTCATGGGCCTGCTCTACGGACTGATTGCCGTCGGCCTCGCGCTGATCTTCGGCCTGATGGACGTCACGAACTTCGCTCATGGCGAGTTCCTGATGATCGCGATGTACCTGTCCTTCTTCCTGTTCGCATTCTTCGCGATCGACCCCCTGCTGTCGGCGCCATTGGTCGCCGCGGCCATGTTCGTGTTCGGAGCGGTGGTCTATCTGCTCGTTGTACGGTTTGCCATGCGGGCCAAGGCCAATGCCGGCATGGTGCAGATCTTCACCACGTTCGGCCTTGCCATTCTCATGCGCGGCCTCGCGCAGTTCTTCTTCACGCCGGACTATCGCAGCATTCCGCAGTCCTGGGCCGGCGGCAAAACCGTCTCGGTCGCCGGCATCTTCCTGCCGGAGCCGCAGCTGATCGGCGCGGCGGTCTCGATCGCCGCCTTTGCCGCCCTCTATTTCTTCATCCACCGCACCGATTTCGGCCGCGCGCTGGAAGCCACCCGCGAGGATCCTGGCGCGGTCGCACTGGTCGGCATCGACAAGAACCGCGTGTTCGCGTTCGGTTGGGGCCTCGGCGCCGCGCTGGTCGGCCTCGCCGGCGCGATCATGGCGGTGTTCTTCTACATCTATCCCGACGTCGGCGCGTCCTTTGCGCTGATCGCCTATGTCACGGTGGCGCTCGGCGGTTTCGGCAGCGTGTTCGGCGCGTTTGCCGGCGGCATCATCGTCGGCCTCGTCGAAGCGACCACCGCTTTGGTGCTGCCTCCCTCCCTGAAATCGGTCGGCATCTACGCGGTTTATCTGCTGGTCGTCTTCATCCGGCCGCGCGGCCTGTTCGGGTCAATGTGATGGACAAGACTTTTGCCGCGCGGCGCCGCCGCGACCTCATCATCGCCGCGGCTCTGGCCGGGCTCGCAGCGCTCGCGCCGCTGTTCATCAAGGATGTCTACGTCCAGAACATCCTGATCCTGACCCTGATGTACGCGGCGCTGTCGCAGAGCTGGAACATCCTCTCCGGCTATTGCGGGCAGATATCGCTGGGACACGCGCTCTATTTCGGCATCGGCGCCTACACCACCGAGCTTCTGTTCACCAAGTTCGGCGTGCTGCCCTGGTTCGGCATGCTCGCCGGCGGCGTGATCGCGGCCGTGATCGCGATGGGGCTCGGCTATCCGTTCTTCCGCCTGCGCGGCCACTACTTCGTGATCGCCACCATCGTGATCGCGGAGATCGGGCTGCTCCTGTTCCAGAACTGGGAATGGGCGGGAGCCGCGATGGGAATCACCGTTCCGGTGCGTGGCGACAGCTGGCTGAAATTCCAGTTCATGCGCAGCAAGCTGCCATACTTCTATTTTGCGCTGGCGCTGTGCAGCCTCGCCTGGTTCGTCACCTGGTGGCTCGAAGACTCCAAATGGGGCTTTTGGTGGCGCGCGGTGAAGGACAATCCGGATGCCGCCGAGAGCCTCGGCGTCGTCGTGTTCAACTCCAAAATGGGCGCGGCTGCCGTCTCCGCTTTCCTGGTCGCCATCGGCGGCGCCTTCTATGCGCAGTTTCTCGCTTATATCGATCCTGAGAGCGTCATGGGCTTCCAGTTCTCGCTGCTGATGGCGCTGCCGGCCGTGCTCGGCGGCATCGGCACCTTGTGGGGGCCGGTGCTCGGCGCTGCCATCCTGATCCCGATGACGGAGCTGACGCGCTCTTACATCGGCGGCTCCGGTCGCGGCGTCGACCTCATCGTCTATGGCGCACTGATCGTGGCGATCTCGCTGGCCCTGCCGCAGGGACTGGTGAGCCTGTTTTCCCGTTCAAAGGCGAAGGGAGCCACGCGATGACCGCGCTGCTCGAGACCCGCGGCGTCTGGCAGCGCTTTGGCGGCCTCGTCGCCAACAGCGACGTCTCTATCTCGGTCGGCCGCGGCGAGATCGTCGGCCTGATCGGCCCCAACGGCGCCGGCAAGTCGACGCTGTTCAATCTCATCGCCGGCGTGCTGCCGCCGACGCAAGGCTCGATCTGGTTCGACGGCAAGGATGTCACCAGCCTGCCGGCGGCCGAGCGCTGTCAGCGCGGCGTCGGGCGCACCTTCCAGGTCGTCAAGAGCTTTGAGACCATGACGGTCATCGACAACGTCATCGTCGGCGCGCTGGTGCGCAACACGGTGATGCGCGAGGCCCGCCGCAAGGCGCATGAGGTGCTGGAGTTCACCGGCCTTGCCGCGCGCGCCGACGTGCTCGCGAGCGATCTCGTGCCGGCCGAGAAGCGCCGCCTCGAAGTCGCCCGCGCGCTGGCGACCGAACCGAAGCTGCTGCTGCTCGACGAGGTCCTCACCGGCCTCACGCCGACCGAGGCGCAGACCGGTGTCGCTCTGGTGCGCAAGGTGCGGGATGCCGGCATCACCGTGCTGATGGTCGAGCATGTCATGGAGATCGTGATGCCGCTGGTCGACCGCGCCATCGTGCTCGACCTCGGCAAGGTGCTGGTCGAGGGCAAACCCGCCGACGTCGTTCGCGATCCCAAGGTGATCAGCGCATATCTGGGAGATCGTCATGCTGTCAGTGCATGAAGTCACGACCGCCTATCAGGGCCTGGTCGCGATCTCCGCGGTCTCGATCGAGGTCCAGAAGGGCGAGATCGTCTGCGTCGCGGGCGCCAACGGCGCGGGCAAGTCGACCCTGCTGAAATCCATCGCCGGCGCCGAGCGCCCGCGTTCGGGTACGGTGACGTTCGACGGCAAGCGCCTCGACGGCATGGCGCAGCATCACATCACGGCCACCGGCATCGCCTATGTGCCGGAGAACCGCCGCCTGTTTCCGCGCCTGTCTGTGCGCGACAATCTTCGCCTCGGCAGCTATCTCTATCGCGGCGAGGCCGACCGCGAAGCGCCGCTCGATCTCGTCTTCACGCTGTTCCCGCGTCTGTCCGAGCGCCTCGAGCAGCGCGCCGAGACTCTCTCCGGCGGCGAGCAGCAGATGCTCGCGATCGGCCGCGCGTTGATGACGCGCCCGCGGCTTCTGATGCTGGACGAACCCTCGCAGGGCATCATGCCGAAGCTGGTCGACGAGATATTCCAGGCGGTGCTGCGCATCCGCGATGCCGGCATGACCGTGCTGATCGTCGAGCAGCGCATGGCGGAGTGCCTCGAGATTGCCGACCGCGCCTACATCCTGCAAACCGGCCGCGTGCTGATGCAGGGGCCGGCGGCTGAGATCAGGGGTAATCCGGACGTGCGCAAGGCGTATCTGGGGCTGTAAGGCACATTGGCCGCTCCGTCATTGCGAGCGAGCGAAGCAATCCAGAGTCTTTCCGCGGAGGGATTCTGGATTGCTTTGCTGCGCTCGCAATGACGAGGTTGGAGCCAGGATCAATGCTCGTGCCCATGCTCCGGCAACGCCACCCCGAACACCTTCATCAAATCCGTCACCTGTTCCGGCGACAGATAGCGCGGGTTCATCCCGCGTAGCAGCAGATACAGCTTCGCCGTCTCCTCCAGCTCCTCGGTCGCGAACACCGCCGCTTCCAGCGTGTCGCCCGCAACGACCGGCCCGTGATTGGCGAGCAGCACGGATGAATATTTCCCCGCCAGCCCCTTGATCGCATCCGCAACCGCCGCATCGCCGGGGCGGTAATAGGGCACGAGCGCAGTGGCGCCGCATTTCATCAAATAATAGGCCGTCATCGGCGGCAGCGCGGCCCGCGGGTCGATCTCGGGCAGCATCGAGAGCGCGACCGAATGGGTGGAGTGCAGGTGCACGATCGCCCGTGCGCTCTCGCGCGTGTCGTAGAGTGCGGTGTGCAGCGGAACTTCCTTGGTCGGCGCGTCGCCCGAAACCAGCCGGCCTTGATCGTCCAGCCGCGACAGCCGCGCCGGATCGAGGAAGCCGAGCGAGGCGTTGGTGGGCGTCACCAGCCATCCGCCATCGTGCATCTTGACGCTGATATTGCCGGAGGAGCCCGGCGTCAGCCCGCGCTCGAACAGGGACCGTCCGAAGCGGCAGATCTCCTCGCGCAGCCTTGTCTCGTTGCTCATGGCCGTCATGCCCGCTTGTCTCACGCTTTGGCAGCGCGGCCAAGCCGTGTTATTCGAGATGACGAGCTGCCGCAAAGGGCGGCCGCCCGGGAAACGTTCGCAAGGATCAGTTGCATGTCCGCCTCCACGTCACAAAATCAGCGTATCGCCGTCATCGGGCTCGGCTCGATGGGCTATGGCATGGCGACCTCGTTGAAGCGCGCCGGCCATGCTGTCACTGGCTGCGACGTTTCGGCTGATGCGGTGGCACGGTTCGTGACGGATGGCGGCGCCGGCGCCAACACGCCGGCCGAAGCGGCCAAGGGCGCCGATATCGTCGTCAGTGTCGTCGTCAACGCCGCGCAGACCGAAACGATCCTGTCCGGCAAGGACGGCGTCGCCGAGACCATGCCGAAGGACAGCGTCTTTGTATCTTCCGCCACGATGGACCCGGATGTGGCGCGTCGCCTTGCAAAACAGCTGGAGGCGAGCGGCAGGCTCTATCTGGATGCGCCGATCTCCGGCGGGGCGCAACGCGCTGCGCAAGGCGAGCTGACGATCCTCGCCTCAGGCAGTGCGGCCGCGTTCGCGAAAGCGCGGCCCGCGCTCGATGCCATGGCCGCAAAGCTCTACGAGCTTGGCGATGCCGCAGGCCAGGGCGCTGCGTTCAAGATGATCAACCAGCTGCTCGCCGGTGTGCACATCGCCGCCGCCTCCGAGGCGATCGCGTTCGCCGCAAAACAGGGCCTCGACATCCGCAAGGTCTACGAGGTGATCACGGCATCGGCCGGCAATTCCTGGATGTTCGAGAACCGCATGCCGCACGTGCTGGACGGCGACTATTCGCCGCGCAGCGCGGTCGAGATCTTCGTCAAGGACCTCGGCATCATCCAGGACATGGCGCGCAGCGCCAGATTCCCGGTGCCGGTCTCGGCCGCCGCGCTCCAGATGTTCCTGATGACATCGGCCGCCGGCATGGGCCGCGACGATGATGCGTCGGTGGCGCGGATGTATGCGCAGGTCACCGGCGTCAAGCTTCCCGGCGACAAGTAGAAGAGGATTCCAATGCCCCGTTTCGCCGCCAATCTCTCGATGATGTTCACCGAGGTGCCGTTCCTCGATCGGTTCGATGCCGCCGCGGCAGCCGGCTTCACCGCGGTCGAATTCCTCTTTCCCTATGAGCATCCGGCCGAGGCGGTCGGCGAGCGGCTCAAGCGCAACGGCCTGACCCAGGCGCTGTTCAACCTGCCGCCCGGCGATTGGAATGCGGGCGAGAAGGGTTTTGCTGCGCTCCCGGCGCGCTTCGCCGATCTCAAGGCCAGTCTCGAGACTGCGCTGCCTTACGCCAAGGCCACCGGCGTCAAGCGGCTGCACCTGATGGCGGGCCTCGCCAATCGCGGCGAGCGCGTCGCGATCGAGGCGTTCTACAAATCGGTGGCGTGGGCGGCTGAGTTCTTCGGGCCGCACGGCATCGACATCGTGATCGAGCCGATCAATGCCCGCAACGTGCCCGGCTATTTCCTCAACGATTTCGGCTTCGCGCGCGACCTGATCCAGGAGTTGCGGCTTCCGAACCTCAAGCTCCAGTTCGATATCTATCACTGCCAGATCATCCATGGCGACGTCACGATGCGGCTGCGCGAGATGATGCCGATCGTCGGCCACATCCAGGTCGCCAGCATCCCCTCGCGCAACGAGCCCGATGGCGAGGAGCTGAACTATCCGTTCCTGTTCGACGAACTCGACCGGCTCGGCTATGCCGGCTTCGTCGGCTGCGAATATAATCCGCGCGGCAAGACCACCGACGGCCTCGCCTGGTTCAAGCCTTATGCGGGAGTAAAGCCGTGACACTTGCGTTGGGCTGCATCGCCGACGACTACACCGGCGCCTCCGATCTCGCCAACACGCTGACGCGCGCCGGCCTGCGCACGGTGCAGACCATCGGCGTGCCCGCCGACGACCTCGCACTGCCCGAGGTCGACGCCGTCGTGGTGTCCTTGAAGAGCCGTTCAATCGAGGCCGGTCTTGCCGTGTCGCGCTCGCGCGCGGCGGAGACATGGCTGCGCGGCCGCGGCGCGAGCCACGTGCTGTTCAAGATCTGCTCGACCTTCGATTCCACCGATGCCGGCAACATCGGCCCGGTGATGGATGCGTTGCGCACCTATGGCGGCGAGGGTGTCGTTCTGGTGACGCCGGCCTTCCCGGAGACCGGCCGCACCGTCTACCAGGGCAATCTGTTCGTCGGCGCCGTGCCGCTGAACGAGAGCCCGCTGAAGGACCATCCGCTCAACCCGATGCACGATTCCAACCTGGTCCGTGTGCTGGCGCGCCAGAGCAAGACGCAAATCGGCCTCGTCGACCTCGCGACCGTCACGCGCGGTGCGGAGGCGGTACGGGCACGCCTTGCGGAATTGTCGGGCAAGGGCATCGGCGCCGCCATCATCGACGCCGTGTTCGACCGCGACCTCGAAACCATCGGCCTCGTCGCCGCCGGGCACCGGCTGTCTGTCGGCGCCTCCGGCATGGGTCTTGGGCTGGCGCGGGCGCTGGTGTCGACAGGCAAGGTCAAATCGACGGCGGCGAGCAGCGAGGCGGGGGCAGCGGTCGGCGGACCTGCGGCCTGTCTTGCAGGGAGCTGTTCGCAGGCGACGCTCCAGCAGATCGCCAATGCCGAAGGCGTCATGCCGGTGCTGCATCTCGATCCGGACCGTATTATTGCGGGCAAGGACGAGGTGCAGCGCGCGCTGGCCTGGGCGAAGCCGCGACTCGCCGACGGTCCGGTCCTGATCGCATCGAGTTCGACGCCGGATCAGGTCGCAGCGCTCCAGGCGCGCCACGGCCGCGACGCGGCCGGTCATGCCATCGAGCAGGCGATGGCGGATATCGCCGAGGGTCTGGTGCGGGCCGGCGTCAAGCGCCTGATCGTGGCCGGCGGCGAGACATCCGGCGCCGTGGTCGATCGGTTGAGAATTCCCGGATTTCTCGTGGGGGTCGAAATCGCGGCGGGCGTGCCGGTGTTGCGCGCGGTCGGCGCAGAGGCAGGCGAGATGTTGCTCGCCTTGAAGTCAGGCAACTTCGGTGGCGCGGCGTTTTTCACGGATGCGCTTGGACTCATGCGCTGAGCGCAGGGCATTCTTAGCGCCACGTTCATTTGTTTCGGGCTTCCGTACTCGTACGGAGTCGTAGTTAACATCTGCTCAGGTGCCCTGGTGTTGGATGTCGGTGCTGCTCCCTTTGGTTGATTCGTAAAACCTCGGCCGCGCCGGCGCGCCAGCACAAAGAGACCCGATTATGCTCACCACCATTTCCATCCGCGCCAAGATCATCAGTGTCGTGGCGTTCCTGCTGGTCGCGATGGCCGGCATGGGCCTGCTCGCCGTCATGAAGATGCGGGCCATCAATGCCAACACCGTCGACATCACCACGAACTGGATGCCCAGCGTGCGTGTGATCGGCGACCTGCGCGCCGGCGTCATCACCTACCGCAACGTCATCCGGGAGCACATGCTGGCGGAGACGCTGGAGGAGAAGCTGGCGGCCGAGAAGACGCTGGCGACGGTGGTCGAGGCGAACACCAGGTTTCGCAAAGCTTATGAGGCGATGATCACCTCGCCCGACGAGAAGGCTCTTTACAGTCAGTGGTCCAAGAGCTGGGAAGACTACAAAAAGGGCACCGAGGAAGTCATGGCGCTGTCGCGTCGGGATGCAGGCAAGGTCCCGCATGACGCGCATGAGCTGAACTCCAAGACGGTCAACAAGATCGGGCTCGAGGCTGACACCATCCTGGCCAAGGACATCGAACTCAACACCAAGGGCGGCGATCAGGCCTCCGCCGACGCCTCCGATACCTATTATTACGCCTTCATGCTGGTCGCGATCATTCTCGGTGCGGCCGTTGTCATCGGGATCGGGGTCGGCTTCTATCTCGTCCAGGACGTCTCCAGCGGCATCAACTCGATCGTCGAGCCGATGCAGGCGCTGGGCAAGGGCGACCTTTCCGCCGAAGTCCCGCACCGCGGCGAGAAGACGGAGATCGGCGCCATGGCCGACGTGCTCCAGATCTTCAAGGAAGCGCTCATCGCCAAGAAGGCCGCCGACGAGGCCGCCGCCGCCGATGCCGAAGCCAAGATCGAGCGCGGCCGCCGCGTCGACAACATCACCCGCGAATTCGAAACGATGATCGGCGAGATCGTCCAGACCGTGTCGTCGGCTTCGACCCAGTTGGAGGCCTCCGCCTCGACGCTGACCTCGACCGCCGACCGTTCCCAGCGGCTGGCGACCACGGTTGCCGGTGCGTCGGAGGAAGCCTCGACCAACGTGCAGTCGGTAGCCTCGGCGACCGAGGAGATGGCCTCGTCGGTCGGCGAGATCAGCCGCCAGGTCCAGGAATCGGCCCGCATGGCGGGCGACGCCGTCGGCCAGGCCCGCGCCACGACCGAGCGCGTCAGCGAGCTGTCCAAGGCCGCCTCGCGCATCGGCGACGTCGTCGAGCTCATCAATACCATCGCCGGCCAGACCAACCTCTTGGCGCTGAACGCGACCATCGAAGCCGCCCGTGCCGGCGAAGCCGGCCGCGGCTTTGCGGTGGTGGCCTCCGAAGTGAAGGCGCTCGCCGAGCAGACCGCGAAGGCGACCGGCGAGATCGGCCAGCAGATATCCGGCATCCAGGCGGCGACCAACGATTCGGTCGGCGCCATCAAGGAAATCTCCTCGACCATCGAGCGCCTGTCGGAAATCTCCTCGGCCATTGCGGCCGCGGTGGAAGAGCAGGGCGCGGCGACCCAGGAGATCGCCCGCAACGTGCAGCAGGCGGCGCAGGGCACCCAGCAGGTCTCCTCCAACATCACCGACGTGCAGCGCGGCGCAACCGAGACCGGCACAGCCTCGTCTCAGGTGCTGTCGGCGGCGCAGATGCTGTCGAACGACTCGGGACGGCTGAAGAGCGAAGTCGGCAAGTTCCTAACCAACGTCCGCGCGGCGTAAGCTTCCGCGCCAATCACCCATCGACGAAAGAGCGGCGCCGCAAGCGCCGCTCTTTTTTGTTGCGGCGGTAGCATGATGTCGCCTGCAGGTAGCATCGTGAGGTCTTGCCGTATTCTTACGGGAAGGCCGTTTCATCGATAGTTAAATTCGGCTTACAAGAATAGGCCAAGGACCGCCGGTAGCAGCCCTGATTGGAATCATCTCACACTCATCCGTCTTTGGGGGCCTCGATGCGCAAGAATTTTCCTGTCACCACGGTCGAATATCCCGTCAGTGACGAGACGCTGATCGTCTCCAGGACCGACCTCAAGGGCAAGCTCGCCTACTTCAACGACGACTTCCTTGCTGCTGCTGGCTTCACGTCTTCGGAGCTTATGGGGCAGCCGCACAATATCGTCCGTCACCCCGACATGCCGCCGGAGGCGTTCGACAACCTCTGGGACACGCTGAAAGCCGGCAAGCCGTGGCTCGGCGCGGTCAAGAACCGCCGCAAGAACGGCGATTTCTACTGGGTGCTGGCAACTGCATCGCCGATCCGCGAGAACGGCCAGGTCACCGGCTATACATCGATCCGCACCAGACTGCCGGCCGACCAGCGCAAGCTTGCCGAGGAAGTCTACGCCGCGATTCGCGACAAGAAGCCCCATGGCTATCGCATCGACGGCGGCATCATTCGCCGGCGCTCGCTGCTCGACCGCTTCAGCGTCTTCACCAGGACGGTGAAGGCGCGCCTCGTGACCACGATGGTCCTCCAGCTGCTCTTCGTGCTCGCGCTCGGCATCGGCGGGGGGCTCTCGACCAGCGGTTCGACCAGCCTGAGCCTGGCGCTGCTCGCCGTCGCCGGAGCTGCCGTCCTCGGCTTCGCCGGATTTGCGACCATGCGCGCCATTCAAGGGCCGATGCAGCAGCTCAACGACACCCTGGTCAATCTCGTCCAGGACAAGCTGGACAACCGCATCGTCGTCGAGCGGGACGACGAGATCGGCGAGGCGCTGCGCAACCTCCAGACGGTGCAGACCATCATCCGCTTCAGCCGCGACGAGGTGCAGGCGGTGCAGCGCCGCGCCGAGGGACAGCGCAAGGCCGACATGACCAAGCTTGCCGATGGCTTCGAGGCCGCGATCGGGGAGATCGTGGAAACCGTATCGTCGGCCGCGACCGAGCTCGAAGCATCGGCCTCGACGCTGTCGTCGACCGCCGGCCGTGCGCAGGAACTGGCGACCGTTGTTGCCGCCGGCTCCGAGGAAGCCTCGACCAACGTTCATTCGGTGGCAACGGCTGCCGAAGAGATGTCTTCCTCGGTCCACGAAATCAGCCGTCAAGTCCAGGACTCCGCGCGGATCGCCGGCGAGGCCGTCAGCCAGGCACACGCCACCACCGACCGAGTCAGCGAGCTGTCGCGGGCCGCATCCCGGATCGGCGACGTCGTCGAGCTCATCAATGCCATCGCAGGTCAGACCAACCTGCTGGCACTGAATGCCACGATCGAAGCGGCGCGCGCCGGCGAGGCCGGCCGCGGCTTCGCCGTGGTGGCATCCGAGGTAAAGGCGCTGGCCGAGCAGACCGCGAAGGCGACCGGCGAGATCGGCCAGCAGATTGGCGGCATCCAGGCGGCGACGCAGGATTCGGTCACCGCAATCAGTCAGATCAGCGACACCATCGCGCGCCTGTCGGAAATCTCCTCGGCGATTGCGGCTGCCGTGGAAGAGCAGGGTGCCGCGACCCAGGAGATCGCCCGCAACGTGCAGCAGGCGGCCAACGGCACCCAGCAGGTCTCTTCCAATGTCGGCGACGTCCAGCGCGGCGCATCCGAAACCGGATCGGCGTCCTCGCAGGTGCTGTCGGCGGCGCAGATGCTGTCCCGCGATTCCAACCGCCTCAAGCTCGAGGTCGGCAAGTTCCTGAATTCCGTCCGCGCGGCGTGAGGCGCTCGGCCGCATAGCTGCGATGCCGATTTCGCAGTGCGGTAGCAGGGAAGTGAAAGCAGGAAAGCCGCCGGTCATTAGCGTTTCCGGCGGTGCTCGGGTAAAGGGAAAAGAGGATCCCCGCGGGGGCGGATTCCGTATCCCTGCCTGACCTGGAATTGCCTGGCGAATGATTGCTCTGGTCCGTATTGCCCTGAGCCGGCCCTACACGTTTGTCGTGCTCGCGCTCCTGCTCCTGATCATCGGACCGCTGGCGGCGCTGCGGACGCCGACCGACATCTTTCCGGACATCCGCATCCCCGTGATCGGCGTGGTCTGGCAGTACACCGGCCTGCCGCCCGACCAGATGTCGGGCCGCATCACCACGCCATTTCAGCGCGCGCTGACGACGACAGTCAACGACATCGAGCACATCACCGCCAACTCCTATAACGGCTTTGGCATCATCAAGATCTTCTTCCAGCCCAATGTCGACATCCGCACCGCCAACGCCCAGGTCACCGCGATCTCGCAGACGCTGATCAAGCAGATGCCGCCGGGCGCGACGCCGCCATTGATTCTGAACTACTCCGCCTCGACCGTGCCGATCATCCAGGTGGCTCTGTCGGGCGATGGCCTCACCGAGCAGAACCTCGCCGACATCGGCATCAACCAGCTCCGCACGCCGCTGGTCACCGTGCCCGGCGCGGCGATCCCATACCCCTTCGGTGGCAAGCTGCGTCAGGTCCAGATCGACCTCGACCCGACCGCGCTCCAGTCTCGCGGCCTGTCCGGACAGGACGTCGCCAACGCGCTCGCCGCGCAAAACCTGATCACGCCGGTCGGCACCCAGAAGATCGGCCAGTTCGAATACAACATCCAGCTCAACAACTCGCCGCTCAAGATCGAAGAGCTCGGCAATCTGCCGATCAGGACCGTCAACGGCGCGATGGTATATGTGCGCGATGTCGCGACCGTGCGCGACGGCAATCCGCCGCAGACCAACATCGTCCACGTCGACGGCAACCGCTCGGTGCTGATGATGGTCTTGAAGGCGGGCGCGACCTCGACGCTCGACATCATCGCCGGCATCAAGCAGAAGGTGATCGACGTCAAGGACCAGCTGCCCGACGCGCTGAAGATCGGCTTCATCGGCGACCAGTCGGTGTTCGTCCGCGGTGCGATCGAAGGCGTCGCGCTCGAAGGCGTGATCGCGGCGCTGCTCACCAGCGTCATGATCCTGCTGTTCCTCGGCAGCTGGCGCTCGACCGTCATCATCGCGGTCTCGATTCCGCTGTCCGTGCTCGGCGCCATCATCATGCTGTCGGCGATCGGAGAGACGCTCAACATCATGACGCTCGGCGGCCTGGCGCTCGCGGTCGGCATCCTCGTCGACGACGCCACCGTCACCATCGAGAACATCAACTACCATCTGGAGCAGGGCAAGCCGGTCGAGCAGTCGATCCTCGACGGCGCCAACCAGATCGTGACGCCGGCCTTCGTCTCGCTGCTCTGCATCTGCATCGTGTTCGTGCCGATGTTCTTCCTCTCCGGCGTCGCCCGCTTCCTGTTCGTGCCGATGGCCGAAGCGGTGATGTTCGCGATGATCTGGTCGTTCATCCTGTCGCGCACCCTGGTGCCGACCATGGCGAACTACCTGTTGCAGGCGCATGTCCATCACGAGGGCGGACCGCCGAAGTCACGCAATCCTTTCGTCTGGTTCCAGCGCGGCTTCGAGGCGCGGTTCGAGCGCATCCGCGGCGGCTATCATGACTTTCTCGGCCTCGCACTGGCCCATCGCGCGGTGTTCGTGATCGGCTTCCTCTGCGTGGTCGGCGCGTCCTTCGCGCTGGTGCCGTTCCTCGGGCGCAACTTCTTCCCCGCGGTCGATGCCGGCAACATCCTGATGCATGTCCGCACCCAGGTCGGCACCCGCGTCGAGGAGACTGCCAACCAGCTCGCCGACGTGCAGAAGGCGATCCGCAAGCTGATCCCGGGCGAGATCGAGACGCTGACCGACAACATCGGCATGCCGATCTCCGGCATCAACATGACCTACAACAACACGGGTGTAATCGGCCCGCAGGACGGCGACATCCAGATCAAGCTGAAGGAAGGCCACAAGCCGACCGAAGAGCATGTGCGCGTGCTGCGCGAGCAGCTGCCGCGGCTGTTCCCGGGCGTCAGCTTCGCCTTCCTGCCGGCCGACATCGTCAGCCAGATCCTGAACTTCGGCGCGCCGGCGCCGATCGACCTGCAGGTTCGCGGCGCCAATATCAGTGCCAATTTCGCTTATGCCAACAATCTGCTGGCCAAGGTCCGCAGGATTCCCGGCGTTGCCGATGCGCGCATCCAGCAATCGCCGAACAATCCGACCTTCAACATCGATGTCGACCGCACTCGCGCGCAATTTGTCGGTCTGACCGAGCGCGACGTCACCAACAGCCTCGTGGTCAATCTCGCCGGCTCCTCGCAGGTCGCGCCGACCTACTTCCTCAATCCGGACAACGGCGTGTCCTACTCGATCGTGATGCAGACGCCGCAATACCAGATCGACTCGCTCAGCGCGCTCCAGACGCTGCCGATCACCGCGGCCGGCAATGCGCAGTCGCCGATCCTCGGCGGCATCGCCGACATCAAGCGCTCGACGTCGAGCGCGGTGGTCTCGCAATACGACATCCAGTCGATGGTGCAGATCTTCGCCACGACCTCGGGGCGCGATCTCGGCGCGGTCGCGACCGACATCCGCAAGCTGATCGCCGATACCGCCAAGGAGGTGCCGAAGGGCTCCTCCGTCGTGCTGCTCGGCCAGGTGCAGACCATGAACAGCGCCTTCACCGGCCTGCTGTTCGGCCTGCTCGGGGCGGTCGTGCTGATCTATTTCCTGATCGTCGTGAACTTCCAGTCCTGGTCCGATCCCTTCGTGATCATCACGGCGCTGCCGGCCGCGCTCGCCGGCATCGTCTGGATGCTGTTCGCGACCGAGACGACGCTGTCGGTACCGGCGCTGACCGGCGCCATCATGTGCATGGGCGTCGCCACCGCCAACAGCGTGCTCGTGATCTCGTTTGCTCGCGAGCGCTACGAGGAACTCGGTGACCCCGTCGCCGCTGCCCTCGAAGCGGGATTCGTCCGGTTCCGCCCGGTGCTGATGACCGCGCTCGCCATGATCATCGGCATGGCGCCGATGGCGCTGGGGCTCGGCGAGGGCGGCGAGCAGAATGCACCGCTCGGCCGGGCCGTGATCGGCGGCCTGATCTTTGCAACCTTCGCCACGCTGATGTTTGTTCCCGTGGTGTTCAGTATGGTACACAAGAAGCAAGGCGCCAAGGCCGCCGCCCCCTCGGAGACCCCGCATGTCACCCACTGAATCCCGCTCCCCGGTGTCGCGCCGGAAACTGGGCATTTTCGGCGTGGTGGTGCTGATTGCGGCTGGCTTCGTCGTGGGCACCGGCATCCGGGCCCGCGAGGAGCAGGGCTCCAAGCTGAAGGAATGGACCGACGATCAGGCGGTTCCCAGCGTCGCGGTCACGCTGCCCAACGCCAGGGCTCTTAACGCCAACCTCGACCTGCCGGGCCGGTTGGAGGCCTATTACCGTGCCCCGATCTTCGCCCGCGTATCCGGTTATTTGAAGAGCTGGAGCGCCGATATCGGCGCCCGCGTCAAGGCGGGTCAGGTGATCGCCGAGATCGAGGCGCCCGACCTCGATCAGCAGCTCTTGCAGGCCCGCGCCGATCTCGCCAGCCAGCAGGCCAGCGCCCGGCTGTCGGAGGCAACGCTCAACCGCCGCAAGACGCTGGTCGCCTCCAATTTCGTCTCCGCGCAGGAGATCGACGAGCGTACCGCCGATCTCTCCAACAAGAACGCCGCCGTGCATTCGGGGCAGGCCAATGTCGAGCGGCTGGAAGCGCTGGCCGGCTACAAGAAGATCACGGTGCCGTTCGACGGCGTGGTCACCGCGCGCGACACTGATGTCGGCGCGCTGATCAATGCCGGCGGCGGCTCGGGCCCGGCGATGTTCGTGGTCTCCGATATCACCAAGCTGCGCGTCTACGTCAACGTGCCCCAGAACTACGTGCCGGCGATCAAGATCGGCGCCAAGGCCACCCTCGTGATGCCGGAATATCCGAACCGGACCTTCCAGGCGACGGTGGAGGCCTCCTCGCAGGCCGTCGACGTTGCCTCCGGCACCACGCGCATGCAGCTTGGGCTCGACAATTCCAGCGGCGAGCTGATGCCCGGCGGCTATGCCAGCGTGAAGCTGAGCCTCCAGCGCGATTCCACCCCGCTCAGTATCCCGGCAAGCGCCCTGATCTTCAACGGCAACGGCTTGCGCGTCGCGACCGTCGGCGCAGACGACAAGGTCTTGTTCAAGCCGGTGACGATCGCGCGCGACCTTGGCCGCGAGATCGAGCTCGCCTCGGGCATTGCTCCCGACGACCGCATCATCACCGCCCCGCCGGACGGCCTGTCCGACGGCGACCCGGTCCGCGTGACCGGCGCCAAGGGCAAGCCGGCCACGGCGTCGGAGAAGCAGGCGCCGAAGGGGTAGGGCTGTCTTGTAGGGTTGGGCAAAGCGAAGCGTGCCCATCACTCTATGCGATCCCGAAAATCATGGTGGGCACGGCGCAAGTGCGCCTTTTGCCCACCTACGAGCGCTACGCCACCCGCCACTCCGGAACGCCATCGGCGGCCATCGCGATCTCTCCGAGCGAGCCGACCGGCGTGCGGTCCATATTGAGCAGATGCGCCAGCGTCGCCGTGTCGCTCGCCGGAATCCGCGCCAGCGTGCGCCGGTCGTCTTCGGTGCGCAGCATCACCACGCCGTGCTCGACATCGCCACCACGGCCGTAGAGCACCGTAAAGCTCTCGACCTTACCCTTGCCGCCGGCGTCCGTGACGAACTCCGGCACCGCGCGCTTGTTGCGGTCGGCGTCCGCCTGCACGCTCGTCTCCTGCGCCAGCGCCTGACGCGGCGGCATCTTTGAAACCACCAGCGCGTGATGCTTGGTAACGAAGCCGCCCTGGCCGTAGAGCAGGCCAAGCCTTGCGCCGTCGCGCAGGCGCCGCACCATCGCGCAGGCCGCATGCGTCATGTAGGTGTTGAGCGGCGCACCGAAGAAGGTGAGGCCGCCGGTCACGGTCGGCTGCACGTCGGCGGATAGGCCCAGTGTCCGACGCGCCATCTTGGGCACGCACGGGAAGCAGCTGTACAACTCGATCGCGTCGAACGCCTTGCCGTCGCCGCCGGCAAGGTCCATCGCAGCCTTCAAGACGGCGTTCTGCGGATGGCTCTCGAAAAACTGGTCGCGCAGCAGATAGTCGCGCGGCTCTTCCGCCGAGGCGCCGCCGAGCGGGTAGACGAGCTTGTCCTCGGCAATGCCGGCCGCGCGGGCCTTGGCGAGGCTGGTCAGCAGCAGCGCACCGCCCATGTTGACGCTTGGGTTGGCCACCATCAGCTTGTTGTAGGGCCACGCGATCAGGCGGTTGTCCGCGGTCGGCGTCGTGATCTCGTCAGGCGCATAGCGCCGCTTCAGCCAGGCATTGGGATTTTGCGCGGCGGCTTCCGAATAGCGCGACCACAGCGTTCCCGATTCCGCCATCGCTTCGCGCGGCGTCTGGCCCCAGTGCGCGGAGGAGGCCGCCTCATAGAAGGGATAGACGGTGACGGGGCGGAACACGCCGAGCGTCACGGCCAGCGGTTTCTGGAACGCCGCGCCGCGCTTGGGCTCCTCGACGTCATGGGCAAACGGTGTCCATGGCAGCTTCGCGCCTGCGCGCTCCGCCTTGGTCGCGGTCGACTGCGCTTCCGCGCCGCAGATCGCGGCCACCGTGCATTCGCCGCGCGCGACGCGCTTTGCCGCCTCGTGGATGTAGCGGATCGGGCTCTCGCCGCCGACCGGGCCGTAATAGCAATGCGCAGGCGCAATGCCGAGCCGCTGCGCCAAAAGCTTCTCCGGATCGCGATAGCGCCAGCTCAGGAAGTTGACGACGTCGAGCGACTGCACCTCGCCGAGCAGCTTTGCGCCGGCATCCTGCTCGGCGCGCCGCAGCGCCTGTTCAAGCAGGTCGAGCGGCTCGAGGCCCGCGGTGATCTCCTTCGGGCGGTCGACGATCTCGCCGATGCCGACGATGACGGGGATGCGGTCTTCGGGGATATTGGTCTTGTCGGTCATGGCCTCAATTCACGATATCGGTTGTTTCGTCATTGCGAGCGAAGCGAAGCAATCCAGACTGCCTCTGCGGAAGGACTCTGGATTGCTTCGATGCGCTCGCAATGACAGAAGGGATCACTCCGCCACCAGGGCATTCATGTGCTCGACGGCCTCGGCAAAATCTTCCTTGAACTCCTGCACCACGGCACCGGCCGACCTCACGCTGTCGATCAACCCGACGCCCTGGCCGACGAAGTAACTCACGAGATCGCGCGCCCTTGCATTGCCGCTCGCCGCCGCGCGGTCGATCGAGTTGAAGGCGTCGCGGCTGATGATGCTCTGCAGCGGCATCGGCAGCGCGCCGGGACTTTCCGGCGCGCGGTCCCAGGCATCGGTCCAAACCGAGCGAAGCTGCCGCGCCGGCTTCCCGGTGCGGCCCTTCGAGCGCACCGCATCGCGCGAGGACGCCGCAATCATCTTCTCGCGAAAGATCTCCGTGGTCTCGGCTTCGACGGTCGCGAGCCACACCGAGCCGGTCCATGCACCGGCGGCGCCCATGGCCATGCAGGCCGCCATCTGCCGACCCGTCATGATGCCGCCGGCGGCCAGCACCGGCACGTCGCGGATCGGCTTGATCGCCTTGATCACCTCCGGCACCAGCACCAAGGTCGAGACCTCGCCGCAATGGCCGCCGGCCTCGGTGCCCTGCACGACGAGGATATCGACACCGGCTGCAACCTGGCGCAGCGCGTGCTCCTTGGCGCCGACGAGCGCGGCAACCGGCACGCCATGCGTCTTGCCCATCTCGATCATCGCCTTCGGCGGTACGCCCAGCGCAGTGGCGATCAAACGGATCGGATGGTTGAAAGAGACCTCCAGGAGTTGCAGCGCCGTCTTCGCATCGAATGGCTGCGGCTGGTTGTCGGCCACGTTGGTTGCGGTCAGCTCGATGTCGTACTTCTTAAGGAGGCCTCGCGTGTAGTCGCGGTGCTCCTGCGGCACGCGCGCCTCCAGGCTCTTCCACGTGACGTCCTTCTCGCCTGCGGTCGAGATGTTTTCGGGGATCAGCACGTCGACGCCGTAGGGCTTTCCGTCGACGTGCTCGTCGATCCATTTCAACTCGCGCTCAAGCGTATCGGGCGTGTGCACGGTCGCGCCGAGCACACCAAAGCCGCCGGCGCGGCTGACGGCGGCGACGACATCGCGGCAATGGCTGAAGGCGAGCAGCGGGAACTCGATGCCCAGCATGTCGCAGATTGGCGATTTCATCGTTCTCTCCCGGCGGCCTCGCGTTCTTGTTGCTTGCGCTGGCGAAGCAAAGGCGACGCTAGCCTATCGCCGCTCGCGATGCCATTCCGGATTCGGCCGAGCATCTTGCGTGTAGACGCCGCGCGGTACGCTGGCCGTTCCGCCGCGCAAAATAAGCAGGGCAGCAGGCGCCGATAAGCCTCTTGCGCTTTCGCCGACCTGAGAGAATGCTGGTGCCAACAACAGAAAACAACAAGGGAGCGCCAGCCGATGTCGTCAGCGCAAGCGAGTCCGGTCCAGGCCACGGAAGCCTATGACGTGGTCGTCGTCGGCGCGGGTTTCGCCGGCATGTACATGTTGCACCGCTTGCGCGGTCTTGGCTTCTCGGTGCGTGTCTACGAGCGGGGCGGCGGCGTCGGCGGCACCTGGTACTGGAACCGCTATCCCGGCGCGCGCTGCGATGTCGAGAGCATGCAATATTCCTACTCGTTCTCGGACGAGCTGCAGCAGGAATGGGACTGGAGCGAACGCTACGCGCCGCAGCCCGAGATCCTGAAATACGCCAATCACGTCGCCGACCGTTTTGATCTGCGCCGCGACATCCAGTTCGACACCGGCGTCGAACGCGCGGTGTTCGACGAGCATGCGAGGCGATGGGCGGTGACGACAGCCGACGGCAAAACGGTTCAGGCGCAATTCGTCGTGCTCGCGACCGGGTGCCTCTCGAATGCGCGCAAGCCGGACATCGAGGGTCTCGAGACCTTCAAGGGCGCTGTCTATCACACCGGCAGCTGGCCGCACGGAGGCGTTGACTTCACCGGCTTGCGCGTCGGCCTGATCGGCACGGGATCATCGGGGATTCAGTCCGCACCAATCATCGCCGAGCAGGCCAGGCACCTCACGGTGTTTCAGCGCACGGCCAATTTCTCGATTCCTGCCCGCAATGCCGCGCTGACCGACGAGGAGCGCACCACGTTCCGCGACAACTATCCGCAGATCCGCCGCTTCGCCCGTGAAGTCGCGCGCAACGGCATTTTCGCCGAGCAGCCGGACTGCGGGGCGCTCGACGACAGCGACGATGCCAGGCTCCGGAAGTACGAGGCCCGCTGGGAGCGCGGCGGACTCACCTTCATGTATGTCTACAACAATCTCGGCCTCGACCGCGCAGCGAACGACACCGCGGCGAATTTCGTCCGCGGCAAGATCGCCGAGATCGTGAAGGCCCCCGAAACGGCAAAGCTGCTGCAGCCGGATAGCCATCCGATCGGCACCAAGCGCATCTGCATCGATACCGGCTATTTCGCGACCTTCAACCGGCCGAATGTCTCGCTGGTCGACATCAAGGCCAATCCGATCCAGGAGATCACGGCGAACGCGGTCCGTGTCGCGGAGGAGGACCACGAGGTCGACGCACTCGTGCTCGCGACCGGCTTCGACGCCATGACCGGATCCGTCGCGAAGATCGACATTCGCGGCCGTGGCGGGCAGGCGCTGAACCAGAAATGGGCGGAAGGCCCGAAGACCTATCTTGGGCTGATGAGCGCCGGCTTTCCAAATCTCTTTATCATCACCGGGCCCGGCAGCCCCTCGGTGCTCTCCAACATGATCGTGTCGATCGAGCAGCATGTCGACTGGATCGCCGATGGCCTCGTCCACATGCGCAAGCAGGGCCTTGCCACGATGGAGGCGGGCAGGGATGCCGAGGAGAAATGGGTGACCCATGTCAACGAGGTCGCCCATGGCACGCTCTATCCGCAGGCCAATTCCTGGTACATGGGCGCCAACATCCCGGGCAAGCCGCGCATCTTCATGCCCTATATCGGCGGAGTCGGGGTCTACCGGCGGATCTGCGACGAGGTCGCGGCGAAGGGCTATGAGGGATTCGTGATGGAGCGGGCGGAGCAGCCGCGCAGGGTGGTGACGGGTTAGGCCAGATGCATGACGCCGGCCTGAGGCCCGCGCCGGACGCAGAGCCGGCAGGACTTGTCATCGGCCAATCGCGGGCTAATTAATGCAGGCGCATCTTTCCGCCGGAGCCCATCGCATGACCGACACCCCTTACGTGCCGCCCAAGGTCTGGACCTGGAACAAGGAGAACGGCGGGCAGTTCGCCAGCATCAACCGCCCGATCGCCGGCCCCACCCATGACAAGGAGCTGCCGGTCGGCAAGCACCCCTTCCAGCTCTATTCGCTGGCGACGCCGAACGGGGTCAAGGTCACCGTGATGCTGGAGGAGCTGCTGGCGCTCGGGCACAAGGGCGCCGAATACGACGCTTGGCTGATCAGGATAGGCAATGGCGACCAGTTCGGCAGCGGCTTCGTCGACATCAATCCCAACTCCAAGATTCCGGCGCTGATGGACCGCTCCGGCCCTGAGCCGATCAGGATATTCGAGTCCGGCTCGATCCTGCTCTACCTCGCCGAGAAGTTCGGCGCCTTCCTGCCCAAGGACATCAAGACCCGCACCGAGGCGATGTCCTGGCTGTTCTGGCAGATGGGCAGCGCGCCCTATCTCGGCGGCGGCTTCGGCCATTTCTACGCCTATGCGCCGACCAAGATCGAATACGCCATCGACCGTTTCGCGATGGAGACCAAACGCCAGCTCGACGTGCTCGACCGGCGCCTCGCCGACAACGAATATCTCGCCGGCAGCGAGTATAGCATCGCCGACATCGCAGTGTGGCCCTGGTACGGCGCGCTCGCCAAGGGGCTGGTCTATGGCGCCGGCGAATTCCTGTCCGTGCAGAACTACAAGCACGTGCAGCGCTGGACCGACCAGATCGCCAAGCGCCCGGCCGTCAAGCGCGGCCGCATGGTCAACCGCGTCTCCGGCGATCCCGCCAGCCAGCTCCACGAGCGGCACGATGCGTCCGATTTCGAGACCAAGACGCAGGACAAGATCGCGCCCGCGATGTAGGGCGGTGCCGCTTCATCTCGCCCCGCTTGCGGGGCGAGGGAGCGCGCCTTCGCCGCGACGCGCCTACTTCCCCTTCGCGCCTTCGGCCGCCGGAAACACCACGCGATCATCCGTGCGGCAGTAGCGGTCGGCGAACATGCGGCCGATCGGGTGATAGCGGTCCATGTGCACCCGCATCGCCTTGTCGTCCCACAGCTCGTCGCGGATGTGGAAGTGGATGCCTTCGCCCATGATCAGGCGGCGATCGTCGTTGACGTCGATCATCTTCCAGAGCTTGCACTCCATCGCCCAGGGCGTGTCGGCGAGCCGCGGCACCGCGATCTTGCTCGAGGGCGCGAGCTTGAGCCCGAGATAGTCGGGCTCGCCGATGTCGGGCGGAAAATCGCCGCTGCTCTCGTGCATGGCCTTCGCCAGCGGTTCGTCGGCGATATTGACCACGAACTCACCGGTGCGCTGGATGTTGAGGAAGGTGTCCTTGTCCTGTCCGTTCGGCTTACGGTTCGCCGCGAACATGCACAGCGGCGGATCCTCGCAAAACGCGTTGAAGAAGCTGAAGGGGGCGGCGTTGACCACGCCGGTCGGCCCGACCGTGGTTACCCACGCGATCGGCCGCGGCAGGATGAAGGACGTCAGCACCTTGTAGCGCTCGCGTGGCGTCAGATCGCTGGCGGCGTAATCCATGGTGGCTCCGTGGAGGTGAAACTTCGTAGGGTGGGCAAAGCGAAGCGTGCCCACCACTTCTTGCGATCTCGCGATGGTGGGCACGGCGCGCGAAGAGCGCGCCTTGCCCACCCTACGCCTCTTCCCGAGCGGGAAGAGGCGAGACCTCACGCCATGCTGAGCTCGTGGCGTCCCACCACCATCCAGTGCACCTCGTCCGGACCATCCGCGAAGCGCAGATGGCGTACGTCCTGGTACATCTCCGCGAGCGGGGTCCAGTGCGAGATGCCGGTGGCGCCGTGCATCTGGATCGACTGGTCGATGATCTTGCAGGCGCGCTCCGGCACCATGGCCTTGACCATGGACACCCAGACGCGGGCCTCCTTGTTGCCGAGCACGTCCATCGCCTTGGCGGCCTTCAGCACCATCAGCCGCATCGCCTCGATCTCGCAGCGCGCTTGCGCGATGATCTGCATGTTGCCGCCGAGATGGGCGATCTTCTTGCCGAAAGCTTCGCGGGTCAGGCCACGCTGCACCATCAGATCGAGCGCTTTCTCCGCTTTGCCGATGGTGCGCATGCAGTGATGGATGCGGCCCGGGCCGAGGCGGAGCTGCGAGATCTCGAAACCGCGGCCTTCGCCCAGCAGAATGTTCTCCTTGGGCACGCGCACATTGTTGAAACGCATGTGCATGTGGCCGCGCGGGGCGTGGTCCTGGCCGAACACGTACATGGGCCCGAGCACCTCGACGCCGGGCGTGTCGCGCGGCACCAGGATCTGTGACTGCTGCTTGCTCGGCGCCGCGTCCGGATTGGTCTTCACCATCACGATGAGGATCTTGCAACGGGGATCGCCGACGCCGGAGATGTAATACTTCTCGCCGTTGATGACCCATTCGTCGCCGACGAGCTTTGCCGTGGTCGAGATGTTCTTGGCGTCGGAAGAGGCGACGTTCGGCTCGGTCATGACATAGGCCGAGCGGATCTCGCCGTTCATCAACGGCTTCAGCCACTTCTCCTTCTGCTCCTTGGTGCCGACGCGCTCCAGCACCTCCATGTTGCCGGTGTCCGGCGCCGAGCAGTTCATGGTCTCGGAGGCCAGCGGGCTCTTGCCGAGCTCGGAGGCGATATAGGCGTAGTCGAGGTTCTTCAGGCCCTGGCCGGTCTCGTCATCGGGCAGGAAGAAGTTCCAGAGGCCTTCCTGCTTGGCTTTGTTCTTGGCCTTTTCCAGCACCTCGAGCTGCTTGGGCGTGAAGCTCCAGCGGTCTTCCTTGGCCTCGCCGGCCTTGGCGAACTCGATCGACATCGGCTCGACGGTTTCGCGGATGAACTTCCTGACGTGATCGTAGAGCGGCCGGACCTGGTCCGACATGCGGAGGTCGTTGAGCTCGTCGCCGGGGTTGAGGGTGTAATTGGTAGTGCGGGGAATATAGGTGTGTTTTGTCATTGTTCCTCCCGGGTCGCTGAGATCGTGCTGGACGACAGAATAGTCGCAGCGCGGCAAAAGTGCGAGCGTGCATTTCCCCGCGCGGGCCATGCCACGCGATGGAATTTCGCGAGAGCGTTTGAAATGTTGTTTGAACGCCGTCGCGTCGTGCGTCAGCTCGCCATCCGGTGCATCGCGCAGATCTTGTTGCCGTCAAGGTCGCGCAAGTAGGCGATATAGAGCTTGTTCCCCGCGCCCTCGCGGATGCCGGGCGGATTCTCAATCGGCGTTCCGCCAGCAGCGACGCCGGCGGCGTGCCACTTGTCGACCTGCTCCGGCGAGTTGCAGGCAAAGCCGATGGTGCCGCCATTCGCGCATGTCGCCGCTTCGCCGTTGATCGGCTTCGTCACCGAGAACACGCCGGTCTTGGTGATGTAGAAGATGCGATGGCCGTCGACCCTGGCCGGCCGCACCTCGAGCGTGCCGAGCAGCGTGTCATAGAACGTCTTGGCCTTGTCGAGGTCGTTGGTGCCGATCATGATATGGGAAAACATTTGCCCGTCCCCTTTTGCGCTTACGAAATCAGACATCGTAGGGTGGGCAAAGCGCAGCGTGCCCACCACCACAATTGCTTATGGTGGGCACGCCGCAAGCGCGGCTTTGCCCACCCTACGAATTCAAAACGCCGTATAGCCACCGTCGATAACGAACGTATCCGCGGTGTGATACGATGACGCCTTGCTCATCAGATATACGGCAATGCCGCCGAAATCGCTGGGCTCGCCGAAGCGCCGCACCGGAATGCGCGGCATCACGTTGGCGACAAACTTTTCGTTGGCCATGATGCCTGATGTCATGTCGCTCTTGATCCAGCCGGGCAGGATCGCATTCGCGGTGACGCCGTGGCGTGCCAGTTCGACGCCGAGCGCGCGCACCAGCGCGTTGATCGCGGCCTTGGTCGCCGCATAGTGCTCGTTGCGCGCGGTGCCGAAGATCGAGGCCAGGCTCGATGTCGCAACCAGCCGGCCGAAGGGATCGCCCGCATTGGCGCGCTCGGTCATGTGCCTCGCGGCCGCCTGGAAGGCGTGGAACACGCCGTCGAGATTGGTCGCGAACATGGTGCGCCATTCTTCCTCGGTGCGCTCGATGAAGGAACGCCGGCCGCCGCCGCCGATGCCGGCATTGGCAAAGCAGCCGTCGACCCGGCCGAAAGTGTCGAGCGTGGCCTTCATTGCGGCATTGACCGAGGCCGGATCGGTGACGTCGCAGACGCGGGTATCGACCTTGCCGGAGAGGCCTGCCATGCTCGCGGCAGCAGCCTTGTTCTTGTCAGCATTGCGGCCCCAGATCGAGACGTTGCAACCCTGGCCGGCTAGCGCCTGCGCGATGCCGAGCCCGATGCCGCCATTGCCACCGGTGATCACGGCGACACGGCCAGTGAGGTCGAAAAGGTCCATGGCGCGTGTCCTGCTTTTGGTATGCGTCGCATCAGCCGCTGCGCGCAAGATTGCTTGCTATGCTCCGATCACCATGGACAAGACCGCGCCAAAAATCAAATATGCGCCCTGGCAAAAGCAATTCCGGTCTGCGAAACGTCGCTGGCCGCAACTGACGAGGAAACCATGCAGTTCAAACACGTCACGCTCGATCTCGATGGCTCGGTCGCGATCCTCAAGCTCGACCATCAGGAGGTGATGAACGCGGTCTCCGTGGACATGCTCGGCGGTCTCGCGCAAGCGCTCGACGCGATCGAGGAGAGGAAGGACGAGGTGCGCTGCGTCGTGCTGACCGGCGCGGGGCGTGCGTTCTGTACCGGCGCGAACCTCCAGGGCCGCAACGACCAGTCGAAGAAGACCAAGGCCGGCTTGACGCTCGAGACCGGTTTCCACCCCTTCCTGCGCCGCATCCGCAATCTGCACTGCCCGATCGTGACCGCCGTCAACGGGCCGGCCGCGGGCGCTGGCATGAGCTTCGCGCTGCTCGGCGACATGATCCTGTGCGCGCGATCCTCCTACTTTCTGCAGGCGTTCCGCCGCATCGGCCTTGTGCCGGATTGCGGCTCGACCTGGCTGCTGCCGCGGCTCGTCGGCCGGGCGCGCTCGATCGAATTGTCGCTGATGGGCGAAAGGCTGCCGGCCGAGAAGGCGCTGGAATGGGGTCTCGTCAACCGCGTCTATGACGACGGCGTGCTGATGGAGGAGGCGATGAAGCTTGCACGCGAGCTCGCCAGCGGGCCGACGGTCGCGCTGTCGCTGATCCGCAAGCTCTACTGGGACAGCCCGGAAAATTCCTTCGAGGACCAGCTCAATCTCGAATTCCAGTGCCAGCTTCGTGCCGGCGACACGCAGGACTTTCGCGAAGGCGTCGGCGCGTTCCTGGAGAAGCGCCCGGCGCAGTTCAAGGGCAAATGATCGAGACGCAACTCTCCCGCAGCGTCGCGCGCTGGTGCCCGGGCGCGACGGGCGTTACCGGAGCTGCAAGACTGTCCGGTGGCGCGAGCCAGGAAACCTGGCGCTTCGATATCGTGCACCCCGATGGGCCGATCGGCGCGATCCTGCGCCGCTCGCCGAAAGGCTATGGCGCGGCGCCGACGCGCGCGGCAGGGCTTCGGGCCGAAGCGCGGCTGATGCAGCTCGCTTATGAAGCGGGCCTGCCGTCACCGCGGGTGATGCATGTTCTGGTGCCCGAGGACGATCTCGGCACCGGCTTTATCATGCAGCGGGTCGAGGGCGAGACCATCGCGCGCAAGATCCTGCGCGACGACGAGTTCGCTGCGGCGCGGCCGCTTCTCGCGCGGCAGATCGGCGGCGTGCTAGCGGGGCTGCACGGGCTGCCGCAGGACAAGCTGCCCGAGCTGCGGCACATGTCGGCGGCGAAGGAGATCGACGAGTTCGAACGCGACTACCGCAGCCTGAACTGGCCAAAGCCGGTGTTCGAGCTGGCGCTGCGCTGGCTGCGCGGCCACGATCCGGGTCCCGCCGCCGAGACGACGCTGGTGCACGGCGATTTCCGCAACGGCAATCTCATCATCGGCGCCGACGGCGTCCGCGCGGTGCTCGATTGGGAGCTCGCCCATCTCGGCGACCCCATGGAGGATCTCGGCTGGGTCTGCGTCAACTCCTGGCGTTTTGGTGAGATCGACAAGCCCGTCGGCGGCTTTGGTTCGCGCGAGGAATTGTTCACGGGCTATGAAGCCGCGGGCCGCAAATGCGACCCTGCGCGTGTAAAGTTCTGGGAAGTGATGGGCACGCTGCGCTGGGGCATCATGTGCGGCGGCATGATGCAGCGGTTTCGCGAGGGCCCGGACCATTCCATGGAGCGCGCCATGATCGGCCGCCGCGCCAGCGAGACCGAGATCGATCTGTTGCGGCTGCTCGCGCCGCGAGGGAGTTGACCATGCAGGACGAACCGACCCCGATCGAGCTGACCAGGACGGTCGCTGATTTCTTGCGCAATGACATCGCGCCGCTGGTCTCTGGCCACCAGGCCTTCAAGCTGCGCGTGGCCATCAACATCCTTGATCTCGTGACACGGCACCTGACGCTGGAGCAGGGGAGCGATGCGAAAGAGCTGGAGCGACTGCGTGCTCTGCTGGGTGGTGATGGTTCGGTCACCGATCTCAACCGCGCGCTGGCCGAACGCATCGCCAAGGGCGAGGTAGATCTCGCAACGACCGGTCTCGCCGAGCATCTCTGGCAGACCACGATGGACAAGCTTGCCGTGGATCAGCCGAACTACGCATCGTACAAGCGCGAACTGTCGCGAGACGGCTAAGCGTTCCCACTGTCTCCGTCATTGCGAGCGCAGCGAAGCAATCCAGAGTCGCTCCGCGGAGACAGTCTGGATTGTTTCGCTGCGCTCGCAATGACGAGGGGAGGGACCTCCTACTTCCCCACCCATTTCGGCGGCCGCTTCTCGGAAAATGCCTTCGGGCCCTCGATGTAGTCCTGCGACGCCACCATCGCCTTCACGGCCGGATAGTCCCGCTGCTCTTCAATTGCCTGCTCGAGCGACACACCGAGCCCCTTCTGAATGGTCTGCTTCGAAGCCCGGATCGACATCGGCGAGTTCTTGGTGATCATCTCCGCCCAGCGCAGTGCGCCCGCCAGCGCCTCGCCCTGCGGCACCACCTCGTTGACAAAGCCGAGCTCGTGGCCCTCTTTGGCGCTGACATGGCGCGCGGTGAGGATCATGCCCATGGCGCGCTTGAGCCCGATCTGGCGCGGCAGCCGGTGCAGGCCGCCGGCGAGCGCGGCCAGCCCGACGCGCGGCTCCGGCAGCGCGAAGGTCGCATTCTCCGAGGCAATGATCAGGTCGCAGGCCAGCGCGATCTCGAAGCCGCCGCCCATCGCCACACCGTTGACCGCGGCGATGATCGGCTTGTCGCAGTCGAAGCGCGCTGTGAGGCCGGCGAAGCCGCCCTTGTCCCAGCCGCGCTTTCCGCCCGCCGCCTGCCATTTCAGATCGTTGCCGGCGCAGAATGCCTTGTCGCCGGCGCCGGTGACGATCGCGACCCACTGCTCGGGATCGGCCGAGAAGTCGTCGAAGACCCTTTGGAGCTCGAAATGCGCGTCGGTGTGCAGCGCGTTGTAGACCTCGGGCCGCGACAGCGTGACGATCGTGATTGGCCCCTTGCGTTCCACTTTGGAAAATTTCAGCTCCATCGCTCGCTCCCGCATTTTCTCGTGAAGGAATATTGGCGGCATACTACCGCGCCTCAGTGCTTGGGCACCATCGAATTGCGCAACGCGCCTTGCGCGGCCGGCACGCCTCGCATTGCTTGACTTGAAGGCGCTCTTCTCACCTTAATCGTGCGAAGCAAAACGCGCCTAGCGCCTTAACGCAAAACGATAAAATCATCCGGGAGAGAACCTGTGGATTTTTCACTGCCTGCCGATCTCATCGCCTATCTCCGAGAGCTCGACGGCTTCATCGAACGCGAGATCAAGCCGCTGGAGCAGGCCGACGACAACATCCGCTTCTTCGATCATCGCCGCGAATGGGCGCGCACCGATTTCGAGAACGGCGGCCTGCCGCGCCATGAATGGGAAGCGCTGCTGCGCAAGGCGAAGGACCTTGCCGACGCCGCCGGCCATCTGCGCTTTGCGGTCTCGAGACAGTATGGCGGCAAGGACGGCTCCAACCTCTGGATGGCCGTGATCCGCGAGCACTTCGCCGCCAAGGGCCTCGGCCTGCACAACGACCTCCAGAACGAGCATTCCATCGTCGGCAATTTCCCCGTCGCGACGATGCTCGACCGCTACGGCCGCGACGACCAGAAGGCGATGATCGACGGATCGATCAAGGGCAAGTATCGCATCACGTTTGGATTGACCGAGCCCAATCACGGCTCGGATGCGACCCACATGGAAGCGCGGGCGGTGCCGGCGACCCGCGACAACGTCAAGGGCTGGATCATCAACGGCGAGAAGATGTGGACGACCGGCATGCACGTCGCCACGCACTGCGCGCTGTTCGCGCGCACCAGCGGTAATGACGGCGATGCGCGCGGCATCACCTGCTTCCTGGTGCCGGCCAAGAGCCATGGCGTCAAGATTGAAGAGTACATGTGGACCTTCAACATGCCGACCGACCATCCGCGCGTCAGTTTTACGGATGTGTTCGTCCCGGAGGATGCGCTGTTCGGCGAGGTTGGCCGCGGCCTGGCGCTGGCGCAATGTTTTGTCCATCAGAACCGCATCCGGCAGGCCGCGAGCTCGCTCGGCGCCGCCGTCTACTGCATCAACGAGAGTGTGAAGTACGCGCGCGAACGAAAGCCGTTCGGCAAGGCGCTCGCCGAGAACCAGGCGATCCAGTTCCCGCTGGTGGAGCTGGCCACGCAAGCCGAGATGCTGCGCCTGTTGATCCGCAAGACCGCCTGGGAGATGGACAAGCTCAACGAAGAGCAGATCGAGCGCACGCTCTCCGACCGCGTCTCGATGTGCAACTACTGGGCAAACCGCCTCTGCTGCGAATCCGCCGACCGCGCCATGCAGGTCCATGGCGGCATGGGCTACTCACGCCACAAGCCGTTCGAGCATATCTACCGCCACCACCGCCGCTACCGGATCACCGAAGGCAGCGAGGAGATCCAGATGCGCAAGGTGGCGGGGTTCCTGTTCGGCTATATGGGGCCGGGGAAGCATTAGGGGCATTGCGCGCTATCTCTCTCCGAGTCGTCCCCGCGAAGGGCGGGGACCCATAACCCAAGGGAGAAGTTTTGTATGAGCTGGCAATTCTGAGTCGTCGCCAAACTTGATCTAGTGGTATGGGTCCCGGGCTCGCGCTACGCGCGCCCGGGACGACGATGTGGAGGCAGTCGCGGCTAATTCACCCGTCGGTCCTTCCCCGCCCAATACGGCTCCCTCAACTGCCGCCGCAGGATCTTGCCTGAGGGATTGCGCGGCAGCGCCGGCAGGAACTCCACGCTCTTCGGCGTCTTGAACCCGGCGATGCGCTCGCGGGTGAAGTTGATGATGTCGGTGGCGGTCGCCTCCTTGCCCGGCTTCATCACCACGACCGCCTTCACCGCCTCGCCCCATTTGTCATCGGGCACGCCGATCACGGCGGCTTCGGCGACGTCAGGGTGATCGCACAGCGCGCTCTCGACCTCGGCGGGGTAGATGTTCTCGCCGCCGGAGATGATCATGTCCTTGATGCGATCGTGGATGTAGAGATAGCCGTCCTCGTCCATGTAGCCGGCGTCACCGGTGCGCAGCCAGCCGTCGGCGCGCAGTGTCGATGCGGTCGCCTCCGGCAAATTCCAGTAGCCTGCCATGTTCGAGCCCGAGCGCGTCGCGATCTCGCCGACCTGGCGCGGCGGCAGCGGCTTGCCGTCCGCGTCCAATATCGCGATCTCGACGCCCGGCAGCGCCTTGCCGGCCGAACGCATCCGTTCCAGCCCCTCGACGTGATCCTCCGGCGGCAGCGCGACGATGGTCCCGGTCGTCTCCGTCATGCCGTACATCTGCACAAAACCGCATTTGAAGATCTCGATGCACTCCTTCAGCAGCGCGGCCGGAATGGGAGATGCGCCATAGAGCATGTATTTCAGCCGCGAGAAGTCGACGGTTTTCGCACGCGGCTGCCGCACCACGAACTGCATCGCCGCCGGCACCATGAAGAGCTTTGTGATGCCCGACTGCTCGAAGAAATCCAGCACCTTGGTCGGATCGAACTCGCGTGCGATCACGCCGCGGGCGCCGTGATAGAGCCCCATCACGCCCCAGCCGGAGCCTCCGATATGGAAGATCGGCATCGCCACCAGCGATACGTCGTTGGTTGACCACCGGTTCCACTCCGGCTTGTCCGCGGCGTTTCCGGTCTGCACGAGATTGAGGAAGTTCGCATGCGACAGCATCGCGCCCTTCGGCTTGCCGGTGGTGCCCGATGTATAGAGCTGGATCGCGATGTCTTTCGTGTCGATCGGCACTTTCGGATCATCGCCGCTCTGCGCCTCGCGCCAGGCCGTGAAATCCTGCCATTCCGGCGCGCCGCCCTCGGTCGTGATGACAGTGCGCACGCCCGGCAACTGGTCCTTGATCTGGCGAACTTGCGCAATGAACTCCGGCCCCACGAACAGAACCGGTGCCTTGCAATCCGCGACGATGAAGGCGACCTCGGGCCCGGCGAGCCGCCAGTTCACCGGCGCCATCACCACGCCGGCCTTCATCGCACCCATCAGCAGCTCGAAATAGAGGTCGCTGTTCTTGCCGAGATAGGCGATGCGCTCGCCCTTCTTCACGCCCGCCGCCAGAAGCGCGTTCGCGACCTTGTTGGTCTTGATGTCGAACTCGGCAAAGCTGGTGATGCGCCCTTCGAACTCGTAGGCGATGGCGTCGCCGCGGCTCTTGCCGCGCTCGCGCACCATGTCGGCGAGGTTCGCCAATGGCTGTGTGGTGGACATGTTTCTCCCGTAGGCGTTTTGTTTTTATGCCGCGGAGTGTGGCGTCATCCGCGGGCAAAGACAATACGGGAGAGAGCGAGCTAGCCCCGCTTCGCCCGGTCCTTTTCGTTCTGCGCCATGATGCTTTCACGCGCGGTTTTCCAGTCGTCGTCGCTCCAGTCGCGGAGCTGGTAGAAATTGCCGCCCATCGCGAGCGCCTGGGCGCCGTCCATGGCGATGGTCTCGCCTGAGATCCAGTCGCAGCCGCCGGAGATCAGGAACACGGCGACGTTCTGCAACTCCTCCATGGTGCCGACCCGGCCCATCGGGTTCATCGCCTTGGTGCGCGCGCCGGCTTCATCGCCGGGCTTGATGCGCTTGCTCATGCCCTCGGTCGGGATCTCGCCCGGCGCGATGGTATTGAGGCGGATGCCGTATCGGCCCCATTCGGTCGCCAGCGACATCGTCATGGCGTGGATCGCCGACTTGCTCATCGCCGACGGCACCACATAGGGCGAGCCGTTGCGCACCCAGGTCGTGGTGATCGAGACGACGTTGCCCGGCTGCTTCAAGGCGATCCAGCGCTTGCCGACCGCGTGCGTCACGTAGAACGTGCCGTGCATCACGATATTGGCGACCGCATCGAAGCCGCGCGGCGACAGCTCTTCGGTGCGCGAGATGAAATTGCCGGCGGCGTTGTTGATGAGGTCGGTGAGGGGACCGTCGCGGAAGATGGTCTCGATCATCTCCTCGACCGCGAGCGCATTGCGGATGTCGACCCCGTGGCTGCTGACGCGGCCGCCATACTGGTCCATCAGCTCGGTCGCGGTCTCGTCGCAGACGATCTTGCGCCGGCCGCAGATATGCACCTCGGCGCCGAGCTGGAGAAACCGCGCTGCCATCGACTTGCCGAGCCCGGTGCCGCCGCCGGTCACAAGGATGCGCCGGCCGGCCAGAAGATTTTCCTTGAACATGGGTGTTTCCCCCGTAGCGATTGTCGGTTAATTGATCGATTGACTAAATCCGGCCGCCGTACTCCTGTAAAGCGGCACCGAACAAGAACAGGCAGGAACGAGGGGAGAATTCATCCATGGAAGAGCGCGTCTCGATCTCGATCTCGGAAGGCGTCGCCGACGTGCGCCTGGTGCGCGCGGACAAGATGAATGCGCTGGATCAGGCGATGTTCGAGGCCCTTGTTGCCGCAACGGATCGGCTTTCGAAGGACAAAAGCGTGCGCGTCGTCGTGCTGTCGGGCGAAGGCCGCGCCTTCTGCGCCGGTCTCGACATGGGGCGTTTTGCCGCCATGAAGGAGAAGGGCGGCAACGGAATTCCGGGTGGCGAAAATCGTGACCTCACCGCGCGCACCCACGGCCAGGCGAATTTTGCGCAGCAGGCGGTGTGGGGCTGGCGCCAGCTTCCGGTGCCGGTGATCGCAGCCGTCCACGGCGTTGCCTTCGGCGGTGGCTTCCAGCTCTCGCTCGGGGCCGACATGCGCTTCCTCTCCCCCGATGCGCGGATGTCGGTGATGGAGATCAAATGGGGCCTGGTGCCCGATATGGCTGGCACGCCGATCCTGGCCTCGCTCGTGCGCGACGACATCTTGCGCGATCTCACCTATACGGGGCGCGTCTTCTCCGCGCAGGAGGCGATGACTTATGGCCTCGCCACGCGCATCTGCGACGACCCGCGCGCAACTGCCCTCGACGTCGCACGCGAGATCGCCGGCAAGAGCCCCGATGCGATCCGCGCCGCCAAGCGCCTGCTCAACAACCTTTCGGTCGATCCAGGGCCCGCACTGCTCGCCGAATCCGTCGAGCAGCAGAAGCTGATCGGCAGCGCAAACCAGACCGAAGCGGTGCGGGCGAATCTCGAAAAGCGCGCCCCGAAGTTCGCGGATTAGCAATCTTCCGTCATTCCGGGGCGATGCGTAGCATCGAGCCCGGAATCCATAACCACGATCGTGAGTATGGATTCCGGGCCTGCGCCTTCGGCGCATCCCGGAATGACGACCACGGTTATGACTGAGATCTCAAACCCGACGAAAGATCGGACAGCAAGAATGAGTGAAATGTCAGAATTCCTCGGCATCGTCTCGGGCGATCGCCGTCGCACCCACGCCGAGGTCGCGAGCCGCGCCGATCGCATCGCTTCCGGTCTCAGCAAGATCGGCGTCAAGCAGGGCGATTGCGTCTGCATGCTGATGCGGAACGACATCGCCTTCCTGGAGGCAGCCTATGCCGCGATGCGGCTCGGGGCCTATGGCGTGCCGATCAACTGGCACTTCAAGCCGGAGGAGATCAACTACATCCTCGCCGATACTGGAACGTCCGTGCTGATCGGCCATGCCGACATGCTGCATGCCTTGCGCGATGCGATTCCGAAAGGCGTGACCGTGCTCAGCGTGCCGACGCCGCCGGAGATTCTCTCCAACTACAAGATCGATCCGGATCATCTGAAGACGCCGGACTTCGCGATCGATTTCGAATCCTGGCTCGCGGCATTGCAGCCCTATGACGGCCCGGTCGTGCCGCAGCCCATGAACATGATCTACACCTCTGGCACGACGGGGCACCCCAAGGGCGTGCGGCGCCATGCGCCGACGCCGGAGCAGGCGGCGGCCGGCGAGCGCATGCGCGCGATGATCTACGGGCTGAAGCCCGGGGCGCGCGCGATCCTGCCGGGCCCGCTTTATCACTCCGCGCCGAACTCGTTCGGCATCCGCGCCGGCAAGCTCGGCGGCGCGCTGGTGCTGATGCCGCGCTTCGAGGCCGAGGAGTTCCTGGAGCTGATCGAGCGCTTCAAAATCGACACCATCTTCATGGTGCCGACCATGTTCATTCGCCTGATGAAACTGCCGGAGGCGGTGCGTCGGAAATACGACGTCTCTTCGCTGCGCCACATCATCCACGCCGCGGCGCCGTGTCCGGCCGACGTCAAGCGCGCCATGATCGAGTGGTGGGGGCCGGTGATCTACGAATTCTACGGCTCGACCGAATCCAGCGCCGTCACCTTCGCAACTTCGCAGGACGCGCTGAGCAAGCCCGGCACGGTCGGCAGGATTTCGCCCGGCGCCGAACTGCGCTTCCTCGGTGAGGACGGCCGCGTGCTGGGCGTCGGCGAGATCGGCGAGATCTATTCCCGCATGGCCGGGATGGCCGATTTCACCTATCACAACAAGCCGGAGAAGCGCGCCGAGATCGACCGTGACGGCTTCATCACATCAGGCGATGTCGGCTATATCGACGCGGACGGTTACGTCTTCATCTGCGACCGCAAGCGCGACATGGTGATCTCGGGCGGCGTCAACATCTATCCGGCCGAGATCGAGTCGGTGCTGCATGCCGTCCCCGGCGTGCATGATTGCGCGGTGTTCGGCATCCCCGATGCCGAGTTCGGCGAAGCGCTGATGGCGGTGGTCGAGCCGCAAGCCGGCATCACGCTCGATGCCGCCGGCATCCGGGCCCGGCTAAAGGCTTCGCTCGCCGACTACAAGGTGCCAAAACACATCGAAATCCGCGCCGGGCTGCCGCGCGAAGATTCCGGCAAGATCTTCAAGCGCCTCCTGCGCGATCCCTATTGGGAGCAGGCGGGACGGAAGATTTGAGAAGGAATCCCTAGGGTGGGCGAAGCGAAGCGTGCCCACCATGACGACCGATTGTGCCGATGGTGGGCACGGCGCAAACGCGCCTTGCCCACCCTGCAAGGGAACCGACAGGGAAACATTCGTCATGAGCGATGCTACCAGCGAAGTCCTCTACGAGGTCGCCGACCACATCGCGACCATCACGCTGAATGCGCCGGAGCGCATGAACACGATCTCCGGCCCAATGCTGAACGATCTCGCGCGGCTGCTCACCGAGGCCAATGAGGACAAGAACGTTCGTGTCGTCATCCTCACCGGGAAGGGCAGGGCGTTCTGCGCCGGCCTCGACCTGCGCAAGGAGCGCGACGGCAACGGTCTCAGCGCGGCATCCTCGCCGACCACGATCAATTTGCGCGACACGCCGCCGACGGTGTTGCAGGCGATGGACAAGCCGACCATCTGCGCCGTCAATGGCGGCGCCGCCGGTTACGGCATGGACACCGCGCTCGGCTGCGACATCCGCATCATGGCGGAGTCCTCGAAGCTCGCCGCCGCCTTCGTCAAGCGCGGCGTGGTGCCGGAATCCGGCGGTACCTGGCTGTTGCCGCGCATGCTCGGCTGGGCCAAGGCCTCCGAGCTGATTTTCACCGGCCGCACGCTGAGCGCACGCGAGTGCCTGGAATGGGGGCTCGCCAACGAGGTCGTGCCGGACGCCGAGCTGATGACCCGCGCCACTGCCATCGCCCGCGAAATCGCCGCCAATGCGCCGCTCGCGGTGCAGGCCTCCAAGCGCATGATGCGGATGGGCCTGAACCAAAACTTCTCGGACCATGTCCACCACGTCTATCTCCAGCTCCTGCCGCTGTTCAAGACGCAGGACATGGCCGAGGGCATGAAAGCCTTCATGGAGAAGCGCGAGCCGAAATTCGAGGGCCGCTGAGCGCGGCCGAGCGGAACTGCGGCGTCATGCCGGGGGTCACACGCCGACGAGCGCGGACGTGATCGACCATGACGTCGCAGCTCGTGCTATAGGAACGGGGTCACTAACCGCGGATTATGCCATGACCCCCGTTTCCATCCTGCTCAACATCCTCTGGATCCTCATCGGCGGCGCCTGGATGGCGTTCGGCTGGCTGGTCGCCGCGGTCATCATGGCCGTGACCATCATCGGCCTGCCCTGGGCGCGGGCGGCGTTCAACATCGCGGTCTACACGCTGATGCCGTTCGGCTCGCGGGCAGTCAATCGCTACGAGGTCACCGGCGTCGAGGATATCGGCACCGGCCCGCTCGGGGTGATCGGCAACATCATCTGGTTCGTGCTCGCCGGCTGGTGGCTGGCGCTCGGCCATCTCCTGACGGCGCTGGTCCTCGCGATCACCATCATCGGCATCCCCTTCGCATGGGCGCATCTGAAGCTCGCAGGCATCGCGCTCTGGCCGATCGGCAAGGTGATCGTGCCGGCTTAAGGCGCGAACACGTAGGAAGCGTAAAGCGGCAGCGAAACCATTCAATCGGTCCGCGCGAGACGAAGCATGATGGGTTTCACAAGGGTTCAACCCATCCTACGCGCATTTCTTGCCCTCCCCTTTGGAAGGCGCTAGGCGGGATGAGCAAGCAATCGTAGCTCGTCGGTTGCTACTTCTGCTGAACACGACTCAGGTAATCGACAACAGCGAGGATGCGTTTTCGCACGACGACTTCCGGGCTTTGCTCCGGCCCGGCCATCTTCCAATAAGACGGATCAACATAGTGAGGCAATTTGACAATAGGGTTGAATCGTTCCCCCCAAATTGGCATTTCACGAGTGCCGTGAGCGGGAATTGTTTTCAATCCCTCTATGGCTTCATAAACTGTGTTCGCGGGAAAGTCCCCGTGGTTGTTCCTGGCCAACATCGTCAAATCGGGAGGCGGTGTCTTGAGCTGGTCGCTGACCGGTCCTTTGCCCTTTGCATCCGCGCCATGACAACTCGCGCAGGAAGACTGAAATTCTGACTTGCCGATGTCGAGGTCTTCAGCTCGGGCCGAAGCAGCGAAGCCAGCGGTTAGACCGGTGATCGTCAACCATACACCGAATTTTATCATGTCGCGCTCCGACGCCGGCTAGAAGACCTTTACCACTAGCCGGTTTGCCCTCCGAACGATTGACTCACATCAAGACGGGCTTTCGGCTCAGGGACGAGGCTTCAAGAAAATTGCGACGAACGTATCGACACCCGATTGTTTCAGCCGCCCATGCCGAAAATCATCCGAATGTTCGCGCCCGGGAGTGTGCACTTGCTGGCGATCTTGCCCGTCCCGACGAGATGATCGCATAACGGTCATTTTTGCTGCGGTGCATGAATCCGGTTGTGGCCCAAGCTCGCAGGATGGGTAGAGCGAAAGCGAAACCCATCAATCCATCCGCCGGAGACGAGGCATCATGGGTTTCGCAAGCGCTCAACCATTCTACGCGTGCTGCGCCCGTTGCATGTCAGCTTTTTGGCCGTTGCCGACCTGACGCGGCGGAATGCGTGTCGGCAGCTTCTGGACCCGAAGCCGACAGAAAGTTGGGTCCGCCGCCGTTGATCTAGATCAACTAGGGCACTCGCCAATAAGGGCGATTAGTTATTGGGGTCACGAGATGCAGATCTTGTGATCATATTAAATCACGAGTGACCTGTCGGTCACCCGTTACTGGGGAGGTCATCACAATGAGATGCAGGTTGATTATCCTCACGTTCGTCTCAATTGTCCCGGGGTTCGCCAGTGAGGCGCTTGCCACGACGGCCGATATTCGCAGCATCACCTGTAGCGAATATCTCGCCATGCCGGCTGCACCGTCGAGCAAGTTTTCGGCTTGGATGACCGGCTGGTTTAGTTATGAAAGTCGGAGGACGTTTGTAGATTTTGACCTGCATCGGACAAATGTCGCAAGCGTAAGAGGGTGGTGCCAATCCAACCCGAGTGCGAGTGTGATGGTGGGGCTGGAAAAGTCGATCGGCGTAACTGCGGTGCCTAACGCTACGCTGGATTTTAACAAGATCACTTGCGGAACTTGGTTGGCGTACGGTCCAGAGGATCAAGACTTTGTAAGATATTTCATGAGCGGCTACTACAACGCGGCGGCAAGCAACAGCGTATTGGATTACGATCGCCTGCAGAGGAATTCCAGAGCGGTCGTCGCGTATTGCAAGAAGAACAAATCCCGCACTCTACCAACGGCCATTCAGAACAGAGCTAGCTAGGCTGGACCAGTTTCCCGCCGCTTACGAGCGACGGAGAGCGCCTTCCGAATGCATACGAACTCGGCCATTAGCATGGCTTCTGCGAATGGCCCGTCAGAGAAGTAGCGGCGCAGTTTCATTGAGGTTCGCTCAGTGAAGCATGTCGGATTAGGTTTGCTAAGGTTGAGTTCTTCGCATTTCGACCCCACTCGGACACCGAAAAGTAGCAAAGGCCAGAAAATTCATATCCACAAAAAAGCCCCGGCGAGCCGGGGCTTTGGTTTGCGGAGATGTGTGCGATCAGTATCTGGCTGCGACCGGTGCGCCGTATCCACCGAAGCGGTAGTTCAACCGAAGCGTGACCATGTCCACGTCTTGGCTGACCCCGCTGCCGGTGAGGGTGAACCCTCCGGGAGTAACCACGCCTGCGAAGCCGGCATTGTCACGCCCCATCCAGAGATGGTCGTATTCGATACCGAACGACCAGTTCGGCGTGAAGCCGTATTCCCAGCCAACACCCAGAGCGCCGCCCCAGCGCGTGTGGCCTGCCGACGCCAGGCCGACCCCGGTTACGTTGTTGAATATATCGAAGCGATTGCGTGTCACGGCGGCGCCGCCCTTCACGTAGAACAGCGAGGCGTTCCACGCCCAACCGAGTTGCGCCGTGAAGAGTCCGATGGCGTCAATCTTGCCGGTGGTCGAAATCAACGGATCGATCAGACTGACGCGCGTGTTCTTGATTTCGGCCCAATCTCCCTGCGCTTCCAGGCCGAGCACAAACTGATTGGTTTGCCAGCGGTACCCGATCTGTCCGCCCGCGAGGCCCCCGGAGCGATCGGCGCAACCACCTGCGACTATCCCTGCCGGCGTCACGAAATCCACACAACCGTGGCTTTGCCCCCAACCTCCGTTGGCGCCGATGTAGAAACCGGTCCAATCATAGATTGGCGCGACCACCGGGGGCGGGGCCTTGACGTAAGGTCTAGCAGCCAGATCAGCCGCTGACGCGGGTGCCGCCATGCTCACTGCCAGCAAGGCCATGCCACTTAACAAAATCTTCTTCATTATTTTCGCTCCATCCACGTTTCACCCGAACGATGCCGGTTCTTTTCTGGATGTCCGGCATTCCAACTCGAACCTAGCTGATCCGACCAGCATGAGGTGTGCCTACGCCGCAACAGTCGGGAAAATTAGGTAATATGCGCGCTCGAGTTGCGTAAGTGCCATTGACCAATCAACTAAGGAAGTTGCATCTTGGAATTTTGCGCCAGCGATGTCTGTTGTTGGCCCCCGTTTCGGACATGCCTCGTCGCGCTGACGATGTCCGTTGACAGGACAACAGCAGACCTTGCGATTCCAAGCGCTGGGCGTGAGGAAACGATGATAGCGGCTTGCCTGAGTCCATCGTTGGCGGGCGCATGCCTCCAGGTTGATCTGGATCAACACGCACTCTCCGGAACTTGGGCGACCTGCGAGAGGGCGGGAAGACCGGAGTTTGAACGGCGTCAGGAGCGACGGACAGGGCGCACGGAGCGGCGCGAACAGCGGAATGAGGGTGCTGCCGAAGAGAAAAAGTAGCCGCGCGCCCCAGCACGTCGCAAGAAACCAATTAGGAGCAAGAGCATGAAAAGATCAACGATGCTCGGAGCGGCCCTCGGTGCAGCAATATTGTGTTTGGCTCCGGTGTCGCTTCACTGGTCACCAGCCGGGACTGTCTCCATCTCCGTCGACAAAGCCGACGCTCGTGTCGGTCGCCCGCTCACACCTGGCAGCATTGCGGGGGTTAATAGGCGAGTGCATCGGCGCGCGTATCGGCGCGGGTACTATGGAGCTGCTGTAGGCGCAGCTGCCGTCGGAGCAGCGGCCACGGGAGCGTACTATTACGGCCGACGCTGCGGTTATTATCCGTATCCGCCGTGCTATTGAGCGCGGCGTCGTTTGCGGGGCTCGACCGTTGGCATCAGCACTGCCGAGAAGCTTGACGCGCGTTGGACGTCGCCGATGCAATTGGCCTCATAGCCGATGCATTGCCGCGCACCATCGGTAGGCGTGTTGCGCGCCTGCATCGGCATGATCGAGCGAAGTCCGTTTCGCATTTTTGAAAGATGCAGCCGCCTCAATTGCGGCAAGGGACTCAGCTATTGATTCGCTCGGTAATCCAGCGTTCGTCGGCCTGGTCCACGATCCCTTAGAACTCACACCTGGATCGGCCAACGATGGGGGTGCAAGGGCGCTTGGTCCCCATCCGGGCGCCCTTGTGCTGAGGCACGCCTAGGCTCCGCGCCAGACGCGCAACACGCCCTCGCGAAAGCCGCCGACGAAATGGTCGGACGTATCCGATGGCAGAATTTGGCTGAGATCGTCGAACGAGCCGCTCACCATGGTCGCAAGCTCATGTGCTGAAGCATGCTCCGCCCATCGGCGCCCCAGCTCTAAACCCCGTTTGCGATCTTCCTCTGCGTCCATCGTCTCGGCTATCTTGCGCGTTAGCCGGCCCCGACGAAGTTGCTGACCGCGCCGGGGCCTTCTACGTTCTCGCCAAACTTAGGAAGCTTGGGGGCTGGAAAGATCGGCGAGGCGTATCGCAGAGAAGCACAATCCCGGTGCGTGGCTAGTGCACTTTGTGCCAATGCGAAGCGGGTGACCGGCATCCGTCGTTTCTATTGGCTGCCTCCAAGGGTACGCCCCAGTCGTTCCAGTTCCAGCGTGACGCAGAATAGCGCGAATAGCGACGCCACCAGTTGCAGCCCGCGACGGAACATGAGCCAGAGATCGGCGCCTTGATTGATCTCGGGCAAATGTCTGAAGAACACGACGCCGAACAGTGAGCCACCGAAAATGAAAGCAAGGCGCCCCAGAAAGAGAAACAGGTGGCTCAGGATCGGATTCGAGCGCTGAGGGGGAAGCGGAACGCATCGAAGGCGATACCAATAGGCGACTTGCATCGCAACGATCATGATTGGCGCTGCAAGATTGTCAGACCGTTCGTAAGGCAGCTGCTCACCGGGATAGGTCATCAGGTGCCTGAATTCGGGCAGCCCGTCCAAGATTATAAAGAGCGCTCCTGTCAGTTGACCCAGGAGAAGAAGCAAATAGAGGGCTCTCGATTTCAAGTTCGTCATGCCAAATACCCGTGAAAGCTTACTGTCAGCGCGGCTGTGCACGTAGGCGTCCTGTATTGGGTTTGGTGACGGCCCGCCGCGCTAAATTGGCACAAACTGCATAGCGCAAAGTCACATAGCTGCATCGCGGCTTCCCCTGATTGTGTCGACTTCCAAACAAGTGTGATGATCGTCTCATCGCCATCGGTCACGACCGGGACACTGATGAGCGCATGGGGACAACGTGCCTACAGCTGAACAATGCCGCGCTTATGCCGTCGATTACAAACTACTTGCCGCTGATCCGAGGAATTCCGCCCGTCGAGCGACCGTGCTGACGAACATCTCACGGAGCTGGGCAGGGCTTGCGAGTCAGCTTGAGAACCTTGCAGAGATCGCGAGGTCGGAAGGCATGTGAGATCGCCTTGCGTCAAAGGGGGCTGGTCGGCGAGTCTCCATCCGCACTTGGCGGTTGTCTCTTCGTGAGCGGGTTCTTGAGTGCTTTGCGCATCGCCGTCCCGTCCGCGATGAATTGGTAGCGACGACCAAGGCTCGCGCGGTTTTCGCAGGAGCTTGAACCATCTGCTTCGTGTTGGCGACCAAGAGCCAATCATGTTCGACGATCTGATGAATCTCTTGATTATTGTGTCTTTTGGCTTTCCCGCCATGCCATGGTTGTTTGGTGCGCGATGGGGGGCGAGAGGAGTTTGGCTCAGTACAGGATTGGCCGTAGTCATCCTGCTGTGTTTTTTTCCAATATTGTTTTGGGTTGCATGCGGTGCCTGTGGGCAGGGTGCGATAGCCATTTTTGTGCTGGGGCCGATCTGGATTGCATCGGCATTGCTTACAGTCACTTCGGCGGCGGTCGCTTACTACAAATTCGCGCGCTAATTTCCACAAGACCGCGAGGGCGCTGGGGTGACGATACCGCCCACGCTGGGCATCGCAGATGAAGTGATTGAGTAAGGCATCGCACACAATTCCTCGCACTGCCCGACGGGCAAAACACGCCACATGCAGGTCAAGGGACAGGCCCGCAAATATTCTGATTGATCGAATTCTTAGCTTCGGGTAAACCGTAAAACATCCCGGCCCGCCAAAGGGGCGTTTCGCGATCGTCACGATACGTGAGCCGGAATGCGATGGACGCGGCAGCGCCGGCGCGTGACGAGGTGGCAGGGCGGGCTACGCCTGTGAGCCATCGCGATCCGCGTGAACGACCCGGCGCGGTCACAGCGTTTGTTTTTCGGCTTCGGGAGCGAGCACGCGCAAGCTTCCGGATGTCCGGGGAGGGACGTCCGCGGACGGCAAAAGCGTGTGGTCCTGACGCCCGGGGTCTGTGCGTCAAGGCTTGCGGTGGTGTGAGCAATAGTGCATCGCTCCCCGGGGAGAGCGCGCCATAAGCCGTAAAACCATTGCGCAGGGAAGGCTGGGATGTCCCGGCATCACCTGTGGTCACCCCGCGTGCGTTTCCCGCGTGCGGACCCTGGGTGCCAGCCGGCGCCCGGCCTTCCCTGCGCCCTTTTTTCTCGATGAGGGCGAAACGGATCGCAAAGCTCGGGCGCCTGCGCCGCGAGACCGCGGAGGGGCGTGCGCCCGTCAGCAAGGTGCATTCCAGCCCACGACCGGTGGCGTTGCCGCGCCGCCCCCAACTTCATCTTGCGCTGCGGCAAAAAACTTGCACACTCGGTTGAGCCGGGCAGCCAAGCGAGCTCGAACCAGGGGAGCGAGCCATGTCCCTCCAGACATTACCATCCGACACCGCAGATCAACGTCCCAACCGCCCCGAGGACGCCCAGGCGCTGGAAGCGGATGTGCGGCTGCGGGACGACATCCGCCTGCTCGGGCGCATCCTCGGCGATACCGTGCGCGACCAGGAGGGTGCCGATGTGTTCGACCTGGTCGAGCGCATCCGGCAGACCTCGATCCGGTTCCACCGCGATGAGGACCGGACCGCCCGCCGCGAGCTCGAGCAGATCCTCGACAGCATGTCGACCTCGGAGACGGTGCGGATCGTCCGCGCCTTCAGCTATTTCTCCCACCTCGCCAACATCGCCGAGGACCAGAACAACATTCGCCAGATGCGCGCCAACAAGGGGGGCGGCTCCGGCGTGCTGGCCGAGACGCTCGCCCATGCCAGGGCCGCGGGCATCGACCCGGACGCCTTGCGCAACTTCTTCAAGAGCGCGCTCGTCAGCCCGGTCCTGACCGCGCACCCGACCGAGGTTCGCCGCAAGAGCACGATGGACCGCGAGATGGAGGTCGCCAGCCTGCTCGACCGCCGCGAGCGCGTCGCGCTGACGGCGGACGAGACCGCCGCCAGCGACGAGCAGCTTCGCCGCGAGGTGCTGACGCTGTGGCAGACCAATCTGCTCCGCCGGACCAAGCTCACCGTGCTCGACGAGGTCGCCAACGGCCTGTCGTTCTACGATTACACGTTCCTGCGCGAGGTGCCGCGGCTGGTCAACACGCTGGAGGACCGGCTGGAGGAGGGCGGCGAGCAGGCCGCCGGCGAGCTCGCCTCGTTCCTGCGCATGGGCAGCTGGATCGGCGGCGACCGCGACGGCAATCCCTTCGTCACCGCCGACGTGATGCGCGGCACCCTGCGGCTGCAGTCGAGCCGGGTGATGCAGTTCTATCTGAACGAGTTGCACGTGCTCGGCTCGGAGCTGTCGATCGCGGCGCATCTTGCCGATATCTCCGAGGAGCTGCGCACGCTGGCGGAGCGCTCGCCCGATACCTCGCCGCACCGGAGCGGCGAGCCCTATCGGCTCGCGGTCTCCGGCATCTATGCGCGCCTGACTGCGACGGCCGAAATGCTTCAGGTCGAGATCACGCGCCGGCCTGTCGGCAAGGGCAAGCCTTACGAGAGCGTGAAGGAGCTGCAGGCCGATCTCGACGTGCTGCACCGCTCGCTGATCTCCAACAACGCCCGCGTCATCGCCCGCGGCCGACTGCGGCTGCTGCGGCGCGCGGTGGACTGCTTCGGCTTCCATCTGGCGCGGCTCGACATCCGCCAGAACTCGGCGGTGCACGAGCGCACCATCGCCGAGCTGATGGACGCCGCCAATCCCGGCATGTCCTATCTCGCACTGGGCGAGGAGGCGCGCATCTCGCTGCTCACCAACGAGTTGCGCTCAACGCGCTCGCTGGTGTCGCCGTTCGTCAAGTACAGCGACGAGACCATGGGCGAGCTCAACGTGTTCCATGCCGCCGCGGAGGCGCATGCGAAGTTCGGCTCCGACGCCATTCCCCAATGCATCATCTCGATGTGCAAGAGCATGTCCGACATGCTCGAGGTCGCGGTGCTCCTGAAGGAGGTCGGCCTCGTCCATCCCTCCGGGCGCAGCGCCATCAACATCGTGCCGCTGTTCGAGACCATCGAGGATTTGCAGGCCTCCTCCGGCATCATGGACCGGATGCTGTCGCTGCACGATTACCGGCGCCTGGTCGACAGCCGCGGCAGCGTGCAGGAGGTCATGCTCGGCTATTCGGACTCGAACAAGGACGGCGGCTTCGTCACCTCGGGCTGGGAGCTCTACAAGGCGGAGATCAATCTCGTCGACGTGTTCGAGCGGCATCACGTACGCCTGCGCCTGTTCCACGGCCGCGGCGGCTCGGTCGGTCGCGGCGGCGGCCCGAGCTATGATGCCATCATCGCGCAGCCCGGCGGCGCGGTGAACGGGCAGATCCGCATCACCGAGCAGGGCGAGATCATCTCGTCGAAATATTCCAATGCCGAGGTCGGCCGCAACAACCTGGAGATCTTGGCCGCCGCGACGCTGGAGGCGAGCCTCTTGCATCCGCGCCAGAGCGCGCCGCGACGCGAATACCTGACCGCGATGGACGAGCTTTCGAATCTCGCCTTCAAGGCCTATCGCGGCCTCGTCTACGAGACCGATGGTTTCGTCGATTACTTCTGGGCGTCCACCGTGATCAACGAGATCGCGACGCTGAACATCGGCAGCCGTCCGGCCTCGCGCAAGAAGACCCGCGCAATCGAGGATCTGCGCGCCATCCCCTGGGTGTTTTCCTGGGCGCAATGCCGCCTGATGCTGCCGGGCTGGTACGGCTTCGGCAGCGCGGTCGAGCAGTGGATCGCCGAGCATCCCGACAAGGGCATGCCGTTCCTGAAAGAGCTCTACAGGGAATGGCCGTTCTTCCGCATGCTGCTGTCGAACATGGACATGGTGCTCGCCAAGAGCTCGATCGCGATCGCCTCGCGCTATGCCGAGCTGGTGCCGGACGAAGCCCTGCGCGAAAAGATTTTCGGCCGCATCCGCCGCGAATGGCATTCCTGCATCGAGACGCTGCTGGACATCATGGGCCAGGATCGCCTGCTGCAGGGCAACCCGCTGCTGGAGCGCTCGGTGCGCCACCGTTTCCCCTATCTCGATCCGCTCAACCACGTGCAGGTCGAGCTGCTGAAAGAGCATCGCGCGCAGAACCCGGATGAGCAGGTGCTGCGCGGGATCCAGCTCACCATCAACGGCATCTCGGCGGGCTTGAGGAATACGGGGTAAGTGTTCACCTCTCCCCGCAAGCTGGAGAGAGGTGAAGCCAGGTCAGACCGGATCCCAGGGGAAGATGTCGGCGGAGCGGTCGAGCTTGTAGAACGAGCCCTTCAGCGCCGGCATGCCGTGTTCCGCGATCGATTGCGGCGTCCAGCCTTCGCTCCGATGCACCGAGCGCAGCGGCCTGTTCTGGCTGAACAGGAACAGCTCGTTCATGCGTGCGCCAAAAATCTGCCCGCTGACGTCCTTGGCGGCATCGGAGAGCAGATAGGCGCAGATCGGCGCGATCTTCTCCGGTCCCATCTGCTTGATCTTCTCGACGCGCGCCTTCTCGGCTTCGGTCTCGGTCGGGATGGTGCCGATCATGCGCGTCCAGGCGAACGGCGATACGCAGTTGGAGCGGACGTTGAAGCGGCCCATGTCGAGCGCAATGGATTTGGAGAGTCCGACGATGCCGAGCTTGGCGGCGGCGTAGTTGGCCTGGCCGAAATTGCCGATCAGGCCCGAAGTCGAGGTGAAGTGCACGAAGGAGCCGCTCTCCTGCTCGCGGAAAATGCGCGCCGCGGCGTGGCTGACATAGAACGAGCCCATCAAATGGACCTTGATGACGGCCTCGAAGGCTTCCACGCTCATCTTGTGGAAGATCATGTCGCGCAGGATGCCGGCATTGTTGACGACGCCGTCGAGCCGGCCGAAATGATCGGTCGCGGTCTTCACGATCTTGCTCGCGGGGATCGCTTCCGCCACCGACTCGAAATTGGCAACCGCGGTGCCGCCGCGCTTCTTGATCTCCTCGACCACCTCCTCGGCGGGCGTGGCGCTGGTGCCGGCGCCGTCGGCGGCGACGCCGGGATCGTTGACGACGACCTTGGCGCCCTCGCCCGCGCAGAGCAGCGCGATCTCGCGCCCGATGCCGCGGCCTGCGCCGGTGACGATGATGACCTTGTCTTGCAGTGATTTCGTCATGTGGATTCTCCGCTATGCGTTCCAAATTCCGCCGTCATTCCGGGATGCGCCGAAAGGCGCAGGCCCGGAATCCATAACCACGATCGGGAGTATGGATTCCGGGCTCGTAGCTTCGCGTCGCCCCGGAATGACAGGCATTACCTCTCGTTCGTAAACACGATCGTGCCGCTTGCGGCGAACATGCCGCCGACGCCGTGGCACACCGAAATCTTCGCGTTGGCGATTTGCGCCGGCGCGATGCCGCGCATCTGGCGCACGCTCTCCTGAAGCGCGTACATGCCGTACATGCCCGAATGCATGTAAGAGAGCCCGCCGCCATTGGTGTTGAGCGGCAGCTTGCCGCCGGGGCGCGTGTTGCCGTCGGCGATGAACTTGCCGGTCTCCTCATGCGGCATGAAGCCGAGGTCGCCGAGACCGAACAGCGGCAGATGCGCGAACGCATCGTAGATCATGAGATGGTCGACGTCCTTGTGCGCGATGCCGGCCTCCTTGAAGGCGAGGGGGCCCGCGGTCTTGAACGCGCGCGAGGAATTGAAGGTCTCCATCTGGCTGACCATCGGCGTCTCCACGCTCTCGCCGGTGCCCATGATGTAGACGGGCTTGCGCGGAAAGTCCCTGGCGCGGTCGGCCGAGGTCAGGATCAGCGCGCCGCCGCCGTCGGTGACGAGGCAGCACTGCAGCAGTCGGAACGGATAGGCGATCATGCGCGAGTTGAGCACGTCGGCGACCGTGATCGGGTCCTTCATCATCGCGCGCGGATTCTTCGCGGCCCATTCGCGCTGCACTACGGCCACCGAGGCAAGTTGTTCGTGGGTGATGCCGTAGGTCTTCATGAAGCGCAGCACGGGGATCGGGAACATGCTGGGCGGGCCGTAGACGCCGAACGGCGCCTCGAACTGGCCTTGCAGGCTGTCGGCGGGGATCGAGCGCGGCGCCTTGCCGATCATCGACTTGCCGCTCTCGGCATGGGTGATCAGCACGGTCTTGCAGAGGCCGGCCTCGATCGCCGCGGCGGCATGGCGGACGTGCAGCATGAAGGAGCAGCCGCCGACCGAGGTGCCGTCCACCCAGGTCGGCTTGATGCCGAGATAGTGGCAGACCTGCTGCGGCGTCTCGACCGCGGTGGCGAAACCGTCGATGTCGGACAGCTTCAGCCCGGCGTCCGCAATGGCATTGAGCGCCGCATCCGCGTGAAGCTGGAGCTGCGACACATTGGGGATGACGCCGAGTTCGGTGGTCTCGGCCGCGCCGACGACGGCAACCTGGTTGCTGCGCATGGCCTATCCCTTCGCCGGACGGAAAACGGGGAGGGTGATCTTGTCGTCAAGTGCCTCGAAGGCGACTTCGAGCTTCATGTCGAGTTCGAGTGCCTCCGGGGTCTGCGGGCAGTCGATGATGTTGCTCATCATCCGCGGCCCCTCGGCGAGCTCGACCACCGCGATGGCGTAAGGCGGCGTGAAACCGGGCGCGGCGGGGCGGTGGTTGATCACGTAGCTGTAGAGAAAGCCCTTGCCGCTCGCCTTGAAGATGCTGACCTTGCGCGAGGCGCAGGACGGGCAGAACGGCCGCGGCGGGAAGTAGACATGCGCGCAGGCGTCGCAGCGCTGCAGGCGCAATTCGCCCGCCTTGGTGCCGTCCCAGAAATGCTGGGTCTCCGGCGTCGGTTTCGGTCGTGCGCGTTGCGGTTCGGCCATGTCGGCAGATCCTCCCAAAGGCTCAGGTTTCAGACCTGCCTGTTTCAATCTTGATGCGACAATCGACCATGGCGCGTCAACGGTCCAGCAATGCGCATGCATGCCATCATGCGCACAATGCTTGTGTCGAACTGAGGCCGCGCTATAGATTGCGCGCAAATATTCCGTGAGACAGACATGCCCGATTTTCCGACACTGGCGAAGCTCGCCGAAGACCTCGAAAGCGGCCACACGACCTCCCGCAAGCTGGTCGAGGCGTGCCTCGCCAAAATCGCCGATCCCGCCGGCGAGGGCCGGCGCACCTTCGTTCATGTCGACAAGGAGGCCGCGCTCGCGGCGGCGGATGCCATGGACGGCTTGCGCAAGGCGAAGGCCACGCCGTCGCGCTATGCCGGTATCCCGGTCTCGATCAAGGATCTGTTCGACATCAGGGGCCAGGTGACGCGCGCCGGCTCCCGCGCGCTCGACGATTCTGCGCCGGCCGAGCAGGATGCCGCCACGGTGGCGCGGCTGCGCAAGGCCGGCTTCGTGGTGATCGGCCGGACCAACATGACCGAGTTCGCCTATTCCGGCATCGGCATCAATCCGCACTATGGCACACCGAAGGGCGGCTGGAACCGGGCTGCGGGCCACGTCCCCGGCGGCTCGTCGTCGGGCGCCGCAGTGTCCGTGCTCGACGGCATGGCGCATGGCGCGCTCGGCACCGACACCGGCGGCTCCTGCCGGATTCCGGCCGCCTATAACGGCATCGTCGGCTACAAGCCGACGCAGCGCCGCGTGCCGCTCGACGGCTCCGTGCCGCTGTCGTTCTCACTCGACAGCATCGGGCCGCTGGCGCGATCGGTCAGTTGCTGTGCCATTCTCGATGCCGTGCTCGCGAACGAGCCGATCGCGCCGCTGAAGCCGCGGCCGGTCCGGGGTATGCGGTTGGCCGTGCCGACCGCGATCGCGCTCGATGACCTCGATGCAGCGGTTGCCGAAACCTTCGAGCGCGCGCTCAAGACGCTTTCCGATCATGGTGCGATCGTCGAGCGCATCGAGATGGCCGAGTTCCACGACATCGGCCCGATGAATGCCAAGGGCGGCTTCGCGGCCTCCGAGAGCTACGCCTGGCATCGCTATCTGATCACGGCCAAGGGCGACGTCTACGACCCCCGCGTGTCCGTGCGCATCATGCGCGGCGAGGCGCAGAGCGCGGCCGACTATATCGATCTCCTCAACGAGCGCCGCTCGCTGATCGCGCGCGTCAACGCGCGCATCGCGCCCTATGACGCGCTGGTGCTGCCGACCGCCGCCAATACGCCGCCGAAGATCGCGGATCTTGCCGACGACAAGGCATTCACCAGGGAAAACCTGCGGGCGCTCCGCAATTGCACCCTGATCAACATGATCGACGGCTGCGCCATCTCGCTGCCTGCACATCGCGAAGGCGACGTTCCGGTCGGCCTGATGCTGGCGGGTGCGGGCGGGGCGGATCGTCGTATTTTTGAACTAGCTGCCGGCATGGAGGCCGTAATTCGTGTTTGACCTGACTTTCATCGTCGACGCCCAGGACACCACCACGCCGCTGACGCTGGCGATCGACCAGATGGTCATCGCCGGCTGGACCGGCCGCGACACGATCGCGCGCGACAAGCACATCGCCGAGCTGGAGGCCATGGGCATCGCCCGGCCGGCCACGACGCCGATCTATTATCGCGCCTCGGCGCGGCGGCTGACCATGCAAGACCGCATCGAATGCTGCGGCGGCGACTCCTCCGGCGAGGTCGAGTTCGTGCTGATCGGCTGGCAGGGCCGCACCTTCGTCGGCTGCGGCTCCGACCACACCGACCGCAAGGTCGAGGCTTACAACGTCACTGTCTCAAAACAGATGTGCGACAAGCCGATCGCCTCGACGCTGTGGGAGCTCGAGGACGTCATCGGCCATTGGGACAGGATGATCCTGCGCTCCTGGGCCACGATCAATGGCGAGCGCGTGCTGTATCAGGAGGGCACGCTGGACGCGATGCTGCCGATCGCGGACCTCGTCGCGCGCGGCTTCGAAGGTGGGAGGCTGCCAGACGGCTGCGCCATGTTCGGCGGCACCTTTGCGGCCAAGGGCGGAATCCGTCCGGCTGACCGGTTCGACTTCGAGCTTGAGGACCCCGTGCTGAAGCGGACGATCAAGCACGGCTACGACGTGACGACGCTGCCGGTGAGGGGCTGATCTGCCTCCGCACCGTCATTACGAGCGAAGCGTAGCAATCCAGGCTGATTCCGCGGAGGGATTCTGGATTGCTTCGTCGCAACGGCTCCTCGCAATCACGGGGAGGCAGTCGGAAATCGGGTGGCGCAAGGTCGATCGATCCTGCGAAGGTCGTGGCCATGACAGCAACAGCACGCAAATCGCCTCACAACCCGTCCGCCGACCTCACCGCCCATGTCGATGCCCTCGACTGGGCCGAGATCACCACCGAGCTCGACTCCCAGGGCTGCGCCGCCCTGAAAGGCCTGCTCACACCGGGCGAATGCCGCGCCGTCGCCGAGCTCTATCCCGACGATGCCAACTTCCGCAGCCGCATCGTCATGGGCCGCCACGGCTTTGGCCGCGGCGAATACAAATATTTCACCTATCCGCTTCCCGATCTGATCGCGCAGTTGCGCCCGGCGCTCTACGCGCACCTGCGAGGCGTCGCCAATCGGTGGAACGAGGCGATGGGGATCGACATCCGCTACCCCGCCGGGCATGCGGCGTTCCTGAAGCGCTGCCACGAGGCGGGGCAGGCGCGGCCGACGCCGCTGCTGCTGCAATATGAGGCCGGCGACTTCAACTGCCTGCACCAGGACCTCTATGGCGAGCACGTGTTCCCGCTCCAGGTCGCGATCCTCTTGTCCGAGCCGGGGCGCGATTTCACCGGCGGCGAGTTCGTGCTGACCGAGCAGCGCCCGCGCATGCAGTCCCGCGCCGAGGTGGTGCCGCTGGCGCAGGGCGACGCCGTCGCCTTCGCTGTGCATCATCGCCCGGTGCAGGGGACGCGCGGCACCTACCGGGTTAATCTGCGCCATGGCGTCAGCCGTATCAGGTCCGGCCAGCGCCACACATTGGGTGTGATTTTTCATGATGCCAAATGAGCGCAGGCGTTGACGGCTGATCTGTTCGACAGCGTTGCCGAGGCGCAGCCGTCGCGTGAGGAGATCGCCGACGGTGCCGTGTTGTTGCGCGGGTTCGTCAAGCCGATTGAGGACGAATTGATCGCCGCGGTGCGTGCGATCGTGGCACTGTCGCCGTTCCGCCGGATGACGACGCCGGGCGGCTACCAGATGTCGGTGGCCATGACCAATTGCGGCGAGCGCGGCTGGATCACCGATCACACCGGCTATCGCTACGATCCCATCGACCCGAAGACCGCCGCGCCCTGGCCGGCGATGCCGCCCGTGTTCCGCGATCTCGCGCGCCGCGCGGCGGAGCAGGGCGGCTTCGAAGGCTTTGCGCCCGATGCCTGCCTCGTCAATCGCTACGAGCCCGGCACGCGGCTGTCGTTGCATCAGGACAAGGACGAGCTGGACTATTCGGCGCCGATCGTCTCGGTCTCGCTCGGGCTGCCCGCGACCTTCCTGTTCGGTGGCCTGGCGCGCAGCGACAAGCCGCGCCGCTTCCGGCTCGTGCATGGCGACGTCGTGGTCTGGGGCGGGGCTAGCCGGCTCGCCTATCACGGTGTGGCGCCGCTTGCCGACGGCGAGCATGTGCTGCTCGGGCGGAAACGGATCAATTTGACCTTCCGAAAGGTCCGTTGACGCGTTTTCTCACAGCCCTCACTCGTCTAAGCTTGGGGGCGGGGGAGGCCGCGACATGGCGACTAGACAGATATCGGCCGACACCGGGACGGCCAACCGCACGGGCCTGTATCTGGCTGTGCTGCAGCTGGTGTTCACGCTGGGGTGGACCACTTACGTCATCTATCTGCCAAAACTCGCGGCTGAGGTCGGCATTGCACCCTCCGCTGTCATCCTCATCCTGATGCTGGACCAGGCGATCTTCACAATTGCCGACACCGCGATGGGGGTCGCGGCCGACAAGATCGCGCCCTATGTCGGCAGGCTTGGCCTGTTCGTCGCGCTCGTGGCCGCGATCTCGTGCGGCGCGTTCGTGGCGCTGCCCTTCGTCGCCGGAGCAGGCGTGGCCGCGCAGGGTTGGTTCATTGCGCTGATCGTGGTGTGGTCGATCGCGTCCTCCGCGCTACGCGCGCCGCCGCTGACCTTGCTCGGCAAATACCGCGCCAGGCCTCAGGTGCCGTTCCTTGCGGCGCTGGCCCTGCTGGGCTATGGCGTCGCCGGCGCCGTCTCGCCCTATCTGGGGGTGGTGCTGCGCGAGCACGATGCGCGGCTGCCGTTCGTGATCTCCAGCGTCGCGCTGCTGCTCACGGCGCTCGCGATGTCGCGGATCGAATACGATGTCGCGCGCGACACGCCGCCGCCGACACCGGCCGAGGCGGCAAAGCCGCTCGGCATCACGTCCATCATCTTCATCGTTGCGACGGTCGCGCTGGCGCTCGGTTATCAGCTGCACTTTGCCATGAACAGCGCGCCGTTTTATCTGCGCTTTGTAAGGCCTGACGAGCTGCAATGGCTGATGCCGGTGTTCTGGATCGGCTTCAACATCGCGATGTTTCCGGCGAGCCTCGTCGTCAAGCACCGTGGCGGCCTGATCGTGATGGGCGCCGCCGGCCTGTGCGGCGCGGTTGCGATCGTGGCGGCGGAGCTTGCCGGCAGCCTCGACACGCTGGTCGTCGCTCAGTTTCTCGCCGGAGCCGCGTGGGGCTGCATGCTGATGAGCGCGATCTCGGCCGCGCTTGCGATCGGCTCGACCGGCGCGGAAGGCAAGGTGACGGGCCTCGTGTTCTCGGCGCTGGCCCTCGGCACCTTCGCACGGATGGCCGCGGTCGCCGGCGGCTTGCAGAAGATGCCGGACTACGCACCGCTGCTGCACTGGGCCCCGGTCGCCTGCTGGTCGGTCGCAGGCGCCGGCTTGCTGGTGATTGCGGCCGCGCGACTTCAGGGAACGCCCGGCCTCAAGGCTTCGGCGGGTGGATGAACGTCCACGGGCTGACCTCGGAGTCCCGCGGCACCTCGACCGAGATCAGATACGGCCCGCCATGCGCGAGTGCCTTCTCCATCGCCGCCTTGAACTGGTCCGGCGCCGTCACGCGCGCTGCTGCCACGCCAAATGACTCCGCGAGCTTGACGAAATCCGGGTTGACCAGATCGGACGCCACCACGCGGCCGTCAAAGCGTTCGCGCTGGTCGCGGCGAACGTTGCCATAGGCGTTGTTGTTGAACACCAGCGTCACCACGCCGATGTTGAACTGCACGGCCGTGGCAAGCTCCTGCACGCCGAACATGAAGCCGCCGTCGCCGGTGATCGCCACCACCGGCCTGTCGGGATTGGCGACCTTGGCCCCGAGCGCGGTCGGGAAGCCCGAGCCGAGCGTGCCCTGATAGCCCGAGGTGATGAAGGTGCGTGGCTCGTAGATTGGAAAGCCGTACCAGGAGGCGAAGCCGAACTGCGACAATTCATCGGTGACGATCGCGTTCGCCGGCAGCACCTCGCGCAGGATGTTGAGATACGCCATCTGCGGCTGGACGCGCTGGATCTCGGCTTGCGCCGTCGCGGTCGCCTCGCGGATTTCTCCCCGCCGGCCACTGGTCCTGGCATAGCCGGCCTTCGTCACGGCTGTGACGAGATCGGCCGTGCCGGCCTTGGCGTCGGCGACGATGGCGGCATCGGAGGCGAGGCGGCGCATCTCGGCCGGGTCGATATCGACGCGAATGGATTTCAGCCCCTGCGGCTGATACGGCCAGCGGAAGCCCGATGCCGGCAGCTCCGCGCGGGTGCCGATTGCGATCATCAGATCGGTCTTCGGCCACAGTCGGTAGGCCGCCGCCATGGTCAGGCCGAGCTCATGCGCATTGGAGACGATGCCGCGGCCGCTGCGGAAGGCGACGACTGGCGCATCGATCATCTCGGCGAGCTCGAGGATCTCCTCGCGCGCCTCGATCGCGCCGCTGCCGACGAAGATCATCGGCGCCTTGCTGTTCCTGATCAGCGTAGCTGCCTGCTTGACCAAATCAGGATCGGGCCGCGGCGCGGGCAGGGGCTCCAGCACTTGTGCCGCCGCCGTATCGGCTCGCTGGGTAAAGATATCCCACGGCATCTCGACCGAGGCGGGGCCACGCCGTCCGGATGTCATCTCCTGGAACGCGCGCGCCACCACCGTCGGCGCGTTGCCGGGATATTCGATCCGGTCGGCCCATTTCACATAGGTGCGCAAGGTCGCAAGCTGATCCGGCATCTCGTGCAGATGGCCGCGGCCCTTGCCCAGGAACTGCGTCGGCACCTGGCCGGTGACGCACAGCACCGGCTCGTTGCAGCCGAAGGCGGTCAGCAGCGCGGCGCTGGCATTGAGCACGCCGGGGCCGGGCACCACGCTGAACACGCCGGGCCGGCCGCTCGAGCGCGCATAGCCGAACGCCATGTAGCCGCAGGCCTGCTCGTGCCGCGCGCCGATCACCTTGAGCTGGGCCTGGTGGAAGGCGTCGAACAGGCCGTAGACCTGCGCGCCGGGCAGGCCGAACACGGTGTCGATGCCATGGGCGACAAGGCCGCTTACGATCGCTTCGCCGCCGGTGAGGGTAGTCATTGCACTATTCCACTTCGATGGTTCTTCAGGCTTCGTCGGCGACACCGTTGCGCAATTTTCCGATGCCCTCGGCCGCGACCTCGACGACGTCGCCGGGCTTCAGATAGCGCGGCGGATCGAACCGCGCACCTGCGCCGGTCGGCGTGCCCGTCACGATGACGTCACCGGGAACGAGCGTTGCGAAGGTCGAGATATAGCTGATGAGATAGCGGAACGGAAACATCAGCCGGCTGGTACGGTCATCCTGCCGCAGCTCGCCATTGACGTGGGTGGTGAGGCGGATGTCGGCAAGTTGAGATTCCCTCGTGTACGGCACCAGCCACGGGCCGAGGCTGCCGCTGGAATCGAAGTTCTTGCCCTGCGTCACGTTGAACTTGGCGTGGCGCAGCCAGTCGCGTACCGAGCCCTCGTTGCACAGCGTCAGCGCGGCGATGTGATCGAGCGCAGCACTTTCCGGGATGTGCCGGCCGGCTTTGCCGATCACCAGCACGATCTCGCCCTCGTAGTCGAGCTGCGCCGAGGCGCGCGGGCGCACCAGCGGCGTGTCGTGGCCGACGAAGGAGCGGGGCGAGCGCATGAACATGCTCGGATATTTCGGCGCGTCCTGGCCGTCCTTGTACTCGGCATTACGGTCGGGATAGTTGACGCCGATGCAGATGATTTTTTCTGGCGCGGGTATCGGCGGCAGCCAAATGATATCGCCAGGCGCATGGTCCGGCGCGCGGCCGGCGGCTTCTTCGGCAAGGCTTGCGAGCTTTCCAGCCGCGATCACCTCGCGCAGCGTCGGATAGTGTATGGCGTGGTGCGGGGAGAGATCGACGATGCCGTTCTCCAGGACGGCGCCGTAGCGGGTTTCACCCTTGACGGAGTAGGTGGCGAGGCGAGGTAGCTTCATCGCCTAATCCGCCACCAGCACGTCGGCCACGAATTTCGGCTCGCGCACGGCCTGGCCTGCGAACGGCGAGCCCTGCTCGAACCAGGAACGCGGGGCAGGCGCGCCCCACAGCGTCTGACGGCGCGGATCGCGCAGCGACCAGCGCAGCGGCTCGTGGTCGTGGTCGCCCGTGAAGTAGTCGCTGGTGTAGAGCTCGAGGCGGTGGCCGTCGGGATCGCGCACATAAAGGAAGAACGCGTTCGAGATGCCGTGGCGCCCCGGGCCGCGCTCGATGTTCTTGACGAAGCCTTGCGAGGCCATCACGTCGCAGAGATGGATGATGTTCATCGCCGTCGGCGTCCAATAGGCGAAGTGGTGCAGCCGCGGGCCCTTGCCGTTGGTGATCGCGAAATCGTGGACATTGCCCTTGCGATGCATCCAGGCCGCGGCGATGCGCCCGTTCGGTCCGTCCTCCTCGGCATATTCGGTGAGACGGAAGCCGAGCCGCGCATAGAATTCGACGGTGTCCTGCACCTCGGCGGCGAACACGTTGAAATGGTCGAGCCGCTGCGGATGACATCCCCTGTAGAGGTCGTAGCGACGAAGCAGATGCGGGCGCCGCTCCATCGCGGCATACAGCTCGATCTGGAAGCCGAAGGGATCGGTAAATTGAAGGGTGCGGCCCTGGAACGGCTGGTCGACGAAGGCGTAGCCAAGGCCGTTCTCGGACAGGAAGCGGGCCGCCTTGTCGAGATCTCCGTCGTTGCCGACCTTGAAGCCGAGCCGGTTGCAGGCGGGCGCGGCGGCTTTCCGCAGCACCAGCGAGTGATGCTGGTGCTCCTCCGCGGCGCGCAAGTACACGACATTGTCGTCGGCGTCCTCGACATGCAGGCCGACGGTGGTCTCGTAGAACTCGCGGCTCAGCTTCAGATCGGTCACGTCGAGCACGACGTGACTGGAGCGGATGATGTTGAACGGCGGTTCGAAGATGTGTTGCGGTACGGGCATTGCGTTTCCCCTCTCTAGACCCTGCCACTCTGGAGTGACGTTGTGCTAGATTCCCAGTTTCTGGATCTTGTGCGTGCCCCGCGCCAGCGAGACGTGCTTGGTTTCCATGTAGAAGTCGAACGAATAATCGCCGCCGTCGCGGCCGATGCCCGAGGCCTTCATGCCGCCGAACGGCGTCGGCAGATGGCGGACGTTTTCGGAGTTCAGCCAGATCATGCCGGCCTCCAGCGCGTCGGCAACGCGCAGTGCGCGGCCGACGTCGTTGGTCCAGACATAGCCGGTCAGGCCATAGCGGATGTCGTTGGCGATCTCGATGGCGTCGGCCTCGTCGCGGAAGGGCAGCACGGTGAGGAACGGGCCGAACACCTCCTCCTGCGCCACGCGCATCTTGCCGTGCGCACCGGTGACCAGCGTCGGCTCGACATAGTGGCCGCCGCCGGGGCCGTCATGGGCCTTGCCACCGACCGCGATCGTCGCGCCGTCCTGGCGCGCGACGTCGAAATAGGAGCAGACCTTTGCCAGGTGCCGCTCATGGATCAGCGGCCCGATCTCGGTTGCGGGATCGAGGGGATGGCCGACCTTCAGCGCCTTCACGCGCGCGGTCAGCTTCTCCACGAATTTTTCCGCGATGCTGGCCTGGATCAGCAGGCGGCTGGACGACGTGCAGCGCTCGCCGTTGAGCGAGTAGATCATGAACACGACGGCATCGAGCGCGCGGTCGAGATCGGCATCGTCGAACACGATCACCGGGTTCTTGCCGCCGAGCTCGAAATGCACGCGCTTCAGCGTGGGCGCGCCCTGGACCATGATCGCCGATCCGGTCGCGCTCTCGCCGACGAAACCGATCGCCTTGATCGCGGGATGCTCGGTCAGCGCCTTGCCGGCCTCTTCGCCGAAGCCGTGCACCGTGTTGAGCACGCCGTCCGGCACGCCGGCTTCCTTGACGAGCCTTGCCAGAACGGCGGCCGTGACCGGCGACCATTCGGCCGGCTTGTGCACGACGGTGCAGCCGGCGGCCAGCGCAGGCGCGATCTTCCAGGTCGAGAGCATGAACGGCGTATTCCACGGCGTGATCACGCCGACGGGACCGATCGGCACGCGCGTCGAGACGTTCCAATGCTCGTCGCTCGGCGTGTTCTGGCCGTCGCGGGCTTCCGCGCATTTGTCGGCGAAGAAGCGAAAATTTTCGGCGGCGCGGATCGCGGCCTTGGCCATGAAGCGATAGGCCTGTCCAGTGTCGATGCATTCCAGCACCGCGATGTCTTCGGCATTGTCCTCGATGGCGTCGGCGACCCGATGCAGCAGCTTCTTGCGCATCGCCGGCCCCATCTCGCGCCAGGACTTGAAGGCAAGCGCAGCGGCCGTTGCCGCGCGATCGATGTCCTCGGCATTGCCGCGGGCGACGCTCGCAAGCGTCGCGCCGTCGACCGGCGATTTGGTCTCGAAGGTGTCGCCCGAGATCGACGGGACGATCTTGCCGTCGATCATGTGGCCGATGCCGTCGGCCCGCAGCGTCTTCAGCAGCGGCGTGACGCGATCGTGGTTGGCCTGGAACACATCGGCTTTCGGCGTGGGCTTATCCATTTGCGGCCTCCACTTTCAAGGCGTCGTGGATGTTATTGCGCTTCCAGCTGGTGTCCTTGTCGTTGATCTGCATGTCGAACGACAAAGCGAATTTGCTGGCGGCGAAGACGGGATCGAGGTGTTTGGACAACGCCTGGAAGATTTGCTCGCCGGCCTTCTTGCGGGTCGGCAGGTCGCGGCCCTCGCCGATGCGCAGCACCATGTCGAGAAAGCCGTAGTCCTGCCGCGCATCGGCGATGGCATAGTGCTCGCACTTGATCGCGCGGACCCGGATGCCGCCGAGCGGGAAGATGCCGGTCTCGACCGCCGCCTTGCGCACGACCTCGCATACCAGAGCCATGTCGAGGCGGCCATCGAGATTGGCCGAATATTCAATCGTGAAATGCGGCATCGCGGTTTCACTCCCTGTGTCGTCTTGCAGCGTGTTCTTGTTCGCCTAAGCGAAGTAGCAGCTTACCGAGCCGTAGGCGCCATAATCGGCCTGGATTGTGTCGCCCTTGCGGGTCTCGATCGGACGGATGAAGGAGCCCGCGAGCACGACCTGGCCGGGCTCCAGCGCAAGGCCGAGCGGCGCGATCTTGTTGGCGAGCCAGGCAACGGCGGTTGCGGGATGGTTGAGCACGCCTGCGGCAAGGCCGGTCTCCTCCAATTGGCCGTTCTTGAAACACAACGCACCGATCCAGCGTAAGTCGGCGTCGAGCGGGCGGATCGGCCGGCCGCCGAGCACGATGCCGGCATTCGCCGCATTGTCGGCGATGGTGTCGAAGATCTTTCGCGTCGCCTTGGTCTGGGGATCGACGCGCTCGATCCGGGTGTCCAGGATCTCCAGCGCCGGCACCACGAAGTCGGTGGCGTTGAGCACGTCGAACATGGTGCAGTCGGGGCCAGCGAGACGCTTGCTCATGACGAAGGCGAGCTCGGCCTCGACGCGTGTGGCGATGAAGCGCTCGGTCAGGACGAGGCCGCCATCGGCAAAGAACATGTCGTCGAGCAGCACGCCGGAATCCGGCTCGTTGATGTTGAGCGCGCTCTGCATCGCCTTCGAGGTCAGGCCGATCTTGTGGCCTTTGACGATACGCCCCTCGGCGATCTTGACGTCGACCCAGGCCTTTTGAATCGCGTAGGCATCGGCAATGGTGATGTCGGGAAAATCCTGCGAGAGCTGCCGGATCTGCGTGCGGGTCTTCTCCGCCTGGTGCAGACGCCTCGCGCAAGCTCGGATATCGTCGTCGGAAAGCGCCATGTGTGATCTTGCAAATCGTGGTGCCCGGGAGATACTTAACATGTTAAGTGAATGCGTCAAACAGAATTTGGGCTTGCTGCACTGCAAACGTTTTGCGGCTTGAAAGGGCGTCATGGCGAAGAGACCGGCCGATCCCGCGAACGGAAACGAGCCCGCCGCACGGCAGGTGGTGCCGATGCGCGACTTCTCGCGTTCGTTGCCGATGTCGCTGCTGCGGGCGCGCGAAGCGGTGATGCGGCAGTTCCGTCCCTCGCTGCGCGAGCACGGATTGACCGAGCAGCAATGGCGCATCCTGCGCGCGCTCGCGGCGATCGAGGCTGCCGAGGTCACGGAACTCGCGCGCACGGCGTTCCTGCTCGGACCGAGCCTGTCGCGCATCCTGCGTGATCTCGAGGCGCGCAATCTGATCGAGCGCAAGACCGCCAAGGCCGATCTGCGCCGCAGCATGGTCTCGATCTCGAAAGAGGGCGTGAAGCTGATGGCTTCCGTGGCGCCGTCCTCCGAAGCGATCTATGCGGAGATCACGCAACGCTTTGGCGCACGCAAGCTCGCAGAACTGCAGGAGATGCTCGGCGAGCTCGAACAGAGTCTGGCGGAGCTGGGCGCGGGCGAGGAGGCAAGTGCCGAGGAGTGAAAGCAGATATGCGCGAGCGCGCGGCGACAATCATGGACATGGCCGCGTTTTTTGGCTCAAACTGCCTCCCAAGCCGATCGCTGCAAAATCGGCGCCGGGTAGAGGCAAACAGACCCTCATGGTCACCGTTCAGGTTCAGAGGCTGATCGACTTCGTCGCCGAAGTCTTCGCCCATGCGCAGTCCTCGCCGGAAGAGGCGAAGCGGATCGCGACCTATCTCACGACGGCCAATCTGACCGGTCACGACAGCCACGGCGTGATCCGCGTCCCCGTCTATATTCGCTGGCAGAAGACCGGCGCGGTCGTGCCCAACCAGAACGCCGAATTGGTGCTCGACACGCCCTCGCTCGCGGTGGTCGACGGCAAGTTCGGCTACGGCCAGACCGTGACGCCGCAAGCAGTCCAGATCGGCATCGACAAGTGCAGGAAGGCCGGGCTTGCCGCGGTGGCGCTGCGCAACGCCGGCCATATCGGCCGCGTCGGGGACTGGGCCGAGATGGCCGCGGCCGAAGGTCTCATTTCGATCCACTTCGTCAATGCCGCAGGCTCGCTGCTGGTGGCGCCGTTCGGCGGCGTCGAGAAGCGGCTCTCCACTGCGCCATATTGTGTCGGCATTCCCCGCGAGGGCCAGGACCCGATCGTGCTGGACTTTGCGACCTCGGTCGTGGCCGAGGGCAAGGTGCTGGTCGCCAGCCGCGGCGGCAAGAAGCTGCCGAAGGGCGCGCTGGTCGATTCCGACGGCAGCCTGAGCGAGGACCCGGTCGTGCTCTACGGCCCCTTCACGCCCGACGGGCCGCGCGATCACACCCGGGGAACGGGCGCGATTCGCGCCTTCGGCGAGCACAAGGGATCGGGCCTTGCCTTCATCTGCGAGCTGCTCGGCGGCGCGCTGACCGGAACCGGGGCCACCTCGGGCGGGCGGCGCTTTGCCAACGGGATGCTGGCGTTCTATGTCGATCCGAAGGTGGTCGACACCTCCAGCCTTTTCGATGAGGAGGTATCGCGCTATGTCGATTTCATCCGCGCCACCAAGCCGATGGCCGGGGTCGACCAGGTGCTGATTCCCGGCGATGCCGAGCGGAAAACCCGCATTGAGCGGACCCGAAACGGCATCCCCTTGCCGGATGACACCTGGGCGGCAATAGTGAATACCGCACGCGAGGTTGGCGTCAGCGAGGTCAGCATCCAGCGCGCGACCGCATAGGCGCTGCGTCATTGCAAGCGTAGCGCGGCGCTCCGGTTCGCGGTAACAGCGGGGCGTGCTGTCGCGGCGCTCGTCATGGTGACGATGGATAACGCGGTCCAAACAGCACGGTCCAAACAACAAAGAAGGAAGGCAACGTGGCGAACAAGGTCAAGGAAATCTGGAAGTCGGGCAAGGCCGTGGTCAACGCGTGGCTCGCGATTCCCTCCGGCTTCTCGGCCGAGATGATCGCGCAATGCGGCTTCGACAGCGTCACCGTCGACATGCAGCATGGCGTGCAGGACTATCTGTCGATGGTGCAGTGCTTCCAGGCCATGGACAAGCATCCGGTGACCCCGATGGTCCGCGTGCCCTGGAACGAGCCCGGCATCATCGGCAAGGTGCTCGACGGCGGCGCCTATGGCGTGATCTGCCCGATGGTCAACACGGCGCAGGAAGCCAAAAATCTCGTTTCCTATTCGAAATATCCGCCGCAGGGCGTCCGTTCCAACGGTCCGATCCGCGCCGGCATGTACGGCACCGCGGGCTCCTATCAGAAGACCGCGAATGCCGACACCATCCTGCTGCCGATGATGGAGACCAAGACCGCGGTCGAGAACATGGAAGCCATCCTCGACGTCGAGGGCATCGACGGCGTCTATATCGGCCCGTCCGATCTCGGCTTCTCCTACGGCCTCGAGCCCAAGCTCGATCGCAGCGAGCCCGAGATCCTCGCGATCTACGACAAGATCATCAAGGAGTGCGGCAAGCGCGGGCTGAACCCGGGCATCCATTGCAGCGGCGCCGAAGGCGCCGCGCGTGCCATCAACATGGGCTTCAAGCTGGTTACGCTCTCGAACGAGGTCGGCCTGATGACGACCTACGCCAAGATGCAGGTCAACGCGACCCGCAAGGACGCAGGCGGCAAGGCCTGAACTCGCCCCTCTTTCCCTCTCCCCGTTCTTACGGGGAGAGGTGAAGCAAGACCCAAGGAGACCTCGCATGACCATCAGCCCCGTCATCCGCCTGCATCCCGATGATGGCGTGCTGATTGCGCGCGCCAGCCTGCCGCCGGGCACACTGGTGGCTGACGGCGTGACGACGGTCGAGCGCATTCCCTCCGGCCACAAGGTCGCGATCAAGCCGATCGCGGTCGGCGAGCCGGTCAAGCGCTACGGCCAGATCATCGGCTTTGCAACGGTGCCGATCGCGCCCGGCCAGCACGTGCACGTTCAGAACTGCGGCATGGGCGATTTCGCCAAGGACTACGCCTATTGCGCCGACGTCAAGCCGACGCCGAATTTCGACCTGCCGGCGACCTTCGAAGGCATCCGCCGTCCGGACGGCCGTGTTGCCACGCGCAACTATATCGGCATCCTCACCTCGGTGAATTGCAGCGCGCATGTCGCAGGTCTCGTCGCCGACGTCTTCAAGAAGAATCCCTTCACCGGCGACAATCCGCTGGCCGATTTCCCCAATGTCGACGGTGTGGTCGCGCTGACCCACAAGACCGGCTGCGGCATGACGCAGAACGAGCCGCTGGCGCTGCTCCGCCGCACGCTCGGCGGCTATGCGCGGCACGTCAATTTCTCGCACGTCATCGTGCTCGGCCTCGGCTGCGAGGTGAACCAGATCGGCGGCCTGATGGAGGAGCAGAAGCTCGCCGGCCGCCTGCGCGCGATGGACATCCAGGAGGTCGGCGGCACCCGCAAGACGGTGGAGGCGGGCATCGCCTTCGTGCGCGAGGCACTCGCCGATTCCAACAAGGTCAAGCGCGAGTCCGTCCCGGTGAGCGAACTGACCGTGGCGCTGCAATGCGGCGGCTCCGACGGCTATTCCGGCGTGTCCGCCAATCCGGCGCTGGGTGCGGCGAGCGATCTCATCGTGCGTCACGGCGGCACCGTGATCCTGTCGGAGACGCCGGAGACCTATGGCGCCGAGCATCTGCTGACGCGCCGCGCGGTCAGCCGCGAGGTCGGCGAGAAGCTGGTCGATCTCATGCGCTGGTGGGACGAATACACCGAGCGCGAAGGCGCCGAGATGAACGCCAATCCGAGCCCCGGCAACAAGGCCGGCGGCCTCACCACAATTCTCGAGAAGTCGCTCGGCGCGATGGCGAAGGCCGGCACCACCAACCTCGTCGATGTGCTGCGCTACGCCGAACCGGTAACGAAGCGTGGCTTCGTGTTCATGGACACCCCCGGCTACGACCCCGTCGCCGCAACCGGCCAGGTCGCCGGCGGCGCCAACCTCGTCTGCTTCACCACGGGCCGCGGCAGCGTGTTCGGCTGCAAGCCCGCGCCCTCGATCAAGCTCGCCACCAACACGCCCATGTACAAGCGCATGGAAGAGGACATGGACGTCAATTGCGGCACCATCCTCGAAGGCGAGGAGAGCGTCGAGCAATGCGGCCAGCGCATCTTCGATCTCATCCTGAAGACCGCGTCCGGCCGGCCGACCAAGAGCGAAAGCTTCGATTTCGGCGGCGCCGAGTTCGCGCCCTGGGTGCTGGGCGCGACGATGTAATGCGCGTGCAGCCCGTGCCGTAGGCACGGTCTGCCCGTTGTTAGTGCTTGATCGCGCTGACATCAGGTGTTCTGCTCAAAAAAGCTGCTGGAGCACCGTACCCCGTGTCGATCTACGTCGCATTACACCACGTTACGCACTACAAATACGACCGCCCGATCGATCTCGGCCCGCAGACCATTCGTCTGCGGCCGGCGCCGCACACGCGCACGCCGGTCCTGAGCTATTCGCTCAAGGTCACGCCATCCAATCATTTCGTGAACTGGCAGCAGGATCCGCAGGGAAACTGGCTCGCGCGCTACGTCTTTCCCGAGAAGACCACCGAGCTGAAGATCGAGGTCGATTTCACGGCGCAGATGACCACGGTCAATCCGTTCGACTTCTTCGTCGAGCCCTATGCCGACAGCTTTCCGTTCGACTATCCGCAGGACCTCAAGACGGAGCTCGCGCCTTATCTCGAGACCGTCAAGCCGGATCGCCTGTTCGCGAAATATCTCGACACGATCCCGCACGAAGCCCCGAACACCGTCAACTTCCTGGTCGATCTCAACCGGGAGCTGCAACAAAGGATCGGCTACGTCATCCGCATGGAGCCGGGCGTACAGACGCCGGAGGAGACGCTCACCTCCGCGGCCGGCTCGTGCCGCGATTCCGCATGGCTCCTGATCCAGACCTTCCGTCATCTCGGGCTCGCCGCCCGTTTCGTCTCCGGCTATCTGATCCAGATCCGTCCCGACATCGATCCGATCGAGGGACCGCCTGAGGTCGAGAACGACTTCACCGATCTGCACGCCTGGGCCGAGGTCTATCTGCCGGGCGCAGGCTGGATCGGTTTCGACGCGACCTCGGGCATGCTCGCGGGCGAGGGGCACATCCCGGTTGCCGCCACGCCACACTACCGCTCGGCGGCGCCGATCTCGGGCGGCGCCGGTTTTGCGGAAGTCGAATTCGACTTCGACATGAGCGTCAAGCGCATCCGCGAGGCGCCGCGCATCACAAAACCGTTCTCGGACGAATCCTGGACACGGCTCAACGACCTCGGCGAGCAGGTTGACGGCGATCTTGCGGCGCAGGACGTGCGTCTGACCATGGGCGGCGAGCCGACCTTCGTCTCCGTCGATGATCTCGAAGGGGCCGAGTGGAATACGGACGCCGTCGGTCCGACCAAGCGCGGGCTCGCCGATGATCTGATCCGCCGCCTGCGCTCGCGTTTCGGGCCGGGTGGCCTGCTGCACTTCGGTCAGGGCAAATGGTATCCCGGCGAGAGCCTGCCGCGCTGGGCGTTCGGCCTGTACTGGCGCAAGGACGGCGTGCCGATCTGGAAGAATGCCGACCTCATCGCCAGCATCGAAAATCCGCGGCCGGCGCAGGCCAAGGACGCCAAGGCGTTCGTGGAAGGCGCGGCGTTGCGGCTCGGGCTCGATCCCGGCTACATCATGCCGGCCTATGAGGACACCGCGTACTGGCTTCAGAAGGAAGCCGAGCTTCCCGTCAACGTCGATCCGTCCGACTCCAAATTGTCCGATCCGGAGGCCCGCGCGCGCATGGCACGGGTGTTCGAGCACGGGCTCAACAATCCTCGCGGCTTCGTGCTGCCGGTGCAGCGCTGGAATGCGCCGCCACGCTGGCGCAGCGAGCGCTGGAAACTCAGGCGCAATCATCTTTTCCTGATGCCGGGCGATTCGCCGCTCGGCCTGCGCTTGCCGCTCGACTCGCTCGGCTACGTCCCGCCCGATCAATATCCCTACATCGTCGAGCGGGATCCGATGGAGGCCCGCGGCAAACTGCCGGTGTTCAGCCTCCCGGCGCGTCCGGACGCGCCGGAGCGAGTCGAGCCCGAGCAGCTCAACACCTCCGTCCCGGTTCGCACCGCGATGTCGATCGAGGTCCGCGACGGCGTGCTCTGCGCCTTCATGCCGCCGGTCGAGCAGATCGAGGATTATCTCGAGATGATCGCGGCGCTCGAAGCGACGGCCGAGGAGATGCAGCTCCAGGTCCATGTCGAAGGTTATCCGCCGCCGTTCGATCCGCGCGTCGACGTCATCAAGGTGACGCCTGATCCCGGCGTGATCGAGGTCAACGTCCAGCCGGCAAAGAACTGGCGCGAGGCGGTCGACATCACCGCCGGCCTCTATGAGGATGCCGCCAAGACACGCCTCGGCGCCAACCGCTTCCTGGTCGACGGCCGCCACACCGGCACCGGCGGCGGCAATCACGTCGTGGTCGGTGGCTCCAGCCCGCAGGACTCGCCGTTTCTGCGGCGGCCTGATCTGCTCAAAAGCCTTGTGCTGTACTGGCAGCGGCATCCGTCGCTGTCCTATTTCTTCTCCGGCCTGTTCATCGGGCCGACCAGCCAGGCGCCGCGCATCGACGAGGCCCGTCACGACAGCATCTACGAGCTCGAGGTCGCGCTCACGCACGTGCCGCCGCCGGGTTACCAGGCGCCGCTATGGCTGGTGGACCGGCTGTTCCGGCATCTGCTCGTCGACATCACCGGCAACACCCACCGTGCCGAGATCTGCATCGACAAGCTCTATTCGCCCGACGGGACCACCGGCCGGCTCGGCCTCGTCGAATTCCGCGCGCTCGAAATGCCGCCCGATCCGCGCATGTCGCTGGCGCAGCAGCTCCTGATCCGCGCGCTGATCGCAAAATTCTGGCGCGAGCCGCAAGCCGGAAAATTCGTGCGCTGGGGCACGGCGCTGCATGACCGCTACATGCTGCCGCATTTCATCTGGGAAGATTTCCTGGACGTGCTCTCCGAGCTCAAGCAGTCCGGCTATCCGTTCGAAGCGGAATGGTATCTGGCCCAGCTCGAATTCCGCTTCCCCGCCTTCGGCCGCGTCCATCATGGCGGTGTGACGCTGGAGTTGCGCCAGGCGCTGGAGCCCTGGCACGTGCTGGGGGAGGAGGGCTCGGCGGGCGGCACCGTGCGCTATGTCGACAGCTCGGTCGAGCGGCTCCAGGTCAAGGCGGAGGGGTTCGTCGAAGGTCGCCACATCGTGACCTGCAACGGCCGCCGCCTGCCGATGACCTCGACCGGACGCTCGGGCGAGGCCGTGGCCGGCGTCCGCTTCAAGGCCTGGCAGCCAGCCTCGGGTCTGCACCCGACCATTCCGGTCCACGCGCCCTTGACGTTCGACCTGATCGACACCTGGAACGGTCGCTCGCTCGGGGGCTTCGTCTACCACGTTGCCCATCCGGGCGGACGCAGCTACGACACCAAGCCCGTCAACACCTATGAGGCCGAGGCGCGGCGGCTGGCGCGCTTCCAAGACCACGGCCATACGCCGGGGCCGATGCAGCCGCCGCCCGAGGAACGCACAAATGAGTTTCCGCTGACCCTCGACTTGCGGACCCCGCTCCTGCAATGAGTATGATGCCGGGGCAGGGAGAGGCGCATGGGCGAGGGCGCAGCCGAAGAGGACGACAAGGCGGGTAAGGCGCAAAGTCAGCGCGAAGGCCAGCGCCGCCTCGCGCAATGGGTCCGCGACTATCGCCGCCTGCCGGGCATCCCCGACGAGTTCCTGGGGCCGGACGGCGCCCCCCGCGCGGTCTGGAGCCGCTTTTTCGACGCCTTCGGCGCGCTCGCGCCCGACGAGGTCGAGCGCCGGTTCGGCATGGCCGACCGTCATTTGCGCGAGGCCGGCGTCACCTATCGCGCGCCCGGCGACAGCGCCGACCGTCCCTGGTCGATCAGCCATCTGCCGCTGCTGATCGACGAGGCCGACTGGAAGCAGCTGTCCGCCGGCATCACCCAGCGCGCCGAGCTGCTCGAGCGCGTGCTGGCCGACATCTATGGCGAGGGCCGGCTGGTTGCGGAAGGCGCGCTGCCGGCGGCCGCGATCGCCGGCAGTCCCGAATATCTCCGGCCCGTCTGCGGCGTGCCGCCGCCGGGCGGGCGCTATCTCTCGCTCTATGCCGCCGATGTCGGCCGCGGGCCCGACGGCCGCTGGTGGGTGCTCGGCGACCGCACGCAGGCTCCCTCGGGCGCGGGCTATGCGCTGGAGAACCGCCTGGTGCTGTCGCGCGCCTTCTCCGATCTCTACAAGTCGATGAACGTGCCGCGCGTCGCGCCGTTCTTCGAGGCGTTTCGCGACAGCCTGCGTGCGCGCGCCGACCGCGACGAGCCGCGCATCGGCGTGCTGACGCCGGGCGCCTTCAGCGAGACTTTTTTCGAGCACGCGACGCTCGCGCGCTATCTCGGCTTCCTGCTGGTCGAGGGCGACGATCTCGCCGTCAGCGACAACCATATCCACATCCGCACCGTCGCGGGCCTCAAGCGCCTCGACGTGCTCTTGCGCCGGGTCGATTCCAATTCGCTCGATCCGCTCGAGCTCGAAGCCTCGTCGCGGTTGGGGGTGCCCGGCCTGATCGACGTGCTGCGCAAGGACGGCGTCGTCGTCGCCAACATGCCGGGCTCCGGCGTCCTCGAAGCGCGCGCGCTGCTCGGCTTCCTGCCGGCGCTCAGCCGCCGCCTGCTCGGCGAAGAGCTGAAGATGCCGCACATCGCGACCTGGTGGTGCGGCCAGCGCTCGGCGCGCGACGAGGTGCTGTCGCGGCTCGACGAGGTCGCGATCGAGGGTGCCTATCGGCGTGGCGTGCCCGGCTTCGACAGCAACGGTCCGGTGCTCGCGAGCGAGCTCGACGCCGGCGGACGCAAGCGCCTGGTCGACGCCATCGCCGCGCGCGGCATGGACTATGTCGGCCAGGAGGTGGTGCGGCTCTCGACGATGCCGGTGTGGGAGCAGGGCCAGATCACGCCGCGTCCCTTCGTGCTGCGGGTGTTCGCGGCTGCGACGCCCGACGGCTGGGCCATCATGCCCGGCGGCTTCTGCCGGATCGCCGAGCAGCCGGATGCGCGCGCGGTGTCGATGGGCGACGGCGCGCGCTCCGCAGACGTCTGGGTGGTCTCGGGCAAACAGGTGCCGACCGCGACGCTGCTGCCTGCGACCGACAAGGTGCGCATCCGCCGCATCGCAGGGGTGCTGCCGAGCCGTGCCGCCGACAATCTGTTCTGGCTCGGCCGCTATCTCGAACGCGCCGAGGCGACGCTGCGGCTGGTGCGGGCGCTCGGCTCGCCGAGCGGGCCCAACAAGGGCACCGCGGCCTCGCTGCAATCGGCCGAACGCATCCAGCGCCTGCTGGTGGCCTGGGGCGCGATCTCGCAAACCTCGCGCGCGGCGCCCGGCCGCATCGTCGCGGAAGCGCTGCAGAGTCCGGAGCGTTTCGGCTCGGCGCTGTCGCTGGTCCGCGCGGCGCAGCGCACGGCGACCTCCTTGCGCGAGCGGCTGTCGCCCGATGCCTGGCAGGTCATCACCGAGATGGCCGAGCGGCTGGCCTGGGAGGTCGAGGACGACGACAGCGTGCTGAGCGCGGCCGAGCTGACCTTGCAGGAGCTGGCGAGCTTTGCAGGCCTGGCGCACGAGAACATGAACCGCGCAGCCGGCTGGCGCTTCCTCGACATCGGCCGCCGCACCGAGCGCGCCATCAACACCACGCGCTTTGCCCGCCAGTTTGCCTATGACGAGGCCGGCGACGAGGATCTCGACATCCTGCTCACGCTGGTGGATTGCCAGATCACCTATCGCTCGCGCTATCTGCTGGCGCCGATCCTGGCGCCGGTGCGCGACCTCGCCGTGCTCGACCCCTACAATCCGCGTTCGGTGGCGTTCCAGGTGGCGACGCTGAACGAGCACATCGCGGCGCTGCCGAGCCTGAAGGAGCACGGTCTGATCGAGAAGCCGCAACGGGTCGCGGTCGCGATGCAGGCGATGCTCGCCACCGCGGAAGCCGAGAAGCTCGAGGTCAAGACGCTGTTTTCGCTGGAGCAGGATCTGCTCAGCCTCGCCGAGGCGGTCGGGCAGCACTACTTCCCGCACGGCCCCAATGCCAGCCGGCCGGAAAAGCTGACGGGGCTGGCGTGATCTACGACATCCGGCACGTCACCACCTACGAATACGAGAGCGCGGTCAGCTTCGCACGCTGCACGCTGCGGCTGGAGCCGCGGAGCGGAGGCGGCCAGGAGCTGATCTCGCACAGCGTCGAGATCCGTCCGCGGCCCGCCGAGCGCCATGTTCGCCGCGATTTCTTCGGCACGCTGACCGAGAGCATCGTGATCGAGGCCGCGCATCGCAATTTGCGGATCGACTCGCGCTCGCGCGTCTCGGTCTCGCGCCGGCCGCCGGCGCGTGATGCCGTCAGCCCGCCCTGGGAAAGCATTCGCGACATCGCGTTTGAAGCAACCAGCCTGGGGCCGTCCTCGCCGGTCGGCTATGTCTTCGCGAGTCCGCTGGTGCCCGTGCTGGGTCCGGTCAGCGCCTATGCGGCGGCGAGCTTTGCGCCTGACACCGGCATCCTCGCCGGTGCGGTCGATCTCATGCATCGCATCCGCGACCAGTTTCGCTACGACCCCAAGGCCACCGTGATCTCGACGCCGCTCGACGAGGTCTTCGCCAAGCGCCACGGCGTCTGTCAGGATTTTGCCCATGTGATGATCGCAGGGCTTCGCGGCCTCGGCCTGCCTGCGGCCTATGTCAGCGGATATTTGCGCACCATTCCGCCGGCGGGCCAGCCGCGCCTGCAGGGCGCCGACGCCACCCATGCCTGGGTGTCGCTGTGGTGCGGAGCGGAGCTTGGCTGGGTCGATTTCGATCCGACCAACGACCTTATGGTCGCTGGCGACCATATCGTGCTGGCGGTCGGCCGCGACTTTTCCGACGTCTCGCCGGTCGACGGCATCATCGTCGGCTCGCCGAAGCAGAAGCTCGACGTCGCCGTGGACGTGCTGCTGGTGGAGTGACCGTAGTTTCACGGTCCAGGGCGCACGAGACGATGCAGGCGCATGCGTCCGGCTGCGGTCCGTTCCGGTGATCTCTCATCGAAGTCCGACGAAGCGGATTTGATTTGTGTCCGGCGGCCGCAACCCTGCCCGGTCCGCCCGGGCGGTGTATCGCGCGGTCACCTCAACCGCGATGCCGCAGCACGCAACTGCAACATAATTCCGTATTTTTGTTCCGGGGTTTGGTCACCCGGCCCAAGATGGGCTATGCTGATGCCTGCGTCGAGGACAACAATGAGACGTCGGGAGTTGGCATGGGACACCACCGACAGACGGGGCTGCATCCATGATGACGTTACCGAGACTGGCGGCGGAAACCCTGGAGAAGATGCTGGGCTCGTTCATGCGTCGCCGGTACGACGAGTCCTCTGCCAGGGTGCTGGAGGGGTCGACGCGCACCGCGATGGAATGCATCGGCAACAGCGACGCGTTGTACCACAACATCGAGCATACGATGTTGGTGACTCTGGCCGCTCAGGCCATCCTCACGGGACGTAATCTCCATGCCCATCTTGCGGCGGAGGACTACCTCCATATCCTGATCGCCTGCCTTGCGCACGACATCGGCTATGTCCGCGGCCTGTTTCCGGAGGATGACGAAGACGGTTTCATCATCGACGAGGCGGGGACCAAGGTGTCGCTGCCGCGGGGCGCGTCGGATGCCAGCCTGATGATGTATCACGTTGATCGCTCGAAACTTTTTGTGCGGCGGCGGCTGCCGCCGATCCGTGGTATCGACAGCGAGCGCGTCGCCCGCGCCATCGAGGGCACGCGCTTCCCTGCGCGCGAGGGGCAGGACTACGACGACGAAGCCTCGATCCTGCGCGCCGCCGATTTCATCGGCCAGCTCGGCGATCCCAACTATCTGCGCAAGGCCAATGCGCTCTACTACGAGTTCGAGGAGGTCGGCATCAACCGGCAGCTCGGCTACGACTCGCCCGCCGACATCGTGAACCGCTATCCCCAATTCTACTGGAATAGCGTCGCACCGCACATCCAGACCGAGATCGGCTATCTCAACAAGACCGAGATCGGCCGGCAGTGGATCGCCAATCTCTACAGCAACGTTTTCCGTGCCGAGCGCGACATCACGCTGTCCGGGCCGCAGAAATAAGTCAGCGCCGCGGGCTTCGCAATCGAACGAACGGTCTGTCATACCTCCCGGCCGTGCAGTTTCCAGAGTTCGTAAACACTTTCCCAGTCGGGAATCTCGTCGCAGGCATAGCCGAAAACCCGCCCGGTTCCGAGTTTCCGGGAGTTCTTCACGGCCTGGAGATGCGCGCCGTTCGAAACGAAGCGGCGCATGCTGGCCGGATCCGCCCATGCCGTCAGGGTGAGATAGATACCCCCTGACACTCTGCCTGCGGTGAGCAGATTGCCGGGCGCGCGCCGGGCCTGCATGAAGGACCACGTCGTTCTCCACCAGAACATCGGCAGCTGCACGACGCCTTTCGGGCGAAAGCCGGTCATGGAGACGTAGACCATATCGATCCCCGCGATTCATTCGATTGCAGGCAAAACGAAAATCGCGAGGGGATGGATCACCGCCATCGTTGCCTTTATGCTGGCGCGGTCAACCAGGTGCGCGGCATGCGAGAAAAATCAGTTAGCACCGACGTCCTCGACATCGCCTATCGCGAATACGGCGCACCGGAGGGCTGGCCTGCATCATGGGTCACGGCTTTCCCTACGATGCGAACGCCTTTGCCGAGACCGCGCCGATGATTGGGCAAGCCGGCGCGCGGGTGCTGGTGCCCTGGCTGCGCGGCTACGGGCCGACACGGTTTCGTTCCGCGCAGACGTTGCGCTCCGGCGAGCAGGCGGCGCTCGGTGCCGATCTCCTCGCTTTCATGGATGCGCTTCACATCGCGCGCGCGGTCGTCGGCGGTTATGACTGGGGCGGGCGCGCGGCCTGCGTGGTCTCGGCGCTGTATCCGGAGCGGGTGATCGCCCTCGTCTCCGGCAATTCCTACAACATCCAGAACATCGCCCGATCGATGGAGCCGGCCTCGCCGCCGGAAGAGGCGGCGCTCTGGTATCAATATCTCTTCCACAATGAGCGCGGCCGCCGCGCGCTGGAGCGCAACCGGGGCGGCTTCGCGCGCCAGCTCTGGGCGATGTGGTCGCCGACATGGGCATTCGACGACGCGACGTTCGAGACAAGTGCAATGTCGTTCGACAATCCTGATTTCGTCGATGTCGTGATCCACTCCTACCGCCACCGCTACGCGCTGGTCGCGGGCGATCCGGCCTATGCGGCGATCGAGGCGAAGCTCGCCGCGCAGCCGCCGATCCGCGTTCCGACCATCGCGATCGACGGCGACAGCGACGGCGTCAATCCCGGCACCGCCCACCATGCGCGCAAGTTCGAAGGCTTTTTCGAGCGGCGCGTGTTCACGGGCGCGGGCCACAATCTGCCGCAGGAGCGGCCGGCCGAATGGGCGCAGGCCGTGCTTGATGGACGGAAGGCTGCGGCCGAACCATCCTGATTTTCGCCGATCGTGGGAACTTTTCGCTGACAACGCCGTCCGAATCCTGAGCTGAGCGTGAGCTGCGAGGGAGATGACCATGAGCCAGGACAGCAAGCCGAGCGGGCCCGACCTGACCAAAGGTGTGCCGCTGACCGGATTCAAGGACGGCAAGCTGCTTGGCCATGTCGGCGACGAGGATGTGCTGCTGGTGCAGGCGGGCAGCGAGATCTTTGCGATCGAGCCCGCCTGCAGCCATTACCACGGCCCGCTCGCCGAAGGCCTGGTGGTGGGCGAAACCATCCGCTGCCCCTGGCATCACGCCTGCTTCTCCCTGCGCACCGGCGAGGCCACCCGCCCGCCGGCGCTGAGCGCGCTGGCGGTCTGGGAGGTGACGCGGGATCGGGACAGGATTTTGGTCCAGCGCAAGCGCGAGATGCCGAAACCCTCGGCGCCTCACCGCACGGCGCCGACGCCGGAAAGATTCGTCATCGTCGGCGGCGGCGCGGCGGGCTTTGCGGCGGCCGAGACGCTCCGGCGCGAGGGCTTTGCCGGCGCCATCACCATGCTGAGCAATGACGGTGCGATGCCGGTCGACCGGCCGAACCTCTCCAAGGACTATCTCGCCGGCAACGCGCCGGAAGACTGGCTGCCGTTGCGAAGCGAGGATGACTATCGGGATGCCGGCATCGACCTCGTGCTCAACACCAACGTTTCAGCCGTCGATCCGAACGCACGCAGCGTGACGGTGGGCAACGGCGACGGATTGCCGTTCGACCGGCTGTTGCTGGCGACCGGCGCCGAGCCGGTCAAATTGCAAATTCCGGGTGCCGACCAGCCGCACATCCACACCTTGCGGTCCGTCGCCGACAGCCGTGCCATCATCAGCGCGGCGGGCAGCGCGAAGCGCGCGCTGGTGATCGGCGCCAGCTTCATCGGCCTCGAAGTCGCGGCCTCCTTGCGGGCCCGCAAGCTCGAGGTGCACGTGGTCGCTCCCGACGAGCGGCCTATGCAGCGCATTCTCGGCTCCGACATGGGTGACTTCATTCGCGCCCTCCATGAGGAAAACGGCGTCAATTTCCATCTCAGGGACACGGTGGAGAAGCTCGACGGCACGCGCGCGAAGCTGAAGAGCGGCGCCGTGATCGAGGCCGAACTCGTCGTGGTCGGCATCGGCGTCAAGCCGCGCCTTGCACTGGCCGAGCAGGCCGGGATTGCGACCGATCGCGGCGTGTGCGTGAATGAATATCTCGAAACCAGCGTGTCGGGCATCTTCGCCGCCGGCGACATCGCGCGCTGGCCCGATCCGCATTCCGGGCAGAACATCCGTGTCGAGCACTGGGTGGTGGCGGAGCGGCAAGGCCAGTCCGCGGCACGCAACATGCTCGGCAAGCGCGAGCGCTTCGACGCCGTGCCGTTCTTCTGGTCGCAGCATTACGACGTGCCGATCAACTATGTCGGCCACGCCGAGAGCTTTGACGACATCGCGGTCGACGGCAGCATTGCCGGCAAGGACTGCCTGCTGAAGTACCGCAAGGGTGGACGCGTGCTGGCGGTCGCGTCGATCTATCGCGATCTCGACAATCTCAAGGCCGAGCTCGACATGGAGCGGTCGCGCGCCTGAGGCGCCGTATTCGACCTTGATTTGCGTCAATGTTGCTGCAGGCGGGGGCTGCTCTGCTGGCTGTTGTCCCGGCGCGGCCCGTGCTATCGTGGGCGGGCGGGCTTCGCATGCAGGAGTGGCCGCCATGACGAGTGCTTCGGATACGTCCCATCATTCCAGCCTGGGCTCTGGCATCGCGGCGCTGCATGCCAAATGGGGCTGGATCGTCGCTCTCGGCGTCGTCTATCTCATCGCGGGTTTCGTCGCGCTCGGCAGCGTGGTGATGGCAACGGTGGCGAGTGTGATCGTGGTCGGCGCGATGATGATCGTCGCCGGCATCGCCGAGATCATCGGCGCGTTCCAGATGAAGAGCTGGGGCAAATTCGTGATCTGGGCGTTGCTCGGCGTGCTCTATGTCATCGCAGGCTTCCTGACCTTCGAGAATCCGCTGTTCGCGGCAGTGTTGCTGACGCTGTTCCTGGGTGCCTCGCTGCTCGCCTCGGGCGCCGTGAGATTGTTTCTCGCTTTCAGCATGAAGCGCGAAAGCCCGTGGGTGTGGGTGGCGCTGTCGGGTGCGATCACCCTGCTGCTCGGCCTGTTGATCATGGCGCGCTGGCCGGTCAACAGCGTCTACATTCTCGGCCTGTTTCTCGGCATCGACCTGATCATGGCGGGTGCGGGCTGGGTCAGCCTGGGCTTCAGCCTGAAGCGGCGCCACTGACCAGCAACTCGACGCAAGACCATTTTGCGGAACTCCGCTGATCTGACGCGCTGACAAAAGCAGCACGCCGCGTGTCTGCCGCGCGGACGATCATCACCGGGGAGACGCCATTGGTGGTCCTGCTCAAGCAGTGCAAGGACAATCTGACGCGCGGGAACATCATGGCGCAGGCCGCCAATCTGAAGAGTGTGCCGCTGTCGCTGCTGATGCCCGGCATCACGCTCAACACCACCCCGCAGGATTTCCGCCCGATCAAGGACGGCTATATGCTGCAGTTCGACGGCAACGACTGGATCGTGGCAAGCGAGCTGTTGGGCGGGACGTGATGGTGCGGTCGGCTGTCGCGGTTGATGACGGCGCATCCTTCGAGACGCCCGCTTTCGCGGGCTCCTCAGGATGAGGGCGGAATGCGCAGCGGCAGGCTCAACAGGCGCGCATGCCGCTTAGCCTCACCCTGAGGAGACCGCGGAGCGGTCGTCTTGAAGGGCGAGGCGTGCGCTCCACCTACCACGGAAAGCAAAGCGCGATCACCCTCGGCGCACAGGAGAGCAAAAATGGACTTTCAACACTCCGCCCGTTCGCTCGAGCTGCAGGAACGCGTCCACCAGTTCATGCGCACGCATGTCGAGCCGGTCGAGGAGCTCTATTACGAGCAGGTGAAGCCTGAAGCGTCTCGTTACAAGACGCCGCCATTGCTGCAGGACCTGAAACGCCTGGCGCGCGAGCAGGGGCTCTGGAACCTGTTTCTCTCCGGCGAACACGGTCCCGGGCTGACCAACCTCGAATATGCGCCGGTGAAGGAGATCATGGGCCGCATCCTCTGGGCGCCCGAGGTGTTCAACTGCTCGGCGCCCGACGTCGGCAACATGGAGGTGCTCGCAAATTACGGCACCAAGGCGCAGCAGGATCGCTGGCTGAAGCCATTGCTGGAGGGCCGCATCCGCTCCGGCTTCTCGATGACGGAGCCGCAGGTCGCTTCCAGCGATGCCACCAACATCCAGTGCGAGATCAGGCGCGACGGCGCCGACTACGTCATCAATGGGCGCAAATGGTTCACGTCAGGCGCGATGAACGAGGATTGCGAGATCCTGATCGTGATGGGCAAGACCGCGCCCGACGATCCCGACCGCCATCGCCAGCAATCCATGATCCTGGTGCCGAAGGCGACGCCCGGCGTGCGCATCGTCCGCGACATGCTCACCTACGGCTATGACGACGCGCCGGCCGGACACCCCGAGATCGTCTACGACAACGTCCGCGTGCCCGCGGAGAACATCCTGCTCGGCGAGGGCCGCGGCTTCGAGATCGCGCAAGGCCGGCTCGGCCCCGGCCGCATCCACCATTGCATGCGGCTGATCGGCTGCGCCCAGCGCGCGCTGGAATTGATGTGCCGGCGGTCGGTCTCCCGTGTCGCCTTCGGCAAGCCGCTCGCCGAGCAGGGCTCGGTGCGCGAGGACATCGCAAACTCCTTCTGCGAGATCGCGCAGGCGCGGCTCTTGACGCTGCAGGCCGCCGACAGAATGGACCGCGAAGGCAACAAGGCCGCGCGCGACCTGATCGCCGCCGCCAAGATCGTGGTACCCGGCATGGCCGCCCGCGTCATCGACCGCGCCATCCAGATCCACGGCGCCGCCGGCGTCTCGCAGGATACGTTCCTTGCCCGCGCCTACGTCTATGCCCGCTTCATCCGCATCGGCGATGGCCCGGATCAGGTGCATCTCGCCGCCGTCGGCAAGGAGCTGATCAAGCGCGGCGGGGTGATGGCGGGGTAGTGCTGCCAAGGGAAGAGGCCAGGTTGGGGTCTTCAGTCAGATTTGCTGCCAAACTTCGCAACTCTGCGGGCGTGTTCCCACAGCTCGACCTGACTGAAGTCCGTCAGCTGCTCAGCGCGTCTCTTGGCCGCGTCATCGTCGACGCAATCAAGGTCGACAGCTTTAATATGGTGACCGTCCGGAGAGATAAGGTAGGCTTTATAGTTTGACATAACCAATGCTCCTTGATGAGGCGGGAGCATGCAGCACTCTCTGTCACCGATAATAGCCAATAACGGACGGTGATGAGGTCAATGTGCTCCGGCTTTATGTTCAGAACGCGACCGAGCCCGATCGCGGCGCGGCCTCTGGGAGGTTCCCAAGGACGAGCGGAAGATTACCTTCGAAATACTGTCCAGGAATATTCACCCCGCCGATCTCGAGAGGGGTCAGGACGGCCATTGACAAGGCCGTGCAAAAATTGGTGCTCGCATCTGGTCAAAAGGTAGCGTGGTATGCTTTGGTGGACCGGGTTATTTGGTGCGTCTCTGCCGACGTTGTTGCGCTCGGCACATCAGCGAGCAGGTCAACAATGTACAGTTTCGCCCCGAGCAGCCGGACTTCCGGCGCGCGGTCCATCGCGGCAATTTTCGCCTCCATCCTGGCGATCCTGATCATCTGTAGCGGCCGATCCGCGCTCGCGGCAGTCGAGCCCTTTCCCGCGGATTTCAGAATCGAGCGCATTTCTGTCAACGGCGTCACCCTGCATGTCCGCGTTGGCGGACGTGGACCGGCGGTCGTACTCCTGCACGGCTTCGCAGACACAGGCGATATGTGGGCCCCGCTTGCCAAGGCCCTTTACAAGGACCACACCGTGATCGTTCCAGACCTGCGCGGTATGGGGCTGTCGTCCCAGGCCGCAGGCGGTTACGACAAGAAAAACCAGGGCGTCGACATCGCCATGGTCATGGACAAGCTCAATGTCCAGAAGGCCGATCTGGTGACTCACGACATCGGCAACATGGTGGGCTATGCGCTCGCGGCGCAGTTTTCCGATCGCATCACCAAATGGGTCGTCATCGACGCACCGCTGCCCGGCATCGGGCCCTGGGACGAAATCCTGAAAAGCCCCATGCTATGGCATTTCAATTTCCGCGGCCCTGACGTCGATCGCCTGGTCAAGGGCCGCGAGCGCATCTATCTCGACCGGTTCTACAACGAGCTGTCGGCCGATCCCAAGGCCATCGACGAAGCGACTCGCAACCATTATGCGAAACTTTACGCTCGGCCCGGCAACATGCATTACGCCTTCGAGCAGTTCGCCGCATTCGGGAAGGACGCCACCGACAACAAGGTTTTTGCCGGTACCAAGCTGAACATGCCGATCCTTGCCCTTGGCGCCGAAAAGTCCTTTGGCAATCAGCAAGCGGCGATCATGCGCGAGGTCGGCACCAAGGTCGACGGCGGCATCATCACCGGCTCCGGACATTGGATCATGGAAGAGCAGCCGGCGCAGACCGTGAGCAAGGTGCGCGCTTTCCTCGACGGGAAATGACCGGCAAGCGCTTCATCCGCATCGGTGACGCTGATCCGAAGCGGTCAAGGCTGCCGAGACTTGGCAGCGTCCCGCAGATCGAGAATCAGCTTTGCAAGGTCACGATCTTCCGGCTCGAGGATCGCAAGCCGCTCTGCGTAGCCGATCGCCGCCGTTCTGTCTCCGGCCATCCGACTGAATGAGACGAGGGCTTGAAGGATCTCGCGATTGTTCGGATGGTCGCGCAACGCTTCCCTCAAGACCGTCATGGCGTCGTCTGGCCGGCCGCCGGAATGCAGGGCGATGGCATAGACATAGGCATAGCGCGGCAGGTCCGGCTCGAGTTCCGTCGCTCGACGCAATTCAACGAGCGCGTCCTGCGCACGCCTCAACCTCGTGAGGGCCAGCCCGAGTGCATGATGAAGAGCTGCATCGCGTGGCGAAGCCGCAATCGCGGTACGAAGGGTGGCTTCGCCTTTGTCGTCCCGGCTGGTTTGCCGATAGAGGTCGGCCAGGTTTGTTGCTGCCGCCGCATTTGTCGGGCTGAGCCTGATGGCGGCCTGGTATTCGGTTTCGGCCGCCTGCATCAGTCTACGCTGTGCCAGGAAATTCCCGAGCGAGATGTGCGCCTCGGGCCGCTCGGCATTGGCATGCTGGGCAGCGATGAACTCGGCCGCCGCTTGATCAAAAGACGCGCGGTCCTGTGGAGGCTGGCTTGCGGTTGGCAGGGCGGCCAGCAGCGAAGCAGCCCTGATGCGAACGCCGCGGACGGGGTCGGATAACAGCCGGGATGCGAACGGCCAGGCCTGATCGGCGGGCACGCTCTCCAGCATGTCGAGCGCGCCGATCCGCACCATCGGATCGGGATCGGCGAGGGCGATGCGGGCTGTTGCGATATTGGCGGGAGTCACGCGCGAGGCAAGTTCGCCGAGCGCGCTGGCGCGCGCCACCGCCGGCGCTTGGCGATCCGACGCAAGACCGGAAAGAAGCGCGGCGGCATCGGCTCGATCGGTGCGGGCGGCATCAAACGCCGGCCCAAAGGTCTGAAAACCCTTTCGGGCAGGCCCGAACCATTCCTCGATCGCCTTGGCCGCCCATTGGGACGGTTTGTCGCGGTGACAGTCGTTGCAAGCGTTCGGCGTTGCCAGTGCGGCGGAAAGGTCAGGCCTCGGAACTCGAAAGGTGTGGTCATGCCTGGTGTCGACCACCATGTAGGTTCGCTGCTGCATATGGCACGACATGCAAGTCGGCGCCGGATCGACACCTGCATGGTGGCGATGCTGCACATCGGCATACTTGTCCCCTGCGTGGCATTGCAGGCAAACGCCCTCGCCCGGGCTGCGCAGTCTTGCGCTATGCGGCTCGTGGCAGTCGCTACAGGTAACGCCGGCCGCAAACATCTTGCCCTGCTTGAACGGCGTATAGTTATATGGCTCCTCGACATCGCGGATCTGACCGTCGGCGTAATAGGTGTGACGCGCCAGCGCTTCGACCGCATGGGTCTGCGACAACGACTGTCCGGGTATCCAGTCTTCATGGAATGCCTCCCGCCGCGCGTGGCAGAGGCCGCAGGTCTCGACTTCCTTGCGCAACGTTGCCGGTGCCGCGGAGCGTTGGGCATTTCCCCTCCTTGGATCGATCGGCCAAGTGACGCCCCGGCGTTCGTCAAAACGCACCAGCAAGCCCTTGCTGTCGTCTTCGCGGCGGCCAAAGGGCCACCAGCTCTGCTGCTCGCGCGCCCAGGCGGTGTGGCGCGAGCCTTGCCCATGACAGCCCTCGCATCCGACACTGATTTCCGCCCAACGCGTCGCGAAGCGATCGGCCTCGGCATCGTAGTTCTTGCGCAGGCCGGTCGAGTGGCATTCCGCGCACATGAAATTCCAGTTCTGGTTCAGTTTCGTCCAATGAAGGATATCGTCGTGCCTGATCTCTTCATTGGGTGAGAGATGAAACCAGCGCTGGCCGCCCCTCTCTGCCGGCCGGCTGTCCCACGCGAGCGACAACGCCTGAACGCGGCCGTCGGGAAATTCCACAAGGTATTGTTGCAGCGGATCGACGCCGAATGTGTACTTCACCTCGAACACGGCAAGCTTGCCGTCGGCGCCATCGGTCTCGACCAAGAACCTGCCGTCCTTGCGGAAGAAGCGGGACCTTACGCCATAATAGTCGAAGCCCGCGTCGTCGAAATTCCCGAGCACGGTCTTGTCGGTGGCGTGCTGCATCGCCGCCTTGTGCTGCGAGGAATTCCACAGCTTTGCTTCGGCTTGGTGGCAGCCAGCGCAAGTCTCGCTGCCGACGAAGCTTACCGCGGACGAGGGCCGCGCCGTCGGCGCCGACGGGCTGCGATTGAGGAGCTGAAAGGCGAGACCAAAGGCAAAGACGGCGATCCCCATGATCGAGGCCATCGCCCAGAGCCGACGCTTCGACAGCGATGCGGCTTCCACATTGCGGTTGGCGGGCTCCCGTGCGGACATAACTTGGGGAATGCCGTCCGCGGAATCCCTCCGTGGCATGGCCTTGCTGCCGGATTTCCGTCGCTTGCGTGCCAACGGATCGCCCCTCAGCGCTGAAATCGCCCAACCACAATCGAGCGAGCCTCGATCGGGCGATTTGCGCATCATCGGCTCGACTTCCATCAAGTCAAGTGCAGCCGGCCAGTAGGAGCGGTGATGGGGACCTATTTGTTGCGGTTCTTGCTCGCGCCTCTCAGCTTGGGCGCGGTCGAAGACGATTTTGCCCAATCGGCCATCTGTATGCAGGTGAGCAGGTCGACGTAACCGTCGCTCCCACCCGCAGTCGCCTCGCCTTCGCATCTGTTCTTGAGTTCGGCCGAATTCGAGAACCAGATGGTGCCGAGTTGCTGCTGAGCGGCGCTCTCGTCGCGCAGGCAATCATCGAAGCTCTGGGAAAGTTTCAGCCCCATCGCCTTGCCGGTTGCCACCGTCGCCTTGCATGTCGCTTCGACATCGAGCTGGGGCACGCGATCGCCGATGGGGATCACCAGTTGACTTCCAAGCATTGCCATCGATGGCAGCGCGATCTTCATTGGGAAGCTCCCCGTGAACGGCTTCTCGTGGAATTCAACTGCTGATCTTCAGCGCAGTCTGACGTTGGGAGATCGAGGCCTCCCGCCGGAGTACGTTGACATGGATCAACGCGAGACCTGCTCGATGCCGAGAGGCTGGCGGTTTCCAGTGCGTACCATCCCACCGGGAGTTCGCCATGAAAGCAATTTGCAGCGCACTCGCGGGTGCATGTCTGATCGCCCTGAATTTTGGCACGGCATCGGCTCAGCAGGTTACCGGCACCCCCGGTTCGGCCGGCGCCACCACCACGATCGACGGCAAGCAGCTCCCGCCGCCAGATCCGAAATTCGGTGGCGTGATCAAGGAGAAAGCCTCGGAGTCGAAGCCCTGGTGGGCCCCACGCGTGGTGCCGCCGAAGGGCGCACCGAACGTGCTGTTGATCATGACGGACGACCAGGGTTTCGGTGCGCCGGGCACGTTCGGCGGCGTTATCCCGACGCCTGCCATGGATCGCATCGCAAAAGCCGGTTTGCGCTTCACGAATTTTCACTCGACTGCACTCTGCTCACCGACGCGGGCGGCACTCATCACGGGACGCAACCATCATTCGGTAGGCTTCGGAGTGGTCGGCGAAATCGCGACGGGATTCCCGGGGTACGACTCGATCATCCCAATCGAGAAAGGCACGGTCGGTACGGTCCTGAAGGCGAACGGGTACGCGACCTCATGGTTCGGCAAGAACCACAACACACCTTCTTACCAGTCGAGCCAGGCCGGACCATTCACTCAATGGCCCAACGGCATGGGGTTCGATTATTTCTACGGCTTTGTCGGCGGTGACGCCAGCCAGTGGCAGCCGAACCTGTTCCGCAACACGACGGCCATCTATCCGTTCGAGGGTAACCCCAAGTGGAATCTCGAGACGGCGATGGCGGACGACGCGATCCAGTACATGAAGCAGCTCAAGGAGATCGCACCGGACAAGCCGTTCTTCGTTTACTACGTCCCGGGGGCAACCCACGCGCCCCATCATCCAACGCCCGAGTGGATCAAGAAGATCAGCGACATGCACCTGTTCGACGACGGATGGAACAAAGTGCGTGAGACCATCTTCGCCAACCAGAAGCGATTGGGCATCATGCCCGAGAACGCCGATCTGACGCCATGGCCGAAAGAGCTGCCGCAGTGGGATACCCTCAGCCTCGAAGAGAAGAAGCTCTTCATCAAGCAAGCTGATGTTTACGGCGCTTACCTCGCCTACGCCGACCATGAGATCGGACGGGTTATCCAGGCCGTCGAAGACCTCGGCGAGCTCGACAACACCTTGATTATCTATATCGGCGGCGACAACGGCGCGAGCGCCGAAGGTATGCTCAACGGCACACCGAACGAGTTCACGACATTCAATGGCATTCCCGTGCCGGTCAAGGATCAGTTCCTCTGGTATCCGTTCTGGGGATCGGAACGGACATTCCCGCACTTTGCGGCACCGTGGGCCTGGGCGCTGGACACGCCATTCAAGTGGGTCAAGCAGGTGCCATCGCACTTCGGCGGCACATCGCAGGGCATGGTCATGTCCTGGCCCGGCCACATCAACGATTTGGGCGGTATCCGCCGCCAGTTCCATCACGTGATTGACATCGTGCCGACCATCCTCGATGCAACCGGCATTCCGCAACCCGACACGATCAACGGCATCAAGCAGATCCCGATCGAGGGGGGCAGCATGACGTACACGTGGGACAAGGCAAACGCCAACGCCCCGACCAGGCACACGACGCAATATTTCGAAATGCTCGGCAATCGGGCGATCTACCAGGACGGGTGGGTGGCGGCGACGACGCCGGCGACGCTCCCCTGGGAGCTCAGCTCGGCCACGCCGCCGGATGTGATCAGCGGCTACAGCTGGGAGCTCTACAACGTCGACCAGGACCCGACCCAGTCCAGCGACCTGGCGGCCAAAATGCCGGACAAGCTCAAGCAGATGCAGGCTCTCTTCTATTCGGAGGCCGCCAAATATAACGTGCTGCCGCTCGACAACTCGTCGCTCGCCCGTTGGAATACGCCGCGACCGAGCCTCACGGCGGGACGGACGCTGTTCACCTATTCGGGCGAACTGAGTGGCGTGCCCGCAAGTGCGGCTCCGAGCATCCTGGGCAAGTCCTACACCATCACCGCCGAGGTGACGATTCCCGACGGCGGTGCCGAGGGCATGATCGTCACGGAAGGCGGGCGCTTTGGCGGTTACGGCCTGTTTCTGAGCAAGGGCGACTTTGGTATCGACCGCGGCAAGGTGGTGTTCCTCTACAACCTGCTCGACCTCAAGCGCACGATCTGGGAAGGCCCGGAGCTGGCAGCCGGCAAGCACACCATCGTCTTCGATTTCAAATCCGACGGTCCGGGTTTGGGAAAAGGCGGGACGGGTGCCCTCTCTGTGGACGGAAAGGAAGTGGCCAGGAATTCGATGGAGCACACCATCCCTGTCACCTTCCCGGAGGACGAAACCTTTGACGTCGGCCTGGACACGCGCACCGGCGTCGCAATGGTCGAGTATCGCTACGAGCCTCCGTTCAAGTTCACCGGAAAGATCGACAAGCTGACCTTCAAGCTCGAACCCTTCACACCGGAGCAGGAGGCGAAGGCAGCAGCGGCCGACCAACCAGTAGGGTCCGCCCCATCGGTGGGGAAGGCGAAATGACGTGGAGGGCCGTCGGCGGCTCTCCGCCGGCACCGTCCACGACCTGGAATGACCAATTGGCCGTCTTGATCGATAGGAGACTTCGATGACCACGAAGGACGACCCCGGCGCATTGCTGTGTCGGCCTTGCGTTGGTGCGCTCGCATTCGGCGCAAGCGCCTTTCTGCCGAGCCCGCTCGGCCAATTCAATCTCACGATTGATGTAACCGTTGGGAAGGGAGTGCGCTGACGAGTGCGTTGCAGGTTGCCCTGAGGTAAAATGTGATGAAGTGGGTTACCACAGCCGTCGCAGTTGAAATCGCCGCTACGGGGTTGATCCTGCTGATCGGACCGGGGCTGTTCGGGCGGCTGATTTTCGGAACCGAATTGTCCGAGCCAGGCCAGGCGCTCGGCAGACTCACGGGCATTGCACTGCTGGGCTTTGCGTTGACGTCCTGGCCGCCCCCCTCCGCGCGACCCGTCGCGAAAGCCATGCTCACCTACAATCTGCTCGCGACCGTCTATCTTGGCTGTATCGGCCTGGCGGGACAGTTGGTCGGTGCGCTGCTCTGGCCCGCTGTTGCTCTGCACTTGCTCTTCACGGGTCTGCTGGCTGCAGAGCGGATCACGGCCGGAGGAGCCTGACGATTGGCGAGCGGAGCCGGTACACGACGCTCCGACCGCGACGCATGATCCATATCAATGTGAGGGGCGCGATTGAGCATAGCGTCGGAACCAAACAAGGGAGGGAAATGAGATGAAAATGTCGATCGCAATGTCGGCGCTTCTCGTCGCTGGCTTCGTTGCCATGAGCACTGAAAAAGCGGCCGCGATAGTTTACTGCCAGTATGTCGAATATCCCGTCGGATGCGTCGCCCGAGCCGGCGTCGTCCTGCGGCCCCGGCCAGTGGCACGCGCCGTCGCAGCGCCCGGCGTCGGCGTCGCCGGAACGCCGATGAATCGAGGCGGCCCGGTCAATCGCGTTGGCAGGCGCTAACTGAATTCTTTTCATCGATATTCGCCACACAGAGCAGAAGAAGCCAATGACGATTATCCTGGCGCTCTAGTTCTCGTGGTGTCGCTTCGCTGACATTGTTTTCAACTTTGGAAGGGGGGCCAAATGGCGAAGTTCGAGTCGGAAATTGAAGACGTGACCAGTGATGTTGGTCAATCGCGTGCCGCCCGCAACGGCGGCGGATGCAGCTTTTTTTGGCGCGGAATGAGTCGCACGTTTTCTCAAGGTTGCCGATCGCAGCAACGCCAGGGAGTGTCTTCATGAAAGCGCATTTGTCCGCCTTGATCGTCTCAGGCGCCGCGTTGCTGGTTTCGGTTTCTGCGCCCGCTCAGCAGGTCAATGGCGTCCTCGGTTCTCCCAGCGCCAGCTCCACCATCATTGGAAAGCAACTCCCGCCGCCCGACCCGAAATTCGGCGGCGTCATCAAGGATGATTCACTGCAGTCGAAGCCGTGGTGGGCCCCGCGGGTCGTGCCGCCGAAGGGTGCGCCCAACGTATTGCTCATCATTACCGATGACGCTGGCTTCGGCGTCCCCAGCACTTTCGGCGGCGTGATCCCGACCCCGACGATGGATCGTCTTGCGAGCGAGGGCTTGCGCTATAACCGGACGTTCTCCACCGCGCTGTGCTCGCCGACGCGGGCAGCCTTGATCACCGGGCGCAATCATCATTCCGCGGGCTTCGGCGTCATTTCGGAGCAATCGACAGGCTACCCCGGCTACAACAGCATTCTCGAGAAGGACAAGGCCACGATCGGCCGTATCCTGCTCGACAACGGCTACGCGACGTCGTGGTTCGGCAAGGACCACAATGTGCCGGCCTTCGCGGCCAGCCAGGCCGGGCCCTTCGACAAGTGGCCAAACGGCATGGGATTCGAATACTTCTATGGCTTCATCGGTGGCGACGCCAATCAATGGCAGCCGAACCTGTTCCGCAACACGACCCAGATTTATCCGTTCGAGGGCAAGGAGGCGGGAAGCTGGAACCTGGTGACGGCGATGGCCGACGATGCCATCGACTACATGACGCGAATGCACCAGATCCAGCCGGACAAGCCCATCTTCATCAAGTATGCGCCCGGTGCCACGCACGCGCCGCATCACCCGACGAAGGAGTGGGTCGACAAGATCAGCAAGTTGAAGCTGTTCGACGAAGGCTGGAACAAGGTGCGCGAGCGCATCTTCGACAACCAGAAGCGGCTCGGCGTGATTCCAATGGACACCAAGCTGGCGCCATGGCCGAAGGATGTCCTGAAGGAATGGGACCAGCTGAGCGCAGATGAAAAGAAGCTGTTCATTCGACAGGCTGAAATCTTCGCCGCCTACGCTGCCTATAGCGACCATGAGATCGGGCGCGTCATCAAGGGCTTCGACGATCTCGGCAGGCTCGATAACACGCTGATCATCTATATCAACGGCGACAACGGCACCAGTGCCGAGGGTGGCCCGATGGGCACACCGAACGAGGTCGCCTTCTTCAACGGTCTCAGCGAGTTGCCGATCGACGTGCAGATGAAGTTCTACGATGTCTGGGGCACCGACCTGACCTACAACCACATGTCCGCCGGCTGGTCCTGGGCGTTCGATGCACCGTTCCGCTGGTTCAAGCAGAACGCCTCGGCGCTCGGCGGCATCAACCAGAACATGGTGGTGTCGTGGCCGGCGCGGATCAAGGACAAGGGCGGCCTGCGCGAGCAGTTCGTTCACGTCATCGATGTCGTGCCCACCATATTGGAAGCCGCGGGCATCAGTGCCCCTGACGTCGTCGACGGCATCAAGCAGAAGCCGATCGAGGGTATCAGCTTCGCCTACACTTTCGACGCCAAGAACGCCAAGGTGCCGACGCGGCACAAGACGCAGTATTTCGAAATGATGGGTCAGTGGGCGCTGTACGACGACGGCTGGTTCTTGAGCACCAAGGTCAACCGCGCGCCCTGGGAAGCATTCGGTCCCGCCAACACCGATCCCCTGAACAATCAGAAGCTTGAACTCTTCAACCTGAACCAGGATTTCAGCCAGACCGACGATCTTGCGGCGAAGAACCCGGAGAAGGTCAAGGAGATGAAGCAGAAGTTCATCGCCGAGGCCAGGAAGTACCAGGTGTTCCCGATGGATGCCTCTGTGGCGGCTCGAGTCATTGCGCCGCGGCCCAATATCACCGCCGGACGCAGCGAGTTCGTCTACAAGCGACCGATGGTGGGTCTGCCACAGGGCGATTCGCCGCTGCTTCTGAACACGTCCTACACGATCACTGCCGATATCGAGGTGCCCGATGGCGGCGCCGAGGGCATGATCCTCACGTCAGGTGGACGGTTCGCTGGCTACGGCTTCTACCTGCTGAAGGGCAAGCCTGTATTCCTTTGGAATATGGTCGATCTGGAACGCATTAAGTGGGAAGGCGCGGACGCGCTATCGCCGGGTCGGCACACCGTCGAATTCGACTTCAAGTATGAGGGAATCGGGGTTGGTACGCTTCAGTACAACAACTTCAGCGGCCTCGGCCAACCCGGCACCGGTACCTTGAAGGTGGACGGCAAGGAGGTCGCGACCAAGCGGATGCCGAAGACGCTGCCCATGATCCTGCAATGGGACGAAAGCTTCGACATCGGCTCCGACACCCTGACCGGCGTCAACGACGCCGACTACACGCCGCCGTTTACGCTCACCGCCAAGCTCAACAAGCTGACGGTCAAGGTGGATCGGCCGCAACTGTCGCCCGCCGACGTCAAGAAGCTGGAGGCGGCGATGAACGCGAAGATAAAGGCCGATTGATTGCGGCCTCGGTGCAAGACTTCAGGGCTGAAGAAACAGTCCGAGTGCAACGCCTTGCGTGACGGGATGTTTGGGAGGAGCGGATGGCTCGAGAAAGGTCCAACTGGATCTGCCTTTTGGCAGCAACCGCGGGTATGGCATTCTTGCCTCAGGTATCCCGCGCGGACGAAAGCGGCATCTCGTTCTGGCTGCCCGGTTTATACGGCAGCCTCGCCGCAACGCCCGCCACGCCAGGCTGGTCGATCGCAGCGATCTACTATCATACGAGCGTGAACGCGTCCGGCGCAGCCGCAGCGTCGCGGGAATTCCAGGTCGGGCGCTTCTCTCCGACGGTCAACATCGATCTCAACCTGGCGCTCGGCGGCCAGGCCGATCTGATGTTCATCGCGCCGACCTACACGTTTGCGACGCCGGTCCTCGGCGGCCAGTTGTCGGCGACGCTTGCCAGCGTTTACGGCAGAAATTCCGCGAGCCTTGCCGGCACCTTGACGGCCGCGGCGGGGCCGATCGTAACCACGCGTAACGGGTTTCTCGAAGACGCGCTGGTCTCCTATGGCGACCTCTACCCGACGTTGAAGCTGAAGTGGAACAACGGCGTCCACAACACCATGGTCTATGCCGCGGGCGACATTCCGGTGGGCGACTACAACCCGAACCGGCTCGCGAATATCGGCATCGGTCATGGCGCCATCGATCTCGGCGGCGGCTACACTTATCTGAACCCAGCGACCGGTACGGAATTCTCCGGCGTTGCCGGCTTCACCTACAATTTCAAGAACCCCGATACGCAGTACCAGAGCGGCGTCGATTTCCATCTCGACTGGGGCGTGTCGCAGTTCCTGTCAAAGCAGGTGTTTGCCGGATTCGTCGGCTACGCCTATCAGCAGGTCACCGACGATTTCGGCCAGCCAGCTGTACTCGGTGGCTTCCGTTCGCGCGTCCTCGGTGTCGGTCCGCAGATCGGTTATATCTTTCCGATCGGGAGCAATCAGGCCTTTCTTGGCCTGAAGGGATACGGCGAGTTCGACGCTGCCAACCGACCTTCGGGTTGGAATACCTGGCTGACGTTTTCGATCTCGGAGGCGGTGCCCGCCAGCACGGTGACGCCAACCAAGCACCTGATGCGGAAGTAGAGGTCTGTCCGGCGACGTCTACTCCGCCATGATGACATCATGCCGGTGTTTTGCCCGACGTGTCAAATTTAATTCGTAAAATCCGCAGATTCCGCGCCGGCAGCCAAGCCATTGAGATCGCTGCACCCGGCTACTGTGCATGGGGTTGTTTTCGCGTTTCTTGCCTGCAGCGTGCCTGCCGCCGGCTTCGCAGCAGTGAACGCGCTGCTATCCCGCCTTGGCGGCGCGGGAATCCGACCGCAGGTTCTGGAAGAACTTCTCCACCTCGCGCGACAGCGTGTCCGCCGTCGCGGTCAGGCTGCTTGCCGCCGTCAGCACCGAGGATGCCGCCGTGTCGGTCTCGCCGATGGCGTCGCGCAGCGAGGTGATGTTCGCCACGAGCGTCTCGTTGCCCTGCGCGGCCGATTGCGCGTTGGAGGAGATCTCGCGGGTGGCGGCGTCCTGCTGGCCGACGGCGCCGGCGATCGCCGAGGTGACGTCGTTGATCTCGCGGACCGCGCCGCCGATCTCGCGCACGGCGTCGACCGCATTGCGGGTGGAGGCCTGGATCTGGCCGACGTTCTCGCCGATCTCGGCCGTCGCCTTGGCGGTCTGGCCGGCGAGCGCCTTCACTTCATGAGCGACGACGGCGAAGCCGCGGCCGGCATCGCCGGCGCGCGCAGCCTCGATCGTGGCGTTGAGCGCGAGCAGATTGGTTTGCTCGGCGATGGCCTGGATCAGGCCGAGCACGCCGTCGATGCGCTGCGTGGCCGCGGCAAGGCTCTCGATCTCGGCGATCGATTTCTCGGTGCGCTGGCCGGTCTGCTCGACCGCGCTGGCGCTCTGCCGCACCTGCCGGCCGATCTCAACCACCGACGCCGACAGCTCCTCGGCCGCGCCCGCCACCGCCGTGACGTTGTGGGAGGCCTGCTCGGTGGCGTTCGCCGCCGTGCCGGCGCGGCTGCTTGCGTCCGCGGTGACGCGCGTGATGGTCTGCGCGGTCTCGCGCATGGTCGAGGCGTTGTCGGCGAGGCCGCGCATGACCGCGCCGATCGCATCGCGAAACTGCTCGACGGATTGTTCGATGTGGCGGGCGCGCTCCTCGCGCGCGGCGGAGTCCTGCGAGACCTGCGAGGCGAGGTTGCGGTTGCGCCCCATCGCGTCCTGGAAGATCTGGATGGCGCGGGCCAGCGCGCCGATCTCGTCGGCGCGGTGGCTGTGCGGCACCACGACGTTCTCGGCGCCGTCGGCGACCTGCTTGATGGTCGCGGTGATGGCCGAGAGGGGGCGGGCGATCGAGCGGGCGATGATGACGATGCCGATCACGACGAGGACGAGCGCCACGCCGGCGAGGCAGGTCAGGACAAAGGACAGAATGCGATTGGTCTCGGTCTCATGCGCGATTTGCCTCGCGCGCTCGGTATAGACCTTGGACAGCGCCTCGAGATCCTTGTTCAGTGCCGAGCGGACGGCGCGATTGGCGTCGTTGTCGCCCCATTCGCGGCCCGCGGCCGCGTTGATCTCGACGCCGCGGCGTACCAGCTCCTTGCGGAACTCGACGAACTGCTCGATGCGCTTCTTGAAGGTGGCGAACTGCTCGGCATCGTCGGCCTTGACGATGGTCTCCCAGCGCTTCACGACGCCGAGGATCTGTGCGTTGAACTTGAGCAGGCCGTCGCCGAATTTCTTCACGACGGCGGGCTCGGTCGACATGTAGACGCCGCGCGATTCCATCACGACCGCGTAGACCAGCGAGTTGACCCGCTCGACGTTCAGCGCGGCGGCGTTCGCCGTCTCGATCGCGCTGGTCAGCTCGGCGCCGCGGCGGCTGTTGTAATTGGACAGCATCGCGATCGCCGCCGTCAGCAGCGCGAACAGCGCGAAGATCGCGTAGAGCTTGGTCGCAAGCGTGAAGCGGCCCGACAGGCCGGCGGCATTCCCAGATTGGTCGGTTGTCATGGTTTTCAGGAGTCCGAATGGCCGGGAGCGGCCGGAAAGCGCGGTCTTGTAAAAATCTATGCAAAACTATGCAGAAGGAAGATGGACACAGCGTTAACGGGCCGGTCCGCGGCGCCTGCTGCGGGCCGAAGGAAAGTCGTGCTATCTCAGCCATTTGGAGCAGTGTTGTCCGTTTCCAGCAATTGGCCGCCGAGGGACGGGCGGGATGCCCCAAACATCGGCGTGCACCGGGGCCGCCAAGCGCGTATTCCCTGATGCCGGGATCGCCTTCAAGATCGCCTTCAAGATCGCCCTGGACTCGGCCTCTGGCCGACGAGACCCGGAGAGACCCTTGCTCTACCGCCACACCATCGACGCCACGACCTACGCATTCCCGGATCTGCGCGACCTGCTCGCCAAGGCGACGCCGCCGCGCTCCGGCGACCGGCTGGCCGGGATCGCCGCCGCCAGCGCCGAGCAGATGATCGCGGCGCGGATGGCGCTCGCCAACGTCCCGCTGGGGCAGTTCTTGCAGGAGGCCGTTATCCCCTACGAGGCCGACGAGGTCACCCGTCTCGTCATCGACAGCCACGACACAAGAGCCTTCGCACCGGTGGCCTCGCTGACCGTCGGCGCCTTCCGCGACTGGTTGCTGTCGGATGCCGCGACGCCCGACGTCCTGCGCAAGCTGTCAGGCGGCGTCACGCCGGAGATGGCGGCCGCGGTCTCGAAGCTGATGCGCAACCAGGACCTGATCCTGGTCGCGCGAAAATGCGAGGTCACCACCGCTTTTCGCAACAGCATTGGCCTGAAGGGCCGGATGAGCACGCGGCTCCAGCCCAACCACCCCTTCGACGACGCGAGGGGCATCACCGCCTCCATCCTCGACGGCATCCTGCTCGGCGCCGGCGATGCCTGCATCGGTATCAACCCGGCCAGCGACGATCCGGCCGTGATCGGGCAATTGCTGCGCCTGCTCGACGAGATCATCGCGCGGCTGAAGATCCCGACACAGGCGTGCGTGCTGACCCATGTCACCACGACGCTGTCGCTGATCGGGCAGGGCGTGCCGGTCGACCTCGTCTTCCAGTCGGTCGCGGGCACCGAAGCCGCCAACCGCAGCTTCGGCATCGACCTCGCGCTGCTGAGGGAGGCGCAGGAGGCCGGCCTGTCGCAGAAGCGCGGCACGGTCGGCGAGAACGTGATGTATTTCGAGACCGGGCAGGGCTCGGCGCTGTCCGCCAACGCCCATCACGGCGTCGACCAGCAGACCTGCGAGGCCCGCGCCTATGCGGTCGCCCGCGCCTTTGCGCCATTGCTGGTCAACAGCGTGGTCGGCTTCATCGGCCCGGAATATCTCTACGACGGCAAGGAAATCATCCGTGCCGGGCTGGAGGACCACTTTTGCGGCAAGCTGCTCGGCCTGCCGCTCGGGATCGACATCTGCTATACCAACCATGCCGAGGCGGACCAGGACGACATGGACAACCTCCTGACGCTGCTCGCCGCCGCCGGCGTCACCTTCATCATGGGCGTCCCCGGCGCCGATGACGTCATGCTGAACTACCAGTCGACGTCTTTTCACGACGCGCTCTATGTCCGTGACGTCTTCGGTCTGCGCCGCGCGCCGGAATTCGACGACTGGCTGGCGCAGTCGGGCATTGTGGGCGCTGACTTCCGTCTTGCCGCCGATGCAGGCCTGCTGCCCGATTTTGCCTCCCGGCTGATTGCCTGACGGGCTGCAGGCGCTCAGCCTCGGTAGAAGTCAAGGAAACCATTGGCCCCCTTCGTGAATTAGAATGATGCCACAATGTTGAGAAATTTCGGCGGCAGCGTTACGCTATATGTCCGGCTATTCCGCACCATATACCGAACGTGGCTGGGGGAGCTTTGATGCGAGCTGAATGCAACGGTACGTCCCGGCGGATCCTCTGCGTGTTTCCGCGTTACACGTCTTCGTTCGGTACATTCGAACATTCCTATCCGCTGACCGACGGCGTCCGGGCCTTCATGCCTCCGCAGGGGCTTTTGCTGCTCGCGGCCTATCTGCCCAGGGAATGGCAGGTCAAATTCGTCGACGAGAACCTTCGCCGCACGACGAGGGAGGAGTTCGAATGGGCCGAGGCGGTCTTCGTCAGCGGCATGCATATCCAGCGCCAGCAGATGAACGACATCTGCCGCCGTGCCCATGAACTCGACCTTCCGGTCGCGCTCGGCGGTCCCTCGGTCAGCGCCTGCCCGGACTATTATCCGTCGTTCGACTATCTCCATGTCGGCGAGCTCGGCGACGCCACCCATCAGCTGTTCGAGATCCTGTCGCGCGACACCTCGCGTCCGGAACAGCAGGTCATCCTCACGACCAAAGACCGCGTGCCGATGACGGAGTTTCCGATCCCGGCCTACGAACTCGCCGACGTGAAGAAATACTTCCTCGGCAGCATCCAGTATTCCAGCGGCTGCCCTTACCAGTGTGAGTTCTGCGACATCCCCGGCCTCTACGGCCGTAATCCGCGCATCAAGTCGCCGGAGCAGATCATCGCCGAGCTCGACCGCCTGCGCGAATGCGGCATGACCGACACGGTCTATTTCGTCGACGACAATTTCATCGGCAACCGCAAGGCGGCGATGGACCTGTTGCCGCACCTGATCGAATGGCAGAAAAAGACCGGCTACGTGGTCCGGCTCGCCTGCGAGGCGACGCTCAACATCGCCAAGCGGCCCGAAATCCTCGAGAAGATGCGCGAGGCCTATTTCATCACCATCTTCTGCGGCATCGAGACGCCCGATCCCGACGCGCTGAAGGCGATGCACAAGGACCACAACATGATGGTCCCGATCCTCGAAGGTGTGCGTACCATCAACTCCTACGGCATGGAGGTCGTGTCCGGCATCATCATGGGGCTCGACACCGACAAGCCGAAGACATCCGATGCGCTGCTCGCCTTCGTCGACGAATCCCAGATACCGCTGCTCACTATCAATCTGCTCCAGGCGCTGCCGAAGACGCCGCTATGGGACCGGCTGGAGCGCGAGGGCCGCCTGATCGAGGACGACGGCCGCGATTCCAACGTCGACTTCCTGTTGCCCTATGACGATGTCGTTGCGTCCTGGAAGCATTGCATGGGCGCCGCCTACGAGCCCGAGAAGGTATTTGCCCGCTTCCAGTACCAATGCGACCACACCTATCCCCACCGCCTCAAGATGCCGGTGCCGGACGAGATGAAGACCTGGGCCAATATCAGGCGCGGCCTCGTCATGCTGCGCAACATCTTCTGGAAGGTCGGCGTGCTCGGCGACTATAAGCGCGTGTTCTGGAAGTTCGCGCTGGGCCGCATCAAGCGCGGCGATCTCGAAGGGCTGATCGGCTGTACCCTGATCGCGCACCATCTCATCACCTTTGCGCGCGCGGCTTCGACCGGCCAGCAGAACGCCTCGAACTATTCGATCCGGCTGCGCGAGGCTTCCGTTCCAGCCGAATGATGCGACATGTCTGATCCGGCCGTCCCGCGCCGCCCGACCCTCGATCTGCGGTCGCTCACGCCCGCGCGCGTCGCGCTCGGGCGTAGCGGCGCGAGCGTGCCGACGCGCGCGCTGCTCGATTTCACACTGGACCATGCCCGCGCCCGCGATGCCGTGCATGCCGTCTTCGACGCGCCGCGACTGGCCGCCGATCTCCGCGAGCTTGGCCTCGTCGTCACCGAGGTCAGGAGCCAGGCAGTCGACCGCAGGGACTATCTGCGCCGGCCGGATCTCGGACGACAGCTCGATGGTGGTTCGGCCGAAGTGCTGGCGCGCAGTGCCTCGGCGCCGTGCCAGCTTGCGGTCGTGATCGGCGACGGCCTATCGGCGGCCGCGGTCCACGCCCATGCGGCATCGCTGGTGTCGCGCCTGCTGACGTTGCTCGCAGCCGACGACGGTGTCGCGATCGGCCACGTCGTCGTCGCCTCAGGCGCGCGCGTCGCGCTCGGCGACGAGATCGGCGCCATTCTCGGTGCGCGCATGGTCGTGATGCTGGTCGGCGAGCGGCCGGGCCTCTCGGCACCCGACAGTCTCGGTGCCTATCTGACCTTCGCGCCGAAGCCGGGCCGCACCGATGCCGAGCGCAATTGCGTGTCGAACATCCACAAGGCCGGCTTGAGCCACGACGAGGCCGCCTTCAAGATCGCCTGGCTGGTCCGCGAGGGTCTGGCGCGAGAGGCAACCGGCGTGGCGCTGAAGGACGAGAGCGCGGACCGTGCACCGCGTCGAATTGGCACGGCTCTGCCCGAATGACGGGCATTCCGGCAAAATCGCCGCATCTTGATCGGTTTGGCCACCTTCCGCCTGCTTGCGAAAAGGGTGATTGACCTGCTAAACCCCTCGCGGCGATTTTCCACACATTTTCAAAGGACAAGCCTCCCATTGGTATGGCGTTTTGAAGCCGTTCGCGGGGCGCAATAAGCTCACAGACCGAGCCGATTTAGGAACTGGACAAGGCATGCTCGAAAAGCACAGCGAGAGTGAGGTTCATGTCGACAAGGTCGAGCAGGGACCTGCGTCTTCCATCGCCTTCGGGCTGGAGCGCATCGGGCTGATCGCCGTCCGGGCGCCGATTGTGTCCTGCATCGTCCTGCTCGTGCTGATCGTCGGCGCCGTGTTCGGCATCCACCGGATCAAGATCGACGATTCGCTGTCGCAGCTATTCCGCTCGAACACGCCGGAATTTCGACAGTATGAAGCGGTGACCAAGAAGTTCCCGGCCGAGGAATTCGACGTTCTCGTCGTGGTCGAGGGCAAGAATCTGCTGGCGAGGAACAACCTCGAGAAGCTGCGCGACTTCGTCACCGACATGCAGCTCGTCGAAGGCACGCGCGGCCTGGTCTCGCTGTTCTCGGCGCGTCAGGCGCCGGCGCCGGGCAAGCTGCCGGCGGCACTGTTCCCGCCCGATCTGCCCGAAGGCGCCGCCTACGACAAGTTCATCGAGACCGTCAAAAACAACGAGATCATCCGCGGCAAGCTGCTGTCGGAGGACGGCACGCTCGCGCTGATCGTGCTCTCGCTCGATCCGGAGGTCGTCGCGTCCAGCAAGCTGACCAAGACCGTCGGCGACATCCGCGCCCTGATGAAGGAAGACCTCGGCGATACCGGACTCAACGTGCAGCTCTCCGGCGTGCCGGTGATGCAGCTCGAGATCCGCAACGCGGTGGAGCGCGACGGGCTCACCTACAACATCCTCGGCATTCTCGCCGGCTGTGTCATCGCCATCATCTTCTTCAGAAAGATCTCGTTCATGGTGGCGGCGGCGTTCCCGCCGATGATCGCGATCCTGCTGGCGCTCGGCGCGCTCGGCTGGGCCAATTTCAATCTCAACATGTTCCTGAACGTGATGACGCCGCTCATCATGGTCATCAGCTTCTCGGACTCGATGCAGCTCACCTTCGCCGCGCGTGACCGGCTGATCGCAGGCCAGGACAAGTTCACCGCATTCAAGAACGCGGTGCTGGTGGTGGGACCGGCCTGCGTGCTGACGCACGGCACCGCCGGCATTTCCTTCATCGCGCTCCAGTTCTCCGACTCCGACCTGATCCGCAAATTCGGCGAGGCTGGTCTCGCCGCCACCATCATCGCGCTGGTCGCGGTGCTGTCGCTGGTGCCGGTGTTCGGCGTGCTGCTGGTGCGCAACGAGAAGGTCTTTGCGACCAAGTTCCAGAGCGCGGATGCCGGCGTCCAGGCGCTGCGCAATTTCTGCTATTGGATCGCGGTGCGCATGGTGGGCCGTCCCGGCCTGTTCAGCCTGATCGCGGTGGTGTTCGTCGCCGGCCTCGGCGTCATCTACGCCAATCTGGAGCCGCGCTACCGGCTCGCAGACCAGGTGCCGGACAAGCGCCAGGCGGTCGCCGCCAGCGACCGGCTCGATGCCAAGCTCACCGGCGCCAATCCGGTCAACGTGCTGGTCCAGTTCCCCAAGGGTGAGACGCTCTATTCGCCGGAGACGCTGCAGACGATTGCGGACGTGCACGCGACCGTGGAGAAGGCGGCCGGTGTCGGCAACGTCTGGTCGCTTGAGACTCTGCGCCGCTGGCTCGCGGAAAAGGCCGGCGGCGCCGACGTCGCGACGCTTAAAGAGTATGTCAGCGTCATTCCCGAGCATCTGGTGCGGCGCTTCATCGATGCCGAGCAGGATGCGGTCGTGGTCGCCGGCCGCGTGCCGGACAAGGATTCCAGTCAGCTGCTGCCGATCGTCGACAAGCTCGATTCCGAGCTTGACGCCGTCCGCAAGAAGCATCCCGGCTACGAGATCGCCGTGACGGGCCTTGCCGCGATCGCCGCGCGCAATTCGGCCGGCATGATCGAGAAGCTCAACCGCGGCCTCACCGTCGAGTTCGCGCTGGTCGCGATCTTCATCGGCCTGGCCTTCCGCTCCTGGGTCGTGATGTTCGCCTGCATCCTGCCGGGCATTTTCCCCGTGGTGATGTCGGGAACGGTGCTGTGGGCGATGGGCGAGGGGCTGCAATTCGCCAGCGTCGTCGCGCTGACCGTCTCGTTCGGCCTGGGCTTGAGCGCCACCATCCACTTCCTCAATCGCCTCAGGCTGGAGAGCAAGCCGGGCGTCGGCTCGGCGCTTGCGGTGGAGCGCGCGACCGTTCTGGTCGGCCCGGCGTTGATCCTGACCACGCTGGTGTTGGCCTGCGGCCTCGTCGTCACCGTGTTCTCCGACCTGCCGTCACTGCGGCTGTTCGGCTGGCTCAGCGCCTTCTCGATGGTGATGGCTCTCGTCGCCGACCTCTTCATCCTGCGGCCGACGGCGATGTGGCTGATCAATCTGCACGCCAGGCTGCAGGGTACCGACAAGCCGGCGATCTGAGTAGCGCGGCTTGATCCGCGTGGAGCATGGACCCGACGCAGGCGTTTGCCGGTAGATCCAATCAGCAAAAAGCCCCCGGCTCGCGAGAACCGGGGGCTGTGTTGCTTTCGATCGAGCAGGGAATCAGCTCTTCGTCATCGTGATGTTGACGCCGCGGATCTCGCCCTTCGAGGAGATCTGCACGGTCTGCTTGGTGCCATTGGTGCGCAGCGACAAATTGGCGGCAAAGCCGTTGGCCTCGACGAACACTTCGATCTGGCCGCCGCCGGCGGTGCCTTGCAAATTGCCGAAGATGTTGCGGCTGGCCTCGCTCCAGTTGCCGGAAATGCGCTCGCCCTGGCTCGTCACGTCGCTGGTGAGGTCGAACTTGTAGCTGTCGGACGCGCAGTGCAGGGCCTGCTTGAGGCTGAGACCGCTGCCGGCGACCTTGTAGTCCGCCTTGCAGCGGATGCGCTCGGTGGAGCCGTCGGACAGCGACACGGTACCGGTGCCGGTCCACGCGCCGTCGAAACCTGCAAACGGTCCGGACGACTGAGCCTGACTTGCCGAAACTGAGAACAGCAGCATAGCCCCGATGCCGGCCGCCTTGATTGCCAGTTCAGATCGCCCAAAGAATTTCATCTCAAATATCCCGTTTTGGAACGACGTCCGCTGATCATCAAGAACGTCTCGCCACATCGAAGGTTTAGTGCTTCGAGCCCCTGTCAGGTTCAAAGCGTGAGCGCCAGAGATGGCGGTTCACAGCCCCTCGCGCCATGTTCCGGGCTCGCGATTTGCCGTGTTTCGATATGTTTCTGGCGGGAAAAGCGGGCTTCAGCGATGCAGCGCTGCAACAGGTGGGCAGCAAAACGCGGCCTGTCTAAATTATGGCGTAGTATCAACCTCTTACATCTGCCAATGAAGGCCCAGGGAAGACCTGATTTGGTGGGTGCGGCGCCAATTTGGCCGCATTTTCCAGTGCTTGTGCCTTCTCCGAGGCCGCACGTTCCGCGGCGACTTGCCATCAGACCAATCCGTTCCCGTCTGCCCTGTGTTGTCCGGGATCGGTGCGATTCTGCCGTCAGAATGAAGGAATACAATGCGTAAGCTTCTCGTCGCTCTCACCCTGCTGTCGGCATCCCTCTCCACGGCGGCGTTCGCCCAGCAAGGCCGTGGCACGGATTCCGAGCAGAAGGCCTGCACGCGCGACGTGCAGAAGTTCTGCCGTCCGGTCATCGATCAGGGCGATTTCACGATCCTGGCCTGCCTCAAGGAGAACCGGGCCAAGATCTCCCAGGCCTGCGATCAGGTCCTGAAGAACCACAGCCAGTAAGCTGGGCCACTGGCCCACAAGGGCGGCCCCCGGGCCGCCTTTTCGGGTCCGATCCGCGAAGGGCAGCCATCGAGAGACAGGATTGGTTTTGCGGCCGTATTCCCCTATATGGGGGCCGCGGCGGCATGAGCCCGCGCGAGCGAAAAGCCCTTCCTGTCCAAACGATTGTAGACCAGCCCTCGATGACCTCTGCGAGCGAATTGCGATCCGGCAAGGGTGACCGCGACGAGAATTTTCCCGTTGCGTCCTGGATCATCCATCCGCGTCATCGCGCCCTGATCCTGGCGTACTACAATTTCGTCCGCACCGCCGACGACATTGCCGATCACGCCACGCTGCCGGGCGACGAGAAGCTCGCTTATCTCGATCTGCTCGAGGCGGAACTGCTCGGCACCGGCGACACCCAGGCCGAAGCCGTCATCTTGCGGCGCGCGCTGGCCGAGCGCGGCATGACGCCGCGACACGCGCTCGACGTCCTGGTCGCCTTCCGCATGGACGTGACCAAGCTGCGCTACGAGAATTGGGACGAGGTCATCCACTATTGCCGTTACTCGGCGATGCCGGTCGGCCGCTTCATGCTCGACGTCCATGGCGAGAGCACCTCGACCTGGGCCGCATCGGACGCGCTCTGCGCGGGCCTGCAGATCAACAATCACCTCCAGGATTGCGGCAAGGATTTTCGCGAGCTCAATCGCGTCTACCTACCGCGCGACGCGCTGGCCGCGAGCGGCGCATCGGTCGAGCAGCTCGGGCTCGCGCAGTCGCCGCCGGCGATGCTGGCCTGCCTGCAGGGGCTCGCAATCCGCAACGAGGCGCTGCTGGGCGAGGGCAGGTCGCTGGCTGCGGAGATCAGGGATTTCCGGCTCGGCCTCGACGTCTCGGTGATCCAGGCCTACGCCGACCGTATCGTGCGCCTGTTGAAGGTGCGCGATCCCCTGCGCGAGCGCGTGCACCTGAACAAGTTCGAGCTTCTCACCTTCAGCGTCGCCGGCATGATCGGCGAAGTCGGCCGCCGCGCGATCGGACGCAAGGCCATTTCCAGACCGGGGACTGCACATGACGCTTGAGGCGGCCGCGCCCGGCGCCAGTTATGGCTCGACCGCATCCGGCAGCTCGTTCTACGCCGCGATGCGCATCCTGCCGCGCGACCAGCGCGAAGCGATGTTCCAGATCTACAGCTTCTGCCGTCAGGTCGACGACATCGCCGATTCCGATGGCCCGCGCGACGAGCGGCTCGCCGCACTTCAGCAATGGCGCAACGACATCGACGCGCTCTACCAGGGCCATCCGCCGCCGCGGCTGAAGGACTACGTCGCCTCCGTCAAGACCTTCGGGCTGAAGCGCGAGGATTTCCTCGCCATCGTCGACGGCATGGAGATGGACGTGCCGCAGGACATCCGCGCGCCCGACATGGCGACGCTGGATCTGTATTGCGATCGCGTCGCCAGCGCCGTGGGGCGGTTGTCGGTGCGGGTGTTCGGGCTGCCGGAAGAGGATGGCATCCAGCTCGCCCATCATCTCGGCCGCGCGCTTCAGCTCACCAACATCCTGCGCGACATCGACGAGGACGCCGGCCTCGGCCGGCTCTATCTGCCGCGCGAGGCGCTGCTGCATGCCGGCATCACCTCCGACGATCCGAGCCGCGTGATCGCCGAGCGCGCGCTGCCGAAGGTCTGCCTGCCGCTGGCGCAGCGCGCGAAGGCGCATTTCGAGACGTCGGACGAGATCATGAACCGCAACAGGCGCCGCGCCGTGCGCGCGCCGCGGATCATGTCGAAATACTATCATTCGATTCTGGACCTCCTGATCGCGCGCGGGTTCAACGCGCCGCGCGAGCCGGTGCGTGTGTCGAAGATCACACGCATCCTGATCCTGCTCCGCTACGCTTTCATCTGATGCAAAACACAGCTCACATCATCGGCGCTGGAATTTCCGGCCTCTCTGCCGCCGTGCGGCTCGCCAATGCCGGCTTCAAGGTCGCCGTGCACGAGGCGACGCACCAGGCCGGCGGCCGCTGCCGCTCCTATTTCGATGGCGCCACCAATCTCACCATCGACAACGGCAATCATCTGCTGCTGTCCGGCAACAGCCATGCGCGCGCCTATGCGCGCTCGATCGGCACCGAGGCCGGCCTCGTCGGCCCCGATCGCGCGCAGTTTCCCTTCGTCGACATCACGACCGGGCAGCGCTGGCAGATCGATCTCGGCGATGGCCGGCTGCCGACCTGGGTGCTCGACGAGAGCCGTCGCGTTCCCGACACCGGGCTCACCGATTATCTCAAACTGGCGCCGCTGATCTGGGCCTCGGAGCAGACGCTGGTTGGCAAGTCCATTCCCTGCGAAGGCGTCCTCTACCAGCGTCTGGTGCAGCCGCTGCTGCTGGCTGCGCTCAACGTCGATCCGCCCGAGGGCTCGGCCGGGCTCGCTGGCGCGATCGTGCGCGAGACGCTGCTTGCAGGCGGACAGGCGTGCCGTCCACTGATCGCGCGCGACGGCCTCAGCGCCGTGCTGATCGAGCCGGCCGTCAAATTCCTGACCGAGCGCGGCCACACCGTTCAGCTCGGCCATGAGCTGCGCTCGTTTACGGCCGCGGACGGCAAGGCCGGCGCGCTGAATTTCGGCGGCGAGGACGTGATCCAGCTCGCCGACGGCGACGTCGTCGTGATGGCGGTGCCGCCGCGCGCCGCCTCCAGCCTGCTGCCGGGTCTGAAGACGCCGACTGAATTCCGCGCCATCGTGAATGCGCATTTCCGCACTGAACCGCCGCCGGGCTCGGCGCCGATCCTGGGCGTGATCGGCGGCGTCGTGGAATGGCTGTTCGCGTTTCCGAACCGGCTCTCCGTCACCATCAGCAACGGCGACCGTCTGGTCGACATGCCGCGCGAGGAACTCGCGCAGGCGATCTGGAACGACGTCTGCAAGGCCGGCGGCGTGTCCGGCGATCTGCCACCGTGGCAGATCGTGCGCGAGCGCCGGGCCACTTTCGCCGCCACGCCGGCGCAGAATGCGCTGCGTCCGGGGCCGGTCACCGCGCTGAAAAACCTGTTTCTCGCCGGCGACTGGACTGCTACGGGATTGCCGGCAACCATCGAGGGATCGGTCCGGTCCGGTGATCGCGCCGCCGATCTGGTTCTGGCCGCCAAAGGATCCTGAAGAGCGGCCCTGACGGGCAAATGTCCCGGTCAATTTCAATCGACTATCGGAGCAATCGAGCGAGATGGATTCCGTGAACCCGACCAGCCGCGAAGCCCAAGAACCCGGGATCCTGGAATCAAGGACCTTGGAATCGAGCATTGCGTCGGCCACGGAAGGCGTCATCGGCTTCCAGCAACCGGACGGCCATTGGGTGTTCGAGCTCGAGGCCGACTGCACGATTCCGGCCGAATACATCCTGCTGCGCCATTACCTCGCCGAGCCCGTCGATACCGCGCTCGAAGCCAAGATCGGCAACTATCTGCGCCGCATCCAGGGCGCCCATGGCGGCTGGCCGCTGGTGCATGACGGCGAGTTCGACATGAGCGCCAGCGTGAAGGCCTATTTCGCGCTGAAGATGATCGGCGATTCCGTCGACGCGCCGCACATGGTGCGCGCGCGCGAGGCGATGCACGCACGCGGCGGCGCCATCAACAGCAATGTCTTCACGCGCTTCATGCTGGCGATGTTCGGCGTGGTGACCTGGCGCGCGGTACCGGTGCTGCCGATCGAGATCGTTCTGCTGCCGTTCTGGTCGCCGTTCCACCTCAATAAGATCTCCTACTGGGCGCGCACCACCATGGTGCCGCTGATGGTTCTCGCTGCGCTCAAGCCGCGCGCGAAGAATCCGAAGAGCGTCGGCATCGACGAATTGTTCCTGCAGGATCCGCGTTCGATCGGCATGACCGCCAAGGCGCCGCACCAGAGCATGGCCTGGTTCGTGCTGTTTCGCGCGCTCGACGGCATCCTGCGCGTGGTCGAGCCGATGTTTCCGAAGAGCCTGCGCAAGCGCGCGATTGACGCGGCACTCGCCTTCACCGAGGAGCGCCTCAACGGCGAGGACGGCATGGGCGCGATCTATCCGCCCATGGCCAACATCGTCATGATGTACGACGCGCTCGGCAAGGACGAGAATTTTCCGCCCCGCGCGGTCACGCGCCGGGGCATCGACAAGCTGCTCGTGATCAAGGACGACGAAGCCTATTGCCAGCCCTGCGTCTCGCCGGTGTGGGACACGACGCTGACCGCCCACGCGCTGCTCGAGGCCGGCGGCGACAAGGCGGTGCCGGCGGCCAGGCAGGGCCTCGACTGGCTGATCCCGAAGCAGGAGCTCGAGGTGAAGGGCGACTGGGCGGTGAAGCGGCCCGACGTGCGCCCGGGCGGCTGGGCCTTCCAGTACAACAATGCCCATTACCCCGACCTCGACGACACCGCCGTGGTGGTGATGTCGATGGACCGGATGCGCCGGGAGCACGGCGTGACCGGCTATGACGCCGCGATCGACCGCGGCCGGGAGTGGATCGAGGGGATGCAGAGCGACGACGGCGGCTGGGCCGCCTTCGACGTGAACAACCTCGAATATTACCTGAACAACATCCCGTTTTCCGACCATGGCGCGCTGCTCGACCCCCCGACCGAGGACGTCACCGCCCGCTGCATCTCGATGCTGGCCCAGCTCGGCGAGACCGCCAGGACCAGCAAGCACGTCGCCGAGGGCGTTGCCTACCTCCGCAAGACCCAGCACCCGGAAGGGTCCTGGTACGGCCGCTGGGGCATGAACTTCATCTATGGAACCTGGTCGGTGCTCTGCGCCCTGAACATGGCCGGCGTCAGCCACGACGACCCGATGATGCGCAAGGCCGCCGCCTGGCTGGCCTCGATCCAGAACAAGGACGGGGGCTGGGGCGAGGACGCCGTCAGCTATCGCCTGGACTACCGGGGATGGGAAGCCGCCCCCTCGACCGCCTCGCAAACGGCATGGGCCTTGCTTGCCCTGATGGCTGCAGGCGAGGTTGATCACCCGGCCGTCGCCCGCGGGGTGGAGTACCTGATTGCAACACAGAACGAAAAAGGACTGTGGGACGAGCAGCGGTACACCGCCACGGGCTTTCCCCGTGTATTCTATCTACGTTATCATGGTTACCCAAAGTTCTTCCCGCTGTGGGCGTTGGCGCGGTATCGGAACTTGCGGAACACCAACAGCAGGGTGGTAGGGGTCGGAATGTGACTTTGGGGATGGGGGACTATCTTACCGCGGGCAATGCTATTGATCCGCGACCGATACTCATTGTGACCGGTCTGGTTCAGGAGGCCCGCATCGCGGCCGGGCCCGGAATGGCGGTCATCTGCTCGTCCAGCAGCCCGACCCAGTTGCGGGCGCTGCTGACCGTGGTGGACCCCGAGACGATTCGCGGCGTGATCTCGTTCGGCGTGGCCGGCGGGCTCGACCCGACCTTGCGCTCCGGCGACGTCGTGCTGGCGACCGAGGTGCTTTCAGGCGACACCCGCTGGGCCGCCGGCCTGTCGCTCGGCGACGATTTGATCGACCGCCTGACGTCGGGACGTCGCCGCGTGGTGCGCGGCAGCCTTGCCGGCGCCGAGGAAGTGGTCACCGGGCGCTCCTGCAAGGCGGCGCTGCATTCGGAGACGGGAGCGGCCGCCGTCGACATGGAAAGCCACATCGCGGCCGCGTACGCCGCCGAGGCCGGGCTGCCCTTTGCCGCTGTCCGCGTCATCAGTGATCCCGCCCACCGCGCGCTGCCCGCGCTTGCCCGCGCCGCCATCAAGCCGAACGGCCAGATCGACCTTGCCGCCGTGCTGCGCGGCATCGTGCGCAATCCGGCAGCGCTGCATGGACTGGTCTCGACCGGCATCGACTTCAACCGCGCGCTGCGTAGCCTGCGAGGCTGCCGCGATTATTTGATCGGGACGGAGCTCGTCGGCAGCGAGGTTCTGGTGTCCGAGACGGCCTGAGCGGTTTCCTCGAGCTGACAAAAGAAAAGGCCCGGTCGCGATGGTGACCGGGCCTTTTCTTTTCGACCGGTAGAGCTTGGATGGAGCGGACCGCAATCCGGGTTCATCACCCAGCACCGTCACTGCAATTACCGTTGGCTCACTTAAGGGGGCGGTCCAGCACTGTCACCGTAATTCTGTCACCGTAATTCACCAGCGGTATTTGTCCCTTAGGATGAGGACGAACGTACATGGATGGTGAAAGATGACTTCGAAGCTTTCCTTTGAGCAGGCCAACGCGATTTGTCGCAATTGGATCTCCATAGGCGAGAATGCGCCCAACTACTCTGACCACCTGAAGAAGAAGGGTTTCTCGGCCTTTTCGATTCGAAGCGAATTTGTTGAGTCGTTTGCTCAAGTGGATGAAGACATCGTACTCCACCGCCAATGCGTCGTTGAGAGTATCAAGGAACGACTAGGTCAACCTGGCAACTTTCCAATTCCTGACGAGAACTTCAAGGATCTCTATTTTTCACCGCTCCTTCAGGAGCTAAGACAGAAACGCGATATTGAGAACGGTTGCCCGGAAAGAGATCTGAGCAGCCGCTTTGGTGGCGGCGAAGCCGCTTGGCGGCGAGAGGTGGATCCGTGCCGAAGAAGACTCGTTCAAGACAGTGTCATGCGGAGGTCCGATCACGAAAGACAGCTACAGGATATGTGGAGATGCGAGAGGAAATTGGCTGAAAACGAGGCCGATATCCACGCAAGTGAAATGGTGCGAGGGAAAGGACACTCGTTTGACGAAGGAGAGCGTTACTCGTTTTTCAAAGCCATTATGGAACGCGATGCGGCAACATTTGGCTTTCATTTTGACAAGGCCAGATCGCGAAGCGATCGTCCGGTATTTTCGAAGGCAGTCGCAGGCGACTGGAGTCTTTATTGGTTTATCGACGATCGAAGATTTTTCTACTTTTCCCCACAAGAAGGACGTTTCGCACCTAGCTTATACCTAAGGAGTTCGCAGGCAAGAAAGTCGAAGATTGAGCCAGGACAAATTCTATCTATCAACTATGCAAGCGTAGTCGATGGCTTGTCGGTTGCATACTGGAATTTCAGTAACTTCTGTCAGCTTGAGCGAGCTATCGCGGCGCACTCGCTATTGTATGGGTTGATCTCCTCGAAGATTGAAGAAGGTATCCAGAAGGTCTTGCCGAACCGCTAACTGATATTTAGTTGCGGGAGCTATGGTGGCACCCACTGGCTAGAGGTAGTCAACAGCGCGTAGATCGTTTTTTTGGCGGCGTCAGCCGCCAATCTGGAGCATTCCATTTGGTCGCACGGCAGCTGGCTTCGAATCGCGCCCGTTTCTTCCTGGAATTACGTTGCAGTCCAGCACTGTCACCGTAATCCTCATGGGAGGCGTCGGGCCAGTTGCTCTGCGGGCTGGCGCCATGGGAGGCGTCGGGCAAAACACCGCAACCCCCGTCAACCCCTCTTCGCAAAAATATTCCACTTTCCCGAATTTCGGATTTGCGGCATATGTCCGCCATCCCGGCCCTGCCAGAGGGGCGCTTCGCGATCGTCACGAGATGCGGGTCGGGGTGCGGTGGACGCGGTAGCGCCGGCGCGGCAGGCGATGACAGGGCGGGCGACCGTGAGTCAGGCGCGACGCGATACGACACGGCGCGGTCACAGCGGTTTCGGCCGTCGTCGGAGGTGAGCACACGCGAGCTCCCGGCGATCAGGTCAAACCGTCCGCGGACGGAGAAGTCGTGTGGTCCCGACGCCCCGGGGTTCTGGCGTCAAACTTCGTGGTGATGCGGCGGCCGACCGGCACGCGCGTCGATCAGCGAATTAGTGGACTTGCACAATTGCGAGCGCAGCGAAGCAATCCAGAATCTTTCCGCGGAAGGATTTTGGATTGCTTCGTCGCAAGAGCTCCTCGCAATGACGACGTGGAGAGAGCGAGCAACACACTCGCGCCTCGTACCCCGGCCGCCGCGCAGCGCTTCTTCAGCGGTGCGCTGCAGAGCCGGGGCCCATTTATCGACACGGCGCGTGGCTGCTGGGTCCCGGCTCTGCGCAGCAACGCAAAGAGCGCTGCAGAGCGTCCGGGACACGGGCCGCTCCTCTGGCGGCACAACGGCGCAAAGAAAAGGCCCGGTCGCGATCGCGGCCGGGCCTTCGTCGTGAGAGTTGATTGCGTCCGATTACGCGGCGGTCGAAGCCTTCCGCGCGGCCTTCTCCTGCGCGGCGTCGGCCTCGTCCTTGCGGATCTCCGACAGGCGCTTCTGCACTTCCGCCGAGAAGATGTACTGCGCCGGACGCTGCTTGCTCATGTCGATCTCCGGCGCCATCGGGCCGGTGGTCCTGATGCCGCGCAGCGACACCCACATCGCCTTGATCGGGTTGTTGAGGGCTGCGGTCGCCGCGGTCGGCTCGTAGCCGCAATGGGCCATGCAGTCGGCGCACTTCTCGTACTTGCCGGTGCCGTAGGTTTCCCAGTCGGTGGTGTCCATCAGCTCCTTGAAGGTTTTTGCGTAGCCTTCACCGAGCAGGTAGCAGGGCTTCTGCCAACCAAAAATGTTGCGCGCGGGCATGCCCCACGGCGTGCACTCGTATTCCTGGTTGCCGGCGAGGAAGTCGAGGAACAGGCCGGAATGCATGAAGTTCCACTTCTTGCCCTTGCCCATCGCAAAGACGTCGCGGAACAGCTTCTTGGTCTTGGTGCGGTTGAGAAAGTGCTCCTGGTCCGGCGCGCGCTCATAGGCGTAGCCGGGCGACATCGAGACGCCGACGCCGAGCTCGACGGTGAGGTCCAAGAACTTCGCGATCTCCTCGGCCGGATGGCCGTCGAAGATGGTGGCGTTGACGTTGACGGTGAAGCCGCGCGCCTTGGCCGCCTTGATCGCGGAGACGGCGCGGTCGAACACGCCCTTCTGCGACACCGCCTTGTCGTGGTGCTCCTTCAGGCCGTCCAGATGCACCGAGAAGAACAGGTAGGGCGAGGGCTCGAACAGGTCGAGCTTCTTCTCGAGCAGCAGCGCGTTGGTGCAGAGCGAGACGAACTTCTTGCGCGCGACGAGGCCGCGCACGATCTCGCCGATCTCCTTGTGGATCAGTGGCTCGCCGCCGGGAATCGCCACCATCGGCGCGCCGCATTCGTCGGCGGCGTCCCAGCACTCCTGCGCCGTCATGCGGCGGTTCAGGATCGCATCGGGATAGTCGATCTTGCCGCAGCCGACGCAGGCGAGGTTGCAGCGGAACAGCGGCTCCAGCATCAGCACGAGCGGATAGCGTTTGCGGCCAAGCAGTTTCTGCTTGAGCAAATAGCCGCCGATACGCATTTCCTTGAAGAAGGGGATAGCCATTACGAGTTTCTTTCTGGGCTTGGAATTGGGGTGGGTCAGCTCGCAGCCAATTGGGCCGGAAGCCGGAATTCGATGTTTTCCTCGCGGCCCGGCAGCACCTGGACCTTGACCGGTCCGATCCGCCGCATCGCTTCGATCACGTCATCCACGAGTACCTCGGGCGCCGAGGCGCCGGCCGTGACGCCGACGGTCCTGGCATCTTTCAACCACTCCGGATTGAGCTTGCTGCCGTCGGCAATCAAATAACTCGCGACACCGGCTTCAGTGCCGATTTCGCGGAGCCGGTTCGAGTTCGAGCTGTTGGCAGCGCCCACCACCAAGATCACGTCGACCAGCTTGCTCAAGTCCCTTACCGCAGATTGGCGGTTCTGTGTCGCATAGCAGATATCCCGGATATCCGGGCCTTGAATATCTGTAAAGCGGGCTTGGAGGGCCGCAATGATGTCCCTTGTGTCGTCGACCGACAGGGTGGTCTGGGTAATGTAGGCCACTGGCGTATCCGCCTGCAGCGTCAAGGCGTTAACCTCTTCGACGCTCTGGACCAGCAGCACGGAGGCGGGAACCTGGCCCATCGTGCCCTCGACCTCGGGGTGGCCGGCATGGCCGATCAGGATCAGGGTACGGCCCTTGGTGATGTAGCGCTTCCCCTGATTGTGAACTTTCGTGACCAGGGGACAGGTGGCATTGAGCACCGGAAGGTCGCGCGCGGCGGCCTCTTCCTCGACGCTGCGGGCGACACCATGGGCGCTGAACACGGTCACCGCCTTCGGCGGAACCTCGGACAGCTCCTCGACGAAGATCGCGCCCTTGTTCTTCAGGCTCTCGACGACGTACTTGTTGTGCACGATCTCATGGCGCACGTAGACGGGCGGGCCGTACTTCTCCAGCGCCCGTTCCACGATCTCGATCGCACGCACCACGCCCGCGCAGAAACCGCGCGGTTGCGCCAGATAAACTTCCATTGGACGCCCATCACGCAAGTTGCACCAATCCGCTTCTCAAGTCCCCGGCGGCACCCCGATACTGACCAATGAGCTGCAATATCCGCACCATCGGCTTCTCGCACGCGGTAACTGCCCACCCCTGTCGGGGCTCCGGTGCATGGAGGCGCAATACTTTGTGTCAAAAAATCGGCAGCAAGGAAAGACCGAATGAACTTTGGTTCCCTGCTGGATCAATTTATCGGTATCATAGTAGAGGGCATCTCCGTGAGCAAATGGGCGTCATTTGTGCCCACTCCTTCGTCACGTTCCCGCCTCAACTGACCGGCTATACCGACCGACCCGCATGATTTTGCCGCAGTCTGTCGCTGTTTACCTCGAACCTCCTTGCGGCGAGAACCACTCAAAACAGCAATAGGTTTCGCCCGGGAACTCCGATAAACAGCGGACGTTTCCGGCAAGCCGTTAACCGCAGAAAGAAAAGAAGTGCTGCAAAGCGTAGTCGTTGCCGTCGTCAGGGCCTGCACCCGGTTTGCCTCCCTCGTCGTCATTCTCGGGCTCCTGCTGGCGGTGGGGGCGGGCTACTACACGTCCCAGCACTTCGCCATCAATACCGACATCAATTCGCTGATTGCCCAGAATCTGGACTGGCGCCAGCGCGACCAGCAGTTCGATCGCGCCTTCGACCGCGATGCGACGATTACGGCGGTCGTCGAGGCCAAGACGCCGGAGATGGCGACCGCGGCTTCGGACGCGCTCTTTGCCAAGCTGAAGGACGACAAGACCAACTTCCAGTCGATGCAGCAACTCGGCACCGGCGAGTTTTTCGAGAAGAACGGCCTGTTGTTCCTGCCGACCGAGGAAGTCAGCAAGATCACCGGCCAGTTCCAATCCGCAGCGCCCCTCATCGAGATCATGGCGGGCGATCCCTCGATCCGCGGCCTGACCGGTGCCCTTGAAACGGGACTCGCCGGCGTCAAGCGCGGCCAGGTCAAGCTCGACAATACCGAGCGACCCTTCAACCTGATCGCGCAGACGGTCGAGACCGTGCTCAACAAGGGCAATGCGAGCTTCTCCTGGCGCGAGCTCGTCAGCGACGAGCCGCTGACGGATTCGGACAAGCGTGCTTTCATCGAATTCAAACCGGTCCTCGACTACAACGCGCTGGAGCCCGGCAAGGGCGCCACCGACGCGATCCGCAAGGCCGCGATCGATCTCGATTTTCCGACCAAATACCAGGCGCGGGTGCGGCTGACCGGTCCGGTCCCGATCGCCAACGAGGAATACGCCACCGTGCAGGAAGGCGCCGTCGTCAACGGCATCGGCACGGTTCTCGTCGTGCTCCTGATCCTGTGGCTGGCGCTGCATTCGGCGAAGATCATCTTCGCGGTGTTTATCAATCTCTTCGTGGGCCTTGCCTTGACGACCGCAGCCGGCCTGATGATGGTCGGCTCGCTCAATCTCTTGTCGATCGCATTCGCGGTGCTGTTCGTCGGCCTCGGCGTCGACTTCGGCATCCAGTACAGCGTCCGCTACCGTTCGGAGCGCTACAAGCACAACGATCTCTCGGGCGCGCTGGTGCTGGCGGCCAAGCGCTCGGCGATCCCGTTGTCGCTGGCGGCGATGGCGACCGCGGCCGGCTTCCTCTGCTTCATCCCGACCGACTACAAGGGTATTGCCGAACTCGGCCAGATCGCGGGCGTCGGCATGCTGGTCGCCTTCGTCTCCTCGATCACCATCCTCCCGGCGCTGCTGAAGCTGTTGAATCCGCCCGGCGAGAAGGAGCCGGTCGGTTACGCCTTCCTGGCGCCGCTCGACTATTTCCTGGAAAAGCACCGCGTGCTGGTGGTGGGCGGCACGCTGCTGCTGGCGGTCGCCGGCCTGCCGCTGCTCTACTTCATGAAGTTCGACTTCAACCCGATGAACCTGCGCAACCCGAAGGCCGAATCGATCGCGACTTTCCTCGACCTGCGCAAGGATCCCAACACCGGCGCCAACGCTATCAACGTGATGACAACGTCCGAGGAGCAGGCGAGGCAGGTCGAGACGAAGCTGGAGAAGGTCCCCGAGGTGCTGCGGGTGATGTCGCTCAACAGCTTCGTGCCGGAGGACCAGCCGCCGAAGCTGAAGCTGCTTGCGCAGGGCGCCAAGGTGCTGAACCCCGCGCTCAATCCCGACCAGATCGACGCTGCGCCTTCGGACCAGGAAAACGTCGATGCGCTGAAATCCTCGGTCGACAATCTGCGCCGCACCGCGGGTGATGCGAAGGGCGCGGGTGCGGTCGCCTCGCGCCGGCTGGCGGACGCGCTCGAAAAGCTCGCCAATGGCGACGAGGCCACGCGCAACAAGGCGCAGGACGTGTTCATCACGCCGCTGAAGATCGCGTTCGACCAGCTCAGGAATGCGATGCAGGCCGACACGGTGACCCTGAAGTCATTGCCGCCCGACCTCGTCAACGCCTGGAAGAGCAAGGACGGCATCATCCGCGTCGAGGCGCTGCCCAAAGGCGATCCCAACGACAACGACACGCTGCGCAAATTTGCGGCGGCAGTGCTCGTTGCCGAGCCGACCGCGATCGGCGGGCCGGTCTCGATCCTGAAATCCGGCGACACCGTGGTGAGGGCGTTCATCCACGCCGGCATCTATGCCCTGCTGGTGATCGGCCTGTTGCTGTGGATCACGCTGCGCAGGTTCGTTGACGTGCTGATGACGCTGGTGCCGCTCCTGGTCGCCGGCGCGGTGACGCTCGAGATCTGCGTGCTGATCGGCCTGCCGCTCAACTTCGCCAATATCGTCGCGTTTCCGCTGCTGCTCGGCGTCGGCGTCGCCTTCAAGATCTATTATGTCGTGGCCTGGCGCTCGGGCAGGACAAACCTGCTCCAGACCAGCCTGACACGCGCGATCTTTTTCAGCGCGCTGACGACGGCGACCGCGTTCGGCAGTCTGTGGCTGTCGAGCCATCCTGGAACGTCCAGCATGGGCAAGCTGCTCGCTCTCTCGCTGGTGACGACGCTTGCCGCAGTGCTGCTGTTCCAGCCGGCCCTAATGGGCAAACCCCGCAATCTCAGGGAGTAGGCAGATGTCGCCGACCGGGTCGGAGGCACTCTTCTGACCGGGCTTGGCTGCGCCGGCGGCCTTCGGGGCTGCTGACGCAGGCGCCGCGGCCATGGCACCCGTCGTTGCCTGGGCTTTCGGCGCCGCGCCGGTGGACTTCGGCATACCCTTGGCCATGGCGTTGGCGGGACTCAGGGGAATCGGCGGCCCGACCCGGGTCCAGGTCTCGCCGCCGCAGAGGAAGCCCATCACGCAGCCCTTGATCTCGAGCTGATCGGTCCCGGCCGGCGTGATGGTTGCGCTGTAGAGCTGGCCGTCCTTGGCGTTGTAGACCTGTCCTTCCCACTGATCGACGCCGGCCTTCTTCTTCATGTCGATCAAGGTCGGCATGCCAAGCGTCGGCCTGTTCTTTTTCGAGGCATCGGGATTGTTCTCGTCGCGGCCGCCGGGCTGTTTCTCCCAGGAAACCGCGCCCCACATGCTGCCATTGCATTGGGCGACACGAATATTGGCGACGCCGTCGGCGACCCGCCAGTCGCCGGTAGGATCGGCGGCGAGCGCCGGGGTCAGGCCGGTGAAACCGCCAGCCAGTATTAGTCCGGTGTAAAGGGCTAAACGCATGATAGTTCCTTGGCAGTGCAACATGTCCTAAAGCTGTGCTTGCGAAGATGGTCCGAAAAAGGGCAAAAGGCCGCACAGACCGTTTTCAGCAACGGTCCCTTTTCAGTTGACGAGACTGCCCTCAACCGAAGTATGTAGCGGATGCCCAGCCCAAATCCAGACATGTCTCAGCTATTCGCGGACCGTCAGGCCCAGCGCAGCGCCCTGCATAATCGGCATCTGAACGAGCAGTTCGTTCGGGTCCTCAAGACCATCGGTTACGACGTCGGCTTCCAGAAGGGGCAGGGGCAGTACCTCTACGACCGCGACGGGGCACGCTATCTCGACCTGTTGTCCGGCTTTGGCGTGTTTGCGATCGGGCGTAATCATCCCGTCATGCGCGAGGCGCTCAAGAGCGTGCTCGATGCCGACCTGCCCAACCTCGTCCAGTTCGACGTCTCGGTGCTCGCCGGCGTGCTCGCCGAGCGGCTTCTGAAGTACGTCCCCTATCTCGACAAGGCGTTCTTCGCCAATTCCGGCGCCGAATGCGTCGAAGCCGCGATCAAGTTCGCCCGCGGCGCCACCGGCCGGCCCGGCATCGTCTATTGCGCCCACGGCTATCATGGCCTGACCTATGGCGCGCTGTCGCTGACTGGGGATTCGAACTTCCGCACCGGCTTCGAGCCGCTGCTGCCGGGCTGCACCTCGATCCCGTTCAACGATCTGGCCGCGCTCGAAAAGGCGCTGGCCTCGCGCGAAGTCGCAGCCTTCGTCGTCGAGCCGATCCAGGGCAAGGGCGTCAACATGCCCACGGACGAGTTCCTGCCGGGGGCGGCGGCGCTCTGCAAGAAATACGGCACGCTGTTCGTCGCCGACGAGATCCAGACCGGCATGGGCCGTACCGGCCGCTTCCTCGCGGTCGAGCACTGGAACGTCGAGCCCGACATGGTGCTGCTGTCGAAGTCGCTGTCCGGCGGCCACGTGCCGGTCGGCGCGGTACTGACGCGCAAGAGCATCTTCGACAAGATTTTTAATCAGATGGACCGCGCGGTTGTGCACGGCTCCACCTTCTCCAAGAACGACCTCGCGATGGCCGCCGGCATCGCCACGCTCGACGTCATGGAATCCGAGAAGCTGATCGAGTCCGCCGCCAAGCGCGGCGCCGAGCTGCGCTTGGCGCTGACGCGCATGGTGCCCGGCTACGAGCTGATGAAGGAAGTGCGCGGCAAGGGCCTGATGATCGGCGTCGAGTTCGGCCCGCCGAAATCGCTGAGGCTGCGGGCTTCCTGGAACGTGCTGGAGGCCGCCAACAAGGGCCTGTTCTGCCAGCTCATCACCGTGCCGCTGTTCAAGGATCACAAGATCCTGACCCAGGTGGCCGGTCACGGCAGCCATACCATCAAGCTGTTGCCGCCGCTGACCATCACCGAGGAAGATTGCGGCTGGATCGAGCGCGCCTTCGACGACGTCATCGCCGGCAGCCACAAGGTCCCCGGCGCGATCTGGTCGCTCGGCAAGACGCTGGTGGACAACGCGGTGAGACGTTCGGCCTGATTTTTTGCCGAGACGTTTCCGCAATCGTCATTGCGAGCGAAGCGACTTGTCCGCCGAAGCCTTTGGCGAAGGCGGAAGCAATCCAGACTCTGTTCGCGGAGGCAGCCTGGATTGCTTCGTCGCTTCGCTCCTCGCAATGATGTTGTGGGGTAGAGCTATTCCTCCACATTCGCCTTCATCGCCGCGTCGAACTTGTCGACGAACTCGGCGAGTTCGTCGTTGCCGATGTCGCTGACGGCCCAGAAGTTCAGGCCGCGCTCGCCCCAGCGGCGGCAGTTGAAGCCCTGCATGGTCTGGGTCTTCGGCGGCCGGTGTTCGGTGCTCGAGGTCTGCGATACGAACAGGTTGATCACGTGCTGCCGGCGCTTGTAGACCACGGCGCCGATGGCGCGGGCGTCGATATAGTCGAGCCGGCCGCCGACCAGCGTAAAGCCCTGCGCGGTGAGATCGATCACGGGCGGGGCGACGTCGAGCTTGCCGTTGAACCACGGCTTGACGGTGTGCTGGTCCGTGGAAACCACGTCGATGAGATGACCGGCCTGGAGCGAGCGCAGATGGGCGGAGACAACCTCCGACAGGATGCGCTGCTGGTCGTCCTGGCGCAGCACCACGGCGACGACGCCGGAGGCGGCGAGCGCGGAGACGGCCGAGCCCATCGCGAAACCGCGCAGCACGGAGCGGCGGGTCGGCTGACGGCGCTCAGGCTGCGGCATCGAGGCCTCGATGCGGGCGCGCAGGCTCGCGGGTGCGGCGTAGCGTAAATTCGTATCGGCGAGCACGCGCTGCATGTCGCGCTGTGCTGCGAGCTCGGCGGCGCAGGCCGGGCAGCTGGCGACATGTGCTTCGACCTCGCGCGCGTGGCCGGCATCGAGCTCGTTGTCGAGCAGCGCGTGAAGCAGGATCCTTGCTTCGTCGCAATTCATCTTGCTTGCTCCTCTTCCGCCGTCCAGGCCGCGCGCAGCATGGCGCGGGCGCGGGCGAGGCGGGACATCACGGTGCCGACGGGCGCGCCGACTGCCTCGGCGATTTCACGATAGGACAGGTTGTTGATCTCGCGCAGCACGAATGTCTCCTTGAACGGCTCGGCCAGCGCGTCGATCAATTTGCGGATCGTGCCGGCATCGCGGCTGCGCAGCACTTCGGTTTCCGGGCTTGCCTCGGTCTCCTGCCATATCGGCGTCTGCTCGGCGGCACCGGGCATATCCTCGATCGCGCTGGGCCTGTGCGCGCGCCGCGCATATTCCGCGTTGCAGACGTTGCGCAGGATCGCGAACAGCCAGGGCTTCATCGCCGGCCCACGATAGCTGTCAAAGTGCTTCAGCGCGCGCAGATAGCACTCCTGCACCGCATCTTCGGCGTCGGAGGCATCGCGCAGCAGATAGCGCGCGAGCGTGTAGACGTCGTCGAGATAGGGCAGCGCCGCCTCGCGGAAGCGCTGCGCCTTCTGCAAATCTTCGTTGGCGGGCATCGCTCCTCGCTTTGCCTCTTGTTCTGCTCGTCGCGTTGTTTCGTCCCTGAGCGTGACCGAAGGCACACGCGCCCGGCCGGCGTGGGACCACCGGCCGGGCAGGACGTTGATGCCTTGGTTTGAGATGTTACTCAACCTTGATCATCCCCGTCATGTGCGGGTGCAGCGAACAAAAATACTTGTAGTCGCCCGCATTGGTGAAGGTGAACGAGAACTTGTCGTCGGTGTCCAGGGTCTTGGACCTGAACTTGCCGGCCGACACCACGGTGTGGGGAATGTCGTCCCGGTTGGTCCAGGTCACGGTGGTGCCGACCTTGATCTTGAGTTCGGCCGGCTGGAAAACGAAATTGTCGATATGCACGTCCATGTCGTCGGCACGGGCAGCTGTTGCGGGCAACAGGATGGCCGCGGCCACAGCGACACCGAAGTCGCGGCGATTGAGTGTCTTCATTGTCAGCTTCCGTTCAGCCCTGGACTCAGCCCTGCAGCGGCGTGTCGATGATCGCGAGCCGCTGCTCGTTCTGCTTGAAGTTGACGCTGGCAACGCCGAGCATCGAGCGGAGCCTGGCGTCCTCGACCTTCATCGGCCCGGGCGAGGGAGCCGCCCCGGGCGCCGGCTGCGGGAAGGCCGTTGAGCGCGCGGTGTGGAAGGTCACGTTGCCCTCGACCTTCTGCATCACTTGATGGATGTGGCCGTTCAGCACGGTGACCGAACCGAAGCCTTTCACCTGTTCCAATGCGCGGCCGCCGTCCTCGGTGCCCCAGCCCCATTCGGGATAGACCGTCCAGAGCGGGATGTGGGCGAACAGCACGATCGGGGTGGATTTCGACTTGCCCCGCAGATCGTCTTCGAGCCAGGCGAGCTGCTCGGCGCCGAGATTGCCGAGGCCGCCGGCCTTGAGATCGACGACGTTGACGAGGCCGATGAAGTGCACGCCGCCGGCGTCGAAGGAGTACCAGCCCGCACCCTTGGTGCCGCGGCCGTAGCGCTCGCGATAGAACTTCACCTCCTCGTCGAGGAAGTCATGCTCGCCGGGCACGTAATGCACGTCGAGCTTGCTCTGCGAGATGATGCGTTCGGCATTGTCGAACTCGGCGGCCTTCGACAGGTGCGTGATGTCACCGGTGTGGATCATGAATGACGGCTTGACCGGCATCGCGTTGATCTTGCCCACGGCTTCCTCCAGCGTGCCGAGCGCATTGGGATTGGCTGGCTTGTCGAAGCCGACATGGCTGTCGCTGATCTGGAGGAAGGTCATGCCGGGCGCGGCCGCGGTCGCGGCTTGCGCGGAATCGATGATGCCGAGCGAGCGCGGCACCCCGCCGGTGATGGTCCAGAGCACGCCAGTGCCGGCCCAGGTCATGCATTCCAGCACCTTGCGGCGACTCAAGCCGTCGTCGCCGTGATCGTGTCCGCTCATCGCGTATCTCCACTTCGCCCGGAATTGGGCTTCGGAGAGGTGATTGAGGGAGGGGTGGGTTTATTCGCGGGAGGCGATGACGTTTTCGTGAAGTGGTGGGAGCGGGGCCCGGATTTCGCTGCGAGACTGGGCTACGCGTTCAACGCGCATCCTCCAAAATCATCGCGGCGCCTTTCTCCGCAATCATCGCCGTCGGCGTGTTGGTGTTGCCCGAGGTGATGGTTGGCATAATCGAGGCATCGACGATACGCAGGCCGTCGAGCCCGTAGAAGCGCAGGCGCTCGTCGACCACCGCCATTGGATCGTTTGCCGCGCCCATCTTCGCGGTGCCGACGGGATGGAAGATGGTGGTGCCGATATCGCCGGCGGCTTTGGCAAGCGAGGCGTCGTCATCGCCGACGGAGGGGCCGGGCAGATACTCGCTCGGGTGGTACTTTGCGAGCGCCTTCTGCTGCATCAGGCGGCGGGTGGTACGGATGGCATCGGCGCCGACCTGGCGGTCGTCGTCGGTCGACAGATAGTTCGGCGCGATGATCGGCTTTTCGTCTGGGCTAGCTGCGCGCAGGCGCACGGTGCCGCGCGAGGTCGGCTGGAGATTGCAGGCGCTGACCGTGATCGCCGGGAAGCGGTGCAGGGGATCGCCGAACTTGTCGAGCGACAGCGGCTGCACGTGGAACTGGATATTGGCGCGCGCGCGAGTCGCATCGGAGCGTGTGAAGATGCCGAGCTGCGACGGCGCCATGGTCAGCGGGCCGCGGCGGCGGAAGGCGTAGTCGAGCCCCATCAGGCCGCGGCGGAACAGATTGTAATAGGTTTCGTTCAACGTGCGCACGCCGTCGACCTTGTAGATCGCGCGCTGCTGGAGGTGATCCTGAAGATTGCGACCGACACCGGGCTTGTCCATGACGATGTCGATCCCGAGCGGCGACAGCCAGTCGGCGGGCCCGATGCCGGAGCGATGCAGCACCTGCACCGAGCCGATCGCACCCGCGGAGAGGATTACCTCACGTTTTGCACGCGCTTCCATGACCTCGCCATTCTGGATGAAGCGTACGCCGACGGCGCGACCCTGCTCGATGATGAGGCGCTCGACCAGCACGTGCTTCTCGAGCCGCAGGTTGGGGCGGTTCAGCGCGGGCTTGAGGAAGCCGCGGGCCGACGACCAGCGCCGGCCGCGCTTCTGGTTGACGTGGAAATAGCTGGTGCCTTCGTTGTCGCCCGTGTTGAAATCCGGGATGCGCTTGATGCCCATCTCCTCGGCGGCGTCGCCGACGGCATCGAGAACGTCCCACGACAGCCGCGGCGCCTCGATGCGCCAGCCGCCGCCCGTGCCGTGATGTTCGCTGGCGCCGAGGAAGTGATCCTCTAGCCGCCTGAACAGCGGCAGCACGTCGTCATAGCCCCAACCGGTCATGCCGAGCTGGCGCCAGTGATCGTAGTCGGCGGCCTGGCCGCGCATCGAGATCATGGCGTTGATCGCGGAGCAGCCGCCGATCACCTTGCCGCGGGGATAGGCAAGCGAGCGGCCGTTCAGGCCCGGCTCGGCCTCGGTCTTGAACATCCAGTCAGAGCGCGGATTGCCGATGGCGAAGAGATAGCCGACCGGAATGTGGAACCAGATCCAGTTGTCGTCGCCGCCGGCTTCGAGAATGAGGACGCGGTTTTTCGGATCGGCCGAGAGCCGGTTGGCGAGGATGCATCCCGCCGTGCCTGCCCCGACGACAATGTAGTCAAACTCACCTTCGAGCCGGCTTGGCATTCTGTTTCCACCCAATAAGCGCATCATGTCCGGGCTTGTCCCGGGCATCCACGCACTTTCCGTCCTAATAGTCAGACGCGGACGGCCGGGACAAGCCCGGCCATGACGAGAGGACAGGGTTACCCTCGGCCCGCGGCAGTTGGGTGGACTGGCGCTTGCATGGTAGACAGTCCTGCATTTTCAACAAAGCTTGAGACCCTCCATGCCCATCGTGAACCGCGTCGCCGACCTTCAACCCGATATTCAGGCCTGGCGCCGGGACATCCATGAGCATCCTGAGCTGCTGTATGACGTCCACCGCACCGCAGCATTCGTCGCGGACCGGCTGCGCGAATTCGGCTGCGACGAGGTCGTGACCGGCCTTGGCCAGACCGGCGTGGTCGGCGTGATCAAGGGCAACAAGCCGGCCGGCGAAGGGCTCAAGACCATCGGCCTGCGCGCCGACATGGATGCGCTGCCGGTCGAGGAACAGACCAACCTGCCTTACGCCTCGAAGATTCCGGGCAAGATGCACGCCTGCGGCCATGACGGCCACACCGCGATGCTGCTTGGGGCGGCCCGCTACCTCGCCGAGACCCGCAATTTTGCCGGCGATGCTGTCGTGATCTTCCAGCCGGCCGAGGAGGGCGGCGCCGGCGGCGCGGCCATGGTCAAGGACGGGCTGATGGAACGCTTCGGCATCGAGCAGGTCTACGGCATGCACAACGGCCCGGGCATCCCGATCGGCTCGTTCGCGATCCGCCCGGGTCCGATCATGGCAGCGACCGACGAGGTCGACATCATGATCGAGGGCCTCGGCGGTCATGCCGCGCGTCCGCACAAATGCATCGATTCCGTGCTGGTCGGCGCACAGGTGATCACTGCATTGCAGTCGATCGTGGCGCGTAGCGTCGATCCGCTGGAATCGGCCGTGATCTCGATCTGCGAGTTCCACGCGGGAAATGCCCGCAACGTCATTCCGCAAACTGCGACGCTGAGGGGCACCATCCGCACATTGTCGCCGGAGGTGCGCAAGCTCGTCGAGAAGCGCGTGCACGAGGTTGTCGCTGGCGTGGCGCAGATCACCGGTGCCAAGATCGACCTGCACTACAAGCGCAACTATCCGGTCGTGAACAACCACGCCGCGGAGACCGAGGTGGCGCGGCGTATCGCAAGGCAAGTTGCGGGAGATGCCAATGTGCACGAGATGCCGCCGCTGATGGGCGGCGAGGATTTCGCCTACATGCTGGAAGCGCGCCCCGGTGCCTTCATCTTCTGCGGCAATGGCGACAGCGCCGGCCTGCATCACCCCGCCTACAATTTCAACGACGAGGCGATCGTGTTCGGCACGTCCTACTGGGTCAAGCTGGTCGAGGAATCGCTGGCGGCGTCGTAGGGCTGAATCCGAGCACAAATGATAAGGGCCCGTGCATCGCACGGGCCCTTTGTCCTCGAGTGATACGATTGTTCAGAACACCCGCGAGAACATGTAGTACAACGCTCCCGAGATGATCATCGCTGCCGGCAGGGTGAGCACCCAGGCCATCGCAATGTTGCGGATCGTCGCCCATTGCAGCCCCGAGCCGTTGGCGGCCATGGTGCCGGCGATGCCTGACGACAGCACGTGCGTTGTCGAGACCGGCAGACCGTAGCCGTCGGCCGCGGCGATGGTGGCGGCCGCGGTGATCTCGGCGCAGGCCCCTTGCGCGTAAGTCAGGTGCGTCTTGCCGATCTTCTCGCCGACCGTGACGACGATGCGCTTCCAGCCGACCATGGTGCCGAGGCCGAGCGCAATGGCGACCGCGATCTTCACCCAGCCCGGGATGAATTTCGTGGCGCTATCGAGCGAACCCTTGTAGGCGTTGAGCACGCTTACTTCGTCGGCGCTGAGTTCGGCTTCCTTGTCCTTCATCAGAAAGCGGAGCGCTTCCGAGGCGAGGTACATGTCGTTGCGGGTGTTGCCGACTGCTTCTGCCGGTACCTTCGCGAGCGAGCCATAGGTGGTGACCTGCTTGGCGATATCACGCACGAGAACGGCAAGTGACGGGAAGGTTCCACCGTTGACCTCGTGCTGAGCCACATAATTGGTGACGGCCGGCCGCGGGTTGCCGATCACGTTGTAGCCGGCGGCTTTGGCTTCGATCACCTTGCTGGCAGCGGCCGAGTTATTGACGAACGCCTCGATCTGTGTTTCCGGCAGCGCGCGGTTGAGCGCATAAGCCGTCGGCACGGTACCGATCAGGATCAGCATGATCAGGCCCATGCCCTTCTGGCCGTCATTGGAGCCGTGGAAGAAGCTGACCAGCGTGCAGGTGAGTATCAGGATGCCGCGGATCCACAACGGCTGCGGCTGGTCACCTTTGGGTTCACCGAACAGGGCAGGCGTGGCGCGCAGGAGCACGCTGCGCAGGATCAACAGCAGGACGGCAGCAAGCGCGAAGCCGAATAGCGGCGAAAGCAGGAGTGCCTTGCCGATATTGGTTGCCTGCGACCAGTCGACACCCGATGTGCCGCTACGGCCGTGCAGCAGCGCGTTCATGATGCCCACGCCCATGATCGAGCCGATCAGCGTGTGCGAGCTTGAGGCCGGCAGTCCAAAGTACCAGGTACCGACGTTCCAGATGATGGCCGCGATCAACAGCGCGAACACCATGGCGAAACCGGCGCTGGAGCCGACCTGGAGGATCAACTCGACCGGCAGCAGCGAGACGATGCCGAACGCGACCGCACCGCTCGAGAGCAGCACGCCGAACAGGTTGAACATGCCGGACCACACCACGGCGACATGGGCGGGCAGCGAGCGCGTGTAAATCACGGTCGCGACCGCATTGGCCGTGTCATGGAAGCCGTTGACGAACTCGAAGCCGAGCGCGATCAACAGCGCGACGAACAGAAGGATGAAGGGCGCGTAGGTCTTAACCTGTGTACCGGTGGCATCGACGTCGACCCAGATGCTGTAAGCAACGAACAGCAGCGCCGCAGCGATGACGCCCAGGTACACGATACCGGTGAGCGGATGAAAGCCGCGATCGAGGTCCGGGCCCCTGCCCAAGGCCGGTTCGATGGAGCCGGGCAAAGCAACGTCACTCATTGAAAATTTCTCCTGTCCCTGTGCTTCGATTTTGCGCGAGGCATGTGACAGGCGGTTGAAATGGGCGACTTGAAATGAGGGGACTTCTCGGTCGCATGGCGCCCTGCAGCAGGGCGCAGGTCAGGCCGCGCGTACGGCTTTCTTCTGCAACGACCCGGCGATCTTCAGATCTTCGACAAAGAGCTGATATTCCAGCGCTTTGTCTTCCGGATCGGGCAGCCGCAGCAAGTAAGATGGGTGCACCGTCACCAGCGCTTTGCGTCCGTCGGGAAGGTCGATGAGCCGGCCGCGGGTCTTGCCGATGGGGGTGATCCTGCCGAACACGCTTTGCGCGGCGGTAGCGCCCATCGCCACGATCAGATCGGGCTGGATTGCCGAGACTTCCCGTTCGAACCATTGCCGGCACGCTTTGATTTCAGGCGTATTCGGCTTCTGGTGCAGGCGGATCTTTCCGCGCGGCACGAATTTGAAGTGCTTCACCGCGTTGGTGACATAGACCTTCTTGCGATCGACACCGGCCTCCTCCAGCGCACGGTCGAGCATCTGGCCGGCCGGGCCGACGAAGGGATGACCGGCGAGGTCTTCCTTGTCGCCGGGCTGTTCGCCGACCAGCATGATGTTGGCGTGCTTCGGGCCCTCGCCGAACACGGTCTGGGTCGCGTCCTTGTAGAGATGGCAGGCGCGGCAATGCGCGGCTTCCTCACGGAGAGCTTCGAGATCGTTTGCGGAAGTCTTGCGAGTCATCGGAGCCTCCGGCCGCTTTTGGGGCTTGTGCGGATCGGTTGCGGCATTGGCGATCATGGCGCCGGTCATGCGCTCGGCGTCCTCGATCAGAGGCTTAATGATCGAAGCCTCGGGCAGGTTCCTCCAGTATTTCTTCGGCATCTCGGCCTGCATCGCCTTCACCTTGAGCCGGGCGGGATTGAAGATGCTGGCGTAGTAGCGCCGCCAGGTTTCCTCGAGCCGGTCTTCGCCCGGTGCCTCGCTCTTGCTGACTCCCGGCGTGAACGAGAGCGCATGGCCGTCCCAATGCGCACAGAGGTCCGGCGTCAGGATCGACCAGGGCATGTCGGCAAAGCGCTTGGCGAAGAATGGCGCGGCGAGTTCGACGATGTGATGCTCCGGCTCGAACCAGGCGACATAATGCGCCTCGCGTTCGCGGCCGATCTCGCGGAAGCGCACGAAGGCATGCATCTTGTGCTCGTCGCGATGGACGGCTCGGGCCATCGCAGTGACCAGCACGACGTCAGGATCGATCGCGACCTCGATCAGATCGTGATGGTCTTTCAGGCGCCAGAGCAGGCGATAGAGGATCGCAAAGCGTTCGGGATCGCGATGCAGGATCGCGGCCTTGGCGAGCTCGACGAATTTGCCTGATACGTTGAAGGTGCCGTCGTTCACCGCGAGGATCGGAGACGGCGCTTGCGGCGCGAATAATTCTGCTTCGCGGCCTTGCACGGTCCAGGCGACATCGGTGGGCTGCACATGATGAAGCACGAGGCTGCGCGCAGCTTTGCGCCAGCCGTCGAAATCGGTTTCGTGATCGAGGATGATGTAGTGCATCAGAAGCCAAACCCCAGTTGTGTTGCCTTCGGCCTGAACCGTTCGATCAACCCGGCAGCATCGAGACGATGCGGGGCGGGCCTGTGATCGCTGAGGACGATGAACGGCAGGACCTTGTTGCGAGGCACGTGCAGCCGGGCGAGATCGGCGAGGCGGATTGTGGTGGTGCGCCGCGTCGCGATGATGCGTTCGACCGCCCTGGTGCCGAAGCCCGGCACGCGCAGCAGCTCCTCGCGGCTGGCGCGGTTGATGTCGAGCGGAAAGCGGTCGCGATGGCGCAGCGCCCAGGCGAGCTTCGGATCGATGTCGAGCGGCAGCATCGCGCTGTCGTCGACGATCTCGCCGACATCGAAGCCGTAGAACCGCATCAGCCAGTCGGCCTGGTAGAGCCGGTGCTCGCGCAGCAGCGGCGGCTGCACCAGAGGCAAGGCGCGGCTGGCGTCGGGGATCGGGCTGAAGGCGGAATAATAGACGCGCCTTAACTTGTATGAGCCGTAAAGATTGGAACTGGTGTGGAGAATGGTGTGGTCGGAGGCGCTATCGGCGCCGACGATCATCTGCGTGCTTTGGCCGGCGGGCGCGAAGCGTTGCGGCCTGGCCTTCGTCTTTGCTTTGCGGCTGTCCTCGGCCTCGTCCAGCTTCAGCCGCAGCCGGCCCATGGTACGGCGGATCGCGCGCACGTCCTTCTCCGGCGCAAATTGCTGCAGGCTCGTCTCCTCGGGCATCTCGATGTTGATGGAGAGACGATCGGCATATTTGCCGGCCTCCGCGATCAGCGCGTCGTCGGCCTCCGGAATGGTCTTCAGGTGGATGTAACCGCGGAAGTGATGCTCCTCGCGCAGTTTGCGCGCGACGCTCACCACCTGCTCCATGGTGTAGTCGGGGCTCCGGATGATGCCGGAGGAGAGAAACAGCCCTTCGATGTAATTGCGCCGGTAGAAGTCGAGCGTGAGCTTGACCACCTCCTCGACGGTGAAGCGGGCGCGCGGCACGTTGGAGGAGGCGCGGTTGACGCAATAGAGGCAATCGTAATTGCAGGCGTTGGTCAGCAGCACCTTCAGCAGCGAGATGCAGCGTCCGTCAGGCGCGTAGGAATGGCAGATGCCCATGCCGGGCGCGGTCGAGCCCATGCCCTTGCCGTCGCTGGAGTCCCGCTTCTCGGTGCCGCTGGAGGCGCAGGACGCGTCGTACTTGGCAGCGTCCGCCAGGATTTCCAGCTTGCGTTGCACGTCCATGTTTGAATCCCTTTGATTCCGCTCATGAATCCGACAGAGCGCCAATTCGATTGACTCCAGGGGCGCCGTTAGTTTTATATTAGAACATATCATGAACAATTGAGCCAGCCGCGGGTTCTTATTTTTGAGAGCCACCGGCAATCACCCCTGAAGGAGCGGCGACCATGAGCGGCGCACGCATCAGCGCGCTTGCGACCTTGCGCGGCCAGATCGAGCGCATCGAGACCGCGGAGGTCGTCCATCAGCGCGATCGCGTCGCGCTCGGCCATGGCGAGGTCGACAGCGCGCTGAAAGGCGGGCTCGCGCGCGCGGTGATCCACGAGGTGTTTTGCGAGGGGCGCCAGGGGACGGCCGCGACGGGTTTTGTCAGCGGGCTTGCGGGGCGCGTGACCGCGCGCAAACCGCTGCTGTGGGTGCGGCAGGATTTTTCGGAAATTGAAACCGGCGCGCTGTCGATGAGCGGGCTCGCCGAGCTCGGCCTCGATCCGCGCCGCGTGGTGATGGTGCGCGCCGCCGATGTCGAGAGCGCGCTACGCACGTCGGCCGATGCGCTCGCCTGCGATGCGCTGGGCGCCGTCGTGCTCGAGCTTTGGGGTGAGACGAGACAGTTCGATCTCGTGGCGAGCCGCAAGCTGACACTGGCTGCGCAAGGCTCCGGTGTCACCGGCCTGCTGCTGCGGATGGCCGCGCAACCGCTGCCGTCGACCGCCGAGACCCGATGGATGCTGCGGGCGGCGCATTCGCCGCCGGGGGTCGCGTGGAGCGCCTGGGGCGCGCCGCGTTTCGATGTTGAACTCTTGCGCAATCGTCACGGCCCATGCGGCCGGTGGATCATGGAATGGAAATGTGATGAGTGCCAGTTCTCTGAACCGTCGACGTATCCTCAGCCTGTGGCTGCCGCGCCTGCCCATCGACCGGATCCAGCGGTTCTTCAACGACGTCGGACTGGGTAATGACAAAGCGTTTTCAAGCGAAGTGGGTACCGGTTTGCGTGAAGGAAACGCGTCGAAACAAAAAGACGATCCCAGCATCGTCGTCATCAAGGACAACAATGCGCTGGTGATCCATGCGCTGGACGAGGCCGCCGAGCGCCTCGGCCTGCATATCGGCCAGCCCCTGGCCAATGCCCGGGCGATGTGCCCGGACCTGCGGGTGTTCGACGCTGATACCGTGGCCGATGCGAAGACGCTCAGCGACATCGCCGACTGGTGCGACCGCTTCACGCCGCTGGTGGCGCTCGATCCGCCGCATGGGCTGTTTCTGGACATTACCGGCTGCGCGCATCTGTTCGGCGGAGAAGCGGCACTGCTGCAGACGCTGGTCCGCGCGCTCGGCCGACAAGGCTTTGCCGTCAGTGCGGCAATTGCAGGCACCTCGGTCTGCGCGCGTACGCTGACGCGCCAGACCACGGGCACCATCGTTGCCGATGGCGGGGAGGCGGCGGCGATCAGCCGGTTTCCGGTGTCGGCGCTCGGCGCGGGCGAGGCCATCACCACGGGCTTGCGCCGCGCCGGCCTGAAGACCATCGGCGATGTCGCTTCCCGCGAACCACATGAAATCACGGCGCGGTTCGGCGCACGGTTCTCCACGCTGCTCGCGCATGCGCTAGGGCAGGGCGATGCGCCGATCAACCCGCGAAAACCGCTGCCCGACTACATCGTGGAAAAACGCTTCGCCGAGCCGATCGCAACCGACACCATGATCGCGATGACGCTGTCGCGGCTCGCCGACACGCTGATCGCGTCGATGGAGAAGCAGGGCAAGGGCGCGCGCCGGCTGGAAGCCGCCTTCTTCCGCACCGACGGCGCGGTGCGTGCGATCATGGTCGAGACCGGGAGGCCGGTGACGCAAGGCAAAGTCATCGATCGTCTGTTCCGCGAGCGCCTCGATGCGCTCGCCGATCCCCTGGATCCCGGCTTCGGCTTCGACATGGTGCGGCTGTCGGCGAGCCGGACCGAGATCGTGGTGCAGGAGCAGCGCGATCTCGACGCCCACGTCCACGACAATGACGAGCTCTCCGCATTGATCGACCGCATTGCCGCGCGCATCGGCGGAAAGCGCGTCGTCGTGCATCTGCCGCAGGACACCCATATTCCCGAATGTGCGGTGCTGGCCGCGCCGGCGCAGCATCATCTCGCTGCCGCCATGCAGGCCGAATGGCCCGCGCGCACCGAGAGTGAGCCGCCATTGCGTCCCTTGCGGTTGTTCGACAGGCCCGAACCGGTCGCGGTGCCGTTCGCGACCGTGCCCGACGGGCCGCCGCATCAATTCACCTGGCGGCGCGTGCAGCATGCCGTGGTACGGGTGGAAGGGCCCGAGCGCATCGCGATGGAATGGTGGCGGCAGGACGGCAGGCAGCTGACGCGGGATTATTTCCGCATCGAGGATGCCGAGGGCCTGCGCTTCTGGATCTTTCGCGATGGTCTCTACGAGGGGGAGTGTTTTGACGACGACGGCAAGCCTGTTCCTCCCGGCTGGTATGTGCACGGTCTCTTCGCATGAATGCGCCCGCTTATGCCGAGATCGGCATCACCACCAATTTCTCCTTCCTGCGCGGCGGCTCGGATCCGCGCGCCTATGTGCATCAGGCAAGCAAGCTCGGCATTCCCGTGATCGGCATCGCCGATCACAACACGCTGGCCGGCGTGGTGCGGGCCTACAAGGAGCTCGACAATGACAAGGTGCGACACAAGCCCAAGCTGCTGATCGGCACGCGCATCGTCTTCATCGACGGCACGCCCGACATTTTTGTCTATCCGCGCGACCGCGCCGCCTATGGCCGGCTGTGCCAGCTTCTCACCAGAGGCAAGCGCGGCGATGACATCACGCGGATCGAAAAGGGCGAATGCCATCTCAGGTTTGCTGACCTTCTCGAGTTCTCGGAAGGCCAGCTCCTGATCCTGACGCTGCCGCACCGTTTCGATGCGGCGCAGGCGCAGGACATTCTCGCCAAGCTGAAGACAAGTCGCGCCGGGGGCGTGTGGCTGGCGGTGAGCCTGATCTACCGCGGCGACGACCGGCGCCGCCTGGTGCGGCTCGATGATCTCGCCGCAAAAGCAAAAGTGCCGCTGCTCGCGACCAACGAGGTGCTTTATCACGATCCCGGCCGCCGTCCGCTTCAGGACGTGCTGACCTGCATCCGGGAAAAGACCACGATCGGGGCGGTCGGACGCAAGCTTGAGGCCAATGCCGAGCGCTTTCTGAAGACGCCCAGGGAGATGTCCCGGCTGTTCCGCGACTTCCCCGAAGCGGTCGCGGAGACCATGCGCTTTGCGGACAGGATCGAGTTCACACTCGACCAGCTCAAGTACCAGTATCCGGACGAGCCGGTGCCGCCGGGCAAGACCGCGCAAGGGCATCTGGAGGATTTGACCTGGGCGGGCGTGCAGACATATTTCGCCGGAAAGATCGATGAGAAGCTTCGCGCGACGCTGAAGAAAGAGCTCGCGCTGATCGCCGAGCTGAAATACGCGCATTATTTCCTCACCGTGCACGACATCGTGCACTATGCGCGCAGCCAGAATATTTTGTGCCAGGGGCGGGGATCGGCGGCGAACTCGGCCGTGTGCTACGTGCTCGGCATCACCTCGGTCGATCCGACCAAGGTCGATCTGCTGTTCGAGCGCTTCATCTCCAAGGAGCGGCTGGAGCCGCCGGACATCGACGTCGATTTCGAGCATTCACGGCGCGAGGAGGTGATGCAATATGTCTATCGCCGCTACGGCCGCCACCGCGCCGCGATCATCGCGACCGTCATTCATTATCGCCCGCGCAGCGCCATCCGCGACGTCGGCAAGGCGCTGGGCTTGACCGAGGACGTCACCGCCGCACTCGCCGACACCGTGTGGGGAAGCTGGGGCAAGGGCCTCAACGACATGCAGGTCAGGCAGGCCGGGCTCGATCCGAAAAATCCGATGATCAACCTCGCAGTCGAGCTTGCGACCGAACTGATCGAATTCCCGCGTCATCTGTCCCAGCATGTCGGCGGCTATGTGCTCACGCAAGACCGGCTCGACACCTATGTGCCGATCGGCAACGCCGCGATGGACGAGCGTACCTTCATCGAATGGGACAAGGACGACGTCGACGCGCTCAGCATGATGAAGGTCGACGTGCTGGCGCTCGGAATGCTGACCTGCATCAGGAAATGCTTTGATCTGATCGACCGGCACAAGGGTGAGCGCTGGGTGCTGGCGAGCGTCCCGCAGGACGATCCAAAAGTCTACGACATGCTGTGCCTCGGGGAATCGCTCGGCGTGTTCCAGGTCGAAAGCCGCGCACAGATGAACATGCTGCCGCGGCTGAAGCCGCGGACCTTCTACGATCTCGTCATCGAAGTCGCGATCGTGCGTCCCGGTCCGATCCAGGGCGACATGGTGCATCCGTACTTGCGGCGGCGGAACGGTCAGGAGGAGGTTCGTTATCCCTCGCCATCGCCCGAGCATGGTCCAGCGGACGAGCTCTACAAGGTGCTACACAAGACCAAGGGCGTGCCTCTGTTCCAGGAGCAGGCGATGCGTATCGCGATCGAGGCGGCAAAATTCACCTCCGAGGAAGCCAACGGCCTGCGTCGCTCGATGGCGACATTCCGCAATGTCGGCACCATCGGCCAATACGAAGAGAAGCTGATCGGCAACATGGTCGCGCGCGGTTACGATCCCAACTTCGCCAGAAGCTGTTTCGACCAGATCAAGGGTTTCGGCTCCTACGGTTTTCCCGAGAGCCATGCCGCGAGCTTCGCACAGCTCGTCTACATCTCCTCGTGGCTGAAGCATCATCATCCCGACGCCTTCTGCTGCGGCCTGCTGAACTCGCAGCCGATGGGCTTCTACGCCCCGGCGCAGATCGTCGGCGATGCGCGCAAGAACGGCGTCGAGGTGCGCGACATCGACGTGTCCTACAGTTTCGCGCAGAACACGCTGGAGGAGGGACGCGGCAAATATTGCGCCGTGCGCCTCGGTTTCCGCCAGATCGACGGGTTTCACTGGCTCGATGAGGATGAGGAGAGGCTGAAACGCTCTCAACTGTCATTCCGGAGTGCGCAACTTGTCCGCCGAAGCTCGGAGAGCGAAGGCGGAAGCGCGAGCCATGACGGGATTGTGCTCCCTCTCCCGGGGGAGGTGAAGGAAGACTGGGCCGCCCGCATCGTCGCCGCCCGCAATCGCCGGCCGTTCACCTCGCTGGAAGACTTCGCCCGCGACACCGGCCTGCCCAAGCGTGCGCTGATTCTGCTCGCCGATGCCGATGCCTTCCGCTCGCTCGGGCTCGATCGCCGCGAGGCGCTGTGGCAGGTGCGGCGGTTGCCCGACGACGTACCGCTGCCGCTGTTCGAGGCCGCCACCGCGCGCGAGCAGCCGGACGAGCACGCCAAACCCTTGCCGGTGATGCCGCGGGCCGAGCAGGTGGTCGCGGACTACCAGACCATCCGGCTATCGCTGAAGGGCCATCCGATGGAATTTTTGCGCGGGATGCTTTCGCGCGAGCGGGTGGTGGCCTGCAAGGAGATCAGCCACGAGAACGAGCGGCGACGCGTCCGCTGCGCCGGCGTCGTGCTGGTGCGGCAGCGGCCGGGCAGCGCCAGCGGCGTCGTGTTCATGACGCTGGAGGACGAAACCGGCATCGCCAATGTCGTGGTGTGGCCCAAGATCATGGAGCAGTACCGCAAGGAGGTGATGGGCGCGCGCCTCATCCTGGTCGAGGGCTATATCCAGAGCAGCCCCGAAAAGGTGACGCATCTGATCGCGCAGCGCATGGTCGACCGCTCGCACGATCTGGTCAGCCTCGCCAACGATGCACTCAGCCGCAAGCATCCAGTGCCGGCAGGCGCTACCGTGGTCGAGCCGCTCAACGACGACCGCCGCGACCACGCGGATACCCCCGCGCAAAAGATCCGCCACCCCCGCAACGTCCGCATCCTGCCGCCGTCGCGCGATTTTCATTGAGGTGCTTCCCTCTAACGAAGCTGCCGTAGGGTGGGCAAAGGCGCGTAAGCGCCGTGCCCACGTTCTAGGTTCTTTCGCGAAAGCGGTGGGCACGCTTCGCCACCCTACAAGTTCTTCGGTGATGATGCTCCGCTTCCCTAAAAATTCACCCGGTTCGAGATCGCCCCATCCACGACGAGATTCGATCCCGTCGTGAACCCCGACACCGGGCTTGCCAGAAACACCGCTGCGCTCGCGATCTCCTGAGGCGTCGCCATGCGGCCTGTCGGATTGCGCTTCATCGCATCATTGTAACGCTCGGGCATGTTCTGCTCGATCATGTTCCAGACGCCGCCCTTGAAATAGACCGTGCCGGGCGACACCACGTTGACGCGGATCTTCTTCTTGGCATATTGCCGCGCCAGCCCCTTGGCCATGTGGATCAGGGCCGCCTTGATCGGGCCGTAGGAGCTGGCGAGATCGGCCTGCGCCGCCGAAATCGATGAAATGATGACGAAGGCGGCATCGCCGCTCGTCTCGCCGCCGGCCTCGAGGAACGGCCGCGCGGCGTCGAACGCGTGCACGGCGCCGAGCACGTCGAGCCGAAAATTCTGTTCCCACGATGCGGCATCATGGCCTTGTGCCATCGCGCCCGCGTTGGAGAACAGCATGTCGATGCCGCCGAGTTCGCGTGCAGCGCCCTCGATCCAGGATTTCAGCGCCGCGCCGTCGGTGACATCGACCGGGCCGCCGGTCGCGCGGATGCCGCTGGACTTCAGTTCAGCGACGGTAGCCGCGACCTGGTCGGCGTTGCGCGCACACACCGCGACATTGGCGCCTTCACCGGCCAGCGTTGCCGCAATCGCCCGCCCGATGCCGCGCGTGCCGCCGAGTACGACGGCGTTCTTGCCTTTGAGACCGAGATCCATTGTTTGGTTTTCCTTGTTGATCGTGCGGAACTTAGTTGTTTGAGCGAGGATGTCGAATTCATTCTCGGTGTCATACCCCGCGAAAGCGGCCCACCTCACTCCGGCGCCGCGCCCACCGGCGGGCCGCCGGGCGGGCGGTGCAGGAAGGTCAGCGAGGCGTAGGCGCCGGCCCAGGAGCCGATCGCCGCGAAAGCGACATAGAACGCGTTTTCGGTGTAGCTGATCACCGCGTAGGAAGAGAGCAGGTACCAGACCGCGCTCCAGTTCGCCGCCGGCACCCGCTTGCGCGCGATCACGGCCGAGGTGAACATGACATAGACCGCGTCGGTGGCCGCCGTTGCGATGAACACGGCGCCTGCGGTGAGGGGATCGATGGCGGCCATTGCATTCCTTTGTGTGCTGATGGAAGGTCTCGAAAAAACTACAGCATGATCCCGAAAGCGCGCAGCGGTTTTCCGGAAGATCATGCTCAAACAATAACCTGAAAGAGAGAGAAGCGGTCATGCAAAGCCCCGCCGGCATTCTCAGCGACATCTGGACCTCCGCTGGCGGCGATGCGGCCGCGCTCGAACGCGTGAAGCTGACGGGCGAAGAGCCGCAAATCCCGTCCTCGTTTCGCGTCGCCGTCGCCGGACAAACCACGATCGCCGCCTCGGGCCTCGCTGCCGCCGAGATCTGGAGGCTGCGCAGCGGCGAGGCGCAGGATGTCTCGGTCGACATGCGCCACGCCGTCGTCGAATGCCGCTCCGAGCGCTATTTGCGTGTCGACGACAAGCCGCCGCCGCCGGCCTGGGACGCCATCGCCGGCGTCTACAGGACCGGCGACAACCGCTTCGTCCGCTGTCATACCAATTTCCCGCATCACCGCGACGCCGTCTGCAACGTGCTCGGTTGCGAGCCCGAGCGCGAGAAAGTGCAGGCTGCGCTGATGCAATGGAAGGGTGAGGATTTCGAGACTGCGGCCTATGCCGCGGGCGGAGTCGTCGCCCTGATGCGGTCCTACGACGAATGGTCCGAGCTGCCGCAGGCCCGCGTGCTCGCCGAATTGCCGCTCATCTCGATCGAGAAGATCGGCGAGGCTGCGCCAAAGCGGTGGTCCAAAGGCGATCGTCCGCTCTCAGGCCTGCGCGTGCTCGATCTCTCCCGCGTCATCGCAGGGCCGGTCGCCGGCCGCACGCTCGCCGCGCACGGCGCCGATGTGCTGCTGATTTCAGGGCCGGAGCTGCCCGCTATACCCTGGCTCACCATTGACACCGGCCGCGGCAAGCTCACCACCTTCATCGCGTTGAAGAGTGAGGCCGGCCGGGCGCAGATGCGCGAGTTGTTGAAGGACGCCGACATCTTATCGCAAGGCTATCGCCCGCGCGCGCTGGCCGCTCTCGGCTTCGCGCCGGAGGACGCAGCGAAGATCAATCCCGGCATCGTCTATGTGACGCTGTCGGCCTATGGCCATGCCGGCCCCTGGGCGGAGCGGCGCGGCTTCGACTCGCTGGTGCAGACCACGACCGGCTTCAACCGTGCCGAAGGGCAGGCCGCCGGGATCGACGGGCCGAAGGAATTGCCGGCGCAGATGCTCGACCATGCCACCGGTTATCTGATGGCGTTCGGCGCGATGATGGCCAAGGCGCGCCAGGCCCGCGAAGGCGGCAGCTGGCACGTTCGCGTGTCGCTGGCGCAGACCGGACGCTGGCTGTGGAATCTCGGACGACTCGAAGGTGGCCTGAACACCCCGGATATTACGGGTGAGGCTGTACATGCTGCATTCATCGAGAGCATGCCATCTGGCTTCGGCACGTTGAAGGCAGTGCGCCATTCAGCGCTGCTGTCGAAGACGCCGGCGCAATGGAGTCGTCCGGCAATGCCGCTCGGCAGTCATCCGGCGCAGTGGCCGGCGAGAAGCTGACGTGAAGCTAACGCGAAGCTGACATGAAGCTGACGTGTCGCAAAATTTTAACGCAAACCGAAAGGCGCCCGGCGTTTTTTAGGTTGTTTGAAATCGCAATTCGGCACTATTAGCGCGACCGATGAGGCAGGCAGCCGCCGGTATCATCGCAGATTAGACCGGGCCCCATGGTAGTTGAAAATACCAAACGATTGCAGGTGCTTACAAAACAGCGGGTGATCACGTCCGTAGTTTTACTAGCGCTTGCGGGTGCCGGGGCCTACGGCTTCCTCTATGCGGGAGCCAAGGACAAGAGCCACTCCGAGATATCCAGCCAGTCGCGCAGGAGTGCGCAGAACTTCACGCCGACGCCGTCGGAATGGGCGACGCTGACGATCGAGCCGGTCAAGGCCAAGACCTTCCGGGCCGAATATGTCACCGAAGGCAAGGTCGCGGTCGATGAGGACCGCTCGACGCCGGTGTTCTCGCCCTATGCAGGCCGGGTGACCAGGCTGCTCGCCAAGCCGGGCGAGACGCTGAAGCAAGGTCAACCGCTGTTCACGATCGAGGCCGCCGACACCGTGCAGGCCCAGAACGATTTCATCGCGGCGATGACCTCGCAGAACAAGGCGAAGTCCGCGATCGATCTTGCCGACATCCAGTTCAAACGCGCCAAGGACCTCTATGAGGGCCACGCCATTCCGCTGAAGGACTACCAGCAGGCGGAAGCGACCCAGGTTCAGGCGCAGAACGACATGCGCTCCTCGGCGACGTCGCTGGAAGCCGCGCGCAACAAGCTGCGCATCCTCGGTTTCACCGACGAGACCATCAAGGCCTTCCAGGACAAGGGCGCCATCAATCCGGAAGTCACGATCTATTCGCCGATCGCGGGTACGGTCGTGCAGCGCAAGATCGGCCCGGGCCAGTACGTCAACTCCGGCGCCAGCGATCCGGTCTTCGTGATCGGCGATCTCTCCACCGTCTGGCTCACCGCCTTCGTGCGCGAGAGCGATGCGGCCGCGGTCTGTCTCGGACAGGACATCACCGTCAACGTGATGGCGCTTCCGGGCCGCCCGCTGACGGCTAAAATCAACTACGTGGCCACGGCGATCGATCCCGCCACTCGCCGCCTCCTGGTGCGCGCCACCATCGACAACAAGGACGGCCTGCTCAAGCCCGAGATGTTTGCCAACGTCACGATCTATTCGGCTGGCGACCGCGCCGCGCCGGCCGTGCCGAAGCAGGCGTTGATCTATGAAGCCGACAAGGTCCGACTCTGGGTTGCGCGCGAGGACAAGTCGGTCGAACTGCGCGAGATCAAGATCGGCCTCATCAACGGCAACCTCGTCGAGGTCACCAGCAATCTGAAGCCCGGCGAGCAGATCGTCACCAAAGGCAGCCTGTTCATCGACCGCGCGGCGTCCGGCAGCTGATCGACGACCCAAGAAACAAGACAAGCTGAAGCCCCGCATGGATCGTCTCGTCGCCCTTGCCGTCAACCGGCGCTTCCTGATGGTTGGCATGTTCGTCGTCGTGCTGATCGGCGGCCTGATCGCTTTCAACCAGCTCAACATCGAGGCCTACCCGGATCCGACCCCGCCGATGGTCGACATCGTGACGCAGAGTCCGGGCCTGTCGGCGGAAGAGATCGAGCGCTACATCACGATTCCGATCGAGACCCAGGTTGCAGGTCTGAAGAACCTGACGACAATTCGCACCATCTCCCTCTACGGCCTCTCCGACGTCAAACTGCAATTCTCCTTCGCCTATACCTATGACGAGGCATTGCAGCAGGTCTTGAACCGTCTGGCGCAGCTCGCGCCGCTGCCCGGCAACGTGCAGCCGCAGATTTCGCCGCTCAGCCCGATCGGCGAAATCTTCCGCTATCGCCTCGTCGGCCCGCCGAACTACAGCGTGCTCGACCTCAAGACCATCCAGGACTGGATCCTCCAGCGTCGCTTCCGCGCGGTGCCGGGCGTGATCGACGTCACCGGATGGGGCGGCAAGAGCAAGACCTACGAACTCCAGGTCGACAACAACAAGCTGGTCGCCAACGGCCTGACGTTGCCGCAATTGCTCCAGGCGGTCGGCAATGCGAACGTCAATGTCGGCGGCAACACCGTCAATATAGGCCAGCAATCGGCCGTGGTGCGCGGCGTCGGCCTGATACGTTCGATCGACGACCTCGCCAACACCATGGTCTCGCAGACCAACGGCAATCCGGTGCTGGTCAAGGACGTCGCCACCGTCACCGTCGGCCAGAAGCCGCGACTCGGCATCGCCGGCCTCGACGAGTCCGACGACATGGTGCAGGGCATCGTCCTGATGCGCCGTGGCGAGAAGAGCTCGCCGACCATCAAGCGCGTCCACCAACTCGTTCAGACCATCAACAATTCCAGCATCCTGCCGCCCGGCGTGCGCATCGAGCGCATCTACGACCGCGGAGACCTGATTGAGCTCACCACCCACACCGTGTTGCACAACATGGTGGTGGGCATTCTCTTGATCGTGCTGTTGCAGTGGATTTTCCTCGGTGACCTCCGCAGCGCGCTGATCGTCGGCGCGACGATTCCGTTCGCGCTGTTCTTCGCGGTGATCATCCTGGTGCTGCGCGGGGAATCGGCGAACCTGCTGTCGGTCGGCGCCATCGATTTCGGCCTGATCGTGGACGCCACCGTCATCATGGTGGAGGCGATCTTCCGGCGCCTGACGCAGACCACGCCGATGTCGGAATCCGAGCAGATGTCGTCCGAGACGCTGTTCGGCATGAAGAGCCATGCCATCCTCAGCGCGGCAGCCGACGTCTCGCGCTCGATCTTCTTCGCCGCGGCGATCATCATCGCGGCCTTCCTGCCGCTGTTCACGCTCTCCGGCGTCGAGGGCAACATCTTCGGACCGATGGCGCGGACCTATGCCTACGCGCTCGCCGGCGGGCTGCTAGCGACCTTCACCGTCACCCCGGCGCTGTCCGCGATCATCCTGCCGGCGCATGTCGAGGAGACCGAGACCAGGGTGATGCTGATCCTGCACCGGCTCTACATGCCGCTGCTGAATTGGGCCGTTGCCAACCGCGGCATCGTGCTCGGCGGCGCGGTCGGCCTCGTGCTGATGACGGTTGCGCTCAGCCGGCTGCTCGGCCTCGAATTCCTGCCGAAGCTGGAGGAAGGCAATCTCTGGATACGTGCCACGCTGCCGCCGACCATCTCGCTCCAGGAAGGCAATTCCTACGTCAACGAGATGCGCAAGGTGATTCGCGCGCGGCCCGAAGTTGAATCCGTGGTGTCGCAGCACGGCCGACCCGATGACGGTACCGACGCCGCCGGCTTCTTCAACGCCGAGTTCTTCGCGCCGCTCAAGCCCGTCAGCCAATGGCCCGGCACCCGCGACAAGGAGGAGCTGACCGCGCAGCTGCTCAAGCAGCTCGACGATCGTTTCCCCGGCGTCGAGTTCAACTTCTCGCAATATCTCCAGGACAACGTCTCCGAAGCCGTCTCCGGCGTGAAGGGCGAGAACTCGATCAAGCTGTTCGGCAGCGATCTCCAGGCGCTGACCGACACTGCCAACAAGATCAAGTCGGTGCTGGCCACCGTGCAGGGGGTCACCGATCTTGCGGTGTTCACCTCGCTCGGGCAGCCGACCATCCAGATCGACATCGACCGTGCCAAGGCCGCCCGCTATGGCCTCGCGCCGGGCGACATCAACGCCACCATCAAGGTGGCGATTGGCGGCGACACCGCCGGCGACATCTACGAGGCGGGAAGCGACCGCCACTTCCCGATCATCGTTCGCCTCGCGCCGGAATTCCGCAGGAGTGCCGAGGCGATCCAGAATCTGCGGATCGGCGCGCCCGGACCCAACGGCACCGTCACGCAGATCCCTCTCAGCGAGGTCGCCTCCATCAGCCTGGTCTCGGGTGCGGCCTACATCTATCGCGAGCAGCAGGAACGCTATCTGCCGATCAAGTTCTCGGTGCGTGAGCGCGATCTCGGCAGCGCGATCCGCGAGGCGCAGGAGAAGATCGCCGATCAGGTGCAACTGCCGCCCGGCGCGCACATGGACTGGGTCGGCGAATTCGGCAATCTCCAGGACGCGATCCGGCGGCTGTCGATCGTGGTGCCGATCTCGCTCGCGCTGATCGGCGTCCTGCTCTGGTTCAATTTCGGATCGATGACCGACACGCTGCTCGCCATGAGCGTGATCCCGATGGCGATCTTCGGCGGCGTGCTCGGTCTCCTGATCACCGGCACCGCTTTCAGCGTTTCCGCGGCGATCGGCTTCATCGCGCTGTTCGGCATCGCCGTGATGGACGGCATCATCATCCTGTCGCAGTTCAACCAGCTGATCGAAGAGGGCATGGACCGCGTGAACGCGGTGATACGCACCGGCGAACTGCAGCTTCGGCCGGTGCTGATGACCTGTGTCGTCGCCGGCATCGGGCTCTTGCCGGCGGCGTTGTCGGAGGGCATCGGCTCGCAGGTGCAGAAGCCGCTCGCGGTGGTCGTGGTGACCGGCATGATGCTGGCCCCGATCGTGATTCTGGTGACGTTGCCGGTGCTGATCTCCTTTTTCTCGCGCCGCGCGCGCTGAACGCGCCTGTCACAACATCCGCTGCGCGATCCGTACCAGCATCGTGGCGCCGAGTCCGAGCAGCATCAGGCTCGCGAACCGGCTGCTCAACGACAGCATCCGCGGCGTCAGCCGTGACCGCGCGGTTGCGACCATCGTGCTGAGCATCATCCACCAGATCGCCGAGCCGACGAAGACGCCCGCGACCAGCGGCGGGGCAACAGATGGTGTCGAGAACGCATGCAGCGCCGCCAGGAACAGGATGACGGTCAGCGGATTGGTCAGCCCGAGAGCGACGGCGCTGAAATAGGCGCGCGTCAGGCGTACGTTGGCGATCCGGCCTTCCTGAAGCACGAAGGAGCTGCGATGGGTCCGGATCGCGAACCACAGCAGCGTAAGCGCCGAGACGATGCCGAAGCCGGCGGCATTGGCCTCGACCCAGGGCTGCGCAAGCGCGCCGAGTCCCAAGACCGCAAGGACGCTGTAGGTGAGATGCACGGTCGCCGCACCGAAGCCGGTTGCGAGGCCAGTGGCCATGCCCGATGCCAGTGTGCGCTGAATGCAGAGCATCCCCATGGGTCCGATGGGAGCGGCGACGGTGAAACCAATTCCAATGCCGGAGAAAAGCGCGGCAAGATAATGCGATAAGGGCATGCATCCGCACGAATAAATGAAATCTGTGCGTGTGCGTACCGGCGAATGAGAATCCTTGCCTCAACCGAAAGGGTGAAAAGCGAAAGGAAACACGAACACGTTCGTGTGAGTCCGGCACCGTTGTGCTTTCGCGACAACAGTTCCACGACTCGGCATGGAATTGCGTCGCACTTCGTTGAACCTAATCGCGCCTGTCGCGACTCAGAACCCGTAGAGACGTGCCGGATTGTCGACCAGGATCTTCTTGCGTACATCAGCATCCGGCGCCCACACCGGAAGCTGATTGAGCAGGCGGCCGTCGTCGATCTGGTAGAGCGGCGCGATGTCGGTTGCCTTGCGTCCCTCGACACGGCTCGAATCCGGATGCGGCCAGTCCGTGCCCCAGACGATGCGGTCCGCATTCGCCGCGATCAGTGCGCGCGCATAGGGCACCATGTCCTGATAATCGGGTGCGAGCTTCGACGAGCGGTAGGCGCCGGAGATCTTCACATAGGCCTTGCCGGATTTGACGAGTTCGACCAGGTCCGCAAATCCCGGCTGCTCCAGCCCATGCGGAGCCTCAAGGCCGCCGAAATGGTCGAACACGATGGGCACCGGTGCGGCCAGCACAAGCTCCTTGATCGCCGAGATCATCGGCAGCGTGGTATAGAGTTGCACGTGCCAGCCGCGCGCCTTCATGCGCTCGGAAGCCGCCGTGAAGCGGGCGCGGCCGGCATTGGGATCGCTGACGCCGCCGGTCGCGAGATTGATGCGGATGCCGCGGAAGCCATCCGCCTGTATCGCATCGAGCTGCGCCTCCGTGGTGTTGTCGTCGATCACGGCCACCCCGCGCGCGTTCGCGCCGCGCGCCTTCATGCCGAACAGCGACGAGGAATTGTCGGTGCCGTAGACGCTCGGCGTCACGATCACCACGCGCTCGACATGCAGCGCCTTGTGAAGCGCCGCCATTTCTTCAGGGCTCGCCGGCTCCGGCGTGTAGACGCGCCCGGCGAAGAAGGGAAATTTTTCGACGTCGCCATGGATGTGGGTGTGACAGTCGCAGGCATGCGCCGGAACGTCGAAATTGACCGGCGTCGCGGGCTGCGCCGCGCGGGGGTGGGCTTTGCTGGACATGGCTACTCCGGCGGCAAGGGAGGCCGGCACGGTATCACATCAGCCCGGCAGCCGCCCCACTTCGCTGCATAGCTGCTCGACGAGGTCCGCAAGCGGGCGTGAGCCGTCAACGCGCACCATCGGGCAGGGCAGGCTCGCGAGCCACGCTTCATCCTTTGCAAGACTGCGGCCTTCGCGATCCCCGGCTTCGTAGCGCGATGCCCATTCGACAAAAGAGTCAGTCTCGTCGTGGCGCCATCCGCCCGGTGCGACGGCGTCAGCGCCGAAATGGGCGGCCTCGCGGGCGCGCAATCGCGTCAACCGGATTTCGCGCGGCGTGCTCACGAAGACGACCAGATCGAAAAGCGGAACGAGCTCCTCGCCCCAGCCGGTGATGGTTCCGCTCAGCACCCAATCGAGACGCGGCAGAAACATCTCGCGCATCAGGCGCAGGCGCTCGGCGGCGGGGCGCGTCGTCTGGTAAGGGGGCGCGGTCGGCAGCCAGAAATAATCATCGCTGTCGTGATGCGGCAGCGCAAGCCGGCCGGCGATCGCGCGACCGACGGTCGTCACGCCGGAGCCTGAAGCTCCCATCAGATGGATTCGGCGGCTCTTCATCGGCACCAAGCCAGACGATGTGATACTACTGCCCAGACGGCGTGCGCAGGCCGTGCCAGGCGTCGCGGACCTGCTGGTAGTGCACTTCGGGCAGGTAGTCCGGCGTGTTCAGGCTCAAGGTCTTGACGTCGAGATGGCCGACGGCGCTGAGCAGCGTGTAGGAGGCGATGATGCGGTCGCGCAGCGCGCCGATCAGGCGGGCCTTTGCCTGGATCAAATCGGCCTGCGAGTTCAGCACGTCGACCGTCGTGCGCTGTCCGCCGGCGGCTTCGCGCTGCACGCCCTGGAGCGCGACGGTTGCCGCCTTGACCTCGGACTCCGAGGCCGAGACCGCGATCTTGGCGCCTTCATTGGCGACCCAGGCGCTGACCGCGGCCGTGCGCGCCTGGTTGCGCACCTGGTCGAGCACGAGCCGGCTCTGCGCCGTGATCTCCTTGGCCTGCCGGGTCTGCGCGGCAGCCTGTCCGCCATCGTAGATCGGCGCGGTGACGTTGGCGACGATCGAGGCCTGGTCTTCGGCGAAGGTGCCGAGCGTCGGGTCGTTGTTGCGGCTCTTGCTGGCGCTGCCCTGGATGCTGGCGCTCGGCAGCAGCGCGCCTTCGGCGACGCGGATGTTGGTGGAGGCGACGTCGACGTCGAAGCCCGCCGCCATCACCGCCGGATGCTGGCGGATCGCCATCGTCAGCGCGTCTTCACGGCTTTTCGGCAGATAGCGATCGACGACTTCGGCGGCCCGAAGCTGCGACGGCGCATTGCCGATCACCTGCGCGTACATCGCCTGGCTCACCGCCAGCGCGACTTCCGCGGCGTTGAGATCGGCAAGCCCGCGGTTGAGCCGCGCCTCGGCCTGCGCGCTGTCGGTCGGCGTGACGTCGCCGGCGTTGAGGCGGCGCTGAGTGACCGAGAGCGTTTCGCGCAGGAAGGCGACGTTGGAGCGCTGCGCCTCGACGAGCGACTGGTTGGCGAGCACGTTGGTGTAGGCGGTCACCGCATCGAGCAGCACGCCCTGGCCGACATTGCGCAGCGCCTCGCGGCCCGACTGCACCTGGAGTTCGGCGGCGCGCACGTTGTTGGCGGTGCGGAACCCATTGAACAGGGTCTGCGTCACCGTGACGCCGATGATCCACGGCTTCAAATTGGCGGTCTGGATGGTGTTGTCGGGCAGCAGATTGCGCACCGATTGCAGGCCGGCGCTGAGGCTCGCCACGATCTGCGGCCGATAGCCGGCGAGCGCCTGCGGCACGTTCTCGTCGGTGGCACGCTGCCGCGCACGCTCGGCATTGAGCTGTGGATTGGTCTGGTAGGCCTTGGCCAGCGCCTCCGGCAGGGCCTCCGCCCATGCGGCGGAGGGCAAGGCGCAACAGAGCGCCAGCGTGGTCCATGTTGCCAGCACAGGAGCCACGCCCGATCGATGCCGCGTCATCACGCGACCAGCTCTGGTGGCACGCCCAATCATATGATCCCGCAAAACCCCGGCTGTCCGCCCCCGCCGACGGTGGCCTCTTAACTGTTTATCCAGCGCGGGTCCCGCAGGCAAACTGCCGCGGGGAAAACCCCCATGTATTCCGTGCTTGTTGCAGGTGCGTCACACACCAATTTCCTCCCGGATGCGCTATAGGGATTCCGTCAGGTGCCCGTAATGTGGTCCGGATCCCACGGATGATGCCGAAACTCTTCTCCGACCCCGATGCGCTCGCGGAGGAGATCGTTCGCGATGTCGGAACCGATCTGGTGGTCGGCCTGCCGCTCGGCCTCGGCAAGGCCTGTCATGTGGTCAACGCCCTCTATGCGCGGGCCTGCGCGGATCCTGACATCAAGCTGACACTGCTCTCGGCGCTGACCTTGGAAAAGCCGAGACCGAAGGGACTGATCGAGCACCGCTTCATCGCGCCCGTGATCGACCGGCTCCTCGGCGGCTATCCCGATCTGGCCTATGCCGACGCGCTGCGCGAGGGGCGGCTGCCGCCCAACATCAAGGTCGCCGAATTTTTCTTTCTCGCAGGGCGCTGGCTGCACGTGCCGGCCGCGCAGCAGAACTACATCTCCGCCAATTACACGCACGCGGCGAGCTATTTGCTGGCGCGCGGACTCAACGTGGTGACGCAACTGGTGGCCAAGCGCGTCGTTGATGGCGTTCCGCGCTACAGCCTGTCCTGCAACACCGATACGACGCTGGATGTGCTGCGTGAGCGCCGCGCCGGGCGTGCGTCGTTCAAGCTGGTTGCGCAGGTGAACTCCGAACTGCCGTTCATGCCGGGTGCGGGTGATCTGGCGGCCGATGAATTCAGTGCGGTGCTGGATAGCGCCGCGACGGACTTCCCGCTCTTTGCGCCGCCTTCGGAGCCGATCTCCAACACCAAATTCGCGATCGGGCTGAATGCGGCATCACTGGTGCGCGACGGCGGCACGCTCCAAATCGGCATCGGGCAGATCGGCGACGCGCTGGCGCAGGGCCTGATCCTGCGCCATCGCGACAGCGGCGCGTTTCGTAGCGTCATGGCCCGGCTGTCACCCGCGCGACCGGCCGTCGCGCAGGAATCCGGCGCCTTCGCCGCGGGCCTCTACGGTGTCAGCGAAATGTTGACCGAGGCCTTCATCGGCCTGATCGAGGCCGACATTCTCAAGCGCTCCGTCGATGGTGTGGTGCTGCACGGCGCTTTTTTCCTCGGTCCACAATCGTTCTATCGCGCGCTGCGCGAGATGCCGCCGGACCGGATCGCTTGCATTCAGATGATGCCGGTGTCGTTCACCAACGAGCTCTACGGCGAAGAGGAGCGGAAGCGCCGCGCCCGCGTCGATGCGCGCTTCATCAACAACGCCATGATGGCGACGCTTCTCGGCGCGGCCGTCTCCGACGGCCTGGACGACGGGCAGGTGGTGAGCGGCGTCGGCGGGCAGTACAATTTCGTGGCGCAGGCCTTTGCGCTCGAGGGCGCGCGGTCGGTCCTGACGCTCGAGGCGACGCGACATGCCGGCCGCGGGCTCAAATCCAACATTCTCTGGCGCTACGGGCACGAGACCATTCCGCGCCATCTGCGCGACGTCTTCGTCACCGAATATGGCGTCGCCGATCTCAGAGGAAAGTCCGATGTCGATGTGATTGCCGGCATGCTGGCGATCGCGGATTCGCGCTTCCAGGACGAACTGATGCGGGTCGCGAAGGAAGCCGGCAAACTGCCGCGGGACTACGAGATCCCGGCGGCTCATCGCGACAACCATCCCGAGCGGATCGCGGCTGCGCTCAAGCCCGCGCGCGACGCCGGCCTGCTGCCGCCATTTCCGTTCGGCTGCGATTTCACCGAGGTGGAACAGCGCCTCATTCCGGCACTGGAGATCCTGCAAGGCGCGCAACGTTCACCGCGGGCGCTCGCAGGCTTGCTCTGGCAGGGGCTGATCCGAAAAACGGATGCGGCCGACGAGGCATGTCTCGCACGCCTCGGTCTCGATCGCCCCAAAACCTGGCCGGAGCGCGGCTACCGCGCGCTGGTCAGCGCGGCCCTCGCGCAGAGCCGCAACGCCTAAAGCGCGATGAGATTGGGATAAATCGTCATCGCGCTTTAGGTTCTCGTTTGAGCATGATCTTTTCGGAAAACCGCTTCGCACTTTTCCGGATCATGCTCTAGCCGCTTACCGGTTCTTGTTCACCGGCTTGCGCTTCTCGATGAACGCCGCCATGCCCTCTGAACGATCTTCCAGCGCGAAGGTCGAGTGGAACAGGTTGCGCTCGACGCTCATGCCCTCGGCGAGCGTGGTCTCGAAGGCACGGTTGACCGCTTCCTTGGCCATCGCAGCCGCGGGGCGCGACATCGCGGCGATCTTGTCGGCTGCCGCCATCACCTCGTCCATCAGCTTGTCAGCGGGCACGATGCGGCTGACGAGGCCTGAGCGCTCGGCTTCCGCCGCGTCCATCATGCGGCCGGTGAGGCAGAGGTCCATCGCCTTGGACTTGCCGATCGCGCGGGTCAGGCGCTGGGTGCCGCCGATGCCGGGAATGGTGCCGAGCGTGATCTCGGGCTGCCCGAACTTGGCGGTGTCGGCGGCGATGATGAAATCGCACATCATGGCGAGCTCGCAGCCGCCGCCGAGCGCATAGCCGGCGACCGCGGCGATCGTCGGCTTGCGGCAGCGCGCGAGGCGGTCGCCGCCGATCGCGGCAAAGTCCTCGGTGAACATGTCGATGAAGCCCTTCGGCTGCATCTCCTTGATGTCGGCGCCGGCGGCGAAAGCCTTCTCGCTGCCGGTCACGACAATGCAACCGATGGCGTCATCGGCTTCGAGATCGTCGACCGCCGCGGCAATCTCGCGGAAGACGCCGAAGGAGAGCGCATTGAGCAGCTTCGGCCGGTTCAGCTTGATGATGCCGACCGCCTCTTTGCTTTCGACGATGATGTGTTCGAACGTGCTCATGCTCCACCCGCGCTTCTGATTGGGCCGGCAATGTGCCCTCTGGCGCGGTGGGCTTCAAGAGGGCCGGAACGCCCGCGAGGTGCGCGTTCCGGAGCTCCCGCAGGTCAGGATCAGGTCGCAGATCAGGCCATGAACATGCGCGCGGCGGAGGCCAGCGTCAGCAGCGTGCCGACGCCGATGAAGATCTTGCCGATCAGGGAGCTCTGGTCCCAGGCCGAGTTCTGCTGGCTGCTCGCCATCACCGGAGCCGGCCGCGGTTGCGCGTCGGTTGCGGCAATCACCGCCTTCTGGGCCGGGGGAGTGTCCTGTTGCACGGCGCGGTCGATGTCGTTGAGCTGATCGGGTGCGACGACCTGACTCTCGGCATTCGGCTCGGCGGTATTATCGGCCGCTGCCTGGACGTTGTCGTTGGCGCGGCCCGTCATCGCGGAGGCGGCAGCTGCAGTCGGCGTATCCGTAGCGGCGAGCTGCGCATTGGCGTTGGCGATTTCCGGCGGCATCTGGCCTGAGGGCGGCACGTCGCGATCGTCGGGCTTCGCCTCGTCGGCCTTTGCCGCGGCCTCCTTCTTGTCGGCCTTGTCATCGGATTTCTGCGCCGTCTTGGTGCTGTCGCGGTGGCGCGACGTGTGGCGCCCCTGCTTGCCCGGCCTGACCGCGTCGGCCTGTTTGCCCGCGCTGTCCGCTTTGTTGCTTGCGGCTGAACCCGGTGCCGCCTGTACGACGCCCCCGAACAGCAAGAAAAGCCCGGCAAGAAGGGTCAATGCCGCGCGCCCGCTGGCTTTCATCATGTTGACGATCTCCCCAATTCCGCCCGTCCCGGCAGCGAACAGAGACCCTGAGGCGTGACGACAGCGGGGCAAAAAATGGGAATCTTCTGGCTGGACCGGGCAAAAACGCGGCAAGCGGCTCCCTTTCCGGCCGGCCGCCGGGTGCGGACGGAACCGATCGGTGTTATGAGCCGTCCGAGATCCTGACGGCCGTCTCGGTCCTGAGGCACAGCAGAGATCACGACTTCGTGATCGAGCGGTGCCTGCGTAACAAATTGAAAGAGCGGCCGAATTGCATGGTGAGGGCGCGCGTGCGCGGACGTGAGGACGAATGGACCGGCCTGATGCGGTCGGCCATGGCTGGCGATGACGCGGCCTATCATCGCCTGTTGAGGGCGGTCACGCCGGTGCTGCGCGCAGCCGCAAGACGCGGCCTGGCGCGGGCAGGCCAGCCGCCCGACCAGGCTGAGGATATCGTGCAGGAGATTCTGTTGGCGGTGCATCTGAAGCGGCACACCTGGGACAGCGAAGCCCCGTTCGCGCCCTGGCTGTTTGCGATCGGCCGCAACAAGCTGATCGACGCGCTGCGGCGCCGGGGCAGGCGGATCTTCGTCAACATCGACGATTTCGCCGAGACCCTGCCGGGCGAGGCGCCGGAGCAGACCGCTTCAGCCGGCGAGGTCGCGGCGCAGCTGAGCGCGCTGCCGCAGCGCCAGCGTGACGTGTTGCAGTCGATCGCGGTCGAGGCCGCCTCGATCAAGGATACGGCGGCGAAATATTCGATGAGCGAAGGTGCGGTGCGGGTCGCGCTGCATCGCGGACTTGCGGCGCTGACAGCCAAACTGCGAGACCAATAGTCATGGATACCGATCAACTCATTCGCTCGCTCTCGGCCGACAACGCCCATCGCGCACCGCGCGTCGGCGCGGTGCTGACCATGGCCCTGCTGGTCGCCGCGCCCCTGTCGATCCTGATCTTCGCGACGTTCCTCGGCGTTCGGCCGGACGTGATGAGCGCGATGCACAATCCGTTCTTCGACATGAAGTTCGCCGTGACGCTGTCGCTCGCCATCCCAGCGATCATCGTCAGCCTGCATATGTCGCGGCCCGAAGCGCTGCTGCGCGGCTGGGGCTGGCTGCTGCTGCTGCCGGTCGGGCTGCTCGCGGTTGCGATCGGCAGTGAGGCGATGATGGCGCCGGCCATGCCGATGACGATGCGCTTGATGGGCAAGAACTCCAGGGTGTGCCTGTCAGCGATCCCAGCGATGTCGCTGCCGCTGCTTGCGGGGGCGCTGTTCGGCCTGCGCCACGGCGCGCCATCGCGTCCCGCGCTTGCCGGCGCGCTCGCCGGTCTGGTGTCGGCCGGTCTGGCCGCGACGCTGTACGCCTCTCACTGCACCGACGATTCGCCGCTGTTCGTCGCGACCTGGTACACGATCGCGACCGCATTGGTGACGGCAGTGGGAGCGCTCGTGGGCTCGAAAGTCCTGCGGTACTGAAGGCGTTCCGCGCAAATAGTCGTCGCGTCGCATCGCCGCGACTCCCGGGTTTCGCTTAGCCCCATCGCGCTCCGGCCGTTGCCGCCTGACGTCTGCGTCCGCGGCAGCCCTCAGGTCTTCAGGCCGCCGGCGTTGCGCCCTGCTGCATGCGGTGGAAGCGCAGCACCTGCTGTGCGGTCGATGAGCGCAGCGCCTCGTAGGTATCGCGCATCGTCAGCATGTCGGTCTGCGAGCCGCCTGAAAGCTTCTCGCGCATGGCAATGATTGCGCGCACGCTCGGCCACGACATGCCCGCGACCTTGGCGAGGATCATCACGCCCTCGGTGCGGCTCTCGATCATCATGTTCTCGGCGGTATCGACCGTGACACCCGCGAGCGCCGCGAGCCCCGCATTGGCCTCGTCGAACTTGCCCTGCTCTGCGAAGGCGGCGACCTGGAGCTCGTTGAGGCGGCCGTCGTCGTGGAGCGATTTCACCAGCGCGCGCGCCATCTCGGTCTGCCTGGTCATGGCCGCGGTGCGGACCCGCTGGGCCGCTTCCTGGACCACGCTCGACACCTCGTCCGCGAGCTCCGGATGCGCGGCCTCGAGCTTCCTGCGCACGCTCAAGGACGCCTTCGCGACCAGCTTGAGGTAGTGGTGTCGCGGCAGGTCGCGTCGCAGGCCGATGCAGGTGGCGAGGTCGTCGTCGCGCTCGGCCCGCGTGACGAGGTCGGTGAAACTTCCCTCGGACAGCTGCGCGCCGGGATTGCTGACGGTCGATTGCACGACGTCCTCGTTGCCGCGCGTCACCAGCACGTCGGTGAGTGCTTCCGACAGCACCCGCCGCAGCGAGATCGCCTTGAGATGGGCCTGGCCCCTGGTGCGCGCGATCTCGATCAGGGTCGCCTCGTCAAGCCGCTCCGATTTCGACAGCACGGGGCCGGAGACCTCGATCACCTCGTCGAGCGCGAGCGTGCGGATGATCTTCGGCGGCGCAGCCGCGATCGGTGCGAGACGGTCGGCAAGCAGCGCCCTGGCCGAAACCTCGATCTGCTCGATCAGGCATTGGAACACGTCGTCGAACACGCTGACGTGGTCTTCGGAATAGTCCACCGCGTTGCCCACGAAGAGATCGGTGACCCGGCGCAGCGCCTCGACCCGGCGCGCGACGGTGCCGTGGGAGAGCGTGGCCTGCAATTCCTCGAGCAGATTCTCGGCTGTCTTTACGGATTTGGTTTTCATTGCCCTGTCCTGGAGCGTTCGGCCCGACGGCGGCTTATGCCGTGCCGGGAGAAAATGGATTGATCAACTCGTTGCAATGCGGTTGCGCCCTTGTGCCTTGGCGGAATAGAGCGCGCTGTCGGCGCGCGCGAGAAACGTGTCGGCAGTATCAGCGTCGCGCAGCGTCACGACGCCTGCGGAAATGGTCACGCGCATGCCCGGGGAGAATGCGCTCCAGTCGAGATCGGCAACGATGCCACGCAGCCGATCGAGCATGCGCGACGCCGCCTCGCCGTCCGTGCCCGGCAGCAGCAGCAGGAATTCCTCTCCGCCGTAGCGGCCGAAGCTGTCGGCCGGGCGAATGTTGGCGAAAAAGGTGATCGCGAAGGTGCGCAGCACCTCGTCGCCGACGGGATGGCCGTGGGCGTCGTTGATGCGCTTGAACCAGTCGAGATCGATCAGTGCGATCGCGCAAGGCGTCGATGCCCGCCTTGATTTTTCGATCTCGGCGTCGAGAAGCCGCATGATGCAGCGGCGGTTGTAGGAGCCGGTGAGCTCGTCGAGCTCCGCCAATTCCTCGATGCGCTGATAGGCGGCCTTCAGTTCGATGCTGCGCTGGTACAGGATCTTGCGCAGCGTGGCGCCGAACAGGCCGAGGAAGGCGCACTGGCCGATCACCAGCACGAAGCACAGCATCGAGGCGGTTCGCTGCAGACGCGTTGCAACGGGCATGCCGATCGGCAGGTCGGAGGCGAGGAAGACGGTGGCGAGGCCGGCGGTCGCGATCGCCCAGGTCAGCATCGCCTGCGCCGAGGTCATGCGCAGCGTACCGAAGGCGAAGATCAGGAACAGCACGCTGATGAAGGCGACGCCGACGGTCGGCACCGACAGCAGAAACACGAATTGCAGCGCCATATGCGCCGAAATCTGGAACACGGTCAGATAGTGGTCGGTGAATCTGTCGCCGACGCCGGCTTCCGACAGCACGGCGAAGGTGCCGATGATCAGTAGCCCGCCGAACCAGAACAGCGAAGCAACGTCGATCGAGATCGCACCGTCAAAAGCGTAGACCAGCAGGACGGAGGCGCCGAGCGAATAGCTCGCCACCTGGCCGATATACATCTGGCGGCGCTGCCGGATCCGGCGCGCCAGCACTTCGGGCGCCGCCGCCTCGGGCGTGAGGACGAGATCCGCGACCTCAGCGGCATTCCTCTCCGGAAAGGACGTCGCGGCCGTGTTCATGGTCCCGCCAATGGTCGATCTCAGCCCAAAAATCTACGTGGCAAGCCTTTAGGTTTGGTATCCTTCGAAACCGAATCCGCACTGTGCAGCGCGGGACGGGGACGCCTGTGCCGGCAAAGGAATTTGCCGGCGATTAGGCATTGTGTGCGGTGCAGTCGAGCCAAAGCGGGGCTTGGCGAGACATACATCGTGCAGGGCTGCTATGGTTCCATGCTCGTCGGGCCGTCTGCGCTGGACGGCATTGCGCAGGAAAGTGCTCCATTACTATGTTACCGTTCTTGAGCGAGGCGACCGGCCGCCGGGGGTGGCAAAAGGAAAAATCCCGTATGTGGGGTAGATCACACAGGCCCCCGTATGACTGCGGTAGATTGAAGAATTTACCTTCTCCCGTCGAACCGTCTGCCGCATCGACCCGACCAACCTTGCGAGACGGCCTTTGAGCGTGACCCAGGCGGCTTCGGACGAGGTCCTGATCGCCAGGATCGCTCAAGGCGACCGGCTCGCCATGCAGGTGCTGTACGGGCGGCACCATGTCAGGGTGTATCGGTTCGGCCTCCGGCTCGTGCGGGACGAGCAGGCGGCGGAAGACCTCATCAGCGACGTGTTTCTCGACGTCTGGCGTCAAGCCGGCAAGTTCGAGGGCCGGTCCGCCGTTTCCACCTGGCTGCTGGCAATCACCCGATTCAAGGCCCTGTCTGCGCTTCGGCGCAGGAAGGACGTTGGGTTGGACGACGAAGCCGCGAACGCGATCGAGGATACGTCCGACGATCCGGAAACGGTGGTGCAGAAGAAGGATACCAGTGAAGCGTTGCGGGAGTGTCTGACGGGCCTCTCGCCTGACCATCGGGAAATCGTCGATCTCGTCTACTACCACGAGAAGTCCGTGGAAGAGGTGGCCGAAATCGTTGGCATTCCGGAGAACACTGTGAAGACGCGCTTGTTCTATGCGCGCAAGAAATTGGCCGAACTGCTGAAGGCAGCCGGCATTGAGCGAGGCTGGCCATGATGGCGTTGAGCAAGAAGATGCTGGAGCAAGAGCCCAGTGAGATCGAACTGCTGCTGCCCTGGCATGCCGCCGGCACGCTGAACGCGCGTGACGCGCGCCGTGTCGAGGAAGCGCTGGCGAATGATCCGGCGCTCGCCAGGCAATATGCCGCGATCCGCGGCGAGTACGAAGAGACCATCCATCTGAACGAGAGCCTGGGCGCCCCTTCGGCGCGCGCGATGCAGAAGCTGTTCGCCGCGATCGACGCGGAGCCGGCGCGACCGGTCGGTTCGCTGCCGCTCTCGGCGCGCATTGCGACCTTCTTCTCGAGCCTGTCGCCGCGCACGCTGGCCTGGTCGGCGAGCCTCGGTGCCATCGCGCTGCTGGTGCAGGCCGGCATCATCGGTGCCGTTCTGATGAAGACCCAGCCCGCGACCTTCCAGACCGCCTCGCTCTCGACCAGCGCGCCGCTCACGCGCGAGCTCGGGGCAGCCGCGCCGGCGCGGGCGTTGGTGCGCTTCACGCCCGAGGCGCGTGTCGCCGACATCACAGCGCTGCTCGACAGCTACCAGGCGTCGATTATCGGGGATGCCAAGGGTGGCATGTTCCGTCTCCAGTTCGACAAGGCGATGGGTCAGGACGAGCTTGCCTCGCTGCTCGGAAAAATGTCGCGCGAGAAGTTCGTCAATCTGGCCGTCGCGGCGCCGTAAGGCGTCGCTGCACCGATGATGCGCAAGTCCGAAAGCCAACTGCGCGCCGGGGCCTTCGCGTCCTCGGTTGGAGCCGCGCTGCTGCTCGCCGCCTGTCTCGGCGTCGAGGTCGCGCAGGCGCAGGCGATCATGCGCACGCCCACGATCAGCGTCCCCACGCGCACGCCGACCATCTCTCCCAGTATCGCCGCGCGGGCCGTCGCTGTCGCCCCTGGACCGCGGGCTATCCCCGCGATCCCGCATACCACCAGCATAGGCCGAATGGGGGCACCGGTGCTGCCCTATGCGCGCTATTCGCCGAACCTCTATCCGTCCTGCTCCGCGCCTTATCGCGACGGCGACGGCGAGTGCCTTGGCCAGCCGAATGCCGGTGGTGATGGCACTGGCAAATCCGGCAAGAAGAGCGCCGGCAAGGGGAGGGGCAACACCACGCCGGTCGCCGTGAACCCGCGCACCTTCGCAGGCGAATTCGTCGCCGAGATCGACGGCGCGCTGTCGGTGACCGAGGCCGACGAGCTTGCGCGACGCCACGGTTTGACGCGCGTCTTCTCCGAGAATTTCCCGCTGATCGGGGCCACGTTCGGACTGTTCCGCATCACCGACGGCCGGCCCGCCGAGACGGTGCGGCGCGAATTCGCTGCCGAGGGCGGCGTGCGGTCGGTCCAGCCGAACTTCCGCTACGTGCTGCAGGACCAGAAATCGTCGGTGCCGACCGAGGGAGATCCCGCGCAATATGCGCTGGCCAAGCTACGCCTGCCACAGGCGCATGCGCTGGCGCACGGCGCAAATGTGACGGTTGCCGTGATCGACTCCGGAATCGACGCCAATCACCCCGAGCTTGCGCATTCCATCGCCGACAATTTCGATGCGCTCGGCAGCACCGAGGGCCCGCACGTTCACGGCACCGGCATCGCCGGCGCCATCGTGGCCCATGCCAAGCTGATGGGCAGCGCGCCCGAGGCGCGCATCATCGCCATCCGCGCCTTCGGCGGCACCAACTCCGGGGCCCAGAGCTCATCCTACATCATCCTGCGCTCGCTGAACTATGCCGCCGAGCATGGCGCGCAGATCGTCAATATGAGCTTTGCCGGTCCGAAGGACGCGGTGATCGAGCGGGCTATCGCGGCGACCGCTGCGCGCGGCCTGGTGCTGATCGCCGCCGCCGGCAATGCCGGCGCGAAGTCGCCGCCGCTTTATCCCGCCGCCAATCCCAACGTGATCGCGGTCAGCGCGACCGACCAGCAGGACAGGCTGTTCACCGCCTCCAACCGGGGCAACTACATCGCGGTCGCGGCGCCTGGCGTCGACATTTTCCTGCCGGCGCCCGACGGCAAATACCAGATGACGTCGGGCACCTCGTTCTCCGCCGCCTATGTCTCCGGCGTCGCGGCGCTGCTGCTCGAGCGCAACTACGCCTTGAAGCCGGAAGCGCTGCGCATCACGCTGGCGAAGACCGCGCGCGACCTCGGCTCGCCCGGGCGTGACGATCTCTTCGGCGACGGCGAGGCCGATGCGTTTGCCGCGGTCATGGCCGTTCCGGCCGATAGCGCGACGCCCGTTGCCGCCGCATCCGGTACAACTAAACGTGAAGATATCGAGAAGCGTCGCGACGAGCCTGGTATGCGCGCAATCGAACAACCCTCGCTGTCGAGCGCAGGCGATAAATCCGCGATTTCTCAGGCGGATAGGCCGGCGGCGCGATAGCGGCTGCGACAAGATTGCGCGCCGCGCGACGGTCGAAAAATCAACCTCCACATTGAACGTTCAGCCTGCTGCCACGACCAAATTATGTGGGAGCGGTCATCCCTCCCCATAAGTCATATCAGGCGCGAGCGCCCATCCACCCCAAGCGCCCATATGGCTCGACCCGTCCGGTTGTCCCCCCGGACGGGTCTTTTCTTTTGGGGGTCTGATTTCTTGAATCTCTGCGCGCGATCAGCTTCCGGTTGAGAGATTGCGGCTGTGCTGATCGCAGCCGTCGCTCGGGTGCGCCGCAAGTGAGTCATGCTTGTGTGAAGCTTGACTCGCAAATGCCTGAAATCTCCGCACGACTACGGTGTTTTGTGACGAAGGCCGTGTCGTTGCTGGACAAGTCAAAACTTTTCCACAAAATATTCATGTCGCGTCTAAATTGATTCGTCTGCGTTGCGTCGCGTCCGTATTTTCTCCTGACGGGCTGACTTATGACACATCGCCAAGGGGCTGTTCGCGACGTGGCCGACGGCCGCGACATTGCGGCGCGCTGGTGCGCTCTTGCCGAGCAGAGGCTCGAGCATCTTTCCGAGATGTTCGAGACCGGACGCTGGCGCCGCTATCACTCCGAGATCGCATTCCTTGAAAACATCCAGGAAGCCAAGCGCGCCGTCCAGACCTGGCGCGCGCTTGCCACCGGTTCGGACGTCGCCGCGGCGGCTGCGAGCGTGTCGCCCGCATTCGGCTGGTCGCCCGCGACGATGCCCCGCATGTCTCCGCGCGAGCAAGAGGCGCAGGTCATGCAGCCGAAGGCCGTGCACATCGCCCCCGAGACCGCCGTGCCGGTCGCGCTCGATCGCACTCCGAACGTGCTCGCTGAAATCACCGAAGCCCCGATCGCGCCGCGTGCCGCGCCCGTTGCAATGGCACCCGTCACCGCACCAATTGTGACGGCGCCGCCCACCGTGCCTGCGGCGATGGCAACGCTTCTGCCGCAGTTCTCGCCGCCGGCAGCCGAAATCGTCGCAGCCCCCGAACGCGTCGTCGAATTCACCCTCAGCCTCGACGGCCTGGAGGCGAAATACCCGCTGCTGAGGAACGCGTTCTAAGGGTTCGGCGGGCGAGAGGCGGCACCTATCGCCGCACCGCATTCCCGCCGACCACCACCTGCGCGAACCTCTGCGCGCCGTCCGCCGACAGATCAGATGTCACGGCGCGCGCATGATCGAGCCCGACCACGGCGCCGCGCGGGGTTTCCGAGATCATGTTGTTGTTGACGAGCGCGGTGCCGGCGCCCGGCACCACGGAGACGCCGACACCGGCTAGCGCCTTGCGGATCACGTTGCCGGTGATGGCGACGTCGCGCAGATACTTGCCCCAGCCGGCGACGATGCCGTAGGACGGCGCGTTCTCGATCACGTTGCCGGTCACCGACGAATCCGCCTCGATGTAGATGCCGACGCCGGCATCGTCGTCGGGCGCGGTGCCGATCGGCCGCTTCGGGATCAAATTGCGGATGATGTTGCCCTGGACCACGGCGATGCGGCCGCCCTCGTTGAAATTGCAGACGGAGACGCCGACGGCGGCGCCGTCCACCGTATTGTTCGCGATCACGGCGGCTTCGAACGAAAATTCGGAATACAGCGCGACCTCGCGCACGTCGCTGACGCTGTTGCCGGTGATGTGGATGTTGGAGGCCGAATTGCCGCGCACCGCCGAGTAATCGCAGTTCCTGATGCGGTTGCCGCGCACGATCACGTTGCCGGCCCGGAAGGCGTTGATGGCGTTGCCATACTGGCCGGAGCCGCCGGGACCGGCCTTGATGTCCTCGATGCGGTTGTCAATGACCAGCGTTCCGTCATCACCGATCGCGGTGCGCAGGATCTCGATGCCGTTGTCGTTGGTGCCGGTGATGGTGTTGCGCGAGACGCAGAGGCCCCGCGCGTCGAACGAGACCACCGCCGTCACGGCGATGTTGGTGAAAACGTTGCCGGAGATGTCGCCCGAGACCTGCTCGAGCCAGATACCGCTGCCGCCGGAGCCGGTGATCTCGCAATCGGTGATGCGGACGTCGCGCCCACCGAGCACCTGGATCAGGCCGCGTCGCGTCGGCAGCGGAATGCCGCCGCCGTCGAAGGTGATGCCGGTGAGGCCAATCGAGTCCGAACCGTCGCTCTGGATCGCGGAGGCGCCGCCCGTGAAGACGAGTTTTGTGGCACCGCGCACGCCAATCAGCTGCGCGCCATTCGGAAGCCGTAGCAGCCCAGCACGGTAGATTCCGGGCGGGAGCGCCAGTGGCATCTGCGCACGCGCGGCCTCGTCGATCGCGCGCTGGAGTGCGCGGGTCTGGTCCTCGCTGCTGCCGGGTCGCACACCATATTGGGTCGCGTCGCGGCCGAGCAGGGACGTCAGCGGCGCCGCGCGCGCAGCGTCGGCAGGCATGGCCAGCGCGCCGGCGATGCCTGCGGTGGAAGCTCCGATGAGATGACGGCGATTGAGGTCCATGATGCGTCCTCCGGCGGACGCGGGGGGTCCGCAGCGGTTAGGTAGCGCAGGGCGGCAGAGGACGTGGGGATTGTTCGCGGTAGGGTTAAATGTTTACCCCAGTGAAGCACGCCCCTTCCGTGCCAATTGCACCATCTCCATCAGCATTGCCTCGCCGGCATCCACCAGCTCGTCCAGCGTGATCCGAGGTGCGCCCTTGCGCCGCACCGCGCCGCTTCGCGCAAGCAGGGGAATATGGATGAACGCCGCGAGCTGCGGTCCGCCTGCCTTCACCTGCTCGATCGCACGCCAGCTCAGATAGTTGCAGAGATAGGCGCCGGCATCGCGCGAGGCGCGGGCGTCGATGCCGGTGAGGCGCGCCGCGCGCAGCAGCCTTGCCGTGTGCGGGCCGAACGTCATCGCGTCCGCACGGCCGGCGATGCCGCGCTTGCTCGATCGGGTGTTGGCGGCATCGGGCCAGAGCATGGTAACGGCGTTGCGCGCGCGGGTCTCGATGCGCAGGTAAGACGTGCGCGCGGCGAGGCCGAACATCAGCAGCGCATCCGGCTTCTGTTTCGCGAGCACCTCGGGCAATTGCCGGTCGACGGCGCCATAGGTCACCGGGAAGATGTGGCTCGCGATCGCGACATCGTCGAGCGCCGGACGGCGCAGCTGCGTCAGTCGCGCCACCAGCGGCTGGGTTGGATTGTACGGCGCGCCGGGAAACGGCCCGAAGCCGGTGAGGAGAATGCGGAGCTTTTCGCTCATTGCAGCAACTCCAGAATCTGCTCGGCGGCAATCGCCGGCGTGAGATGGCCATCGGCCACTTCAGTCTCGATCTTCCTGACCTTCGTCCGCACCGATGCCTCGCTGCGCAGCCGCGCCAGCATGCGCTGCTCCAGCATCGACCACATCCACTTCACTTGCTGCTCGCGTCGCCGTGCGGCGAATTCGCCGGACGCGTTCATCGCCTTGCGGTGATCCAGGACCTTCTGCCAAAGCTCGGCGATGCCGGTGCCGGCCAGTGCCGAATAGGTGACGACAGGCGGATGCCAGTGTTCGGAGCGGGGGCTGAGGATATGCAGCGCGCCGCGATAGTCGGCGGCGGTGATGTTGGCGCGCTTGAGATTGTCGCCGTCGGCCTTGTTGATAGCGATCATGTCGGCGAGCTCGACCAGGCCCTTCTTGATGCCCTGCAGCTCATCGCCGCCGCCTGGCAGCATCAAGGCGAGGAAGAAATCGGTCATATCGCAGACCGCCGTCTCGGACTGGCCGATGCCGACGGTCTCGACCAGCACGACGTCGAAGCCGGCGGCTTCGCAGAGCAGCATCGCCTCGCGCGTCTTCGCAGCGACGCCGCCGAGCGTGCCCGACGACGGCGAGGGGCGGATGAAGGCGTTGTCGGAGGCGGATAGCCGCGCCATCCGCGTCTTGTCGCCGAGGATCGAGCCGCCGCTGCGCGCCGAGGATGGGTCGACCGCGAGCACCGCGACCTTGTGGCCGTGCTCGATCAGGTGAGTGCCGAGTACATCGATGGTAGTGGACTTGCCGACACCGGGCGAGCCGGTGATGCCGACGCGGACCGCCTTGCCGGTGTCGGGCAGCAGCATCTGCACCAGCTCCCGCGCCAGCGCCTGGTGGTCGCCGCGCCGGCTCTCCACCAGCGTGATCGCCCGGGCAAGGGCCGCGCGACTGCCGGAGCGGAGGTCGCGGGCGAGGGATTTGATGTCCAGCGAAGCTTTCTTCTCAACCATGCCCTGCTTTACAACGCCCCGGCGGAGCAGGCGAGGGCCGCTCGTCGTGGGCCGAGTGTTCGGGATGAGGGTGGCTCTACTCCGCCGCCTCGCTATGCCCGAGCCGGGCGTTCAGCTTGCGGATCAGCTCCTCGGCCGCGTCCGCGATGACCGTGCCTGGCGGGAAGATCGCCTCCGCCCCGGCGGCGTAGAGCGCGTCGTAATCCTGCGGCGGCACCACGCCGCCGACGATGATCATGATGTCGTCGCGGCCCTGCTTTTTCAGCGCGGCCTTCAGCTCCGGCACGGCGGTGAGGTGGGCGGCGGCCAGCGAGGAGACGCCGAGGATGTGGACGTCGTTCTCGACGGCCTGTCGCGCGGCTTCGTCCGCCGTGGCAAACAGCGGCCCGATGTCGACGTCGAACCCGATATCGGCAAACGCGGACGCAATCACCTTCTGGCCGCGGTCGTGGCCGTCCTGGCCGATCTTGGCCACCAGGATGCGCGGCCGGCGGCCTTCCGCCTCCTCGAAGGTATCGATCTGCGCCTGAACCTTCTCGACCTGGTTGCCCATGGTGGACGCCTCCCGCTTGTAGACGCCGGTGATGGACTTGATCTCGGCACGGTGCCGGCCGAACACCTTCTCCATCGCGTCCGAAATCTCGCCGACGGTCGCCTTCGCGCGCGCAGCGTCGATGGCCAGCGCGAGCAGATTGCCGTTGCCTTCGCCGGCCGAGCGCGTCAGCGCGGCGAGCGCGGCATCGACGTCCTTCTGGCTGCGCTCGGACTTCAGCCGCGTCAGCTTGTCGATCTGGAGCCGGCGAACATTGGTGTTGTCGACCTTGAGGATGTCGATGGGAGCCTCATCCGTCGGCTTGTACTTGTTGACGCCGATCACCGCCTGCTTGCCGGCATCGATCCGGGCCTGGGTCTTGGCGGAGGCCTCCTCGATGCGCAGCTTGGGCACGCCGGCTTCGATGGCCTTGGCCATGCCGCCGAGCTCCTCGACCTCCTGGATATGGCTCCAGGCCTTCGCGGCGAGATCGCGCGTCAGCCGCTCGACATAATACGAGCCGCCCCAGGGATCGATGATGCGGGTGGTACCGCTCTCCTGCTGCAGGAAGAGCTGGGTGTTGCGGGCGATGCGCGCCGAGAAATCGGTCGGCAGCGCGAGCGCTTCGTCGAGCGCATTGGTGTGCAGCGACTGGGTATGGCCTTGCGTCGCCGCCATCGCCTCCACGGTCGTGCGCATCACGTTGTTGAACACGTCCTGCGCGGTCAGCGACCAGCCTGAAGTCTGGCTGTGCGTGCGCAGCGACAGCGAGCGCGGGTCTTTCGGGTTGAACGGCTTCAGCAGCTTGGCCCAGAGCAGGCGCGCGGCGCGCAGCTTGGCGACCTCCATGAAGAAGTTCATGCCGATCGCCCAGAAGAACGACAGCCGCGGCGCGAAGCGGTCGACGTCGAGGCCGGCCGCAAGACCGGCGCGAAGATATTCGACACCGTCGGCCAGCGTATAGGCGAGCTCGAGATCCTGTGTCGCGCCGGCCTCCTGCATATGATAGCCGGAGATCGAGATCGAATTGTATTTCGGCATCTTCTGCGAAGTGTAGGCGAAGATGTCCGAGATGATCCGCATCGAGGGCGCGGGCGGATAGATGTAGGTATTGCGCACCATGAACTCTTTCAGAATGTCGTTCTGAATGGTGCCCGAGAGCTTTTCCGGCGCCACGCCCTGTTCGCCTGCGGCAGCGACGTAGAGCGCGAGGATCGGCAGCACCGCGCCGTTCATGGTCATGGACACGCTCATCTGGTCGAGCGGAATCCCCGCGAACAGCGTGCGCATGTCGTAGATGGAATCGATGGCAACACCGGCCATGCCGACGTCGCCGCCGACGCGCGGATGATCGCTGTCATAGCCGCGATGGGTGGCGAGATCGAAGGCGACTGAAAGACCCTTCTGTCCGGCAGCCAAATTGCGGCGGTAGAAAGCGTTGGAATCCTCCGCCGTGGAGAAGCCGGCATATTGCCGCACGGTCCAGGGCTGGTTGACATACATGGTCGGGTAGGGGCCGCGCAGATAGGGCGCGATGCCCGGATAGGTGTCGAGGAAATCGAGCCCGGCCAGATCGGCCTCGCCATAGGCTGATTTCACCAGGATGCCCTCGGGTGTCAGCCACGGTTCGGCGCTGCCTGACGGCGCGGCGGTGGCGATGCGCTCGAAGGCGACGTCGGCGAAATTGGGAATGCGGCTCATGGTTTCGACCATATCATAGACGCTCAATCATGATCCGGATGCTGATGGCTGACGATGGTCGCCATCTTCTCCGGCCCGTAATTCTGCTGCGTGGTCTGGCTCGGCAGATTGGAGATTCCCACCACCCAGCCGAGGCGGGATTCCGTTCCATATTGCCGTGTCGGCACCAGCTGGTCGGGTCGGTCGAAGGCGCCGGTCATGATCTCGATCCGATCGCCGTCGATACGGCCGAAGCTGAGAGGCGTGCCGCAGGCGGCGCAATAGCCGCGGTCCGCAATCGTGGAGGAGCGGAAGAACGACGGCTTTCCCTTGGTCCAGACAAAGTCCGTCTTGTTGATGTCGGCGAAGGAGGCGAACGGCGCGCCGCTCGCCTTCTGGCACATCCGGCAGTGGCAGATCGAGACCCGGTTCGGCGTGGCCGTGACCGCGAAGCGCACTGCGCCGCATTGGCAGCCGCCGGTGAAGACTGGTTTGCCCGCTTCGGTCATGCCTGCTCCATACGTCGATAAGCGTCTTGCAACGTGGCAAGCGCATCGCCGCCGGCGAAAACGAAGCCCGTGACGCCGGCCGCACGGAGCGCCGCCTCGGCATCAGTCGGGCGGCCTGCCAGATAAATATGTCGCCCGCCTGCGGTTTGCAGGGCCTTCGCCGCGGCTTCGGCGTGTTCCGCATAGACCTTGTCGCTGGAACAAAGGCAGGCGAGCTCGGCGCCGGAGGCCTTGAAGGCATTAGCCAGCTCGGCCGGATCGGCAAAGCCCTCGCTGTCAACGGCCTCGATCCCACCGGATTCGAACAAGCTCTTGGCAAAGGTCGCGCGCGCCGTGAAGTCGGCGGGCGTACCGAGATTGGCCAAAAACACTTTTGGTCGCGCCCCGCGCGCCTTCAGCGCGGCATCGGATTTGTCGCGCAGCGCCTCGAACGGTTCCGCAAGCCGGATCGGCGGCAGCGCATCGAACTTGTATTTCTGCTCGCCGTAGGGGGCGAGCGCAACCGGCGTCGCCTTCAGCACCGTGGTCTCGCGCTCATGCAGGTTCGGAAACTCGCTGGCACCGGTCAACACGTCGCGGCGCTTTGCAATGTTGGCGTCACGCGCTTTTCGCGCGGCCGCGACCCTGCTCTGGAACACGCCCTGCTGAAGCGCGGCGAAGGCGCCGCCGGCTTTCTCGCTGTCCTGGAACAGCGCCCAGGCCGCCTCGCACAGCTGCGCGGTCAGCGTCTCGATGCCGCCTGCGCCGGCCGCGGGATCGCTGACCCTGGCAAGGTTGCTTTCTTCCAGCAGCAGGGCTTGCGTGTTGCGCGCCACGCGACGCGCGAATGGATCCGGCAGCCCGAGCGCCAGCGTATGCGGCAGCACGGTGATCGCGTTGGCACCGGCGAGCCCCGCTGCGAACGTCGCAATGGTCGCGCGCAGCATGTTCACGTAAGGGTCGCGCTGCGTCAGCATGCGCCAGGCCGTATCGGCGGCAATGAACAGCGGCTTCGGTGTCAATCCGCACGACGTTTCGATGCGTGCCCACAACAGCCGTAGCGCGCGGAATTTTGCCATGGTCAGGAACTGGTCGGCATCGGCAGAGAGACGCGCATAAACCATCCCCTGCGCGGCTTCCAGCGGAACGCCGGCGCCTTCGATCGCGCGCAAATAAGCGACGCCGCAGGCGAGCACGAAGGCAAGCTCCTGTACCTCGGAGCCGCCGGCATCGTGGAGCACGCGACCGTCGGCAGACGCGAACGGCCCCTTGAAGCCGAGCGCGGCGAGGCCCTTGATGCCGCCGGTGACGGCAGGAACGATCTCGTCCCAGGTATAGGGGCTGTGGCCCCACGCCGCGCCGGCGGCGAGCGGATCGAGCCCGAAGCGGATGTCGCAGGCGGCAGGATCGATGCCATTGCTCTTCACATATTCCGCGACATGGATCGCCGCCATCCGCGATTGCGGACCGATCTGGAGCTCGATGCCGATGCCGGCGTCGAGATGAATGTCCTTCAAGACCTTTGCGACCGCATCGGCCGAAGGTTCCAGGCCGAAACCGTAAGCGCCGTTGCCTCCGGCGAACACCAGCGCGAGCCCGGTTGCGCCGTTCTCGAGATCGGTCAGCGCCTGCGTATTCGCCAGCATCGCATCGGGATGGTCGATCCGCTGCATGATCTGCCAGGGCGCGGTCGGCGGCCGTCCCACCACGGGCGCAACGCCCTTGGCGCGCGGATAGAGCGGATCGATCCTGAGGCCGTCATAGGTCTTGCCGACCAGCTTCTCGAACGGCGCGCCCTTCAGCACGCCATCGACCAGCTTGCGCCAGTCTTCGACGGTCGCCCTGGGAAAATCCGCCGCCAGAGGCAGTTCGTCAGTCACGGAGGTCATGCGGCGAGGGGCTCCCGAAAATCTTGTTATTCGCAGGCGAAATTGCCACGGCCGGCCGTCCCTGCAAACGGTTGTTTTTGGTTAACCGGTATCCGGAAGCCGCTCAATGCCTTGCGTCGAGACGCTGGCGAGCCCGTCACGCACGCGAATGCCTGCGATCACGCGGTCGGGTGCAATCTCGGCCAGCGGCACCAGCACGAAGGCGCGCTCGAACAGGCGCGGATGCGGCAGGGTCAGGTCGGGCTTGTGCAGGCTGACATCGTCATAGGCGATCATGTCCAGATCGAGCGTGCGCGGGCCCCAGCGCCGCTCCTTGTCCCGCGTGCGGCCGAATTTCTGCTCGACCTTCTGCATCACGAACAGCAGTGCGTGCGGATCGAGGCCGGTGTCGATTTCGATGCAGGCGTTGATGAAGGGAGCCTGGTCCTCGTCGCCCCAGGGCGGGGTCGCATAGTCCGATGAGCGCGCGATCAGCGCGGCCTGCGCCATGCCGCAGACATGGGCGATCGCCTTCCCGAACGTCGCGCGGACGTCGCCGACATTGCCGCCGAGCGCAATGAGGACGCTCGCCATGTCAGGGGTGCCGCGAGCGCGTCAGCATGATGCCGACGTCGTCGAAGATCGCCGCGATCGGCGCATGCGGCTTGTGCACGGTGATCTTCACGGCTCGGATACGCGGGAAGTGCGACAGGATGGCATCCGCGACCGCGCCGGCGGCGCGCTCCAAAAGCTTGTAATTGGTGTTCTTGAACGCCGCGGTCGTGGTCGCCACGACTTCGGCGTAGGACACCGTGTCGGCGAGGCGGTCGGAGCGCGAAGGCTCCGACAGGTCGGTATGGAGTTCGAGGTCGATGACGAAACGCTGTCCGACTTCGGTTTCGTGATCCATCACGCCGTGGCGGGCATGGATCGACAGGCCGGTCACGAAGATCGTATCGGTCATTGCTTGCTCTCGATTGCGTTTGCGACCCGCAGGGCCTGCAGGGTCTCGGCGACGTCATGGGTCCGGATGATCTTTGCGCCGCGCCGGGCGGCGATCAGATGCGCGGCGATCGAGCCGGCGAGCCGCTCTTTCGGCTCCGACGGCGAGGCCGAGGCGATGAAACGCTTGCGCGAGGCGCCGACCAGGACCGGCAGGCCGAACATTTCGAGTTCGCGCAGCCGCGCCAGCGCAATCATGCTCTGCTCGGCCGTCTTGCCGAAGCCGATGCCGGGGTCGAGCACGATCTTGTCACGGGCGATGCCGGCTTGTGCCGCGATCTCCAGCGAGCGCTGAAAGAACGCCTTCATGTCCGCGATGATGTCGATGGCGGGATCGACGCTGTCGCGGTTGTGCATGACGATGACGGGGACGCCCCTCGCGGCCACCAGCGGCGCCATGGCGGCGTCGCGTTGCAGGCCCCAGACGTCGTTGGCGATCACGGCACCCTGGTCGAGCGCAAAGGCCACGACTTCGGCCTTCATGCTGTCGATCGACACGGGAACGCCGAGCGCCACGACGCCTGACAGCACCGGCTTCAGCCGGGCAAGCTCGTCGGCAACCGTGACGGCCTTGGCACCCGTGTAGGGCCGGGTGGACTCGGCGCCGATATCGATGATGTCGACCCCGGCCTCGATCATCGCGCGCGCCCGCGAGAGCGCCTGCTCTGGTGCGACGAATTCGCCGCCGTCGGAGAAGGAATCAGGGGTGACGTTGAGCACACCCATCACTGCCGGGATCGGCCGCTCCAGCAGCGTCCGCAGCAAATCATGCCCGACTGAACCGGCCGCCGGGACGGATGGGGAGGGCGAGGCATTCATGCGGCTCGCTTTAGCTGCCGGGGAGGGGGAGTCAAGACGGGATTGGCGGCAACGCGCGCTGCTGTTTCACCGTCATACTGGAGTGGCCGCTTCTTCAGCGGCCCTCGAAGGGCGACCGCCCGGCTCTCGCAGCGTGGCCGTGCATCCTTCGAGGTTCGTCGTCAGACGCGTTGCGTCCCACGACGAGTAGCTCAGGATGACGGGGAGAGAATGGCGCGGATGGAAAGCAGGCTAATACGAAATCTTCGGCGGCAGCTTCTTTGCCTTGGCGATGATGTCGCCGACCGACTTCTCTGAAGGCAGGATGCGGAGGAGCTTTTTCTTCTCGTTGGCATCCCGCATGCTCTGGGCGAGCCTCGCCGGATTTCGATAGGCGAGCTCGCGCACGGTGGTAACGCCGGCGGCGCGGACCAGGCCGACCTTGGCCCTGCCCATGCCGGGGATACGCATGTAGTCGGAGACGTTGGCCCATTCCAGCAGCAACTGCTCGCTGATGCCGGTCTTGGCGGAGAGCGCTTTGCGGCCCTTCACGGTCGAGGCCGCCTCGAGCAGCGCGTCGGTGGTGCGGATACCTTGCGCCTTCAACTTGTTGGCGGCAAAGGTCGACAGGCCCTCAATCTCGGAGATCGGATATGTCATGATGCTCGATATGAAATGCGCAGGCTTCAGGCGAACTGGCTGAGGCCCGGGGTCCCCGCGATGATCTTGCCCATCTGATCCGCTCCGATTTTGTCTCGGCCGAAGCGAAAAAGTTCACGGGCGACGTTCTGAATCTCGGACATACCAAGGCCCAGGCCCATCAGGCGTGTCCCGACCGCCATCAGGCCGCCGCCCATCAGCCGCGACAGCCCGCCGCCGCTGCCGGACGCCTCGATTGCGCCCTCCGCACCGGGGATATGATCGATCAGAGCCTTGACGATGTCGGAAGGACCCTCGTTGCGGAGGAAGCCCAGGATAATGCCGACGGTCTTTTCAGCGACAGCACTATCTATGCTGGCGTTTGTCGCCAGCCGCCCGATCAGCTCGTCCATATGGCCTGCCCCTCAGCCGGTTCACATGCCGGAGTATTGCTTTCAAAATGATCTTGAGCCGGTGTGATGTGAAATACAAGCGATGAACGCCACCAACGTTCCGATTCGTTCTCGAACGCGCGAGAAGTGTTGCAGCGATGCAAGAGCGGAGATCGAATCGGCAAAAAAATGCCGCGGTGCGAATGCGTCATTCCTACTTTCGGCTGATGTCGCTCATTGGTTTCCGGCAATGTCGCATGCCGAGGCCGCGTTGAATGGTTTCAATCGGCGCGCGACATGCGTTAAACTACGGAACTGGTGCATTTGAGTTTCGATCAGCGAAACGCGTCAGACAGATCAGAGAGAATAATGACCGCACAGGACAGCAAGCTCGGCGACACCGACGACAAGATCTTCGTCGGCAAGGGAGACGAGCAGGCATGGCTGACGCTGGCGCTCGCCAATCGCCACGGCCTCGTCACAGGTGCAACCGGAACCGGCAAGACGGTGTCGCTGCAAGTCATGGCGGAAGGATTTGCGCGCGCCGGTGTTCCGGTCTTCGCTGCCGACATCAAGGGCGACCTCTCCGGCATCTCCGAGGTCGGCGTGCCCACGGATTTCATCGTCAAGCGCGCTACCGGGATGGGACTGACGTTCGAGCCCGACCAGTTCTCGACGGTGTTCTGGGACGTGTTCGGCGAGCAGGGCCATCCGGTACGGGCGACCGTCACGGAAATGGGACCGCTTCTGCTCGCGCGCATGCTCGATCTGAACGACGTGCAGGAGGGCGTGCTCAACGTCGCCTTCCGCGTCGCCGACGACAACGGCCTTGTCCTGGTCGACATGAAGGATCTGCGCGCGCTGCTCGATGCCATCGTGCCCGACAGCGGCAAGAAGGGGCCGGACGCGGCCGATGATCCGCTTGCCGACATCCGGAAGGCGGCCCAGGGCTTTGGCAATGTCACCAAGGCCACCGTCGGCACCATCCAGCGCCAGCTCCTGGTGCTGGAGAACCAGGGCGGCACCAAATTCTTCGGCGAGCCTGCGCTGACGCTGAAGGACTTCATGAAGACCGATCGCGACGGCCGCGGCATGGTCAACATCCTCGTCGCCGACAAGCTGCTGCAGAGCCCACGGCTCTACGCGACATTCCTGCTCTGGATGCTGTCGGAGCTGTTCGAGGAGCTGCCCGAGGCCGGCGACCTGCCCAAGCCGAAGCTCGTGTTCTTTTTCGACGAGGCGCATCTGCTGTTCAACGACGCGCCGAAGGCGCTGATGGACAAGATCGAGCAGGTGGTCCGCTTGATCCGTTCCAAGGGCGTCGGCGTCTATTTCGTTACGCAAAACCCGATCGACGTCCCCGACCGCGTGCTCGGGCAACTCGGCAACCGGGTGCAGCACGCGCTGCGCGCCTTCACCCCGCGCGACCAGAAGGCGGTCGCCGCCGCAGCACAGACCTTCAGGCCCAACCCGAAGCTCGATACCACCAAGGTGATCATGGAGCTCGGCAAGGGCGAAGCACTGGTGTCCTTCCTCGAAGGCAACGGCACGCCGGCGATGGTCGAGCGGGTGATGATCCGACCGCCATCGGCCCGGATCGGACCGATCACGCCGGAAGAGCGCAAGGCGATCATGGATGCGAGCCCGGTGAAGGGCAAATACGACACCACCGTTGATGAAGAGTCCGCCTATGAGATGATCCAGAAGCGCATTGCCGGGACGGCTGCGATTGCCGATGGCGGTCCGGCTGGTGGTGGCGGCATCCTCGGCCAGATCGGCTCGATGGTCGGCACCATCTTCGGCACCAACGTCAAGCGCGGTCGCCTGTCGACGGGCCAGGTCATCGCGCGCGACGTGACGCGATCGGTGACGAACCAGGTGATCGGGGGGATGGCCGCCAATCTCGGCAAGTCGGTCGCCGGCCAGATTGGTGGCTCGATCGGCCGCACCCTGGTCCGTGGCGCGCTCGGCGGCTTGCTGCGTCGATAGGCAGAAAGCCCCGTTCGAGGCAATCTGTCCGCAAACCCGGCCCTCGTGCGCGACCGGTACAAATTAGGGTGAACAGGACTCTCCAAGCGTCCGTCGGTCTGCTAGGTGCTATGGTCCCTGACTGGACCGCACCGTGACCTCAACCGAATCTTTCGCCGAACCCCTCGCATTCAGAACCCTGTCGCTGCGTGCGCCGCTCGACCTGCTCTTCCTGCTCTGCTGCTTCGTCCTGACCGCCGATGTCCTCGGTCCCGAGATATTCGGCCACGGCAAGACCAAGGATTACGGGCTGTGGTACTGGGCCGGGCAGCAGGTGTTGCAGGGCGGGCCGCTTTATCCCGGCGACATCGGTGCGTATTTCGAATTCATCTATCCACCGCTGCCGGCGATCCTGCTGGCGATCCCGAGCTGGTTCGGCAAGATCGCGCTCTACAGCGTGCTGTCGATCCTCAATATCGTGGCGTGGTGGTACACCGGGATGCTCTCAAATGCCATGACCGCTTCGGGCCGCAGGCCGGCCCCCTGGCTGGAGGCGCTGCCCGCCATCGTCACCGTGACCTTCGTGTTCGACATGTTCGATCTTGGCCAGCCGAACCTCGTGCTGCTGGCGATGATGCTCTACGGCTTCTGGAGCTTGCAGCATCAGCGCTCCTGGCTCGCGGGTTTCATGTTCGCGCTCGCGACCGCCATTAAGGTGTTTCCGATTGCGGTTCTGCCCTACCTGGTCTGGCGTCGGAAGTGGGCCGCCGTCGCCGCTACGGTCGCCTTCACCGGCATCCTTCTCTATGTCGTGCCGGCGCCGATCCGTGGCTTCGAGCGCAACGCCGCCGAGCTCGAGACCTGGTATAACGCCATGGTCGGCTCGAGCTCGGAAAAGGGTTTTGGCCAGCGCGACGAGCAGAACTGGTCGTGGGTGAACCAGTCCCTCATTGCGGTCACGCATCGCCTGGTCCGGCCGATCAACTACAATCAGGAGGATCCCAACAAGCCGCCGCGCACGATGAATGTCATCGACGTCGACTACAGGACGGCGAACTGGATCGTGCTGGCGCTGTCGGCGCTGCTCGGGCTCGGCTTCGTCGCGGTCATGCCCCGGCAAGCACGGCGAACGGCGCGTTCCGACGCCGAGGAGCTGGGCATCCTGTTCTGCCTGATGACGGTGGCATCGCCCCTGGCGCGGCAATACTACTTCATGTGGCTGTTCTTCCCGATGACGGTGCTGATGCATCGTGCCGCTTTCGACGAGCGGGCGAACGTGCGGCTTGGAACCTGGCTCGCTTTGGGCGCGGCCGGCGCCCTCATGCTGCTGTCGCTGCCGTGGTTTCCCAACGTCACCCAGGCCTGGGGCAATAACCTCGCCGCCACGGCCATCCTCGCAGGTTGCCTCGCATGGCACATCCGCCATCCCCCGGTTGCGGCTGGCTCCGAGCCTGCGGTAGCGGTAAAAGCCAGACTTCTTGAAGAGCCAAGACTTCTTGAAAAGACATCCTGAGCTCCCGATTTTTGGGACCCGAACGTAGGGAATCGACCATGGCCAATGCGCAGCTTCAATCCGTGCTCGACCACATCGACAAGGATTTTGATAACAGCCTGGAGCGGCTGTTCTCGCTGTTGCGGATCAAGTCGATCTCCGCGGATCCGGCCTTCGCCGCCGATTGCAAGGCGGCGGCCGAACATCTTGCCAAGGACATCGCCAGCCTCGGTGTCGCCACGGAAGTGAGGCCCACGGCCGGCCATCCCGCCATCGTCGGCATGACCAGGGCGGGCGGGCGGCCGCATGTGATCTTCTACGGCCATTACGACGTGCAGCCGGTCGATCCGCTCGATCTCTGGCACCGTCCGCCGTTCGAGCCCGTGGTCACCGACCACGCCGACGGCCGCAAGATCATCGTTGCGCGCGGCGCCGAGGACGACAAGGGCCAGGTGATGACCTTCGTCGAGGCCTGCCGCGCGTGGAAGAAGGTGACTGGCTCGCTGCCGATCGACGTCACCTTCCTGATCGAAGGCGAGGAGGAGGTCGGCTCGAAGAATTTCGTGCCCTTCATCGAGGCCAACAAGGACGAGTTCAAGGCCGACTATGTGCTGGTCTGCGACACCGGCATGTGGGACCGCAACACGCCGGCGATCACGACCTCGCTGCGCGGTCTGCTCTACGAGGAGCTGAAGATCACGGCTGCCAATCGCGATCTGCATTCCGGCGTGTTCGGTGGCAGCGCGATGAACCCGATCCGGGTGCTGACCAAAATCCTCGGCGGCCTGTTCGACGACGACAACCGCATCACCATCCCCGGCTTCTACGACGGGGTGAAGGATCTGCCGCCCGACATCCTGGAGCAGTGGAAGAAGCTCAACCTGACGCCCGAGATGTTCCTCAAGCCGATCGGCCTGTCGATCCCGGCCGGCGAGAAGGGACGGCTGCTGATCGAGCAGGCCTCCTCGCGCCCGACCTGCGACGTCAACGGCATCTGGGGCGGCTATATCGGCGAGGGCTCCAAGACGGTGATCCCGTCGCATGCCTCGGCAAAGGTCTCGTTCCGCCTGGTCGAGGGGCAGGACCCCCAGAGGATCCGCAAGGGCTTCCGCGACTACGTGACGGTGCGGCTTCCGGGCGACTGCAAGGTCGAGTTCGGCGACCATTCCGCCGCGCCGGCGGTCGCGCTCGACTGGAACATGAAGCCGCTCGCAGCCGCCAGCAAGGCGCTGACGGAGGAATGGGGCAAGGAGACCGTGCTGATGGGCTCGGGCGCCTCGATCCCGATCGTCGCCGACTTCAAGCGTACGCTTGGGCTCGACTCGCTGCTGGTCGGCTTCGGATTGGATGACGACAACATCCACTCGCCCAACGAGAAGTACGACCTCCGCAGCTTCCAGAAAGGCATCCGCTCCTGGGCCCGCATCCTGGCTGCGCTGGCGGAGGTGAAGTAGGGCTACGGCATCAACGCCGTCATTGCCGGGCTTGACCCGGCAATCCATCAGGCAAGATCATTTTGCGATGGATGCGGGGGTCGAGCCCGCGCATGACGAGCCGAGGAGGCCGCCCCAAAATAAAAACGCCACCCGGAATTGGGCGGCGTTTCATTCCAAAAGGCGTAGAGGTTCGTTGGCAGCTACCCTACACCGAATCCCGAAAATCTCAAGACCGATAGCCCGGCAGTTCGCGGTCGAGCTTGCGCAGCAGCGGCGGCCACACGAGGTTCGTCGCGCGCAGCTCGGCACGGTCGCGGTTGGCGAGCAGCTCGGTGTTCTTGTCGATCGCGACATCGTCCACCGGATAGACCGGCGTGCCCAGCGCGCGCGTGCGCACCTGCATCGAGCAGGCGCGCTCGAGGTGGTACATGCGCTCGAAGGCGGAGGCGACCGAGCGGCCGACCGTCAGCGTGCCGTGATTGCGCAGCAGCATGTGGTTGTGGTCGCCGAGATCCTTCTGCAGCCGCGGCCGCTCGTCATGGTCGAGCGCGATGCCTTCATAGTCGTGATAGGCGAGGTCGTGGGTGACGAGCTGGGCCGTCTGGTTCAGCGGCAGCAGCCCTTCGGCGCTGCTCGACACCGCGGTGCCGTCGAGGGTGTGGAGATGCAGCACGCAGATTGCGTCCTCGCGCACCTCGTGGATCGCCGAATGGATGGTGAAGCCGGCCGGATTGATGCTGTACTCGCTCTCGGAGAGCTGGTTGCCGTGCAGATCGACCTTGACGAGGCTGGAGGCCGTGATCTCGTCGAACATCAGCCCGTAGGGGTTGATGAGGAAGTGATGATCGGGGCCGGGGACGCGCGCGGAAATGTGGGTATCGACCAGATCGTCCCAGCCATAGAGCGCGACGAGGCGGTAGCAGGCGGCGAGATTGACCCGTTGCTGCCACTCGGCCTCCGTCATGTTCGACGGCACTTCCTTCAGGCGCGCTTCCGCTGGCGACATGGCTGGTCTCTCCGAACATCGTTGTTGCGGGGCGGCAGCGTAGTCGCGGTTGGGGGCGGCGGCAAGGCGCCGAAAGCGCGGCAGTCCAGCGTAGCCCGCATGGAGCCAGCGGGTCCGGGGAAGAATATTACGGTGCCGGGATCGAGAGCAGGCTGGAAATGCTGCGGCCGCGGATGTCGTAGACGCGCGCGAACACCACGTCGTCGCGCTTGATCTCGACCATGACCGGTGCGGTGAGGCCCTTGCAGTAGAACTCGCCGAGCGTCATCGCGAAATCGGCCGCGTTGGAATCCCAACCGATGGTGAAGTCGGGCCCGAGTGCGACTTGCGCGGGGCGCTGCGGACCGCACACCGCGACCTTCCACTTGCGATTGCCCGGCGGCACTTCCTGCCGCTCGACGATCTGCTCGCGCAGCTCGTCCGAAGCCTGCTTCAGCGCCAGGCCCCAATAGTCCAGCATGAAGCGCTCGTCGGCGCCGCGCACGGTGCCGGCGATGTGGTTGAAGTGGGTGTATTGATAGGGGTGCAGCCGGATCATCTCGGCGAGCGACAGCGCGAGGCCGAAGCAGAAGGTCGCGAGCACGACCGGCTGCCAGGTGCGGTGGTTGACGCGCAGCCGCTCCATGACCCAGCCGAAGGCGACGCCGCCGAGCACTGCCATCGGCGGGATCACGAACACGAAATGGCGGATGCCGTTGTAGAGCGCCGGCCGCTTCACCATCGCGATGGCGAGCGGCAGCGTCGCCGCCAGCGTCAGCATCAGCAGGATGGTCTTGCGGCGCGCTGCAACCTCGCGGCGCGGCAGCATGGCGAAAGTGCTGACCGCGGCGCCGGCCATCAGCACCAGCATCACCTCGGGCAGCTGGAGCGCGAACAGCGTCGGCAGATAGGACCAGGGCATGTCGGGCACGGACACGATCGCGCCGTCGAACATCTCCTTCCAGGGCTTCTCGAAGAAGTGCGAGAAGTAGGTCAGCGCCTCGAACGGATTGCCCGGCTCCATGATCGACCACGGCCAGATCAGGCCCATCACGAGGTAGCCGAACACGAGGCCGGGCAGCAGCACGTAGACGACATGGGCGAAGCGGCGGGCCGCCTCGCGAACGCCTTCGGTACGCAGTTCCTCCAGGAACAGCGGGAGGAAGCCGACCATGGCGTAGACCAGCGCGAGCCCGCCGAGGATGCGGCAGCCGAGCGACAGGCCCGAGCCGAAGCCGACGATCAGGATCGTGCGCGGCGAAGGCTGCGGATATTCCTCGGCGAGGCGGACGAGGCCCAGCATCAGGATGATCATGGCCACCGCGAAGGGCGCATCCTTCGGATTCATGAACATGTGGCCGTAGAAGATCGGGCAGAGCGCGAGCAGCAGGAGCGAGGCAAGACCCGCAAGCGGGCCGCCGACACGGCGGCCGAGCCGCCACGTCACCGCAAGCCCGATCACGCCGACGACCGCGCCGAGCAGACGGCGCGTCTCGAACAGCTCGAGCGGAATCACCTTGTGCAGGAGGGCTGCGACCATGTCGAAGCCGCCGCCGTACATATAAAGATTGGCGAAGGAGAGCGCCGCGGTGTCCCTGAAGCCGGAACCGAACATGCGCAGCAGCAGGTCGGCATATTCAGCGTGGGTGTAGTCGTCCCAGCCGAGCCCGTAGTCGCGGAAGGTCAAGCCTGCAATGACGGCGACCGCGGCCAGCACCAGCATGGCAAGATCGTCGCAAGTCCGTTCAACCGACCGCCGCAGGGGCGTATCGATCGCCGAAGTCGTGATGGATGTCATGGCTATTGGTGACCCGGAATCCCCTGTTGGCCCTGCTGGCGCGCGCGGGCCTGCTCCCCGAAATCCCTATAGCGCAGTTCCATTACCAAGTAATTGGGCATTATAGCTAAATTCCTGATGCGACGCAGCAAAACCAGAAACTTGAGAGCGAGCCTAGACGTAGCGGGCCGTAGCTGAAGGGAATGTGAATAAGTCCCTGATTTCCTTCTCATTAGGAACGCAGGCCCGAATTCGCCGTTGGCGTGGAACGCCGTATGACGGTATCGTGGCGTGACGGGTGTCGCGTGTGGATGCGCGGCCGGGGGTGAGTTCGATGACCGTGGCTCTGTTGATCGCTGGGATTTTCGCCATTTTGGCGGGCCTCCTTGCGATCCTGTTTGGCTTTACCGTCAGGGAATTCAGTCTCGGCAGCACTCTCATAATCTCCGGCACCATCGGGGTCTGCTCCGGGATGTTACTGGCCGGCCTCTATGTCGTGGTCGCGGAACTGAAGGGCATCGCCCGCCGGCTCGCTGGATCAGCCGCAGCGTCCGAGGTTCGAGTGAGGCCCGTGCTGCCCGGTCTCGGGATGCCTGGAGCGCCCGCGCCCGAAGCGGGGAGCGCAGCCAGGATCGAGCCGGCGCCGCCACCGCCGGCCGGAGGCCCGCCACCGTGGCAGAACGAAGCGTCCGCGCGCGAGCGTCCGCGCGTCGAGCCGCCGCCGGAATCGGAGGTTCCAGCGCTGCCCGAAACTCCTGAACCACCGCGCCGGCGCAACTTGCTGTTCGCCTCGACCTCCCGCAAGGAGCGCGAGCGTGCGGAGGCGAAGGCCGGCGAGGCCTCGCCGCCGCATGCAGAGCCGTCAGCGGCGCCTGGCGTACCGGATGTTCCGCCTGCGAGCTTTGACGACGCCTGGCCGAAGCCGGACCGGACGCGCGCACCGGAACCGCCGGCCGCCGGGCGTCGCCCGCCGCCGCGTTCGCCGTCGACCTTCGTGGAAGCTGCCCCGCCGCCGCCGCCGCCGCCCGACCCGGCACCAGCGGCCGAGCAGGCGCCCGTGACCGTGCTCAAATCCGGCATTGTCGATGGCATGGCTTATTCGCTGTATTCCGACGGCTCGATCGAAGCGCAGATGCCGGAGGGCATGATGCGCTTCGCATCGATCGACGAGCTGCGCGCCCATCTCGACCAGCGGTCCTGAGACTGCGGCGCACAAGTAAAGCGTCGGCGTTTCCTCAGTAATCAGCTCATTCTCGTCAGTCGTCGTATTTTGGCCCAACGTATTGTTGACACGGAATACTTCGGCGTCGTCAATCCATGAGAATGCAAGGTTAGGGAAAGGTCGGGCCCATGTCGGATGCCGGGGCTAAGAATTTCATCGAGCTGACGGCGAGCATCGTGTCGGCCTATCTCAGCAACAATCCGACGCCGTCCGGCGAGATACCGAACCTGATCAGCCAGGTGCATGGCGCCCTGGTGCGGGTTTCGTCAGGCCGCACCGAGACGGCGACGCTCGAGCCGGCAAAGCCGGCGGTCTCGTTGAAGAAGTCGATCGCGCCCGATTATCTGGTCTGTCTGGAAGACGGCAAGCGCTTCAAGTCGCTGAAGCGCCATCTGCGCACCCAGTACAACATGACACCGGAGCAATACCGCGAGAAATGGGGCCTGCCGGCCGACTATCCCATGGTCGCGCCGAACTATGCAGTGGCGCGCTCGCAGCTTGCGAAGCAGATGGGACTGGGGCAGCAGCAGCGGAAGCGGAAGTAACTTCTCACGATGCGTCCGCGAGCGCCTCTTTTGCGTCGGTCTTGATGCGCTCGACCATCGAGCGCAGTCCGTTGGACCGCTGCGGCGTCAGGTGATCGCGGAAGCCGAATTCGTCGAACACGGCAAGGGCGTCCGTCGCGAGAATCTCCTGCGGCGTGCGGCCCGAATAGAGCGCGAGCACGATCGCGACCAGCCCGCGCACGATATGCGCGTCGCTGTCGCCGAGATACTTCAGGATCGGCGCACCATTGCTGCGGTCGACATGCTTGGCGAGCCAGACCTGGCTGACGCAGCCATTCACCTTGTTCTTGGCCGAATGCTCGGCCTCGGGCATCGGTTCCAGCGCGCGGCCAAGCTCGATGACGTACCGGTAGCGGTCGTCCCACTCGTCCAGAATCTCGAAATTATCCCTGATTTCATCGATCGTCGTCATGCTGGCCCGTGTGTTCCCGTTCAGGCCAATATAGGGACGCAAGGCGCCGAAATCGATAGGGTTTGGGCGCTAATTCGCCTCTGCAGGCGCCGGGCCGCGCCATTCCAGCGCGAGATCGTCCTGGGACAGGGTGTCGTGCGGCGCCTCGCCTGCAGCAAGGTCGCCTTCGCCGGCCAGCGCGATCGAGCCGGTGTGGTCGGGCGCCTTCTTGTCGGTCTTCTCGAGCTGCTCTTTCTTGTCGTTGATGATCTGGTAGATTTTCTTCGCGCCGTCCTGCGCGCGCTGGCCGATGATGGTCGCGGCCTGTCCGCCGACCTCGCAGGCCGCGGGCTGGCGCTTGCAGAACTGGGTCATGTCGGAGACGGCCGCGGTCGCAGCCTGCACCGCGTCGGCAGCGCCGATCTGCGGCAGCTTGTCCGATTCGGGCGTCTTGTCCCGCGGCAGGAGCACCAGCACCAGCCCGAGCCAGAATGTGATGCGAAGCAGAAAGCGCATCTTATCGACCTGTATGTTAGATCCCCCGCGGCGATCTCCGCGGATGTCGGACCTAGCAACTCTCGATAAATCCCAACTGATTGCCTTCCGCTTAATTCGCGGAAAATTTACGCAAAAATCTTTCCAAGTCCCGTTCTCGTGAATTTTCGATTGACGCCCTGTGCCCGTGATTCCGCCGGCTCGCATATCCACCAATTCGAAACCATGCGGGGGAAGGTGAAACCCTGTGTTCACCATCCCCGCCGAAGACGTGTTCAAATCGCCTAAAAATCTCCGCGATGACACCGTGTCCAGCCGCGCGCCGCATTGCCTTAGCACTCGTTTAAGGTCGCTCTGACACGGTGGCTCAACGATAAGGAGGCGTTCCGGCGCGTCTTCTCGACGAGTGAGCCGAAGCGCGAGACCCGTGACAGTTTTGAGTATCATCCGCGATTGTCTCGATGCGCTGCTGCATCCTTCCGCGCGTTACGATGCGCTGACGCGAGCGCGCCATCGTGCCTTCATGGCGCCGCGGCTGCTTGGCAGCCTGGCCGCCTTTGCCGCATTCCCGGTCTATCTCGCCATGCGCGGCGCGCCGAGCGCGATCGAGGTGGCCGCCTTCGCCTGGCTGATCGCGCCAATCCTGTTGTCCTGGTTCCTGTCGCGCACCGGCCGCTACGAAGGCGCGCATGTGCTGTCGTCGCTGGCGCTGGCCGGCCTGATCATGGCGGTTGCGGTCACCACCGGCGGCATCGAATCATTCGCAGCGATCTGGCTGGTCGTGGTCCCGCTCGAAGCTGCGCTGTCGGCCTCGCGCCGCGTCGCGGCCTTCGCCTCGCTGCTCGCGCTGTCCTGTGCTGGGATCCTGATCCTCGTCGGCCATCTCGGCTGGCTGCCGGCCGGCGACACCAGCGCCGCGGAACGTGGCGCGCTGATCGCGTTCGGCGTCGCTTCGGCGACGCTCTATTCCGCAGCCCTTGCCTTCGGCGCGGAATCGCTCGCGCGCACCAGCGTTGCGCTGCTGTCGCGTGAAGAGGAGCGCTATCGCCTCCTGGCGCGCAACATGAGCGACGTCATCTCGCGGCATCAGCGCAACGGCGCGGTGCAGTTCATCTCGCCCGCGGTGGAGGCGATGCTCGGCATGCCCGCCACCCAGCTGCTCGGCCATGGTCTGTTCGACCGCGTCCATGTCGCCGACCGTCCGGCGTATCTCACGGCGCTGTCCGATGCCGCGCGCGGCGACGTGCGCAGCGTCGAATTCCGGTTGCGCCGGGAGCCCGTCGGCTCGGAGCGTGGCCAGGTCGATTTCATCTGGGTCGAGATGCGCTGCCGCCCGCTCGATCAGGATATGGGCCGGGATGTCACGTGCGAGGCCGAAGTGGTCGGCGTGATGCGCGACGTCACCGATCGCAAGCTTTCCGAGCAGGCGCTCGATCAGGCGCGCAGCGCCGCGGAGGCGGCGGATGCCGCCAAGACGCGCTTCCTCGCCACCATGAGCCATGAGCTGCGGACACCGCTCAACGCCATCATCGGCTTCTCCGAGATGATCGCGCAGGAGCAGACCTTGATGCTGGGTGCGGCCCAGCGCAAGGAATACGCCCAACTGATCAACGATTCCGGCCAGCATCTGCTCTCGGTCGTCAACGGCATCCTCGACATGTCCAAGATGGAATCGGGCAATTTCGAGATCGCGTCCGAGCCGTTCGCGCCGCGCGCATCGCTGTTGCATTGCTGCAATCTGCTGGCGCTGAAGGCGCGGGAGAACGGCGTCGATCTCGTCACGGACGCGCCGCAGGACCTGCCGGCCATGACCGGAGATCCGCGCGCGTTCAAGCAGATCGTGCTCAACCTCGTCGCCAACGCCATCAAGTTCACCGAGCGCGGCGGCCAGGTCTCAGTGACAGCCGCGGTGACGGGATCGCAGCTCACGTTGCGCATCAGCGACACCGGCGTCGGGATCGCACCCGACGATCTTAAGCGTATCGGTGCGCCGTTCTTCCAGGCCGGCAAGACCTATCAGCGACGGCATGAAGGAACCGGCCTCGGACTTTCGATCGTCAAGAGCCTCGTGGCGTTGCATCTCGGCGAATTGACGGTACAAAGCAGGCTCGGCGAGGGCACTGCCGTCACCGTCAAGCTGCCGCTCGTCTACACGCCGCCGCACGCCAAACCTGCCGATAGAATGCCGGCTGAGAGCAAGATCGCGACCTTGACGCCGGTGCTGCGTCATGAGCCTCACGACAAACTTCAAGACCAAACTCACGACCAACCTGCTCCGGTGAAGAAAAGTGCCTAAGAAGTCTGCCAAGGACGAAGCTGCTCCGCGCCGCCGAGGCGCCAAGGCCGCGGTCATCGATGTCGAGACCGAGCGCAACCTCGTGATGCGCGTGCTGCTGCACAGCCCCAAGGACACGCTGGCCGGCCTCGTCGCCGTCGCCGCCATTGGCGCGATCGTCGCCAATGCGCTGTTCCTGCAGACCGGCCGGCATCCCGCGCCGATGTTCGGCACCGTGATCAATCTTCCAGCGCCCTCGTCCGTGTCGCTGTCGAACCCGTTGCCGCGTCCGCGCCCCGTCGGCGCCGATACCTCGCCGCTCGAGCCGAAAGCGACGGAGTTTCGCGTCGAGCCCAAGCCTGCCGAACGGGCCGCCGAGAAGCCGGTCGAGGCAACCGCATCGGCGCCGCGCTCGGGCAGCGATCCGATGACCAGTCTGGTCAAGGCAACGACCTCGACGCCGCTCTCCGCGATGCGGCCGCCGGCGCCGATTCCGGTGCAGCAGAGCCCCGCCGCGAGGCGTATCGCCGGCGTGCAGCGTGCGCTGTCCGAATACGGCTATGGAAATCTGAAGGTCACGGGCGCGATGAGCGGCGAGACCCAGTCCGCGATCCAGAAATTCGAGCGCGAACACAGGATGCAGGTGACCGGCCAGGTGTCCGACCGCCTGTTGCGCGAGCTCGGCGCCGCGATCGGCCATCCCGTCGAATAGCGGTACTTCAACTGTCATTGATGCGCATCAATTCTGCGCCTCGCGCGCCGGCAAAAGAAGCCGGGTCCATGCTGGTGTGATTTGCCCGGGATCAATGACGGCCGGCGGCTTCGGCCACGATGATCTCTCGTCTTCATCATCGAGGAGGAGAGGTTGTCATGTTCAAGGTCTCGATTCTGGTCTGGATCATGCTTGGAACCACGCTGGCTGGTATCAGCCTGATCGTGGTGCTGATGGTCCCGAGCTTTGCCAGCGACGCCATCAGGAACATCCCGTACGCGGTCGCCGTGGGCTTTGCGCTCGCGATGCCGTTGTCATACCTCGTCGCACGCCAGATCGGCGGTGGACAGCAGCGCGCGCGCAAGGCATGAGAAGCCCGCGCTGAGACTGGCGCGGCGCTTCATGCTGGCCTATCGTCGGACTCATGCGGTTGAAATCGAACATATGGGTCGCAGCCTATCTGCGCCGGTGCCAGACCGAGGGCGTGTACGGCGCGGTGCGTCGTCGCGGGGCCGAGGAGGCGGGAGCGGTGTTCGTGAAGGTGTCGCTGCTCGACGGCAATGCGATGCTCTATGTGCCGGCGCCGCAGACCGTCTATGACGACGGCCGGCCGGTCGACCGCTTCTTCGTGCCGGTTGCGCAGCAGCCGCTGCCTGAGCCCGCGGTCGAGGAACGGCTGACCAAGGAAATACGCTTCGATTCGGATGTCTGGATCGTCGAGACCGAGGACCGCGCCGGGCGACACTTTCTCGAGCTCGCGAAGACCTGATTACCGATCCGACGATCCGCCTGTGCCGGTGCGCACCGCCGGGCTCGAGCCGGGCTGCACGCCGGGCCGCGTCTGGCTCGCGCCCGCGCGCGCGCGCTGGCGCTCGCTGTCATGCAGCGACGGCTGGTACTTTGCCCGCGTGACGGCGAGCGTCGAGCCGCGCCAGGCCGCCAGCATCACCAGCGCCGAGCGATCGCCGAGGCGATCGTAGAGCCGTGACAGCCGGTACACCGCTTCGACCGACATGCCGATCTCCGGCTTGAAGAACAGCAGAATGCGCTGGAAGTTCGGGCTCGGCATGTCGAGAGCGCGCGCGGCGATCGCCAGCGCTTCGCCGCCGGCATCGTCCACGATCTGGGCGGCGACGCGCGAGGGCAGGATCAGGCTGTCGCCGAGTTCGAAGGTGAAATTCTCGACGTCGCCCGCGATCGCCGCCATCTCCAGGATCTGGATCGCGCGCTTGGCGCGCACGGTCGGAATTCGCGGCGCGGCCTTCAGCGGCGTCTGCGCCAGATTGTGCAGGATCAGCGCGCGCTGGGACGCATCGGCGCGGAAGAACATGTCGTGGATTTCGGCGGCGTCACTCGGCTGCATCGCCATGTTCGAGGCCATGCGCTGCTCGGCCTCGGTCGGCGTGCGGACCGGGGAGGGCGCCGGCGGGGCAGCCGGGGTCTCGCGCGCGAGCGGAACCCTGCGGCCTTCCTGGGCTGCGACCAGCCCGAGCTTCTGCAGGATCGGGACGGGCGTCTGAGGATAGATCGCGAGCCGTGCCTTGACGGCCGCGCGTGTCGCATCGTCGACCTGGTCGATCAATCGCGTGGCGAGTTCGACGAATTGCCGCTGTTCGTCCTCGCTGTGGACGCGCGTCTGGACATACAGGTCGGTCAGCACGCGCAGCAGCGTCGGGCGAACATCGACGCCTTCGCGACGGGAGAGGGACATCAGCCCGTCGAATCCGGGAAACAGCGACTTGGTCATTGAGAGATACGCGACCTGGAAAAGATGCTCGCCGCCAGTCTATCGCAGGCTCCTTTAAAGGCTCGTTAAGGAAAACGAGGCGTGAAGCCGGCCCTGCAATTGAAGCCGTTCTCGTGCCGCAACGGGACGGCGGGGCCGGCCCGTGCGGTTACGGTTCCGCCGGCGCGTTTACACCCCGTTAACCATGAACTGATCTTAATGATCCCATGTTGCAGAAGCGCGCTCGGTCGCGCGGCAATTGAAGAGAGCTGACATGGGGACCATCATCGAATTTCCGGCCGGTCGCCGGGTGGGCTCGTCGGGGGACGTGGCTCCGCGCGCGGACATGGGAACGATCTTGATCCTCCCGGTGATCCGCATCGAGCGCGAGAGCGACGAAACCAGCGGCGATCGCGGACCGGAGCAGGGCACAGCGCCGGGGCGTCGTCGCCGTCGCCGCTAGCCTCCGGCTTTGCAATGCCGGAAGACCTTCGCCAGATCCGCGCCGTCGCAACGGCCATCCTGCTCGCAGCTTTGGGCGCGATGCTCGCCGCCTGCAGCGGCGGTGATTTCGGCCGCACCCGCGAGAGCATGCGCAGCGACGACATGCATCGCTGGCTGGGGGCCGAGGTCACCGGCAGCGTCGGCCTGAGGCCGTCCCAATTCCAGCTCACCGACGCCGAGCGCCAGCTTCGCGACCTCGCCTATCCCATGATCGAGCCGCCGCTGTCGCGCCCGGCCTGGAAGAGCGTGTTCGGCGACTACAAGGCGCTGCCGTCACCCTGGCAGCAGAAGATCGTGTTCGACCGCACCATGTACGGACGCACGCTGATCGACGAGCCGCACCGCTCGCATTCCTCGCGCTATGCGCAGCTGATCGAGGACGTGCGCAACGACATCACCCGCTTCGAGCCGTTCTTCGCCTCCGCGATCCACGTCATCGATCTCGACAAGAAGCGCAATGCCAGCATGGCGCGCGTCTCCGAGCTCTCGCCGAGGGAGAGGGAGGATGCGGTCGCGCGCATGCAGGAGAATTCGCTGATCATCCAGTGGGTCCAGCAATGCCTCGAGCAGCGCGTCGCGTCCTATCGCTGGGCGCTGGAACGCCTGGTGATCCAGGCGCCCGACGGCATGGCCGCCGATGCCGACCGCCTGATCGGCGAACTCGCCGCCCAGACCGCCAACCCGCCGGTCGCGGCGCAGCCGCCCTACGGCCGCGCGGTCGTCGTGAAGGGCTGATCGGGGCGCGTCCGCCGGGGCGGAGGTCCGGCGCGCTACCGCTTTGGCATGGTCCGGTCCAGGAATTCAAAAAGCCGGCGCCGGGAGTCTTCGGTCAGATCTTGTCGGAACCGATATTCGACGCGATGGCCGCGGACGTCGATCTTGCTCGTTCCGTCCAGCCGTTGGCAATCCCAGCAATGCGTCGCGTCGGGATAGAGGTGCCACTCCGCGGGCACACCGCTTCCCTTGATCGCTTCCAGCTTGTCGATACAGTCCGATGCGGGCGTCTCGGTGTCGGCGCCCCCCATCAGGACGAGAAGCGGATTCGAAATATCCGTATTGACCAGGTCGAACGGCGGCCGTCCCTTCGGCGTGATGCGGAAGCAGCCGGGATAGACACTTGCAACCGCCGCAAACCCCGAGTCGATTTTCAACGCGCTGACGTAGTGCGGGCTCGCGGCCAGCAAACTTACCATGGCTCCCCAGGAGAAGCCGGCGAGAGCGATGCGCTTCTTGTCGACGTAGGACTGCTGGCGGAGACGTTCCGCGGCTTGCAGCGCATCCCTAACGCCCCGGAAAAAATTCACGCCGTTTCTTGGACCGAAACAGACGCTCTGGACGTTCCGTGGCCCGAGGCTGTCGACCAGCAGGACAACGTAGCCGTGTGAAATTGCCGCGCGGGCCCACGCAGCGACGGGCCCGTGCAGTCCACTACACTGGTGCATGAGAACGATGGCCGGGAACGGGCCTGGTCCGGTTGGCTTCAGCAGCGCCATCCGGGGCGATGCGAGTTGTTCGACGGATTCAGCGGTGTCGGGAAGGACCAGATCCGGTGCGATTGTCGCTCCGCGATAGATGGTCTCGGCCTCCCAGACCGCGGGCTGCCACGCGGGACCGTCCTGACCGTCCTGGGCGCTGACCCCGCCGGCGCACCAGCCCGCAACCAATCCTGCAACCAGCCCGATCCGCCTGCGCCAGTTCAGCCAGCCCGCGCGCCTTGGGAACTCGCTTTTGCTGCAACCGCTAACCCTTTTGAGCATATCCCCGGACCGCACTGATTGGCGCTTGTTCTCCACATCCATGAGGATAGGATTATTTCGTTGTATCAGGTCATTTTTCGCAAAAGGTCTTTCAAGATGAGCTTAGAGACCAGGAATCCGTTTGAAAGCCGTCTGGATTTCAACCTGCCGCGGAAGCTGCTGCCATTTGCCATTTTGCTGGGGCTGACCGGTCCGGCCGCCGCGCTGACCAAGGAGGCGGCGCTCGAAAATTGCCGGATGACGGTCGGCAAGCCGATCGTGCAGGCGTGCATGCAGGCGCAGGGAGGCCGCAAAGCCGGTGCCGACATCGAGGGGTGCCGCGCCAAGGCGTCTCCTCAGGTCAGGGCTTGCGTGCTCGCCGCACTCAACGCTGCAAACGGCCGTGCCAACGTCGCCGTCGAGCTTCCGAAGGAGGTCGCGCCCAAGCTCGATCCGGGGGCCGCTTTGCCGAAGGGCTTCGTCGCGCCGCCTCGCAGCATCGCCGACATCACCGCGGTCCTGGATGGTGAAAAACCTGACGAGAAGATGCTTGCTGAATTGCGATCGGACGCCGACGCCGCGCCCACGGGGAAGGAATCGCGCCAGGACCTCGCACAATTCTATTTCGATCGGGCCAATGCGCGCGCACAACTCGGCCGGCTCGCCGAATCCATCGCCGATGCAGACAAGGCCGTTGACGTGGGGCGCGGGCTCGTCGGGGCGAACATGCTCGGTCGGATGATGCAACTCCAGTCGCTGCAGCACTCCCTTGCGGGCGATCCGAAGCGTTCTCTCGAGATCATGCAAAGACTTCTGCGCGAATCGGCCAGCATGCCAGGCGCCAAGGGATTGCAGTTCAATACCAACCGTGGGATTGCGTCCGTTCTCATTCAGATGGGCGATGTGGCGCAGGCCGAAGCGTATATGCGCCGCAGCCTGACCGCGATTCAGGAAGCGCGCACCAGCGGCCTTCCCGGCTGGCGAGCCTCCTATGCCAAGTTCGGCCAGAGTTGGGAAGGTGAGCTGGAGATGTCCCGCGCCCAGATCTTCGAGGCGCGCGGCCAGTTTGCCGAAGCCGAGGCAGCCTATCGCACCGCGGAGATTCGCAAGCGGTCGAGCACGAAGGCCATCATGGATGCGGACAGTCCGCCCGCGGAAACTATTCTGCTGCAAGCTATCGACGGCATCGTGCTGAATCAGGCACGCATGAAGGCCCGACAGGGCAGGCTGGCCGAAGCCGAGGTCGACGCCCGCCGTGCGCTGCTGTCGCGCTTGAAGGACACCGGCAAGTACAATCCCGTCACGCCGCGCTTCGTGATCGGGTTGGCCAGCATTCTGGTCGATCAGGGCCGTTACGACGAAGCCGAGAAGCTGGGCCGTGTCGCCCTAGAGATCAACAAGACGGTAGGCGTGCCGGAGGACTCGCAGGCGACGGTGCAATTGTTCTCGCAGCTTGCCGGCATTCTGACGATCCAGCGCAAGACTGCCGAGGCGAACGACATGTTTGCGAGGATCGACAAGGCGATCGCCAATTGGGAGCCGCAGCGCCGCCAGGTCTTCGAGCTCAATCCGTCCCGGATCATGTCGCTCTACGGCGCTGGTCAATTGGACGCCGGGATCGCTGCCGCCGAGCAATTGGTGAAGAAGCAGATCGCTCGGGTCGGCGAAAACCATTTCGACGCCGCCTCGGCGCGCGGCACCCTGGCGGTCGGCCTGATGCGCGCGCGGCGCGACGCCGACGCGATCCGGGAATTCAAGGCGGCCATTCCGGTCATGATGGCGAACGCCAACGAAAACGCCGACGACGAGAACACGAGTGTGGTGGCGGCACGCAGCCAGCGGCTGCAGTCGATCGTCGAGAGCTACCTCCTGCTGCTCGCGAGGGCCGAGGGCAACGGCATTGGCGAGGAGACCTTCAGTCTCGCCGATGCCGTTCGTGGTCGTTCGGTGCAGCAGGCGCTCGCGGCCTCCAGTGCTCGCGCAGCAGCAAAGGATCCCGCGCTCGCCGAGCTCGTCCGCAAGGAGCAGGACCTCACCAAACAGGTCAACGCCCAGCTCGGCACACTCAACAACGTGCTCGCGCTTCCCTCGGCGGAACGCGACGACAAGGGAGTTCAGCAGATCCAGGCGTCGATCGCGGCCTTGCGCGGCGAACGCGACAAGGCGCGCCAGCAGATCAAGCAGAAGTTTCCCACCTACGCCGATCTCGTCTCGCCCCGGCCGCCGAGCGTCGCCGAGATTCGCGCGACGCTTGCCGACAATGAGGCGATGCTGTCCTTCTATTTTGGCCATAACGGCAGCTTCGTCTGGGCCGTGCCGAAGTCGGGCCCGGTGGCTTTCGCCGCGGTCAAGGCGGGTATCGGCGACATCGAGACGAAGATTCGCAAGCTGCGGGAGGCGCTCGAGCCGCAGGCCGCGATGATCTCGGATATTCCGCCCTTCGATCTCAAGCTCGGCTACGAGCTCTATGAGCTGCTGCTGAAGCCCGTCGAGAGCGGATGGAAACCGGCCAACAATCTCATCGTGGTCACCAATGGCGCCCTGGGCCTGTTGCCGCTCTCGCTGCTGCCGACCGCACCGGCCGAAGTTGCTCAGGACGAGGATCCGCTGTTCGTCGGCTACCGCAATGTGCCCTGGCTGGCCCGCACCCATGCCGTGTCGACGGTGCCGTCGGCTGCAGCCTTGCGCACGCTGCGACAATTGCCCCCTGGCAAGCCCGGCAGGGGAGACCTGGTGGCATTCGGCGATCCCTATTTCAACAAGGATCAGCAGGCCGAGGCTGAGGCCGAAGGCGATCAGGCCAAGGTTCTGGTCGCCGACGCCGCCGGCAACGTGACGCGCGGCGGGCCGCTCAAGCGGCGCAACAGTCCCAAGCTGGAGGGTGTCGACAGTGCCGAACTCGGTCTGCTGCCCCGGCTTCCCGACACGGCCGATGAGCTGAAGTCGATCGCGCTGGCCTTGCAGGCGGATCCTTCAAAGGTGTTGTTCCTCGGCAAGAGTGCGACCGAGAGCGTCGTCAAGACGATGGACCTCTCCGGCTTCAGGATTCTGGCCTTCGCCACCCACGGTCTGGTCCCGGGCGAGCTCAATGGATTGACACAGCCGGCGCTGGCCTTGTCGTCCCCGACGGTGACTGGAGAGGGCGGTGACGGCCTCCTGACCATGGAGGAGATTCTCGGCCTCAAGCTCGATGCCGACTGGGTGATCCTGTCGGCCTGCAACACGGGTGCAGGTGCAGGTGCCGGCGCCGAGGCGGCGTCGGGGCTCGGCCGCGCGTTCTTCTACGCCGGAACGCGCGCCTTGCTGGTCACGAACTGGTCGGTGCATTCGCAATCGGCACGGCAACTGGTGACCGACCTGTTCAAGCGGCAGGCGGATGATCCCAAGCTGTCGCGGAGCCAGGCGCTGCGCGAGGCGATGATGGCCCTTGTCGACGGACCCGGCTATCTCAACAGCGAAGGCAAGACCGAGTTTGCCTATGCGCATCCGCTGTTCTGGGCGCCGTACACGATCATCGGCGATGGCGGCGTACGTTGATCGCAGGTGAAGGCAGGCAAGGGCATGGGTGAATTCACAATGAAGCGTCACATTCTGCTTGGGTTTATTGGTGCGGGTCTGTTGCTTTCGGGCGCATCGCGAGCGACACCTCTCATCACGGAAGAGGAAGCCAAATTGCCGCCGCCAAAGGGTGCGATCGCGGCGGACCGGCGCGGTATCATGCGCGGTCCAAAGGTGGAGTTCGTCTCGCCGGGCGACGCCGTCAACTCGCCCATGCGGCTCGTATTGAAATTCGAGTCGTATGGCGGGGCAAAGATTGATCCGGAGTCGGTGAAGGTGATCTTTCTGCGGACGCCGAATGTCGATCTCACCTCGCGGGTGAAGCCGTTTGTCCAGTCCGACGGCATCAACATGCAGGACGCGGAGTTGCCGCCGGGCGAATACACGGTTCGGGTCGACATCAAGGATAGCGATGGCAGGCCGGGCACGACCATCTTCACCCTGAAGGTCGCGCCCAAGTGATATGTCCGTACTGCCAATCCGTGAATGCGGATGGTGTGCTGGTTTGCACGTCCTGCTCGCGCGACATCGCTGTCCCCGCGACGCTGATCGCGGAGCGGGATGATCTCCTGCGCAAGCGCGATGAGCTGCGCGACGAGCTGAAGCGGGCCAGGGGCGAGATCGAGGCCATCATGCTGCGCCGGAAGTCGCGCTGACGATGGAATGTCCGTTCTGCGCCGAGACGATCAAGGACGAAGCGATCGCGTGCAAGCACTGCTCGCGGGATTTGCGCGTCGTGCGGCCAACGCTTCTCGAGATCGACGACATCGTTTCCGAACTGGACAAGCTCAGGCGCGATCTGGACCGCGTCAATGTCCGCCTTGAGCGATACAACAATCCGCTGCGCTATTTCGGAACGCATGCGCTGCTCTACGTCGTGATTCCGGCGGCGCTGCTGACCGTGGCACATGTCCTCGTGACCATCGCCTTCAACCTGTCTCCGATTCCGCTTCGGATTGCATCGATCGTCATCCCGCTGCTGTTCGGATTCGTCGCCTATCCCCTGCACAGGGTTTCGGCGATGGGGGCGTTTCTGCTGGCGGTCCTGGCCGCGAGCGTCAGCATCCTGGCGATGCTGACGGTCACTGGAATCCACGATCGCGTCCCGATCCTGCCGACGGTGTGGATTGAATGGCGGGAAGTGTTCGAATACGGGGTGAGCATCATGCTGGCCTTCGTCTCCGGAAACATCCTGGGCGTCTTGATCTTCCAGGTGCTGCCGCGTGTGCTTGCCCAGGGAGGCAAGCCGAACGCGTTCGCCTTCAGGATGGCGCGCTTGCTCGGACAGCATGTCGGTGAAGAACAGTTGCGTCGCAGGGCTCGATTGATCCAGGACCTCATGCAAACCGTGGGGCCGCTGGCCGGCATCGCCGCGACGGCCGTCGGCTCGATCTACGCCGGCTTGAAGGGCTTGCTGGGATAGCTGGCCGAGCGGTTCAGCGCCGTCGCCCGCTCCGGTCGGGTTTGCGCCGCTGCTTCTGCAGTTTTGCGACAAGATCCTTCAGCGCGTCCGCCAGCGCAGCTATCGCGTTTCGACCACCTCGCCGTCCTCCTTCACGAAGCGGCCGACGGGGTTGTCCAGGAGGTCGACCACCGCTTCCGAGGGCCGGCACAATCGCGTGCCCTTTGGCGTCACGACGATCGGACGGTTGATCAGGATGGGATGCGCGAGCATCTGATCGATCAGCTCGTCGTCGGACCATTTGGTGTCGTCGAGGCCGAGGTCGCGATAGGGCGTGCCTTTCTCCCGCAGCAGCGCGCGAGCGGACATGCCCATGGCCTTGACGAGCCCGACCAGTGTTTCGCGGGATGGCGGCGTCTTCAAATATTCGATGACGACAGGCTCGACGCCGCTCTGCCGGATCATCGCCAGCGTGTTGCGCGAGGTGCCGCAGTCGGGGTTGTGATAGATCGTGACGCTCATCGGGTCGTCTCCGCGATTGGGATGGGGCCTCGCGCCTCGGGCCGTCCGAGCAGCCAGTTCATCAGCAGCATGCCGGCAAGGGCTCCGCAGAGCTCCGCGAGGATGAATCCGGGCAGGTCGGCGGGACGTATGCCCGAGAACGTGTTTGTCAGCGACCTTGCGATCGCCACCGCCGGATTGGCAAACGAGGTCGAGGCCGTGAACCAGTACGCCGCCGTGATGTACAGGCCGACCAGCCAGGGGACGGCAGTGCGCTGGAAACGGATGCCGGCCAGGATCGTTGCGACGAGGCCGAAGGCGGCGACGGCTTCGGCGAACCATTGCGGCCCTCCGGTTCGCACCTTCGTCGAGAGGTCGATCAGCGGGAGTCCGAACATCAGATGCGCTGCCATCGTTCCCGCAATGCCGCCGGCGATCTGCGCGGCCACGTAAAGTCCGGCCTCGTTCACCGGCAGTTCGCGCTTGCCGGTAAAGACCAGCGTGACCGCCGGATTGAAGTGCGCGCCGGAGATCGGTCCGAGCACGGTGATCAGGACGACCAGAATGGCGCCGGTCGGCAACGTATTGCACAGAAGCGCCAGAGCGGCGTCCTTGGTCAGCGTCTCGGCCATGATGCCCGATCCGACCACCGTGGCGACGAGAATGGCCGTGCCCAGCGCTTCAGCCGCGAGGCGGCGCGGAAGATCGAACTGGTCAGGCACGGCTTTTCTCCTTTCGTTTTGGCGAGCAGCAGGCTTGAAGGCTATCGACGACCGGCTCGCAAACTTCCGGCCGCCCGCCGCAGCAATCCCGCAGCAGGAAGACCGCGACGTCCCGGAATTCGGAAAGGTTGGCGCGGTAGACGATCGAGCGGCTGCGGCGCTCGGAGCTGACGAGGCGCGCGCGTGTCAGGATCGACAGATGGGCCGACAGCGTGTTCGGAGGGACTTCCAGCAGGCGGGCGAGGTCGCCGGCCGCAAGGCCGTCGGGCTCGTGCCTGACGAGCGTCCGGAACGCCTCCAGGCGGGTCGACTGGGAGAGGGCGGCGAGCGCGAGAACGGCTTCTTCAGTTTCCATATATCCAGATTTATGGAAATATTGGATTTCCGTCAACCGAATCCGGAGCGCCTTCTCGGTTCATATTTCGAATATTCTAGAAGTACAGTTGACGGCGCAGACGGTCGGACGCAATATGGAGCGATGAAGATCGCTGACGCAGCCGCACGTCTGGAAGCCTTGGGCAATCAAACCCGGCTCCAGATCTATCGCGCCCTGGTCCGGGCAGGGCACTCGGGCATGCCCGTGGGCCGTTTACAGGAGAAGCTGAAGATCCCGGCGTCGACGCTGTCGCATCACATCAAGACGCTGGTCTCGGTCGGGCTTGTCAGTCAAGTCCGGGAATCGACGACCCTGGTCTGTCACGCGAACTTCGATGCGATGCGGGGGCTGGTCGATTTTCTGGCGGCGGAGTGCTGCGCAGACGAAGTCGGATGCAGGAATGCGCAGACGGCGGCGTGATCCTTCTCGGCCGATTTATTCGATCATTCTAGAATGACGGGAGTAGGGACATGAGCGACGTGAAGACAGTTGCCGTCGTCGGGGCGGGGCCGGTGGGTCTCGCTGCGGCCGCCCATGTGCTCGAACGCGGCATGTCGCCCATCGTGCTCGAGGCCGGACCCGAAGCGGGACACGCGGTTCGCCAGTGGAGCCACGTCCAGCTCTTCTCGCCATGGGAATACAATGTCGACAACGCCGCCGCGCGTTTGCTCGCACCGACGGGATGGAATTCGCCGGATCCCAAGTCCTATCCGACCGGCGGCGAACTGCTCGATCGATATCTGACGCCGCTCGCGAGGCGAACGCCGCTGCGCGAAGTGATCCGGACATCCAGCCGCGTCTCTGCCATCAGCCGCGTCGGTTTCGACAAGGCGAAGACCCGGGGACGAAACCAGGTGCCTTTCGAAATCCGCTACCAGAACGGCAAAGGTCCCGAAGTCCTGCGCGCGGATGCCGTGATCGATACATCAGGCACATGGTTCTCGCCCAATCCGGCCGGCGGTAACGGCTTGCCGGCGATCGGCGAGCGTGAATGCGCCGGCCACATCGGCTACGGCATGCCGGATGTCCGCGGGGCCGCTCGCGCCAGATATGCCGGCAAGACCGTCGCGGTGCTCGGCGCCGGTCATTCCGCGGTGGGCACGCTGATCGATCTCGTGCATCTCGCGGACGAGGTGCCGGGGACGCAAGCGATCTGGCTGTTGCGCGGCGCCGATCCCGCCAAGGCATTTGGCGGCGGCCGCAACGACAAGCTTGCCGCACGCGGCGAGCTTGGCAGCGCCTTCGCCGCGCTTGTTGCCGCCGGGAAGATCAAGGTCGAGACCGAATTCGGCGTCACGCATCTGTCCGAATCCGACGGTCGCCTCAGGATCGCGGCCGGCAGCTGTTGCGGCGCGCGAAGCGTGGTTGCGGATGAGCTGATCGTGTCCACCGGCTTTCGTCCCGATCTGTCGTTCCTGTCCGAACTGCGCCTGCGGCTCGATCCCGCCATCGAGGCACCGGCCGCGCTGGCGCCGCTGATCGATCCCAACGAGCACAGCTGCGGTACGGTGCGCCCGCACGGCGCGCGCGAGCTCGCGCATGACGAGCCGGGTTTCTATCTCGCCGGCATGAAGTCCTACGGGCGCGCCCCGACTTTTCTCATGATGACGGGCTATGAGCAGGTCCGCTCGATCGCGGCCGAACTTGCCGGCGACAAGGAGGCTGCGGCGAGGGTCGAGCTCGTGCTGCCGGAGACCGGCGTCTGCACGCGCGGCGGCGTCGAGTCCATTGAAGCCGCATCAGGGTGTTGCGGCGGGCCGGCGAAGCAGGAACCAACGGCCTGTTGCGCCGCCGACGAAGCGGCGAAGGAGGCAGGTGGCGCGGGGTGCGGTTGTTCATGACGCCGGTCCCTGCGGGCCAGGCCCGAGGTCCGTTCGCCATCGTGTTCGCGCTCGGCACCGCGCAAACCATCGCGTGGGCGTCGAGTTACTATCTCCCCGCCATCCTGGCTGCGCCGATCGCGCGCGATCTCGGTCTTGCGCCGACTTACGTGTTCGGCGCGCTGTCGGGAGCGCTCGTGATCTCCGGGCTGCTCGGCCCGCGCGTCGGGCACGCCATCGATACGTTCGGAGGGCGAAGCCTGCTCGCCATCTCGAACCTCGTGTTCGTAGCAGGCTTGCTCCTGCTGTCCGTCGCCCATGGCGTAGCGGTCCTGATTGCAGCCTGGACGCTGCTCGGGATCGGCATGGGCATGGGGCTCTATGAAGCGGCTTTCGCGACGCTTGCGCGCATCTATGGCACCCATGCACGACGAACCATTACCGGCATCACCCTGATTGCCGGCTTTGCCAGCACCCTCGGCTGGCCCCTCACGACGTGGCTGGATTCCGAGTACGGCTGGCGTGTGGCCTGCCAGGTCTGGGCGGTGATCCATATCGGCCTTGCGTTGCCGCTCAATCTCTCGCTGCCGCGTGCGGTCCCGTTGGACCAGCAGTCCCGACCGGGCACCGGCGCGCACCAGCAGACCGGACGCCAGAGCGAGACTTTCGCCATGGTGCTGCTGGCCTACATGTTTGCGGCAGCAAGTTTCGTCAGTTCGGGAATCTCGGCCATTCTGCCGACCATGCTGGTTGCGTTCGGCGCGACACCGGCCCAGGCCTTGCTCGCGGGCGCGTTGGTTGGCCCTGCGCAGGTCGGCGCGCGCCTGCTGGAGGCAGGATGGCTCGCCCGGTTTCATCCGCTGCTCTCGGCGAGGCTGGCCGTGCTGATGAATCCAATCGGCGTCGTTGCGCTGGTGGTGGGCGGACCCTTGCTCGCGTCGACTTTCACGGTGCTGTACGGGGCAGGCAACGGCATCATCACCATTGCCCGCGGGACGCTCCCATTGGTGCTGTTCGGGCCGGCCGGATTCGGCAGGCGCGTCGGCATGATCTCGCTGCCGTCCCGGGTGACGGGTGCCGCCGCGCCGCTCGCATTGGGGTTGATGGTGGAGCACATCGGCAGCGGTGCGCTGTGGATCAGTGCGCTGGTCTCGGTCTCGGCCTTCTTTGCGCTTCTGCTGCTTCGTACGGACGAGGCGCCATCGAAACCGCTTCAGGCGGGAGGACAGCATTCGTAACCTGAGCGGCCGGTCCCTGATTGCGGTGATGTGCATCGGCCAGGTCGGCAACCTGCTGCCGCATGTGACGTTGTCCGCGAATCTGGCGCAGCATCTGATGCCGGCGTGGGGGCTGTCGGCGGCCGAAGGCGGCTTGATGGCGAGCGGTTATGCGTTCGGCTACATGCTCGCCGTGCCCGTGTTGACGACGTTGACCGATCGGGTCGACGCACGGCTCGTTCTGCTCTGGGGCTCGATCGTCAGCGGGCTGGCGACCGTAGCGTTCGGAATCTTCGCGCAAGGGTTTTGGTCCGCGACCGCGATCTGGTCCCTTGCAGGGCTTGGATTTGCCGGTGCGTACATGCCCGGCCTGAAGGCGCTGACGGACCGGCTTCCTGCCGGCGACACCTCGCGCGCCGTCACGCTGTACACGTCGAGCTTCTCGGTCGGCGTCGGCCTCTCGTTCCTGCTCGCGCAAGTGATCGCCGACCGTTGGGGCTGGCGGACCGCTTTCCTTGTCACCGGCTTCGGTCCCGTCGCAATGGTCGTCGCGTGCCTCCTCATGCAGGGGCAGCGGCCTGCGCCGAAGGCCGGACGCCTCCTGAACTTCGCACCCGTCTTCGCCAACCGCGAGGCGCTCGGATACATATTCGGCTACGGCGCCCATTGCTTCGAACTCTACGGCATCCGCACCTGGCTGGTCGGGTTCTGGACCTTCGTCATCGCTCATCAAGGCGCGCCGTCGTGGCTGAGCCCCGTCTTGCTGAGCTTCTGCTTCGCAGTGATCTCGATGCCCGCCAGCATCCTCGGCAACGAGGCCGCACTGAAGTTCGGCCGCCATCGGGCGATCACGATCGTGATGATCACGTCGGCCTGCGTCGCACTGATCATCGGGCTCAACGCAACTGCGCCGGCATGGGTGCTCGCGCTGCTGCTGCTCGTCTACGGTTTGACGGTGCCGGCGGATTCGGGCGCGCTGACCGCCGGCATGTCGGCCGCCGCGACATCAGAGCATCGGGGTGCAACCCTGGCCCTGCACTCGACGGTGGGCTTCGGCCTGTCAGCGGTTGGGGCCTGGGGGACGGGCGCTGCGCTCGACATTGCCGGCGGCCCGCAGAGCGCGCACGGCTGGCTGCTGGCGTTCATCGTCCTCGCAGCCGGAATCGCGGTGGGGCCGCTCGCACTGCTCTGGGCGCGGAAGGTCCCACCACGGAAGCCGGTGTCGGTGGACTAGCGAGTCAGGTGCTCGCTTCGAGGGGAGTGCAGAACTGGACGGGGTGGAAATGGACAGGGGAACAGGATCAGAATTTCTCGGATGCATCGCTCCCCCCATCCTCATCAGCCTGGAGGATTGTTTCCGATAGCAACGCAGCGGCTTTCTGGAGTGGAGCTATGAACCGGTCCAACTCGGCGAAGCTCACGCGTGCCACGGGAACGGAGACGCCCAGGCACGCGATCAACTCGCGATCCGGAGACAGGATCGGAACAGCGCAGCCAACGACCCCTCTCACATACTCTTCGTTGGTCTTGGCCCAGCCGCGTTTGCGGGTCTCATCGAGGACCTTCATCAGGCTCTCGACGTCGATGATCGTCGTGTCGGTATATTTGGTGAGAGGGAGCGCCCAGCACAGCCTCTCACGCGCCCGCTCCGGCAACCGGCTCATGTAGATCTTGCCGGTGGACGTGCAGTGAAGTGGCGCTGCTTCCCCCGGGTTGAACTGGAGACCTTGAGGTTGCGACACGCGGACGCTGTCGACATACGCAACGACATTGTCACGCACGACGCCGATCTCGCACTGCTCGCCGATTTCAGTGGCGACTGCGCGGAGCACAGCATGCCGACGTGCGGTACGAAAAGCGGCGCCGATGACCCGGGCTGACAACGTGACCAGTTGATTGCCGACCACGTAGCGCTTTGTTCCGAGCGCTCTCTGAAGCAGCCCGCGCTGCTCCAGATTTCCGATGAGTCGATGCGCGGTCGGTAGCGGCAGAGCGAGCGCATTGGCGATTTCTGCGACCGAGACCGCCCTGACTTGACCGGCGACATGGCCGACGATGGCGAATGCACGGTCGAGAGGTCCTTCGGCGTTGTCTTGCGGCATTTTGCATCCTCTCAGGCGTAGTCGTCTCTGTAAGACAAATTATCATTTTTCGGAATTAAAACTACCAAAATATGAAAAATATCTTTGATGCGATCGCTTGTTGCCCATATCGTTGGCTCTGCCGAAAGGTGAACAGGATTTGTGCAGCGCAAAGTGAAGCCCTGCCGGGCGCGCTCATCAGGAGAGTGGGATGTCTCGCCATTACAACGTCGATGCCGTGCGGAAGGAATTTCCGGCTGTCGAGCGGATCACCTATCTCGACTCCGGCTTCCAGACGCCCCTCTCGCGTCCCGTCAAAGCGGCGATCGACCTTTTTCTCCGCGAAGGCCTCGAGACGGCCGGTCCGAAAAGCGTGTGGCTCGATCGCGTCGAGCAGACCCGGGAAAAGCTGGCGCGGCTCCTCGGCGCAGCGACAGATGAAATCGCGTTCACCAAGAACACCTCGGAAAGCATGAACATCGCGGCCAACGCGCTGCCTCTGCGTGCCGGCGACAAGGTGCTGATGATCCACGGCGATCATCCGAATAACGCCTATGCGTTCCTCAATCTGCGACGCAAGGGCGTTACGGTCGAGTTTGTGCCGATGACGGCAGTCGTGAATGCCGAGAGCCTTCGTTCGCATATCGACGCGAACACAAGGGCGATCTCGATGTCGCAGGTGACTTTCCATGCCGGTCATCGTTTTGACGTCGAGAGCATCGGCGCCTTGTGCCGGGAGATGGGACTCTATTTCGTCGTTGACGTGATGCAGGCGATCGGCGTCGTGCCGATCGATGCGAAAGCCCTGCGCGCGACCTTCATCGGGTCGGGCAGCCACAAGGGATTGCTCGTGCCGCAAGGGCTCGGGCTCCTGTATTGGGACAAATCCAGGACCGAGCTCGAGCCCGCCTATCTCGCCGTCGCGAGCCTTGCCGAGGTCCCGGCCGATCTCATCGCCAGCTCCGACAAGCTCGACTTGGCCACCAGCGCGCGCCGCTTCGAGCTCGGCAACTTCAACCTCCCGGCGATCCATGCGCTCGGCGCCTCGCTCGACATGATCGAAGCGCTGGGCGTGCAGAATATCCAGAATCATTGCCTCGATCTCGGCGATCATCTCATCGCCCAGCTCGATGCTCTGGACATTCGCCTCGTCGGTCCCCGCAACCGGCAGCACCGCGCGCCGCATATCTACGTCATCGCGCTCCCTGCCGCCGAGTGGCTTGGCCATTTCGAGCAGAATGGTGTCCGCGTGTCGCCGGAGCGGGACGGCATTCGCGTGTCGTTCGGAATGTTCAACAATTTCGCGGATGTCGATCGCCTGATCGATGTCATCAAGCGGCGCGGCCTGAAGCCGTCATCCAGGGCCGCCTAGGCCGTCCATCAAAGGGGAGATGCACATGATGAATTTTGCACGTGTATTCGGTGTTCTGTCCGGCCTCGTGGCCGTCGGCGCCTTTGTCCAGCCGTCGACCGCGGCCGATAGTCCCACGCTCGCCAAGATCAAGTCGAGCGGTGCCGTCACCATCGGCTATCGCGAGGCTTCCATTCCGTTCTCGTATCTTGGTCCCGATCAAAAGCCGATCGGCTTTTCGCTGGACCTCTGCGCCGCCATCGTCGAGCGCATCAAGGCCGAAATCAATCTGCCCAATCTCGCCGTCAACTACACTCCGGTGAACTCGTCCAACCGGATTCCGCTCATTCAAAGCGGTACCGTTGACATCGAATGCGGCGGTACGGCGAACGACAAGAAACGGCAGGAGCAGGTTTCGTTTTCGGTCGCGACATTCGTCAGCCAGCCGCGCTGGCTGACGAAGGCGGACAGCGGGCTGAAGACGGCCGGCGATCTCAAGGGCAAGACGATCGTCGTCACCCAGGGCTCCAATGCCGTTGGCTTCGCGCAAGGTGTGAATGCGAAGCAGCAACTCGGATTCAACATCGTCCAGGCGAAAGACCATGCGGAATCCTTCCTGATGCTGAATACCGGCCGCGCCGCCGCCTTTATGGAGGACGATATCCTTCTCGCCGGCCTCAAGGCCGCAGCTCCGAATCCGAACGCGCTGATATTTCTCCCCGAGGGTTATGCGAAGGTCTATTATGGCCTGATGTTCACGAAGGGCGACGCCGGCTTCAAGGCGCTCGTCGACGACGTTCTTTCGAAACAGATGGCGTCGGGCCAGTTCGAAAAGACCTACACGAAATGGTTCACCCGGCCGATTCCGCCCAAAGGCGAGAATCTCGCGTTCCCGCTGACGGACGAACTCATGGAGCGGATCGCGCATCCGAGCGACGCGGTCGACTAGTCGAAATGATACCGGAGAATTTTTCGGCAAGCTGATCCTCTCTCGCATCCGGAGCCCCGAGGTTCGCCATGTTCGCAGTGCTTTTTGAGCAGACGGCGGATGGCCAGCGCTATATCGACTGGCTTCTGTCGGGTCTCGGCTGGACCTTGGCGTTGGCTTTCTTCGGCTGGTGGATTGCCTTTGCGGTCGGGGTTGTCGTCGGGATCGGCCGGACCGTGCAGAACCGGGTCGTCGCAGCGTTCGCGCGCCTGTATGTGGAGATATTCCGCAACATCCCCGTCCTGGCGCAGATGTTTCTCTGGTATTTCGTCCTGCCGGAGATCCTTCCGCCCGCGCTTGGAAACGCCATCAAGCAGATACCGCCGCCCTGGGGATCGTTCTTCCCGGCGCTCGTGTGCCTGAGCCTCTACACCGCTGCGCGTATCGCCGAGCAGGTTCGTGCCGGGATCGAGGCCTTGCCGAAAGGGCAAACCGAGGCGGCAAACGCGCTCGGGCTCACCGGATATCTGACCTATCGGCACATCATCCTGCCGCAGGCGCTGCGTTTGATCATGCCAAGCCTGACCAGCGAGGTGATGGGCATCTACAAGAACACCTCCGTCGCACTCACGATCGGCCTGATGGAGCTTACGGCTCAGGCTCGCCAGATCAGCGAAGCGACGTTCCAGACCTTCACGGCCTTCGGCGCCGCGACGCTGATCTATCTCGCGCTGGCGCTGATCGCCTACCAGGGGATGGCGCTGATCGATCGGGCCGTGCGCATCCCCGGTGCCGCACGGGCTGGCGATGCGATCGAGCCGAGCCTGGTCGACGACGTCAAACAGGTCGGCTGCTTACCCGACGCGATGGAGGTCGCGAAATGAACAGCCTCGATTTCTCGATTGTTCTTCAGGCGTGGCCCTATCTCTGGTCCGGGTTGCTGTTTTCGCTCGCGCTGACTGCTGTGGCTTTCGTGGTCGGCATGATCCTGGGCACCTGTTTTGCGCTCCTGCAGCACTTCGAGCTGCCTGTGATCGGAAAGATTGTGCGCGGCTACATCGCCTTGATCCGCTCGATCCCACTGATCCTCGTCCTGTTCTGGTTCTTCTTTCTGGTGCCGATCGTGCTTGGCCATCTCGCCGGCAACGGCCGTCCGATTCCGATCGGCGCCACCTGGACTGCCTTCATCACCTTCGGCCTGTTCGAGGCGGCCTACTATTCGGAGATCATTCGCGTCGGATTGCGCGCCGTGAACCGGGGACAGTTTGAGGCGTGCCAGGCGCTCGCATTGTCCACCTTCGAGACGTATCGGAGCGTGATCCTCCCGCAGGTGCTCCGCGTGGCGAGCCCGATCATCCTCAGCCAGACCATCATCCTGTTCCAGGACACCTCGCTAGTCTACGTGCTTTCGCTGACTGACCTGCTCGGTGCAGCCTCGAAACTTGCGCAGCTCAACGGCCGTCTCGTTGAGATGTACCTCGTGGTCGTCGCGGTCTACCTCGCCATCAGTTCGGCGGCATCGCAGTGCGTCGCGTTGCTGCGCAGGCGCTATGCGATCGCGGGAGCGCATCGATGAGGAATCGTTCGAGAACCGCCGTCCTTGGGAGACGAAGATGATTCAGGAGATCGCCGCACACGAGACGAGCCGATCATCGGCCATCGTTGCCGTGGAGGGCGTGGTGAAGCGGTTCGGCCGTTTCACGGCCCTGAGCGACATCAATCTCAGTGTCGCGGCGGGCGAGAAGATCGTCCTTTGCGGTCCCTCGGGTTCTGGCAAATCGACGCTGATCCGCTGCATCAACCATATCGAGAAGCATGATGGCGGCCGCATCGTCGTCGATGGCGTTGAGCTGACGGACCGGATGACCGACGTCAACAGCGTCCGCCGCGAGGTCGGCATGGTGTTCCAAAGCTTCAATCTGTTTCCGCATCTCTCGGTCGTCGAGAACTGCATGCTGGCGCCGATGAAGGTGCGCGGCCTGTCCCGCGTGGAGGCGTATGAGCGTGCGATCGGCTTTCTCCGGAAGGTGCGGATCCATGATCAAGCGACCAAATATCCGGGACAGCTCTCCGGGGGCCAGCAGCAGCGCGTTGCGATCGCCCGCGCCCTCTGCATGCAGCCGAAGATCATGTTGTTTGACGAGCCGACCTCTGCGCTCGATCCGGAGATGGTCAAGGAGGTGCTCGAAACCATGGTGGAGCTGGCGCGGGATGGAATGACCATGGTCTGTGTCACGCACGAGATGGGTTTTGCCCGCGAAGTCGCTGACCGGGTGGTCTTCATGGATCGCGGGTCGATCGTCGAGGAAGCCGATCCTGAAACCTTCTTTCGTGCGCCCAGGACCGAACGAGCGAAGGGTTTTCTCAGCCAGATCATCCATTAGGAACGGCGTCCGTGCAGGGTGCGGGCGCTGTGATCATGGCATCCCTTGCTCCGACATGAAAAAACCCGCGGCGGATTGCTCGGCGCGGGTGTTACGATCTTTCGATCTTGTCATTCTGCCAGTGTTTTGCCCGACGTGTCAAAGCTTCCAAGTCCATGGCGCCGCCGCTTCGCCCTGGGATCTGCGACGTGAGTTTTGGGTGATCGGATAGTCCAACGATTTCAATGACCCTGTACTGTGCATGGGGTTGTTTTCGCGCTTTTTGCTTTGAACTGCTGACGCAGCCCCACGTCAGCGCCGTCCGCGCGGCGCCTCGGCCTTGGCGGGCACCTCTGTCTGCGGCGCGCAGGTTGCAGCCTGAAGCGAGGCTTGCGCCTGCGGCATCAGGCCGGGCTCGGCGGCGAGCGCCTTCATGACGATGAGCCCGGTCGCGGTCGGGGAATCGATGATCAGGCGGTCGGCCGCGGTGATCTCCTCGTCCTCGGGCAACTCGCTGTGCTGCGCTTCCGTCATCAGGTCGAGCTCGATCACCTTCCTGCCGGCGGAGCGATCGTTGATGGCGTAATAGGCGATCTCGTTGCGGGTGTAGAACGACACCGAGGTGTAGGCCTGGCTCACCGGCACGGTGAGCTTGATCGGCCCGCTTGTGAGGTCATAGCGGCAGATCGCGAGCGCAAAGGCCGGGTCCATGAACGGCATCGGTGAGGTGTTGGGATCGGCGAGGGGAAGCTGGGTGACGCCGTTGAGCTTGGTCATCGGCGTCAGCCGTGAATAGGCGTCCTGGGTCGCGATCCGCGGCAGCGCCAGCACGCTGACGAGATGGACCACGAGGCCCAGCAGCACGCCCGCGACGATGGTGAACAGGAGCCGGATCATGAGCAGCCCACCGTCGAGATCGTGGGCATCGGCGCATCGCGCTGGGTGCGCGTCGCAACGCCGACCGGGGTGTCGTAGAGCCGCAGCATCAAGGCGTAGCGCTCGATGCCGCCGGTCGGCAGCCAGTTGCCGGCGCGCGAGCGCGAGGCGATGCGGATCTCGAACGTGCCGTCGGACCCCCGCACGATCTCCTGGCTGGTGAAGCCGTAGCGCTGCAGCGTGTTGGCGACGAGGTGGCCCTTGCGGTCGTAAAGCGTCAGCGTCCAGAACCGCGCCGGCGGCGTCACTCCGGAGACGACGACGTCGCAGCGGCCGTCGAGCGGCTTCTTCTTGTCGTCGGCGGTCGCGGTGAAGGCGACGCCGTCGCCGGTGCCGATCGGCAGCTCGCCGTTGCGCACGATGGTGGCGCGCGAATAGGGATCGACGTCCGCGGTGCCGGTGCGCGGGCGGGCGGTCCAGGGGCCGATGGTCAGCGCGCCGATCTCGGTGCCGCGCGTCGTCGTCATCCAGGTCGCGCCGACGCCCACCACGGTTGCGAGCAGAAGGGCCGTCAATGTGATCAGGATCAGCCGCACGGGTTTCGATCAGTTCTTGCGCGGGGCGGATGCGTTCGCATTCTCTTCCGCATAGTTCTGCGGGAAGGCGAGCGCGCTCGTGGACGCGGCCGGCTTGGCTGTCTTGCCGTCGTCGGCAGCGGACTTGTTGGCGGCCCGGGCCGCGTCATCCAGCAGCTTCTCGACGCGGACCAGAATGTCGGCGCCGCGCTTGGTCAAGACGGGCGGCGGACCGGGCTTGGTCTCCAGCACCTTCGGCGCAGCGTTGGCTTGCGCGTTGGCAACGCGTTCCGGCGGCAGCTTCTGGCCCATGCCGACGCCGGGGATCTCCCGGACCTCGACGCCCTGATGCGCCGCGACCATGATGTCGTGCCAGGTCTGTGCCGGCAGCGAGCCGCCGGTCATGCGGTTGGTCGGCGAATAGTCGTCATTGCCGTACCAGACCGCGCAGGTGAAATTGCCGGTGTAGCCGACGAACCAGGCGTCGCGATACGCATTGGTCGTGCCGGTCTTGCCCGCGGTCGGAATGCCGTCGAGGGCGGCGCGGCGCGCGGTGCCTTCGCTGACGACGTGGCTCATCATGCCGGCCATGTCGGCGGCAATGTTCGGCGGAATGGCTTGCCGCGGCTTCGGCCCGTCGCGGTCCCAGCGCCAGACGAGGTCACCGGCGCCGGTGCGCACCTCCAGCACCGCATGCGGCGTCACCGCCTTGCCGCGGTTCGGGAAGGTCGCATAGGCGACGGCGTGCTCGAGCACGGTGACTTCGTCCGAGCCGATCGGCAGCGACGGCGTGTCGGGCAGCGGCGCCTTGAGGCCGAAGCGGCGGGCGACCTCGACGATCTTGGCGCGGCCGATCTTGGCCGGGTTCGGCGCCTTCGGCTGCTCCTTCTGGCCGATCGCGATCGACAGTTTCACCGGCACCACGTTGATCGAGCGCGTGATCGCCTGTGTCAGCGTCACCGCGCCGGAATAGGAATGGCCATAGTTCTGCGGGCACCAATTGCCGATGCAGACCGGTCCGTCGATCACGATCGAATTCGGCGTGAAGCCGTTCAGAAGCGCGGTGGTGTAGACGTAAGGCTTGAACGAGGAGCCCGGCTGGCGATAGGCGTCGGTGGCGCGGTTGAACTGGCTGGCGCCGTAGTCGCGGCCGCCGACCATGGCGCGGATGCCGCCGTCGAGATCGGAGACGACGGTCGCGGCCTGGGTCGCGTGATAGTCGCGGCCGAACTGGCGCAGCTGGTTCTCGACCGCGTCTTCCGCCGCCTTCTGCACGTTGGCGTCGATCGCGAGCCGCACCACGAACACGCGCTCGGTGTAGGATTTCGGGAAGGTGTCGACCAGTTTGCGCATCTCGTCGAAGGCGTAGTCGAGATAATAGTTCGGCGAAGCCTCGTCGCGGCGGTCGACCGCGAAGGCGGGATTGCGGCGGGCGCCGAACACCTGGCCCTCGGTCATGAAGCCGGCATCGACGAGGTTGTCGAGCACGACATTGGCGCGGGCGCGGGCTGCGGGCAGGTTGATGTGGGGGGCGTATTTCGTCGGCGCCTTGAACAGGCCCGCGAGCATCGCCGCTTCCGCCAGCGTCACGTCACGCGCGGACTTGTTGAAGTAGAAATGCGCGGCGCCGTCGACGCCGAAAGTGCCGCCGCCCATATAGGCGCGATCGAGATACAGCTTGAGGATCTCGTTCTTGGTCAGGCGCCATTCGAGCCAGACCGCGAGGAAGGCTTCGTTGACCTTGCGCTCGATGGTTCGCTCGTTGCTCAGGAACAGGTTCTTGGCCAGCTGCTGGGTGATCGAGGAGCCGCCCTGGCGGACGCCGCCGGCCTGGGCGTTGGTGACGAGCGCGCGCGCGGTGCCGGCGATGTCGATGCCAAAATGCTCGTAGAAGCGGCGGTCCTCGGTCGCCAGCGTCGCCTTGATCAGCACGTCCGGAAAATCTTCCAGCGGGATCGAGTCGTTGTGCTTGATGCCGCGGCTGCCGATCGGGTTGCCGTAGCGGTCGAGGAAGGACACGGCGAGATCGGACTTCTTCAGCCAATCCTCGTCCGCGGTCTCGCGGAAAGCGGGGATGGCGAGCGTCAGCATCACGACCAGGCCGCCGAGGCCGAGGGTCGCGGCCTCCGACAGCGGCTCGATGAACACCCAGCGCTTCCACCGCCCGACATAGAAGCGGTCCATGAAGGTCGAGTAGCGCTCGTAGAGCTCGCGGATGCCCTTGGCCGAGGAGAACAGCGAGGAGTCGATGCGCGCATCGAGATCCAGGAAGAAATTCCGGACCTTCTGCTTCCAATGCGGTGGTATGATCTGGCGCACCTAGAACCCTTGAGGCTTGGTTCGAAAGCGTTCAAGCACCCGGCCGGGGCGGCATCGAGACGTCTTGCGGGAATGTTGCGGCAAACCCAAGGCGCCCGGTTCGCGTCCGTGGGGACTTGCCGTTCCTTCTAGCCGAGCAGGGCCTATAAACCAATGGTCACGCTTGCGATTTTGAACAACAGGCCTAATTGACCCCGGTTCATTACGGGCCTTCCGCGAGCGCTGCTTGCAGCCTTACGGCCGCACGCCCTAGATGGCACCAGCCGTAGCTCTTCGAATCTTGTTGAGGCGCATGACCGCAGCTCCCAAACGACCTTCAGGCCAGGAAGGATTCTTCTGGAAAACCAAGACGTTGGAGGAGATGTCGGGGCCGGAATGGGAAAGCCTGTGCGACGGCTGCGGCCGCTGCTGCCTGAACAAGCTCGAAGAGGAGGACACCGGGGAGATCTATTTCACCCATGTCGGCTGCAAGCTGCTCGATGCCGGGACCTGCGGCTGCAAGGATTACGCGAATCGTTCCGACAAGGTTCCTGACTGTGTCCGCCTGACCCCGGCCAATGTCCGCACCCTGAACTGGCTGCCCCCGAGCTGCGGCTACAAGCTCGTCGCGGAAGGCCGCGACCTCTATTGGTGGCATCCGCTGGTATCCGGCGATCCCAACACCGTGCATGAGGCCGGTGTCTCCGTGCGCGGCCGGGTCGAGGGCAGCGAGGAGCAGATCCCGGACGATGAGCTCGAGAACCACATCGTGCAGTGGCCGGCGCAGCTGCCGAAACGGGCGCGCCTGAAGCGACGCCCGAAGGACTGATCCGCCTGCAACTTCGGATCACGGCTTCGGGATGGCCGTGGGGTGGGATGCACCCATGCGCCGCGGTGCCTGCCCGGGAAGAACTTTGCTGTCTACATTGGGCTGCATAGAACGAATCCTTCGCGGCGTTGCGCCGCACCACGGTTTCCGATCGAGATGAACAAGTTTGACCGGCGGAGCAGTTCTGCCGATACCCAGGTGTTGCCCGACGATATCGCCGAAGAGCTGTCGCGGCTTCCGAGCGAGGTCTTGAGCGTCGACGACGCTCCTTCGCTCGCGCCGCCGGCGCCGCTGTCACAGGACGAGGTGCGGACCATCGTGCTCAGCCTGATGCTGACGATGTTCCTGGCAGCACTCGACCAGACCATCGTGGCGACCGCGCTGCCGACCATCGGTCGCCAGTTCCAGGACGTCTCGAACCTGTCCTGGGTCATCACGGCCTATCTGCTCGCCTCGACCGCGGTTGCGCCGGTGTTCGGCACGCTCAGCGACATCTACGGTCGCCGCGTCATGATCATCATCTCGCTCAGCCTGTTCGTCGCCGGCTCGGTGCTGTGCGCGGTCGCACCGAACATGCCGATGCTGATTCTGGCGCGCGGCCTCCAGGGCCTTGGTGGCGGCGGCATCATGCCAGTGGTGCAGACGGTGATCTCCGACGTCGTGTCGCCGCGCGAGCGCGGCCAGTATCAGGCCTATTTCTCCAGCGTCTGGATGGTCGGCGGCATCCTCGGCCCGGTCATCGGCGGCGTGTTCGCCGAGCATCTGCACTGGTCGATGATCTTCTGGATCAACCTTCCACTCACGGCCGCGGCGCTCGCGCTGCTGCTGCCGAAGATGAAGAAGATCCCGGTGTTCCATCGCAAGCGCAAGGTCGACTGGCTTGGCGGCGTGTTGTTGATGGCGTCCGCGGTGGTCTTCATGCTGGTGCTGACGTGGGGCGGGACGCGCTATCCATGGCTGTCGCCGACCGTGCTCGCGATGGTCGGTGGCGCCGTCGCGCTCGTTGTCACCTTCGTGTGGCACGCGCGGCGTGCGGACGAGCCGTTCCTGCCGCTGCCGCTGCTCGGAGGGTCGGTCGCGCCGTTCGGGCTGATGGCCGGCGGCTGCGCGCTCGGCGCGATCACGGGCCTCACCGTGCAGCTCCCGCTCTATTACGAACAGGTCTATCACCTCAGCGCCAGCGAAGCGGGCCTCGCCCTGATTCCGCTCGCGGCGGTCTCGACCTGCGGCGCGGCGATCGCCGGTCGCACCATGGCGCGCGCCAAGCATTACAAGCGGGTCGCCATCATCGGCACGTCCTGGGCCGCGCTGTGCGGCCTCGGTCTCACGTTGACGACGCTGCCGCTATGGGCCCTGCTGACGCTGATGGCTGCGTTTGCGCTCGGCCTCGGCACCACTTTTCCGGTCTGCGTGGTCTCGCTGCAGAATTCGGTCGCCCGTCCGCAGGTCGGTACCATCACCGGCGCGTTGAACTTCTTTCGCTCGCTGATGTCCTCGTTCACGGTTGCGGCCTTTGCCGCCATCCTGCTGATCGCGCTCGGCACCGACATTCCGCTCGCCGGCGAGCATCATGCCGCGGGCAGCATCCCTGCGATCCCCGCCGACGACATGCGGCACGCGTTCCGCTACGTCTTCGGCGCCGCGACCGCGCTGATGACCGGGGCCGCGCTCTGCCTGATCATGATGGAGGAGCGGCCGCTGGCCGGCCCCTCCGTCACCAAGCATGTCGAGATGGTGGAGTAGGGCCTAGCCGCCCCGATCGGCAAAGCCGCTCTTTCGCGGCAACAGGATCGTGAACTCCGTGAACGCGCCGGGCTCCGTCGCGACGTCGATCGTACCGCCGTGCTGCTTCACCACGATGTCGTGGCTCATCGACAACCCGAGGCCGGTGCCTTCGCCGGCGGGCTTGGTGGTGAAGAACGGGTTGAACATCTTCTCCTTCACCTCGCGCGCAATGCCGGTGCCGTTGTCGCGGATGCGGATCTCGATCTTGTCGCCGCGGTCGCGCGTGGCCGCGATCACCGTCGGCTCGTAATCGGCGGTGCCGTTGTCCGTTTTTCGCTTGGCGACCGCGTGGAAGCCGTTCGAGATCAGGTTCAGCAGCACCCGGGTGATCTCCTGCGGGAACACTTCGGCTTGCCCGGCCTCGGGATCGAGCTCGCGCTTCAGCGTCACGTCGAATAGCGGCTTCTCGGCGCGGGCGCCGTGATAGGCGAGGTTGAGGCTCTCCTCGACCAGCGCGTTGATGTCGCTCAGCCGGTGCTCGCCGCCGCCTTCGCGCGAATGCAGCAGCATGTTCTTGACGATGGAATCGGCGCGCCGCCCGTGCTGCACGACCTTCTCCAGATTGTCCTTCAGAAGCCCGGTCAGTTCGTCGACTTCGCTGCGGACGTCGTGCGCGAGCCGGACGGGCGTCAGCACTTCGTTCAGCTCATCGGTCAGCTCGGCCGAGAGCGAGGCAAAATTGTTGACGAAGTTGAGCGGGTTCTTGATCTCATGCGCGATGCCGGCGGTGAGCTGGCCGAGCGATGCCAGCTTCTCGGTCTGGATCAGCCGGTCCTGCGCGGCGCGCAGATCCTCGAGCGATTTGGCAAGCTCGCTGGTGCGGTCCTGCACTTCGTTGAACAGGCGCGTGTTCTCGATCGCGATGACGGCCTGGTCGGCAAAGGTCTTGAGCAGGTTGAACGCCTTGTCCGGGAAAGCTCCGGGCTGCGGCCGTGTGACCGCAATGGTGCCGATCGCAACGCCGTCGCGCAGCATCGGCACGACCAGGATGCTGCGATAGCCTCGTATCCGCGCCAGCTCCCTCATGGCGTCCGTGAGGTCGGGTTCGCTTTGCATGTCGCCCCGGAACGCGAACTCTCCGCTCGTCGCCACGCGGCTGTGAATTCCCGGCGACGACAGCGGCGCCGGAAAGGAGCTGAGCAGATCCGCGTTGCCGGCTTCGTTGTCGGTGGTGAAGGCGGCCAGATGCAGCATGCCGTCGATGACGCGGGTGACCGTCGACGAATGTCCCCCGACCAGCGCTTTGGCGCTGTCGGAGATCGCCTGGAACACCGGCGTGACGTCCGCAGGCGAAGCCGCGATCACCTTAAGGATGTCGGCGGTTGCGGTCTGCCGTTCCAGCGCTTCCCGTGTGGCGTTGAACAGGCTGACATTCTTGATCGCGATCACCGCCTGGTCGGCGAAGGTCTGGAGCAGCCGCACATGATGCAAGGTGAACGCGCCGGTCGCGCGGCGCGTGGCGATGATCACGCCGATGGCCTCGCCCTCGCCCATCAGCGGCGCGAACAGCATGCTGCGATAGCCGCGGGCGCGCGCGATGTCTCGCGCGGCCGGCTCGAGCTCGGTGTCGGGCAGTTGCGCCGCCGCACCATCGGCCACGAGCTGGTAGGGCGGGAACTGCGCGAACGGCACCGGGAATGAGGCCTGGAGCGCGCGGTCGCCGGCGGCATCCGTCGGCGTGAACGCGGCAAGATGCGCGGCGCCGTCGATGTAGCGCAGCACTGCGGTGGAAAAGCCGCCGATCAGCCGGTTGGCGTTGGCGGCGATGGCGTCGAACACCGGCTGCACGTCGGACGGCGAAGCGGCCATGACTTTGAGAATGTCGGCCGTGGCGGTCTGGCGCTCCAGCGTCTCGCGCGTCTCGTTGAACAGCCGCGCATTTTCGATCGCGATCACGGCCTGGTCGGCAAAAGTCTGGAGCAGCTGCACGACGTCGGCTGCGAACGCGCCGGGCTCGGCGCGCGTCACGCTGATCATGCCGACCGGTGTGCCACGGTTCATCAGCGGCATGAACAACACGCTGCGGAAGCCGCGCAGCCGTGCAAGGTCCCGGTTCAGCTCCGGGACGCCCTCGGCTTCGCTATCGGGAAATTGAATCGTCTCGCCGCCACGCACCAGCGCAAAGGTCGGAAAGTCCGCAATCTTGCGCGGGAACGCCGCCTTGAGCCCCTCGTCCGCCTCGAGGCTGGTTGGTGTATAGGCCACGAGGTGCAGCTCGTCCTCGATGAACTGAAGCACGGTGGCGGAAAAGCCGCCGAGCAAACGTTTGGAGCTGGACGCGATCGCCTCGAAGACCGGCCGGGCGTCGGAGGGCGAGGCCGCGATGGTGCGCAAGATCTCGGCACTGGCGCGCTGACGATCGCCGGCGATCGCAAGCTCGCTTCGAAGCTGCGCATTCTCGGCCGTGGCCGACTGCAATCGGCGCTCGAGTTCCTCGATATCGATGAAAGGCGTGGTCATTCGCGATCCGGCTTGATACCGCGACGTTCGCGGCACCAAGGCGGATTATCATATCTCCTGCGGCCGGGGCCAGCGCCTGCGACAGCAAGGTTTGCCGCCAAAACCGGCCGGGCTCACGTGCCGGGCCGCGACACCTCGGTCTCCTTGCTGGTGATGAACTCCAGCAGCACAGGGGTGCCTTCCTGCGTCTTCTGGATGCCGCGCTTGATCGCGGGGATGATGTCCTCAGGCCTGGTCACCCGTTCGCCGTAGCCGCCGAAGGCGCGCGCCATCGCGGCATAGTCGCCGGAAATATCGGTCGAGCGATATTTCTCGGTCGAAACCGGCATCACCTTCAGTTCGATCGCCATCGAGAAATTGTTCAGCAGGATCGACATGATCGGGATGCGCTCGCGTACCGCGGTCTCGAAATCCATGCCCGTGAAACCAATCGCCGCATCGCCCCAGACGTTGATGCAGAGCTTGTCGGGCTTTGCGAGCTTGGCGCCCATTGCAAGCCCGAGGCCGTAGCCGAGCTGCGTCGTCTTGCCCCAGCCGAGATAGGTGAGGGGCTCGACCGATTTCCAGAACGGCGAGAGCTGGTCGCGCGGGCTGCCGGCATCGTGCGTGATGATGGTGTTGTTGATGTCGACGGTGTGCTGCAGGTCCCACAGCACGCGATAGGGGCTCAAGGGCGCGTCATTACTGGTGAGTTTCGGCATCCATTTGGCCAGCCACTCCTTGTGCGAGGCCGCGATTTCGGCCGTGACCGCGGATGCATCGCGATCCGCAGTGATCGTCCTGCCGATCTCCTCCAGCAGCGCGTCGAGCACGAGCCCGGCGTCGCCGACGAGGCCTATTGTCGCCTCCACATCCTTGTTGAGGTGGTTGGGGTCGAGCGTCGAATGGATGATGGTCTTGCCTTTCGGCATCGCGATGCCGAAGTTTGTTTCGGTGAAGGAGCAGCCGATGCCGAAGATGACGTCGGCTTCAGCGAGGAATTTCGGCACCGCGCGCGGGACCGCGAGGCCGCCGGAACCGAGCGAGAGCCGGTGGGTTTCCGGGAACGACGATTTGCCTCCCAAGCTGGTGGTGACGGGGATGGCCAGCCGCTCGGCGAGCCGTTTCAGTTGCGGCCAGGCCTGCGCGTAATGCACGCCCTGGCCGGCATAGATCACCGGACGCCTGGCGTTGACCAGGAGGCCTGCTGCTTCCTTCACATGCACGGGATCGGCACCGTAGCGGGTGCGCAGCACCGGCGTGTAGTTCAGCGGCTCCGGCACCTCCTCGTTCCACATGTCCGAGGGAATCTCGACGATGACGGGACCGCCGCGGCCGTTCTTCAGTTTCGTGAAGGCGCGGCGAAAGATATTGGCGACCTCGGCAGCAAGGATGATCGGCTCGGAGGATTTCGCGAACGGCTTCATCGCCTCGCTGGAATTGAAGTTCGGCTCGATATGCGCAAGCCTGCGTTGATAGCCCATTGGCAGCACCAGCACGGGCACGGATTCGCCGTAGCATTGTGCGACGCCGCCCATCGCGTTTTCCGCACCGGGCCCGTGCTGCATGCAGAACGCGCCGATCGAACGCCCGGACGTCACCCGCGAGATCGCATCCGCCATGTGGATGCCGACGCGCTCCTGCCGCACCATCACGGGCCGGATCTCGGCTTTCGCCGCATGCTCGATCAGATGGTTGACCGGATAGCCGCAGAGGATCTCGATCCCCTCACGCTTCATGATTTCCGCGATCGCGGTGCCGAGCTTCATGGCGTCTCTCTCCCTGGCGATGCCGGTTGGTCCGGCCGATTAGGGAGAGAGGATCAGGAAATGGGAGGAGGGTAAAGCGCGGGCAGAGGATAGTCGCGGTAGGTCAGCTATGCAGCGAGCCGCGATCCGGGCCACGAAATTCCTATTTGCAGTTTTTGCAGATCGTCAGCCTTCGCCTCAGCGCCTCATCCTCCTCATCGAACGATGACTGGCCGGCGAGGCCTTTTGCTGTGCGTGAACCGGCAGGCGGCGTCACCTGACTGGCGGCGTCATTGTCATCGACGGTGCCTGCGCTGAAGCCATCATAGTCGGTGGCTGGAGTCTGCGCCGATGGAAGCCCGCCGATCGCGGGTGGCGAAGCCTCTCGGCTGGATGCCGCTGGATGCTTCCTGGAATTTTTGGCACCCGCGCGCGGCGGGGATGCATCGGGCCGAGCAAGCGACACCGGAGGGGCGACCGAGGTCTGTCCTCTCGCGCTGTCATGCGACCAGACGCCGGCAAACACGAGGCCGAGAGCCAGGAACGTCACGCGTCTCATCCGCATCCTCAAACAGCTTTGGTTCAATGGCCTGGTCGCGCCACGCCGCGGCGGACAATATCAGCAGCCCGATGGCCGTCAAAATTGGCCGAAATGGGGAACTCGCGCGTTCGTCGGACGGAACATGGTTCATGGAGGGTAACGATTTCGATCCCGCCTTGGGACGGGCGGTGAACTTCGAAGAAGAATTTAACGCTTGCGCCCTAATTTGCGCTCGCCATGAGTGACCAGGTCGTCCACAGCGAGGTTCAACCGTTTTCGGCGCGCGCGGCGCTGCCCTGGATGGTGAGCGTCGGCGTCTATGTCCTGCTGCTGATCCTCGGACCACGGCTGCTCAATGATCCCGACACCTACTCTCATATCGAGATCGGGCGCTGGATCATCGCGCATGGCGCGTTGCCGGAGAGCGACTCGTTTTCCTTTTCGATGCGCGGCGCGCACTGGATCACCTTCGAATGGCTCTCGGAGGTCATCTATGCCGGCGCCTATGCGCTTGGCGGCTGGCCGGGCGTCGTCGTCCTCGCCGCCGCCGCGATAGCGCTCGCCTTCGGGCTGCTCACCTTCTTCCTGCTGCGCGAGCTTTCGCCGACCCATACGCTGCTGATGGTGATCGCGGCCGTTATCCTGCTCGCACCGCATATGCTGGCGCGGCCACACGTGCTGGTGCTGCCGCTGATGGTGATCTGGGCAGCTGCCCTGGTGCGCTGCATGGATCGCGGAGGGCTTCCGCCATACTGGGCCTTGCCGTTGCTGGTGCTGTGGGCCAATCTGCACGGCAGCGTGATCCTGGCGCTTGGACTGATCGGCCCCGTGGGGCTCGAGGCGCTGCTGAACGCAAAGCGAAGCGAATGGCCGCGCGTCGTGCTGCGATGGCTGCCATTCACGGCTCTCGCGGTCGCCGCGGCCTGCCTGACGCCCCATGGGCCTGAGCCGCTGCTGATGCCGCTGACGACGCTCGGCCTCGGCCAGGCGCTCGGCTGGATATCGGAATGGCGACCGCAGGATTTCAGCCATATCAGCTTCTTCGAACTGCTGCTGCTGGGCGGCATCTTTGCGCTCTCGCGCGGCGTGACGCTGCCGGTCGTGCGGGCATTGGTGGTGATCGGCTTGCTCCATTTCGCGCTGGCGCAGATCCGCAATGCGGACCTGCTGGCGCTGCTGGCGCCGCTCTATCTGGCGGCCCCGCTCGGGCGGAAATTCGGCGGACCGGCCGGGGAGGATACCGCCGGCACGTCGCGCGGCCTCGGTGTCGCCGCGCTCGGAGTGCTGGTCGTGATGAGCGGCGCGGCCCTGGCGCGCGACGTGCGGCCGGCTCCGATCATCACGCCTGCGGCTGCCATCGCTCAAGCCGACCTCGCCAGGACGGGGCCCGTGCTCAACGATTATTCCTTCGGCGGCTATCTGATCTTTGCCGGCATTCCCACCTTCATCGACGGTCGCGGCGAACTGTTCGGCGGGGCGTTCATCAACCGCTACAATCGTGCCGTGGCGCTGGTCGACCTCGGCGATTTTCTCAAGCTGCTTGACGACTACAAGATCGGCGCGACGCTGCTCACGCCGAAGACGCCGGCGGTCGCGTTGCTCGACCGGCTGCCCGAATGGCAGCGCGTCTACAGCGACGATGTGGCGGTCGTGCACAAGCGGCGAGATGCGCCGCAAAAATAGGTCAAGCGGTCCCGAAGGCGGCGTATTGGCCACCGAGCGACACGCCACTGAGGGCATCTTCCAGACGCCGCGCCGGTTTGGTGTCCCAGGGGAGCAGCAGGAAATGGCGCGCGCCGATCTCGCGCAAGCCGCCCGCAGCCATCAACTTTCGCGTCGTGCCGGCACTGAGCAGGACGGCGTCCCGGTCGAACTCACAGCGCGCGACGGCAAGACGCGTCAACGGGTTGTACGGATTGTGCTCGATCACGCAGACGAGCCCCCCGGGGCGCACCACGCGCCGCATCTCGGCGATGAAATCCGGCCATTCGCGCGGCGCGATATGGTGCATCACGCAGACCGCCGTGACCAGATCGAAGCTGGCGTCGTCGAAAGGAAAAGTGCGGCCGTCGAACTCGCGGTAGTCGACTGCACTGTTGTCAGCCCGAGCCTGCGCCAGGCTGGCCGACGAAACGTCGATGCCGTTCAAGCGGCCGACCATGCCGTGCAGCAGGGGATGGAGGCTGCCGACGCCGCAGCCGACGTCGAGCATTTCGGGCTTCTTCGCGTCCAGCCGCCGCGCGATCAGATCACGCAGCAGATCGGCTTTCGCGCGCATGAAGAAATGATGCGGCAGGCCGGAGAAGTCGATCGAGGATTGGACCACCTCACGATAATTGTCGTGATAGCCGTCGAAGAGTTCGGTCATGCGCCGGGTCACTCGTTGACGGCGTGGATCGCCGGTGCGTCCGCCGCCTCGTTGCGATCGAAGCCGGCTCGCGTCTGCACCACATAGAGCGGGCGTCGTTTCACCTCGGCATGGATGCGGCCGACATAAAGCCCGACGATGCCCGTCATCAGCATGTTGATTCCACACAGCAGGGACACGACGACGATCGTCGAGGACCAGCCGGTCACAAGGTGACTGTCCTGGCTGAGCCACAACACGACCACCCAGCCGCCGTAGAGCAGCGCGAGTCCCGAGACCGTCAATCCGCACCAGATTGCGAACCGCAGGGGCAGATCGGAAAAGCCGAGTGCGGCGTTCATCGCGAGCCGCACCATCTTGAGCAGCGGATATTTGGTCTCGCCCGCCGCGCGCTCGAGGCGGTGGAAGGCGACCTCGGTCTGGCGGAAGCCCAGCCAGGCGATCATGCCTCGTACGAAGCGGTCCTGCTCCGGCATCTGCCGAAGTGCGTCCAGCACCTTGCGATCGATCAGGCGGAAGTCGCCGACATCGGCGGGGATGCCGACCGAGGACATCTTGCCGAGTAGCCGGTAGAACAGATGCGCGGTCGCACGCTTGAACCGGCTTTCGCCTTCGCGCGACAGGCGGCGGGCGTGGACGATGTCGTTGCCCTCCTGCCATTTTGCGATCAATTGCTCGATCACTTCGGGCGGATCCTGCAAATCGGCATCCATCACGATGATCGCGTCACCTTGCGCGGCGTCCATGCCGGCGGTGATGGCGACCTGATGGCCGAAATTTCGCGACAGGCCGATATAGCGAAACCGCGGGTCGCGCGTGGCGAGCGACCGCAGCACGATCGAACTGGAATCGCTGCTGCCGTCGTCGACGAAGATCGCTTCGGCCGGCCCGTCGAGCCGGGACAATACCTGTTCGAGCCGGCGTAGCAGCACCGGCAGCACGGCTTCCTCGTTGAACACGGGGATGACGAGGCTGTAGCGGATCGATCTGAAACTGGCCGCCATGCGGAAGAGCCCAACTCGGTTCAAGGAGCGGGAGTTTAGTTCGTCGGTGGTTAAGGCGGCCTTGCCGCAACTGTTAAGGATCTAGGGCTCTGGGGCGATGCAGCCGGTCGACCCGCCCGAGAGCCGGGAGGCGCAGCCGGATGGTGACGCCCGATTAACCACGCTGTGCGGTCTAGGACCTGCGGCGGATCCTGTAGAGAACAAATCGCTCCGACGTGTCCAGCACCTCCAGCAGATCGGGAAGCGGGTTCGCGGCCGGCGGTCCAAGCATATAGAGATAGTCGTAATCCCGGTACCAGGTGCGGACAAAGGGCGGCACGTCTGCAGGCGGCTGGCTGGTCGCAATCGCGGCAAGCAGGTCTGCCGGCACCGGTCCTCCGTAGGGAATGGCAAGACGGCGTACGGTCTCGCGCGCCCGCACCGGCTGCTTGCCCGCTTCCGTGAATAAATTGGGCACGAACGCGTTGGCATAGTGCACGGCCAGCGTTGGCGCATAATACATGGGATACGAGGTCAGGTCGGCGAAGGGCGGATCTCCATTGTCGCCCGTGCTGCCGACGAGGACGCGTGAGCCGCGATCGATCTTGTCGAACGAGGCGACGATAGCCGCAAAGTCGGCGCGGTAAGGCAGCCACACCGCGAGCACGACGGCGAGGTTGACCAGGATGACGCCGCTGATCGCCGCGAGCGCCGCCATTCGCCATGCCCGGCTGGGCAGCGACAGCGAACAGAATGCCGGCAGGATCAGTGCCGCTGCGGGAATCATGCGGAGGTCGACAAACGAGGTTCCAAACAGCTTCGAGGGAATGGCCACGTAGAGGAGCGCAAAGCCGATCGCGATCCAGATACCGGCTGCCTCGAGCTTGAGAAAGCCACGTCTTGCGGCGAAGAGCAGCGCGATCATCAGCACCAGCCCGGTCGTTGCCGCGACCGTCAGATTATAGCCGTTCATGATGCGGAGCGGCCAAATCGGCTTGAATTCGAGGAACCAGTTCGTGCCTTCGCTTCCGATCGAGCCTGCGGTCATGTGCATGACCCCGAATAGAGCCAGCGCCGGCATGGCCAGCGCGCCGAGCCGTACCGCTGTGTCGCGGTACGATATCCGCCGGTGGCCGATGCGCCAGAGCTCGTAGAGGCCAAGCGTCGCGCCGTAGATGCCGAGCGAAAAGAAATGCGCCGCATACAGGGCGGCGACAAAGACCACGTTGGCAACGAAACGCAGCGGCCATGGGCCATCTGCCAGCATCAGATAGACGGCGATGCCGCAGAGCGCGAGGCCCAGTCCGAACTCGAAGTTCACGAAGCCCCAGCTCAACGGCAGGCAGTAAAGGAAGGCGAGCGCAGCGAAGCCGGCGAGATGGACCCGTCCCTTCCGGGCCCGTTCGAGCAAAAGCGCGCCCCCGACTATCAGGAATTGGCTCAGCAGCAGAAACAGCCGTGTGGCGTTCTCGACGCTCATCAGCCGCGCCAACTGCGGGACCAGCAGATCCATTCCAAGGTTGGGATAGAACGCCCAGGCCACCTCGTAATGCGGATTGGCGCTGGGGGTGCCGTTCTGGCTCAGAATATACATGCGGGCGAGGTGATTGGGATAATCGACCATCGCGGGAATAGGGGTCAGCAGCACCGGCAGGAACGAGACGGCCGCCAGCACGGCAAGAACGGTGATCGCCACGGATCGGTCCGAGCCAGGACGCGCCCGGATTGTCAGGATTGGCCTATCGGAAGTCACCATGTCGGGCCGCGGGATTTGAGTTTACGCTCTTGGCGCAAGAGCACGACACAATGCCATAGCGCGAACATCGTAAAGAACAAGCGTCACGCAGCAATTGAGCGTCGTTGCCTTGCGCTCAACATCAGGGAAACGGAAACTCCGCCGTGTTTGGGCCGTCGCATTAACGGAGGGGCAATTTTACCCCGCTAGCGTGGCAAGTGCGCCTTGGCATGGGTCCCGGCTCATGGCCTTCAATCTCATCTCGCGTCGCTCTACTCATTCTCCTCCAACGCGCGCCGCAGCCTGCGGATGATGACGCCGCGGGCGCGGTCGTCGGCGGCGGCCGCGACCTTGTCGCTGATGTCGAGCATCAGCTCCGACCTTTCGTTGTGCCAGTCGAGATGCGTGACGGCCTCGGGCGCCAGCCGGCGGCGATGGTCGACGTCGAGCACGCGCGGCTCGGGCGCCTCGAGCTCGTAGATGTCGTCGAGCAACGGCTGATAGATCTTTGCGGCCGGAAGAATGCGTTCGCCCAGCCGTTCGGCAAGACCGGCGATCGCATCCTGTTCGCCATGGGTGAGGAACAGGCCGCGGGCGATCGGGCGGCGCGCCGCGATCCAGCCGGCGATGCCGACGGCATCGGCATGTCCGGAATATTCGTCGATCACCCGGATGCGTGCGGCGACCCTGATCTCCTCGCCCTGGATCCGCACGGCCTTGGCGCCATCCTGGATGAAGCGGCCGAGCGTGCCGTGCGCCTGGAAGCCGCAGAGGAGCACGGTCGCGCGCTCGTTCCAAAGCCAGCGCTTGAGGTGATGGCGGATGCGGCCCGCGTCGCACATTCCGCTGGCGGAGATGATGATGTGAAAGCCGGTCAGGCGCATGATAGCCTTGCTCTCGGCAACCGTCTCGGTGAATTTGAGATGCGGAGAGTTGAGGAGGCGATCGACGTCGACGCTGGAATCGAGGCTCGCGGCATGCTGGCGAAAGACTTCGGTCGCATGGATCGCGAGCGGGGAATCGAGGAAGATCGGCGCCGCCGGAACTTCGCCGCGTTCCATCAGGTGTACGATATCAACGATCAGCTCCTGGGTCCGCTCGACCGCGAAGGCGGGGATCAGAAGGGCACCCTTGGCCGCGGCCGCGTCGCGGATCTCGCTTGCGAGGTGTTGCCGGCGTTGTTCGGGCGTCGTGACTGCGCGCACGCGGTCGCCATAGGTGGACTCGCAGATGACATAGTCGAGGTCCACCGGCGCCTGGGGATCGGGCTGGAGCAGCTTTGCTTCTGGCCCGACGTCGCCCGAGAGCAGGACGCGCAACGGGCGTTCCCGGCCGTCCCGGTCGAATTCCAGCTCGATCGAGGCGGAGCCGAGCAGGTGGCCGGCGTTCCAGTAGCGCGCGCGGACGCCGGGGATCACCTCGGTCCAGCGCTCATAGTCGATCGGGCGGAACGATTGCAGCGATGCCGTCGCATCCGCCTGCGTGTAGATCGGGGCGACCTCCTTCCGTCGGCGCGCCACATTGCGCCGGTTGAGCTGCGTGACCTCGGACTCCTGGATGCTGCCGGCGTCCGGCAGCATCCAGGAGCAGAGGTCGATCGTGCCGCGCGTCGCGATGATCGGGCCGTCAAAACCCTCGCGCACGAGCTTCGGCAGCAATCCGCTGTGATCGATATGGGCGTGCGTGAGCAGCACCGCCTGGATGTCGGCGGGCCGGAAGGGAAAGGCGCCGTAGTTGAGTGCCTTGAGCGTCTTCTGTCCCTGGAACAAGCCGCAATCGACCAGGAAGCGCCCCTTCGCGGTCTGGAACAGGTAGCTCGAGCCGGTCAAGGTGCGGGCGGCGCCGCAGAATCGAACAGTCACGCTCATGTCGTCGTCTCCGGCGGAGGTGTCGGGTTGAGCTCGCGCTCGAGGGTAGTGGCCAGAATTTCGTCGAGCGCGATCGCGTTGGTCGGATGCGGCACGCTGTCGCTCGAGCGAATGGAGCGGATGCCTGCATCGGCGAATGCGACGATCATCGCGGGCTGAAACAGCGCATGCGTCACGACCGAATCGACGGCGCTTGCGCCCATCGCTCGCAATGTCGTCGCTGCGACCATGAGCGTCGTCCCGGAGGAGACGATGTCGTCGACCATCAGCGCCGGCCGCCCCGCGAGCAGGGTGTCGTCGGCAAAGTCGATCTCAACGGAGCGGTCGCCGCGCCGCAATTTTCGCGCGACCGTGTGCTGCAAGTCCAGCCGCTTCGCGAGGTCTCGCACCCAAGGCTCGGATTCGGCATCGGGGCCGATCACGACGGTTGCCGGATCGATGCCGGCCTTCGCCAGCGTTTTCGCGATCGCCGGCATTGCCGACAGGTTCTCCGCCTCGATGCCGGGAAACACGGCGACGATGTCGGACGTGCGGTGCAGGTGCGCGTCCACGGTGACGACGCGATCCACGATCTCCGCAAGCAGAGCGCCCATGGCGTGCTGGCTGATGGCCTCGCCCGCATGAAACGCAATGTCTTGCCGCATGTAGCAGAGATAGGGGGCGACCAGGACCAGCCGCTTTGCGCCGCCGCGTCGCAGCGCCTCCGCGGCGAACCGCAGCGCGATCAGCTTGTCATTGGGTTGATCGAGCGCGGCATAGAGAATGGTGGTGTCGGCCGCCGGCGCGACCGTTACGCGCAGCTCGCCGTCCGGGAAGCGGTGCAGGCTGATCTCGTCGCAGGCAATCCCAAGCCGCGCCGCGAGACGCTTCGCGGCCTCGGTGCCGAACGGCAGGGTCTGGAACGCGACGGTGCTCACGACGCCGTCTTGCCCGGGAGGGCGTCGTGACCATCGACGGCGTAGCCGTTTTCCGCTGCCGCGGCGGAGGCTGCCAGATCATGCTCGGGCCGGTCGAAGGCGTAGACGCGATAGAGCGGCTCGCCCTGCTCGACGCGGTCGCCGATCTTCTTGAACAGGCGGATGCCGGCGCCCTTGTCCAGCGGTGCGCCGGCGGTGCGGGCGAGCCGGTTCAGCCGAAGACAGTCGATCGCGGACACCGTTCCGTCGTGCGCCGCCTTGACGTCGAAGCCAAGCGATCCCAGTTCGGTGCTGCATGTCGACGGTCCCTGGGCGTCGATGATCTTCTGCATCTGCTTCAGCGCCGCGCCGCTCTCGAGCAGCTCTCGCGCCCGCGCATAGCCGGCGCCGCCGCGCAGCTTCGGATCGTATTCCAGCAGATGGGCGGCCAGCCGCAGCGATTTCTCGCGCAGGTCGCGCGGGGCATCCGGATCGTTGCCGAGCACCGCCATCACATCATTGGCCTCGAGCACCGGCCCGATGCCGTTGCCGATCGGCTGGCGGCCGTCGGTCGTGATCACTTCGACCGTGCGGCCGAACCGGTCGCCGACGAATTCGAACAGCTTTCGCAGCCGCATGGCGTCGACGGCGCCGGTGACCTTCGCGGTCGGCCCGACCGGAATGTCGATCAGCAGGTGCGTCGAGCCCGCCGCGATCTTCTTGGACATGATGGAGGCGACCATCTGCTCGCGGGTGTCGAGGCTCAGCGGGCGCTCGACCGAGATCAGGACGTCGTCGGCCGGCGACAGGTTCACGTGTCCGCCCCAGATCAGGCAGCCGTTGCAGGCCGACACGATCGCCTTCATCTCCTCGACGCCGACGTTCACCCGCGCCAGAACCTCCATCGTGTCGGCGGTGCCGGCGGGCGAGGTGATGGCGCGCGAAGAGGTCTTGGGGATCGGCAGGCCGTGCGCGGCGACGATCGGCACCACCACCATCGAGGTGCGATTGCCGGGAATGCCGCCGATGCAGTGCTTGTCGACGACGACAGGGTCCGGCCACACCAGCTGCGTGCCGGCCTGGGCCATCGCCCCGGTGAGGGCCAGGAGTTCATCGCTGGTGATGAAGCTCGCCGAACCGATCAGGAAGGCGGCGATCTCCATGTCGGAGTAGCGATAATGCGCGAGGTCGTTGATGATCGCGCTGATCTCGGCCTGGCTCAGGGTTCGGCCGTGGATCTTCGCGCGCACCGCTTCGAGACTCTCGGGCGGCGTGGCGGGCGTCACCGTGACCAGCGCGCCGACCGGTTCGGCGAAACGGTGGAATGCGGGCTCGGAGAGGCCGATCTCGTCCTGGGCGGCCAAGGTATCGTCGTCCGTGATCAGCAGCGTCGCCAGCAGTACCTTGCCATCGAGACGGAGCTCGACGCGGCTGAAGCCGCGAAAGATCTCCGCGCGCAATGCCTTGGATTGCCTGGAGATGACGACGACGTTCTCACGGCCGGTATCGAGGCGAACGCGGCGGATTTTCAGTTGGGAGTGCGGGATGTCTGCTTGCATGGACGGGCCGGCAGGAAGGAAGCTTGGCCTCCATGCTTAGCCGTCGCAGTCCCGCTGCTGTTGACCCAGATCATGGTCTGCCACGCTGGCAGGCCCGCGTGCCGTCGCGGTCTCGCCGATGTCAGAAGGTGCATCGGGCCGGAAGTTTGCCGGTTACTTCACAGCCGCGCTGATCGAGTTGAACTTGCCGCTGAGGAGTGCGCTGCCCGTGTTGTTCACGGCGGTGATGATCGCGAGCGCGATGCCGGCGGCGATCAGGCAATATTCGATGGCGGTGGCACCGGATTCATCGGCAAGAAATGACCTGAGCAAAGTCATCGTCAACTCCTGTTCATCCGTCCAACGTAGGCTGGTGCCGTTTTCGGAATGGTAAATTGATTCACTAAGTTTTCGCGGGCGCGTCAAAATGCAGGTCGGATCGTCCTTCCCTGCCGTTTCATATGTTGTCACCGATTGACTTAAGGTTTCGTCACACAATTGGCGCGGATTTGGTGATGTCGTCGTCTCGTCTCAGGACGGGATCGGGCGCTCCGGCGCGGCCTTTCCGGGGCGTTTCAGGGCCGATGCAATGCGTCCGACCAGATAGCTGACCACGCGCGGCTGCGCGCGCGCGGAGCTGCGGGCGAGGCGTTCTTGCTCGGCCGTGTCGTTCACGATGCCGATGTAGTTCTTTTTGGCGTCCTGCTGCTGCACGGGCCTGAAACCCCCGGATTCAATCGAGGGGCGACCATGCTGTGCATCGCGGGAACCGACGGTTAATTTTGTCTTCCGTACGATTACGGGCCGCCGCCGCAATCGAAGGCGGGCGCCGAAAACGATGGCACGGCTTAACGGATTGTTGAGCCTATTCCCAGGGCTGCTCGGCGACGGTGCGGAGGTTATGCCCGGCGCCGCGCTCACTTGCGACGAAGCTCAGCGTGCAGCGCCCGCAACATCGCGATGCGGGCGAACATCATCCAGCCGCCGCCCGTCTCGGCCGCGTTGATCAGGGTCTCGATCGCGGTCTGCCAGTGGCTCGCGTGCTGCGTATCCTCGGGCAGCCGCATGATGTGGTCGGCAGCCTCTTGCAGCGTCCGGAGCTTGCGCCCGCCGCGCATGGAAATGGGATCGTCGAACGCGGCCGACCAGGGCATGTCAGATCGGCCGATCGGCGAGGGGAGACATCACGGCGAGGTCGAAAGATGCCTGCTGCTAGCCAGCCTTCTTCGCCCGCGCCGGCGCGCGAACCGGCTTGTCGGCCTTTTTGGGAGCGGCTTTTGCCGCGACGTCCTTGCCGCCCTTGCCGGAGATCGGCAGCAGCATCTCGCGCTGGCCTTCGACGCGCTTCTTCGGCTTCTTGCCCTTGACGGTCTCCCTGACGGTCTCCTTGGCGACCTTCGCTGCGGGCGCGGCGTCCTTCTCGTTCGCGATGCTCTTCTTCAAGGCGTCCATCAGGTTGATGACGTTGCCGCCGGTCTTCGGCGCGGCCTTCGCGGTGATGGGCGTGCCGCTGCGCTTCTTGTTGATGAGGTCGATCAGCGCGGTCTCGTAATGGTCCTCGAACAGCTCGGGCTCGAACGCGCCGGACTTCTTCTCCACGATATGCTTGGCAAGGTCGAGCATGTCTTCGGTCAGCTTCACGTCCTGGATGTCGTCGAAATACTCCTTTTCGCCGCGGACCTCGTAGGGGTAGCGCAGCAGCGTCCCCATCAGGCCGCTCTCGAGCGGCTCCAGCGCGATGATGTGCTCGCGATTGGTCAGCACCACGCGGCCGATCGCGACCTTGTCCATGCTGCGAATGGTCTCGCGGATCACCGCATAGGCATCGTGACCGACCTTGCCGTCGGGCACGAGATAATAGGGGCGGATCAGATAGCGGTTGTCGATGTCGGCCTTCGGCACGAACTCGTCGATGTCGATCGTGTGCGTGGAGTCGAGTGCGATGTCGTCGAGCTCGTCCTTGGTGACCTCGATGTAGGTGTCGGTGTCGACCTTGTAGCCCTTGACGATGTCCTCGGAGGTCACCTCGTCGCCGGTCTCGGCGTCGACCTTGAGGTACTTGATCCGGTGGCCGGTCTTGCGGTTGATCTGGTTGAAGGAAACCTTCTCGGTATCCGAGGTGGCGGGATAGAGCGCGACCGGGCAGGTCACGAGCGACAACCGCAGAAAACCCTTCCAATTGGCGCGGGGGGCCATGGGCTACTCCAAACGCAACGGGGACAGACTTATGAAGATACCATCGGGGAACACCGAATCATACATGGCTCAGTACGGAATCTTGCAACTGCGTTAACCGACCGCTGGGCGTGCGGTTGCCAAATTGCGAGCGGCAAAAAGCCGGAACATCACATCCAATCACGCGTTGCCACGGGACATCAAGCCGCGAGAAGGTCGCGGCCTTCCGACGCGACAGCCAGAGATTGAGGTCACCATGGCAACCACGCGAGACCAACACCAGATCGTGGAAACTGCGACCGAAGCGCGCCAGGGCGAGCCCGGGCCGTCGGTGGCAGCGTTGCTGGCCATATCAACCGGGCTTGCGATCCTGATCCTCGCCGTCATCTGGTTCGTGTTCTTCCGGACCTGACGACGGACTGAACGCCTTCCTATTCGCCGCGTAACGCGGCACATTGCGCCCGCCATGCCGCCGGACCGTCCGGCAGGCTTGGCGGGCGCAGTCGCGTCTGCGCCAGAGGACGGATACGACCAAGTTGCAGATGACCAAAAAGTAACGCGGCCGGTTCCCGGCGTTCATATTCAGTTCACGCCGGAATTGGTCATCTGGTGGTGTTCATGCAGCCTATTCCTGCAGCCTGTCTTTGGAGAGAAGCGTGCGCCTGCTCGTTGTCGAGGACGACCCCGATCTCAATCGCCAGCTGACCAAGGCATTGACCGACGCCGGCTATGTCGTGGACCGCGCCTTCGACGGGGAAGAGGGGCATTTTCTCGGTGACAACGAGCCCTACGATGCCGTGGTGCTCGACATCGGCCTGCCGAAGAAGGACGGCATCTCGGTGCTGGAGGCCTGGCGGCGCAACGGCCGCACCATGCCGGTCCTGATTCTCACGGCGCGCGACCGCTGGAGCGACAAGGTCCAGGGTTTCGATGCCGGCGCCGACGACTATGTCGCAAAGCCGTTCCATCTGGAGGAGGTGCTGGCGCGCATCCGCGCCCTGCTGCGCCGCTCAACCGGCCATGCCCAGAGCGAACTCAGCTGCGGCCCCGTCACGCTCGACACCAGGACCGGCAGGGTCAGCGTCTCCGGCAATCCCGTCAAGATGACCTCCCACGAATATCGGCTTCTGGCCTACCTGATGCACCATTCCGGGCGTGTGGTGTCGCGCACCGAGCTCGTCGAGCATCTCTACGATCAGGACTTCGACCGCGACTCCAACACCATCGAAGTCTTCGTCGGCCGCATCCGCAAGAAGCTCGACGTCGACATCATCCAGACCGTCCGCGGCCTCGGCTATCTCCTGACCCCGCCGCCCGCCCCGGGCGCTTGAGGTCTGTCGGGCTTGACGGAAGGCCGAACAGAGGCCTTGGTCCGGTAATGACGTCCGACGCCCTGCCATCCTGCGCTTGCCGGGACCTTTCCGATGCCCGCTAGCTCGCTTGCGACCCGCCTGTTCCTGTCGGCGACCGCCTGGCTCGTGGTGATCCTGGCCATCACCGGCGTGGTGCTGTCGTCGGTCTACAAGAACGCCACCGAGCGCGCCTTCGACCGCCGGCTCAATCTCTATCTGCGCACGCTGATCGCGGAGGTCGCCACCCCCGACGAGCCGCCGGACCGCCAGTTCCAGTCGCTCGGCGAGCCCCTGTTCGAGCTGCCGCTGTCCGGCTGGTACTGGCAGATCACGCGGACCGACACCGAAAAGCCGGAGGTACGGTCTTCGCGCTCACTCTGGGACAAGAAGCTGCCGAAGCTTGAGGAACAGGGCACCGAGCTCACCGCCGCCGGCATTCGCCTGGCCTATGTCGACGGGCCCGAGGGGCAGAATCTCCGCATGGTGGAGCGGCCGGTCGATCTCGGCGCGGACGGCAAGTTTCTCGTCAGCGTCGCCGGCGACGACACCGAGATTTTCGACGAGACGCGAAGTTTCGACTACTACCTCGGTGGCACCTTCACCGCGCTCGGCATCGTGCTGCTGCTGACGACGGTGTTCCAGGTCCGCTTCGGCCTCGCGCCGCTCAAGCGCATCTCGGAATCCATCGCCGACATCCGCTCCGGGCGGGCGGAGCGGCTCGAGGGCGAATTCCCGGTCGAGATCGCGCCGCTGGCGCGCGAGACCAACGCGCTGATCGATGCCAATCGCGAGATCGTCGAGCGCGCCCGCACCCATGTCGGCAATCTCGCCCACGCGATCAAGACGCCGCTCTCGGTCATCGTGAACGAGGCCGGGGTGCACGCCGCCGATCCGTTCGCGGCCAAGGTGATGGAGCAGGCGGATGTGATGCGCGACCAGCTCGCCCATCATCTCGAGCGCGCGCGCATCGCGGCGCGGGTCTCGGTGGTCGCCACGGTGACGGAGGTCGCGCCCGCCATCGAGGCGCTGCGGCGGACCATGCAGAAGATCCACCGCGATCGCGGCATCGTGGTCGAGGCCAAGGCCGATCCGTCGGCAAAGTTTCGTGGCGAGCGGCAGGATCTGGAGGAGATGGTCGGCAATCTCGTCGACAATGCCTGCAAATGGGCGGCCGCGCGCGTCTTCATCGAGGTCCTGGTGGAGGCGCCGCATCCGGCGGGCGCCGGCCCGCGTCTGCGGATCATCGTCGATGACGACGGCCGCGGCCTGTCCGAGGCCGAGCGCGCGCAGGTCTCCCGGCGCGGCCAGCGGCTCGACGAGTCCAAGCCCGGATCGGGGCTGGGGCTCTCCATCGTGACCGACCTTGCCGCGCTCTATGGCGGCAGCCTCTCGCTCGGCGGCGCGCCGACCGGTGGCTTGCGGGCCGAACTGGTCCTGCCCGGAATATAATCCCTTGTTCCCATGGAGCTATTCGCCGCGTTCGGCATCCGTCCCAAGGCGGTCGGAGGCATTCGGAGCCACTTCCTAAACGGCTTCTTAAGTGGGCCCCACCTATGATCGCGCCCGGACGCATCCCAGGTCCGCCATTTTACCGTGCATAACCCGGGCGCATGAGCCAGACATCAATCGAGCGGCTGAGGGAATATCTCGCGCAGCTCCCGCCGCAGGCGCAGGCTTTGCTGATGCGGGAGTTCGAGCGCGCGCTTGAGCGCGGCCAGGATACGGCCGTGGCGACCCTCGTGCTCGACCAGCTGCGCAAGATCGTCCGCAAGACCGAGGCCGAAGAGGCACTGCCGCCGCGCACGGATGATCTGTCGCGGCTGTTGTTCCAGGTACTGGAACCGTTCCTGGTCGAGGCGGGTACCCCGGTCCGGGTCGGCCAGATCCGCCGCTCCTCGCTCCATCCGATCTGGCAATGGCTCGGGCGTGACGGCGCCCCGGACAAGCTGAACGAATTCGAGGCGGCGCTGGCACGCATGCCGGCTGACAGCGCGGGGCAGGTCGAGGCACTGGCGCAGAAGCTCCAGGCGGTGGCCGCGGACGCCATCTTCGAGCTGACGGGGCCGGGCGGCGGCGACAAGTCGCGTGCGCTTGCCCGCGTCGGCCCGCCCAACGTGATCGAGGATCTCTATTCGGTCGGGGCGGTACTCGGGGTCCGGGACGCCATTGCCACCCTGAACGAGAAGCTGCCGCGCTTCCTGCGCGCTTTCGGCGATTCCCAGATCGCCTCGGTGAGCTCGGCGCTCAACATTCCCGTCCTCCAGACGCCGCAGATGCTGCCCTTCGCGCTGTCGATCGTCGTGCAGCGGATGACGGCGCCGTGGCAGATCATTCGCCTCGCAATCAAGATTGCCGCGTCCGACGACGAGATCCGTGTGGCGGCAACGCCCTATGGCGTCGCCGTCACGATCGCGCTGCACGATTTGTCCTGCGTGGCCGCGATTCTGCGCATGGACATCAAGCGCGGCCATTTCGACAACGTTGCCGGCAATCTCAAGGCGCTGCACGATGGCGTGCGCGGCCTGCGGACCGAACTCGACCTGCGCAACGATTCCTCCTGGGGCAAGCAGTTGACCTCGATCCGGGCCGACATCTCCAATGCGCTGCAATCCGAGATCGACAGCGTTCCCGGCCGCGTCCGCCGCATCCTGCGCCAGCGCGCCGAGAAGGACATTCCGCCGGGCGCGCGGATCGACAGCACCGAGGTCGAGGAGACCGTGGCGCTGATCGATTTCGTCGCGACCTGCCGCAACTATGCGAGCGAGCTTGCGATCAACGAGGTGACGCTACGCACCTATTCCGACCTTCAACAATATGTCGAGCGTTCCACCGAGCAACTGGTGCAGTCCCTGCGCGCCGCCGATCACAAGGTCCGCACCTATCGGCAGCAGCAGGTGCAGGCCGCGATCCGCTTCTGTCAGGTGTTGTTCGGCGATGATTATGCCTCACTGATGAGCAGGGCTGCGGAAAACGCGGCCACGGGCGAGCGCAAATCGTCGCGCGCAAGCTGATTCAGGCGAATTTTTCGTGATCACAATTTGAGGTTGACGATATCGGGGGCGGGCCGTACGGTCGCCGTGCAAACTTTTGGAATTCTATCTGTGGGCGCATGAAACCCGTTATCAGCTCCATCGAAGTCGAGAACCGGGTCGTCGTTGCCAAATATCAAAGGCTGATGGTCGGCGCGAAAGTGGTGATGGTCGAGAAGGCTAGCGGTCGGCAACTTCCCGAGACCGTCACCAGGGTTGCATCGCCCGTTCCCGTCGGGGCGTTGCGCATCAGATTGCCTGACGCAATCGAGCCGGGAACGTATTTCCTGAGAGCCTTCAACGGGCACGGCGAGGACGCCGCTCAAAGCGCGGACTTCGAGATCGCCTAAGTCGTTGGATTTTCACCGTTTCGGGATTGTGCGCGGTCGCGCCGATTGACAATTGTCAATTGCCGCATTGTCCGGCCGTGGTGTAAACGCACCTATGGGCGCGGCTCGCGCGCCGCCGGAAGTTTGCCAGATGACGTTATGGTTCGTGTTCGCGCTGATGACGGTCGCGGCGATTCTCGCCGTGCTCCTGCCGCTCGGCCGTAGCGGGCGCGCGCAAAATCAGGGCAGCGAGGTCGCGGTCTACAAGGACCAGCTGACCGAAATCGAACGTGATCTTGCCGCCGGCCTGATCGCAGCGCCCGAGGCCGAGGCCGCCCGCGTCGAGATCAGCCGCCGGTTGCTCGCCGCGGCCGACAGCGAGCCCGCAGCGGCGCCGAAATCCAGCCTCAAATGGCGCCGCGCGGCGGCCGTGCTGGCGCTCGTCGGCCTGCCGCTGGTCACGATCGGCGTCTACATGCCGCTCGGCTCGCCCAGGCTTGAGGACTTTCCTCTGGCGCAACGGGCGCGCGGGTCAGGCTCCGGCATGACGCTCGAGAATCTCGTCGTGCAGGTCGAGCAACATCTGGAAAAGAATCCGACCGATGGGCGCGGCTGGAACGTGCTCGCGCCCGTGCTGCAGCGGCTCGGCCGCTTCGACGAGGCGGTGCGCGCCTATCGCAACTCGCTCACCTACAACGGGGAGAGCGCAGAGCGCCGCTCCGATCTCGGCGAAGCGGTCTCCGCCGCCGCTGGCGGCGTCGTGACTGCCGAGGCCAAGATCGAATTCGAGCGCGCGCGCGCGATCAACGCCGACGATCCCAAGGCGAACTACTTCCTCGGTCTTGCCGCCGAGCAGGACGGCCACAAGGACGAGGCGGCCAATATCTGGCGCGCGCTGCTCGCCAAGGCACCCGCGGATGCGCCGTGGCGTCCCCTGGTGCAGTCCTCGCTGGCGCGGGTCGGTGGCGGCGGCACGGTGCCGGCGCTGTCGGACGAGACCATCGCCGCGTCCAAGGACATGAACGAGGGTGACCGCAACGCGATGGTCCGCGGCATGGTCGAACGGCTCGCCACGCGCCTCAAGCAGAACGGCGACGACGTCGAGGGTTGGCTGCGCCTGGTGCGCGCCTATCTCGTGATGGGCGACCGTGACAAGGCTGTGGGGGCATCGGCCGATGCCCGCCAGGCGGTCGCCAGCGATGCCGCGCGGCTGCGCCAGCTCAACGAAGGCCTCAAGACTCTCGGGCTCGACGGATGACGAATTTGCGACGAGACGAGCGAAGAACGGATATGCCATGACGCGCAAGCAGCGACGTATGACCATTATCGGCGGCTCGCTCGCCGTGCTCGCGCTCGCAGCCGCGCTGGTGCTCAACGCACTGCGCGACTCCATCGTGTTCTTCTCGACGCCGACCATGGTCGCCGAGAAGCACGTTGCGCCGGGCAAGCGGTTTCGTCTCGGCGGTCTGGTGCAGCCCGGCTCGCTCCAGCGCGGCGACAATCTCGCGGTGACGTTCGAGGTCGCCGACGGCGGCGCAAAGCTTCCGGTCGCCTACAAGGGCATTTTGCCCGATCTGTTCCGCGAAGGGCAGGGCGTCGTCGCCGAAGGCGTGCTCGACGCCAATGGCGTGTTCAAGGCCGACACAGTGCTCGCCAAGCACGATGAGACCTACATGCCCAAGGATGTCGCCGATGCCCTGAAGAAGCAGGGGCACTGGAAGGACGATTATGGCAAGGTTTCCGATCGCGGCAAGCCTGCGGCAACGACCGCGCAGGGCAATCCGCAGGGAGCAGTGCAATGATCGCGGAAACGGGACATTACGCGCTCGTGCTGGCGCTCGGTCTGGCGCTGATCCAGTCCATCGTGCCGCTGATCGGCGCGCGCCTGCGCGATGACGCGCTGATGAATGTGGCGCGCTCCACTGCGCTGGCGCAGCTTCTGTTCGTCGGTGCGTCGTTCATCGCGCTCGTGACGCTGCACGTGGTTTCGGATTTCTCGGTCGCCAACGTCTACGAGAATTCCCACTCCATGAAGCCGCTGCTCTACAAGATCACCGGCGTGTGGGGAAACCATGAAGGCTCGATGCTGCTGTGGGTGTCGATCCTCGCGCTGTTCGGCGGACTGGTCGCGGCCTTGGGCAACAATCTGCCGCTGTCGCTGCGCGCGCATGTGCTTGCCGTGCAGGCCTGGATCGCCAGCGCCTTCTACCTCTTCATCCTGGTGACCTCGAACCCGTTCCTGCGCATCGCCAACCCGCCGATCGAAGGGCGCGATCTCAATCCCGTGCTCCAGGACATCGGCCTCGCCGTGCATCCACCGATGCTCTATCTCGGCTATGTCGGCTTCTCGATCTCGTTCTCCTTCGCGATCGCAGCGCTGATGGAGGGGCGGATCGACGCGGCCTGGGCACGCTGGGTGCGGCCGTGGACGCTGGTCGCCTGGATATTCCTGACGCTCGGCATCGCCATGGGCTCCTACTGGGCCTATTACGAGCTCGGCTGGGGCGGCTGGTGGTTCTGGGATCCGGTCGAGAACGCCTCGCTGATGCCGTGGCTCGCCGGCACCGCGCTGCTGCATTCGGCGCTGGTGATGGAGAAGCGCAACGCGCTGAAGGTCTGGACCATCCTGCTGTCGATCCTGACCTTCTCGCTGTCGCTGCTCGGCACCTTCCTGGTGCGCTCGGGCGTCATCACCTCCGTGCACGCCTTCGCCACCGATCCCACCCGCGGCGTGTTCATTCTCCTGATCCTCTGCCTGTTCATCGGCGGCAGCCTGTCGCTTTTCGCGGGCCGCGCCGGGTCGTTGAAGCAGGGTGGCCTGTTCGCGCCGATCTCGCGCGAGGGCGCGCTGGTGCTGAACAACCTGCTGCTCACGGTCGCCTGCGCGGTGGTGCTGTTCGGCACGCTCTATCCGCTGGCGATGGAGTTGCTCGCCGACTTCAAGATGTCGGTCGGCGCGCCGTTCTACAACCTTACCTTCGCTCCGCTGTTCACGCTGCTGCTGCTCGCCGTGCCGTTCGGGCCGATGCTGGCGTGGAAACGCGGCGATCTGCTCGGCGTGACCCAGCGCCTGCTCGCGGCAGGCGTTGCCGGGCTCGTTGTGATCGCCATCGTCTGGGCATGGACGCGCGGCGGCAGCGCACTGGCGCCATTGGCGATCGGGCTTGGCGTCTTCGTCATCGCCGGTGCCATGACCGATCTGGCCGAACGCACCGGCCTGTTTCGCCTGCCCTTCGCAACGACGCTGCACCGCGCCCGCGGCCTGCCGCGCTCGGCATGGGGGAGTGTGTTTGCGCATGCGGGGCTCGGCGTCGCGCTGATCGGAATCGTCTGCGAGACCACCTGGAACAGCGAATACATCGCGACCATGAAGCAGAACGACGTCGCTCATGTCGCCGGTTATGACGTGAAGCTGGACGGCCTGTTCCAGCGCCAGGGCCCGAACTTTCGCGAGATGATCGCCGAGTTCAACGTCAGCCACGAGGGCGAGACGCTCAGCGTCATGACGCCGTCCAAGCGCAGCTTTACCACCCGCGGCTCGTCGACGACCGAGGCCGCGCTGCTGACGCGCGGCGCAAGCCAGCTCTACATCTCGCTGGGCGATGCGACCGCCGAGGGCGCCATCGCCGTGCGCATCTATCACAAGCCGCTGGTGCTGCTGATCTGGTGGGGACCGGTGCTGATGGCGTTCGGCGGCATGCTGTCGCTGTCCGACCGGCGCCTGCGGGTCGGCGCGCCGAAACCGGCGCGGGCCAAGCAGCGCCTGCAGCCGGCGGAGTGACCCGATGCGCCGGATGATGGCCACGATCGTCGCGCTCGCGCTGCTGGCCTTGCCCGCGGCGCACGCCGTGCAGCCCGACGAGATCATGTCGGACCCCGCCAGGGAGTCGCGCGCACGCGATTTGTCGCGCGAGCTGCGCTGCATGGTCTGTCAGAACCAGTCGATCGACGATTCCGATGCGCCGCTCGCGCGCGATCTGCGGCTGCTGGTACGCGAGCGCATCGCAGCCGGCGACAGCAATTCTCAGGTGCTCGACTTCCTGGTCGCACGCTATGGCGAGTTCGTGCTGCTCAAGCCTCGCTTGGAGCGGCAGACCATCTTGCTGTGGCTGCTCGCGCCGCTGTTGCTGATCGGCGGCGGGCTGGCGCTGTGGCTGCAAATCCGTCGGCGTTCGCGAAGCGGTGCAGATGTACCAGCTCCGCCGCTTACGCCCGACGAGGAAGCGCGGCTCGCTGCACTGATGTCGGAAGAACCAAGGTCGTCATAGCGCTACGTAATGATACGTAGGCCGTCTGGCGCTGCATGTTTCATGCTCTGTTGACCTTTGTCTGGAAGCTTGTCGCGTCATTTGATTCCAGACCTTGAGTCCTCAACGATGTTCACGAACAGCAATCTGACGATCCGCTTTCTGGTCGGCGCCGTCGTCGCTGCATTATTGTTCCTGCTCGGCATCGGCGGCGGCACCGGCTTCGTCGCGGTGCTCTATCTCAACAACGAGATCACCAGCCTGTCATCGGACTTCGCCGCACTGAGCGGGCCTGCGCGCGACCACGCGATGCAGATCTATCAGCAGGCGCAGACAGCGTTCTCCTATTTTCTCGTCGCCTGCGGCGTGATCGTGGTTGTCGCCGGCGCGATCTGTCTCGCCACCTGGTTTGTCGTTCGCAACGGCATCCTCAGTCCCTTGGCGGCGATCGTGCATGCCATGCGGGAGGTCGCCGACCAGAAGTTCGAGACATCGGTTCCGGGGCTCGGCGGCACCAACGAGATCGGCCTGCTCGCCGGCGCATTGGAGGTGTTCAAGACCAATGGCCTGGAGCGGCGGCGCCTCACCGAGCAGCAGCTGCATGAAGCGCAGCACCAGGCCGAGCGATCGAAATTCCTGGACGCGCGGATCAAGCGCTTCAACGAGCTGGTCGCCAGCGTCGTCGACAGCGTGGCGTCATCGGCCGTGCATTTGACGAGCAATGCCGAGACGCTGTCGCAGACCGCCAACGACACCAGCACCAAGGCCAATGCGGTTGCGAGCGCGGCTAGCCAGGCCAGCGCCAGCGTGCAGACGGTGGCGGGCTCGGCCGAGGCGATGACGAATTCGATCGGAACGATCAGCCGCCGCGTCACGGACGCGACCCAGCGCGCCGAGGGCGCAGCGACGCAGGCCGAGAAGAGCCGCGATACCATCCACACCCTGTCGGACGCCGCCGACAAGATCGGCGAGGTCGTGCAACTGGTGCAGGCGGTCGCCTCGCAGACCAACCTGCTGGCGCTCAACGCCACCATCGAGGCGGCGCGGGCAGGCGAGGCCGGCAAGGGCTTTGCCGTGGTCGCCTCCGAGGTGAAGAATCTGGCGCACCAAACCAGCAAGGCGACGGAGGAGATCACCGCCCACGTCGCCAGCATCCAGGGCATCACAGCGGAGACGCGCGGCGCGATCGACGGCATCTCCAAGACGTTGTCGGAGATTTCGTCCATCATGTCCGGCATCGAGGTCGACACCGCTCAGCAGCGCAACGCCACGCAGGAGATCACGCGCAGCGCCCGGGACGCCGCCGGCGGCACGCTCGACGTCTCCAATCACATCGTCCAGATCACCTCGACCTCCGCCGAGACCGGCCGCATGGCCGCCGAGGCGCGGGACTCCGCGGTTGACCTGTCGCGGCAGGCCGAGACCTTGAAGCGCGAAGTCGACGAGTTCATCGTCAGCGTCAGGGCAAGCTGAGCGCCCCCTTAACGGGAGGCCTGCTCGCCGTTACGGGAACTTGATTAAGTTGCTGTAATACCACGATTTTCGGCCTGCGATAAACTGCCGCATCCGCGCCTCCCGTTCATTACGAAAGTTTAACCCCCCCGCCAGCGCGCGGTAAGGCGGGAGCCCCCATCTTCAGGTCCGCAAGGTGCTGGCAGCCGGCACCAAAAGGAATTCAAGGCCCTGGAGATCCCTGCATGACCGATCGTATCGACCTTAGGAACCTTCCGTCCTACCGGCAGCCGCGCCGGTCGGTTTTCTCGGCTCGCAGGATCGCGCTGATGGCTTCGGTCATCGCCGGTCTCGGGATCGCCGTCCACGGCTTCAGCCCGTCGACCTCCCCGAGCGACCTGTTCTCCAGCCCGGCGCATGCGCAGGTCAACAACGAGGTCCGGAAGGTCGAGCGTCCGATCGGCTTCGCCGATATTGTCGAGCGCGTGAAGCCTTCGGTGATCTCCGTGAAGGTCAATATCAAGCAAAAGACCGTAAGCAACGATGACGGCGACGATTCTTCCTCGCCGTTCCAGCCGGGCTCGCCGATGGAGCGCTTCTTCCGCCGCTTCGGCGGTCCGGATGGCGTCCCGGGCCTGAAGGGCGGTGGCGGCCGCGGCCGCGTCGTGCAGGGCCAGGGTTCCGGCTTCTTCATCTCGGCTGACGGCTTTGCCGTGACCAACAACCACGTGGTCGACGGCGCCGACAAGGTCGAGGTCACCACCGACGACGGCAAGACCTACTCCGCCAAGGTGATCGGCACGGACCAGCGCACCGACCTCGCCTTGATCAAGGTCGAGGGCAGCACGAACTTCCCGTTCGCCAAGCTTGCCGACGGCAAGCCCCGGATCGGCGACTGGGTGCTCGCGGTCGGCAATCCGTTCGGCCTCGGCGGCACCGTGACGGCCGGCATCGTTTCGGCCAGCGGCCGCGACATCGGCAACGGCCCGTATGACGATTTCATCCAGATCGACGCGCCCGTGAACAAGGGTAATTCCGGCGGTCCGGCTTTCGACACCAACGGTGAGGTGATGGGCGTCAATACCGCGATCTACTCGCCCTCCGGCGGCAGCGTCGGCATCGCGTTCTCGATTCCCGCCAGCACCGTGAAGAGCGTGGTGGCGCAGCTCAAGGACAAGGGCTCGGTCAGCCGTGGCTGGATCGGCGTGCAGATTCAGCCGGTGACGTCGGACATCGCCGACAGCCTCGGCATGAAGAAGGCCGAAGGAGCGCTGGTCGCTGAGCCGCAGGCGAATGGTCCGGCTGCCAAGGCCGGCATCGAGTCCGGTGACGTGATCACGTCGGTCAACGGCGAATCGGTCAAGGACGCTCGCGAACTCGCCCGCACCATCGGCGGTCTGGCGCCCGGCGCGACCGTGAAGCTCAACGTACTGCACAAGGGCCAGGACAAGGTCGTGAACCTCACCCTCGGCCAGCTGCCGAACACGATCGAGGCCAAGGCCGACACCGACAATGACGGCGGCAAGGGTGCGAGCAAGGGCACCGACGTGCCCAGGCTCGGCATGACGGTTGCCCCCGCCAATTCCGTGGCCGGCGCCGGCAAGGACGGCGTCGTCGTCACCGAAGTCGATCCGAAGAGCGCCGCGGCCGAACGCGGCTTCAAGGAGGGCGACGTGATTCTCGAAGTCGGCGGCAAGAGCGTGAGCAGCGCCGGCGAAGTCCGCGACGCCATCAATACGGCGCGGACCGACAACAAGAACAGCGTCCTGATGCGCGTGAAGAGCGGCGGCCAGTCGCGCTTCGTCGCCGTGCCCATCGCCAAGGGCTAGGCCTCAGGAGGCTTGCGAGATGAAGGGTGTCGGCCGGCATCAGTCGCCCCCGCCGACGGCGCCCTTCGGGGAAGCAGCGCAACGACTGCTTCCCCTGTCTACCTTCCGGTGGAATTACGCCCCCCTCCGTCGGAAGGCCTAGGGCGGTGAGGTCCCCCCAGCTTCACCGCCCGCCTTTTTTCTCGATCCGAGATCGTTCCGCTCGGCTTGCATGCGATTGCCGCTCGCGCCATGTTTAGAGAAGGTTCACTCCCTTGACCGTCGCCGAACGCACGATGCGCCTCCTCATTATCGAAGACGACCGCGAATCCGCCGACTACCTCGTGAAGGCGTTTCGCGAGGTCGGGCACATTGCCGACCACGCCGCCGACGGCGAGGAAGGTCTCGCCATGGCCGAGAACGGCGATTACGACGTCCTGGTGGTCGACCGCATGCTGCCCAAGCGCGACGGCCTGTCGCTGATCGGCGCGCTGCGCGACAAGGACGATTCGACGCCGGTGCTGATTCTCTCGGCGCTCGGCCAGGTCGACGACCGCATCAAGGGCCTGCGCGCCGGCGGCGACGACTATCTGCCAAAGCCCTATTCCTTTGCCGAGCTGCTGGCCCGCGTCGAGGTGCTGTCGCGCCGCCGCGGCGGCCCGGCCGAGGACACCCTTTATCGCGTCGGCGATCTCGAGCTCGACCGTCTGTCCCACCGCGTCGCCCGCGGCAAGGACGAGCTGACGCTTCAGCCGCGCGAATTCCGCCTGCTCGAATACCTCATGAAGCATGCGGGCCAGGTTGTGACCCGCACCATGCTGCTGGAGAACGTCTGGGACTATCATTTCGATCCGCAGACCAACGTGATCGACGTGCACATTTCGCGGCTGCGCTCCAAGATCGACAAGGGCTTCGAGCGGCCACTGCTGCACACGATCCGCGGCGCCGGGTACATGATCCGTGACGGCATTCGGTAAACTCGTCCGCACCACGGCGTTCCGGCTGACGCTGGTCTACCTGTTCCTGTTCGGGATCTTCGCGGCTTCGCTGCTGGGCTATTTCGCCTGGAATACGCGGCGGCTGATCACCGAAGAGATCACGCAGACGGTCAATGCCGAGACCTCGGAGATCAACGAGATCTACGGCCGCCGCGGTCTGGTCGGCCTCGTACGCGCGATCGAATATCGGGCACTGCGGCCGGGCGCCAATCTCTACCTCGTGACCACGCCGACCGGCCAGGCGGTTGCCGGCAATGTCGGCTCGCTGGCGCCGGGCGTGATGGCGACGCGCGGCTGGTCGGAGACCGCCTACCGGCGGATCGAGGACGCCGACGACCGCGACCATCGTGCGCTGGTGCGTGTCACCGAATTGGAAAACGGCTTCCGGCTTCTGATCGGCCGCGACCTCGCCGAGCGGCGTCGCCTGTTCGGCATCGTCGCCAAGGCGGCGCAATGGTCGATCCTGATCGTCGTCGTGCTCGGCCTCGGCGGCGGCATCTTCGTCGCGCGTCGTGTGCTCCGGCGCATCGACGCCATGACCGGCACCGCGCAGCGCATCATGACCGGCGATCTCAGCGGGCGTCTTCCCGTGGGGCGTAGCGGTGACGAGCTCGACCGCCTCGCCGAAAACCTCAATGCCATGCTGGAGCGGATCGAGGCGCTGATGGCGGGGTTGAAGGAGGTCTCCGACAACATCGCCCACGACCTCAAGACGCCGCTGACGCGCCTGCGCAACCGGGCCGAGGAGGCGCTGGCGAAATCGGGCAGCGAAGCCGATTACCGCGCCGCGCTGGAGCGGACGATCGAGGAATCCGACGGCCTGATCCGTACCTTCAACGCGCTGCTGATGATCGCGCGCGCCGAGTCCGGACAGGCGCGCGGCAACATGGATGATTTCGACGCGGCCGAGGTCGCAGGTGGCATCCACGAGCTCTACGAGCCGCTCGCCGAGGACGACGGCATGACGTTGAAGGTCAAGGCCGAGCCGACACCGGTTCACGCCAACCGCGAACTGATCAGCCAGGCGCTCGCCAATCTGGTCGAGAATGCGATCAAATACGGCAAGCCGGTCGCGCAGACGGCGGGAACCGTGGTCAGCATGGATAGCAGGCAGATCACGATCGAGGCCAGGCGCGACGGCGATCAGGTGCTCCTCAGCGTCACCGATCACGGTCCCGGCATCCCCGAGAGCGACCGCAAGCATGCCGTGGAACGATTCGTTCGGCTGGAAGCGAGCCGCACCCTGCCTGGGTCCGGCCTCGGCCTCAGTCTCGCTTCGGCAGTCGCGACATTGCATGGCGGTGAGTTGAGGTTGGGCGACGCCCAGCCGGGTCTTATCGCCACCCTGGTCCTGCCGGTGCGCGCGGGGGCCGGCGACAGGGTTGCTCCGCCAATGCTGGATGTGCCACAGAAGGTGGCATGAACCACTCCGCGCCGGGAAACGCGGACAAGCATGGTGAGAGCCTGGCCGCGCGCTTCGCGGAAGCTCCCCATATTGCCGCTTCCACGAACGACGAACGACGTTTTAAGGACTGGCTGGCCGAGCTCGAGCCGGCACAATCGGCCCGTCTTGAAGCGCTGCTGGCTCATCCCTTCGCACGGGACATCCTGGCCGGCATCGCGGAATTCTCGCCCTATCTGTTCGATCTGATGCGCGCCGATTCCTTGCGCCTGATCCGGCTTCTCGAATGCGATCCGGATGCGTATCTCGCCACGCTGATCGGGGAGGCGAGGGGCGCGGTGCTCGCCGCGTCCGACGAAACCGAGGTGATGCGGCTGCTTCGCCGCATGAAGGCGGAGGCCGCGCTGCTGACCGCGCTGTGCGACATCGGCGGGGTCTGGCCGGTGATGCGGGTGACCGCGGCGCTCACCGATGTCGCGGTGTCCTCGGTGCAGGCGGCGCTTCAATATTTGCTGCGGCAGGAAGCCGCACGCGGCAAGCTCTCGCCGCCCAATCCCGAGACCCCTGAGGAGGGCTGCGGGCTGATCGTGCTTGCGATGGGCAAGATGGGGGCGGCCGAGCTGAACTATTCCAGCGACATCGATCTCATCGTGTTCTTCGATCCCGACAACACGACGCTCGCGCCCGATATCGAACCCCAGCCATTCTTCGTGAGGGTGACGCAAGGGATGGCGCGCATCCTCCAGCAGCGCACCTATGACGGCTACGTCTTCCGCGTCGATCTGCGGCTGCGTCCCGATCCGTCCTCGACGCAGGTGGCGATTTCGCGTGACGCCGCGCTGAACTATTACGAGCGGGAGGGGCGCACCTGGGAGCGCGCCGCGATGATCAAGGCGCGTGCCTGCGCCGGCGATCCCAAAGCGGGCGAAGCACTGCTCGCCGAGATCGCGCCTTTCGTCTGGCGCAAGCATCTCGACTTCGCGGCGCTGGCCGACGTCCACGACATGAAGCGGCAGATGCAGACCTATCGCGGCCAGAGCGACGTCGCGGTCGAGGGCCATAACGTCAAGGTCGGCCGTGGCGGCATCCGCGAGATCGAGTTCTTTGCCCAGACCCAGCAGTTGATCGCCGGCGGCCGCCATCCGGAATTGCGGGTGCGGCCAACGCTCGCCGCGCTCGACATTCTCGCTTCCAGCAGCTGGATCACCTTCGCGGCGCGCGACGAACTGACCAAGGCGTACGAATTCCTGCGCCGGGTCGAGCATCGCCTCCAGATGATCGCCGACGAGCAGACCCACACGCTGCCCGAGGACAAGGGGGCGGTCGAGCGCTTCGCCCTGTTCTTCGGCTATTCGGATCGCGAGGCCTTTGCCCGCGATCTCCTGCGTCAGCTCGAGATCGTCCAAGGCCACTATGAAAAACTGTTCGAGGGCGACGATCCGACCGGCACGGCCAAGCTGCCGGCGCTCGACTACGGGGCGGGTCCCGAAGATCCGCGCCTGCTGCAATATTTGACGACGCTCGGCTTCAAGAAGCCTGCCGCGGTGGCGCAGACCGTGCGCGACTGGATCACCGGCGACTATCGCGTGTTCCGCGTCGAGGCGACGCGCAGCGCCTTCGTCGAATTTGTGCCGGCGCTGATCGACGGTCTCGCCCATGCCGAGGAGCCGGATCGCGCGGTCGTGGCGTTCGATCATTTCCTCGGAGCGCTCCAGCGTGGCGGCCGGCTGATCACGCTGCTCGGCCAGAACCGCGATCTCGTCGCGCTCGTGGCCCTGGTGCTCGGCGCGGCGCCGCGGCTCGGCGAGATGCTGGCGCGGCAGCCGCAGCTCATGGACGGCCTGATCGATCCGCGCTTCTTCGGCGCCATGCCCGACCGGCAGGAATTGTCGGGGCGGCTCGCGACGACCGTGCAGGACGCCGGCTCCTACGAAGAGTTCCTCGATCGCCTGCGCCTGTTCGGGCAGGAGAGTCTGTTCCTGATCGGCACGCGCATCCTCTCAGGCACGGTCTCGGCGCCGCAGGCGAGCACGGCCTTCGCCGACGTCGCCGAAGGCATCGTCCATACGGTGCATGGCCTCGTCGCCGACCGCTTCGCCGCGCAGCACGGCCGCATCAAGGGGCAGGAGACCGCGATCATCGCGATGGGCCGGCTCGGCAGCCGCGAGATGACGGCGTCGTCCGATCTCGACCTGATCCTGCTCTACGATTTCGACCGCGACGATCCCGACTCCGACGGTGCGAAGTCACTGCAAGGTGCGCATTATTTCGCTCGCTTCACCCAGCGCCTGATCAGCGCGTTCACGACGCGCACCAATTACGGCGTGCTCTACGAGATCGACATGCGCCTGCGCCCCTCGGGGCGCGCCGGCCCCGTGGCTTCGAGCCTGGTTTCGTTCGCGGACTACCAGACCAATGAGGCCTGGACCTGGGAGCACATGGCATTGACGCGCGCACGCGTGGTGTCGGCATCGCCCGAATTCGGGGAACGGATCGAACGCGTCATCCGGGATGTCCTGACCCGGCGCCGCGACCCCGCAATCACGGCCAACGATGTCGCCGACATGCGGCGCGCGATCGCCCAGGAGAAGGGCGAGGCCGATTGCTGGGATCTCAAGTATGCCGCCGGCGGCATGGTCGACATCGACTTCATCGCGCAATATCTCCAGCTCGTGCACGCTCACGACAAGCCGGACATCCTCGACGTCAGTACGATGCAGGTGCTGGAAAATGCATCAAGGCTTGGCGTGATGGCGCAATCGGAAACCGAGATATTGCGTGCCGCGGCGCGGCTCTATCACGACCTGACGCAGATCCTGCGGCTTTGCGTCAGCGACCGCTTCAAGCCCGAGACCGCCGGCACCGATCTTCTGCGTGTGATGGCGCGCGCCGGCGATGCGCCGGATTTCTCGTCGCTGGAAGCGCGTGTGAAGGAGACGCAGGGCGAGGTGCGGCGCGTGTTCACGGCGCTGCTGGAAACGACGTCGCCTTCTTCAGCGAGGTAAGCGCCTCGCGCACGTTCGGCTCCAGGCCCGCGCCGCCGGCATCGAGATGGGCGAAGATCGCGCGCTTCATCCGGGGATCCCAGAACTTCCTGATGTGCTCGGCGATTCCCGGCACGGCCTTGTCGTGACCCTGGCTGCGGAAGAACGTGCCGATCTGGTTGGCCATGTAGATCAAACGGTCAGGCGACATCGGCAATCTCCGTGGCATGACGGGCGACAACCCGGCCGCCATGCGAAAACACTTCGAACCCGTCCTGGCGGGCAATGGCTATCAACGTGATGCCGGCGGCCTCCGCCGTGCGCACGGCCAGCGCGGTCGGTGCGGAGACGGCGACCATCACCGGCACGCCGATGGCGGCGGTCTTCTGCACCATCTCGACCGAGACCCGGCTCGTCAGCAGCACCATGCCGCCGCTTGCAGCCGTGCGGCTGCGCGCCAGCGAACCGGCGAGCTTGTCGAGCGCGTTGTGGCGGCCGACATCCTCGCGCAGCGCGACGATACCGCCGGCGGGTGACCAGAACGCGGCGGCGTGAACGGCGCGGGTTTGCAAATTGATCGATTGCAGCGGCGCGATGGCCTGCACCGCCGCCATGATCTGCTCGGGCGTAAACGTCTGTCCCTGCGGCACGACGGCCGCAGGCCGCACGGCCTCGGCAATCGAATCGATGCCGCAGAGACCGCAGCCGGTCGGGCCGGCGATGTGGCGGCGGCGCTGGCTGATGCGTGCGGCATCTTCCGGCGCCAGCCACATACGCAGCTCGATGCCATCGTCGAGGCGGACCACTTCGAGCGACTTGATGTCGTCGACCGATCTGATGATGCCTTCGTCCAGGCTGAAGCCGACGGCGAAGTCTTCCAGGTTCTGCGGCGTTCCCATCATGACGGCGTAGGTGCCGCCATTGTAGGTCAGCGCCAGCGGCGTCTCTTCGGGGATCAGCCGCGTGCCTTCGGACGCAGCACCGTCGCGCCAGATTTCGCGGTCGATGGCCTGGACCGGCACGTGCATGCCGCTACTCCGCAGCTTCTGCCGGTGCGATGCGACGGGAGTGCCGCGCCTGCTCATCATAGGCCTTCTGCCAGTCGGACGGTCCGTTCGACGGCGAGATCTGCACCGCCGTGACCTTGTATTCGGGGCAGTTGGTCGCCCAGTCCGAATACTCGGTCGTGATGACGTTGGCCTGCGTGTCCGGGTGATGGAAGGTGGTGTAGACGACGCCCGGCGCGACACGGTCGGTGATCTCCGCACGCAGCGTCGTCTCGCCGGCGCGACTCTTCAGCCGCACCCAGTCGCCGTCGCGCACGCCGCGCTGCTCGGCGTCGTGCGGATGGATCTCGAGCCGGTCCTCGGCATGCCAGATCACGTTCTCGGTGCGCCGCGTCTGCGCGCCGACATTGTACTGGCTGAGGATGCGCCCCGTGGTGAGCAACAGCGGGAAGCGCGGGCCGGTGCGCTCGTCGGTCGCGACATATTCGGTGACGATGAACTTGCCCTTGCCGCGGACGAAGCCGTCGATATGCATCACCGGCGTACCCTCCGGCGCCTTCTCGTTGCAGGGCCACTGCACCGAGCCGAGCTCGTCGAGCTTGGCGTAGGAGACGCCGGCGAAGGTCGGCGTCAGCGCCGCGATCTCGTCCATGATCTCGGACGGGTGACTGTAGTTCATCTCGAAGCCCATGGCCTTGGCAAGGGCGATGGTGACCTCCCAATCGGCCATGCCGTTCTTCGGCGTCATCACCTTGCGCACGCGCTGGACGCGGCGCTCGGCATTTGTGAAGGTGCCGTCCTTCTCGAGGAAACTCGAACCGGGCAGGAAGACGTGAGCGTAGTTCGCGGTCTCGTTCAGGAAGAGATCGTGAACGATCACGCATTCCATCGCCGACAACGCCGCCACCACATGCTTGGTGTTGGGGTCGGATTGCAGGATATCCTCGCCCTGCACGTAGATGCCCATGAACGTGCCTTCGATCGCGGCATCGAACATGTTGGGAATGCGCAGGCCCGGCTCCGGGTTGAGCTTGACGTTCCAAAGCGCCTCGAATTGGTCGCGCACGGCGTCGCCTGAGATGTGGCGATAGCCCGGCAGCTCGTGCGGGAACGAGCCCATGTCGCAGGAGCCCTGCACGTTGTTCTGGCCGCGCAGAGGGTTCACGCCGACGCCGGGACGGCCGATATTGCCTGTTGCCATCGCGAGGTTGGCGATCGCGATCACGGTGGTCGAGCCCTGGCTGTGCTCGGTGACGCCGAGGCCGTAGTAAATGGCGCCATTGCCGCCGGTGGCGTAGATGCGGGCCGCTTCGCGCAGATCGTGCGGGTCGACGCCAGTCAGGATGGCGGTTGCTTCCGGGCTGTTGTTCGGCTGGGCCACGAACGCCGCCCATTCCTCGAACTCGGTCCAGTCGCAGCGTTCGCGCACGAACGCTTCGTTGACGAGCCCTTCGGTGACGATGACATGCGCCAGCGCCGTCACGACGGCGACGTTGGTGCCGGGCATCAGGGGCAAGTGCAGCGCCTTCACATGCGGCGATTCCACCATCTCGGTGCGGCGCGGATCAATCACGATCAGCTTGGCGCCCTGGCGTAGCCGCTTTTTCAGGCGCGAGGCGAAGACCGGGTGAGCCGAGGCCGGATTGGCACCGATGATCACGGCGACGTCGGTATGCTCGACCGAGTCGAAGTCCTGTGTGCCGGCCGACGTGCCGAACGTCACAGAAAGACCATAACCGGTTGGAGAGTGGCAGACGCGCGCGCAGGTATCGACATTGTTGTTGCCGAAGCCGGCGCGGATCAGCTTCTGCACCAGATAGGTTTCTTCATTGGTGCAGCGGGACGAGGTGATGCCGCCGATGGCGTCGCGACCGTACTTCGTCTGGATGCCCCGCATCTTCGCTGCGGCAAAGGAGAACGCCTCGTCCCACGGCACTTCGCGCCAGGGATCCTCGATCCGCTCGCGGATCATCGGCTTGAGGATGCGTTCCTTGTGATTGGTGTAACCCCAGGCGAAGCGGCCCTTGACGCAGGAATGGCCCCGATTGGCCTTGCCGTCCTTGTACGGCACCATGCGAACCACTTCCTCGCCGCGCATCTCGGCCTTGAACGTGCAGCCGACGCCGCAATAGGCGCAGGTGGTGACGACGGAGTGCTCGGGCTGGCCGATCTCGATCACGGACTTCTCGGTCAGCGTCGCGGTCGGGCAGGCCTGCACGCAGGCGCCGCAGGAGACGCATTCGGAGCCGAGGAAGCTTTCGCTCATTCCCGGCGAGACGCGGCTGTCGAAGCCACGGCCCGAGATGGTCAGGGCGAAGGTGCCTTGGACCTCCTCGCAGGCGCGGACGCAGCGCGAACAGACGATGCACTTGGAAGGATCGTAGGTGAAGTAGGGATTCGACTCGTCCTTCGGCATCCAGGCGGCGTTGACCTCGCCGTTGGACTTCGCGAAGACGTGGTTCTCACCTTCATAGCCGTAGCGCACGTCGCGCAGGCCCACCGCGCCGGCCATGTCCTGCAACTCGCAATCGCCGTTGGCGCCGCAGGTGAGGCAGTCGAGCGGATGGTCGGAGATGTAGAGCTCCATCACGCCCTTGCGCAGCTTCTTCAGCCGTTCGCTCTGGGTGTGCACGACCAGGCCGGACATGACCGGCGTGGTGCAGGAGGCCGGGGTGCCGGCACGGCCCTCGATCTCGACCACGCAAAGGCGGCACGAGCCGAACGCATCGACCATGTCGGTCGCGCAGAGTTTTGGGATCTGGTGGCCGGCGTCCATGGCAGCCCGCATGATCGAGGTGCCCTCGGGCACGGTGACCTCGTTGCCGTCGATGGTCAGCGTCACCATCGTTTCCGATTTCGAGCGCGGCGTGCCGAAGTCGATTTCTTCGATCAGAGACATTGTCGTTCTCCTATTCAGCGGCCTGAAGCGTGGTCGGCGCCGGGACGAAGTCCTCCCGGAAGTGCTTCAATGCGCTGAGCACGGGGTAGGGCGTGAAGCCGCCGAGCGCGCAGAGCGAGCCGAATTTCATGGTGTTGCAGAGGTCTTCGACGAGCGCGAGGTTTTCGCTGACGCGCTCGCCGCGCATGATCTTCTCGATGGTTTCGACGCCGCGGGTCGAGCCGATGCGGCAAGGCGTGCACTTGCCGCAGGATTCGATGGCGCAGAACTCCATCGCGAAGCGCGCCTGCCTGCGCATGTCGACGCTGTCGTCGAACACGACGATGCCGCCATGGCCGATCAGGCCGTCGCGCGCGGTAAAGGCCTCGTAGTCGAACGGCGTGTCGAATAGCGCGCGCGGGAAATAGGCTCCGAGCGGACCACCGACCTGCACGGCACGCACCGGGCGGCCGGTGAACGTGCCGCCGCCGATGTCGTCGACGAGCTCGCCGAGCGTTACGCCGAACGCCGTTTCGAACAGGCCGCCATGGCGGATATTGCCGGCGAGCTGGATCGGCATCGTGCCGCGCGAGCGGCCCATGCCGAAATCGGCATAGGCTTTCGCACCCTCGGCGAGGATGAAGGGGATGGCCGCGAACGACAGCACATTGTTGATGACGGTCGGCTTGCCGAACAGGCCGTGATGCGCCGGCAGCGGCGGCTTGGCACGCACGAGGCCGCGGCGGCCTTCGAGGCTCTCCAGCAGCGAGGTCTCTTCGCCGCAGACGTAGGCGCCGGCGCCGACGCGCACCTCGAGATCGAAGCTGTATGTGGACCCGCCGATCTTGTCGCCGAGATAGCCGCCGCGCCTCGCTGCCATGATGGCGGCATTCATCGCTTCGACCGCGTGCGGATATTCGCTGCGGATGTAGATGTAACCCTTGGTGGCGCCGACGGTGATGCCGGCTGTGGTCATGCCCTCGATCACCAGGAACGGGTCGCCCTCCATGATCATGCGGTCGGCGAAGGTGCCGCTATCGCCTTCGTCGGCGTTACAGACGATGAATTTGCGGTCGGCCTTGGTCTGGGCAACCGTCTTCCACTTGATGCCGGTCGGGAAGCCCGCGCCGCCGCGGCCGCGCAGGCCGGATGCGGTGACCTCGGCAAGGATCGCATCGGAGCCGAGCGAGAGCGCGCGCTCCAGCCCCTTGTAGCCGCCATGGGCGCGGTAGTCGTCGAGCGAGCGCGGGTCGATGACGCCGCAGCGGGCGAAGGTGAGACGGGTCTGGCGCTTGAGCCATGGGATCTCGTCGGTCGCGCCGAGCCGCAGCAGGTGCGGCGTGTTGCTGGCGAGCGCGTCGAGCAGGGAGGGGACATCGGCCTCGGTGACCGGGCCAAAGGCGATCCGGCCCTGCGGCGTCGCGACCTCGATCAGCGGCTCCAGCCAGTACAGGCCGCGCGAGCCGGTCCTGACGATCTCGACCGCAACGCCGCGCTTGGCCGCAGCCTGTTCAAGTGCCAGCGCAACCTCGTCGGCGCCGACGGCGACCGCACCGGCATCGCGTGAGACGTATAGACGCATGTTCATCGCTGCGCCTCCGCGACGAGTGCATCGATACGCGTTTCATCGAGCCTGCCGATGAGCCGGCCGTCGAGCATCGCGGACGGCGCGGTCGCGCACAGGCCAAGGCAGTAGATCGGCTCCAGCGTGACGCGATCGTCGGCCGTGGTGCTGCCTAGCGAAACGCCGAGCTTGGCCTCGGCTCGCGCCGCCAGCGCATCGCCGCCCGCCGCCTGACAAGCCTCCGCGCGGCACAGTTTCAGAACGTGTCGGCCGGCCGGCTTGTGGCGGAAATCATGATAGAACGTGAACACGCCATGCACTTCGGCGCGCGACAGATTGAGCGCCTGCGCCACCATGGGAATGGCCGCCTCCGGCACGTAGCCGAACGCCTCTTGAAGGGCATGCAGGATGACGAGCGTCGCGCCCTCTTGCCTGGCATGCTCGGCGATGATCTCGGCACCGCGCGTTTCGTCCCAAGGTTCGTAAGCCGCTGTCATTCTTCGTTCTCAACCGGAGCGTTTCTGCCTCGCAAACTATTTGGAATCATTCGAAGATCAATAAAGCTGTCTCATGCTGCGATTGCGAATTCTGATCGATTGACGAGTGCGATCGGTCGATCTGAAATTGCGATTAAAGCCATTCCGCCGGGTGGTTTTTACGTGTTGGGAACGGGTGGGCATGCTAGCTTGCATGCCACGACACAATCCGAGGGGACGACCGGTTGCTCGACAAGCTTGAACTGCTGCTGGCGCTGGCGAAGGAGCGGCATTTCGGACGCGCGGCGGAGGCCTGCGGCGTGACGCAGCCGACGATGTCGACCGGGCTCAAGCAACTCGAGGAGATCCTCGGCGTGATGCTGGTCCAGCGCGGGTCCCGCTTCCAGGGTTTTACGCCGGAAGGCGAGCGGGCGCTGGACTGGGCGCGGCGGATCGTGGGCGATGCCCGTGCGATGCGCGATGAGATCAACGGGCTGAAGCACAAGCTCTCCGGCGAGATCCGCATTGCGGCGATCCCGACCGTGCTCGGCATGGTCGCCGCGCTGACCACGCCGTTTCGCGCCAGGCATCCCGAGGTGCGCTTCCGCATCCAGTCCACCACCTCGTCCGAGGTGTTGGGGCTGCTCGAAAATCTCGAGGTCGATGCGGGGCTGACCTATATCGAGAACGAGCCGATCGGCAAGGTTCGCACCATTCCGCTCTACAACGAGAGCTATCGCCTGCTGACCGCGCCGGACGGCATGTTCGGCGATCGCGAGACGGTGACGTGGAAGGAGGTCGGGCAGGTGCCGCTGTGCCTGCTTACGCCCGACATGCAGAACCGCCGCATCATCGACCGTGCGCTGCGCTCGGTCGGCGCTGAGGCGACGCCGACGCTGACCTCGAACTCGCTGCTCGTGTTGTTCACGCATGTGAAGACGGGGCGGTGGGCGAGCGTGATGCCGGCCAAGCTCGCCGAGACGCTCGGCCTGTCCGACACGGTGCGCTCGATCCCGATCACCGATCCCGATGTCAATTACAGCATCGGTATGGTGATCCCGCAGCGCGATCCGATGACGCCGCTGATCGCGGCGTTGGTCAATGTGGCGCGGGAAGTCGCGCCGTCGCTGCAGTCATAGCGTCAGGCCGCAGCCGATATCCCGGACGCCGCCTTGATCGCGTCGCGCGGCAGGGTCACGCGCACGACGGTGCCGACTTCGAGCTTTGAGCGCAGCCGCATCGAGCCGCCATGGAGTTGCGCCAGCGAGCGCGCGATCGCAAGCCCCAGACCCGAGCCGTGATAGGTCTTGGTGAGCTGGCTCTCGACCTGCTCGAACGGGCGGCCAAGCCGCGCCAGCGAATGCGGCGCGATGCCGATGCCGGTATCGGCGATCATCAGCACGATCCTGTCGTCGAGCTGCCGGCTGCGCACGACGATGCGTCCGCCGTCGGGCGTGAACTTCACGGCGTTGGAGAGCAGGTTGACGATGATCTGCTTGGTGGCGCGGCGATCGGCGACGACGCAGATGGATTTTGCGATATCGGCGTCGAGCGTCAGGTGCTTGTCCTGCGCCCGGCCGGTGACGACCCGCATGGATTCCGCGAGCGTCTGCGCCAGGTCGAGCTCCTCCATGTCGAGCTTCATGCGGCCGGCCTCGATCTTGGACATGTCGAGGATGTCGTTGATGACTTCGAGCAGATAGTGGCCGCTGGTCAGGATGTCGTGGCAGTACTCCTGGTACTTCTCCGAGCCGAGCTCGCCGAACATGCCCGACCCCATGATCTCGGAGAAGCCGATGATCGCGTTCAGCGGCGTGCGCAACTCGTGGCTCATATTGGCGAGGAACTTCGACTTGGTCTGGTTGGCCTCCTCGGCGCGGGTCTTCTCGCGCTGGTACTTCTCGGCGAGGTCGGCGAGCTCGCCCGCCTGGCGCTCCAGGGCGGCCTGCGAGCGCTTCAGGTCGATGACGGTGGCGCGCAAGCGCAGATCGTTGTCGACCAGCTTCTGCTCGTGCTCCTTGATCCGGGTGATGTCGGTGCCGACCGAGACGTAGCCGCCATCCTTGGTCCGGCGCTCGCTGATGTGCAGCCAGCTGCCGTCGTCGAGCTGCGCCTCGAAGGTGCGCGCCCCCGGGCCCTGGCTCGCGGTCTCGTTGTGGCGGGTGCGCACTTCCGGCATGCGGCCGACCTCGAGCACCGTCTCGTAGGAGGTACCGGGAATGACGGCACTGTCGGGCAGCTTGTGCAGGCGCTGGAAGTGGGAGTTGCAGAGCACGAGGCGGTCGCTCGCGTCCCACAGCACGAAGGCTTCCGGAATGGTCTCGATCGCGTCGCGCAGGCGCAGATCGGCTTCCACGGTCTTCTCGGCGAGGCTCTTCTGCTCGGTGATATCGACGGCGATCCCGATCAGGTGCACGCTGGAATCGGTCGCCCCGCTCGTCTTCTCGCAGCGGACGCGGAGCCAGATCCAGTGGCCGTCGACATGCTGCATGCGGAAGGTCTGGTCGATGTGGTCGATCTTCTCGGAGATGAGCTGGTCGGCGATCTCGAACAGGTCGATGTCGTCGGACTTCACCAGCGCGTTGACCTCGCCGAAGGTGAGGAGCTCGTTGCGGCCGTCGAGACCGAGTATCGAAAACATCGACTGCGACCAGAAGATCCGGCCGCGCGACAGGTCCCAGTCCCACAATCCGCAGCGGCCGCGGTTGAGCGCGGTGTCGATCCGGCCGCGCACGGCGTCGTTGATCAGGTCGCCCTCGCGAGCGCGGGTGGACTGCCAGTGGAAGGCGAAGCCGAGGATCAGGACGACGAAGCCGGTGGTCGCCGACAGCGTCACCGAGAGCGCGGCGTCCGAGCCCCAGATCGGCTCGTTGCGCTCCTGGATCACGGTGACGAAGCCGGGCAGCGACTTGATCTGCTGCGAGGTCGCCATGGCGGCGTTGCCGTTCGGCAGCGTCATGTCGGAGATGTTGCCGTCGCGCGGCGGCGCCGCGAGCAATTGAGCCGTGGTGATCGCATCGAGCAGGTGGTCGTTGCCTGACGGATCGCTGTCGATCGGGATGCGGGCGAGGATGCGGCGGTCGATTCCGGCCGAGGTGACGATGACGTGGCGGCCCGAGGCGGTGCCCCAGGACGGAATGAGATCGGGCAGCTGCGTCGGCAGGTTCTCGATGTTCTTCAGCCGGTCCTGTCGCGCGGAGGTGAGGCGGTCGATGCGCTCGGCGAGCAGGTCGGCGAGCGCCGAGATGTCGTGGCGGATCACCAGGCGCTTCTGGCGCGTCTGGTCGACGACCTGCACGAAGGCGCCGAGGCAGATCGTGATCAGGAACGCAATGATGAGAGTCGGCACGGCGCGCCGCAGCGCCGGCTCCGCGATCAGGAGCCGATGATAGGCAGGTTTCGCGATCGATTGCGCCAATCCTTTGATCGAATCGGATTGGACGCACGCGTTCGCGGCGTCTGCACGCGCCATGCCTTCGGCCCCCTGAAAAGCTGCTTGCAACTTGAGTTCGGAAGCAGCCCCACATCGCTTCCGAATCATGCCCGATTTGAATCCAGTTTTCGCGGGCTGTCGAGAGTCAACGAATCGTTAACGCGAATTTATTCTTATCCAACGTACAATTTGCGCGGCGCACGTCCGCAAACTTACGTGCGAGGCGAGTCCGAAACGAGAACGTGTGACTCCGCGCACGTTCTCTGTCACGCGCGCGGCGGCTCGGCGTGACTGATGACGCGCTTCACGCTCGGGAACGCGCGCCGCAGCGCGCGCTCGATCGCGTCGACATGATCGTGCACCTTGGTCACGCTCATCGACGGTTCGGCGCGGCAGTGGAAGTTGACGATCTCGCCGGCGTCGGTGTTGCGGACACGGACATTGTGGATGTCGTGGATCTCGCCGCCGGCGGCATATTCGGTCAGGGCGGCGGCGATGGACTGCACACGTTCCGGCGCGGCATCGACCCCGAACGGCAGTTCCGGTTCCAATGGCTCGATGTGGACGTCGACCTCGACGTCGGGGCCGAACTCCTCCTGGATGTTGCGCTCCAGCGTGTTGGCGACGTCATGGGCGGCGTCGAGCTGCATCGCGGCATCGACCTCGAGATCGATGCCGACGATCAGCTTGGCGCCGAGATCGTGCACCGTGACATGGTGGACGGCGAGCCCTGAATTGTGCGCGATGACCATGATCCGGTCGCGCACCGTCTCGTTGTCGCGCGCGACGGGGACGGCGGTGAAGGTCAGATCGGCGTCGCCGAATGCCTTGTCGACGGCCGCCTGGGCCTTGCGCTTGATCTCCTCGACGCGGTCGATCGGATAGGTCCGCGGCACCTTCGCGATGGTGTCGATGAACGTGGTCGCTCCGACCATGCGGACGCGCAGCCGGTCGACGTCGATCACGCCTGCAACGCCCCGGATCGCGGCGGTGGCCTTCTCCTGCGCGCCCTCCGGGGCGCGATCGAGCAGTGTCTGCACGGTCGAGCCGGCCATGCGCAGTCCGAGCAGGGCGATCATCACGGCGACCGCGGCCGCTGCAGCGGCGTCGCCCCACCAGAAGCCGAGGGCGGCGAGGATCAGGCCCACGATCACGGCGAACGAGCCCATGACGTCGGAGGCGAAATGCAGCGCGTCGGCGGCGAGCGCCTGGCTCCGGGTCTCCCGCGCGGCACGGTGCAGGGCGCGGGCGCGCCAGAGATTGACGACGATGTCGATCACCAGCACCACGAACGGCACGGCCGAGATCGTCGGCGGCACGGTTCCCTCGCGCAGGCGGCTGTAGGATTCGACCAGGATGCCGCCGGCGAGCACGTAGAGCAGGGCGGTGACGCCCAGCGCCGAGATGCTCTCCAGCTTGCCGTGGCCGTAATGGTGCTCGTCGTCCGCCGGCTTGTCCGACACCCGCACCACCGCCCAGGTGATGATGGTCGCGATCAGGTCGACCGAGGAGTGCAGGGCCTCGGAGATCAGCGCGAGCGAGCCGATCGCGATGCCGACCGCGAATTTGGCCGCCGCCATGCCGCCGCTGGCGAAGATCGAGATCGCGGCGACCGAGGCTTTGTTGTGCTGGGAAGTCATGGCCGGGATGTAGCAGCCCACAGGTGAACATCAAGCGATGATCCACAGGAGTAGTCGCTAGTGATTTGCAGAAGCGGGCTCTGGCACCGTCATGCCCGGCCATGACAAGCGGTGAGAGCGGCGACCCGCCGCCCGCGGCTCCTCACATCGTCACGACGATCTTGCCGAGGTGCTTGTTCGCCTCCATGTGCTCGAATGCCTTGTCGATGTCGGCGAAGGCGTAGACCTTGTCGATCGGCAGCTGCAGTTTTCGCGACTCGACCGCGCCCCAGATGTCCTTCTTGACCTCCTCGAAGATCTCGCGGACCTCCTCGATGGTGCGGGTGCGGAAGGTGACGCCGACATAGTCGATGCGGCGCGCCGCGTGCAGGTCGAAATTGAAGTCGGCATGGGTGCCGCCGAGCCGGCCGACATTGACGATGCGGCCCTTGATCTTCGTCGCGGCGAGGTTCTGGCTCGCGACCTTGCCCGAGACCTGGTCGACGATGAGATCGACGCCGTCGCCGCCCGTCGCCTTCAGCACCTCGTCGACCCATTTGGGGTCGGAGGAGTCGACGGCGAGGTCGGCGCCATACTCCTTCAGCCTGCCGCGGCGATAGGCATGGGTCGAGGAGCCGATCACGAGCCTGGCGCCCTTGAGCTTGGCAATCTGCATCGCCATCAGGCCGACGCCGGAGCTCGCGCCCTGGATCAGCACGGCCTGCCCGGGCTGTACGCCGCCGACGGTGACGACCGCGTTGTGCATGGTCGCCAGCGCGACGGGCAGGGTGGCGGCCTCCTCGAAGTTCATGTTCGACGGGGCGCGGAACAGCCGGCCATGATCGGCCAGCGTGTATTCAGCGAACGCCGCGCCGCCCGAGCCCATGATGCGGTCGCCGACCTTTACGCCTTTCGCATCCGGTCCGAGCTCGGCGACCTCGCCGGCCCATTCCATGCCGAGCACGGTGCCGGCGCCGCCGGCCGCGCCGTGGGCGTGGCCCTTGCGCATGCCGGTGTCGGCGCGATTCAGCCCGCAGGCGCGGACACGGACCAGCACCTGGGCGCCTTTAGGTTTTGGTTGAGCGACGTCGGAAATCCCAGCGCCGTCAGGGCCGTAGACATAAGCCTTCATGAATTGCTCTCGCTTCTTGCAGTGATTATTCCGCAGCCTGTGCGGTCGGATGAACGATCATGCCTTCGAGCCGGCCGCGGATGATGGCTTCGGCTTCGCGCACGATGCGCGAGATGAGTTCGGCGCAGGTCGGGATGTCCTGGATCAGGCCCTGGACTTGGCCGGCCGACCAGATGCCTTCGTCCGAATTGCCGGTCGCATAGACCATCTTGCCGCGGGCGCCGGCGACGAGTTCGCGGATGTCCTCGAACTTGGCGCCTTCCTTCTCCATCGCGACGACCTTGGTCGAGATCTCGTTCCTGGCGACGCGCGAGGTGTTGCGCATGGTGCGGAAGATCAGCTCGGTCTCGCGCTCGTCATTGGCGACGATCTTCTCCTTGATGAGCTGATGGATCGGGCTCTCCTTGGTGGCCATGAAGCGGGTGCCCATGTTGATGCCCTCGGCTCCGAGCGCCAGCGCTGCGACGAGGCCGCGGGCGTCGGCAAAACCGCCGGAGGCGATCATCGGGATCTTGATCTTGTTGGCGGCGGCCGGGATCAGGATCAGGCCGGGGGTGTCGTCCTCGCCGGGGTGGCCGGCGCATTCGAACCCGTCGATCGAGATGGCATCGACGCCCATGCGCTCGGCCGAGAGCGCGTGGCGGACGCTGGTGCATTTGTGCACGACCTTGACGCCGTGCTTCCTGAACTCGTCGACATGCTCCTGCGGCTTGTTGCCGGCGGTCTCGACCACCGTGATGCCGCTCTCGATGATGGCGGCGCGGTATTCGGCGTAGGGCGGCGGCTTGATCGCGGGCAGGATGGTGAGGTTGACGCCGAACGGCTTGTCGGTGAGGTCGCGGCAGCGCGCGATCTCCTTCCTGAGGTCCTCGGGCGTCGGCTGGGTCAACGCCGTGATGAAACCGAGCGCGCCGGCATTGGCGACGGCGGCGACCAGCTCGGCGCGTCCGACCCATTGCATGCCGCCCTGGACGATCGGATGCTCGACGCCGACGAGCTTGGTGAACCGTGTCTGCAACATGATCTGTTTCCCCCGCCTGCGTGGCGTCTTGTTGTCGGTTGATCGCGGCAGGATGCCGCCGGGGTCGGGAAAAGTCTATTGCGCGCGTGTGCGGTGGGGGCGGGGCGATCATGCGACGGGTGGGGGTGATTCCGTGAGGCGGATAATTGAGGTGTTGGCACCGGGGTGGCGCGAGGGTTTTTATGCGCCGCTACTTCAATTCCGTCATTGCGAGCGCAGCGAAGCAATCCAGGCTGTCCCCGTGGAGGGATTCTGGATTGCTTCGCTGCGCTCGCAATGACGGAGGATGAGGAGCCTTCGGAGATCATCAAATTGCATTTCCGTCGCAAGGCACACCTTTGCATCCTCGCGGCGCATCCGCCCGAGCTTTGCTTCGTCCACATCGCCCTCATCGAGACAAGGGCGCAGGGAAGGCCGGGCGCCGGCTGGCACCCGCAGGTCCGTGCGCCAAAACAATGCACACGGGTTGGACCACAGGTCAGCCAATCGCCCGGCCTTCCCTGCGCGATGGTTTACGGCTTACTTCGCGCTCTCCCCGGGGAGCGATGCACTATTGCCCCCGTCGCCCTCGCGGATCGCTGATGCGTGTGCCCGGTCGGGCGGCACGCATCACCACAGGACTTGACGCACAGACCCCGGGCGTCAGGACCACACGACTTGGCCGTCCGCGCACGTCCTCGCTGGGACTTCGAGAGCTGGCGTGTGCTCACACCCGAAGCCATGCGAGGACGCTGTCGGCGCCGGGTCGTATGCGCGAAGGCCTTTGCTCACGGTTTCCCGCCCTGCAATGCCATTCGCGCCCGACGCCGTCGCGTCCATCGCACCCCAACCCGCGGTTCGTGACGATCGCGATCCGCCCCTTGTCCCGGGTCAGGGCGTCTTGTGTCTACGACAAATCCGAATTTCGATAAAGCGGAATATATTTGCGACGGTGGGTTGACAGTCGCGGTGCAGATTTTGTGCGGGGTGTTTTGCCCGACGGGCGAAGCGAGGTTCCGGGCTCTGCCGACGTATTGTGCGCCGCTGCTTCAACTTTGTCGTTGCGAGCCAACGGGTCCGCGCGAAGCGCGGCCCGATGACAGGCTTCGCGAAGCAATCCGGAATCCTTCCGCGGAGGGATTCTGGATCGCGTCGTCGCAAGGGCTCTTCGTGATGACGTGGTCGCCCGGTGCGCCCTGGCGGGCTACTCCGCCGACAGCCGCACCATCTGGCGGCCGCCGTTGATTTCCTTGAGGCTGTTGACGAAGTTTTCCGGACGCTGCCAGCGGTAGGGGACCTTCAATCCCATGTACTCGGCGATGTCGCCGATGAAGCCGGTGCAGTTGGTGGTCTCGGCGTTCCAGACCGGCGAGCTCGCCTGCAATTTCTTGATGTAGGCGAACACGCGCTTGGCGTCGGCTTCGTTCAGGTAGACGCGATAGTTCGCGGTCAGATATTCCGGGTCGAGATCGCCGTAGCTCGCGCCGGTCTCCGAGGGCACCCAGGTCAGATGTCCGAGCACGTAGGCAAGCGTGTCGCCGGCCGGCGTCAGGCCCGCGACCTCGACGGCGCGCTCGCTGGTCTTGCCGTACCAGACGAAGGCATGCCCCCAGCTCGCGGCCGTCCGGGCGCGGAAGTCGACGTAGTAGGGACCTTTCTCCGCGCGCGCGACGGGACGCCGCGTCGCTTGCGGCGCCGGTCGTGCGGTGTCGGTCGTGGCAAGCGCGTTCGCGTCGGCGACGCGCTTGTTAGCTTCGTGGGCCGAGGCCGAGGGCGTCGTGCACGCGACCATGGCCGCGAGCGCAAATCCCGCAAGGATGCAGGATCCCGATCGATCAGGTTTGTTCGTCACGCTGTGCCCCTCGACTGTCGGCCGCTTACGCCAATTCCGCGCGTCGTTCGCCAGCGCGTCAGTAGCGCGCCGCCACCGGGCCCGGCGCCTTGCCGATCGGGGCCTTGCCAATCGGGCTCTTGCCAATCGGCATCTTGCCGATCGGCGCCTGCTCAGAATAGACCGGCACGGGCTGGCGACGCGGCAGATCCGCAGCGTTCGCAGCCGTCACCAGAGCAAGCGTGGCACCCAGAACAATTACAATCTTCTTCACAGTCATACCCCTAGAAGGTTTGGTCGAAACACGGCCATGCCGTGCCCCCAGACACGCCTCACAGAAGGGCGGCCGAATGCGTCCACAGTGCGGCAAGCGCGGGACATGTCTGCGGCATATGCCGGGCGCGCGCAGATGTGATGTGTCTGGATGTTTCCGAGGCGGGCGATTGCGTGCGGCGCGCGGGTGGTCGGCCTTCACCCGATGCGGTTGAGGCTGTTGCGGATGGTCGAGAAGATGCCGCCGATGTCCTTGCGCAGGCCGTCGAGCGCATTGAAATTGTCGAAGATGCGGACGAGGCGGTCTTCGACCTCGCGCTTGCTCCTGGTCAGGGCGTCGACGCGCGAGGCGAGGGTGACGCCGCCGCTCGCCTCGATCTCGCCGACGGTTTTGGCGAGGAGGTCGCGCGTGGTGCCGACCTCGGCGATCAGGGCCTCGATGCCGAACACCGGCGCCTTCAGCGGGACGAGGTCGGCCTGCGATTTCGACAGCTCCGCCTTGAAGGCGTTCAGCGTCGCCAGCGTCTCCTGCAGCGCGCCGAGGCGCTGGCGCGACTGGACGACGAAATCGTTCAGCGCATTCTGGCGGTCGGCAAGGCTCCTGCCATCGGGGTCGGTTTCGACCTCGGCGAGGGAGCGATCGAGCTGGGTCTGGCGCTGGCCGAGCTCCTCGAAATCGAGCCGGATGGTTTTCAGGATGTTGAAGCTGTCGTCGACGCGGGCGAGGCGCTGCTCGATCTCGATCTTGTTCTTCGACAGCGTCTCGACGCGGGCGGAGAGCGGCGCTTCATTGCCGGTCTCGAGTTCGTCCATGGTCTTGGCGAGGCGATCGTGGCTGAGGCTGAGCTCGCCGATCAGGGCGTTGATGCCGGCGTCCGACGCGCGCAGCGGCACCAGCTCGGCGTGGGACTTGGCCAGATCTTCCTTGTACTGGTTGAGGGTCGCGAAAATGTCATGGACCCTGCCCACCCGCGTCAGCAGCACCGATACGTCGCGCGCGATCTCCTTGAGGCGGTCGGCGAGGTTGTTCTTGCGGTCGTCGGTCTCGAGATCGTGCAGGGAGCGTTCGAGCTGGTTCTGGCGGTCGCGGATCTCGGTGAAGACGGGCTCGACCGCGCGGCGCTGCTCGGCGACCTTGCCGACCATGTCGCGCAGTCCCTGCTGCCGGCGGCGGATCTCGGCGAGCTGGTCGTGCATGTCGGTGGATTCGGTGCGGCCCTGCTGGAGAAGGGCGCGCTGCTCGGTCTGGCCCAGCTTGTCGTGCAGCGCGGAGACGGCCTCCCGGGGATCGCTCTCGATCAAGTGCTGGACGGTGGCGTCGAGGTGGTTTTGCAGGGCGTGGGCGACGACGACGTCCTCGCGGGTCTTCTTGAGGCGGTCGCTGAGCGTGTCCAGGCGCCGGTCCTGGCGCGAGAGCCGCCAGGCGGAGGCGCCGATCAGCGCCAGTCCTGCCGCCAGGATCGTACCGGTCGCGATGCGCTGCGGCACGGGCAGGCCCGCGAACCAGGCGGCCAGGTGGGCGACGTCGTAACCGAACGCCTGCTGGGCGAAGACCGCGATGGCGGCGAGCAGGGCAAACCAGGCAACCAGGAAAAACAGCCACATCGTGACTTCCTCACGCCGGCACACATTTTCGCCATAGTTGCTATTGGAGTGCGGAACCCAGATCAAGGGGCGCGCCGGATCGTTGGCGGTTTCCGCGAGCACCATCCACGGCTGGATGCGTCAGACGATCGGTGGACGGGCGAGAAGTGCCGGGTTTTCCCGGAGTTGGGCGGCTACAGCCGAAACTCGTTGGTGAGCTCGCCGATGCCGTCGATCGCGACGGTCACCGTATTGACCGGCTCCTTCATCACGCCGACGCCGACCGAGGTGCCGACCGCGATGAGGTCGCCGGGGAGCAGGGTCATGTCGTGGGAGATACTGCTGACGAGTTCCTGCGCGGTGAAGATCATGTCCGAGATCGGATAGTTCTGCCGCTCTGCGCCATTGAGGATGGTGCGCACCACCAGCCTGGCCGGATCGAGGCCGGTCGCGATGACGGGGCCGAACGCGCCGTAATCATCGATGCCCTTGGCGCGGGCCCACTGAGGAAAGGTCGGGTCGCTGGTCAGGATGTCGTTGGCGGTGATGTCGTTGACGCAGGTGTAGCCGAAGATGAAGCTGTCCGCTTCCACAGGCGACACGCGGGCGCAGGTCCTGCCGATCACGATGCCGAGCTCGCCCTCATAGGTCGTCTTGCCGTCGTAATAAGAGGGACGGCGGATCACGGCACCCGGCGCCGTGATGCTGGTGGTGGCCTTGAGGAGATAGAGCGGCTCCGGCGGCTCGGGCTGATTCAGTTTTGCTGCGAGCGCGTGAAAATTGTTCCAGAGCGCGACGATCTTGCTGGGCGCGCAGGGCGCGAGCAGCTCGACCTCAGAGAGCGCCAGCGTCCTGCCGGTGGCGGCATTGCGGCCGAATATCTCGCCCTCATGAACGCTGATGCCCGACGGCGTCAGCGCGCCGAAGCCGGTCGCGCCGGCATGGCGGAAGCGCAGCCATTGCTTCATCTCGCCCGCCATCACGCCACCGCCAGTGCGCGCGGATCGGCCGGTGCCGAGACGCCGTCATAGAGGCCGGCGATGCGGGCGCGCTGGGTCACCATCGCCAGCACCGAGTCGAGCGCGGGCGTGGCGATGCCGGTCAGGCGGCCCATCTCCTGCACCACGGTGACGAGCGGGTCGATCTCCATCGGACGGCCGCGCTCGAGATCCTGCAGCATCGAGGTCTTGTGCGCGCCGACCTTGCGGGCGCCTTCGATGCGGCGCTCGACGTCGACGCGGAATTTGACGCCGAAGGTCTCGGCGATCGCTTGCGTCTCCATCATGATCGCGCGCGACAGCGCGCGCGTGGACGGATCGGTGCAGATCACGTCGAGCGTTGCATGGGTCAGCGCGCTGATCGGGTTGAAGCAGACATTGCCCCAGAGCTTGAGCCAGATCTCGTCGCGGATGCGGTCTAGCACCGGCGCCTTGAAGCCCGCGGCGACGAAGAGGTCGGAGAGGCGCTGCACGTCGGAGGTGATCTCGCCCGAGGGCTCGCCGAGCGGGAAATTGTTGCCGTAGACATGGCGGATCACGCCCGGGGCCTCGATCTCGGTGGCGGGATAGACGATGCAGCCGATGGCGCGCTCGGCACCGATCTCGCGCCATTGCCGGCCGCCGGGGTCGATGCTTTCCAGCGTCGAATTCTCGTAATCGCCGCCATGCCTGTAGAAGTACCAATAGGGGATGCCGTTGACGGCGGTGACGATGCGGGTGCGGGGTCGGAGCAGCGGCTGCATCTTCTCGATCACGCCGGTGATCGAGTGCGCCTTGAGGGTAATGATGATGTAGTCCTGCGCGCCGAGCTCGGTGGGATCGTCTGTGCAGCGCGGATGCACCGTGTGTGTTTCTTCGCCCGCGAGCAGCGTCAGGCCGCGCTCGCGCATCGCGGCAAGGTGGGCACCGCGTGCGATCAGGCTGACGTCGGCGCCCGCGCGCGCGAGCTGAACCCCGAGATATCCGCCGATTGCGCCGGCGCCGTAGATGCAGATCTTCATGAAATCCTCGCGGGTGACCGGAATTCGGGACGAAAGATCCGGTCCGGCTCGGACGGATCCGAGCCGGGGCCGGTAGTCGCAGGGGAAGGGTCGTGTGGCTTTAGGCGGCCGCTTGCGGCGTACCGTTGATCGCTTCGTCCATGGCAGCGGCGATGTCGCGCATGCTGATGACCGAGACGAGGCTGTAATCGTCGATGACGGGCAGGTGGCGGATGTGATTCCGGTTCATCAAATGGCGGACGTGCTCGATCGTGTCGCTCGAGGTGCAGGACACGAGCTGCTGCACCGAGACGAGCTGCGAGACCTTGACGTTGACGGCATTGGCGCCGTGCTCGGCGACTGCGCGCACGACGTCGCGCTCGGTGAACATGCCGACCGCGGTGTTACCCTCGGAGCGGACCACGTCCTTGACCACCAGAGCGCTGATATTGTTGGCGCGCATCAGCTTGGCGGCGATACCCACCGTTTCGTTCATTCGCACCGTGACAACGCGCGGCGTCTTCTTGCGCAGAATGTCTCCGACCAGCATTGCAACCTCCCTGGGTGAATGATGAGGCAAGTGTGGTATACATAATGCCAATCGTCAAGCGCTGGATTTGGCTGATCCGAAAAATCTTGCGGCAGTAATGCTGACGTTTGTCGTCGCGCCAAAAAGAAGGGGCGCATCGCTGCGCCCCTTCTACAGCCGTGCAATGGCGTGTTGCGGCTTACGCCGTCTCGGTCTTGGGGGTGCCCGTTGCGGCATTGGCGCTCTCGGCTTCCTTGCCGAGGATGAAGGAGCGGCGCAGCGGCTTGATTACGAACAGCGCCATCAGCGCCGCCGTCGCGTTCAGCGCTACCGCCACCACGAACACCGCCTTCCAGCCGTAGGCTGCCGAGATCACGCTGGCGAGCGGGACGAGCAGGGAGGCGGTGCCCTTCGCGGTGTAGAGCATGCCGTTGTTGGTGGTCGCGTATTTCGAGCCGAAGGTGTCGCCGCAGGTGGCGGGGAACAGCGAGTAGATCTCGCCGAATACGCCGAAATACACCGCGGTCGCGAGCACGAACACGATCGGGACGTGGCCGTAGGCCGACAGCGTCAAGAGCATCAACGCCGCCGTGCCGAAGGCGATGAACATGGTGTTCTCGCGGCCGATCGTGTCGGAGATAAAGCCGAAGAACGGACGTCCGAAGCCGTCGAAGATGCGGTCGAGCGAGATCGCGAAGGTGAGCGCCGCCATCTGGAAGCCGGCAAGCGTCACCGGGGTGCTCGCGATCTTGAAGTCGTGCGCGATCGGGGCGATCTGCGCCGCGGTCATCAGGCCGCCAGAGGCGACCATGACGAAAACGAGATACATCACCCAGAAAATAGGAGCGCGCAGCACCTGCGGCGGAGTGAAGTCGATCTTGGTCTGCGGCAGGTTGAGCTGCTTCTTTTTCGGCGGGATCGAGATCCGTGGCGGCTGTATGAAGAAGGCGAGCACGAACACGATCACGCCCTGGCCGATGCCGAAGGTGAGGAACGCGTGCTGGTAGCCGCTCGTCGCGATCATGGTCGCGATCGGCACCACGGTGAGGGCTGCGCCCGCACCGAAGCCTGCGGCGGTCGCGCCGGCGGCGAGGCCGCGGCGGTCGGGAAACCATTTCAACGCATTGCCGACGCAGGTGCCGTACACCGCGCCTGCGCCTATGCCGCCGATGACGGCCGCCGTGTAGAGCAGCGGAAGGCTATCGGCGTAGGAGTTGAGAATCCACGAGAGCGCGATCATCACACCGCCGAACATGATGACGATGCGCGGGCCGTATTTGTCGACGAACCAGGCCTCGATCGGCACGAGCCAGGTCTCGGTGACGACGAAGATGGTGAAGGCGAGCTGGATCGCGGCGCGTCCCCAATGATGGGCCGCATCGATCGGATCGACGAACAGCGTCCAGCCGTATTGCAGATTGGCAATCATCGCCATGCAGACGATGCCCATGACGAGCTGAAGCCAACGGAAACCTGTGCGAAGGGGCGCAGCTGTCACGGCGCCATCCGTGCTGGAAATCATCAACAACCTCCCAATGCGCTTGTCTGGTCGACACCGGTTGCAAGATGACCCGATGTCGCAAATGTTGTGGCTTATCGTCGCAAGCGCTGCCCGGAGCTTGGTATACCATATTCCAGATTGCAAGCCCTATCTTGGCTTCCTGTGACAAAATGCACGGTTCCATCGCCATGGCGGCATCGCCCGCGCAAACGAAAACGCCCGGCCGAAAGGCCGGGCGTTTTGCAGGAATGAAGTCTGGTGTCAGACGGTCGACTTCGCGACCACGACCTTGCGCCAGGGCTTGAGTACCGCGATCGCGAGCAGAGAGGCCAGGATGTTTGCGCCGGCTGCGAGGATGAACACGCTGTCCCAATGACCGGAGGTCTGCTGCACGTAATTGGCCAAGGGAACGAGAAGGGCCGCGGTGCCCTTGGCGGTGTAGAGCAGGCCGGCATTGGTGGTCGCGAACTTCGCCCCGAACGTGTCGGTGCAGGTCGAGGGGAACAGCGAGTAGATCTCGCCCCAGGCAAAGAACACCAAGCCCGACAGGATCACGAACCAGATCGGATCGTGGCCCCAGAGGTAGAGCATCCAGATGCCGACGCCTTCCATGCCGAATGCGATGAACATGGTGTTCTCGCGGCCGATCATGTCGGAGATCCAGCCGAAGAACGGACGCGTCAGGCCGTTGAGCACGCGGTCGATCGTGGCCGCGAACGTCACTGCGGTCATGGTCATGCCGATCAGCGTGACCGGGATGGCGTCGACCTTCCAGTCCACCGCGATCGGCTTCAGGTTCGCCGTCACCATCAAGCCGCCGGCGCCGACGATCACGAACATGAAGTACATCAGCCAGAAGATCGGCTGACGCAGCACCTCGGTCGGCTGATAGTTGCGGCGGGTCTGCTGCAGATTGGCGTTCGGCACCACGTTCGGCACCTGGCCCGGCTTCGGCGCCAGCAGGAAGAAGGCGAGAACGCAGATGATGATGCCTTGTCCGAGGCCGAAATAGAGGAAGGTGGTCTGGAAACCACTGTCCTTGATCATGGCCTGGATCGGCGCGACGGTGAGGGCGGAGCCCGCACCGAAGCCCGCGGCGGTGATGCCCGCGGCGAGACCGCGCTTGTCGGGGAACCACTTCAGCGCGTTGCCGACGCAGGTGCCGTAGACGCCGCCGGCGCCGATGCCCGCGACGATCATGCCGAGATAATAGCCGTTCAGCGTGGTGGCCTGCGCATTGATCGCCCAGCCGACGGCGCAGAGCACGCCGCCGATCAGCACGACGAGGCGCGGACCGTATTTATCGACGAACCATCCTTCGACCGGCACCAGCCAGGTCTCGAACAGCACGAACAGCGTAAAGGCCCATTGGATCGACGCACGATCCCAGCCGAATTTCTTCTGGATGTCGGGGACGAAGAACGTCCAGCCGTATTGGTAGTTGGCGATCATCACCATCGCCGCTACACCGACTGCCAATTGCGCCCAGCGATACGTGTCGCTGACGCGCGCGGCTGTCGGGGCGGTTGCTTGCACCATGTCCGTCATAAAGCCTCCCGTGGCGCCTCTAATTTTTCTGCGAGCGCTGGAGGGGCATTCTTGTATGCATTATGCCAAGCTTCAAGCGCTGGTCCGGCCACCGTGCGCAAATGCCGCAGCACCTTGCCTGGTCGCGGGCTGTGACTCGGGACAGCACAAGTAGAAATGGCCCCGCGCTGCGGGGCCATTCATCAAAAGTAGTATGAGAGCGGCTCTGAAACCGCCGCGCGGTCCGGCCGCGCGGGGACGTACTGGCTTACAGGCCGAAACGCGGCAGGTCGCCGTTGTGATTCGAGATCTCGGCGCTCGCCATCAGGAGGCGGTCGATCGCGGCCATCAGGCGGGCGAACAGCGAGGAGGACGGAGCGAGAGCAACTGCGGCGGTCTTGGACATCGGAAATCCTTTCTTGAGACGGTCAGTATTGCTGTCTCATTTCGAAAGGGAATTTATGTATACCAGATGCCAATGTCCATGCACGTCATTGCATAGCAGCATTTAATCTGCTGCATTGCAGCATAACGCCGGGTTAACGAGGCCGTTTCGGCCTTAAAGTCGCAAATTTGTTGCCCAAGGACGTCGCTTGCTCCGCAAACACCCCACCGCCACCCCGAAAAGCTGCGCAAATGCAATGGACCGGGGTCTTGGCAGGGCGGATCAAAGCCGTTAGTGCTCTGCGCCCTTCCAATCATCTGTCAGAGTGGTTCATGTCGAGCGCCTCGGCCGCCGTCTCGATCGGCATCGATTTTGGGACCAGCAACACGGTCGTCGCGCTCGCGGCGGACAACCGCCGGGTCGAGGCCATCCGCTTCGACCATGGCGGACAGCGCCACAGCGTCTACGTCTCGGCCCTGTGCTTCTGGGAAGACCGCCCGGGAGCCGGCGCTCAGGCCGAAGGCGGCCCGTGGGCGATCGAGCAGTTCCTCGAAGGACGGCATGTCTACCGCTTCCTCCAGTCGTTCAAGACCTTCGCCGCGAGCAGCAGCTTCAACACCACCCAGGTGTTCCGGCAGCGCTACAAGTTCGAGGATATTCTGGCGGCGTTCCTGCGGACCCTGGCGCGCCATGGCGGCGACAAATTCGGCTTCGAAACGTCGACCATCACGGTCGGCCGCCCCGTCCGCTTTGCCGGCGGCAATCCCGACGAGGCGCTGGCGATGCAGCGATACCGGGCGGCGTTCGAGCGCCTCGGCGCCGGCCATGCGCGCTACGTCTACGAGCCCGTCGGCGCCGCGTTCTCGTTCGCCCGCCGGCTGGAGCGCGATGCGACAGTTCTGGTTGCGGATTTCGGCGGCGGCACCAGCGATTTCTCGGTGATGCGCTTCTCGCGCGCGGGCGGCACCTTGCGCGCCGAGCCGCTCGGCCACGCCGGCATCGGGATTGCCGGCGACACGTTCGACTACCGCATCGTCGATCACGTCGTCTCGCCGCGGCTGGGCAAGGGCTCGAGCTTCCGCTCGTTCGACAAGGTGCTGCCGGTCCCGAGCGGCCACTACACCAACCTCGCGCGCTGGCATCAGCTCGCGATGATGAAGAGCAACGGCGATCTGCGCGAGCTGCGGGAGCTTGCGCGCTCCGCGCTGAAGCCGGCTCTGCTCGAGGATTTCATCACCATCGTCGATCTCGACCTCGGCTTTTCGCTGTACCGGGCGGTGTCCGACGCCAAGGTCGCACTGTCGGCGCAGGATCAGGTGGACTTCCGCTTCAAAGGCGGCGGGGTCGAGATCGGATCGACCATCACACGGAAGAACTTCGAAGCCTGGATCGCCGACGACATCGCCCGGCTCGGCGCCACCGTCGACAAGGTGCTCGGCGAGGCCGGCATCACCGCGCGCGAGGTGGAGAAGGTGTTCCTGACCGGCGGCACCTCGTTCGTGCCGGCGGTGCGAAAACTGTTCGCCGAACGGTTCGGCAACGAACGGCTGATGTCGGGCGATCAGTTCGAGTCGATCGCCTACGGTCTCGCGCTGATCGGACACAGTCCCGACCCGGACCGCTGGACCGCGAGCGGCGGGCTCGCGCCGAGGGCGGGCGTGTAGGTTTTGGCGCCATTTGAGTGCGCGTGTCGAAGGAAGGCCACAAGGAAGGTGCCCCTCAGGCCAGTCCAGCTCTGCGGCTACTGGTTGATCTCCGGCTCGACGAGCTTCGCCAGATTCCGCAGCGATTCCTGCCAGCCGAGATAGCAGGCTTCCGGCGGGATGACGTCGGGAATGCCCGCCTGCGTGATGTCGAGCTCGGTGCCGACCGAGACCTTCTTCAAGATCACGGTGACCTGGATTTCGCCGGGCAGATTGGGGTCGTCGAATCTGTCGGTGTAGCGAAGACGTTCGCCCGGGACGAGCTCGAGATATTCGCCGCCAAAGGCATGGCTGTTGCCCGTCGTGAAGTTACGGAACGACATCTTGAACGTGCCTCCGACCTTGGGCTCGAAATGATTGACGGTGCAGGTAAAGCCGTTGGGCGGAAGCCACTTTGCCAGCGCATCCGCCTCCAGGAAGGCGCGATAGACTTTCTGCGGGCTGGTGGTCAGGACGCGGTGAAGGCGGACAGTGCTCGGCATGATGATCATCCTCGTGGATCGACGGGCGCGAATTCAGCGTCTATGGCCCATTCATGTCTAGATGACGAACGAGACAGTGCCGATCCGACAGCGCGTCCCGAATTTTCTGAAGGTGGCCCGGCGGGAGTCGCTAGACCACCGCTGCATCCTGCGGCGTCATCGTGAACGCCAGCGCGTAGCAGCCGGTCGTCGCATGGTTCCGCGCGCCCGCGCCGCGAAGTGTTGACGGCGAGAGCTGTTCGGCGATCACGCGCTCGACCGTGCCGGCATCGTAGCCGGATAGCAGCACGATCCAGTCGGCAGCGCCGTCTTTGCCGCGGATCTGCTGTTCGGTGGTGGGCAAGCTGGTCCGGGGCGTGTCCGTCACGAGGAGGTGGGCGCCTGTCAGTCCCGGCATCTGCGCCAATGTGCCGAGCATCTCCGAGAGGCGCGTCTGCAACTCCGCCTCGCGTCCGGCCTCCGGCGAAAGCCGGATGGTGGCCAGCGAGGTGGCGACGCCGCCGCCAAAGCTCGCGACGATCCGGCACTGGCTGCGCACCATCCCGAGATGATGCGGCATCATCCTGGTCGACCATGGGGTCGGCGCGTTGAGGCGATCGAGATATCCTCTCGATGTGAGCACCTCATATTGCTCCAGCTCGTAGAGCACGAAGAAGCCTTCGGTGTCGGTCGTGCTGGTCCAGCGCGATCCGCGGCGGAAGCCGGCAATGCTCATCCGCTCCGGAAAATGCTCGTGCGAATGCCAGTCGCCGAACTCCGCGCGCTGCTCCGGGCGGACGCTCCACCACATCGCGACGGCTGCCTTGCCTAGCAGTGACATGTTGACCTCGTCTTCTTCAAGTCGTTGCCTGTAGCCGCACCGTCGAGGACCGAAAGACGATCGCGATCGTCCCGATGCTTCCGGCGTCGCGGGTCTCCACGGCGTGCGCTACGACGCGGCGCCATCTGCCTCACTTGCTTGCAGTGGTGCTCGATACGCTCCGTTCACACTTCGTAACGTTCAAGCCGAAATTTGGCTCAACTCGGCGATTAGCTATCGGCTGACTCCGTCCGGCGCCGACGGCGATCTCGCCGTGCATCCATCATAACCGAAGAGACTTACGACATGAAGCAGACGACGCTGCGCTACCGGGCCTTGCGCCGGATCCGCAGCCTGCCAGCGCAGACCACTTCGAGATTGCTTGGAATGCCGGCGATCAGCCGGAAATTGGATGAGGCTTACGAGAGGGCGCGGGCATCCTATAGGCCGCGCCTGCCCAAACTCTCCCCACTCGAGATGGATATCGTCGCCGGGCTGGAAAACAACGGGGTCCACATCACGTCGCTCGAAAAGCTGGATCTGCCTGGCACTGACGCGCTTTGGACATCTGCGACCGGTATCGCGAACAGCTATGCGCACCGTGCCAAACAGGGCGAGTTTGCCGGCGAATATACCGTGCAGGTCGGCGCCGAGGATATGATGCGCCATCCGCACATCGTCCGCTGGCCCCTTCACGATCGCATCCTCAACATCGTTGAAACCTATCTTGGCCTGCCTGCCGGATATGACACGCTGAATTTCTTCTATACCCAGGCCGACGGCCGGCAGGTGGGGGCACGCAGATGGCATCGCGATGTCGAGGATCGGCGGATGGTCAAGGTGATCGTCTACCTGCATGATGTCGACATGGATACCGGCCCGCTCGAAGTCCTGCACCGCTCCTTTCCCGGCAGCGACACGCTCGACGGCGCCAATTTTCCGGTCCTCACGCAGGAAATGCTGGAGGACAGGCTCGGCGCGACGCTGGGCAGCGGCGACGTCACGACCTGCACCGGCAGGGCCGGCACGGTGATCTTCGCGGACGTCGCAAGTCACTATCATCGCGGGCGCCCGGCGATCGCGCGCGACCGCTGCGCGCTCTTCTACAATTTTTTCTCTCACGCGCCGCTTCGGCCGTTCTACTGCGAACGGCATCTGTTCTCGCGGCAGCAGCTTTTGGAATTTGCCGCAGGCCAGACCGCCCGGGCGCGGGCCTGCTTGCTGTGGCACGCGAACGTACCTCTTCTCGCCCGGATCGTGCCGCGCGCGCGGCTCTAGAGATCAATGCTGAGTTCGATCGGGCGAAGTGTCGTGCCTTTGGCCTGCCGGCGTGCTCGAGAAGGCCCATCTTGCCTCTCCTCAGGCGCCCCCGCCGAGTCCGGGTCCTCAATCCTGCGAACCTTCCGCTGAGGCCTCCGGGCATTTAAATCCGGCCACGCCTTGCAAATGAGCGTGATGAGGTATACGGTGAGGTCTGTTCGTTCAGCCGCTGTGCCTTGTTGAATGCGCCCGCGGGCTCCTTTTCCATAGACATCGACGAATTGAATTTCATCTGCGCGACGATTCGCGCGGAATGCGCACGTATGCGCTTTGGAGAAGAAGATGACGACAGGTACTGTGAAGTGGTTTAACGGCCAGAAGGGCTTTGGATTCATTCAGCCCAACGACGGCGGCAGCGATGTGTTCGTTCACATCAGCGCGGTCGAGCGGGCTGGTCTTGCGGGTCTCGCTGAGGGCCAGAAGGTCAATTTCGAGCTCAAGACCGACAAGATGCGGGGTAAGGTCAGCGCAGAGAATCTCTCGCTGGCCTAACGACCTGGTGCCGTTTCACGGATGTACTGAAACGGCCGCGCTGCCCGCTCGATCCCCGGATTGAGCGGGTTTTGTCCGTTGTGGAACAGGGTGGATCATGAGCGCCAAGAAATCGGCCGAACCGACGCCCGAGGCCATCGCGCGCTCCAATCGTCAGCGTTTGGCTGTTGAAGAGGGGGCGCGAGCGATGGCGGATGCCGAAAGGCAAGCCGTGGATGTTCGCAAGAACATGGCGCGGCTTCGAGAGCTGCGCCAAGCCAAGGAAGCGGCCGACATAACCCTTCAGGCATCCCTGCCGGCACCCACCCCGGCCAAGCGCAAGAAGAAGCTGCCGAAATAGCCTGCGCAGATAACGCCATCGACAATCTGGAGAGGGCCGGTCACATGCCACAGAGTGCAGATCGTGCCTAGAATCAAGTTGGACGGTGGTGGCACGATCACGTTCTTTCTCGCGCTGGGCGCGGGCCGGCAAATGTGCCGACTGGCGACCACGTTCCTGACGCAGAAGCAGGCCTTCAGCTATCTTCAAAGGAACCGAACGGAATTCGAGCGCATCGCCCGGGCGCGGCTGGCTTCAGGGGAGCTCGAAGACGGAATCGTCGTGCTCTCGATGCTATAGGTCGAGGTCAGGCGTCGATTTCGATGCAAGTCTTCGAGGGCACGGCTTCCGGCGCGATTGCGATCGAAGGCGGTCCGGAGCCCTTCCTATTCGGAGCGGCTTCCCGGCTTGGCTTCGCGGGCCAATCGCTCCGCTTTCAAGCGCTCGCGGTTCTCGTTGAAGGAGTGCTGGTCCTTCGCATAGTCATTCATCGGCTTTTGCGGCTTGGCAGGCTTGAACGCCTTGTTGGCTTCACGCTTGGCGCGATCAGGGGATTGATCTTTCGACATTTCGACCTCGGTTTGATCAACGAGCGTGGTCCCGACGAGTGCCGGACGCGACAATATCCTCGCACAAGCCGACATGGATCGACACCCTCTGGGCGGAGAAGGCGGCCAATTCTTCAGCGTTGGGCAGGTCTCTTGCGAGGTGCTTGGTCACTCGCTGTGAAGAAGGCGGACTCGCTTTTGCTTCCAGGAGCACGCCGTTTGAGGAGACAACGGGCGGCCAATGTGTCTGGTTCCCTGGGGACCGGTGTTTAATTTGACTTTGGCAGGATCAACGCCGGAAGTGGACTGATTGCCGGCCCGGTCGATCTCGGGGTCGACAAAAAAGGCCGCCGAAACCGGCGGCCTTTCGTGTCTTGAGATAAGTCCGCTTACTCCGCGGCCTGCTTCTGCGGCGGGTCGAGCGCGCCGGACTTGTGGATCTCGGCGACCTGGTGGTCCGAGAAGCCGAGCACGCTGCGCAGGATCTCGTCGGTGTGCTCCCCGAGCAGCGGGGAGCGCTCCACGTCGCTTGGGGAATCCGACAGCTTGATCGGGTTCCCGACCGAGATGTACTTGCCGCGGGTGGGGTGATCGACCTCGACCACAGTGCCGGTGGCGCGCAACGACTGGTCCTCGGCGATCTCCTTCATCGACAGGATCGGGCCGCAGGGGATGTCGTCCTTGTTGAGGATTTCCATCGCCTCGAACTTGGTCTTGGTCATCGTCCACTGCTCGATGCGACCGAAGATCTCGTTGAGGCGCGGCAGACGGGCGGCCGGCTTGGCGTAGTTCGGATCAGTCTTCCAGGTCGGCTCGCCGATCACGTCGCAGATCTTCTCCCAGACCGGGGCCTGGGTGATGAAGTAGATGTAGGCGTTGGGATCGGTTTCCCAGCCCTTGCACTTCAGGATGCGGCCGGGCTGGCCGCCGCCCGAGTCGTTGCCGGCGCGCGGCACGGCATCGCCGAACGGAATGCCTTCGCCGAACTGGCTGTACTCCTTGAGCGGGCCGTGGGCGAGACGCTGCTGGTCGCGGAGCTTGACGCGGGCGAGGTTGAGCACGCCGTCCTGCATCGCGGCGGTGACGCGCTGGCCCTTGCCCGAATGCGTGCGCTGATAGAGCGCGGTGACGATGCCGAGCGCCAGATGCAGGCCGGTGCCGCTGTCGCCGATCTGTGCGCCGGTCACGAGCGGAAGACCATCGCGGAAGCCGGTGGTGGAGGCGGCGCCGCCGGTGCACTGCGCGACGTTCTCATAGACCTTGCAGTCCTCGTACGGCCCGGGACCAAAGCCCTTGATCGAGGCGACGATCATCTTCGGGTTGATCGCCTGGATCTTCTCCCAGGGGAAGCCCATGCGGTCGAGCACGCCGGGGCCGAAATTTTCCACCAGCACGTCGCACTTCTTGATCAGCTCGGTGAGGACTTCCTTGCCCTTGGGGTTCTTGGTGTCGAGCGTGATCGAGCGCTTGTTGTGGTTGAGCATGGTGAAATACAGGCTGTCCACGTTCGGGATGTCCTGCAGCTGGCCGCGGGTGATGTCACCCACGCCCGGGCGTTCCACCTTGATCACGTCGGCGCCGAACCAGGCGAGCAGCTGCGTGCAGGTCGGCCCGGACTGAACGTGGGTGAAGTCGAGAATGCGAACGCCCTCGAGCGCTTTGGTCATTATGTTGCTCCGTACTCTGTCTGCCCCTGCTAACCACAGGGAATAAAGGGTTGAGGGGGGACTTACTTCTTCTTCTGCAGAACGCTCTGCGGATTGAGGTTGCCGATGCGGCCGCTCTCCGAACCCGCGGCCGGATCGATCACCGCGTTGATGAGCGTCGGCTTGCCCGAGGCCATCGCCTCGTTGACGGCACGCTTGAGCTCGTCGGGCGAGGTGGCGTTCACGCCGACACCGCCGAAGGCTTCCATCATCTTGTCGTAGCGCGCGCCCTTGACGAACACCGTCGTCGCTGGATCGGCGTTGACGCTGTTGACGTCGGTGCCGCGATAGATGCCGTCATTGTTGAAGATGACGACGCAGATCGGCAAATTGTAGCGGCAGATGGTCTCGACCTCCATGCCGGAGAAGCCGAAGGCGCTGTCGCCTTCCACTGCGAGCACGGGGTGGCCGGTCTCGAGGGTCGCGGCGATCGCCTGGCCCATGCCGATGCCCATCACGCCCCAGGTGCCGACGTCGAGACGCTTGCGCGGCTTGTACATGTCGATGACGCCGCGGGCGAGGTCGAGCGTGTTGGCGCCCTCGTTGACGAGGATCGCCTCGGGATACTCCTTGATGACGTTCTTCAGCACGCCGAGCGCGCCGTGATAGTCCATCGGCGACTTGTTGTTCATGAGCTTCGGCGCCATCTTGGCGACGTTCTCTTCGCGCTTGGTCGAAATCGCCTTGGTCCATTCGGCGGGCGGGACGCTCCAGCCGGAGGCCATCGCCTGGTTGAAGGCCGAGACGACCGAGCCGATGTCGCCGACGACGGGCGCGACGATCTCGACGTTGGAGTCCATCTCCCGCGGCTCGATGTCGACCTGGATGAACTTCTTGGGTGCGTCGCCCCAGTTCTTGCCCTTGCCGTGCGAGAGCAGCCAGTTCAGCCGCGCGCCGATCAGCAGCACGACGTCGGAATCTTTCAGCACCGTGGAGCGCGCAGCACCTGCGCATTGCGGATGGGTATCGGAGAGGAGGCCCTTGGCCATGCTCATCGGCAGGAACGGGATGCCGCTCTTCTCGACGAAGGTCTTGATCTCCTCGTCGGCCTGCGCGTAGGCAGCGCCCTTGCCGAGGATGATCAGGGGACGCTTCGCCGCCTTGAGCACGTCGAGCGCGCGCTTGATCGAAGCGGGCGAGGGGATCTGCGCGGGCGCAGCGTCGATCACCTTGACCAGCGACTTCTGGCCGGCATCGGCGTTCATCACCTGGCCGAACAGCTTTGCCGGCAGGTCGAGATAGACACCGCCCGGACGGCCCGAGACCGCGGCGCGGATGGCGCGGGCAAGGCCGATACCGATGTCCTGGGCGTGCAGCACGCGATAGGCCGCCTTGCACAGGGGCTTGGCAATAGCGAGCTGGTCCATCTCCTCGTAGTCGCCCTGCTGGAGGTCGACGATCTCGCGCTCGGAGGAGCCCGAGATCAGGATCATCGGGTAGCAGTTGGTGGTGGCGTGGGCGAGTGCGGTGAGACCGTTGAGGAAGCCGGGCGCGGAGACGGTGAGGCAGATGCCGGGCTTCTTGGTGAGGAAGCCGGCGATGCCCGCCGCGTAACCGGCGTTCTGCTCGTGACGGAACGAGATCATGCGAATGCCGGCGGCCTGCGCCATGCGGCCCAAATCCGTGATCGGGATGCCCGGCACATTATAGATGGTAGTAATGCCGTTCAGCTTGAGCGCGTCGATGACGAGATGAAAGCCATCCGTCAGTTCCTGCTCGGTGCCCGGTGCTTCGGACTTGGTCGCGGTATTCAGCATGGGCCTTGTCTCCCTGGTCTCAAGATGCCGTTTAGGCTTTGTGGGCGAATTGCTCGCCCTTCTGGTGAACGTTGCTAGAAGAGTTCCTGACCGTGCGCTTCGACGTAAGCTGCAAGGCCAAGGGTGTGGTCGCGAGCGCGCTTCTCGGCGAGGTCGGTATCGCGCGCCTCCAGGGCTTCGATCATGCCCATATGCTCGGGCAGGGAGGTCGCGGTGCGATCCTTGCGTCCGATCGTCAGTTGCCGGTAGCCGCGCACGTGCAGCAAGAGGTCATTGGTGAGGTCGACCAGCACCGGCGATTCCGACAGCGAGATCAGTGCCTGGTGGAAGGCGATGTTGGCGCGCGAATATTCCTCGACGTGATCCTCGGGCAGGCGGTCCTTGCTGAAATCCTTGAAGTAGTCGCGCAGCGCCGTGATGTCCTTCTTGCGCGCGGTGGTGGTGATGAGGCGGGCCGCCATGCTCTCCAGCGCCGCCCAGGCGCGGATCATGTCGACGATCTCGCTCTTGGTCCGGCGCACCACCATGATGCCGCGGCGCGGAACGGTCTTCACGAAACCGTCCTGCTCGAGCATCGCAATGGCTTCGCGGATCGGTGTGCGGCTCACACCGAGGCGTTCGGACAGCGCTCGCTCGTCGAGCATCACCGGCTCGGGCGTCGAGTAGATGTCCATCTTGAGGATGGCTTCCTTCAAGGCGTCATACGCCTTGTTCTTGAAGCTGCTCTCCGGGGCAATACGAACGATTGCGATATCTGCCTCGGCCATGTTCGGCAACGCCTTGGTTGGTTTCCGCAGTGACACGACGAATCTCCTCCAGTGGGAGTCGTCTTTTACAGGATTATTAACTGGAAAGTTTTTGGCATACCAAATGCCAGAATGTCAAGCTGCCTATTTTTTGCGGCATTCTAGGCAATGCGGTCGCTTGACAAATTGGCTTCTGGCATACCAAATGCCATCGCCAGCCATTTTTGATCCAAAGCGGCGGAGTAGCCTCGGCTTTATGCCACTCCATTCCGCGACATGGAACAGAGCGCGGCGAATGGCAAGCATCACGGGCAGCCGCACACGCGCGCGCTTTGAAAAGAACGAACCGAGGTCAAGGGAGAAGCCACATGTCCAATTCCAAAGATGCCGTCCGCAAGGTGCTCGACCAGGTCAAGGCGGACAACCGCACCAGCCTGACGGCGCCGGAAGGCAAGCTGGTCTGCGACGCCTACGTCATTCCGGTGCCGAAGGAAGGCGTGGCGAAGTCGGCCGGCGAGGCCGGCAAGATGGCCTCCTCGATGGGCTTCCCGGTGGTGATGAAGATCGTCTCGCCGGACATTCTCCACAAGACCGAAGCCGGCGGAGTCATCGTCGGCCTCAAGACGGCGCAGGATGCCGAGAAGGCCTACGAGACCATTCTCGGCAACGCCAGGAAGTACAAGTCCGACGCCAAGATCGAAGGCGTCCAGGTCCAGCAGATGCTGGCCGGCGGCACCGAGGTGATCGTCGGCTCGATCACCGACGGCTCGTTCGGCAAGCTCGTCGCCTTCGGCCTCGGCGGCGTGCTGGTCGAAGTGCTGAAGGACATCACCTTCCGCCTCGCGCCGGCGACCAGGGAAGATGCGCTCTCGATGCTCGACGGCATCCAGGCGCATGAGATCTTGAAGGGCGTTCGCGGCGGAGAGCCGGTAAACCGCACGGCGCTGGCCGATGTGATCGTTAAGGTCTCGCAGCTCGTCACCGATTTCCCTGAAATCGTCGAGCTCGATCTCAACCCGGTGTTTGCGACGGCGAAGGACGCGATCGCCGCCGACGTCCGCATCGTCGTCGATTTCGCCTATGTGCCCAAGCCGAAGCCGCGCCCGACCGAAGAGATCGTCGCGGCCATGAGCCGTATCATGCAGCCGAAGGGCGTCGCCGTGATCGGCGCCTCCGCCGAGGACGGCAAGATCGGCAACTCCGTGATGAAGAACCTGATCAACGGCGGCTACAAGGGCGAGATCTATCCGATCCACCCGAAAGCACCGGAGATTCTCGGCTACAAGGCCTACAGGAGCGTCAAGGACGTACCGGGCGTGATCGACACCGCGGTGTTCGCGATCCCCGCCAAGTTCGTTGCCGGCGCGCTCGTTGAATGCGGTGAGAAGAAAATCCCGGGTGCGGTTCTGATCCCGTCGGGCTTCGCCGAAGCCGGCGCGCCCGAGCTGCAGGCCGAGATCGTCGAGATCGGCAAGAAGTACGACATCCGCCTGATGGGGCCGAACATCTACGGCTTCTACTATACGCCCGCCAATCTCTGCGCGACCTTCTGCACCGCCTACGACGTCAAGGGCCACGCGGCGCTGTCCTCGCAGTCGGGCGGCATCGGCATGGCCATCATCGGCTTCTCGCGCTCGGCCAAGATGGGCGTGTCCGCGATCGTCGGCCTCGGCAACAAGTCCGACATTGACGAGGACGATCTGCTCGCTTTCTTCGAGCAGGACCCGAACACGAACCTGATCGCTCAGCATTGCGAGGATCTCAAGGACGGCCGCGCCTTCGCGGAAGCCGCCAAGCGCGTCTCCAGGAAGAAGCCGGTCGTCGTGCTCAAGGCCGGCCGCACCTCGGCCGGCGCCAAGGCGGCCTCGTCGCACACCGGCGCGCTCGCCGGCAACGACAAGATCTACGAGGACGTCCTGGCGCAGTCCGGCGTGATCCGCGCCCGCAGCCTGCGGCAACTGCTCGAATTCGCCCGCGGCGTGCCGGTGCTGCCGACGCCGAAGGGCGAGAACGTGCTGATCATCACCGGTGCCGGCGGCTCGGGCGTGCTGCTGTCGGACTCCTGCGTCGACAACGGCCTGTCGCTGATGTCGATGCCGCCGGATCTGGATGCGGCCTTCCGCAAGTTCATCCCGCCGTTCGGCGCGGCCGGCAATCCCGTGGACATCACCGGCGGCGAGCCGCCGATCACCTATGTCAACACGGTCAAGCTCGGCCTGTCGGATGAACGCATCCACTCGCTGATCCTCGGCTACTGGCACACCATCGTCACGCCGCCGATGGTGTTCGCCCGCAACATGGTCGAGGTGAAGAAGGAGATGGAGGCCAAGGGTTTCGTGAAGCCGATCGTGGCCTCGCTCGCCGGCGACGTCGAGGTCGAGGAAGCTGCCGAATATCTGTACCAGAACGGTATCCCGGCCTATGCCTACTCGACCGAACTGCCGGTCGAGGTCCTAGGCGCCAAGTACAAATGGGCGCGCGGGGCAGGGCTGCTCTGAGACGACGATACCCATTCACCTCTCCCCGCGTGCGGGGAGAGGTGAGAACAGTCAGGTCGCGATGAGCAAGAACGTGATCCGGCGCAAATCGCTCGAGCCCAGGTCGCCCGTGGAGGCCGATCACGAGGCGCGCGACGGCGGCGTGCAGTCCGTCGACCGCGCGCTGTCGATCCTCGAGACGCTCGCCGAAGACGACGAGGGCTATCGCCTCAGCGACCTCGCCGTGCGGACCGGCCTGTCGGCCTCCACCGTCCACCGCCTGCTCGCCACGCTGGAAAGCCGCCGCTTCGTGCAGTTCGACCGTGCCGAATCCAAATGGCATGTCGGCGTGCGCAGCTTCACGGTGGGCGCGAGTTTTGCCCGGCGGCGCAATTTCACGGCGCAGGCGATTCCGTACCTGCGCAAGCTGCGCGATCTCACCCGTGAAACCGCCAATCTCGCTGTCGTCGACGACGAGTTCATCATCGTGCTGACGCGCATGGAGAGCCGCGAGATCATGCGCTCGCTGACCAAGGTCGGCGGCCGCGTTCCCATGGTGACGTCGGGCGTCGGCAAGGCGGTGCTCGCGACCTATTCCGACGAGGACGTCGGCGCCGTCATCCGTCATCACGGCATGCCGCGCCTGACGGAGAAATCCATCGTGCGTCCGAGCGACCTCTTCAAGGAACTCGCGACGATCCGGAAGCAAGGTTTTGCGGTGGACGACGAAGAGGCCGAGATGGGTCTGCGCTGCGTCGCCGCCGTGGTCTACAATGCGCTCGCCGAGCCGCTCGCCGCGATCTCCGTCTCAGGTCTGACCAGCCGCGTCACCGACGCCCGGCTGCCGGAGATCGGCCGCGTGGTGCGGGATGTGGCGGCGGAACTGACGGCGGCACTGGGCGGCGTGATGCCGGCGGCCAAGCCGGATTGAGCAGAGTTTGCGTTCCGGCGCGCCTCTTGAAAAATCAGGTCTGGCGGCAAGAGCCCCAACATCGGTATATCGATCAACCGTTGTCGCATCCTTTTGGGGAATGTCATGCCGTCCGAGCTCCGTTCGCCCCGTCTTGCCGTCCTGATCGATGCCGACAACGCGTCCGCCAAGATCGCGGATGGACTGTTCGAGGAGATTGCCAAGATCGGCGAGGCCAGCGTTCGCCGCATCTACGGCGATTTCTCCAATGCCAGGTCCAGGGGCTGGGCCGACATCCTGTCCAAACACGCCATCATCCCGCAGCAGCAGTTTGCCTATACGACTGGGAAGAATGCGTCCGACATCACCCTGGTCATCGACGCCATGGACCTGCTTCACAGCGGCCGGTTCGACGGCTTTTGCCTGGTGTCGTCCGACAGCGACTTTACCCGCCTGGCCGCCCGCATCCGGGAGCAGGGCATCGACGTCTTCGGGTTCGGCGAGCAGAAGACGCCGGAGAGCTTCCGGCAAGCCTGCCGCAGGTTCGTCTACACGGAGAACCTGCTGGCCGCCCCGGCGAACACACAGGAGGCCGCCTCGAGATCGGCGTCGCTTCAGCCGCTTGATGCGGCGACCCCCATCATCAAGAAGGTCATTACCCAGATGGAGAGCGAGGACGGCTGGGTGACGCTCGGGGAAGTCGGCCGCCAGCTTGCCAACCTCGCTTCCGATTTCGATCCGAGAACGTTCGGCTTCCGCAAGCTGAGTGACCTCGTGCGAAAGACGAATTCCTTCGAGATCGACGAGCAGAATGGGAGGTCGATGCGGATCCGGGTCAAGCCCGCTGCCGCACCAGCCCCGAGACGGCGGAACTCGCGCAGACCTGCAAGGCCAGGGACGCCAGGCGGTTCGCCGCCCAAGGCGTAAGCAGGACCTGCCGTTATATTTGCGCTTGCCCGGTCCGGCGCAGGGCGTAACCATCGCGTGGCCATAACGCCATGCGAGGGTCCCGATGACCAAACTCACCCGCTTCGCCGTCGCACCCCTGCATTCGATGACCCGGCGTCTGGCCGATGTCGCTTCCGCGCGTCTCGGGCCGGATCTCGTCGTCACCGGCGCGCGGGTGCTCTCGACCTATTCGGAACGCATTCATCCCGGGCGGGAGGTCTGGATCACCGGTGGCCGCATCGCTGCCGTGAAGCCGGCCGGCATGGCCAGGAAGGTGTGGAGCGACGTTGCGGTTTATGACGCGGCCGGCGGCATTATCGCGCCGGGGTTGGTCGACCCGCACATCCACATCGAATCCTCGATGGTGACGGCCTGCGCCTATGCCGAGGCCGCGCTCCTCAACGGCACCACCACGATCTTCTGCGACAGCCACGAGATCGGCAACGTCATGGACGTCGCCGGCGTCGAGGCGATGCTCGAGGATGCGCGCGAGGCGCCGCTCTCGATCTTCCTGACGGTGCCGTCGACGGTGCCGGCCACGTCGGCGGAACTGGAGACCGCCGGCGGCGATCTCACGCCCGACAAGATCGCCGCCCTGTTCGACCGCTGGCCGGAAGCCGTCGCGCTCGGCGAGAAGATGGATTTCGTGCCTGTCGCCATGGGCGACGAGCGCAGTCATGCGATCCTCGCCGCCGCCTTGAAGCGCGGACGCCCGGTGTCCGGACACGTCTACGGCCGCGAGTTTGTGGCGGCCTATGCGGCGTCTGGCGTCACCGATACGCACGAGGCGATCGACCGCGACATCGCCGACGATTTGCTCGATGCCGGCGTCTGGGTCTTCCTGCGCGGGGGACCGCCGACTACGCCGTGGCACTCGCTGCCGCAGGCGATCCGGACCATCACCGAGCTCGGCGCCTCGCACAAGCGCACCGCGGTGTGCACCGACGACCGCGATGCCGACGACCTCCTTCTGTTCGGTCTCGACTGGGTGGTGCGCGAGGCCGTGAAAGCGGGGATGTCGCCCGAGCAAGCATGGTCGATGGGCTCGCTGCATGGCGCGACGCGCTTCAACATGGACAGCGACATCGGCGGGCTCGGCGGTGGCCGCCGCGCCGATCTGGTGCTGACGGACGACAATCTAAAGCCGCAATGCACCTGGTATGGCGGCGAGCTCGTGGTCGAGAACCGCAAGATCACCTCCCGGCTCGATCAGGCGCTGTCGCAGCGCTATCAATATCCAAAGGCGGCCTATGCGACCGTGAAGCTGCCCGAGAAGGTCAAGCTGACGCCGGCGCTGCCGGCCAAGGCCTGCACCGTCAACGCGATCAGGACCGCACTGCCGGGCATCACGCTGATCCACGAGAAGGTCGCGATCGAGCCCGCAAAGGACTGGCCGTCGCTGTTCGCGCGCTATGGCCTGTGCTTCGTCACGGTGGTCGAGCGCCACGGCAAATCCGCCGGCAACGTCGCCTATGGCCTGCTGAAGGACTTTGGCCTGAAGCGGGGCGCGGTCGCTTCCAGCGTCGGGCACGACAGCCACAACATCATCGTTGCCGGCACCAACGAGGGCGACATGCAAGTGGCGATTGCCGCGATCAAGCAACACCAGGGCGCCGTCTGTGTCGTCGCCGACGGCAAGGTGAGGGCGCTGGTTCCGCTGCCGATCGCCGGCCTGCTGTCCGACAAGCGCGTCACCGAGGTGGCCGAAGAGGTTAAGGTGTTGAAGAAGGAATGGGCGGAAGCCGGCTGCACCATCCCCTACATGGGCTTCAATCTGATTCCGCTATCGGTCATTCCGGAAATTCGCATCACCGACAAGGGCCTCGTGCTGGTGCCGCAGATGGAGCTGGCGCCGCTGTTCGAGTGATCCGCTTTCACGCCTGTCTTCGCCTAACTGACTGAAGCCGCCGCGATTTTTCCGCGGCTGCCGCATCGTGGAAAATAAAATCGATCTCGTTGAGATCGCATCTTGCGCGCCTGATGATCCCGCTCGCTGACGCAACCTGAGCGAGGTCCGATATGGCGAAGATGCGAGCTATCGATGCTGCCGTGCGTATCCTGGAGAAGGAAGGTATCTCGACCGCCTTCGGCGTTCCCGGGGCTGCGATCAACCCGCTTTACTCGGCGCTGAAGAAGCGCGGCTCGATCCGCCACATTCTTGCGCGCCATGTCGAGGGCGCCTCGCACATGGCCGAGGGCTACACGCGGGCGAAGGCCGGCAATATCGGCGTCTGCATCGGCACGTCGGGGCCGGCGGGAACCGACATGATCACCGGGCTCTATTCGGCGATCGCCGATTCCATTCCGATCCTCTGCATCACCGGCCAGGCGCCGCGCGCACGGCTCTACAAGGAGGATTTTCAGGCGGTGGATATCGAGTCGATCGCAAAGCCCGTGACCAAATGGGCGGTGACGGTGCGCGAGCCGGCGCTGGTGCCGCGCGTGTTCAGCCAGGCGTTTCACGTGATGCGCTCGGGGCGGCCGGGACCGGTGCTGATCGACATGCCGCTCGACGTGCAACTCGCCGAGATCGAGTTCGACGACGAGACCTATGAGCCGCTGCCGGTCTACAAGCCAGCCGCGACGCGCAAGCAGGTCGAGAAGGCGCTGGACATGCTCAACGCCGCCGAGCGTCCGCTGATCGTCGCGGGTGGCGGCGTCATCAACGCCGACGCCTCGGACCTCCTGGTCGAATTCGCCGAGATCGCGAACGTGCCGGTAGTGCCGACATTGATGGGGTGGGGCGCCATCCCCGACGACCACGTGCTGATGGCCGGCATGGTCGGCCTTCAGACCAGCCACCGCTACGGCAACGCCACGATGCTCGAATCCGATTTCGTGCTCGGTATCGGCAACCGCTGGGCCAACCGTCACACCGGCTCGGTCGAGACCTACACCAAGGGCCGCACCTTCGTGCATGTCGACATCGAGCCGACCCAGATCGGGCGGGTGTTCAATCCCGATCTCGGCATCGTCTCGGACGCCAAGGCCGCGCTTGAACTCTTCGTCGCCGTCGCCAGGGAGTGGCGCCGGTCGGGCAGGCTCCGCGAGCGCCAGGCGTGGCCCGCGGCCTGCCGCGATCGCAAGCGATCGATGCTGCGCAAGAGCCATTTCGACAACGTCCCGATCAAGCCGCAGCGCGTCTACGAGGAGATGAACAAGGCTTTCGGCCGCGATACCACCTATGTTACCGTGATCGGCCTGTCGCAGATCGCCGGCGCGCAGTTTCTGGGTGTCTACAAGCCGCGCAACTGGATCAATGCGGGGCAGGCAGGTCCGCTCGGCTGGACGCTGCCCGCCGCGCTCGGTGTGCGTGCGGCGTGTCCCGATCGCGCCATCGTCGCGCTCTCCGGCGACTACGACTTCCAGTTCCTGATCGAGGAGCTGGCGGTCGGCGCGCAGTTCAATCTGCCCTACATCCACGTCGTCGTGAACAATTCCTATCTCGGCCTGATCCGTCAGGCCCAGCGCGGCTTCGACATGGACTACCACGTCCAGCTCTCCTTCGAGAACATCAACGCGCCCGAACTCGGCGGCTACGGCGTCGACCATGTCGCAGTCGCCGAGGGGCTCGGCTGCAAGGCGATCCGCGTCACCGACCCGAAGGACTCGCAGGCCGCATTCGCGACCGCGCGCGAGCTGATGGCGAAGCATCGCGTGCCCGTGGTGGTCGAGTTCATCCTCGAACGCGTCACCAACATCGCGATGGGCACGGAGATCGACAACATCGTCGAGTTCGAGGAGGTGCTGGATCTGCCACTCGACGAGGTCGAGCGGGCGCGGCCGGGCGTGTTGCAGCCGGCAGAGTAGGAGCACAGCATCATGCCGAAATTTGCCGCCAACCTCACCATGCTCTTCAACGAGATGCCGTTCGTCGACCGCTTTGCCGCGGCGAAGGCGGCGGGCTTTTCCGGGGTGGAGTACCTCTTCCCCTATGATTTCGACAAGGCGCTGTTGCGCGAGCAGCTCGATGACCATGGGCTGACGCAGGTGCTGCACAATCTGCCAGCCGGAAACTGGGCAGCGGGTGAGCGCGGCATCGCGATCCTGCCTGATCGCGTCGCCGAATTCCGCGACGGCGTGTTCCGCGCTATCGACTATGCCAAGGCGCTCGATTGCGAGCAGCTCAACTGCCTGGTCGGCATCGCGCCTGTCGACGCCGATCCGCGCGAGCTCAACGAGACGCTGGTCGGGAACCTGCGCTTCGCCGCCTCGACGCTGGCGCGGGAGAACATCAAGCTGCTGGTCGAGCCGATCAACACGCTCGACATTCCCGGCTTCCACCTCAACGGTACCGAACAGGCAGTGCAGCTGATCTCCGAGGTGAGGTCGAACAATCTCTTCATCCAGTACGACATCTATCACATGCAGATCATGGAGGGCGATCTTGCCCGCACCATGCAGGAATATCTGCCCCGGATCGCGCACATCCAGCTCGCCGACAATCCCGGCCGCCACGAGCCCGGCACCGGCGAGATCAACTATCCGTTCCTGTTCCGCCACCTCGACGCGATCGGTTATCGCGGCTGGATCGGCTGCGAATACAAGCCGCGCACCACGACGCTGGAAGGCCTGTCCTGGCACGCCGCGCAGACATTCGAGACGTGAAACTGTAGCCGCAGCGACGGTGCGCTCCCTCTCCCACCTGCGGGAGAGGGGAGGGCTCGTTGAGGTGCACTGAGAAAATCCCCGGTGGAAGGAGCCCTCACCCGGCGCTCTGCGCCGACCTCTCCCGCAAGCGGGAGAGGAGCACCGAGCGCGTGGATGAAACTTCACTAATGCAACTGAGAGAAACCAAAACCATGATCGAAATCGGCTTCATCGGACTTGGCACCATGGGACGGCCGATGGCCGGCCATCTTCTGGCCGCTGGTCATCGCGTTCTCCTGCATGACGTCGCCCCGGTCCCGCCCGAGCTGATCGCGGCCGGCGGTGTCGCCTGCAAGTCGGGCAAGGAGGTCGCGGAGGAGGCCGATGCCGTCATCATCATGGTGCCGGATACGCCGCATGTGGAAGCCGTGCTGTTCGGCAAGGACGGCGTTGCCAGTGGTATCTCCAAGGGCAAGATCGTGGTCGACATGAGCTCGATCTCGCCGCTCGCAACGAAAGAGTTCGCAAAGAAGATCGAGGCACTCGGCGCGGATTATCTCGACGCCCCGGTGTCGGGCGGGGAGGTCGGTGCCAAGGCGGCGAGCCTCACCATCATGGTCGGCGGCCCCGAGCGCGCCTTTGGCACCATGAAGCCGGTCTTCGACAGGATGGGCAAGAACGTCACCCGGGTCGGCGCCAATGGTGATGGCCAGACGACGAAGGTAGCCAACCAGATCATCGTCGCGCTGACGATCGAGGCGGTGAGCGAAGCGCTGCTGTTCGCATCGAAGGCCGGCGCGGATCCGGCGCTGGTGCGGCAGGCACTGATGGGCGGCTTTGCGTCGTCGCGCATTCTCGAGGTGCATGGCGAGCGCATGGTGAAGCGCAATTTCGATCCGGGTTTTCGCATCGAGCTGCACCAGAAGGATCTCAACCTCGCGCTCGAAGGCGCCCGCGCGCTCGGCCTGTCGCTGCCGAGCACGGCAGTGGCGCAGCAATTGTTCTCGTCCTGCACCGCGCATGGCGGCAAGGGTTGGGACCACTCGGCGATGGTGCGCGCGCTGGAACTGATGGCAGGGCACGAGATTTCGGCGGTGTAAGTGTTACACAGTAACACTCTCCAGATTTGCCAGATTTGGCCTGTCTTTCGTCACGCGGGAACCGGAACAATGGTCCGGCCCCGCGGGTTGTGAGCGCAGGACAATCACTGGAGACATAAGCACATGAAAACCCGTCTTGCGATTTCGTTGGTTGCCGCGTCACTGCTGGCGTCGAGTGCAGCCTTTGCTCAGTCGACGACCGAACAAGGCGCCAGGAACGGCGCACGCGCTGGCGGCGACATTGGCGGCCCGGTCGGAGCCATGGTCGGCGGCACGGTCGGTGCGGCCGTCGGTGCTGGCCTGGAAATCCCGAATGCGATCCTGGGTGGAATCCCGCGCGATGACTCCGTGGTGGTTCACGAGCGCGTCGTGGTCGGCGAGCCGCTGCCCGCGACCGTGGTGCTGCGCCCCGTGCCCAACTACACCGAATATCGTTATGCGGTTGTGAACGATCGCCGCGTGATCGTGGAGCCGCGCACACGCCGCGTCGTCAAGATCATCGACTGATCGGACGTTGAGCTTTGAAGAGGCGGGCCCTGCGGAGCATCACTCCGCGGGGCCTTGGCTTGTCAGGGCCGAATTTGCGCGAAACCGGGTCCTGACCCAATCGGCGATGGCCGCGAGCGTGAAGCCGACGCAGGCGGTGCCGGCATCGACCAGAAAGTCCTCGAGCCGCGCGTGCCGTCCCGGCGCCCAGAATTGCATCAGCTCGAGCAGGCCGATCAGGACCACCGAGATGGCCGCGACGGACGTCCGGCGGCTCCGGTAGGCGAGGCCGAAGGCGAATCCCACCAGGATGAACGCAAGGGCATGTTCGCCGTCCTGGCCGAGGTCGGAATGGGGCCGCAGGCCGGGCGGGCCGAGGGTTGCAAAGGCGACGGCGGCGGCAAGCAGCCAGGCGGAGGAGCGAACCAAAATGGACATCCGATCCGCTTAGCACGGATTGCAGCAGCCTGCCGGGGCGCCGGCATCAGATCGCCGTGTAGTTAATGACGAAACTTTAAAGTGGCTCGCGCACGCCGAGCCCGTGCATGAAGCGTTCCCGGATCTGCACGGGATCCCTGCGGGTGGCCCCCACGCCCGGCTTGTCGTCGATGCGGACGGCGATCAGGCTGGGCTCGCCAGCCGCCATGGCCTCGTCGACCAGCCGCTCGAAATCCTCCTCGTCCGCCGCCCAGGCGCTGTTGCCAAGGCCCGACCCGGCAGCGATGGCGACGATGTCGGCCACGCTGGACGCCGGCGTCGGCTGCGCGCCGGTGATCTGGTAGATGCCGTTGTCCATCACGATCATGATGAGGTTCTTCGGCTTCAAGGCCGCGATGGTCGAGAGCGCGCCGAGCTGCATCAGCAGCGAGCCGTCGCCTTCGAGCGCGAAGACGCGGCGATCGGGCTGCGCCAGCGCCACGCCCAGCGCGATCGGGAAAGCGAGGCCCATGCTGCCCAGCATATAGAAATTCTGCGGGCGATGGCCGGCGGCCCAGAGGTCGAAATTGGTGTTGCCGATGCCGCCGATCACGGCTTCCTCGTGCTTGAGTTTTGCGATCAGGCGCGAGGTCACATCGAAGCGGTTCATCACCTTGGTATTGCGCGTGTTCATTTTAGAACTCATTTGGCCGACCTCACTTGTCGAAAGTCTTGCCGCCGGTGAGCAGCGGGTTGAGGATCAGCGCCACCGGCGCCTGCGTGGTGACGGCCTGCTTGATCGAGCGGTCCGCAATGAATTCGAGTTCGTCGAGCCGGGTGATGGTGTGGTGTTCGAGCGCCAGCGAATCCAGCACCGGACGCATGGTGCGGCAGACCAGCGACTGGCCGTAGTTGAACTCGCCGAGCGTGCCGCGCTCGGAGACGAACATGATCAGCGGAATCTGGTAGGGCACCGCGAGCGAGGCCAGCACGTTGGCGAGCGTGGCAAAGCCGGACGTCTGCATCAGCACTGCTCCGCGTCGTCCGCCCATCCAGGCGCCCGAGACGATGCCGACGGCCTCCTCCTCGCGGGCGGTGGCAAAGGTGGTGAAGAACGGATCGGCGTGCAGGTTCTTGATCAGCGGCGTCAGCACGCGGTCGGGCACGTAGGGGATCAGGCTGATCTCGTTCCGCTTCAGGGTTTGCTGCACGATGCCGTGCCAGCTCCTGTCGCTCGACTCCTGTTTCGCCTGGGGCGAGGACTGCTGTTCCGCAATCGCCATTGCGTTCTCCCTTCAGCCGCGCATGCTTCTTGGTTTTTCGGACGTCACGGCGGTCTGCCGAACTTGACGCGGCGGGCCGGATTGTCAACATGTCCGGGCCGGACCGTGATCTGCGCCAGATGGCCTGCCGCGGCCGGCACCGCCATGTCATAGGGGGCGGCAACGAAAAAAAGCGGAGGGACGCATGGAAGGGGTGCTCGATGCGCCGGCCTTGCGGATCTCCTCGAGAGAGCCGGAAGGGTCCTGATGTCCGTCAACAGCAAGCGCGTCTTCTACTCCAATTATTTGGCCAATCCGATCTACATCGACATCCTGAAGGCGCGGCCCGACGTCCGGCTCGATCGCATCGAGAACGAGAGCCCCGAGGATTTCTACGCGCCGATCATCAGTGCCGCCCATGTCTACCAGATCGGCGCCGCCCGCGACGAGCTCGCGCCTCATTTCCATGTCGACGCCGCCTTCCTGAAGCGGACGCCGAACCTGCTGCTCGTCTCCAGCAACGGCGCCGGATTCGATCCGGTCGACGTCGAGGCCTGCACGGACGCGGGCGTGCTGGTCGTCAACCAGTCCGGCGGCAACGCCCATTCCGTGGCCGAGCACGCGCTGGCGATGATGCTGACCTTGTCCAAGCGCATCATCCAGTCCGATCGCCGCCTGCGCCGCGAGCGCGACGTCAACCGCAACGAGCTCGTCGGCAACGAGGTCGAACACAAGACCGTCGGTATCATCGGGCTCGGCAATGTCGGCCGCCGCATCGCCGCATTGTGCAAGGGCCTGCTCGGCATGAAGGTGCTGGCCTATGATCCGTACCTGTCGGCCGAGGTGATGGCCGAGCGCGGCGGCGAGAAGGTCGAGCTCGATGAGCTGTTGCGCCGCGCAGATTTCGTCTCGATCTCCTGCCCGCTCAACAAGGGCAGCCGCAACATGATCAGCGTGCGCGAGTTTGGGCTGATGCAGCCGCATGCCTATTTCGTCACCACGGCGCGCGGCTTCATCCATGATGAGGACGCGCTGCTCGGGGCGTTGCGCGACAAGCGTATTGCCGGCGCCGGCCTCGACGTCTGGTCCAAGGAGCCGCCGCCGCCGGAGCATCCGCTGCTCCAGCTCGACAACGTGCTGGCGAGCCCGCATACCGCAGGCGTCACCATCGAGGCCCGCCAGAACATGGGCCGGATCGCCGCCGAGCAGGTTCTTGACGTGCTGGACGGCAAGCGTCCGCCGCGCCTGATCAATCCGGAGGTCTGGCCGGTCTACGCGGAGCGTTTCAAGCAGGCCTTCGGGGTGACGCCGGGGTAGGGGCCGCCGGAACGACACGGTGGCGAGAACCGCCCTCCCACCTTGATCCGCGTCAAAATCCCCCTCCCGCAGTCAGGCTAAATGGGATTAGAGTGCCGCCGGGGCAGGCAGGAGGTCCCATGTCAACTTATGTCGTCAGGTTCATGAAGGACGTGCTCGGCCAGTACGGCCGGCAGATCGAGGTGTGCCAAGGCACGCTCGAGATCGACGCCTCCGATGAGGACGAGGCCCGGGAGCGGGCGAAGGCCAGGTTTTGCAAGGACCAGGCGTTGCATCACTGGTCGTTGCATGCCGACCGCATCCAGGTCAGACCGGCTGACTTTCCGTCGTGAGACCTACCGGCCCGGAGTCGTGACAGGCGGGGGCGCCGTCGTCCCGGCGCCGAGCGACCGTTGCACCATGACGGTGTCGGACCAGCGGCCGTGGCGATAGGCGACACCGCTGAGCAGGCCGGCGCGCGTGAAACCGAACCGCTCGTGCAGCGCCAGCGACGGGGCGTTGTCGGCATCGATATAGCCGATCATCTGGCGGAAGCCGGCCGCGGCACAGGCGTCTATCATTCCCTGGAGCAGCAGCCGTCCGACCCCACGGCCGAGATGCGCGTGGTGGACGTAGATCGAGTGCTTGGCCGTATAGCGATAGGCCGGACGCTTGCGGAACAGCACCGCATAGGCATAGCCCACCACTTCGCCGCGATAGGTCGCAACCAGATGCGGCAGGCGCGTCTGCTTCAGATTCTTGCGCCGGTCGCGCAGATCGTCGGGCTCCGGCGCGCCGGTTCCCTCGACGTCGCGCGGCACGCCAGTGCGGACGTGATGGCGGTAGATCGCCAGCATCGCCTCGACGTCGCTTTCGCGTGAGGTGCGGACCAGCACCGGCTCGTCATCCTGACGTGCAACCGCCGTCTCGTTCATCGGCAACTACTCGGCAACGACGTACGTATAGAGCCCGATACGCCCCTGCGCATCGATCTCCTTGTAGACGCCCTGGATTTCCACATCGAAGCCCGGAAACGTGTTGAAGCAGGTCTCGAACATCTTGAGATAATCCACCATGGGCTTGGCCCGTTCCGTCAGCCGCTCGCCGGGCACGATGGTGGCAATGCCGGGCGGATAAACCACGAACGGCGTGGTGGCGATGCGACCCGCGATCGCCTCGATCGGCAGATAGTCGACGTCGTTGCGGAACAAATAACGCGCGGCATCACGGGGCGACATCGCGATCTCGGGCATGTGCTCGGGCATGAACTGCCGAGCCTGGAGCGCGCTGACATCGGCGGCACGGAAGAAGCGGTGCATCTCGCCGCAGAGGTCGCGCAGCCTCACGCCGGCATAGCGCGCCTGTCGCCGCTGATAAAATTCCGGGATCACGTCGGCCAGCAGCGCGTTGTCGTCGTGCAGCCTCTTGAATGCGACGAGACCGGAGATCAGCGTGCCGGCCTTGCTCGCCTCGACCCCGGGCGTGAGCAGGAAGAGCAGGGAGTTGAGATCGTTCTTCTCGGGGACGATGCGGTTTTCGCGCAAATATTGCGCGACGACCGGCGCGGGAATGCCGTGCTCGGCATAAGCGCCGCTGGCGCGATCGAAGCCGGGGGTGAGCAGCGTCAGCTTGTTCGGATCGGTCATGGCAAAGCCTTCGCTGAGGCCAGGAAAGCCGTGCCAGTTGGTATCGGGAGAGAGCTGCCACAGTGCGGGATTGGTGGCGAGCTCGTCGGTGGAGAGCGTTTCCCAGGCGACATTGTGCGCCGCGCCGGGACGGCTGACATCGGGAATGGCGACGCGATCGGGAACGAAGGGTTCGAAGAACCAGCGCCGGTCCGGTTTCTGCTCCTTCTCCTCGAACTCCCGGCGCATCGCGCGGATCTTCTTGCGCAGCTCGATACCGAGGCGGATCGTGTCGTCCCACAACACCTCGCCGGAGCGGCCCTTCATCATCTGCGCACCGACGTCGAGCGAGGCGAACAGCGGATAGAAGGGAGAGGTCGAGGCGTGCTGCATGAAGCTTTCGTTGAAGCGGCGGTGCTCGACGCGCCGCTTCTGGCCGCGGATGTGGCGGTCCTTGACGTGGATCTAGGAGGCCTGTGAAAAGCTCGCGAGCTGCTTGTGGGTCGACTGCGTCGCGATGATGCCGGGCGCCTCGGGGGAAAGGTTCGCAAGCCCCATGGCGAAGCGGCCGGCATAGAGCGGGTGGAACTTCATGAAGCCGGCCCAGGCCTCGTCGAACAGGATGTACTCGCAGAGATGGCCGATGCGCTTCAGGATCATCTCGGCGCTGTGGATCGTGCCGTCATAGGTGCACTGCTCGACCACGGCGACGCGGAACGGCCGCTCCTTGCGCCAGGCATCCTTGTCCGTGACCAGCGGATGGTTGCGGATCGCCTCGCGCAAGGCCTTCTCGTCGAGCATATCCCAGCGCATCGGGCCGATCAGGCCCCAGGCGTTGCGGATGGTCGGCACGTAGACCGGGACGCCGCCATTGATCATCAGCGCGCCATGATGAGCGGCCTTGTGATTGTTGCGGTCGAACAGCACGAGGTCGCCGTCGGTCACGAGCGCGCCGAGCGCGACTTTGTTCGAGGTCGAGGTGCCGTTGAGCACGAAATAGGTCTTTTCCGCACCGAAAATCTGGGCGGCTTCCTTCTGCGCCTTCAGTGCCGGTCCCTCATGGGTAAGGAGGTCGCCGAGGTCGAGCACGGAATTGTCGAGATCGTCGCGGAAGACGGATTCGCCGAGATGCTCGACGAAGACCCGGCCGATCGGGCTGCGGTTGTAGAACACGCCGCCATTGTGGCCCGGACAGGTCCACAGCTGGTTGCCTTCCTCGGCATAGTCGACCAGCGCGCCGAAGAACGGTGTCTTCAGCGTCTCGGCATATTGCTTGAGCCGGCTGATCAGGTTCTTGGCGATGAAGGTCGGGGTTTCCTCGGACAGGAAGACGTAGCCGTCGATGAAGTCGAGCACCTCGACGGGGAGATCCTCGAAGCGCTTGCGCCGGATCAGGAGGATGATCGGGAAATCGAGGCCGCGCCGCCGCATCAGATTGATCAGCGCCGAGGTCTTGCCCTCCAGGCCCTTCTTGCCCCAGTCCACCACCATGCAGCCGATCGCGGCATCGGTCTGCACCGCGATTTCGGCGTCCTCCAGCTTGCGGGCCCGGACCACCTCGAAGCCGGAGCGCTGGATCTCCTCGATGATCTGGTTGAAGCGGATGCCTTCGAGGTCGTCCGCGTCGAACACGGGTGCGGCGAAGAGGAAGTTGAAGCGCTTGAAATAGTCCATGTCAGGTCCCGAATGTGCAGGGACCGACAGGTCTCTGCGTATTCGATGACAGTTCTATGACGGAGCCAAAAGGCCGGTGTTGATGAGCCAATGGCGGTTCGCGGGTCAGGGCACGTGAGTGCGCATGATGAAGGAACCCCACACCCAGCCGTTCGAGAACTGACACCAATCGTCCGTCCGGCATCCCACAAGCGGAAACTTCTGCCCCTTGCGGAGGACGCCGATCACTTTCCCGACCCCGCCGGGAATGTCGTAGAGATCGACGTCAGAGATGATGGCCGTGGTCTTCTGGGCGGGGGCACCCGTACCGAGGACGCGGGTGTGGGTCGCGAGGCGCGGGGTGTCTTCAACCGTTCGGTTGATCTCGGTGCTTGCGTGTGATGGGAACTCGCGTATTCCCTGGCGCGTGTAACTCTCCAGTCACGAGCCGGGTGTGCCGACGGAAGCCATCAGCCTTGTCGCTTTGCCTCGCCGAACACCACGGTCGGCACCGCGCGGTTGACGACGTCGCGTAGCGCGAAGCTCGATTGCACCCGCGCCACCCGCGGCAGGCGCGACAGCTCGGTGCGGTGGATGCGTTCGAAATCCTGGATGTCGCGGGCAAGCACGATCAGGATGTAGTCGTCGTTGCCCGACATCAGGAAGCAGCGCACGACGGAGGGGCATTTCACCACCTCCGCCTCGAACGCCTTCAGCGCCTCGTCGCTCTGGCTTTCCAGCGCGATCCGGACCAGCACCGTCGTGGTGAGGCCGAATTGCGCGAGGTCGAGCGCGGCCTGGTAGGCCTGGATGTAGCCGTCGTCCTCCAGGGTTTTCTGCCGCCGCGCCAGCGCCGTGCTCGACAGGCCGACCTTGGTGGCGAGCTCGGTGTGGCTGGCCCGCGCATTGGTGGTGAGTTCCGCAAGGATGGCGAGATCTTTCCGGTCCAGGGCCAAGGTTTGGTTTCCAGCGTGAAAGGGCACTTCCGCGCCTGAAACCGGCGCGGGGAGGGCAAAGCTAGCGGATATTTGCACGAAACCAAACCGGGCACGTCGTTACGATGATCGGAGTGAATCAAAAGGAGCCCAGAATGCGCGTCGGTGTGCCCAAGGAAATCAAGGTGCAGGAATATCGCGTCGGGCTTACCCCGGGCGCGGTCCGCGAATATAGCGCGGCAGGACACCAGGTGACGGTCGAGACCGGCGCCGGCAGCGGCATCGGCGCCTCCGACGAGGTCTATCGGCGGGCAGGGGCCTCCATCGCCGACAGCGCCCACGATATCTTCGCGAAGTCCGACCTGATCGTGAAGGTGAAGGAGCCGCAGAAGGTTGAGTGGGCCCAACTTCGCGAAGGCCAGATCCTGTTTACTTATCTGCATCTCGCGCCGGATCCCGAACAGGCCAAGGGCTTGCTTGCCTCCGGCTGTACGGCGATCGCCTATGAAACCGTCACCGACGCGGCCGGTCGCCTCCCCCTGCTCGCGCCGATGAGCGAAGTCGCCGGCCGCCTCGCCATCGAGGCCGCCGGCGCCGCGCTCAGGCGTTCGGCTGGCGGACGCGGGCTGCTGCTGGGCGGTGTCCCCGGCGTTCAGCCGGCGCGGGTCGTCGTGCTCGGCGGCGGCGTGGTGGGAACACAGGCCGCGCGCATGGCTGCAGGGCTCGGCGCCGAAGTCACCGTCATCGACCGCTCCATACCGCGCTTGCGTGAACTGGACGATCTCTTTGCCGGGCGCGTGCGCACCCGGTTCTCGACGATCGAATCGGTCGAAGAGGAGGTGTTCGCCGCCGACGTCGTGATCGGCGCGGTGCTGGTGCCGGGCGCCAGCGCGCCAAAGCTCGTCACGCGCGCGATGCTGAAATCGATGCGGCCGGGCGCCGTGCTGGTCGACGTCGCGATCGACCAGGGCGGCTGCTTCGAGACGTCCCATGCGACCACGCATGTCGATCCAACCTATGAGGTCGACGGCGTCGTGCATTATTGCGTCGCCAACATGCCCGGCGCGGTGCCGGTGACATCCAGCCAGGCGCTGAACAATGCGACGCTGCCGTTTGGCCTGATGCTCGCGAACAAGGGCTTTGCCGCGGTGCTGGAAAATCCGCATCTGCGCAACGGCCTCAATGTCCATCGCGGCCGGATCACAAACAAGGCCGTGGCCGAAAGCCTCGGGCTTGAGTTCGCGCCCGTGGAGAGCGGGCTGGCGGCGTAGGACTATGTCGGCTTGCGGTGGCGGCTGCCGAGTGCGGCTTCGATCGTCTCGGGTCTCTCGATGCGCTCGATCAGCATGTCGATGCGGTCGCCGCCCCAGAACAGCTCGCCGTTGAAGACCATGGTCGGCACGCCGAACACGCCGAGCGCTTCGGCCTCGTCGATGATGCGGTCATGCTCGGCGCGGGCGGGGCCGCTGACATAGGCCTCGAACTCGCTCGCCGAGCCGCCGCACGACGTGATGACATCCGTGATCGCGGTGAGATCGTCGATCTCCAGCTCATGGCTCCAGAACTTTCGGAACACCGTGTCGTGGTAGGGGCGGAAGAAGCCGTGGGCTTGCGCGAACAGCATGCCGACGCTGGAATAGAAGGCATCGTAGATCCGCCTCGGGCCCTTCATGACAAGCCCCTGCGCATTGGCATAGCGCCGCGCGTCCATATAGGCGTAGCGCACCTTGCGCCAGAAATGCGGCTTGCGCTCCTCCACCGTCCCCATGAATTCGGCGATGCGTAGCGTGTAGGGCAGCCATTCGAGCTCGACGCCGTGCGTCTCCTCGAACTCGAACAGGCGCTTGTTCGCCACGAATGCGTAGGGGCTCTTGTAGTCGGTGTAGATGCGCACGCGGGGTTTGGGCATAGGCGGATTCCTTACGCCTTCGTCAGCCTGTACTGCCTCAGATCCGGATCATGCGTCATGCGCCAGTAATCCACGAACCGCCAGGGCATCGCCGAAAACACGCGGCCGCTGCTGTTGCGATAGTAGGTGCTCATGCCGGGGTGAGTCCAGATCATGGCCTCGTGCTCGGCATCGACCTTCTGGACGTAGTCGTCGAGCACCTCCCTGCGGACGTCGATGGCGGCGACGTCGTGCTCGATCATGTCGGCAAGGCAGGCGGAGATGTAGCGGCTCTGGCATTCCGACTGGAAGATGACGCTGCCGCCATGGGCGGGCCCGGAGTTGGGGCCCAGCATGCAGAAGAAATTTGGAAAGCCCGGCACGGTGAGGCCGAGGAACGCGGTTGGATTGTCGTTGACCCAGGCGTCGCGCAAATCCTTGCCGTCACGGCCGCTGATGTTGAGACGCGCCGCCATCTCCGTGACCTTGAAGCCGGTCGCCACCACGATGATGTCGGCGGGGCGGTGCTTGCCGTCGGCCGTGACGATGCCATCGCGGTCAATATGATCGATGGTGTCGGTGACGAGCTCGACATTCTGCCGCGTCAACGTCTTGAACCAGTTGTTGTCGAGCAGGATGCGCTTGCCGTAGGGCGGGTAGGTCGGGACGCATTTTTCGATCAGATCGGGCCGGTCTTTCAGCTCCAACAGGATGAAATCGGTCAGCTCCTGACGATGCCGGTCATTGCCCTTGTTGACGGCGCGCTCGGGATGCGGCCAGGTCGGGTCCTTGCGCAAGAAGGGCAACAGCCCGTCGCCGTAGCGCCAGAACATGTTGAAGCGATACCACTGCACATAGAACGGCAGGTGCGCGAGCAGCCAGCGCGCGCCGTCGCTGATCGGATCGGCATAGCCCTTCACCGGCCGCGCCCATTGCGCGCTGCGCTGATAGACCGTGACCGAGGCGACACGGCCTGCAATCGCCGGCACCAGCTGCATCGACGTCGCGCCGGTGCCGATCACGGCGACGTGCTTTCCGTCAATGTTGATATCGTCGGACCACAGCGCCGAATGCAGGATCGTTCCCTCGAACTCGTCCTCGCCCTTGAAGCGGGCGCGGGAGGGATCGTTGAGCTGGCCGATCGCGGAGACCAGCGCGGTTGATTCGAAGGTCTCCTCGCCACTGTTTGTCTTGAGCGTCGAGATCCAGCGCCGCCTGCCTTCGTCCCAGCGCGATGATGTCAGCTCGGTGTTGACGCGCAGATGCTTGCGGATGCCGTATTCCTCCGCGACCTTCTGCAGGTAGCCGAGCAGTTCCTCGCGCTGGCAGAAATAGCGGGTCCATGCATTCCCCGAGCCGAAAGAGTAGGAATAGGAGTGGTTCGGCGTGTCGACGCCACAGCCGGGATAGCGGTTGATCCACCAGGTGCCGCCGAGCTCGTCGTTCTTCTCGACGATGGTGTAGGGGATGCCGAGATGGCCGAGCGCGACGCCAAGCGCGATGGCGCAGACGCCGGCACCAACGATCAGGACATGCTGGTCGGCAAGCTTCTCGTCGGAGGGACGCTTGGTCCAGCGCGGCTCGCGCGGCACAAAACCCATCTCCTCGCGCATCAGGGGCGCATATTCCGGCGCGACGTTCTCGCCGAGGCAGGCACGCATCATCTTGAGCAGCAGCTCCTCGCCGGGGTCGGCAATGACTGGCTTCGGCGTACCATCGGCAAAGAGCTCGACGACCGCTGCGCGAATTTCGTCCTGGACCTCCTTCGGCACCCCGGCCTCGGGATCGGGAATGAGGCGGATGTCGCGTCTGGGTAAATACGGCGGCGCGAGCCATTTGTCGTCGCCGGTCATGTGCACCAGCACCATCAGAAGGCAGCGGATGTCGCCCTCGGCGATGGTCGAGGCGAGGTCGAGCGGCTTGTGCGGAGATTCGATGTTCATGGCGTGTCCTGATCTCCGGATGCACGAAAGAGGCCGCGCGTCATCAGCTTGCGGTAGGCGGAGATGACGTGCTCGGGCACGGCGGTGACGCCGCCTTCCGAATAGGAGTAGCGGCGGCTGAGATAACCGCGCGATCCCATCAGCATGTGGACGATGGCTTCGAATTCCTCGTCGCTGTAATCCGCGATGGCGCCCGAATGCCGTGCGCGCCGCAAAATGCGGACATAGGCGACCGAGATGTTGTCGAGATGCTTCTGGTATCCGACCGGCGCAAAGAACTCGGCTTCGTTGAGGATGCGCAAGAACTCCGGCACCTCGCGGATGAAGTCGAAGAAGGCGGAAAAGCGCGCGATCTCCTGCCGTGCCGCATCCGCCGTGCCGGTGCGGGCGCGGATGAACTCGACCATGTCGAGGCCGATCTTGGGCAGCAGCTGGTCGAGCAATTCCTGGCGGTTCTCGAAATGATTGTAGAAGGTGCCTTGGGCGACGCCGGCCTGCTCGGTGATACGGGCGACCGAGGCCTCGGCATAGCCGTGCTTGCCGACGACCTTCGTCGCGGCCTCGAAGATCTTCTGCTTGGTCCAGGCGTTGCGCTCGACCCGGTTGAGTTTTGTGATTTTTGCGGTGGCGGGGCCTTGCGTCATGCCACGGTCTCCAGTTCGGCGCGCAGCACGCGCTTGAGAATCTTTCCTGAGGGATTGCGCGGCAGGCCGTCGCGAATGATGAGCTCTTTGGGCACCTTGAAGCTCGCCAGCCGCGCCCGGCAGTGCTCGGTGAGGGCAGGGAGCTCGAGGCTCGCGCCCTCGGCCAGCACGACGATAGCCACCGGCCGTTCGCCCCAGCGCGGATCACGCAGGCCGATCACCGCGACCTCGCGCACTCCTGATAGCTCGTAGATGACGCGCTCGACCTCGGAGGAGGCGATGTTCTCGCCGCCGGAGATGATCATGTCCTTCTTGCGGTCGGTGAGATACAGGAAGCCCTCCTCGTCGAGATAGCCGACGTCGCCGCTGCGGAACCAGTCGCCGAAGAAGGCGGAGGCCGTCTTCTCCGGATCCTGCCAATAGCCGCGCGTGATCTTTGGGCCGCGCAGGCAGATCTCGCCGTTGACGTTCGGAGGCAGGGTCTTGCCGTTCTCGTCTTGGATCTCGATCTCGACATGAGCGATGGCGCGTCCGGTCGAGCCGATCTTCTCGATCTCGCGGCCGGGCTCCATGAAGGTGTCGCCGCCGACGGTCTCGGTGAGGCCATAGGCGTCGATGTAGCGCGCGTTGCGGAAATACTCGGAAAACGCGCGAATACGTATCTCCGGCGTCTTCTCGCCGCCGCCGATCGCCCATTCCAGGCTGGAGACGTCGTAGCGGTCGCGGGTGGGGCAGGTGAGCATCGCGGTGGTCATTACAGGCGCGAACCACGCGGCGTTGAGCTTGTCCTCGGCGATCGCTGCGAGCGCGGTCTCCGGCTCGAAATTGCGTTCGATGTGGATGAACCCGCCATGCCAGAGCACGGCGATGCCGGGCAAATCGAGCGCACCGACATGATAGAGCGGGCCGACGACGAGAAGGCGCGTCTGCGCGCTCAAGCCCAGCGCAATAGTCTGATCGGCGGACTTCCAGTAGAAATTATCGTAGGTGAGCATCACGCCCTTGGGGCGGTCGGTGGTGCCCGAGGTGTACATCAGCCGCATCAGGTCGGATGGAGCGCGGACATGCATTGGCGCGGCCAAAACATCGCCCACGAGGCGCGTGAGGCTCTGTTGCGCGGCCTCATCGAGTACGACGATCTTCGCGCCCGCTGCATTCGGCGCGAGTTCTTCATCGACGATCAACAGCCGCGCGCCGGCATTGCCGGCGATGTAGCCGACCTCGTCGCGGGAGAGGCGGAAGTTGATCGGCAGAAGCACCGCGCCGAGATGGCTGGTCGCGAAGACGAGCTCCAGAAACGCCGCGCTGTTCTTCATCAGCACGGCAACGACGTCACCGGCGCCGATACCCTGTACGGCGAGCCAGCCGGCCGCCTGCCGGATGCGCGCATCGAAAACGGCGTAGGAGATCTCCTGGCCGCGATATTTCAGCGCGGGCCGATCCGGCGAGCGCCGGGCATGGAAGGCGATGAAGCTCGAAAGGTTGATCATGCTGCGGTTTCGGGCCGATTGCCGGCCTCGTTTCCTCCCGTCTGAATAGTGACTCATAATTCATGTTTGTCTTGACGTCACCCCCTACCTCTGGAATTGTTGGAGCCACGGAGACGCGACGATCTCCGACTGGGATCAGGAAACGCCGACCCGACAGAGGGAGGGGAAATTGACGAGAACCCGCACACCGGGCATCAGCCGCCGTTCGTCACTGGCGCTGATGGGCGCCGGTGCAATCAGCGTCGCCGCGCCGTGGGTGGCGCGTGCGCAAGCCAAGACCATCAAGATCGGCATGCCGACGATTCTGTCGGGCCGCGTCGCGCAGCTCGGCACGTCGTCGCGCAATGCGGTGATGCTCGAGGTCGACAAGGTCAATGCGGCCGGCGGTCTTGCCGGCCGGCAGATCGAGATGGTGATCCGCGACTCCAAGGGCCAGCCGCAGGAAGCCGCGCGTGTCGCGCGCGAACTCGTCAACACCGACGGCTGCGAATGGCTGATCGACGGCGAGGCGTCGTCCGGATCGTTCGCGGTGCACGAGGTGGCGCGCGATCTCGGCGTGCTCTGTGTCCATACCTGCTCGGAAGCGTCCTCGCTGACTGCCGATCCGAAGCAGCACATTCCGAATGCGTTCCGCTGCGTGAGGCAGGGCATTCACGATTCGATCGTCGGCGGCAGCTATGCGGCCGCGATCGCCAAGACCAAGGGCCTGAAGAAATGGGCGACCTGCTCGCCGGATTATGCCTATGGCCGCGACACCACCGGCGAGTTCACGCTGTACTTGAAGCGCTTCGCGCCCGACGTCGAGCTCATCAGCGAGTCCTGGCCAAAACTTTTCCAGCCCGACTACACCGAGGTGGTGACCAAGATTTTGCAGGCCAAGCCGCAGGCGCTGTACTCCTGCCTGTGGGGCGGTGATCTCACCTCCTACATCGACCAGGCCAACATCTACGCGATGTTCGGCCAGATGGAGGTGTTCGCGGTCAACATGGCCGACTACACCGCGCTCACCGTGGTGAAGAACCTGCCGAAGGGCATCCACTCCGGCAATCGCTACATCAAGACCTTCCCGGCCACGCCGGAGAACGCCGCCTGGGGCGATGCCTACAAGGCCAAGTACAACGAATATCCGACCAACTGGTCGTGGCAGAACGCCACCGCCGTGATGTTCCTGGCCGAGGCCGCCAAGAAGGCGAATTCCACCGACGGCAAGAAGATCGCGGAGGTGCTGGCCGGCCTCACCATCAAGTGCCCGTTCGGCGCCGACGGTACCGTGACGATGCGCGGCGACGACCATACGCTGGTCGGCTACGCCATCGGCTGGGGCACCACGATCCCGCAGGAGCCGTACGTGCCCGAGGTCAAGGCCGGCGACTGGAAGACCATCTTCGAACTCGAAGCCGAGTGGAAGAAGAGCAAGGGCTACACCTGATCACGCACAAGGCGGAGACGGCCGACCGTCTCCGCCTGCTTCGTTTGGCTCTCCGCGCCGGATCCGGCGCGACGCAATGAAAGTGCTCCCGTGGATCTCGACGCGCTTGCCGGTTGCCTCTCCAGCTCCGCCTGCCTGGTGACGCAAACCACCAGCGGCCTCATCATCGGCATGCTGCTGTTCCTGGTCGCGGTCGGGCTGACGCTGATCTTCGGTGTGCTCAAGATCGTCAATTTCAGTCACGGCGCCTTCTACATGTTCGGCGCCTATTTTGCGATGACGGCATATCAGCTCACCGGCAGCTTTGCGCTGGCGATGTTCGCGGGTGCGGCCGGCACCGCCGTTCTCGGCCTGATCTTTGAGCGCGTCTTCATGAGCCGCGTCTACGGCGCCGACGTCTTGATGCAGCTTCTGGTCTGCTACGCCTTCGTGCTCATCTTCGACGATGTGGTGCGGCTGATCTGGGGACCGGAATTCAAGTCGATGGGCATGCCGGCGGCGTTCCAGGTGATGCCGCTGTTCATCGCCGGCGGGGTGGTGCCGCCTTATTACCTGTTGCTGATCGGCGTCGCGCTCGTCGCGGCCATCGTACTCGGCATCGGATTGTCGCGCAGTCGCATCGGCAAGGTGATACGCGCCGCCGCGCACAATCCCGGCATGGTTTCCGCGCTCGGCATCAACACCGGCCTGATCTATGGCGGCGTGTTCGCGCTCGGCGGGATGCTGGCGGGGCTGGCGGGGGCGCTCGCCGCGCCGGTGCGGTCGCTGACCCCTGGCATGGGATTTTCGGTGCTGATCGAATCCTTCATCGTCACCGTGATCGGCGGCATGGGCTCGATCGTGGGCGCGCTGGTCGGCGCGCTGCTGCTCGGCCTGATCCGTTCGTTCGGCTCGCTCGGCTTTCCCCTGTTCACGGAAGGCCTGATGTATCTCTTCATGGTGATCGTGCTGGTCTCCAAGCCCACCGGCCTGTTCGGCAAGGAGGCGGCATGACCGAGCTGGAGGCCGGACGTACGCGGACGCTGGTGCCGGTGCGCGGCGACGCCGGACTTCAGCGATACCGCGACGTGCTGATCGCGCTGGTCGCCTTCGCCGTGCTGGCGAGCCTGCCACTGTTCACGGGCAGCAAGGCGCTGCTCGATTTAGTCATCCGCTGCTCCGCCTACGGCCTGTTCGCGACCTCGCTCAATCTGCTGGTCGGCTACACCGGCCTGACCTCGTTCGGGCACGGCATGTTCTTCGGGCTCGGCGCCTATAGTTTCGGCCTGATCATGCAGAAGCTCGGCGTGCCTATTCCGGTCGCCTTCGTTGCGACGCTTGCAATCACCGCAGTGGTTGCGGCGATCATCGGTGCGATCTGCGTGCGGCTGAAGGAGATCTATTTCGCCTTCGTCACGCTCGCCTTCCAGATGCTGATCCACTCGACGATCCTGTCGTGGGCCTCCTTTACCGGCGGCGACCAGGGCCTGCGCGGTGGCATCGCGCGGCCGCGGTTCCTCGGCATCGATCTGTCCAACCACGTCCATCTCTACATCGCGAGCTGTGCGCTGCTGATCCTCGGCCTGCTCGCGATGCGCCAGATCGCACAATCGCCGTTCGGCTACACCTTGCGCATGATCCGCGACAACGCCGCGCGCGCGAGCTTTCTCGGCATCGACGTTTGGCGCGCCAAGCTCACCGTGTTCGTGCTGGCGGCGCTGTTCGCGTCGATGGGCGGCATGGTGATGGCGCTGTTCGTCTCCGGCGCCTATCCGGAGTTCGCCTATTGGACCATCTCGGGCGAGGGCATCTTCATCAACATGCTCGGGGGCGTCTCGACCTTCCTCGGACCGATGGTCGGCACGGTATTGCTGCTGCTGCTCAACGACACAGTCACGCGCTTCACGGAATACCACGGCATCGTGCTCGGCGTGGTCATCCTGTTCTTTGCGCTCGGCTTGCGGAAGGGTCTGCTGGATTTCGTCGCCGAATGGTTTGCGCACCGGCGCGATGCGGGCGAGGGGCGTTAGCCATGCTCGAAATCCGCAACCTCGCAAAATCCTTTGGTGGCGTGAAGGCGACCAACGACGTCACGCTGGACTTCCCCGACGGCTCGCTGACGGCCGTGATCGGCCCGAACGGTGCGGGCAAGAGCACCTTCTTCAACCTGATAACCGGCGCGCTGAAGCCGGATTCCGGCCAGGTGCTGCTCGACGGCGTCGATCTGGCCGGCCGTTCGCCGCCTGAGATCGTGCGCCATGGCATCGGCCGCGCCTTCCAGGTCGCCAGCATCTTCAAATCGCTGACGGTGCAGGAGACCATGCTCGCCGCCGTCAGCGCCGACCAGCGCTCCTCCGCGGTGCTGCACAGGCGCTTTCCGTTGCCCGAGACGCGCGACCGCGCCGAGCACGTGATGGAGCTGCTTGGGCTCGCGGGAAAACGCAATCGCACCGCCGCGACGCTCTCGCATGGCGATCAAAAGCTCCTCGACATCGCGCTGGCACTGGTGCTCGAACCGAAAGTGCTGCTGCTGGACGAGCCGACCGCGGGCATGGGTCCGGAAGAACGCTGGCGCATGATCGACAAGGTGCGCGAGCTCTGGGAGACGCAAAAGATCACCGTCGTCTTCATCGAGCACGACATGGACATCGTGTTCAAGATCGCGCCGAAGATCGTCGTGCTCTGTTACGGCCGCATTCTCGCGATCGGCACGCCCGACGAGATCCGCAACGACAGCGCGGTGATCGAGGCCTATCTCGGCACTGAACATGCGGGAGCCGCCGCATGAGTGCCGTAGTCATCGAAGTCGCCGATCTCGACGTCTATTATGGCACCAGTCAGATCCTGTTCGGCGTCGCTCTCTCCGTGCGGAAGGGCGAAACCATGGCGCTGCTCGGGCGCAACGGCGCCGGCAAATCGACGACGATGAAAGCGATCATGGGCCTGGCGCCGCCGCGGCGGGGCAGGGTCAGCCTGCGCGGTGCGGTGATCTCCGGCCAGAAGCCGCACCACATCGCGCGCGCCGGTCTCGGCTTCGTCCCGGAGGACCGCCAGATCTTCCCGGAGCACACCGTCGAGGACAATCTCGTCATCGGTCGTAAAAAGGGCCCGGAAGGCCAGGACGAATGGCCGATCAAGCGCATCTATGAAGTCTTCCCGCTGCTGGAGCCGCTGCGCCAACGCATCGCCGGACGCCTGTCGGGCGGCGAGCAGCAGATGCTCGCGATCGCGCGCACGCTGATGGGCAATCCGGCGCTGCTGCTGCTCGACGAGCCGAGCGAGGGCCTCGCGCCCATCATCGTGCAGCGGATCGGCGAGCTGCTGCGGCAGCTTCGCCAGCTCGGTTCGACCGTGCTGATCGCCGAGCAGAACATGCATTTCTGCCTGGGGCTTGCGAGCCATGCCACGGTCATCGACAAGGGCCAGATCGTCTATGCCGCCGGTATCGACGAGCTGAAGGCCAATGACGCCATCCGCCGCCGCTACCTGGCACTTTAGCCGGGGAGCTCCCGGTGCCCAAATAGGGTTGAAGAAGAAAACCATTGCCGCAGGACCTTCCTGCGGAAGGAGTTTCCCTTCCCCGGGGTAAAAACGCCAATCGCTTCCATTGCTGTTTTGGGCCGAAACAACGACATTCCTGTCAGAAATTGATGGATCGACTGCCATGGAACGCACTGGATTTGAGCCCTTCGGCGAGCAGCTGGTGTCCGCAACGGACACCCAGCCGCGGTCGCGTGCGTCGAAGCTCCTGCTGCGTGCCGGCACGGGCCTGTTCTGGTCGCTGGTGGCGGGCATCGTGCTCGCGCGTGCAGCCTTCTTCGAGCCCGGTGTCTATGACGGCTTCAGCCGCGTCGCTTCGCTCGCCAAGAGCTTGATCTTCTGATCCCGTTTATTCCGGGCTGGGGACAGAACTTCCCTCGACCCTGATATGTCGAAAACTTATTTCCCAATCGAGCGTCGCTGCGTATAAATCTTTCTCTTCTGGGAGAGATTTGTGTCGCAGAATCAAGCATCCAGCCCGGCCGACGCCAAGCCGGCCACTGCCGTAAGCCGCATTGTCGCGCTGATTCCCGGCATCCTTCTCTGCATTGCCGTGGCCGGCATCTCGGCCCTGCTCGAGCGGGCCGAACTGGGCGTGTTCGAGCATCCCTATGTCGAGGCGCTGGTGATGGCGATTCTGCTCGGCATGGCGCTGCGCAGCTTCTGGAAGCCCGCGCCGCGCTGGCAGGCGGGCATCGCCTTCAGTGCCAAGCAGCTGCTCGAAGTCGCGGTCATGCTGCTCGGGGCCTCCATCAGCTTTGCCGCCATCGCGGCCTCCGGCGTCGCGCTCCTCCTGTCGATCGCGGCCGTCGTGGTGATCGCGCTCTCCGTCTCCTTCGGCATCGGCCGCGTACTCGGCCTGTCGACGCGGCTGTCGATCCTGATCGCCTGCGGCAATTCGATCTGCGGCAATTCCGCGATCGCGGCTGTGGCGCCGATCATCGGCGCCAACAACGACGAGATCGCATCGTCGATCTCCTTCACCGCCATTCTCGGCGTGATGATGGTGCTGGGCCTGCCGCTGCTGATTCCGCTGCTGCACCTCACGGCCACGCAATACGGCATCCTCGCGGGCCTCACCGTCTATGCCGTGCCGCAGGTGCTGGCGGCGACGGTGCCGGCGGGGCTGGTCTCGACGCAGATCGGTACGCTCGTGAAACTGATGCGGGTGCTGATGCTGGGGCCGGTCGTCGTCGGCCTGTCGCTCGCCGCCTCGCGCTGGCAGAGCGGCGCCAAGAAGACCAATGTCGGCTTCTTCCGCCTCGTCCCCTGGTTCATCCTCGGCTTCCTCGCGCTCGCGACGTTGCGCTCGCTGGAGATCGTGCCGGGCACCGTGGTCGGGCCGGTGACGAAGATCACGAGCTTCCTCACGGTGGTGTCGATGGCGGCGCTGGGCTTGGGTGTCGACGTCCGCGTGCTGGCCAATGTCGGGGGCAGGGTGACGGCGGCCGTGACGCTGTCGCTGATGCTGCTGCTCGGCATCAGCATCGCGCTGGTGCATTGGTTCAAGTGAGAATAATCGCGCGGCGATGGCAGTGCACCCGCTCCTCTTGTGGGAGAGAGTGGCTCGCCGCGTAGCGGCGAGACGGGAAGGCAGCGTGCAAGCGTCGAGATGAATCAGATCACATCCGCGAGCGAATGCCCGTGCAGCTCGATGTTGAGCCCCTGCAGGCCCATGTCGCTGATCTCACCGCCCATCGCCTTCAGGCTTTCCTCGCGGATCAGCGACATCAGCCCGCGGCGGAGCGCCAGGAATTCCGAGGACATCATCATCGATTGCTGCCGCGGCCGCTCCAGCGGGATCGGGATTTCCGCCTTGATCGAGCCCGGACGTGCGGTCATGCAGTAGACGCGGTCGGACAGGAAGATCGCCTCGTCGATGTCGTGGGTGACGAACAGCACCGAGATCTTCAGGCGCTGCCACATGTTGGTGAGGATCTGCTGCATGATGACGCGGGTCTGCGCGTCGAGCGCGCCGAAGGGCTCGTCCAGCAGCAGCACTTTCGGCCCCGTCGCGAGCGCGCGGACGATGCCGACGCGCTGCTTCATGCCGCCGGAGAGCTTTTCCGGATAATGCTTCTCGAAGGCCTCGAGACCCGCGAGCCCGAGCAGCGTGCGGGCGGCGCGCTCGCGCTGCGAGCGCGCCATGCCGCGCATCTTCAGGCCGAACTCGACGTTCTCCCGCACGGTCTTCCAGGGAAACAGCGAATATTGCTGGAACACCATGCCGCGCTCGGCGCTGGGGCCGTTCACGCGCTCACCGTCGACGGTGACCACGCCGGTGGTCGGCTTGAGGAAGCCCGCGACCGCGTTGAGCAGCGTCGACTTTCCGCAGCCGGACGGGCCGACGATCGAGACGAACTCGCCGGGCTTCACGTGAATCTGCGTATCGGTGACGGCCTCGACCGGTCCCTCGATGCTCTCGTAGCTGAGCGAGAAGTTTCTGACCTCGATATGACCCTGCGGTGCTTTGGTCGGGATTTCGTTCATTTCAGCCTCCACGGCATCACCAATCGTCCGGCGCCCCGGATCAACATGCTCGATCCGAGGCCGAGCACGCCGATCGCGATCATGCCGAGCGCGATGTCGGCGTACTGGACCAGCGAATAGGCCTCCCACGTGAAATAGCCGATGCCGTACTGCCCCGAGATCATCTCGGCGGCGATCAGCGACACCCAGGCCACGCCCATGCCGACGGTCAGGCCGGTGAAGATGTGCGGGAGCGACGCCGGAAAATACACCTCGCGGAAGATCGAGCGTTCGCGTGCGCCGAGACATTGCGCCGCGCGCACCAGCACCGGGTCGACGAGCGACATGCCGTGCAGCGTGTTGACCAGGATCGGGAAGAACGAGCCGAGGAACGTGATGTAGACGATGCTCTGCTCGTTGGTCGGCCACAGCATGATCGCCATCGGCACCCAGGCGATCGCAGGGATCGGCCGCAGCACCTCCGCAACGGGGAAGATGATCTCATGCGCCAGCTTGAAGCGTCCCATGATCAGGCCGAGCGGTACGCCGACGATCGCCGCGAGGGAGAAGCCGATGAAGATGCGCCGGCAGCTCAGCACGATGTGCATCAGGAATTTGGGATCGTGGATCGCCTTGGTGAAGCTCGCATAGACCGCGAGCGGCGAGGGCACGTTGGTAAAACGCACGAAGAACACGACGCGGTAGGTCGTGAGCAGGTGCCAGACCAGCAGGAAGGCGGCGAGCGAGACGATGCCGATCGCGATCGCGCGCAGCCCGTCCCGGTTGAGCCGGTACCAGCGCAGCGCGAGCGTGCTGAAGGAGGGCGGTGCCACGGGTGGAGTGGTGGCGGGCACGGAGGTCGTTTCCGCGATTGCACTTGCCGACATGCTGTCCTCGGTTTGTCTGAGGAGGGCGGGACTGCTCACGTCTTGCCTCCGCCGACCGCCGCCTTCACCGCGTCGTCGAAGCCCAGCACCTTGCCGCTGATCTTGGCGGCGTAGGCTTCGGCGTCCTTCTTGAGCAGGAACGGGGCGACCTCGCCATTTCCGACCGCAAAGAACGCCTGGTTGGCGAACAGCTTGATGCCGCGTGTGCCGTCGAAGACGTAGGCGACATTGATCTTCTTGCCCTTGGCCTTGAAGTCGGCATAGGCGCCGAGCGTGCAGGCGGCCGACGAGAACGGCAGGATTCCGGCGTCGTCGACCCAGACCTCGCCGGCCTTGCGCGGATCGGTGATCGGCTTCTTGCAGAAGGAATCCTCGCCGGAAATCTCATAGTTCTTCGTGCTCGCAAGCTGTGCGTCATAGTCGAGCTTCATCTCGGCAAAGGCCTTGCGGATGTAGCTGTCGTCGACCCATTTTTTCGGATCGAACTCCTTCATGCGGCCGAGGTTTTGCAGCACCTTGACGTCGGCCGTGGCGGCGTCGATCAGCGCCGGCTTGATCGTGGGATCCGTGGTCATGTTGCCGCCGGGACCTAAGAAGATGTAGACGACCTCCTTGTTGATGCCGGTCCATTCCTGGATTTTCTCGGCGGCGAGCTTGGGATCGTCGCGCAGCCACTGATTGGCGGCGATCAGCGCCTTGAAGTAGGCGACGACGACTTCAGGATATTTCTCGGCGAAGTCCGTACGGGCCACGATGCCGTGAAAGGTCGGCAAATTGGTCTCGACACCGTCGAAGATCTTTCGCGCAAAGCCCCGGAACGGCAGCAGCTCGGCGAAGGGGACGAAGTCGGCATGCGCGTCGATCTTCTTCTCCTGGAGGTTGGTCGAGCCGACCTCCGGGCTCTGGCTGACGAGCTGGAAGAAATCCGACCCGTAGCCGCGGTCCTGCATCGCTTTGAGCACCATGCCGTGCGCGGCGGAGCCGAACGGTACGCTGACGAGCTTGCCCTTGAGGTCGGCGAGATCGTAGTAGGGCGAATCCTTGTGAACGACGATGCCGTTGCCGGAGCCGGACAGGCTGTAGGCGGCGATGCCGATCAGCCGGCTCTTGCTCTCGGGATTGCTGTCGAAGGTGAAGCCGTTCACGATCAGCGGGTAGTCGCCCATCATGCCGATCTGCAGCTTGTTCGCCATCATCGCGTTGGTGACGGGCGGGCCGGAGGTGAAATTCTGCCATTCGATCTCGAATTTGATGTTGGCGTATTTGCCGTCTTTCGGCAGGTATTTTTCGAGGAGATGCAATTGGCGGATGACGGCGCCGGCCGTGACCGTGTTCGTCGTCGTGTCCTGTATTCCGATGCCGAGCGTGACGGTTTCCGCCGAGGCCGGCGGCGCGAGAAGAAGCGCCAGCGACGTCACCGACATCGCGATCGAGAGCGTGGGAAGATGGCGGACCATTCTCATCCTCATTCGGTTGGATGTGCTGTGGTTGCCATGATTGGGTGAGGGCGAGAGCAGGGCAAATCCGGAATGTCCGCCGCAGTCGATTAGTTGCCGGGAAAAGCTGATTGCATACTCCTTGGGCAGTCCTGCACTATAAAGCCGCTTGCCTGTGCATCGACCCTGATCGCGGCCGCTTTAATCGGCCGCCTGGCCGCGCATCTCCTCGAGCACGTCGGTCCGGCAGACCACGATCTGCGACCGCTTGGTCACGACGATTCCCTTTTCCTGCATGCGCTTCAGGCTGATCGTGACCCATTGCCGGGTCGCGCCGACCATGTGAGCGATGTCGGCATGGGTGAAGGCCGCCGCGATCACCCGGCCGTCGGCGTCCTCGACGCCGTAGAGGTCGACCAGATGCAGAAGCAGATGTGCGAGGCGCTGCGTGATCGAGCGTGTTCCCAGCATCTGGGCCAGCGCCGAATAGCACTTGCCCTTGAAAGTAAGCCCTTCGATCAGGCCGATGGCCAGATTCGGGATATCCACGGCAAGCGCCCGCAGCTCTTTTCCGGGCAGGTGCACGACGCTGCAATTGCTGGATGCAACGCCGGACCATTGGTGTACGGTGCCTTCGAATACCTCGGGCCCACCGACGAAATTGCCGACATGCCAGTAGGCCAGCGTGATCTCGCGGCCGAGCGGGGAGGTGTAGAACACCCGGATACGGCCGCTCTCGATCAGCCAGATACCGTCATGCCTGCCGCCTTGGCTGAACAGCGTCTGGCCGCGGTTGAGCACCTTGCGGCGGCCCTGCTTCAGCACCAGCTCCCGCTCGCGCTGAGTGAGCTTGTCCATCAGCGCCGGCGGTCCACCGATCCATTGCTGGTTTTCGGTGAGCAACAGCGAGGAGCTGCCGGCAGGCCGGACCGTTGCGGGAACCGTCCCGCGAACCACATTGGCCGCCTGCAACATCATCTGCCTCCGGAACGTTCAAATCGTTCTAAAGACGAGCAATGTCCGTGCCAATCACTCCACTGTCATCGCCCGCGAAGGCGGACGATCCAGTATTCCAGGGATTGCAATGGGATACGGAGAAGCTGCGGCGTACCGGATTCCCCGCTTGCAGACTATGCTGGAGCTTCGGCGCCCCTGGACTTCAGCCCCGGCGAAGCCTTGGCGTAGCCGGGTCGCAGGGAATGCCTGCGGAGTTGGTGACGTGGTTTGGACCTACCGCCCCGCCAGGCTCAGCAGATATGGCTTGGGATAGATCCCCCGGTCGTGCCCATCCGAAAACGAGATGTTCAGACCGTAACCGAGATCGCCGATCTCGGTGATCGCGATGCCGGGAAACCGATCGGGGAAGCGGCCGTCGAAGCGGGCGCGGGTGCAGTGGGCGCATTTGCAGGAGAGGCGGAGCTGCTCGGCGGGCAGGCTGAGTGCATCGCCCTCGGTTGTGCGGACGAGGAGCGTCGCGAGATCAGCGCTTGCTTCATAGTCGGCCACGGTCGGTGCCACCAAGGTCATGGTCATGACGTATCTCCGACCTCTCTTCTACGTTGTCGCTGGCCGGCGCGAATAGCAACTAATTGCCGGCGCGGAGGCGCGGCGAGGCAGGTCGCCCGACCTTTACTGCTTCCTCTTCGGTCATCGCCCGCGAAATGTGAAACTAATCGACCGGAAATTTCAGTTCTGCGTTGCCGGAGTCCCGTCTCTCCGAAACCTTGTGCGCCATCGCGACAAGGAGAGACGACGGATGAGCGCATTTCAGAAGGAAACGGTTTTGTCGGTCAGACATTGGACCGACTCGCTGTTCAGCTTCACCGCGACGCGCGATCCCGGCTTCCGCTTCCAGAACGGGCAGTTCGCCATGATCGGGCTGGAGGTCGAGGGCAAGCCCTTGATGCGGGCCTACAGCATGGCGAGCGCCAATCACGAGGAGGCGCTCGAGTTCTTCTCGATCAAGGTCCAGGACGGGCCGCTGACCTCGCGCCTTCAGAAGATCAGGGAAGGCGATATCATCCTGGTCGGCCGCAAGGCCACGGGCACGCTGATCACCGGCAATCTCATTCCCGGCAAGCGTCTCTTGCTGCTCTCGACCGGCACCGGCCTTGCGCCCTTCGCCAGCCTGATCAAGGACCCCGACGTCTACGAGAATTACGAGACCATCGTGCTTGCCCATGGCTGTCGCCAGGTCTCCGAGCTTGCCTATGGCGAGCACCTGGTGGATGGCTTGCGCAATCACGAATTCTTCGGGCCGCTGATCCGTGACAAGCTCGTCTACTATCCCACGGTCACCCGCGAGCCGTTCAGGAACCGCGGCCGCATCACCGACCTGATCGCTTCGAACCAGATGTTCGACGACATCGGGCAATCCGGCCTCGATATCGAGACCGACCGCATCATGCTGTGCGGTAGCCCGGCGATGCTCGAGGAACTCCCCGCGATGTTTTCCGCGCGCGGCTTTGTCGAGGGCAATCACAGCCGGCCCGGCCACTTCGTGATCGAGAAGGCTTTCGTCGAGCGCTGAGGACAAATCGGCCTCCGGCGACAACTAATTGCTATCGCCGGAAAGCCCCCTGAACAAATCTGATGCAAAGGCGCCGGACCTGCCGGCGAACCAGGAGCAAGCGATGGCACTAGATCAGATCGTCGACGGACTTTCGGAGGTTTCCTGCGACGTGCTCGTCATCGGCGGCGGCACGGCCGGCCCGATGGCGGCGCTGAAGGCGAAGCTGAAGAATCCGAAGGCCAACGTCGTCCTGCTCGAAAAGGCCAACGTCAAGCGCTCCGGCGCGATCTCGATGGGCATGGACGGGCTCAACAATGCCGTCATCCCCGGTTACGCGACGCCTGAGCAGTACACCAAGGAAATCACCATCGCCAATGACGGCATCGTCGACCAGAAGGCGGTCTATAAATACGCGCAAAACTGCTACAGCATCATCGAGGAGCTCGACAGTTTCGGCATCCGCTTCCTGAAGAACGAGAACGGCGACTACGCAGTCAAGAAGGTGCACCATATCGGCACCTATGTCTTGCCGATGCCGAACGGCGAGACCGTGAAGAAGGCGCTGTACCGCCAGCTCCGCCGCGCCCGCATCCTGATCTCGAACCGTTACATGGCGACGCGACTTCTGAAATCCGCCGACGGCCGCATTGCCGGCGCGATCAGCGTCAACACCCGCACCGCCGAGATTCTGGTGATCAAGGCCAAGGCCGTGATCCTCTGCATGGGCGCCGCCGGCCGGCTCGGTCTGCCGACCTCGGGCTACATGTTCGGCACCTACGAGAACGCCGCCAATTCCGGCGACGGCTATGCCATGGCCTATCACGCCGGCGCCGCGCTCGCGAACCTCGAATGCTACCAGATCAACCCTCTGATCAAGGATTACAACGGCCCGGCCTGCGCCTATGTCGCCGGCCCGTTCGGTGCCTTCACCGCCAACAACGAGGGATCGCGCTTCATCGAATGCGACTACTGGTCCGGCCAGATGATGCTCGAGTTCTATAACGAGCTCTTGTCCGGCAAGGGTCCGGTGTTCCTCCAGCTCAAGCATCTGCATCCCGACACCATCTCCGAGATTGAATCGACGCTGCACAAGGTGGAGCGGCCGACGCGCGGCCTGTTCCAGCAGGGGCGCGGCGTCGACTACCGCAACGAGTCGATCGAGATGCACATTTCCGAGATCGGCTTCTGCTCCGGCCACAGCGCCTCGGGTGTGTTCGTCGACGACAATGCCCGCACTACCGTGCCGGGCCTCTACGCCGCCGGCGACATGGCGAGCGTGCCGCACAACTACATGCTCGGCGCCTTCACCAACGGCTCGGTCGCGGGCATCGATGCGATGGAGTTTGCCGACAATCACGATTTTGCGGAGTTCGATGCGCAGGATGTGGCGAAGGAACGCGACCGCGTGCTGGCACCGACCAGGCGCGAGGACGGCATTCCGCCGAACCAGGTCGAGTACAAGACAAGGCGCCTGGTCAACGACTATCTCCAGCCGCCGAAGGTCACCCGCAAATACGAGCTCGGGATGCGCCGTCTCGCAGAGACGCGCGAGGACATGCAGGAGCACATGATCGCGCGCAACGCACACGAATTGCTCCGCGCGCTCGAAGTGCAGTCGATCATGGACTGCGCCGACATGGCGGTGCATGCCTCGCTGTACCGCGAGGAAAGCCGCTGGGGCCTCTATCACTGGCGCACGGATTTTCCCGAGAAGGACAACGAAAACTGGTTCTGCCACACCCTGCTGAGCAAGCAGAACGGCAAGATGACCAGCGAGAAGCGTGCCGTGGAGCCCTATGTCGTGCCGATCGCCGACGACGAGAAGGACCTCTACGACAAGCAGCGCATCCGCGCCTCGGCCTGACCCACCAGAACATAGCAACAGGAGACATCCAATGCCTCTCGCTTCCTATCAGACATCGGTTCCGGTGGTCGTCGACGACGCCAAATGCATCGCCGACAAGGGCTGCACCGTGTGCGTCGACGTCTGCCCGCTCGACGTCCTCCGTATCAGCGACATGACCGGCAAGGCCTACATGGCCTATGACGAGTGCTGGTACTGCATGCCCTGCGAGGCCGATTGTCCGACTGGCGCCGTCACCGTCAACATTCCCTATCTGTTGAGGTGATCATGTCGAGCCCGTTCGAATCCTACGACGACCTCGAAGACGCCGACGAGCGGCTTCAGGCCGCCGATCCCGCCGAGCGCCGCGTCGCCATCATCGCGCTCGGCCATTCCGGCGATCCGGCTGCGGTCGTCCATCTCGCCAACATGGTCGCCGATCCCGACGCCGGCGTGCGCCAGCAGGTCGCGATGGCGCTCGGCGAGTTCGACGGGCCGGAAGCGGCGAGTGCGCTGGTGAAGCTGCTGGTCGATCCCGAAAGGATCGTGGCATCGGCCGCGGCGGACAGCATGGCCGAGTTCAAGGATCCCGCCTGCGCCGAAGTCATCCTGCCGCTGGTGAAGCACGCCCACGCCTTCGTTCGCATGGGCGCGTTGCGCGCGCTGAAGGAGCTGCGCTGCAAGGACACGCTCAAGCCGGCGCTGGAAGCGCTCCAGGATACGGATGCCGCCGTCCGCGTCCAGGCGATCGGTGTGATCGGCTTCCTCAAGCTGGAAGAATCGATCCCCGCGCTGACCGCGCTGATCAACGATCCCGACGCCCATGTGCGCCGCGCTGCGGTGAGTGCGCTGGCGTTTTCCCAACTGAAGCCGGCGGCGGAGACGATTACCCGCGCGCTGAAGGACACCGACTGGATGGTTCGCGAGATGGCGGCGGAGACGCTCGGTCTCAACGTCAACGGCGCAATTGCCGCCGATCAATTGGTTGCATGCCTTGCCGACGAGTTCTGGCAGGTGCGGCTGAAGGCGATCCGCAGCCTCGGCAGGATGAAGATCGAGCGCGCGGTGCGCTCGATCGGCAATTGCGTCAATCACGACCAGGCCAATTTACGCAAGGAGGCGGCTGCCGCGCTCGGCGAGATCGCCCATCCCGACGGCGAGGTGTTCCTGGCCGTCATCGCCGACGATTCCGATCCCGATGTCCGGAAGAACGCGCGCTGGGCGCTGCAGCAGATCGCGGCCCGAAAGGCGCGGGCAGGGGCATAGAAGCGCGGCGCGCTGGCGCTCTGGACTTCCGGAGCCAGACGTTTATTGGTCTTCGCCAATGGGATCGGCTGCCGTGAACGCGGCCGGTCCGAAAAACAGCGAGGACGCCGGCCATGACGACATTGACGGTTAAAGACCTTCTCCCCGAGGATGGAACGAAGGGGACGCTGGTCGGCCGCGTCTGGCTGCCGCAGGCGAATGGCCCGGCCGTGGTCGCCGTGCGCGGCGATGGCGTGTTCGACGTCACCGCGAAATTCCCCACCGTCAGCGCGCTCTGCGAGGAGGACAATCCGGCCAAGGCGCTTGCTGCGACCAAGGGCGAGCGCATCGGCGAGCTCGACGCCATCGTGGCCAATACGGCACCCGATAGGCGCGACCCGAAAAAGCCGTGGCTGCTTGCGCCCGTCGATCTCCAGACATTGAAGGCGGCCGGCGTCACCTTCGCCATCTCGATGTTGGAGCGCGTGATCGAGGAGCGGGCGAAAGGCAATCCGGCCTCGGCCGAGGCGATCCGGAAAGAAGTGACGCGGCTGATCGGTGACGATCTGTCGAAGCTCAAGCCTGGCTCGGACCAGGCCATGCATCTGAAGCAGGTGCTGATCGATCAGAATGCCTGGAGCCAGTATCTCGAGGTCGGCATCGGTCCGGACGCCGAGGTCTTCACCAAGGCCCCGACACTGTCCTCGGTCGGCACCGGCATGGATGCCGGGCTGCATCCGAAGTCGACCTGGAACAACCCCGAGCCGGAATTGGTCCTGTTCGTGTCGAGCCGCGGCAAGATCGTCGGCGGCGCGCTCGGCAACGACGTGAACCTCCGCGACTTCGAGGGACGCTCTGCGCTCTTGCTGTCGAAGGCCAAGGACAACAACGCCTCGTGCGCGATCGGCCCGTTGCTGCGCCTGTTCGACGACAGCTTTACCCTCGACGACGTGCGCAAGCTCGACATCAGCCTGAACGTGAAGGGCGCGGACGGCTTCGTTCTCGACGGCCATTCCTCGATCAGCATGATCAGCCGCGATCCCACGGACCTCGTCGAGCAGACGATCGGCAAGGTCCATCAATATCCAGATGGTTTCGTGTTGTTCCTCGGTACCATGTTCGCGCCGGTCAAGGATCGCGACGCGCCGGGGCAGGGGTTCACCCACAAGCGCGACGACATCGTCACGATCTCAGCGCCGCAGCTCGGCAAGCTCGTCAACCGCATGCGGACCAGCGACGAGTGCGAGCCCTGGACCTTCGGCATCGGTGCGCTGATGAAGAATTTGGCGCAGCGGAAGCTGATCTAGCTTTTCACCTCTCCCCGCGCTTGTCCGCCGAAGCTTCAGCGAAGGCGGATGCGGGGTGAGGGGGCTTCTTCGCGAGTCGATTTGGTCGACATCCGCAGAGCTCTACGTCCTCATTGCGAGCGCAGCGAGGCAATCCAGGATCGCTCCGCGAAGAGGCTTTGGTTTGCTTCGCTGCGCTCGCGATGATGGGGAAGAGAGGTTGCGGGTCCGTCTTTGACCGTCCTCGCAGAGAGTGCCCTCATCCCAACTACCGCATCATTTTCTTCATCTTTTCGTTGCATTTCTGGAACTAAAACGCTTTGGGTGTGTCGTAGATAGCGCCCATCCGCCCGCCCTGCATTTCCGTTCAATAGTCAGATAATATGACTAGTCGGAACCGATGTTCCGTGAAATAGTGCCTTCACCGTCCGGAAAGGGCGGTCGTCGGGTGTCATGCTACCAATGGGGCGCCCGGGATAACATTTGGGAGACACGCCTGATGATCCTCAAAGCCCTCTTCGCGGCCAGCGCCACGGCCGCCTTGCTCCTCGCGCTGCCGGCCAGCGCCGCCGAACTCACCATCGGCTTTTCGCAGATCGGATCGGAATCCGGCTGGCGCGCAGCCGAGACGTCGGTCTCCAAGCAGGAGGCCGCCAAGCGCAAGGTCAATCTCAAGATCGCCGACGCGCAGCAGAAGCAGGAGAACCAGATCAAGGCGATCCGCTCCTTCATCGCGCAGAACGTCGATGCGATCTTTCTCGCGCCGGTCGTCTCGACCGGCTGGGACTCGGTGCTGAAGGAAGCCAAGGAGGCCAAGATTCCGGTCGTGCTGCTCGACCGCGACATCGATCCCTCCGGCAAGGATCTTTATCTCACCGCCGTGACCTCCGACAGCGTGCACGAAGGCGAGGTCGCCGGGGACTGGCTGGCCAAGACCGTCGGGGCTAAAGCCTGCAACATCGTCGAATTGCAGGGCACGGTCGGCGCCAGCGTCGCCGCAAACCGCAAGAAGGGTTTTGACACCGCCATCGCCAAGCATGCGAACCTGAAAGTGGTGCGCAGCCAGACCGGCGACTTCACCCGCGCCAAGGGCAAGGAAGTGATGGAGAGCTTCATCAAGGCCGAAGGCGGCGGCAAGTCGATCTGCGCGGTCTACGCGCATAACGACGACATGATGGTCGGCGCCATCCAGGCGATGAAGGAAGCCGGCCTCAAGCCCGGCAAGGAAATCCTCACCGTCTCCATCGACGCGGTCCCGGATATCTTCAAGGCGATGGCCGCCGGCGAAGCCAATGCCACGGTCGAGCTGACGCCGAACATGGCGGGCCCGGCACTCGATGCCATCGCGGCCTTCAAGGGCAAGGGCACGGTTCCGCCGAAGTGGATCCAGACCGACTCCAAGCTCTATACTGCCGCCGACGATCCGCAGAAGATCTACGACAGCAAGAAGGGCCTCGGTTACTGAGGCGGGCGCCGCGCCGGACCGTTCCCTGCGGTCCGGCAGCCCCTTCGAAACCGCTGCGCGTACGACTAGGCTGGGTGTCCGCGTCATCCGCGGGCACCGGTGGGAGTGAATTTGCCATGGAGAACAGCCCGGATCCTGCTCCGTCCCTGCTGGAGGTGCGCGGGCTCAGCAAGAGTTTCGGGGCGGTGCGCGCGTTGCAGGAGGTCGACTTCACGCTTCGCGCAGGTGAGATACATGCGCTGCTCGGCGAGAACGGCGCCGGCAAGTCCACGCTGATCAAGGTCGTCACCGGCGTGTTCCCGCGCGATGCCGGCATCGTCAGGCTCGGTGGCGAAGAGGTCGCGCCGCGTTCGGCCAAGGCCGCGCTTCAGGCGGGCATCGCCACCGTCTACCAGGAGGTCAACCTGCTGCCGAACCTTTCGGTGGCGCAGAACCTGTTCCTCGACCGCCAGCCGATGCGCTTCGGCATCGTGCGCGAAGGCGAGATGCGACGTCGCGCCAAGGCGTTGCTTGCGGATTTCGGTCTCGACATCGACGTATCAGCACCGCTCGGCAGCTATTCCGTCGCCGTACAGCACGTCACCGCGATTGCGCGCGCCGTCGATCTCTCCGCGCGCGTGCTGATCCTGGACGAGCCGACCGCCAGCCTCGACCGTCACGAAGTCGAAATCCTGTTCGGCATCATGCGCCAGCTGGCAAAGCGCGGCATCGGCATCGTCTTCGTCAGCCATTTCCTCGACCAGGTCTACGAGATCTCCGATCGCATCACCGTGCTGCGCAACGGCCGCCTGGTCGGTGAGCGCGAGGCCGCCTCGTTGCCGCGGATCGAGCTGATCCGGATGATGCTCGGCCGCGAGCTTGCCGAAACCACCAGCGCGCGAGCCGCGGCAGGCGAGCAGATGCCGCGCGAAATCTGCGCCAGTTTCGAGAACTACGGCAAGGCCGGTTATATCGCGCCGTTCAATCTCGAGCTGCGCCATGGCGAGGTCGTCGGCCTTGCCGGCCTGCTGGGCTCGGGCCGCACCGAAACCGCACGGCTGGTGTTCGGCGCCGAGCGCGCCGACCGCGGGCAGGCGAGGGTGGAAGGCGCGCCTGTCCGGCTGCAGTCGCCGCGCGACGGCGTGCGCCACGGTTTTGGTTACTGCCCGGAGGAGCGCAAGACCGACGGCATCGTCGCCGAGCTCACCGTGCGCGAGAACATCGTGCTGGCGCTTCAGGCCAAGCGCGGCCTGCATCGGCCGCTGTCGCGCCGCGAGCAGGATGAGATTGCGCGCCGCTACGTCAAAATGCTCGACATCCGCCCCTCGGATCCGGAACGTCCGGTGGGCCTGTTGTCCGGCGGCAATCAGCAAAAGGTGCTGCTGGCGCGTTGGCTCGCGACCTCGCCGCGGCTCCTCGTGCTGGATGAACCCACGCGCGGCATCGACGTCGGCGCGCATGCCGAGATCATCCGCCTGATCCGCGGGCTCTGTGACGACGGTCTGGCGCTGCTCGTGATTTCGTCCGAGCTCGACGAGATCGTGACCTATTCGGACCGCGTCGTGGTGCTGCGCGATCGCGCCCATGTCGAGGAGCTCGCGGGCGAGGCGATCGACGTCGGCAGCATTCTCACGGCCATTGCCGCCGATGGCGCCAGCATCGCGCACGAGGGACGGGCATGACCGCGCTGTTGCCGCGCCGCGGCCTTGCCCAGATCCTGGCGCTGATCGTCATTCTGGCGGTCGATCGCGTTGTCTCGCCGCAATTCTTCGACCTGCGCCTCCAGGACGGCCGCCTGTTCGGCAGCCTCATCGACGTGCTCAACCGCGGCACGCCGGTGGCGCTGCTCTCGCTCGGCATGGTGCTGGTGATTGCGACGCGCGGCATCGATCTGTCGGTCGGCGCAGTGATGGCGATCTCCGGCGCGATTGCGGCGAGTCTCGCCGACACTCACGGCCTGCCCGTGGTGCTGGCGGCGGCGCTCGGCGCGGGGCTGATCTGCGGATTGTGGAACGGATTTCTCGTCGCGGTGCTCGGCATGCAGCCGATCGTGGCGACGCTGATCCTGATGGTGGCGGGCCGCGGCATCGCCCAGCTCATCACCGAAGGCCGCATCGTGACCTTCTCCTCACCGGATCTGGTCTGGCTCGGCAATGGTGCCGTGCTCGGCCTGCCGGTGCCGATTGCGATTGCCATCGGCATGCTGATCCTCACCGCCGCGGTGGTGCGCGGCTCGGCGCTGGGGCTGCTGATCGAGGCGACCGGCGGCAATGCGCGGGCGAGCGAGCTTGCCGGCGTCGGCACCCGCGCGATGATCTTGGCGGTCTATGTCTGGTGCGGCGTCTGCGCCGCTCTTGCCGGCGTCATCGCGGCCGCCGACATCATGGGTGCGGATGCCAACAATGCCGGCCTCTGGCTCGAGCTCGATGCGATCCTGGCCGTGGTGATCGGCGGCACTTCGCTGTTCGGCGGCCGCTTCAGCCTCATTCTGGCCGTGCTGGGCGCGCTGATCATCCAGACCATGAACACCGGCATTCTGCTGTCAGGCTATCCGCCGGAGTTCAATTTGCTGGTCAAGGCGGTGGTGGTGCTCGCGGTGCTGCTGCTGCAATCGCCGAAATTCTCGGGGATCGCAGCAATGATCGCGCGGCTGCGGGGGACGAAAGCATGAAAGGCCTGCCGCCCGTCCTCATCACGGCCATCGTGCTCGTCGCGGGATTCGCGCTCTGCGCGGTGCAATTCCCCAACATCGCCTCGACGCGCGTGGTCGGCAATCTCCTCACCGACAACGCCTTCCTCGGCATCGTCGCCACCGGCATGACCTTCGTCATCATCTCCGGCGGCATCGATCTGTCGGTCGGCTCGGTGATCGGCTTCACCACGGTATTCGTGGCGCTGGCGATCGAGCGCTGGGGCGTGCCGCCGCTGCTCGCCTTCGTCGCCATTCTCGCGATCTCGGCGGCCTTTGGCGCGGCGATGGGCGCGATCATCCATGTCTTCGATCTGCCGCCTTTCATCGTGACGCTCGCCGGCATGTTCCTGGCCCGTGGTGCAAGCTTCCTGCTCTCGACCGAATCGGTGCCGATCACCGCGCCGGTCTATTCCACCGTGTCGGACTTCGCTTTGCGGATGGCCGGTGGCGGGCGATTGACGGCGATCGCGATCATCATGCTCGTGATCGTCATCGGCGGAGCATTGCTGCTGCAGCTCACCCGGTTCGGCGCCAACGTCTACGCGCTCGGCGGCAACCGGGCCGCGGCGAGCCTGATGGGCGTGGCCGTCGGCAGGATGACGGTGAGGATCTACATGCTGTCGAGCGTGCTCGCGGGCATTGCCGGCATCGTGTTCTCGTTTTACACCAGCGCCGGCTATTCGCTCTCCGCCGTCGGCGTCGAGCTCGACACCATCGCGGCCGTCGTGATCGGCGGCACGCTGCTGACGGGCGGGCAGGGCTCGGTGATCGGCACATTCCTTGGCGTGCTGATCCAGGGGTTGATCCAGACCTACATCAATTTCGACGGCACGCTGTCGAGCTGGTGGACCAAGATCGCGACGGGCGTATTGTTGTTCGCCTTCATCGCCTTGCAGCAGGGGCTGGTCGCGCTGGCGCGCCGGCCGGCGGCGAAGAGCGTGGGAGCTGCCTCATGACCTCGCGCATCGTCGTGATCCCGACGCGGCGGGCCCATTCCAACCACGCGGAGGTGGCGCAGTCGATCGGCATCGACATCATCGCCGGCCGCTACGGGGAGGGGACGCGCCTGCCCGGTGACGCCGAGATGATTGCGATGTTCGGCGTCTCGCGGCCGGTGCTGCGGGAGAGCGTGAAGACCCTGGTCGCCAAGGGCCTGCTCACCACCAAGGCGCGGGTCGGCACCGTGGTGCGCGAGCGCACCGCCTGGAACATGTTCGACGCCGACGTGCTGGCCTGGCACCTGGACGCCGGCATCGACAAGCGCTTCCTCAACGACCTCGCCGAGATCCGCCTCGCGGTCGAGCCGCGCGCGGCCGGGCTGGCGGCGGCGCAGCGGTCGGAGGCGGATCTCGCCGAGCTCCGTCGCAGCATGGAACGGATGCGGCTCGAAGCCTCCGACTCCGTCGGCTTCGCCGATGCCGACCTCGCGCTCCACGTCGCCGTGGCGCGCGCGTCCGGAAATCTTTTCATGCGCTCGATCGGGCATGTCATCGAGGCTGCGTTGCGCGCCTCGTTCCTGCTCAGTGCGCCGGTCGAACCCGAGGACCGCGACACCGTGCTGCTCTGGCACCAGAAGATCGTCGATGCCATCGCGGCCGGTGACGCCGCGACTGCATCGGAGGCGATGATCTACGTCATTCACAACGGCATGCGCCGCCATGAGGGTGCGGTGACCGTAGCCGCGCCGGGCGAGTTGCCATCCGCGGAAGCTGGAGAAAAATCGTGACTGAACTTCGCATCGCCATCGTCGGATTCGGCAAGATCGCGCGCGACCAGCATGTCGGCGCGATCGCAGCGGTGCCGGGCGCGACGCTCGCGGCGGTCGCCAGCCGCAACGCATCGCTGCCGGGGCTGCCGCATTTCGCCACCATCGAGGAATTGCTGGAGCAGGGCCCGCCGATCGACGCCGTGTCGCTCTGCACGCCGCCTCAAGTGCGCCGCGCCCAGGCCGCTGCAGCGCTCAAAGCCGGCAAGCACGTCATGCTGGAGAAGCCGCCGGGCATCGGCGTTGCCGAGCTCGATCCGCTGATCGCGATGGCGGGGGAGGCAAAGCGAACGCTGTTTGCGACCTGGCATTCGCGTCATGCGCCGGCAGTCGAGCCGGCGCGCGAGTGGCTCGCGACGCGGCGGATCGCCTCCGTGCATATCAATTGGAAGGAGGACGTCCGCGTCTGGCATCCCGGGCAGGCCTGGATCTGGGATCCGGGCGGGCTCGGCGTGTTCGATCCCGGCATCAATGCGCTGTCGATCCTGACCAGGATACTGCCGAAGCCGGTGTTCGTCACCGCGGCCGATCTTTCATTCCCCGCCAATTGCCAGGCGCCGATCGCCGCGAGCCTGACGCTGACCGACCTTGGCGGCCTGCCTGTGACCGCCGAGTTCGACTTCCGGCAGACCGGGCCGCAGAGCTGGGATATCCTCGTCGAAACCGACCAAGGCCGGTTGACGCTGTCCGGCGGCGGCCGGCGCATGGCGATTGACGGCAAAACCGTTGCCGAGGCGCCGGATGAGGAATATCGGGAGCTTTACCGGCGCTTCGTCACGCTTGCCGAAACCGGCGCGAGCGACGTCGATCTCGCGCCGCTTCGTCTGGTCGCCGACGCCTTCCTGCTCGGCAGGCGCACTGTCGTCGAACCGTTTGTGGATTGATCATGGCTGGCTCGAAAATAGCAAAAGACGTCTTCGGAACGCTGCCGGACGGCCGCAGCGTGGAGCGCATCGTGCTGCGCGGCGAGGGCGGATTCGAAGCGCGCATCATCACCCACGGCGCGGTGATCCAGGCACTGATCGCGCCGGATGCCAGGGGCGGCCATGACGACGTCGTGCTCGGCCATGACACGTTCGCAGGTTATCTTGCCGAACGGAAGTTCTTCGGTGCCACCGTCGGCCGCTACGCCAACCGCATCGCCAACGGGCAGTTCTCGCTCGACGGCGAAACGGTGCAGCTTCCCGTCAACAACGGTCCGAATGCGCTGCACGGCGGCCTCGACGGCTTCGACCGCAAGCTCTGGGATATTGCGGAGATCGACGACGGCGCCAGGCCTGCAGTCACGCTGACTTACACGAGCCGGCATGCCGAGGAGAACTATCCCGGTCGGCTCGATGTGCGCCTGACCTATCGCGTCACCGGCCCGGCCGAGATATCGCTGACCATGGAGGCGCGGACCGATCGGCCGACCATCGTCAACCTGACCAATCACAGTTTCTTCAATCTGGAAGGCGCAAATTCGGGGACGCCAACTCTCGATCACAAGCTGATGGTCGCTGCCGAGCATTTCCTCGCGATCGATCCCACCGCCATTCCGTTGCCGGAGCCGCCGCGCAGCGTTGCCGGCACGCCGTTCGACTTCCGCGAGCCGCGGCCCGTCGGCCAACGCATCCGCGAGAACGACCAGCAATTGCGCAACGGCAGGGGTTATGACCACACCTACTGCCTCGCAAGCGACGGCAAGCTTGCTCTGGCGGCGCGGCTGGAGGCGCCGCGCTCGGGGCGCGTCATGGAACTGTTCACCGATCAGCCCGGCCTCCAGGTCTATTCCGGCAACTATCTCGACGGCACGATTTCGGGCAAGGGCGGCAAGCTCTATCGCCAGTCGGACGCCATCTGCCTTGAGCCGCATATGTGGCCCAATTCGCCGAACCGGCCGGATTTTCCGAGCCCGCGCCTCGATCCCGGCCAGGTCTACCGCCATCACACGGTCTATCGCTTCGCAGTGAGGTCGCCATGATGGAAGAGGTGCCGACGTCCGTTCTGTCGGACGATCCCTGCCATCTCGGCGAAGGGCCGACCTATGACGTGACCACCGGTACGGCCTGGTGGTTCGACATCCGCGAGGGGCGGCTGTTCGAGGCACAACTCGGCCGTGGCGGCATTCGCGTCCACGTGCTCGGCCGGATGGCGAGCGCGCTCGGGCGCATCGACGCCGGCCGCCAGTTGATCGTCGCGGAGGACGGCCTCTATATCCGCACGCTCGCCGACGGCGCGATGACGCTGCTCTGTCCGCTCGAAGCCGACAATCCCGCGACGCGCTCCAACGATGCCCGCGTGCATCAGTCCGGCACGTTCTGGATCGGCACCATGGGCCGCAAGGCGGAAGCAGGGGCAGGCGCGATCTACGCGTTCCACCGCGGCAAGATCTCGCTGCTGTTCCCGCGTATCAGCATTCCCAACTCGATCTGCTTCTCTCCGGACGGCGGCATTGGCTACTTCGCCGACACCGCGCGCGCGGTGCTCTACGCGGTGCCGCTCAATCCCGCGACCGGTCTGCCGCGCGGCGAGCCCGAGGTGTTGCTGCGCCACACCGGCATCGGCGGTCTCGACGGCTCGGTGTGCGACGCCGACGGGCGGATCTGGAATGCGTGCTGGGGCGCTAGCCGGGTCGACGTCTATAGCCCGCAGGGCGAGCGCCTGCGCTCATTGAGCGTGCCGGCAAAGCAGGCGAGCTGCCCGGCCTTCGTCGGCCCCGATCTATCGCGCCTCCTCGTCACCTCGGCCTGGCAGGACATGGACGCGGCGGCGCGCGCCGCCGATCCGCAGGCCGGCCGCACCTTTCTGCTCGAGGCATCCGCGCGAGGGCGCGCGGAGCCCGACGTCAAGCTTGCATAGGAGGACCGAAGCCGCATACGACCAACGTTCTCGACGAAACGAAGAAACAGTTTGACACCCAAGGGAGTGAAATATGCTGAAACTGAAGACGACATTCCTCGCGTTGGCGCTGGCCGGCGCTGCGACGATGGCCACGGGCGTCGCCGCTTCCGCGCAGGACAAGGCGACGGTCGGCATCGCCATGCCGACCAAATCCTCCGCGCGCTGGATCGACGATGGCAACAACATGGTCAAGGTGCTGAAGGAGCGTGGCTACAACACCGACCTGCAATATGCCGAGGACGACATCCCGAACCAGCTCTCGCAGGTCGAGAACATGGTGACCAAGGGTGCCAAGGCGCTGGTGATCGCCGCGATCGACGGCACCACGCTGTCCGACGTGCTCAAGCAGGCCAAGGCCAAGGGCATCACCGTGATCGCCTATGACCGCTTGATCCGCGGCACGCCGAACGTCGACTATTACGCGACCTTCGACAATTTCCAGGTCGGTGTGCTCCAGGCGCAATCGATCGAGAAGGGGCTCGGCCTCAAGGAAGGCAAGGGCCCGTTCAACATCGAGCTGTTCGGCGGCTCGCCCGACGACAACAACGCGTACTTCTTCTACAACGGCGCGATGAGCGTGCTGAAGCCCTATATCGACAGCGGCAAGCTCGTGGTCGCCTCCGGTCAGATGGGCATGGACAAGGTCGCGACCTTGCGCTGGGACGGCGCCACCGCCCAGGCCCGCATGGACAATCTGCTCAGCGCCTACTACGGCAACAAGAAGGTCAACGCGGTGCTGTCGCCCTATGACGGCCTCTCGATCGGCATCATCTCCTCGCTGAAGGGCGTGGGCTACGGCAGCGCCGACCAGCCGATGCCGATTATCTCCGGCCAGGACGCCGAGGTGCCCTCGATCAAGGCGATGCTGCGCGGCGACCAGTACTCGACCATCTTCAAGGACACCCGCGATCTCGCCAAGGTGACCGCCGACATGGTCGACGCCGCGCTCGCCGGCAAGCAGGTCACGGTCAACGACACCAAGACCTACGAGAACGGCGCCAAGACCGTGCCGTCCTATCTCCTGAAGCCGGTCGTGGTCTACAAGGACAATTGGGAGAAGACTCTGGTCGATAGCGGCTACTACAAGAAGGCGCAGTTCCAGTAAGGGGCCTATTCCCTCTCCCTGCTTGCGGGGAGAGGGTGCGGGTGAGGGCGAACTCTTCGCGGAGACTCTCCCTCACCCGATCGCTTCGCGCATAGCCGAAGCTCTGGCTCGGCGTTTCCAGGAACGGCCGCACAAAGCGGCCTATGCTCTCCCCGCCAGCGGGGCGGGCTGAAGTAACGGATGGGACATGAAACGATGACCGCAATGCTGGAGATGCGCAACGTCAGCAAGAGCTTTGCCGGCGTCCAGGCGCTGCGCGACGTCAATTTCTCGGTCGACGCCGGGCAGATCCATGCCCTCGTCGGCGAGAACGGCGCCGGCAAGTCGACGCTGATGAAGGTGCTCAGCGGCGTCTATCCGCACGGCAGCTACGAGGGCACCATCATCTTCGAGGGTGAGGAGCGGCGTTTTCGTGACATCAACGATTCCGAGGCGCTTGGCATCATCATCATCCATCAGGAGCTGGCGCTGATCCCGCTGATGTCGATCGCGGAAAACATCTTCCTGTCGCATCCGCCGTCAAAGTTAGGCGTGATCGACCGCGACGAGGTGTACCGGCGGACACGGGACCTGCTCGCGCAGGTCGGCCTGAAGGAATCCCCGGATACGCTGATCACCGACCTCGGCGTCGGCAAGCAGCAGCTGGTCGAGATCGCGAAGGCCTTGTCCAAGCGGGTGCGGATGCTGATCCTGGACGAGCCGACCGCCAGCCTCAACGAGGCCGACAGCGCCGCGCTGCTCGAACGCCTCATGGCCTTCCGCGACCAGGGCATCGGCTCAATCCTGATTTCGCACAAGCTCAACGAGGTCGCCAAGGTCGCCGACCACATCACCGTGCTGCGCGACGGCCGCACCGTCGATAGCATCGATTGCCGTGCCGAGCCGATCCAGGAAGACCGCATCATCCGCAGCATGGTCAACCGCGATCTCGCCCATCGCTTCCCCGAGCGCAGCGTGAAGATCGGCGAGCCTGTCCTCACCGTCGAGAACTGGTCGGTCTATCACCCCATTCATCCCGAGCGGCAGGTCATCAAGAACGTCAACTTCGGCGTCAAGCGCGGCGAAGTCGTCGGCATCGCCGGGCTGATGGGCGCCGGCCGCACCGAGTTTGCGATGAGCCTGTTCGGCCGGTCCTGGGGCACCAATATCAGCGGCAGCATCCGGCTCGAAGGCGGTGAGATCGCGCTGCCGAGCGTCGCGGCGGCGATCGACGCCGGCCTTGCCTATGTCACCGAGGACCGCAAGCAGCTCGGCCTGATCCTCGCCGACGACGTCCGCAAGAACATCACGCTCGCAAGCCTCCACCAGGTCGCGCCTAACCGCGTGATCGATGACATCGCCGAGCTGAAGGTCGCCAGCGATTACAAGAGCCGCATGCGCATCCGCTGCTCCGACGTCTACCAGGAGACCGGCCAGCTCTCCGGCGGCAACCAGCAGAAGGTGGTGCTGTCGAAATGGCTGATGACCGATCCCAAGGTCTTGATCCTGGACGAGCCGACCCGGGGCATCGACGTCGGTGCCAAATACGAAATTTACTGTATCATCAACGAGCTCGCGGAGGCCGGCCGCGGCGTCGTGGTGATCTCCTCGGAGATGCCCGAGCTGCTCGGCATCTGCGACCGCATCTGTGTCATGAACGACGGCGCCTTCGTCGGGGAATTCAAGGGCGTAGAGGCGACGCAGGAAAAGATCATGCGTGCCATCATGCGCAACGACAGAAATTATGGGAGCAGCGCCCTGGCGGGCGCCGAGATGGGAGGATCGCAGCCATGACCGACAAGACGGTTTCGCTGCCCGAGGAGCGCCGGCACGGCAGCTTCATCAAGAACAATTTGCGCAATTACGGCATGCTGCTGTCGCTGATCGCGATCATGCTGTTCTTCCAGGTCATGACCGGCGGCACGCTGCTGCAGCCGCTCAACCTGACCAATCTGGTGCTCCAGAACAGCTACATCGTCATCATGGCGCTGGGTATGCTGCTCGTGATCGTCACCGGCCATATCGATCTCTCGGTCGGCTCGGTCGCGGGCTTCGTCGGCGCGGTGGCCGCCGTGCTGATGGTGACATACAAGGTCGACTACACGCTGGCCTTCATCGCCTGCCTGCTGCTGGGGGCGGCGATCGGCGCGGCGCAAGGCTATTGGGTCGCCTATTTCAAGATCCCGTCCTTCATCGTGACGCTGGCCGGCATGCTGGTGTTCAAGGGCCTCGCGCTCGCGGTGTTGCAGGGCCAGTCGCTCGGGCCGTTTCCGGCGACCTTCCAGAAACTGTCCTCCGGCTTCATTCCGGAAGTGCTGCCCGAGGCCGGCACGCTGCATCCGACCTCCATGCTGATCGGTGCCGTGCTCGCGCTCGGCCTCGTCTATGCCAGCGCCAAGGGCCGCTCGCGCGAGCAGTTGCACGGCATCGAGGTCGAGCCTTACGCGTTCTTCCTCGGCAAGAGCATTCTTTTGGCCTGCGCCGTGCTCTATTTCACCTATCTGATCGCCTCGCATCGGGGCCTGCCGAACGTGCTGGTCATCATGACCGCGCTGATCGCACTCTACGGCTTCGTCACCCGCCGCACCGTGATTGGCCGGCAGGTCTACGCGGTTGGCGGCAATGCGAAAGCGGCAAGCCTGTCGGGCATCAAGACCGAGCGGCTGACCTTCCTGACCTTCGTCAACATGGGCGTGCTGGCCGCGCTCGCCGGCCTCGTCTTCGCCGCGCGCCTCAACACCGCGACCCCGAAGGCCGGACTCGGCTTCGAGCTCGACGTCATCGCCGCCTGCTTCATCGGCGGCGCCTCGGCCTATGGCGGAGTGGGGCGTGTCGGCGGCGCCGTGGTCGGTGCCATGATCATGGGCGTGATGAACAACGGCATGTCCATCCTCGGCATCGGCATCGACTATCAGCAGGTCATCAAGGGCCTGGTGCTGCTCGGGGCGGTGTGCATCGACGTGTATAACCAGCGAAGGTGAGGGGACGATAGTGCCTGCGGCGCTGCCGGCGATCTGCCGGCAGGTTGCTCATTGAACCGAAGGTAAAATCGCCGCGCTCGGTTCCAGCCGAACTATTGCTCAGAGATTGGGTATATGATCGAATGGCGGGATGGACCAAATCCGGCCAGAGCCCGACCTCGTCGTCTTCGATTGCGACGGCGTGCTCGTCGACAGCGAACTGTTGAGCTGCCAGTGCCTGTCCGACGAGCTGTCCGCATTCGGGATATCGCTGACGCTTGCGCAGGCGCTCGAGCTGTTTCTCGGGCGGAGCACGAGCGCGGTCACGCAGCATTATCGCGAACTCGGCCACGTGCTGCCGGTCGATTTCCCCCTCCGGCTGAAATCGCGCGTGCTGGCCGCCTTCGAGCAGGCGCTCCATCCGGTTCCGGACGTCGAAATCGTCCTGTCCGGCCTGCGCGTGCCCTATTGCGTGGCCTCGTCGAGTGATCTCGACCGCGTCGCGCTGTCGCTGAAGGTGACCGGCCTTGCGCCATCTTTCGGCCAACGGATCTACACGGCGCAAATGGTCAGGCACGGCAAGCCGGCCCCGGACCTGTTTCTCCATGCGGCGGCGAAGATGGATGTGCAACCTGCGCGCACGCTGGTGATCGAGGACAGCGTCAGCGGAGTGCAGGCGGCGAAGGCGGCCGGCATGACCGTCTGGGGATTTGTCGGCGGCAGCCATTATCGCGGACGCGACGGACAGGCTATATTGTCCGGCGCCGGGGCCGATCGGGTCTTCGCGCGCATGAGCGATTTCTGGAAGGACGCCTGACGCCCGCCATGGCCGCCGAGAACGAAAAATCCAGGCTCGACGATGCCGCGCGCGCCGGCTGGCTCTATTTCATTGCCGGCCACACCCAGGACGAGATCGCAAAGATGCTCCAGGTCTCGCGCGCTTCGGCGCAGCGGCTGGTGTCGCTGTGCCTTGCCGAACGTCTGATCACCTTTCGGCTCGAACACCCTATCGCCGCCTGCATGGAATTGGCCGCGCGGCTGAAGGAGCGTTTTGACCTTGCCCATTGCGAGGTGGTGCCGGCCGATCCTGCTGCGCCGCAGGCCACCTCGGGAATTGCCGAACGTTGCGCCAATCTGCTGGACGCGACGCTGCGGTCGGAGACGCCCGTCATCGTCGCACTCGGCACGGGGCGCGCGGTGCGCGCCGCGGTCGAGCGCGTCACGCCGATCGACCGGCCCAATCACCAGATCGTCTCGCTGGTCGGCAATATCTCCGCTGACGGTTCTGCGAGCTTCTACGACACCGTCGGCCGGCTCGCCGACCGCACCGGTGCGCGCCACTATCCGATGCCGCTGCCGTTCCTGATGTCCTCGGAGGACGAGCGCAACAAGATGGTCAGGATCGAGCCGATCGCGAAGGTGAAGGCGGTTGCGGCCAAGGCCGATCTGCGCCTCGTCGGCATCGGGCAAATGGACCAGAAGGCGCAGGTCCATGTCGACGGCTTCGTCACCCGCGACGAATTGTTCGAGATGATGCGCCAGGGGGCCATCGGCGAGATCACCGGCTGGGCCTATGATTCCAAGGGCCGCGTGCTCAAGGGCGGCACCAACAAGCGCCTCACCAGCATTTCGCCGGAAGTGCCGGCGAGGACCACGACGATCGGGGCCGCCGTCGGCGCGGCCAAGGTGCCGGCGATCGCGGCGGCGCTGAATGGACGCCTGATCAACGGCCTGATCACCGACGAGGCGACGGCAAGGGCGATTCTGGAGCGGTAGGGCCGTTCGCCGTAGCCGCATCGGGACTGCGCTCCCTCTCCCGCAAGCGGGAGAGGTGGAGCAAGCCGCGGGCGCTTGCCCGGACAACTGCCACCACACTCGCAGTACGCGACATCCTTCCCGCATCGCAGCACTCAGAAGTTGCCAAAACGCCCGCGCGACTGCTTGACAATCTTCCGTCCGTGAGTTGAACATACGCCCAACGCGTGGGCATATGCTCAAAACGCGAGTTTGAGGGAGGTCACCGTGAAACACGTCCTCGGCGCCGTCGGCGCGTCTTGCCTGTTGCTGGCCGTCCCCGCGATGGCCGAAACCACCCTGACCATCGCCACCGTGAACAACGGCGACATGATCCGCATGCAGGGGCTGACGGCTGAATTCACCAAGAAGAATCCCGATATCACCGTCAAATGGGTGACTCTCGAGGAGAACGTGCTGCGCCAGCGCGTCACCACCGACATTGCCACCAAGGGCGGCCAGTTCGACGTTCTGACCATCGGCACCTATGAGGTGCCGATCTGGGCCAAGAAGGGCTGGCTGGTGCCGCTCGCCAATCTCGGCGCGGATTACGACGTCGCCGACCTGCTGCCGAAGATCAAGGACGCGGTCTCCGTCGACGGCAAGCTCTACGCCGCGCCATTCTACGGCGAGAGCTCGATGGTGATGTATCGCACCGATTTGTTCGAGAAGGCCGGCCTGAAGATGCCGGAAAAGCCGACCTGGGATTTCGTCGTCGACGCGGCCAAGAAGCTCACGGACAAGAGCGCCGGCACCTACGGCATCTGCCTGCGCGGCAAGGCCGGCTGGGGCGAGAACATGGCGTTCCTCTCGGCCATGGCCAATTCCTACGGCGCGCGCTGGTTCGACGAGAAATGGCAGCCGCAGTTCAATACGCCGGAATGGAAGACGACGCTCACGACTTACGTCAATCTCATGAAGGACGCCGGCCCTCCCGGTGCAAGCTCGAACGGCTTCAACGAGAACCTCGCGCTGTTCAACGCCGGCAAATGCGCGATGTGGATCGATGCGACGGTTGCGGCGTCCTTCGTCACCAATCCGAAGGATTCCAAGGTCGCCGACAAGGTCGGCTTTGCGCTGGCGCCCAACACCGGGCTTGGAAAGAACGCCAACTGGCTGTGGGCCTGGAATCTGGCGATTCCCGCTGGCTCCAAGAAGGCGGATGCGGCCGAGAAGTTCATCGCCTGGGCAACGAGCAAGGACTACACCAAGCTCGTGGCCTCGAAGGACGGATGGGCCAACGTGCCGCCGGGCACGCGGACCTCGCTCTACCAGAATCCTGAGTATCTGAAGGTTGCGCCGTTCGCGAAGCTGACGCTGGCCTCGATCGACGCGGCCGACCCCAACAAGCCCACCGTCAAGCCCGTGCCCTATGTGGGCGTGCAGTACGCCGCGATCCCCGAGTTCCAGGGCATCGGCACGCAGGTCGGCCAGCAATTCTCCGCCGCGCTCGCGGGATCGATGACGGTCGATGCCGCGCTCGCCGCCGCGCAATCCGCGACCGAGCGCGAGATGAAGCGGGCCGGTTACATCAAGTGAGCCCGAGTTCTCCCTGAGCTCAAACTTGCGGCCATCCACCGCTTCGATGGATGGCCGCCTTCTTCCCGCAGGCGGAGAAGTTAGGAATGGCAACCCGGCAAACGCAGATTCTTGCGCGCTCGCTCCTGATGCCGGCGGTCGGGCTGCTCTTCATCTGGATGATCGTCCCGCTCGCGCTGACGATCTATTTCTCGACGTTGCACTACAGCCTGCTCGACCCCGGCTCCGAAGAGTTCGTCGGCCTGGAGAATTTCCGTTACTTCCTGACCGATCCCGCCTTCCTCGCCTCGCTCCAGAACACGCTGGTGCTGGTCGGCTCGGTGCTGGCGCTGACGATCCTGCTCGGCATTCCCCTGGCGCTGCTGATGGACCAGCCCGTGATCGGACGCAATTTCGTGCGGCTGATGGTGATCGCGCCGTTCTTCGTGATGCCGACGGTGAGCGCGCTGGTCTGGAAGAACCTGTTGATGCACCCCGTGTCCGGCCTGTTCGCCTGGCTCGCCAAGCTGGTCGGGTTGACGCCGATCGACTGGTTCACCGACGCGCCGCTGCTCGCGGTGATCCTGATCGTGGCCTGGCAATGGCTGCCGTTCGCGACGCTGATCCTGCTGACCGCGCTGCAATCGCTCGACGAGGAACAGAAGGAAGCCGCCGAGATGGACGGCGCCAGTGCGGTGTCGACCTTCATCTACATCACGCTGCCGCATCTGGCGCGTCCCATCACGGTGGTGATCCTGATCGAGACCATCTTCCTGCTGACGGTGTTCGCCGAGATCTTCGTGACGACCGGGGGAGGGCCGGGCCTTCAGACCACCAACATCGCTTTCCTGATCTATTCGCAGGCGCTGATCCAGTTCGACGTCGGCAGCGCGTCCGCGGGCGGCCTCGTCGCGGTGGTGATCGCCAACATCGTCGCCTTCTTCCTCGTCCGCATCGTCGGCCGCAATCTGGAGGCCTGAAGCATGGCGCGAATGGCGACGACGCGGCGGGTGGTGATATCGACGATCGGGGCGTGGTTCTTCGGCTTCCTGATCTTCTTCCCGATCCTCTGGATGGTGCTGACGAGCTTCAAGACCGAGCTCGAGGCCTTCGCCATTCCGCCGTCCTTCCTGTTCTTCCACTGGACCACGGAAAACTACGTCACCGTGCAGGAGCGCAGCGACTATTTTCACCACGCGCTGAACTCGGTCATCATCGCCGGTGGCTCGACGCTGATTGCGCTCCTGATCGCGATCCCGGCGGCCTGGTCGATGGCGTTCTCGCCGACCAAGCGCACCAAGGACATCCTGCTCTGGATGCTCTCGACCAAGATGATGCCGCCGGTCGGCGTGCTGGTGCCGATCTACCTGATCTACAAGAGTTTCGGCCTGCTCGACTCCCGCATCGGCCTCGTCTTCATCCTCTGCCTCGGCAATCTGCCGATCGTGATCTGGATGTTGTTCACCTATTTCAAGGAGATTCCGCGCGACATCCTCGAAGCCGCGCGCATGGACGGCGCCACCATCGGCCGCGAGCTCGTCTACGTGCTGACGCCGATGGCGATCCCGGGCCTCGCCTCGACCATGCTGCTTAATCTGATTCTCGCCTGGAACGAGGCGTTCTGGACGCTCAATCTGTCGACCTCGAATGCCGCGCCGCTCACGACGTTCATCGCCTCCTATTCGAGCCCGGAAGGGCTGTTCTGGGCAAAGCTGTCGGCGGCCTCGACGCTGGCGATTGCGCCCATTCTCGTCCTCGGTTGGTTCAGCCAGAAGCAGCTCGTGCGCGGGCTCACCTTTGGCGCGGTGAAGTAGAAGGGGCTGCGATGGGTCAGATCACACTTCAGGACGTGCAGAAATCCTTCGGCCCCGTGCACATCATCAAGGGCGCCGATCTGGAGATCGCCGACGGCTCCTTCGTGGTGTTCGTGGGCCCCTCGGGCTGCGGCAAGACCACGCTGCTGCGGCTGATCGCCGGGCTCGAGGACGTCTCGGGCGGCAAGATCCTGATCGACGGCAAGAACGTCGTCGACACGCCGCCCGCCAAGCGCGGGCTGTCGATGGTGTTCCAGTCCTACGCGCTCTATCCGCACATGAGCGTGCGCGGCAATATCGGCTTCGGCCTGAAGATGGCGGGGCTTTCCAAGGACGAAACCAACCGCAAGGTCGAGGCGGCCGCTGCGACGCTGAATCTCACGCCCTATCTCGACCGCAAGCCGCGCGAGCTGTCCGGCGGCCAGCGCCAGCGCGTCGCGATCGGCCGGGCCATCGTCCGCGAGCCCAAGGCGTTCCTGTTCGACGAGCCGCTCTCCAACCTCGACGCGGCGCTGCGCGTGCAGATGCGGATCGAGGTGACGCGGCTCCAGAAGCAGCTCGGCACCACCGCGATCTACGTCACCCACGACCAGGTCGAGGCCATGACGATGGCCGACAAGATCGTGGTGCTCAACGGCGGCAAGATCGAGCAATACGGCTCGCCGCTGGAACTCTACGAGAAGCCCGCCAATCTGTTCGTCGCCGGCTTCATCGGCTCGCCCAAGATGAACTTCGTCACCGGAGAGCACGCCTTGCAGAAGGGCGCGGCGACGATCGGCGTACGGCCGGAGCATCTCAAGATCGAGCGCGACGGGGCGGGGGGATGGCAGGGCACGATCGCGGTCGCCGAGCATCTCGGCAGCGACACGTTCCTTTATGTCGATGCCGGTCCGTTCGGAATGCTGACGGCGCGCTATATCGGCGAATTGAGCCTGCATGCCGGCGACCGCGTGTCGCTGGTGCCGGACCCAGCGCGCATTCACCGCTTCGATGCGGGCGGAAACGCCATTCGGGGCTGACAAGAAACGGCAAGAAAACGGAAAGACCAAAATGTATCTGGAAAAATTCAGGCTGGACGGCAAGACCGCGTTCATCACCGGCGGCGGGCAGGGCATCGGCCTTGGCTGCGCGGAAGCGCTGGCCGAAGCCGGCGCCAGGGTCGTGATCGGCGACCGCGACAGCAAGGTCGCCGACAGCGCAAAGGCCGAGCTGAAAGCGAAAGGCTACGACATCGAGACGGCGACCATGGACGTGACCGACACTAGGCGCGTCGCCGAAGTTGCCAACGACCTCGTCGCCCGTCACGGCAAGGTCGACATCCTCGTCAACAATGCCGGCATCGCCCGCAGCGAGACGCCGGCGGAGACCGTCACCGACGAGCACTGGCTCAACGTCATCGACGTCAATCTGAACGGCACTTTCTGGTGCTGCCGCGAATTCGGCAAGCATATGCTCAAGGCCAGGAGCGGCGCCATCGTCAATGTCGGCTCGATGTCCGGCTTCATCGTCAACAAGCCGCAGGAGCAGTGTTTCTACAACGCCTCCAAGGCCGCCGTGCACCATCTGACCAAGTCACTTGCGGCCGAATGGGGCGCACGCGGCATCCGCGTCAATGCGGTGGCGCCGACCTATATCGAGACGCCGCTCAACGCCTTCGTGAAGAGCAATCCGAAAATGTACGACGCCTGGATCGGAGGAACCCCGATGGCGCGATTGGGGCAGGTCGAGGAGATCGCCTCCGTCGTCCTGTTCCTCTCGTCCGAGGCCGCGAGCCTGATGACCGGCAGTATCGTGCTGGTGGATGGCGGCTATACTTGCTGGTAGGCTTGCGTCAAAACTGACGAAGCGACCGGGAGCGACAATGCCGCGAGCGTATATCGGCGTCGACGTGGGGACCACGAGCACGCGGGCTGGGGTGTTTGACGAGGCCGGCACCCTGCTGGCGACTGCGCGGCATCCGATCCGGATCTGGCACGAGGCGGGCGACGTCGTCGAACAATCGTCCCAGGACATCTGGGATGCCTGCACGACCTCGGTGCGCGCCGCGATGGCGGAGGCTGCAATCGCGCCCGACAGCGTCGGCGGCATCGGCTTCGATGCCACCTGTTCTCTCGTGGTGCTTGACCGGCAGGGCGAGCCGCTCACCGTCAGCGCCTCCGGCGAAGCTCAACGCAACGTCATCGTCTGGATGGATCACCGCGCCACGGCCGAGGCCCGGCTGATCAACGAGACCGGGGACCCGGTGCTGCGCTATGTCGGCGGCTCGATTTCACCCGAGATGGAGATGCCGAAACTGCTGTGGCTGAAGCGGCGCATGCGCGCGAGCTTCGACGCGGCCGGCCACTTCTTCGACCTGGCGGATTTCCTGACCTGGCGCGCAACCGGCTCGCTCCAGCGCTCCACCTGCACTGTCACCTGCAAGTGGAACTATCTGGCGCATGACGGCGGCGGTTGGAGCGCGCCGTTCTTCAAGCGCATCGGTCTCGCCGACTTCGTCGCGGAAAATTACGGGCGTGTCGGCACCGAGATCGTCGCCCCCGGCACGCGGCTCGGCGAGGGACTCACGCGCGCGGCGGCGGCCGAGCTTGGCCTGTCGCCCGGCACGCCGGTCGGCGCATCGCTGATCGATGCGCATGCCGGCGGTATCGGCGCGATCGGAGGCCGCGACGGATCGGACGGCGCAACGGAGGTCTGCGACCGTCTCGCCTACATCATGGGAACGTCGGCCTGCATCATGGCGACGACCAGGGAGCCGTGTTTCGTGCCCGGCGTGTGGGGTCCTTATTATTCCGGCATGGTGCCGGACTTCTGGCTCAACGAGGGCGGGCAGTCAGCCGCCGGCGCGGCGATCGACCATCTTCTTAAATCGCATCCCGGGCACGTCGAGGCGAGCGCGGCGGCGCGCAGCGAAGGCCTCGACCTCATCGATTTCCTCGAGCGCCGCATCATCGCGCGCGCAGGTGATGCCAGTCGCGCCGCGCTGCTCGCCCGCGACGTCCATGTGCTCCCTGAGTTCATCGGAAACCGCTCGCCCTACGCCGATCCCGACACGCGCGCGGTGATCGCGGGCCTCGATCTCGACACCGATATCGCCTCGATGGAACGCCTGTTCGTGGCCGGCCTCTGCGGGCTCGCCTATGGTCTCGCCGAGGTGATCGAAGCCTTTGCCGCACACGGCGTCCATTCCAGCATCATGATCATGGGCGGCGGCGCGAGCCGCAGCCCGCTGGTGAGGCAGATCATGGCCGATACGACCGGTCTCACCGTCGCGCTGCCGCAGACGAAAGAGCCGGTGCTGCTGGGCGCCGCGATGCTCGGGGCGGTGGCCGGCGGCGCCTATGCCTCGATCGGCGAGACCATGGCAAAGATGTCGGCGCTGGGCCGGAAAAGCGAGCCGACCGTGCCCGAGATGGCCGTGTTTCACACGCGCAAGCGCGAGGTCTACAAGCTGCTGCGCGAGGTCGATCGCGGCAGCCGCGCCGCGATGCGCGACATCGCGAGAGGTTGAGACGGATGTTGATTTCCTGCGGCGATGCGCTGATCGATTTCGTCCCGACGCGAAATGCCGACGGGCGCGAAGCGGTGATGCCGGCCGTCGGCGGCTCCTGCCTCAACGTCGCGATCGGCATGGCGCGGCTGGGCGCGCCCACCGGTTTCGTCGGCGGCATCTCGACCGACATGTTCGGGCGCATGATCGCCGATCATGCAACCGCGTCGAACGTCGAACTCGCTCTCGCCACCCGCAGCGATCACCAGACCACGCTGGCCTTCGTCCGCATTGTCGCGGGCGAGTCGCATTATGCCTTCTACGATGCCGAGACCGCGACGCGGAACTGGACCTATCGGCGCGGGTCGATTCCGTTTGCGAACGTCGAAGCCCTTCATGTCGGCTCGACCACGCTGGTCAATGATCAGGGCGCGGCCGAAACGAAAGCGCTGATCGCGGACGCGCGGATGTCGTCGACCATCTCGTTCGATCCGAATTGCCGCCCCAACCTCGTCAAGGACAAGCCGGCCTATCTCGCGCGCATGGCGGAGTTCGCGAGCACCGCCGATCTCATCAAGATGTCGGACGTCGATTTTTCCTATCTCTTCGGCGACGAGCCGTATCACGAGCGCGCGAGCGCGCTGCTCGGGCAGGGCACGAGCCTCGTCGTGATCACCCGTGGCAACAACGGTGCGATCGCATGGCACGCGGGGGCAGGGCAGATCGAGGTCGCCGCGCCCAGGATCGAGGTCGCCGACACCATCGGCGCCGGCGACAGTTTCCAGGCGGCGCTGCTGTTCGCCCTGCACAAGCAGACACGCCTCGCGCGGCAGCGGTTGAAGGACATCGGCGAGGACGAACTCCGCCGCGCGCTGTCCTTTGCCGCCAATTGCGCCGGGCTCACCTGCACGCGCCCAGGTGCCGATCCGCCCTGGAGCCATGAGATGGGCTGGAGCTGACGGCGCGCATCACAGCCGCGCCACGACCCTCTCGGCGCATTTGAGGAAGGTGCGGATCAGCGGGCTGTGGGTGTCCCGGCGCCAGCAGACGGCGATGTCGATGGAGTCGGTCGCATCCCGCAGCGCCCGGAACACGATGCCGCGCGGTGCCCCGAGCTGCGCACAGGCGGGCACGATCGCGAGACCTTCACCGGCGAGAACGAGGCTCATCGCCGAGTGCACCGTCTCGACCCGGCTTGCGACCGGCATCACGACCTGGTGCCGCCGCAGCAAGGCCGCGACCGCGGACGAGGCGGGGTCTTGCTCCGGCGGCGGCAGTGCAATCAGGGGGCGGCCCTGCAATTTCGCCATCGGCACTGCGCCGAGGCGCGCGAGCGGTGAGCGGATCGGCATGGCGAGCATGAACGGTTGCGCGCCAATCCGCGCCACCTGGATCTCGGGATGATGGATCGCCGGCATGCACAGCGCGACCGTGACGCTGCGATCGAGCAGCCGTGCCTCGCGCGTCGAGGCGCTGAGCTCGGCGAACTCGAGGTCGACACCGGGAATGGACCGCCGCAGCTCCGGGATCAGGCGCGGCAGCATCGCATTCGCCAGCACGAACATGTATCCGACCGAGATCCGCCCGCGGCGCCCGGCTGCGACCGCGCGGGCGGCTTCGACGCCGTCGGCCGCCAGCGCCAGCGCCTCGCCGGCGCGCACCAGCAGGGCCTGGCCCGCCGCGGTCAGGTCCATGCCGCGCGTGCCGCGGCGGAACAACGGCGCGCCGATTTCGGCCTCCAGCTTGCGGATCTGCACCGACAGCGGAGGCTGCGCCATGCGCAGCCGCTCGGCGGCCTTGCCGACGCTGCGCGCCTCGGCGACGGCGACGAAATAGCGGAGCCGGCGAAGTTCCATTGGCATACCGAAAACGTATGGGTTGACCATCAAAATCGTATTGGACGGCGAGTTAACAAAACTGTCATTCTCGCTGTCAATGGTATCGGCCAACGGCGGCCGGCTTCGGAGCGTGATGAGACGATGAACGGCGATCCCTGCCTGCTGTCCGCAACCGAACTGCGCGGCCTCATTGCCGAAAAGCGGATTTCCCCCGTCGAGCTCACCCGTGCCGTGCTTGCCCGCGCCGAGGCGCTGCAGCCCGAATTGAACTGCTTCATCACGCTGTGCGGCGACGAGGCCATGGCGGCCGCGCGCGTGGCGGAGCGCAAGATGATGGCCGGCGAGCCGCTCGGCCTGCTGCACGGCATCCCCGTCACCGTCAAGGATATCGTCAACACCAGGGGCGTGAAGACCACCTTCGGCGCCGTGCCCTACAAGGATAACGTGCCGGCTGAGGACGCGGTGGCAGTCGCGCGGCTGCGCAGCGAGGGCGCGATCCTGATCGGCAAGACCACGACGCCGGAATTCGGCAGCAAATGCCTGACCGACTCGCCGCTGTTCGGCCGCACCCGCAATGCGTGGAGCGCGGAGCGTTCCTCCGGCGGCTCCAGCGGCGGCGCGGCGGTGGCAGTGGCCAGCGGCATCGCGCCGCTCGCGATCGCGACCGACGGCGGCGGCTCGACGCGAATTCCCGCCGCCTGCAACGGCGTCGTGGGCTTGAAGCAGAGCAATGGCGTGATCGCGCACAGCCAGGCGCTGGATGCGTTCGGCAACCAGACCTATGTCACGCCGATGACGCGCGATGTCGCCGACACCGCGCTGATGATGCAGGCGATGGCCGGGGAGGACGCTTGCGATCCCTGGTCGATCGGCATGCCCGTGCCCGATTTCATCGGCACCGCTATTCCGCGCGGCGATCTGCGCGGGCAGAAAATCCTGTTCTGCCTGTCGCCGCCGGGACGCCCCGTGTCTGCGGACGTCGCCACGGCATTCAAAGAGAGCCTCGATCGGCTCGCGAGCCTTGGCGCCGAGCTCGAGGAATTCTCCGGCGACGGCTTCGACATCGAGCCGATCTGGCGCGCCATCAATCACACGGTCTGGCGGACGCGCTTTGCCAGGCTCGCGGACGAGCACGGGGAGGCGCTGAGCGAGGCCTTCCTCAAACAGCTCGCGCTCGCCACCGACGTCAGCGGCGTCGCCTATCAGGAGGCGATGTTCGCGCGCACCGCGCTGTTCCGCCGGGTGCAATCCCTGCTTGCGCGCGGACACCTTTTGGCGATGCCGACGCTCACCCGCACCGCGCTGCCGATCGAGCAGGACCTGTTCGGCACCATCGAGATCGACGGCAAGCACTTTGACAGTGTCCGGCCGCATTGGTTCCCCTGGACCATGCCGTTCAACATGACCGGACACCCCGCGATCAGTCTGCCCTGCGGCTTCGGCCGCGACGGCCTGCCGATCGCCCTGCAACTGGTCGGGCGTTTCCGCGCCGATGCTGAATTGCTGCGCGTGAGCGCGCTGTTCGAGGCTTCGCAGGACCTTCTGTCACGTTGGCCCGGCTGAGGTGAGGCAGATGCCGCAAAGCACTTGCCTCCGGCGCCCGGACATGTTGATCGTGCCGCGGGTGAGCCCTGAAGCCGAGCGCGCATGAGCGTATTTGTCCTCCGACGTCTGTTGACCTTGCTGGCGACGCTGGTCGGCGCATCCGTGATCATTTTCCTGGTGCTGGATGCACTTCCCGGCAACGCCGCGCAGATGCTGATGGGCGCCGATGCCTCGGCCGACGCGGTGCGCGCGCTCACCGTCAAGCTCGGGCTCGACCAGCCGCTGGCAGTTCGCTATCTGCAATGGATCAAGGGCCTGCTCGTCGGCGATCTCGGCAACTCCTATGTCTACGGCACGCCGGTCGCCGCCCTGATCGCGGAGCGGCTGGTGCTGACCATTCCGCTCGCGATCATGTCGATGCTGATCACGGTGACGCTGGCGCTCTCGGCCGGCATCTACACCGCCGCCAACCACAACAAGCTCGGCGACGTCGGCGTGATGTCGCTGACGCAGGTGGGGATCGCGCTGCCGAATTTCTGGTTCGCGATCCTGCTGGTGCTCTTGTTCTCGGTGCGGCTGCAATGGCTCTCGGCGGGCGGCTTTGCCGGCTGGGAGGACGGCATCTGGCTCGGGATCAAGTCGCTGCTGCTGCCGGCGATCTCGCTTGCGGTGGTGCAGGCCGCGATCCTCGCGCGGGTCACGCGCTCGGCGGTGCTGGAGGTGCTGCGCGAAGACTTCGTCCGCACCGCGCGCGCGAAGGGGCTCGGCAAGCGCGAGGTGCTGTGGAGCCATGTGCTGCGCAACGCCATGATTCCCGTGATGACGGTGATGGGGCTGCAATTCGCCAATCTGCTCGCCGGCACCATCGTGATCGAGAACGTGTTCTATCTTCCGGGCCTCGGCCGCCTGATCTTCCAGTCGATCGCCAACCGCGACCTGATCGTGGTGCGCAACTGCGTGATGCTGCTGGCGACCATGGTCGTCATCGTCAATTTCGTGGTCGACGTGCTCTATGCCTTCATCGATCCCCGCATCAAGGTCCACGATCTGTGAGCGCGCCGCTGACCACTCTGGTTGACGCGCCGATCGCAACGCGTCCTTTGCCGGCCCGGACGTTCTGGCGCCGTGCGCTGCGCCACCGCAGCTTCGTGCTCGGCGGCGCGCTGAGTCTCGTGGTGCTCGCCGCGGCGCTGCTGTCGCTGGTGTGGACGCCCTGGTCACCGTACGAGATCGACATCGCCTCGAAACTCCGGCCGCCCTCGGCGGCGCACTGGCTCGGCACCGACGCTTTCGGCCGCGATATCGTCTCGCTGCTGCTCGCCGGCGCCCGTTCCACCATCATGGTCGGCATCATTGCCGTGAGCATCGGTCTCACCTTCGGCGTCTGCCTCGGCCTGGTGGCGTCGGCCAGGCGCGGCTGGACCGAAGAGATCATCATGCGCTTCTCCGATTTCACCTTTGCCTTTCCGGCGGTGCTCTCCGCGATCATGCTCGCCGCGGTCGCAGGACCCGGCATGGTGACGTCGATCGTCGCGATCGGCATCTTCCAGATCCCGACGCTGACGCGGCTGACGCGCGGCTCTGCCAACGCGATCTGGGCGCGCGAATTCGTGCTGGCCGCGCGCGCCGCGGGGAAGGGCAAGTTTCGCATCACCATCGAGCATGTGCTGCCCAATATCCTGTCGATCCTGATCGTGCAGGTGACGATCCAGTTCGCGCTGGCAATTCTCGCCGAAGCCGCCTTGTCCTATCTCGGTCTCGGCACGCAGCCGCCGCAGCCGTCCTGGGGGCGGATGCTGAACGATGCGCAGACGCTGCTGTTCCAGTCGCCGATGCTCGCCGTCTATCCGGGCGCGGCGATTGCGGTCGCCGTGCTCGGCCTCAATCTGCTCGGCGACGGACTGCGTGATCTGCTCGATCCACGATTGGCGCGGGAACGATGACGATGGGCGAGCGCTCGACCATGCCGCTGATCGAGGTCGATAACCTCGGTGTGCGCCTCAACACCAGCCGCGGGCCGGCGCAGGCCGTGCGCGGCGTCAGCTTCGCGCTGAAGCGCGGCGAGACGCTCGGGCTCGTCGGCGAATCCGGCTGTGGCAAGTCGGTCACTGCGCTGTCGCTGATGGGACTGCTGCCGGACAGCGCCGTCGTCACCGGCAGCATCAGGCTTGACGGCAGCGAGCTCGCCGGGCTTCCGGATGCGGATTACTGCAGCTTGCGCGGCAACCGCATCAGCATGATCTTCCAGGAGCCGATGACCGCGCTCAATCCGATGCACACGATCGGCCACCAGGTCGCCGAACCGCTGCGGCGTCACAAGAAATACTCGGCGGCCCAGGCGCGCAAGGAGACGATCGCCTTGCTCGACCGCGTCGGGCTGCCCGACCCGGCGAGGCGCGTCGATGCCTATCCGCACCAGTTCTCGGGCGGCCAGCGCCAGCGCGTCACCATCGCGATGGCGCTCGCCTGCGAGCCCGATCTTCTGATCGCGGACGAGCCGACCACCGCGCTCGACGTCACCATCCAGGGCCAGATCCTCGACCTCATCGCCGATCTCGTCGAGGAGCGCGGCATGTCGATGATCCTGATCTCGCACGATCTCGGCGTCATCGCCGAGAACGTGCAGCGCATGATGGTGATGTATGGCGGCGCCGTCGTCGAGAGCGGGCCGACCGATGAGGTGTTCCGGCGGATGGGCCATCCCTACACGCAGGGCCTGTTCCGCGCCCGGCCGAAGCTCGGCGCGCGCAAGGGCACGCGGCTGACGACCATCTCGGGCACGGTGCCGGAACTCGCGGATCTGCCGTCCGGCTGCACCTTCGCCGATCGGTGTCCGCTCGTGATCGAGCCGTGTCGCACCGCGCTGCCGCCGATGGTGGACGTCGGCCCCGGCCACTCCGTGCGCTGCATCCGGACGGACGTCTCCATGGCCGAAAATGTCGGAGCGCTGTCCGCATGAGCACCGCGCCTCTTCTCGACGTGAAGGATCTGGAGCAACGCTACAAGCTGCCGCGCGAGAGCCTGTTCCAGCCGCCCGGACAGGTGCGCGCGCTCAACGGCGTCAGCGTGCAGCTGGCCGCCGGCAAGAGCCTCGGCATCGTCGGCGAGTCCGGCTCGGGCAAGTCCACCTTCGCGCGGGTGGTGATGGCGCTGGAGCGGCCGACATCCGGCCAGGTCGCGCTGCTCGGCCAGGACCTCAACCGCATCTCCGCCGATGAGCTGCGCCGCGCCCGGCGCGATTTCCAGATGGTGTTCCAGGATCCCTACGGCTCGCTCGATCCGCGCCAGACCATCGCCCGCATCGTCGCCGAGCCGCTCACCGTGCTGGACGGCGCCGACCGCACTACGTTCCGGGAACGCGTCGCCGCGGTGCTGCGGCAGGTCGGCTTGCGCGATGCCGACATGGACAAATACCCGCACGAATTCTCCGGCGGCCAGCGCCAGCGCATCGCCATTGCGCGCGCGCTGATCACCCAGCCCAAGCTGATCGTCGCCGACGAGCCGGTCTCCGCGCTCGACGTCTCCGTGCAGGCCCAGGTCCTGAACCTGATGCAAGATCTCCAGGAGCAGTTCGGCCTGAGTTACGTCCTGATCAGCCACGACCTCGCCGTCGTCGACTATCTCTGCGACGAGGTCGCGGTGATGTATCTCGGCCGCATCGTCGAGCAGGGCCGTCCCGAGGACCTGTTCGAGCGCGGCGCCCATCCCTATACGCGGGCGCTGCTCGACGCCGTGCCGCGGGCGCGTCCCGCGGGCGGCCGGCGCCGGCGCGGGGCCCAGGCGATCGCCTCGCAATCGGCGACCGCTGCCGGATGCCCTTACGTCGCGCGCTGCGGGCTCGCCGACCAGCATTGCCGCGAGGTTCTGCCTGAGCTACGCAAGGTCGGGGAAGCCCATCTCGCCGCCTGCCACAAGGCGGAGGCAGTGATGGCGTTGCCGCCAGCGGCCGCGGAGGGTTAGTCTCGGGCGCGGGATTGGCGTAGACTGGGACTAGAGAAGGCAGGGGAGTTACGCATGTTCAGGAAACTATCCATCGTCGCACTCATTGCCGCGTTTGTCGCGGCGCCGCTGCCGGTGCTGGCGCAAAGCAAGAAGGACAGCGTCGTCATGGGCATGACGCTGGAGCCGCCGGGGCTCGATCCCACCAACGCGGCCGCCGCGGCGATCGCCGAAGTCACGCTCTACAACATCTACGAGACCCTGACCAAGATCAACGAGGACGGCTCCACTTCGCCCCTGCTGGCGGAAAGCTGGACCGCTTCGCCTGACCTGAAGACCTACACCTTCAAGCTGCGCAAGGGCGTCAAATTCCACAATGGCGAGCCGTTCGACTCCGCCGCGGTGAAGTTCTCGTTCGAGCGCAATGCGGCGCCGACCAGCACCAACAAGGACAAGAGCCTGTTCCAGAGCTTCGAGTCCGTTGCCGCGCCCGATGCCGATACGGTCGTGATCACCCTGAAGAATTCCGAGCCGAACCTGCCGTTCCTGATGGGACAGGCGAGTGCCTCGATCGTCGAGCCGAAGAGCGCAGCCACCAATATCACGCAGCCGGTCGGAACCGGGCCCTATCAGCTCGGCGCCTGGGCCAAGGGTTCCTCGATCACGCTGACCAAATGGGCGGACTACCGCAACGCATCCGCGATCAAGCTCTCGAAGGTGACGATCCGCTTCATCTCCGATCCGGCCGCCCAGGCTGCGGCGCTGCTGTCGGGAGACGTGGATGCATTTCCGCGCATCGCGACTCGCGTCGTTGCTCAGTTCAAAAGCGACCCGCGCTTCACGGTGCTGATCGGCGGCTCCAAGGCCAAGACCATCGTCGCGATCAATCATCGGAAGAAGCCGCTCGATGACGTCCGCGTTCGCCGCGCCATCCTCGCTGCGATTGACCGCAAGGCATTGATCGACGGCGCGGTCGAGGGGCTCGGCACGCCGATCGGCAGTTTCTACACGCCGGGATCGCTGGGCTATGTCGACACCACCGGCATCAATCCCTACGATCCTGAAAAGGCCAAGAAGCTGCTCACTGAAGCCGGCGTCGCCACGCCGCTCGAATTGTCGCTCAAGCTGCCGCCACCGCCCTATGCGCGGCAGGGCGGCGAGATCGTCGCGGCCCAGCTCGCCAAGGTCGGCATCATCGCCAAGATCGAGAACGTCGAATGGGCGCAGTGGCTGTCGCAGGTGTTCGCCGGCAACGGTCCGCACAATTTCGACCTCACCATCGTCAGCCATGTCGAGCCGTTCGACCTCGTCAAGATCACCGAGCCGGACTATTATCTCGGCTACAACAACGCGGCGTTCAACGCGCTCTACAAGCAGATCGTGTCGACGCCGGACCAAACGGCCCGCGCCAAGCTGCTCGGCGAAGCCCAGCGTATGCTGGCCACCGACGCCGTCTCCGCCTACCTGTTCCAGCCGCAATGGCCCACCGTCATCAACAAGAAGCTGAAGGGCGTCTGGAAGGAAGTCCCGCAGTTCGAGAACGATTTCTCGGCGTGGGCCTGGGAGTAGGGGGCGCGGAAGCACCCTCATCGTTCGAGCGCGCACGGCCCGTTATTGTGCCCTCTCCCCTTGTGGGAGAGGGCAGTTCCGCTCGTCGATGCGGACTCACTTGGGTGAGGGGTATGTCTCCGCGTATGACCCTCTCTCATTCTTGAGCAGCTTTGTCCGCGGATAGAGACGCCTCATCCGGCGCTTCGCGCCACCTTCACCCACAAGGGGAGAAGGGAGAGAAGACCGCAAGATTTCGGAATATTAGCAATATACCTCTGTTTTGCCCGACGTGTCAAACAGCAGGAATGCCCGTTGCTGCGCCTCTCCCTTGCGGGAGAGGGCAGCGACGCCGGTAGACATGAACTCACTCGGGTGAGGGGTCTGTCTCCGCCTCGTGGCCTGCCCGCACAAGCCGTTGATCTTGCTATCCCCGGCTACTGTGCATGGGGTTGTTTTCGCAGTTTTTGTCTAGATCTGCTGGTAGATCAGGATCGGCAGCGTCATGATCTGGAATCCGCCGAGCAGGATCGGCGTGACATAGGCGCTGATCGCGAGCGCGAAGACGAGCAGCGAGCCGGCGAGGATGCCGGGCAGACTGAGCGGCAGCGTCACCTCGATGAAGGCGCGCAAGGGGCTGGCGCCGAGATTTTCCGCGGCCTGCTCCAGCCGCTCGTCGATGCGGCCGATCACGCCGGTCAGGGTCAGCACCATGAAGGGGACGTAGATGTGGACGAGCCCGACCACGATGCCGGTCTCGGTGTACATCAGCTTCAGCGGCTGGCTGATCACGCCGAGCGAGATGAGCGTCTGATTGATCACGCCCTTGTCGGGCAGCAGCGTCATCCAGGCGAAGGTGCGCACCACGATGCCGGTCAGCATCGGCGCCAGCACCGCCATCAGCAGCAGCGCGTGCCCGGTGCGGCTCCTGATGCGGGCCATCCAGTGTGCCAGCGGATAGCCGATCAGGAGCGCGACCAGCGTGGTCACGAGCCCGATCCGGATCGTGGTCCAGATCACCTCGAGATAAAACGGAACATCAAACATGCGGGCGTAGTGACGCGTGGTGAAGGCGACCTTCGGCGCCACCACCGGATTGCCGGTGAGCACGCTCATCAGCGCCATCAATCCGATCGGCAGGAAGAAGAACAGCGCAAACAGCAGTGCGCTTGGCAGAACAAAGAGCGCAAGGCCGTTGGGGCACGGGGTGGTGGCGCTGCTCATCGCGTCCCCGTCTGAACGCGTGCCGCGGCCTGGTCGATGGGATCTCCGGTCATCCGCCGCAGCTTTGGATAGGTCGCGGGCACACGTGCGCGGATGTCCTCGTCGGTGAGGCGGGCGAGCATGGCGCGGCCGTTCGAAGTGGCGAGCGCCGGTCGCGCAAGGAGCGCAGCAGCCGCGAGGTCGAGCTCTTCGGCTTGCCCAATTCCAGGCCCGACGCGGAAACGGGCAAGCGGAAATTTCCGGCAGGGTGGTGCCCAATTGCGCAGATGCGGCGGAAGCTCGCTTGGCCAGGATTTCGAAGCGGCGCACCGCGGATGGCGGTGCGCCGCTTCTGGGGATCAAGCCGCTTCCGCGGCGACGTTGCCGATCCAGTCGCGGGCGAGCGTGACATCGGCCTGCGACAATTGATGGCGTGCCGGCAGGACCTTGTGAGTCACGTCGGCGCCTGCCTGCGACAGCAGCGCCGCGAGGCGTGCCGAGTTGCTCGCCGGGACGATCGGATCGCCTTGTCCGGACAGGAGCAGGACGGGCTTGCCGCCGAGTTCAGCCTTAGGCGAATCCGACAGCGGCACCATCGCGCGGAGCAGGATCGCGCCCGCCAGCACGTTCGGCTCTAGCAGCAACAGCGCGGCCGCGATGTTGGCGCCGTTGGAGAAGCCGACCGCGACGGGCGCGGCGATGCCGTAGCGCTGCCGTGCCTCGCTGACGAAGTCGCCGAGCTCGTGCGCGCGGCGGCGCACGTCTTCCTCGTCGAACACGCCCTCGGCAAGACGGCGGAAGAAGCGCGGCATGCCGTGCTCGAGCACGCGTCCGCGCGGCGAGAGCAGGGCGGAGCCGGGCGAGATCATCTTGCCGAGCCCGAGCAGATCGTTCTCGTCACCGCCGGTGCCGTGCAGCAGCAGCAGCGGTGGGGAGCCCGCGCTGGTCGCGGGCTCGAAGCGATGGACGAATGAGGTGTTGGTCACGACACGCCCTCCTCCAGGTTCGGCAGCACGCCCTCGATCTGCTTGCGTTGCGCTTCGAGGAAGCTCGGCAGCTTCAGGTCACGTCCCAGCGTCGCCACGGGCTCGTCGACGGCGAAGCCGGGGACATCAGTCGCGATCTCGAACAGCACGCCGCCGGGCTCGCGGAAGTAGATCGAGCGGAAGTAGTTGCGGTCCCTCTGCTCGGTCGGGTGCAGGCCGTGATTGCTCACGAGCTTTTGCGCCATCTTGCCCTGTTCGGCATCGTCGGCCGCGCGGAAGGCGATGTGATGCACCGAACCGCCGCCCTGATGCCCGCGCAAGAAGCCCTTGGCCTCGTAGATGTCGACGACGCTGCCCTCGGCATCGCCTGGGGCCTTGAAGCGGATCACGGAACCTTCGCGGCCCGTTTCCTTGAAGCCGAACACGTCGGTGAGGACCGCCGCCGTCTTCGCCGCGCTGTCGAGCAGCAGCGTCACGCCGTGGAAGCCGCGGATCGCATGCTCGGCCGGCACATCGCCATTGCTCCAGCCCGGTTCGTTCTCGGCACCGGGGATGCCGACCAGCGCGAGCGCCATGCCGTCGGGATCGGTGAACGGCAGCACGGACTCGCCAAAGCGCTTCTCGAGCGCCTCATAAGCAATGCCCTTTTCGGTGAAGCGTTGCGTCCAGTAGCCGAGCGAGCGCTGCGGCACGCGGAAGGCGGTCTGATGGGTCTCGCCGACGCCGCGGCGCCCGGCCGGCACGCCGGCCCAGGGGAAGAAGGTCAGGATGGTGCCTGGCCGGCCGGTCTCGTCGCCATAATAGAAGTGGTAGGTGCCGGGATCGTCGAAATTGACCGTCTTCTTGACGAAGCGCAGGCCGAGATCCCAGGTGTAGAAGCCAAAATTCCTGATGGGGTCGCCTGCAATCGCGGTGACATGGTGCAGTCCAGACATTGTCGTCCTCCAAAACTCTGGCAGCGTCTTGCTCTGACCGGAAATATCGTTCCGCTTTGGTTTGGAGACAATCCATGCAAATATGACGTCTATGTCTACGATTTGGAAACAATCGCGGAGGCCGGCCCTTGGATAAGGTCGCCAGCCTCCGGGCCTTCGTCAAAGTGGTCGAAAGCGGCAGCTTTGCCGAGGCCGGCCGGCAATTGCGGCTGTCGCGCTCGGCGATCAGCAAATACATCGCCGACCTCGAGGAGAGCCTCGGCGTCCAGCTCCTGAACCGGACCACGCGGCACGCCAGCCCGACGGAGAATGGTCAGCGCTATTTCGAGCGCGCCGTCGTCATCCTCTCGGAGATCGAGGCCGCCGACCAGGCGGTGACGCAGGCCCAGTTGGCGCCGCGCGGCCTGTTGCGCGTCAACGCGCCGATGTCGTTCGGCACCATGCGGCTCGGGCCGGTGCTCGCCGACTTCATGGCGCGTTATCCGGAGCTTCAGCTCCAGATCGTGCTCAGCGACGATCTGCTCGATCCGGTGCAGGACGGCTTTGACGTGACGCTGCGGATCGCGGAATTGGAATCTTCGAGTTTGATCGCGCGAAAAATCATGCCGGTGGCGCGCATGATCTGCGCCTCGCCGGATTATCTGGCGCGCCACGGCACGCCAAGGCATCCGCAGGATCTACGCGAGCACGCCTCGCTGACCTACGGCTTCCTGCTCACCGGCAATCAATGGAAGCTCACCGGCGCCGACGGCGATCACTGGATCCAGCCGGCCTGGTCGCTCTGCGTCAACAACGCCGAGGTGCTGCGCGACGTCGCGATCAAGGGCAGGGGGCTCGCGCTGCTTCCCGAGTTTATCGCCGCGGACGCTTTGCGGAAGGGCGAGCTGCGGACCGTGCTGGACGTCTATTCCGCGCCGCCGCTTGCGCTCTATGCGGTGTATCCGCCGACGCGGCATCTGTCGGTCAAGGTACGGCTGTTCATCGACTTCCTGGTCGAACGTTTTGGCCGGGAGGAGGAGGCAGGCGCGCGTAAAACCGCTGCGGCTAACTGAACGAGCGCTGTTCGGTGCCGTGAAGCAAATCGTTCAACGAATTCATCGAAGCCCGCCGAAGCGCGGCAAGTTCACGCGCGGCACTCTGGCATTCGGGAGGTGACATCAAGGGCGCCGCCAACTCGATGTCGCGGCAACGCTCGAACAGGCGGACGAGGCCGAGCGCGCTCGCCGCGCTGCCAAGCTGGTGCGCCAATCGCGCGAGCTGCTTGTGATCGCCGGACGCGGCGGCCGCAGTGATGTCGGCGATCAGCTTTTCGCCGGTCTGATCCAGCAGATCATGAAGCTTCGCAATCTGTGAGGCGCCGAGCAGCTCTTTCTGGTCGTCGAGAAAATGCTGGTCGATCAACGCGCCGGTCGCAAGCGGAGCGTCGGTCGCGGCATGCTCGGGCTCGTCCTCGATCGCCTCGCGAAGCGCGTTGATCAGGATCGGCTTGCTAACGACCTTGGTGATCCCGGCGCCTGCGAGCCGCTCGCGGGTGCCGCGCGACACATCGGCAGTCACGACGATGATCCGCGGCATCGGCTGCAGCGGGAGGTGCCGAATGCGCGCGGCCGCCTCCACGCCATCCATGTCGGGCATGTGCAGATCCATCAGGATGACGTCGAACGTCTGGTCGCCGGCGAGCGCGACCGCGGCTGCGCCGTTCGTTGCGATCGCGCAACGGTGGCCGAGCCGGTTCAATATGGCTTCGCCGACCTCGCAATTAACAGGGTCGTCATCGACCAGCAGGACGCGGCACTGCCGCGATGGCGGCGAAGGCGCGCCTTGCGCGGTGCCGCTGGCGGCGTGGCCGAGCGGCACTTCAAACGTGAACGCGCTGCCGGCGCCCGGCGTGCTCTCCACCGTCAGCTCGCCGCGCATCAGCCGGGTGAGGCGGCGCGCGATCGCAAGTCCGAGGCCGGTGCCGCCGAACCGCCGCGCAATGCTGTCGTCGGCCTGGACGAAATCCTCGAAAATCCGCTCGTGCATGTCGGGTGCGATGCCGATGCCGGTGTCGCGAACGGTGATGCGCAGCAGGATCTGGTCATCATGCCGCCCGGCGGCCGCGTTCAAGCCTACCCCGCCGCGCGGGGTGAACTTGATCGCATTTCCGATCAGATTGAGCAGGATGCGGTTGAGCCGCACCGGATCGCCGTGCACGGAAGTGTTGACCGTCGTATCGCAGGACAGGTCGAAGGTCAGTCCCTTGCCGAAGGCCTGCGGGCGCATCAGATCGGCGGCCGTCTCGATGAGCTGGTCAAGCCGGAAGTCACGCGTCTCCAGCGCTTCGACGCTGGCTTCCAGCCGTGCGTATTCCAGGATGGCGTCGACCAATGCGATCAGCGTTTCGCCCGATGCGGCCGCAGTCGCGAGGTGACGCCGCTGGGCATCGCCGAGGCCGCCGTCGTCGAGCAATTGCAGCACGCCCATGACGCCGTTCAGCGGCGTACGCAACTCGTGGCTGACGACCGCGAGGAAGCGCGATTTGGTTTCGTTGGCAGCCACCGCCGCGCTGCGCGCGCGCTCGGCGGCGTCGTGCTCGGCAAGAGCCTGGTCGCGGGTCTTCTCCAGCTCGGAGGTGCGCTCGATCACCTTGCGCTCCAGCGTCGCGTAGGATTCGCGCAAATGCGCGGCCATCCGGTTGAACTGGTCGCCGAGCGCTTCCAGCTCGTCGCCGGTCTTGATCGCGAGCCGCAGGCCGAGATCGCCGCTGCCGATCCGCCGCGCGCCCTGCGTCAGGATCTGGATCGGCACGGTCATGCGCCGGCTAAGCCAGAGCGACACCAGCACCGCAATTGCGAGAAGGACGACCAGGAGAAACGTCGAGCGTCCGATCGATGCATAGATCGGCGCGTAGGCTTCGGTGAGCGGCAGCTCGACGAACACCAGCCAGCCCAGCGAGGGGACCGTTGCGTAGGTCGACAGCACGCGCTGGCCCGACAGATCCTCCTTGACCAGGCCGTTCGAGGGCGGCCCCACGCCATCGAGCGCGGCGCGGACGTCGGCATGGCCGGAAAGATCGCTCCTGCGCAGTGCCGGCCATAAATCGGGATGCGCGATCAAGACCCCCATGCGGTCGACCACGTAGGCCTTGCCGGTATTGCCCACCCTGATCCCGGCGACGAGGTCCCAGATGAAGCGCAGATTGACCTCGGCGACGATCACGCTCGGATCGCGGCCGACGCCGCGCGCGGCGATCGTCATGAACGGTTCGGTGTCGCTGAAGAAGTAGACCGGCCCGTAATAGGTGCGGCTCTCGTTGGCGCCGCGGAAGGCCGGGGTGGCAGAGAGGTCAGCTTTGCCGCCGACTCTGTCCGCGACACGGCGCGACACGCGCACCTGCTCGCGGCCCTGCGAGTCGAGCTCCGCAATTTCGGCGATTGCGGGCGAAAGGCGCAGGAGGCGGATGGCGTTCAGACGCTCGTCTTCGTTCGAGGACAGCTCCGGCGGCAGCCGCGAGAGCCATTTGATCTGGTTTTCGATCTGGCCGATGAACTGGCCGATCTGAATGGCCGCGGAAGCGGCCTGCTCGCGCTGGGTCGCCGCGAGAAGTTGCTTCTGCTCGCGGTAGGAGAACCAGACGTCGAATCCGGTGCTGATCGCAAGTGCTGCAAAGGCGAGGGCGACGATCGAGTAGAGATATTTGCGGAACAATCGGCCGGGAGGCGTCGGCAAATGCTCCTGGTCGACCGTCTCGTTCACTCGCGGATCTCGTCGGCGCGCGCGAGCAGCGTGAATGGAATCGTCAAATCCAGAGCGCGGGCGACCGTGCGGTTGATCAGGAGGTCGTATTTCCGCGGCGATTGCACCGGAAGATCACCGGCCTTGGTTCCGCGCAATATCAGGTCGACGTAGTCGGCCGAGCGCACTTCGAGTGTCGGCCCGTAGCTCATCAGCCCGCCCACATCCATGAAATAATGGAACGGATAAATCGTGGGCACGCGATGGCTCGCCGCAGCCGTCACGACGGCCTTCCGGTTGACTACGAGAAAGCTGTCGACCAGCGCAACCATCGCGGCCTTGGGCGGTTCGGAAAAGCGCCCGATGGTTTCGTCGATCTCCGTCGGCGCGTTGACGGGGGCGGGGACCACGGACACTCCGGCCGTCGCGGCCTCCTGCTCGATGGATTCGAGGAAGAAGCGGCCGCCGCGAGGTGTGGTCGCCGGGTTGAACAGGACGCCGACGCGCGCAAGATCCGGCACGGCCTCCCGGATGAGCTGGAGCCATTTGCCGCCCATCTCGGCGGTGCTGTTGGTGAAGCCTGTGACGTTGCCGCCGGGATGCGCGAGGCTCTCGACGAAGCCGTTGCCGACCGGATCGTTGGCGGTCGCGAAGACGATCGGGATGGTCTTGGTGGCCGCCAGGACTGCCGCGGTATCGATCGTCGAGCCGGTCACGATCACGTCCGGCTTGAGCTCCATCAATTCCCGGACCGCGGTCGCGAGCTTGTCCGCTCCGCCGAAAGTCGAGCGGAGCTCGAATCTGAAGTTGACGCCTTCGACCCAGCCTCGCTGCCTCAAGCCGACGATGAGGCCACCCAGGCGGGAGGACGGGCCGTCGATCATGCTTCGTCTGGTCAGTTCGTCGTCGAGCGGCAATGCCGTCAGCGATGCGACCACGCGCATGCGATCTGACGTTGCGCCGAGCGCAATCCAGCCTGCCGCGGTTGTGCCTGCAAGCCGTATGAAGCCGCGGCGATCGAGCGCGAGCGCGGAAGGCCGTTCGGTCATGGAATTCTTTGCACGATGGTCGGTCCCAAGCCGGTTGCTTAACGCGAAAGGGCGGTGTCCACAATTGATGAAAAAATGCGCTTATGAATGTTCGTTCGCAGCATTCGGCAGTCCGATACCGTATTGCTGTCCCGGCCAAGGAGTCGCTGTTTCGAGCTTTGTCTGCTCCGTGCCGATCTGTAACGCATTGTGGCGTTGCAACATTTTCCGCTTGGGTTGCGAGGTCGGTCCGGAGAAGTCGATTTCGTAGCTGCCGATTTTTGAAGCGCTGTTTCAAGTTGTTTCGAAGGTTTTCAATGCGCAAGATCTATCTCGTTCCGGCCCTCGTTGGTCTGCTCACCTCCGTTGCAGCCGGGCCCCTTGCGGCCCAGGGCGCCGTGCCGAAGCAGAAAGCCGCGCCGGCGCCGAAAGCTGCCGCAGCCGGTACTGCACCCACTGCCGCCGGCGCGACGTCGGCAGCCGCCGCCGAGACAGCGGCCGCAGACGACAAGATCAAGGCGATCGACGGTTTCCGTTCCGCCAAGTTCGGCATGAACGAGGCCGACGTGCGCGCGGCGATGTCCAAGGATTTCGGCGCCAAGCCCGACGCGGTCAAGGCACAGGACAATGCCTCGGAATTGACGCACAGCCTGCTTTATTCAGCGCCCGACCTGCTGCCGAACGGTGGCACCGCCGAACTCTCCTACGTGTTCGGCTACAAGTCGAAATCGCTGATCCAGGTCGGCGTCGTCTGGTCGAAGGGCACCGACGCGGCGATGACGCCGGAGAAGCTGTTCTCCAACGCCAACATCCTGCGCGCCCATTTCCTCAGCGAGGGATTCAAGCCCGACTCCATCGCGGTCAACATGCCCGTCAACGGCGGCATCGTGATGTTCCGCGGCAGCGACCCCAGGGACCGCTCGGTGATCCTCCTGCTCCAGGGCACGTTCGAGAACAAGGAGAACAACCAGCGTGTGCTGACGCCGACCAGCCTGCTGCTGTTCTACGTGGCCGACGCCAAGAGCCCCGACATCTTCAAGCTGCCGCCCGGCCAGTTCTGATGCCGGACAGCCGCACGACATTCTCCCACCCGGTTGTGGATCGGCGCCAATGCCGATGACGAGGATCTGAAATGCGCAGGCCATCTGCGAGGCGAGACAATGCCGAGCTGACGCTGCGGGGGCTTGCGCGCTTCCGTTCGATGTCACTGCTCTGCGCGCTGCAGATGGTCTTCCTGCCGGTGTTCAGCGTGCGCCTCCAGGCACAGACGGCGAACGTGATCACACCCGATGGCCGCACCGGGACCAGCCTTCAGACCTCCGGCAGCGTCACCAACGTCACGACCTCGACGGTCTCGGGCAACAACGCCTTCAACTCGTTCTCGCAGTTCAGCGTCGGGCAGGGCAACACCGTCAATCTGCAACTGCCGACCGGGACGCGGAACCTCGTCAACATCGTTCGCGACGCGCCGGTCTACGTCAACGGCACGCTCAATTCGTACATGAATGGTGCGATCGGCGGTAACGTCTATTTCGCCGATCCCAAGGGTTTCGTGGTCGGCCGCAGCGGCACCGTGAACGTCGGCAGCCTCAACGTCTCGACGCCGACGCGGGAGTTCACCGACAGCCTGATCGGTGCGCAGGGGCAGATCAACGGCTCTGCCGTCGGCCATCTGATGGCGGGCTCGTTCCCGGTCTCGCCGGACGGCAACATCCGCATCTACGGCCGGGTCAACGCCATCGACGGCGTGCGCCTGACCGGGCAGAACGTCTTCGTCGGCGGTGCCAGCCAGCGCGACATCGCCAATCTCGATCACGCCGCGAAGTTCGCAGCCTCGGTCAATTCCAAGGGCCTGCGCAGCGCCAGCGCCATCACCGTGAGCAACGGCTCGATCCATATCGGCGCGGTCAACAACGCCAGGATCAACGGGCGCCTGACCGCTCGCAGCAAGACCTCGACGCCGAGCAACATTACGGTGCAGGCCGGCAACAACATCGACCTCGGCAAGAACGCCAGGCTGAGCACGGCGAGCAGGACGGGAGATGCCGGCGGCGTTCTCGTCAAGGCCGTCAACGACGTAACCGTCAGGAGTGGCGCGAAGTTCAATGCCAGCTCGAAGATGGGCAATGCGGGCCTGGTCGAGCTGAGCGGAAACGGCGTCATCGACGTCGGCAGCGGGGTTACCATCAACCTCAGCGCACCGGCCGGCCTGGCTGGCACGCTGCTGATCGACCCGACCGATGTGGTCATCGGTGACGCAAGCCAGGGCGACACCGGCGTGACGCTGTCGAACAGCTCGGTCGCCAACGCCATTGCGGCGCTGAGCGCCGGCGCCACCTATCTGGTCCAGGCCGACAATTCGATCACGATGCTGGCGCATGCGCTGGTCGATGCCCGACGGCTCGATGCCAATGGTCATTCGACAGGCAATGCCAACAACGTCACCATCGACGCGCCGAATATCACCATTTCGAGCGGCGCCAGGATTCTAGCCCAGGTGGTCGATTTCGGTGGCTCCCACTACACCAACGGCAACGTCAGGCTGACGGCGACGGCGAGCGACACCAGGCTGTCGGGCCAGGCCACCGCGACCACAGGGATCACGGTCGACGGCCAGATCACCGGCGGCGACATTTCGATCGGCGCGACGTCGATCGCGACGTCCAGCTTCACGAGCTCGGTCCCCGGCCTCTTCACGCTGGTGGGCACCACGCTTGCGGCCTCGCTTCTCGGCATCAACGGCGGCTATGTGGCCGCGAGCGCCACGGCGACGGTCAACATCAACGGCAACGCCAACATCAACGGCGCCGGCAATATCATGATCGCCTCGCATGGCTCGGAGACGGCGCAGGATCCGGCGATCGCGAGCACCTTGCTCGGCGGCTCGCCGATCGGCGCCGCCGCGGTCGTCGGCAAGCTCGACGGTAACGTCACGACCAACGTGGCCTCCGGCGCCACGATCAGCGCGGGCGGCAACCTCGCCATCCACGCCACCAACGACGCCACGCTGAACGTGACTGCGGTCGCGGCGACCTCCAGCGCGCAATTCATCGAGACCGTTGCCTATTCTACCGGCTCGGTCTCGACCACGGCGAACGTCGCGACCGGTGCAAACCTTTCCGTCGGCACCGTGATTGCATCCGGCAATTCGCTGACGCTGCGTGCGATCAACAACAACTCTTTCTCGACCGGTGCCACGTCGGTTGCGCTGAGCACGCCGAATGCGAGCGGCGGGATCGGCGGCGCGCTTGCCATCAGCGACGTCACCACCTCCGCGACCGCGAAGCTCGGCTCGTCGCTTGGCGCCAGCGCCTCCTCCCGGATGAACGGCTCCGTGACGGTCGAGGCGACGTCGAACACCACGAGCAACTCGACCATGGCCTCGACCATCGTCGGTACGCCGGCCCTGATCGGCGCTATCCAGGAGTTCATGGTTTCCTCGCCAACCCTTAGTCCGCTGATCGCCCAGCAGATGGTCCCGCTCTTTCCGGTGAACTTCGATTTGAAGGTTGCCGCCGCGCTGTCGCTGGCCAACAGCACCGAAAACGCGACCGCATCGATCGGGCAAAATCCAAGCGGTGGCACACCCAGCCTCTATATCAACGGCAACGTCGCCGTCGTCAGCACTCTCATCGACCGGGGCGTGCGGAGCAACGCGACGGCTGCTGCGATCACGTCGAACGCATCAACCGGCGAGGGGGTTGCGATCAGCGCCGCGGTCGCCTGGGGCAATTTCAACCACAATTCAAACGCCTATATCGGCGGCGGCACCGTGATCAACGCAGCCAACATCGCGGTCGACGCCAGCACCTGGATGCCGATCACCAATACCTGGCTGAAGTGGGACGGATTGACCGAGGTTCTCAGCCACCTCAACGGCAATCTCGGCGTCGGCGGCAACATCCTGACCAGTTATGCCAACGCCACGGCCGACGCCGGCGATACCGCCGCCGTCGCCGGCTCGGTGAACCATTTCGTCGTGGACAACAACACCACGGCGTGGGTGGCCAGCAGTGCCAGCCTGACCGCGACATGCACGACGGCGGCTTGCGGCAGCAGCTGGTCCGCGACGGTGAACAACGGCGACGTCCACGCCTACGACTCCAGCATCCAGATCGCGGCGACGACGACGACGGCCTCGATCGACGCCGCCGGCAATGTCGGCACGCTCGGCTTCCTGCCCGGCAACACGTCCGGCGGCTCCTCGGTGGGCGGCTCGCTCAATTTCGTCCAGTTCAACACCAGCACGATCGCCGGCGTTTCCGACCAGGCGACGCTGCGGGCGGCGGACGACATCGCCGTCAACGCGATCACCTCGGACCAGTTTGTCGCGGTGGCGCCGTCGTCCGGAAAGGCGGCCGGCGCGCTGGCGCTGAACGGCATCACCTCGCTCGGCTTCCTCAACAACACGACGCACGCCTCGATCTCCAGCCAGGCCAGCGTCTTTTCTCCGACGCTCAACATCCTGGCGCAACAGGACCTGTCGGTCGTGACGATCGCCGGTGCGGTCAATGTTGGCGGCGGCTCGGCGGTTGGATTGTCCGTTGCCTATCTGGGCGCGAATATGGATACGTCCGCCTATATCGGCGACAACCATTCCGACATCCGGCCCGGGCCGTTCAGCACCGACGATCCGTTTGCCGGCAACAGCGGCGGAAGCGGTTCGGTCAACGTCGACAACCTCACGATCAGCGCCACCACCTCAGGCCGGATCACGTCAGCGGCCGTCGCGGCTTCGATTACCGAGCCCTCATTGTCCAGCTTCGCCGACAAGGCGGGCGCCGCCAGCGCCGCCGCGACCGGCGGGCCGGCCGGAATTGCGCTGGCTGCAAACAAGATCAGCTCGAGCTCCGGATCGAGCACGAACGGCTTCACCATGGACCTCGCGGGTAGTTCGTCGGTGAGCGACGTCTCGCTCGGAACCAGTGCTTATATAAGGAATACGTCGGTCAATAAATTCACCACGGCGACCGCGGCGAACACGGGCACGATCGTGCAGGCGCTCAACGACACGATCCTCAGCAACGGCTCCGGCTCCGCCGCGGCCAACATGTCGGGCTCGTCGGCTCAGGGAGCCGCCGTCGGCGCCGCCATTGCGGCTGCGATGTCCAGCAATGCCACGCTCGCCTATATCTACGGCACCACGATGCAGAACCAGACGTCTGTGACGGTGCAGGCGCTCAATGGCGGGTCGGAAACCGTCGTCGCCATCGGGGTTGCGGGCGGGACGTCAGCCAATGCGGCCGCGCTGTCGGGGTCGGTCGGCATCATGACGGACAGCGCCAACGCCTACATCGAGAGCTCGACCATCACGGGCTACGCGACGGGGACCAATCGCGCGATCGAGGTCGACGCCTATCAGACCACGAACATCGCAATCGGCGGCGGCTCGCTCTATGTGTCCGGCGGTAAGGCCGGTGTCGGCATCGGGCTGACTTACGCGTCGATTGCCGATCCCACGGGCGGCAATGCCACTGACGCGCATATCCGCAGCACGTCGATCTCGAACTATGACAGCCTGCTGGTGCTGGCCGACAGCGCCAGCGTCATTGCCGCCGGTGCGGCCACGGGCGGGGCAGGGGCCAACGGGCTTGCCGGTGCGATCGTCGTCGACGAGGTTACGCCCACGACGACGGCCTATATCAACAGCAGCTCGACTGTGAACATCAACGTCGGGCGCGTGACGGTGCTGGCGGACAGCGGCGCTGTGTCGGACCTCGATACCGCGCTCGGAAATCTCGTCAAGAAGTCGAACAATAATCATCTCGCATCGGACACGTGCACGGCCGCCGCCGGCAATGGCACGCAGAACTGCATCGATTTCAGCGCGGCGGCGCTCAACGATGGCATGGGTAACGGTCCGGGCGCCAGCATCATCTCCGTTGCGGGCACCATCCAGGCCGGCAAGAACAATGTCGGCGCCTCGATGGTGTACGATACCATCGCGACGACGCATTGGGCCTATATCGCCAACGTCCGGATGTCGGCCCTCGGCAGTGTCAGTGTGAATGCTGTCGACACCACGAAGATCCAGTCGGTCACAATCGGATTCGGCCTGGCGACCAGCCAGTTTGCCGGCGTCGGCGGCATGACGATCAGCTCGATCGCCAATACCGTTTCGGCGGCTATCGGAAACAGTCAGTCCGACACGACGCAATCGACCGTGACGGCCTCCAACATCTCCGTCAGTGCGAGCGACAATTCCAGCATCACCGGAACGGCCGCTATCGCGGGCGCCTCGACGCAGGGCAGCGCTGCTGGTCTCGCGCTCGTCTACAGCAGCATCGCCAACAATGTCGGCGCCGGCGTCACCGGCTCCAAGCTGACCGCCTCGGGCAATCTCGCCGTCAGCGCGAACTCGAACGCCAGCATCTCGACCGTTGCCGTCGGTATCGCGATGTCCTCGCAGGTCGGCCTGGCCGGTTCGGTCGCCACCAATCTGCTGGGAACCAACGTCACCGCCGGCATCACCGCTGCCGGCACCAACGGTATCAACGGCGCCGATGTGACCGCGAACAACAATGTTGCCGTGATCGCCGGCAACAACGACAAGGCGGCGGTATTTGGCGGCGCCGTGTCGATCAGCAAGGGCGCGGGCGGCGCCGCGGGCTCGCTGGTGACCAGTCAGATTACCGGAACCACCGCGGCCTATATCAGCGGGACGAACACCAAGGTCGATGCGCGCGGAACCAGCGCGACCGATACGCTGTCGGTCAACAACGGCACGCTCGTTCATGCCTTCGATCTCGGCGCCGCACAGACGCCGAGCGACAACACGCCGGACCTCTCCGAGAACCAGGACACGGTGCGCGGCCTTGCCGTCGTCGCGAGCTCGCACCAGGCGGTCGTGACCAACGTGGCGTCGCTCGCCGCAAGCAGCGGCATTGCGATCATGATCAACCCGATCACCAATGTGATGAGCGGAGCGACCCGGGCCTATATCGACAGCGCAGCCATCGACTCTCGCCTGACCTCGTCGACGCTGGCGCCGCAGATCGAGGTCGCCGCCTCGAGCTTCTCCTATTCCGGCGCGTTGGGCGTCGGCATCGTGCCGCCCACCGGTAGCGGCGGCGGCGGCGCCACCATCATCAGCACGACGATGTCACGCGACACGCGCGCCTACATTACCAATTCCACTGTCGGCGGCGTGTCCTCGTCGAGCCCGACGGTCGGCGCCGTCACCGTGAAGGCCAATGCCGAGCAGGACGCGTCCTCGATCGCGATCGGATTCAACACCGGCTCGGTCGGGCTGAACGTCTTCCAGGCAACGACGGAAGCCTATGTCGATGGCGGCGCGCTGACGGCGGCGTCACTCACGGTAAACGCCAACAACAACACCGGCATCTTCTCCGCGAATGGCTCCGGCGCCTATGGCAGCCAGGCCGCGATCGGCGCGGCGTTCCTGGTCCAGGTGTCATCAAACCGGACCGAGGCGTATGTCGGTGACGAGTTCCACTATCAGGGCAACGGCGCCGCGCATACGACCGCGCTCAATCTGAGCGGCGCGCTCGACGTCGAGGCCAACACGAAGAATCGCTTCGAGGCCTATGCGGTCGGCGGCGCGCTCTCGACCGGGACGGCCGCGATCGCCGGTATGGCCAACATCGAGATCGCCAGCAACACCACCATCGCCGGCGTCTACGACACGACCCTGCAATCGGTCACCGGCGGGGCCGCCGGCGCGGTCACCATCAACGCGAACGAGGACGTCGCGATCAAGGAGATCGCCGGCGCGCTCGCGATCGGTGCCAGCGGAGGCGGCGTCGGCGTCGGAGCGGCCGCCAATGTCATCGTGTTCAAGAGCCAGACCACTGCCGAAAGCCGCAACAGCAATCTGAACTCGTCCGGTGCGATCAATGTCGGCGCGCTCAGCACCAAGGAAGTGCTGTCCTACGCGGTCACCGCCGGCATCGGCGGCAGCGTCGGCATCGGTGCGACCGTCGGCGTCATCATCATCGGCACCAACACGGCCGATCCGGATACGCAGGGCGAGCAGACCGGCCAGCTCAATCAGGGCGGCAACGGCACCATCGCGTCAGTAAACGCCGGCACCAATTCCTCGCACGGCAGCAACGCGGTCGCGAGCGGCACAGCTGGCAATCCGAACAATGCCAATGTGACGTCGACCTACGACGTCAGCAGCGTGCTCACGGGCGGCAATGACGGCGTCACCGCGCAGATCGCGGGCGGCAACGTCACGGGTTCTGAGGTCCATGTCGCCGCCACCAGCGCCAATGCGGCCAAGATGTACCTGCTCGGCGCCGGCTTCGCAAAGAACGTCGGCATCGGTGCTGGCATCGGCTACACCAGCGTCGACAGCAGCGTGCTGGCCAATCTGAGCGCGGTCGTGTCCGCGCCCTCCGTCAGCGTCGCGGCGGTCGTCAAGGACGCCAGCACCGGGCCTTATGCCGGCAAGACCATCGACACCGAGGCGATCGCCGGCGGCGCGGCGCTTTACTTCGGCGCGGACGCGGCCGTGGCGGTCGGTAACGTTGCCAACACCGTGATGGCACAGCTCGGCGGCCAGGTCACCGGCACCGGCGGCACCGGCGTCGCCGTCATGGCGCAGGACTCCTCGACCCAGGTCGTCTTCACCGGCGGCGTCACCGGCGGCGCCGTGGCCGTCGGCGCTTCCGTCGCCACCGCGGGACGATCGAGCTCGGTCGCGGCGAAGGTTCTGGACGACGCCACCGTCAATGCCTCGACGCTGGCGGTCGGTGCATCCGGCGCCGGCACCATGACCACGACGTCAACCGCACTCGGCGGCGGTATCGTCGCCGGCGTTGGTGCGGACGCAGAGGCGCACGAGAACTCGTCCGTACTGGCCGAGATCGGATCGGGCGCCTCGATCACCACGTCCGCGACCGGCGTCGGCACGCTGGTGACCGCGTCGATCATGCCCAATCTGTCGAGCAGCGCGATCGGCGTCTCGGTCGGCGGCGGCGCGGTCGGCGTGGCCGTCGCCAAGTCTACGGTCGGAGCCACGGTCACGGCCGATGTCGGCGACAATGCCGACTTCTCGGGCGGTGCGCTCGCCGTGACCGCCATGGCGCTGGTTCCGACCAGCGGCACGACGACCTACGCCTGGGCGCTCGCAGGGGGCGGCGGCTCGCTGATCGGCGCGCAGGGCAGTTTGGCCATGGCTTCCGAGAACGCGACGGTCAGCGCGTACGGCGGAACCGGGATTACGCTTCCCAACGGCGATGTGGTGATTGCGGCTGAAAACGACAGCAGCCAATACGCCCAGGCGACCGGCCTTTCGACCGGGTTCCTGGCACTGGGTGCGACCGTCGCCCAGACGTCGTCGATCGCGCATACCTACGCCTATCTGGGGGCGCCCGCGGATATGGACGCGACCCATCTCAATCACACCGACTACACCGGCATCCTGCAGATCACGGCCACCGGCAAGGATACCAACGTCTCCAGCGCAACGGTCGGCGCGGGCGGCACTTACGCCGGCGCCGCGGCGGTCGCGACGACGAGTTCGACCGCCGTGACAGATGCGCGGTTCGACGGTGGCGCGACGGATGACACGCTCTATTTCGGCGGTCTCAATATCCAGGCCAAGCACACCACGAATTATGCCGCCAGCGGCGACGCCTATCAGGCGTCCACGGCCGGCGTCTCCGCCGGCAACGCGCAGAACGACGTCGACTCGACCACCACTGCCGAGATCGGAACGCATCTGATCATCAACTCGGCTGGCGGCGACATGGTCGTCATCTCCAACGACATCGTCAACCAGGCCGGCGGCGGCGCGCGGTCGGGCTCCGGCGGCTCGTTCTCGGGCGCTGCCGCGCTCAGCGACTCCCACGTCACCCAGACGGTCACCACCAATATCGGCGCCGGCACGGTCCTGAGCCTGAACGGCGATCCGCGGACCTCGGCGGCGGTGATCAACATCGAGGCCTACAACACGCTGAACACCAACGACACGGCGAGCCTGGCCACGGCCAGCTTCTTCGCCGGTGGCGGCGCCGAATCCAACATGACGGCGAACGCCACGCTTGCGGTCAACATCAATGCCCGCGAGCTGTTCAGCGTCGGCAAGATCTATATCGGCACGGCTGCGAAGATGGCGGCGGCCAACAATGCCAACGCCAGTCTCTACGGCGCGATCGCCGGCGTCGGTGCCAGCACCAACAGCTGGGTCCACGCGGACCAGGCCGTCAATGTCGGCGACCACGCCAAGGTCGAGGCCTGGGGCCAGATCAACATCTATGCCGGCATGTCGGGCGATACCATCACCTTCAGCAGCGTGCAGGCAACCGCGACGACGGTGGTCTACAACAACACCGCCGTTCCGATCTCCGCGCTCTACCGCGGCACGGCCAATGCCGGCGACACCACGAGCCTGACACTCGCCAACACCTCGAGCGTGCTCGGCGTACAGAACATTGCCCTGGGAGCGACCCAGGGTCAGGTCACGGCCTCCGGCAACGGCAGCAACTACAATCCGTATCTGGGCATCTTCAGCGCCAAGAACAGCGACAACCACAGCCACACCAGCGGAACCGGCGATGTCGCGCTCAATGGCCTGGTGGTGGCGGGCATCAACAACGATATCACAATCACGATCGACATCGGTGCGAGTGCGCCGACCGCGAGCACGACGAGTGCTTACTCGTCACTGCTGTCCGGCGGTTCGTCGACACCCACCCTCGAATATGTCGCCGACGTCGATCACTTCAACCCGATGATGAGCTGGAACCATCAGGTGGTCCAGTACACCATCGTCGGCGGCTTCAATCCCTACCAGAACGTCGTCAACCAGCTCGTCACGCTGACCGGCCTGACCGAGACGCAAATCCGCTCGCAGCTCGCGGCGGCGACGCCCGCGGCGCCAGCGACGATGTCGCCGTCCGGCACCGATCCGACCGGCGACATCCAGCGCCAGATCAACACATTGATCCAGCAGGCGCCGTATACCTCCGACTCCCCCGGCAACGCCTTCGCATTCGGCGACATGCTGGTATCCGCCGGCAACGTCTCGATCCTGGCGCAGAAGCTGACTGGAAACAGCGGCACGAACCCCGCGGCGCCCGCGGTCATCGCGCGCAGCTCGCCGATGATCAAGATCGAGAACAAGGGCCTCGACTTCATCGACCTGGCCAACCTCACGGTCACCAATGTGACCGGAGGAAACATCACCTATCGCCAGATCGACCATGTCGACCCGGATTCGCACTCCAATGTGACCTTCACCGCCACACCGAGCGCGACGCCGATCATCGACATCTCGGCCACTTACAACCGCCTGGATCCCTTCAGCGGGCTCGGCGTCGACCAGAACGGCAACCAGCTGACCCGCACGCCCGACATCTACTTCGACGGCGCCGTCAATAACGAGAACGGCCTGCTCAAGATCACCAACAATCTCGGCAGCATCGTCGCGTCGCAGTCGCTCAATGCCGCGACCGTCCAGATGGTGGCGCCCAACGGCTCGTTCGTCTTCCTGGGCGGCCTTGGCAGCTTCTACACCTCCAACCACGATGTTCTCTCGCAATGGGCGGGTGTCGAATTCAAGCCGGCTGACGATGACACGCTGACGGCGGTCATGGCGGCGGCGACCTATCTCGGCGCCTATGGCGACTACGCGACCAGCCCGCATATCGGCGCGGGCGGCGGCCACCCGTATTCCTACTATTGCTGCGTCGACGGCAATACCGGCGTTCAGCAAACGGCGAGCAGCAGCACGATCTTCACCGCGCGCATGCTGGATCTGTACTACGACGGCCTGTCGCTCTATTCGGCGATCTTCCTGCCGATGGGCCAGGGTGCGCCGGGCAACGGTAATCCCAACGCCGGCAGCGTGCCTAACGCCGCTACGCTCGCGATCATGGAAGGGCCGACGGTTCAGACCATCTCCACCGCGCCGTGGGAACGGGATACCTATACCGGCCAGGGCGTCTACAGCAACACGACCTACGATTACACCACGACCTCGACAGATTCCCAGGGCAACACCACCACCACCAACCACACGTCCACGTTCTACTCGCCATTCAATTGCGCGGGGTGTTCTGCCTACTTCCAGGTCGTCAATATCCAGCCCGACGTGATCACGCCGAGGACCGCGCAATCGAACTCTTCCTCGAACAATAGCTCGACCGCGACCGCGGGGTACCAAACGCCCGCTAACGCGCCTTTCATCTTCGGCAAGGCGATCATCATCTCGGCTGGCGTCATCAACATCAACGGCACCATCCAGAGCGGCACGAGCAGCGATTACTCGGTCGATATCGGCGGCGCCGCGTTGACCGCTATCAACACCCTCAAGACCAGCAACAATGGCGCGGACTTTGCCCAGGCCCAGGCCAACGCGCGGAACGGCAGCTATTACGACATCACGGCCTCTGCGACGACGGAGGCCGCCAGCGACATCAAGATCGGGGTGAAGTACAACGCTCTCACCGACCAGATCATGGTGAACGGCGTGGTGCAGGGCTCGGGCGGCTACGTCTATTTGAACGGAAAGATCATCTCGACCTCGACCCAGGATGGAGTTTCCCAGGGCACTATCGCGGTCAAAGGCGGCGCCGGCTCGATCACGGTCAACAACTCAACCGGGCTCCAGCTCGTCACCAACACCATCAATACCGGCGTCAGCGCGCCGAGCGTGATCGAGATCGTCGATCAGCTCCAGCAGCAGACGACGTGGTACGTCTACAATCCTTCCGCTGCGGGCAGCCAGCAGGTGTCGACGTATCGGACGAGCGGCGTCAATGCGAGCCAGTACACCGACTCGATGCTGACCGGCCTCAGCGGCACGGCAGGCATCCAGTACGCGCCGAAGGCAAACATGTATTACCAGTGGGTCGATACGGCCACGCTCGATCGTCCGACGGACTCGACGCAGTTCGACTACGGCTGGCATTACACGCCTAATTCGACCACCGGGCAGAACTGGACCCGCACGATCAGCCTCGTTTCGAATGTGATGCAGGCCACGGGCGGCGGCGGCAACACCGGCCAATTGCAAAGCAGCAACTTCCAGGAAGTCGTCACCGCGACCGGCGGCTATCACAGCGGCGGCGGCGGCACCCATCCCGAGAAGTGCTGCGGCGCGGACGGCCAATACAATTGGTACCAGGAGATCTACGATCACCTGACCCTGACGCTGACGAATACGGTCAAGGCGTCGAACCCGATCAACATCTCGTTCAGCGGCGGCGGCAACAGCACGGTTTCGGTCACTTCGAACTCCGGCATCGTCGTCAACGGTCCGATCAACAACCTCTCGGGCACGACGACGGTCAGCGCCACCGGAGCCAATTCGGCCGTCACCTCCGGCGCGGACGCGAACAACCCGATGATATCGGGCAGGAGCGTGATTCTCTCGGCGGATGGCGGTATCGGCACGATCGGCGCGAACGGTGTTCCCGTCCAGGTGCAGGTCTATGGCGGCAGCCTGACGGCTAGTTCGATCGACCACGACATCGCGATCGCGGCCATCGGCTCGCTTTCGATCAACCAGGTGAAAGTGAATTCGGCAGGCAGCGCGCCGCCGCAGGGCAGCGTCTCTATCTCGGCGACCGGCGACATCAACTCGGCGTCCCCCTACAACGGCGCCAACCCCGTCGTGACCGGCAAGAACGTCGAGATCGACTCCACCGCCGGCGCGATCGGCGCGACGAGCAGCGTCGTCAATGGCGCGTCTACCCTGACCAACATCAATCCGCTGGTGATCCAGGCGACGGGCACCGCGCAGGCCGGCGGCAGCGTCGATGGCGGCGTTCTCGACAGCGCCTCGGCCACCGGCACCTACATCGTCCAGTCCAAGGGCGATTTGCGCCTCGGCACGGTCCAGTCGAGCGGCGGCCCGGTGTTCCTGGAGGCGGCCGGCTCCGACGGCAATCAGGCCAACATCCTGAACGGCCGGGCAGCGGTGGGTCTCACCCAGGCGCAGAGCCAGCATCTCCAGGACGTCTGGGCCAGCCTCGACCTGCTCAGCGGCAACGCCGCCACCAACGCCGTCAACAGCTACCAGTCAATGGTGACGTCGGCCTATAACGACTACTTCCAGCTCAAGAACATCGCCTTCGCGAACGGCAGCACCTACAACCCGACCTCGGTGGGCCTGACGGTGCTTCGGGCGCAAGTGGCTGCCAAGCTCGGCATCGATCCGGCCAACGTCTCGACGATGGACATGAAAGTCGAGGCCACCACGCGGTTCCTGAGGGACCAGTTCCTGCTCGGCAAGATCACCACCGACGAGCTCAAGAGCTCGCTGACGGCACTGCTTGGCACCGCCCCCGCAGATCCGCTGGGGGCCGTGTTCGGCAGCTCGCTGTCGTCGGCGTTGTTCACGAAGCTGTTCGACGGCGTCTCCACGGCCAATCAGCGCATGCCGAGCAACACGGCGCTGCAGACAGCGCTGAACTCCTACAATGCGGGCTACGCCTACACGCTCGCATCGACCGAGCGGGTCTACGGCATCATCACCGCCGGCGCGCAGTGGACGCAGAGCCAGCTCGCCTACACCGTGTCCTCGTCGGCCGTCGGCGCCGCACCGCCGCCGATCGACGAGAACGTCGTTGCCAATGTCAGCGCGAACCAGATCATGCTCTACGCGCCGCGCGGCTCGGTCGGCAATTCGGCCGCGCCCCAGACTTTCAACTTCACCAGCGTCGATTCCTCGGCGCTGTCGCCGGAGCAGAGGGGATTGCTCGCGACGGCGGGTCCCGGCCAGCTCACCGTCGGCGCGACCACCGACCCGACGACCCATGTCGTGACCTATACGGTCAGCTTGTCGCAGCAGAACCTCGTCGTTGTCGACAATCCGATCGCGATCTCGGCCAAGGCGCTGACGAATGTGTATCTCGGCAGCAAGAACAGCCTCACGCTCGGCGGCATCACCGCGAACTATGGCCCGATCGCGGCCGCACAGGCCAACGGCATCGAGGTCACCGGCCGCGGCGACGTCAAGCTCGACGCTGTAACCAGCATCAGCGCCGCCGCCGGCGTGACCGGCACTCCGGTGATATCAGGCGATATCGGCAACCTGACCCTGATCGCCGAGCATGGCAATGTCGGCGCCTCAGGGGCAGCCGGAAGCAATCCCGCGACCAACGCGAACGCGATCCAGATCGCCTTCGCCGACCCGGCCAACGACCAGCTCGACCAGGTCTCGTCCGCTCAGGGCATTTATGTGAAGCAGACCACCGGCGATCTCATCCTCGGCAATATCTCCGCCGGCAATGCGATCCAGCTCGCGGCGAGCGGCAGCATCTACGCCGAAGCCGGCTTCACGGACCGTTCGGCGATCCATATCCTGGGCACCGACCTTGATCTGCGCGCCGGCGGCAACATCGGCTTCAATGGCTCCATCTTCCAGCCCTTGCAGGTGAATATCTCGGGCAGCGTAACCGGCTCGGCGTTCGGCGATCTCAGCATCCTGGCGGTCACCGGCGATCTCGTGATCGGCGCGAGCGGCGCCTACGGGACGGTGACGGCCGGCGGCGCACTGACGTTGAACGTGCCGCGCGGTGCGCTCACCATCAATGCCGACATCACCAGCGACGGCCTGATGCAACTGCTCGCCAACCGCGGTTTGACCTTCGCCGCCGGCTCCAGCGCAGCGCCGGTGGTTGCGACCAGCAGCTCCGACGGTATGACGCTGGTCGCCGCGACGCTGTCGATGGGCACCTATTCGGCCATCAACGCGGCCGGCGTGATCTCGGTGACCACCACGGGCGATGCGACGATCGGCCAGCTGAATTCGTCGCTGTCCTATGCGGCGGCTTCGAACGCGCCCTCGATCATCGTCACTGCCGGTGGCGTCGCCTCGCTCGGAGCGATCATCGACAATGGCGACGGCCAGACCAAGTTCGTAGCGTCCGGCGCGGGCGCCGAAGTTTCGTTGAGCGCATCGAACGGCATCGGCAGCGCGACGAGCCGGTACGACTTCAACGCTGCGCGGCTGTCGGCAAGCACGAGCGATGGCGACATCTATCTGAAGGCTCTGACCGACACCGAGGCGAGCCTGCTGTCCGCGATAAAGGGCAGCGTGGACATCGTCGGCACAGGCGAGCTGACGCTCGATCAGGTGCTGGCGGGCACGGCAACCGGGGCGAGCGGCTTCTTCAGCGCCGTTACCAACAATGGCAGCATCGTCATTGGAACCGCCGACACCAGCGGCTCGCAGACGGTCCACGCCAGCCAGAACGTCACGTTCAAGGCGCTGGCGGCCACTGGCAATAGCGGCGACATCGGCAACGTCACCGTCACTGCCGACAACGGCTTCATCCTGGCGCAGACAGTGATGGCGGGCGGCGTGCCGACACTCGGCTCGGTCTCGGCCAACGGCTCGGCGCGGCTGATCGCGGCAGGGACCAACACCGGTCATAACCTCACGGCGTCGACCGGCAACGCGGTGCTGCAGGGCACCGTCGTCAATTGGGACAATCTCAATGTCGGCGGTTCGCTCGGCATGACCGCGACGACAGGTGCGATCACGCTCGGCACCGCCGTCAGCGGCGGCACGCAGACCCTGCACGCCGCGGGCGACATCGTATTCGCCCAGCTCACCACCACAGGCATCCCCGGGGATGCCGGTGATATCGACCTGCGCGCAGATGCCGGTTCGATCCGGGGTGGATCGATCTTCGCCAACGGCGACACGCACTTCGCTTCGGCGGGATCGGTCTCGCTCGACCGGATCAGCGGCTCCACGATCAAGCTGTCCTCGCCGGGTGACCTGACCATCGGCTTCGTCAGCGTGCGGAAAGAGCTCGACCTCGCGGCCGACACGATCAACGTCAGGGGCGAGCAGATCCGCTCGACGCCGCAGATCCCGCTGATCATGAACGTGACGGGCTACAACGGCGGCACCGCGACCTCGGCCAACGTCTCGATCGATCCTGACAGCATCATCATCAACCAGTTCAGGGTGGTGGACGCCAACTTCTGGACCGACGCGCGGGCCGTCGCGATCCTGAGCGGCTATGTGCCTGGTCAGCTCATGCTCACCACGGCGACCCAGCAGGTGTTGCTCAACAACCGTACGCCGGCTCCGTCCAACTGGCCGACGCTTCAGCTCTATCAACCGGGTGGCGTGTTCACGATGAGCCAGGTCGGCAACGCCAATGTCAGCAACGCCTATGTGGTGTTCTACACCGGTGACATCTCGGCGACTGTCACCAACTACGGGCCGACCCACACCTGCTGCAACGACTTCACCGGCGCCAGCATGATCCGCAACATCTCCGTCGACGGCGAGGGCAGCGAGAGCATCGAGACCTGGCTCGCGAAGAAGGACGGGGGCACGTTCTACCTGCTCGGTCTCTCCGGCCAGGCACGGCTCGACGCGCTGCTGACGCCGCGGCCGGTCGAGACCATCGGTTCCGGGCCAGCCGTCAACATCGAGGGATTGAGCGACATGCGCAAGCTGCGCCGCCAGGGGCAGCGCGCGGGGCGCACGGGCTGGAAGGACGCGGCGGTTGAGACGACGAAGCCGGCGGTCGGCCGGCTCGCACAGGCGTGGTAATGGGATTCGGGATGCGGATTTGGGGGGCAGCTTTTGGGGTCGGGCTTGCAGCTTGCTGCATCGCAGCCTCGCGCGCGCAAGTTCCCTCGATCAACCCCGGCGTGATCCAGAACGACATCGACCGGCAGCGCCGCCAGCTCGAGCAGCGGAGCGCGCCGCCCAAGCTCAACGGGCCGGCCGTGATCGGCGGCGAGCGGGAAAAGTCCCAGCTCCTGAAGCCGGGCGGGCCGAAATTCCGCCTGCGCAAGGTCGAGTTCAGCGGGTCCAAGTTCATCACGCCGGCCGAGTTCGATGAGATCGCGAAGAAATATGTCGGCAAGAACGTCGACATCGCCGCGCTGTTGCAGCTCGTCGCCGACATCAACGCCATCTACACCGAGCGCGGCATCGTCACGGGTATCGCGACGCTGCCCGAGCAGGATGCCAAGGGCGGCATCGTCCGCGTCAAGCTGACCGAGGGCCGGCTTCAGAAGACGACCATCGAGGGCAACAAGCAGACCCGCACCGACTACATCCTTCAGCGTGTCAAGGAGCCCGAAGGCGAGGTCCTCGACGTTCCAAAACTCAATCGCGACGTGATCTGGTTCAACCGGACCGACGACGTGCAGATCAAGGCGCTGCTCCAGCCCGGCACGAGCTTCGGCCTGACCGACCTCCAGTTCGCGGTGATCGAGCCGCCGGTCGACACCCTGCAGCTGTTCACCGACAACCAGGGCGTCGAGAACACCGGACGCTGGGAGGGCGGGGCCTTCTACAAGCGCCACGGCCTGTTCGGCGTCGACGACCGCCTGACCTTCTACGGCGTGCGTTCCGACGGCAATCTCAACGGCAACGTCGCCTACAGCGTTCCGGTCAATCCCTGGGGCGGCCGCGTCGGCGTCAGCTACACCGAAGGCAAGATCAAGATCATCCAGGGACCGTTCGTCTCGCTCGACGTCACCGGCCGCTCGAGCCAGGCCGCGGTCAATTTCAGCCAGCCGGTCTGGGTGACGCAGAACTGGCTGGTGCTGCTCAACGCCGCCGAGACCGAAGGCAAGACTGTGAGCCGCTTCGCCACCGTCGCCGTCACCGACGATCACTACGACAAGGCCACGGCAGGCTTCTCGGTGACCAATTCCGGCGACGCCTATTCGATCACGGTCTCTCCGGCCGTGAACTATATCGAATGGCAGGACCATGTGCTCGGCAACAACCGCTCGTTCAACACCTATACCGGCTCGTTGATCGCGACCAGCGCCGCCGGGCCGGCGAATTTCAGCACAAATTTGCTGGCGAGCTGGCAGTACACGCAGGAGAAGCTGCTGCCGGGCGACCAGATATTCTCGATCGGCGGTCCCACCACCGTGCGCGGTTATCCCTCCAACTCGGCGTCCGGCGACAGCGGCTATTACTTCAACGCCGAACTGCACTACAACTGGTCGCAATGGCTCAGGGGTTTCGACACCTACGTCTTCACCGACTGGGGCGCGGTGTATTCGACATACCCGGGGGTCACCGAGCTGAGTTCGGTCGGTGTCGGCTTCTCCTGGACCTACGCGTCGTTCCTGACATTCGAGGCAAATTACGCGACGCCGCTGAAGGTGGCGGTCTCGACCCAGAAGCACTACGAGGCCTATGGCCGCGTGATCTTCCGCCCGCTGTTGATGTTCCAGAAGCCGGAAAATCCGACGCCTGTGGCGGCGGTTGCCGGCAAGAGCAAGTCGTAGAGGCGGATTGCTCTCTCTCGGTCGTCATTGCGAGCGCAGCGAAGCAAACCAGAATCTTTCCGCCAATGAACTCTGGTTGCTCGCTGCGCTCGCAATTAGCGCCGCACCGTGAATCCCTCTGCTCCCCGCCTATGTTCCCATTTCGCCTGCTCGAGCTCAGGCTGGTCGCATTCTACTTCCGGATAGCCGATGCAGAGATAAGCGATGAATTTCCAGGAGTCCGGCACGTCGAGAATGGTGTGGATGCGATCCGGATTGAGGATCGATACCCAGCCGAGGCCGATGCCGTCGGCGCGCGCGCCGAGCCACATCGCGGTGATCGCGGCGACCACGGAGTATTCCGTCGTCTCCGGCATGGTCGCGCGGCCGAGGCCGTGACCGATGTCGCTGGCCTTGTCGGCGAACACGGCGAGGTGGCCTGGGGCCTGTTCGAGGCCCGACAGTTTCAGCGTGGCATAGCGCGCGGCGCGCTCGCCGGCGTAGGCATTCAATGCATCGGCGTTGCACGCTTTGAAATCGTCGATCACGGCGCGGCGCCGCGCGGCATCCTCGACGATGACAAAGCGCCAGGGCTGGCTGAGGCCGACCGAAGGCGAAAGGCAGGCGGTTTCGATCAGCCGCGCGATGGCGCCGTCCGGCAGCGGGTTCGTTCGAAAGCGGCGCACGTCGCGGCGCCACACGAACAACTCGCGCAAGTGCTGACGGAAGGTGTCGTCAAACTCGACCATGATCAGTCTCCCATCCGGAACGATGCCGCCACCAGCAGGATGAGGATCTCGCCGCTCTGCTCGAACGCGCCGAGGATGTCGCCGGTCTGCCCGCCGATCTGGCGGACGGCGAGCCGCGCCAGGATCAGGCCGGCGAGGGACAGCAGGATCAGGCCGACGAGCGCCTTGCCCGGCCCGAGCGCGAGGGCGAGGGTGAGCGTTCCGACAGCAAAGGCGATGGCGATGCTGCGGCGCGGCGGCTCTCCGGCGCTCGCCGACAGACCGTCGGGGCGCGCCGGCGCGACCAGCGACATGAAGGCCGGTACTCCGGCGCGGGCCGCGGCATGCGCAGCGCAGAGCGCCAGCGTGACCGTCCACTGGTTGGCGATGACGGCGAGCGCGCTCCAGCGCAGGCCGAACGACAGGATTAGCGCGCAGACGCCATAAGTGCCGATCCGGCTGTCGCGCATGATCTCGAGCTTGCGCTCGCGGGTTCGCCCGCCGCCGAGCCCGTCGGCGGTATCAGCAAGACCGTCCTCGTGCAGCGCTCCGGTGATGAGAGCAGTCGCGGCCAGCGCGAGAAGGGCGGCAGGGCCCGGCGTCAATCCCAGCCTGCTCGCGATCGTATAGGCCGCAGCGCCCGCGAGGCCGACCAGCAGTCCGGCGACCGGAACGGCCCAGGTCGCGCGCGCAACGGTGCCGTCACCGGCGGGCTTCGACGATGCCACCGGCAGGATCGTGACGAAGGACACAGCGATCCTGAGATCGGCGACGATGTCTTTCAGAAGTTCGGCGCGCGGCATCATTTCAGTTTCATCGGCAGGCCCGCGACGATGAACTCGACCTCGTCGGCAGCGGCCGCGACGGTCTGGTTCATGATCCCGGCGGCGTCGCGAAAGCTGCGTGCCAGTGCGTTGTCGGGCACGATGCCGAGGCCTACCTCGTTGGTGACGAAGACGACGGGACTTTTGAGGCGGGGCAAGGCGGCGGCGAGTTCGCTCACCTCGCGTTCCCAGGCGCGCTCCGCATGCATCAGGTTGGAGAGCCACAGCGTCAGGCAGTCCACGAGCCTCGCGCCGCCGCCATCGGTTGCGGCCAGCACCTCGACGAGATCGAGCGGCACCTCGCGTTCGATCCAGTCGGTTCCGCGGCGTGCACGGTGCTTGGCGATGCGCGCCTCCATTTCCGCATCGAGGACCTCGGCCGTCGCGACATAGACGGGCTGCCCGGGGAAGGCGCGCGCGCGCGTTTCCGCGCGCTTGCTCTTGCCCGATCGCGCTCCGCCTGTGATCAAGATGACGGCCATGAAGGTCTCCTGCCGGCCAGCACTAATCACCAAACGAGGCCAAAGACAAAGCCGAAATCAGACGGGCAGGGGCTTGCGCTCCGGCCGTGCTTTGCGCAACAGGGGCGGGACAGGAGGCGTGCGTGGGTTTTGCGGGTGCGATGGCGGTAGCGATAGCGGTGGATGCCCTCATGGGCTGGCCGTTATGGCTGTTCGCGCGGATCGGCCACCCCGTGACCTGGCTCGGCCGGCTTATTTCCACGATCGATGACGCATGCAATCGGCCGTCCGATCCGCCGGCGCTCCGTCGCGCCGCGGGTATCGCCGGCGCCCTCGCGGTGATCGCGCTCTCCGTCGCGCTCGGCTGGGCGCTTCAGTCCCTGCTTTCCCTGGGCTGGATCCAGATCGTGCTGGTCGGCGTCCTGGCCTGGCCGCTGGTCGCGCTACGCTCGCTGCATGACCATGTCGCCGCAGTCGCGGCGCCTTTGCAAGCCGGCGACATCGCCGCAGCGCGCGACGCGGTGTCGCGCATCGTCGGTCGCGATCCCGCGGCGCTCGACGAAGCCGGCATCGCGCGCGCGGCGCTCGAGAGCCTCGCCGAGAATGCATCCGACGGCATCGTGGCGCCGGTGTTCTGGGGCGCGCTGTTCGGCTTGCCGGGAATCTTCGGCTACAAGGCGATCAATACGCTGGACTCCATGATCGGCCATCGCAACGAACGGCACGAGGCCTTCGGCTGGGCGGCGGCGCGCATCGACGATGCCGCCAATGTCATTCCGGCGCGCCTGACCGGATTTCTGTTCGTGCTGCTCGCGCCGCGACGCTTTGAGGCGCTGTCATGCATGACGCGGGATGCACGCCGTCATCGCTCGCCGAACGCCGGGTGGCCGGAAGCGGCCATGGCGGGCGCGCTCGGCGTACGGCTCAGCGGTCCGCGCATCTATCATGGCAGCATCACCAACGAGCCCTGGCTCAACGAAGGCGCGCGCGATCCGCTTGGCCCCGATATCGGCGCGGGACTGACGGTCTACCGCCGTGCCATGCTGCTGCTCGCCGGAATCCTTGCGATCCTGGCTTTCGCGTGAAAGAACAAAAGATGCGCGAGCACGGTGGAAATCTCGATCTGGCCCGGCAGCGGTTCGGCGGGCGCGCGGAGGACTGGATCGATCTGTCGACCGGGATAAACCGGCTGCCTTATCCCGTCGGCGAGATCGGCGCGCATTATTGGAATGCATTGCCGTCGCGCGCCGAGATCGAAGCGCTGCACCACGCTGCGCAGCACGCTTACGGCACAAGCGCACCGGTCGTCGCGATGGGCGGCGCACAGGCCGCCATTCAATTGCTGCCGCAACTGGCGCCACCCGGCCGCGCCCGGATCCTCGCGCCGACCTACAACGAATATGCCGGCGTGTTATCGGCCGCGGGCTGGGACGTCCAGGAAGTCGATGAATTCGACGCGATGGCGGGCGCGGATATTGCGATCGTCGTCAATCCGAACAATCCGGACGGCCGGTGCCATTTGCAAAAGGATTTGCTCGCACTGCTGCCGCGCGTCGGCCGTCTCGTGATCGACGAGAGCTTTGTCGATGCCGTTCCGCAACTATCGCTCGCGCCGGAAGCGGCCCAGCCGGGACTGCTGATCTTGCGCTCGTTCGGAAAGTTTTATGGCCTCGCCGGTCTGCGACTCGGGTTTGCTATCGGCAATGCGGCCGACATCGGCAGGCTCTCGGCAATGTCGGGGCCATGGCCGGTCTCGGGAGTGGCGATCGCAATCGGCTGCCGCGCGTTGGCTGACAATTCGTGGGCGGAGGCCACGTCCGCGCGGCTCGTGCGGGACTGTGTTCGCCTCGACGTGCTGGTGCAAGCCCAGGGCTGGCGGCTCGTCGGCGGAACGCCGCTGTTTCGTCTCTACGAGACGCCCGACGCGCTCGCCGCGCAGGAGGAACTGGCGCGCGGCCAGATCTGGTCGCGTGTGTTCGCAAAGGAGCCGACATGGCTGCGGCTCGGGCTTCCCGGCAGCGAGGCCGAATGGACGCGCCTTGCCGAGGTGCTAGCGCGCTAGCGCGAGCAGGCCTTCGACATCGAGATGGGTTTCGACGTGAGCGGCGAGCGCATCGAGCGCGCTCTCGACCCTGGCATGATAGGGCTCGTCGCCCGTGGGAATGTCGAGCTTTGCCAAAAACGCCTTGCGAAAATCATCCGAGGTGAACAGGCCGTGCAGATAACTCCCTTGCACGCGTCCATCACGCGAGATCGCCCCTTCCGGTTCGCCATTCAATCTTGCGAATGGCTGCGCGCGATCCGGCCCGTCGGTGCGGCCGATGTGGATTTCGTAAGCCTCGATCGGCCGATTGGTCGCCGCATGCACCGCGGAGACGCGCGTCAGCGTCTTCTGCGGGGTCATCTCCGTGGTGACATCCAGAAGTCCGAGCCCCGCCGTGTCGCCGGCTGGGCCCTCGATCCCATCAGGATCCGCAACGCTGCGTCCGAGCATTTGATAGCCGCCGCAGAGGCCGAGGACGTGGCCGCCGCGGCGGTGATGGGCCAGGAGATCGATGTCCCAGCCCTGCGCGCGCAGGAATGCGAGATCGCCGCGGGTGGATTTGGAGCCCGGAATGATGACGAGGCGCACGTCACCGGGGATGGCTTCGCCCGGGCGCACCATCACGAGGTCGACGCCAGGCTCGAGCTTGAGCGGATCGAGATCGTCAAAATTGGCGATCCGTGACAGCGCGAGGCAGGCGATCTTGCACTGGCCCGGCTTTCGCGCATCACTCAGGCCCAGCGCGTCCTCGGCCGGCAGCTCGCCGGCGCGCGTGAACCAGGGCAGCACGCCAAGGCCGCGCCACGCGGTCTTCGCTTCGATCAGTCTGTAGCCGTCGTCGAACAGCGTGGGATCGCCGCGGAACTTGTTGATGACAAAGCCCCGGATCATCGCGGCATCGTCAGGGTCGATCACCGTCTTGATGCCGACGAGCTGGGCGATGACGCCGCCACGATCGATGTCGCCGACCAGCACGACCGGCACGTCGGCCTTGCGCGCAAAGCCCATATTGGCGATGTCGGCCTTGCGCAGGTTGACTTCGGCGGGACTGCCGGCGCCTTCCACCAGCACGAGATCGGCGCGCGCCTTCAACCGCGCGAAACTCTCCAGCACCGCGCCCATCAGTGACGGCTTCATCGCCGCATATTCGCGCGCACGCGCGGTCGCGATGCGTTTTCCCTGCACGATCACCTGCGCGCCGACGTCAGTCTCGGGCTTCAAGAGCACCGGGTTCATGTCGGTGTGCGGCTCGACGCCGGCGGCGAGCGCCTGCAGCGCCTGGGCGCGGCCGATCTCGCCGCCATCGACGGTGACGGCGGCATTGTTCGACATGTTCTGCGGCTTGAACGGCAGCACGCGCAGGCCGCGCCGCGTGAAGGCGCGCGCGAGGCCGGCGACGATAAGCGACTTGCCCACGTCCGAGCCGGCTCCCTGGATCATCAATGCGCGCGCCATCGTGGAAGACTTAGAACTCGACGCCGGCTTGCGCCTTGATGCCGGAGCGGAACGGATGTTTCACCAGCGTCATCTCGGTGACGAGATCGGCGATCTCGATCAGCTCGTCCTTGGCGTTGCGCCCGGTGAGCACGACATGGGTCATCGGCGGCTTCGAAGTCGTCAGGAACTCGACCACCTCGGCGATATCGAGATAATCGTAACGCAACGCGATGTTGATCTCGTCGAGCACGACCATGCGCAGGCTGGAATCGAGGATCAGCTCCTTGGCCTTCTCCCAGCCGGCGAGTGCGGCGGCGACGTCGCGGGCGCGGTCCTGCGTCTCCCAGGTGAAGCCTTCGCCCATGGCGTGGAACTGGCAGAGATCCCCGAAATGGCCGGTGAGCAGACGCCGCTCGCCGGTGTCCCAGGCACCCTTGATGAACTGCACGACTGCGCAGGGGAAGCCATGGGCGACGCAGCGGACGATCATGCCGAAGGCCGAGGAGGATTTGCCCTTGCCGGCGCCGGTGTGGACGATGACGAGGCCCTTCTCGCCGCTCTTGGTCGCCATGATCTTGTCGCGGGCGACCTTCTTCTTCGCCATTTTCGCGGCGTGGCGGGCGTCGGTTTCCTCGGCCGTCTGGGTATCCGGTTCAGGCGTCATCGTACCTCGTCCTTCGGCTTGACAAGAGGCGGCCGGGGGCAAATGGTGGCCCGGCGTTGGTTCCTGTCCTATGACAGGCGAAGAGGGAATGCGATAGGGTCCGAATCGGCAAGATTTGGGTCCAAAATGCAGCCGCCCCCGCGACCGTGACCGGAGAGATGCCCGAAGCCACTGATCCCCTGGGGATCGGGAAGGCGGGGATCGAAGGGGAAACCCTGCTCCGCAAGCCGGGAGACCTGCCAGCGCGGACGATCTTGGACCGGCGGACGGGGTGTTCCGCGACGGGGAAACGGACCTTCGCAAGAACGGTTCGTGGGCCTCTTCGCTTCCCGCTGTTTATTATGGAAGAGGCGATGACCGTCACACTTCACGTCTGCATCACCTGCCGCGCCGGTCAGACGCTTGACGAGGGCGAGACGACGCCCGGCAAGCGCCTGCATGGCGCGATCATCGAGGCCGGCGTGCCCGACGGAGTCAATGTGGTTCCCGTCGAATGCCTGTCGGCATGCAGCCAGGGTTGCTCGGTCGCGCTCAGCGCGCCCGGCCGCTGGTCCTACGTCTATGGCCGTCTCTCGGATGCGAACGCGCAAGACGTCGTCGCGGGGGCTGCAGCTTACGCCGCAGCATCTGACGGAATCGTACCGTGGCGCAGCCGCCCGGAAATCTTCCGCAAGCAGTCGCTTGCCCGCATTCCCCCCATCGCCGTCGTGCCGGAGGCCGCCGAATGAATTCGCTCGCAAAAGTCCCGGTCACGGTGGTCACGGGCTTCCTCGGTTCCGGCAAGACGACGCTGATCCAGCATCTGCTCGCCAACCCCAACGGCAAGAAGCTTGCCGTGCTCGTCAACGAGTTCGGCAGCGAGGGCGTCGACGGCGAAATCCTGAAATCCTGCGCCGATGCCAATTGCCCGGAAGAGAACATCATCGAGCTCGCCAATGGCTGCATCTGCTGCACCGTCGCCGACGATTTCATTCCGACCATGGAGAAGTTGCTGTCGCGACCCGTCAGACCAGATCACATCCTGATCGAGACCTCGGGCCTGGCGTTGCCAAAGCCGCTGCTCAAGGCATTCGACTGGCCAGAGATCCGCTCGCGCATCACGGTCGATGGCGTGATCGCGCTCGCCGACGCCGAGGCCGTCGCCGCCGGCCGCTTCGCGCCCGACCCGATTGCTGTCGAAGCGCAGCGCGCGGCCGACGAAAATCTCGATCACGAGACGCCGCTGTCGGAAGTGTTCGAGGACCAGATCGCCTGCGCCGATATCGTGCTGCTGACCAAGGCCGATCTTGCCGGCAGCGCGGGCATTGAAGCCGCCAAGGCGGCGATCACAGCCGAGATGCCGCGCCTCGTGCCGATGCTGGCGATCACCGACGGCGCGATCGATGCGCGTGTGATCCTTGGTCTCGGCGCTGCGGCGGAGAATGATCTCGCCGCGCGTCCCTCGCACCACGACGGCGAGGAGGATCACGAGCACGACGATTTTGCCTCGGTCGTGATCGATCTTCCTGAAATCACCGACATCGACGCACTGGTGGCGTCGGTGCAGCGTCTGGCGAGGGAGCAGAGCGTGCTGCGCGTCAAGGGCTATATCGCAGTGGAAGGCAAGCCGATGCGTCTCTTGCTGCAAGCGGTCGGCGAGCGCGTGCGGCACCAGTTCGACAAGCCCTGGGGTGCGGGTATCAGGCAGTCAAAGCTCGTCGTGATCGGCGAGCACGGCGATATCGACGAGGCCGCGATAAGAGCGGGACTCGGACTTTCAGGACCCGGCATCTGATGCACGTCGTTTTCCGCGAGAGCCGTGGTCTCGAGGAGACCGCGACGCCAAGGGACATCGGCCAGGACCCGGCCGATCTCGTGGTGCTCTCGTATTCGGATTCCGACCTTGCCGCATTCGCGGCGGGCTGGCGCCGCGGCCGCGACAGCCTGCCATCGTTGCGGCTCGTCAATCTTGCGGAACTGCGTCATCCGCTCTCGGTCGACACCTATGTCGAGCGCACGCTGTCACAGGCGCGCGGCATTCTGGTGCGCCTGATCGGCGGTGAGTCCTACTGGCCCTACGGCCTCGCAACCCTTCAGCAACTCGCGCAGGCGCGGGGTATCGTGCTCGCCGTGCTGCCGGCCGACGGTCGCGATGACACGCGGCTGGATGCGTACTCGACCTTGCCGGTCTCGACGCTGCGGCGGCTCAAGGTGCTCTGCGATACCGGCGGTCCCGTCGCGGCCCAGGCTGCGATCGCGCAGCTTGCGCTCGCCTCCGGCCTCTATGCCGGACCGGTCGTCGGCGAGATGATCGTTCCCGAGATGGGCTTTTATGATCCCGCGCGTGGTGTGATTGCCGCACCGTCGGACGGCGAGGGCAGGCCGCGCGCGCTGGTGACCTTCTATCGGTCCTATCTCACCGCCGCGGACACCGGCCCGGTCGACGCCCTGATTGCCGCGCTTCGTGAGAAGGGATTTGACGCATACGGCGCGTTTGTCACCTCGCTGAAGGCGGCGGGCGTCGCGGGCTGGCTGCAGGATAATTTTGCGAAGACTCCTCCCGCAGCGATCATCAATGCGACGGCGTTCTCGGCCATCGGCGACGACGGAACGACGCCGTTCGACGCCGTACCATGTCCGGTGTTCCAGGTCGCGCTCTCCACGGCGCGGCGCGAGGACTGGGCGGCGTCGCTGCGCGGCCTGTCGCCCGGCGACCTTGCGATGCATGTGGTGCTGCCCGAGGTCGACGGCCGCCTGTTCGCGGGCGTGGTGAGCTTCAAGTCGGCCGCAATGCGCGATCCCGATCTGCAATTTTCGCATCTCGCTCACAGGTCCGACGAGGAGCGCGTAGAGGCCGTCGCTGCGCGCGTTGCAGCCTGGCGGCGCCTTGCGGAGACGCCGGCCGCCCAGAAGCGGATGGCGCTCGTGCTCTCGACCTATCCGGGACGTCCGCACCAGATCGCGCATGCGGTTGGTCTCGATGCGCTCGCTTCGGTCGAGGCTTTGGTATCCGACCTCGCCGATTGCGGCTTCGAAGTTGGACCGGTCCACGCGCTCGGCGAGACGCTGCTGGAGCGGCAACTGGCCTGGAATGTCGCCGATTACAGCGCCGCGCTCTCGCACCTGCCGCAATCGTTGCAGGATGATCTCGCGCGAGCCTGGGGCGCGCCGGAGACCGATCCGAGCTGTCGCGACAGCGCGTTCCACTTCGCCGCGATCCAGTCCGGCCGCTCGATCATCGCGGTTCAGCCGGAGCGCGGCGATGCGACCACGCGCGATTCCGACTATCACGATCTCGCCCGCACGCCGCGGCATGCCTATGTCGCGTTCTATCTGTGGCTTCGCGCACAGCGCATTGACGCTGTCGTGCACATGGGCGCGCACGGCACGCTGGAATGGCTGCCCGGAAAATCCGTGGCGCTGTCACCGAGCTGCTGGCCGGATGCTCTGGTCGGCGATTTGCCAATCATCTATCCCTTCATCGTCAACGACCCCGGCGAGGCCGCGCAGGCGAAGCGGCGCTTAGGTGCCGTCACCATTGGCCATCTGCCGCCGCCGCTGGCAGCATCAGCGGTGCCGGAAGGGCTGCGAAGGCTCGAACACCTTCTCGACGAGTACTCGACGGCCGATGGCCTCGATCCCGCCCGCCGCCAGCGTCTGATTGCCGCGATCCGCGACGAGGCGCGCGCCGCAGGCCTCGAAGACGATCTCGGCCTCGATGCATCGGCAGCACCGGCCGAAGCGATCCCGCGGATCGATCGCTTCGTCTGCGATCTCAAGGAAAGCCAGTTCGGCGACGGTTTGCATGTGTTCGGCCGCGGTGCCTGCGGCAACGCGGAACGGGACGCGCTCCGTGCCGCGCTCGCCGGTAAACGTGTTCTGCCGGGGCCTTCAGGCTCTCCTTACCGCGGGCGCCAGGACGTGCTGCCGACCGGGCGCAACCTCTATGCCGTCGACCCGCGCGCGGTGCCGACGCCGTCGGCGCATGCGCAGGGCATCAAGCTCGCGGAAGAGCTGCTCCGCCGCCATTTACAGGATCATGGCGACTGGCCGAAAGGCCTCGTGGTCGATCTCTGGGGCTCGGCGACGATGCGCACGGCCGGCGAGGAGTTCGCGATGGCGCTGCATCTGGCCGGCCTCGCGCCGCGCTGGGATCACGCCTCCGGTCGCGTCACGGGCTACGACATCATCGCTCCGGCCGAACTCGGCCGTCCCCGCATCGACGTCACGCTGCGCGTCTCGGGCCTGTTTCGCGACGTCTTCGCGAACCTTGCGCAATTGTTCGAAGCCGCTTCCGAGGCGCTCGCGGCGCGCGATGAGGAGGGCGATGAAAATCCATACCGCGATCGTGCATCCCGCGTGTTCGCGCCGCGACCGGGGCAATACGGCGTCGGCCTTTCGGTGATCCCGGATGCCTTCACGGCCGAGACGCGCGACGCGGCCGGCGAAGCCTGGCTGTGGGCGTCCTCCTGGGCGTTCTCTGCCGACGGCGAGATCAAGCCCGATCGTGCGGGCATCGAACAGCGGCTCGCGTCGGCCGATGCCTTTGTCCACGTCCAGGATCTGCCGGAGACCGATCTTCTGCTCGCCGCCGACTATGCCGCGCATGAAGCCGGCGTTGCTGCGGCTTCGGCACATCTCGGTACGACGGGCCCGTCACTCTATCATCTCGATACGACCCGGCCCGAGCAGCCGCATGCGCGCACGCTGACCGAGGAAATCTCCCGCGTGGTCCGCGCGCGCGCTGCCAACCCGGCCTGGATCGCCGGCATGATGCGTCACGGTTTTCGTGGCGCCGCCGAAATCACCGCGACGCTCGAGCACATGGCCGCATTCGCGCACCTGGCCGGCGCCGTGCCGCCGCATCTGTTCGATCTCTATTACGATGCGACGCTTGGCCATGACGACGTCCGCGCCTTCATGGCGCACGAAAATCCGGCGGCGCTCGCTGCGATGGAGACATGCTTCACGCGCCTGCATGAGGCGTCACTCTGGCGAACGCGCCGCAATTCGATCGCGGCGGCGTTGCGGGAGGCGTCATGAGCGCTTCCGTGGTCAAGGGTTGGTGTCCCGGCGCACTGCGCCCGATGCAATCGGGCGACGGCCTCGTGGTCCGCGTGCGGCCGTTCGGTGGGCGGCTCGATGCGGCACAAATTTCCGGACTGGCCCATCTTGCCGAACGCCATGGCAACGGTCTGATCGACGTCACCAGCCGCGCCAATCTCCAGATCAGGGGCGTCAACGACAGCAGCCATCGGCGGCTGCTCGACGGCCTTTCGCAACTGGCTCTGCTCGACCCGGACGCTGACACCGAATCCCGCCGCAATATCCTCGTGACGCCGTTCTGGCGCACCGGCGACGAGACCCAATTGCTCGCCGCCGAGCTCGAAGAGGCGCTCGCGGAGTGCAAGCTCGACCTTCCGACCAAGTTCGGCTTCGCCATCGATGACGGCACCTCGCGCGTGCTTGCGGGCGATTCCGCGGATGTGCGGATCGAGCGTGATCGTTCCGGCGGGCTGCTGGTGCGAGCCGATGGCGACAAGCTCGGCCGCCCGGTCGCGCGCGGCGAGGCCGTGACCACCGCGCTCGCGCTCGCCGAATGGTTCGTGGTCTCGGGCGGCGCCAAAGGCGGACGAGGGCGGATGGCTGCGCATCTTGCCGCCGGGGCAACCTTGCCTGCGGCATTGCGCGGCGAGGCCGAGCCCGCCCCGATCATGGCCGCGGCGCGTCCCGGCCTCTATTCGCAAGGTGCGATGGTCGGCGTCGCCTTTGGACAGATGCCGCATGCGACGCTCAACCAGCTCGCCGGTTGCGGACATGCGCTGCGCATGACGCCATGGCGGATGGTTCTGAGCGAAGCCAAGCGCGTGATGCCGAACGCGACCGGCCTGATCACCGAGGCCTACGACCCCGCGCTGCGCGTCATCGCCTGCAGCGGCGCGCCACGCTGTCGTGAGGCGCATGCCGATACGCGCGGCCTTGCCGCGGCCCTGGCCCCGAACATAGGCGCAGCCGCACGCCTTCACGTCTCCGGCTGCGCCAAGGGCTGCGCCCATTCCGGTGCGGCGGCCATCACGCTGGTCGCGACCGGCGCGGGCTTCGACCTCGTGTGCGCCGGGTCGACGCGCGATGAACCGATCCTGCGTGGGCTGAACCGCGACGACATCGTCAGGGATCCCTCCATCCTGATGGGAGGACACTGATGCCGCATCGCTACGAGACAGACGGCGCTGCGATCTATCGGCAATCCTTCGCCACCATCCGGGCTGAAGCGAATCTCGCGCACTTCACGCCGGACGAGGAGCAGGTCGTGGTGCGGATGATCCATGCCGCCGGCATGGTCGGCCTCGAAGCGCATATCCGCTTCACGCCAGGCATGGCCGTCGCTGCCCGCGCGGCCTTGCAGAAGGGCGCACCGATCCTGTGCGACGCGCGCATGGTCTCCGAAGGAATTACGCGCGCGAGATTGCCGGCGGCCAACGCCGTGATCTGCACGCTCGGCGACGAGACCGTTCCCGCGCTGGCGCAATCCATGCGCAACACGCGCTCAGCCGCAGCGCTGGAACTGTGGCGGCCGCATCTGGGTGGCGCGATCGTTGCGATCGGCAACGCGCCGACGGCGCTGTTTCATCTCCTCAACATGCTGGAAAATCGCGACTGCCCGCGGCCGGCGGCGATCATCGGCTGCCCGGTCGGCTTTGTCGGCGCGGCCGAATCCAAGGCTGCGCTGATGACCGATCCGCCGGTGCCGGCGCTGACGGTCGAGGGCCGTCTCGGCGGTTCCGCGATCACGGTCGCCGCCGTGAATGCGCTGGCGAGCCGGAGCGAGTAAGATGGGACGCATCATCTGCTGCGGTCTCGGCCCCGGTGCCCCCGATATGATGAGCGTGCGCGCCGACCGCACGGTGCGCGGTGCGGAGCACGTCGCCTATTTCCGCAAGAAGGGCAGGCCGGGACAGGCGCGGCGCATCGTCGAGGGCATGCTCGGAAGCGGCGTCACCGAATATCCCATGGAGTATCCGGTCACGACCGAGATCGCCTTCGACAGTCCTGAATACGTGCAGCTGCTCGCCGGCTTCTACGACGAATGGGCCGAGCGGCTGGCGCAGCTGGCGCGCGCGGTCGACGTCGTCGTGCTCTGCGAGGGCGATCCCTACTTCTACGGCTCTTTCATGCATCTGCACACGCGCCTGCAGGGCCGCGTCGAGATCGAGGTGATCGCGGGCATTCCCGGCATGGTGGGCTGCTGGAATGGTGTGGGACAGCCGATCGCGCTTGGCGACGACGTGACGACGGTGCTGATGGGCACGCTGGCCGAGGACGAGCTCGAACGGCGTATGCGCGATTCCGACGCAATCGTGATCATGAAGACCGGCCGCAATCTCGCAAAGGTGCGCCGCGCGCTCGCTGCCGCCGGCCGGCTGGACGATGCCTGGCTGGTCGAGCGTGGCACCATGCCCGGCGAGCGCGTGGTGCGACTCGCCGCCATCGATGCCGCCGATTGTCCTTACTTTGCGATCGTGCTGGTGCACGGCAAGGGCCGGCATCCGGACGCCGCCGAATGACGGGCACGCTGACCATCGCGGGCCTCGGGCCGGGCAATGATGCGCTGGTGACGCCCGAGGTTTCCGCCGCGCTGGCGGCCGCGACCGACATTCTGGGCTACGCTCCCTATGTCGCGCGCGTGCCGCCGCGGGCTGGGCTCAACCTGCATCCGTCGGACAATCGCGAAGAGCTGCAGCGTGCCGGCGAAGCCCTGCGGCTGGCTGCCGAAGGCGGTCAGGTCGTCGTCGTGTCTTCCGGCGATCCCGGCGTGTTCGCAATGGCCTCAGCCGTATTCGAGGCGCTCGAACGGGCGCCGCAATGGCAGGAGCTGCCGATCCGCGTGTTGCCCGGCATCACCGCGATGCTGGCGGCGGCTGCGCGCGCCGGCGCGCCGCTCGGCCATGATTTCTGCGCGATCAACCTCTCCGACAATCTCAAGCCCTGGGCGGTGATCGAGAAGCGCTTGCGGCTCGCGGCGGAAGGCGATTTTGCCATTGCGATGTACAATCCGCGTTCGGCAAGCCGGCCGGAGGGATTTGGCCGCGCGCTTGCGGTGCTGAAGGAAGCCGGCTGCGGCGGGCGCCTCGTGATCTTCGCGCGCGCGATCAGCGCGGCTGACGAGACAATCGAGATCGTGACGCTGGACGACGCGACGCCCGAGATGGCCGACATGCGCACGCTGGTGATCGTCGGCAATTCGCAGACACGCCGCGTCGGCCGCTGGGTTTATGCGCCGAGGCAGGCGCGATGACCGAGCCACTGCATGATTTCGGCGACGCTCTCGACCCGCCGGCGCTCGGGCAATTCCGGGCGCGAGATCATGATCACGGGCAGGCTCAGCATGCGGGCCGCATCGATCTTGGCACGCGCGCCGTCGCCGCCGGAATTGCGGGCGACGATCCAGGCGATGCCGCGCGCGGGCAGCATCTCCAGCTCGGCGTCAAGCGTGAACGGCCCACGCGACACGATCACATCGGCCGGGAACGGCAGCGGCGCCTCGGGCGGATCGACGAAGCGCAGCGTGTAGGCGTGCTGCGGCCTGGTCGCGAACGGCGCGATGTGCTGGCGACCGATGGCGAGGAACACGTTTGCGGGCCGCTCGGGCAGTGCGACGACGGCGGCGTTGACGTCCGGCACTTCGATCCAGTTGTCGCCGGACGCTTGGGCCCAAGGCGCACGCTCCAGTGCGATCAGCGGCGTGCCGGTTTCCGCGCACGCTTCAATCGCGTTGCGGCTCATCTCGGCGGCGAAGGGATGCGTCGCGTCGATGACATGCGTGATGGCTTCCGCGCGGATGTAGTCGGTAAGCCCGCGTACGCCACCGAAACCGCCGATGCGGGTCGGCAGCGGCTGGTCGGCGGGCGCGCGGGTGCGACCGCCATAGGAATAGACGGCGTCGATGCGCGCGCGAGCGATTTCAACGGCGAGCAAGCTAGCATCGCTCGTTCCGCCCAGAATGAGGGCGCGTGTCATGGCTGATCCCTGGCTAACCATCATCGGTATCGGTGAAGATGGCCTTGCCGGGCTGTCGGAGGCAAGCCGAAAGGCGCTGCGTGAGGCCGAAACCGTCTTCGGCGGCGAGCGTCACCTCGCGCTTGCGGGTGTGACCGGGCGCGGCCACCTGTGGCCGGTGCCGTTCGATGCGGACGTTGTGCTGACTTGTCGCGGCAGTCGGACGGTAGTGCTCGCGTCCGGCGATCCGTTTTGGCACGGCGCCGGCGCCGGCCTTGCCGAAAAGCTGGATGCAAGCGAGTGGATCGCGCATTCGGCGCCCTCGACGTTTTCACTCGCTGCCGCGCGGCTCGGCTGGCGCCTCGAAGCAATTGCTTGTCTTGGTCTCCACGCCGCGCCGTTCGAGCGTCTCGTACCGCTTCTGGCGCATGATGCGCGCATCATTTGTCTCGTGCGCGACGGCAAGGCGGCCGGCGATCTCGCGAAGTGGCTGAGCGCGCGCGGATGGGGCGCCTCGGCATTCTGGACTCTCGCGGCGCTCGGTGGGCCGCGCGAAAGCATCAGGATGCATCGCACCGACGGTTTTGCTAATGATGTCGCTGGAGACCTGGTCGCGGTCGCCGTCGAGGCAAAGGGCGCCCAAGGCATTCCCCGCAGCTCCGGCCTACCAGACGATCTGTTCGTCCATGACGGCCAGATCACCAAGCGGCCGGTGCGCGCGCTTGCGCTCTCGGCGCTGGCGCCGCGTTCCGGAGCGAGGCTGTGGGATATCGGTGCCGGCTCGGGCTCGATCTCGGTCGAGTGGGCGCTGTGCGGCGGGACGGCGACCGCGATCGAGGCGCGCGAGGATCGCGCCGCCAACATCCGGGGCAACGCGGCGCAATTCGGATTGGCGCATCGGATCGATGTCATCGCGGGCGAAGCGCCCGCAGCTCTGGTCGCGCTGGACGCACCTGACGCCGTCTTCATCGGCGGTGGCCTCGATAGCGCGGTGTTCGATGCCATCTGGTCGCGCATAGCACCCGGCACGCGGCTCGTCGCGCATGCCGTGACGCTGGAGACGGAAGCACTGCTCGGCGAACTGCACCAGCGCCACGGCGGCGAGCTGATGCGGGTCGAGATCGCCCGTGCCGGTTCGCTCGGCCGCTACCGGTCCTGGGAGGCGGCGCGGCCGGTCGTGCAGTGGAGTGCGGTCCGATGAAAGTTGCCGGACTCGGGTTCAAGAAGGACGTCACGCTGGCTTCGCTGCGCGAGGCGCTGCTGGCGGCCGGCGGCACTGCAGGCCTCGCGGCGTTAGCGACCGTCAGCGACAAGGCCGACACGGAGGCGCTGAAGCAGCTTGCGCGCGAATGCGGTGTGCCGATCAGGGCCGTTCCGCCCGCCGCGCTTGCAGGCATCCCGACGCCGACCCAGTCAGAGCTCATCAGCGAAAAATTCGGCACAGGATCCGTTGCCGAAGCTGCGGCGCTCGCGGCAGCCGGGTCCGGCGCGCGGCTGATCGCGGCGCGCGTGGTCTCCCAGGATCGCACCGCGACCGCGGCGATCGCGGAAGGAGACGGCCCATGACGGTGCATTTCATCGGTGCCGGGCCGGGCGCTCCAGATCTGCTGACGTTGCGCGGACGCGACCTCATCGCCGCCTGTCCGGTCTGCCTCTATGCGGGCTCGCTGGTGCCCGAGGGCGTCTTGGCGCATTGCCCGCCAGGGGCGCGCATCGTCAACACCGCGCCTTTGTCGCTCGACGAGATCATCGCGGAAATCACGGCCGCGCATGCGGAAGGTAAGGATATCGTGCGCCTGCATTCCGGCGATCTCTCGATCTGGTCGGCGATGGGCGAACAGCTCCGGCGCCTGCGCGCCCTCGGGATTCCATATACGGTGACGCCAGGCGTGCCTTCGTTCTCCGCCGCCGCGGCAGCGCTCGAAGCCGAACTCACGTTGCCCGGGCTTGCCCAATCGGTGGTGCTCACGCGCACGCCGGGCCGCGCCAGCGCGATGCCTGAAGGCGAGAAGCTCGCCGCATTCGCTGCCACCGGCGCGGTGCTTGCCATCCATCTGTCGATCCATCTGCTCGACAAGGTGATCGCAGAGCTGACGCCGCATTACGGCGCCGACTGCCCGGTCGCGATCGTCTGGCGCGCGAGCTGGCCGGACCAGCGCATCGTTCGCGCGACGCTGGCGACGCTCGATGCCGCTGTCGGCGCCGAGATGGAGCGCACCGCGCTGATCCTGGTCGGCAGGACACTGGGCGCGGCGGACTTCGACGAGAGCCGCCTCTATGCCGCCGATTACGATCGCCGCTACCGGCCGGTCGGCGCCGAGCCGCGCTTTCCGGAGGTGTCGTGATGGCAGCAGGCCTCGTCATCTCCGCACCGGCCTCCGGCGTCGGCAAGACCACGCTGACGCTGGCGCTCGCCCGCGCCTGGCGCAATCGCGGATTGAACGTGCAGTGCTTCAAGAGCGGGCCCGACTATATCGATCCTGCTTTCCACGCCGCCGCCACGGGACGCGCCTCCGTCAACGTCGATAGCTGGGCGATGGATCGCGGGGCAATCGCGCATCTCGTCGACCGCGGCGCTGACGCCGACGTCGTGCTGGCCGAGGGCTCGATGGGCCTGTTCGACGGCGTCGCCGCGCGAGGTGTCTCCGGCACCGGCGCCACCGCCGACATTGCGGAGATGCTGGGCTGGCCGGTGGTGCTGGTGATCGATCCTTCCGGCCAGGCGCAGACGGCGGCCGCGATCGCCGCGGGCCTGCGCGACTACCGCCCCGGCGTGCGCCTTGCCGGCGTGGTGCTGAACCGCGTCGCGAGCCCGCGCCACGAAGACCTCGTGCGGCGTGCGCTCAACGATGCCGGCATCGCCGTGTTCGGCGCTCTGCCGCGCCATGCCGAGATCAGTCTGCCGAAACGGCATCTCGGCCTGGTGCAGGCCGAGGAGCAGGCGGAGATCGGCAAGCTGATCGACGAAGCTGCGCGCTTCGTCACCGAGCACGTCGATCTCGATGCGGTGCTTCGATCGGCAGCCAGCTGGTCGCCGCAACCCGCCGCGAACGCCTTCAACGTGACGCCGCCCGGCCAGCGCATCGCGCTTGCCCGCGACCCCGCATTCTCGTTCGTCTATCCGCATATGCTGGAGGCGTGGCGTGCGGCGGGCGCCGAGATATCGACATTCTCGCCGCTTGCCGATGAAGGTCCTGATGCGGGTGCGGATGTGTGCTGGCTGCCCGGCGGGTATCCCGAGCTGCATGCCGGGACGATCGCTGGCAATGCCCGCTTCCGCGACGGATTGCGCGCCTTCGCCGAGACGCGACCGGTGCACGGCGAATGCGGAGGCTATATGGTGCTGGGAGCCGCTCTGACCGACGCCGACGGCATCAGTCATGAGATGACGGGCCTGCTTGGCCTCGAAACGAGCTTTGCCAAACGCCGCATGCATCTCGGTTACCGTCTCGCCGCGCTCGCCGTGCCGATGCCGGGGCACCAGGTCGGCGCACGCCTGCGCGGCCACGAGTTCCACTATTCCACTATCGCGGCGCAGCCCGATACACCTCTGGCGGTCGTGCATGACGCCACCGGCGCGGTCATCGCCGAGACCGGCTCCCGCCGCGGGCATGCCACCGGCACGTTCTTCCATCTGATCGCGGAGGACCGGTGAGCGGCTTTGTCACTTTCATCTCCGCCGGACCCGGCGACCCCGAGCTTCTCACGCTCAAGGGCGCCGCCCGGCTGCGCGAGGCCGACGTCGTGCTTTATGACGACCTCGCATCCGGCGCGATCCTCGATCTGGCCCGGCCCGGCGCCAATCTCGTCGCGGTGGGAAAACGGGCAGGCCGGCCCTCGACCAAGCAGCACCACGTCAACCGCCTGCTGGTCGACTATGCGGCTACGGGGTCGCGCGTGGTGCGGCTGAAGTCGGGCGATGCCGGCATCTTCGGCCGGCTCGAGGAGGAGCTCGACACCTTGCGCGAAGCCGGCATCGGCTACGAGATCATCCCCGGCGTCACCTCGGCCTGTGTGGCCGCGGCCCATGCCGGCATTCCCCTGACCCGGCGCCACACCTCGCGCCGGGTGCAGTTTGTGACCGGCGCCGATGTCACCGGCGAGCTGCCGCAAAACCTGAACTGGGCGGCGCTGGCCGATCCGGAGGCGACGACCGTGGTCTATATGGGCCGCCGCACGTTTCCGGCGCTTGTCGCGAAATTGATCGAGCACGGCCTCTCGCCGACCACCCCGGCGCTGTTCGCCGAATCTCTCGGCCGCCCCGACGAGCGGCTGGTTCGCACCACGATTGCCGAGCTTGCCGAGCAGCTTGGGCGAGGCGGCGCCGCTTCGACGGCGGCCGTGATCCTGTTCGGCGCGCTGGCGGGGGATTATCCGTCATGACGGCGTCGGCCGCCCTTCGCCCCTTGACGCCGGCTCCGCGAAAGGGGCACACAGGAGATGCATGGTGCTCCACGCGGCGCAAAGCGCCGGAGCATAATCGGGAATGGGGGTGGGCGGACCCAGTTGCGGCGCCCAAAACCCCAGCCGCCCCCGCGACTGTAAGCGGTGAGGGGCTCCGAACCGCCACTGGGCCGAAGGGTTCGGGAAGGCCGGAGAACCCCAGTGAACCGCGAGCCAGGAGACCGGCCGTGCACGTTTTGAGGCCAAGGCCGTCGGGTGTGACGGCAGGAAGGATCTGAGAGCCATGCATATCGAACCCGGGATCGTGACGGGCGCCAAGCTCGTGTTGAGTTACGCAACCGGCATCGCCGCAGGCGGCGTTGCCCTGAAGCTCGCGGCCGAGACCGTGCGCGAGCAGGGGATCACGTCGTTCGCGGCGCGAACGCTCGCCACCACCGGCCTGGTGTTCACCTTCTTCGAGATCATGCCGCACTTCCCGGTCGGGGTCTCCGAGGTGCACTTCATCCTCGGCTCGACCTTGTTCCTGCTGTTCGGCGCGGCGCCCGCGGCCTTCGGCCTCGCGATTGGCCTGCTGCTCCAGGGGATGTTCTTCGAGCCGGCCGACCTGCCGCAATACGGCATGAACGTCACCACGCTGCTGGTGCCGCTGTTCGCGATCCAGGCAATCGCCGCGCGGATCATTGCCCGCAACACCGCCTATGTCGATCTCAGGTATCGCCAGGCGCTGGCGCTTTCGACGACCTATCAGGCCGGCGTCATCGCCTGGGTGGCGTTCTGGGCGCTCTACGGCTCCGGTTTTGCCGTGACCAACCTCGTCAACATCGCGACTTTCGCGGCGTCCTATGCGCTGGTCATCGTGATCGAGCCGCTCGCCGATCTCGCCGTGCTGGCGCTGGCGAAGTCGTTGCGCGGCGTCACCGCGCCCGGCCTCGTCACCCCGCGTCTGCACAACGCGGCTTAAGAGACAAGCGAAAGGCGGCCGTCATGGCCGCCTTTCGCGGGCAAGATGCTCACGCTCTCCCTGATAGGCATCGGTTGCGGCGATCCCGAGCAACTCACGCGCGCCGCGATCCGCGCCATCAACGCGGCCGATCTCATCCTGATTCCGCGCAAGGGGACGGCCAAGTCCGATCTCGCCGATCTCAGGCGCACGATCTGCGCGGATGTCCTTACCAACCAAACGACTGATATCGCCGAGTTCGATCTTCCCGTGCGCGATGCGGCCGAAGCGGACTACCGCAAGGGCGTGGACGATTGGCACGATGCCGTGGCCGCAACTTGGTCGCAGACGATCGCAAATCGCCTCGAGGGCGAGGGCAAGGTCGCACTGCTGATCTGGGGCGATCCCTCGCTCTATGATTCCTCGCTACGCATCGCGCGGCGGCTCAATCCATTGCCTGAGATCGAGGTCGTGCCCGGCATCACCTCGATCCAGACGCTGTGCGCGGCGCATGCGCTGCCGCTCAACGACGTCGGTGAGCCGTTCCTTGTCACGACAGGACGCCGTTTGCGCGAAGGCGGCTGGCCGCAAGGCGTCGATACAGTCGTAGTGATGCTTGACGGTGGCACCGCGTTCCAGTCGCTCGATGCTGGCGAGCTTCATATCTACTGGGGCGCCTATCTCGGCATGCCCGACCAGATCATCATGTCCGGCGTTCTGGCAGAGATCGGCCCGCGCATCGTCGCTGCGCGACAGGACGCGCGCGAGCGTCACGGCTGGATCATGGACAGCTACATCCTCAAGCGCAGGCCGTAAGCGAGGCACGATGCTCCCCGAATGGGTCTCCCAGGAATGCCCCGAGATCTCGGCGGTCCACCGCGAGGCGGCGATCGCGCGGCAGGCGCAACTCACGAAACCAACCGGCGCGCTCGGCCGGCTCGAGCAACTCGCGATCGAGCTTGCGGGCCTGCAGGCGACCGAACAGCCGCGCGCGGCGCGGGTGCCGATCATCATCTTCGCCGGCGATCACGGCATCGTCGCGCAGGGCGTGTCGGCCTATCCGCAAGAAGTGACCATCGCGATGATGGCGAATTTTGCGTCCGGCGGCGCCGCGATCTCGGTGCTGGCGCGTGAGCTTGGCTCCAGCCTGGAGGTCGTCGACGTCGGCACGCTGGCGCAGGAGGAGACGGCAGGCATCGTGACCGACAAGCCGCGTCGCGGCACGCGTGATTTCAGCGTCGAGGCCGCGCTCGCAGCTGCAGAGCTGGCATTTGCTTTCGAAGCCGGCCGACGAGCGGTCATGCGCGCGCGGTCCGGGCAGCCCGATCTTCTGATCTTCGGCGAGATGGGCATCGGCAACACCACAACGTCCGCGGCGATTGCAGCCAGCCTGCTCGGCGTGAGCGCCGAGGAGATCGCGGGCAGCGGCACCGGCGTCGATGCGGCCGGCCGGGCGCACAAGGCGCGGGTGATCGACGCTGCGATAGCCCGCCATGGCGTTGCGGGCGCATCGCCCGAAAAGATACTGTGTGCCGTCGGCGGTCTCGAGATCGCAGCGATCGCAGGCGCGATCATCGCGGCCGCGCAAGCGCGCATTCCCGTGCTGATCGACGGTTTCATCGTGTCGGTGGCGGCGCTGGTCGCGGCGCGGCTCAATCCGTCGTGCCAGCCGTTCCAGCTCGCCTCCCACCTCTCGGCGGAGCAGGGGCATCGGCTGGTGCTGCGCGCGCTGAATGTGCAGCCGCTGATCAGCCTCGATCTCAGGCTCGGCGAAGGATCGGGCGCCGCGATCGCGCTGCCGCTGGTGCGGTCGGCCTGCACCCTCCACAACGACATGGCGACGTTTGCGCAGGCCAATGTGCCGGATCGTCCAGCCTGATCCGGCTCAAACCATTCGCTGATTGACGGACACGACGCGCCAGCCGGTTGCGAGCCGGTCGATCCGGGTCAGCGACAGCGGATCGATCACGAAGCGCAGGGCCGCTTGTGGCGCGAGATCCAGCGCGACGCACAGCGCCGCGCGGATCGTGCCGGAATGCACGACAAGCGTCGCGGCCCCGGTTCCGATCCCCGACAGTCCCGTCCGGACACGCGCGACCTGATCCTCGAAGCTTTCGCCGCCGGGCGGCCGTTCGCAAGCCGGATCGCTCCAGAACCGCGCATAGGTCTCGCCGCCGGCCGCTGCGAGATCGTCGTGCCGCCGGCCGGTCCAGTCGCCAAAGTCCTGCTCACCGAATTGGGCCATCTGCACCGGTTCGAGTCCCAGTGCGCGCGCCGTCTCAACCGTGCGGCGCGCCGGGCTGGCATAGCCCGCGCCGTCGCGTGGCAGTCTCTGTCGCAGCGCCTCCAACTGTGCGCGATCGCCAAGATCGGCCGGCGCGTCGGCGGCATGGATCGTCCCGGGAATGCCGTCGACGCGCGCATGCCGTATCAGCCAGAGGAAGGTCTCGCCTTCCATGCTTATCTCCAAGGAAGTTGGTCGCTGTGGCAATAACGCCGCAACTGGCACATTGACTCTGTCTGGATCGTAATCCTAGATGCTCGCGACGGTTTCCCCGAGAGGGGATGAAAAGGGAATGCGGTGCGGGGAATTTGTCCCCAATGCCGTGGCTGCCCCCGCAACTGTAAGCGGCGAATCTTGCGTCACGAGCCACTGGGTATCTCGGTCCCGGGAAGGCGACGGAAGGTAATGACCCGCGAGCCAGGAGACCTGCCGTCAGCCGTGGTCACACGCGAAGATGTCGGTCGGGGAGTACAGACATTCGGCTTCATCGGAAGGCTGACAGGCCCAGGGTGAGACCTCGTTCGCTGTGACGTGCCACTGACGTCACACCGAGGTCCAAAGCCGTGTCTTCCATCCGTATTGTACGACCGCGCCGCTTCCTGCTCGCTTCCGCTGCTCTCACATCGCTCGCAGCCGCCGACCTGCCCGCTGTCGTCGCGCAGCAGGCCCGCGAACCCCTGCCGCCGGTTGAGGTGTCGCCGGCCCAATCCCGCAGGCAGGCGAGGCCAGCCGGTCGCGAGGGGCAAACCGCACGCCGCGCCTCATCGCGCAGGTCCGCTGGCACAGCGGCAGAGCCAAAGCCCACGGTGCCGGGTGCGGCAGCGCCGGAACAAACGCCGACACCGCTCAACAGCAACGCGGTGGCGGAGAGCGCCTCGCGGCTCGGCCTGACCGTGCGGGAGACCCCCGCCACCGTCGAGGTGATCTCAGCCGAGACCATGCGCGATCAGGGCTACCGCACCGTCTCCGACGTGGCGCAAGGCGCCGTCGGAGTCACCGCCGGCGACAATCCGGCCGAACCCTCGGCCTTCTCGATGCGCGGCTTCACCAACAGCCAGATCAACACGCTCTACAACGGCATCAAGATCGGCCCGCAGAACATGACCTCGCGGATCATGGACACCGCCAATCTCGAAGCTGTGGAAATCCTCAAGGGCCCGGCCTCGCTGATCTCGGGCGAGGGCGCCGCTGGCGGCGCGATCAACTTCGTCAACAAGCAGCCGCCTACGGGGCCGATCCGCAGCGAAGCCGATTTCTCCTGGGACTCGCTGAACTCGTTCCGCGCCCATTACGGGTCCGGCGGCAGCACCAATGTGCAGGGGCTGGACTATCGCTTCGACATCAGCCGCTCCTCGCTCAACGGCTTTGCCGACGATACCAACACCAGGACCCTCGACGTCTCCGGTCAGCTCAACTACCGCATCTCCGACAGCCTCAAGGTCTGGGGCGCGATCGAGTACCGGGAAGACCGCTCCAAGGCTTATTGGGGCGCGCCATTGGTGCCGGTGGCCTTCAGCGGCTCGCACGCGACGGCAGGCATCGTCTCGGGCACTTATGTCTCGAGCTTCAACCCGTCGAATCTCGGGTCGATCACGATCGACGACCGCACCTTCAACACCAACTACAACGTCCTCGATAATCGCAACGTGGCGCAGGAGGTCTGGCTGCGTGGTGGCTTCGAGTTGAAGCTTGCCCCCGACCTGACGTTGAAGAGCCAGGCCTATGCCTACGGCGCCGAGCGCTCCTGGTTCAACAACGAGGTCGAGGCGTTCAACACCGCGACGAACACGGTTGATCGCAGCCGCTTCTATGTGGCGCACAGCCAGCGTCTGGTCGGCAACATCACCGACCTGACCTGGGATGCGAACATCGCAGGCTTCGACAATCGTCTCGTCACGACGCTGTCGTCGAGCTACCTCGACTTCGTCAGGCCGGGTGCCGCGAATTTTCCCGGCGATTCCGTTGATCTCGTTGATCCGAACCGCGGCTTCTACGGCCTGCTGACGACCAAGCAGCAGACCGCGCGTATCGACAACGAGGCGCTGTCGTTCGAGGACCGGCTGAAGCTCACGCGCAGCTTCGCGCTGGTTGGTGGTCTCCGTGTGGAGCATATCGGGCTCGATCGCAACTCGACCGACGTCAACGGTCTGGAGAACGCGAATTTTCCGTTCTCGAAATCCTGGACGCCGGTCACCGGCCGTATCGGCTACACCTGGGAGGCCGTTCCGGGCCTGACCTTCTTCAGCCAGTACGCCACCGGCGCCGACATCTCCGCCAACAACATCTTCCTGCTTGGGCCCACCCAGCCGCTCGACCTGACGACTGCGCGTACCTATGAGACCGGGGTCAAGCATCTGTTCTGGGACAACCGGGCGGAGTGGTCGTTCTCCGCTTACGACATCCAGCGCAAGAACGTCTACGCGGCCGCCGGCGGCATGGCGCTCAACATCGCCGGGCGGCAGGAGTCGAAGGGCATGGAACTTGCCGCTTCGGTGCGCCCGATCGAGCCGCTGCGGCTCTGGGGTAATATCGCCTATGTCGATGCCCGCTACGCCGACTACAATTTCGTCGGTGGCACATTCTCCGGCAACACGCCGCCGAACGTGCCGCGCATCGTTGCCAATGCCGGCGCATCGTACCGGTTCTTCACGCCTTGGCCGGTGGAGGTCGGCATCACCGGCCGCCACGTCGGCGACCGCTACAATACCGACGCCAACACCGTGACCATGAATGCCTACACCGTCGGCGATGTCTACGCCTTCGTCGATATCCCCAGGACGATCTTCAATGCGGTTGACCAGGCTCGCCTGACTTTCCGGGTGCGCAACTTCACCGACAAGCGCTACGCGATCTGGGGCGACCCGTTTTATCCCGATCAGATCCTGTTGGGTGCGCCGCGCACCTACGAGCTCTCGGCCGCGTTCAAATGGTGAGGCGCTGACCGCATGATGAGCGCGATCGTCCTGCTGCATCGCTGGCTCGGGATCGCGTTCTGTCTCCTGTTCGCGATGTGGTTCGCGAGCGGAATCGTGATGCACTTCGTTCCGTTTCCGTCGCTGGCGGAAACGGAACGCTTTGCCGGACTCGTGCCGCTGGATCGCGCGCAGGTGAGGATCTCGGTCGCCGATGCCGTGACCGCGACCGGAATTGCCGATGCCAGCCGCGTTCGCCTGGTCCAGCGCAGCGACGGGCCGGTCTATATCGTCTCAGGACCATCGCGCACAGGCGCAGTCCACGCCTCCGACGGAGCCGGCGCGTCTGTCGCCTCGTCCGATATTGCGCTGGCCATCGCGCAAGACCACGCCCGCCGGCGCGGGCTCGACGCCGCGCGGGCGATGATCCTCGCCCACGCGGATTATGACCAATGGAGCGTGCCGAACGGCTTTGACCGCCATCGGCCCTTGTTTCGCATTGCCCTGGGCGATGCCGCGGGAACGGAGGTCTATGTCTCGTCGCTGACCGGCGAGATCGTCCTGGATACGACGCGGAAGGAACGAGGCTGGAATCTCGTCGGCAGCGTGCTGCACTGGATCTATCCGACGGCTTTGAGGAGCAACTGGCCGCTGTGGGATCGCGTGGTCTGGACCTTGTCGCTGCTGGCCTTGAGTGCGGCGGTGCTCGGCGCGGTGCTCGGGATCGCGCGGGTGAAATTGCGCAGGTACAAGGTGTCGTCGCCTTATCGTGGCTGGCACGCGCTCCATCATCTCATGGGCCTTGCGGCAATGACGTTCGTCCTGACCTGGATCTTCAGCGGTTGGCTCTCCATGGATCACGGGAGGCTGTTCTCGCGCGGGCAGTTGACCGCAGCCGAAGCCGGCGCGATGAATGCCCGGCCGGACTGGACGGCGGCCTCATCGTTCGGTCAGCAGCCGCTATCGCCGTCGGCCCGCGAAATCGAATGGTTCGTCTTCAACGGCAATGTCTATCGGCGGGATCGGATCGACCTTGATGGTCAGACATTGATCGAGGCGGAAGAGGCGCCCCGCGCGGGGCCTGCGGGATTTCTGGATGTGCACGAGGTCCAGAGGCTGACCGCGCGCCTTGCGGCCGGCTGCGGCGCACCCTCCGTCCTTGCTGATAACGACGACTACCCCGCCCAGTCCATCGTTCCCGGCGCGCCCGTCTACCGCTCCCGCTGCGGTGATCTCTGGTTCGACATCGACGGCGCCGACGGCAGCCTGTTGCAACGGCTGGACGCCTCCCGGCGGGCCTATCGCTGGTTCTACAGCGCGCTGCACACGCTCGATTTCCCTGTCCTCATGGCGCATCCGCGTCTGCGCGACGTCCTGATCGTCGGGCTTTGTGCACTCGGCCTGGTGTTCTCCGTCACCGGCATCGTGATCGGCTGGCGGCGTTTGCGGGCGACTTTCGTGACGTGAATTACACCCGCAGCAGCGCCTCGATATGTCGTGCGGCGCACAGCAATGTGCGGTCCTGTCCGCGCCGGGCGATGATCTGGAGGCCGAAAGGAAGTCCGGCCTTATCACGCCCGCAGGGGATCGAGATCGCCGGCAGCCGGGCGTGATTGACGAAGGGCGTGAATACGGCGTGCCCGCGGGGGCTCGCCGGGCGACCGCCGATCATGTCGGGTCCGAGCTGGGTGAACGGCCAGGCGACGCAGGGCACCGTCGGGGCCAGCAGCAGGTCGGTTTCGGTGAAGAAAGTCGCAAAAGCATGGGCGATCGACGTGCTGGCGACCAGCGCCCGGGCGACATCGCTGCCTGACCAGGCGAGACCGCGTTCGACCTGTTTGGCGATATCAGGATCGAAAGCGGCCGGATCCTTGCGAAAGGCATCGCCGTAGAGAGCGGAAAGGCCCGCGTGCTGAAGCGGCATGATTGCGTCTTCCGTCGCATCCGGCGGCCAGACGGGATCGCGTCGTGCGAGAGGTAAACCTGCGGCGGCGAGACGCGCAATCGCGGAGGCGAGGCCATTTGCGACGACATCGTCGACTGCGACGTCGAGCCCGAGACGCGGCGAGAACGCGATGCGCAGGCTGGAGATGTCCCTGGCATCTTGCGCGATGCTCGCCGAGTCCGGATCGCGCGGATCGTCGCCGGCCAAGGTTTCGAACGCCAGGGCGATATCGCCGACATCAATGGCGATCGGCGCAATGACGGACAGGCCGAAGAATGGCTCGGCGAAACCGGGCCCATAGGGGATCGCGCCGAAGGACGGCTTGAAGCCGGCGACGCCGACATGGGCCGGGGGCCTGCGGCTGGAGCCGCCGGCATCGGTGCCGATCGCGAGTGGCACAAGGCCGGCTGCGACGGCTGCGGCGGGTCCGCCCGAAGAGCCGCCCGGCGTCAGCGCGGGATTTTGCGGATGCCGCGTTGGCCCGAACAGCGGCGACGTCGTGACGCCCTTGCTGGCGAACTCGGATGTCGCTCCTATGCCGACAACGACCGCGCCGGCGCGACGCAGCCGCTCGATCGCGATGGCATCGCGTGGCGCGACAAAATCGGCAAACAGACGCGAGCCTTGCGTTACACGCCAGCCGCCGACCCAGATGTTGTCCTTGACGATGACGGGGACACCGGCGAGAGGCATCATCCCGCCGGCGCGCAGGCGATCGTCGACCGCGGCGGCATCGGCGAGTGTGCGGGCGGGATCGGTCGTGACGACCGCATTCAACGCCTTGCCGGCCTCGATCCGGGCGAGCGCGGCCCTGGCTGTCTCGACGGCGCTCGTCCGCCCGGCCGTAACGTCGGCTGCGATCTCCCGCGCGCTATCTGCCGGCTTTGTCATGGTCCCCCCAGATCAGCGCCAATGTGCCGCACAGCGCAAGACAGGCCAAGGCGACAAAGGCCGCGCCGAGGCTGGCTGCACCATCGAGGATCGATACCAGCGCCGGCGCGGCCAGCAGGCCCAAATAGGAGGCGGTCAGCACCGCGCCCGTGGTCTCGCCGATCCGGTCCTGCGGCGCGAGGCGCGCGATCTCGGCGATGAAGACACCGTTCCACCCCGAGGCCGTCAGGCCGAACAATGCGGCGAACGCAAACTGACCGGGGCGGCCGAGCGATGCGCCGTCGAGGCCAAGCAGCGCGGCGCAGATGGCCATGCCGAGGCCAATGACGATGAGCACCATGCGCGAAGCGTCGAGGCGCATCGCGACATAGCCCCAACCGAGCCGGCCGACCAGGCCGCCGGCCTGCGCGCAGGCAAGCGCCATCCCGGCCTCGATGTGGCTGAGGCCAAGCTCGCGGGTGCCGAGCGTGACGAAGACGGTGTTGAGCGACACCTGCATCGCACTGAACGGCATCGAGGCCAGCGCCAGCATCGCGATCCGCCGGTCCGCGGTCACCAGCGCCAGCCGCGCGCGCAGATCGAGCTTCGGCGGCGGCACGATCCTGCCGGCATAGGCCGGCCGCAGCCATTCGAACAGGGCGATCGCCAGAAGGGCGCAGGCACCGACGGCCGCATAGCACCAGGCGGGGCCAAACGAGATGGCGAGTGCGGGCAGGGCCAGCGACCCGAAGACCGCGCCAATCTGGTTGCCGGTCTGGCGCACCGAGAACACGAAGGCGCGCCGCTCGGCGGTGACGAGCCGCGCCAGCAACGCCGCGCTCGCGGGCGTCTCGGGCCCCATGGCAAGACCGAGGCAGAGGCCTGCTGCAAGCAGCGCGGCGGTCGATCCGAGCGAGGCCAGCGCCATGCTGGCGACGATGGCCACCGCGCACAGGCTCGCGATCCGGAGCGATCCGAGCCGCGCGATGAAGCCGCCGCCCCAGAACGAGGCGGGGATGCCGACGGCGAACACCGCGCATGAGAACATCGAGAGCTGCCAGACCTCGATATGGGCGCGCGGCGCCACCACGCCCGGCGCAAACAAGGCCAGCGCCACCAGCGCCTGAAGCCAGGTCATTGCTCCGAGCGCCGGCAGCAAAGCGGACGCTGGCCGAGCGGCCAGGTTTGCGTCTACCATGGCGCTGCGCTCACGGGAGGAACATTGTGGCAGGCGGCATTTCCATTCACGCGGTCGATGTGGCGAGCGGACGTCCCGCGCAGGGGCTGCGCGTCGAGATATGGCGGATCGATCCGGACTCCTCGCGCGTCGCCGACGGGCGGCTCGGCGCAAATGGTGTACTCGATCATCCCATTGTCCAGGGCGCTGGTGTGACGGCAGGCGAGTACGAGGTCCTGTTTCATCTCGGAGAGTTCTTTGGCGACGGCGACGGTTTTCTCACGGTGACGCCGTTCCGCTTCCGCATCAAGCACGTCGACGAGCATTTTCATCTGCCGCTGAAATTCACGCGCTGGGGCTATTCGCTGTTCCGCGGCGCCTGATCAGTTGGTCAGCCGCCGCGACAGTCCCGTGACGCGCTCCATGACCGCGACCATCGCGACCGTCGCGATGATCAGCACGCTCGAAAGTGCTGCGATGGTGACGTCGAGCTTGCCTTCGAGGTCCTGCCACATCCGGATCGGCAGCATGTCGGTTGCGGCATCGCGCAGGAACAGCGAGACCGGCACGTTGTCGAACGACGACATGAAGGCGATGAAGGCCCCGGCAATGATGCCGGGCCGGATCAGCGGCAGCACGATGCGGCGGAACGTGTAGAGCCGGCTCGCGCCCAGCACCGCCGAGCTTTCGAGCAGGGTCGGTTCGAGCTGGGCCAGCGCCGCAACGGTGTTGCGCACGACATAGGGGACGCAGACCACGGCGTGGCCGATCACCAGCGTCAGCGGCGACACCGGCAGGCCGACCAGCGAGAACAACATCAGCGCGGCGAGACCGAAAGCCAGCGCCGGAAGTACCAGCGGCGACATGAAGAGGGAATCGAGCAGCCGCGCCGACAGCGTCCGCGATCGCGAGATCGCAAGTGCCGCCGCAACGCCGAGCACGACGGACAGGCCCGTTGCCCAAAGCGCGACGATCAGGCTGTTCTTCGCCGCGAAGTGGAGCTGCCAGGCATCCCAGAGCTCGGCGTACCAGCGCAACGAATAACCCGGCGGCGGGAACCGCAGCGAGAAGCCACTGGTGAAGGAGACGATCAGGACCACCAGCGACGGTGCAATGATGATGATCAACGCGATGATCGCGATGACGGTCATGACGAATTCGAAACTGATCGCTTCCAGGGTGCGCTTGCGCCCACTCATCACGCGCCTCCATAGCCGCGCGACATGCGACCGAGCGTGGTGAAGACGGAGACGACCGCGAGCACGGCGAGCAGGAAGATGATCGAGATCGCGGACGCGAACGGCCAGTTCTGCAGTGTGGACGCCTGCTGATAAAGATACATCGGCATGAACAGCATCTGCCCTCCGCCGATCAGCGACTGGGTGATGAAGGCGGTGATCGCGGCGGCATAGGTCAGCGTGCAGCCGGCGATCACGCCGGGCAGCGACAGCGGCAGCACGACCCTGAAGAAGGTCCGCCAGCTCCCGGCGCCGAGCGAGCAGGAGGCGTCGTCGAGATTGGGGTCGATCCGGCCGAGCGCGGTGATCAGGGGCAGTGTCATCAGCGGCATCTGCACCTGAGCCAGCGCGATCACCACGCCGAACTGGGTATAGAGCAGTTTCAGCGGCGTATCGATGATTCCGAGCGACTGCAGCGTCGCATTGATGATGCCCTGGCGCCCCAGGATCACGATCCAGGCGAAGGTGCGCACCACGACGCTGGTCAGGAGCGGCAGCAGCACGATCAGGATGATGATGGTCTGCAGCCGCGGCCCGACCCGCTGGTAGAGCCAGGCGATGGGAAAGCCGAGCACGAGGCAGACGGCCGTCACCTCGGCCCCCAGCAGCAGCGTCGAGCCGAGCACCCCTAAACTGAAGGGATCGGTGAGGAAGTGCAGGTACTGGCCGAACCCCCAATGGAGCGCGGCCGTGTCGTTGTGCAGCGAGAGCCAGAGCAGCTGCAGCAGCGGCGCCACGAAGAAGACCAGGAAGAACAGCGCCAGCGGCGCTGCCAATCCCATCCCGTAGGACGTCACGTCCCGTGATGCCGGTGCTGTGCCCATGGCGCTAGATCTTGATCTCGCGGTTGAAACGCTCGATCCAGGCCGAGCGCTGCTCGTTGATCTTTTTCCAGTCCTGGAACACGAACTTTTGCTTCAGCTCGGCGGTATCCTTGGCCAGCACGCGCGCGATCTCGCCGCCCATCTTGACCTTCGAGTTGGTCGGCACGATCAGATAAGGCGGGTTCATCAGCGTGGTCTGCACCTCCGGCGTCAGCGACGCTTCGATCAGCTTGAACGCGAGTTCGCGGTTGGGCGAGTTCTTGACGATGTGGATCGTGGTCTTGAAGGCGATGGCACCTTCCTTCGGCGCCACGAACTCGACCGGCACGCCGCGCGCTTTCAGGATCTGGATCGCGTTGAAATTGCCGGGCGAGATGTCGATCTGGCCCTGCTGGAACAGGGTCGCGAGCGCGCCGGGATTGGCGGCCACGGCGGCGAGATTGGGCTTCAACTCCTCCAGCGCCTTGAAGCCCGGATCGACATTGGCCTCGGAGCCGCCGCGCATCTTGGCGATCTCGACCAGCCAGCCGGTGCCGAGCGTCGAGTTCAGATTGGTGATGCCGACGCGGCCCTTGAACTCGGATTTCCACAGATCGGCCCAGGAGGTCGGCGGCGTCTTGATCGTTTCGGGATTGTAGGTGAGGCCGACGACCTGGAAGAACGGGGCGGGGCCCATCGGCTCCTGCGCCTCGGCGATCAGGTCCTTGTAATAGGCGCTCTTCTCGACCGGGTACGGCTCGACCAGATCCTGGCCGATCGCGACAAGCGCCGGACCAGGATCGTGCAGCATGACGTCGATCGGCGGATTGGCCTTGGCCGCATTGACCTTGGCGATCTGGTCGACCGACAGCATCGGATCGAGCACGACCGCCGCGTCGGCGCTGGCTTTGCGGAACGCCGGCACCAGCACGGCCTTGTGCGCTTCCTCCCAGCTTCCGGTGAAGGTTGCAAACACCAGTGGGCGGGCCTGGGCGTAGCTCAGCCCGGGAAACGCCTTCATGGCGCCGAGGGTGAGTGCGGTCGTCATCAGGCTTCGGCGGTTCATGATCATGTTCGAACTCCCTTTGGACAAAGACTGGATCTAAAGCGTTGCAGGAAAGGCGTTGGCGAGCGACGGGGCGAGCGGTGCGAGGCGCACCGCGGCGCCGCTCTCCAGCGCGCGCGTCTCGCCGATACGCGCCTGGGAAACTTTGACGCCGGAGCCGTCGGCGGTGGTGACCTCGTGGACGACGGTGGCCCCTAGCGGCAGCGACATGCCGACCACGCCGGCAAAGCCGGTCTCGTCGCCGACGAATTGCAGATGCTCGGGCCGGATACAGACGGTGACGCGGCCGCCTTCGGTCAGGGCGCCGCCCGCTGGCCGCGCGATGATCTCCGCGCCGGCGTCGAGGCGCACCTTTGCAGCGGTTCGGTCTGCCGATACCACAACGCCGGGCATCCGGTTGCTGGCGCCGACAAAGGTGTTCACAAACAGCGTCTGCGGACGATCATAGACGTCCGATGGCGACCCGAACTGCTCGAGCTTGCCATGACTGAGCACGGCGACGCGGTCGGCCATCGACAACGCCTCTTCCTGGTCGTGCGTCACGATCAACGTCGTGATCCCGGAGACGCGCTGCAACCGCTTGACCTCGATCTGCATGTCGAGCCGCAGGTTCTTGTCGAGCGCGGCAAAGGGCTCGTCGAGCAGCAGGATCGACGGCTTGATCGCGAGCGCGCGGGCGAGTGCGACACGCTGCTGCTGGCCACCGGAAAGCTGCCGCGGCAGCCGCTCCGACATTGTCGGCAATTGCACCAGTTCGAGCAGGCGCTGGGCCTCGCGCTGGCGCGTCGCCTTATCGACACCGCGGGCGGCGAGGCCGTAGCCGACGTTCTCGCTGATCGAGAGATGTGGAAACAGTGCGTAGTTCTGGAACACGATGCCGACGGCGCGGCGGTTCGGCGGCAGTGCGTCGACGATGTCGTCGCCGATGATGATCCGCCCCTGGCTCTGCGCGATGAAGCCGGCGATGATCCGCAGCAGGGTGGTCTTGCCGCAGCCGGAGGGGCCGAGTAGCGCAATGATCTCGCCGCCCTTGATGTCGAGATTGATGTTCTCGACGGCAAGCGCGCCGCTCGGATAGCGGTGGGTCACCGCGTCGACGACGAGCGAACGGCCGCCTTGCGTTTCAGCCATGGTGCTGCCTCCCGTTCTCCTCGGAGAGAAAGCAAGTCTCGTGCCCTGGTCTGCCGCCAGCCGTGCAACTGAAAACCGATCGTACCGCTCGCATCGTCAGACCCTTCTCACTGGTTGTCGCGATGCTCGAGCCGGGCGGCGAGCACCTCGGCCAGGCCAATGGTCGGTTTGGCAGCAGGCCTTCGGAACGTCCCCGCGGTGGCCTTGCGCAGGCGCAGCGCAACCAGCGCCTCGGCCTGCTTCACTGAGGCCGCCACTTGATCAACCACAGGGACGGGGACCCGGTGGGCGACGCGCTCGGCGAGACCCGAAAGCGGGGCGCCCGCGAAGATCAGAACGTCGGCCTCGTCCTCGACGATCGCACGTTGCGCGAGCTCGACGAGCACATCCTCCTTTTCGGTGCCGACCTCGGAGATCGCTTGGAACGGCGTATCGAGCATGCGGATACCGGCGCAGCGCTCCCACAGCCCGTGGGCGCGGACGCATTCCTCGTACCAGGGCCCAAGGGCCTGTGCGAAAGTGACGATGGCAAAGCGGCGCCCGGCCATGCACGCCGTCAGCATCGCCGCTTCTGCCATGCCGACCACGGGAATGTCGAAGGTCTCGCGTGCGGCGAACAGGCCTGGGTCACCAAAGGCTGCGATAATCGCAGCGTCGACGTTCCGCTGCTGCTCGGCCAGCATCTCCAGCGCGATCGCGCCGCCGATCTGGGCCTCGGTGCGAGTCGAGATATAGGGCACACCGCGCGTCGCGGTGCAGGGGATCAGCTCGGTGCCGGGGGACGCCGCGCGCTGTCCGACGCCCGTCATCAGCCGGGTGACCTCGGTGCTGGTGTTCGGGTTGAGCAGCAGAAGCTTCATGATTGCGACGCCGTCCGCCTGGGTTGGGATTTGGCGAGGACTTCGAGCAGCGCCGTGCCGGTGCGTGCGACATGAGCGCCGAGCAGGCGGCCGGCCGCCTCGCCGTCGCGCGCCTCGAGCGCGGCAAGAATACCGGCGTGCTCGTCGACGGAATTGCTCCAGCGGCGGTCGGCACCGAGTGCGAGGTAGCGCGCGCGCTCGGCGCGGGAGATCAGCGTCTCATGCGCCTCGCGTAGCGGCGTGTTGCGGGCCATACGGACGATGGTGTTGTGGATCTCGCCATTGATGGCGAAGTAGTCGTCGAGCTTGCCGTTACGGTGATGACCCTCCATCCGGGTCTGAAGCGTGCGCAAGCGGGCAAGATCGCGCTCGGTGGCGCGCTCCGCGGCGAGCTCTGCGGCAAGTCGCTCGATGCCGGCCAGCGCCTCGAACAATTCCGAGATCCCGCCGACCGCGATATCGGCGATGCGCGGGCTGCGGTTGGGACGGAGCTCGATCAATCCTTCGGCGGCGAGCACCTTTATCGCTTCGCGCAAGGGGGTGCGCGACACGCCGAGCGACTTCGACAGCTTGGTCTCCTGGGTCTGCGATCCCGGCGGCAACTCGCCGCGAATGATCATCGTCCGCATCCGCGTGGCGGCACGCTCGTGCAAGCCCATCCGCTTGAGTTTGGGCGACTTTCGTCCCGGGTTTGGTTCGGATTTCTGCTGCACGCCGGACTTCCTGCCTGCGCATGATCCTATCCACTCCCAGCCAAATACGATGCCCAAATTGGCGACGTATGTGGCTCAAAACAAATGCATATCGAACAAATTGTATGCAGCATGCAGATTGCGGCTTGCGTAGCGCGATGCCGGCAAGGATGATCTTTCGAGGGGGCAATCGCGCCCCCGCAATGGAGCGTCCGTGATCGATGTCAGTCCTGCGCAAGCGTCTCGGCATGATCACGCCGTCTTCCAATTCGGTGCTGGAGCCCGTCACCAGCGCCATGCTTCACGGCGTCGACGGCGTTACCGCACATTTCTCCCGATTCCGCGTCACCGAGATCGCGCTCGACGCGGCAGCGCTGAGTCAGTTCGATGCATCGGTGATGCTGCCCGCCGCTGACCTTCTCGCCGATGCCAGGGTCGACGCCATCGCCTGGAACGGTACGTCGGCAAGCTGGCTCGGCATCGGCCGCGACAGGAGCCTTTGCGAGGCGATCACGGCGCGCACCGGCGTGCCGGCGACAACCTCGACGCTCGCCTGCATCGACGCCGCCCGCGCGGTTCGAGCCGAACGCGTCGCGCTCGTCTCGCCCTATACGGATGACGTGCAGCGGCGCATCGCCGACGTCTGGGCACGGGAGGGTATCGCGCCACACGTCGAGCGACACCTCGGCCTGCGCGACAATTTCTCGTTCGGCGAGGTCGCGCCCGCGACGATCGCGGACATGATCCGTGCGGTGGCGGCGGAGGGTGCCGACGCCGTCGTCATCCTCTGCACCAATCTGGACGGCGCAGCGCTTGCGGCCTCGCTCGAGCAGGAGCTGAATATCGTTGTGCTCGACTCCGTTGCGGTCACGCTGTGGCGAAGCCTCGGCCTCGCCGGTGGCGACATCGCGGCCCTTGCGCCGTGGGGACGGATATTCCAGACAATGCCGATCATCAAATGACGGAGACGCACGTGCTTCAAGGTCAAGTGACGCAGCTCGATCTCGCCATTCGCGGCGGCACCATCGTAACGGCCAGCGACGAGTTTCGCGCCGATATCGGCATCCGCGACGGCCAGATCGTTGCCATCGCCGACAGCATCGAGGGCGCGGCGCGCGAGATCGACGCGACGGGCCTGCTGGCGCTGCCGGGCGGGATCGACAGCCACGTCCACATCTCGCAAGCCTCAGGCCCCGACGTGGTGATGGCCGACGATTTTGCCTCGGCGACGCGCGCGGCGGCAGCCGGCGGCAACACCATGGTGCTGCCCTTCGCGCTCCAGGAGAAGGGCACCTCGCTGCGGACCTGCGTCGAGAACTACCGCAAGCTTGCCGAGGGCGAGTGCTATATCGACACCGCGTTCCACCTCATCATCTCCGATCCGACCGCGGTCGTGCTCGGGCAGGAGCTGCCGGCTCTCGTCAAGGACGGCTACACCTCGTTCAAGGTTTTCATGACCTATGACGACCTCGTGCTCAGCGACAAGCAGTTGCTGGAGGTGTTCGACGTCGCGCGCCGCGAGGAGGCGCTGGTCATGGTCCATTGCGAGGGCTATGACGCCATCCGTTTCCTCACCGCCAAGCTCGAACGCGAAGGCCATATCGCGCCCTATTATCACGGCACCTCGCGCCCCCAGGCCGTCGAGCGCGAGGCGACGCATCGGGCCATCAGCCATGCCGAGGTGATCGGCGTCCCCATCATGATCGTGCACGTCTCCGGGCGAGAGGCCATGGAGCAGGTGCGCTGGGCCCAGCAGCGCGGATTGCCGGTCCATGCGGAGACCTGCCCGCAATACATCACGCTCACGGCCGACGACATGAAGGGCCTGAACATGGACATCACGGGCGCGAAGTATGTCTGCTCGCCGCCGCCGCGCGATGCCGAGAGCCAGCAGGCGATCTGGGAAGGCATCACATCAGGCGTTTTCCAGACCTTTTCGTCCGACCATTGTCCGTTCCGCTACGACGATCCCAAGGGCAAGCTGACGCCGAATTCCCGCACCTCGTTTCGCTGGGTGCCGAACGGCATTCCCGGTGTCGAGACGCGGCTGCCGATCCTGTTCTCGGAAGGCGTCTCGAAGGGACGGATCAGCTTGCAGAAATTCGTCGAGCTGACCGCGACCAACCATGCGCGCATCTACGGCCTTTATCCGCGCAAGGGCTCGATCGGCGTCGGCTTCGATGCGGATATCGTGCTGTGGGATCCCAGGCTGACCAGGCCGATCCGGCAGGTCGACCTGCATCACGGCGCGGACTATACGCCCTGGGAAGGGTTTGACGTCACCGGCTGGCCCGTCACCACCATCGCGCGCGGGCGCGTCGTGTACGAGCAGGGCAAAATCGTGGGCGACAAAGGGGCGGGCCGGGTGCTGAGCCGCGGCAAGTCCAGCCTGGTGTGATGCGCCACGAAGGTGCGCGGCCACTGCTCGCGACAATCGCAGCCGGCATTGGCGGCAACGCACCATGCGACCCTCCACGTCGCATCTTATTGTTCGTACAATAAAGAGAGGCTGAGCCGACCGTCGTGCATAGCTCATAGGCATTCGGATGGTCCGCAGCGCCGGTTGATCGCCTGCAAATTAGACAGTCGATCTCGGGCACTCGGATTGCAATGCAGCAGGCTCGCGGGTTTCGTGCAGAAAAACCCGTGGTGCGCTGCACTTTTCTCGCGTGGGACGGTTAGCGTTTGCCTGCTCTTTGCGCGAGCAGCACTGCACCAAAATGGGCAGCTGATGCCGCGGCGCGACGGCGTCGGTCACGCGCTGGAGTGGCGGATTGCGACAACTCCGGCCCTTTCCCGAGCCCGTGGCTCTGTCGCACCCTCGCAGACAGTGGCATGAGAAGGGATGCAAGATGAGCGCTCCCGGTTTGGCATTGGACTCGGCATTGAACTTGGCGACGGACGGGAAGGACCCGGCGTCCGGTTCGGACGTCATCCGTGACTGACCCTTGGACATGAGCACTGACGAAAATCGCTGGGAAGTCGGCACCGATATCGGTGGCACCTTCACCGACATCATCGCGATCCGGCGCGATACCGCTGAGGCGCGGATTGCGAAAGTGCCGTCGCGCCCGCAGGCGCCGGTCCAGGCGATGCTGGAAGCGATCGAAGCGGTGGGGCTGCGCAAGAGCGAGGTCAAGCGCTTCGTCCACGGCACCACGCGCGTGACCAACGCGATCGTCGAGGGCCGGCTGCCGAAGGTGGCGCTGGTCGCGACCGAAGGATTTGCCGACGTGCTGGAGATCGCGCGCTATCGCCGCCGCGATCTCTATCGTCTCGACGTGCCGCCGAAATCGCCGCCGCTGGTGCCGCCTGAACGATGTTTTGGGCTTGTCGAGCGTCTCGATCACGAGGGCGGGGTGCTGAAGGCGCTGGATGAAACGGAAATCCGGCGTCTGGTGGCCTGGCTGAAGCAGACCGGCGTCCAGAGTGTCGCGGTCGCTCTGCTTCACGCCTATGCCAATCCCATCCACGAAAAAATCCTCGGCGAACGCCTCAAGGACGTCGTTGCCCACGTCTCGCTGTCGCACGAGGTCAATCCCGAGGCGCGCGAATACGAGCGCACGTCGGCAACCGTGTTCAATGCGGCTGCGATGCCGATCGCTGTCGAATATCTCAGCGAGCTCGAGCAGCGCCTGCCGATCGGGCCTGGCCTGCAGGTGTTTCATTCGGCCGGCGCCATGATCCCGATCTCCGCCGTGAAGCGGCGGCCGCTGGTGATGGCGATGTCCGGCCCGGCGGCCGGCGTCTCGGCCTCCGTCAGCATCGCGCGCCAGCTCGGCACGTCGCGCATGCTGACTTTCGACATGGGCGGCACGACGACGGACGTGTGCCTGATCGTCGACGGCCAGGCCGAAATGACCGACGGCCGCATGCTCGGCGACAAGCCGTTGCGCCAGCCGATGCTCGCGGTTCATTCCATCGGGGCGGGTGGCGGCTCGATCGTGCGCAATGGTCCGGGTGGCCTGACGGTCGGGCCGGAAAGCGCCGGCTCCGAGCCGGGACCGGCCTGCTACGGCCGCGGCGGCACCGAACCTACGATCACCGACGCCAATGCCGTGCTCGGCTACCTCAATCCCGAGACGAAGCTCGGCGACCGGATCGGGATCGATATCAAGGCTGCTGCTGACGTCATTGATCCCATTGCGCGCGCATTGGGACTGAGCCTGACCGAAACCGCGCTCGGCATCGTCAAGGTCGCGAACGCGACAATGGCCCGCGCGCTCCGCCGCGTCACCGTCGAGCGCGGAATCGACGGGCGCGACTGCATGCTGCTCGCCTTCGGCGGCGGCGGTCCGATGCACGCTGCGGGTCTTGCCGATCTCTACGGGATTGCAGAGGTCGTCGTGCCGAGCGCCTCGAGTGCGTTCTCGGCACTGGGTTGTCTCACCGCCGACTTCAGCTTCCTCCAGCAGCAGACACTCCGCGCGGCGCTGGACGGCATCGATCTCGCCCGCGCGTCGGAGCGCATCGACACGCTGATCGAAGATGCCTCGGCGCCGCTGATCGCCAATGGCATCGCCAAGGCTGAAATCCAGATCGAGCTGGTGGCCTTGATGCGCTACGCGGCGCAGAATGACGCCATTCCGGTGTCGTTCGCCTTACCGCTGGATGTGGCCAGGCTGAAGAAGGACTTCCTGGCGCGGCATCACGAGCTCTTCGGCTATGCGACGAGCGAGAGTTGCGTCATCGAATCTGTGCGGGTGCAAGCGCGCCGCCCGTCCACGACCGTGGTGAGCCGGCCGGCGACCGCCGTCAGGGCGGTGTCCAGCGGTCGCCGCGTTTGCTCGTTCGAAGGCTTCCACGACATCGCAACAGCCATCATCGACCGCGCCTCGTTGACCGACATCGTCGGCGGTCCGGCCATCATCGAAGACGCGTGGTCGACGGTGGTGGTGCCGCCGGGTTGGCAGGCGAGGCCGGACGTTTCAGGCAATCTGTTCCTGACCCGGAGGGCGGCATGAAGCTCGATCCTTTCGTCGTCGAGGTCATCCGCCACGGTCTTTCCGCCGCGGCCGAGGAGATGAGCCTGGTGATGACGCGGTCGGCGCGCTCGCCGCTGCTGCGCGAGGCCGGCGACCTGTCGTCGGCGATCACGGACGGCCGCGGCGATCTGGTCGGGCAGGGCCGCGACATCCCGATCCATCTCGGCGCGATGGCCTATACGGTTCCCGAATTGCTGAAAGTGGTGCCGCGCGATAGCCTGAACGACGGTGACGCGCTGATATACAATGTCGGCGCGCTCGGCGGCAATCATCTCAACGACGTCAAGGTCGTGCGGCCCGTCTTCGTCGACAGCGAGATCGTGGCGTTTGCGATCAGCCTTGCGCACTGGCCCGATATCGGCGGCACCTGGCCCGGCAGCTATTTCGCAAAGGCCATCGACACCTTCCAGGAAGCGATGCGGATTCCGCCGGTGCTTATCGCAACCTCGGCCGGCGTCAACACGCCGATCGTGCAGTTGCTCAAGGCTAACGTCCGCGATCCCGAATCCTGCGAGGGCGACCTTCTCGCCCAGATCGCAGCGACCAAGGCCGGCGAGAAGCGTATCGTCGAGCTTTGCCGCGAGCACGGCAAGGCGGTCTTCATGGCGACGCAGTCGCGCCTGCACGATCTCTCCGAAATCGAGATGCGCGAGGCGTTGCGCGACCTGCCGGACGGTGTTTACGAAGGCGAGGACCATCTCGACGACGGCAGCGAGAACAATGCGCCGGCGCGGATCCACGTGAAAATCACCATCGCGGGTGACGAGGCGACCTTCGACCTCTCCGAATGCTGCGACCGCGTCTCCAATTTCTGCAATACGACGCCGTTCATGGCGCGCTCGGCGGTGGCCTATGCCGCGCGCATCATGAGCGGGCGCGATATGCACCAGAACGCCGGCGCGCTACGGCCACTGACCATCATCACGCGCCCGGGCTCGATCCTGGAGCCGGGCTGGGCCGCGTCCGTCGCCGCCGGCAACCACGAGACCTCCATGCGCATCGTCGATGCGATCTTTCGCGCCATGCAGCACACCATTCCAGAGCGCCTGTCGGCGGGCGGGGCGACCACGGCGGGCGTGCTGTTCTTCGCCGAACCGCGCCAAAACGGCTCGTGGAAGATGCTCTACGAGGTTCACGGCGGCGGCGAGGGCGCGCGGCACGATCGGGCCGGTATCTCGGCCACCCGGGTGCATCTGTCCAACACCTCGAACACGCCGGTCGAAGTCATCGAGGCGAACTACGCCATCCGCCTCGAGCAGCAGGCCATTCGCCGGCATTCCGGCGGCGCCGGCGCGCATCGCGGTGGCGACGGTGTCGTTCGCACCTATCGTATCCTTGCCCCCTCGATGCATCTGACCACCTGCATCGAGCGCATGGTGATTCCTCCGTTCGGCATGCAGGGCGGCGAACCCGGCAAGGCCTGTCGGATCTCGTTGATCAGGCAGGGCGGAAACGTTCCGATCGACGGCAAGTCGAACCTGGTGTTGCAGCAGGGTGATCTCGTCACGGTCGAGACTTGCGGCGGCGGTGGTTACGGCGCCGTGGCCGCGGAAATGAAGGGATTGCGATGAGCAGATTGCTGCGAACCGGGCTGAATGCGGGCGACAGCGCACCCATGGCTGTGATCGGCGGCGAGGGCGTGTACTTTCATCTCGCTGACGGCCGCAAGCTCATTGACGGCAGCAACACCGGCGGCGGCCTCGGCCATCGCCATCCCGCGATGGTGGAGGCGATCCGCCGCGCGGCGGATACGCCGGTCGTCAACGAAGGCTGGACCTGGGTCGGCCGCGAGCAGGCCGCCGACGACCTGATGGCCACTGCCTTCAACGGCGAACAGGATTGGGTCGGCGCGGTGCGCTTCTGCATCAGCGGCAGCGAGGCCAACGACATGGCGCTGTCGCTCTGCCAGGCTCTCACACAGCGCTCGGCGCTGGCGACACGCGAGCGCGCCTATCACGGTATCACCGGCCTGTCTCGCAGCATGACGGTGCAGCCGCAATGGCATGGCGGGCTCGCGGTGCACTCAGGCGGCTCGAAGCTGCCGGCGCCGATGGCGCCCGTGCGGGTTCTCCCGGCGCCGGATGGCGCGATCTATGGTGGGCCGGCCAACAACGCCCCGCCCAGCGAATATCTGGCAGACGCCACGCGCGTGCTCTCGGACACCGCAGCAACGATCATCGACTACACGCAGGGCGGCATCTATTACGATGGCGCCTATCAGGATGAAGTGGCCCGCTGTGCGCGCCAGGCTGGCTCGTACTGGATCGCCGACGAAGTGGTGACCGGCGCCGGCCGTGCCGGCCGCTGGTTCGCGTTCCAGGGAGCCCAAAGCCGTCCCGACATCGTGACACTCGGAAAATCGCTTGGCGGTGGTGCAGCTGCCGTCGCTGCGGTCGTGGTGTCGAAGGCGATCGTCCAGCGGCTCGAGGGCTCCAGCTGGCAGAATTACGGCACACTGCGCGGCCATCCGATCAGCATGGCTGCTGTCAGCGCCTATCTGAAGGTCGTCTCTGACGAAAACATTCTGGAGCACGTGCAGACGCTCGAAAGGCTTTTTACCCGCCGCCTGCTTGCGATCGCGGAAAAGCATCCGAGCGTGCGGCGTGTGGCGGGGCAGGGGCTGCACTGGACGGTGGAACTGCACGGCCCGGATTGGCGCTCCTGGCGTGCCGACACGAGCGAGGTGCCGATCGCCTCGCGCGTCGCGGAGCGCGCCCTGGAGGCCGGCGCGGTGATCGGAACCAGCGGCGAGCAGACTTCGCTGTTCCTGGCGCCGCCGCTTGTCATCTCCGCGCGCGAGGCCGAACTGCTGCTCGACGCGCTCGACCACGGCCTCGATATTGCCGACAAGGAGCACGGGTGAGCGCGGATCACGCGAGGCACGCACTGCCGCCCCGAAGGGGGCGACTGGCAATGCCCGGCGGGGCTGCGCTAAGCTGCCGGCGCCGGACAATCACTGAAGCCGTGGCTTCCCCCAAGAAATCACCAAGAGATCACCAGGAATTCGCTGATGCGCATCGTTAATGTTGCCGCCGCCCAGATGGGCCCGATCCAGAAGGCCGACAGCCGCGAGGCCGTGGTCAAGCGCATGATTGCGTTGATGGACGAAGCCAAGGCGAAGGGCGCCGACCTGATCGTCTATCCGGAGCTTGCGCTCACGACTTTCTTCCCGCGCTGGTATGCGGAGGACCGGGCTGAATTCGACATCTGGTTCGAGCGCGAGATGCCGAGCGCTGCGACGAAGCCGTTGTTCGAACGAGCCGCGCGCCACCAGATGGCGATGAATTTCGGCTATGCGGAGCTGACGCCGGACGGCCATCATTTCAACACCGCGATCCTGACCGACAAGTCGGGCAATATCGTCGGCAAATATCGCAAGGTCCATCTGCCGGGTCATGTGGAGTACGACACCAAGCGCTCGCACCAGCATCTGGAGAAGCGTTATTTCGAGCCGGGCGACCTCGGCTTCAAAGTCTGGCGCGAACTCGGCGGCATCATCGGCATGGCCATCTGCAACGACCGGCGCTGGCCCGAGACCTACCGTGTGATGGGCCTGCAGGGCGTCGAGATGGTGCTGATCGGTTACAACACGCCGTCCGTCAACGCGGAGAAGAGCGAAGAGGGCGTCGAGAAGCGCCTGTTTCACAACCGCCTGTCGGTACAGGCCGGTGCTTACCAGAACGCGACCTGGGTCGTCGCGGTGGGTAAGGCCGGTGTCGAGGATGGGCACCCGCTGTTCGGCGGCAGTCTGATTGTCGATCCCAACGGCGAGATCGTCGCGGAGGCCAAGACCGAGGACGACGAGGTTCTGGTTCACGCTTGCGACCTCGACGCCACCGCCTTCGGCAAGACCACGATCTTCGATTTCGCCCGGCATCGCCGCATCGAGCATTACGGCCTGATCACCAGCCAGACCGGCGCAGTGCCGCCGCCGGAGAAGTGACACTGATGGCTGGCCATACCGCACCGGGCATATCCTTGCACGAGCTCGATCCGCGCGACCGCTACAAGCTGCTTTGCGGCGTGGTGGTGCCGCGGCCGATCGCGCTGGTGACGACGCTGGACGAGAACGGGGCGGTCAACGCCGCGCCGTTCAGCTTCTTCAATGTCTTCTCGGAGAGCCCGGCGCTGATCGTGCTCGGGCTCCAGCACAAGCCGGATCACAGCCCGAAGGACACGACCCGCAACATCCATCGCGACGGCGAGTTCGTGGTGCACATGGTGGACGAGGCGCTGTCAGCGTCGATGAACGACTGCGCGATCGATTTTCCCTCCGGCGACAGCGAGGTCGTAGCGACGGGGCTGGCCACGCTTCCCTCCGTCGACGTGAAAGTGCCGCGTCTGGCCGCAGCACCGTTCGCGCTGGAATGCCGGCGGCATGTCGTGCTGAATTTTTCGCCCGACCGCGAGCTGCTGGTCGGCGAGGTGCTCAGGGTTCACGCCCGCGAGGGCCTCGTCGATGAAGCCAACATGTATGTCGATCTAGACGCCTACCGGCCGATCGGCCGCATGTTCGGCAATCTCTACACGACGCAGCGGGACACGTTTGCGCTTGTCCGCGAGAGCCATGCGCAATGGCTCGCGCGGCAGGACGCCAAAGAGCTGAAGGACGCCTAGTGAGCCGAGAACTGCACCGTACCCAGCGCCATGGTAACGGCCGCCTGTGTCGGGTCGATCACGGGAATGCCAAGGGCGTCTTCCAGCGGCCGGCGATGGCGTGCCATGCCGGCGCAGCCCATCACGATGGCGCGGGCGCCGTCCTCGTCGCGCAGCGCACGGCCGATGTCGATCATCCTGGCGAGTGTACCTTCGCCCGAGGCGCTTTCCGCAACGCTCATGTTGAGCGGCCGTTCGCCGGCGAGGCGGTCGGTCAGCCCCATCTGCCTGAGGTAGCGCATGTGACGCGGGATCGAGCGCTGCGCAATCGCGATGACGCCAAATGTCTCGGCGCGGGCGAGCGCCGTCAGCACGCCGCACTCGGCGATCCCGAACACGGGCCTATCGGTGCCTTCGCGGCAGACCTGCAGCCCGGGATCGCTGTAGCAGGCGATGACGAAGGCGGCCGAGCTGTTGTCGCCTTCGACCAGCCGGCGCAGCGGCATCGCGACGCCGTCGACATCCGCCTGGCTTTCAATGCCGAACGGACCCTCGGCCAGCGTCTGGCAGACCAGTTCCGGACCGCCCTCAAAACCGAGCGGCTTCAGCGCGTCCTCCAGCCCTTGGGTCACGGCAGGGTTGGAGTTCGGATTGATGACGAGAATGCGCGGCCGGGGCATGACGGTCTTCCTGCAAAATTTCGATTACTTGCCTCGAGCCTATCATGGAGTGCCTCATGACTAAACCCGCTTACGACCTGATCATTCGCGGTGGGCGCGTCGCGACGACGACCGACGTGTTCGAAGCCGACGTCGCCATCTCCGGCGAGACCATCGCGGCGATCGGCCGCGGGCTTCCAGAAGCCAAGCGTGAGATCGACGCCCGGGGCAAGCTGGTGCTGCCCGGCGGCGTCGACAGCCACGCCCATATCGAGCAATTGTCCGCGGCCGGCATCATGAATGCCGACACATTCGAGAGCGCGACCGTCTCTGCCGCTTTCGGCGGCACGACCACGGTGATCCCCTTCGCGGCCCAGCATGTCGGCATGAAGCTGCCGCAAGTGGTCGAGGATTATCACGCGCTGGCCAAGAAGGGCGCGGTGATCGACTACGCCTTCCACATGATCATTGCTGATGCGACCAGGGAGACGGTCGAGGAGCACATTCCGGCGCTAGTGAAGCAGGGTCATGCGTCGATCAAGATTTTCATGACTTACGACCGGCTCAAGGTCGATGACGAGCCGCTGCTCGACATCCTGCTTGCCGCGCGGCAGTCCGGCGCGATGTTGTGCGCCCATGCCGAGAACCACGGCATCATCGCCTGGATGGTGAAACGCCTGCTCGCGCGCGGCTACACGATGCCGAAGTACCATGCCGTCAGCCACGCCCGCGTGTCGGAGGCGGAAGCCTTCACCCGGCTGATCGGCATGGCAGCGCTGATCGACCAGCCCATCATGATCTTCCACGTCTCGACCGCCGAAGGCGCCAAGGTGATCCGCGACTCGCGCGGGCAGGGATTGAAGGTCTTCGCCGAGACCTGTCCGCAATATCTGTTCCTCACCGCAAACGATCTCGACAAGCCCGGCGCGGAGGGCGCCAAGTGGATGTGCAGCCCGCCGCCGCGGACACATTCCGACCAGGAGGCGCTGTGGCAGGCGCTGTCGCTCGGCGATCTCCAGACCATCTCGTCGGATCACGCGCCGTATCGTTTCGACGAGACCGGCAAGCTGCGCGCCGGGCCAAACCCGAACTTCAAGCAGGTCGCCAACGGCCTGCCGGGACTGGAGTTGCGGCTGCCGCTGCTGTTCGATGCCATGGTGTCGAAGGGACGGCTCGGCCTCGAAAAGTTCGTCGAGCTGACGTCGACGGCGCCGGCCAAGATCTACAATCTGCATCCGCGCAAGGGTTCGATCGCGGTGGGCGCCGATGCCGATATCGCGATCTGGGATCCCAACCGCGAGGTCGTGATCGCCGACGAGATGATGCACGATCTCGCCGGCTACACGCCGTTCGCAGGCCGCAAGCTGAAGGGCTGGCCGGTGTCGGTACTCTCGCGCGGCCGGGTGATCATCGACGGCAACAAGTGCCTCGCGGATGCCGGCAGCGGCAAGTTCCTCGCGCGCAGCGGCGGCGAGGCGGCCATGCCGACCGGACGGCTCGTCGCCGATATGGATCCCGAGCGGAATTTTGGAGCGAAACTGCTGTGACTGTGGATCGCGCGCGATGAAGATCGTCATCTTCGGCGGCACCGGGTTTGTCGGCCTCAATGTTGCGGAGGCGCTGCTCGCGCGCGGCCACGACGTGACGCTGCATGACCGCGCGGAGTTGCCGCCATCCGCGCGGCGATCTCTTGCCGACTACGGTGCGCGGCTTAAAGCCGTGCAAGGTGATATCACCGATGCGGCAACCATCGATGCTCTCATCGCCGAAGGCGTCGATGCGATCGTGCTCGGCGCGGCGATCACCGCCGGCGATGACCTGGAGAGAGCGTCGACCGCCCGCGTTCTCGAAATCAATGTGATGGCGCAGATCCCCATCCTGCTCTCCGCGATCCGCCATGACGTGCGCCGCGTCGTCAATCTGTCGTCGGCATCGGCCTACGGCGCTGCGGGTGCACGGGTCGATGTTCTGGACGAGGAAACGCCCTGCGATCCTGTCTCGTTCTACGCCATCAGCAAGTTCACCTCGGAGCGATCCGTCGCGCGCCATGCCGAACTCTTTGGCGGCGATTTCCTGAGCGTGCGCTTAAGCGCCTTGTTCGGTCCGTGGGAGCGACCGAGCTCCGTACGGGACACGCCAAGCCTCCAGTTCCAGATTCTGGTCGCGTTCGCGCGTGGCGGGCCGGCGGTGATGCCTGAACCGGGCATGAGAGACTGGATCTACGCTCCGGATGCCGCGGAAGCCGTGGCGATGCTGATCGAAGCCGAACGGCCGCGCCATCGGCTCTATAACATCTCCAGTGGCGAACTATGGCCGGCCCTGCAATGGGGCGAGGCCTTTGCAGCGCTCCATCCCGGCCTGGAGTGCCGGCTCGCGGCGCCCGGAGAGAAGACGGTCATCAAGCTGCATGGACCATATCGCGCGCCGCTGTCGGTGAAGCGGATGGCGGATGAGTTCGGCTGGCGCTCGCGGTCCGTCTGCGCCGAGTCCGCGGCGGCGATGAGCGCCTGGCTGAAGCAGCATAAGGAGTGGATCTGACATGCGGCTGCAAGGGCGCACGGCCGTCATCACCGGAGCGGGCTCGGGCATCGGCCGCGCCAGCGCAAAGCTGTTCGCGGAGGAGGGCGCGCGTCTTGCCCTGGTCGATCGCGATGCCGAGGGCTTGCAGGACACGCTGCGCCTCGTCGGCGAGGCGACGACGCATGTCGGCGACGTCGGCGATGCCGGTTTCGCCGAGAGCGTTGTCGGCGATGTCGTGGCCCGGCATGCACGGCTCGATATCCTCATGACCGCGGCAGGCTTCTCCTGTGGCGGCACGGTGCTGACGACGAGCGTGGAGGACTGGGACGCGGTGTTTCGCACCAATGTCGGCGGCACTTGGCTGTGGGCGCGCGCCGCCGTGCCGCAGATGCAGCGGCAGAAGAATGGCTCGATCATCACTCTGGCGTCGCAACTGGCCTTGGCCGGCGGCAAGGGCAACAGCGCCTACATCGCCGCCAAGGGCGCGATCGTCAGCCTCACGCGCACGATGGCGGTGGACTTCGCCACCGACGGCATCCGCGTCAATGCGATCGCACCCGGCGCGATCGACACGCCGATGCTTCGCCGCAGCTTTGCCCGTCACGCCGATCCGGACGCGGTGCGCGAGGCCTCGCGCAACCGCCACGCCATGAAGCGGTTTGGCGAGGCTGAGGAGATCGCGCAGACGGCGCTGCATCTCGCCAGCGATGCGTCCTCGTTCACGACGGGCACCGTGATGGTGGTCGACGGAGGCTGGCTCGCGGCATGAGTGACGGGCTGACAGATCTCGAGGCGGATGTTCGCGCCGATCTCGCCAGGATCGCGCATCCCGGTGCTGCCTGGCTCGAACCGAAGATAGGACCGGACGGCAAGCCGGCGCTGGACGTGCTCGTCGTCGGCGCCGGCCAGTCGGGTATCGCCATCGGCTTCGGCCTGATGCGCTCTCGCGTCAGCAACATCCTGCTGCTGGACAAGGCCGAGGAAGGGAAGGAGGGTCCGTGGCTCACCTATGCCCGCATGCCGACGCTGCGCAGCCCGAAGGATTACACCGGGCCGGACCTCGATATTCCGAGTCTCACCTACCAGTCCTGGCACGAGGCCCGCTTCGGCAAGGAGAGCTGGCAGGCGCTGAACCTGATCCTGAGGGAGCATTGGGCGGAGTATCTGCTATGGCTGCGGCGGACGATTGGCTTGCCCGTGCGCAATGGAAGCGAGCTTCTCGAGATTGCACCCGCATCCGACGGCCTGCTCGCCGCGCGCGTGAAACGTGGCGATGCCATCGAGACACTTTACGCCCGCAAGATCGTGCTGGCGACAGGGCAGGAGGGCATGGGCGACTGGATGATTCCGGATCCGCTCCGCCATCTGCCGGCCGGTTTGGTCGCAACCGTGGCAGACGACATCGATTTCGAAAACCTCCGCGGCAAGCGCGTTGCCGTCATCGGCGCCGGCGCATCGGCGTTCGACAATGCGGCGACTGCGCTCGAAGCCGGCGCTGCGGAAGTGCACCTGCTGTGCCGCCGCGCGCAGATCCAGGTGATCCAGCCCTATCGCTGGCTGACCTTTCGCGGCTTTCTGCGTCATCTCAGCGATCTCGATGATGCCTGGCGCTGGCGTTTCATGCGCACCATCCTCGAGATGCGCGAAGGCTTTCCGCAGCCGACATATGATCGCTGCGCCCGTCATGCCAATTTCACATTGCATGAAGGCGCGCCGCTGGAATCCGCGCGTCAGATGGCTGGCGGCATCGAATTGCAGACGCCGCGGAGCGCCATCACGGCGGATTTCGTCATCTGCGGCACCGGCATCGACATGAACTTTGCCGGGCGCGGCGAGCTACGTGCATTCGCAGCCAATATCGCGACCTGGGCCGATCGTTACCAGCCGCCGGAGCGCGAGCGCAACGCGCGGCTCGGCCGCTTTCCCTATCTCGCCGACGATTACGCCTTCACCGAGCGCGTGCCGGGCCAAACGCCGTGGATTGCCGACATCCATCTTTTCGCCATCGCCTCCACCATGAGCTTCGGCCCGTCGGGATCGTCGATCAACGCGATGACGACGGCTGTACCAAAGCTCGTCAATGGCCTGACGCGTGGCCTGTTCCGTGGCGATATCGCGCGTCACTGGGCCTCGCTCTGCGCCTATGACGTGCCGCAGGCCGTGGTCACGCGGCCGGCGCGAAAAATGGGGGAATCCACATGATTGTCCATGCTCCACCGCGACGAAGCGTCCTTTCGGGACTGGCGCGCAACTTGCTTGTTTCTAAACCTGCCTTGCGGGCGTTCTTGTCGAAATTCAGGGAAAAACCAATGCGTCTAGTGTCTTTCAGGCCGGCGGCCTGCCTTGCCGCCACCGCAGCACTGCTGCTCGTTGCTAACGCGCCAGCGCAGGCTCAAACCAGGGCGGAGACTTTGCGCTACGTCACCGGTGCATCGGTCAACACGCTCGATCCCAACATCCCCGGCTCGACCCGCGAGTCCTTTGCGCTGAGCATGAGCACCTACGACCGGCTGGTGGCGTTCGGCCGCAAGGAGCTCAACGGCAAATGGGTGTTCGATCTCGACAAGATCACCGGCGAGCTCGCCGAATCCTACGACGTCAGCCCCGACGGACTTAAGCTGACGTTCCGCCTGCGCAAGGACGCCAAGTTCCAGGATGGCTCGCCGGTCACGGCCGACGACGTGAAATGGTCGCTCGATCGCTGTGTCACCGCGCCTATTCTCGGCAAGGCGCAGCTCCTGACGGGTTCGCTGACGTCGGCCGACCAGTTCAAGGTGATCGATCCCCTCACCATCGAGGTGACGCTGCCCAAGCCGGACAAGCTCGCGCTGCCGAATCTGGCCACCGTCTATCCCATGATCATCAACTCGAAGCTGGCGAAGGAGCACGCGACCGCGGATGATCCCTGGGCGACCGCCTGGCTCAAGGAGCACACCGCAGGCAGCGGCGCCTATGTGATCGAGACCTTCAAGCCGGGCGAGCAGGTGATCGTCAAGCGCAACGAGGACTGGAATCGCGGCTCGCCCGGCAAGCCGGCGTTCTTCAAGCGCGTGATCATACAATCGGTGCCGGAGCCCGCGACCCGCGCCAATCTGGTCGAGCGCGGCGATGCCGACCTCGTCGTCGATCTCCAGGCCAGCGATGTGCAGTCGCTCGAGGCCAAGGGCAAGCTCAAGGTGATCTCGACGCCGCAATACAATTCGATCACCTTCGTCTCGATGAACAACCAGATGCCGCCCTTCGACAACGTCAATGTCCGCCGCGCAATCGCTTTCGCGCTGCCCTATGACGACATGTTCAAGGCCGCGCTGTTCGGCCGCGGCGCGCCGCTGTTCGGCGCGAGCTGGCCGGACGGCAAGCCGGCGAACGGCATCTATCCGTTCCAGGCGCCGCTGAAGACCGATCTCGACAAGGCCCGCGAATATCTCAAGGCCGCCGGCCTTCCCGAAGGTTTTTCGACCACCTTCAGCTTCAATGTCGGCCAGGCCTCGACCGCGGAGCCGATGGCTTCGCTGGTGAAGGAATCGCTCGCCAAGATCGGGATCAAGGTCGACATCCAGAAGCTGCCGGACGCGCAGATGTCGACGCAGATCAACGAGAAGAAGCTGCCCTTCTTTACCGAGGGCATCGTCGCCTGGCTGCCGTCGACCGACTATTTCTACCGCAACTTCTACACCGGCAATCAGCGCTGGAACTACAGCTCGATCAACAATCCCGAGCTGGCCGCGATCGCGCAGGAGGCCCGCTTCGAGCCGGACAAGGCCAAGTACGAGGAGGATGGCCGCAAGCTCAATGCCATCCACTTCAGCGAGATGCCGCAGATCCCGCTCTGGCAGCCCAACCAGGATGCGGTCATGGCTTCGTCGATCGAAGGCTACACCTACGAATTCCATCGTCAGGTCGACTACCGCGATGTCGGCCGCAAGTGACATCCGCAAAAAGGGACGCTGAAAGGTCATGACCGGTCTTGGCGCAACGATGGTGCGGGCGGGCAGGCGGCTTCTGTCGTCGCTGCCGGCGCTGTTCGGAGTGCTGGTCTTCACCTTTCTGTTGATGCGTGTCCTGCCCGGGGACCCCGCGGTGTTCTTCGCCTCGGGGCCCAACGCCGGCAAGGAGGAGATCGAGCAGATCCGCAAGCAGATGGGGCTCGACAAGTCGGTTCCGGAGCAGCTCGTGTTCTATCTCTCCGATATCGGCCACGGCAATCTCGGTCGCTCCATGATGACGGGGCAGCCGGTGCTGAAGGATCTGCGCGAGCGGCTGCCGGCCTCGCTCGAACTTACCTTCACAGCGCTCCTGATCGCGCTGATCGCGGCGGTACCCCTCGGCGTGGTCGCGGCGCTGAAGCCGGGGTCGCCGGTCGATCACGGCGTGCGGCTGTTCTGCGCGCTCGGCGTCTGTGTACCGACCTTCGTCTCGGGTCTGCTGCTGATCTATGCCTTCTACTATCTGCTAGGGCTTGCGCCAGATCCGACCGGGCGGATCGACGTCTTCACCTCGCTGCCGCCGCAGCGCACCGGCTTCCTGTCGGTCGATTTCCTGCTTGCCGGAGATGTCGAGGGCTGGTGGGCGGCCTGCAAGCAGTTGATCCTGCCGGCGGTTAGCATGGCGCTGTTCGTGATCGCGCCGCTGGCGCGGATCACGCGCGCCTCGATGCTGGTCTCGCTGGGCAGCGATTTCGTCCGCACCGCGCGCTCGGTCGGATTGTCCTGGCGCAAGGTCGTCATCACCTATGCGCTGAGAAACGCCATCCTTCCCGTCATCACCATCGCCGGCATTGTGTTTTCGACCATGCTTGGCGCCAATGTGCTGGTGGAGAAGGTGTTCTCCTGGCCGGGCGTTGCCTCCTACGCGCTCGATGCGCTGCTCTCCTCCGACTATGCGCCGGTGCAGGGGTTTGTGTTGCTAATGGCCAGCCTGTTCGTGCTGGTCAATCTCGTGGTCGATATCTGCTACGGCATCGCCGATCCCAGGGTGTCGATTGGATGACCAGCGCAACGCTTCGCCATTCGGTCTGGATTCTGCGCGGCAACCCGCTCACCGCGGTCGCGGCGACCGGTGTTCTGCTGTTCGTCCTGGTTGCGATTTTCGGCCCCTGGATCGTGCCTTATGATCCTGTGGTCTCCAATGTTTCGGAAGCGCTGCAATCGCCGAGCGCGGCGCATCTCGCCGGCACCGATCAGCTCGGTCGCGACGTGTTCAGCCGCCTCGTCATTGCGGCGCGCCTCGATCTTGCCATCGCGGTCTCCGCGGTCGGCATCTCCTTCCTGATCGGAGCTGTCGTCGGTTCGTTCTGCGGCTATGCCGGCGGCAGGCTCGACCGCGCGGTCGGCCGCTTCGTGGACGTGATGATGGCTTTTCCGCTGTTCGTGCTGGCGATGGCGATGGTCGCCGCGCTGGGCAACCGGATCGAGAACATCGTGATCGCGACCGCGATCATCAATCTGCCTTTCTACATCCGCTTCGCGAGGGCGGAGGTCAACGTCCGGCGCAATGTCGGCTGGGTGGAGGCGGCGCGCGCCTGCGGCGAGAGTCATTTCTCGGTGGTGCTGCGCTTCCTGCTGCCGAACATCCTGCCGGCGATGGCCGTGCAGATCTCGCTCAACCTCGGCTGGGCCATCCTCAATGCCGCGGGCCTGTCGTTCATCGGCCTCGGCGTCAAGCCGCCGACGCCGGAATGGGGCATCATGGTCGCGGAAGGCGCGCGCTTCATCTCGACCGGACGGTGGTGGCTGGTGGCCTTTCCGGGCCTCGCGCTGATGATGGCCGTGCTGTGCTTCAATCTCCTCGGTGACGGGATGCGGGACATTCTCGACCCGCGGATGCGCACATGAGCGAAGAGCTGCTCAGGATCGAAGATCTCCACGTTTCGTTCTCGACGCGGCGCGGCATGGTCGAGGCCGTGCGCGGCGTGACGCTCGACGTCGAAGCCGGCGAGATGCTCGGCCTCGTCGGCGAGAGTGGATCGGGCAAGTCGGTGACCGGTTTTGCGACGACGCGGCTGCTCGATACGGCCGGCCGCGTCACCGCAGGCAAGATCCTGTTTCGCGGCCAGGACGTCACAAAACTCAGGGGCGACGACCTCCGGCATCTCCAGGGCGCTGCGATGTCGATGATCTTTCAGAACCCGCGAGCGGCGCTCAATCCGATCCGCGCGATCGGCTCGCAGATCGCGGACGCGATCCTGACCCACAAGCGGATATCGAAGGGCGCCGCCCGCGCCGAGGCGCTGGATTTGCTGCGCGCGGTTCAGATCCGCGAACCCGAGGCGCGGATGAACGCTTATCCGCACGAGCTTTCCGGGGGCATGTGCCAGCGCGTCATGATCGCGATCGCGATCTCCTGCAATCCCGCGCTCTTGATCGCCGACGAGCCGACCACCGGCCTCGATGTCACGACTCAGAAGGTGGTGATGGATCTGCTGGCGGACATCGCCGCCGCGCGCGGCATGGCGACGATCCTGATCACGCACGATCTCGGGCTCGCTGCGCGCTATTGCCGCCGTATCGCCGTGATGGAGCGGGGACGCATCGTCGAGGAGGCGAATCCTAAAACGCTCTTCTCGACGCCGCAGCACGCCTATACGAAGCGCCTCGTAGCTGCATCGCCGACCGCGACGTCCCGGATCGAGGATCTCGTGACGGAGGAGGAGCGGGAGCGCCAGGCGACTTTTGTCAGCAAGCCAAGACCCGAACTCGCGCATGGTACGCCGCCGCTCCTGGAAGTGCGCAAGCTTGCAAAGCGGTTCGACCAGGGCGCTGCGGCGGTCGCGGACTTCTCGATGACGATGGCTGGCGGCGAGAGCGTCGGTCTCGTCGGCGAATCCGGCTCCGGCAAGAGCACGACATCGCGGATGATCTGCCGGCTGATCGACCCGAGCGAAGGCGAGATCGTGTTCGACGGACAGTCGATCGGACATGTGGCGTCGCGTGACTTCCATCGCTCGCGTTTCCGCAAAGACATCCAGATGGTGTTCCAGGACCCGAACGAAAGTCTCAATCCGCGCTTCACGGCGTTCGATTGCATCGCCCATCCCCTGACGCGGCTCGATGGTATGCGTGGGGGCGATGCACTGCGCAAGCGGGTGGAGGAATGCGCGGAACGGGTGGGTTTGCCGCTGGATCTCTTGCCGCGCTTTCCACACCAGCTTTCCGGCGGACAGAAGGCCCGCGTCGGCATCGCCCGGGCGATCGCCTGCCGGCCGCGGCTGCTGGTGCTGGACGAGCCGACTGCGGCGCTCGACGTCTCCGTGCAGGCGGTGGTGTTGCAACTGCTTGACCGCTTGCGGCGCGAGAACGACATCGCGCTGCTGTTCGTCAGCCACGATCTCAACGTGGTGCGCATGCTCTGCGACCGCACCATCGTGCTGCGCAATGGCGGCATCGTGGAGCAGGGGGAGAGCCGGGCGCTGTTCGATAATCCGAAGACCGACTACACCCGCAAGCTGGTCGAGGCGATCCCGCATATCGAGACCGGGCCGTTGCTGGCGGCCGCGCTTTGAGGTCTGGACCGGCCAAACTGATGACGAGATTCCACTGGCGAAGGCCCGTCAGTGGCACACCATTTGCACGCCAATGAGCTCTGGTTTCACCTGCTCTTGGCCAATGATGGCCGGCATAACGGCACTATTGGGAGGATTTCATGGATCGCAGGACCGTATTGAAGGGACTGGCCGGCGCGGGCAGTCTGGCGTTGACCGGCATCTCGGCCCCGGCGATCGCACAAGGCGCCTCCGCGCGCACGCTGCGCTTCGTTCCGCAAGCAAACCTTGCAAATTTTGACCCGATCTGGGGTACGCAATATGTCGTGCGCAATGCTGCGGCGCTGGTCTGGGACACGCTTTACGGCATCGATTCTTCGCTCCAGCCGCAGCGCCAGATGGTCGAGTCCGAGCAAGTCAGTGACGACGGCACCATCTGGACGTTCAAGCTGCGGCCGGGCCTCAAATTCCATGACGGCGAGCCGGTGCTGAGCAAGGACGTCGTCGCAAGCCTTGCGCGCTGGGCGGTGCGCGATCCGATGGGCCTGATGATCACGGCGCTCCAGCAGGAGCTCACCGCCGTCGACGACCGCACCTTCAAATGGGTGCTGAAGCAACCTTTTCCGAAAATGCTTTACGCACTCGGCAAGAACAACTCGCCGTGTGCGTTCATCATGCCCGAGCGCATTGCGCAGACGGACCCTTTCAAGCAGATCGGCGATTATGTCGGCTCCGGCCCGATGAAGTTCGCCAAGGCCGAGTGGGTTCCGGGCGCGAAAGCCGTGTTCGAGAAATTCGCCGACTACGCACCGCGGCAGGAGAAGTCGTCATGGCTCGCCGGCGGCAAGCAGATGCTGGTCGATCGCATCGAATGGATCGTGATGCCGGATGCGGCCACTGCGGCTGCGGCGTTGCAAAACGGCGAGATCGACTGGTGGGAGAACCCGATCGCAGACCTCGTCCCGGTCCTGAAGAAGAACAAGAACATCAGCGTCGACATTGGCGATCCCCTCGGCAATATCGGCTCGTTCCGCATGAACTTCCTGTATCCGCCCTTCAATGACGTGCGGGCGCGTCGTGCGGTGCTGATGGCGATGAGCCAGGAAGACTATATGCGCGCAATCGTCGGCGACGATAACTCGCTCTGGAAGCCGCTGCCCGGTTTCTTCACGCCGGACACGCCGCTCTATTCCGAGGCGGGCGGCGAGATACTGAAGGGCAAGCGCGATCTCGACGCGGCCAAGAAGCTGCTCGCCGAGAGCGGTTATTCCGGCCAGCCCGTGACGTGCCTCGTGGCGCAGGACCAGCCGATCACGAAGGCGATGGGCGATGTGACCGCGGACCTGCTGAAGAAGCTCGGCATGAATGTCGACTTCGTCGCGACCGATTGGGGCACGGTCGGCTCGCGCCGTGCGCTGAAGACCCCTCCGGGGCAGGGCGGCTGGAACATGTTCCACACCTGGCACGCGGGCGCGGACTGCACCAACCCCGCGCCCTACACCGCCATTCGCGCCAATGGCGACAAGGCGTGGTTCGGCTGGCCTACCAGCCCGGCCACGGAAAAGGAGGTCACGTCGTGGTTCGAGGCCAAGAGCCTCGACGAGGAAAAGGCCGCCATCGGTCGCCTCAACAAGGCGGCGATGGACGACGTCGTCTATGCGCCGACCGGCTTCTTCCTGAGCTACACGGCGTGGCGCAAGAACGTCTCCGGCATCGCCAAGGGGCCGTTGCCGTTCTTCTGGGGCGTGTCGAAATCCGCATGATGGTGCACTGAAGCCAGATGCTCTCCTACATCCTCCGTCGCATCGTCGCGACCTTGCCGGTGATGGCAATCGTCGCGCTGTTCGTGTTCAGCCTGCTTTACATCGCGCCGGGTGATCCGGCCGTGGTGATCGCGGGCGACCAGGCGAGCCCGGAGGATGTGGAGCGCATCCGCCAGAGCCTCGGCCTCGACCGGCCGTTCCTGATCCAGTTCGGAAGCTGGGTCTGGCGCATCCTGCACGGCGATCTCGGCACCTCGATCTTCACCAATCTGCCGGTCTCGACGATGATCGGGCAGCGTCTCGGACCGACGCTGTCGCTCATGGTCGTCACCCTGCTGCTCACGATCGTGATCGCGGTGCCGCTTGGGGTGCTGGCGGCGTGGAAAGCCGGGAGCCTGATCGACCGCGTCATCATGGGCTTCGCGGTGTTCGGCTTCTCGCTGCCCGTCTTCGTGGTCGGCTACATGCTCGCCTACGTCTTCGCGCTCCAGCTGGAATGGCTTCCGGTGCAGGGCTATACGCCGCTTGCGGCAGGCTTCTGGCCTTGGCTGGAGAATTTGATCCTGCCGGCTGTCGCGCTCGGCTGCGTCTATATTGCGCTGATCGCGCGCATCACCCGCGCCACCATGCTCGAAGTGCTGCAGCAGGATTATATCCGCACTGCGCGCGCCAAGGGCCTCGGGCAGGGCGGCATCCTGTTCATCCACGCGCTCAAGAACGCGGCGGTGCCGATTGTCACGGTGATTGGGATCGGCATCGCGCTTCTGATCGGCGGCGCGGTCGTCACGGAGAGCGTGTTCGCGATCCCTGGCCTCGGCCGGCTCACGATCGATGCGATCCTGCGCCGCGACTATCCCGTGATCCAGGGCATCGTGCTGCTGTTCAGCTTCGTCTACGTCCTCGTCAATCTGATGATCGACGTCACCTATACGATCGTTGACCCGAGGATCCGCTATTGACCGACACGACTTTCAATCCACAAGCGCTGCCGGCCGGCCTCGTCCTCGCGCCGCAACTGCCCGAAATCCTGCGGCCGGTCAAAATCCGGCGCGGCTTCATCGGGCTCTTGCGCGGCCATCCGACCGTTGCGATCGGCGGCGCGCTGCTGCTGACGCTGGTCCTGATCGCGATCTTCGCGCCAATTCTCGGAACGGTCGATCCGACCGCGCTCGCGCCCGCCAAACGCACCCGTGCGCCCAATGCCGATTTCTGGTTCGGCAGCGATGTGCTCGGCCGCGACATCTATTCGCGCGTGCTGTTCGGCGCGCGGGTGTCGCTCACGGTCGGGCTGTCAGTCGCGATATGTGCGTCCGCGGTGGGTCTTGCCATCGGCATCGTCTCCGGCTTCATCCGCTGGGCCGACGGCATCCTGATGCGCTTCATGGACGGCCTGATGTCGATCCCGCCGATCCTGCTGGCGATCGCGCTGATGGCGCTGACGCGCGGCAGCGTCGGCAACGTCATCCTGGCCATCACGATCGCCGAGATCCCGCGCGTCTCGCGCCTTGTCCGCAGCGTGGTCCTGTCGCTGCGCGAGCAGCCCTACGTGGATGCGGCGGTGGCGTGCGGCACGCGGACGCCGATGATCATCGTGCGCCACATCCTGCCCAACACGCTGGCGCCGATGCTGGTGCAGGCGACCTACATCTGCGCCAGCGCCATGATCACGGAGGCGATCCTGTCCTTCATCGGCGCGGGCACGCCGCCCACCATTCCGTCCTGGGGCAACATCATGGCCGAAGGCCGCGCGCTGTGGCAGGTCAAGCCCTACATCGTGTTTTTTCCGGCGGCGTTCCTCTCCGTCACCGTGCTTGCCGTGAACCTGCTTGGCGACGGCCTTCGCGATGCGCTCGATCCGCGCATGGCCAAGAGCCTCTGATGCACCGAGGCTGAACGCGATGGCTTTGCTAGAAGTCGAGGACCTCCAGACCCACTTCCGGACGCCGAGCGGCATCAACCGCGCGGTCGACGGTGTGTCCTTCCATGTCAACGAGGGCGAGACGCTCGCCATCGTCGGCGAGTCCGGCTGCGGCAAGTCGGTGACCTCGATGTCGCTGATGCGGCTGATTCCGGAGCCGCCCGGCAGGATCGCCGGCACCATCCGCTTCGCGGGCAGGGATCTTCTGCAGCTTTCCGACCGCGAGATGCGTGCCATCCGCGGCAACGACATCTCGATGATCTTTCAGGAGCCGATGACGAGCCTGAACCCGGTGTTGACCGTCGGCCGCCAGATCCGCGAGACGCTCATGATCCATCAGGGCCTCGACAAGGCGGCGGCCGAGGCGCACGCGATCGAGATGCTGACCCTCGTCGGCATTCCCGAACCGGCGCGGCGCGTGCGCGAATATCCACACCAGCTCTCGGGCGGCATGCGCCAGCGCGTGATGATCGCGATCGCGCTCGCCTGCAATCCGAAGCTCTTGATCGCGGACGAGCCGACCACCGCGCTCGACGTGACCATCCAGGCGCAGATCCTGAAACTGATGCTGGACCTGAAGCACCGCGTCGGTGCGGCAATTATCCTGATCACTCACGATCTCGGCGTCGTCGCCGAGATCGCCGAGCGCGTCATGGTGATGTATGCCGGCCGCAAGGTCGAGGAGGCGCCGGTCGCCGAGCTGTTCCGCTCGCCGCGCCATCCCTATACGCAAGGCCTGCTCGGCGCGGTACCGCGGCTCGGCTCGTCGCTGACCGGCACCGCGCGACGGCTGGCCGAGATTCCCGGCCAGGTGCCTGACCTCCGCAAGCCCATCATCGGCTGCGTCTTTGCCGGCCGCTGTGCGCTTGCGACCGATCTCTGTCGCCAGTATGCGCCCGGGCTCGAGGAGAAGGGGCCGCGCCACGTCGCCGCCTGCCACTACGCTGCCAAGGGAGCCGTTGCGGCATGAGTCCCCCGCTGCTCCAGGTTAACGACCTCAAGAAGCACTTTCCGGTCAAGACCGGGCTGTTCGGGCGCAAGTCCGAATGGGTCTATGCGGTCGACGGCGTCTCGTTCGAGGTCGCGCGCGGCGAGACGCTGTCGCTGGTCGGCGAATCCGGCTGCGGCAAGTCCACGGTCGGCCGTGCCATCCTGCGGCTGTTCGACATCACCGCTGGCCAGGTCATTCTCGACGGCCAGCGTATCGACGACGCACATCCGAGCACGATGCGCCAGATGCGCCGCCGCGTGCAGGTGGTGTTCCAGGATCCGTTCTCGAGCCTCAATCCGCGGATGCGCGTGCGCGACATCCTGGCCGAGCCGATCCGCAATTTCGGCCTCGCCAAATCCGCAAGCGATCTCGAAACGCGCGTGACGGCGCTGATGGACACGGTGCGCCTGCCGCGCGAGGCGCTGAACCGCAGGCCGCACGAATTCTCCGGCGGCCAGCGCCAGCGCATCGGCATTGCGCGCGCACTCGCGGCCGAGCCCGAGCTGATCGTCTGCGATGAGGCGGTCTCGGCGCTCGACGTTTCGGTCAAGGCGCAGATCGTCAATCTGCTCCAGGATCTCCAGAACGAGTTCGGCCTGGCGCTGTTGTTCATCAGCCACGACCTCGCGATCGTCGAGCACATGACCCACCGCGTGGCGGTGATGTATCTTGGCAAGATCGTCGAAGTGGCGCCGCGCCGCGAGATATTTGCCGCGCCGAAGCATCCCTACACGAAGGCGCTGCTCTCGGCCGTGCCGCTGCCCGAGCCGGGGGCTCAGCGCAATCCCATCATCCTCAAGGGCGACGTGCCGAGCCCGATCAACCCTCCGCGCGGATGCCGCTTCCACACCCGGTGTCCGCTGGTCTTCGACCGCTGCCGGACCGAGGAGCCGGTGCTTCGCGCAGCCGGAAGCGAGCAGTGGGTGGCGTGCCATCTCGACGCATTGCCGCAGGGTTAGACTGTCATCGCGAGCGGGTCCGGGCCGCGTGGTTCAGTCATGTTCCGCAACATATCTCAACATCTTCGCCAAATTTTGATCGGTTGATCGCGGCTAGGGTCGGTTCAAACCCAACGAATCGGAGCCGCCGCGGTGTCTTTGAAATCATCCCTTAAGCGAGGGAGTGCCGGCCTCGCCTGCCTCGCGCTGGTGGCCCTGAACGCGTCCTATGCGGAAGCGACCCTGGACGGTTTGGCCGGCACTTGGTCAGGGACGGGTTCGATGAAGCCTGCCGATGGTCCCCGCGAGAAGGTGCGCTGCAGGGTCGCCTACAACGTCACGAGGCTGGGCCGATCGCTCACTCTGGATTTGCGATGCGCGAGCGATGCCTACAAAATGGTCTTGTCCGCCAACATGGAGCAGAACGGCAAGGAGTTTTCGGGGAATTGGTTCGAGAGCGAATACCGCCAGGGTGGCAAGATCTACGGAACGAGTTCGGAGGACGGATTGATAGAGGCAAGAATTGAAGGCAACACCGTTGCGGCGTTGGTGACGATCCGGACCGCGGGCAATCACCAGTCGTTCGTCATGGATGCGCCTGGTGCCTGGGTCTCGCAGGTCGCCATAGAGCTGAACAAAGATCCGAAGTAACGGCCGCGCGAACGCCCTTGCCGGGTGCCAGGCGATGGCCCGTCGCAACTTTCAACCTTGTCGGCGCAGGAAGCCCGTGATCGTGACCTTGTCCCAGATGCCGGCCTCGGCAAAGGGATCGGCGTGGTTGAAGGCTTCGACTTCGCTGCGGCCGGGCGCCTCGATCAGGAACAGGCTGCCGATCATGGTCTGGCCATCATCGGAGACGAGCGGCCCCGACATCACGATCTTGACGCCGAAGCGCGAGGTGTCGCTCAGAAAGGCCTTGTGCGCGTCGTAATTGGCCAGCCGGGTCAGCAGTGCGCCGGCGCGGTCGAGGGCGTGAATAGCGAACAGCATGGTGTCTCCTTTTATGTCTCGTTTTCTTGGGACGGCCGCAAAGGCGGCCGTCCGTGCTTGTCTTGATCGGCTGGCCTATTTGGCGCCGAGCTTGCTGGCGTCCTCGAAGGTCGGGCAGGTCCGCTGCTCCAGCGGCACGTCGAACGGCTGGTAATTGTCCTTGGTGATGACGGTCGGCTTTAGCACGATCTCATTGATGACCGGCTGGTTGCGCAAGCTGCGGATCGCCATCATGGTGCCGAGGCATCCTTGAAAAAATCCGTTGTAGTCGCCGCTCGCCAGCAGCTTGCCGGACTTGATGGCATCGATCGCCTCCTTGGTGCCGTTGATGCCGATCACCTGGGCCTTGCGGTTGGCACCGTCGAGCGCCTCGATCGCGCCGACCGCCATGGCGTCGTTGGCGGCGAGCACGCCGTCGATCTGCGAGTTCGACTGCATCAAATTCTCCATCACCTGGAGCGCCTGCAGCCGCTGGTAGTTGCCGGGCTGCGAGGCCAGCAGCTTGGCACCCGCGTTTTCCTTCAGCGCGTCGTTGAAGCCGCGGACGCGGTCGACGTTGGTCAACGAGCCCTTGACGCCCTCGATGATGACGATGTTGCCTTTGCCGCCGAGCGTCTTGAGCAGGAAACGCGCAGTCTCCAGCCCAAGGCTGTAATCGTCGGCGCCGACGAAGGAGAGGAACTTGCCGCCCGCGGAGCGGTCGGTGATGTTGACGACCGGGATCTTTGCCTCGTTGATCTTCTCGACGCCCGGCACCATCGCCTTGTAGTCGACCGGCGTGAAGACGATCGCGCTCGGCTTCTTAACCACGACGTCCTCGATCTGGCTGAGCTGCTCGGGGATGGAGTCCGGCTTGGTCGGGATGTACTGGAGCGTCTTCGCGTTCAGCGCCTTCGCCATGCTGTCGGCGCCAACCCGCACCGTCTGGAAGAACGGGTTTGTCTGGTTCTTGGTGAATACGGCGATCGTCTCGCCGTCGGCGCGCGCCTGCGTCGTGAACGCGGCCGCCATCAGCAGCGGCAGCGCCAAATAGGACGTCAAGTAGCCCAGTTTCTGTTTCATGTTGTCTCCATCCCTCGTTTTGCTTGTTGGTAGTCCAGGAACTCATTGCGCGCGGCGGCGGGTCTTCATGTCGAGCCAGACCGCGAGAATGACGATGATGCCGGTGACCAGCGGCTGCCAGTTGGCGCTGACCGACAAGAGATTCATGCCGTTCAGCACCAGCGTCAGGATCAACGCGCCGATGAAGGTGCCGAACACGGTGCCGACGCCGCCGAACAGCGAGGTGCCGCCGATCAGCACGGCCGCGATCGCGGGCAGCGTCAGGCTTTCGCCGATGTCGGCCTCGGCCGAATTGAGCCGCGACAGGAAGATGATCGAGGCGAGCCCCGCCATGGTGCCGGAGACGGCGTAGACCAGCAGCAGGCGGCGTGCGACGGGAATGCCGGACAGCCGGGCCGCGACCGGGTTGGCACCGATCGCATAGATCTCCTGGCCCCAGATCGTGCGCTGCGCAAACAGCGTCCCGATCCCGAGGAACACCAGCAGCAGATAGACCGGGATCGGCAGGCCGAACAGATAGCCGCTGCCGATCTGGCGGAAGCCCGCCGGAAAGCCGTGCAGGGTCTCGCCCGCCATGTACCAATAGGTCAGGCCGTTCAGCACCCAGAGCATGCCGTAGGTGGCGATGAAGGAGGGGATGCGCAGGGCAGTGACCATGACCCCGTTGAGAAGCCCGACGATGCCGCCGCAGGCGATTCCGGTCAGGATGCCGAGCGCCGGCGAGCCTGTCTTGTGGATCACGGTCCCGGCGATACAGGCGGACAGCGCGACGTTGGCGCCGACGGAGAGGTCGAGGCCGGCGGTGAGCACCACCAGCGTGAGACCGGAGGCGATGAAGAAGGTCAGGCTGGCCTGCCGGAGCACATTGAGGATGTTGCCGAGGCTCAGGAAGGAATCGCTGAGCACCGCGAGCACCGCACAGATCAGCAGCGCCGCGAGCAGGCGATAGAATACCTGGACCGCATCCTGCGACAGCAAGGAACGGGACGGCACGATGGCCTCCTTGGTGATGTCGGTCATGCGTGGCTCCTGAGACCATCGAGGAACAGCGCGACGATGACGAGGACACCGACGCTCGCGACCTGCACCGAGGATGGCATCGAGATCAGGTTCAGCCCGTTGCGCAGCACACCGACCGCGATCACGCCAAGCAACGTGCCGAGCAGCCAGCCATTGCCGCGCTCGAAGGAGGTGCCGCCGACCGCGACGGCCGCAATCGCATCGAATTCGAGGCCGAGGCCGGCGGTGGGGTGGCCGGAATTCATCCGCGCGGTCATCAGCAGGCCCGCGATGCCGGCCATGGCGCCGCCGATCGCATAGACCGCGATCAGAAGCCGGTTCGGCGAGAGGCCGGCATAGCGCAGCGCCTCACGGTTGCCGCCGAGCGCGAAGATGTAGGTGCCGAAGCGGGTGTGATAGAGCAAGCCGTGAAACGCGGCGTAAGTCACCAGCGCCATCACGATCGGCACGGGGATGCCCAGTAGCGTCGCCGAGTAGATGTCGCGCACGCTGTGGGGGATGCCGACCACGCTCTGGCCGTCGCTGACGATCAGCGACAGGCCTTGCGCCATGCCGAGCGTGCCGAGCGTCGCGACGAAAGGCGGGATGCCGAGGATCGCGACCAGCCAGCCGTTGACGGTGCCGAAGGCGGCTCCCACGAGCAGGCCGGCACCGAGGCCGAGCAGCATCGATTGGGTCGCGAGCGAGACGATGGCGACGCAGAGCGAGGTCAGCGTCAGCACCGCGCCCATCGACAGGTCCAGCCCCTCGGTCATGATGATCAGGGTCATCGGCAGCGCCAGCATGGTCAGGATGGTCGACTGCACCAGCACGTTGGAGAGGTTGGCGACCGACAGGAAGCCGGGCGCGATCGCGCTGAACAGCGCGATCAGCAGCACCAGCACGATGGCAACGCCGGGAATGCGTTGCAGCGGATGGGGCTCGGAAACGACCGCGGCCTCACGCATGATGCATCCCCAGTCGCACGATGTTCTCCTCGGTCAGTTCGTTGCGCGTCAAATGCCCGGCGATGCGGCCCTCGCGCATCACATAGGCGCGATCGCAGACATGGCAGATCTCGACCTGCTCGGACGAGATCATCAGCGCAGCGGCGCCTTCCGCGACCAGCCGGTCGATCAGCGCAAAGATCTCGGATTTGGCTCCGACGTCGATTCCCCGCGTCGGCTCGTCGAAGATGAAGAGTTTTGAACCGGCCGCCAGCCATTTTCCGATCACGACCTTCTGCTGGTTGCCGCCCGAAAGCAGGCCGACGGTCTGCCGCGCGCTTGGCGTCGCGATCCTCAACTGCCGGATCAGGCCGTCGGAGGTGCGCTGTGCGCTGCGCTGGTCGAACAGGCCGCTCGGGAACAGCTTGCGCAGCGCCGACACCACCAGATTGTCGCTCACCGACCGCAGCAGCGCGAGACCCTCGCTCTTGCGGCTCTCCGGGATCAGCGCGATGCCGCGGCGGGCGGCGAGATCAGGCTCGCCGGAAATGCTCTTGCCGTCGAACACGATCTCACCTGACGTCACGGGATCGGCGCCGAAGATCGCGCGCGCGACTTCGCTGCGGCCGGAACCGACCAGACCGCAGAGGCCCACGATCTCGCCCCGCCGGACCTCGATGTTGATGTCCGAAATCCCTGTCGAGGCGGTCAGTCCCCTGACCTCCAGCAGCAGCTCGCCGGGCTTGTCGGCAAAGTTGCGCGGGTAGGTCATGTCGACGTTGCGGCCGACCATCATGCGGACGAGCTGGTCCGGCGTTACGTCTTCGGGCCGGACGCCGTCGATGCGGCGGCCGTCGCGCAGCACGGTGATGCGGTCGCCGAGCGCGAACACTTCGGCCATGCGGTGGGAGATGTAGACGATGGAGACGCCATCGGCCTTCAGCCGCGCGATCAGCGCGAACAGAAGCTCCGTTTCGCGGTCGGACAGCGCCGCCGTCGGCTCGTCCATCACGAGGATGCGGGCGTTCTGGCTGATCGCTTTCGCGATCTCGACCATCTGCTGCTGCGCCACGCCCAATTTGTCGACGATGGTGGAGGGATCGATGTCGAAGCCGATCGTGCCGAGCACGCGCCTCGCGTCGGCCAGAATCCTGCGGCGGTCGATGGTGCAGGGGATACGGCCCTTCGGCTCGCGGCCGAGGAAGATGTTCTGGGCGATATCGAGATGGGGGACGAGCGAGAACTCCTGGAAGATCACCGCGATGCCGAGCTTCTGCGCATCGGCGGTCGAGGAGATCGCGACCTTCTCGCCCTTGTAATAGAACTCGCCGGCGTCGGCGCGGTAGGCGCCGCACAGCACCTTCATCAGGCTCGACTTGCCGGCGCCGTTCTCCCCGAGCAGCATGTGGACTTCGCCGGGGAAGACGGCAAAGGACACGTCATCCAGCGCCTTGACGCCGGGAAACTCCTTGCTGATGCCGCGCAGCTCCAGCAGCGGCGTGGGCGAGACAGGCTCGATGGCCAATGCGGCGGTGCTCATGCGCGCGCTCCGCTTGCAAAGATCTTTCCGGGGTTCATCAGTCCATCAGGGTCGAGCGCGGTCTTGATCTGTCGCATCACGTCGACGGCTTCGCCGAGCTCGTCGGTGAGATAGTCGATCTTGCCGAGGCCGATACCGTGCTCGCCGGTGCAGGTGCCGTCCATGGCGATGGCGCGGGCGACCATGCGGGCCTGGAGCGCCTTGGCGCCTTCGGCCTCTTCGGGCTTCGCGGGGTCGATCAGGATCAGCATGTGGAAATTGCCGTCGCCGACATGGCCGACGATCGGCGCAATAAAGCCGTGCTCATCCGCATCGCGCCGGGTCTCGGTCAGGCATTCCGCCAGCCGCGAGATCGGCACGCAGACATCGGTGATCACGGCGCGCGCGCCGGGCCGCAGGCCCAGGCCCGCATAAAGCGTGTTGTCGCGCGCGTGCCAGAGCCGGCTGCGGTCTTCCGCCGCCTTGGCCCAGGCAAAGCCATGGCCGCCATGATCGGCGGCGATGGCTTGCGCGGCCTCGGCCTGCTCGGCGACGGAGGTCTCGGAGCCATGGAATTCGAAGAACAGGGTGGGAGCCTCGCGATAGCCGAGCTTTGCGTAGGCGTTGATGCCGCGCATCATGACGTCGTCGAGCAGCTCGATGCGCGCGACGGGGATCGCGGACTGGATCACGGAGATCGCCGTGTCGACGGCATTGTGCAGCGTGTCGAAGCTGCAGACCGCTGCCGAGATCGCCTGTGGCACCGGGTGCACCTTCAACGTGATCTCTGTGATGATCCCGAGCGTGCCTTCGGCCCCGACGAACATGCGCGTCAAATCGTAACCGGCGGCCGATTTGCGCGCGCGCCTGGCGGTTCGGATGACCCGGCCGTCGGCGAGCACCACCTCGAGCGCCATGACGTTGTCCTTCATGGTGCCGTAGCGCACTGCCATGGTGCCGGACGCGCGCGTCGACGTCATGCCGCCGATGGAGGCGTCCGCGCCGGGATCGATCGGAAAGAAAAGTCCGGTCCCTCGAAGCTCGGCATTGAGCTGCTTTCGCGTGATGCCGGGCTGCACCACGACATCCATGTCGCTGTCGTGCACGGTCAGAACCCTGTTCATGCGCGAGAAGTCGAAGCACACGCCGCCCGCGACGGAAGCGGCATTGCCTTCCAGCGAGGTGCCGGCGCCGAACGGCACGATTGGCATATTCGCGGCCGCGCACAGCTTGACGATCTCCGCGACCTCCTGGGTGGTCTCGGGGAAAACGACGATGTCGGGGGGCAGGTTGCGATAATGCGACTCGCTCTGCCCATGCTGGTCGAGCACGGCGCGAGCGACGCTCGCGCGCGGACCGATCATCCCCGACAGGCGATCGGCCAATATGCCCGTGCTGACACGCGGCCCCATCCTCACTCCCCGTCTGCTCCCTGTTGCCGGACTCTTGTCGGTCCGTCGCCGTCCAGTCTAGGCGGCTCTTGCATTGCTCGCGACCTGCTTCAGGCCGAAATCGTAATTGAGGTGAAAATAGTCGCCGTCCACCATGCGACCATCCGGCGCACGCCCCGCCGGATGACGGGTGAACTCGCGGATCAGGCTGTCCTTGACGCCGAACACGACGTCAGAGTCGAGATATTTGTCGCCGGCGACGAACACGTGGGTCACGAGCTGCTCGAAGCCGGGCGCCGAGATCATGAAGTGCACATGCGCCGGACGCCAGGGATGGCGGCCCTGCACCTCGAGCATCTCGCCGACCGGGCCGTCATGCGGGATCGGATAGGCGGCCGGCTTGATCGACCAGAAATGGAAGCGGCCGTTGGCGTCGGTGTGGAAGCGCGCGCGCATCGCGAGATTTCCGATCTCGTCGAGCTGCTGCACGTCGTAATAGCCGTCATCGTCGGAGTGCCAGACGTCCACGATGGCGCCCGCAAGCGGACGTCCGTCGACGGTCGAGACCGAGCCGGTGACCAGCATCGGGTCGCCTTCCATCGGGCCGGAGATATCGGCGCCGCTGTCCTTCTCCGGCGCTGCCTGGACGAAGAACGGTCCCAGCACCGTGGTCTCGGTCGCGCCTTCCGGCACCGGATGGTTGATCGCGTCGACCAGCATGGAGACGCCGAGCGTATCCGACAGCAGGATAAACTCCTGGCGCTTGTCGTCGCACATGTGCCCGGTGCGGGTCAGGAAGTCGATACCGTATTCCCATTCCTTCTGGGTCGGCCGCACCTCGCGGACGAAGGCATGAAGGTGGCGCACCAGAGCTTCGCTGACCTGCTTGATACGCGGATCGGTCGCGCCCGCGATCCGCTCAATCACCGCCTCGGTGATCGTGGTTTCGTTGAAGTTACGCATGTTTGCCTCCGTAGATCACAGCTTCGGCTCGCCGAGGCCGGACAACCGTTCCAGATGCTTGACGGTCGCGATGAAGTCGGTGTCGCCGTCGCCCTGTGCGATCAGCGATCCATAGGTCTCGCGCACCTGGGCGGCGAGCTGAAGCGGAACGCCGACGGCATGTCCGGCGCCGAGGATCAGGTCGAGATCCTTGGCCATCTGCTTGCATGAGAAGCTGGACTCGAAATCGCGGGTCCGCAGCGGCGCGGTCTTGTACTTCACCATGGGCGAGGTCACCGCGCTGTCGTCCAGCACCTTCAGAATATCCTGCCAGGCGATGCCGCCCTTGCGCGCCAGCGCCAGGCTCTCGGCCATCATCGCCGCCGATACCGCGATCATCAGATTGACCGCGAGCTTGGCGTAGCGAGCTTCCTCGGTCGGCCCGAGGTAGGTCTGGGCGCGGGTGAACGCCGCGAACAGCGGCTTTGCGTTTTCGAAGGCGTCTTTCGGCCCCGAGACGAAGCAGGTCAATGCGCCCGTGTGAACGATGCTGGCATTGCCGGAGACCGGCGCGCGCAGATAGAGGATGTCGCGTGCCTGCGCCGCGGCGCCGACATCAGCGGAGGCTTCGACGCTCACGGTGCTGGTCTCGATCAGGACGGCTCCGGGCGCCATTGCGGCGATGAGCCCGCTGGGGCCGAGCAGCGCGCCGCGCAAGGCTGCATCATCGGGCAGGGACGTGATGACCACCGCCTTGCCGCTCACGGCTTCAGCCGGCGAAGCAGCAATCGAAATTCCCTGCCTACGGGCCTCGCTGATCCGCGCTGCGCTCTGGTCGAACGCGGTGACGGCGTAACCGGCCTTGGCGACGAGCGCCGACATCGGCAGGCCCATCTTGCCGATCCCGATGAAAGCGACATTCCTTGAAGCGTCAGTCATTGATCTTGTCCATTGGCGCCTTCAGGCGGCGCGTCCCTGTCGTTCGATGTCCTGCACCAGCCGCCGGCCGGATTGCGCCAGCAACTCTTTCTTCGCTTCCAAGCCCGCAACCAGCAGTTGGCCGTTCCGTTTCTTCCAGGAGCCCCCGATCATGACGGCCTCGATATTGGCGAGGCTGGTCTGCATCACGACGGTCGCGATGGGATCGTGCACCGGAAAGAGGTTGAGATCCGAGGCGTTGATGATGACGAGGTCGGCAAGCTTGCCCGGCGTCAGAGAGCCGATCTGGTTGTCGCGGCCAAGCATGCGCGCACCCTCGATGGTGATCCAGCGCAGCGCTTCGCGGACCGGAATCGTAGTAGTCGCCGGAATCGTGCCGCTCACTTTGCGTGACTCGGCATTGTCGAGTGCCCGTTGCATCGACAGCGCGACGCGCGCGACGCCGAATAGGTCGCCGGCCAGCACGGATTCGAGGTCGATGCCGATCGTCGGCCGCACGCCGCGCTTGAGCAGCCGTCCGGTGATCGGGAAGCCGTGGCCCTGGATCATCTCGTTCTCTGGCGTGACGGAGAAGGACACACCGAGATCGACAAGACGATCGAGGAGATCGTCGGGCAGATCGTTGCCGTGGACGATGTTGATGCCGGCGCCAACGAGGCCGGCCTCGATCAGCTTCTCCCAGCCATCAGGCGTCTTCGCGGGGCCGCCACCCTGATGCATCGATGCGATCAGCTTGAGTTCGCGCGCCAGGCGGAAATCGTGCATGGCGACGTCCAGCGTCGAGTAGTGCGGGCCGAGGATCGCAAGACCAAGCGTGACGAGGCCGTCGCGGTCGGCGAGGGGCCCTGCCAGCAGCCGCTCGACCTCGCGGCGCGGATGCGGCACTTCCGAGAAATGCGGTTCGCCCGATTTTGGCTCAGGCTTCGGCGAGCCATGAAAGAAGGCGGCGCGGATCCCGCTCTCGACCAGGCCAAGCACGGCGGCGTCGGTGTGAGCGGGCGTCGGATTGTTGTGGCACCAGTCGACCAGCGTAGTGGTGCCGCAATTGATCTGGTTCAGCGCGCCGACGACGGTCGCAATGTAGATGTCCTCGGGCCGGAATACGGTCGCGAGCCCGGCATGCATGCGGCGGAAATATTCCAGCAGCGTCCAGTTCGCGGCATAGCCGCGCAGGGCCGTTTGCCAGGTGTGCATGTGTGCGTTGATGAGGCCGGGGATGACGATGCGCCCCGTGCCGTCGACGATCTCGGTCTCGGCCGCACCGCTGCCGAGGTCGATCGATGGGCGTACGTCGACGATGCGGATCCCGTCGACCAGCACGTCGCCGGCCGAAAAATCGCCGATCGAATCATCCATGCTGATGACCGTGGCGGATTTGATCAGCGTGCGCCGCATCGCTTTACGCCGCCGCTTCAATGGCAACAGGCCGTTCGCCGGCCCAGGCGCGCGCGATCAGGTCGCGGATGGCGCCGCGCTCGAGCGGGCGCGGATTCCAGTAGGCGTTGGTGACCGCGAGATCGGCTGCCTTGTCGATGCCGCTCTCGGGCATGCCGACGTCGCGCAGCGCGACCTTCGCACCTAGCCGTCCTGCAAGGTCATAAAGTCCCTGCGATGCATCGGTCGCACCGATTGCGCGCGAGATGCGTGCCATCGCGTCCGGCACCGCCGGTGCGTTGTAGGCGAGCGCATGCGGCAGTACGATGGTGTGGGTCTCTGCATGCGGCAGATTAAATGTGCCGCCGAGCGTGTGACAGAGCTTGTGATGCAGCGCCATGCCGACAGTGCCGAGGCAGACGCCGCACAGCCACGCGCCATATAGTGCTTCGGTGCGGGCCTCGCGGTCATCGCTCTTAATGGCGATGGCGGGCAGGGCGCGGGCCAGCGCGCGGATGCCTTGTTCCGCCATCAGCGAGGTGACGGGATTGGTATCGCGCGCGTAAAGCGCTTCCACCGCATGCGCGATCGCGTTGATGCCCGAGGTCGCGGCCAGGCTCGCCGGCAGCGTCAGGGTGAGATCGACGTCGTAGATCACGGTCTCCGGCAGCACCGCCGCGTCGCGCACCGTGGTCTTGAGGCCGTTCTCGGTCTGGCCGACGATCGGCGTCATCTCCGAGCCGGCATAGGTGGTGGGAATGCAGAGCTGGTTGACGCCGGTACGCAGCGCCAGCGCCTTGCCGAGACCCGTCGTCGATCCGCCGCCGAGCGAGACGACGCAGTCGGCGTCGCACGCCTTCATCGCCGCGAGCGCCCGCTCCGTGACATCGACCGGCGTATGCATGGTGGCGCCGGGAAAGATCCCGGCGTAGAGCGAGCCAAGCGCCGTCCCAAGGCTCTTGCCCTGCGCCTCCTGCTGCGGCGTCGTCAGCACCAGTGCGCGCTTGCCGCCGAGTCGCTCGACTTCGGCCTTGGCGCTAGCCAGCGTTCCGCTACCGAACACGACGCGGCAGGGCAGGTTTTCAAAGGTGAACGAACCGATCATGCGCCGGTCTCTTTGATGGGATAATCCACCTGGAAGCGGCCGATCCGCAAGTCGCCCAGCGCCTCGCGGACGCGCAAATGTTCGGGGTGGGTGGCGTAGGCGGCGAGAGCGGCGTGGTCGGTGAATTCGGAGAACAGCACCACGTCGCAGGCGTAATCGACATCGCTGACGTCGAGCCCTACTTCAATATGGGTGAGGCCCTCGATCCGGCCGCGCAGCCCCTCGAACAGGGTTTTGACCTTGGCCCGGGCGGCGGAACGCTCCGCTGGCGTCTCCCCGCGCAGCCGCCACATCACGATGTGCCTGATCGGGCCCGACATTTCCCAGTTTCCTCGCCTGCAATCTTGCTTCTGTTGCGGCCATTTTGGCTTGCGGGATACGGAAATAAAGGTCAATAATCGCAAGTCTCTTTTCCTAAATGTGGAAAAATGGATCGCCTGCTGCAATTGGAGGTATTTGCCAAGACGGCTGAACTCGGCAGCCTGTCCAAAGCTGCCGAAGCGCTGCGCATGTCCAATGCAGCCGCAAGCCGGCACCTCAGCGCGCTCGAGGAGCGCCTCGCCGTTCGGCTGATCGAGCGCAATACCCGCCGGCTGTGGTTGACGGAAGCGGGGCAGGAATTGCTGGAGAGGTCCAGCCGGGTTCTGAGCGAACTGGCGGAGGCCGAGGACATCGTCAGCGATCGCGCGCTGTCGCCGCAGGGCACGTTGCGAGTCACGAGCTCGCTGTCCTTTGCGGTAATCTATCTGGCGCCGATGCTGCCGGCTTTCCGCGCGCGCTATCCGAAGCTCAACATGCAGATCACCACCGCCAACCGCTACCCCGATTTCATCGAGGCCGGCATCGACGTCGCGATCCGGACGCGCGAGCAGGAGCCGGATTCGAACATCATCGTCCGCCGCATCGGCCAGATGCGGCGTGTGCTTGCGGCCGCGCCATCCTATCTCGCAAGCTGCGGCGAGCCGGAACAACCCGCCGATCTCGCGCGCCACAACATGCTGGTCTACAACCTCGCCAACGATCCCTATTCGCTGCGCCTGCGCAAAGCCCATGGCGCGCAGACCGTCCGCATCACGCCGACTCTCGACAGCAATGACGGCCAGGTCATCCGCGGCGCCGCCCTGGCAGGGCTCGGCATCCTCATCCAGCCGCTCTACATCGTGCAAAGCGACATCGCCGCGGGCCGTCTCGTCCCGGTGCTGATGGACTGGGAGTTGCCGCTGCTCACGATGAACATCGCCTATCAGAACCGTGCCGGACTGCCCGCCAAGATCAGGGTGTTTTCCGACTTCCTGGTCACCCACATCCGCGAGCATTCGGAGCCAGGGATCTGGATCGACGCGGCGAAGTGAGCGGGGAGCATCCATGTATCTCGGCATCGATCTTGGCACTTCGGCGGTCAAGACCGTTCTCGTCGACGGTGCCCAGCGTGTGATTGCAAGCGAGAGCCGGCCGCTCCCGACCGCATCGCCGCAGCCCGGCTATTTCGAGCAGGATTCCGCACATTGGGTCGAGGCAACCTTTGCCACGCTGGATGCGCTGAAGGCGACGCATGCCGGCGCGTTGGCGGCCGTCGAAGGCATAGGGCTGTCCGGCCAGATGCATGGCGCCACGCTGCTCGATGCGAGCTCGAGACCGCTGCGGCCTTGCATCCTCTGGAACGACGGACGCTCAGCCGCGGAGTGTCGTGTCCTGGAACGACGCTGGCCCGCCTTGCGTGCGACGACGGGCAACAAGGCGATGCCGGGATTCACCGCGCCGAAGCTGCTCTGGATCGCGACGCACGAGCCTGAAATTTTCGCGGCGACGAAACTCGTTCTGCTTCCAAAGGCCTATTTGCGCCTGGTGCTGAGCGGCGAGGCAATCGAGGACGTCTCGGACGCGTCGGGATCGCTGTGGCTCGATGCCGCGCGCCGGGACTGGTCGGACGCGGCACTGGCAGCGACCGGACTGTCGCGCGATCAGATGCCGCGTCTGGTCGAGGGATGCGCGCCCGCAACGACACTGCGCGGCGAGCTGGCGCGGCGCTGGGGCATGAGCAAGCCGCCAGTGATCGCAGGCGGTGCCGGAGACAATCCGGCGGGCGCCATCGGCATCGGCGCGATCCAGCCGGGAACCGCCTTCCTGTCCCTGGGAACCTCGGGTGCCTTGCTGGCCCCGACGAGCACAATCGCCGCCAATCCCGACCGCGCGGTGCATACGTTCTGCCACGCTATTCCCGCGATGTGGATTCAGGCCGGCGCGATCCTCTCGGCCGCCTCTTGCCTGGCCTGGATCGCGCGCCTGTTCGGCGCCACCGAGGCCGAGTTGCTGGCCCCGCTTGGAACGCGCCCGCAGGCGCCGTCGCCCGTGAGCTTCCTGCCTTATCTTGCGGGAGAGCGCACTCCGCACGACGATCCCGTCGTGCGCGGCTTGCTGGATGGCTTGAGCCATGGCACCGATCGCGGCCCGATCGTGCAGGCGGTGCTCGAGGGCGTTGCCTTCGCGCTTGCCGATTGCCGTGACGCGCTCGCGGATGCCGGCATTGCGATTGCGGAAGCCGACGCCATCGGCGGTGGTTCACGGTCCCGGTTCTGGCTTTCGGTGCTGGCAAATGTGCTGAATGTTCCAATCCATCGCTTCGCGGGAGGCGAAACCGGCGCGGCGTTCGGTGCGGCGAGATTGGGGCGACTTGCTGTCACCGGTGAGGCGATCGCCGCCGTGTGCACGCGGCCGCAGCGTGTCGAGACGTTCGAACCCGACGCAGGACTGGTCGATGCTTACGCCGAGCGGCTTCCCGCGTGGCGTGTACTGTATCGTCCGCGCCACTAGCATCGCCTCGACGTTGCATTCCCGTGTGTTCGGTATTGCCCTGTGCGGCGGGCTTTTGTTTAATGCGTGGACCGCGCTGACAAGAAGATCGAGACGCGGGTAGGAAACGCATTGTGCGTCGGGAGGCACGATGAACGATCCGATCCTCGAGATGCGCGGGGTCTCAAAATCCTTCTTTGGCATCAAGGCGCTGCGTGCCGTCGATCTCACCGTCCATGCCGGCGAAATTCATGCCTTGATGGGCGAGAACGGCGCCGGAAAATCGACGCTGATGAAGATCCTGTCCGGCGCCTACAGGCCTGATCCCGGCGGCGAGATCCGCATCGAGGGAAGCCCGGTGCGGATCGAAGGTCCGCTCGGCGGCCGCGCGGCGGGCATCTCCATCATCTACCAGGAGCTGTCGTTGGCTCCCAATCTCAGCGTTGCCGAGAATATCTATCTCGGCCGGGAGATATCGCGATCAGGCTTGCTGGCGCGCGGCGCCATGCGCGAGGGCGTCGGCTCCATCCTGAAACGGCTGGGCGCGGATTTCCTGCCATCGACGCTGGTGGCGCATCTCTCCATGGGCCAGCGGCAACTGGTCGAGATCGCCCGTGCGCTGCACGCGAAATCGAAAATCCTGATCATGGACGAACCGACCACCGCCTTGTCGGCCGGCGAGAGCGCGCGGTTGTTCGCGCTGATCCGCCAGCTTCGGGCGGAGGGGCTTGCCATCATCTACATCTCGCATCGCATGGACGAGGTTTACGCGCTCGGCGACCGCGTCACCGTGCTTCGCGACGGCCGGCTGGTCGGGTCGCTCGACAAGCAGGACATCCGGGCCGACACCATCGTTCGGCTGATGGTCGGGCGTGACGTCTCCTCCTTTTACAAGAAGGATCACGATCCTGAGGCGGGGCGAGGGCATCCCGTGCTCGCAGCGACCGACATGGCCGACGGCCAGCGCGTCAAGGGCTGCTCGCTGACCGTGCATGCGGGCGAGGTTGTGGGCCTCGCCGGCCTGATCGGCGCCGGGCGCACCGAGCTTGCGCATCTCATCATCGGCGCGGCACCGCGAACGTCGGGCCGCCTCGAACTTGAGGGCCGCGCGGTCGACATCCGCAGCCCGGGCGCGGCACTCGAGGCCGGCATCGCCTATCTGACGGAGGACAGGAAGGCGCTCGGTCTGTTCCTCGACATGTCATGTCTGGACAACATCAATCTGGCTGTGCTCGCGCGCGATGCGAAGCTCGGCTGGTTTCTGGATCGCGACAAGGCGCGTGAGCGCGCCGACCGCGCCTTCGCGGGGCTCAGCATCCGTGCCGCCGATGTCGGCGTCCCCGCCGGTGGCCTGTCCGGCGGCAACCAGCAGAAGGTGCTCCTGTCGCGGCTTCTTGCCATTGCGCCGAAGGTCCTGATCCTGGACGAGCCGACGCGTGGCGTTGACGTCGGCGCCAAGTCCGAGATCTATTCGATCATCGACAATCTGGCCAAGGCCGGCACCGCGGTCCTCGTCATCTCGTCCGATCTGCCCGAGATCATCGGCATCTGCGACCGCGTCATCGTGATGCGATCGGGGCTTGTTGCTGGCGAGGTCAGGCGAACCGAATCGACGCAGTTGAGCCAGGAAGACATCATGGCGCTCGCCACGGGGATGGAGCAACTCGATGCATGACAGCCCTCCGAAAGCGGACACTGCCACCGCCGCGGGCCTCGCGGCAGCGCAGGAGACGAAGCGTCAGCGCATCAGGCTCGTGATCCGCGCGGCCGGCATGCTGCCGGTGTTGTTGATCTTGTGCGGCGGCTTCCACTTCCTGTCGGAGGGCCGCTTCTTCACCGGACAGAATCTCGGCATCGTGTTGCAGCAGGCCGCAGTGAACACCGTGCTCGCCGCAGGCATGACCTTCGTCATCCTCACCGGGGGCATTGACCTGTCGGTCGGGTCGATCCTGGCGGCCGCCGCCATGGCCGGGTTGACGCTCTCCAAGCTGCCGGAACTCGGGATGCTGTGGCTGCCGGCTGCGCTGGTCACGGGCCTTGGCTTCGGCGTCGTCAACGGCGCGCTGATCGCGCTCCTCCGCCTGCCGCCCTTCATCGTCACGCTCGGCTCTCTCACCGCCGTACGCGGTCTGGCGCGACTGCTCGGCGGCGACACCACGGTCTTCAACCCCTCCATTCCCTATGCGTTCATCGGCAACGGATCGCTGACGCTCGTTCCCGGCATCGCGTCGATCCCTTGGCTCTCGGTGATCGCCTTGCTCGTCATCCTCGTCTCCTGGCTGGTGCTGCGCCGGACCGTGCTCGGCGTGCACATCTATGCGGTGGGCGGCAATGAAAGCGCGGCGCGGCTTGCGGGCATCAAGGTCTGGGCCGTGCTGATATTCGTCTACGGCGTCTCGGGACTGTTCGCCGGTCTAGGCGGCGCCATGCAGGCGGCGCGGCTCTATGCGGCCAACGGCCTTCAGCTCGGTCAGTCCTATGAGCTCGATGCGATCACCGCCGTGATCCTGGGCGGCACCTCCTTCGTCGGCGGCATCGGCTCGATCTGGGGCACGCTGGTCGGTGCCTTGATCATCGCCGTGCTGTCGAACGGCCTGATCCTCGTCGGCGTCTCGGACATCTGGCAATATGTGATCAAGGGCCTTGTGATCATTGGCGCCGTGGCGCTGGACCGCTACCGGCTGCAAGGCTCGGCCAGAACTTGAGGGGCTCCGCCAGACGAGATTCCGTTACGGCAACTGGTCTGCCGTGGCGGGAATGAAGACAGACCAGGGAGGAAGCCAATGTTGAAGACGATCACGCTCGCCGGCGCCGTGACGGCGCTTGCCCTAAGCAGCGCACCATCTTTCGCCAAGGAGCTCAAATCGATCGGCGTCTCGCTCGGTTCGATGGGTAATCCGTTCTTCGTCGCGCTGTCGAAGGGCGCCGAGTTCGAGGCCAAAAAGACCAACCCCAATGTGAAGATCACGACGGTCGGCTTCGAATACGACCTCGGCAAGCAGGTGACCCAGATCGACAATTTCATCGCCGCCGGCGTCGACCTGATCCTGTTGAACCCCGGCGATCCCAAGGCGATCGGGCCGGCGATCAAGAAGGCGCAGGCGGCAGGCATCGTCGTCGTTGCGGTCGACACCGCGGCCGATGGCGCCGATGCTACCGTGACCACGAACAACGTGCAGGCCGGCGAGATCTCCTGCCAGTACATCGTCGACAAATTGGGCGGCAAGGGCGATGTCATCATCGAGAACGGGCCGCAGGTCTCCGCCGTGATCGACCGTGTCGTCGGCTGCAAGAACGTCTTGTCGAAGAACGCCGGCATCAAGGTGTTGTCGAGCGACCAGGACGGCAAGGGCTCGCGCGAAGGTGGCCTCACCGTCGCGCAGGGCTATCTGACCCGCTTCCCCAAGATCGACGCCATCTTCGCCATCAACGATCCGCAGGCGATCGGTACCGACCTTGCGGCGCGCCAGCAAAACCGCACCGGCATCGTCATCACCGCGGTCGACGGCGCGCCCGATATCGAGGCCGCGCTCAAGGACCCCGCGGCGCTGCAGATCCAGGCTTCCGCCTCGCAGGATCCGTTCTTCATGGCACGGCGGGCCGTGCAGGTCGGTGTCGGCATTCTCAACGGCCAGAAGCCGGCTTCGACGGTCGAGCTGCTGCCGTCCAAGCTCGTGACCAGGGACAATGTCGCCCAGTACAAGGGCTGGACCTCGGACCGTTCTCAGTAGAACGCGATCCCTGCGAGGAGCGCTCGACATACGCGATGCCGGACGGCGTTGATCCACGCCGTCCGTCATGGCGAATGTCGCGCAGCGCCGTGAAGACGAGAGATGCCGTCCGCGCGTAGCGCGCCGGTTGATTCAGCAGGCGGTATTTGGACTCGTGCGCGGCGACAAGACGGCCGATGGAAGTCTGCTCGCGAAGGCGCGAGTCTTGGGTTGGACACGCGATCCGTCGATCACCTCGAGCTGGCCGCAGCGATTCAACGTGTGCAGCTTCCGGCCGGGCCATGCCGGTCCGGGCCTCAGCGAGTGGCGGACGACCTGCTTGAACGTCGTCGGCGAGAGTTCGACGATTTCCGCCAGGGCGAGCGCCGCGCCGTATCCGTCGCTGCAATCTTGGATCGGTCGCCACAATCGGTCGTTGATCGTGACGAAATTCCCCGCCGGCCGCGCGCTCGCGCGGTCGATCAGGACCGGATTGCTGGCGTGCGGCAACCAGGGACCCATGAGGTGCTCGGCGTAATAGATCGCCAGCGAATCCGAATACCCGCCCGTGCCGTCGCGCCAGGCGCCAAACAGGTAATTCAGGCCGTTGTGCCGCATGATCGTCGCGTCGGCCAGTTCGAATCCCGAAAGCAGCGTCGCGTGCCGCTCCCATTTGTCCGGAAACCGAACGCATTTGTAGAGGGCGACGTCGCCGTTGAGCGAGCTCTCCGGGATCATCCACAATGCACCGTCGTCCTCGATCAGGAACGGATAGGAGAGGTGCCAGGGCTCCTCCAGCACGGGTACGGCGGCTCCGACCGGGCCGGCCTCGTCGAACTCTATCGCGGAAATGATGCCCTTGCCGACCCGGTGGTCGAGATCTTCAAAGAAGACGAATGTTCGTCCCTGCCACGTGATGGGGAAAGGATCGGCGTAGAAGTGATTTCCGGGATCGGCAAGCACGTTCCAGCCTGGTCCTGACAGATCTCCGGTCTGCCAGACGCCTGCGCCCTTGTTGAAGCGCCATCCGACATGCCAATGCGGGGCATAGCAGCAGAGGCGGTAGATCTCCTTGGCGATCGATATCGCGAGGCCGCGCGCGACATAGGCCGCCGGACGCCGTCCAATTCTCCCTGCGGCGGGGCGCGCCAGCTGCGGCACAATTCGCGGCCGTCCCGACAGGATTGCCGCCACCATGGTCAGGGTTCGCGCCATGACCGTTTCGAGCGCACCGCTCAAGCCGGCTGCGATCTCTCCGGAGGGATGGCCGCGGTCGAGGACTGCACCGTCGACCTCGTTGACGATGTCGATCACCGGCAGGTCGCCGGCGAGAATGGCGGCGAGCGCGGCGTTTTCGCCGGCGGCTCCGTTGAACAGCGGGCGGAGATACAGCCGGGCCGAGCTGCCGGGATCCCGCGCGGCGCCGGTGAAATCGACGATCACGTCGGCCGCGCCGGTTCGCGCCTGCATCCGTTCCGGATCGATCTTCAGCCTGTCGGCGCCGCCAGGCTTGCCCTTCTGCAACACCAGACGTTCGAGCGCGAACAGCGCGTCGAGACCTGTGGGCCGTGGCTCTGCCGTTGCCGTCCATGCGATCTGAACCGGCACATCCCGGCCGTCGATCGACAGCGTCTCGCGGTCCATCCACCGCCGCGCCTGCTCAATTTCGCAACGAAACTCGATAATCATGTCGAGCCGATCCGTTTCAATGCGTCCGGTCAAATGACCTGGCCGAGAATTTGAACGTATTCCTCCACCATGGCGTCCACCGAATAGCGCAGCTTCAGGCCTTTGGCGTTTCGTCGCAGTTCATCGCTCAGCTGCTGGTCCGACAGGAGCATGGAGACGGCGGCCGACAGCTTGGTATGATCGGAAGCATCGACGAACAGCGCCGTCGGTTTTCCTTCGTAGGACAGCACCTCGCGCAAGACGGGCAGATCGGTGACGACCGAAGGAACGCCCGCGTTCGCGGCCTCGACAGCGGCCAGACCAAAGGTTTCGGCCTGTGTCGGAAAGACGAACACGTCGAGACAGGCGAGAAACTCCGCCATCTGGTGCGGGGTGATCTCGCCGAGCAGATGCAGCCGGTCCGCGACTTTCAAGTCATCCGCCAACTGCCGCAGCCGGGATTCGTCGGCGCCCTGGCCCGCCAGCGCGAGGTGCCAGGACGGTTGATCCGGCAACAGGCGTATCGCCGCATCGAGCCGCTTGTGCGGGTGCAGTCTTGCGGCGCAGCCGAGCAGGACGCGATCCGGCGGCAGGTTGAATTTCCGGCGCGCAGCTTCCTTCGGCAGGGTGAGGGCCTTGTCGTCGAAGCCGTGCGGGACATGCACCATGCGCGACCGATAGGCCTTCGGATAGTGCGAATACTCGCGCTGCATGTCCAGCGAGTTGAGCGTGATGAGGTCGAAGAAGCCGAGGCTGCCCATGAAGATGTCGGCCGTACGGACCGGCCAGCTCATCGCCAGCGCGGATGACACCTGGTTGGCGATGACGGGCGCGCGGCAGACGAGGCGCGCGACGCCGGCGCCGATGACGTTGCCGAAATGCTGAAACGTCAGGACGGCGTCGGGCCTGGTTGTCCTGATATGGCGGCCGAGCGTCCACAGCATCCGGAGCAGGGCCAGCGGACTTCCCGGCCGGCTCGAGGCGCAGTAGATCGTATCGGGCGGCTCGTCGAACGAGTCCGACTTGCGGAAGAAGAACAGATTGGTGACCCGGTGGCCGCGGGCGGTCAGGCCGGCGCCGAGCAGCCGGGAGATCTCCTGCGCGCCGGCGTTCTCGGCCTGGGTCTGCACGAGAAGGACGTGCAGCTTTCGGCCGCTGCCGCCCGGTGGCGGGAGGGCTGTCGCAGTCGTCTCGCTCAACGCCTTGTTTGGCTGGTAATGGAGCACGGATCCCGACCCGCTGAAGAAACGAAATGTTCACCTTCTTGGCCCCGTACCTACCATGCGGACACCGCGTGAACACCGACTAGCAACAAACGGAGTTAATGCGCGGTCTGACGGACGGCAGCGTTCACGACGGAATTCCGCTGGTTCCACACGAAGGGAAGCGAGCGCGTCAACCATTCGATCCTGGTCGCGCAAGCAGCGGATCACCGCCAATTTAACCATGGATATTTAAGTATTGCCGAGCCGGGCAATTGCCCGATTGACTCGATGTCTATTCGCCGGAGTCCGCGCCGCGGACCGCGTAGGCGCCGCGCTTGGATGCCGACAAGCGCAAAAGTCCCAGAATTGAAGGATCGACCCCGGTTCGCTGCCGGCAGAGGATGTTGAGGGCGATGGTTGCGAGCGCCAGCGACACGGTGGCCGAGATTGCTGCGCCGAGCACGCCGAGCCAGGGAATGAGGACGAGGAATCCGACCAGCCTCAGCGCCACGTTGGCGGCGACGACGGGGACGTACTCGCGCTCATAGCCGGTCAGCTGCAATATCGCCGCAGATGGGCCGCCCGCCGCCTGGAAGGCCGTTCCGATCGCGAGCACGATCAGAACCCAGTGCTGCGCGGCGAAATGAGGCCCGAACAGGTTGAGGAGATGGGGGCCGCCGATCCAGATCAGCAGCAGCCCGCTGACCACGCACAACGCGGTCACTTCCGCCATGAGCCGCAACGTTCGCTCGAATTCCTGGTGGTTCTTGCTGAAATACAGCGAGGGCAGCCGCCGTGCGCCGAAACTGTACAGCGCGGCCGACAGCATGGCGAAGATGTTGGCCAGGCGCGAAGCGGCGAAGTAAATTCCGGCGGTTGCCGGATCCAGCATCCAGTAGACGAGGATCACGTCGAAATACTGGTTCGCGGCTTCGAGGATGGACGCGACCCAGAAATGAAGCGCGCTCGATCTCCAGCGGGACGTCTCGGAACGCACCGCCGTGCCGCGGAAATCCGGCAGAGCTCGCGTGATCGCGATGAGCTGTGCGACCAGGCCGACTGACATGGCAATCGTCATCACGGCGATCAATTCGGCGGGATCGAGCTGCCGATGGCCGAACATGATCGCGAACAGAAACATCACGACGCTGACCCGCCAGAAGAACTCCCTGTTTCCTTCTCCCATGAGAATGCTGACCAGCGAGCGCGCGATCTGGCTGCCAAGCATCAGTCCCGCATTCACGGCGGTATAGGCCGATACCGCGAGTACCAGCAGCCACCCGTCGCCTCTCATGCTCGCCACGATCGCGATCGCGCCGATCGCGATCAGCATCGCGACGAAGGAAATCCTGAGGCTCGATAGCAGCACGCCTTTGGTAAGATCGGGCTGATTTCCTACCCGATACTCGTTCAGAAATCGCACCAGCAGCGATTCCTGTCCGACCAGTCCCACGACCGCTGCCATCTGGGCCACCGAAAGCCAGGTCGCGAAGATGCCGAACCCGTCGGGCGACATCGTTCGTGCCGCCAGCGAGAACAACGCAAACGCGAGCGCGCCGCTACCAACCTTGAGCAGGATGGTTCCGGCAACACCGCGCGTCACGTCGCGCCGCATGAACTGGACGATGGATTCAATCATGGAAGTTTAAGGGGTAACTCCCCCCGAAGAGACATTTTCCGATACGGCCGTCAGCCTAGCATGCCGAAAAACCGCGAGTGTTAATGGGCGTCCTCCAGGACCTTGCTGATCGCGAAGACGTCGGGGCCGCGCCGGTTGCTTCACTATGGAACATCGCTGTCCCCATTGTGCCAGATCGAGCAAAGCCCGGCCGGATCGTTTGGCGGCATAGCGTCGCATCGACGGCCGATAAAGCGGAGAACAGCCGTTCGAGCGCGGATTGTCTCACCGGGAATCGCCGCCGACTTGCGGAACCGAAATTTACCGACCCATCCCGGGCAAGTCGCGTGCCGGACGTCGCCGAGATGGCCGGGCCTCCGCTTCATTAACCGAGATATCGAGAAATGATCGCGTTTGGTCCTGCGATGCGAGATCAGGCGAGGGAATTGCACGGCAACCATCGTTGACCGTGGGAGCTGAACCATGACGGCGGATAGAAACGTGACCGAGCCCATTGCCGCAGCGAGCGCTTCGACGATCGTTGCCGACATCGCGATCGTCGGAGGCGGCCTTGCGGGCTCGCTCGCGGCGGCCGTGCTCGCGCGGGCGGGGAATCGCGTTGCCCTGATCGACAAGCGCGCGGTCTATCCGGACGAGTTTCGGGTCGAGAAAATCGGCGGTCATCAGCTTGAGCTGTTCCGCAGGCTGGGCTTCATCCAGGGCCTCGCGAGCGCCGGCTGCTCGTACGGGCGTGTGCTCAATATCAGGGAAGGCAAGGTGGTCGATGTCAGCATCGGCCAGGCCTACGGGCTTCCTTATGCCGATCTCGTGGCCATGGCGCGCGGCCAGCTGCCTGATCCTGCCAGCCTGATCGTCGACGAGGTCACTGCGGTCGCCTGTAGCGACGATTTGCAGCATCTCGAGCTCGCTTCGGGACGGTATGTCACGGCACGCCTCGTCGTTCTGGCCACCGGTATGGCCGGCGTTCTCGGCTACAAGCTCGGCATCAAGCGGCGCGTGCTGGCCGAGCGCCATTCGGTCTCGTTCGGATTCACGATTGCCCACAGGGACGGCGCGCCGTTCGATTTCGAGGCGCTGACCTGTTACGGCCAGCGCACGGCGGACGGCGTCGATTATCTCAGCCTGTTTCCCGTGCGTGCTGGCATGCGCGCAAATCTCTTCATGTTCCGCGACCCGACCGATCCGATCATGCGCGAGCTGCGTCGTGATACGGAAGCGACGGTGCTGCGCCTGCTGCCGGGATTGCAGCCCTATCTCGGCGATTTCCGCGTGACCGACCAGGTTCGGAATTGGGTGATGGACCTGTCCGTCGTCGAAGGACATCTCCAGCCCGGCGTCGTGCTGATCGGCGATGCGTTCCAGACCAACTGCCCGGCCGCCGGCACGGGTGTCGCCCGCCTGCTGGTCGACGTCGAACGCCTCTGCAACGAACATGCGCCGCGTTGGCTCATGACCGAGGGCATGAGCCGTCAGAAGATTTCGGAATTCTATTCCGATCCCGACAAGATCGCGGCAGACCAGCAGTCACTGAAGATGGCTCGCTTCCGCCAGGCTCTGACGTCCCGCAACGATATCGGCTGGGACGTGCGGCGGCGGCTCCACTTCCTGCGGCGCAGTATCACCCACCGGGTCGATCAAATGCGGCCGGGCTGGCTCGCGCAGGTTCGAAGCGCGCTACGCGCCTGAGTACTGTAAGCCTGAGCGCCGCACGTGTCGGCGCCTCGCGCCGGTCAGCGCGTGGGCGTTGAGGTGCGGGTCGACAGGAGCCTGAACTCCGACACTCGCTTGGCGGCCAGCTTGAGCCACGGGGCCTGTTTCAGGGCGAACAGGGATAGGGCGCCTGCCGTGCTGCCGGCCTGCGTGACCGCCCACATCGGCGACGGCTGCGCGCCGAACAGTTTCTTGTACGGCTCGTCTCCAATGGTGAAATCGAGCATCCGATCACCGCGTTCGATGCAATCCTTCGCCACATGTTCGAACATCTGCGCGCCGAGGGACTGGCTCTTGTATCCGGCAATGTCGAAGGCGCTCATGATGACGAGGAAGCTGCCTTGATGGCAGAGTCCGAGCACGGCGGCGATCACGTCGCCGTCCATCTTCATGGCGTAGAGCCGGACGAAGGAGCCGAGACCGCGGAGCGCCATCTCGGAGTAGAATGCGTAATATTCAGGGCGCTGGAGCAGATCTCCATCGCCGTGTGCCTGAAAGCGCGGACCGCGAAATTTCCTCATCACGTCCAACGCCTCGAGCACGGACGTGCTGTCGTTGCAGCATGAAAAGCTCAGTGCGCCCTTCTTCTGGAGCTGCCGGGATTTCTTTGCGAGCTCCTTCTGATAGGAGCGATCCAGCGCGCTGGCGCGCCAGGTCTCGAACGGCGCGACGAGAACGGTCGCGTAGGCATTGGAGTCCATCGCGACGCGGCGGGGCGCGGCCAGGAGATTCTCGATCGGGAGCCGTCCGTCGGGCAGCTTGGTCATCCGCAGCAGGTCGAACGGGCGGACGAGGTACCGAATCTCCGCGCACGCATTCTCATCCCTGAGAAGCTCGGAAAATACCTGTGGGCTGCACACCGGCGCGAGGTAGTCGGAGACGCGGAGGTCGGCGAATTCGACGGTCCGTATCGGACCGCGCCGGACCCGCAGCAACGGCAGCACCATCGCAAGGGCGCCGGTCGGGCGGCGGCGGACGACGACAACCAGAGGGGTTGCCCCGGCATGAGACGCAAGTCTGGTGTAGAGGCTATCCAGCCAGAGCGGATGCTGGAACGCTGTGGCGGCCGAGTTGTCGAACAGCTCCGCGTAGTCCGGCGACAGAAAGTCGAACCTCTCCTCGATGGTGATGTCGAACGTGCTGCTGGGTCTGTTCATGTGCAACCAGGGAAAATTAAACAAGCCGCGGGAAGGTCGATCGTGCCGCATCTGCGCTTTATAGCAGGGTCGTTACGGGCGAGACACCGGCAGCGTGCGATTTGCATTAATGCACCGAACCAGCTTCGTATCGTTACCAAACCGTTAAACTTCGCGCGCGAGCGGGCTCGCGCCGGAAAGACCGGCCGCGCTGGCAGGTTATTAACCGCGGCGCTCGTCTTCGAGGTGTTGAACGAGCCTGGATTGGGGCCGTCCGGAGACGAGGCCAACTGCCGCCGATTTCAGGAAGATGGGAGTCTGGGCGAAGAAAGAGCAGTGCTCCATTTATCTCGGCGAGTTCGGAGTGTACGAGCGTGCGCCATCCGACAGTCGCCGGCGGCATTTGTCTTTGGCGGCGAGAAGCGCCGACAGGCCCGGCCGGTCATGGGCGGAATATCCCTGCTTTGGTCGGGCGGACACCGCATAGGGACGGCCGGCGCGTCTGATCGATCTGCCTGCGGCCCAAGATTCCTGTTGTTCATCGACTCCGGCGCCTCTAGCATCCGGCCAAAAATACGCGTCGAGAAGCGTTGCACCGGGAGGACATGATGCGCTGCATTCGTGCATTGCTGGTCGTTGCGTGCGCGTTCGGCTCTGTGCCGGCCCTGTTGGGTACGCCGGCAGTTGCGCAAGGCCTTCCGCAGAACATTCCGCGGAAGGAGCTGCTGATCCTGGAAAACCCCGAAGGAACCGTCAAGAACGCGGGCTGGTTCAACATCTGGACGATCAATGCCGGATCGCAGTCCAACGGGCTGCAACAGGCCGCGCTCGACACGCTATGGTACATCGATCCCGAGAGCGGCCTTGACGGGGTCTGGGACAATTCGCTGGCGTCCGACAAGCCGCAATACAACGCCGACTTCACCGAAATGACGGTCAAGCTCCGCAGCGGTATCTTCTGGAGCGACGGTGTCGAATTCACCGCCGACGACGTCGTTTCGACGGTGACGACGCAGATCAAAAATCCCGCCATGCGCTTCAGCGCGGTGCTGGCGAGCAACGTGGCGTCCGTTGACGCGCCTGACGCTCATACGGTCGTTTTCAAGCTCAAGAAACCCAATTCGCGTTTTCACGCCAACTTCACCGTGCGCTGGGGCGCGGTGTGGATCCTGCCCAAGCACGTGTTCGACAAGGTGGACGATCCGGTCAAATTCGACTTCAACAAGCCGATCTCTCTCGGCGCCTATGTCCTGCACAGCTATGATCCCGACGGCAAATGGTACATCTGGCAGCTTCGTGAGGATTGGCAGCGCACCACGCTTGCGCGCTTTGGCAAGCCGGGTCCGAAGTATCTCGCCTATGTCGACCCCGGACCGCCCGAGAAGCGGGTGATCGCGCAGCTCAATCACGAGCTCGACGTGATCCACGATATTGCGCCGGAAGGCATGTTTGCGCTGGCCAAGCAAAGCAGGACGACGCGGGCCTGGTTCAAGGGCTTTCCCTATGGCCACCCCGATCCGACGCTTCCCGCCGTGATCTTCAACACCCAGAACGAGAATTTCAAGAACCCGGACGTGCGATGGGCGCTGGCGCTGCTGATCGACATCAAGGCCGTGGCGATGGCCGCATATCGCGGGGCCGCCACCATATCGGCGATCGGCGTACCGCCGACCGGAACACATCCGGCGACCTATCACGGGCCGATGGGAGAATGGCTCGGGGCTTTCGAGATCGACACCGGCAAGCGCAGGATCAAGCCCTATGACCCGACGATTGGCAAGCAGATTGCCGATATGCTGCGGCCTGCTATGGGCGACCAGATTCCATCGGGGCCTGCGGAAATCGCCAGGGCGTTCGGCATGGGCTGGTGGAAGACCGATCCACAGGCGGCGCAGGAGCTTCTCGAGAAGGCGGGCTTCAGCAAGCGGGGTGGCGCGTGGCTCACGCCGGACGGCAAGCCCTTCAGCGTCCGTGTCATGGTCGAAGGCGATTTGCGTCCGGTGATGACCCGCGCCGGGACGATGATCGTTCAGCTCTGGAAGCAGGCGGGCATCGACGCCAGGATCGACGTCGCGCAGGGGACGCTGCCCACGCGACGCGCGGCCGGCGATTTCGACACCTTCATCGGCTGGAGCGTCGAAACCTGGGGCGGTCATCAGGACCTGTCCTACTTCCTCGACAGCTGGCATTCGCAGTTCGTCGCCGAGCCGGGCAAGCCGCAGCCGCTGCGCAACTGGCAGCGCTGGTCCAATCCCGCGCTCGATGGGATCATCGAGCAGATCCGAACCGTCGGATTCGACGATCCGAAATCGATCGAGCTTGGCAAGGAATACGTCAAGCTCGCCGTGAAGGAGATGCCGACCATCCCGCTGATGGCCTACAACGTCTTCACCGCAATGGATCAGACCTACTGGACCGGCTTTCCGACCTCGGAAAACCCCTACACCAACCCGGTGCCGAACTGGGGCAATTCGCGCTACATGTTCGTCAAGCTGAAGCCGGCAAATTAGGACGCGATGACACCAGAGCGCCCGCATCTTTCGCGTCCGTCCGAACGATGTCGGGCATCACCGGTGCCGCCATGAGCGGATACCTCGCCTATGTCGGCCGGCGGCTTGGCCAGTTTCTGCTCGTGGTTTTCATCGGCATCAACATCGCCTATGTCGTCACCCACGCTTCGCCGGTCGATCCCGTCGAGCAGTCGATCTCGGCCGTGACCTCCTACGGCAGCACCGCGCCGGAGGCGATCGAGCAGATGCGCAATTCCCTGCGCGAGCTCTACGGTCTCGGCGGCAACCCCGTCGAGCAATACTTCCAGTTCTGGAAGCGGATCCTGCGCGCCGATTTCGGTCCTTCGCTGTCGGCATTTCCGACCCCCGTCGGAACCCTGATCGGGCGCGCGCTGCCCTGGACCGTGGGACTGCTTGCAGTATCGACCATCGTGGCCTGGGGGCTCGGAAACCTGCTGGGCGGACTTGCCGGCTACTACCGCCAGAGCCGCGGCCTCAAGCTGATGGGGGTGATCGCGATGGGCCTGCATCCGATCCCTTATTACATTCTGGCGATGCTGCTGCTGATCGTGTTCGGCTTCCTTTGGCCGGTGCTGCCGATCTCCGGCGGATCGGCGATGAACCTGCCGCAGACATTGACGCCCGAATTCGTCCTGAGCGTGCTGCGGCACGCCATCCTGCCCGCGCTCTCCCTGATCCTGATCGGCGTGGGAAGCTGGTTTCTCGGCATGCGCGCCTTGGTGTCGAACGTGCTGGCCGAAGACTTCGTCGTCTATGCCGAGCTCGCCGGCGTCAGGCCCTGGCGCATCCTGACAGCCTACGTGATGCGCAACGCGCTGGTGCCGCAGGTGACGGGGCTCGCGATGTCGCTGGGCGGAATCTTCAACGGCGCCGTGATCACCGAAAAAGTGTTCGGCTATCCCGGTCTCGGCTCGCTCCTGGTCGATGCCGTCTATGCCGGAGATTACGGGCTCGTCCTCGGTGTCACCACCATTTCGATTCTCGGCGTGTCGATCGGCGTGCTCGCCATCGATCTTCTCTATCCACTGCTCGATCCGAGGGTGAAGATCAGCTGATGAGCGTCCTGCTGCGCGACCTGCTGCGCCACAGCCCCGAATTCCGGATCGGGGCGGTGCTGGTCGGATTCGTTCTGCTGCTCTCCGCGCTGGCGAGCTTCTCGCCTTATCCACCGGAGAGCGTGTATGTGGTTCCGCCCGATCTGCCGCCATCGCTGGTCTACTGGTTCGGCACCACGTCGCGTGGCCAGGACGTGTTCTGGCAATTGAGCTTCGCGATCCGAAATACGCTGATGTTCGGATGCACGGTCGCGCTGGTCAGCCGCCTGCTCGCGCTCGTGGTCGGGCTCGTCAGCGGCTACAAGGGAGGCTGGATCGACCGCGCCCTGATGTCGGTGAACGACAGCTTCATCGTCATTCCGCTGCTGCCGATCCTGGTGCTGTTCTATTTCATGATGCGCGACCGCATCTCCTGGCTGATGCTGGCCCTGATCATGGCCTGTTTCGGCTGGGCCTACGACGCGCGGCTGATCCGTTCCGTGGTCATGAGCCTGAAGGCGCGCGAATTCACCCAGACCTGCCTGTTCTCCGGAATGAGCACGCGGGAAATCCTGACCCGGGAGCATCTGCCTTATGTCATGCCGATCGTGTTCTCCACGACCATGAACAACATGGTCTGGTCGATCGGGCTCGAGGTGACGCTCGCGGTGCTCGGCTTTACCGACATCAACACGCCGACGATCGGCGGCATGATCTACTGGGCCAACCAGCATACGGCGATGGTAGCCGGAATCTGGTGGTGGATCGCTTTTCCCACCGTCACGGTGATCATGGCGTTCATCGGGCTGTTCCTGCTCGCGGTATCGGCGAACGCCTATATCGATCCACGGAGCCGCCTCTGGGGTACCGGAGGGGCCCCGTGATGCAAGCCGACGCCCTGCCACCGCTCGCCCAACAGCAACAGCCGATCCTCCGGGTTCGCGACCTGCATGCCCATTACAGGACCAGCCATATCGGCGTCGGACGCGGCGTCAAAGCGGTCGACGGCGTCAGCTTCGCGGTTCGCCGCGGTGAGGTCTACGGGCTCGCCGGCGAGTCCAGTTCCGGAAAGACCACGCTGATCAAGAGCATCGCAGGCGCGATCAGGCCGCCGCTCGAGATTGTGGCCGGCAGCGTGGAGTTCGCGTTCCTGCCGGGCCATGGCGGACTGCATCGCGCGCCGCGCGCGGAGCTGGCGCGGATCCGCTGGCGGCATCTGTCCTATATCATGCAGGGCTCGATGAGCGTGCTCAACCCGGTTCGCCGTGTCGAAGCCGCCTTCGTCGATTTCGCATATCCGCATATCGGCGGCAGCCGGGAGCAGTTTAAGCGGCAGGTGATCGCTCATCTGGCGCGCGTGAGGCTGGATCCTTCGGTGCTGGCCGCGTTTCCGCACGAGCTGTCCGGGGGCATGCGCCAACGCGCAACGCTTGCCCTTGCAACGATCTGCCGCCCCGATTTCATCATTGCCGACGAGCCCACGACCGCGCTGGATGTGGTGGTGCAGAAGCAGGTGCTCGGCATGATGCGTGGCATCCAGCGCGAGACCGGCTCCTCGGTCCTGCTCGTCACGCATGATATGGGCGTGCACGCGCACGTCACCGACCGCCTCGCCATCATGTATGCCGGGCGCCTCGTGGAGGAGGCCGCAACCGCGAGGATTTTCCGCAAGCCGCTGCACCCTTATACCAGGCATCTCATTTCCAGCCTGCCGCGGATCGGGGACGAGGCAGCTCGCGAGGGACTTGGCGGCTCCCCGCCCAATCTCGCCGATCCTCCGTCCGGATGCCGCTTCCATGCCCGCTGCCCCATCGCAACCGAAATCTGCAGGCGCGAGGTCCCCGCCATGCTGGAGGTCGACACCGGGCATCGCGTTGCCTGCTTTGCCGTCGACCGGGGTGGCCAGGCATGAGCGATCTGCTCCTCGACGTCTGCGAGGTCAGCAAGACCTTCGTCCGGGGTGGGCTGTTGTCGCGGCAGAGGATTGCGGCGGTGAACGAGGTGAGCTTCCACCTCGTCGCTAGGCGGCCGGAGATCCTGGCGATCATCGGTGAATCCGGCAGCGGCAAGACGACGCTTGCGCGGATGATCCTGAACGTGGAGGCGCCGACCAGCGGTAAGCTGATGCTCGACGGCATCGACCTTGCCGCCATCAGCGGCAGCGCCGGTCGCATGGCCTTCATGCGCAAGGTGCAGCCGATCTTTCAGAATCCATTTGAATCCTTCAACCCGCTCAAGCGGCTCGACCGCTATCTGTTCATGACGCTGCGGCGGTTTTCGGGTGGGGCCGGCGGACCGGCAGCCGAAACGGTCGTCGATGACGCGTTGCACAAAGTCGGCCTCTCGCTCGCGGAGGTGCGCCACCGATACCCGCACGAGCTGTCCGGCGGACAGCTGCAAAGGGTTGCAATCGCCCGCGCCATGCTGGCCGAGCCGAAACTGATCGTCGCGGACGAGCCGGTATCCATGATCGATGCGTCGCTGCGCATATCCATCGTCAATCTCTTCAAGAGGCTGCGGGACGATCTTGGGATATCCATCGTCTACGTCACGCACGATCTGGCGACGGCCTATTACGTCAGCGATCGAATTCTGATCATGGAGAAAGGCAGGGTCGTCGAAAGTGGCGATGCGAGAACGGTGCTGAATGCGCCGCAGCATCCCTATACGCGCCAATTGCGCGAAGCCGTGCTATTACCTGAGGTCGCCGACGCCGCTCCAGACCTGCCTCCCAGCATGAACGATCTCACCAGCACCGGGGCACCCGAGAGAAGACCATGAGGAAAGCCAGCGTCCTGATCGACTGTGATTTCGCCATCGGTCACACCGATCCTCGCCTGTTCGGTGCGTTCGTCGAACATCTGGGCCGATGCGTCTATGGCGGCATCTACGAGCCCGGCCATCCGACCGCGGACGAGAAGGGGTTTCGAAAGGACGTGCTCGCGCTGGTGAAGGAGCTCGGCCCGACGCTCATCCGATACCCCGGCGGCAATTTCGTCTCGGGCTACAATTGGGAGGACGGCGTCGGTCCGCCGACGACGCGACCGGTGCGGCTGGACCTTGCATGGTTCAGCACCGAGCCTAACAGCTTCGGCACCAATGAATTCATGGATTGGTGCAGGGCGGCCGCCGTCGAGCCGATGATGGCGGTCAATCTCGGCACGCGCGGCGGCGATGCTGCGCGCAACCTGGTCGAATATTGCAATCATCCGGGCGGAACGGCCTGGTCGGATCTGCGTCGTGCGCACGGCTGGGACAAGCCGCATGACGTCAAGCTGTGGTGCCTCGGCAACGAAATGGACGGGCCCTGGCAGATGGAGCACAAGAGCGCCGCGGCTTACGGCGCGGTCGCCCGCGAAGCGGCGAAGATGATGCGCTGGGTGGATCCGACCATCGCGCTTGCGGCTTGCGGTTCGTCGGGGCGCAACATGCCGACATTCGGCCAGTGGGAGGATACGGTCCTCGAGCACACCTTCGACCACGTCGACTACATTTCGCTCCATACCTATCTCAACAACTACAAGCAGGACACGGCATCCTTCCTCGCAAGCGCCGACCTGATGGACAGCTTCATCGACGAGGTCGTCGCCCTGGCCGATGCGGTCGCGGCCAAGCGGCGTTCCGGCAAGCGTCTCATGTTGAGCTTCGACGAATGGAACGTCTGGTATCGAACGCGCCGCAACCGCGCCGACCGGGTGAAGGAGGGCTGGCCGGTGGCACCGCCGATCCTCGAGGAAATCTACACGATGGAGGACGCACTTGCGTTCGGCGGCGCCTGCATTTCCCTGCTTAATCATGCCGATCGGGTCAAGGTCGCCTGCCTCGCGCAACTCGTCAACGTCATCGCACCGATCATGACCGAGACGGGCGGAGGCGCGTGGCGCCAGACCATCTTCTTTCCTTTCGCGCATATGAGCCGGTTCGGCCGCGGCCGCGTTTTGCGCACGCAGGTCGAGTCGGAGACCTACGATTCATCCTACTACGATCCCCGCGGCACCCAGGACCAGGTCTTTGCGATACCGAACGTGCCATATCTCAAGATCGCGGCGGTCGCGCAGGACGGCGGCGGCCTGTCGCTGTTTCTGCTCAATCGGGATCTGAAGCAGGAGATCGAGGTCAGTGTCACGGCCAGAGGTTTCGCCCTGCTCTCGGTGGGCGAGCGTCTTGAACTCCGGCACGATGATCTCAAGGCAACGAATACCAGGAATGCGCCGGGCAGGATCAAGCCGGCGCCGTTGCAGAGCGTGGCCCTCGATGGCGAACGGTTGCAGGCAACCCTCAAGCCGGCGTCGTGGAACGTCATCCACCTGACGGCAAGCTGAGCGATACGCTACGAAGCCTCCGGAGGGGGCGCCAATCGCCGGGCTCTCAGTCCGGGCCGTCGCGTCGTGCACGCAAGTCGAGAACCTGACGGATCGAACGCGCCAGATCTGCCGGCCGGTAGGGCTTGCTCAGCAGGGTGATGCCGGGGTCCAGCCGACCGTCATGCACCATGGCGGCTTCCGCATACCCGGACATGTAGAGCACCGGCACGCCGGGCCGCTCGCGGGTCACCATCTCGGCGAGTTCGCGCCCGTTCATCCCGCCGGGCATCACGACGTCGGTGAAGAGCAGGTCGAACGCGGTGCCCTGGTTCACCAGAGCCAGCGCATCGGGACCATTGGCCGCGGCGATCGTGCGATAGCCAAAGCTCTTGAGCTGCGCCACGACGTAGTTGCGCACCAGCTCGTCATCCTCGACCACGAGGATGGTTTCGCTGCCGCGCTGCAGTTCGCTCTTCGGCACAGCGTCCGAAACGGCAGCGGTCAAAGCCGAGCGCGGCAGATACAGGCTGATCGTCGTTCCGCGCCCTTCCTCGCTGTCGATCCTGATGTGACCGCCGGATTGCTTGATGAAGCCGTAGACCATGCTCAGTCCAAGGCCCGTGCCCTTGCCGAGCTCCTTGGTGGTGAAGAAGGGCTCGAAGATCTTGTCCCGGATCGCGAGTGGAATGCCGGCGCCGGTGTCGCTGACGGTGACCAGGATGAAGTCGCCGCGAATTCCCTCCGGGCCGGAATCGTCCGCATCGAAGCTCACATTCGCGGTGCCGAAGTGAATCTTGCCTCCGCCGGCCATCGCGTCGCGGGCGTTCACCGCCAGATTGATCAAAGCGGTCGAAAGCTGACTTGGGTCGATCAGGGCGTGCCAGCCGTCGGCTTGCAGCGTCGAGCCGATCTGGACATGCTCGCCGAGCGTCGGCCGCAGCAGCTTGGCGGTATCGACGATGAGGTTGTTGACGTCGACGTCGCGTGGTTGCAGAGGCTGCTTGCGGGCGAACGCCAGCAGCTGCATCGTCAGATCAGCACCGCGCGTGGCGGCCTGATCGATCATGTGGGCGATGGTGACGAGATCGGGCTGGTCCGCGAGGCCGTCGACCAGGATCTGTATGGTGCCCGTGATGACGGTCAGGATGTTGTTGAAATCATGGGCCACGCCGCCGGTGAGCTGGCCGACCGCATCCATCTTCTGCGATTGGCGAAGCTGCTGCTCGAGGCGGAGGCGGTGGGTGATGTCGCGCCCGATGACGATGATCAGCTCCTGGCCGCCGGTCGAGACGTGAGCGGCGGACAGTTCGGCGTCGAGACCTTTTGCGTCGGGGCCATCAAGGCGCAGTTGCAGCAGGCCGGCCGAACCCGGCACGAGCAGCCGGTCGACCCCGATCGCACCCGCCGGATTCAGGACGGATCGGAGCGGGATGCCGATAATCTGCTCCCGGGGCCGTCCGAGCATGAGCTCGGCGGTGCGGTTTGCCTCGATCACCAGCCCGATCTGATCGAGCACCAGGATCGCGTCACGCGCCTGCTCCATCAGCAGGCGGTACTTCTCTTCCGCCTGCTTGCGCGCGGTAAGGTCGAGCACGAACGAGATGCATTGATCGGAAGACCCGGCGATCGAGGCGGAGCCGATCAGGACAGGAACGCGGCTGCCGTCTTTTCTGATGAATTCCTTCTCTCGAGGCGCGGTCTGGCCCGACATCCGCAGCTGTTCGATGCGCTGCGTGTCTCCGTGCCGGTATTCGGCCGGGGTCATGTCCCTCCAGCGGACCGCACCCGTAACCAGCTCCTGGCTCGAGTATCCGGTCATGCCGAGGAACGCATCGTTGGCGTAGCTGATGTCGCCGCTGCCGTCCCAGAACAATATTCCGATGATGTTGGAATCGACGAGCCGCCGGATCCGCGCCTCGCGATCCTGGAGATCGCGGTAGAGCAGGGTGTTCTCGAGCGAAATGGCAGCCTGCGCCGCCAGCAGGTCGAGCACTGCGACGCGGTCGGGTGTGAACGCGTGCGTCGTCAGCGTGTTCTCGAGATAGAGCAACCCGGTGAGCTTGGCCTGCTTCATGAGCGGCAGGCAGAGGATTGATCTCGGATGCCGGCGATGGAGATAGTCGGCGCCGTAGAGCGGATCAGGCCTGGTCGCGTCGTCGATGATGAGAGGCTTTTGCGACCGAATGACATAGCGCACCAACGCCTCCGGGCACTCGGGCGCGGAGAGCGCAGTCCGCTCCATGACGACGGCAAACTCGTCGCCCTTCGACTGTCCCTCCGCCTCGATCCAGAAGTCATCATGCCGCGCCAGGATCAACAGGCCGCGATCCGCGCCAGCGTTCTGCAGCGCGATTTTCATCAGGGTCTCGATCAGCTTCGGCAGCTCGATCTCACTCGAGACCGCCTGGGACGCCTTCACCACGGTGGTGACGTCCATCTGCTGGACGGTCGGCCTGCCGGCGGAACTGCTGTCCTCTGCGACGTGGAGACGAGGATAGAGGCGTTCGAGCTGTCTGACCTTGGCCTCGGCTCCCCAGCGAAGAAATCCGTAGTGAGCATCGCGCAGATATGCATAGGCGATCTTTTCGAACCCGCGTGTCGAATAGAAGCGCCCGGCAAGTTCGTTCGCGATCGCCTCGTTCTGGGGAAAGCCGTTCGCGTGGGCCGAGGCGATAGCCTGGTCGTAGCAGCGCATCGCGTCGAGCTCGCGACCTTCGATCCGTGCGATCTCCGCGGCGATGAGAGCTGCGCGGTCGGCAAAATCTTCGGGACAGATCTCCGCCCAGCGCTGAAGCTGGCGATGGTGAACGGTCAGGGCTTCAAGCCGCGGGGCTCGGCCGACATCGGATGCGGTTTCGCTCGACGCGGCCTGCGCCAGCGCGGCATAGAAGTGAAACTCGACCCGATCGAACAGCGCCTTCGAGGTCCACAGCAGTTGCTCGGCCTTCACCGCCGCGTCGATCGCGCCGGGGTCATCGGCAAGGACGCGTGCCTGCAGCTTGCGGCCCCAATACCAGAAGCCGGCCTGTTCCAGGCGCGGGTCTGCCTCGAGACGATGTTCGAACTGCGCTTCGCTGAACCCGGCTTCATCGAAACAGCCGAACTTCGCGGTGAGACCGCGCAGCGTCCGGACCAGCTGAAGCTGCCCCGCAATTCGATCGGCCGCCAGATCGATGCGCGCCCGGCGTGCGAAATCGAGGCCGGCCTCGGCCTCCAGCTGCACGCCCGGCAGTGCATCGCCGCAGGCGAGCAGATGCGTGAGGAGGTGATGACGGGTAAAGCTGGCGTAGTTGATGTCGCCGACCTGCTGCGCGGCGTCGAAGGCCCGTCGCAGCCACGGGCGGCCTGTGCTCACATGACGTGTCCAGCTCCCGTAGCCGAGATAGACGCGAGCCTTGAACCGGTCCAGCCTTTGCAGTTCGACGAGGTCGAGGCCGAGCTGGGCGAAGCGGTAGCCGGCAGCATAGTCGTCAAAGTCGGGGCCGAGCACGGTCCCAAGCACGATGTAAGCGAGGCACGAGGCGTCGGAGTTGCCGTACTCCATGCTCAGATTGGCCATGCGACCGATGATGAGACGGCGCAGATTCTCGTCGATGTACCAGGCCGGGGAGACGAGCACCGTGAGGACGTCCATGGTCCCGCGCGCGACCGGGTCGGCCATCTGGGGCAGGTCGAGCAGGGCCTCGATCGGGCGCTCACCGATCTGCCGCCACATCCGTTCATATTCCTGCCGGACTTCCTCCGGTGTCGGATGCGCCGACCAGGCGATGCCGACGCGGTGCAAATAGCCGAGGGCAATCTCGACGTCGCGGTCGCTTGGCTCCATCCGGAGCCGGGTGACGGCGGCGAGATCGGGCAGGTTGGCCGCCCGGCTTGCCAGTTCGGCAAGGCGCGTTTTCGCCGTCGCCTGCTCACCGACGAGGAACTCGCATTCGGCCCGCTGCAGCGCCAGGGCGAAGCTGAGCGCGTAGTGCTGCTGCCAGCGATCCTCCGGCAGCACGGTTTCACCGAGGGCGAAGTGGGCAAACGCCATGCCGAAAGCCGTCGCCGCCTTGGCGCGGCGGCCGGCCAACAGGTTCAGCTCCGCCAGCTTGACGCGCTCCTCTGCCGCCGTGATCAGGGCCACGCCGCGGTTGAGTTGGCTCACGATCTCGAAAACGTTTTCCTCGACCGCTTCCGGCGAGGTTCGCGCAGCGAACAGTCGGCCAATACGCAAATGGGCCGAGGCGCGTTCTTGCTCCGGTATCAGCGCGTAGGCCGCCTCCTGGAATCGGTCATGGACGAATCGATAGGCATCGCCCTGGGGCTCGACGAATTCCTGGCGGACGGCGGGCCACAAATCTGCCTGGACCTGCTCATCCGACGCGCCAAGGACGATCGAAAGCACGGCGGCCTCGGCGACGTTTCCGAGACAGGCCATCTGCTGCAGGGCTGTGCGCGTTGCAACGGGCAGCCGGGTGAGCTTTCCGAGCATGAGGTCGATGACGTTGTCGGTGTATCGCTTGGCGTGGATGCGATCGAGAGACCAGGTCCAGTGCGACGCATCATGGTCGAACGCGATCAGTCCTTCCTCGACCAGCGAAAACATGAACTGGATGGCAAAGAACGGATTGCCGCCGGTTTTCTCGTGCACGAGCTGGACCAGCGGAGCGGCGCGCTTCGGATCGCAACGAAGCGCATCTGCAAGCAACTGGCCGAGATGCCTGCGGCCGAGCGGGGCGAGCCTGATCTCAACGACCCGTTGGCCCCGTGTCCTGATGGCCTCGCGCATGCGCACCACCGGATGAGCGGGGTCAACTTCATTCTCACGGTATGCGCCGATCAGCATCAGGTGCTTCAGGTTCGACCTGGTCAACAGGTCCTCGAGCAGCTCGAACGTCGCCATGTCGAGCCATTGCAGATCATCGAGGAACAGCACCAGCGGATGTTCGGGTCTGGCAAACAGGCCGATGAATTGCTCGAAGACGCGGTGAAAGCGGCTTTGCGCGTGCTGGAGCGGCAGCTCATGGACAGGCGGTTGCTCGCCGATGATCGCCTTGAGGTCGGGGATCAGGTCCACGACGAGCTGCCCGTTTGGACCGAGCGCGCTCAGCAGATCATGGCGCCACTGGTTCAGCTCGGTCTCGCTCTTGCCCAGAAGCGGCCGAACGAGGCTCTGGAATGCCCTGGCGAGTGTCGCGTAGGGGATGTCGCGCTTGTGCTGGTCGAATTTGCCCGATGCAAACAGCCCTCGTGACGGCACCAGCACTTTATGGAGCTCGTTGACGACAGATGATTTTCCGATCCCGGAATATCCCGAGACCAGCGCCAATTCCGGTGCGCCGCTCTTGACGATGCGCTCGAACGAGGAGAGCAGCATCTCGCGTTCGTGCGTTCGTCCATACAGCTTCTCGGGTACGAGCAGCCGGTCGGGGGTGTCGTGCCGGCCCAGCGGGAAGTCGTCGATGCTGTGCCGAAGCTGCCACTCCGCAAGACAGTGCTGCAGATCCCTCTCGGCACCGGCTGCAGTCTGGTAACGCTCCTCGGCCATCTTGGAGAGCAGCTTCATGATCAGTCCGGAAACCGCGGAGGGAACGTTGCCGGATCGCTTGCTCGGCGGCTCCGCTTCTCTTGCGACGTGGCAGTGCACCCATTCCATCGGATCGGATGCGGCAAACGGAAGCGAGCCGGTGACCATCTGATAGAGTGTGACGCCGAGCGAATACAGGTCGCTCCGGGAATCGATCGAGCGGTTCATCCGGCCGGTCTGCTCGGGTGACATGTAAGCGAATGTGCCGGCGATCGACTCGGGCGGTGCCAGGGATTGCCGTTCGCGCGGACGGCGCGAGGCAAAGCCGAAGCCGGTGAGGTGCACGCTGCCGTTGCTGCGGTTCACCAGGATATTTGCCGGCTTGATATCTTTGTGGACCAGACCGCGCTGGTGGACCTTGCTCACGGCCGCGGCGATCTGGGTCGCGAGACGCAGGAAGCTCCCCATCTCCATGGGCGTGTGCACCAGCCATGTGAGCGGCTCGCCACCGAGATCTTCAAGAACGAGGATGGTGCGGCCGTGATCCTGCACAAGCTCAAGCGGCTTGGCGGCCCAGGCGCTGTCCAGTTCGTCCTTCAGCGCGAATTCGTGCGCGAGCCGATCAAGACTTTGCGGGGTCGGATGTTCCGCCGCCGGGACGACGGCCAGCACGACCTGCCGCTCGCCGTCGATGCGTTCGCGGGAGGTTCGACACAGCAGAATGCCTTCCTCGTCGCAGAGAACCTGCGGACCGTGGGCCCAGCCAGCGCCCATGAACGATGAAAGGTTCATCTCGGTAGACCATGCCGCCGCCGAGACCAGGTCCGAGCCAGGCCGGCTCGCCCGGTACTTCGGTCATCCCCCTTAGAGCTGCCCTGATGCGGTATGGCGCTCGCCGTTACCGATTCTCTGTTTCCGCGTGCGGGACGCATGAAGGGCAGGACGCACGTGCGACGCTCGATACGATGGGGCGAGCCCCTCTCGCCTTCATTCCGTCGCCTGGTTCGATTGGCTCGGCCGGGCGCCTCGAAAGCGTATCATTTGCCGAGGTCTCGTCAATGTACCGCCTTCGTGCGGCAAGGCGACACACATCCAGTGCGGGCGAGCGGTCCGCGTCTCGTGTTGACTTCATCTCCAATCTATTGAAATCGCGGCGCTATCCATTCACCACGACCGCGATGATGGATTGCAGCGAGAGCGTGAGTCTTTCCGTCGCTTGGACGGCAGCGTGTGCACGACGTGTGCATCTGAAGTTCAAGCAAGTCTGTTGAAGGCGAGCAGGGGCCGCCGTTCTGCAGCGTTCCGACTCCCATCGCCGCCTGTCCAAGGTCGGAGAGCGCCTCGGCGCCGATCTTCCTGCGCCACGACCGGGCGCGTCTCGGGCCGCAATCCGGGTCCCGTCCCCCGCGCGGGCGATTGACAGCGAATTATTACATGTCTAAAAATATGCAAATTCATATAATTCACGAGATGCCTGAATGGACGTGCATCCGCTCAAGCTCAAGGTCAGATCGTATGCCGCGGAGACGCCGTTCATACGGAGCCTTGTGTTTGGCGTGGAGGACGGCGTCGCGCCGCGCTGGCAGGCAGGCGCACATATCCGCGTGGCGCTCCCGAATGGCGGAGACCGGCCGTACTCGCTGATGGCTCTGCCGGGCCTTGCCGAGGGGACGCTCGCGCTCGGCGTGCTGCGCGAGGAGGCCTCGACCGGAGGCTCGCAGTTCATGCACGCGCTGAAGATCGGCGATGTCGTGAAGGCGAGCGCGCCGGCGAACAATTTTCCCCTGCATGAGGGAGCAGCGCCCGCGTTGCTGTTTGCCGGCGGTATCGGCGTCACGCCGATCCTGTCGATGGCGGCGGAGCTCAGGCATCGCGCAAGTCCGTTTCGGCTGCATTACGCGGGCCGCACGCAAGGGCTGCTGTCATTCCTGCCTCATCTCCGGGAGATCTGCGCCGAGGAACTGTCGGTTCACTACGACAGCGACGAATCCCGTCTGGACATTGCGGCGGCGCTCCGCGAGGCGGCGGCAGATTCCCATGTCTACGTCTGCGGTCCGGCGGGATTGATCGATGCGGTGAGGGCCGCCGCGCTTGACGCGGGTCTCCCGGCCGATCGCATCCGCTACGAGCTCTTCAAGGCCGAGCAGCCGTCCTCGTCCGATGTGCCGTTCGAGGTGGAGATCGGATCGACCGGACAGGTCGTCACCGTGGCGGCCGATCAGAGCATCATCCAGGCGCTGGAGGCCGCGGGGCTCGACGTGCTCTACGACTGCCGGCGCGGCGATTGCGGCATCTGCCAGTGCGCCGTGATCTCGGGCACGCCCGATCATCGCGACGTCATTCTCAGCGACGACGAGAAGGCGTCGAACAAGATCATGCAGATCTGCGTATCGCGCGCGAAGTCGGAACGTCTGGTGCTGGATCTATGAGGGAGGCGAAGCTCGCCATGACGAAATACGGAAGCAATGCGCAAGCGATTGCGGCGCTGGTGCGCGAGGCCGAGGTGCACCGTGACGTCTACATCGACCCCGAGATATTCGAGCTCGAGATGGAGCATCTGTTTCCGAACAGCTGGATCTATGTCGGGCATGCGAGCCAGCTGACGAAGCCCGGCGATTTCATCACCGCCAATATCGGCCGGCAGCCGGTGCTGGCGAGCCGCCATACCGACGGCTCCGTCCACGTCTTCTACAACCGCTGCCCGCACAAGGGCGTGAAGATCGCATCGGAGCCTTGCGGCAACACCGGCAAGTTCTTCCGCTGTCCCTATCACGCCTGGTCGTTCAAGACCGACGGTTCGCTGCTCGCGATCCCGCTGAAGAAGGGCTACGAGGGCACGGGCTTCGCCGGCACCCAGGCGAATGGCGGGCTGTCCAAGATCAAGAACGTCGTGGTCTATCGCGACTTCATCTTCGCCCGGCTCTCCGACAGCGGCGTGTCCTTCGAGGACTATTTCGGCGAGAGCCTCTCGACGATCGACAACATGGTCGATCGCTCGCCGGAGGGAAAGCTCGCCGTCGTCGCCACGCCGATCCGCTATATGCACACCTGCAACTGGAAGATGCTGGTCGAGAACCAGACCGACACCTGCCATCCGATGGTCGCGCATGAGAGCTCGGCCGGCACGGCGGTCAAGGTCTGGAAGCGCGAGCAGGGCGATTCCACGGAAACGCCGATGGCGGTGCAGCTCTACGGCCCCTTCATGAGCCCGTACGAGTTCTACGAGCAGAGCGGCATCAGGATCTGGCCGAACGGCCATGGCCACACCGGCGTCGCCAACTCGATCCACTCGAACTACTCCGACGTCGACGGCTATGTCGGCCAGATGGTCGCGGCATACGGCGAGACGCGGGCACACGAGATCCTCGGCGAGGTCAGGCACAACACGGTCTATTTCCCGAACATCATGGTCAAGGGTGCCGTGCAGATCCTGCGCAACTTCATCCCGATTGCGGTCGACAGGACGCTGGTCGAAAGCTGGGTGTATCGTCTCGTCGGCGCGCCGGACAAGCTCTATGAGCGCGCCTTGATGTACAACCGCTTCATCAACGCGCCGACCTCGATCGTCGGACACGACGATCTGGAAATGTACGAGCGGGCCCAGGAGGGCCTCAAGTCGAACGGCAATCAATGGGTCAATCTCCGCCGGCTCTATGAGAGCAGCGAAGAGCAGGACGTCACCGCCGTCATCAACGGAACGTCCGAGCGCCAGATGCGGAACCAGTTTCATGCCTGGGCCAAGTTCATGACCATGGACATGGACAACCGCGTCGAGGCCGCGGAATGATCAGCGAAAAGACGATCACCGACTTCATCTATCGCGAGGCCGATCTGCTCGATACGATGCAGTGGCAGGCCTGGCTCGATCTGTTTCACCCCGAAGGACGCTACTGGATGCCGCTGGAATGGCAGCAGGAGGACCCGGTGCTGCAGCCGTCGCTGATGTACGAGGACCTGTTGCTGCTCAAGGTGCGGGTCGAGCGGCTGTCGGGCGAGCGCACTTTCAGCCAGAAGCCGAAGAGCCGCTGCCACCACCTGCTCCAGGCCCCGCAGATCGTCGCCTGCGATGCTGCGGCCGGCGTGTTCAAGGCGCGGACGTCCTATATCTACACGGAGACGCGCGGCGATATGCTGGAGCGCTATTCGGGATGGGCGTCGCACGACTTCGTCCAGGTCGGCGACGTCCTGAAGATCAAGCTCAAGCGCGTCGATCTCGTCAATTTCGACGCGCCGTTCGGCAACATCCAGCTCTTCATGTGAGGTTGCCTTGACCGCAGCGACCACAGTCTACGCTCGTTTTCACGACACCGCGCTGCGCCGGGGCGAGGCGGGCTTCCTCAACGTGCTGGCGGAGACCGCCGGCATCTACGGCATCACCGCCGGCGAGATATCCTATCGCACCATGCTAGACCGGGTGGAGCGCCGGCGGACGGCGTTCGCGAGCAAGGGCTATGGCGAAGGCCACAGGGTCGGGCTGCTGCTCCAGAACCGGCCGGTGTTCGTCGAGCTGTGGTTTGCGCTCAACGCGCTTGGCGTGTCCGTCGTGCCGATCAATCCGGACCTGCGGATGAGCGAGCTCGAATACATCATCGCGCATTCCGAGATGAACGCGGCATTCGTTCTTGCCGAGCGGCGGGACGAGGTCGAGACCGCGGCCCGCCAGGCCGTTCGGCCAATTCCGGTCGTGACCGACAGCGACGACGTTCCTGCTGCCTTCGGCGGCGCGCAGGCAGCGACCACTGGCGACGGCGCGACCGAATGTGCGCTGCTTTATACGTCCGGGACGACCGGGCAGCCCAAGGGCTGCGTGCTCACCAACGAATACTTCCTGCATTCCGGCAACTGGTATCGCGATGTCGGCGGGCTGATCGACCTCAAGCTGGAGGGCGAGCGCATGATCACGCCGCTGCCGCTGTTTCACATGAACGCCATGGCGGTGTCGCTGATGGCGATGCTGTCGGTCGGCGGCAGCCTGACCATGCTCGATCGCTTCCATCCACGCAGCTGGTGGCAGTCGGTCCTGGACAGCCGCGCCACGTGCCTGCATTATCTCGGCGTCATGCCCTCGATGCTGATGAGCGCGCCGGCATCGGAACAGGACAAGGTCCACACAGTGCGGTTCGGGTTCGGCGCCGGCGTCGACAAGCTCTTGCACGCGCCGTTCGAGCAGCGCTTCGGCTTTCCGCTGATCGAGGCCTGGGCGATGACGGAGACGGGAAGCGGCGGCGTCATCGCCGCCAATGTCGAGCCGCGCAAGATCGGCACCAGCTGTTTCGGCCGCCCCGCCGCCGAGGTCGACATCCGTATCGTCGACGAGACCGGCAACGATACAGCAACGGGAACGCCGGGCGAGCTGCTGGTGCGGCGCGCGGGCGCGGACCCGCGCTACGGGTTCTTCAGGGAATATCTGAAGAACCCGCAGGCGACCGCCGAGGCCTGGGACGGCGGCTGGCTCCATACCGGCGATATCGTGTCGCGCGATGCGGACGGCGACCTTCATTTCGTCGATCGCAAGAAGAACGTGATCCGCCGCTCCGGCGAGAACATCGCCGCGGTCGAGGTCGAATCCGTCCTCAACCGCCATCCGGCGATCCGGCAGGCCGCGGTCGCGGCCACCCCCGATCAGGTGCGCGGCGACGAGGTCGCGGCGGTCATCATTGCCGAGGAGGCCGGCGCCGACCGGCGGCTTGCCGAAGACATCGTGCGCTGGAGCCTGGAGCAGATGGCCTATTACAAGGCGCCGGGCTGGATCTGCTTCGTCGACAGCCTGCCGCTGACCGCAACCGAGAAGATCCAGCGCGGCGGGTTGAAGGATTTTGTCGCTAGGCTGATGCACGATGGCGCCTTCTTCGACCTCCGCGACCTCAAGAAGCGACAGGTTTGATCATGACCCAGATCCGCACCACGCTCATCACCGGCGGCAATTCCGGGATCGGCGAAGCGCTGGCGAAGCAGCTCATCGAAAAAGGACAGCGTGTCGTCTCGGTCGGGCTGCAGACGCCTGCCTGGACCCACGATCTGCTCGCCGCCTATTGCGCCGACCTGACCAGCATCGCGGAGACGCGTGCGATCGCGCAGGAGATCTGCCGGGATCACGCCATCGATTGCCTCGTGCACAATGCCGGCGTCATCCTGCCGAACCTGCTGCCCGACGCGAGGCCGGAAGACATCCTGACGCTGGCGCAACTGCATCTGGGCGCGCCGATGCTGCTGACCCAGGCTGCGCTGGAGGGGATGCGGTCGCGCCGGTTCGGGCGTGTCGTGTTCGTCAGCTCGCGCGCGGCGATGGGGGCGGCGACCCGCTCGGCCTATTCGGCGACCAAGGCCGGCGTGCACGGCATGGCGCGGACCTGGGCGCTGGAGCTGGCCGCGAGCGGCATCACCGTGAACGTCGTCGCACCGGGGCCGATCCTCACCGACAATTTCTGGGGTGTCATTCCCAAAGGCTCGGAGCAGCAGGAGCGGATGGCGCGCAACGTGCCGGTGGGCCGGCTCGGCTCACGCGAGGACGTCGCCCATGCGATCGAATTCTTCCTCGACGAGCGATCCGATTTCGTCACCGGCCAGGTGCTCTATGTCTGCGGCGGCACCAGCCTGGTCGGCCTCGGGCCCTAATTCGCTCCGCGCTAGATCTGGTTCAGGCGGATGTTCTCGACCATCTTCGCCAGCACTCGGGCGCAGACCTCGATGTCGTCGGGCTCGATGCCCGCGATCAGCTTGTCGTAGTTGTTCGCCATGATCGGCCAGATCTTGCGCAGCAGCGCTTCGCCGTCCGGCGTCAATCCCACGACGCGGCGGCGCTGGTCCTCCTCCGCGATCTCGCGCTTGACGAGGCCCGACGACACCATGGACTCGACCATGCGGCTCGCGGTCGATTGCTCGGTGACGGCGAGAACGGCGATCTCGTTGACGGTGAGGGTCTTGTGGATGAACAGGACCGACAGCGTCCGGAATACGACGTTGTTGACGCCGTGCTCGCTCAAATCGCGGTTCTGGTCGAGGTTCCAGCGATTGGCCAGGCGATTGAACAGATAGGGGATGTAGTTTTGCAGCTGGTCCCTGGTCCTCGGCGGACCCGACTTCCATCTGCTCTTGGATTCCTTGGCCATTACTTCTTGCGACTTTGCTTCTTGCTCTCGGTGCGAAGTTTCGAGGAGAGCGACCGCAACACGGACAGCGCGGTGTCGAGCTCCTGGGTCGGGACGTTTTCGAGCCGTTTGCCGAGATGCCGCTTGTGGATGTCGGCGGCCTTCCGAAACAGCGCTTCGCCCTTGGGGGTGAGACGCACGATGAAGGACCGGCGGTCCTCGCTCGACATTTCCCTGCTGATGAGATCGTCGGCCAAAAGGCGCTGGACCAGCCCCGAGACGTTGCCGCCGGACACTTTCAGGTTCTGCGACAATTGCCCCAGCGCCAGTCCGTCGCTGTAGCGATCGAGCTGCGCCAGCACGTCGAACTTCGCCAGCGACAGCCCGAACTCGGCGTTCAGCATCGCATTCAGCGATGCGAACAGCTCGCCATGCAAGGACAGCAATTGCAGCCAAAGCCGGGTTTCGACCTGCCCGGGGACGGGAACAATGTTCTCTTTGAGTGCTGCCGGCATTGCATGACCATCGAGTACAAATTGTCGCGTCGATTGGAGGAATTATCGCGGGTCTTTCGCTCCGATTAGCAACCTGAGAATCGTAGTCAAGATGTTCGATCCTGACGTCCTGAGGGACGAACGGCAATCCAATCCTGCGCCCGCTCCGATGGAATCATGCAAAAGTCTTGATGGTCTGGATCACGCCGTCGAGCTCCTTGCCGGCGCTGTCCTTCAGTGCCGCTTCCCGCAGGCGGCGCGCCCAGTCGGCGGCGTCGTCGCGCCGCTCGACCAGCTTGATCGCGGCCAGGGTCTTGTCGAATTTCGACAGTCCGCGGCTGTGGGTATCCGAATAGCCCTTCACGAGGCGGCGGCATTGCAGGATCTCGACGCCCAGCTGGTAGTTGGTGGCAACCGCTGCGGCCGCGGCCTTGAGCCATTGGTCCCGATGAGCGGTCTCGACGGCGTGACGCAGCGAGCGGCGGCGCAGGCCGCGAAGCCCGCCGACGACATAAAGCGCCAGGAACCAGGGCAGCGAGTAGGTCCGCACCCGGCGTCCCCGGTTGACGCGGCGGTCGAGCCAGCCGAGCAGGCGCGGCCTCGTGCCCAACCAGCGGCCGAGGCCCACCGGCAGCATGCCCATCACCTCCTCCATGCGGGGGTGCATGAATTCCGTGGTCTGGAGCACCTGGCCTTGCGACATCTCGAGCTCGCTCTCGATCCGCGCGCGGCGTCCGGCCCGCGTCTTGAGGTCGGCGACGCGGATGACGTCGTCATAGGTCATGGCGTTGGCGACGTATTTGGCCGCGGCTTCCGTGAAGGCATAGCCCTTGGCGGCGCCGCCTGAATTCCGGTCGGCGGTGTGCAGCGATTTGAGGATGTCGAGATATTCGGCGCCATAGGCGATGTCCTGGAAGTCGACCACCTTCTTCAGGCCGGCGCGGCCCATGGCCAGTGCGGGCTCGGGCAGTTCCTGCGCCAATCTTGCGACAAGCCCGGCGAGTTGCGGATCCGGCGTCGCGAGGGAGGGGATATCCTTGGCCGGCTTCGATGGCGGTGGCGCCGCAATTTCGGAGGCCCCGTTTTTGACCCGGTCAAAGGCGGCTTCAAAAGTCTGAACGCTGGCCTTGGCACCTTTCTCGCCGGCGCGGATGACGTCGAGATAGCTGTTGCGGTCGAACGGCAGCACGGCTGCGGCCGCGAGCGCGCCGAACATCGCCGCCGAGATGACGCTGCCATGCGCGATGGCCAGCGCGTTCAGGTCGAAGATGATCTCGGTCTTGGCGGCAACGTCGATCGCACTCGTCACGGCGCCCTGGTCGGCGATGCCGTTGCCCGGCGCGATCTTCTCGCCGATCGCAAGCGAGCGGTGGTTGGAAGCGATCAGCGTGGTGCGATCCGGGGTCACCAGGCCGCGCAGGATCGACCGGCCGGCCTCCATGAATTCCGCCGCCATCACCACGTCGACGTCGCCGGGCGTCGGCATCAGCGACAGGATCGGCTTGCGGCCGTCCAGCGGCGGCATAGTCTCGATGTAATAGATCGTGGCGCCGGTCCGCTGCGCGACGCCGGGCACCGAGGTCGACTGCGCGACCCAGCCATGGTTCTCGGCGAGCTGGACGATCCAGTCGGTCAGGACACCGCCGCCCTGGCCACCCATGGCGACGATCGCCATCGAGATCGGCCGCTCGGTCGCGTCACCTGCGGCGGGAAGGGCCAGCCGGACCGTCTCGTCTCTCATGCCAGCGCCTCGAGCGCGGGGCGCCGGCGATCGCGCCGGCGCTGCAGCCAGCCGATCACGCTCATGGCGATCTTCGATTTGAAAATGTCCCAGCGGGTCGGATTGTGGATGACGTCGGCGCGGTAGAACGAGGGGCAGAGCACCGCGGCTTCGGCGACCTCGCCGCAATTGCCGCAGCCGACGCAGGAATTGTCGATCGCGGCGACCGGATCGTCGCGCAAGGGATCGTCGAGCTGCTTCACGGAGAGCGAGGGGCAGCCGGAGAGGCGGATGCAGGCGTGATCGCCGGTGCAGACGTCCTCGTCGACGCCGAAGCGTTCCTTGACGATGCGCAACCCGTCCCTGATCGCCTTGTTGATCTGCGGCTTCACCCGGCGCTGCTTGTTCAGCATGCATTCGGACGAGGCGACGATGACCTTGGGACCCTCGTCCTTGGTCGTCAGCGCTTCCTTCAGCGTGTCGCGCATCTTGCCGACGTCGTAGGTGCGGTCGACCTGGCGGACCCATTGGCCGCCAATACCCTTCACGGCCTTGGTGATCGAATTGTTGGTGTCGCGTCGCTCGTTGGTCGCGCGCGACGACAGGATGTCCTGACCGCCGGTCGCCGAGGTGTAGTAGTTGTCGACGATGAGGAAGACGCCGTCATGCTTGTTGAAGACGGCATTGCCGATGCCGCTGGTCAGCCCGTTGTGCCAGAAGCCGCCGTCGCCCATCACCGCGATCGAGCGCTTGTCGGCCTTGACGTTGAAGGCAGAGGTCGAGGCCGGGCCGAGGCCGAAGCCCATGGTGGTCGCGCCGATATTGAACGGCGGCAGGATCGAGAACAGATGGCAGCCGATGTCGGCCGAGACGTGGTGCTGGCCGAGTTCTTCCTCGACCAGCTTCATGGCGGCGAAGATCGGCCGCTCCGGGCAGCCGGTGCAAAGCCCGGGCGGGCGTGCCGGCACGACCTGCCTGAGCTTCTCGACCGCGGGGTGATTGAGCACGGGCGCCGCATCCGGCGCCGGCGGCCGGTTGCCGAGCAGCCGCGGCTCGGTCTTCTCCAGAAACTCCCTGACGCCGCCGAGCAGGACCTGCGCCGTGTAGTCGCCGCCCATCGGCAGCACGTCCTTGCCGTAGACGCGCGCCTGGATGTCCTTGCGCCGCAGCACCGTGTTGATCGCCTGCTCCAGATATTCCGGCTGGCCTTCCTCGACGATCAGAACGGCTTCCTTGTCGAGGCAGAATTCGGCAACCTCGGTGTCGATCACGGGGTAGGTGACGTTCATGACGTAGAGCGCGACCTGGGTGTTGCCATAGGCATCCGACAGGCCGAGATATTGCAGCGCGCGGATGACGTTGTTGTACATTCCGCCCTGCATGATGATGCCGACCTTGCCCTGCTTCGGTCCCATCCATTCATTGAGCTTGTTGTCCCGGATGAATCCGACGGCCGCGGGCATCCGCGTCTTGATCTTCTCCTGCTCGTGCTCGTAGGCCGCCGGTGGCAGCACGATGCGGTTGACGTCGCGCCTGGGATTGTTGAGCGCGTCCTTGATGGTGTGCGCGGGCTTGACGTTGTCCTTGCAGGCAAAGCTTCCATGCATGTGGCAGGCGCGCACGCGGACCTCGAGCATGACCGGTGTGTTCGAGCATTCCGAGAGCTCAAAACCCTTCTCGATCAGATTGACGATGCATTCGTGATCGGGCCGCGGGTCGAGCAGCCACATCTGCGATTTCATCGCGAAGGCGTGCGTGCGCTCCTGCATGATGGAGGAGCCCTCGCCATAATCCTCGCCGACGATGATCATGGTGCCGCCGGTGACGCCGCCCGAGGCCAGGTTGGCGAGCGCGTCCGAGGCGACGTTGGTGCCGACCGTCGACTTCCACGCAACTGCGCCGCGGAGGGGATACATCACCGAGGCCGACAGCATCGCCGCGGCCGCCGCTTCATTGGCGGAGCTCTGGAACACGACGCCGAGATCGTCGAGCACGTCCTTGGCGTCGGCGAGCACGTCCATCAGATGCGAGATCGGCGAGCCCTGGTAGCCGCCGACATAGGCGACGCCGGATTGCAGCAGCGCCTTGGTGATGGCGAGGATGCCTTCGCCGCGGAACGTGTCGCCGTCGCCGAGCCGGAGATCCTCGACCTCGCGAGCAAAAGACCGTTCAGCCATTGCAGCCTCCAGAAATATGCGATAGCATACGTTTACATGTGAAGTAAGTCAACGCCGCGCCGTGCCGTCACTCTAGCGGATTCATTCGCGGGCGCGATCATGAGCTAGCGACAGGGTAGGGCCAATGCTGAAGCTGCCTCGCTTTAGAGCCGCCGCCGTCCAGGCTTCACCTGTCTATCTCAACCCGAGCGCGACGGCCGACAAGGCGGCTTCACTGGTCCGTGAAGCCGCGGCGAACGGCGCGAGGCTCGTGGCTTTCCCGGAAGTCTTCGTTCCCGGATACCCCTATTGGAACTGGATCACCGATCCGGTCACGGGCAGCGCGTGGTTCGAGAAGCTCGCCAGGGCGTCGGTGCTCGTTCCGGGTCCGGAGGTCGAGATCGTCCGCAAGGCCGCGCGTGATACCGGCTGCTACGTCGTGCTCGGCATCAACGAGCGCAGCCCGGTCTCGCTGGGCACGATCTACAACACCATGGTCTTCATCGGGCCGGACGGGGCGCTGCTCGGCAAGCACCGCAAGCTGGTGCCGACCTGGGCAGAGAAGCTGACCTGGACCGGCGGTGACGGATCGAGCCTGCGCGTCTATGATACCGAGATCGGACGTCTCGGCGGGCTGGCGTGCGGCGAGAACACCAACACGCTCGCGCGCTTCGCGCTGCTCGGCCAGGGTGAGCTCGTGCATGTCGCCAGCTACATCTCGCTTCCCGTCGCGCCCCCCGACTACGACATGGCGGAGGCGATCAAGTTGCGCGCGATTGCCCACTCGTTCGAAGGAAAGATCTTCACGGTCGTCGCCTGCTCGACGGTGTCGGAGGAGATCATCACCGCGATGGAGACCGTGGTTCCGGACGCGCGCGCACGCCTGCAGCGGAAGTCGAGCGCCTTTTCCGGCATCATCGGACCTGACGGACGCGTGGTCGGCGATCCCCTGATCGACGACGAGGGCATCGTCTACGCCGATATCGACCTCGAGCGCTGCATCCAGCCGAAGCAGATGCACGACATCGTCGGGCACTACAACCGGTTCGACATCTTTGATCTGCGGGTCAACCGTCGTCCGCTGGCGCCGCTCGGTCTGATGGAGGGTGAGCCTGTTGCAGCAGATGCCGGGGAGCCGGCGGGCTTCTCGTCGATCCCGGCTAAATCGGAATGAGAATTCGGGAGGCGTCGAACGACTGGCGCCAACGGACAAGACTTAAAGCGACAGGACTTAAAGCGACACGACTTGGAGGACAGGATGCGCGAGAACATCATCGGCCGGGCCAATGTCGAGGACACCCCCGAGCTCAAGGCCTACTACAAGGATCTCGAAAAGTACGAAGCCGGAGCGCTGTGGACGGTCGCCAACAAGATCGAGCCGTGGGAGCCGCAATCGGCGTCCGTCCCCGTACTCTGGCGCTATGATGATCTGCGCGAGCACGTGCTGCGCTCGGTCGAGCTGGTCTCGCCCGAGAAGGCGGGACGGCGGGTGATCTATCTCAACAATCCCGGCCGCCGCGACGTCTCGGCCGCGGTCGGCTGGCTCTATTCGGGGTTGCAGGTGATGCATCCCGGCGAGGTCGCAACTGCGCACGCGCATTCGGCATCCGCCTTGCGCTTCATCATGGAAGGGGCGGGGGCCTATACCGTCGTCGACGGTCACAAGATGACGCTCGGAGCGCGGGATTTCGTGCTGACGCCGAACGGGACCTGGCACGAGCATGGTGTCGACGGCAACGGCTCGGTCTGCATCTGGCAGGATGGCCTCGACATCCCGCTGGTCAATGCGCTGGAGGCGAACTTCTTCGCGGTTCATCCGAAGGTCCAGCAGGAAGACTCCGGCTACCCCGTGGACGGCACGACCAAGACCTGGGGCAATCCCGGCCTTCGCCCGGCCGGCTCGAAATGGTCGAAGGGCTATTCCCCGATGTTCAAATACGAGTGGGAGCCGACCTACGAGTCCTTGCGGAAGTACGCCGCCGCGACAGATGGATCGCCTTACGACGGCATTCTCATGAACTACGTCAATCCGGTCACCGGCGGGCACGTGATGCAGACCATCGGCGCCAGCATGCAATTGCTGCGACCGGGCGAGCGCACCAAGTCGCACCGGCACACCGGCAGCTTCATCTACCAGGTGGCCAAGGGCCGTGGTTATTCGGTGATCGGCGGCAGGCGCTTCGAATGGCAGGAGCGCGACATCTTCTGCGTTCCCTCCTGGGCCTGGCACGAGCACGGCAATGCGTCGGAGAGCGAGGACGCCTGCCTGTTCTGCTTCAACGATCTGCCCGTCATCGAAGGTCTCGGATTCTATCGGGAAGAGGCCTATGGCGACAATGCCGGCCACCAGCCGGTTGCGGCCTGACGGTCCCACGCAGAATTGAATCGAAACAGCCGGATCAAGCTTCATGCGCCTTGTCACCTATACCTTGGGCTCCAGCGGTGCCCGCCTCGGGGTCCTCGTCGATGGACTGGTCGTGGACGTCGAGCACCTCGGTGCGTCGCATGGCTTTGCATGGCCGAGCGACATGCTGTCGTTGATCGACAACAGCGTGACATTGCTGCCTGCGCTCAGGGATTGCCTGGACAATGCCAATGGACGTTTGCCGGCCGGCTCCGCCGTTCCGGTCGAGGACGTGAAGCTGCAGGCGCCGATCCCGCGCCCGCGCAAGAACATCTTCGGCATCGGGCTGAACTACCGCGCGCATGTCGCCGAATCCGCCAAGAGCCTGGATACTGACAAGGATCTGCCGAAGCAGCCGGTTGTGTTCTCCAAGCCGCCGACCTCCGTGATCGGTCCGGGTGGTGCGATCCAGCAAAAATGCGAAGATGACGCAGCAGCTCGACTGGGAGGTCGAGCTTGCCGTCATCATCGGCAAGACCGCGACGCGCATCGCGACCGAGAAAGCGATGGAGCACGTGTTCGGCTATTCGGTGATGATCGACATCTCCGCGCGCGACAATCGCCGCGCCGGCCAGTGGATCTTCTCCAAGGGCATGGACACCTATGCGCCGTTCGGCCCGTGCATCGTCACCGCCGACGAGATTCCCGACCCGCATGATCTGCGGCTCTGGCTGACCAAGAACGGCGTCACGAAGCAGGACTCCAATACCAAATACATGATCTTCGACATTCCGGTCCTGATATCGGACATTTCGTCCGGCATGACGCTCGAGCCCGGCGACATCATCGCGACCGGAACGCCGGAGGGCGTCGGTGCCGGCATGAGCCCGCAGGAATGGCTGTGGCCGGGCGACGTGGTCGAGGCCGGGGTCGACGGCGTCGGTGTCATCCGGCATCCCGTTGTCGCGATCTGATGACGAATTTCTCGTTCGACCGCGAGCTGAGGTTCGGAGACTGCGATCCCTCCGGCATCGCGTACTTCCCGTCCTACCTGAACATCCTCAACGGCGTCGTCGAGGACTTCTGGGCAGGAATCGGTTTTCCATGGCCGGAACTGATCACGGTCCGGAAGATCGGGACGCCCACGGTGCACCTGGCTTGCGACTTTTCCAGGCCGTCGATGTTCGGCGATCTCCTGACGTTCAGCTTGCGCATCGCCAGGGTCGGCGGATCGTCTCTCCATCTGGAGCATGTCGTCTCGGGCGCGAATGGCGTGCGCTGGCGCGCCCGCCAGATCCTTGCCGCGACCTCGCTGGTCGATCATCATGCGATTCCCTGGCCCGATGACATTCGCACCGCACTCATGGCGCATGTGAGCGCGGGCGAGGGCGCTGAGGCAACGCCGGCATGATCTCGCTCTTCATGACATTCTCCGCTTCCGCAGGCGAAAGGCGGATTGAGTCCGACGATGTTGCTGCCGTAGCCGAGCAGGTCGGATCGATCCCTGACGTGACCGAAGGCCTGCTGTTCACGCCGCTCGAACAGTCGGTCGATCATCCCTACAAGGCCGATGGCTCCGGTCCCGTGTTTGCGCTCCAACTGCGGTTTGCCGACCTGTTCGCGTGCGAGGCGGCGATGGACCGCAGCGGCATCCTTGCCCGCCTTTCGACGGGCGCGGGACTATCCGGCCTCACCGGACTGGACGTCACGCACCAGGTCATGCTGACGCGCGCGTTTCCTGTCGATGTCGCCGCGCATCCGGCAGGCACGGCCACGCCGTGCAGCTACCTCGTGCACTATCCCGGCCCGGCCGAGGACATGAATGCCTGGAACCTGCATTATCTGGAGCATCATCCCTCGATCATGCGGATGTTCCCCAACGTCCGCCAGATCGAGATCTACACCCGCATCGATTGGGTCGACCGGCTGCCGTCGCGGCGGGTCGAGCACATGCAGCGCAACAAGCTCGTGTTCGACAGTCCGGCTGCTCTTGCGCACGCGCTCGGCTCCGACGTGATCAGGCGCATGCGTGCGGATTTCGTCCAGTTCCCGGCGTTCTCGGGCGGCAACAAGCATTTTCCGATGCTGACGCGGACGGTGAGGCCTAGGTCTTAGAGAACCGAGAGCGCGAAAAAATATTTGCCGCGAGATGCTTACGACCCCTTCGGGCTCTTATCCATGGCGTGAATGGCCACGGTGTCGCTGCCGTCATGCCCAGGCTTCGCTGCACACTTGGAGGTTTTAGCCGCAGAGACCGTGAAACAACCCGCCGAGCTAACATCCCAATGAGCTGCCGGGCTTAACATCTGGCGCTCTGAAGCGGTTTGCGCTTCCGGGAGATGAGCCTCGGACAGATAAAGGTGAGTCTTCGGCAGCAGAAGAATAATTCCAAGAGCGATGAGCTTCAATCCCAGTCGCATGCTCGCCTCCACTCCTTGATAACCGATAGCAGGAGATGAAGCGTCAGAAAATTCAGGTCAGTAACCTAAGGGGATTTACGCAGGAGGCGGCGATGGGCCATTAGCCGCTGTGAGCAATCGCAGCACAGCGGCCTCCCGAGCCGCCGCCGCTGGCCGCTGGCCGCACTGAACCAGGGTCAAGAACAGGCCGCACGCATCGCTGGCCCGCGAGTTCTGACTCGCGGTATCGGCCTGCACCCGGTGCGCTTACTGCCCGGTCAACTGCTGTAAAATCTGTTGAAACATTTGGGCCGGGTCATTTTGACCAGACGTTACTTCGGCTTTCCTGCACACTCCCTCAACTGCGCCCTTGATGCCGCCGCTCACGCAGTCGAGTTCGCGCTCACCCAGAACTTCGCTCTTCGCATTGATTGCATCAGTCATCACATGTCTCCTTTAATCGTCGCGATCATCCCGACGCCGATGCGACCACATTTGACATCACCGCTCTCGTCGGTATGTGACGGCCGTCACAAAATCTCTGATTTAACCGGGGCGCGTCCATAAGCTTGTGTGAGGCAGCGAATCTTCCCGCTTATGTCGGCCTGGGGGTCACTTGCGGTCATCTTGCGATCCGGCGCTCGTGTCCGATAAGCGTCCTTGTCGGACCCCAGGCCATCATCGTGCTGCGGCCCGGCGCAGCCAGGGTGGTATTGGCCGAAACAGGCTGCTCGCAGATTCAAAGCAGGCCACACCGAGGCGGCACCCATTCAATCGGCCGCGCAGCTTTTTGATAATCTCGCGTAGGCGGACTTGGGAAAGGCCCTTGTTTCTTGCGCTTCAGGTAGACATTACGCCCACTACGGCAATTGCGTCCATCAGCTCGGACATGGTGCACCCGATCTTCTCACACCAGTATCTGACTTCGTCGTTCTCGCGGATATTGATACGGGTGTGGTCGGTACGGCTGCCCTTGCCGCGATCGGTTGTCATGGCCCCTCCAGTCGACGTCTGCAACCAAAGGTGGAACATCATGCTTGTTCCATGCCGTGACCTTGTCGGTCGGGTCTTGATAAAGGCCGTCCTCGCTCCAGGAGAGATGCAAGAGGCGGCGGCGCTCTGCTTCGTCGGCCTGCAGCCAGGCCTGCCCGTAAGCGCGGATAATCGGGTCTACATCGGTCATGCAGTCACCAGACCAGCTGTCACAACAGCGGAAATGAGCACGACCATTATTTCTGCTTTCGGGGATCATCCTCAGCGTTCAGGTAGTCGATACCTGTCGGTCCAATTCCGGTGATCTCGAATACCACCTCTTCGTCCCTAGTTTCCGCAAACTGCCATACCTTAGGCGGCACGTGCGAAAACGTCCCGGGTGGAAAGCTGAGAAGTTTCGACGCATCGACCTTGTCGCCGAGTGCCGAATAATATGTCCCCGAAATGATCACGCGAACGCGTTCATCGGGGTGCGAATGCACGGGCATTTTGGAGTTCGCCGGTACTTTGACCCGAACGGTATAGAGGCCAGGCTTGCCCGGATTACCGTGCAGCACCGTCGATTGCGTCCCCTTGGACATAGAGGGCAGCGGGCTCCACTTCAGGTCGCTCGAGGTCACGCGTTTATATTCGAGTGAACTATCTTCCGCCAGCGCCGCACAGAATCCGCTCGTCGCAAGTACGGCCAACAAACCAACCCCAATTTTGAAAAAGGACATCTCGGCCTCCGTTCAAATGCCCGGCGCCGGTACTCTACCCCAAGTAGTCTTTGTCTGCCATGGGTCAATCGCGCCGGTTCCGCGCTTGGCTGCAAACTTCCGCTCTGCCCCTGTGAGACGGCGGGTATCTGCACCGCGTCAACGGAAGCGATGGGCCAGAAGCGGGAGCGGACATCATCGATAAGGCATGCCGGTGCGGATTGCCCCATGCGCAAGAAAGGCCCGGTTTCTCCGGGGCCTTTCACATCATGAAAACTTGAGTTGTTGCGCTCGTCAGTCGAACTGATAGCTCAGGCGCGCACGCACGGTTTGAACGTCGAAGCCGCGGTAGGTGAATTTGCCGCAATTCTGGCCGGCCACGGTGCACTCATAGAACGGAGCCGGCGCACCTGTCGCGACGGTCGTGTAGCCTCCGGTCGAGGTGGCATCGCCTTCAAAACGATAGAAGAGATATTCCGCACCGAGCACCCAGTTCTTCGCCGGCTTGAATTCAGCGCCGGCGCCCACGACAAAGCCCACGCGCGTCTCGCTTGCGCTGCTGCGCAGAACCTGTCCGGCACCTGGGCAAAGCGTAGCCGGTACACCGGTGCAATTTATGGTGCCGGCGTAGCCGACATCGGCGAAAGCGGCGCCGCCGGTGCCGTAGAGCAGCCACTGACTCGTCGCATAACCTACGCGGCCACGCACACTCGCGAGCCAGTTGACCTGGGTCTGGAGGAATGCGTTGTCCGTGAGGTTGGAGACGCCGCCACATTGCGCGCGCATGCCAAAGAGGTTCGAGCAGATAATTCCCGGCGCGGCGCTGGACTTCAGGTTCGTCCAGTCCCAGTCGCCTTCGATGCCCACCAACCAGTTGCTCGGCATCTGGTAATTGTAGCCCGCGTGACCGCCAACAACAGCGTTCGCGTTGCTGGAGCCGGTGACGGTAATTGGGGTAATGGCGTTTATGGCGCCATCGACATAGGACATCGACGGATCCGACATGAAGGCGCCGCCACCGTTGATGCCGACATAGAAGCCGGTCCAAGACGGTGATGCGGCGACGGCAGCTGGACGCGCCTTGACGGCGAGGTCGGCCGCCGAAGCGCCGACGGTGCCGAGTGCCAGAGCTGCGATCGCAAGAGCAATTGTCTTCATTCAAGCTTCCCCAATCTCAAATCCGATGGTGGCCCTGCTGAGTCTCCGCTGGCCGTGCACAGTGGCAAGGTGGCCGAAACCCATGCAGGCCACATCAACCGGAGGGTTGAGGCGTGCTCCTTGCCGATGCTTGTGCTAATTCCGCCACAACGTCACCCACCCGATAAACGGACAGCAGCCGAGCGAGGGGCTGCCTGTCGGGCCAACCAGCGGACAAGCCGCAGGTTGGTCCGGACCACGCAATGTGTTGGCGATGATGGCATCATGCCACTGTTTTGCCCGACGGATCAAGTCGATTTCGTAAAATCCGCAAGCGTCGGTGATCAAGCCATTGATATCGCTGGCACCGGCTACTGTGCATGGGGTTGTTTTCGAATATTTGTGTTGCGCGGCCCGCCGGGCCTTGTCGCAGCCGGTTCTAGTGTCCGCCGAGATAGGCCGTGATCAGCCTGGGATCGTGGATGAGATCCTTGGCGGGGCCTGACTGAACGACCTCGCCGGTCTCGAGCACATAACCGTAATCGGCCGTCTCGAGCGCGGCGCGGGCGTTCTGCTCGACCAGCAGGATCGACACGCCGAGATCGCGCAGCGAGGCGATGGTACGGAAAATCTCGCGGACGATCAGCGGCGCAAGCCCGAGGCTCGGCTCGTCCAGCATGAGAAGTTTCGGCTTGGCCATCAGCGCGCGGCCGAGCGCGAGCATCTGGCGCTCGCCGCCGGAGAGCGTGCCTGCGGCCTGGCGCTGCCGTTCCTTCAGGCGGGGGAAGCGGTCATAGACCTCCTCCAGCGTCTTCTGCACGCCGGAGCGATCGCGCAGGCTGTAGGAGCCGAGCAGGAGGTTGTCGGCGACCGACATGTCGGAGAACAGCTCGCGCTTCTCCGGAACCAGGCACAGCCTGCGCTCGACGCGGTCTTCGACGGAGATCTTCCCGATGTCGTTGCCCTGAAACACCATGCGGCCTCGCGCCGCGAGCAGCCCGATGGCGGCCATCAGCAGCGTGGTCTTGCCGGCGCCGTTCGGGCCGATGACGGTGACGATCTGCCCTTCCTCGACCGACAGCGACACGTTGCGGACGGCCTCGACATTGTCGTAGCAGACCGTCACGTCCGTCATGGAAAACATCGAGGTCACGCGACGCCTCCAAGGTAAGCCTCTTGAACCCGCTCGTCGCTGCGGATCGCCGCCGGTGCGCCCTCGCAGAGCTTGGATCCGAAATCGAGCACCACGATGCGGTCGACCAGCGACATCACGAACTCCATGTCGTGCTCGACGATCAGGATGGTCAAATTGTCGGCGCGCAGCGTGCGCAGCAGTTCCGCAAGCCGCAGCTTCTCCTGGCGGCGAAGGCCTGCCGCCGGCTCGTCGAGCACGAGCAGGGTCGGGTCCGCGGCCAGCGCACGCGCGATCTCGAGGATACGCTGATTGCCGAGCGGCAGATTGCCGGCGAGCTCGAACGGCTTGTCACCGAGCCCGACGCGCTCGAGCTGCATCAGCGCCTCGTGCCGGGTGCTGGCTTCCTCGTGCCGGTTGAGCCGGAAGGCGCCGGCGAGCAGGCCCGTGCGGGTGCGCGCATAGGTTCCGAGCATCACGTTTTCCAGCAGGCTCATGCGCGGCCTGAGCTTGACGTGCTGGAAGGTTCTGGCGATCCCGGCCCTGGCGATCCGCGACTGCGCGTCGCGCGTGATCGGCCGTCCCGCGAAGACGACCTCGCCCTTGTTGACCCGGAGCGCGCCGGTCAGGCAGTTGAACATCGTGCTCTTGCCGGCGCCGTTCGGGCCGATCACGGCAAGGATCTCGCCGGACCGCACCTCGAAGCTGACATTGTTGACGGCGACCAGGCCGCCGAACCGGCGCTCGGCGCCTTCGACCTTCAGAAGCAGTTCGCCCGGCGCCGGTTGCGCGCGGCGGGGCAGGGGCGGCGCCGGTTGCGGACGCTCACGCCGTATCTTCGGCAGATAGCGCGCGACGAACGGCACGATGCCTTGCCGCGCCCATTGCAGGAACAGGATGAACAGCGCCGAGAAGGCCACGATCTCGAGCTGCCCGGACGCGCCCTTGGCGATCAGCGGCAGATAGTCCTGCACGCTGTTCTTGAGCAGCGTGACCACCGCGGCGCCCACCACGCCGCCGAGCAGGCTGCCGGCGCCGCCGACCATCGACATCATCAGATATTCGATGCCCATGCCGGCATCGAATGGACCCGGGCTGATGAAGCGGCTCATATGCGCGTAGAGCCAGCCCGACAGCGAGGCGAGGGCGGCCGCGATGACGAAGGTGACGAGCTTGATCCGGAAGGCGTTGATGCCGAGGCTCTCGACCAGCGTATTGCCGCCGCGCAGCGCGCGCATGGCGCGGCCGAGCCTGGAGTCCAGCAGGTTGTAGCCGAGCAGGAGCACGGCGGCGACGATGCCCCAGATCAGGAAATAGATCTGCGCGCTGGAGACCAGCGCGAACGAGCCGATGCTGATCGGCGGGATCGACGAGATGCCGTTGAAACGGCCGAGCCCCTCGACATTTCCGAACAGGAAGCCGATCGCGAGGCCCCAGGCGACGGTCGAGAGCGACAGGAAATGGCCCTGAAGCCGCAAGGTGACGACGCCGAGGATCGCTGCGACGGCGCAGGTCAGCACGACGCCGAACACCAGGCCGAGCCAGGGCGAATACCCGTTCAGCGCCGAGACCCACGCTGTCGCATAGGCCGCGACGCCGACGAAGGCCGCCTGTCCGAACGACACGATGCCGCCGACGCCGGTGAGCAGCGCCAGCCCGATGGCGACCAGCGAATAGATGCCGATGTAGTTCATCAGCGTGATGCTGAAGGGGCTCAGGACGAAGGGTGCGAGCGCGAGGCACACCACCGCCGCGATCGCGGCGAGCTGAACATGGAAGCGCGTCATTCCTCGATCTCCTCCTCGGAATGCAGCGAGGCGAGGGACCGCCAGATCAGGATCGGGATCAGGAGCGAGAACACGATGACGTCCTTCAGCGCACTGCTCTCGAAGGATGCGAAGCTTTCGAGGATGCCGACGCCGACGGCGCCGATCGCAGCACCGGGATAGCTGGTCATGCCGCCCACGATGGCGCCGACGAAGGCCTTGAGGCCGATCAGGAAGCCGGAATCGTAGAACACGGTGTTGACCGGCGCGATCAGGATACCCGATACGCCGGCCATCAGCGACCCCAAAAGATAGGCGATCGTGCCGGCGCGCGCCGGCCTTATCCCCATCAGCCGCGATCCGGTGCGATTGACTGCGGTGGCGCGCAGCGATTTGCCGACCAGCGTGAAGTCGAAGAAGAGATAGAGCAAGCCGCTGAAGAGAAGGGCCGCGATCACGATCAGCATGGTCTGGCCCGAGACCAGGACGCCGGCGAACTCCGTCGAGAACGATGTCAGCGGCTCGGTTCGGACGCCTTCAGGACCGAAGAACAGGAGGCCGAGGCCGACAAGCGCGTAATGCAGTGCGACGGAGACCGTCAGGAGCAGCAGCACCGATCCGTCCGCAATCGGGCGGAAGACGATCCGATCCAGCAGCGGCGCAATGGGCGTGATCAGCATCAGCGCCAGCACGAGCCTGACCACAAGCGGCGGCTCGATGCGCATCGTCAGCCAGGCGGCGCCGACCACCGCCAAGGGCAGCACGAGATAGAACAGCAGCGCACGCGGCAGCAGCCGCAGCTCGCCGGCGCGCAGGAGCGAGAGGATCTCGATCAGCGTGGCAAGGCAGGCCAGCACCACGACCAGCGAGCCGGTCCCGGGAAACCGCTTCGCATCGAGCGCTGCAAGTGTCAGCGCGGTGAACGCGGCGATGTCGCCAAAGGGAATGAAGATGACCCGCGTCACCGTGAAGATGAGGACGGTCCCGATCGCCACCAGCGCATAGACTGCGCCGGTGGCTATCCCGTCGATCCCAAGGATGGCTGCGATGTCGCTCGTCATTGAGACGCCGTCCCCCGTTCTGACTGCCGCGCGTCGCTTTCTGGCTACGGCGCGTACTTCCAGGCGCCGCCGGTCAGGCGCACGACGACGAGCGAGCGCTCGTCGACGCCGGTCACCGCACCGGGCTTGAAGTTGTAGACCGCATGCACGCCCGGCAGCTCCTTGGTGCTGAGGATGGCGTCCCGCAGCGCCGTGCGGAATTCGGCCGTTCCGGGTTTTGCGGTCTTCAGCGCGCGCTCGGCGGCGTTGGCGAAAATCAGCCAGGCGTCGAAGGAGTAGGCGGAGAAGCCGTCGGTGGTCGGAATGTTGTGGGTCTTCTGGTAGACGCTGCGAAAGTCCAGCGCGATCTTCTTGGCAAAGTGTCCGTCGGGAAGCTGCTCGGCGACGATCACGGGGCCGGCGGAGACCTGAATGCCGTCCGCCGCCTTGCCGCCGACGTTGACGAAGTCCGGGTTGACCAGCGCCACCGTTCCGTAGGTGTTGCCCTTGAAGCCGCGCTCGGAGAGGCTGAGAAGAGGCAGCGCGCCTTGCGTCCCTGAGCCGCCGTCCAGCACGGCGTCGGGACGCGTGGCCATCACCTTGAGGATCTGGGCCGTCACCGACGTGTCGGTGCGCGCATAGCGCTCGTTGCTCTGGATCTTGATCTCGCCGGCGGCCTCGGCGGCCTTGGCACCGTTGTAGACGAGGTCGCCCCAGGCGTCGGAGAAGCCGATGTAACCGATGTTCTTCATGCCGTCGCGCTTCATGCGGTCGGCGATGATCTTGACGAGGAGGGAGGCCGGCTGCGGCACCGACACCACCCACTGCTCCGGCGATTCCGGAAGCTTGCCGATCGGCGAGACCGCGATCATCGGCACCTTGAGCTCGCTCGCGACCGCGGCCATGGCGATGGTCGAGGGCGCCGTCGCGGTGCCGATCAGGAGGTCGACCTTCTCCTCTTCCACCAGCTTGCGCGCGTTGCGGGTGGCCGCCGACGGGTCGGAGCCGTCGTCGAGCTGGATCAGGCGGATGGTCTCGCCGTTGATGGTCTTCTTGTATTCATAGGCGGCGTTGATGCCCCGCCCATAGGGGATGCCGATCGACGAGCCGTTGCCGCTGAGCGACGTCACGAAGCCGATGGTGATGTCGGCTCGCGCCGCGGGTGCCGCCAGGATGCCGGCGGCAAGGGCGAATAAGCTCAAGGTCTTGCGCATTTGCATTCTCCTCCATGGGTGCAGGACATCAATGCCGGGAAGCCGAAGCTCCCGGTTGCGGACGAACCGATCGAAAGGGGACATGCGGCGCCTGAGCGGGCCGCGATGGAAGAGCGTTGGCGCGATCGCGTGGCGCTGCAGGCAATGCTGCTGCCGGCTGTTCAAGCCCGACGAGTGTCCGCACGATCGAGTTTTCCAAAATCGATGCCCTGCAACTCATTGTCCAGGCCGCCGGCAACGCACCGGTCGGAAGAATTATTTAAAGCCTAAAGTATTGTTGGTGGGGCCGTCAACTCGTGTCATGGCCCCGTCAGAAAAAATGTTGCTGCATACAATTTCTCCAGGCTCTGCCAATTCAGTCGCATCTTTGCTGCCTAATTCAGCCTGCTCGATGCCCCCTGCGGGCGCCCGCGCCGGATGCTGCCGCGCACATTTGACGGGCCAATTAGTTTATGGTTGAAATATATTGGTCGGCCGCCGACGACCGATCCTCCCATGCCCGTTCGAGGAGTAGGACGATGCGCATCTACTGGCAGAGCTTCGTCGATGCGAGCGTGAACGCGCCCTACATGGCGCGGCTGTCCGAGTACCTCAACACGATCGCGGCGCCCGGCACGACCGTCGATGTCGAGGGCATTTCGCCGCCGGACCGCGAGTTCGGCCGGCTCGCCGAATTGCGCTGCGCGGTGCAGGCCATCGACAACGGGATCGCGGCCGAGGAGAGCGGGTACGACGCCTTCGTGATGGGGCACTTCCAGGACCCCGGTCTCTACGAGCTTCGCTCGGCGCTCGACATTCCCGTGATCGGGACCGGCGAGGCAACCTTGCTTGCTGCATCGCAGCTTGGCCGTCGTCTCGGTCTCGTGACGCTCGACCCGGTTTTCGAGGTCTGGCACTACGAGCAGGCCGAGCGGTACGGTCTCGGCGATCGCATCGTTCACGTGACCGGTCTCGGCTGCAAGCCCGAGGATTTCGCCGGCGCATTCGCGGGCGATCAGGCCGCGCAGGCCCGCATGATCAAGGATTTTGTCGCCTGCGCCCTTCCGCTCGTGGAACACGGCGCCGATGTCGTGATCCCTGCCGGTGTGCTGCCCGGTCTTCTGATCGGACGGGAGCACGGCCTGAAGGTCGGGCACGCCCCCGTGGTCAATTGCGCAGCGGTCGCTTTGAAGAATGCCGAGATGTGGGTTCAGCTCAGGCAGCTCAACGGCACCGAGCCCAGCCGCGGGCCGAGCTTCAAGCGCGCCAGCGACCTGGCGCGCAACGATTTCCGCGCCCTGCTTGTCCGCAACAAGAGTTAGGCCGGGCGCGATGACCAGTCTGGAGAGCGAGACATGATGACCCCTGAGAAGATCCTCTATGAGACCGAAGTGACCGCGACGGGAGGCCGGGACGGCAAGGCCGCAAGCGCCGACGGCCTGCTATCGGTGTCGCTGTCCCTGCCGAAATCGATGGGCGGCCCTGGCGGCGAGGGGACCAATCCGGAGCAGCTGTTTGCGGCGGGCTACGCTGCGTGCTTCCTTGGTGCGGTCAAGCTGGTGGCGCGGACCCGGAAGGTCGTGCCGTCCGCCGAGCCCTCGGTGACCGCGAAGGTCGCGATGGGGCCGGTTCCGGTCGGATATGCGCTCGCGGTCGAATTGAAGGTCAGCCTGCCCGGGATCGAGAAATCGGTTGCGGAGGAGGTGGTTGCCGGTGCGCATGAGCGTTGTCCCTATTCGAACGCGACGCGTGGCAATATCGAAGTCAAGCTGACGGTGATCTGAGGTGCCGACCAGTGAATAATTCCCAGCGCACACCGTACGACGGCGTCGTGATGGCAGCTCCCGTCACGATTCCCTATGTGCGCTACTCCGTCGAGAGCGCGCAGTGGTGGATCGGCCGCGCGCTCAGTGCGCTGGTCGCGCAGGCGGGCATCAAGGCCGCCGACATCGACGGTCTCTGCGTCTCCAGCTTCACCATGGGGACCGACAGCGGCATCGGACTGACGCAGCATTTCGGGCTCTGCGTCCGATGGCTCGACACCATCCCGCTCGGCGGCGCCAGCGCGATTGCGGCTTTGCGCAAGGCGGCGCGCGCAGTTCAGGCCCATGACGCCGACATCGTTGCCTGCGTGGCCGGCGATACCAACCACGTCGATTCCTTCCGGCTGACGCTCGAGAACTTTTCACGCTTCAACCAGGACGCCGTCTACCCCTACGGTGCGGGCGGAGCCAATTCGAGCTTCGCGCTGATCGCCCGCAACTATATGCGGACCTACGGCATCACGCGTGAGGATGTCGGCAGGATCGCGATCGCCCAGCGCGCCAACGCGCTGCGCAATCCGAACGCACTGATGAAGGCACCGCTGACGCTGGAGCAGTATCTCGCGGCCCGGCCGATTTCCGACCCGATCCACTTGTTCGACTGCGTGATGCCTTGCGCCGGCGCGGAAGCCTTCCTGGTGATGCGCGAGGAGACCGCGGCGTCGCTGGGCTTGCCGGCGGCCAGGCTGCTGTCCACGATCGAGCGGCACAACGCCTTTGCCGACGACCCGATGCAGGTGCGCGGCGGGTGGGCGATGGATGTCGGCGAGCTCTATGCGATGGCCGGCGTGAAGCCCGACGATCTCGATGTCGTGCAGACCTACGACGACTATCCCGTCATCACCATGATGCAGTTCGAGGACCTCGGCTTCTGCAAGAAGGGCGAGGGGGCAGAATTCGTGCGCGAGCATGATCTCACGATCGAAGGTGACTTTCCGCACAACACGTCGGGCGGGCAGCTCTCGGTCGGACAGGCCGGCGCCGCCGGTGCCTATCTCGGTCTCGTCGAAGGGCTACGGCAAGTCCTGGGAACCGCGGGCCCGACCCAGGTGAAGAATGCGAGCCTCGGTTTGGCCTCGGGGTTCGGTATGATCAATTATGATCGCGGTCTCGCCTCGGGCGCCGTGATCTTTGCAGGGCCTTCGCGATGATCGATCCGATCAACCCACCCGGGCGCAAGAACCCGCTGCTGCGGACGCGGCTTCCCGCGTCGCCGCCGCGGCCGCGCAGCCGCACGTCACACGGGTTCACGCGAGCGGCCGCCGAAGGCCGCTTCGTGCTGCAGCGCTGCGAAGCCTGCGGCGTCTTCGCTTATCCGGCGCGGGAGGCTTGTCCGTCCTGCCTGTCGCCCGACCTCGTCTTCGTCGACGCGCCGCGCCGGGGCACGCTTCTCGCCGAGACGACGGCGCGGGTGCCGAGCGATGTCTATTTTCGCGAACGGGCGCCGTGGCGGATCGGTCTCGTCAAGATGGATTGCGGTCCGACGATCGTGACGCATCTGCACGCCGATTGCGTCGAGGGCGCAGCGGTCCGCATGTCGTTTCAGCTCGACAAGAGCGGTCAGGCTGTGGCCTTTGCCCGACCCGAGGGGGAGACTCCCAATATGGCAGACGACAGGCAATGGCGGGAAATGACGGCCGATCCGAAGTTCAGGCGGGCGCTCGTGACCAACGGTCGTAGCGTGGTCGGACAGGAAGCCGTCGCCGCGTTGAAGGCCGCGGGTGCGAAAACCGTGTTCGTCGGCGTGTCCGAACCTTGGCGGCCGTTTGCCGGCGAAGAGCTGCTGCGCGGGCAGCAGGGCATCGAAGTCGTGACCCTGGACGCCGCCGATGAGAAATCCGCCGTCGATCTCGCCGCCGACATCGGCGGCAAGGTGGATATCCTGGTGAACACCACCGAATATGTACGGCCGGGCGGCCTGCTCGACCGCAGGGGCACGAGCATCGCCCGGGACGAGGTCGATCAGGCCTATCTCGGCTTCATCAATCTCGCTCAGGCCTTTGGGCCCGCCATGCGGATGCGCGGCGCCGACGGCATCAACAACAGCGTGGCATGGGTCAACGTCCTGTCGGTCTATGCGCTCGCCAACTGGCCCGCCTTCGGCGCTTACTCGGCCTCGCAGGCCGCGTGCCTGTCGCTCTCGCACTGTCTTCGTGCGGAGCTGCGGCCGGGTGGCATCAAGCTGATGAACCTGTTCACGGGGCCGGTTGACACCGAGTGGTTTCAGACCGTGCCGCCGCCGAAGGTGGCCCCGCGCGCGATTGCGCAGGCGATCGTGTCGGGGCTGAGGGGCGGGCTCGAAGAGATCTATGTCGGAGATGTCGCCGAGGAAATCCGGCAGCGTCTCGCGGCCAATCCGAAAGCGCTCGAGCGCGAGCTCGACAGGTGAAACGCGGATTTCAACCAAGCCGGAGGACGTGACGATGCAAAGCAAGAATCTCCTGGAGCTGGCGGGTGCGATTTCTTCCGGCGTGGTGCGCGTCGTCGATCTGACCTTCACGCTCAGTCCGGATTTTCCCGTCATCGTGCTGCCGCCGGAATTCGGCCAGGCGGCGCCAGTCCGCATCCAGGAGATCTCGCGCTATGACGGTCGCGGCCCGGCTTGGTACTGGAACAATGTCACGTTCGGCGAACATACCGGCACGCATTTCGATGCGCCGATTCACTGGTTCACCGGCAAGAACCTGCCCAACAATGCCGTCGACACCATGCCGACCAAGGACATGATCGCGCCGGCCTGCGTGATCGACTGCTCCGCGCAGGCGGCGCAGGATCCCGACTTCGTGCTGACGGTTCCGATCGTCGAAGCCTGGGAAGCGCAGCACGGCCGGATTCCCGAGCGCAACTGGGTGCTGCTGCGGACCGACTGGTCGAAGAAGGGCTGGCGCGACTATTCCAATCTCAGGGACGATGGCGCGCATACGCCGGGTCCGAATCCGGCCGTCATGAAATGGCTGGTCGAGGAGCGCGGCGTCATCGGGTTCGGCACCGAGACCATCGGCACCGATGCGGGGCAGGCCGGGCATTTCGAGCCGCCTTACCCGGCGCATCACTTCCTGCACGGCGCGGGCCGCTACGGCCTGCAATGTCTCTGCAATCTGGATCAGCTTCCCGCCACCGGGGCCGTCATCGTGGCCTCGCCACTGAAGATCCAGAACGGCTCCGGCAGTCCGCTTCGCGTCATCGCGCTGGTCTCGTCAACCTGAAGCGAACACATTGCACTTGCCCATCAGAACAAGAAACCCTCACGAAAGACAGGTGCCATGAACGTGATCAAGAGCCTGCTGGTCACCACTGCTTTGCTCGTTGCCGTCTCGAATAATGCGCAAGCGGAAATTCTGATTGGATTCGTCACCGGACTCAGCGGGTCGGTGTCCTCGATCGGAATTCCGAACGCGAGGGGGATCGCTGCGGGGCAGGCCTACGTCGGAGAGATCGGCGGCGAGAAGCTGCGGGTCATCCAGCTTGACGACGGCTCCGATCCGACCGCCTCGGCGCGCAACGCCCGCAAGCTGGTCGAGCAGGAGAAGGTCGATGTTCTCATCGGCACCTCCGGCGCGCCGCAGACACTGGCGATGGCGACGGCGGCGATCGAGATGAAGATCCCGATGATCGCGGTGTCCCCGATCGCACCGGTGCCGGCCGGAGACGGCGGGCCATGGGTGGTGCAAACGCCGCAGCCGACGCCGCTTCTCGTGCAGGGCATCGTCGACCACATGAAGACGCGGGGACTCAAGACGGTAGCGTTCATCGGCTTCTCCGATGCGTTCGGCGACCTCATGTACAATTCGCTCGAGCAAAGTGCGAAGACGGCCGACATCAAGGTCATCGCCAATGAACGCTACGCGCGATCCGACTCGTCGGTGACGGCCCAGGTGTTGCGCGCGCTTGCCGCACGTCCCGACGCCATCATGCTGGGCGGCACCGGAACGCCTGGGGCGTTGCCGGTCATCGCCTTGTCCGAGCGCGGATACAAGGGACCGCTGTACGGCAATCACGGGCTCATCAGCGCCGATTTCCTCCGTCTGGCCGGCAAGGCCGCCAACGGCATCATCTGCCCGACCGGACCGGTGACCGCGGCTGAGCAGCTTCCAGCCGGCAACCCGATCCAGAAGGTTGCCCTGGATTTCCGGACGGCCTTTGAGAAGGCGAACGGCGAGGCGCCGACGGATTCGTTCTCGTCCTATTCGTTCGACGGCTGGCTGGTTTTCGTCGATGCGGCCAAGCGCGCGATGGCAACCGGTGCCAAGCCCGGTTCGCCGGAATTCCGCACCGCGCTGCGTGAGGCGCTGTTCACGACCAAAGAGGTCGTTGGGACGCAAGGCGTTTATACCTACACGCCGGCGGATCGGCACGGCGTCGATGGTCGTTCGCGCATCATGGTCCAGATCGAAGACGGCAAATACAAGCTGCTGCCCTGAGCGAGGCGGATGTGACGGAGAGCAACGTACAGGCAATGGCTGGCCCCGTCGTCGGAGACGGCGGCGTGGCGCCGGCCTGGGCGCGCGCAGTCGAGCTGTTTCCGCCGCAGGACCGGATTCTCTCGACCATCCTCGCGCGGCAGGCTGCGCGCTATGGCGACCGCGTCCTGCTCGTGTCGGGCGAGACGCGCTGGACCTACGCGCAAACCGCGGCGATTGCGGCGGCGTCTGCACAGACGCTTGCCGACGCCGGGATCAGGGCCGGCGACCGGGTCGCGCTGATGTGCTCCAATCGGCCGGAATTTCTTCAGGTCTATCTCGGCTGCGCCTGGCTCGGCGCGATCGCGGTGCCGATCAACACGGCGCTGCGTGGTTTCCAGCTGTCCCACATCTTCCGCAATTCGCGTCCCGCGCTCCTCGTCATCGAAGCCGCGCTTCTCGCGGCGATCGGGACGGTCGACGGGGACGTCGAGCTTCCGTCCCGGACGTGGACCGTCGGGCCCGTCGCCGAAACGAGCGAGACGACCTCTTCGGTGCCGTTGCCGGCCCTCGCAGCCGAAGCCCCGGCCGGGGCCGTGCGTCCCGGCGACACCGTCGCCATCCTCTACACGTCAGGCACCACCGGACCGGCCAAGGGCGTATGCTGCCCGCAGGCGCAATTGTTCTGGTGGGGCGTCTACTCGGCGCGGGCGCTTGGCATCCGCGATGGCGACGTGCTGTTCACCACGCTGCCGCTGTTTCACACCAACGCGCTGAATGCGTTCTATCAGGCCGTCCTGAACGGCTGCACCTATGTGCTGGAGCCGAAATTTTCGGCGTCGGGCTTCTGGGCGGCGGCGCGTCGACACAATGCGACCGTCGGCTATCTGCTCGGCGCCATGGCATCGATGCTTTTGGCGCAGCCCGTGAGCGCGGACGAGTCAGCGCATCGACTTCGCGTCGCGCTCGGAGGTGGCGTGCCGCCTCAGATCCACCGGCCGTTCCTCGAGCGGTTCGGCGTGCCGCTGGTCGACGGCTACGGGTCGACGGAGACCAATTTCGTGTTCGCCGGTCCGATTCCTTCGGATCGTCCGGGGACGATGGGATATCTGGCTGACGGCGTCGAGGCCCGCATCGTCGATGCGGATGATTCCGCCCTGCCTGACGGGCAGGCGGGTGAGCTGGTGCTGCGCGCCCTGGAGCCTTTCGCGTTCGCGACCGGCTATTTCGGCATGCCGGAGAAAACGGTCGAGGCGTGGCGAAACCTCTGGTTCCATTCGGGCGACCGCGTCCTCCGGGACGCCGACGGGCATTACCGCTTCATCGATCGCATGAAGGATTCGATCCGCAGGCGCGGCGAGAACGTATCCTCGTGGGAGGTCGAGCAGACCATCCAGTCCCATTCGGCGGTTGCGGCCTGCGCGGTCTATCCTTTGCCGTCGGAACTGGGAGAGGACGAGGTCGCGGTCGCAATCTTGCCGGAGCCCGGCCAATCACTGCAGCCCGTCGACATCATCCGCTACTGCGAAGGGCAGATCGCCTATTTCGCCATTCCCCGCTATGTGCGGATCGTGAGCCAGATGCCGCTGACGGAGAATGGCAAGATCAAGAAAGGCGTGCTGCGCGACGCCGGCGTGACGACGGATACGTGGGACCGCGAAGCGGCCGGCATCCGGGTGCGACGCTAGAGCATGATCCGGAAAAGTGCGAAGCGGTTTTCCGAAAAGATCATGCTCAAACAACAACCTAAAGCGCGATGACGATACGTCCCAATCTCATCGCGCTTTAGTCCCCGGGGGCGGCTCACGATTTTTGCAGCGCGTCCCTGAGGGCCCCCTTGAGGTGGTCGAGCTCGCCGGTCAATCCGTCGAGCCTGCCGGCCGGGAAATCCGCCAGCAGCTCGGCAAGCCACGTGCCATGGCTCTTTGCCATGCGCCGGAAGGCTTTCCGTCCCTCCACGGTCATGCAGACGATCTGCACGCGCCGGTCCAGGCTCGAAGGGGTGCGGGTGATGTAGCCGTCCTCGACCAGGCGCTCCACAATCGGCGTGAGGTTCCCGGCGGAGACCATCAGGCGCTTCGGCAGTTCGCCCAGCACCAATCCGCTCGGCTCGCGGTCGAGCTGGGCCAGAACGTCGAAGCGGGGCATCGTGAAATCGAATTCTTCGCGAAACCGGCGCCGCAGCTCGCCCTCGATCATCGTCGTGCAGGCCAGCAGCCGGAGCCAAAGCCGCGTTTGAGCCCTATACTCGGCCTCCTGATCGGCCCCGTTCCTGGTCGAAACAGGCGGGGTCTCCTTCGCGAGTGCCAAATCAAATCTCCTGGGGCCTCTGGGCCGATCGAAAGCTGACGGCTTTCGTCAACGTCTTGCAAGATAGTTCGTACCAAAAGTAAATTCAAGGCTGGTCCGGAGCGATGCCGATTCGGCCTTGTTGCGCACCGGAATTGCAGTTTGCCAACAGATGGATGCCTCGGCGGACCGGCATCTCCGGGGCCTGCTGAGAAGCGCCTTGACAATCCTTGCTCCGGCGAAATATTTTATGCTTAAAATAATTTGACGGCCAGCTCGGCTAACGGCGCGGTGCGCGGAAGCGAGGGATCATGCGCATAGTCTGTATCGGCGGCGGCCCGGCCGGACTCTATCTGGGCCTCCTGATGAAGCGCCGGCACCCGGAGCATGTCGTCTCCGTCGTCGAGCGCAACAAGCCCTACGATACGTTCGGCTGGGGCGTGGTGTTCTCGGACGCCATGATGCAGGCCATGCGGATTGCCGATCCCGAGAGCGCCACGGAGATCGAGGACGCCTTCAACCATTGGGACGACATCGAGCTCGTCTTCAAGGGAACACGGCAGCGCACGACCGGTCATGGCTTCATCGGCATCGGGCGCAAGCATCTGCTCAACATCCTGCAACGACGCTGCGAGGCGCTCGGCGTCGAGCTCGTCTTCGAGCGTGACGTCGAATCCGATCTCGAATTTCCCGACGCCGACCTGATCGTCGCCTGCGACGGCGTCAATTCCAGGATCCGCGCCCGCTATGCCGAGCAATTCCAGCCCGACATGGTGATCCGGCCGAACCGCTACATCTGGCTCGGCACCAGGAAGGCCTTCGACGCCTTCACGTTCGACTTCCAGAAGACCGAGCACGGCTGGTTCCAGGCGCACATCTACAAGTTCGACGCCGAGACTTCGACCTTCATCGTCGAGACCACGGAGGAAGCCTATGACGCCCACGGCCTCGGCGAGCTCGACCAGCAAGGGTCGATCGACTTCTGCGAGAAGATCTTTGCCGAAACGCTGGATGGAGCAAAGCTCCTGACCAATGCGCGCCATCTGCGCGGCTCGGCCTGGCTCAATTTCAGCCGCCTGATCTGCGGAAAATGGAGCGTGTTCAACGGCCGATCCCATGTCGTGCTGATGGGCGACGCCGCGCACACCGCGCATTTCGCGATCGGCTCGGGCACCAAGCTCGCGCTCGACGACGCGATCGAGCTCGCCAACCAGTTCGACCGCCATGGCCATGGGCGCGACAGCATTGCGACCGTGCTGGAGGCCTACGAGGAGGTCCGCCGCGTCGACGTGGCGCGCATCCAGAACGCTGCGCGCAACGCCATGGAATGGTTCGAGGTGGTGGGCCACCGCTATGCCGACACGCTCGAGCCGCCGCAGTTCTTCTATTCGATGCTGACGCGCTCGCAGCGCATCAGCCACGAAAACCTTCGGCTGCGCGATCGCACCTGGCTGGAGGGCTTTGAGCGCTGGTTCGCCGCGCGCGCGGGAATCGCCGTCAAGGACGGCGAGCGGGTGCCGCCGCCGATGTTGACGCCGCACCGGGTGCGGGGGCTGACGCTTGCGAACCGGATCATGGTCTCGCCGATGGCGATGTATTCGGCGCAGGACGGCCTCATCGACGACTTCCACATCGCCCATCTCGGCGCGCGCGCCATGGGCGGCGCCGGGCTGATCTTTGCCGAGATGACCTGCGTGTCGCCGGATGCGCGGATCACGCCGGGTTGCCTCGGCCTCTGGAACGACGCGCAGCAGGCGCAGTGGCGCCGCCTCGTCGATCTGATTCACGGTCTGGGGCACGCCAAGGTCGGTATCCAGCTCGGTCATGCCGGCCGAAAGGGATCGACCAGACTGGCCTGGGAAGGCATCGACCAGCCGCTCGAATCCGGCAATTGGCCGCTGATCTCCGCGTCCGAGCTGCCATATCTGCCCAACAGCCAGTCGCCGCGGGCGATGGATCGCAACGACATGGACCGCGTGCGCGACGATTTCGTCGCGGCGACCCGTCGCGCCGCCGCTGCAGGTGTCGAGTGGCTCGAGCTGCATTGCGCGCACGGCTATCTGCTGTCGAGCTTCCTTTCGCCGCTGACCAACCGGCGCACCGACGACCATGGCGGCAGCCACGAGAACCGTGCGCGCTTTCCTCTGGAGGTGTTCAAGGCCGTGCGCGCCGAATGGCCGTCGGACCGGCCGATGTCGGTGCGCCTGTCCTGCCATGACTGGACCGAGGGCGGCAACACGCCGGCCGATGCCGCGATCTTCGCCGCGATGTTCAAGGAAGCGGGCGCAGACGTGATCGACTGCTCTTCGGGCCAGGTCTGGAAGGAGGAGCGACCGATCTATGGACGCCTGTTCCAGACGCCGTTCGCCGATCTGATCCGCAACGAAGTCGGTATCGAAACCATCGCGGTCGGCGCGATCTCCGAAGCCGACCACGCCAATTCGATCCTCGCCGCGGGGCGTGCCGATCTCTGTGCGATTGCGCGGCCGCATCTCGCCGATCCGGCCTGGACGCTGCACGAGGCGGCGCGCATCGGCATCACCGCGGTCAATTGGCCGAAGCAATATCAGTCCGCCAAGGGACAGTACGAAGCCAATCTGGCGCGCGCGGCCGCGGCCGCCGCCGCCCAATGAACGGAGGAGGCACCCTATGAGCTCCGTCGCCAAAGTGATCCGGCGCGAGTGGCTGGACTGGCCGTTCTTCGAGGCGCGTCACCGCACCATCGGCGAGGCGCTCGACCGCTTCGTGCAGTCGGGGGTGATCGATACGATCGACCATGATGACGTCGACGGCGCCTGCCGCAAGCTCGTGCGCGCGATGGGCGCGGCGGGACTGCTCGATTGCGCCGTTGCGGCGCCCGATGGGGATGCGGCCACGATCGATTCCCGCTCGATCTGCCTGTCGCGCGAGACGCTCGCCTATGCCGACGGCCTCGCCGATTTCGCCTTCGCCATGCAGGGGCTCGGCTCCGGCGCCATCGCGCTCGGCGGCTCCGCGGAGCTGCGCAAGTCCGTGCTGCCGAAGGTTCGCTCCGGCGAATGGCTCGCAGCGTTCGCGCTGTCGGAGAAGGAGGCGGGGTCCGACGTCGCGGCGATGTCCTGCACCGCGCGGGCCGACGGCAACGACTACGTCATCGATGGCGAGAAGACCTGGATCTCCAACGGCGGGATCGCCGACGTCTACACGCTGTTTGCGCGGACCGGGGAGGCGCCCGGCGCGCGCGGCATCTCGGCCTTCGTCGTATTCCCGGATGATCCCGGATTCGGCATCGCCGAACGCATCGACGTCATCGCGCCGCATCCGCTGGCGACATTGCGCTTCACGAACTGCCGCATTCCCGCAAGCCGGCGTCTCGGTGCGCCGGGCGGTGGCTTCAAGCTCGCGATGCAGACGCTCGACATCTTCCGCGCATCGGTCGCCGCCGCCGCGCTCGGCTTTGCGCGGCGAGCGCTCGACGAGGCGCTGGCACATGCGCGCAGCCGGCACATGTTCGGTGCGACGCTCGGCGATCTCCAGCTGACCCAGGCTGCGCTCGGCGACATGGCGACCGATACCGACGCCGCCGCGCTCCTGACCTGGCGCGCGGCCTGGCGCCGCGACGTCCAGAAGTTGCCCACCACGCGCGAAGCGGCGATGGCAAAGCTGACGGCCACCGAGACCGCGCAGCGCGTCATCGATCGCGCCGTGCAGATGTTCGGCGGCCGCGGCGTGCGCAAGGGCGAGGTGGTCGAAAGCCTCTACCGCGAGATCCGCGCCCTGCGGATCTACGAGGGTGCGACCGAGGTCCAGAAATTGATCGTTGCGCGCGACATCCTCAAGCCGCGCTGAGATTCGGAAAGTTGCTCATGACCATGACGAAACAACCATCTGCCGCGGACGCTGTCACAACCGGCGGGCCGCGAGTGCTCCAGCCCAGCGGCTGGCCACAGCCGAAGGGATACGCGAACGGCATGATGGCCGACGGACGCCTCGTCGTCACCGGTGGGGTCGTCGGCTGGGATGTTGCAGGTCGATTTGCCGACGGGTTCATTGCACAGGTCCGGCAGACCCTCGAGAACATTGTGGCGATCCTGGCTGAGGGCGGCGCGGGACCGGAACATCTCGTGCGTCTGACCTGGTACGTGGTCGACATGGACGAGTACGTTTCCAACCTCAGGGCGCTCGGCAAGGCCTACCGCGAGGTCATCGGCGTTCACTATCCCAGCATGGCACTCGTCCAGGTCGTGCGTCTTGTCGAGGCGTCGGCGCGAGTCGAGATCGAAGCGACTGCCGTCGTCCCGCGTTGACGCGCGGCGGGAACGGAGCGCGGGATCAATCGATCAACTGCTCTGCCCGCGCCATGCGGCATCGTTCGACTTGCGTGACGGACAGATCTCTGCGGGCTGGCCAAGTCCGCCCTTGCAGCTCCATCAGGTGCAGGTCAGGGAGAGCAGGTCTGGATCGAAGCGCAGGAGCAACGACAACGGCGATGATGACATCATGCGCCTGTGTTGCCCGACGTGTCAAAGGCGCCGCGTGCAGTCGCCTTCAGAAAGCCGATGAGCCTTCGAAAAATCGCCTTTGGAACAAGGGCACTCTACTGTGCATGGGGTTGTTTTCGCAGTTTTCAGTCCGATGCCCGGCGTGCAGCCTCGACCAGAATGCCGTCCGGCCGGCGCAGCGCCTCGAGGATGGTGAAATGGTCAGTGCCTGCGACCGGAACGAGTCTGGGCCAATCGATCAAAACCGCGCCGCGATCTCCCCGAGTCGCCGATACGCCGTCTCGCGCGCAGCGCGGATGGGCTCGGTCGGCCCCGTCGTCGGCCCGATCGGCACGAAGCGCACGTCGCTGACGCCGATGAAGCGGAGCGCCTCGCGCAAATAGGGCGTCGCCATGTCGATGCGGCCGCGATTCATGCCGGTGGCAAAATCGCTTCCGGAGGCGAGGATGACGATGGTTGGGCGGTCCTTGAGCAGGGGAAGATAGCCCCGCGCCGGATCGAACCGGAATGTCAGGCCGGGCTGGATGACGATGTCGAACCATTGCTTCAGCCTGTAGGGGATGCCGAAATTCCACATCGGCGTCGAGATCAGCACGCGATCTGCCAGCGAAAAGCGCAACGCGATCCGCTCCGCCTCGGCAAAGCTGTCGCGCTGCGCGTCGTCGAACGCCTGGGCCTTCATGCGCGCATACTTTGCCTCGACGATGGGACCGATGAATTCCGGCAGCCGCTCGCGCCAGAGATCCATTGCGTCGATGTCCCAGTCGGGCCGCGCTCGGCGAAACCCGTCGAGGAAGACGCGCGCGCCCGCGCTCGACTCGGAGTCGGCGCGGGGTGAGCAGGACAGATGCAGGAGCTTCGCCACCACTCATCCCAGCGCTTTGATCACGGCGTCCGCGCGCGTGACGACGGCGACGTTCTGCATGGCAAAGTTGATCGAGGCGTTGTGCCAGTCGGCATTCATGGTCGAGCAGCAGTCTTCCGGCACGATCATGAAATAGCCCTTGTCGGCACCGGTGCGCGCGGTGTGCTCGACCGACATGTTGGTCCAGGCGCCCGTGTTGATGATCATGTCGCGGCCGGTCGCCTTGAGTATCGTCTCGAGCCGCGTGCCTTCCCAGGCGCTCATCCGCATCTTCTCGACCACGAAATCGCCGGGCCTTGGCTCGAGACCCGACACGGGCGCCGCGCCCCAGCTTCCGCGCACCATCGCCTTGCTGTCGACCAGGCCTTCGAACAGCGGCGCGTTCAGCGTCACGCCGGGCGCGCCGGGCTCGACGATGAACCAGACGTGGATGACGGTGACGCCCCGTGCGCGCGCGGTCTCGGCAAGACGGCGGACGTTCTCGACGACGTGCTGCTGCCGCGCATGCTCCGGCGCTCCGGAGTCGGCAAACGCGCCGCCGTCCATGATGACGTCGTTCTGAAGGTCCTGGATGATCATGGCGCAGCGCTGCGGATCGAGACGCATCTCGCCATCAGCCAGGATGGGGGCAGCAGGTGCGGAGCCGGCAGTCGCGGTGCCGCCGGGACGCCTGGCGTTCATATACGGCTCATGGCGCGGGCCGACCTTGGTCGGGATAGCGTAGACGGAGTGCGTCGAGGTCAGATACAGCGTGCGGAAATCCGGGCCGCCCCAGGCAAGGTTGGCGACGAGCTCGGGGAGGCGGACCTTGCCGAGCAATTCGCCGCGCGGCGAATAAACCCAGACGCCGCCGGGCGCGGTGACCCAGACATTGCCGTGCTGGTCGCACTTCATGCCGTCGGGCAGCCCGGGCTCGAGCTCGGAGCGGATGCCGCTGGCAAACACGCGCGCGTTCGACAGCGAGCCGTCGCCGCCGACTTCGAATACGCGGATCAGGGCCTGCACGGTGTCGTTGACATAGAGCAGCTTCTCGTCAGGTGCTAAGCACAATCCGTTCGGCTGGTCGAACAGGGTACGGTCCACCACGAGCTTCGGCTCGCCGCCGGGCACGACGCGATAGACGCCCTGGAAACCGAGTTGTCGCGGTCGTTCGACGCCATAGACCGGCATGCGGCCATACCAGGGGTCCGAGAAATAGATCGCACCGGAGGAGTGCACGCAGACGTCGTTCGGGCTGTTCAGCTCCTGACCCTGGAAATGCGAGGCGAGCACCTCGCGCCGGCCGTCCGGCCGCTCGCGGACCAGCGACGAGGTCGCGTGCTCGCAGACGATCAGGTTCAGCTCGGCGTCGTAGGTCATGCCGTTGCATTTGTTCGACGGGCGCTTGACCTCGGCGACGCCGCGCCGCGCGTCCCAGCGGCGCCGCACGTCGCCAGGCATGTCCGAGAACAGCAGATAGTGATCGACCGGATGCCAGACGGGTCCTTCCGTGAAGTCGAAGCCGGTGCCGACCTGCGCGACCGGCGCGTAGGGGTCGATCAGGGTCTCGAATTCGGAGCGCAGGGTGACGTGCGTCATCGGTCGATCCTTGGAAGCATGATCCGGAAAAATGTGGCGCGATTTTCCGACAAGATCATGCGCAGACAAAAAGCCTCAGGCCGGGAACCAATTGCGTGCTGGCAGCGACTGCACGACCGGGCCGGGGACCTGGTCATGCAACCGTCCCACGACAGTGCCGCCTTCGATTTTGGCCGGACGGTCGTGTACCGGAAGCAGGTATCGCGAATTGCTGAGCAGCTTTTTGATCGAGGCCTTTTCGGCGCGCTTGCTGGTGCCGTGGTTGCCGGTGGTACGCGGCTCCCAGTCGTGGATTTCGTTGAAGGGCGTGACGATCTGGTCGTTGAAATCGTAGATCACATCGCCGCAGATGGTCGCGATTCCGTCGGCGGTCTCGACGATGACGTTCATCGATCCCTCGGTGTGGGCGTTGGCGGCGTCGCAATAAACGCCGGGCATCAGTTCGATCGGGCCTGTGATCTCGAGATCGAGGAAGCGTAGCGCGCTCTTGGTGTGGAGGCGGTCGATCAGGTGCTTGATGTCGGGCGCCGGATATTGCGGGTGCATCAGGCCGGAGACGGAATATTCCAGCTCCTTGCGGTTGAGGACGACGGTCGTGTTCATTGGGAACAGGTCGTCCTTGCCGGCATGGTCGATGTGCAGATGGGTGTGGCAGACGAAGCGCACGTCTCCCATGCGCACGCCGTGGCGTGCCAGCTGGTTCTCGATCATGTGCTCGTGGTACTGCAGACCGCGCATGCCGAGCGTCTCCATGATCTGGTTGGAGCGGTAGCCGGTGTCGACCACGACCGGGTATTTGCCACCGAGAATCAGGAAGCCAAGCGTGAGGACGCGGCGGGTGCGGCCGCAGTCACGGCCGAGCACCAGAAAGCTCGATTCCAGCTCGATGTCGCCATAGTCCAGGATCTTGATCTCCAGCGCCATTCGTTGCCCTCCCTATCCTGTTTATTGTCCGTCAAAGTCGATAGACGCGCGCGGCGGTGCCTCGGAAGATCGCGTCCCGTTGCTCGGCGCTCAGCGACGCGGCCGCTCCGTGAAATGCGTCGACGAGCTCGCGATAGCTGGTCCACAATTTCTCGATCGGAAAATTGGAGCCGAACAGGCAGCGCTCGGCGCCGAAGATCGCGACCGTGTCGGTCACGACGGCGGCGATATGCGCGGGGTCGTTGCGATGGATGAAGGTGCCGAGCCCCGACAGCTTTGAGACCACGTTCGGACAGGCCGCCAGCCGCGCCATGCCGGCGCGCCAGGCTGCGCGGCCGGCGGGCGAGAGGTCCTCGAGCATGCCAGCGTGCTGGAGGATGAAGGTCACCTTGGGACAGGCTTCGGCGAGCTGCGCCGCATCCGGCATCTGTGGCGTGAAGACCTGCAGATCAAAGCTCCAGCCATAGTCTGCGAGGTGCGCAACATTGCCGCGCACCGTAGGGTCGACGCAGAGATTGGGCTTTGCCGCGAAGCGATAGAGCGGGTTCTCGTGCCAGTGCAGCTGCATGCGCGTGCCGCGCACGAGCCGATAGCGCTTGAGGCGGTCGAGCTGCGGGCGGACGTCATCGGCGGCGAAATTGGCGTAGGCGACGATGGCGTGCGGCCAGCCGTGCACGTCGGCGGTCTGCTGCACCCAGGCGGCCTCGTCCTCGAAACGGTCGTTGGCCCAATTGGTCTGGACGTAGACCGAGCGGGTGACGCCGGTGCCTTTGAGATCGTCGAGATATTCCTGGATGGGATAATCGCGCCGGATCGGCTCGTAGGGTCCGAAGATGCGCGGCTGCATGGGACCGCTCAGCCAGGGCAGATCGGCCTGTCGCCAGATGTGGTGATGTCCGTCGACAATATCAGTCACGCAACTCTCCTTCGTCCCAACGCCAGTACGTGCGCGACGATCGACGCGCTCGATCCGCCGTCGACGAGGTCGTCGACATAGCGTTCGATCGCAGCCAGCGCTTCCGTCTGCGGGCGAAAGCCCGGGCCCGTGGCGAGCGGCGTCAGCCAGCTCAGGCGCCAGGCACGGCGCGACAGTTTCGCCACTGCGTCCCGCAACGCATCGGGCTCGCCGCGTTCCAGACCGTCCGAGACGACGACCACGGCCGCCCCGCGCGCATAACCGCCGAAGCGGGGCACCGCGAGGAAGGCTTGCAAGGCGTCGCCGATCCGGGTCCCGCCGTCCCAGTCGCTGACGAGATGGGCCGCCGCATTCAACGCTTGCTCACGACGCTTCAGCCGCAGCGCGCGTGTGACCCGGGTGAGCCGTGTGCCGAAGGTGAAGACCTCGACGTTGGGCGCGGCCTGAACCAGTGCATGCGCGAGCCTGATGTTCTCCTCGGTCCGGCTCTTCATCGAGCCGGACACGTCGATCAGGAGCAGGATCTTTCGGGGGCGCTGCCTGCGCTTCAGGTGGCCGAGCCGCAGGATCTCGCCGTCGCTGCGGACGCTCTCGCGCAAGGTGCGGCGCAGGTCCGCAAATGGACCGCGGCGGGCGCGCATGCGCCGGTGGCCGCGCCGCCGCGGCAGGCGCCTCGGAGCCTCGCGGGCCAAACGGCGGAGCGCGTCGGTGGTTGAGAGCTGGGCGAAGCGACGCTCGACCAGCGCCTCGGTGCGGGTCGCGGTCAGGCCGGAGTCATTGGCGTCGTCGGAAAACAGCGGTTCCTCGTCGCCGCGACCTTCCTCCTGGAGACGGACGGTCTCGTCGTCCTCGCCGTCCTCGGCATGCTCGACGGCCTCGCTGCCGCGGAAGTGCAGATCGAACAGGCGGTCGAAGGTGGCGCGTCGCTCGGGGGGCGGGGCGAGGGTGGCGAGCGCCGCCTGCCTGATATCGCCCAGGTCGCGCGGGCCGAGCAGTTCGATGGCAGCGAGAAACGCAGTGGTCTGCTCCGGCGCCACGGCGAAGCCGTTTGCGCGCAGCAGCGTAACGAAGGAGATGAAGATGCGGGCGGCGCGCGGGAGCTGGTTCTCGGTGCTCATGCGGTCGCCTCCGCCAGCAACGCGTCGAGCCGTGGCGACATGAAGTGCAAATCTTCCTCGTCCTTCAGCGCCACGCCGATCGAGCGTTTGAAGGCGTCGGGCCAGCGCGCGCCGCCGTTGTGCAGCAGCGTCGCCGCCTCGGCCCAGTCGACGGCCTCCGCGATCCCGGGCGCCTTGCTTAGCGGCTCGCGTCGCAGCTTTTCCACCGCGGCGACGACGGCGCGCGCGGTGGCTTCGGCGACGCTGGAGGCCCGCATCATCACGATACGCGCCTCGCGCTCGGCGGTGGGATAGTCGATCCAGTGATAGACGCAGCGCCGCCGCAACGCTTCGTGCAGGTCTCGGGTGCGGTTGGACGTCAGCACCACGACCGGGCGCTCGGTGGCGCGCACCGTGCCGCGTTCGGGAATCGAGATCTGGAAGTCCGACAGGAATTCGAGCAGGAAGGCTTCGAATTCCTGGTCGGCGCGGTCGATCTCGTCGATCAGCAGAACGGTGGAGTCGGGTGCACGAAGCGTGGCCAGCATCGGCCGCTCGATCAAAAAGGTCTCGCCGTAGATGTCGATGCTTTCGTCGCCGGCCTGGCGGATCGCGAGCATCTGACGCGGGTAGTTCCATTCGTAGAGCGCGGCGGAGGCATCGATGCCCTCATAGCATTGCAGCCGGATCAGCCGGCGGCCGAGCACCGCGGCGATAGCCTTTGCGGCTTCCGTCTTGCCGACACCCGGCGCGCCCTCGAGCAACAACGGCTTGCCGAGCGCAAGACCGAGATAGGCGGCGGTCGCAAGACCTTCGTCGGCGAGGTAATAGGCCGCGCGCAGCGCCTTCTCCAGCGCCTCCGGACTGTCGATGCCCACGATGTTGCTGCGGACCGCCATGGACCAGACCTCAGCGCCGCGCCTGCGGCCGCGGGCCGCCCTGGGACTTGATCGCGCGCAGCACTTTCTCCGGAGTGATCGGCAGATCGTCGATGCGTACGCCGACGGCGTTGAAGATCGCGTTGGCAACGGCCGGCAGCACGGGATTGGCGCACATCTCGCCGGGGCCCTTGGCGCCGAACGGCCCATCGGGAGCAGGGCGCTCTAGTACGGCGATGTCGTGCGGACAGATGTCGCCCGGTCCGGGCATCAGATATTCGACGAAGTCGCGGGGGCCGTGAGAGGGATCGGGATAATACGGCTCCGGCGTCTCGTAGAGCGCGTGGCTGACACCCATCCAGGCGCCGCCGACGAGTTGCTGCTCGACCAGCCGCGGGTTGAGCGCGCGGCCGAGCTCATAGGCGGAGTCCATCCGCACCATTTCGACTTCGCCGGTCTCGTCGTCGACCTCGACCTCGGCGACCAAGCAGGCATGCGCATAGCAGGTTGCCGGCGACATCTCGCCGGTCTCCGGATCGACGTCGGACAGAGGCACGAGGAAGATGCCGCGACCCGAGATCGTCTTGCCCTGCTTGAACTGGGCGGCAATGGCGACGTCCTTGGTCGAGATCGAGCGGTGCGGCGCCCCCTTGACGTGGATGTTGCCGCGTCCGTCGGTTTCCAGGTCCGCGGCGTTGACCTCGAGTTCCTCGGCGGCAGCCTCCATCATCACGCCGCGCGCCTCGCGTGCCGCCGCCATCACCGCATTGCCGACGCGGTGCGTGCCGCGCGAGGCGAACGAGCCCATGCAATGCGGCCCGGTGTCGGAGTCCGCCGTGTCGACATAGACGTCTTCGACGGGCACGCCCAGCGTCTCCGCGCAGATCTGGCGCGTCACCGATTTCATGCCCTGACCGAGGTCGATCGAGGACAGTGCCACAGTGAACTTGCCGCTGGGGTTGGAATGCACCAGCGCCTGGCTGGGGTCGCCTCCGAGGTTCATGCCGATGGGATAGTTGATCGACGCGATGCCGCGTCCGCGATGCCGGGTCATCTAGCGCCTCCTTGTGCCGAAGACCGAGGAAAAACGGGTCGCGCCATGCGACGGCGCGGCCGGTCGCGGCGAGGGCGGCGGAGCCGGGGGAGGCGGATCGCGCGGTGGTTCGCGGGTGACGGTAGGTGGGAGCCGGTCGTAGCTCGTACGCTGCTGTGCGGGCGCCGGTGGCCGCGCGTGCGAATCTGTCGGCGTCGGCGGGATCACGGCGCGGCTGCCGCCGCCGTCCTTGCGCGAGGATGCCCGCCTGAATTCATCGCGGATCGGCCATTTGGCCTTCTCGGCAGCAACCTGGACGCACTCGATCAGCGCGGTGTTCTTGGCCTCGCGCCGGTGCGCCTTCATGTCGCCGTCGCGATAGGCGTTGAGGATGCGGAACTCCATCGGGTCCATGCCGACGAGGTTCGCGAGCTTGTCCATCTGGCACTCGATCGCAAAATCCATCGCGGTGACGCCGAAGCCGCGCATGGCGGTGGCCGGCGTGCGGTTGGTGAAGACGCAGTAGACGTCGCCATAGACGTTCGGGATCGTGTAGGGGCCCGGCAGGTGTGCGGCGCATTTCACGGCGGCGTAGCTGGAGAGCCGCGTATAGGCGCCGCTGTCGAAATAGGCCCGGATCTTTCGCGCGACGACGCGGCCGTCGCGCATCACGCCGTCCTTGACGTAGATGCGCTCGGCGCCGCGCGGCGGACCGTATTGCATCTCCTCCTCGCGCCCGAACACGTAGCGTACCGGCCGCCCGGTCAGCATCGCGCCGAGAATGGCGAGCGGCTCGGTCAGCGTGTCGACCTTGCCGCCGAATCCGCCGCCGACCGTGCCGCCGATGAAGTGGAAGGTGTTGGAGGGGACGTCCAGGATCTTGGCGCAGGTGTCGACCGAGAAGAACAGCGCTTGCGTCGAGGTGTAGACCACATAGCGGCCGTTGGTGTCGGGCGCGGCGATCGCACCGTTGGTTTCGGTCGGCGCGTGCTCGATCGGCGACATCTGGTAGCGCTGCTCCAGCACGTGATCGGCGGTCGCGAGCGCCGCGTCGGCGTCGCCGAAGCGCAGCTTCTGGTGGTCATAGGTCTCGTGATAGGTGAAGGTGTTCCTGGGATAGGTCTCGTTGACCACGGGCGCGCCTGGCTTCAGCGCATCCTCGACGTCGAACACGGCCGGCAGCGGCTCATAGTCGACCTTGACCTTTGCAATCGCCTCGAATGCTTCGCGTTCGCTGTCGGCAACGATGGCGACGATCGGCTCGCCCTTGTAGCGGACCTTGTCGACCGCGAGCGACGGCTCGTCGTCCTTGCCGAAATTGATCAGGCTGAGAAGCGTGTTGAGGTTGCGCGGAACGTCGCTGCCGCGGATGATCCGGCGCACGCCGGCCGAACGCTCGGCTTCCGTGGTGTCGATGAGGCGCAGCCGCGCATGGGCCTCGGTCGAGCGCACGACCTTCAAATGCAGCATGCCCTGAAGTTGATGGTCGTTGAAATAGCTCGACGTGCCCGTGACGTGGCCGAGCATGTCCTGACGCTGCGTGCCCTTGCCGATTTCCTTCAGATTATCGTCGCGTTCGTCGGCAAAAATGTCCTTGCGCAGTTCCAGCATGGTGGACGTCCCCTTACGCGCTGGCCCGGCCGCCCGCGGCGGCAAGGATCGCATTGATGATCGGCTCGTAGCCGGTGCAGCGGCAGATGTTGCCGGAGATCGCCTCGACGATTTCGGCGCGGCTCGGAGCGGGGTTCCGGTCGAGCAGGGCCTTCGCGGCCATCAGCATGCCCGGGGTGCAATAGCCGCACTGGGCTGCGAAGTGGTCGGCGAAAGCGCGCTGGAGCGGATGCAGGTTCGGACCCTGCTTCATACCGTCGAGTGTTTCTATGGAACGGCCCGCGACCGTCTCCGCCAGCGTCAGACAGGACAAATGCAGCTCGCCGTCGATCAGCACGCTGCAGGTGCCGCAGCCGCCCTGGCCGCAGCCGAACTTGGGCGTCATGTCGCCGATCAGCTCGCGCAGCGCGACCAGGAGATTGGTGCCGCCATCGACGAAGATCGCGACGTCGCGGCCGTTGTGGCGAAATTGCACGGGTATTTTGGGCATGGCGATCTACTCCTGGCCGGACAAGAGGCGACGCAGGTGCACGCCGACGATCTCGCGGCGATACCAGGCGCTGCCGAGCGCATTGTCCGCCGGGGATGTTCCTTCGCCAGCGGCGGAAGCCGCGGCTGCGATCGTGCCGACATCCAGTGAACGCCCTTCCAGGGCACGCTCTGCCGCGCGAGCGCGGATCTGTGTCGGCGCCATCGAGCCGAATGCGATGCGTGCGCCGGCGATGCGGCCGCCCGAGATCGGCAGATGCGCGGCGATCGTGATGACGGAGCCGCCCTTCGGCTTGATCCGGGCGATCTTGCGATAGCGGAACGCCTCGCTGCTCGCCGGCCGGGTGCAGGACACCGACAGGACCAGAGTGCCGGCCTGCCGGTCGCGCGCCTGAAGAAATTCCTCGATCGGAATGTCGCGCGAGCCGAAGCCGCCTTGCACGGCCACGGTGGCCTCGAGTGCCAGCAGTGCCACGGTGAAATCGCCGTAAGGGGTTGGCGCGAACAGGTTGCCGCCGACCGTACCCATGTTCCGCACGGCGGGCCCGCCGATCGAGCGGGCAGGGGCGTGCAGGAAGGCGAGATCGCGCTCGGCGAGGATCCGCGCGAAGGTGACGCCCGCACCCAACAAGACCCGAGGGCCCGATGCATCGATCCGGGTCAGCGCCTGGTCACTGGCGCGGACGACCGTCGAGACCGAGACGTCGCCCTCGTTCAGCGCCCGCATCACCAGGGTGCCGCCACCGAGATAGCGTGCGCCGCGGTCCGAGGACAGCGCTCCGGCCGCTTCACTGGCGCTGGCGAAAGTTTTCACGATCACGGCCATGCTAGGCGGCCTCCTTCAGATGGCGGCGGATCGCCTCGAATCCGGCCTGGTAAATGTCTTCCGCGACCATGTGGGTGATGCGGTCCTTGTCTTCCGGCTTCGTCGTGAAGCGCGACTCCCAGTGCCAGAAGGTGCGGTCGCCGTCGGTCACCGGCAGCAGGCGGACATGAGCGACGTAATTGAACATCGGGATCGGGGTATCGAGCAGGCAATAGCTGAAGGTCTGTTCGAGATCGGACAGCGCCAGCAGTTGTTCGCGCAGCTCAGAGCCGTCCTTGAGCTTGAAGCGCCTGACGCAGCCGATCCTGTCGGGAGACTGCGCCCGTTCGATGGAGGACGTCGCCACCGCCGGGTGCCAGCGGTCATGCCCGTTGAAATCGCGCAGCACCGACCAGGCCGCGTCGGTCGGCGCGTCCAGGATGGTGCTCTTGACGATATGCGGCACCGCTCAGCCTCCAAACACGCGCTTGAGGGCGTCGAAGCCGCCCTGGAACACGCCGCCGCCGATGTTGCTGACGAGCTCGGTCTCCCGCCCGGGCGGGCAATCGAACTCGGCGGTCCATTCCATGAAGGTCTGGTCGCCGTCGGTGACCGGCGTGAGGCGCAAGGTCGCGACGTAGTTCTCGACGCCCATCGGGGATTCGAGGATCGAGTAGGTGCAGAACATGTCGTAGTCGGACAGGCCCAAAAGCTTCTCGCGGATGCGGTCGCCGTTACGCAGGCGAAAATCCCTGACGCAGCCGATCTTGTCCGCAGGCTCGCCCCCCTCGATGCGGCTTTCCGCGATCGCCGGGTGCCAGTTCGGTAAGCCGTTGAAGTCGCGGACCCGCGCCCAGACGCGGTCGTTGCGCGCATTGACGACGGTGGAGACGTAGACGCGGGGCATAGCCTGACCTCAGCTCTTTTTCCGCGGACCGCGCTCGGCCGGCGGTTCGCCGCCGCCCTCGGCTGCAGGCGGGGAGCTGGCCGGCTTGTCGCCGCCACCGCCGCCTTTGCGCGCGGACTCCTTGATGCCCTGCATGTCGCGGGCCTCCCGGATCAGGCCCGGCATCTTCGCGAGGCTGCCGCCCTCGACGCCGATGTCCGCCAGGAGCGAGTCGATCAGCGGCGCCTGCACGCGGTAGCGCAGGGCGGAATCGATTACCTCGTCGGTGGCGCTGCGGCCGCCGTTGCCGCCATGGCCGTTGCCGTTGAGGCCGTCGACCTGGAGGATACGGATGCCTTCGATCTTCTCCATCGGCTTGACGCTCTCGCGGACGATGCCCTCGATGCGGTCGAGCAGCTTGCGGCGGAACAGCGAGTAGCGCGCCTGGTCGGTAAGGACGTTCTCGGCTTCGTTCAGCATGCGCTGCGCTTCGGCCTCGACGGCGGCCCGGACGCGCTCGGCTTCCGCGGCGATGCGCGTTTCCTCGGCCTGCTTCTCGGCGAGCATCACCTCGACGGTCCTGCGCCGCTTGGCGATCTCGCTCTCGCGCGCGGTGATGACGCGCTCGGTCGCCTCTGTCGCCCGCATCCGTGCCTCCTCGGCCATCGCCTTGGCTGCGGATTCTTCCAGCGACTTCTGGTGGATGGCGATCGCCTTCTCCATCAGGACCGTCTCGACCTCCTTCTCGCGGTTGACCTCGAGCTTGCGCAGTTCGCGCTCGCGGCCGACGCGGGCTTCGTCGAGGCCGCGATCCGACGCAATGCGCGCGCGCTCGACCTCCTCGCGGGAGGCGATCTCGGCCTCCTGGAGCGATTGCACGCGGGCGACCTCGAGCTGCTCGATGGCGCGGCGGCGCTCGATCCGGGCGGCTTCGAGCGCCTGCTCGCGGGAGACGTCGGTGGTCTCGACCTCCTTGCGGGCGACGATCTCGGCCTGCTTGACCTGGCGATCGGCATCGATGCGCTCGGAACGCTTGGCCGAGAGGGCGATGACGCGCTCCTCGTCGGCGATCTCGATTGCCCGCTTCTGCTCGATGTTGAGCACTTCACGCTTCTTGGACGAGGTGATCCGTTCGGCTTCGAGGGCGAGATCAACGGTGATGCGCTGGCGCTCGATGGCGTCGCGCCGCTTCAGCTCGGCCGCCTCCAGCACGCCGGTGCGCTCGATCTCGAGCGAACGCGTGTCGCGCTCGGCCTGGATACGCTCGGCCGCAACCGCCTTCTCCTGCGCGATGCGGGCCGCCTCGATCGCTTCGCGGGAGGCGATGTCGGCTTCCTCGACGGCACGGTTGCGAGCGATCTCCAGCGAGCGGACGCGCTCTTCCTGGGCAATGCGCGAAGCCTCGGTGGCCTCGCGCGCGGCGATGCCTGCCACCTCCAGCGACTGGTTGCGCTCGATCTCCAGCTGTCGCGTGCTCTGCTCGGCGGCGATGCGCTCCGCGGCAAGCATTCGCTCGCGGGCGATGCGGGCGGCCTCGACGGCGCGCTGCGCCTCGATCTCGGCCTCCTGGATGGTTCGGACCTGCTGGATCTCCAGGGCGCGGGTACGCTCGTCGGAAGAGATGCGCTCGACGTTGACGATCATGGTCTGGGCGATCCGTGCCTTTTCGGTGGCCTCGCGCGCGGCGATCTCGGCCTCGTCGACGGCGCGGGTGCGCTCGATCTCGCGACGGCGCGTCTCCTCCTCATTGGCGATACGCGCATCGGTGACGACGCGGTCCTGCTGGATGCGGGCCTTCTCGATCGCCTCGCGGGCCGCGATCTCGGCTTCCTCGACGGTGCGCATCCGCTCGATCTCGCGCTGGCGGACCTCGCGCTCCGACGCAATCCGCGTCGTGTCGATCGAACGCTGGTTGGCGATCCTGGTCTTCTCGATCTCCTCACGCGCCAGCAGCTCCTTCTCCTCGATGGTACGCGTGCGCTCGATCTCCTTCTGGCGGGTTTCCCGCTCGGAGGCGATGCGGGCTTCGGCGATCGCCTGCTCGTTGGCGATCCGCGAGCGTTCGATGGCTTCGCGCGCCGATATCTGGGCCTGCTCGGCCTCGGTCTCCCGCAGCGCGCGTTCGCGGGCCACTTCCGTGCGCTGCAGCGCACGGCGCATCTCGATGTCGCGTTCCTGCTCCAGCCTCGCGGTCTCGCTCTCGCGCTCGATGTCGAGCGCCTGCCGCTCGGCTTCGAGATTTCGGGTGCGGATCCTGATCATCGAATCCTGCTCGATATCGTTGCGCAGCTTCCGCTTGGCCTCGATGTCCTCCATCAGCCGCGTCAGACCTTCGGCGTCGAAGCGGTTCGACGGGTTGAAGAATTCGAGATCGGTCTGGTCGAGGTCGGTGATCGCGACCGACTCGAGCTCAAGTCCATTCTGGGCGAGCGCCTCCGCCGCATTGGTCTTGACGCGCGCGACATAGTCGCCGCGCCGCTCGTGCATCTCCTCCAGCGTCATTTCCGATGCGACAGAGCGGATCGCGGAAATGAACTTGCCGGCCAGCAGCGCGTGCAACTGCTCCGGCTCCATGGTGCGGCGACCGAGCGTCGCGGCCGCGATCGAGACGGCTTCGCGGGTTGCCTGGACGCGGACGTAGAAGTCGGCCTCGATGTCGACGCGCATGCGGTCGCGGGTGATGACCGCATCCTGCCTGGAACGCACGATGCCCATCGGCAGCACGTTCATGTTGACGGGCGTGTAGTCGTGGATGAAGGGCAGCACGAAGGCACCGCCGTTGATCACCACGCGCTCGCCGAGGAAGCCGGTCCGGACGAACGATACCTCCTTGGAGGAGCGGTGGTAGAGCCAGTTGACGATGTAGACGCCAACCACGATGACGATGATCGCGACGATCAGCCAGAGGATGAGCTCGCCGACCAGGATCCCTGACATGTTTCTCTCCCTCAACCGTTCCGGCGTTATCGCGCGCCGATCGCCTTGAATTTGCGTACCTGGTCCGTCAGAGCCCGCTCGACCGGCAGCCGCTCCATCGAGGAGGCGCCGTAGAAGCCGTGGCAGTAGCGGGTGTTCTTCATGATGAAGTCGGCATCCTCGGGATCCGCGATCGGCCCGCCATGGGCGAGCACCAGAATATCGGGATTGACGCTGAGCGCGGCCGAAGCCCAGGTGTCGATGCGCGCCGGACAGTCCTTCAGCTTTGGTGCGGTCTGCGCGCCGATCGTGCCGCCGGTCGTGAGCCCGAGGTGGCAGACGATGATATCGGCGCCGGCGATCGCCATCGCGGCGGCTTCCTTCTCGCTGAAAACGTAGGGCGTCGTCAGCAGATCCTTCTCGCGCGCCTTGGCGATCATGTCGATCTCAAGCGCGTAGGACATGCCGGTCTCTTCGAGATTGGCGCGGAAGACGCCGTCGATCAGCCCGACGGTCGGAAAATTCTGCACGCCCGCAAAGCCGAGCGTCTTCAACTGGTCAAGGAAGACGTCCATGTCGCGGAACGGGTCGGTGCCATTGACGCCGGCGAGCACCGGTGTCTTGCTGACCACGGGCAGAACTTCGCCGGCCATCTCCAGCACGATGGCGTTGGCGTCGCCATAGGGCATCAGTCCTGCAAGCGAGCCGCGCCCCGCCATGCGGTAGCGGCCGGAATTGTAGATGACGATGAGATCAACGCCGCCGGCCTCTTCGCATTTGGCTGACAGGCCGGTGCCAGCGCCGCCGCCGACGATAGGCTCGCCGCGCTTCGCCATCTCGCGAAACCGCCTCAGGAGTGCTGCGCGTTCAAACCGGGCCATCGGTCACCTCGCTAGTCTCCGGCGCACCCCGGAGCGGCCGAACAGCGTTCGGAAAGCGCTCACGACGATCGAGGCGAACTCGGGATCGTTGATGTTTTGCTTGACGCGGATGAGCTGGCGGTTGCCGGTCTGCCGCACCGTGCGCTCCAGCGCGCGGAAGAGTGCGGCGTCGGCCTCTGGATCCCAGAACGGCTGGCCGCGGGCATCGAGTGCAGAGACGCCGCCCTCGGGCAGGAAGAAGCGCACCGGCCCGTCCATCTGGTTGAGCCGCTCGCCGATCCAGCGGCCCATGCGCTCGTTCTCCTCTGCGGTGGTGCGCATCAGCGTCACCTGCGGATTGTGGACGTGGAACTTTCGCGTGCGGTAATGTTCGGGAATGGTGTCCGGCGCGCCGAAATTGACCATGTCGAGCGCGCCGACCGAGCCGACATAGGGCACGCGGGTGCGGATGATCGCACTGAGGCGATCGTCCGTCGCCGGAAACACGCCGCCCATCAGGAGGTCGCAGATCTCGGTTGTCGTAACATCGACGACGCCTGCGAGTTGGCCGGACTCGACGAGCTTCTCCATCGCGCGGCCGCCGACGCCGGTGGCGTGAAACACGAGGCATTCGAAGTCCCCGCCCAAATCGCCCGCAATCTTCTGGACGGCCGGCGTCGTCACGCCGAACATGGTGATGCCGACGGCAGGCAGTCCGGTGCTGGCCGCCCGCTCCCTGGCCTCGCGCTGATCGAGGCGCGCCCTGACCATGCCCGCGATCGCGTTGGCACCGTTCGACAGCACTGCGCGCGAAATCGAGTTGAGCCCCTGAACGTCGGTGACCGAGTGCATCATGGTGATGTCGGCAGGACCGACATAGGGCCCGACATCGCCGGAGGCGACGGATGAAATGATCAGCTTGGGCACGCCGACGGGCAGGGTACGCATGCCCGGTGCAACCAGTGATGCTGCGCCAGATCCGCCCGCCGAAATCACGCCTGCGATGCTACCCTGGCGCCGCAGCCAGTTGGCGAACGCTTCCGCCATTGCCGTGACCGCGACGCCCCGATCTGGCACGAACACGGCCGATCCGCCGCGGCCGTGGTTGAGCGCGATTTCCTGCGCGGAGACGTCGCAGCTTGCCTGCTTGCCGCTGGTGGAGACGTCGACCAGCCGCGTGCGCAGCCCGGTGGCGGCGATGATGTCGCGGACGAAGCGCAGCTCGGTGCCCTTGGTGTCGAGCGTGCCGACGACCAGGACGACCGGCGGCCCTGACGACGGGGACGTCGTCGGCTCGAGCCTGCGCCGCGCCGTCTCGTCGAAGCGCGCAACCTGCGTCGAAAGCGTGCGTGCGGCCGCTTCGATCCGTGCGATCGGTGCGGGTTGGGACCAGCGTGTCGGCGGCGTCGGGTTGGAGATGTAGATCCGGATCGGGCCGCTCGGTCGGGTGGCCTGCGGCGTCGGATTCGCCTCGGCGCCTGCCGCCGGCACGTCGAGATCTGGCGTAAGCTCGGCATGCAAGCCGACGCCGAGCAGACGCTGCTGCAGCTCGCGGTCGGCGGCCAGCCGCGCCGACTCGATGATGCGATTGATGCGGCCGTTGACCATGATTGCGACGTTGCGCGAGACCGCGGTGGCGACACCGATGTTCTGCTCGATCACGAGCACGGCCATGTCGCCGTCCTCGCCGAGCCGCAGCAGCATCTCCTCGACCTGGGCGACGATGACGGGCGCGAGCCCTTCGGTCGGTTCGTCCATGATCAGGAGTTGCGGATTTGTCAGCAGGGCGCGCGAGATCGCGAGCATCTGCTGCTCGCCGCCGGAGAGCTGGCCGCCGCCATGGCTCTTGCGTTCGGCCAGCCGCGGAAATGTGTCGTAGATGCGCTCGACGGTCCAGGCGCCGGATCGCATTCCGCCGGCGAGCCGCAGGTGCTCGTCGACGGTGAGCGAGCGCCAGAGTCGGCGGCCCTGCGGCACATAGCCGACGCCAAGCCGGGCGATTTGCGCCGGTGGCCGCCGCGTGATGTCCTCGCCGCGAACGCGGATCGAGCCACCGCTCACGGGCACAAGGCCCATGATGGCCTTGCACAGCGTGGTCTTGCCCATGCCATTTCGGCCGACGACGGAGAACACGCCGGCATCGAGCGAGAGGTCGACGCCCTGCAGCGCGTGCGAGTGGCCGTAATAGACGTCGAGGCCCCGGACCTCGAGGGCTGCGGCGCTGCGGCGGGCCTCATTCATGGCCGCCTCCGAGATAGAGTTCCTGCACCTCGGGATCGGACTGGATCTCCTGCGGCAGGCCTTCCTTGAAGATGCGGCCGTTGTGCATCATCGTGACGCTCTCGACGACGCGCAACGCCACGTCCATGTCGTGCTCGATGATGATGTAGCCGATATGTGCCGGCAGCGAGGTCAGGATCTCGACCAGCTCGGCGCGCTCGGTCGGCGAGAGCCCGGCGGCCGGCTCGTCGAACAGCACGAAGCGTGGCGCTCCGGCAAGGGCCAGCGCGATCTCGAGCTGACGCTGCTGGCCGTGCGCGAGCTCGGCGACGCGCTGGTCCTTGACCGCAGCCAGATGCACGGCGTGCACCAGACTGTCGGCTGCGTGCATCAGTGCGTCGTTCTGGCCGGGACGCAGGAACGAGAACCGTCCGCGCGAGACGCCGCGGCAGGCGAGGTAGACGTTGTCCTGCACGGTGAGGCCGGGAAACAGGGCGGAGATCTGATAGGTGCGCCGCAGCCCGCGCCGGATGCGCTCATAGGGCGGGAAGTGCGTGACGTCCTCCCCGAAGAATCGGATGGTGCCGGACGAGGGCGGGAAATCGCCGGTGATGCAATTGAACAGCGTGGTCTTGCCCGCGCCATTGGAGCCGAGCACGGCCCGGCGCTCACCGGGGCGCACCGTGATGGTGACATCGGTCAACGCCGCAAGCGCGCCGAACAGCCGCGTCACGCCGCGAAGTTCCAGCGCTGCACCGGCACCGACGGCGGAGAGGCGTTGCGCGACGCTATCCATGACCGTGTCCTCCGGCCGGCCGGTTTGCGGTCGGACGCCGGCCCTGGCACCAGCGCTGCCAGAGGCCGATGACGCCGTCCGACGACCAGAACACGATGGCGAGGAAGCCAAGCCCGATCAGCAGGCGGAAACGGTTGCCGTCGAGCCCGATCTTGACCAGGAAGTCGAGCGCGAAGGTGCGCAGCAGGACGAAGACCAGCGCGCCGATATAGGGACCGATCGGCCGCGTGATGCCGCCGACGACGGCGATGATGAGGACGTCGATGCACGCGCCGACACTGACCGAGCCTGGCGAGATCTGGCGGTAGTTCCAGACCTGGAGCACGCCGGCGAGGCCCGCGATGAAGGATGCCACCGCATAGGCCGCGACGCGGTGCGCATTGACGTTGAAGCCAAGCGCGGCCATGCGGCGCGGATTGTCGCGCACGCCCTGAAGCGCCAGGCCGAACGGGGCCCGCGAGATGTAGTCGACGGCGAAGTAGCACAGCGCGGCGACCGCGAGCACGATATAGTAGAACGGGATATCCGAGCGCCAGTTGACGCCCCAGAAGTGCGGCGTGGCGACGGTGTTGATGCCGGTGTGGCCGTTGAAGATCGCCCAGTTCTGGTTGGTGAAGTAATAGAACGCCGCGCCGATCGCGAGCGTGATCATGATGGTGTAGATGCCCTCGGTGCGCACCGCGAGCGCGCCGCCGAGCGTGCCGAAGATGGTCGCGAGCGCGAGTGCCATCGGGACGGCGAGCCACCACGGCCAGCCCAGGCTGATATTGGCGTTGCCGCTGACGCCGAACACCGCGACCATGTAGGCGGCAAAGCCCGCGATGGTGAGCTGCATCAGGCTGACCATGCCGCCATAGCCGGCCAGGAACATGAGGCTGAGCGCGATGGTGCCGAGGATCAGCGTCGTCGCAAAGATCTCGATCAGGAAGAAGCCGTTGGCGATCAGCGGCATGATCAGGAGGATGACCGCCACGACCCAGGCCGCGGGATTGTTGATGTCGGGCCACCCTCGCACGGCGGGCCGCTGGCCCGTGGAGGCGGGCTTGTGAATCTGGACGCGGGCGTCATGGGTGACGGACATGTCAGCGCCTCGCAAGCAGGCCCTGCGGCCGAAGCGCCAGCACCAGCACCATGATCAGGAATGTCACGACGATGGCGTAGGTCGGGATGTAGACCGAGCCGAGCTGCTCGGCGAGGCCGATGATCAGCGCGCCGAGCGCGGCGCCGGGAATCGAGCCCATGCCGCCCACGATCACGACCACGAGCGAGGCGAGCAGGAAGCGGATGTCCTCGCCGGGCGAGAGGGACTGAAAAGTGCCGCCGACGACGCCGGCGATGCCGGCAAGCCCTGCGCCGAGCGCGAACACGAGCACGAAGACGATCTGGATGCGTACGCCGGTTGCGGCGAGGATGTCGCGGTCGTCGACGCCGGCGCGGATGATCATCCCGATCCGGGTGCGGTTGAGCGCGAGCCACATCGCGATGCCGATAATGACGGAAGCCAGGAAGATCACGAGCCGCACCAGCGGATAGCGCAGGTACACTGGCTCGCCCGAGGATTTCACCGCGGTGATCAGCGGCAGCTCGATCGGGCCGATCAGCCAGTTCGGGGTCTGAATCTGGTAGAAGTCGCCGCCGCAGGCCCACAGCATCAGATCGGCGAACACGATCGAGAGCCCGATGGTCACCATGGTCTGGCGCAGATCCTGGCCCTCCATGCGGCGGAAGACGAGAACCTGGAGCAGGACGCCAACCAGTGCAGTCATGAAGAAGGCGACGATGAACGAAAGGATCCAGGAGCCGGTCGAGGCGCTGATGGCATAGCCGACATAGCCGCCGAACAGATAGAGCGAGCCGTGCGCGAGGTTGACGTTGCGCATCAGGCCGAAGATCAGCGTAAAGCCGCTGGCCACGAGAAAATACAGACCGCCAAGCGTGATGCCGTTGAAGAGCGCATTGAGGAAGACCCGCTTGCGGCCGATTGTCTCTTCCAGTGCCGGCGGCCACACCGCGAAGATGAGCCAAAGCGCCACGGCGACAGCGATGATGACGATCAGCGCCCAGGCGGGATGGCGCTCGACAAAGCGGGTCATGATTGCCGCTCCGTCTTAACGTCACTCCAACTCTCGCCCCAAAAGCAGGGCGAGGGAGCACGCAGACCGTCACCGGCCGCAAGCCCTGCCATGAACGTGCGCTCCCTATCGAGCGCGATCCTCTTTTCGGGACCGCGTTCCGCACATCCTAATGAGACTGCAAGGGAGGTGCTTGATCGACAGTATCTTTTCGCGCGCCCCTCAGGCTCGCAAAACCTTGGCGGCGCGGCGATAATCGGTCGGGGCCATCCCGACATTGGCGGCGAAAAAGCGCGTGAAACCGCTTTGCGAGGAGAAGCCGAGATCGAAGCCGATATCGGCGATCGGCGCCTCGCTCGCCACCAGCGCCTCCAGCGCCTGCTCCATCATCAGCGTGTTGAGATAGAGGTGCGGAGTGACGCCGGTCTGGGTACGGAACAGGCGGTAGAAATGCGGTCGCGACAGGCCGGATTCGCGGGCGATGGTGTCGAGCTCGATCTCGGCGCCGGGGCTTTCCGACATCATCTTGATGCACTTGCGCACGCGAAAATCGGTGACGGAGCCGTTTGCGCGCGGATCGCGCGCGGCCTCCGCCTGTTGCCAGCTCTCGTCGTAGCAGATGTCGATCAGCCTTCTCAGCTCGCCATCGAGGCTATTGAGCGAGGGTGCGCCGCACACGAGGGCGGCTGCGTGCCTGATATGCTTGTCCAGTGCGATCGACCGCGTGAACTGGGTACGGCCGAAGCGCAGGCGGTCGGTACCCGGTGCATCGGGCGCAAACCACTCCGCATTGACATAGAGCACGAAGAAAACGGCGCCGCCTTCGAGATCGGACGGCAGGAAATTATGCGGCTCCCATGGATTGACCGCGACGACGGAACCTTCGGTGAGCTCGTAACGTCCATCGCTGACATCGATGCATGCGGGACGCCCCCCGACATGGAAGATCAAATGACCTTCACGATGCGCGTGGATGTTGAAAGGGCGGTTCAACTGATAGACCGTCGCCCGGCCGAAGCGGCCGTGGAAGACGGCGAGCGCCCGGCTCATGCCTTCCCTCCCAGAAGCTCTTGTTTTTTTTTATAGCGTTCAACAACCGGGGAGAGAATGCAAGGGCGCAGGAGTCGCGCTCTTTGCAAATCTCTCCCCGGTCAGTCATCGCTCGCGAACGAGACTACGTCAGTACTTCTTACATTCTGGTACTGTACGGCTTGGCAAACCGATCTTGGCGAATACCGCAGGGTCGTAGCCCAGCGTCTGGTTGACGTTGGGAATCACCTTCACGACCTTCGAGAACAGCGCGCCCTTGCCGTCGTCGACGACTTCGGTGACGAAGTTTGTGCCGATCGCCTGTCGGTTGGAGTCGAGCTTGATCTTGCCGTTGGGCGCGTCGAGCTCGATCTTGGCAAGGGCTTCCTTGTACTTGGCCTGGTTGTTGGAGAGATCGCCATTGACCTGACGCAGCGCCAGGATCAGCGCCATGGTCGAGTCGTAATAGTTGGTGGCGAGCAGCGACGGGCTCGGGAAGCGCTTGTTCGGCGGGAAGGCGTCCTGATAGTTCTTGACGAACTTCTGCCAACTTGGATCCTCCCAGGTATCGGCCTGACCGCTCGCGGCCAGCGTGCCGACCAGCGCGTTCTTGGCGTTGCCCTTGGACGAGAGAATGGTCTGGTCGATCATGATCGAGCCACCCATCAGATGCGCCTTGCCGCCGGCCTGCTGGTACTGGTTGAGGAAGTTGACGGCGTCGGCGCCGCCGAGGCCGAGATAGATCGCGTCGACATCGTCGGGCAGCGCCGCGATGACCGAGGCAAAGTCCTTGGTGCCGAGCGGCACCCATTGCCGGTTGGTGACCTGTCCGCCGGCGCCGCAGAACTCGAGCACGAGGCCGAACACCTGGGTGTAGATGAAGGAGTAGTCCTCGCCGACGGTCGCTATCTTGCGATACTTCTTTTCTTCATAGGCGTATTTGCCGAGGCCCACCTGCCATTGTGCGCCGTCCATATTGTAGCGGAAGAAATTCGGGGCGGGGTCGACATAGGTCGTTTCCTGGGCACCCGAAGCGGCGTTGATGAAGGTCAGCTCCGGATGGGTCTTTGCGAAATTCTTGACGGCGATGCCTTCGTCACCAGACAGCGGCGACAACAGGATCTGCACCTTGTCCTGCTCGATCAGTTTTCGCACGGCACGAACCGCGGAATCGGGCGTCGCGTCGGTGGACGCGATGACGAATTCGAGCTCCTTGTCGCCGACCTTCTTGCCGAGCACGTTGAGCGCCGTCTGGAAACCGCGGATACCGTCTTCGCCGAGCACGGTGTAGGTGCCTTCGAGCGTTGCGGTGACGCCGACCTTGATCTTTTCCTGGGCGATCGCTGCGCCCGAAAGAAACAGACTGCTCAGCGCGAGCAGTCCCATACTGCATTTCGACATTGTGCTCCTCCCTGTGTCGTCGCTTTGTTGCCGCGCCGAACCGGGCGCGACGCCCGTGGCTCTCGAACGGCCCGCGGCTTTGGAGGGAAGCTAGCCGAAGTCGAACGCGGCGCCTGCGTGGGCGCCTCGTCCGGTTTGACGGGCAGTCTCATTTTTGAATGTTGCGGCGCAAGTGGTTTTGCGGTGCAACTCGAAGCATCTCACACCCAGCCGCCATCCACGATGTAGTGCTGAGCGGTGCAGGCGGAGGCCTCGTCTGACGCGAGGAAGACGGTGAATTTGGCGACCTCATCGGGTACGAGCTTGCGCTTAAGGCATTGCCGCTGCATCAGCTCGACCTCTCCCTGTGGCGTCATCCATTTCTCGAGCTGGCGCTCGGTCATGATCCAGCCCGGCGCTATCGCGTTCACGCGGATATTGTAGGGACCGTAGTCGCGCGCCAAAGAGCGCGTGAGGCCGATGACGCCGGATTTGCTTGCCGTGTACGCGGCCATGCCGCCTTGTCCGGCGATCCATGACACCGAGCCGAAATTGATGATGGCGCCGGCATTCGCCGCCTTCATGTCCGGCAGCACGGCTTGCGCCGCAAAGAACTGGTGCTTCAGGTTCACCGCGATGCGGTCGTCCCAATACTCCGGCGTCACCCCCTCGGTCTCGTGCCGTTCGTCATGCGCGGCATTGTTGACGAGGATACTGATCGCGCCGTGCGCGTTTCGCGCCTCCGCGACACCCGCGCGCAACGCGGCGATGTCGGTCAGGTCGACGCGCTGGAAATGCGCAGCCAGACCTTGATCCGACAACTCGCGTGCGAGGCGTTGGCCTTCGTCGGTCTTGATGTCGAAGAATACGACGTTGGATTTCTGCTGCGCGAAGCGCCGCACGATCGCAGCGCCAATTCCCGATGCGCCACCGGTGACGAGAACGACCTTGCCGGCGAGGTCGGAATAAACGGCGGCCATGGGCACCTCTTGTGTTGCGTTGTGGGCGGTGCGAGGCGTCGCCCGATTCTGCCGCAGACCTTAGCCATTTCGGTCGTGAGGTTCATAGATCAGAATTTTAGTTGCGTACCTCAAAAATCGAAGGCAGGATTGCAGCCAAAGAAATAAGAGCCTGTTGGGAGGGATGTGATGAGACTGCTCGGGAAGCTGGGACTCGCCGCTGCCGCATGCCTGCTTTGGGCCAACTCTGCCGCAGCCGACACAACCGTGAAATGGCTGCACATCGAGGCCAATCCGGCCCAGGTGAAGATCTGGGAGGAGGTTGCGCGTGCCTATGAGGCGTCGCATCCGGGCGTCAAGGTCGAGATGCAGTTTCTCGAGAACGAGGCCTACAAGGCCAAGCTGCCGACCATCCTGCAATCCAGGGATCGGCCGAACATCATCTACAGCTGGGCCGGTGGCGTTCTGAAGACGCAGATCGAGGCTGGTGTCCTCGACGACATCACCGATTCCGTGAAGGGTTACAGCGACAGTCTCACGCCGGCTGCGCTGGCCGCCTTCACCAGCAATGGCCGCGTTTATGGTCTGCCGACCGCGCTGTCGCAGGTCGGCTTCCTCTGCAACAGGGAACTGATGGCCAAGGCGAAGGTCGATCCTGCGGGGATCAAGAGCTGGGATGACCTGCTTGCCGCCGTCAAGGCGTTGAAGGCCGCCGGCGTTACGCCGATCGTGGTCGGCGGCGCCGACAAATGGCCGTTGCACTTCTATTGGACGCATCTCGCCGTGCGGATCGGCGGCAAGCCGGCCTTCGACGCGGCGCTGCGCGGCGAGAATGGCGGCTTCGCCGGCGAAACCTTCCAGAAATCCGGCGAGCTGTTCAAGCAGCTCGTCGATCTGCAGCCGTTCCAGAACGGTTTCCTGGGCTTCAAGAATCCGCAGGCGGTCGGCTATTTGGGCGACGGCAAGGCGGCAATGACGCTCGCCATCAGCACCGTCTATCACTTGCAGCGCGCGCTTGCCGCCGACAAGGTCGGCTTGAGCGAGGACAAGATCTGCTGGTTCGACTTTCCGGTCGTATCGGGCGGCAAGGGTGCGCCGACGGATACGCTCGGCGGCATCACCGGCTGGCTGATTACCAAGGACTCGCCGAAGGAGGCGGTCGATTTCCTGAAGTATTTCGTCTCGAAGGACGTGCAGACGCGGCTTGCGGCGGGCAATTTCATCATTCCGGTGGTGCAGGGCGCGGATGCGGGCCTCAACAATTCCTTCATGAAGCTGATCGCGGCCAACCTGACGAAGTCGAACTACCACCAGAACTTCTATGACCAGAGCCTCGGCCCCTCGGTCGGTCGCGTCGTCAACGATGTTACTGCCGAAATCGCCGGCGGCAGCATGAGCCCGCAGGACGCCGCCAAGGCGATCGAGGCGGCCTGGAAGCAGGGCAACTGACGGTGGCGCGACGGATCGCGAGCGCGCCGGCGATGAGCGTTGCGCAGACATCGTTCTCGCCGACGGCGGTCCGCGGTCCAGGGTGGGACGGCCGTTTCACGGTGCTGATCCTGTTCCTGCCGCCGGCGCTGCTGTTGTTTACGCTGTTCGTGGTCCTGCCGATCGGCGAGGCCGCCTGGTATTCGGCCTTCAGCTGGAACGGGTTTGGCCGGCCGACCAACTGGATCGGCTTCGACAATTACCGCTTCGTGCTGGAGACACGCGCCTTCTGGCTCGCGCTGCGCAACAACGGGCTGATCATCGCGGTCTCGGTGCTGATCCAGCTGCCGCTGGCGCTCACGCTCGCGCTGATGCTCGCCGAGCGCTTTCGCGGCGCAGTGGCGCTGCGCATGCTGTTCTTCATGCCCTATATCCTGGCCGAGATCGCAACCGGGCTGATCTTCTCATTCGTCTATGACGGCGATTATGGCTTGGTCGCCTCGATCTGGCGCACCTTCGGCGCCGAGCCGCCGCATCTGCTGGCCTCGACCGATACGGCGATGCTGGCGGTGCTGATCGTCGTCGTATGGAAGTATTTCGGCTTCCACATGATGCTGTTCATCGCCGCACTCCAGGGGCTCGACAAGAGCCTGGTCGAGGCCGCCACCATCGACGGCGCGACGCGGTCTCAGACGCTCCGCCACGTCGTCGTTCCACTGCTCTATCCGACGATCCGGCTCTCGGTGTTCTTCGCCATCATCGGCTCGCTGCAGCTTTTCGATCTCGTCATGCCGTTGACGCGCGGGGGACCCGCGGATTCCTCCAACACGATGGTGAGCTTCCTCTACAACAACGGCATCTCCCGCATGCGCGTCGGCTACGGCAGCGCCATCGGCGTCATCCTGTTCGTGATCTGCGTGACCTTTGCCTTCACCTACAAGCGTTGGTTCATGCGCGATGAATGATGCCGAGACCACCCGTACGCCGTTCGATCCCGCCATCCTGTTCAAGGCGCTGTTTCTCGCCGTGATCGCCGTCCTCGTGCTGGTGCCGCTGCTTGCGACCCTGCTCGGCGGTTTCAAGTCGCTCGGTGAGCTGCGCGTCAATCCGTTCGGCCTGCCCAGGCACTGGGAATGGCAGAACTATGCCGACATCCTGTTCTCGGCGCGCTACTGGCAACTGCTCCGCAACTCCCTGGTCATCTCGACGCTTGCGGTGATCCTGACCCTGATCGTGGCCTCGATGGCGGCGTTCACCTTCGCCCACGTCAAGTTCTACGGCAGCTCGATGCTGCTGAGCTACCTGACGCTCGGCCTGCTGTTTCCCGCCGCGACCGCGGTGCTGCCGCTCTTCATCAAGGTGCGAGATCTCGGCTTGCTCGATACCTATTTTGGCGTTGCGCTGCCGCAGGTGGCCTTCAGCCTCGCGATGAGCGTGCTGCTGCTGCGACGTTTCTTCAAGGACATCCCTTATGAACTGCTGGAGGCTGCGCTGGTCGATGGCTGCAGCTATATCAAGTTCTTCCGTTATGTGACGTTGCCCTTATCAAGGCCGATCCTGGCGACCGTCGGCACCATCACCTTCGTCAATAGCTGGAACGCCTATCTGCTGCCGCTGGTGATGCTCAATACCGACGCGCTCTATCCCTGGCCGCTCGGTATCATGGTCTATCAAGGCGAGTATTCGTCCGAGTGGCACCTGATCCTGGCCTTCATCACGCTGACCATCCTGCCGACGGTCATTCTCTTCCTGCTGGCGCAGAAGCACATTGTCGCCGGCCTCACCGCGGGCGCGGTCAAGGGATGAACGGCATCTCACGGAGATCACAATGAGAAAAGTAGGTGTTGGAATTATCGGCTGCGGCAATATCAGCACCGCCTATCTGAAGGCGGCCCAGCGCTTCCCGGTCATGGAAATCAAAGCGCTCGCCGATATGCGCAGCGATGCCGCGGAACGCCAGGGCGCAGCCTTCGGCCTGCCGGGGGTGCGGGTCGATCAGTTGCTGAAGCGTGACGACGTCGAGATCGTCATCAATCTAACGGTGCCGCTCGCCCACACCGACGTCAGTCTCGCGGTGCTCAATGCCGGCAAGCACGTCCACTCCGAGAAGCCGCTCGGCATCAACGTCGCGGAAGCCCGCAAGGTGATGGACCTCGCCGCGCAGAAAGGCCTTCGCGTCGGTTGCGCGCCCGACACTTTCCTCGGTGGCGGACACCAGACCGCGCGCAAGCTGATCGACGACGGTGCGATCGGCACGCCCGTTGCGGGCAGCGCCTTCTTCGGCTGTCCCGGTCACGAGCGCTGGCATCCGGCGCCGGGCTTCTACTATTTGCGCGGCGGCGGGCCGATGCTGGACATGGGACCGTATTACGTCACCGATCTCGTGCAGTTGCTCGGCCCGGTCGTGAGCGTGATGGGCTCGACCTCGCGCCCGAAATCCGAGCGTCTGGTCACCAGCCAGCCGATGAACGGCACACTGATTCCCGTCGAGGTATCGACCCATGTGGCGGGCACGCTCGAATTCGAGAGCGGGGCGGTCGTCTCGATCGCCATGAGCTTCGACGTGCCGAAGCACCGGCACGCGCCGATCGAGATCTATGGCGACAAAGGCAGCATGCTGGTGCCGGACCCGAACCGGTTCGGCGGCGAGGTGCAGGTGGCGAGGACCGGCGGTGAATGGGAGACGGCGCCGCTGACGCACGGCCACGTCGACGGCGAGTTTCGCTCGATCGGTGTCGCCGACATGGCTGCCGGGATCCTGAACAACCGGCCGCACCGCGCCAGCGGTGCGTTGGCTTTCCACGTGCTGGAGGTGATGGAGGCGTTCCAGACCTCCGCCGACGAAGGGCGGCGCGTCGAGATCGAGAGCCGCGTCGAGCGGCCGGCGATGCTGCCGGCCGGACGCGAAACCGGACAGATCGACTGAGGACATGAACATGCGCAAGGCAATGATTGTTTGGGGCGGTTGGCCGGGACACGATCCGGACCTGTGTGCCTCGATGATCCGCGGCTGGCTCAAGGCGGAAGGCTTCGAGGTGCGGATCGAAACCACGACCGCGGCGTTCGCCGACCCCGCGATTCACGATCTGTCGCTGATCATCCCGATCTACACCATGTCGAAGATCGAAAAGGCGGAAGCGCTCAATCTCTGCGCGGCGGTGCGCAGCGGTGTCGGTCTCGCCGGCCATCATGGCGGCATGTGCGACGCGTTCCGCGATTCCGTCGATTACCAATTCCTGTGCGGCGGACAGTGGGTTGCGCATCCCGGCAACATCATCGACTACAAGGTCGACTTGACGAAGCCGGATGATCCCATCATGAAGGGTCTGAAGAGTTTCGAGCATCGTTCAGAGCAGTATTACATGCATGTTGACCCCGCCAATGAGGTGCTGGCGACGACGACCTTCACCGGCGAGCACGCGCCCTGGATCGAGGGCGTGGTCATGCCGGTGGTCTGGAAGAAGCTCTACGGGACGGGCAGGGTGTTCTATTCCTCGCTCGGCCACCGCGCCTACGAGCTCGACGTACCGGAGATCCGAACGTTGATGACGCGCGGCATGTTGTGGGCGGCGCGGGAATGACAGCCGGTGCGACGCAGCCGGCGGTTCGCGCCACGCTGGAGGACGTCGCGCGTGCGGCGGGCGTTTCGCTCGCCACCGTCGACCGCGTCGTCAACCGGCGCGAGGGCGTGCGCGCCAAGACCGTCGCGCGTGTCGAGGCCGCGGTGGCAAAACTCGGCTATCGGGGTGATGTCGCGGCCGCGCGGCTCGCGCGCGGACAGACGTTCCGCTTCGCCTTCGTGCTGCCGAGCGGCAGCAACAGCTTCATGACCAATCTGGCCGAGCAGGTCCGGCGCACCGCGGACTGGCTCGCCGGCCATCGTGGCTTTATCGATATTCTCCACGTCGACGTGTTCGATCCGGATGTACTCGCCAGTGCGCTGGAAGACCTGTCGCCGGCCTATCAGGGGGTCGCCGTCATCGCGCTCGACCATCCCAGGGTGCGCGCGGCGATCGACGAACTCGTCGCCCGCGGGGTCGCCGTGGTGACCCTCGTGTCGGACGCGCCGAGCTCGCGCCGGCTCCATTATGTCGGAATCGACAACCCGGCCGCGGGGCGAACTGCGGCAACGCTGATGGGACGCTTCCTCGCGGGCCGCGAGGGAACGGTTGCCGTGATCGCCGGATCGTTGTCGCTGCGCGATCACACCGAGCGGCATTTCGGCTTCCACCAGATCCTGTCCAGCGAGTATCCGAACCTGCTCGCGTTACCGGCCATCGAGGGCCGCGACGACGCCGCGCGCACGAGGGAGCTCACTGCCGCGCTGCTCGCGAGCCATGTCGATCTTCGTGGCATCTACTGCTGCGGCGCCGGCAATCGTGGCATCGCCGATGCGCTTGAGAGCTCGGGACGCGCGCGCGAAGTGGTCTGGATCACTCATGAGCTGACCCGGTATACGCGGCGTTTCCTGGTCCACGGCACGCTCGACGCAATCATCAACCAGGATCCCGGCCACGAGGCGCGGTCTGCGGCGCGAGTCCTGCTCGCGCATTGCTCGGGCGAGCCCATCAGCCCCGACCAGGAGCGCATTCGTATCGACATTTTTCTGCGAGACAATCTGCCGTAATTTCGAACCCGTCGTTGATGCGCGGGTCTTCAGCGGTTTGAGCACCGTGAACGTCGATCGTCGAACGAGCTTACAAGCGTGCGCAGGATCAGCTGGATGCAAAGCTATCAAGTCGGCAAAGGTGTGCGCGTCGAGCGACCGGCTCCGCTGTCCGACCTCGAGGCGATGGCGTTGTGTGGCGGGGAGACGGTCTGAAGCCGGGATTGTGCCCGGCTGCGATTGCCCGATCTCAGCATTGAGGTGAAATGCCCGCCCGGTCTACGGGAACCAGCAAGGGGAGACGAGTTTTTGGTGGTGTATCGAACTCAGCGGGCGCGTGCTGCTGGAGCGTTCAGGGTAGAAGGAAGCATTCGATGAAGATGATCAAAGGACCGGCGATATTCCTCGCTCAGTTCGCTGCCGACGCGGCGCCGTTCAACTCCTTCGATTCGATCTGCGGATGGGCCGCCGCGCTTGGCTACAAGGGGGTCCAGATTCCGAGCTGGGATGTGCGGCTCTTCGACCTGAAGAAGGCTTCGGAATCGCAGGACTACGCCGACGAGGTGAAGGGTATCGCAGCCCGTCACGGCCTTTGTATCACCGAGCTCTCGACCCATCTCCAGGGGCAGCTCGTCGCCGTTCATCCGGCCTATGACACGGCGTTCGACGGCTTCGCTGCACCTGAGGTTCGCGGCAACCCGAAGGCGCGCCAAGAGTGGGCCGTCGACCAGGTCAAGCGCGCGATCCTGGCCTCCAGGCGTCTCGGTCTCACGGCGCACGCAACCTTCTCAGGGGCACTTGCCTGGCCCTACATCTATCCATGGCCGCAGCGTCCGGCCGGCCTCGTCGAGGCCGCCTTCGACGAGCTCGCGAAGCGCTGGCGGCCGATCCTTGACCATGCGGACGAGCAGGGCGTCGATCTCGCCTACGAGATCCACCCTGGCGAGGATTTGCACGACGGTGTCTCCTACGAGATGTTCCTCGAGCGGGTGAATAACCACAAGCGCGCGAACCTGCTCTACGACCCATCGCACTTCGTGCTGCAGCAGCTCGACTACCTCGACTACATCGACATCTACCACGACCGCATCAAGGCTTTTCATGTCAAGGACGCCGAGTTCAACCCGACCGGTCGCCAGGGTGTCTATGGCGGGTTCCAAAGCTGGGTCGACCGTGCCGGCCGCTTCCGCTCGCTGGGCGACGGCCAAGTCGATTTCGGCGCCATCTTCTCGAAATTGACGCAGTACGACTACGGGAGCTGGGCGGTGCTCGAATGGGAATGCGCGCTGAAGCATCCCGAGCAAGGTGCACGCGAGGGCGCGGAGTTCATCGAAAACCATATCATCAGCGTCACCGAAAAGGCGTTCGACGATTTCGCAGGTTCCGGTACGAACCAGCAGGCGAACCGCAAGATGCTGGGCATCTCCTGAGCGAGGGGAAAAATATGGCTATCGAAGCAAGCAATGAAGCTGGCGGTCATCGTCGTATCCGGCTCGGCATGGTCGGTGGCGGCCAGGGAGCCTTTATCGGTGCCGTACACCGTATTGCGGCCCGTATCGACGACCAGTTCGAGCTCGTTGCCGGCGCGCTCGCGTCTGATCCGGTTCGGGCCAAGGCCTCGGCGAAGGAGCTCGGCATTGCCGACCATCGCGCCTATGGCTCCTTCGAAGAGATGGCGAAGCTCGAAGCCGCGCGAGCGGACGGCATCGAGGCCGTCTCGATCGTAACTCCAAATCACACGCACGGCCCGGTCGCCAAGTCCTTCCTTGAAGCCGGCATCCACGTCATCTGCGACAAGCCGCTGACGACGACCGTCGCGGAAGCCGAGGAGCTGGTGGCGCTCGTCGGGAAGAGCGGCAAGGTGTTCGTGGTGACGCACAACTACACGGGCTATCCGATGGTCCGGCAGGCCCGCGCCATGGTCGCGAATGGCGACCTCGGCGAGATTCGGCTGGTCCATGCCGAATATCTCCAGGACTGGCTGACCGAGCGGTTGGAGGCAAGCGGCCACAAGCAGGCGGCATGGCGCACGGACCCCGCCCGGTCCGGCGCCGGTGGATGCATCGGTGACATCGGTACCCACGCCTACAATCTCGCCTGCTTCGTCACCGGGCTGGAGCTCGACGAATTGCTCGCACAACTTTCGACCTTCGTTGAGGGACGGCGCCTCGATGACGATGTCCAGATCCTGCTCAGGTGGAAAGGCGGAGCCAAGGGCATGCTCTGGGCGAGTCAGGTCGCCGTCGGCAATGAGAACGGCCTCACCTTGCGCGTCTACGGCAGCAAAGGTGGCCTCGAATGGGCGCAGGAGAAACCGAACCATCTCTGGTTCACGCCCTACGGCCGGCCGAAGCAGCTCCTGACCCGGGGCGGCACCGGCGCCTTGGGTGAGGCGAGTAGGGTCACCCGCGTCCCCTCCGGCCACCCCGAGGGTTACCTTGAAGGTTTTGCGACTATCTATGCCGAGGCGGCGCGCGCCATCCGCGCGGCAGAGGCCGGCCAAAAGCCGGATCCTGAGGTGATCTTTCCAACCGTTGAGGAGGGCCTGGCAGGGGTGAAGTTCATCGACGCTGCCGTGAAGTCCGCCACACGCAAAGGTGCCTGGGTTCGGATGACCTAACCTCTGACGCGTCGGCCATGAGGCAGTCGGTCGATACCGGCGCTCGCTGCGATGAAAGGGCTCATCTTGGCGTCACGATTGGTACTCCGCCATCTGCCGTTAACGCACCCCAATTGCAACGGCAGCCAGCGCCGTCGGGAGAGACCAGGCCCAATCTCCCGTCAACGAAACCGCGGCCGCGGCAACGACACATCCCAGGAGAAATCCGAGCAAGCGATCCAGCGAGCGGTGCAGCGGCGTTGAATCGTGCGGCAGTAGGGGATGGCGCACCGAGAGCAAGTCCATCGCTGACAAGACGGCATTGGCGAGATTACCGGTCATCACCGCCGTCGAAATCGCGCCAGGCACGGCGAGGCGAAGGAGCGCGTACTGGCAGGCCATGGCGGACACAGCCATCATCGCCGCCCAGCCGGCCCGCACACCAATCGGATCGATGGATGGCTTCGCAATGACGCTGAAGATCAATAGCGCGGCAAGCACAAGGAATTGAACCAGAAGCAACAGCCGCGCCAGACTCGGCCCGTGCCTCTGGGAAGCGCGGGCGATCAGCCCGACGGTGGCCAGGGCCAGCACGAAGACCGGAATCGCCAACAACTGGGCGCAATGAAACGAGCCGCCGTCGACGGCAACGACGGTGGCCAGCACGATATTGCCGGTCACATGGGCCGTGAAGATATGGCCGAGGGTGGAGAAGCCGGTGAAGTCGACCATTCCGGCGATGACGCTGAGCAACGGTGGCAACCGCGCCTCGAGGCGCGACAGCTCCACTGCGTCGTCAGATGAATCAGCCGACCTTTGCAACATGAGAGAGCCTCTATTGCGCGGTCCAGCCACCGTCGACCGAGATCGCTGTGCCCGTGATCTGATCGGCGGCGGCCGAGCACAGGAAAGCCACGGTGGCCCCAAGCTGTGCCGGAGAGACGAATTCGAGGGATGGCTGCTTCTCGGCCAGCAGGTCCCTGGCGGCTTCCTTTTGGCCGATGCCTCTTTGCGCCGCGATGTCGTCGATCTGCTTGTCCACCAACGGCGTTCGTACCCATCCAGGACAAACCGCATTGCAGGTCACGCCGCTTCCGGCGGTCTCCAGGCCCACCACTTTGGTCAAGCCGACCAGCCCGTGCTTGGCAGCGACGTAGGCCGCCTTGTGTGTCGACGCGACGAGGCCGTGGGCTGAAGCGATGTTGACGATCCGCCCCCAGCGCTGCGTCTTCATCTGCGGCACGGCCGCCGCGATGCCGTGGAACGCCGCCGACAGGTTGATGCCCAGAATCGCGTCCCACTTGGCGGCCGGAAAATCTTCGACCGGCGCGGTGAACTGGATGCCTGCATTGTTCACGAGAATGTCGAGGCGCCCGAACTTGTCGATCGTCGCGGCAATCAGGCCGCGCACGGCGTCTGCCTTCGACATGTCCGCGCCGTCGTAGACGACACGCACCCCAAGCTCGCGCGCAATTCCGCTGCGGATTGTCTCGATTTCGCCGGCATCGCCGAAGCCGTTCAAGACGAGGTCCGCTCCGAGCCCGGCCAACTCTCTGGCGATGCCGAGCCCGATGCCGCTGGTCGATCCGGTCACGATGGCAACCTTGTTCTTCAACATGGGAGTTTCCTTTCCGTTGGGGATGCGCGTTGAACGATGATCAGTGGGCACCGCCGGCCTCGAGCGGGCCGGACTTCTTCAGCAGGAGCGCGGCCAGCAGCGCAATGATCAGGGCTGCACCGAGCACGTAGAAGGTGTCGCTGAAGGCCAGGATGAAGGCTTGCTTCTGCACGACCTTGCCGATCGCCACATAGGCGCGGTGCGTGGAGTCGACGCGATCGATGATGCCGTGGTTCATGAAATACTGCGTAAGCTGCTCGATCCGGGTGCGGGTCGCCTGTTCGAACATCGACACCGATTGCGTCAGCACGTTGGAGTGATATTGCTCGCGCTTGGTGAGCAGCGTCTGCAGCGCGGCAATGCCGATGGCGCCGCCGAGATTCCGTGTCATGTTGAATAGCGCGGATGCAGACCCGGCATTCTCGGACTCGATGCCGGCCGTGGCGACCGCCGAAAGCGGTGCGAAGCAAAGGGCCTGGCCAAAGGCACGGATCACGTTGGGCCAGAACAGTTGATCGGCCGCATAGTCATTGGTCATGTAGATGTTCATGAAGTTGGAGGCAGAGAACAGCGCAAAGCCGGCGCCGATTACGATACGCGGGTCGACGCGCTTCATGAGCTGCGGCACCATTGGGATCAGCAGGAGCTGCGGCAACCCGGTCCATGCCAGCACCATGCCGATCTGCTCGGAATTGTAGCCCTGGATGCGCGAGAGATAGACCGGCAGGACGTAGACCGAGCCGTAGAGAGCGACTCCAAGCAGAAGATTTGCGAGAACGCCGAAGCCGAAATTGCGGCGAACCAGCAGACGCAGGTTCAGCAATGGTTTGTCGGCGGTGAGTTCGATCGCGACGAACAGCGCCAGTGCGATCGCAGCGATCACGGCGAGACGAACGATGAACGGCGAGCCGAACCAGTCGTCCTTGTTGCCTTCCTCCAGAACGGTCTGCAGCGCGGCGAGCCCGATCGCCATGGTGATGATGCCCGCCCAGTCACCTTCGCGCAGCAGCGAGAGCCTCATGGGCTTCGATTCCAGCGAGACATACAGCATGGCGATCATGGCCGCGCCGGGCACGACGTTGACATAGAAGATGTATTCCCAGCCGAAATTCTCGGTGAGATAGCCGCCGATCGTCGGTCCGATTGCGGGCGCAAACGTCGCCGAGATCGCGAACAGCGCCAGGCCGATCGGCTGCTTCGCCTTCGGCAGCAGCGTAATGATCAGCGTGAATGCCATGGGGATCAGCACGCCACCGGTAAATCCCTGCACGGCGCGCAGCACGATCATCTGCGAGAGGTCTTGCGCGAGTGCGCAGGCTGCCGAGAACAGCAGGAAGAGGAGGGCGTTGGTCAGCAGGTAGATGCGAACCGAGAATACCTGGGCGAGCCAGCCGCTGAGCGGGATCACCACGATCTCGGCGATCAGATACGAGGTCGAGATCCAGCCGCCATCGTCGATGCCCGCGCCGATCCCGCCCTGGATGTCGGCAAGCGAAGCATTGACGATCTGGATGTTGAGGACCGCCATGAAGGCGCCGAGCGTGGAGCCGATCACCGCAAGCCAGGTTTTTGCGGAGACGACGGGAGCGGCTGGGGCCGCGGCGGGCGACCCAGCATCGCCGGTGGGAATGACGTCGACGATGGTTCGATCCGTGGTCATGGCGGTCTCTTCGCGTGCGCGGGAGGAGCGATGTGGTTCAGCTACGGGGCTGGGTGCGGCGCGATGCAACGCGCTTTTCGGCTTCGCGGTCGGCGAGAACGGCGCTCTTGGTGTTGATGGTCGGCAGCGCCGACATGCCGGGGCGCAACAGGCCCTTCAGTCTCTGGCCGTCGAGCACGATCTTCACCGGCACGCGCTGCACGATCTTGGTGAAGTTGCCCGTTGCGTTGTCGGGCGGCAGCAGCGCGAATTCCAGGCCGCTCGCCGGCGACAGGCTCTCGACATGGCCTGTCAGTCTGGTCGAATGGAAGCTGTCGATCCGAAGCTCGACCGGCTGTCCGTCGCGCACATGGGTGAGCTGCGTCTCCTTGAAATTGGCGACCACATAGACCGCATCGAGCGGCACGACCGCCATCAGCTGGGTGCCGGCTTGCACGAACTGGCCGACCCGCAACGAGCGCGCGCCGACCGTGCCTTCGACGGGCGCCGTGATTTGCGTGTAGGACAGGTTCAGCGCCGCCTGCTGCTCCACCGCATGGGCGCGGTCGAGCTGGGCAACCGCCTTGGCACGGTCGGTCGCGAGCACCTCGATCTTCTTGCTGGCGGCGATCAACGCCGACTTCTCTGCGAGCAACTGGGCGGACTTCTCGCGCAGCGCCGCGTCGGTCTGCTGTGCGCGCTGGATGGTGCCGGAACCGGTCTTCATCAAGCCGTCGTAACGGGCCTGTTCCTCGCGTACGAACTTCAGCGCCGCTTCGCTGGCGTCCACCAGTGCGGCTTGCTGCTGGATCACGGACTCCTGCAATTCGATCTGCGCGTTGAGGTTACGCACCGCGGCATTGGCCGCGGCGACATCGGCATGGGCCTGATCGAGCGCCGCCCTGAAATCGCGGTCGTCGATCCGGGCCAGGATCTGACCGGTCTTGACCGGCTCGTTGTCGGAAACAAGGACTTCGGCGATGTAGCCGGAAACCTTCGGCGCGATGATGGTGGAATCGGCTTTGACATAGGCGTCGTCGGTCGTTTCCAGGTAGCGGCCGATCGTGAGGTAGTAGCGGGTGAACTCGGCCGCCCCGGCGACGCCGAGCGCCGCGACAAATATCAGCGCTGCCCGCCTGATCGCCTGCCGGGACGGGCGAAGCCTGGCTTGGGCCTTTCGTTCGGGGACAAAAGAAATGGTCGACATGGCATTCTCCTGAGGCTGCAGACGGCGCTAGAGCTCAATCGCGGCGATGAATATCGTGGGTGACGATGCCGAGCTCTGGTGACGGCGGGTCCAGGCGGCCCGGGTCGGCGAGAGTACGGCGGATGTCGTCGAGCCCGTTCTGCCAGTGCCTGCGCATCGCACTCAGCCCAAACTCGTAGTCCCTGGAATGACCCTCGTAGGTCTTGGACTGGTAGATCAGGTGGACGATGTTGTAGGCGCGGTGGCAGGCCATATCGGCAATGGCGCGGATTTCCGGCTTCGCTTTCGCGCTTTCCGGCAGTTCCTGCATGGTCCGTTGCAATGCCTGACGCATCTTCTGCATCCGCAACACCTGGTCGGTGACAGAGCGTGTGCGGCTCGAATACTGGATGTCCTTCTGCCGGCTCGACACTTCCATCAGGTCGTAGGGAACGCGGCCTCTGGCCGACCAGAGATCGATCTGGAACGTCAAGGTGTCGCGCGGCTCGCCGGACAGGACACGGGAGAGTGGCGTGTTCGACACCACGCCGCCATCCCAGTAATGTTCGCCTTCGATTTCGACGGCGGGGAATCCCGGCGGCAGCGCGCCGGACGCCATGAAATGTTTCGGTCCCAGCCGGCGTTCGGCGGTGTCGAAATAGGTCAAATTGCCGGTGCGGACGTTGACCGCGCCGACGCTGACGCGCACGTCGCCCGAGTTCAGCCGGTCGAAGTCGACGAGCCGCTCCAGCGTTTTGAGCAGCGGTGCGGTGTCGTAGAAGCTCGTCGCGGCATCGCCCGAGAACGGCGACCACAGCGGTGAGGGGAAGCGCGGCTTGAAGAAGCCGGGCTGGCCCTGGACCAAGGCTCTCGCGGCCGCCATCGCGTTGCGCAACGAGTTGATGTCGAACGCAAATGGCAAGGCATTGGCTAACCCTTCGCCGGCGGGCCACTCGATCGAGAAGGCGCAGATGGTTTCCCAGAATTCGCGCAGCCTTTGCACGCGCTCGCCTTCGGGCGAGCCGGCAATGATGGCGGCGTTGAGGGCCCCGATCGAGATTCCGGCCAGCCAGTTCGGCCGGATGCCGGCTTCGTGCAGGCCCTCGTAGACGCCAGCCTGATAGGCGCCGAGTGCTCCGCCGCCCTGCAGGACCAGAGCGACCGCGTCATATGGCAGCGGCCTCGATTGCTGCGGCGCAGGACTGGTTTGCTCGCGCGTGACCTTAAGCATTTCGAACCTCCCGGTATTGCGGCTGATCCGATCAGCCGGCGTTTGCCTCGATAAGGATTTCGGATCTGGATCCGCGTCGCTGCGCAGTCGCGCCCGGCGAAAGATAGTCGTGGACCACGGTGCCGAGCCCGAGCGTCAGGTCGGCCACGAGGTGCTTGGCCGACAGCACCTCGAGGACCGGCAGTTCGGCGACGGGGGCGAGCGCGTGCGAATAAAGGTCGAGCGCAGCGGGGCCGGTCCATGCGCCCCTCACGGTGATGTCTTCGAGGTGGTAGCGGACCAGCTCGCAGATGCGGGCCGAGCCGTCGACATGCGGGATGATCTTGAGCAGGAAATTGGGCGCGGCGAGCTTGCTCGCCTCGGCTGCGCAATCGAGGGCGCGGTGCTTGTAGCCCATGGTGCCGGTTGCGATGCGTACCGAGCCATAGTTCAGGGTGCCGACCAGCGTATCGATCTCGACTGCAAGCTTCGGCTGTGCCAGCTTCTTGGGAAATCCCCACAGCTCACGCCCGCCTGCGATTGGCGGATGGTCGTTGAGAAACATCTGGTGGGTGAAGCTGCCCGCCTGGCCCTGATAGGACACAGGGATGACTTGACCGCTTTCGGTGTAATCGCCGAATCCGGTCGAGTCCGGCATGCGGATGAACTCGTAGTTCACGACCGGCTCCGTGAGCGCGAGCGGCTCGGGCACGATCCGGCGCAGCGCCTCGGGGTCGGTCCGGTACTGGATGATGAAGTACTCGCGGTTGACGAAGCGATAGGGGCCCGGCGGAAAAGCCGGGTTGGTCATCGGCATCGCAAACGCTGTCGTGCGGACGGCCTCGGGTTTCATTGCGGTGATCTCCACGTTGGTCGATTTTGAGCAGACTGCACTCTTTTGCGAGAAGCGCGGCCCTGGTTTGGTCGGTCTACACCTCGCCGACACGCTCGGGATCGGCTGCGGCCAGCGCGGCTGCACGCTCGGCCGGTGGCGGATAGATCCACACGGTGTTGATCTGTTGCTTGGTCTTCTTGGCCTCGGTCCCGACGAGCTCGAGCGTCCGATCCCAGCCACGCGTGAAGATCGCGCCAGCCTCGCCCAGGTCGAGACAGGTCGCATATGCCTCCTGGTGATACGGCTTCGTGGGGACTCCCAGCAGCTCGGCCGCGGCATTGTTGCCGGCAAAGGCGCCCATCCGCGTGGCGTGCTGGCACGACATCAGCGCGTAATTGCCGATGTTGTCGCTGGCGGCTCTTGCGGCGTCGCCGGTGGCAAAGACGCCGGCGACGTTCAGCACGCGCAAGTCGCGGTCCACCAGCAGCCGCCCAAAATTGTCGCGCTCGGCGGGAATTTGCGCAGTCAGAGGAGCGGCGCGCATGCCCGCCGCCCAGATCACGGTTTCACTTTCGATGTGTTCGCCGGAGGTCAACGTCACCCCGGAGTCGTCGAGCGATGCGACGCTCGCACCGAGCCGGGTCTCGACACCGAGCGTGCGCAGCGCATCCTCGATGACGGGGCGGGGACCCGCACCCATGTCGGGTGCAATCGCACTGTTCCGATCGACGATGACGATGCGCGGCCTGGCATCCTTGCCGAAGATCGCACGAAGCCGGGCGGGCATTTCCGTGGCGGTCTCGATTCCCGTGAAGCCGCCGCCGGCAACGACGACGGTGTCGCGTCCGTTCCTTGCCGGCCGACCGGCCAGACCGTGAAGATGCCGGTCGAGCGCAATTGCATCGTCGAGCTGGTCGACGCTGAAACCGTGCTCGGCAAGGCCGGGGATATTCGGACGAAACAGCCGGCTGCCGGTCGCCACCACCAGCCGATCGTAGGAGAGGTGCTTCTTCGCACCTTTGATACGGGCGATCTCCACCGTGCGAGCCGTAGTGTCGACCGTTTCGGTGCTGCCTTGTACGTAGACGACGTCAATCGCCTTGAGGACATCCTGCAGCGGCGCCGTCAGCGTTTCGGGCTTCGCTTCGTAAAGCCGCGGACGAACCACCAATGTCGGCTCGGGAGCCACCAGCGCGATCTCCAGCTCTTCGGGCGAGACGCCCTGGATATCGCGCAGACGGGCAGCCGAAAGTGCAGCGTACATGCCGGCAAAACCGGCGCCAATGATGACTATTCGCATGTGACTTTCTCCTGTGGTTGCTCTTCGGGGATACGCGCGTTGCCGCCGCCGCTGCCTGGGTGCGGCCTCTCGAACTCGACGACGACGCGAAGACGTGAAACGAACGCGCTGGTTTTAAGGGGAGAAACAGCTCGGCATCGACGATGCCCGCGGCGGCCAGCGGCGGAGGAAAGCCGCTCCGACGGCGATCGGGCCGCTCCAGTCGGCGTAGGGAAGCCGTGTGTCGTCGCTGAGCATGACGGACATCGCCGGAATCGTCCTGTGCATGAACTGGGTTGGAGTTTCCACGTCCTCGCCCGTTGCAGAGGCGAAGCGTACCGCCAATGACAGTCCGTAGACGATTGTGCCTGCGACTAGTCTGCGTCGCGGCGCGATTGCAGAGAGGCTGACGAAAGTCTTCGAGGTCATCTTCGTCTCCGTCTATGGGGAGCGTGGGGGACCCTGATCGTTTACCGGATCGACGCTGCGTCTGCGCCAGTGCGATTGCGGCACCTGCATCGCGATTGCTGTTACCGTATGCGCCGTCGCCAATCGCTGGGGGTTTCGCCGGTCAGCTTCTTGAATGCGGCGGTGAACGCAGTTTGTGAGGCATAGCCGAGCTTCGCGGCCACCGACACGATCGGCTTATCGGTCTCGCGCAGCATGTTCATCGCCTGCTCCAGCCGCTGCTGGCGCAGCCACGCATGAGGTGAAAGCCCGGTGCTTTCCTTGAAGGCACGACAGAAGTGGAAGCGCGACAGGCCGGCATCCGAAGCGAGCGCCGCGAGCGACACGTCGGTATTGTTGTCCGAGCGCAGACGTTCGATCGAGCGTCGCAGAACATGGGAGGACAGGCCGCCCATGATCGGCTCGAACGTCGTGGGCACGCCAGTGTGATCGGCCAGGATACGTGTGGCCAGGACCTCCGTCAGCTGCTGCCTGAACAGTAGATCCAGGGCCGTATTGCCTTCCAGCACATCCGCTGCACTCGTCAACAACCCGGATACGACAGGGTCGGGATGACCCGTTCGTTCCAGAAGATCGCCGAGGGTGGGCGCGTTGGCTTCGCGAACGACGCGTTCGAGCGCCGTGTGCGGAAGGTAGAGCTGGATGACGTCGACGAACCCGGGAATGTCCCATCTTGCGCTTGAACCGGCCGGAATGATGGTCACGACCCCGGAGCGGGCCGTTCCAATCGCAACCGATCTCCCGGAGCGACGCTCCAGGCGCTGAACGCCTGTGGGGTAAGTCATGATGACGTGGTCGGTCATGGGTTCGACCGCGTCATGGAGAGCCCCATGCTTCCAATGCGCGATGACGCCGCTGGAAGGGTCCGAAGCCATCTGGAGCGGTGCGGTCTTGAGGACGCGCGCCATTTCCACGTCGGCACGGCGCCGCTCGGTGACCGCGGTGTCGCGATGTCGCGCGCCGGGGTCGACGAGCAGAGCCTCCAAAGGATCGTGCAGGATCGGCTGGTTCATCGGGCTGTTCTCGCGTTCGAAGGCACTTCGTTGACTGCAGGGGGACAGTTGCTAACGCACGCGCCGCCGCCAATCGCTCGGCGTTTCCCCGGTCGATCGCTTGAATGCCGCAGCGAAGGCCGTCTGGGAGGCATAGCCAAGCTCCACCGCCACCGCCACGACCGATGCGTCGGTGTTGCGCAGCATATTCATCGCCTGCTCGAGCCGGTGTTGCCGCAACCAGGCAAGAGGTGAAAGCCCAGTGCTCTCCTTGAAAGCGCGGCAGAAGTGGAAGCGCGACAGGCCTGCGTCCGAAGCCAGGGCATCGAGGGAGACATCCGCATCGCTGTCCGAGCGCAAGCGTTCGATGGCGCGGAGCAGGACCTTCGGTGAAAGTCCACCCACGGTCGACTGGAACGCCGTCGGCGAGCCGGTATGTGCGGCCAGGAGGCGTGTGGCCAGGAGGTCGGTCAGCTGATGCCTGAACAGCACATCCAGCGCCCGATTGCCCTCCACCACACCGGCCGCGCTCAGGAGCAAGCGGGATGTAATGGGATCGGGATGCGCAGTTCGCTCCAGAAGGTCGGTCGGGTTGTGGGTCTCGGCTTGGTCGGCAACGCGCCTCAATGTGGCGTGAGGAAGATAAAGCTGGACGACGTCGACAGGTTTCGGAATGTCCCACCGGGAGCTTGAGCCTTCCGGGATGATGATCACGACCCCGGGACGAAACGTTCCTTTGACGACCGAGCTTCCCGACCGCCGCTCCATGCGCTGCACCGCGCCGTTGTAGGCCATGATGACGTGGTGGCTCATCGGCTCGACGACGTCGTGCAATGGTTCATGTTGCCAGTGGGCGATCCCGGCGCCGGAGGCGTCCAACGCCATGTGAAGTGGTGCGGTGTGGAGGACGCGCGTCATCTCCACATCGGCGGAGCGGCGGTCGGTAGCCTGAAAGTCCCTCTCTCGCGTCCTGGGTTCGACCGGCAGAGCGTCCAGGGTATCGACCATCGGCGTGCTCATGAATTGTGCTCGTGTTGGGGAAGTCTTGCGTTCAATTCCCGCCGGCCGATTCGTTGGTCGGTGGACAGAGCGGTTACCTCGACCATGTTCGTAACGATGATGGGAAACAGCGCTCGGTGGTATCGTGCGGCGGGTGTGGTCTCGCTGGTTCGGCGGTTAGAGTCACCTGTACCTTGGGATAGGGCGGCCGGGGCTTGGCGTGATCATTCGCAGTGAAGCCGCAACTCACCGAAGCGCGGGACGCGCCTCGTGCCGACATGTCCTACCCCGGTTCTGGGCTGGGCACCCTCGGTACCGGGACAGTGAAGTGGAAATGCGCGCCGCCATTCGGACGGTTGGCGCCCGCGATGCGGCCGCCATGCGCGGTGATGATCGACTGACAGATGGCAAGGCCGATGCCGAGCCCCGCGTCCTTGGTGCTGAAGAAACTGTCGAAGACATGCGCCAAGCCCGCGGCGGGAATGCCCGGCCCATTGTCGGCAACGGAGAGCACGACCGAGTCGTCGTCATCGAACGACGTCTTAATCTCGATCCGGCGCTTCGGCTGGCCCGACTGCACGATCGCCTGGACGCTGTTGACCAGCAGGTTGATGATGACCTGCTGCAACTGAATCCGGTCGCCAAGGACCTTGGGGAGGTCGGCGCCAAAGGCCGCCGACAGGACGATCGACTTTGAATCGGTGTCGTGGCGGATGAACAACAGCGCTTCTTCGGCCACCTCGTTCAAGTCGATGAGGCGCATCTCCGGTTCGTGCTTCGCCGCCATGCCGCGGATGCGATGTATGATGTCGCTGGCACGCCGCGCATTCGAGACGATTCGGGAGGTGAGCTGTGTGACCTTCTCCGTGTTTTGATCGGCGCGCGCGAGCCATCTCAGGCTGGTCTCGCCATTGGTCACGATGGCCGCAAGCGGCTGGTTGATCTCGTGCGCAATCGACGTCGCGAGCTCGCCGAGCGTTGCGATCCGCCCGGCATGCGAGAAGTCGGCTTGCAGTTTCCGCAGCTGCTTTTCGGCGTTTAATCGCTCGCTGATGTCCTGCATGGTGATGAAGGTGTTGTCGAGCTGCTCGGGCGGCACCGGATAGGTCACCGTGAACAGGACGTCGATGATCGAGCCGTCGAAAGCGCGAATCCTGGTTTCCTCGATCAGGTTCCGGCGGCCTTCGAAATGCGCGACCATGACCCGTTCGGCGAGCCCGGGGGCAGCGGCGAAAATGTACCGGACCGGTTTGATGAGATCGGCGGGGTTGCGGGCGTGGAACAGCGATACGGCGTCGCGATTGACGTCGGTGACGCGAACGACGTCCTTGGCATGTTCGACGAGGTCCGGATTGCGCTCGAGATGGCCGGCGATATCGCGGACGCCGTTTGACTTCAATTGGTCGAAGGCCTCGCCCGCGCGGCGGGAATCCACCTGCCAGAGCGCGGTCGGCAGATATTGAACGAGCTGACGGTATCTCTCTTCGCTGGCCTGCAATTCCCAGGTCGTTCGGTCATCATTCGTCACGCCGTTGATCGTCACGAAGACGGTGTCGGGCGGCTTTGGCTCCGCCGAATGCCAGGCCTTTACGACGGGATTGCGCAAGCTTCCGCTCAAGATCATCTTGCGTATCTCGAGACGCGTGCGATCGCTCGTGACACTCTCGATCAGAGTGGCCAGCAACGCGCGGCTCTCGGCCGGCCAGAAGTCGCCGATGGATTTGCCTATCATCTGCTCGTAGCCGGCATGCGCGCCGAACATGCGGACCGCCCGATTGTTGACGGCCAGGATGCGGGTTGCGCTGAGCATCTCGTCGACCCAATCCGGGTGCTGGTCGAGATCGACGGGGATGCCGCCGCGCCGATGTTCGGCGATCGCATCGAGCAAATGGTGCGCGGCCGACGTATCGAGCTCCCAGGACGCGGCGAGAGAAGATTGCAGCTCGGCATCCATGCGCAGGTACGCCGCTTGAGAGAGCGAGCCTGCGTTCCGGCCGAACTCGACAATATCGAGAAGACCGCCCGCTGTGTCCCGGCGGACGATTTGCCTCACCGCAGCCACGATGTCCGCTCCGGTCAGGCCGCGCCGGAGGGCCACTCCCTCCCACCGGCCTTCGCGCAGGAGTGCGCTGAAATGATCGGTACCGCTGTGGGCGAGGGAGCCGATCGTCTGGACGCGCTGCCCCACCATCGCCATGGCAGGCCAGCCGTAGAGAGCTTCGGAGGCAGCATTCCAGTATTTGATGACGCCGTGTACGTCACTGACGATGACGCTTTCGGAGGCAAGATCGGCCAACTCCATGGCATGGGGGAAAGTGTGGTCACTTCCTGCGGCACGTTGGAACAGATTACTCATCTGACGGCGTATCCTGGCGATCATCGCCTTGCGAACGGCCTGCGCGGTCCAGCGTGGACTGCAGATGGTGCAAGAGGACGTCATCGTTGACCGGCTTCGTCAAACAGGCGAGAGCGCCGCCGCTGAGCGCGCGTGCCCGTGTGGCCGGACTTGCATCCGCGGTGATGATGATGACCGGCATTGACGAGCCCAATTCCCGCAATCGTTCCTGGAGTTCGAGGCCGCTCCGGCCTGGCATGCTCACATCGGTAATCAGGCAGTCGAAGTGATGTGGCGCGTACGCGGCCATGAAAGCTTCCGCCCGATCGAATGTCTGGCACGCGAATCCCAGCACGACGAGGAGATCGGAAAGCGCCTCGCGCACAGCTTCGTCGTCATCTACGACCGCGACGGCAGGCAGTCTGGGCGAACGGATCGTTTTCGCTGGCATGGCCCGACGACCATCCGCCCATTGCCGGCCGGGTTGTACCTATCCTTTGGTGTAGGCCGATTGCGTCCCTTGAAGTGCCGCAGGCAGCGATTCCCAGATCCGGATCAATTGGCCGACCGATCCGGCCTGCAGTTTCCGCATCGCGTTGCCGCGATGCAGCTTGACCGTGATCTCGGTGATGCCCAGATCGAATGCAATCTGCTTGTTGAGGCGACCCCTGACCACTTCGCGCAGCACCTCGCGTTCGCGAGGGGTCAGTGTCGCGTAGCGGTCGACGTGTTGCCTGACGTGATGGGCCGCCGCCCGTTGCGCGATGTCTTTCTCGATCGCCGCGGCGACCGCATCGAGCAGCGCCTGATCCCTGACAGGCTTGGTCAGGAAGTCGATGGCTCCCGCCTTCATCGCCTGCACCGTCATTGCGATATCGCCATGACCTGTCAGGAAAACGATCGGCCGCGTGTGGCCGTTCGCGACGAGATGCTGCTGGAGATCGAGACCACTCGCTCCGGGCATGCGAACGTCGAGGATGAGACAGCCAGGCCGCTCCGGAAGATCGGCATGCAGCAGCTCCTGCGTTGATCCAAAGCAGCACGCATCGAGTCCAACCGACAGGAGCAGTTCGCGAAGCGCGAAGCGGACCTCTTCGTCATCATCCACGATCACGACAAGCGGACGGTTTGTGGATTTTTCATCAACGGTCATGGGATAGCGAGGTAGGGGATGTAAGGTACGAGAGCCGGCGATAGTCTCGAGCATGGCGTGGTCCCTTGATCGCTTCCCGCCCCCGGTTTGTCGCCGTGCCTTTCACAGAGGGTCTTGAAGCCTCGGCTCAAGGAACGGCTACACGGGATTTTACGGGTCTTAAGGTTGCGTCGTACCACCGTCTTTCCCGAAACAGGCGTGTTTTGTCAGATTCTGCTCCAAGGCGCCTCTGCGCACCTGGATGTGATGAACGCGCTGCACGGCGCCTCGGAAGGCGACGCCTGACCGGGACCGGGGCTCGCGGCTCAAGCCCACTTTGTCTGCCGACCGGCCGAACATCCTAGACCAGGGGACTAGAAAGATGAGCCCCTCGTAGGATAGCCCGAACGGCTTCACGCGACGCATCCTCACCGCTATCGCGTCAAAAACAAGCGGAGGGAGCGATGTCCATCACCGAGGGGCGGCAACCAGGGGAAACTGCAAGGTTACGTCGACCTCGGTCGAGAACCTCCTCATCCGGCCACGCGCCGACCCGCCTGGGCGTGAGCCCGTGCAAGGCCGGCAACGGGCCCAAATCGCTGCAAGGACCCTCCAGCGCGGTGATACATGACGAGCTTGTTTTTGCCGTTTGCCGAACCGGGGAGTCGGAACCGGCTCCGGGACGGGAGTCACGCAATCGGGCAATCGATCTCCGCTTTGTGCAGGAAGATGCCTGCGACGAAATGCTGCTCAAAAACGTTGCGGAGGGCGACAAAGCGGCCATGCACATCATTTTTGCTCGCCACCGCGAAAGAGTGTCCCGATTCATTAGACGCCGGGTTCGCAATCCGGCGATCGTCGACGATCTCGTGAGTCAGGTGTTCCTCGATGTGTGGCGCTCCGCGAATCGCTTCGAAAGTCGCGCGCGCGTTTCTACATGGCTGCTCTCGATCGCCCGGTTCAAGGCCATCAGCTCGTGGCGAGAGCGAACGCATGATGATATCGATCAAGTCGATGCGTGTGGAATCGTCGACGTCCGGGATACGCCGGACGTTGCCCTGGACCGCAAGGATACGGAGGGCATCCTGCGCGCATGCATCGACAAGCTCTCCCCCGTCCATCGGGAAATCATCGACCTGTTCTACTATCGCGAAAATTCGGTCGCCGAGGTCAGCGGAATAATCGGCATTCCGCGGGCGACCGTGAAGAGCAGGATCTTTTACGCGCGCAAGCAGCTTGCGAGAATCCTCGTGGATGCGGGTTTCGATGCCAAGTCCGCCTGAGCATGCGCCGGACAAAGCCCTGCCGGGATTTCACAAACGCACGATGGAACCGGCCCCCAGCCCGGTTGTGGCGAGGCCAGAAGGGGCCAAATCTCATTGGAATTGCTTAGAAAATCGTTCGGTCGAAAGCTGATCGAACTCGATCGGCGCAGATGCCGATTCCGTGAGCAAGGCTGGACCGCTGCTTGTCGATCTCCAATAATGAACTCGACTTCATGGGCTCGGTGACCCCGGCGGCTCCAACTCCAGACAAGGCCGACCCATATGGCACAGGCGGGTACCTTCGGACAGAGGGTCAGGCAGCAGTTGCACTTGAGGGATGCGCCGCCCTCGCTGATCACGCGTTCGCGGCGCGGTATCGAACTCGCGGTCACCGAGACGCGGGATGATAACCCCATGCCGGGCCGTTCCGGCTCCGTGGCCGATGAGGCCTATATCGTCAGCCTGAAGCTTCACAATTACCCGGACTGCGAGCTCTGGGATCACGGCAAGTGCGTGATGAAGGCGGATGTCAGGGCCGGTACGACGTATCTGTACGACCTCAGGAGTGATCCGGGGTTCGTTATCGACAAGCCGTTCCATTCCCTCCAGTTTTATCTTCCGCGTTCAGTGCTCGACGGCGTCGTCAAGGAATCCCGTACACGGCCTGTTGGCGATCTTGCCTGTCAGTTCGGCTTCGGCCATGACGACAAGATCATGCGTCATATCGGAGCAGCGCTGTTGGAAGGGCTCAATCGGCCGACCGAGGCGAACCAGCTCTTCATCGATCACATGATGCTCGCATTCACTGCGCACATTGCCCAGTCCTATGGCGGGCTGCAGAGCGTGACCGGATCGGTTCGCGGCGGTCTTGCCCCATGGCAGTTGAAGCGAGCCTGCGAAAAGCTCGACTCCGATCTCGGCGGGACAGTTTCGCTGCAGCAGGTTGCAGCCGAGTTCGGTCTCTCGGTCAGTTATTTTTCGCGCGCGTTTCGTATCTCCACCGGCCTGCCGCCGCACCAATGGCTGCTGCGCCAGCGCGTGAAGGCGGCCATGCAGTTGATGAGCGTGCGGGACCTGCCGCTGTCCGAAATTGCGATCGCCGTCGGATTTGCCAACCAAAGCCACTTTACGAAAGTGTTTTCGGCGCAGGTCGGCGTTAGTCCGGCAACATGGCGTCGCGAATCACTGGACATCAAGGAAAGCGAGAAGTGATTCAGAGGATGCCAGACCCGTCCTCTGGTCAACGACGCTTCGCCAGCGAGATTGCATAGGCGGCGCTGCGCGCCGCGAAGATCTCATCGGGCGGATGGGCAACGCCTTCGGCGAGATTTGCCGGATTGAAGACGGAGCCGTCGCACGTTTCGTCTGGCTCGAGGCCAGTGATCACGATCGTCCCCAGCCGAACCTCTTCGCGATTGTCCTCGTCGGGCCATCGGATGGTCACGTCCATGGTGGGATCGCCGGGACGATCGAGCAGCGCCATCACGCTGAAGCGGACGTCGCCGCTGGTGACCCGGCGCTCCAGGTCGTCGTGCAGGAAATTGGCAGACTTCGCCGTGACTTCGCTCTTCGCCGGCGCAACCTCTACGCCGACGGGTGCGACCTTGAACTTGATGAACCTCGTTTCGCCCGACGAATTCGTCACCGGAAATGAGTGCACGCCCCAGTAGGTCGTGCCGGCAAAACTCCGGGGTAGCGGATGCGCGGCGATGTAACTGGCCTGATGCAGCGTTTCGGGATTGGCGGCGGAGAATGCCTTGACCCTCTCCATATCCGGACTGCCGTCTGGTCCGGGAATGCGCGCCTCGAGGAAAGCCAGCATCTGGTCGAGCGTCTTCGCAAAATGCACGGGAGCACTTTGCGCAAGCATGTCGGAGCGGTGGTGAATGTCTCCGAGCCTGAGGCTCAAGCCGCGCAGCACGAGGTTGTCGGTATCCGCGACATTGGGATCGCCGCGGCCGACCGAGAAGCGCGCCAGCACGCGCGATGGTCTCGTGAAGCTCCGGGATCTCGTAATTTCCTCCGCCCGATCCGACGGAACATAGGTGCCGCGCACGCATCTGCCCTTGGCAAAGCTTGCGCGCCCCCTGGGCGGATCACCGGCGACCGCTTTCAGGGCATCGACGATCGCCACGAGCGTGGCGGTCGGAAGTTGGGACCTTGGGAGATCTGGGGATGACACCGCAACGATCTAGCGGACCTGCCGCCTCGTGACTCCAGAGCGATTGCTGCGATTACAGTGCGATTGCTGCTAACGCCGGTGCCGCAATCGCTCGGCGTCGCTGCCGGAGGCTCAGGACACGCAACAGGGCATTGGGTTCCCTTCGTGTAATTGGGTTCCCTTCGTGTAAGGTCGTCCTGCAATTCCTGCAAGGAATGGAAGCTAGTCTAGTCACCGCGCGAGCGCCGAGCTTTCGCGGGATGAGCATGAGTCCAGATCTTCGCTTCCACGCCTCGGCGGACCTGCGTGACTGGCAACAACGACGTGTGCGTCAATGCGTCATCAGGTCAGGGAAGAGCCATGCCGGCCGCCTTGGTAGGCCCTTTCTGCGGACATGAACCACCTTGCACAGTTTTGCTACAGGCCGGCACGAATTGCGGCAATCTCCGCTGCAACAACGCGCTTGACATAATATCCGATCTCAACGACCGTATGCTGCGAGCGTAGGGCAAGACGGCCCATCAACGCGGTGAGTTCAACCATTTCCAACGCCACGCTTTTATCGCGTGTTCGGTTGGCGGCGAGGGCGCCCTCGGCTTCACAGCCGGCGGGCGCTTTTTTTGTTTTGGATCGAGTGATGACGCAGAAGCGGTATCGAATTGGCGTGATGTTCTCGACGACGGGCTCCTACAGCGTCGTCGCGCGCTCGATCCTCAATGGCGCGTTGCTGGCCTTCCAGGAGGTCAATGCGAGTGGTGGCGACATCGAGCTGGAGCCGGTCGTGGTCAATCCGTCCGGCGACCTCGCGCGCTATCGTTCGCTCAGCCTCGAGCTGCTCGGTTCCGGCATCCGTCAGGTGGTCGGCTGCTACACCTCGTCGAGCCGCAAGGAGGTGATCCCGTGCTTCGAGAAGTTCGACGGGCTGTTGTGGTATCCCTCCCACTACGAGGGCTTCGAGAGCTCCGATAACGTCATCTACACCGGTGCCGCCCCTAACCAGCACGTGTTGCCGCTGGTCGATTATCTAGCCTCCCGGGTCGGCTCGCGCGCCTTCTGCATCGGCTCCAACTACATCTGGGCCTGGGAGAACAACCGCATTTTCCGCGAGGCGCTGATTGCACGCGGCGGCACCGTGCTCGCCGAGCGCTATCTTTCGGTCGGCGATACCGAGGTCGACCAGGTCATTGCCGCGATCATCGACCAGCGCCCGGACTTCGTCTTCAACAATCTGATCGGCACCAGCGCCTATGCCTTCTTCCGCGCATTCCGGGCCGCTTGCCGCGTGCGCGGTATCGATCAGGCCGCCGAAATTCCCGTTGCGAGCTGCACGCTGTCGGAACCGGAATTGCCGGAGATCGGACCCGATGCAGTCGACGGACACCTCTCGTCGAGCGTCTATTTCTCGTCGCTGAATTCACCTGAGAATGCCGCCTTCATCGATGCCTACACGAAGTCCTTTCCGGCCGGACCGGTCTCGTCGGCCGATGCGGAGTCGTCCTACATCGCCGTCAAGCTGCTCGCGGCGGCATTGCTGCAGGCCGGCACCGACGACGCGCGCACGGTGCGCGCCGCCGTGGCGGATCAACGGCTGCGTGCGCCGCAAGGCGAGGTCCGCATCGACCGGCAGACCTTTCACGCCTGGCTCACGCCGCGGATCGGCCGTTCGGCCGCCAACGGGCAATTCGAGGTGCTGCTGGAATCCCGCGAGCCGATCGCGCCCGATCCCTATCTCGTCCAGTCGTCGCCGCGCTTTGCCAGCGCGATGCGCACTCCGCTGTTGAAGGTGGTGTAATCATGAGCTCCCGATTGCTGCAGAACTTCAAGGGCGGCCGCGCCATCGTCGTGACACGGCGAGGCGGATGGGAAAGCACGCTCGAAACGACGCTCGCCAAGCTCGGTGTTTCCACTGAATATCCTGAAATCATCGACGGCCGTGCGCAGATCGACGTTGCGAGCCTCCAGGCCGACCGCGACATCCTGTTCGTCGACGGCGATCTCGAAGGCGCTGTCGCCATCGAGGTCAACCCGGCCTCGCGGCTGCCGCCGGTGCCGGTGATCGGCCTCGTCGGCGTCGAGGCGCCAAGTCGTCTGAAGGCGCTCGTCAATATTGGTGCGACCTCGTTCCTGCGCAAGCCGGTGCATGGCGGCGCGGTCTACACATCCCTGTTTATGGGCATCAACCAATTCCTGCTGCGCGCCGAAATGAACGATCGCCTGCAGGACCTCGAAGAGCGCCGCCGCGGCCGCCGCGCGGTGATCCGGGCCGTGATCCTGCTGATGCAGCGGGGCGGCCTCGACGAGGAAGGTGCCTATTCCCAGCTCCGTCGCGAAAGCATGCGCGCGCGGCAGAACATGGAACTCTACTGCGAGGAGTTCCTGAGCAAGCGGGCGAAGCCGCCCGACACGTCCGGCCGCACGACCGGCATCACGCTGCAAGGCGGCAACAAGCAAGCCATCTAGGAGAAGCAAAATGAGCAAGTCTGTATTGCGGGGGCTGCGCGCCGCAGCCCTCACGGGGACGCTTGTCCTCGCGTCAAGCCTGGCGCTCGCGGCGGAAAACCCGATCAAGATGGGCGTGCTGGAGGATCAGTCCGGCGACTTCGCCGCAGCCACGATCGGCAAGGTCCACGCCATCCAGCTCGCCGCCGATGAGATCAACAAGGCCGGCGGCATCATGGGTCGGCCGCTCGAGCTCGTTCCTTACGACACGCAATCCGACAACACCCGCTACCAGGAGTTCATGCGGCGCGTGCTCCAGCGCGACAAGGTCGACGTCGTGTTCGCCGGATTTTCCTCGGCCTCGCGCGAAGCGTATCGGCCGATCGTCGATCAGTTCAACGGCTTCGCCTTCTACAACAACCAGTACGAAGGCGGCGTTTGCGACGGCCACATGATCGTAACCGGCGCCGTGCCGGAGCAGCAGTTCTCCACGCTCATTCCCTACATGATGGAGAAGTACGGCAAGAACGTCTACACGCTCGCCGCCGACTACAATTTCGGCCAGATCTCGGCGGAATGGGTACGCAAGATCGTCAAGGAGAACGGCGGCAAGATGGCCGGCGAGGAGTTCATCCCGCTCGGCGTGTCGCAGTTCTCGCAGAGCATCCAGAACATCCAGAAGGCCAAGCCGGACTTCGTGGTCACGCTGCTGGTCGGCACCGCGCAGGCCTCCTATTACGAACAGGCGGCCTCCGCCAACGTCAACCTGCCGATGGCGTCCTCGGTCAACGTCGGCCAGGGCTACGAGCACAAGCGCTTCAAGCCGCCGAGCCTGAAGGACATGTACGTCACCACCAACTACATCGAGGAGATCGACTCGCCCAAGAGCAAGGAGTTCTACGCCAAGTTCAAGGCCAAGTTCCCGAGCGAGCCTTATGTGAACCAGGAGGCGGAGAATTCCTATCTCGCCGTCTATCTCTACAAGCAGATGGTGGAGCGGGCGAAGTCGACCAAGCGCGAGGACATCCGCAAGGTGATCGCGATGGGTGACGTCTGCATGGATGCGCCGGAAGGCAAGGTCTGCATCGACCCGAAGAGCCAGCACATGTCGCACACGATCTATCTCGCCAAGGTCGGCGCCGATCACTCGATCTCCTTCCCGAAGACCTGGGAGGACATCAAGCCGTACTGGCTGGGTGAGGCCGGCTGTGATCTCACCAAGAAAGATCCGATGGCGCAGTACACGCCGTCGAATCCGCCGCCGAAACCCTGACCCGGCGGCTGATCGCTCCGGCCCTCCCGGCACGCCTCCGGTGTTGCCGGCGGGCCGGGGCGATCACGGACATCTGCGACGGCAATTTTGCGTCTTCCCTCAGACTGGTTGGTTCATGGACATCGCGACCCACGTCTTTTCGGCGCTCTATCAATTTGGTGACGCCTTCGCGTTCCTGGTGCTGTCAGCTTGCGGGCTCGCGGTGATCTTCGGCATGATGGGCGTGATCAATCTCGCCCATGGCGAGTTCATCATGTGCGGGGCCTACGTTACCGCCGCGACCGTGCATGCCGGCCTGCCGTTGCCGCTGGGGATTCTGGCGGGAACGGTCGTGTCCGCGCTGGTCGGCGTGCTGGTCGAGCTCGCGGTCATCCGCCATCTCTATGACCGGCCGCTCGACACCATCGTCGCCACCTGGGGGCTCAGCCTGATCGCCACGCAGGGCACGCTGATCATGGTCGGCTCGACCATGGCGGGTGTCGGTACGCCGTTCGGCAGTTTCCAGGTCGGTGACTACTCCTATTCGATCTACCGCATCGTGCTGTTCTGTGCCGCACTCGGCGTACTCGCCGCGCTCTATGCGTTGTTCAACTGGACGCGCTTCGGCGTGCTGGCGCGGGCGACCATCCAGGTGCCGCACATGGCGGCCGCCCTCGGCGTCGATACGCGCCTGATCTACAGCCTCACCTTCGCCTGCGGCGCAGGGCTGGCGGGCCTTGCCGGCGGGCTCTATGCGCCGACCATGACGCTGGTGCCGACCATGGGCGCAACCTTCATCATGGAGGCCTTCGTCACGGTCGTGATCGGCGGTGCCGACGTCTTCCTCGGCACGGCCCCCGCCGGCGGCCTGCTTGCGATCGTGAAGTCGGGGATGACGTCCTGGCAAGGACAGTTGTTCGGCCAGATCGGCCTTCTGGTTGCCGTCATCATCGTCGTCCGGGTTTTGCCGAAAGGCATCTCCGGCTTCGTGCTGCGCGAACGCACCTGACGGAGTAATGGCGCCGTGACCGGTTTCGTTTCCTTGTTTCGCCGTCTTGAAGGGCCGCAGACCGTCGGTCGCGGTCCGGCCTTCTGGAGCCTGTTTGCAATCGTGCTCGCGATTGGGCTTGCCTATCCGCTGTTCAGCGACGGCTATACGGTCGGCAACACCGTCTACTTCTTCGTCTGGGTGTTCATCGCGCTCAGCCTTTGCCTGATTTGGGGTTATGGCGGCTCGCTGTCCTTCGGGCAGACTGCGTTCTTCGGCATTGCGGGCTACGGATACGGCGTTCTGACCCTTAACTTCGGCGCGGCCTATGGCTTTACGCTGGTCGCCTTTGTTGCCGCGATTGCGATTGCAGCGCTGTTCGCTGTCCTGCTCGGCTATTTCATGTTCTTCGGCCGCATCGCCGGCGTCTTCCTCGGCATCGTCACGCTCGCCGTGACATTGATGCTCGAGCGCTTCATGGCGCAGACCGCCGGGCCGGAATGGCATATCGGCAGCGCGCGGCTCAACGGCTTCAACGGCATGAGCGCGATGCCGCCTCTGACCATCCCCTGGCCGGGCCAACCGATCGTGCTGTTCGCCGATGTCGGGCTCTACTATTTCGTGCTCGGCCTTCTTGTCTTCGTCTATCTCGCGTTGCGTATCCTGATGAACTCGTCGTTCGGCAATGTCATCGTCGCGATCCGCGAGAACCCTGAAAGGGCGGAGATGCTGGGCTATGACATCCGCAAATATCAGCTCATCACTTTCGTCATCGGCGCCGCGCTCGCGGGGATATCGGGCGTACTCTATACGGCGTGGGGGCAGTACATCACGCCGTCGAGCATGGGCATGACGGCGGCGGCGCTGCCGCTGATCTGGGTCGCCGTTGGCGGCCGCAGCGATCTGACCTCGACCGTGGTCGGCACGCTGGTGGTGCTTGCCGCATTCCAGGCGCTCACGATCTACGGCAGCCAATATGCGCTCGTGTTCATGGGCGTGCTGCTGGTGCTGACTGTCCTGATCGCCCCGAACGGCTTGGTGCTCGGCGCAATGAACTGGCTCGGACGGCTTGCCGCGCGCCTGACGCGGAGGGCTGGCTGATGTCGCTGCTCGAGCTGCGCAAATTGAACAAGCACTTCGGCGGCCTGCACGTCACCAACGCGGTAGATCTCTCGCTCGAGCCCGGCGAGATTCATTGCCTGATCGGGCCGAACGGCGCCGGCAAGAGCACGCTGTTCCGTCTCATTCTCGGCGAGCACCATCCCGGCAGCGGCGAGATTCTCTTCGCCGGAGAGAACATCACGGCGCTGAAGTCGTTCGCGCGGATTCACCGCGGCCTGTCGGTCAAGTTCCAGGTGCCGGGCGTCTTCAAGGGCCTGTCCGTCCGCCAGAACCTCGAGATTGCACTCCAGAGCCACCATCGCGGCGCCGAGCTCGAAGCCGAGATCGTGAGGCTGCTTGGCTTCCTCGGCCTCGAATCCGAGCAGGCGCAGAGGGCGGGGAATCTCAGCCACGGCCAGAAGCAATGGCTGGAGATCGGCATGGCGATCAGCCTGAAGCCGCGCCTGCTGCTGCTGGACGAGCCGACCGCCGGCATGTCGCCGGAAGAGACCCACATGACCGGCGAGATGGTGCAGCGGCTCAATGCAGACGGCATGACCGTGCTGGCGATCGAGCATGACATGGCGTTCGTTCGCCAGGTTGCCCAGCGTGTCACCGTGCTGCATCTCGGCCAGGTCTTCGCGCAAGGCTCGATCGACGAGATCGTGGCCGACGAGCGCGTGGCGGCGATCTATCTGGGGCAGGCTCATGCTTGATATGCCGCGCAAGGAAGTCATCCTCTCGACGCTGGCCTTACGTGCCGGCTATGGCGGCAAGCCGGTGCTCCAGGGCCTCGAGATCGAGGTGCGGGAAGGCGAGATCGTCGCCGTCATCGGACGCAACGGCGTCGGCAAGTCGACGCTGATGAAGAGCCTGATCGGGCTCGTGCCGTCGATGAGCGGCTCGATCGTCTATCGCGGCGAAGCCGTGGAATCGCTGCCGCCGCACAAGCGGGCGCGCCTCGGCATGGGGTATGTACCGCAGGGGCGCGATGTGTTTCCGCGTCTGACCGTCGGCGAGAATGTCGCGGTGGGTGCCGCCATCAAGGGCGGCGGCATTCCCGAGGCGGGCCGGCGCAAGATCGTCGAGGCTTTCCCGATCCTCGAAGAGCGCTGGAGTCAGCGCGCCGGTACGATGTCCGGAGGACAGCAGCAGCAGCTCGCGATCGGACGCGTCCTGATCGCCGATCCCAATCTGATCCTGCTCGACGAACCCTCCGAGGGCATTCAGCCGAACATCGTCCAGGACATCGCGCGCAACATGGTCGAGCTCAACCGCAGGACCGGCGTGACCATCATCCTGGTCGAGCAGAATCTCGACATGATCCGCGCCATGGCGCAGCGCTGCTACGTCATGGACAAGGGGCGCATCGTCGCAAGTCTCGACCGGTCCGCGCTCGACGACGAGGCGGAGATGCGCCGCCATCTGGCAGTTTGAAAAAAACGACGCCCAACCAAGGAGAAACGGCAATGGCCTGGCAAAACGATTCCATCATGGCACGCAAAGGCGTCGCCAGGGGCGAGCGTGGCAAGCAGTACACCATCACCGAAAGCGAGCAGGGCAAGTACCACTACGTCTACGGCCCCTATGTGAATCCTGTGCTGACCGTCGATCCCGGCGCGGTCGTTTCCGCCGAGACGCATGATGCGTTCGAAGGCGCGATCAAGCACGAGACCGACAGCCCGTCGAATATCCTCAATTTCCCTTTCCTCAATCCGCAGAACGGACCGATCCACGTCAACGGCGCCGAGAAGGGCGACGTGCTCGCGGTCTACATCGAGAGCATCGTGCCGCGTGGGCCGCAGCCGTGCGGCACCACCGTGGTCATGCCGGATTTCGGCGGCCTGGTCTCGACCGGCCAGACCGCGCTGCTCAATCCGGCGCTGCCCGAGCGCGTCAAGAAGCTCGTGATCGACGCCAAGACAGGCACGAAGTGGAACGACAAGATCACGCTGCCCTATGAACCCTTCATCGGTACCATAGGCACCTCGCCGGAGATCGAGGCGATCTCGTCGCTGGTCCCGGACTATTACGGCGGCAACATGGACCTGCCCGACGTCGGCGTAGGCGCCGTCATCTACCTGCCGGTCAACACCAAGGGCGCACTGCTCTATCTCGGCGACTGTCATGCGGCACAAGGCGACGGCGAGCTCTGCGGCGTCGCCATCGAGCATCCGACGGTGACGACGGTGCAGATCGACCTGATCAAGGGGTGGACCATTGCCTGGCCGCGGCTCGAGACCAAGGATTTCATCATGACCATCGGCTCGGCGAGGCCGATGGAGGATGCAGCCCGCATCGCCTATCGCGAGCTCTGCCGCTGGATGGCGGCCGACTACGGCTTCGACGAGATCGACGCCTACATGCTCCTGACCCAGGCTGGACGCGTCCGTGTCGGCAACATGGTGGATCCAAAGTACACGCTCGGCGCCTCCATCAAGAAGTCATTTCTGGTTTGAGGGCCGGTCAGCTCATGTCAGGAACCCATAAGGTCGCCGCCGTCCAGTTCGAGCCGACCATGTTCGAGAAGGAGCGCAACATTGCGCGCCTGCTCGAACTCTGCGAGCAGGCGGCGGCGGCCGGTGCAAGGCTCATCGTCACGCCGGAAATGGGAACGACCGGCTATTGCTGGTTCGACCGCGCCGAGGTCGCGTCGTTCGTCGAGACGATCCCCGGGCCGACCACAAATCGTTTTGCCGCGCTGGCGCGCAAGCACGACTGCTACATCGTGGTCGGCATGCCCGAGGTCGACGAGGACGGCATCTACTTCAACACGGCCGTCCTGATCGGGCCGGACGGCGTTGTCGGTCGCCACCGCAAGACGCATCCCTACATTTCCGAGCCGAAATGGGCGGCGGCAGGCGACCTGCACAATCAGGTGTTCGAGACGCCGATCGGGCGGATCGCGCTGCTGATCTGCATGGACATCCATTTCGTGGAGACCGCGCGGCTGATGGCGCTCGGCGGTGCGGACGTCATCTGCCACATCTCGAACTGGCTGGCGGAGCGTACGCCGGCGCCGTACTGGCTCAGCCGGGCATTCGAGAACGGCTGCTACGTCATCGAAAGCAATCGATGGGGACTGGAACGCACGGTGCAGTTCAGCGGCGGCAGCTGCGTGATCACACCGGACGGGCAGGTCGCGGCCGTGCTCGATAAGGGCGATGGGGTGCTGCTGTCGGAGATCGATCTCGACGTCGCACGCGCGCGCCGCGTGCTCGGCGAGACCGTGTTCGCGCAGCGGCGGCCGGAGCTCTATCCGGAGCTGCTCACCGATACCTTCAGCTGGAATCCGCGCGACTTCTTCGGTCTCTACGGCCACGAGCCGTGGCCGGCCGGGAAAACGTCGCGGGTCAGCGTTGCGCAATTTGCACCCGGCGACGATTTCAACCAGAACCTCGAGGAGATCGCGGCACTCGCGCGCAAGGCCCGCGCCGACGGCGCTGAGCTCGTCGTCTTCCCGGAGCTCGCGGTGACAGGGCTCGGCGATCCCGCGAGATCGGCGCAGCCGATACCGGGCCCCGTGACGAATCGCCTTGAGGAACTCGCAGAGGAACTGGGTCTCTATCTCGTCTGCGGCCTGGCCGAACGTGCAGCCGATATCCTCTACAACAGCGCCTGCCTGGTGTCGCCGGATGGGGACGTCTCGGTCTATCGCAAGACGCATCTGGCGGCCGACGAGCGAAGCTGGGCCACCGCCGGCGATGGCTGGACCGTCGTCGACACGCCGATTGGCCGTATCGGACTGTTGATCGGTCACGATGCGTCTTTCCCGGAAGCGGGCCGGGTGCTGGCGCTGCGCGGCTGCGATCTCATCGCATGCCCCGCCGCGATCAAGGGACGCTTCAGTTCGTCGCATACCGGCACGGAGGTGCTACAGCCAAAGCCGGTTCCGACCGGCCCCGATCCGCATCACTGGCATCATTTCCGCGTTCGCGCCGGCGAAAACAACCTGTTCTTCGCCTTCGCCAATATTGTCGATCCTGAACGCGGCTATCCCGGGCTGAGCGGCGTCTTCGGTCCTGACACGTTTTCCTTTCCGCGCCGGGAGGCAATCGCGGCCGGCGGTACGGGCCTTGCAACCGCGCTGGTCGACACCACCAATCTTGACAGCGTCTATCCCACCAACGTGGTGCGGCGAAAGGATCTGGTGTCGATGCGCATGCCGCACAGCTATCGTGGACTGGTCAAGGCGGCTGTGACCAACTACTGAACCAAGAAAAGGAATTTGGCCATGGATCTGGGACTCAAGGGAGCCAAGGTACTCGTCACGGGAAGCACCAAGGGAATCGGCCGCGCGATCGCCGAGACATTCGCCGCCGAAGGCGCTGATGTCGGGGTGTGCTCCCGCAATCTGGCCGAGGTCGAGAGCACGGTCGCCGCACTCAAGACCAGGGGCGTCGCGGCCTATGGCGGCGCCGTCGACGTCGCCGACGCGGCCGTACTGAAGGCCTGGGTCGGGGATATGGCGGCAAAGCTCGGCGGCATCGACGTCGTCGTCGCCAATGTCAGCGCGCTTGCGATCGGGCAGGACGACGAAAGCTGGGAGAAGGAATTCTCGACCGACATGATGGGCACGGTCCGGCTGGTGAATGCGTCCATGCCCTATCTTGAGAAGAGCGCGGCTGGCGCGATCGTCACCATATCGAGCGTCTCAGGGCGCGAGGTCGATTTCGCCGCCGGTCCCTACGGCACCTTCAAGGCAGCGATCATCCACTACACCCAGGGACTCGCCAATCAGCTCGCGGGGAAGAATATCCGCGCCAACTCGGTCTCCCCAGGCAATACCTATTTCGACGGCGGGGTCTGGAACATGATCAAGGACAACAATCCCGAGCTCTACAAGACGGCGCTGGCACTCAACCCAACGGGGCGGATGGGTACGCCACAGGAAATGGCCAACGCCGTAGTGTTTCTCGCCAGCCGCGCGGCCAGCTTCATCACCGGGACGAACCTCGTTGTCGATGGCGCACTCACGCGTGGGGTGCAGTTGTAGGAAAACGCGGCGGCGTTTGCCTCGTGTTGGCCCTCGCTAACAGCCGTTTCCGGCCCTTCGCGTTGGGGCACGCAGCTTCACGCCGTCAGCGAACCACGCGAGGAACGTGGAGTTTGAACGGGCGTGGTCCGCATCGGCGTACTGGATTTCTCCGAGGCCGTGGGGGCGGCGTCCCGAAGGCATAGCCGCATCGGCGTCGGTGAGACGTATCACCAGCCGGCCGATCGTGCTCTAGCCTGAGCCGGACTCTCCAACCAGGCCGAGCGTCTCGCCGCGCCGGATTTCGAAGCCCACATTCTTCGCGGCTGCGACCTCGGCCTCCGAGCTGAACAGTCGTTGCCACGATAGGTCTTCGCAAGTCCATTCGCCGCACAGACGATCGGTTCGTCCTCGTTGCCTATGCGCACGAAGCGCGGGGATCAATTGGTGGGCCCCTCGCCACGGATGGCAAAAGTGGTGGCCTTGAGCTTGGTCATGCCGAATTTATCGAACAGCTTGTCATAGGTGCCGTCGGCGCGGGTCGCCGTCAGCGCGTCCGCGAAAGCCTGCGCGAGCAGCTTGTCACGGAAGGCGAAGGTGATGTCGGTGCCGGCGATGTCGCGGACCCAGATCTTGGCGATGCCCTTCTGCTCGAGCGCGTTGGCGGTTTCGTTGATGTTTAGCGCGGCCTCGAGCTGACCGGCGCGTAACGCCGCAGAAGTCGCGGTGACGGTGGTGAAGGTGCGGAGCTCGATCGGCTTGAGGCCCTTGGCGACCATCTCGGTGTTGAATTCGCGTGCCTTGCGTTCCGTGTAGGTCGCCGATTCCACTCCCACCACGCGTCCGGCCAGATCCTCGAACTTTTCCAGCTTCAGGCTGGAGGATGGATCGGTATAGATGCTGATCGCCTGCTGCGCGTAAGGAACGAGGTAGAACATCTTGGAGCGCTCCTCGGTCCAGAACAGGCCGGTGTTGATGGCATCGAAGCGGCCCGAGCGCAACGCCGGGATCATCGGCGGGAAGTCCATGCGCAGGAACACTGCCTCGACGCAGATGCGCTTGGCGATCTCGCGGGCGAGCTCGACATTGAGGCCCTGCAGCTCGCCCTTGTCGTCGACGAATTGCTGCGGCGGCAGCGTCGGGTTGATCGACATCTGCCATTTCGGCGCCTCGATCAGGCTCGATGCCGGCACCTTTGGCGTGCAGGTCTGGGCGCCAGCCGCCTGGGACAGGCCGATCAGAAGGGTGAGGGCGGAGAAGGTTTTTGGAAATCGCATCAGAACACTCCTGTCAAATCATGGTGGCAGTTGAGCCGTCTCCGGTCCGACGTCTTCCTCGTTGTCATTTGGCGGCCGTCGCGCCGCGATCGGCCTGCCGGGTCAGGATCAGCGAGATGTGGCGGGCCGCGGTCACCACCTCGTCGCGCTGATTGAGAAGGTAGAGCGTCTCGATGACGATCCCGCGCTCGGGATTCCGGGTCGGCCGCTTCTCGACGAAGCGGAAGCGCACGCGCAAGGCGTCGCCGGCGACGATCGGCGCCTTGAACCGCACCTCGTCCCAGCCGAGCGAGGCGACCGAGGTCTCCTCGTAGAGTTTCAGCTCCGACTTCAACCCCTCCATCAGCGACAGGCCGAACAGGCCATGGCCGATCACGGCGGGAAAGCCGCGCGAGCGCGCATAAGCAGAATCGACATGGAGCGGATGGTGATCGCGGGTGACGTCGGCAAAGGTTGCGATATCAGCCTCCGTCACGATGTGCACGGCGGTCTCGAACTCGGCGCCGAGCGAAATGTCCTCATAACGGAGATTGATGGAGGCGCTGGCGTCCATGCGTGTCCCCTCAGGCGACCTTGCGCGGCCGCGCTGGCAGGGCCTTGAAACTCTGTGCGATCCCCATCGGTCCCGAGCGGAAGATGCGCGGGTCCATATCCTTCAGTTGCGGGCTGATGCGCGGACGAAAGCCCATATGCGCAAGGATGTCCTCCTCCAGCCGAACGCCCGGTGCGATCTCGGTCAGGGTCACGCTGCCGTTCTCGAGCTCGAACACGGCGCGCTCGGTCACATAGCTGACGTGCTGGCCGCGTTGTGCAGCGAACGAGGCGCTGAAGCTGATCTGGCCGACGTGCGGGACGAATTTGCGGAAAGCGCCGTCGCGCCGGATCGCGAGGCGGCCGTTCTCGACGCCGACATCGAACTTGCCGCCTGTCATGGTGCCGCTGAAGATCAGCCGCCGTGCGTTCTGGGTAATGTCGATGAAGCCGCCGGAGCCGTCGCGGCGTTCGCCGAAGCGGGTGACGTTGACGTTGCCAACCTCGTCGACCTCGGCGAAGGAGAGGAAGGCGCAGGACAGCCCGCCGCCGTCGTAGAAGTCGAACTGATAGGCCTGGTCGAGAATGACGCGCGGATTGATGGCAGTGCCGAATTCGCGCGCATGGCCGGGCACGCCGCCGACCACGCCGGATTCCACCGTCAGCGTGATCAGGTCGGAAATGCCTTCTTCCGCCGCGACGTTTGGGATCATCGCGGAGATGCCGACGCCGAGATTGACGACGTCGCGCGGGCGCAGCTCGAAGGCGGCCCGGCGGGCGATCACCCGGCGCTCGGTAAGTGGATCGGGCGTGATCATCACCTCCGGCACGCGGCTATCGCCGCAGCGCGCCGGGTCGTAGACGGTGCCGTAGGTCTGCATCTGCTCGGGGTCGAGTACGACGTGGTCGATCAGGAATCCGGGGATCTTGACCATCTGCGGATGGATCGAGCCGCGCTTCACGATCCGCTTCACCTGGCAAATCACGGTGCCGCCGGCATTGTGCACGGCTTGCGCGATCGAGAGATCCTCGCGCGTCGTGCCCTCGTGCTCCATGCTGATATAGCCGTCCTCGTCGGCGGAGGTGCCGCGGATGACGGCGACATCAGGCGGGGCGGGGACGCGGTAGAGCAAATACGACTGGCCGTTCAGCTCGAGCAGATCGACCAGCGGCGCTCTGGTGCGCTTGTTCATGCGGCCGCCGTCCTGACGCGGGTCCATGTAGGTGTCGAGGCCGACATGGGTGAGCACGCCAGGATGTTTCGCTGCCATGGCGCGGCAGAGCTGGCTCATGACGCCTTGCGGAAAATTGTAGGCGTCGATCAACTCGTCGCGGACCAGCCTCATGAACGGCACCTGGAGGCCGAAATTGCCGCCGATCACGCGTGCGATCATGCCTTCATGGGCAAGATGGCACAGTCCCTTCTCGGTCACCGCACCGACGCCGGTGATGTTGATCAGCGTCAGATTGTGCGGACCCTGGCCGTCGAGGAAGCGCTGCTCCAGCGCGCCGAGGATGGATTCGGCGACGCCGGTACCGCCATTGCCGCCGACGATCAGCGTGTCGGTGTCACGGATGAGACCCGCGGCCTCTGCAGCGGTGATGATACTCAGCATGTGCGCTTGCTCCGCATCATGCGGCGTCCTTCTCGATCTGGCGGGCGATGATGAGCCGCTGGATCTGGTTGGTGCCCTCGTAGATCTGGGCAAGGCGCACATCGCGGAAGATGCGCTCGATGCGGTATTCGCGCGAATAGCCGTTACCGCCGTGGATCTGGAGCGCGTTGGAGACGTGCTTCATCGCCATATCGGTCGTGAACAGTTTTGCCTGCGCGGCTTCCTTGGCGATCGGGTCGCCGGCATCATGCAGGCGTGCGGCGTGGTGGATCAGAAGCCGCGCGGCGGCGATGTCGGTCGACATGTCCGCGAGCATGAACTGCACCGCCTGGAAGCCGATGATGGCCTGGCCGAACTGCTTGCGGTCGCGGGCGTACGCCGTGGCGTCCTCGAAGGCGGCCTGGGCCATGCCCAGCGCCATCGAAGCCATCATCAGCCGGCTGAAGTTGAAATTGCTCATCGCCATCTTGAAGGCCTGGTTCTCGGGGCCCATCACGCTGTCGGCCGGCAGCTGCACGTCGGAAAACGTGATCTGGCAGTCGTCGAGGCCGTGCATGCCGAGAAGCTCCTCGTTCCTGCCGCGTGTGATGCCGGGCAGGGCACCGTCGACGAGGAGGCAGGAGATGGCGCGATGGCCTGCGTCCGCGCCGGTGCGCGCGAACACCATGATGCGGTCGGCGACGCCGCCGAGCGTCACCCAGGCCTTGGTGCCGTTCAGCCGCCACCCATTGCCATCACGCACCGCATGGGTGCGGATGCCCGCGACGTCGGAGCCGTGATCCGGCTCGGAGACGGCGGTGGCGGGGATGATGTCGCCGCTCAGGATTTGTGGGATCAGCGCCTTGTGCGCGTCGGTGCCGTGATGGTCGAAGAACAATGCCGCTTCGACGGGAATGGCAAACGCATTGGCGACCGCGCCGGAGCAGCGCGCCAGCTCCTCCATCGCGATGCAGGCCGCGACCGCGTCGAGGCCGGCGCCGCCCGCGCCTTCGCGCAGGCAAATGCCGAACAGGCCGAGATCGGCCATGCCCTTGTATAGCGCGCGGTCGAAGCGGTCCTCGCGGTCGATCGCGGCCGCGCGCGGCAGGATCTCGGCCTCCGCGAAACGGCGGGCGGTCTCGCGCAGCGCTTTCTGGGCTTGGTTATAGAAGCGATCCATGGCGTGCGGTCCCATCAGTCGCTGGCAAGCTTGGAATCGTGCGCGACTTCGCTCTTGTCGCGATCGATGAAGTAGACCGCGACATCGTCGCCCGGCACGCCATAGGCGTTGCACACGCCGCGGGTCAGGGCGATGGCGGCGGCGCGGCGCTCGGCTTCGCTGCGGCGGAATGCGTGCACCTTGAGCAGGATGCGCTGGCCGCCGTCCTGAGCCGCCATCGTGCCGGCATGCGCGTAGTCATCAGGCGAGATCGGGAGGAAGTAGAGCGTGACCGTGTCCGCGCCGACGCCGAACGCCGACATCAGGCCGTCGGTCACGGACCTCGCCAGAGCGGCCTTGCGTTGCGGCGGAACTTGCGGGGCGAGCACTTCGACATAGGGCATCGGTCAGACCTTCGCGGATTTGGCCGCAGACGATTTGGACGGGGACTTGGCGGCTGACGGCTTGGCGATTGACGGCTTGGGCTTGCCGGCCCTGGTGCTGGCGACTTCGATCCGACGACAGGAGTCGCGCTGCACGAGGCGAGCGCCGACGCGGTATTCGCGAACGCCATCATTGCCGGTGCCCTTCGCATCCATGCGCTGCAGCAGCCGGTCGACAGCGAGGTTGGCGAGATCGCGTGCGCCATTGTCGACGATGCTGATCGCGGGGCGGTGCCATTCGAACCACGGCATGTCCTCGTAGCAGAGCAGCGAGAGATCGTCGGGGACCGCGATGTTTCGCTCCGCGATGACGCGCAGCACGCCAAGCGTGGCCTCGTGATTGGCCACGAAGATCGCGCTGGGCGGACGAGGGAGGTCGAGCAGCTTGCGGCAGGACGTCGCGCCGGTCTCGGGCACGAAATGGCCGGCATGAATCAATGTGTCGTCGACGGGGATGCCGGCCTCGCGCAGCGCGCGGACATAGCCGGATAACCGCTCGCGGCCCGACGTGGTGTCTTGGCGGCCGACGATCAGCCCGACGCGCTTGTGCCCGAGCTCGATCAGATGGCGCGTGCCGAGATAGGCGCCTTGCGGGTCGTCGGCGAGCACGGTCTCGAGGTCGGTCGCGTCATCGCGCCGCACCAGGCAGACGATCGGGACATCCTTTGCCAAGGCCTTGAGCTGCGCGCCGTTCTTGCCGGTGGGGACGACGATCAGTCCGTCGATACGGTGATCGACCAGCGCGGTGAGCGTGTCGCTCTCCTGCTGGGCGTCGTCGCCGCCGATGCACAGCAGCATCTGGTAACCCACTGCCTTCAGGCGCGCCTGCATCACTTCGGCCATCACCTGGAACGAGGCGTTGGTGAGATTGTGGACCAGGAGCGCGACGAGCCGCGACTGACCGGTCTTCAATCCGCGCGCGATCGGATTCGGCCGATAGCCGAGCTCGCGCGCGATGCGCGTCAGGCGCTGCTGCGTGCGCTCGCTGGTCAGGCCGGTTCCAGTCAGTGCGCGCGATGCGGTGCTGACTGAAACGCGGGCCGCCTGTGCCACATCTTTGAGCGTGACGCTCATCAAACCTGCCGATAGACTGCAAACGATTGCAGAAACGCTATGGGCTATTCCCGCAAGGATCAAGCCCAAAATATGGATGGTGTTGCTCAATGCAGAGCCAGTTACGCAATCGATTGCATAACGGCTGCGGATATTCCGCAGGGCGCCGTCTTTCTTCCAGTTCACCAGATCGCCCGGCAGTTCCCTGATGAAGAAGTTTCGCGGCACCTACACCGTCATGATCACCCCGTTTACGCCGGCCGGCGAGATCGATGTCGCGGCACTGCGCGCCTTCGTCGATTGGCAGATCGCCGAAGGAATTCATGGGTTGATCCCGCTCGGCTCGACCGGTGAGTTCCTGTCTCTCGACGACGATGAGAAGGCGCTGGTCGCCGAGGTCGTCATTGCTCAGGCTGCAGGCCGCGTGCCCGTTCTGATCGGCACCGGCGCGGAAGATACGCGCGAGGTGGTGCGGCTCAGTCGCCATGCCGAAAAACTGGGCGCGGACGGCGTGATGATCATCCCGCCGTTCTACTCGACCCCGACCGACGACGAGCTCGTCCATCACTACAAGACGGTTGCGGATGCGATCTCGCTACCGATCATGGTCTACAACAACCCGGCAACCGCCAATGTCGACCTGAAGCCACCGCTCGTGGCGCGCATCTCCGAGATCGACAATTGTCTCTACATCAAGGAGTCGACGCTTGAGGTGACGCGCGTGCGCGACATCATCCGGCTCTGCGGCGACCGGATGACGGTGTTCGGCGGCATCCTCGGCTTCGAGTCGTTCGTCGAAGGCGCACAGGGGTGGGTGGCGGTCGCCTCCAACGTGGCGCCCGCCGCAATGGCGCGCATCTTCAGCCTCGTTGCCGATGATGGCGCGATCAAGCAGGCGCGGGAGCTCTATCTGAAATACCTGCCGCTGATCGAATTCGTGGGCGGCCAGGCCTATGTCGCCGGCAGCAAGGCGTTGCTCGGTCATATGGGTCATGCGGTCGGCAATCCGCGTCCGCCACGGCTGCCGCTGCCGGCTGCGCAGGACGCCGCCGCCCGCGCCCTGGTCAAGACGTTCGATCTGGCGTGGCGCGGCACGCCAATCGCGGCTGCTTAAATTGGGTGTGAACGGATGAACCTGCTCGACGGCGTCAAAGTACTGAGTTTCAATCATTACCTCGCGGGCCCGTTGGCCGCGCAGACGCTTGCCGACCTCGGCGCCGACGTCATCGCGGTCGAGCCGATCGAGGGCGCGTTTCAGCGCAACTGGGCGGTTGCGAACCATTTTGTCGCCGGCGACAGCGTCAATCACCTTGCCACCGGGCGCAACAAGCGCAGCCTGGCCGTCGATCTCAAGCATCCCGATGGCATTGCCGCGGTGAAGAAGCTGGTCGCCACCTCCGATGTGGTGATGGAGAATTTCCGGCCGGGCACCATGGCCAAGCTTGGCCTCGGCTACGACACGTTGAAAGCAATCAACCCTGGCCTAATCTACGCCGTCGCGACCGGGTTCGGATCGGATGGGCCCTACAAGGAGCGCCCGGGCCAGGATCTCCTGCTTCAGGCGATGTCGGGTCTTGCGATGCGAACCGGACGCGCCGACGGCGAGCCGACGGCGGTTGGCGCGGTGATCGTCGACCAGCATGCCGCCTCGCTCTATGCCATGAGCATTCTGGCGGCGCTGTTCGCCAGGACCAGGACCGGGAAGGGGCAGCTCGTCGAGGTCAACCTCTATCAGGCCGCCCTCGATCTCCAGGTCGAACCGCTGACCGCCTGGCTCAACGGCGCGCCGTCGCCGACCTCGCGCGGTCCGGCCGGTATTGCGGCCTGGTTCAGCCCCGGGCCGTACGGCATTCACGCGACCGCCGACGGTCATCTCGCGATCTCCATGGCTTCGCCCAAGGCATTGGCAATAGCGCTTGCCAGCGATGCCTTGCAGCAGTTTGGCGACGCCGACAGCTTTTCGAAGCGCGAGGAGATTACGGGCATCGTCGCGGCGCGGCTGAAGCAGAAGCCGACCGCGGAATGGCTGCCGGTGCTCGAAGCCGCGCGGATCTGGCACGCGCCCGTGCAGGACTATCGCGACCTCGAGACCGATCCCCAGCTCAACCATCTCGGTGTGTTCAAGACCGCCGAAAGTGCAGGGGGCGCGCCAATCCGCATGGTCGCGCATCCCGCGCGCTATGACGGCCGGACGCCGGAGGTGCGGCTGGTGCCGCAGCGGCTAGGTGCGCAGACCCGCGAAGTGCTCGGCGAGATCGGCTACGGCGCTGCCGACATTGACGCGATGATTGCTGGCAAGGCGGTGGGAGCGGCGGGATGATCGACTTTTCAGTCCCTGAGGATACCCGCCTCCTGGTCGATACCGTCCGCCGGTTCGTCGAGACGGAGGTGCAGCCGCTCGAGGACGAGGTGGAGCGGACGGCAACGGTGCCGGCCGATGTGCTGGCGGTCACCAAGGCCAAGGCGCAGAAGCTCGGCCTTTACGCAATGAACATGCCGGCGGATGTCGGCGGTGGCGGGCTGTCCTGTGTCGAGCATTGTCTCGTCGAGGAAGAATTCGGCAAGACCTCCGATGCGTTGATCCGCCGTGTGTTCGGCCAGGTCTATCCGATGCTGATGGCGTGCAAGGGCGACCAGGTGGAACGTTACCTTCTGCCGACGGTCAAGGGCGACAAGATCTGCGCCATGGCGATCACCGAGCCGGGGGCCGGCTCCGACGCGGCATCGATCAACACGACCGCTCATCTCGATGGCGACGAGTGGGTGCTCAATGGCACCAAGCATTTCATCAGTGACGGCGACATCGCCGACTACGTGATCCTGATGGCGCTGACCGACAAGGAGAAGCGTGCGCGGGGCGGCATCACGCTGTTCCTGGTCGACCGCGGCACGTCCGGCTTCAAGGTTGCGCGGACCCAGCCGATGATGGGCCATCGCGGCTACGGCCATGCCGAGTTGACCTTCGAGGACTGCCGTATCCCGAAAGCGGCCGTGCTCGGCGAGGTCGGCGGCGGCTTCAAGCTGATCATGCAGAGCGTACTGCAGATCCGCCTTGCCCATATCGGCGCCCGCGCCGTCGGCATGGCGCAGCGTGCGCTCGAGATGATGCGCAAGCATGCCGGCGAGCGGCGCCAGTTCGGCCAGGCCATCGGGGATTTCCAGATGGTGCAGAAGCTGATCGCCGATTCCGCCACGGAGATATTCGGCGTCAAGATGATGGTGATGAATGCCGCCTGGGACATCGATCAGGGGCGGGATGCGCGCGACAAGGTCTCGATGATCAAGGTTGCGGCCTCCGAGATGCAGGGCCGCGTCGTGGATCGCGCTATCCAGGTGTTCGGCGGCATGGGTTTCAGCAAGGACCTGCCGCTGGAGCGCATGTATCGCGATGCCCGCGTCACCCGCATCTATGACGGCACCTCCGAAATCCACCGCATGCTGGTCGCGCGCAGCACGATCAAGAACGGCTTGCAGCTCTAGGGAAGACCGATGTCTCACGCACCTCTCAAGCCCGGCGCCGCCTTTGCCTTCCGCAAGACCATGACGGTCGCAGAGCAGGCGATGTTCACCGGCATCAGCGGCAATCTCGGTGGTCTCTATGTCGATGCCGTCCGCGCCAAAAAGGCCGGCGCCTCAAACATGGTCGCCTTCGAGCTCGCAGTCGGCGGTCTCGCCACCACCTGCCTCAGCCAGCTCGGCGGACCGACGCGGCGGATCGGCAGCATCGCGCTGACTTTCGCCGCCCCCGTGATCGTCGGCGAGTCCGTCGAGGCCAAGGCCGAAATCGTCTCGGTTGCCGGCGACGACGCGGTCTGCCGGGTCACCTGCACGCTGTCGCCCTCGGGGGTGACCGTGGTGGACGGCACCGCGACGCTGGTTCCGTTCGCGAAGGGCTGAGCCATGTACGAGCCGAAATCCTTCGACGATCTCAAGGTGAACGACAGGGTCAGCCTCAGCAAGACCATCACCGAGGCGGACGGCGCGCTCTACATTGCCGCCACCGGCGATTTCGGACCTGTCCATGTCGACGAGGTCTATGCGGGCGCAACGCGCTTCGGTCGCCGGCTGGCGCCGGGGATCATGGTCGCCGGCCTCTGCACCAGTGTACTCACCAGCGAGCTCGTTGGCACCATCGGCGTCTCTGTCGAGGATCGGTTCTGGTTCACCGGCCCGGTGTTCTACGGCGATACGCTCACATTCGACGTCTGGATCGCCGAGCAGCACGACGAGACCCGCACCATCATCTGGGAGGCAAGCGCCCGCAACGAGGGCGGCCTCGAGGTGCTGAAGGCACGCGCGAGCCTGAAATTCCCGCGCCGGAAACCGTCATGAGCAAGCCGATGAAGAAACCTGACTTGCGCGGCGTCACGGTCGCAACCGTGCTGCCCTTCAAGGACGACAGCTCGATCGACTGGGACGGCTACGCCCGCGTGCTCGACTATTGCGCCTGTCCGGACGGAATCGCGGCGGTGTTCGTCAACGGACATGCCGGCGAGGGCGGGTCGCTCTCGGACGACGAGCGACAGGCGGTGATCGAGCGGACGCGCCGGCATATCGGTGGCAAGCCGCTGCTTTCGGGTATCATCGCTCATTCGACCGCGGAGGCGATCCATCAGGCGCAGCTCGCGGAAGCCGCCGGCGCCGATTGCGCCGTGTTATTCCCGCCGGCACCGCTCGGCGGCGGTGCATCGGCGACCTCGCGCGCGCCGGTGGCTTACGTGCTGGCTATCAGTTCCGCCATCGGCATTCCGGTGTCGATCTTCCAGTATCCGCTGGCGTCCGGACTTGGCTATTCGCCGGAGACGCTGGCGAAGATCGCAGGCCTCGACAGCGTCATCGCTATCAAGGAGGGCAGCGACACCATCTTCGCCTATGACGAGAACCGGCGCGCGGTGAAGCGGGCCGACCCGTCCGTCGCGATCCTGCCGTCGAATTTCAACTGGTTCCTGCCGCAGCTTGCCGTCGGCGGCGACGGCATTCTCTCGGGTCTCGTCAGCCTCGCGCCGGATCTGTTCGTCGCGCTCTGGCAGGCTTCGCTCGCCGACGATCTCAAGGCGATGCGCGCCGTCAACGAGCGGCTCTATCCGATCGTCCGGGCGATCTATGGACCAGCGCCGATCATGGACATGCACACGCGCATGAAGGTCGGGCTGAGGGTGCTCGGCCTGATCCGCAATGCGGATCCGCGGCCGCCGTTGCTGCCGGTCCTGCCTGCGTTGTGCGACGCCATCGCGACGACCGTCGGAGCGGCGCGCGCGGCCGGCGACATCCGTTTGGCGTGACGGAGGCGCTGATGCCGGACGAGGCCTTCATCCACATCGTGCGGGTCGATATCGATCCGGAGCACGAAGCTGCGTTCAACGCCTGGTACGAGCAGAGGCATTTTCCCGATCTGCTCGCCTGTCCCGGCTGGCTGTCGGCAAAGAGATTCGTCTCGATCGGCGACGGACCAAAATACGCGGCCATGTACGAAGTCGCGGGACGATGGGCGTTCGAGACGCCGGAATTCCACAAGGTGAAGGGCTTCGGTCCGTTCGAATCCCTGGTGAAGAACTTCATGCGAATCCAGCTCAAGCCGATGTCGGGACCGGCCTGAGAGGGACGAAGACGATGCTGCCTGTCGTGTCGCAAGATCCGGCCCGCCGCATCCAAGAAACATTGAGGGGGAATCCCGGGCGAGGGACTGCATCGCTCATTGGCGTCTTACCGGAGGTATTATATGCTCTCGACACTGCTTCGCTTGAGTGCCGTTGCCGCACTCGTTCTCGCGCCCGCTGCGGCGCGTGCCGCCTGCACGCCCGCGATCAGCGACGACAATCTGATCGCACCGGGGAAATTGCAGCTCTCCATCAACCCGACCAATCCGCCGCAGCAATTCGTCGACAAGGACGGCCAATTGCAGGGCCTCAACGTGGAACTCGCCGCCGAGCTCGGCAAGCGGTTGTGTCTTCCGGTCGAACTCGTCCGGATGGATTTTCCGGCGATGATTCCGGCGATGGGCGCGGGCCGCATCGACGGCATCGACACCGGCATGTTCTGGACCGAGGAACGCTCGAAGCTGATGTACATGGTGCCGTACGCCATTCAAGCCATCTCGGTCGTGGTTGCGCCTGACAGCGGCATAACAATTGCTAATGAATCCGACCTGACCGGAAAAACATCCGCGGTCGAGGTCAGCACCTACCAGATGAATTGGCTCAAGAAGCTCAGCGATACCAGCGTGGCAAAGGGCGGCGGGGCGATCGAGATGCGCACGTTTCCGACGGCGACCAACGTCGTGAGCGCGCTGCTCGCAGGGCAGGTGGACAATGCGCTGCTCGTGGACAGCGTGGCACGCGATCTCGTCGGCCGCGGCCGCGTCAAGGAAGTGCTGAGCGGGCTCGGCACGGCGCGCACCACGCTCGGCTTCCGCAACAAGATGGTGGTCGATGCCGTCGTCAAGGCGCTGAACGCGATGCGCGCCGACGGCTTCTATCAGGCATTGTTCGACAAGTTCGGCCTGACCAGCATGCCGGCCGATCAGCCGCTTGCGATCGCCGGCCCCGGTCCGGCCTAACCACGGAGACAAGCCGATGAGCCATTTCAGTCCGACGGCCGCCGTCAACTACTTCTTCAACTACTTCCTGATGAAGGGTGTGCTCGTCACCATCGGCCTGACGGTGGCGGCCGTCATCGGCGGATTGATCCTCGGCATGGGCATCGCGTTGATGCGCATGTCGTCCAACCCGGTTCTGTCAGGCTTCTCGCGCTTCTATATCTGGTTCTTCCGCGGCACGCCGCTGTTGATCCAGCTGGTGGTGATCTACAGCGGCTTGCCGCAACTCGGGATCAAGTTCTCCGTGATCACTTGCGCGCTGGTCGGCCTCATTCTCAACGAGGCGGCTTATCTGGCCGAGATCGTCCGCAGCGGCTTCATGGCCGTTTCGGCGGGGCAGCGCGAAGCCGCCTGGGCGCTCAGCCTGTCGCCATGGACGACGTTTCGCCGCGTGACCCTGCCGCAGGCATTCCGGCTGATGATCCCGCCGCTCGGCAACTCCATCAATTCGCTGCTGAAGGCGACCTCGCTCGCCTCGGTGATCTCGGTCGAGGAGCTGATGCGCCGCAGCGACATGCTGATGCAGGAGCATTTCCAGATCCTTGAAGTCTATGCGGCGGCCACGGCCTATTACCTGATCCTCACCTCTGTCTGGGATGCGATTCAGCGCCGGCTGGAGAAGCATTTTGGTCGGTCGAGCGCTGCGAAGTCCAGGCGGGTCGCGGCGAGGGCGCCGGTTGCGCAGGCGAGCGTGGAGGCCCGTGCATGAGCGAGATACCGAGGAATACGGTCAGCGTGAGGGGCGTCGAAGGTGCGCAGCCGCAGCTCCGTGAGGTACAGGCGGTTCGCATGGAGGCCGTCTACAAGCATTATGGCGACTTCACCGCCTTGAATGAGGTCGATCTCAAGGTCGCAAAGGGCGAGAAGATCGTGGTCTGCGGTCCCTCGGGCTCGGGCAAGTCGACGCTCATTCGCTGCATCAACCACATCGAGAAGCATGATGAGGGTCTGATCTACGTCAACGGTGTCGAGCTCGATCGCCAGCGCAAGAACATCGATGCGGTCAGGCGTGACACCGGCATGGTTTTCCAGAGCTTCAACCTGTTTCCGCACATGACGGTGCTGGAGAACTGCATCCTGGCGCCGATGACCGTGAACGGCATGACGGTGGCGGAGGCAAAGGACCTCGCCATGCATTTCCTCACCAAGGTCCGGATTCCGGATCAGGCCGAAAAATTTCCGGGGCAGCTCTCGGGTGGCCAGCAGCAGCGCGTCGCGATCGCACGCGCGCTGTGCATGCGGCCGAAGATCATGCTGTTCGACGAGCCGACCTCCGCGCTCGACCCCGAGATGGTCAAGGAGGTGCTCGAGACCATGAAGAAGCTCGCGGAAGAGGGCATGACCATGCTGTGCGTGACCCACGAGATGGGCTTCGCCCGCGAGGTCGCGGACCGCATCGTGTTCATGAATGAAGGAACAGTCGTCGAGCAGGCCGCGCCGGAGGAATTCTTCAAGCATCCGAAGTCCGAGCGGGCGCGGACGTTCCTCGACCAGATCATTCACTAGCCGGCGCGGCGGCTGTGATGCAGACATTCAGAGATCGCCTGCGCGGCATCCATGCCGCCACGATCGTGCCGATGACGCCCCACTTCGAGATCGATGAGCCAGGACTGGCAGATCATCTGGCCTCGGTCGCGTCCACGCCGGGGATCAATGGGCTGCTTGTCAACGGCCATGCCGGCGAAAACTTCGTGCTGTCGCTGGCCGAGAAGCGGCGCGTGGTGGAGCTGGCGCGTGCACATGTTCCGGGGGGCTGCCTGATCGTCTCCGGTGTCAACCATGAATCGAGCCTGGAGGCTGCGCGCGAGGCGGCCACGCTGGAGCAGGCTGGTGCGGACGGCCTCCTGGTATTCCCTCCGAACAGCTGGGCGCTCGGTCACGCCGATGACTGCGTCATCGAGCATCATCGACGCATCCGCGATGCGACAACCGCACCCTTGATGCTCTATGCCGCACCGGTCGGTGCGGGCGCCATGGCCTACCCGCCGCCGCTGCTGACGCGGCTCATCGCGGATCGTCGCTTCGTCGCGATCAAGGAAGGCAGCTGGGAGGTCGCGACTTACGAGCAGAATCTGAGGCTGATTCACAAGCTGCGTCCCGAGTTCGTCGTGCTCGGCTCCGGCGACGAACATCTGCTGACAAGCTACCTCGTCGGTTCGGCCGGTAGCCAGGTCAGCCTTGCCTGCGTCGTGCCGGATCTCGTGATCAGCCTCTGGAATGCGGCCGAGGCCGGCGATTGGGATCGTGCGCGTGCCGCGCATGACAAGCTTTATCCGCTGGCGGTGGCAATCTATCGCGATGCGCCCGGAGGACGGGCGACAGTCCGGCTCAAGGCCTGCCTGAAGCTGCTCGGACGTCTCTCCTGCGACGCGGTACGGCCGCCGCAGCCGCCGGCGATACCAAGCGAGTTGCAGGCGCTCGAACAGGCCTTGCGGACCGCCGGCGCGCTCTAAGCCTCGAAGAACGGATTGGCCGGGCGCGGAAGGCCGAGATGATCGCGCAACGTCGCGCCCTCATACTCCGCGCGGAACAGCCCGCGCTCCTGCAGGATCGGCACGACCAACTGGACGAAATCCTCGAACCCTTCGTGGAAATAGGGCGGCATGACGTTGAAGCCGTCGGCGGCGTGCTCGTCGAACCAGAGCTGGAGCGTATCGGCGATGCGCTCGGCCGAGCCGCACAGCACCCAATGGCCGCGTGCGGCGGCGGTGAGATTGTAGAGATCGCGCAGCGTCATGTTCTCGCGGCGGCCCTTCGCGAGCATGACGCTGGCGAAGCTGTGATAGCTGTCTGACGGTGCGATGTCCGGGATAGGTCCGTCGAGATCGTAAGTCGACATGTCCCGGCCGAAGCGGTCGGACAGGATGGCAAGCGCATTACTGCCGCTGACAAAGCTCTGGAGCACGTTGAGCTTCTCGAACGCCTCCTTGTCGGTGCGGCCGACGACGGGCATCACGCCCGGCAGCACCGTGACATCGGCGGCCTTGCGGCCGAACGACGGCAGTCGCGTCTTCAACGACGTGTAACCGGTCTTGGCCTCCTCGATGTCCTGCACCACCGAGAACACGATATCGGCGGTGCGCGCGGCCAGCGCCTGGCCGGCCTCGGAGCCGCCGGCCTGGAGGACGACCGGGCGCCCCTGCGGGCTGCGGCCGATGTTCAGCGGGCCCTTGACCTTGAAGAATGCACCGTCATGGTCGATCGGGCGGAGCTTCGCCGGATCTATATAGAGGCCGCTGGCGCGGTCGGCGACGATGGCGTCATCCGCCCAGCCGTCCCACAGTCCCTTGACGACGTCGAGGAATTCGCCGGCCATCTCGTAGCGGCGGGCGTGGTCGGGGTGGGTGGTGCCGAAATTCGCTGCGGTCGCCGGATTGGCCGTCGTCACCGCATTCCAGGCCGCGCGGCCCTTGGAGATGTGATCGAGCGAGGCGAACACGCGCGCCACCGAGAACGGATCGCTGTAGGTGGTGGAGACGGTCGCGCCGAGGCCGATGTGGCTGGTCGAGGTCGCGAGCGCGGCGAGCATCGTCAGCGGCTCCAGCCGCAGGGTGTAGGAGGGATGGGCTGCGGCATCGGCATAGAGATTGTCGCCCATGAAGATCAGGTCGAACTTGCCGCGCTCGGCGGTGCGGCCGATCTGCTGGATCGCCGCAAAATCCTGGAAGCTGTCGACCGCGCCGGGATAGCGCCAGCCGGCGACGTGGCTGCCGGTTCCCAGGATGAACAGGCCGAGATGCATCTGTCGTTTCATGGCGTCATGTCCAGAACAGGATCTTGCGTTCGAGGAAACCGATCAGGCCGAAGAAGGCGAGGCTCGCGGCGGAGGCGACGAAGATCGCCGCCCAGACCTGGACGAAGTCGATCTGGAGCACCGCCTGGTAGATCACCCAGCCGAGCCCGCCATGCGCGCCGAGCATCTCGGTGACGATCGCCACGATCACGCTGCGCACCGTCGAGACGCGCATGCCGGCCAGCAGCAGCGGCAGCGCGGTCGGCAGGCGCAGGCGCCACAGCACCCCGAAGCGGCTTGCCCCGAAGCTGCGCATCAGGTCGATGGCGCGGCGATCGACACGATCGAGCCCGGCCAGCATCGAGAGCAGAATGGTGAAACTCACCGCCATCGCCACCATCACGATCTTCGAGCTGACGCCGATGCCGAACCAGAGCAGGATCAGCGGCGAATAGCCGACCACGGGCACCGAATTGATCGCGGTCGCGAGCGGCAGGATCGCGGTGCGCAGCGCCGGCACCAATGCGATGGCGACGGCGAGGCCGATGCCGATCAGGCAGCCGAGGCCATAGCCCACCAGCGCTTCGAGCAGGGTGTAGCCGGCGGCGTCGGTCAACGTTGCGCGCTTGGACCAGAGGCCCGCGAGGATGTCGCTGACGGCGGGCAGAACATAGGCCGGCAGATGCAGTCCGCGCGCCGCGCCTTCCCAGCACGCGACCAGGATGAAGGCGCCGAGAATGCCGCGCTGGACGGCGAGCGAGGGTGAAGCAAGCGCGCGGCTCATTGCTCCGCGCTCCAGAACACCAGCCGTCGTTCGACCGCGGCGACGACCGCATAGAAGCCGGTGCCGAGCAGAGCCGCGGCAAGCAGGGCGGCCCAGATCGCGACGACGTTCTCGGTGAACATGGCCTGGAGCAGCAGCACGCCGAGCCCGGTGGTGTCGCCGAACCATTCGCCGACGATGGCGCCGACCAGGCTCAATGATGCAGCGAGCCGCAGCGCCACGAAGATCTGCGGCAGCGCGGTTGGAAGCTGCAAGCGCAACAGGAGCTGGCGGTTGGAGGCGCCGAAGCTGCGCATCAGGTCGACCTGCTTGGGATCGACCGTCTCGAGGCCCAGAAGCGTGTTCACCGTCACCGGAAAGAAGGTCAGGTAGAATGCGATGATCGCCTTGGCGAGCAGCGTATTGCCGAACCACAGCACCACCAGCGCGCCGAAGGCGATGACCGGGATGGTCTGCGACACCACGAAGATCGGAAACACCATCTCGCGCAGCGCACGGAGGCGGAAAAACGCGACACCCATGAGCACGCCGAACGCGCCGCCGGAAGCAAATCCGATCAGCGTCTCGGCCAGGGTGCGCAGGAAGCCGTCGACATAGGCGCGGGGCGTCGCCGCCATCGCCAGCAGAATCGTGCTGAGGCGCGGCAGGTAATAGGGCCGGATACCGAACAGCAGCACCGCGCCTTCCCAGACCACCGCGGCAATGGCGAGGCCGAGCAGGAGCCGGATCAGCTTGCGCAGCGAAACCGGCATTGCCATCGACCGCGCAGCCGCGCGGCCGGAACCAAGCGATGTCGCCGCAGTGCTGCTCACGGCAGCCGGTCCGCCGCCGGGATGCTCTGGATGAAGCTGGCGTCATAGGCGGCAGCGAGATCAACCGGCTTGGAGATCACGCCATATTTCAGGAAGAAGTCGTGCGCGGTCTTGACCGCGTCGGCGTCGATCCAGAACAGGCCGTTCTTGCCGGCCGCGCCGGCCGTCATCAGGCGCTTCACCTCGGTGAGCATGAATTCCTGCTGCGCACGATCGAGCGTCGGGGCTACAGCCATCACAGTGTCGACGGCGCCCTTGGGATCGGAGAAGGCGTCTTTCCAACCCTTGAGCGAAGCCCGCAGGAACGCCTTGACGAGCTCCGGCTTTTCCTTGGCGGTCGCCTCGGCCACGATGAGCGTGTCGCGCGGGAAGGTGATGCCGTAGTCCTCGGCGACGAAGGTCTTCAAGCTGTCCTTCGGCATGCGCGACTGGATAGTGTAGAACTCGTTGTAATAGGTCGCCGTGACCACATCGACGCTGCCGTCGACGAAGGGCGTCACCGAAACCTGCTGCGGCTGGATCTTCAGCTCATCCGGCTTGATGCCTTCCTTGGCCAGCATGCCGGTCAGCACGTGATTGGCGCCGGTGAACCAGGTGGTGACGGTCTTGCCCTTGAAATCCTGGATCGTCTTCACCGGCCCGTCTTTGCGGGCGACGAAGATGAAGGGCGTGATCTGGTGGGACACGCCGATGCAGACGATCGGCAGCCCCTTGTCGCGGGCTGCGAACACGCTGTCGGTGCCGCCGGAGAGGCCGAACGTGTCGGCACCGGTCGCGACCAGGTTTTCGGTCAGCAGGTTGGGCCCGCCGGGATTGATGGTGAGGTCGATGCCCTCGGCCTTGTAGTAGCCCTTGGCGGCTGCGACGTAGAAACCGGCGAACTGCGCCTGTGGCAGCCATTTCAGGCGCAGGCTCGCCTTCTGCAACTCGGCGGCGGGCGCAGCCGTGACGAGCGAGCCCGTTGCCAGTGCGATGGCGGAAAGGACGGAGAAGGCGTGGCGTCGGCTCAACATGGTGATGCTCCCGGCGGTGAAAATCAATTGCGGTAGGACGGATCGGTGCGGTCGAGCTGACGCATCAGCGCCGGCCATTCGCGTTCGCCGGGCACGAGGATGTCGCCCTGCAATTCCCAGAACTGGCGCGCGGCCTTCTCGCAGACCTCGGGCGGCGGCGTCACCAGCGTGGCGCCGGCCGCGGCGGCGGCCTGCATCTGGAGCTGGATCCGCGCGGCGCGCTCGAAATAGTAGAGCAGCATGAAAGCCTCGCCCGGGGTCCGGCCGACGGTGAGGATGCCGTGGTTGCGCATCAGCATCACCTTGTGCGGGCCGAGATCGCGCACCAGGCGAACCTGCTCGTCCAGGTCGATGGCGACGCCTTCATAGTCGTGGAAGGCCTGCCTGTCGTAGAACCGCATCGCGAACTGGCTGAGCGGCAACAGGCCTTTCTCCTGGCCGGAGACCGCAACGCTCGCGTCGGAATGGGTGTGCAGCACGCAGGCCGCGTCGTGGTTCGAGGTGTGGATCGCGGCATGGATCACGAAGGCCGCGACGTTGACGGCCTGTGGCGTGTCGTCGAGCTTGTTACCCTTGGTGTCGATCTTCACCAGGCTCGATGCCGTGATCTCGTCGAACAGCAGGCCGTAGGGATTGATCAGGAACTGGTCGTCGTGGCCGGGCACGCGCAGGGAGATGTGATTGTAGATCAGGTCGTCCATTCCGAGCCTGGCGACCATGCGATAGCAGGCTGCAAGCTTGATGCGCGCGTCCCATTCCGCCGGTTCGATCCCGCGCGGCGCGGGCTCTCTCGCTGACATCGCGTTCATTGCGGCTTCTCCTGCGCGATGGAGGATTGGAACGATTTCATGCTTTCCTCCTCGATTGCGTCGAGCAGCGTGCGCTTGAGGCGCACGAATTCGGGGGAGGTGACGATCTCGGGCCGGCGCGGGCGAGGAAGATCGACGACCTGTTCGAGCTTCACGGAGCCGGGGCGCGCCGTCATGACCAGCACGCGGTCGCCGAGGAAGATCGCCTCGTCGACGTCATGGGTGATGAAGAGAATGGTGCGGCGGTATTTCTGCCAGACATCGAGCAGCCAGCGCTGCATCATGGCCCGCGTCAGCGCATCGAGCGCGCCGAACGGCTCGTCCAGCAGCATCAGGTCGCGCTCGAACAGGAAGGTCCGCATCAAGGCGACGCGCTGGCGCATGCCGCCGGACAATTGATTGGGATATTGCTTCTCGAAGCCGGCCAGCCCGAACTCGGGCAGCATCTTCAGGGCTTTGGCGCGCGCCTGGTCGCGCGGCATGCCCTCGACCTCGAGCGCGAGGATGGCGTTATCCACGACGTTGCGCCAGGGAAACAGCAGGTCGCGCTGCGGCATGAAGGAGACGCGGCCGAGCAGATCGGCGGCATGACAGCTCTTGCCTTCGAAGCGCAGGATGCCGCCGGCGTCCGGCTCCTCGAGCCCTGCGACGATATTGAAAAGAGTGCTCTTGCCGCAGCCGCTGGGACCGACGACGGTGACGAACTCTCCGGGGCCCACGCTCGCCTGAAGTCCCGACAGGGCCGCGACGGGACCGAAGGTTTTGTTGAGCGCGCCAAGATAAAGCAGCGGCTCCGGCCGAGCCTGTGGGGCTTCGGTGGTCGGTCCGGGATTGGGGAGGCGGGCAGCCTGCACCGGGATGTCCTTGTATAATGGCGGCGGCCATTCGCATACGAAAGCGGGCCGCGTCGAAATCTCGTAGCAACTCGTGTGCCAGTGCGATTTTCAGGCAAATCAGGCATAAGACTTGCGAGATCGACAGCGAATAGGTGGGCGCCGCGCGCATCCCTTAGGGAAAACGGGGCGTTTCGCTGGAGAGTGAGTGTCAATATGTATACTTGTATTGGCATTGGAGAAACATGATGGCGGATATTGGTGCACAAGGCGGCGCCAGGCGCGTGAAAAATGGGCAGGAGACCCTCACGGCAGGCTCCGGCATGACGCTCGCCGAGAGTCTGCGCCAGAAGCTCGAAGGCGCGATCGCGGCGGGTCATCTCGAGCCGGGCAGCCGGCTCGACGAGCAGGAGATCGCGCAGCGCTTTGGGGTCTCGCGCACACCGGTGCGGGAGGCGTTCCGCCTGATGGCTGCCAACCATCTGGTCGAGCTGCGCGGGCGGCAGGGGGCAACGGTTCGCAGCATCAAGGCGCAGGCGCTGATTGAGATGTTCCAGGTCATGGCCGAGCTCGAAGGGCTTTGCGCAAGGCTTGCCGCGCGGCGTGTCTCACAGGCCTGGAGGGCCGAAATTGGCGAAATTCACCAGCGGCTTGTAGCGGCGGGCGAAACCGGCGACATCGACGTCTTCTACGACATCAACCAGGAATTCCACGAGGCGATCTACGAGGCCTCGCGCAATACCTTCCTGGCCGACCAGACCCGCAAGTTGCGCAACCAGGTGGCGGCGTATCGCCGCCGGGTGACGCGCATGCCGAACCGGATCGCCGACACCATTCGCGAGCATGAGGCGATCATGCAGGCGATCCTAGCCCACGATCCGGAGCGGGCGCACAGTGCCATGCGCGATCACGTCAACCTGCTCGGCGACAACCTGCTGGACTTCCTCGCCGCCTTCGAATGACCTTGGGGTCGCTTGGTATGCAAATTGCTAGACATTGTATATCTAGCTTGCATCCTGGAGACCCGGAGTGGACCTGAAGCTGACGAACAAGACCGCCCTGATCACCGGCGCGTCGAAAGGAATTGGACTTGCGGTGGCCGAGCTCTTCGCCGCGGAAGGATGTCATTTGCATCTCGCCGCCCGCAACGGCGAGGCGATGCTCGAGGCCAAGAAACAGCTCGAAGCCCGCCATGGCGTGAAGATCACCATCCACGCGCTCGACCTGTCGAGCACGGCTGCGATGGAGAAGCTCGCGGCCGAGGTCGGCGACATCGACATTCTCATCAACAATGCCGGCGACATCCCGGCCGGTTCACTGGAAATTCTCGATGACGCGGCCTGGCGGCGCGGCTTCGATCTCAAGGTGTTCGGCTACATCACGCTGTCGCGTCTCTATTATCCGCGCATGAAGGGCAAGGACGGCGTCATCATCAACATCATCGGCAATTCCGGCGAGAACTGGGACGCGAGCTACATCGCGGGCTCGACCGGCAACGCGGCGCTGATGTCCTTCACCAAGGCGCTCGGTGGCCGCAGCCTCGATCACGGCGTGCGCGTCGTCGCGGTCAATCCGGGACCGGTTGCCACCGACCGCATGCTCAAGATCATGAAGCGCAAGGCGATCGACATGCTCGGCGACGAAAGCCGCTGGGAGGAACTGTTCGACAAATATCCGGGCAAGCGGCCGGCAACGTCGGAGGAGGTCGCCGATCTTGTCGCCTTCCTGTCCTCGCCGCGGTCCGGCTACATCACCGGCACCGTGGTGACGATCGACGGCGGCATCGCCGCACGCGGCTCGGTGATCTGAGGCGTCGATGTCAGGGACTCAATCCGCGGCGCTGGTCCGCAACCGCTATTTCGACGAGCTCTCGGCGACGCCGGGACTCTATTGGCTCGGCCAGAATACCAACCACGTCGAGAGCCATCCCGCCGTGCGCGAGGCGATGCTGCGCTCGATCGAGGCCGGCGAGTTCAATGCCTATGCTCCCCCGCTCGGCTTCGAGGCGCTGCGCGCCGCGATCGTTGCGGATCTCGGCGCACCCGGTGCGGAGGCGCTGGTGACCGAGGGCGGCGTCAACGCGCTGGCCATGATATGCCGTGCGCGCTGCAAGCCCGGCACCACGCTGGTGACGACCGATCCGACCTGGAAATGGCCGTGCCTGTTCGCGCGCCAGCAGGGCGCCGAGGTGATCGAGATTCCGATCTACGATCCGGCCTGCAACTACCGCCTGACGCCCGAGGCGTTGAAGGCGAATGTCGACGAGCGCACGGCGATCATTTATCTGGTCGATCCCAACAATCCGCTCGGCATCCGCTACACCCGCGAGGAGATCGAGAGCTTTGCGGCGATCGCGCGCGATTGCGGCGCGCTGCTGGTGCATGATTGCACCTATCGTGATTTCGCCGACGGCCACACCCCGGCGCTTCACGTGGCTCCGCAAGGCTCGGTCGTCTCGACCAGCTTTTCGAAATGGCTGGGCCTTGCCGGATTGCGGATCGGCGCTCTCGTTGCCGCGCCTGATCTGTTCGAGGAGTTCGCGCAGACGTCCACGAGCGTGCTCGGCGCGAGCGTCATCGCCCAGCGCGCGGCGCAGGCGGGGCTTTCCGTCAAGGCAGAATGGATGAAGAAGGTCCGCAGCACCGACCGGGCCAACAAGGCGATGATCCAGCAGGCGGCGGCCGCGATCGAAGGGCTGGCGCTGCCGATCATGCCTTCGCACGGAAACTTCCTGGTGCTGGAGACCGTTGCGGCGGGCATCCGCCCCGAGGCGCTGGTCGAATGCTATCGCCGCCAGGGCATCATGATCCGCCAGGGCACCTATCACACCCAGCGTTTCGGCGACCGCTTCGTCAAGATCAGCACCTCCGTGCCGCAAGCGTGGGTCGAAAAGCTCTGCACGCTGCTGCCGGAGATGGTCGCGCAGGCGCGCACGCTCAACGACCTGCCGCCGCAATTCTAGGAACGATGCCGATGACGATGATTACAGCGAAGGACGGCGTGAAGCTTCATGTGGAGGAGGCCGGCGAGGGCACGCCGATCCTCTTCATCCATGAATTCGGCGGCAATCACGCTAGCTGGGAGCCGCAGCTCCGCTATTTCAGCAGGCGCCACCGCTGCATCACTTACGCCGCCCGTGGCTATCCGCCGTCGGATGTGCCTGATAGCGTGGAGGCCTATTCCCAGGCGATCGCCGCGGACGATGCGGTCGCCGTGCTCGATGCGCTCCGAATCGAGAAGGCGCACATCGTCGGCCTCTCGATGGGCGGCTTCTGCACGGTGCATTTCGGCCTGCGCACGCCGGAGCGTGCCTTGTCGCTCACGGTGGCCGGCGCCGGCTATGGCTGCGAGAAGGAGTTCGAAGAGTATTTTCGCGGCGTCTCGCTGGAAGTCGCAGACAATTTCGAGACGCAGGGCGCGAAGGAGTTCTCCAAAGTCTATGCGCTCGGCGCGAGCCGCGTGCAGTTCCAGAACAAGGACCCGCGCGGCTGGCAGGAATTTGCCGATCGCCTCGCCACCCATTCGGATCGCGGCGCCGCCAACACCATGCGCGGCGTTCAGGCGCGGCGGCCGTCGTTCTACGACCTCGAGGACGGACTGAAGTCGATGATTGTGCCAACGCTGGTGGTCGTGGGCGATGAGGATGATCACTGCCTCCAGCCCGGCATCTTCCTGAAGAAGACGATTCCGGCCTGCGGGCTCTCGGTCGTCCCCAAGACCGGTCACACCCTCAATCTGGAAGAACCGGCGGCGTTCAACGCGCTGCTTGCAGAGTTCATCGCCCAGGTCGAGGCCGGCCGCTGGCTGCCACGTGATCCGCGCGCGCTGCCGGGCCAGATCATGCGCACGAAGTAGTGGATCGATGACCAGCCAGCCCCTGATCAACGCCGATCGGCTCTGGACCCGCTTGATGGCACTCGCCGAGATCGGCGCGACGCCCGCCGGCGGGGTCAACCGTCAGGCGCTGAGCGACGGCGAGATCGCCGCATGGCGCCGCGTCATCGGCTGGGCGCGCGAGGCGGGCTTGACGCCGTCGACGGATGCGGCGGGAAACCTGTTTCTGACACTCGCCGGGCGCGATGGTGCCGCACCGCCGTTCCTGCTCGGCAGTCATCTCGATAGTCAGCCGACCGGCGGCAAATTCGACGGCGCCGCTGGCGTGATGGCGGCACTCGAGGCGGCGATCTCGCTGGCTGAGCGAGGCGACCGGCCGGTGCGCGACGTCATCGTCGTCGCCTGGATGAACGAGGAGGGCTCGCGCTTCGCGCCGGGCATGATGGGGTCGGAGGCCTTTACGGGCGAGCGTGACATGGCGGCGATCCGCACCGCGCGTGATGCTGACGGCGTCAGCGTCGGCGAAGCGCTAGACCGCCTCCATCAGGCTTTCCCTGATGTGCCGCACAGAATGCTCGGCTTTGCCGTCGGATCCTATCTCGAATTGCATATCGAGCAGGGACCGCTGCTGGAGGCGGCCGCCTGCACGATCGGCGTCGTCACCGGCATCCAGGGCAAGAAGACCTTTCAGGTGGCGATCGAGGGAGAGGAAGGACACGCAGGTACGCTCGCGCAGCAGGAGAGGCGGGATGCGCTCGCGGCCTTTGCGCGCATGGCAGCGGCGCTTCACGCCGAGATCGGCGGAATCGATGCCGACATCAAGTTCACGATCGGCCGGGTTGCTGCCGTGCCGAACGCGCCGTCAGTGGTGCCGTCGCGCGTCGTCTTCAGCATCGATCTGCGCCATCCCGACAATGCGGTACTCGATGCGGCCGGCGCTCGGATTTCGGTCCTTTGCCGCGAATACGCCCCACCTTGCGCCGTTACGTTAACGCCGCTCGTCGATGCGCCGTCGAACGCCTTCGATCCGCGCCTGCGGGCGAGCATCGCGGAAGCGTCGCGTCAGCAGGGGCATACCAGCATGGCCATCCTCTCGGCCGCCGGCCACGACGCCCGCCATCTCGCCAAGATTTGTCCAGCGGCAATGATCTTCATTCCTTGCCGGGATGGTGCAAGCCATGTCGAACATGAGTGGGCCGAGCCTGATCATGTTGCCGCCGGCGCGTCCGTCCTGGCTACGGTGCTGCGAGAGGCCGCATTCGAGACGCAGTCCTTTGCTGCAGGCGGTCATGAGAAGGGATGACGGAGATTTTTCGGGAGGCCTATCGCAACGCGACGGCAGGTCCCGACGCCGCGGTCGGCATCGTCAAGCCTTCGAAGGTCAGGACCGGACCGTCGGAGAGACTGGAACGAAATGAAGACAAGCGACTCTGTCTCGCCACGGGCGACCATCAAAGCGCTTGCAGAAATCGTTCCCCCATCGCGGCGGTTCCATCGGTGCGATCCAGGCGAGCTCGGACCTGATCTCGACGGACGCATGGTAGCCGGTCCGCTGCACGCGCAGCACCAGCCTCCGTCCAGACGCCGGGTCCCGCGCCAGAAACGTCGTGTTCTCGGAATGGCTGAGGAAGGAGACCGTCGATCGTGACGACAGACCCCAGAGCGGCAAGGCCGCGCCGAGCTCGGTCTGCATGCTCTCGATCGAGCTCGGAGTCATCATGAGAGCGGGCCGGCCCTCTCGGAAGTGGCGTCGAGGAGATCGAGAAGGCTCGACACGACACGATCGGGGACGACCCCCGTGGCCGCATTGAACGGGACGTCGCTGGCGAGCAGGACGGAGCGCAGGCCGGCGGCGTTGCCGGCCGCGATATCGGTCGCGAGCTGGTCGCCGATCATGATCGTTTCGTGCTTTGCGGTGCCGAGATGCTCGAGCGCCCGTTCGATCAGGAAGGGCTGCGGCTTGCCGACGACGACCGGCTTCGCACTCGGTACCGCGGCGACCACCGCCGCAGTCATCACGCCGACGCAAGGGTCATATCCATCGTGCCCCGGCGTGAGGACATCGGGATTGGTCGCAACGATCGCCGCTCCCGCGAGGGCGGCTCGTATCGCCGTCCGCAGCTTGGCGTAGTCGAGTGTCGAATCGAATCCGAGCACCACGACCTCCGGGTCCTCGGAGGTCAGATCGTATCCGGCTGCCTCAATGGCTGTGCGCAGCGGCTGCTCGCCGATCGCAAAGACCGGCGTGCCTTGCGGCCAGCGTCTTGCGAGCAGGGACGTCGTCGCCGAGATGGTGTTGAAGACCTGCCGTGCTTCCGCCGGAATGCCGATGCTGGTCAGCTTCGCCGCAAATTGCGCGGCAGATTTCGTCGAGTTATTGGTGACGAACGCATACGGCAGGCCCTGCTCATGCCAGGCGCGAAACGCTCTTACCGAACTCGGGATCGCTGAATCTCCTCGATAGGCCACGCCGTCGAGGTCCGAGATGATGCCGCGAATGATGTGACTGGTCGGAGGCTCCTGTATCTTCAAGGCCGCGATTCCGCTCGTTTCGAAACACGGGAAATATAGGCCCATCGTCTCCGAAACGTTGTTCCGAGCGTCCATCATTCCTGTCCTGCACAGCGGAGAGGCGCGGCTGCCTCGGAGTTGGGCGGCATGCTCTGGCGGTCTGGAGTCGAGCGCGCAATCGGCGCATCCGGGAGTGTCAGCAACGGAATCGTGGAGCAGCAGGAATCGGGCAAGCGTGGCCTTTGGTCTACGCTTTGCAAGTTACGCGAGACGATCGAAACGGCTGAGTGCCCCGCGCCCTCGGCAGCAGTTTCAGCGTTGCCAAAATCATCGAGGGATAGGACATGATCAACCGTAGAGACGTGATGTTAGGGGGGCTTGCCGGTGCCGCAGCGTTCGGCTTCGGACGGGTCAATCCGGACTTCCTGGTAAATTCCGCTTTTGCGGCCGAGGGCAAGGCGCTGCGTTTTCTCGGCGCCGAAGCACTGTCCGGCAATTGGGATCCGACCACGCACACCAATCTGGGTCAGTTGATCGTCGAGGGATTCGTCTTCGGCTATCTGACGCGGGCGCCGATGCGGCCGGACAAGCCGGACGAGCTGATCTTCGAGCTGGCCGAGTCCATGACGCCGATCGATGCTTCCACGATGGAGGTCAAGCTTCGGAAGGGCGTCAAGTTTCATGACGGCACGCCGTTTACGGCAGCCGACGTCAAGGCGACCTACGAGTATGGCTGTCAGCCCGACCGGCCGGCGCAGTGGTATCCGGGTCTCGTCACCATCGACGTCGTCGACGATTTCACCTGCCGCATCAATACCAAGGCGCACGGCTATCCGGCGGCGCTCTACTATTATCTCTCCTCGTTCCTGCCGATCATGTCTGCCAAGGACGTCGCCAACAAGGCGCAGTTGTCGGCTCGCATGAACGGCACCGGGCCGTACAAATACGTCGAGCAGAAGGGCGACACGACCGTTCTCACCGCCAATGCCGACTTCTTCCTCGGCGCGCCGAAGATTCCCGGCGTCGAGTATCATTTCGTCGGCGACACCACGACCCGCACGCTGTCGTTGCTGAATGGTTCGGCGGACATCATCGAGCGGCTGGAGCAGGAGCAGGTCGAGACGATCTCCAAGGATGCTCGCTTCAACATCCACAAGGCGGTCTCGGTCGAGAACAAATATCTGTTCTTTCGCTGCTCCAAGAAGCCGTTCGACGATCCGCGCATCCGGCTGGCGGCCTGCCACTCCATCGACCGCAAGCAGGTGCTGGAGGTGCTTGGCGTCTCGGGGACCTATTCCAAGGCGCATATTTCGCCGGTGAAGTTCGGCTATGCGGAGGTCGCCGAATATCCGGAGTTCGATCCGGCCAGGGCCCAGAAGCTGCTGGCGGAAGCCGGCTTCCCGAAGGGCCAGGGCCTTCCCGAACTCACCTATTACACCTCGGTCGGGTTCTATCCGAAGACCAAGGAATATGCCGAACTGATCACCGGCATGCTCCAGGAGCAGGGCTTCAAGGTCAATCTCCAGACCCTCGAAGTCGCGGCCTGGGGCAACTTGCTCTATGACAAGCCCGGCGGCGGCGAAGGCAACATGATTGACTGCGGCTGGTGCACGGGGTCGCCCGAGCCGGATCTGGTGCTGCGCACCCACTTCCACTCGTCGTCGAAGCGCATTACCGGCATCGTCGACAAGGACATCGACGCGGTGCTCGACAAGGAGCGCAATGCCACCTCCATCGAAGAGCGCAAGAAGATCATCCAGACCGAGACACTGCCGACCATCGCCAAGAAGGCGCCGGCACTCGCGTTGTTCACGTCGGTCTTCATCCACGCCTACAGCAAGAAGCTGGACGGCCTCTACATCTATCCGAACGGCATGCAGGACATGACCAAAGCCACGCTGGCATGATGATTGCTCAAGCAGGTCGGACTTGTCCGATCTGCCTGTTTTCTGAGGTCAGGTGCAGGTCGGACTTGTCCGGCCTGCCGGTCTTCTCGGGTCGGCGGCAGGCCAGACAACCCGGCCTGCCGGAACTCCCGACGAATGCAAGGGTAGCTCTTCCCGATGTTGATTCTGGAATTCCTGGTCAAGCGGATCGCGCAGGGTCTCCTGATCGTCTTCATCACCTCGTTGATCATCTTTACGCTGCTGCGCGTGGTTCCAGGCGATCCTGTCCGTCTGATCGTCGGCGGAATGGCGCCGCCCGATGTGGTCGAAAAAGTGGCGACCAAGATGGGGCTGCGCGACCCCATCATCGTTCAATATGGCCGCTATATGAGCGGTCTGCTCCAGGGCGATCTCGGACAATCCTATCTTCGGCCGCGTAGCGGCATGATTGCGGCCGGTGGGCAATATGTCGATCCGACCAAGTCGGACATGGCGCTGGTGACCGACCTCATTCTCGAACGCTTGCCGTTCACGCTGCAATTGGGCGGTATGGCCTTGTTGTTCGCGCTGCTGATCTCGTTTCCGGTCGGAATTGCCGGCGGTCTGCATCAGCATCGATGGCAGAACGCCCTGGCGTTCGGCATGCAGTCGCTGTTCGTGTCGATCCCGAATTTCTGGCTTGCGATCGTTCTGATCCTGTTTCTGTCGATCAAGCTGAAGCTGCTTCCGGCGCTCGGCTACCAGGGCTTCTCCTATGTCATTCTGCCGGCCCTGGTGCTGGCGGTGGAGATCGCGCCCTTCATCATCAGGACGCTGACGACGTCGCTCGGCGAGGTGATGCAGGCGCCGTTCATCGACGAAGCCCGGGTTCGCGGCCTGTCGCGCCGCCGCATCGTCTATTCCCATGCGCTGCGCAATGCCGCGGTGCCGCTGGTCAATTTGCTCGGCATCCAGCTTTCGACCCTGATCGGCGGCGTGCTGGTGATCGAATACATCTTCGATTATCCGGGCCTCGGCAATCTGACCGTCGTCTCCGTGGTCGGGCGTGATTTCCCGGTCATCCAAGGCATCGCCATCACGACCAGCGCGGTGTTTGTCTTCATCAATATCATCGTGGATCTGGTCGCCTATCTCATCGATCCTCGCGTGGAGATCTGACCATGACGGCGACCACGGTCATCGCTGCTGAGCTTGAACCTCGATTGGCCCGTATCCGGTCGGTCAACCGGCGAATCCTGGCCGCGGCCTGGGGCATGTCGAGCTTCAAGATCGGCTTCTTCGTCTTCATCGCGCTGCTGCTCGCGTCCGCGATCTATCCCGAAGTGTCCTCGGTCAGCGCGACCAAGATGGTGGTGAAGGACAAGTTCCTGGCGCCGGTCTATCTGGGCGACAAGTGGACCTGGGATCACGTGCTGGGCACGGATCAGCTCGGCCGCGACATCCTGATGCGCAGCCTGATCGGGCTGCGGTATTCGCTGCTGGTCGGCATCGTCACGGTGCTCCTGATCTTCGTCATCGGTTGCGGTCTCGGCCTGTTCGCAGGCTTCAAGGGCAAGTGGTGGGACACCATCATCATGCGGATTACCGACGCTCAGCTGTCGATTCCAATGATCATCCTGGCGATCACCATTCTCGGCGTGTCGCGGCCGACCGTCCCGACGATCATCATCGTGCTGGCGCTGTCCGGCTGGCCGCTCTACGCGCGAGTGGCCCGTAGTGCCGCAGTCGCTGAGCGCGGCAAGGAATATGTGCGCGGTCTGCGCGTGCTTGGGGCCGGGGACTGGCGGATCCTGTTGCTGTTCGCGGCGCCCAACATCCTGCCCCCGATCGCGTTCGTCGCGGTGCTCGATGTCGCCCGCATGATGATCTTCGAAGCGATCCTGGGTTTCCTTGGGCTCGGCATTCAGCCGCCGACCCCAAGCTTTGGCAGCATCATCGCCGATTCCCGCAAATATCTGCTCAACGCCTGGTGGATCGGAACCGTCCCGGGAATCTTCCTTGCCGTCGCGCTCACCTCGATCAATCTCATGGGCTCGGCGCTGGAAAAGGCGCGCAACCGCATCTATGGAGGTCTCTGAGATGGATCTCTCGCTCATTCTCGAAATCGACGATCTGACGGTCGGTGCCACGACACCGGGGGCGGCTCCGATTCTCGATCACATCAGCTTCCGCCTCAGCACGTCGGAGATCTTCGGTATCTACGGCGAGAGCGGTGCGGGCAAGACGGTGCTCAGCCGCGCGCTGGCGAACTGGTTGCCGGAAAGCCTGCAGTATCGGGCCGGACGGGTCGCCTTCGCCGGTCATGACATCCTCGGCGCCGGAGCGCGGGAGGTCCGGGTCGGACGCGATATCGCCTATATCGGCTCCAAGCCGCAGAGCGCGCTTGATCCGACCGTGCCGGTTGGCGTCCAGATCGCGGAGAAGCTGCACAGCGTCAGGCCTGAATGGAATGGCCGCGAATGCCGCGACCGAGTCATGCAGCTCCTCGGCGAGGTCCGAATTCCCTCGCCAAAGGAGCGCTACTGGGACTACCCGTCGAAATTTTCCGGCGGCATGATGCAGCGCGCGATGATCGTGGATGCCATTTGCGCCGAGCCCGCCGTGCTGATCGCAGACAATGTGACCCAGCCGCTCGATGTGACCATTGCCGCGCAGATCGTGGCTTTGCTCCATGACCTCTGTACGCGCCACAAGATGGCGACGATCTACCTGTCCTCCTCCTTACCGACACTTGGCCAGTTCGGAGATCGAACGGCCGTGCTGTACCAGGGCCGCTTCGTCGAGCAACAGCCATTCGACGAGCTATTGGCTTCGCCGCAATCCGATTACACGCGCAAGGCGATCGCGAGCGTGCCGCGAATGTGGGAGACGGCGGAGGGGCCGCTTGCCCGCCGTCAGGCTCAAGGCGAGGCCCCTTTGATGAAGGTGGAGAACGTCCATCGCACCTACCGCGCCCGCAAGCGCGGGACGTTCAACAGCCACAGCAACATACAAGCGGTGCGCGGCGTCACGCTCGACATCATGCCGCGCGAGAATTTCGGCATTGTCGGTGAATCCGGCTGCGGCAAGTCGACCCTGACCCGGCTGCTGGCCTGGCTGGAGACCCCCGACAGCGGCAGCATCGTCTTGAACGGGACTTCGCTGGGCGCGCTGTCATCGCGGGAGCTGATCCGCAAACGCAACGAGTTCCAGCTTCTCTTGCAGGATCCCTACAATGCCTTGCCGCCGCGTACCACGGTCGGCCGCATGATCGAGGAGAGCCTCCTGATCCGCGGGAGTATCAAGCGCGCCGATTTGCGAACGCGGGTGATCGCGGAGATGGCCGAAGTCGGTCTCGCCGCCGAGCTTTACGACCAGCTGCCCAACGCGCTTTCGACCGGCGAGCGGCAGCGCATTTCGATCGCGCGAGCGCTGATTCTCGATCCCAAGCTCCTGATCCTCGACGAGACCTTGTCGGCGCTGGACCAGCGCGAGCAGGGCAGGCTGATCGAGCTGTTCTCGAAATTGCAGGAAAAGAACGATCTCACCTACGTCTTCATCTCGCATGATCTGGCGATGGTGCGGAAGGTCTGCACGCGGATCGCCGTGATGTATCTCGGCGAGATGGTGGAGATTGCCGACAACCACGATCTCTTCTTCGATCCGCAGCATCCCTATACCAAGGCGTTGCTGTCGGCGGCCCCGACGCTGGAGCAGAAGCCGTTCGATCCCTCCGATTTCCTGCTGGAGGGCGAGCCGCCCAGTCCGATCGACATCCCGGCCGGTTGCAGCTTTGCGTCGCGCTGTCCGAAGGCGTTCGGCCGTTGCCGGATGGAGACGCCGGCGCTCGTCGAGCATTCGCCCGGACGTTTCGCCGCCTGCCATCTTCTCGATGGCGATCAGGCGCAGGCGGCGGCGTAGAGATGAGGCCGTGAGCTGCATAAACCCACTGGATGGCAGCTTGTCAGTGCCGGCTATGCTCCGATAGCTGACTTATTGTTGCGTGGCAGCGAAACGACGCTATGGGCCAATCGCAGCAGAAGTCGCCATCCTGCAGAGATCCGAGCGTCCGGTATTGTATCAAACTCGCTTCACACCCGGCGGCTGCCAAGTGCCTTCGCCTGCCGGAAGGATAGAAGGCGGCGTTGTTTTCGGCCAGTAGAGTCGCATCACCAGATAGATCGGACCGTTCGGAGCCGGCAGCCAATTGGCTTCCTTGTCGGCCCCCGGTGATTTGTTCTGGACGAATAGCGTCAGCGACCCATCCGGGTTTGCTTTCATGGCCGGCAGCATCGGTGAGTTGACCAAATACCGGTTGATCGGATTTTCGATCAGTAACTGCGTCTTGCCGTCATACATCGTAAGAGACCAGAAGGCATTTACCGGCGGCTGCTGACCCGGCGGGAATGTCAGCGTGTAATTGTGTTTGCTGCCATCGAGCGTTTGACCCTCGCTGTCGGAGCGGGTCAAAGGATACATCGCCTCCACCGGGTCGTTGCCGTATATGCCAGCCTTGGCGGCGGCGGCGCGCTTCAACCAATCGCCGTTGTAATGGGCGCTGTCACCCGGAAGCCCACTCACCCTCCAGCCATTGATCGCCTTGCCGGCATTGGCCACCGCCTCATCGACTTTTCGTTCGCCTTCTTTCATGCCCAAGCCGATCTCCAGCTTGTCCTCGATCGAGAGGTCCTTGAAGTTGAGCGATTTGCCTGGCCCGATGCCGATACGCGCGAGCTGGGCGCGCATCTCTTTCTCGTTTGCTTCCGCGGGTGCGAACTGCAGAGCAAAGTCGAGGAAATCGAAGAAATTCGTCTTCACGAGTTCCTTGTCGATTTTTGGGAAATCGATGGCCGGCGCGGCGGGCGGCGGCGCCTGCTTCAGATAGCCGGAGAGTGTCTGCACGGTGTAGCCGGCCTGAACCTTCTTGACGTTATCGAGGTCGTCGGGGCTGAAAAGTTGGGTACGATATCCCGCCACCGAAAACTGCGTGCCCGATCGGAAGACTTTCTTGATCCCGTGCGGGGTAGCGCCTTTCCAGTCGGGGCCGACGACCATGTAATCGCCGGCCTCGCTGCCCGTTGCCCGAGTACCGATATAGCCATAGTTGTAGGTGTTACCGTCGCAGAGCATGACCGAGTAGTAGCGCTTAGGGTCCACCGCAGGGACGGAAAGGATGATCGGCTCCGCCCGCAAGTCCATCCAGACGAACGAATAGGGCGTGTCGCTGTTCGGCGTAGGAATGGCCGTGTCCTTGTAGGTGAACACGTTGGGTTCGTTCTTGAGCTGATTGAAGGGCGCCTTGAACTGCCCGGAATTGCGATCAACTGCGTACTCGTACATGACGGCGTAGTTCATCACGATAGGCAGGCCATATATGAAGCCCGCCTCGGCAACCTCCTTTGCTTTCAGGAAGCCGGGGCGGTCGGCAGTTGTCTGCGCCCATACCGGGAGCGACGTCGTCGCAATTGAGACGCCGGTAAATGCCGCGCTGCGTAAGATTTCGCGTTTCGTAAACAAGGGTGCACTCCTTACGGCGTTGGTCCCCCGGTCCGGCAGCGTGCTGAGTTCGCGCGGCATCGAGGCCGTTTGGTCCTTAGACGGATACTGAGTACTTACAGAAACAGAGCAGCAGTTCGTCCGGGTTGACCTAAATCAAGGATGGCCGCTTAGGGTCATTCGCGTTGGTTGGCCGGACCTTGGGCGACTTCCGGTCTGCCCGAGTGAACGGACATTCTCAGGATAGTCGCGCATGTCTCAGAGGGGCCCATGAGCGGACATGAAGTGTTATTCGATGACCTTGTCAGCGCGTATGAGTAACGGCGCACGGCCCTCTTGGGGAGTCCCGAAACAAAAAGGCGGAGATTGATTATCCGACCTGGAGCATCTTGAAAGTAAGCTGCAATGAGTTGATCAGGAAGGATCTACTCCTTCCAGCCGGCCTTACGCAGCCCCTCCAGCAAAGGCGAGTATTCTGCGCTGCAGAATTGTGGCGGTCGCTGCCTAACATACATTTCGAACGAGGACGGCGATATCGCCTGCAAGGTTTGCAGTACCTTCTGCGCTTCGCCTGCACTGCCGAGCTGGCCCAAAGATGCCGCCAGCCAGCGATAGGCAAATGGGTGGCTCGGATAGTGCCGTATGACTTGTCGCGCGGTAAGCGCCGCTTCCTCGTAGCCGCCGTCGATATAAAGCGATGATGCGATCTGCGTAAGCCGGATCGGACGCGCGATATCAAAGGGGTTCAGGCTGAAATACCGCTTGATCGCGTCGCGGCCTTGCTGCCGACGCCCGGCATATCCCAGAGCTGCACCCTTGACTCCCCAGGCGTCTGGGCAACTCTCGCGTACGGAGAGTATCATATCCGCCTCCCGGATAGCACCTTCCAGATCGCCCTTTAGCAGGGCGAGTAGCGCCAGGCGCGAGCGCGCATCCGTATCGTTCTCGTCGAGCCCGATGGCCTTGCGGACCAGGGGGGCGGCCAACTCGCAACTCTCGGCAATGGACATTTCGCTGAAGGCCGATGAGGCGGCCGTGTATGTGAAGGCGATGGCGCCATAGCCCCTGCCAAAATTTGGGTCGAGATCGACGGCACGCTGAAAGAGCGACCGGGCCAACGCGTTGTTGGCAGCATCGGATTTTGACATATGCCAGAGGCCACGCTGGTAAGCCTCCCAAACCTCAAGCTGTTCGGATGACTTGTGTTGGGAGCGCTTCAGGTCGGCGTGGCGGATTGCCGGCAAAATCGCTGAGACGACGGCCTCCGCAAGCTCGTCATGGAAAGCCGGATCACGGCCGCGATCGAGGTCGTAATGCTGGCCCCAGATTTGCGCGGCCGTCGTTGTGTCAATCAGCCGCCCGGTGACACGCACGCGAAATCCCGCCGCGCGCACGCTACCATCCAGCACGTAGCGCGCGCCAAGCGCGCGGCCGATCTCCCGCGCATCGCGTGTTTCGGAGGCAGCCGACCGGGGCTCGCTTGCAATCAGGACGAGCTCACGAAACTTCGACAGTTCGGTCAGCACATCCTCGGTGAAGCCTTCGCCGAAAATTTTAAGGCTGGGGTCGCCGGACAGGTTGTCGAAGGGCAAGACGATGATTGAGGGTCGACCGGAAAAGTCTCCCGCCAATGCCGGCGCCTCGTGAGAGATGTCGGGGGTCGGCGCGCCGGAATGTCCACGCTCCTCCCGCACCGAACCTACGAACCGGAAACCCTTGCGCGGGAACGTCTTCAGGAGACGCTGCTCCCTTCCGTTGTCGCCGATTGCATCCCGGACCACGTTCAGACGGGTGGTCACCGCGTTTTCGGAGACGATGCGGCCGCCCCAAATGGCGGCGATCAGATCATCGCTGCTGACGACGCGATCTCGGTTGCGGATCAAGTAGACGAGAAGGTCGAACGCCTGCGGCGCAGTGGGCAGAACGTCAGCCCCGCGCCGTAGCTCGCGGCCGTCCGTATCCAGGCTGTAGTTCTCAAAGAGATAGCGCATAGTGGCGCTCCCCGGATTGGCTTACGGTTGCCCTTGTCCAGTCTAGCAAAAACCAGCCGTTGGTGAGGAAAATGTGAGCCGGATGTGAAGCGAGCCTGCCGGGGCGCTACTAGGCTCGTGTCATTCGACGCTCCGCACACGGCGGTGATCGAGGCAGGCGCTGGCGGGAGGACAATATGAGAACTCGATATACGGTCGTACTGGCGCTGCTCGCCGGTGTCGCAATCGGTGGCTTGTCGGTCCAAGGGCTGCAGGCGCAAGCCAGGCTGAAAGCCTATAGTATTGGTGAGATCGTCCCGATTGGCGGTGCGACAGTGTCGCCGAGCTACCTCGCTGCTGCCAGGAAGGCGCTGGCCGACGCCGGTGGACGCTCCATGGGCACCTTGAAAGGGAGGATCTTCCACGCAGAGGGCGAGCCGCCCCCCGTTAGCGTAGCCATGACTGAGTGGGACAGTGCAGACGCCGCCAGGGCATTTTTCCAATCCAAAGCCTGGAAGGACCTTGCGCCCGAGGGGGAGAAGACTGCGAAAACGATACGGCGGTACATCGTTGAAGTTGAGCCGTAGTCTCGGATCACCAAAGGTGGTCAAAAGCGTAGGCCGCTTCTTTTGTTGAAGATTGCCCCGGCGTCTGCTGGCGGCGCTGCAGCCACCGGCTGCGTGCTTGAAACCGTTGCGGATGTGCTCCGCGCCATACGAGCGAGCACGAGCGCGGCGACGCTCGCCACCAACGCCGGCACCGCCGCCGCGATGAACAGCGATTGCGCGTCCACGCCGCGGGCGAGCATGATACCACCGATTAACGGCCCCACGATCGATCCGATCCGGCCAAAGCCGATTGCCCAGCCGACTCCGGTTGAGCGCGCCATGGTCGGATAATAGGTCGCAGCCAGCGCAATCGCAGCGATATGGCCGCCGACTAAAAAGAACCCTGCACATGAGATCGCGAAGATTGCGAACGCTATCGATTGACCGCAAAAGCCCACTATCGCTATCGCGATGGCCGCGATAAGAAACGCAAGCGAGAGCGCGCGGAACGAGAAGCGGTCGATGAATCGCCCGAGCGTCAAAGTACCAACTATGCCGCCCACTTGCAGCATGGCGCCGACGACCGCGGCCACCGAGACTGAGGCCCCGAGATCGTTCAGCACAGTGGGAAGCCAGTTCAACAATAGATAGAGGTCAAGCAGGCTCATAAAGAAAACTGCCCACAACACGAGCGTCGCCAAGGCGCGCCCCCCGTTGAAGAGATAGGCGATGGGCAGGCCCACGAGCGTCGCCTCACGGACTCTAAAGCGCATCGCGGACGGGAAGCGCACGGATGGCGCGACCTGCGTTAGGAGCTCGGCAACGCGCACGTCTGCTCGGCCGGAGAGCGCGAGGAAACGGACGGACTCGGGCAGGCGGGCGGCAAGGAACGGAACCATGAGAAGCGGCGCAATACCGCCGATCAAAAAGACGGATCGCCAGCCGAAGATCGGGATCAGCGCCGCTGCGATTAGCCCGCTGAGCGCAGAACCAACAGAAAATCCGACGAACATTGCCATGACCATAGTCGCGCGCCGGCGATCTGGGCTGAATTCCGAAACGAGCGCGATCGCGTTTGGTAGGGCGGCGCCAAGGCCAAGACCGGTGAGAAAGCGGATGAGGAGAAGGCCGGCGATGTCCTGAGCGAAGACTGTGGCAAGCGTGCCTAGGCCGAAGACGGCGGTGCTGAGGACGATGATGCGCTTGCGCCCGATGCGGTCGGCGAGTGGACCAAAGAGAAGTGCGCCGACCATATTCCCCACGAGGCCAGCGCTGAAGACTGGGCCTAGTCCGCCGCGCGCGAGGTTCCAGTCGTGGGCAAGCTCCGGTGCGACATAGCCGATCCCCTGTGTGTCGAAGCCGTCGAGTAGAAGCACGGCGGCGCAGGCGAGCAACAGCCGAATTTGAAAGCTGCCAATCGGCTGCTCGTCGACGAATGCGGCAACGTCGGTCATACTGGGCGCACACTGGTAAGCCTCTGTCATGCCTCCACTCACTGCAATGCTTTTAACATGCGCCCGGGCAACTGCCCCACGGTCACATTTTGCCGTGAATTCGGAGCGTTATTCAACAGACAAGAATCGATAACGATGTCCGTTGTGGGTCATTCGCGACCGGGGCGAACCGGAGGCAAGTCTGGCCATGTCCGTTATTGCACGGAAAGCGGATATGAATTCAGAGCGCTAGAGACGCCGCCGCGCACCACCAAAAGTTTGTAGATGCTGCAGAAGCCGTGATTCAATCTCTGAAACAGCAGCCTCAAATCGTGCGCGACGGCCATACGGCCGATGCTGCCGAACAAGCCTCGTGGCGTCGGCGGGTCAATGATCGCCGCGTGTGAATGGCATCGTTCGGGCGCTCCGGTCGATGCGCCATGGCGTGACCTCCCGGCAGCCTATGGTCACCGCACTACTTGCTCGCCAGCAAGGAGCATGGGTGAACATTCCCACCAAACGAAATTTAAAACTGTGATGATGGTACTCTACTAGTGTTTTGCCCGACGCGTCAAATCGATTTCGTAAAATCCGTAGGGCGCGTTGAGATTTCTACTGTGCATGGGGTTGTTTTCGATGTTTTTGTTGTCCGGCCGTGGAAGCCTCAGGGCCTTGGCTTGAACGGCCAGTCCATCTTGACGGCCCGCAGATCTTCCAGCGCCTTGGTCACCTGCAGCACGCCGAGATCGTCGAAGCGATGGCCGATGACCTGGACGCCGATCGGCAGACGCCGGGAATCGAAAGCCATGTTGACCGTTGAGGCGGGCTGGCAGGTCTGGTTGAACATGGCGGTGAACAGCGTGTGCTCGAGTGGCATCTCACGGGAGACACCCGGTTCTTCCGCCGGAAAGTTCACCACCGGCAACACCGGTGAGATGACATAGTCCCAGCCTTCGAATGCTCCCAGCAGCGCCGCTTTCATCTTGGCGATCCGGCCCAGGGCCCGATAGAGGTCGGCGCCTGAGTGCCTGGCTCCCCCCAGGCTCCACGCGCGAACATAGGGATTGATGTCGCTTGGAGCGTCGCTGTGTTGCGGCAGGGACGTGTATTCGAGATAGCCGCGGACCTGCAGGAACAGGTCGATCGCTTCGTAGGCGTCGTGGTCGAGCGGCGAGACGAACGGTTCGACAATGGCGCCGGCTCCGGCGAGCAGCTTTCCGGCGGCCTCGACGGTCTCGCGCACGACCGCCTCGGGCTTCATGCCAAAGCCCATGTCGGTGAGGACGCCGATCTTCAATCCCTTCATATCCCGCTGGAGGCGCTCGTGATAGCGCACGCCGTCGGCGGGCAGGCTCCAGGTGTCGCGCTCGTCCTGCCGCGTCAGCACGGTCAGCAGGCGGGCGATGTCATCGACGCTGCGGCCCATGGGGCCGGCCATGCGCATGGTATCGGCAGGCAGATGCGGCACGCGTCCGTGGGTGGGCTTCAGTCCGGCGAGGCCGCAATGTGCGGCCGGAAGGCGGACGGAGCCCGCGATGTCCGTGCCGACCGAGACATATCCGGCGCCGGCCGCAACGGAAGCGCCGGCGCCGGCCGAGGAGCCGCCGGTGTTCCAGGCGAGCCCCCACGGGTTGCGGGTAATGCCGTGCAGCGAGCTGATGCCTGACGCCATCAGGCCGCAATCCGGCATCGTGGTTTTTGCAAAGATCACCGCACCGGCTTCCCGCAGCGCGATTGCCGGCGGTGAGTCGTAATTTGACGGCGGCAGGCCGCGGTTGGCCCCGATGCCGTGAAGGTAAGGCCAGCCGACCATGGCGACGCTGTCCTTGACGGTCATCGGCACGCCGTCGAGCGGACCCAGCGCAGCTCCGGCCTTCCATCGCGCTTCCGAGCGTTGCGCGCCAGCCATGGCCTGCTCCGGACGGAAGCAGAACAGGGCGTTGATGGCGCCATTGACGCTCTCGGAATGGCTGAGCGTGGCTCGCAGCACGTCCACCGGCGATAGCGCGCGCGAGGCGTAGGCCTCCGTCAACTCGGCAAGGCTCATCCCGATCGATTCTGCAGCTGACATGGTGGGCCTCGATGGGTGGCGTCCCGGATCACTGTCCGGATAGCGAAAATAGCCAGCGTTGGGGTAGAGCCGCTGCTCCAACGGCATGATTTGGTGGAGCGCGAGGCATCCCTTTTGCATCTGTCCTGATCAAAATCTGTCTTGATCAAATTTGGCGGACATGAAGGTCGGCTGAACGGCAACCGCAAGAGATCAGAAGTCGCCATGAGTCAATCTGGAACGCGTCAATCTGGAACGGAACTGGCCACCATCCGCAATTGCGTTGCCGAGCTCCCCGGATGGGGGTCCGGCGACATCGTGATCGAACCTGCTATCCCGATCCTGGCGTCGCCAAGCTGGCGCGGCGTCGACGGCTTTCCCTGGCGCGCCACCAGGAAGGGCGGTGGCGAGAGCATCTTCATCAAGAATATGGATCGCGATGCGGAGCTCTATATCGACGTGGCGTGTGCCTTCGAGGCGGCGCAGCGTGCATCTGATCTCGGCATCGGCCCGAAGGTGCTCAAGGCCGACCCGCAGGCAGGCCTGCTGGTGATGAAGGATCTCAACCAGGGCTGGCGGGTCGGCACATTGGAGCGGATGCTCGAACCCGACATCGTCGATGCCGTCATTGCGGCGATGCGCCTGTTTCAATCCGGACCACCGTTGCCACGCCGCAAAAGTGTCTTCGATGAGATCGAGCATTTCTATGCCGCGGCGGCGGCCGCGAAAGCCCAGTTGCCGCAGGATGCCGAATGGCTGGTCAAGGAGCTGCGCTTTGCAGCCGACGCCTTTCGGCAGCTGGATATCAAAGCGGTGCCGATCCACGGTGACGGCAATGTCTCGAACATCCTGATCAGCGACGCAGGCGAGGTTCGTCTGATCGACTGGGATCGCGCGACGACGGCCGACCCGTTGGAGGACATTGGCAGCTTCCTCGTCGAGGCCTTTGCGCAGGAGCCTGAGGCGCGCGACGCTTTCACCCGCAGCACGGGGACGTTCGAGGAGGGTGCATTCAACCGGGCGCGCATCTATGGCGTGGCGGATGATCTGCGCTGGGGATTGATCGGCGCGCTGCTCGCCGCCAAATCGGCGCGCAATACGCTGGAGTTCTACAAATTTGCCAGTTGGCGCTTCGTGCGTTGCCGCATGGCGGTCCGGGAGCCCCGCTTTGGCGAGATGCTTCGGAGGATCGCATGACCGTTCGCAGAAAAGTTGGTGAGGCGACCACGCTTCACGAACGCAACGTCGAAGCTGCGATCGCTCGCGTCCCGCAATGGCGCGGCAAGGAGGGCGCCTATGCGCCGTTGGTCGGCGGCTTGTCGAACCAGAACTGGCTGGTCGAGATTTCCGGCGACGGGCGCCGCTATTTCGTCAAGGTGCCGGGCGAGGGCTCGGAAATGTTCATCAACCGCGTCACCGCCAACGAGGCCGCGCGCAATGCCCATGCCATGGGTGTCGGGCCGGAGGTCATCTTCTTCGACGCGGCGGACGGGCTGGAGATCAGTGAATTTCTGGAGGGCTATCGCGCCTGCACCAACGCGGATTTCGGCGATTCCGCCATCCAGTCCGACGTTCTCGATCTCTATCGCCGTCTGCATGGCGGCCCCAAGCTCGGCCAGACCAAGACGATCTTCGACATGATCGAGGAACATATCGCGCAGGGCAAGGAACTGGGGGCGCATTTCCCGCAGGACATGCCCTGGCTGATGCACCGCTACAATCAGGCCAAGTCAGCCTTCCTGGCGTCGGGCCTCGATCTCGTGCCGTGTTTCAACGACCCCATGCCAGGAAATTTCCTCATTCCGGCCGAGACCGGCGCCCCCAGGCCGATGAAGCTGATCGACTACGAATTTGCGTCCAACAATGAGCGCAGCTACGAACTCGGCGTGCTGTTTGCCGAGATGTTCTTTGATGAAAAACTGACAGAAACTCTCATCGAGCAATATCTGGGCGAGGTTCGTCCGCAGATGACCGCACGCGTCATTCTCAACCGTGCGCTCGCGGATATGAAATGGGCCTCATGGGCGGTCGTCAACCGCAAGCTCAATAGCTGGGATTTCGACTACCAGAAGTATGGTGTCTGGAAGTACATGCGTGCGCACGACGTGATGTACGACCCACGCTGGGATAGCTGGTTGCGGCTGGTGTGAGCCGGCTGCCTCTCGCGACTACTGTTTCAGGATGGCCAGGGCCTGCTCGAGCAGGCTTTCGTTCGCCGCGGCGATCACGCGTCCGTCGGAGTCCGGTGTGAGCGGCTGCCCGTCCCAGTCGCGAATAATTCCGCCGGCGCCCTCGACCACGGGAATCAATGCCATGAAGTCGAACGACTTGAGCGACGTCTCTACGACGAGATCGCAGTGGCCGGATGCCAGCAGCCCATACTGATAGCAATCGCCTCCAAATCGTCGGAACATGGCCTTCCTGCTCAACACGTCGTAGCGAGCCCAATCCTGCGATGTAAAGAAGTCCGGCGAGGATGTATAGATCTGTGCGTCTTCCAATTTTGCCGTGCGGCTCACCCTGGCGGGCTCTCCGTTGAACGTGACTCCGCGCGGCGTCCCGTACCATCGTTCAGCCAGGGCCGGCATGTCGATCATGCCGGCGACCACCGTATTTTTCCGCTCGTCGGTGAGTGCGACAAGCGTGCCGAACAACGGCATTCCGGAAATGAAGCTCTTCGTTCCGTCGATCGGATCGAGATACCAGGTGTAACGATCGCCGAGGGTTGATCCCATCTCCTCTCCGAGGATGCCGTGATCGGGGAAACGCGCGCTGATCAAGCGCCGCAATTCGACCTCGATAGTGCGATCAGCAATCGTTACCGGCGTCAGATCCTGCTTGCGTTCGAAATCGGTGCTTGAACGGAAGTACGTCAACGCGATCCGGCCGGCCACGTCGGCGAGCTCATGGAAGAAAGAAGCGAGTTCGTTCGCAGAAATCTTGTCTTGAATGTCGTCCAATGCTTGCTCCAGGGGAAAGCACGTCGTGCATGAACGGCGCAACGACCGGCCTTGGGAATTCGGCTCTAAACCGTCTCGCGAAGCTCTTGCTTGTGGACGTCCCAATAGGGCGAACCAAAGGCTTTGCGCGAGGGGGCCAGTCGGGGCGAGGGCGATCCCTTCACCTGCGTAGGGCGGACGCCTGTGCCTGGTTGCGCTGCGGCTGCCCGGGCCTGACGAACGTCGCGCGGTGCCACCTTGAAATGGCGGCTGAAGCAGCGCGAGAAATGCGAGACGTTCTTGAAACCGACTTCGTAGGCAACCTCGGACACGGTACGATGGCCTTTCGGGTCGGCAACCAGAATTTCGTAGGCCCGCTGCAACCGCTTCGTCTGGACGAACTGGCTGACCGTCGTCTCGTTGTCGGTGAAGAGACTGTAGAGATAGCTCAGCGAGATCCTGCTGCTGGCCGCAATCTTCTTCGGTGACAGGGACTGGTCGCCGAGATGGCTTTCAATGAAATCAACGATCCGGCGGCGCAGATGATAGCGCGAATTGCGGACATCCGTGGCGGCGCCCCGGTCTTCCGAGCCGATCGTGAGCACCACGAAGCTGACGACTTCGGTCGCGAGCGCCTCTGGATTCGGCGGCGGGGACTCAATGAACAGCTCAGCCACGTTTCCGATCATTCCGGCCAGCAGGCGGGTCATCTGCTCGTTCGGCTTGAAACGTCGGCTGACGTGATCTTCGATCGAGACGAGACGTCCACGCAACTCCGCGGCCGGGATCCGAAGCACCAGAAAGCGCGCGGTCTTGTCGGACGACAATTCGTAGAAGGCGAGTTCGCTGAGCAGGACATATTCGCCGGCTCGGGCAGTACCAACGCGGCCGTCCTGGCTGAACGCCACACATCCCCCAAGAGGAAATACAAGCACGTAGGAAGCGTCGTGGATGCTGGAGATACGTTTGCAACTGCAGCTGAACGCTCGATGCGGCTCGACAAGTTCGAGGTCCAGGCGTCCGATCCTGGTTCGGTGATGCAGTGCAGGACCCTTGTCTCCATCACCATCAAGGCCGGTAAACTCCTCGCGAGACGCAAGAGATGTGAGGCTTGCCATGGTTGGGTCTTTCTCAGGGTTGGGCAACAATCAACTCCGTACCGGCTTCGCGGAGTGCCGTCGCGAGAGATCCTTCCGGTTGCCGGTCGGTAACCAGACGGTCGATATCGGTCCATTGCGCAAACACGGTCAGAGCGCGCTGGTCGAACTTGCTGTGATCGGCGACAAGGATCGCTTCCGCAGCGCGCTTCACCATCGCGCCATAGATCGCGCCGGCTTCGTCATCCGCATCGTTCGCGCCCCGGGCGCTGATGCCTGTCGCACTCACGATGGCGCGATTGGCCTCGTAGCTGTTGATGCTGGCGATTGTCTGCGTACCGAACACGTAGCCTTCGGTCGGGTGATAGCGGCCCGGGCAGCACAGAACCCTGATGGATGAGTTGACCGCGAGCGCCTCCGCAATCGCATAGTCGTGCGTGATGACAGTGATGTCGCGCGCGCGCGAAGCCAATCGTCTCGCGATGTGAAACGTCGTGGCGCCGGCGGCCAGCATCAGAACTTCGTTTGGTAGAACGAGGTCGGCGATCACGGCGGCGATCGCCTCGCGTTCGGCGATCATGAGCGCCTTGCGATCAGTGAGAGCCGGTTCGAGCGCAAACGGGCGGGAAGCGCCCCCATAGGTTCGGTTGATGAGCTTCTGTTCCTGAAGCTCGACGAGGTCTCGGCGTATGGTCTCACCGGATACACCAAGTGCTGCCGCAATCTCGGAGGCTCGCAGGGTAGGAGCGGCGGTGAGTTGTGCGATGATGTGCTTGTGCCGCGCCAGCTTCGAGAAGCGATCGCCATCGGTCTTTCGTGGCCGCTTGTCGGCCACGGAGGCGTCGCTGGTGTGTAGCGGCTTGCTCGTCATTGACGTGTCCTCACCTGCGTCAGCCGTCGGGACAAGGAAGTCTTTCTCACGGAGACGTGGAAAGATACACTAATTATGTGGCAAGTCCCTCAAATTTTGGGCAGCCTGGTGCCCAGTATCTCTGCAAGTGACGATCCTCATTTATCTAAACCATTGATATTAGTATAGTAATTTCTGGAATGCGGCGTTGTGTGTCTCAGGCTCTGATCTCTTTTGCCTCCTGCCAGCTTGTCGTTGTGGGAATTCGCACATTTCTCCAAGCTGATCGTGGAATGGCTGCGGCGCGATCGCCTCGGCGATCGCTTTGATTTGTGCAAGGCGCGGTCAGAGAGGCGTGTGGTGCAGCGGGAAAGAGAAATTCTGGCGTTGAACGCCTTCGACCAGAGCCGTGCGTCCGCGATGGACGCCGAACTCGGGGAGTCGGTGCAACGACGCCTGCGGTCCTTCGGCAAGGCTTCGGTCCTGTTTTACCAGGAGCCGATCCGAATGGAGCGGGCCGAAGGCGTCTACATGTTCGACGTCGAGGGCCGCCGATATCTCGATCTCTATAACAACGTCCCGTCGATCGGGCATTCACACCCTCGCGTCGTCGAGGCCGTCCGTAGCCAGGTCGGCGTGCTCAACACCCACACGCGCTACCTCAACGACGTGGTGGATGCCTATGCCGAGCGCCTTCTGGAGACATTCCCGCCCGAGATCGATCATCTGGTGCTGACGTGCACCGGTAGCGAGGCTAACGATCTGGCGCTGCGGATCGCGAAGGTCGCGACCGGCCGGGCCGGCTTCATCGTCACGGAGGCGGCGTATCACGGCAACACTGCGGCCGTGACCGACGTATCGCCGTCGTCACGTCCCGGTCAACCATTGCCATCCCATGTGCGGGTGGTGCCGGCACCCGAGATGTTCCGCAATCCTGTCGGCGATCCCGGTCGGCGTTTCGCCGACGGTGTTGCTGCGGCAATTGCCGATCTCGAGCGAAGTGGTGTCGGGTTTGCAGGGCTGCTGGTGGACACGATCTTTTCGAGCGACGGCGTCTTTGCCGAACCGGCCGGCTTTCTGGCACCGACCATAAGGCTCGTCCGCGAACGCCGGGGGTTGTTCATCGCCGACGAGGTGCAGCCCGGTTTCGGACGCACCGGTGCAGCCATGTGGGGCTTCGCGCGCCATGGTGTTGTCCCTGACATCGTGACCATGGGCAAGCCCATGGGCAATGGGTTTCCTATGGGAGGCGTCGCTCTGCGTGCGCCGCTGCTCGACAGTTTTGCGGCGGAAGTGAAGTACTTCAACACGTTCGGCGGCAATCCAGTCGCGGCCGCAGCTGGGCTTGCGGTGCTTGACGTGATCAAGGATGAGGGCCTGTTGCAGAATGCGCGCGAGGTCGGACGTCATCTGATGGACGGATTGCGCGAGATCGGCAATCGCCACATCCAGATCGGGGACGTTCGCGGCGCCGGTCTGTTCATCGGCCTCGAGCTTGTGCTTGATCGCGACAGCAAGGAGCCGGCACCGGAGCACGCAATCATGCTGATCAACCGCCTGCGCCAGCGCGGCTTCCTGATCGGTGCTGCCGGGCCATTCGGCAGCACGCTCAAGATTCGTCCACCGCTGTGTTTCGGCACGGATCACGCGGATATGTTCATCACCGCCTGCGACGAAGAGTTGCGCGCGATCTCGCTGGCCTGAGGGGCTCGTTCAAAGTTCATGGATGCAAGAAACGTAAAAACCGCCGCCGATGCCAAAGCTCTGGTCGAAGAACGGGGTCTGTCCCACATCAAGCTCGGGGTCGTCGATCTCGATGGTGTCATTCGTGGAAAATATCTCGCGCGTGACAAGTTCTTTGGCGCACTGGAGAGCGGCCTCAGCTTCTGCGACATCGTCTTCGGTTGGGACTCCAACGACCAGATGTACGATGCCGGCAAGTTTACCGGGTGGCACACGGCCTTTCCGGACGCCATTGCTCGCATCGATCCTGCGACCTGTCGCGATATCCCGATGGAAGGGAACATGCTGTTCTTCCTCGGCGAGTTCGAGGGCGAGGCGGAAAAGCTGTGCCCGCGGCGGTTACTTCGCAGGGTGATCGATCGCGCTGAAAATATGGGCTTTGCCCCATCAGTCGCTGCCGAGTTCGAATTCTTCGTGTTCGACGAAACCCCTCACAGCGTGCGGGAAAAGGGTTATCGCGAGCTGAAGAATCTCACGCCGGGCTGGTTCGGCTATTCCATGCTGCGCGCCTCCGTGGAATCGGACTTCCATCGCTCGCTCCTCAAGCTGTGCAGCGAGATGGATATGCCGATCGAGGGCCTGCATACCGAGACGGGCCCCGGCGTCCTGGAGGCGGCGATCCAGTACACCGATGCGCTCGCAGCTGCCGATCGCGCGGTGCTGTTCAAGACGTTTTCAAAGGTCTGGGCCGAGCGTCAGGGCAAGATGCTCACCTTCATGGCCAAATGGTCGAACGCGTATCCCGGCCAATCCGGGCATCTGCATCTTTCGCTGCGAGACGAGGACGGCAAGCCGGTATTTTACGAGGCCGGGCGTCCTGGCGACATGTCCGACACCATGCGCTGGTTTGTCGGCGGCCAGCAGGCATTGCTGCCGGAGCTGCTCGCGATGGTCGCGTCAACCGTGAACAGCTATTCGCGTCTGGTGCCGGGCTTCTGGGCGCCGACCGATGCGACTTGGGGAATCGAGAATCGCACCTGTGCGCTGCGGGTCATCCCCGGCAAGCCAGCGAGCCAGCGTGTGGAATACCGGGTCGCTGCCGCCGATATCAATCCGTACCTTGCGATCGCGGCAGCACTGGGATCGGGGCTGTGGGGAATCGAGAACAAGATCGAACCGAGCGAACCGATCACCGGAAATGCCTATGAGCGAACGCACGCACCCGAGCGTGCGTTTCCGCGCACGCTATCGGAAGCTGCCGAGCGGTTGATTGCTTCGCAGGCGGCCCGCAACCTGTTTGGCGACGCCTTCGTCGATCACTACGCCATGACGCGGCAGTGGGAGGAGCGCGAGTTCCGCAAGGCCATCACCGATTGGGAACTTGCTCGCTATTTCGAGATCATCTGATCCCGTTGTTCCTTCTCTCAAATGAGTGACATCCCGTGAACGACATTGTGTGCATTTCACCGGTTGACGGCAGCGAGGTTGCCCGGCGCCCCATCGCAACTGACGCGGAGATTGTGACGGTCCTCGAACAGGCGCGACAGGCCCAGCAGGAATGGTCGACGGTCCCGCTCGCGGAGCGTAAGGCCAAGATGCTTGCCTTCCTTGACGTGATGCGACTGCAGAACGGCGAGGTCGTCCCGGAACTCGCCATGCAGATGGGGCGCCCTGTACGCTACGGCGGCGAGCTGCGCAGCCTTGAGGAGCGCGTTCGCGGGCTGGTAGAACTCAGCGACGACGCGCTAGCGCCGGTCGTGCCGACCGAGCGCTCCGGCTTTCGTCGCATGGTCAAGCGGGTGCCCGCGGGCATTGTGCTGGTGATCGCACCCTGGAACTATCCTTACCTGACGGCTGTCAACGCGATCGTCCCGGCGCTGCTGGCCGGCAACGCTGTGATCTTGAAGCATGCCGCGCAGACCTTGCTCGTCGGCGAACGCTTCCAGTCGGCCATGGATCGGATCGGCTTGCCGACCGGACTGTTCAGGACATTGACTCTCGACCATGCTGCGACCGAAAGGCTGATTTCATCCCGTTCGGTCAATCATGTGAACTTCACGGGATCGGTTGGCGGCGGGCGGGCGGTCGAACGGGCGGCGGCGGGGACCTTTGTCAGTCTCGGGCTGGAATTGGGCGGGAAGGACCCCGCCTATGTGCGCCCCGACGCCGACTTTGATTTTTCGGTCGAGCAACTCGTGGACGGCGCCTTTTACAATTCCGGCCAATGCTGTTGCGGCATCGAGCGCGTTTATGTGCACGAACAGATCTACGGTCGCTTCGTCGACGCCTTTGCGGATCTGACCTCCCGCTATCAGCTCGGCAATCCGCTGTCGCAGGAGACGACACTCGGTCCCATGGCGGCAATACGTTTCGCCGACACAGTTCGCGCGCACATCGACGAGGCCATCTCCAGGAATGCCCGCCCGCTGATCGATCCGAAGCAATTCTCCGCCGACAGGACAGGGACGGCGTATCTGATGCCCCAAGTTCTCATCGATGTCGATCATTCCATGCGGGTGATGATGGAAGAGAGCTTCGGGCCTGTGGTCGGCATCATGAGGGTTTCGTCCGACCAGGAGGCCGTCTCGCTCATGAACGACAGCCCCTACGGGCTGACAGCGTCGATTTGGACCGAAGATGCCGTCGCAACCGAACTCATCGGCGATGCCATCGCCACGGGCACCGTGTTCATGAACCGCTGCGACTATGTCGATCCCTCGCTCGCTTGGACCGGCGTCAAGGACACCGGACGCGGCGCCGGCATGTCGCGCTTCGGCTTCGAGGCGCTGACCCGGCCGAAATCATTCCACCTTCGCATCGAGCATTGAAAGCTGCACATGGACGTTAAAATCACCGGAGCCTGGAACTTTCCGACGCGCGTCATCACCGGTCCGGGCCGCATCGCCGAACTTCCCGAGGCCTGCCGAACCTACGGTCTTGTCCGGCCTTTGCTGGTCACTGACCACGGTCTCGCCAAGACCGATCTCATCGCCGGCATCATCAATCGCGTTCGCGAGGCGGGCATACCACTCGGCGTATTTTCCGACGTGAAGACAAATCCGACCGAAGCGAACCTCACCGCAGGGGTGAGCGCGTTCAAGGCCGGCGGCCACGACAGCGTGATTGCGGTCGGAGGAGGCTCGGCGCTGGACGTCGGAAAATGTGTGGCGCTCATGGTTGCGCAAACTCGGCCGGTGTGGGATTTCGAGGATGTCGGCGATTGGTGGACCCGCGCCAACACGGACGGCATTGCGCCGATCATCGCGGTGCCGACGACCGCCGGCACGGGGTCCGAAGTTGGCCGCGCCGGCGTGATCACGCGCGAAGACACCCATGAGAAGAAGATCATCTTCCATCCCATGATGATGCCGAAGATGGCGATCGAGGATCCCGAGCTTGCGGTTGGCCTCCCGCCATTTCTCACGATGGCGACCGGCATGGATGCGCTGTCCCACTGCTTCGAGGCCTATTGTGTCAGGGCATTTCATCCGCTCGCCGACGGCATTGCCCTTGAGGGGATGAAGATCGTCGACGTCTACCTGCCGCGCGCGGTCGAGAATGGTCGGGATCTCGAAGCCCGATCCTACATGTTCGCGGCGGCGTCGATGGGAGCTACCGCGTTCCAGAAGGGACTGGGCGCGATCCATTCCGTGTCCCATCCGGTCGGTGCGCGCTACGACACTCATCATGGGCTGACGAATGGCGTGGTCTTTCCCTACGTCGTCGTTTGCAACAAGGATGCGATCGCCGACAAGATTCCGCAAATTGCTCGCGCGCTAAATCTGCCAAGCCATGATTTCGACGCGGTGCTGTCCTGGATCCTGGGCTTGCGAAAGAAGCTTGGCGTGCCGCATACCTTGGCCGAGCTCGGTGTGAAGGAGAGCGACGCCCGGACAATTGCCTCCGATGCGGTGAAGGATCCGACCGCGGGCGCCAATCCCCGGCAGTTGACCGAAGCGGACTTCGAGCGACTGACACTTGCAGCCATTCGCGGCGATCTCGGAACATGACCGTCTTGCACGATCTCATCGCAAGTTTCGCGGCGATTGGCGCCACTGACGACGGCGGCGTTTGCAGGCTTGCGGCAACGGTGCTCGACAAGGAGGCGCGAGACCTCTTTTTGCGCGAGATAGGTAACCGCGCCCTCGTCCCGAGGATCGATGCGATCGGTAACATGTTCGGCGTCGCAATTCTTGCACCTGCGTCGGACGACGTTGTGATCACCGGCTCGCACCTCGATTCTCAGCCGACGGGCGGCCGATACGATGGGGCCTATGGGGTGTTGGCGGGACTCCTTGCGGTTGAAGCGGTTCGCGAGCGCTGTCTTGCCAACCCCGGTACTGCACGACGCAACCTGGCGGTCGCGAACTGGACCAACGAGGAAGGAGCCCGTTTTCAGCCCAGCCTGAGCGGCAGCTCCGTTTTCGCCGGTAGCTTGAGCTTGCAGGATGCCTATGCCTGCGCGGACGGCGACGGCGTTACGCTCGGCGCGGCGCTGGCCGCGATCGGCTATTGCGGTGTGACGCCGCTGGAATACCGCCCAGCACGTTATGTGGAACTGCACGTCGAGCAGGGCGATCGGCTCGAGCAGGTCGCAGGGGACATTGCCGCAGTTTCCGGTGCCTGGATGACTCGCAAGATATCGGTCGTCTTCGAGGGAGATTACTCGCATACGGGACCGATGCCGATGCCTCTGCGCCGCGACGCGTTGCGCGCGGCGGCTCGCGCGATCGAAGCCCTCTACGTCGAAGTCGCGCGCGAAAACGCCGGCGCGCACGCGTCCGCGGCGCGCATCAGTGTTTACCCGAATTCACCGAATGTGGTGGCAGGCCGTGTCAGAGTCTGGTTCGAGATCCGACATGAAGACGAAGCCATGGTTGTCGCCATCACCGACCGCTTTCTGAAGCGGATCGACCGCGAGGCTCGCGAGATCGGAGTCGGCATCTCGATCGCCGCCGACGAGAAGAGATCCGCGCCTTCGCTGGATCCGCACGGAGCCGAATTGGTCCGTTCCGCGGCGAGGGATCTCGGCCTCAAAGTCACGACCTTCAAAACCATCACCGGCCACGACGCACTGGCGATCCAAAAGCGTATTCCGGCTTCGCTTATATTTGTGCCGAGCCAGGGAGGTCTCAGCCACAATCCGCGTGAATTCACGGCACCAGATGCGCTCGACAAGGGCTATGCCGTGCTGGCGGAGACGTTGTGGCGCATGGTCACGGCGCAAGATTGATGTAGTTGCGGCCTTGCGGTGTCGTACCGCTCATTCCAAAGCCGCCGCTGTCATTTGCAATTCAGGGTTTCCCGACGGTGAGACGAAAGTGGATGCGAAGAGGTGGGGTCACCGAGCAATTCCGAGAGCAGGGTTGTCAAAGCTGCAGCATCTGATGCGCCCAGCCTGTCCAGGATGTCCCGCTCGATGGACGAGATCAGGGGAGCAATGTCATCGAAATGTGCTGCTCCTCTGCGCGAGACGAAGATCAGAACCCTGCGTCGGTCATTCGGATCAGGGCCACGATAGACCTCGGCCGATTCAACCATCCTGTCGATAATCTTTGTGAGTGTTGGGCCGTCGACAAAGAGGCGAATGGCCAGTTCGCCCATCGGCAATCCGTTCCGTTCAGTCAGGGCCTCGAGCACACGATACTGGTGAAGAGACATGCCCCTGGGCTTGAGCTGCGCGTCGAGCGTCTGCTCGAGTCGGCGGTTCACGCCTCGGATGAGGTCGGGCAGATGCACCTTGTTGGCCCCCCGGCGAGATTACTTGATATTTCAACCTTTGCCTTGGAATATAAAATGGAGCAAGGAGAAAACGAATTCGTTCCAAATTGCCCAATGAAGGGGCTGATCGGGCGACCGGCGCCAGAAAAAACGGCAACCTGCCGGCCGGACTGAGCGGTTTTGCCGCAAACGGACCTTGCCGGGACCGGGATCGCCGTTGGCACGATTCGTGAGTGGTCCGTCTGGAAGTGCGGAGACACCACCGTTGCGTAGTATTCGAATATGCCTGCTCATCCCGCAGAGTGGCGCGGCGGGACTATGGGCCCCCTCAGCTGAGGCCTGCGGCCGCTTGGCTGTCGAGGAAATCAATCGGATTTACGGCATCCTGCGCCGTCCGGTTGAACTGTGCATCGTGAACGCCGGAGAAACAGGCGCGACCGCCGACCGGGCGGCGCGTGACGCGATCGAAATTGACGGCGTCGACGGCATCGTCGGGATGTTACCCAGTTTTGCGCGCGACTTCGTGGCGCGCGCCGCCCGCGGCCGCGTTCCATTCATATACACCCCGCAGTTCGAGGGCCGCTCGACCCCCGACGTCATCGCGACTGGCGAAACCGCCGAAGAGCTTCTGGTTCCGGCGATCCAATGGCTTTCGGAATCAAGGCGGGCGCGCCGCTATTTCCTCTGCGGCAATGACTACATATGGCCGCGCTCATCCCTTCAGATTGCACGAGCATTGATCACCCGCTTTGGCGGAACCGTGACTGGCGAGAGCTATCTACCTGTCGGCCAGCATGACTTCGACGAGATGCTGGACCGGATCAAAGTCTCGCGTTCGGACGTCGTCCTTCCCTATTTCCTCGGGGGCGACTGCATCGCATTCAGTCGGGCCTTCTGCGCTGCGGGATTGAGTTCGCGCGTGCTGCGTTTTTCCTCGGCGATCGACGAGACCGTCGCGTACGGACTTGATGTGAACGAGACCGAAAACCTCTACGCCGCCTCAAGCTATTATGCGTCGATCCGCTCGCGCAACAATGGCGCCTTCCTGGAGCGTTACCATACGGCGTTCGGCGATAGTCCGCCGCCCGTGAATGCCTTTGGTCAATCCTGCTACGAGGGCATCTATTCGCTCGCAGCCCTTATTGAGGAAGCCGCGAGCCTCGATGCGCGCAAGTTGACGCGCCTTTACGGCCGAACATTCCAGCGGCGTACCGCGCGAGGCGATCAAGCCCAATCCGTGGTGGGAGGCCGGCACCCCATCTATCTCGCCCAAGTCGACGGCTACGACTTCTCGATCATCGAGCGTCGATAAATAGCTTGCTTTTTCAAATATTGTATTCTTAATATTTTCCGTATCAATAAACCTATGGGGACGTCTATGTCTTTCTCCCGTCGCCGCTTCCTGCGGCACTCGGCCCTAGCTACGACGACGCTGATCGCAGCGCCGGCTGTCTTCCGCTCCGGTGCGTTCGGCGCTGAAAATCCGATTGTCGTCGGCAGCCTGCACGACCAGTCCGGTCCGATCGCGGCCTCCGGCACGCCCATGGTCTACGCGCTGCAACTTGCCGTGGATGAGATCAACGCCGGCGGCGGACTTCTCGGCCGTCCGCTGAAGGTCATCCACTATGACACCCAGTCCAACATCCAGATGTATTCGCAGTTCGCTCAGCAGCTCGCGGTGAAGGACAAGGTCGACGTCGTTCACGGCGGCATCACCTCGGCCTCGCGCGAGGCGGTGCGTCCAACCTTCGATCGCTTCAAGGTGCTGTACTTCTACAACGTGCTTTACGAAGGCGGCGTCTGCGATCGCAATACTTTCTGCACCGGCACCACGCCCGCGCAGACCGTGGAGAAGCTGGTGCCGAGCGCGATGAAGAAGGCAGGCAAGAAGGCCTACATCATCGCCGCCGATTACAATTACGGTCAGATCACCGCGAAGTGGATGACGAAATACGTCAAGGACAATGGCGGCGAGGTGCTGTCGACCGACTTCTTCCCGCTCGACGTCACCAATTTTGGCACGACCATCTCGAAGATCCAGGCGGCGAAGCCCGACCTTATTCTTTCGGCGCTCGTTGGCGGCAATCATACCGCCTTCTACCGTCAGTGGACCGCGGCCGGCATGAAGGGAAAGATTCCGATCGCGTCGACGACCTTCGGCCTCGTCAACGAACCGAGCACGCTGGATGCCGCGGAGAGCGACGCCATTCTCGGCGCATACGGCTATTTCGAGGAGCTGACCACGCCGGCTTCGAAGAGCTTTGTCGAGAAGATCAAGAAGGCGCATCCGGACTCGCCCTACATCAGTGAGCTCGCCGCCTGCACCTACGAGGGCGTCATGCTCTGGGCCGCGGGCGTCAAGAAAGCTGCCAGCATTGACCGCATGAAAGTGGTTGCAGCGCTGGAAGACTCCATCGCGTTCGACGGGCCGAGCGGCAAGGTCTCGCTCGACAAGGCGACGCATCACACGACCCGCAACGCGTTCCTTGCGGAAGTGAAGGACCGCAAATGGTCGGTGCTGGAGAGCTACTCCGACGTCAAGCCGGCCGATACGGCCAGTGTGTGCGATCTCGTCAAGAATCCGGCCGATACCAAGCAGTACATCATCAATCTCTGACGTAGACCGGGCTCCGCCTACGGGCGGGGCCCACTGCATCGACGGCCTGAGAGAATCTGAAGAATGGCGATCTACCTAATCGTCGCGCTGGACGTCCTGAACGGAATAGCGTCGCTGTTTCTGTTGTGCCTCGGACTTGCGATCATCTTCGGCATGATGAAGATCATCAATCTCGCCCATGGCGAGTTCATCATGCTCGGCGCCTACGCGACTGTCATATCGGCCAATGCCGGCGTCAATATCTGGATCGCGATGCTGGTCGTCGCGCCGCTTTTCGTCGGTATCGTCGGGCTGGTCATCGAGCGCTGCCTCATCCGCTTTCTCTACGGGCGTCTGGTGGATTCGATGCTGGCGACCTGGGGGTTGAGCCTCCTGATCATCGGCATCGTCACAACGATCTACGGCAATACCCAACAAGGCGTTCCGACGCCACTCGGCGGCTTCTCGATCGGCTCCTATCAGTCGAGCTACTATACGCTGTTCCTGGCCGGCATGGCCATCGTGACGATGGCGCTGGTCTACGGCGTTATGAGCTACACGCGCCTCGGCCTGATCGCCCGCGCCACGATGCAGAATCCGGCGATGGCTGCCACGCTCGGCGTAAATCCGGCGCGAGTCTATATGAGCACGTTCGCGGTGGGCGCCGCGGTCACCGGTCTCGCCGGTGGCCTGCTGGCGCCGGTTTCCGGCATCACGCCCGGCATGGGCGGTGCCTACGTCGCGAAAGCCTTCATGACTGTCGTCGGCGGCGGCGCCGCCATCCTGTCGGGCACGATGTCGGCAGCGAGCCTGTTCGGCGCCGTCAATCAGGTCGGCGCTTATTTCACGACGCCGGTCTACGGCGAGGTTCTCGTGTTCACGGCGGCGATCGTCTTGATCCGGCTCCTTCCGCAAGGCATCTCGGGCCGCTTCTTCAAGGGGAATTTGTAATGCCGATCCGCTTTCGCCTCGCGGCTCAGGCGGTTGCCGTCGTTCTCGCGATCGTTGCGATCGCGCTGATTCCCAGCACGATCGAGCTGTTCGCGATGATGCAGCTGACGCTGTTTGCCGCGATGGCGGTGCTGGCGCTCAGCCTTGCTTTTATCTGGGGCTTTGGCGGAATTCTATCGTTCGGCCAGACCGCTTTCTTCGGCCTCGGCGGCTATGCCTACGCGATCGCCGCGGTCAATTTCCAGGACTCGACGCCGTCGATCCTGCTCGCCATCGTCGTTCCGTCGGTGTTCGCCGCGATCCTCGGCTATTTCATCTTCTTCGGCCGCATCTCCGACGTCTATCTCGGCGTGATCACACTGACCGTGACGCTGATCCTGTTCAATTGCGTCAACTCGACCTCCGGCGACGAGTACAGGATCGGCAAGGCGCTGCTCGGCGGCTTCAACGGCATGCCGGCGGTGCCGACTTTCAACGTGCCGTTCTATCCGGACCAGGTGCTGTCGCCGGAACAATCCTGGTGGGTGACGGGCGGGGCATTGCTTGGGGTCTTCCTGCTGCTGCGCCTTCTGCTGTCTCTCCCGGCCGGCCGCATCGTGGTGGCCGTGCGCGAGAACGAGGTTCGTGCATCGTTGCTCGGCTATGACCCGCGCAAGGTCAAGCTGCTCACCTTCATTCTGAGCGGTGCGATTGCCGGACTCGCCGGCGCGCTCTACGTCAACTGGGGCGCGTTTGTCGGACCGACCATCTTCAGCCTGTCGCTGTCGGCCGAGATCATCATCTGGATCACGGTAGGCGGGCTCGGCACCTTGCTCGGGCCTGTCGTCGGCTGTGTTCTGATCGAATACATCGTCGCTTATATCGGTTCGCAGCAAGCCATGAATTCGAACCTCGTGCTCGGCGCCGTGTTGATCGTGTTCGTGCTGCTGCTGCCCAAGGGCCTGGTGCCGACGGCGCGCGATCTTCTGATGCGGCTTGTGCCCGCGCCAGGACCGAAGGCGCAGCTTGCAGAGGAGCGTGTGCCGCCATCGGCGGCGGCGTCGCACATGGCAGGAGCGGAATGACCATGGCGGACCTTGTCCCTCTGCTCAAGGCCGAGCACCTCACCATGCGTTTTGGTGGCGTGGTCGCCAATGATGACATCACCTTCACGTTGGAGGAGATGGAGCTGCGTTGCCTGATTGGCCCGAACGGCGCCGGCAAGAGCACCTTCTTCAAGACTCTGACCGGACAGCTCGTTCCGACTTCGGGCGCGATTGCGTTCCGTGGGCATCCGATCGCCGGCAAGCTGCCGCACGAGATCGCCCGCATGGGGATCGGTATCAAGACACAGGTGCCCAATGTCTTTAACGGTCTCTCGGTTCGAGAGAACATCTGGCTTGCCGTCCGTCGCAAGGCGACGCCGCGCGCCCAAGGGCCCGCGGTCGATGCCGTACTGGAGATGATACGACTGACCGATCATGCCGACCGCATCGCTGCGACGCTGTCGCATGGCCAGCGTCAGTGGGTGGAGATCGGCATGGTGCTTGCGGCCGAGCCGGAATTGATCCTGCTCGATGAACCTGCCGCCGGCATGACCGACGAAGAGACCGGCCACACTGCCGCAATCATTCGCGAGATCAATCAGACGCGGGCAATCATCGTTGTCGAGCACGACATGGAGTTCATCAGGCAGATCGCCAAGAAGGTGACGGTGTTTCATCAAGGGCGTGTGCTGGTCGAAGACACCGTGGACAAGGTTATGGCGGATCAGCGCGTGCGCGACGTCTATCTCGGCAAGAAGGTGGCGGCATGAGCCCGCTCCTCGAGGTCAAGGACTTGCGATCCGGGTACGGCCGTATTCCGATCCTGTTCGGCATCGACATGACGGTGCGGGACGGCGAGTATCTCGGTATTCTCGGCCACAATGGCATGGGCAAGACCACGACCTTGCGTGCGCTGATGGGGCATCTGCCGACGACCGGCGGCTCGGTCGTCTTCGCCGGCAAGACAATCACCCATCTCAAGCCGCACGAGCGTTCCCGGCTTGGAATCGGACTTGTGCCACAGGGCAGGGAGATCTTTCCAGACCTGAGCGTCCACGAGAACCTTCGGATGGGCCTCGCGGCGGCTCCGAAGGAGGACCGCTCGGTGATCGATACCGTGCTGCAAGACTTTCCGCGCCTGGTGCGGCTGCTCGACCGGCGCGGCGGCGCCCTGTCGGGCGGTGAGCAGCAATTGCTGGCGTTGGCACGCTGCCTGTGCACGAAGCCCCGGCTGATCCTTCTGGACGAACCGACCGAGGGCATCCAGCCATCGATCATCGAAGAGATTATCGAGACCCTGCTCGCGCTGAAGAAGCGCTGGAACATGTCGCTGATCGTGGTCGAGCAGAATCTCGAATTCATCACGTCGCTGTCTGACCGTGTCCTCAATATCCAGAAGGGACGCATCACAGAAGAGCTCGACCGGGAAAGCCTTTTGGCACGGGACGCCGCCATGCATCCAACCTAGGTTCAAATTCCGACGCGGTTACGCCGCGCCGTCGCGATCGCTGATTTCTGTTGCCACCAGCTTGTCCTCACAAGAAAGGATGACTCATGTCCATCAAACGCCCGAATGCCGAAGACGTCGCCGAGCTCGCTGCGAGCCTGCACATGAACATGTCGGTCGAGGAGGCCGGAGAATATCTGTCACTGATGGGTGGAATGTTCGACGCCTATGACGTCGTCGACGAGCTGCCTAACCCGCTGCCGCCGGTCAAATATCCGCGCACGCCGGGCGCCAAGCCGATGCCGAAGGACAACAAGTACAACGCCTGGGCGATCAAGACCGAGGTCAAGGGCGCGTCGAGCGGCAAGCTCGCTGGCCGAACCGTCGTGCTGAAGGACAACGTCGCGCTGGCCGGCGTCCCCATGATGAACGGTTCGACGACATTGGAAGGCTTCATTCCCGTCGCCGACGCGACCATCGTCACCCGCATTCTCGACGCCGGCGGCACCATCGTCGGCAAGGCCGTATGTGAGCATTTCTGCCTGTCGGGCGGCAGCCATACCTCCCATCCTGCACCGGTCCACAACCCACTCAAGATGGGTTATTCGGCGGGCGGTTCGTCCTCGGGAAGCGCTGCACTGGTCGCGGCCGGCGAGGTCGACATGTCGATCGGCGGCGACCAGGGCGGCTCGATCCGCATCCCCGCGTCCTATTGCGGCATTTACGGTATGAAGGCGACGCACGGACTCGTGCCCTATACGGGCGTGATGCCGATCGAGTCCACCATCGACCACACTGGTCCGATGACGGCCAACGTCGCCGACAATGCGCTGCTGCTGGAGGTGCTCGCCGGGCCCGACGGATTTGACCCGCGCCAGTATGCGCCGAAAGTCACGAGCTACACGGAAATGCTCCGCAAGGGCGTCAAGGGCATGAAGATCGGTATCCTCAAGGAGGGCTTCGCCGTGTCGAACATGCAGGAGGGCGTCGTCGAGAAGGTCAAGGCGGGCGCAGAACGATTCGCCAAGCTCGGCGCGAGCGTGTCGGAGGTTTCGATACCGGAGCATTTGCACGCGCTCGCCGCCTGGAACCCGATCACGCTGGAAGGTTTCCTGGTCCAGATGATGATCGGCAACGGCATGGGCTTCAATTGGAAGGGGCTCTATGACGTCGGTCTGCTCGACGCCCATTCCAGCTGGCGCAACCGCGCCGACGATCTGTCGGAGACGCTCAAGCTCACCATGCTGGTCGGGCAGTGGGGCGTCAGCCATTATCGCGGCCGCTATTACGCCAAGTCGCGCAACATCGCGATCGCCGCCAAGGCTGCCTATGACGCCGTGTTCGGATCCTACGATCTGTTGCTGATGCCGACCCTGCCGTGTGTTGCGACACCGATTCCGGCCAAGGGCGCGCCGCTCGCCGAGATCGTCCAGCGCGCCTTCGAGATGACGGCCACGACCAGTCCGTTCGATGTCACCGGCCATCCGGCGATGAGCATCCCCTGCGGCCTTTCGGATGGCCTGCCGGTCGGCTTGATGCTGATTGCGAAGGATTACGACGAGGCAACCATCTATCAGGCGGCGAGCGCGTTTGAAGCCGATGGCGACTGGAAGAAATTCTGATGATCACGATCACTGCCGTCATCAGGGCAAAGTCCGGACATGACGTCGTGATGCGCGATGCGCTTGTCGCCGTCGCGACGCATGTCGCCGCCAACGAGCCGGAGACGATCGGTTTCTTTATCTCGCAGAGCGAGGAAGACCCGTGCGTTTTCACGACCTATGAACGCTTCGCCGACAAGGCCGCGATGGATCGCCACAACGGCTCGGCCGTCGTCGCGACCTTCTTCGGGATCGCCAAGCCCATCCTGGATGGCGAGGTCATACTTGTGACGTCGAAGGAGGTGTCGGCGACGGTCCGGTAGGCGAGCGCCAGGTCAATTGCGGGCGAACATCGTGAACGTTACGGCTTCACGGCATCATCGGCAGTTACAACGACGCGGACTAGGCGCGCCGTCTCCACCACATCGAGCATCGTGGCGGGATCGAATTGCTGTTCGTGCCCGTCCGACGTCGGTCGCAAGCGGTTCCGCCTCACCACCGATCGCGGAACCGACTGCGCATCTGCTGGCCGGCGTGGGAGGAGAGGGCTGGCTGGAAGGTGATGCGAATAATGAACCGTTGCGCGATCTGTTTTGTGGCCCGATCACCAATGTGAGCGGAGGCACGGTTGAATTGGACCAGACACGGGAGCTCGGAATAATGCCTGATCTTTCATGTATCGAGTATTATCGCAGCATCTAGGCTTGCGGAGGAACTGTTGGCTTCTCACCACGTCCCATCCCCAGGCGGCTTCGAGCGGCCCGACGTCTTCGCCGTCAGCAGAAAAAGCTAGGCGTTCGTAGGGAGGGGCGTCCACGATCTCGGCATGCAGGTCCGCACAAAGGCTGGCGAGGCTGACGAACTTGTTCTGAAACACGAAGTACTAAACGTGTGCAATTTCGGCTAGTTTGGAGTGCACATGTTTCGGGTTGATCCTATTGAGGATATAAGGTTAAATAATTGAAATCAAAAGACTATCTCTTTTCCGTGGCGCCCATGATGGATTGGACCGACCGGCATTGTCGGGTGTTCCATCGTCATCTGACGCGGCGGGCGCTGCTCTATACGGAGATGCTGACGACGGGCGCCATTCTCCACGGCGACCGGGAGCGGCTGCTTGGCTTCGACGCGACGGAGCATCCGGTCGCGCTGCAGCTCGGCGGCTCGGATCCACGCGATCTCGCTGAGGCCTCGCGGATCGGCGAGGCCTGTGGCTATGACGAGATCAATCTCAATGTCGGCTGCCCCTCCGATCGTGTGAAGGATGGCCGCTTCGGCGCTTGTCTCATGGCGGAGCCTGATCTCGTGGCGAGGTGCGTCGAGGCGATGAAACGTACGGTTGCCGTGCCCGTCACCGTGAAGTGCCGCATTGGCATCGACGACCAGGATCCGGAAGTCGCGCTCGATACGCTTGCGCGCGCGGTGGTCGCCTCCGGCTGCGACGCGCTGATCGTCCATGCACGGAAAGCGTGGCTCAACGGCCTGTCGCCGAAGGAGAACCGCGACATCCCGCCGCTGGACTACGATCGCGTGTATCGCCTCAAGCGCACGATGCCCGGGGTTCCTGTCATCATCAACGGTGGTATCCCGGGCATCGACGAGGCCAAAGCGCATCTCGAGCATGTCGACGGCGTGATGCTCGGCCGCGCCGCCTATCAGGAGCCATGGCGTCTTCTCTCCGTGGATCAAGACATCTTCGGCGAGGCGGCACCGCATGCGAGCATGCAAGACGCGCTCGAGGCGATGATGCCCTATATCGAGCAACAGCTCGCCCGCGGCACGCGGCTGCACTCCGTGACGCGCCATTTCGTCGGCGCATTCCACGCCGTGCCGGGCGCGCGCGCCTTTCGCCGCCATCTTGCCGAGCAGGGGGTGAAGCCGGGCGCCGGCCTCGAGGTGCTTCGCGATGCGATCTCGCGTGTCGGTGCGCGTGCGCCGGCTGAGGCCGCGGCCTAGCCGCAATCACGTGAAGAGTCGGATAGAAATCCGGCTCTTCGCGATCCGTCTCAGCGGAACAGGTCGAAGTGATAGTTCACTCCGACGCGGAAGCTGTGGAATTTGGCGGCGTTCCAGTCCGGCAAATCGTCGTGCTTGAACGCGGTGTAGAGATACTCGGCCTTGGCCGACCATTTCGGCAGGAACGCCCATTCGACGCCGCCGCCCGCGGTCCAGCCCATCTTCATCTTGTTGATCGGGCCGTCCTTCAATTCACCGGTGGCAAGACCCGCGGTCCCGAACAACAACAGGCGTGAATCCATCGTCGCAATGCCGGCGCGGGCGCGGCCGGTCATGTACCAGGGCAGGCTGACCGCGGCGCTGTTGAGCGCGTCGTGGTTCTTGATGTCTCCGCCCTCGAAGTCGTTCTCGATGCCGACCACAAACATCGGCGAGAACTGGTAGTTGTAGCCGATCTGCACGCCGCCCACGGCGCCCTTGACCTTGCCGCCGCTGGTGCCGACGAGATTGTTGAAGGCGTCGTCGCCGCTCTCGGCATAGCCGGCGTTGAGGCCCGCATAGAGACCTGTCCAGGAATAGACCGGCTGCGGCGCAGTGTAGGAGGCGGATGGCGCTGCATAGCGCGGTGACAGGTCCGCAGCGCAGGCGCTGCCTGCGGCGAACGCCGTCGCAAACGGCAGGGCGCAGATCGTGCGGCGTAAGGCGGCTCTCGCAATCATATTTCTCGATCTCCCACTCGGCCGCATCCTCAAGGGAGCAGCACTCATCCAACCCTGATCCGGGAATACGCCCGTTATAAACCGACTAGACGGTTTGTAAATAGCGCGAATGCCACACTTGCTTGCTTTCGCAGCGCACTGCCCGATGCCTGGAGGCAGGATCGAGTCCTCGTGACGGATTAGTCGACCGCGATGCGCGAGCGGCGGCGGCTGCCTTGGAGTTCCGGATAGCCTGTGAGCATCAGCTTGTCGGCGCGCACGCCCCAGCTCTCGAGGCGGTCGAGAAAGCTCATGCCGAGCAGATTGGTCTTCATCTGCCCGCGCTGCACGACAAGGGCCGGCACGGATTTCTCGACGAGATGGCCGACGGAGAGACGGTCGAGCGTCAGGCGGGCCGCCTTGGTGTGGCCGCCCGCCGTTTCGAGATCGACGTCGTATTCGAGCATCTCGAGCGGCAGTCCGATCGCTTTCGCGGTCTCCCAGGTCAGCACCACGGAGGTCGCACCGGTGTCGATCACCATCGGTGCGGCGACGCCGTTGATTTTCGCACGCAGCGCGAACTCGCCGCCTTGGCCGCGCTGGATCTGCACGGCTGGGGCCGGGGAAGCGATTTGCGCGCGAAACAGGTGCGAGACCTTGTTGCTCGCGCGCGCGATCTGATCGGGATCGCCATAGGCGACGACGGCACCTGCCGTGCAGGCGAGCATGATGAGAACGAGCAGGAAGCGGATCATCGAACGCCTCCGAAGTCACGCAGGTCGGTCAGGCGCGCTTCGGCAATCCCACGATCGGCGCAAGTCCGGCGTCCGTCATGCGCGCCGGCAACAGCGCCATGAGCGCCAGCCGTTCCGCGCTTTCCATGGCGTGCCAGCGCGCGATCTCCGGCAAGGTCCGGCCGCAACCGAAGCACAGCCTGGTCTTGGGATCGATCATGCAGACGGCGACGCACGGCGTTTCTTTGCTCATTTGGACATAGTGAAGGATCGTCGGGCATGTCTGCAAGCATGTGTTTAAGAGCCCGTACCTGCGCTCATGATCGGCCGATGGCGCGGCCGTCGCTTCTCGTCGGCTACCGCGGAACTCTCCGGCTGGAGCGGTGGAGAATCATCCGACATCGGCGCCAGCGCGCTCATCACGCGCTCCGGCGGGAAGGTGACGATCACTTCGGTGCCGATGCGCAGCTTCGATTTCAGCGTGAACGTGCCGCCATGCAGGTCGATCAGGTTCTTTGCGATCGGCAGACCCAGGCCTGCGCCCTGTTCGGCCGATTTGATCGAGTTGGAGCCCTGGCCGAACGAGGCGAGCACGACCGGGATTTCATCCTCGGGGATGCCGGAGCCGGAATCCTTCACCGACAGATATTGTCCGCCTGAGGCGGTCCAGCCGGCCTTGAGCCAGATCTCGCCGCCCTGCGGGGTGAACTTGATCGAGTTGGAGAGGAGGTTGAGCACGACCTGTCGGATCGCGCGCTCGTCGGCCCAGAGCCGCGGCATGGCCTGCTCGAACACCTCGTGGATGGTGATGCCGCGGCTCGATGCGCGCAGCTTCATCAAATGATGGCAGTCAGCGACGATGCCGACCAGCGACACCGCTTCCTCGTTGAGTTCGTAACGGCCGGCCTCGATCCTTGAAAGATCGAGGATCTCGTTGATGAGGTTGAGCAGGTGCACGCCGGAATTGTGGATGTCCGCCGAGTACTCCTTGTAGACCGGCACTGCATGTGCGCCAAAAATCTCGCTTTTCATCACCTCGGAGAAACCGAGGATCGCGTTCAGCGGCGTGCGCAACTCGTGGCTCATCTGCGCGAGGAAGCGCGATTTGGCGACGTTGGCGGATTCGGCACGGTGACGCGCTTCGTCCGAGATCGCCTTGGCCTGTTCGAGTTCGCCGATCAATGCGTCCTTCTCGGCGCGCGCCTCGAGCGTGGCGAAGGTCGAGGAATGCAGGCGGTGCGCCAGCAGCACGAAATAGCCTTCAGCCGCGAGCGCGAGCGCCGCCAGGATGTAATTGTCCAGCGAACCGGTCATCAGGAAGCTGAGGGCCATCGCGACCGCCACCGGCGCAGTGGCGGCGAGGGCCGCGATCGGAAGATTGGCGGCCAGCATGCTCGATACCGCGATCACCAGCAGCATCAGGAACATCATCAGCGTTTCCGTGACCATGTCGAGCACGGGATGGATCAGGATGGCCATCCAGCACAGGCCATAGAGCAGGTCGAGCACGACGAAGCGCGTCCGCCATGCGCGCGTTGCCGCGGGCGAGGCGGGCTCGGCCAGAAAGCGGTGGCAGCTGCGGATCATCGCGGCGTGGATGCAGAGCATGCCGGCGGTCCAGGCCGCGGCCGGGATCGGCTGCATCCACAGCCCGAACAGCACGCCGGTGGCAACCACCAGCAGCATCACGACGTAGGAGGCCGACAGCCGCGTCTGGGCGTATTGGCGCAGCATATCGGCGTCGAAGGCCGGCCGGGTTCCGCTGGTCGACGTTAACTTGTCGCGGGCCTCGCGCACCCGTTGCGCCGCAGCCCTTCGGCTGCTCGCCGATGGAGCGCTTATCGGCTCGGCCGGAAGCTGCACTACCTCAGGCTTTTCAGCGGGGTTACTCATCAAGCAACACGATTCCTGCCCACGCCGGACGCGGGCCTTCTGCATTGTCTATCTCTGGCAAGAAATCCTTAAGAGGTGACTTAAGGAGCTAAAGAATTACGTTAACCCGGCGTTAATTTGGGGCCGGCCAGCGCCGTTCAATGCAGCGCCGCGTGCTGCGCGATGTACACCACGGCTCCCGCCAGATAGCCGGCGAGCGCGGGAACGGCGATGCGGCGGGCGTACCAGAGGAACTCGATGCGCTCGAGTCCCATGGCGGCGACGCCGGCGGCCGAGCCGATGATCAGGATCGAACCACCGGTGCCGGCGCAATAGGCGATGAACTCCCAGATGAAGCTGTCGGGCGGATAATGCGCGAGGTCGTACATGCCCATGGTCGCGGCGACCAGTGGCACGTTGTCGATGATAGCGCTGAGCAGGCCGAGCACGATGACGATGATGTCCTGGCGGCCGAGCGTGGCGTCGAGCCATTTGGCCAGCATGGACAGCAGGCCGGCATGCTCGAGGCAGGCGACCGCGAGCAGGATGCCGACGAAGAACACGACCGAGCTCATGTCGATCCGTGCCAGCGCGTGCACGAGCGTGAGGGGCTGGCGCACATGCTCCTCCTTGTGCCGGTGCACGATCTCGCCGACCAGCCAGAGCACGCCGAGCCCGAACAGGATACCCATGAACGGCGCCAGATGCGTGACCGCCTTGAACGCCGGCACCGCGATCAGCGTGCCGAGCCCGAGATAGAACATCAAATTGCGCTCGAACCGATCGACGGCGAGCAGTCCGGTGTCCTTCGTCGGCGGCGCGATGGTCTTGCCCCTGAGCGAAAAACTGACGAACACGAGCGGCACGAGCAGGTTGAGAAGCGAGGGCAGGAATACCGCGCCCATGATCTTCACCGGCGAGATCTGCCCGCCGATCCACAGCATGGTCGTGGTGACGTCGCCGATCACGGTCCACGCGCCGCCCGCATTGGCGGCGATGACGATGAGGGAGGCGAACAGCAGGCGGTCGTCGCGGCGGGCGATCAGCTTCTGGATCAGCGAGATCATGACGATGGTGGTCGTCAGATTGTCCAGGATCGCGCTCAGGAAGAACGTCACGAAGCCGATCAGCCAGATCAGCGCCACCTGGCTGGTGGTGCGAATCAGCGAGGTGATGACCTCGAAACCGTCATGGGCGTCGATCACCTCGACGATGGTCATGGCGCCGATCAGGAAGAACACGATCTGCGCGGTGGAGCCGACGGACTCGTCGAGTTGGCGGCCGACCAGGGCGTGGTCGCCGGTCGCGATCGCGTAGACACTCCAGAGCAGGCCCGCACCGAGCAGTGCGGACGCGCTCTTGTTGACCCCGATCGGGTGCTCGAGCGCGATCGCCGCATAGGCGAGGACGAAAATGGCGGCGATCGCGATCAACAAGGCAGGGCCAAATCGTCAGGGGTCAGCGATTAAGGCGCGCGAGCAGGCTCGACGTATCCCAGCGCTTGCCGCCCATCTTTTCGACCTCGGCGTAGAACTGGTCGACCAGCGCGGTCACCGGCAGATTGGCGCCGTTGCGACGGGCTTCGGCCAGCGAGATCGAGAGATCCTTGCGCATCCATTCGACGGCGAAGCCGAAATCGTACTTGTCCTCGTTCATGGTCTTGTAGCGGTTCTCCATCTGCCAGGACTGCGCGGCGCCCTTTGAGATGGTTTCGATCACGGCCGCGACGTCGAGGCCACTCCTCTTGGCGAAGTGAATACCCTCGGACAGGCCCTGCACGAGGCCGGCGATGCAGATCTGGTTGACCATCTTGGTCAGCTGGCCGGAGCCCGCGGGTCCGAGCAATTTGCACATCCGCGCATAGGCGCCTGTGATGATCGGCTCGGCGCCGGCATAGGCGTCCTGCGCACCGCCGCACATCACCGTCAGCACGCCGTTCTCGGCGCCGGCCTGGCCGCCGGAGACCGGGGCGTCTATGAACTTGAAGCCGGCCTTGGCCGCGGCTGCATCGAGTTCGCGAGCGACCTCGGCGGACGCGGTGGTGTGGTCGACGAAGGTCGCACCCTTCTTCATGCCGGCGAACGCACCGTCGGCGCCGATCGTGACGGCGCGCAGATCGTTGTCGTTGCCGACGCAGCACATCACGAAATCCTGGCCCTCGGCGGCGGCCTTCGGGGTCGCCGCGGTCTTGCCGCCGAACTTGTCCGCCCATTCCTTCGCCTTGGCCGCGGTGCGGTTGTAGACGGTGACCTCATGGCCCCCTTTTTTCACGAGGTGTCCGGCCATGGGGAAGCCCATCACGCCGAGACCGAGGAAAGCGACTTTAGCCATGTGTGGTACCTTGTCCGTAGTTTGGGTTTTACGGTTTTGGCCGGGCGAGAGGCGCCAGGCGGTATCTTTTGGGGTTCCGCCACGGGGCGGATCGGGCGCACCATAAACGCTTGAGCCCGGAGGGCAACGGCTTCGTTGAAGGGCCCCCTGTGCTAGGATGACGGACCCAAGGACTTCAAAAAAGGGAGCGAAAGCATGGGCAAGGGTTTGGGCGGCGTGAGCGTCGGCGTGCTCGATCATTTCAACATCCGGACCCGGAATCTGGCCGAGACCGTCCGCTTCTACGAGGACGTGCTGGGGCTGGAAAAAGGCGCCCGGCCGAATTTCGCCTTCCCGGGCGCCTGGATGTACAGCGAGGGCAAGCCGGTGGTGCACCTCGTCGATATTTCGCCGACCGCCGAGCCACAAAAGCCGGATTCCGGCGTTGTCCACCATGTCGCCTTCGTCAGCCGCGGCTTCGACGGGATGAAGCAGCGTCTGGCCTCCAAGGGCATGAAGTTCGACTCGCGCCAGGTGCCCGGCGGCGACCTCTGGCAGATCTTCGTCCACGACCCCAACGGGGTCATGATCGAGCTCAACTATGAGGCAGCCCGGGAGCAGGGCGGGGCGCCCGCCGAGATGGCTGACGATATCGGCAGGCAGTAGCCTTTTGGCCGTTTCCGCTCTAATGGGGCATCCTAAAGCCTTGAGCATGATCTGGTCGGAAAACCGCTCCACACTTTTCCGGATCATGCTCTGTTCAGGAGATGCGCTTTGAGCGTGACGCAGCAACAGGTTCTCGACAGCCTCGCCAGGATCAAGTCGCCCCGCGGGGTCGCGCTCGCCAACGCCAATGTGCTGAGCGCGATCAGCGCCGCCGACGGCAAGGTGTTCTTCTCGATCAATGTCGATGCCGCCGAGGCGCGGGCCTGGGAATCGGTCCGGGCCGAAGCCGAGGCCGCGGTGCGCGCCATTCCCGGCGTCACCACCGTGATGGTGGCGCTGACCGCCGAGCGTAAGGTCGGCGCCGCGCCACTACCGCCGCCAACGCCAAGCCGGGGCACGCCGGGCGTGCAGCCGGTCCATGCCCACAAACCGCCGCAGGGCGGCGGGTCGCCGATGGCGCGCCAGTCCGAGATTCCGGGCGTCGCCGCGGTCATCGCGGTCGCCTCGGGCAAGGGTGGCGTCGGCAAGTCGACCACCGCGCTCAATCTGGCGCTGGGCCTGCGCGACCTCGGCCTCAAGGTCGGGCTGCTCGATGCCGACATCTACGGCCCGTCGGTGCCGCGGCTGACCGGCCTGCACGCCAAGCCGGAGCTGAACGCCGAGCGCAAGATGATTCCGCTCCGCCGTTTCGGCCTCGCCATCATGTCGATCGGCTTCCTGGTGGAGGAAGAGACCGCGATGATCTGGCGCGGTCCGATGGTGATGTCGGCGGTGACGCAGATGCTGCGCGACGTCGAATGGGGCCAGCTCGATGTGCTGGTGGTGGACATGCCGCCGGGCACCGGCGATGCCCAGCTCACGCTGGCGCAGAACGTGCCCCTGAAGGGCGCCGTGATCGTCTCGACCCCGCAGGACCTGTCCCTGATCGATGCAAGGCGGGGGCTTGCCATGTTCAAGAAGGTCAACGTCCCCGTGCTCGGCATCGTCGAGAACATGAGCTACTTCCAGTGCCCGCATTGCGGCACGAAATCGGATATTTTCGGCCATGGCGGCGCGCACCACGAGGCCGAAAAGCTTGGGGTACCTTTCCTCGGCGAGATCCCCCTGCATATGGCGATTCGCGCCACCTCGGATGCCGGCACCCCCGTCGTCGACAGCGAGCCGGACGGTCCCCATGCGGCGATCTATCGCGCCATTGCGGGACAGGTCCGGGACCAGCTCAAGGGCGTCATCGCCGCGGCCTGAGCCGGCGGCTCCGGCCATCCGTTGGAGACATGCGACTTTCGTAGAGCCCCGTCATGCCAATGTCGCGTTTCGAAAGCGGGGCGTCCGTGTTAAAGGCCCACCGCAGTCAAGCCCCTTCGGTTCGACGCGGCCCAAACGCGTCGCCGGAATGAGCGGCGGCAAAGAGGAAGTTAGGGGAACGCCCCAACAAGGAGAGACCTGAAGATGAAGCGTCGTGATTTCCTGAAAGTGTCGGCAGCAGGCGCGGCGGCGACCGCCGCGGTGGCCTCGCCGGCGATCGCGCAGTCCTCGCCCGAGGTGAAGTGGCGCCTGACGTCGAGCTTCCCGAAGTCGCTCGACACGATCTATGGCGGCGCCGAGCAATTGGCGAAGTACGTCGCCGAGATGACCGACAACAAGTTCCAGATCCAGGTCTTCCAGGCGGGTGAAATCGTTCCCGGTTTGCAGGCGCTGGATGCGACGCAGAAGGGCACGGTCGAGATGTGCCACACCGTGTCATACTACTACGTCGGCAAGGACCCGACGTTCGCGATCTTCGCGTCGGTGCCCTTCGGCCTCAACGCGCGTCAGCAGAATTCCTGGCTTTATCAGGGCGGCGGCAACGAGCTCGCCAACGAGTTCTTCAAGAAATCGAACGTCGTCGGGTTCCCCTGCGGCAACACCGGCACCCAGATGGGCGGCTGGTTTCGCAAGGAGATCAAGACCGTTGCCGATCTCTCCGGCCTGAAGATGCGCATCGGCGGCATTGCCGGCCAGGTCCTCCAGAAGGTCGGCGTGGTGCCGCAGCAGCTCGCGGGCGGCGACATCTATCCCTCGCTCGAGAAGGGCACCATCGACGCCGCCGAATGGGTCGGCCCCTACGATGACGAGAAGCTCGGCTTCGCCAAGGTCGCCAAGTACTACTATTATCCCGGTTTCTGGGAGGGCGGTCCGACCGTCCACGCCTTCGCCAACATCGACAAGTGGAACGAGCTGCCGAAGAGCTACCAGGCGATTCTCACCAACGCGACCGTCAACACCAACACCTGGATGGCCGCGCGCTACGACATGGTGAACCCCGCGGCGCTCAAGCGTCTGGTGGCCGGCGGCACCCAGCTTCGTCCCTTCACCAACGAAGTGCTCGAAGCCTGCCTCAAGGCGACCAACGAATTGTGGGGCGAGATCTCGGCCAAGAACCCCGACTTCAAGAAGTCGATCGACGCCATGCAGGCCTACCGCTCCGACGAGTATCTGTGGTGGCAGGTCGCCGAATACACCTACGACAGCTTCATGATCCGCTCGCGCACCCGCGGCTGATCGCCCTTAGACCAAAGTCGAGAATGGCAAAGCCCGACCTCCTCAGGAGGCCGGGCTTTTTCTTTGCCGCAGTGCGATCACGATGGAAATCGGCAACGCAATGTTCCATGCTGGACCCCAGGCCTCGACAAGAAGGCCCAAATCGCAATCCATCAGGGTAGGACATCATGAAAAGAAGAGACTTCATTAAAGTCACGGGACTTGGTGCGGCTGGCGCCGCGACGTTTGCCGCGCCGGCAATCGCGCAGTCGATGCCGGAGATCAAATGGCGCATGCCGACGAGCTGGCCGAAATCGCTCGACACGCTCTATGGCGGTGCCGAGATGATGGCCAAGATGGTGGCGGAAGCGACCGACAACAAATTTCAAATTCAGACCTTCGCCGGCGGTGAAATCGTGCCGGGCCTCCAGGTGCTCGATGCCGTGCAGAACGGCACCTGCGAAATCGGTCACACCGCGTCCTATTATTATTTCGGCAAGGATCCGACTTTTACTTTCGGCTCGGCCGTGCCGTTCGGACCGAACATGCGCATCAATCAGGCCTGGTACATGTTGGGAGGCGGCAGGGAAATCCTCAACGAGTTCTACAAGAAGTACAACGTCGTCTCGCTGCTCGCCGGCAACACCGGCTGTCAGATGGGCGGCTGGTTTCGCAAGGAAGTCAAAGTACCTCAGGACTTCAACGGCCTGAAGTTTCGCATCGGCGGCTTTGCGGGGCGCGTGCTGCAGAAGCTCGGCGCGGTGCCGCAGCAGATCGCCGGCGGCGACATCTACCCGGCGCTCGAGAAGGGCACCATCGACGCTGCCGAATGGGTCGGACCGTACGACGACGAGAAGCTCGGTTTCGTCAAGGTGGCGCCGCAGTACTACTTCCCGGGCTGGTGGGAAGGCGGGCCGATGCTGCTCGCGTTCGTCAACCAGGACAAATGGAATGCGCTGCCAAAGCACTATCAGAGCGTCCTCGAGCAGGCGGGGCACTTTGCCAACAACTGGATGATGGCGAAGTACGATCAGTCCAACCCGCCCGCGCTGCGCCGCTTGCTCGCCGCCGGCGCCAAGCTGCATCCGTTCTCGCCCGAGATCATGCAGGCCTGCTTCAAGGCGGCAAAGGAGTTGCACACCGAGGTCTCGTCGACCAACGCGGACTTCAAGAAGGTGTACGATTCGCTGACGTCCTTCTCGAACAACGGCTACCAGTGGTTCCAGGTCGCCGAGGTCGGCTACGACAATTTCATGGCGCGCAACTCGCAGAGCTGATCGCGTCCCATCGCGCATGCAAGGCCCCGGAGCGAAAGCCCGGGGCCTTTGGTTTTGCGACCGCGCTCGGGGGCTCACAAGAAATCTGGAAAACAACCCCATGCACAGTAGACGGAGGCGAGGGCATCGAACGCCGTGAGGGCGGCTAACGGCTTGATGCGTCGGGGATGGTCGGCGGAAAGGCATGATCGACGCGCAATCGGGGGCAACTCCGCATTCGGGGGCCGGATCAAGCGCACGAAGACCGTCGTGGTCGGAAACCGGCCGAGCGAAGGGTTTCGCTTCCGCCGTCGCCGTCGGCGGCATGCCGCTATTCCATCTTGCCAGCAACGAAGCCGTTTGACTCGTCGGGCAAAACAGTGGCAAACGGTGATAATCGTATAATCCGAAATTTTCGACCTTTGCATCGACCCCGAGGGGGGGCGATGAGCTTCGACCGACGAAGCAAGACCCTCCATTCCTCGAGCGCGGTTCTTACACAAAGCTGACAGGAACAGGTCGACCGGGCCGACTGGTGCTTTTTCGCTGGCCGAGGCGGCCGGAATGGTGGAAGAGATCGGACAAGCGGCGCGAGCCGCGCGGCGAGACCCGCAAAATCCGGCGGACATGCGATGCGGCTTCTGATCGTCGAAGACAATGCCGAGCTGTCACGGCTCGTTGCCGGCGGGCTGGCGGCGGCCGGCTACGAGAGCGACATCGTCGGCAGCGCGGCCGAAGCGCGCGAGGCGGTGAGCAGCGTCAGCTATGCGGCGATGATCCTCGACCTGGGCCTTCCCGACGGCGACGGCCTGTCGGTGCTGCGCGAGCTGCGCCGGCAGATGGAGCCGCTGCCGGTGCTGGTGCTGACTGCGCGCGGCGGCCTGCAGGACCGCGTCAACGGCCTGCGCAGCGGTGCCGACGACTATCTCGCAAAGCCGTTTGCGATGGAGGAACTGGTGGCGCGGCTGGAGGCGATCCTGCGCCGGCCGGGCCAGCTGCTCGGCCGCTCGCTCAGTCTCGCCAACCTCGTCTACGACACCGAAAGCCGCCAGATCTTCGTCGACGACCAGCCGCGGATCATCTCCGCGCGCGAGACATCGGTGCTCGAGATCCTGCTGCGCCGGCAGGGGCGGGTGGTGCCGAAGAAGAACGTCGAGGACCACATCTTCGGGCTCGAAGGCGAGGTCGCCTCCAACGCGGTCGAGGTCTACGTCTCGCGGCTGCGCAAGCAGCTCACCGAGCACGGCGCCAAGGTCGTGATCCACACCATCCGCGGCGTCGGCTATCTCATGGCCGAGGAGAAATAGCGTGGTCCAGATCGGATCCCTCGCCGGATTCCGCGCCATGATCTCTGCCAGATCGCCGACGTTCAAATCGCTGATCTGGCGCATCGTGTTCCTGCACATCGTGGCGGTTGCGGTGGTCGCGATCTTCCTGCCGCTGCTGCTGTTCTGGCTGCTCAATTCGGAGATCGACCAGCTGCACCGCGATGCCATGCGCGCGCAGGCCGAGGTGCTGGCCGAGCGCATCGTCGCCCAGCCGGACGGCCTGCTGACGTTCAATCTCCCGGACAGCCTCAGGGGGCTCTATTCCGAAGCCTATGGCCGCTACCAGTACGACATTCGCGATGCCGAGGGTCATTTGCTGTTCTCCTCGCGCCGCAAGGCCGGCGCCGCGCCGCCGCGTCTGTCGGATACGATCTCCGGCGCCGGCGTCACCCGGACCATCGACGGCAAGACCGTGCGCATCCGGGTTGCCGAGGATCTCGCGCATCGCGACGTCATCATCGACGACATCGTCTCGAATTTCTTCAGGCGCGTCGGGTGGACCACCATTCCGATCCTGCTGATCCTGCTCGCCACCGACATCATCATCTTCCGCCGCGCGGTCGCCCCGCTGTGGAAGGCCTCCGAGGAGGCCAGCAATATCGGCCCGTCGCGAACCCACGTTCGCCTGCCGACCGAGCAGATCCCGCGCGAGATCATGCCGCTGGTCACTGCCGTCAACCAGGCGCTCGACCGCCTCGAGGACGGCTTTCGGGTTCAGCGGCAGTTCACGGCGGACGCCGCGCATCAGTTGCGCACGCCGCTCGCGATCCTGCGCACGCGGATCGAGACGCTCGGCGACGGCGCGGCAAGAGAGGCGCTGCATGCCGACATCGAAGCCATGAGCCGCATCGTCGCCCAACTGCTGGAGATCGCCGAGCTCGACACGCTGGTGCTCGATCCCGGCGAGACCGCCGACCTGCGCGCGGTCTGCACCGAGGTGGTCGGTTCGATCGCGCCGTTTGCGATCGCGCAGCACAAGGACATCGCACTGAGGGGCACCGACGCGCCGGTGCTGATCCACGGCAATTCCGTGATGCTGCAGCGCGCGATCTTCAACCTCGCGGAAAACGCCATCAAGTTCACGGCAAAGGACACTTCCGTCGACGTCGAGGTGTGCGAGGACGGTGCGGTGCGCGTGCGCGATTGCGGCCCCGGCATCGCGGAGGCCGAGCGCGATCTGATCTTCCAGCGTTTCTGGCGCGCCGACCGTCAGCGCAGCGACGGCGCCGGCCTCGGGCTCTCGATCGTGCGCGGCGTGGCGGACGATCATGCGGCGACGGTTGTGGTGGAGAATCTTCCCGGCGGCGGCGCGGAGTTCACGCTGCGGTTCAGGCTGGCGGAGGCAGCAAAGGTCGCTGGAAAGGACTGGCGCAGCACTGACGCTGCACCCTCTCCCCTTGTGGGGTAGGGCTATCGCATATGAAGAAAAGCGTGGCGGGCAGCTTGCCTGCGGCCCATCCTTCGAGACGCCCGCCTACGGCGGGCCCTCAGGATGAGGTCGCGTTTTGCGGTGAGATATCAGACCCTAATGGTGAGGAGCCCGCCAAAGCGGGCGTCTCGAACCATGCAGGCCGAGCTCTTTCGGAAACCTCCCGCTATCATATGCGATAGCCCTGCCTTGTGGGGGAGGGCTAGGCGGGAACCGCGCCAGCTACTGCTTCGGCTGGCCGAAATCGAGCGGCGGCAGGTCGATCTGCGGAATTTCGATCTTGATGGTGTTGGGATCGACGGTGGACTGCACGCCCTTGTAGTGCATCACCATCGACGGGAACATGATCACGAGCAGTACCATGACGACCTGGATGACGACGAACGGTACCGCGCCCCAGTAGATCTGTCCCGTCGTGACCGGCTCCATCCTCTTGCCGGTGACGCGGTCGGTGTAGCGCTCCTTCGGCGCGACCGAGCGCAGGTAGAACAACGCAAAGCCGAATGGCGGATGCATGAACGAGGTCTGCATGTTGACGCCGAGGATGACGCCGAACCAGATCAGGTCGATGCCGAGATGCTCGGCAGCCGGCCCGAGCAGCGGAATCACGATGAAGGCGAGCTCGAAGAAATCGAGGAAGAAGGCCAGCACGAAGACGAAGGCGTTGACGAAGATGAGGAAGCCGATCTGGCCGCCGGGCAGCGAGGTCAGGAGATGCTCGACCCAGACATGGCCGTTGACACCGTAGAAAGTCAGCGAGAACACGCGGGCGCCGACCAGGATGAAAACGACGAAGGCCGAAAGCTTTGCCGTCGATTCGGTGGCCTGGCGAACCAGGTCCCAGGTCAGCCGCCGCTTCATGGCGCCGAGTATGAGGGCGCCGGCTGCGCCCATCGCGCCGCCTTCCGTCGGAGTGGCGACGCCGATGAAGATCGTCCCCAGCACCAGGAAGATCAGGAACAGCGGCGGCACCATCACGAATGTCGTCTGCTGCGCCATCTTCGAGAGGAAGCGGAAGCCGGTGAGCTTGTCGACGATCCAGTTCACGACTGCGACGGCGAACGCGAACAGGATGCCGAAGAACATGCTCAGCACCACGAAATCGGCGCCATGCGTGTCCGAATTTCGCATCATGAGCCATCCGAACACGCAGCTTGCGAGAAACAGCACGCCGAGCGAAGGCAGGCCACGGCTGCCGTTTTCCTCGCGGAAGCCGATCGCTTCCTTCGGCAGGCCCGGCACCGCTTTCGGGAAGATCAGGCTGACCAGAAAGGCATATCCCGCGTACAGGCCGGCGAGCACGAGGCCCGGTATGAACGCGCCCTCGTACATGTCTCCGACCGACTTGCCGAGCTGATCGGCCATCACGATGAGAACGAGCGAGGGCGGAATGATCTGGGCCAGCGTGCCGGACGCGGCGATGATGCCGGTCGCCACGCGGCGGTCGTAGCCGTAGCGCAGCATGATCGGGAGGGAGATCAGCCCCATGGAGATCACCGATGCCGCGACCACGCCGGTGGTTGCCGCGAGCAGCGCGCCGACGAAGACGACGGCATAGGCAAGGCCGCCGCGGATGGTGCCGAACAACTGGCCGATGGTGTCGAGCAAATCCTCGGCCATGCCGGAGCGCTCGAGCACCAGTCCCATGAAAGTGAAGAATGGAATGGCAAGCAGCGTGTCGTTGTTCATCACGCCGTAGACGCGCTCAGGCAGGGCCTGCAGGAAATCCGGATGGAATTCGCCGAGCTGGATGCCGATCACGGCGAAGAACAGCCCCACGGCGCCGAGCGAAAATGCCGCCGGGTAGCCGAGCAGCAGCACGACCACCAGCGACGCAAACATGATCGGCGCCATATTGGCGATAATAAACGCGGTCATTGAATCCCCCTACGAAGGCCGCTCGCCGATTACTTCTTTTCGATCGCTTCAACGAGATGCTCGACCTCGGCCTCCAGCGCCGAAACCTGCGACTCGTGAGGATCCGGAATCATGCCGCGCATGATGGCGATCCGCTTGATCAACTCGGAGATGGCCTGAACGAGCAGCATCGCGAAGCCGATCATGATGAGTGACTTGGCCGGCCATTGCGGCAAGCCGCCGGCATTGCCTGATTGCTCGTTGATCTGGAACGAACGCAGGAAGAACGGTACGCCGGTGATGATCATGACGACGGTCAGCGGTATCAGGAAGAACAGGTGCCCGACCAGGTCGATGACGTTGCGCATCTGCTTCGGCAGCATGGCGTTGACGATGTCGATCCGGATGTGCTCGTTGTCCAGCAGCGTCCAGGACGAGCACAGCAGGAAGACGATGCTGAACAGCACCCATTGCAACTCGAGCCATGAATTCGAAGACGTGTCGAAGGTCTTGCGCACGATCGCATTGACCGCCGAGATGATCACGGCGACCAAAATCAACCAGGCCAGGCGCTTGCCCGTCCAGCGTGTAAACGCGTCGATGCCGCCGCTCAGTTTCAGGAGCGCTGTCAAGATAGGTCCTCCCCGCTTATGCCCCGGCCGTCTTGTCTGCGCCGACTTGGGCGCGTCGGCTTGTCTCGCCGCGCAGGCATGAGGCCGCCGCACAAAACCAGCGGGCGTGCCGTCCGTCAATTGGAAGTTTGTTGATTGTTAAGGGAAATCGCCCGGAAGAGACAAGTTGACGCTAGCCGCCGGTGACGCTCATGTGCCTGGAGACGCTGGGGCGGTCGTGGCGGCGGTCGATGATGAAATCGTGGCCCTTCGGCTTCAGCCCAATGGCGCGGTCGATCGCATCCGCAAGCAGCGTATTGTCATCGGATGCACGCAGAGGTTTGCGCAGATCGGACGCGTCCTCGTGGCCGAGGCAGGTGTGCAGCGTGCCCGTGCAGGTGATCCGCACCCGGTTGCAGGATTCGCAGAAATTGTGGGTCATCGGCGTGATGAAGCCGAGCTTGCCGCCGGTCTCGGCGACGCTGACATAGCGCGCCGGCCCGCCGGTGGTCTCGCTTAAGTCCGTCAACGTGAATTGCTGGGCGAGGCGCGCGCGCACCAGCGACAGCGGCAGATACTGGTCGATGCGGCCCGAGCCGATCTCGCCCATCGGCATGACCTCGATGAGCGTCAGGCCCATGCCCTTGCCGTGGGCCCAGCGCATCAGTTCGGGCAGCTCTTCCTCGTTGAGGTTCTTCAGGGCCACGGCGTTGATCTTCACGGCGAGGCCCGCGGCGCGCGCGGCCTCGATGCCTTCCAGCACCTTGTCGATCTCGCCCCAGCGGGTGATCTCGCGAAACTTTCGCGGGTCGAGCGTGTCGAGAGAGACGTTGATGCGGCGGACGCCGCAATCGGCGAGCTCCTGGGCGTATTTCGCAAGCTGGGTGCCGTTGGTGGTCAGCGTCAGCTCGCTCAAGGCGCCGCTCGACAGATGCCGCGACAGCGAGCGCACCAGCGTCATCACGTTGCGACGGACCAGCGGCTCGCCGCCCGTGAGCCGCAGCTTCTTCACGCCCTTGGCGATGAAGGCCGAGCAGAGCCGGTCGAGCTCTTCGAGCGTCAACAGGTCCGCCTTGGGCAGGAACGTCATGTCTTCCGACATGCAATAGAAGCAGCGCAGGTCGCAGCGGTCGGTGACGGACACGCGCAAATACGAGATGGTCCGCCCGAACGGATCGGTCATGGCGCTCGACAGCGCTGCTCGGGGGCTCGCGGAAAGTCCGTTCATACCAAATGCCTTGTCACTTACGGCGACGGCAAAGCTTTGCTTCAACGCCGCGCTGGACGCAATCTAAGCATGGCGATGCCCAAGGACAATCGCGAGCGTGACGCAGGTCCAAGCTTGGGTCAGCGCTTGCCCGTGGTCGGATCGGGGAACGGCGATCCTGCAGCAGGTGCAGCATCGGCCGGTGCGGCGGCTGCAGCCGGTTTCGGCTTCTTCGGCCGGTGCGGCTTGCGGACCGGTTTCGGCGGGGCGGCCGGCTGAAGTTCCGCGAACACCGGACTGGGGTCCGTGGTGACCGAGGCGGGTGTGGTGAAATCGCCGGGATTCTTGATCACGTTCACCGGGACGCTGACCGGCTGGTATTTGGGCAGGGCGAAAGCCACCGTGAAGGGGGCGTCGGGGGCCGGAACCGAGACGGAGCAGGGGGTTTTGCAGCCCGAACCAAGTGAGGTCGTGGCGTCAGCCCCGGGGGGATTGGATTCGAGCCGGACCTGGACGGTCGGCGGCGCCGATTTGAACATGTCCCAAGACATTGAAGAGCAACCGCCAAGGCTGGTTGCCCCGAGGAGGCTCGCCCCCGCTAACGCAATCGCGCTGACACGACGCATGACCATCCCAATCTTCTGCGACGAACCGCCACATCCCCGAGCGAACTTAGGGGCGTCGTTCCAGCCAGGCAACCGGCGGGCTGCGCATAGTTAATAGATGGTTAACGCAGGGTTCCCCGGAATATCGACGACATATCAACGTGTTGAGAGCGCCTACGCCGTCATCAGGCTATGGGCTGCGGCCGGCAGGTCGCGCATGTGATGGATCAGCCGGTCCGGCTTCAGCTCGGCGATCGGCACGTCCGTGTAGCCGAAGCTGACCCCGATCACGGGCACCCCGGCCCTGCGGGCCACTCCGACATCGGTTCCGGCATCGCCGACCATGATGCTGGCTTTGATCGCGCCGCCGGCGCGCGCCACGGTTTCGCGGAAAATGGTCGGGTCGGGCTTCTGGACGCCAAACGTGTCGGCGCCGCAGATCGCCGCGAAGCGCCTGCTGAGGTCGAGCTGGTCCAGCAGCCGCTTCGACAGCCATTCCAGCTTGTTGGTGCAGACCGCGAGCCGATGGCCCTGGGCGGCAAAATGGTCGAGCGCGGCCTCCAGCCCCTCGAAGGGCCGGGATTCGACCGCGATATGATCGGCATAATAAGCGATGAAATCCGCCGTCATTCGGTCCATGTCCGAAGGCGTGACCGTGCGGCCCTCGGCCTCCAGCCCCCGCTCGATCAGCTTGCGGGCGCCGGCGCCGATCATGTTCCGTGCCGAGGCCATCGGCACGGGCGGCAGCCCTTCGCGGTCGAGCACGTAATTCAGCGCGGTGATCAGGTCGGGCGCCGTATCCACAAGCGTGCCGTCGAGATCGAAGACGAGGGTGTAGGGGGAGGTCATGTCGGAAGCGCTATCGGTCCGGCCCCGCCGGCGCAAGGGCCGGAGCCATAAGATCACCTTATAAGATAGGCCCGCAGGCCTGTTCCGGCGGAAAAAACGAGGCTACATAGGCCGCCGCAACCGGCTATATCGGCGGCACGGTCTTCATCCAGAGGCGGGCGCATCGTGAACATGGACCAGTTGAAGCGGCAGGCTGCGGCGCGCGCCCTCGAGGAGGTGCGTGACGGCATGCAGCTCGGGCTCGGCACCGGCTCGACCGCGAAACATTTCGTCGAACTGCTCGGCGAGCGCGTCGCCGCCGGGCTCAAGGTGATCGGCGTGCCGACCTCAGAGGCGACGCGCCTCGACGCGGCGCGCTGCGGCGTGCCGCTGACCACGCTCGATGAGATCGACCATCTCGACATCACCGTCGACGGCGCCGACGAGATCGATCCCGAGCTCAATCTGATCAAGGGTGGCGGGGGCGCGCTTCTGCGCGAGAAGATCGTCGCGGCCGCTTCGGATCGCATGATCGTGATTGCCGACGACACCAAATGGGTGCCGACGCTCGGCCGCTTTCCGCTGCCGGTCGAGGTCATCCCGTTCGGGCTCGGCGCGACGCGCCGCGCGATCGAGAAGGCATTTGCGCAATGCGGCGTTTCCGGGCAAATGGCGGTCCGCAAGGGCAAGGATGGCCACGTTTTCGTCACCGATGGCGGCCACTGGATCGTCGATGCCCAGCTTGGAAAGATCGTGGATCCGGCTCGTCTCGCCAAGGCGTTGAGCGCGATCCCCGGCGTCGTCGAGCATGGTCTGTTCATCGGCTTGGCCAGCTCGGCTGTTTTGGCGGGTGGCGAGGGGATTCGCGTGGTTGAACGGCGAAAGCCGAAAGGAGACTAGGAATGAACAGCGTTTTGAGATTCTTGCCGGCCGCGGCCCTCGCTGCGGGACTGGCGGTCGCAGCCGTTCCGGCTGTCGCCCAGCAGCCGGCCCCGAAGGCTGCGGTGGCCCCGGGCGTGCCGAAGGCTTCGCCGGCGGCGCTCGCTGCGGCCAAGGAGATTTTGCAGATCAAGAACGCCGCTGCGATGTATGCCGGCGCCGTGCCCGGCCTCGTCGAGAAGACCAAGGGCGTGCTGACCCAGCAGAACCTCAATTACCAGAAGGATCTCAACGAAGTCGCCCCGATCGTCGCCCAGCAGCTCCAGGGACGCCAGAGCGAGATCGGCGATGGCATGGCGCAGATCTATGCCAGCGAGTTCACCGAGCAGGAGCTGAAGGATCTCGTCACCTTCTACAAGTCGCCGCTGGGCAAGAAACTGATCGACGCCGAGCCGCGCGCCATCGGCCTCAGCATGGCCTTCATGAACTCCTGGGCCCAGAGCTTCTCCGAGATCGTGATGGGCGCCTTCCGCGCCGAGATGCGCAAGCGTGGCAAGGAGATCTGATCGAACCTATCTGATCAGAATCCGGATCGTGCTCTAGGAGAGGTCGGAGTGGACAATGGCTGAATTCGACGTCGACCTCTTCGTCATCGGTGGCGGTTCGGGCGGCGTGCGTGCCGCCCGCATCGCGGCCGGCTACGGCGCCCGTGTGATGATCGCGGAAGAGTACCGCATGGGCGGCACCTGCGTGATCCGCGGCTGCGTGCCGAAGAAGCTGTTCGTGATCGGCTCGCATTTCCGTCACGAGCTCGAGGACGCCGCCGGTTTCGGCTGGACCGTTCCGCCCGCGAGCTTCGACTGGTCGACGCTGATCGCCAACAAGGACAAGGAGATCGCGCGGCTCGAGGCGGCTTACACCGCCAATGTCGAGAAATCGGGCGCGCAGATCGTCAAGAGCCGCGCGGTGATCGAGGACGAGCACACCGTCCGCCTGCTCGAGAACGGCAGGAAGATCTCCGCAAGATACATCCTGATCGCCACCGGCGGAGCGCCCAATCACGGCGCCTCCATCCCCGGCATCGAGCATGTGATCTCCTCCAACGAAGCCTTTCACCTCAAGAAGCTGCCGAGGCGGATCGTGATCCAGGGCGGCGGCTACATCGCGCTGGAATTCGCCGGCATCTTCGCCGGCTTCGGCTCCGACGTCACCGTGATCTACCGCGGCGACAACATCCTGCGCGGCTTTGACGAGGACGTCCGCACCCACGTCCGCGCCGAGATGGAGAAGCAGGGCATCACCATCCTCACCGGCTGCACGGTGGCGAAGGTCGATCGCCACGGCGAGGAATTCACCACGCATCTGTCGAACGGGTCGAGCCTTGCCTCCGACCAGGTGATGTTCGCGATCGGCCGTCATCCGGCGGTGGCCAATCTCGGCCTGGAGAAGGCCGGCGTTACCATCAATCCGAAGAACGGCGGCATCGCGGTCGATCATTTCTCGAAGAGCTCGGTCGACAGCATCTATGCGATCGGCGACGTCACGCACCGCTTCAACCTGACGCCGGTCGCGATCCGCGAGGGGCATGCGTTTGCCGACACCGTGTTCGGCAAGCGCGAGGTCAGGGTCGATCACGCCAACATCCCGACTGCGGTGTTCTCGCAGCCGGAGGTCGGCACCGTCGGTCTTACCGAGACCGAGGCGCGGGCGCAGTTCAGCCATGTCGACATCTACAAGACGACGTTCCGCCCGATCAAGGCGACGATGTCGGGCCGCGACACCCGCGTGCTGATGAAGCTCGTGGTCGACGGCTCGACCGACCGCGTGCTTGGCTGCCACATCGTCGGCGATGCCGCCGCCGAGGTCACCCAGGCGGTCGCGATCGCGGTGAAGATGAAGGCGACCAAGGCCGATTTCGATTCCACGATTGCGCTGCATCCGACCGCGGCCGAAGAACTCGTCACCATGCGCACGCCGACCGCGCGCCACGTGCGTCAGGCGGCGGAGTAGGGGCGGCAATCACCGGACTGTTTTCTTATCGCGCGGCGGGCTGTCATTTGGCCCCAAGGTGCCTTGTGCATCGGGACGAGCGTTCGTCCTATCGTGACATTCTTCTGGGCGCGCAGCCGAGAGACCGAAGTGAGGTTGCTTAACTGGCGGCGCCCGGCAGCGTCAGCTGTCAGCCAGTTCCGCGATCTGCCGACGGTTTGACCTGCGTCTGCTGAACGGATTGCCGGAAATTAGCCGCTCTCTCGGCACAATTCCGCCCGCCTGACATTGGTTTCTGAATTCGGGGCAGGACCCTTCAGTGTGGAGTTCTGCATGTTCAAGCAATTTATTATTGCGTCGGTCTTCGTTGTTACCGGATCCATCGCGTCGGAAGCTCGCGGCATCCGTACTGGTCAGGTTCCAGAATGCAATGTGACCATGCCGTGTGATTTCTCGTCTCCACTATCGCGCAGCGAGAAGGCTTCGCGTTACGCTCGACGGCCGGGGTTGTTGGAAGAGCGTACTGCGGCGGAGCGACGTATCAGCGTAGCCGAAGCAAATGTCCCTCGCGGTCAAATTGTCGGTAGTCGCCCAGCTGGCTGCCCTGGTTCTTTCTGCGGTTGCGGCGCGGCGATACGCGTGTTTGGTCGCATCGTGCCGGAATTGAACCTTGCGGCTAACTGGCTCCGCTTTCCGCGCACACCACCTGCAGCCGGAATGGTAGCGGCGCGGCGAGGGCACGTTTTTGTGCTGGAGCAGCACCTTGGTGGCGACACGTGGTTGGCATATGACGCAAATTCAGGCGGGCACGCAACGCGACTTCATCCGCGTTCGGTGCGAGGCTATGCAATCGTCAACCCGCATGCCGCGTGAAGCAATCCAAGCGGCCGTGCAAACCGGGGCATGGTGGAAGCGAAAGCTAACCATCCTGCCCCGGTCAAATTCACGTTCGAGGTCAAGAGACCGAAGCATCGAGGCTGCCTTGATCGGCCTCCGGTATCCTTCCCTTACCTTGGCAGACCGCGCATTTGACAGGGTAGATCCTGCGGCCCGTAGATGCCGATTGTACCGACGGGGGAAAGCCCGTGCCGTTGCAGGCCAGGCAAGCATGCTCTTGGATCTTCCGCATCATGTGAAGCCTTCCGGGTGGTGGCACTAATCAGGCGGCCCTTCATGGGGCCGCCCGGATTTATTGTCAAAACGCGGCTTATCCTCCGGCGGGCTCGTCTTCGACGAAGCTCTGTTCGATCGCGGCGGGCATTTTCGCGACCGACATCAACGAACGCGCGACCTGATTGAGCAGTTGATCTGCGTTTTCTTCCTCGGCCAGATTCTTCGAAAGCAGCGCGACGACGCCGCCGTGACGCAACTGCTGCGCCAGGTTGCGGGCAGTCGTGTAGCCGGCAATCTCGTAGTGCTCGACCCGCTGTGCCGCACCGGTCAACGCGAGATCAGCGGCGGCATCGTCCTTCCTGGCACCCTCCTTGATCACTTCGCCGCCTTCTTCGACAAGTCCCTGCATGCCCTTGCAGGTCCTGGCGCGGGGCTTCTTGCCGAGCAGTTCGAAGCACCCGTCCAGACGCTCGATCTGCGCTTCAGTTTCGGCCAGATGGACGGTGAAGAGCTCGCCGAGCTGGTCGTAGCGGGCGGCCTCGATCATCTGCGGCAGCGCTTTGGTCAATTGCCTCTCCGCATGCAGGAGGTCACGCAACTGATCGATCAGCAGGTCGTCAAGGCCGACGAGAGGTTCCGACGGCGAACTCTCGGCAACGATCGAAGGCGCCGTGCCGGAATCGCCGCTCTGGAGTGCCGGGGATTGCGTGAAAACCCAATCTTCGCCCTCGTTCCAGGGACCTCGTGTGTCGATTTCTCCGTTGTCGCCGGACCCGGTTGAATCGTTGAAGAACTGGTCCACGAGACCGGGCGTCGGAGCGATGCGGCCGATACTGAACGCGGGCTTGTTCATGCTTTCCAGCGCGCGCGAGAACGCCTTCATGTGGGTGATTTCGCGCGTCATCAGGAATTGCAAGGCGTCCTTGGTGCCGGCGTCATCACAGAAATTGATCAGCCGTTCGTAGACGATCTTGGCGCGGGCTTCGGCCGCGATGTTGCTGCGCAGGTCGACGTCGAGCTCGCCGGTGATCTTGAGGTAGTCGGCGGTCCAGGCGTTGCCCTGCGAGTTGAACAGGCCGACGCCGCCGCCTCCGGCGATCGCGATCAAAGGATCGGCTTCCGCCGCTTCGCGATCGAACTTCATGGGCTTCAAGTGCAAGCGCGCGAGCGATCCGACGACCTCGAGGTGACTCAATTCCTCGGTTCCGATATCCATCAGGAGGTCCTTGCGATCCGGATCGTCGCAGTTGAGACCCTGAATGGAATACTGCATGGCGGCCGCCAGCTCGCCGTTGGCTCCGCCGAATTGCTCCAGCAGCATATTGCCGAACCGCGGATCGGGCTCATCGACCCGGACTGTAAACATGAGCTTCTTGACGTGATGATACATGGAAGGACCTTCGATTGCAGGAGATACCGGGGCCAACTGAGCGCTGTATCGGACGTTCCTAATTCGGATCGCGCCGCGATCAGATGCGCCTGACGTGACTGAGCTCTCAGTGCAGCGTTCCCGCCGCGGCCTCGTCGATGGCGGCCATCAGGTCGGCCGTATCCGACTGCTGGATCATGTGACCGGCATTCGGGACGCGGCGCATCTTGCTGTGCTTGATTTCGTCATGCAGCCGGCCGGACTGCTCGTCGATGTCGATGAGACGGTCATCCTCGCCGGCCATGATGGTGACCGGCATGGCCAGTTCGCCATAGGTCTTCGCAGACAGCATTGCAGCAGGCACCATCAGCGCCGCCTCGGCCGCGCCGGCCCGAAGCTGCGATGGACGCACGGCCAGTGATTTGGGGAAGCCATCGAATTTTTGCGGGACGGATTTTGGTCCGAACAGCTGACGCAGCATTGCCGGCCACATCAGACGGCTGAAGATCGGGGAGATCGTGTGACTGAGGATATCGCCAAATCCCGGGATCGCCGGCCCGGCCATCGCCATCATCGCGTCGGTGCGGGCCGTCGGGAAATAATAGCCCGATGCCAGTATCAGGGCCTCGACCATTGAGCGATGTCTGCTTGCCAAGGCGATCGCAACTGACGCTCCCCAGGAATGTCCGAGCACGATCGCCTTCTCGACGCCCAAATGCGCGAGCGCATCCTTGAAGAGGTCGGCTTGAGCCGCAGGCGTCCACACCACATTGCGGGGCCTCAGGCTGTGGCCGAAGCCGGGACGATCGAACACGATGACGCGATAGTCCTTGGCAGCGAGGTCGATCAGGCCGCTCGACTCGAAATCCTGGATCATGCTGCCATTGCCATGGAGCAGGACCAAGGGGCGTCCGGATCCGCGCTCGACGTAATGCAGGCGAACTCCGTCGACGTCGATGAATCGTCCTTGAGGCGGGTTGTCGCGCTGCGCCTTGTCGGCAAGGCGCCGATTGACGACCGCGGCCGCTGCCATCAGGCCGGCTGCCGCGACAAGGGCGGAGGCGAACGGATATTCCGCGAGAGCATGAAGGGTCGTGGCCGCCAAAGATGGCGAACGTCTTTTCAGTATGCGCATGTGACACTTTCGCTGACCGGGGCCAGTTGTTGGAGAGTAGGAGGGGACGCTTCCGGGTTAACGTCCTGGTCTCATCACGACCTTGATGACGCCGGCTTTTTTGTCGCTGAATTTCCGGTAGAGCCGCAGATAGCGCAGGCGGTAATCCTGATGATCGCGTCACGCGGATGCTGGATCTTGAAATCCGGGACCGTGTCTGCCCGGACGTCGCCTTTGCCGTGCCAACAGAGTGCACGCATGGTCAAATCTCCATTTTTGGGGACGGCATGCGCATTCACGGATCATGTCGTGCAGATGCAACAGAAAGGATGGAGGGATGTTCCTAACCCCATGAATGCGTCGATTCTGGACGTTGATCGAAGGCCAGGGAGCGGGTGTCTTCAGGGTGGACATGCGGCATCGATCCGCGCGCAACGTTCGCGCAGCAGCTACGACTCCGCTAGTCCAGGAAACGGTCAAACCGATCCCTCCGAATGCGAGACCGATGTGATGGACCAAGACAACAGCGGGCGCATCGTCGAGACTGCAGTCGAAGCGCGCCAAGGCGAACTCGGTCCTGGTGTCCTGATGCTGCTGGATGTGAGCGGGGAACTCGCAGTCCTCATCGGCTGTCACGTGGATGATATTCTTCAGAACCTGAGCGTGAAGGAGATGTCACGGGGCGAAAGGTAGGAACTAAAGCTCCGATGCGGGCTTGGGTCACTCCTTAGTCACTGGAGACAATCATGAAACGCCCGTCACTCTTCGTTTGCATTTCTTTATTCGCAGCGGCCACAGCATTCGCGGCTGCCCCGGCCTCCGCGCAAAATCCGCCGGCGCAGTCGGGGCCAAACAACAACGCGGTCAACACGACCGGTCAGAACAACTCCGACACTCCTGTCGCCGGGCGCAACAGTTTCACCGAAGGGCAAGCCAAATCGAAGCTCGAGGATGCTGGCTATGCCAACGTCACCGAGTTGAAGAAGGACGACAATGGCGTCTGGCGCGGCCAGGCCAGCAAGGGCGGATCGGCTTCTGCCGTCAGCGTCGACTTTCAAGGCAACGTCAATTCGGCCAAGTAAGCAAATAAAGAGGCAATCAAAATGACCGTTACAATTTCTCGTCTCTACGACAATTACACCAGTGCGCAGCAGGCGGTTCAGCGTCTCGAAGCTGCCGGCGTGCCGCATTCGGACATCAGCATCGTCGCCAACAATTCGGACAGCTGGTTCAACACCGACAAGAAGGTGGATCGTGACCGCGATGGCGTTGACGATCGCGCCGAAGGTGCAGGCAAGGGTGCCGGCATCGGCGCGGGCGTGGGTGGCACTGCCGGCCTTCTTGCCGGTCTCGGCCTGCTCGCAATTCCTGGTCTCGGACCGGTCGTCGCTGCCGGCTGGCTCGCCGCGACCGCGGTCGGTGCGGCGGCGGGAGCCGCTACCGGCGGCGTCGTTGGAGCGCTGACTGAAGCCGGGGTTTCGCGGGAGGATGCCGACACTTATGCAGAGGGCGTCCGTCGCGGAGGCACGCTCGTGTCGGCCCGTGTGGCGGATGCGGAACGATCGCGCCTTGATTCGATCCTAGACGAGTCTGCTGTCAATTTGCGTGACCGCAGTGCCGCCTGGCAGAAGGCCGGATGGAAATCGTTCGATCCGGCCAGCAAGCCTTACGGTGCCGACGAGGTTCGCAAGGAGCGGCAGCTCTACGGCTGATCGTTGCGCTAATCGAGATCCCGACGGCCCGCTTCGGCGGGCCGTTTCTTGTGCGGCTACCCGTACAGATACCCGACCGGCATGCCCTCGGTCCGCAGCGGACGGATGTCCTTCTGCGTGATGATCTGACCGGCGAGACCGTCGATCTCATCGCGCTGCGTCGGTGTCCAGCTGCGCAGGTCGTTCATGCCCTTGAGCAGGCCGAGCCGGAGCACCTGGGTGTTTTCGCCGATGCCCGTGAGACTGATCGCGTTCTTGCCCGCCGTCACCACGTCACCGGCGGCGAGCTCGAAGGTCTCTCCGGCCTTGTTCTTGAATTCTGCGCTGCCGCGAATGACGCGGTAGATCGCGACCTCGCCCTTGGCGAAACAGGTGGCGTCGGCTGCAGCCGACGTGCTCTTCGGCAGCAGCGATTGGCCGCGCGGGTCGGTTGCGATGATATGGCCGGCGACGAGATGACCGCTCGGGACTTCGATCCCGATATCGCGCACGTAAACCGGCATGGATGATTTGACGGTGCCGTCGATCAGCGGCTTGAACAGCGCATCCAGCGCCAAGGGGTCCTGAAGCCAAAAGCCTGCATCGACGGGACGATCGTGCAGAGGGTGGCTCCAGGCCACGCGCGGCGTCTCGGCTTCGTTGATCTGGTCCGGACCGACGATGGTCGGGTTCGGAAAGGTGGTGGGATCGGTGATGAAGGCTTCGAGGAATTTGCCCGAATAGCCCATCGAGATCGGATCCGGCACCACCGTCTGCGGCGTCTTCAGATTCTCTTCGGTCGACAGGCCCGACCAGGTGTAGAACAGCTGGCGGTGCACGATCGCGCTTTGCAGCATCACCGCGCCCGGGCCGACATTATAGAAGCGGCCGTCATAGTCGAAGGTGAACGCGCCCGAGGTGACCAGCACGAGCTGGAAGCCGCCCGGCGGCAGATGGAGATGGAAGTCGGTGGGGCCGGTGTCGGGAAGATAGATCGGCAGGTTGGTCGCGACTTCGTGCAGCAGGAAAGTTTCGTTGTTGGCGTGAAAGCCCTCGTTGGCGCGATTGTAGAGGGCCTGCGGCCGGTACGTCGCCTCGAACTTCGCATTCCGGTCGCGGTCGATCGCCACGAAATCCTGTGCGTTGAGGCGAAGGGGCGCGCCATCCGGGCGGGTGAGGCCGGTGAATTTGAGATCGCCGGCGGCATGCACGTTCATGGCATTCTCCGATCTGGCCGCTCATCCGGTCGTCCGGGCGCACGCAGCCTGCAGCTCGAATTCGTGGGGGAGCAGGCAATCAGGCCTGACGTTGCCTTGCGAATTTTGGGCCAGTCGAGATGCCGCCCGGCACGCGGGCTCTCCGGCCCGACGCAACGCGAAGAAAAATCGAGGTTGCACCTGAGGTTAGATGGCGCGTTTCACCAGCCGGCCGGGGCCGCTTCGCCGAGCCATCAGGTCCAGTGACGACGCCTGTCCTGGCTAATTTGTCGGCAAGTCCTCGCGCGGACGTGCAGCTGCCGATCAGCAAAGGCCAGCGGCCGGGTGTTTGAAGCTGTTCATTCGAACGACCGACGGACCGTCCGCACGGGCTTGCCGGAGGGGCTGTCGGCCCACTTCGCCATGTCCATCGCCCGCGCGTCGATCAGTTCGCACCACAGGCAGCTCAGCTCCGGGCGCCCTTTGGCCGAGAGCATCGGAATAAGTCCGTGGCCGCAGCCGGCACAACACGTGACGCGATTCATCCTCTTCTCCGCGATCTTCCAAACTCAGGAACGACATTGTCGTCCCCGAAGCTTACGCGGGCGCTATGAGTGCGCTCTGAGGCCGGCGGCCGGGGCGCTCGTGCCGGAGATGGTCGCATCTGCGATCCAGCGCGAGACGGACCCGATGTCATCCCCGTTCTCGCGGAAGGAGCGCAGCTGGAATTCCGCGGAGCTTCCGCGCTCCACGATGGTCCGGCAGTGCTCGACCTCCGCGGCGCAATTCAGCGCGGCCGCGTCCTCGGCGATGTCGTCGATCGCGCGCGCGAGCAGCTCCGCGATGGTGACCGGCCCGTCCCTGGAGGCAAAGATGCAATCGGTGCCGTAGCGCTGGGCGCGCCATTTGTTCTCCACCGCGACCGCGCGCTCGACCGCGGTGACCTGTTTCGACAGGTAAGGCCGCAGATAGAGATAGCGGGTCAGGCAGCGATAGAGCGAGGCGATGGCAACGGCGTCGTCGACGAACGTGCAGGTGTCGGGCGCGCGCAACTCCAGGGTCGGGTGCTTCATGGATGGACGCATGGCCCACCAGATGTGACTTTCATCAGGGATCACGCCGGAGCGCTGCAACGCGCCGACATATTCGTCGTAGTCCTGCCTGCTCTCGAACAATTCGGGCAGGCCGGTACGCGGCAGCTCTGAATAGGCGGCGAGCCGGTAGCCTTTCAGTCCGGTCTTGTGCGAATTCCAGAACGGGGAGGAAGCCGACAGGGCGATGAACAACGGCAGATACGGCAGCATCGCCCGCATCACCGCCATGCGCTTTTCGGGATCTGGCAACTGGACGTGGACATGCATGCCGCACATCATGTTGCGGTGACCGATGCTGCGCAGATCCTCGATCATCTCCTCGTAGCGCGGCTTCGGGCTCGGCTGTGACATGCGCCAGACCGCGGTCGGATGCGTGCCGCAGGCCATGATCACGAAGCCGTATTGCGCGGCGACGTTGGCGACTTCGCGGCGCAGGAAACGGAGCTCTTCGCGCGCGTCGTTGACGTCGACGTGAACGTTGGTGGCGACCTCGATCTGGGACTGCAGCATCTCGCGCATCGCCTGGCCGCCGGTCGACCAGTTCGCCGATTCGAACAGCTCGTTGGGAGTCTGGATCGCGACTTCAAGGCTACGGCGGTCGGCGAGGAAGTATTCCTCCTCGATGCCGAACGAATATTCCTCCGCCTTGCCGCCTCCGCCGGCGGAGCGGATGACGAGATGCTGCTTGTCGTCGGAAGAATCGAGCCGCAGCAGTTTCAGAACGTCTGAAGCAAATGTCATCGTGCACCCGGCCAAGGTATTACCTGCGGGCGATAATCCTTCTGACCGGTGCGGGTTCCGCGGGGGACTCACCGGAAATTGCAAGGTCAAACGGAACAATTTTCGCGCTTTCGGACGCGCGCGCGATCAGGGCGTGATTCGCGGGGACTTCCGTCCAGTCCGTTTCCTTGTCGAACGGCTCGGATACCACGATGACCTGGCCGCCGGCCTCGCGGAAGTACAGCGTGTTCGCGGCGTCGTTGACTGCAATTCGAAAGGCGTAGAGGTCGCGGCCATTCGAGATCGCGCTGGTGAAGCGCAGCCGCTCGCGGAGCTGGCCTTCGTTGACGAGGCCGACGAGGGCTTGCAGCACGGCTTGCGTTGCGCCGAGCGGATCGGCATCGAGGCCCGCGCCCATCATGGCGAGGAACACGGCCTCGGAATCGGTCGTGCCCAGCCGCGAAGGGTAATAGGCATCGGGGATCAACGCCTCGACCTTGCGCCGCAGGCGATTCCAGCTGCCGACGAATCCGTTGTGCATGAACATCCACTGGCCGCAGGCAAAGGGATGACAATTCTGCCGCGTCACCGCCGTGCCGGTTGCGGCGCGCACATGGGCGAAAAACAGATGCGAGCGCAGATGGCGGCAGAGATAGCGGAGATTCTCGTCCGACCAGGCGGGGCGTGTTTCACGATAAAGGCCGGGTTCCGGATGTTCGCCATACCAACCGAGACCAAAGCCGTCGCCATTGGAGCCCGCCGTCGACTGCAGCGAGCGCATGCTTTGCGCGATCAGCGAATGCTCGGGCTCGGTGACGTAAGGTTCGAACGAGGTCGTCTCGCCCCGGTATGCGATCCAGCGGCACATGAGGGTTCCTTGGGCTTCCTGTCGGGCGCCAGATGGGGTGCTGAGATGCATCAACCAACCTGACGGGAAGATGGTTCCCGGCGTTCTAATCCTGTCCGCCGAGAGTTTCGACGTAAGGCTTGCCGTAAGGATAAAAATGCTCCTTGCGGCCTTGCTCCCAGAGAGCTTTCAGCCCGGCCGCGGTGATGTCCCAATCCGGACGGCACTTCATGCTGACCGCTCGCAGATCCTGGCGAAGCTCTTCGACCGACGGACGGCCGAAGAACCAGTAGCCATTGTAGATCCTGTGAACGACGAGGCGGGGCTCGAGCACGATGACGTGGGGGATCATCGGATTGTGGACGGGATCGGTGTATTCGGCGATATCGAGGTCCTTCTGAACGAGGCGCCGCGAATCCGACAGGAAGGGCCAGTGCGCTCCGACACCGCTGCGATACTCGTTGGTCTGGGCGATGTTGTCGGTGGTGATCGTGACTAGCCGGCAATAGCCCACCTCCATCTCGCGATGGAGTTGCAGCAGGCCTTCGGCCTGGCGGCGATCCTTCGGACAGAATCCGCCGCGACCGAGAACGAGCACCATGGGATCGGCCGCCTGCAGATCCGAGAGCTTTCGGTGCTTGCCGGTGTGGTCGCTCAGCTCGTAATCCGGGAAGGTTGCTCCCGGCACCATGTCAGTTCGCATCAGACACTCCCACTTTCACAGATCGAGCACGAGGTCGCTTCGGGGCCGTGAGCAGCAGATCAGGACATTTCCGTCCGCCGGTCCGTCGAGGGGATCCGGCGCATAGCTGACCACTCCCGCAATGAGCCCGCTTTCGCAGTTGTGGCAGACGCCGGTCCGGCACGACCAGCGCACCGGCACGTCGCATGCTTCGGCCAGCTCCAGCAGGCTGGCATAGGACGGTCCCCAGCAGACGTTGAGGCCACTACGGGCGAATGAAACCATCGGGCCGGGGCCGGGCGCCCCCATGGGCACATGTACAGGCTTCGGCAGCGAGGCCGCGATGCCGGGCGTCAGGGATGGCCTGGCACCGAACAATTCCGTGTGGATGTGACCGGGCGAGACGCCCAAATTTGCGAGGCCCGCCGTGAGATCGCTCATGAAGGCCGTCGGTCCGCAGAGATAGTAGTCCGCATCGCGCGGCACATCGAGCCTCAGGAGCAGGCGCCCATCCAGACGTCCGGTGGTGTCGAAATCCACGCCGGGACGATCGCCCGGCTCAGGGGCGCTGTAGCAGACGTGGCTGTGATGGTGAGCCAGCGCAGCCAACAGCCCGCGCGCCTCGACGGCGAACGCATGTTCGCGGCCGTTGCGGGCGCCGTGCAGCCACCAGACGTCCCGTGTCGCCGCCTCCGCGGCAAGCGCGTGGAGCATGGCGAGCACCGGCGTCACGCCGATGCCGGCGCTCAGCAGGACGACGGGCCTTGCCTCCTGCCGCAGCGTGAAGTTCCCGCGCGGCGCGCCGACCCGCACGACGTCGCCCGGTCGGAGCTCGTCGGCGATGTAGAGGCTGGCGGCACCGTGCGCCTCGCGCTTGATGCTGATGCGGTAGGATGCGATGTCGGAGCCGCTCGACAGCGAATAGCTGCGCATTATCGCTCGCGCCGCCGGGGGCTCGAGCTGGACGACGACGAACTGGCCGGGCAGGGCGGCGGCCACGGGATGTCCGTCGATGGGATCGAGGATCAGCGACGTCACGTTGCCGCTCTCGGCGATCTTGCGCGACACACGAAACGGTCGAAAACCGTGCCATGCCGGAGGCGGGCTCGAACCCGGTCCGAGCCCGGCGTTTCCCGCGGCCGTATTCTTCCCGCGCTGCTGCTCGAGCAGCGCCGCGAAAGAACGACGCCAGCCGCGGCTCAGCGCCGGAATCCGCAGTGCGCGCTCCAGGCGTTCGCGCGGGTGAGGCGGCATGTAAAGCAGCGCATTGATCTCAAACACGCTCATGCGCTCGGGCCCGCGGGCGACCCGCGTGATCTCGTCATCGGCTTCGACGTCGCCCTCCTCGATCACGCGAAAATAGAAACCGGGCCGGCCGTGCTTGACGAGCAGCGCGGGCATGTCCGGCTCCTCCATGCGAATGCCGAGGCGGTAGCAGGTGACGCGCGGCTGCGTCACCTCGAACAGGGCAGAGCCGATCCTGTAGCGGTCGCCGATGCACACGTCGGTGTCGGCGAGGCCCTCGACGGTGAAATTCTCGCCGAATTGACCGTGGACGAGGTTCGACCGGCTTAGGTGCTCCTGCCAATATCGATAGGACTCGTCCTGGTAGACGAAGACGGCACGATGTTCGCCGCCATGACCGGCCGTATCGCCCTGGCTGTCGCCATCGATGTTGAGCCTGCGCACCCTGCGCGGGCCCTCGATGGGCGCCTTCCAGATGCCGGTATGAACGGTCCTGCCTTGCCAGGCGACGTCGCGCGGCAGGCCGACATTGACGGAAAGCAGACGTGCCATGCGTATTTCCCGGCGTAACGAATGCCACTGCGCAATCCGGCGATTTCCAGATTTCTGCATCGCCAATCTGCACCCAGGCCGGACTATTGGCCCGTTAGTCGTTGTTAGACGTTGCGAGACAGCCTTGCTCCCGGCTCTCTTTGCTCCAATTTGAACAGCGGAAACCGCAAGAACGGGAGATGGCGATGAATGATCAGGCCAGGCTGGCCGCGCTCCGGCGCCATTGGGACGCTTCGGACGCGAACGATTTCGAGGCCGAGCACGACATCTATCGCGAGGACGCGGTGCTCGACTATCCGCAATCGGGCGAACGTATCTGCGGCCGCCGGAATATCCAGGAGAGCCGGTTCGTGCAGCCCAACAAGAAGCGCTTCACGGTTCGTCGGATCATCGGCGGCGGCGATCTCTGGGTGAGCGAGTTCGTGCTCACCTATGACGGCGTGCCGTCCTACGTCGTCAGCATCATGGAATTCAGCGACGGGTTGGTGGCGCACGAAACGCAGTATTTCGGCGACAGGTTCGATCCTTCGCCCTCGCGTGCGCATCTTGTCGAGCGGATGGGGTAAAAGCGATTCCCGGACTCGCGACGCGCGTCAACCTGGAACCCGATGCGGCGGCTGGTCGCAGTCTCCTCGCCTTGATTCCGACAGGCCCATCTTTAAGTGTGAGACGAACAAGAATCCGGGCCCCTCTGGCGAGGACGCCGACGAATGTCGGCAAACCTCGCGATGTCGGATGACCTGTCCCGCGCGAATGCGATGGATCGGCCGATCGTCGGGCCTTCCTTGGTTCTCTCCGACCCAATCGTCCCCATCGCAGCTCCGCGCGGCCATCTCACAAGCTTGAGGAGCCATGATGTCTGACGCTGCCACTTCCAATCCGATCGAAATCGAGATCACCGAACCGTCCGGCCTGAACGAGCAGGCCGCGGTGGCGCTGGTCATCGCCGGCGCGCTCGTCGCGGTGGCCGACCGGCGCGTCTCGCCGGTCGAGCGCGACGAGGTGATCCGCTTCATCAGGGATCGCGGATTGGCGCCGCATATCAGCGAAGACCGATTGTTCGCGATGTTCGACGCGCTGGCGGAACGTTTGGAGGAGCCGGACTTTGCCAATGTGGTGATCGACACGCTGCGGCCGGTTTCGAACATGTCGCTCTCGAGCCACCTGATGGAGCTGTCGGAGCGCGTCGCGGCCGCGGACGAGGACGTGCATCCCCATGAGGTGCAGGCGATCAAGCTGCTGCGGCTGCTGACGCTGGTATTGCCCCGCGCCAAGCAGGTCGGACCGGGTGCGGCAGGCACGGTCCCGAAGGAGTGAGCATGAGCGCAACATCGGACGAGCGTACGACCGGGACCGAGGACGCCGCCCGCCAGATGGCCGGCGGCGATCCGCGCCTTGACAAGCTCGTCGATCGCCTGCCGCCGCGCGTGGGCGACACCGTCACCTATCTGCTCAAACCGTCCAGCCGCTGGGTGAGGATCCCCTCGGGCGCGCTGCTGATCGTCGGCGGCGTGCTCTCCTTTCTGCCGGTGCTCGGCGTCTGGATGCTGCCGCTCGGCCTCGCGCTGCTCGCGGAAGACGTGCCCGCGCTGCGCTCCTCGCGCGCCAAGGTCCTGGATTGGGTTGAGCGGAAGAAGCCGCACTGGCTCGATCCGTCCGCACCGAAAAACGATCGATCATGACCGAATTCATCACCACCGACGCGCTCACCGCGCTGCTTCAGGTCGTCCTGATCGACCTCGTGCTCGCCGGCGACAACGCCGTCGTCATCGGCCTTGCCGCCGCCGGCCTGCCGGCAGAGCAGCGCCGGCGCGCCATCGTCGTCGGCATCATTGCCGCCACCGTCTTGCGCATCGCCTTTGCCGGCGTCGCGACCCAGCTCCTGCAGGTGATCGGCCTCCTGCTCGCCGGCGGCGTGCTGCTGCTCTGGGTCTGCTGGAAGATGTGGCGCGAGCTGCGCGAGCAGGCCGCGCATGCGAACGAGCTCGCGTTCAGCCATGGCGGCGGCGGAGGCGCGGCTGCTGCCCCGCGAAAGTCATTCAGCCAGGCGGCCGTGCAGATCGTCGCTGCCGACGTCTCGATGTCGCTCGACAACGTGCTCGCGGTCGCGGGTGCCGCGCGCGAGCATCCCTACATCCTCGCCTTCGGCCTGCTGCTGTCGGTCGCGCTGATGGGCGTCGCCGCCGATCTGCTCGGCCGCGTGCTGCAGAAGCAGCGCTGGATCGGCTATGTCGGCCTCGCCATCATCGTCTACGTCGCCTTCGAGATGATCTATCGCGGCTCGCTCGAGCTCGCGCCTGTGATCGCGAGTCTCTGAGGCAACGTGTCTGTCCGTCATCCGGAGTGATCAATGAGTTCTGAACCCAAAGCACCTTCGGCGCGTTCCGCGACGGCGCCGCAAATCGGCCCGTTTGCGCAACTCATCTTCGGCTCGCGCTGGCTGCAGGTGCCGCTCTATGTCGGCCTCATCGTCGCGCAGGCGGTCTACGTGCTGCTGTTCCTGAAGGAGCTCTGGCACCTGGTCTTGCACTCGTTCGACGCCAGCGAGCAGCAGATCATGCTGGTCGTGCTCGGGCTGATCGACGTCGTCATGATCTCGAACCTGCTGGTGATGGTGATCGTCGGCGGCTACGAGACCTTCGTCTCGCGCCTGAATTTGAGCGGCCATCCCGACGAGCCGGAATGGCTGAGCCACGTCAATGCCAGCGTGCTCAAGATCAAGCTGGCGATGGCGATCATCGGCATCTCCTCGATCTCGCTGCTCAGGACCTTCATCGAGGCGGGCAATCTCGGCACGACGCGCAGCAATTTCACCGAGAGCGGCGTGATGTGGCAGGTGCTGATCCACCTGACCTTCATCATCTCGGCGGTCGGCATCGCCTGGGTCGACCGCCTCAGCGAGAGCGGTCACCGCAAGGAGTCCAGGCACGCCTGAGCCCGCGACCGGGACCCCGTTCAGAGACGACGGCCCCGCGCCGGCGTCTCCGAGGGCGCCTCGCCGAAGGTCATCTTGTAGCCTCTCGCGAAATCGCCCATTTGCCAGAAGCCGTTGCCGAGTGCTGCGGCCTTGACGCTCACGCCGGCGCTGGCGGTCATGAGCTGGATGCGGGTCGACCACAGCCGCTTGAGACGCAGACAATGATGCTGGCTGACGCCGTGCACGGCGCGCGTGGCGGTCTCGAGCGTTCGCACGGGTAAAGACGGCGGCGTTCGATCACGCGACCCTTGATCACGCGACCTGCGGATATGCCGCGTTCTCCCGCCGCTCGCGCTCTCCCAGTTCGCGCACGAGTTCCTGAAGAAACGACTCGGTGTAGGCGGGCAGGGTGCGCTCGGCGCGAACGTAGATGCCGAGGTCGGACCAGACCGGGCTGCCGGCATTGTCGAGCGGCAGGAAGACGAGCTGGCTGTCGCGCGACAGCCGGCCGATTCCGAGCTGGGTCTGGAACGCGACGCCGACGCCGCGCGCGGCGAGTTCGCGCATCAGGTCGATCGAGTTGGCCTGGATCGCCGGCTCCGGCGTTTCCGAGAGCTGCGCGATCAGCGGCTGGAGCAGATGATAGATCGACAGCTCCGGCAACGCGTGGATGACGGGGAAGGCGAGGCATTGTGCCAGCGTGACCGTCTTGCGCCGCGCCAGCGGATGCTCGCGCGCGACCACCGCGCCGAGGCGAAACCGCTTCAATGCGACCTGCCGCAGATCCGGCGGATGGCGCAGCGCCATGGCGATGCCGATGTCGGCCTCGCCGCGGCTCAGGGCCTCCAGCACGTCCGAGGATCCCTTCACCTCGGTGGTGAAGCTGACGCGCCGGGCGCGGGTGCGATGCGAGGCGATCAGGTCCGGCAGCACCGACTCGGTCAGCGACTCGATGCAGGCGATGCTGACGGTGCCGTGCCAGGCGCCGGAGAGGGAGGCGACATCCGAGCGGAAGCGGTCGAGGTCCTGGAGCACGTTCATGACGTGCCGGGCCAGCATCTCGCCGACCGTCGTCAGCGTCAGGCCACGCGTCGTCCGTTCGAACAGGGGTGATCCAATCTCTTGTTCCAACTTGAGAATTTGGCGGCTGACGGCAGAGGAGGCGACATTCAGGACGCGCGCTGCGGCCCGGATCGAGCCGGTGCGGCGGACCGCGTGGAAGTACTGAATGGCCGGTGAGTGAAATCGCATGGGACCCCCGGCCCATTTATAGCTGTTGCCGAAACGGCATCAACATGTGCGAAATTCTCTGCTTTTCGAGCGCGCCTCTCCAACCTAGGTTCTCCGCCGGCTTGGCCGGCCTCGCCGCCAGGCCTGCGCAACGACGCGCCAGGGGATGAATTGGGTGATGATCGGAGTGGACCGGAATATCGGTTGCGGGCCTGAGGGGGTGCGGGACAGCCGCCTGGTCGACCGCCGCCGCGCCGCCGCCTATGTCGGCGTGACCGCCGGCCGCTTCGAGCAATTGGTGCGCGACAACGTCGTGCCGCCGCCGGTGATGGTGGAGAACAAGCGGCGTTGGCCGATCGCGTTGCTCGACGTCGCCCGGGATGCAGTGGTCGGCAGCATGCCCTGCCTGCCGCAGGTCGCGATCGACGTTGCGCCGGAAGTGCGTCCCTGCGAGCGAGACGCCGTGCCGCCCTCGCACGAGCTGCCCGACCGGGCTTGGTTCGAGCAGCGCGCGCGGTTCGTCCAGCGCGTACGCCGGTCGCTGCTCTCGGGCAACGAGATTCGTCTCTTGCGCGAGTTCAAGTTGCTCAAGCAGAACCAGATCAGCATGTTCGGCTATTATGGAAGCTTCGAAGCCCTGATGGTGCGCGGCTACATCGTCGAGACCGCGCGAAAACCGCCGTCGAGCCGTCCGCTGGTGACCTATCGCCTGACCACGCGAGGCGAGCAGGTGATTTCCGCGCTGAAGGACGAGCCGGTGATCTGACCGGCGCGGACAAGGCCAACGCCAGGGGATTCTTCGGCATCATCGCACGGCATGCAACTCCAGAAACGCCTTCACGCCGGTGACAGTGCCCGTGTCGGACGGCACGTAGCCGGGTAGCGTCGCGACAGCCGCGCGAAAATCGGCGCTGCGGATGATCTCGAGAATGCGTTGCATCGGCCCGGTGTCCAGGAACGCGCGCTTGCAGACGAAGAAATAATCCTCGGTGAGGAGGCGGATGAAATCGAGGCCGAAATGCCGGGCGGCCGCCTCGACGCCAAAACTCACATCCGCCATGCCGCTCGCGACATAGGCCGCGACCGCGGCGTGGGTGAACTCGATCTGCTGCGCGCCGTTGATCCTGCTCTCGTCGATGCCGCTTGCGGTAAGCAACTGGTCGAACAGCAGGCGCGTGCCGGAATCATGGTCGCGGTTGACGAAGCGCACCTTGGGGCCGGTGAGATCGCCGAGCGAAGCGATGCGCAGCGGATTGCCCCGCGCGACCATCAATCCCATCTCGCGGGTCACGAAGCTGATGATGCGATCTTCGCGCGGATCGAGCCATTCGCGCGCCGCCTTGATGCCCTGGGCGCGCAGCGCGCCGTGCGGCAGATGCAGGCCGGAGAGGTCGCAGGCACCCTGTGCCAGCGCGACCAGCGAATGCTGGTTGCTGACATAGCGCAAATCGACGCCGATGCCGGGCTCGCGGTCGAGGAACTCGCGCAGCTTCGCCACCGCAAAGCCGTGGCTGGCATGGACGCGGATCACCGAGGGGCGCTGCTCGAGGAACGGCTTGATCTCGCTTGCCAGCTCCTGCGCCAGGTTTTGGAGCTGCGGCCCGAGCCGGGCCTGCATGCGCTCGCCGGCCCACACCAGCCGCTCGCCGAACGGCGTGAGTTTCGAGCCCTTGCCGCGCTGGGTCTCGACCAGCGGCGTGCCGAAGAATTCCGACCATTGCTCGATCAGATTCCAGACATGGCGATAGGACAGGTGCGCATCGCTGGCCGCGCTGGTGATCTTTCCGGTCTTCCTGATTTCATTGAGGATGCCGAGCATGACGACGACGGTGCGCGGATTGCCCTCGCGGCGAAACCGCCAGACGGCTTCGATCTCGATCTGAAGCATCTGATGTCCTTATGAACTTCGCTTCATATGTGGGGCGTCCATTTGCAAACCATATCATATTTACTCCGGTTAAAATGCGCTTAGGCTGGCATACCAGAGATGGAGTAAATATGATGTCCGTTGCATATGACTTTGCGCATTCGCCGGCGGCCGAATTCATGGCCCGGCCGCAGCATCTGCTGATCGACGGTCGCCGCGTGGCCGCCAGCTCCGGCCGCACCTTCAAGTCCCTCAATCCCGCGACCGGTCAGGTCATCGCGACTGTTGCCGAAGGCAACGAGGCGGATGTCGAGCACGCCGTGGCGGCAGCGCGCAGGGCGTTCGAAGGTCCCTGGCGCACGATGCGCGCCTCCGAGCGCGGCCAGATCATGCTGCGCTGGGCCGAGCTGCTGAAACAGCACGCCGACGAGATAATCGAGCTCGAGTCGATCGATGCCGGCAAGCCGATCTCCGCGACGATGCGCCAGGACTTTCCGGCCGCCATCGACACGCTGATCTATTATGCCGGCTGGGCCGACAAGATCAGCGGCGACGTCGTGCCGGTGCGTGACGATGCCCTGACCTATACCGTGCGCGAGCCGGTCGGCGTGGTCGCAGCGATCGTGCCGTGGAATTTCCCGCTGATGATCGGGATGTGGAAGCTCGCGCCGGCGCTGGCCTGCGGCTGCACGATCGTGATGAAGCCGGCCGAGCTGACCTCGCTGTCCGCGCTGCGCATCGCCGAGCTTGCGCTCGAAGCCGGCCTGCCGGCGGGCGTCTTCAACGTCGTCACAGGGCCCGGCCGCGTCGTCGGCGACGCGCTGGTCAATCACCCCGACGTCGACAAGGTCACCTTCACCGGCTCGCCCGGCGTGGGCCGCGGAATCATGAAGGGCGCGGCCGGCAACTTCAAGCGCGTCTCGCTCGAGCTTGGCGGCAAGTCGGCCAACGTCATCTTCGACGATGCCGATCTCGAAGCAGCAAGCAAGGCTGCGGCATCCGGCATCTTCTTCAATGCGGGGCAGGTGTGCTCGGCCGGCTCCCGGGTGCTGGTGCAGGAGAAAGCCTATGACGAGGTCGTCGAGCGGCTGGCTGCGCGCGCAAGATCGCTCAGGATCGGCGATCCGCTCGATCGCAAGACGACGCTCGGTCCCGTGATCTCCGAGAAGCAGATGAAGTCGATCCTCGATTATGTCGATATCGGGCAGAAGGAGGGGGCAACCCTCGTCACCGGCGGGACGCGGGTCGGCGAGCGCGGCTATTTCATCAGCCCCGCGGTGTTCGCGGGCGTCGAACACGAGATGCGGATCTCGCAGGAGGAAATCTTTGGCCCCGTCGTCAGCGTCATCAAGTTCAGGGACGAGGCCGATGCCCTGCGGATCGCCAACGGCACCGCCTACAGCCTCGCCGCCGGTGTCTGGAGCCGCGATATCGGCAGGCTGCAGCGCTTCGCCAAGCGGGCGCGTGCCGGGACGGTGTGGATGAACACTTATGGCTACACCGACGTGCGCCTGCCCTGGGGCGGCGAGCGCGACTCCGGCCTTGGCCGCGAGCACGGCACGGCCGCGCTCGACAATTTCACCGAACCCAAGGCTGTGTGGATGAACCTGGCCGTCTGATACCTCCCGAGCGGCCAAGCCTGGAGCCCGCCTGATCTTTCGGTCAGGCGGGCTCTCTTTTCGAGATCGGTCAAATTGTCTGCATTCCGCTCAGTCGCGGCAAACCCTGCGGACAAGAAGCACGGCGCCTTAAACCAGAGTTTTGGAACCGGCCTGCATGCTGCCTGCAAAAGGTTGGGGCATCAGCATGTCAGTTCTCAGGGAGATCGTCGTTGCCGTCGCGGGAGTCTACGCGCTCCTGTTCGCGTGCGACGCATTGTTCGGGGTTGGCGAAGCGCGCTTCGACGACGCCTATTACAGCGCCAGCTTCTACGCGCCGCGGCCGAAGGAATTCCGGTTCGCCGGCGATACGCCGCCGGCCGTGCGCGTCAGCGACGCCTTTGCGCAATTCGCGCCGGGCGAAGCCAAGCCGAACAAGCGTTACTCGTCTCTGACGATGATCATTCGCTAGGGCGTCTACTCATGGTTCCGCTTCGCCCGGACGACCAGCCCCCACCTACGAGCAACAGACTGGTCTCGTTCCTCAGTTCATTTTGGCACGGGTGAGCCGTGATGCTGAGCAATCAGCCATCGGCCGTCTACCTTCACCATCGCGAGCGTCAAACGGTAGGGGACCACTGTGCCGTCCTTGAGAATGAAATTCGCAAAGCCGGAGCTAAGAAGGACGTCTGGCACCACCGCGACGGCTTGTTGGTCTCCCATCTTTACTTGGATGCCTGGAGGGAGCTTACTAAAGTAGGCGCGTACGCCCGCTGAGCCTGAGAAGAGTTGGGCAACCGACCCGAAAAGCGTTGCTTCGCTGGTGTAGAGTGCGACGAACTTGTCGGCATCGCCCGAATTGTAGACCTGCTCCCACTGCGCTCTGACCGCCGCGGCGTCTTCGTTTGGTCCGGCCTTCGCAAGTTGAGGCAAGGAAAAACCAACGACAATCAGAAAAATTGCGAATAGCCTCTGCATAAGGACGCTCCAATATATTCGGTACGGCTAGGGCGGCGGTTCGGCCGCGTGGACCTGCGCCGGAAAATTTCAGCTCAATTCATCAAGCAATACTTGAAAGTTACAGCCAATGTCGGAGTTGGGTCAATCGCGGCGGCTCGTCCCTTGGCCGGTGACGTCCCGTTTGCGCAGGACTCCGCACCACATCACCGATACGATGGGCCATGAACGGAAATCGGTCGACTGCTTCTTCAATCCTCCCAACCGGCTTTATGAAGGCCGTCCAGCATGAGGGCGTGATCTTCTGGCCGAAACCACGGTGGCCGCTGACGGACCTGAAACTCAAAGGATGTGGATGAAATTGCGATTGCTTTTTGCAGCGCATCTTCGGCTTCAGCGGTGCGACCGAGTTGGCCGAGAGCAGCGGCAAGCCAGCGGTAGGGGGAGGGAAAATCGGGAAATGTTCGGGTCGCGTGCTCCGCCGTCTCGACTGCGGCGGCGTAGTCCCGGCAAAAATAGTGAGCCAATGCGACCTGGTTCAAGCGATTCACCAGCGACGGGTCACGAGGGTCGAGTCGAATGCACGTCTCGAGGGCGACGAGCCCCTCTTTTGGACGGCCGGAATACGCGAGAATGACGCCCAAAGCTCCGTGAGCCGCTGCCAGATTCGGGCAGAGTGCCAGCGCCCGTTCGGCCTGGGCATGTGCCCCGCTGTGATCGCCCCGAGCGTTGAGCGCCAGCGCCAGGCGTGAATGGGCGTCAGCGTTGCCACCATCCAGAGCGACCGCGCGTCGCGCCAATTCTTCTTCTTTGACTTGTGTTCCTTTCGCCCGACTGAGCACGGTGGAGAGCCCGATATATCCGGGCGCGAACATTGGGTCGAGATCAATGGCCCGCTGAAAGAACTGTCCGGCAACGGCATCATCCTCGGCGCTCGCCTTGCCCAGATGCCACATTCCACGCTGGTAGGCACCCCAGGCATCAAGACTTGCGGGTGGCTTGCGCATCGCCCGCTGTTGCTCGGCGCCGGCAATGACCGGTGCGATGGCGATGGTCGTGGATTGCGCGATGTCATCCTGTACGGAGAAGATGTCGGCTATATCGCGGTCGTAACGTTCCGCCCAGACATGTTTGCCCGTTTCCGCTTCGACAAGCTGTGCGGTGACGCGGACGCGGTTGCCGGATTTTCGCAGACCGCCCTCAAGCACATAGCGAACGCCGAGTTCGCGCCCGACTTGTTTCACGTCGACCGCGCGTCCCTTGAAGGAAAACGACGAATTGCGGGCGATGACGAACAGTGAGGAGTATCGCGACAAAGCCGTGATGACGTCCTGCGCGATTCCGTCGGCGAAGAACTCCTGGTCCGGATCGGGACTCATGTTCTGGAACGGCAGCACCGCGATGGATGGCTTGTCCGGAAGCGCAAGGGGTCCCGCGATTTCAGGCGCTTGACCTGGCGTTGATGCTGCAGAGGAGTACTCATCGACAAGAAGACGCCATGCATGCATCGGTTCGGCGATATTCTTGAGTGCCTGCAGGCCCATATCGTCGTAGGCGACGTCTATCTTGCCGCGAATCTGCCGACGAGCATCGTCGGAAACACAGATGCCGCCGGGGTCGGCTATCCCTTCGAGGCGCGCTGCGATGTTGACGCCATCGCCGAAGATGTCGTTGTCATCGATGATGATATCGCCGATGTGGATGCCGATCCGGAATTCGATCCTCATTGCCGGGGAGACGTCGGCGTTCTGCGCCGCCATTCTGCGCTGGACTTCAACCGCACTGCGCGCCGCGTCTACCGCACTCGCAAACTCGACCAGCATGCCGTCGCCGGTGGTCTTGACGATGCGGCCGCGATGCGCAGAGATCGTGGCATCGACAACGGACTTTCGAGCTTCCTTCAGCCGGGCCAGCGTGCCTTCCTCGTCGGCGCCCATGAGACGGCTGTAACCAGCGACATCCGCAGCCAACACCGCTACAAGTCGTCGTTCCACGCGCTCGCCGGTCAAAATGGCCTCAAAAATATGATATCTGGCCCAGCGCATCAAAGCACGCAGAACTGCTTTCGGCTAGCGCCGACGTTCGTTCGGAATCACAAGACGAAATGCCGGAGCACGTTGCGCCGGTCTGCTTCACCCCGAGAAGCAGCATGTGCCGGTCCACGCCTTTCGCGCTCTATTCTCACTCCCCCTGGATCCATTCCGCCACGCCGCGCCATAGCGTGTCGCGATGCTCGGGGCGGAAGAAGCCGAAATGGCCTATTCCCTTGGCGCCGACGTCGGACGGCTTCACCGTCAGCACCTCCGGCTTGATCGCGGTGAAGCCGGACGTGAGCAGCTCGACCGCCGGCCGCGTCGCCCAGGCATCGTCGGAGAAGCACAGCGCGCGCAGCTCGCCCTTGAATTTTGCGAAATTCTCCAGCGCCGGCAGCTTTGAATCGAACAGGTAGCGCGGGCTCGAGACCCACTCGGCCCATTGCAGGAACACGCCCTTGGGTAGGTCCTCGCCGATGCCGGCCCAGCCCGGCGCGTAGCCGAGCGCGTGGACGAGCGGCACGCCGACGAGATTCATGAAGGCGTAGACGCGATATTTCTCCGGAGATGTCATCAGCCGCCAGGTTGCCGCTTGCGAGGCCACGAAGGCGGCGCGCGAAATCTCGCTGTTGTTTGCGATCAGCCCCAGCGCCTGGCCGCCGAAGGAGTGGCCGACATAGGCGAGCGGCAGGGTGTTGTAGCGCTCGCGCATCCAGTGCACCGCGGCGGCGACGTCGAGCGCGGCCCAGTCCGACATCGAGGCCTTGAAGCCGACCAGCGATTTCGGCTGGTTGTAGCCGACCATCGCCGGCAGCCGGGAGTCGCCAATGCCGCGATAGTCGTAGGTCAGGACCGCGCAGCCGCGGTGGGCGAGATAGGAGGCAAAGCCGCGATAGATTTTTCGCGGGACGGCGGTCGCGGAGTTGATCAGGACGGCATGGCGCTTGGTCCCGCGCGGCAGGAACAAGGTGCCGGCCAGCGCATACCCGTCGCTCGCCGGGAAGCTGATCTCGTCGATGAAAACGTCGTCCAGTGCCGCGTCCATGGGCAGCCGGTATCCTGCCAGTTTCCTCGCCGTTTCCCAACAAATGCGAATTTGGCTTTTCCCGCAAGGGTTTGCAGTGCCGAATGGATTTACAACTGGCGGCGGGGACCCAGCCTGTGTATAAGGCGGCCCTCGCAACCCACAGATCAGGTTGTGCTTTTTGCTTCACGGAGAGATTGCGATGTCCGAGCGGTGGACGCCCGAGTCCTGGCGCAGCAAGCCGGTGCTCCAGGTGCCCGATTATCCCGACGCCAAGGCCCTGGCCGACGTCGAGGCGCAGCTTGCGACCTTTCCGCCGCTGGTGTTCGCGGGCGAGGCGCGCAACCTGAAAAAGGCACTGGCGCGGGTCGCGGCCGGCGAGGCCTTCCTGCTGCAGGGCGGCGATTGCGCCGAGAGCTTTGCCGAGCACGGCGCCAACAACATTCGCGACTTCTTCCGCGTGCTGCTGCAGATGGCGGTGGTGCTCACTTACGCCGGCGCGGTGCCGGTGGTGAAGGTCGGCCGCGTCGCCGGCCAGTTCGCCAAGCCGCGGTCCTCGCCGACCGAGAAGATCAACGGCGTCGAGCTGCCGAGCTATCGCGGCGACATCGTCAACGACATCGCCTTCACCAGGGAAGCGCGCGTGCCGGATCCGCAGCGCCAGCTGATGGCCTATCGCCAGTCGGCGGCGACGCTGAACCTGCTTCGTGCCTTCGCCACCGGCGGCTACGCCAATCTCGGCAGCGTGCATCAGTGGATGCTCGGCTTCCTCAAGGACTCGCCGCAGTCCCGCCGCTACAAGGAGCTGGCTGACCGCATTTCCGACGCGCTGAATTTCATGCGCGCCTGCGGCCTCGATCTCGAGGCCCATCCCGAGCTGCGCGCCACCGATTTCTACACCAGCCACGAGGCCCTGCTGCTCGGCTACGAGCAGGCCATGACCCGCGTCGATTCCACCACCGGCGACTGGTACGCGACCTCCGGCCACATGATCTGGATCGGCGACCGCACCCGCCAGCTCGATCACGGCCATATCGAATATTTCCGCGGCATCAAGAACCCGATCGGGCTCAAATGCGGCCCGTCGCTCAAGCCCGACGAGCTGCTGAAGCTGATCGACGTGCTCAATCCCGACAACGAGCCGGGCCGGCTGACGCTGATCGGCCGCTTCGGCTCCGACAAGGTCGGCGAGCATCTGCCGAACATGATCCGCGCCGTGAAGCGCGAGGGCAAAGTGGTGGTCTGGTCCTGCGATCCCATGCACGGCAACACCATCACCTCGACGTCGGGTTACAAGACGCGTCCGTTCGACCGCATCCTGTCCGAGGTGAAGTCGTTCTTCGCGATCCACGCCGCGGAGGGCACCCATGCCGGCGGCGTGCATCTGGAGATGACGGGCCAGGACGTCACCGAGTGCCTCGGCGGCGCCCGCGCGATCACGGACGAGGATCTCAACGATCGCTACCACACGGTCTGCGATCCGCGCCTCAATGCCGAGCAATCCATCGACATGGCGTTCCTGGTCGCGGAGCTTCTCAAGCAGGAGCGCGCCGGCAAGGTCAAGCCGATGCCGGCCGCAGCGGGGCTCTAACACCTTGCTGCGGATCTGGAAGGCCACGATCAATTCCCGTAACGGTCTGGCCTTTGCGTTCCGTTCGGAGCAGGCCGTTCGCGAGGAGATATTTGCGCTCATCCTGTCGGTGCCGCTGGCATGGTTCGTCGCCGCGACGGCGCTGCGGGCGGTCGAGCTGGTCTGTTCGGTTGCCTTCGTGCTGACGGTCGAGTTGCTCAACACCGCGATCGAAAAGCTTGCCGACCGTCTGACCATGGACCACGACAAGCAGATCGGGCGGGTCAAGGACATGGGCTCGGCCGCGGTCGGCGTTGCGCTGCTGATGGCCGGCGCGTTCTGGATCATTGCCATCATCGAGCGATTGGGATTCCTCTAACCCAATAATCGGAGCGCGGCGGCCATGACCGAACGTCTCAACGCATTCGCGGTCACGCTCGCCCAGCTCAATCCGACCATGGGCGACATCGAGGGCAACGCCGCGAAAGTCCGTGCTGCGCGTCTGCAGGCGATCGCGGACGGCGCCGATCTCGTGCTGTTACCGGAATTGTTCATTGCCGGCTATCCGCCGGAAGACCTGGTGCAGAAGCCGGCCTTCCAGGCTGCCTGCCGCGCCGCGATCGAGGGGCTCGCCCGCGAGACCGCCGATGGCGGCCCGGCCATGCTGGTCGGCACGCCCTGGGTCGAGGAGGGCAGGCTCTACAATGCCTGCGCGTTGCTCGATGGCGGCCGTATCGCCGGCTTGCGCTTCAAATGCAATCTGCCGAATTACGGCGTGTTCGACGAGAAGCGGCTGTTTTCGCGCGGGCCTGCCGCAGGCCCCGTGACCGTGCGCGGCGTGCGCATCGGCGTTCCGATCTGCGAGGACATCTGGCTGGAGGAGTCCGAGGATTACGAGAACGTGGTCGAGACGCTGGCCGAGACCGGCGCCGAGATCCTCCTGGTGCCGAACGGCTCGCCTTACGCCCGGGACAAGAGCGACGTGCGCCTGTCGGTCGCCGTCGCGCGCGTCACCGAAAGCGGGCTGCCGCTGGTCTATCTCAACCAGGTCTGCGGCCAGGACGAACTGGTGTTCGACGGCGCTTCCTTTGCGCTCAACGGCGACCTCTCGCTCGCCGCGCAGCTGCCGGCGTTCGCGGAGAGCATCACGACGCTGCGCTTCACGCGCAACGGCGACGACTGGCGCTGCACGGGACCGATCGCCGCGCAGCCCGAGGGCGACCATGCCGACTACGCCGCCTGCGTGCTGGGCCTGCGCGATTACGTCGCCAAGAACGGCTTTCCCGGCGTGCTGCTCGGCATTTCCGGCGGCATCGACTCCGCCCTGTGCGCTGCGATCGCGGTCGATGCACTCGGCGCCGACCAGGTGCACGGCGTGATGCTGCCTTACCGGTATACGGCAGCACACTCGATCGCGGACGCCGGCGAGCTCGCCGGCCATCTCGGCATCCGCTACGAGGTGCTGCCGATCGCGGAAGCCGTGAGCGGCTTCGAGACTATTCTCTCGGACATCTTCAAGAATCTGCCGCCTGATATCACCGAGGAAAATCTCCAGGCCCGCACCCGCGGCACGCTGCTGATGGCGATCTCCAACAAGACCGGCCTGATGGTGATGACGACAGGCAACAAGTCGGAAATGTCGGTCGGCTACGCCACGCTCTATGGTGACATGAACGGCGGCTTCAACCCGATCAAGGACATCTACAAGACGCAGGTGTTTCGGCTGGCGGCATTGCGCAACAGCTGGAAACCCGATGGCGCGCTGGGCCCTGCAGGCGAGGTCATTCCCCCCGATATCATCACGCGCCCGCCGACCGCGGAATTGCGCGAGAACCAGACCGATCAGGACTCGCTGCCGCCTTACGACGTGCTCGATGCCATCCTGGAGCGCCTGATCGAGCGCGAGGAGCCGCTCGACAAGATCATCGCCGCCGGCTTCGATCGCGAGACCGTGGTGCGCATCGATCATCTGCTCAACGTCGCCGAATACAAGCGCCGTCAGGCCGCGCCGGGGGTGAAGGTGACGGCCAGGAATTTCGGCCGCGACCGCCGCTACCCCATCACCAACCGTTTTCGCGACAAGGGAGAGCCGCTGCCCGCCGCGGACGAGACGCTGGTCTCGCGTGGGAGCAAAGCGTCGATCGACGCGTTCGAGGGGTGACGGGTTTGGCGCTTGGGTTTACCTCGCCCATACCCGCGAGCGAGATGGGCGTTATTGTGCCCTCGCCCCTTGTGGGAGAGGGCGGCACTGCCGTCGAAACGGACTCACTCGGGTGAGGGGTCTATCCCCACGTACGCATATGCATATGTGAGCGCGGATAGAACCCCTCATCCGGCGCTTCGCGCCACCTTCTCCCACAAGGGGAGAAGGGAACGGCACTACTTCTGCTGCTGCGGCAGGAAGCTCGGTCCGACCGAGCGGATCGGCTTGTTCTCGGACGAGGTCGCAGGCGTGCCGGTATCCGCAGGCGGCGTCGCCGCGGGCGCGGCGGCTGTCGTGGGTGCCGGAGCAGCGCCCTTCTTGGCATTCGCAGGCGTGCCCTTGTTGAGCCGCTGCTGCTGCATCTTCTTGGCGCTCTCCTCGGTGACGATGATGTCACCTTGCTGCTCGGCCGCGGCCTTGTCGTCGGCCGATTTCAGCGCATCGGCCCAGGTCTGGCCCGCGGCCTTGCAGGAGCAGGACGGGTTGAACTCGCTGCGGAATTTGAAGGCGGTCGGCAGCGCCGTGTAGGGCTGGCCGCTGATGGAGACCGCGGAGTTCATGTCCTCGCCGGGATTGCGATGGGTGTAGAGCACGGCTTCAGCGGCCGGGCACAGCGCCTTGCAGGTCCTCTCGTCGTCAGGGAAGCGCGCCGGCACGGTGGCAAACGAGATGGGGAAGTAAGCGCCGTCACAGGTGCGCACGCACACGGTGCGGTAGGTGCCGGATTGCGGCCCGAGATCGGAGGGCGGCACGGCTTGCGGATTGTTGGCGTTGTTGCCGCCGAACAGATTGCTCAGGAAATTGCCGCCGCCTTGCGACTGCGCGGCGTTGGCATATTGCGGGCCGCAATTGTTCTGCGCCAGCGCTGCAAGCACCGAACGGCGCTGGTTGTCGCGCTCCGGGCTGAAGCCGCCGGGGCCGCCGCCGCGCAGGCGCTCGAGATTGCCGGTAATCTGGTCCAGATTGGCGCGCATCTGCTGGATCTGGGTGTTGACCGGACCGCACTGTGCCGACTGGCCGTTGAACAGCGAGAAGAATCCGGAGGAATCGCAGCCCATGCGCTTGGCCTGCATGGTGACGCGGTCGAGCTCGGCCTGCTGACGGGTCTGGGACTCCTGATAGCGGCGGATCTGGTCCTCGCGCGCGGGGTCACCGCCGCCGCCACGATCGAGCGCGGCGAGCTGTCCTTCCAGTCGCACGCACATCGGATTAGTTCCAAGCCCGTTCTGGCCGGGCTGAGGCGGCGGTCCGGGCGGGCCGGCCTGTGCGAAAGCGCTGGTGGCGAGCACGACGGTGCCAAGGAGCACGGCGCAGGCAAGGAGGAAGCGGGCACGGGAGAGGGACAAAAATTCAGGCATATCCGCCATTCTAGCGAGGTCACGGCCCAGCGTGATCTGGAAGGCCGAAGCGCGCCCTCCAATAGCCGCTTCCTGCGGCATCGTCACGTCGTTTCGGGGACCAAGGATCGGGGCCTAAGTTACGCCAGTTCCGAGCGAATTCAGCGCTGGCAGGTGATTGCGACATATTCGTCGCAATGGCCATGGGAGCAGTTTGCGCCGGATTTGGGGACGGAGCCGGTAATTTCGTCGGGATCGACCCGGCGATAGCTTGATGCCTGGGCAAAATCGCGTGACTGGCAATAGGTGCGTGCGACCTGCGCGCCGCATTTCTCGCCCTTGGCCAGGCACTGGTCGACGCCGTAGCCGTCGGCCTGGTTGGCGATGATGAAGACGCGGGTCTCGGCGCATGCGCTGGACGCCGCAAGGATGGAGGCGCAGGAAATCAGCGCAAGCAATGATCGCATGAAAACACCGGGGCAAAAAAGGAACTGCCAGTTCCAGAATGGGCTCAAATAGTTAAGGATGATGAACCATAAAGGCAGGCGGCCGCGGATTGCGGAGATAAAGCGGCGTTTCCGCGGCTCTCTTGACGCGGGGCGGCCTCATAGCCCATATGTTCCGTCATGAACGGTCTCCTCGTCATTTGCGCCATTTGCCGCGAGATTACGAGCTAGCGATTCGCTGGCTGGAGCCGTCTTTTCTCAAAAACATTGAGAGCACTGGACGCCCGGCCAACAGCCGACGGGTATCCATATGGACTTGCGCCTCTACGATACGCTGACGAAGGAGAAGCGGCCGTTCCAGCCGCTCGATGCGAACAGTGTCCGCATGTATGTCTGCGGACCGACCGTCTACGACTTCGCCCATATCGGCAATGCGCGGCCGGTGATCGTGTTCGACGTGCTGTTTCGGCTGCTGCGCCATCTCTATGGCGAGGCGCACGTCAAATATGTCCGCAACATCACCGACGTCGACGACAAGATCAACGACCGCGCCGCGCGCGATTTTCCAGGGCTCCCGCTGAACGAGGCGATCCGCAAGGTCACCGAGCAGACCGGCAGGCAGTTTCACGCCGACGTCGATGCGCTCGGCGCGCTCCGCCCGAGCGTCGAGCCGCGTGCGACCGAGCATATCGGCGAGATGCGCGAGATCATCGAGAGGCTGGTTGCCGGCGGCTTCGCCTATGTCGCCGAGGACCATGTGCTGTTCTCGCCGCAGGCGATGAACGCCGCCAATTCCGGCTTGCCGCGCTATGGCGCGCTGTCCAATCGCTCGCTCGACGAGATGATCGCCGGCGCGCGCGTCGATGTCGCGCCCTACAAGAAAGACAACACCGACTTCGTGCTGTGGAAACCGTCCAAGCCGGGCGAGCCGTCATGGCCGTCGCCGGCGGGCATCGCCGTGCAGGGGCGTCCAGGCTGGCACGTCGAGTGCTCGGCCATGGCCTGGAAGCACCTCGGCGAGCATTTCGACATCCATGGCGGCGGCATCGATCTCGTGTTTCCGCATCACGAGAACGAGGTGGCGCAGACCTGCTGCGCCTTCCACCAGCCGCGCATGGCGAACACCTGGATGCACAACGGCTTCCTGCAGGTCGAGAGCGAGAAGATGTCGAAGAGCCTCGGCAACTTCGTCACCATCCACGAGCTGCTCGCGGACTGGCCGGGCGAGGTGCTGCGTCTGAACATGCTCAAGACGCATTATCGTTCGCCGATCGACTGGACCACGAAGTCGCTGGAGGAGAGCGCCAAGACGCTCGACGATTGGTATCGCGTCGCGGCCGACGTCGCGCCCGGCCAGCCGGCTTCGTCGGTGGTCGAGCCGCTGCTCGACGACCTCAACACGCCGCTCGCAATCGCGGCGCTGCATGGCCTGCGTGGCAGTGACGTGGCTGCCCTGGCGGGGTCATTGCGCTTGCTCGGTTTCCTCTCGGAGAGCGCAGCCCAGTGGGAAGGGCGCAAGCGGCAGGCGAGCGGGGTCGATGCCAGGGAAGTCGAGCGTCTGATCTCGGAGCGGACGACCGCGCGTGCGCGCAAGGATTTTGCGGAATCCGACCGCATCCGCGATCTGTTGGCGGCGATGGGCGTTGCGATCAAGGACTCCAAGGAAGGGACGACGTGGGAGGTCGCACGATGACGCGCCCCGACACGCCGTTCCCGCGGCACTGGCTCTATTACATCGCGCTGAAAATCCTGCTGCTCGGCGCTGCCGTGGCGCTGGCGCTGAAACTCTATGGGATGTGGTGAAGACGATGGGACAGACTTTGCCAAAACCCGGCCTGCGGCCCCTGCTGCCTGATGACGTGCCGGTGCTCGCCGCGATCTTCGCCGCCAGCATCGAGGAGCTGACCGGCGACGATTACAACGAAGCGCAGCAGCAGGCCTGGATGGCCGCGGCCGATGACGAGGAGTTCGGCAAGCGGCTCGCGGCCGACCTGACGCTGGTCGCGACGCTCGAGGGCTCGCCCGTCGGCTTCGCTTCGCTGCGCGGCGCCGATCACATCCGCATGCTCTATGTGCATCCGGCCGTCGGCCGGCAGGGCATCGCGACCATGCTGGTCGATGCTTTGGAGAAGCTCGCCGGCGGCCGTGGCGCGACCAGCCTCGCGGTCGATGCCAGCGACACCGCGCAAGGCTTCTTCGCCAAGCGCGGCTATATCGCCAAGCAGCGCAACACCGTCACCGTCAACGACGAGTGGCTCGCCAATACCACGATGCAGAAGACGCTCGGAGCACCGCAATGAGCAGGGAGCGTCTCTATCTGTTCGACACCACGCTGCGCGACGGCGCGCAGACCAATGGCGTCGATTTCACGCTGACGGACAAGCAGGTGATCGCGGCGATGCTCGACGATCTCGGCATCGACTATGTCGAGGGCGGCTATCCTGGCGCCAATCCGACCGATACCGAGTTTTTCGCGACCAAGCCGAAACTCGATCATGCGCGCTTCACCGCCTTCGGCATGACGCGCCGGGCAGGGCGGTCGGTCTCCAACGATCCCGGTGTCGCTGGGCTGCTGGACGCGAAGGCGGATGCGATCTGCTTCGTGGCAAAATCCTCCGCCTATCAGGTGCGCGTGGCGCTGGAGACGACCAAGGAGGAGAACCTCGCCTCGATCCGCGACAGCGTGGCCGCCGCGAAGGCCGCCGGCCGCGAGGTCATGCTCGACTGCGAGCATTTCTTCGATGGCTACAAGGAGGACGCGAGCTTCGCGCTGGCCTGCGCCAAGGCCGCTTATGAGGCCGGCGCGCGCTGGGTGGTGCTGTGCGACACCAATGGCGGCACCATGCCGAACGAGGTCGAGGCCATCGTCACCGAGGTGACGAAGCACATCCCCGGCGATCATGTCGGCATCCACGCCCATAACGACACCGAGCAGGCGGTGGCGAATTCGCTGGCCGCGGTGCGCGCCGGCGCGCGGCAGATCCAGGGCACGCTGAACGGCCTCGGCGAGCGCTGCGGCAACGCCAATCTCTGCTCGCTGATCCCGACCTTGAAGCTGAAGCAGGAATTCGCCGACGCCTTCGAAATCGGCGTCACCGCAGAGAAGCTGGCGACCCTGGTCAAGGTGTCCCGCACGCTCGACGACATGCTCAACCGCGTGCCGAACCGGCATGCGGCCTATGTCGGCGAGAGCGCGTTCGTCACCAAGACCGGCATTCATGCCTCCGCCGTGCTGAAGGATCCGCAGACCTATGAGCACGTCCTGCCGGAACTGGTCGGCAATCACCGCAAGGTGCTGGTGTCCGACCAGGCCGGCCGCTCCAACGTCATCGCCGAGCTCGACCGGGCCGGCATTCCCTACGAGAAGAGCGACCCGAAGCTGACGCGTCTGGTCGAGGAGTTGAAGGAGCGCGAGGCGCAAGGCTACGCCTATGAATCGGCCAACGCCTCGTTCGATCTGTTGGCGCGCCGCACGCTCGGCAAGGTGCCGCATTATTTCGAGGTCGAGCAGTTCGACGTCAATGTCGAGCAGCGCTACAATTCGCATGGCGAGCGCGTCACCGTGGCGCTCGCCGTGGTCAAGGTCGACGTCGCCGGCGAGCACCTGATCTCGGCCGCCGAAGGCAACGGCCCGGTCAACGCGCTCGACGTTGCCCTGCGAAAAGACCTCGGCAAGTACCAGAAATACATCGAGGGGCTGACGCTGATCGACTACCGCGTGCGTATCCTCAATGGCGGCACCGGCGCGGTGACGCGCGTGCTGATCGAGAGCGAGGACGAGACCGGCGATCGCTGGACCACGGTCGGCGTGTCCCCGAACATCATCGACGCCTCGTTCCAGGCGCTGATGGATTCGGTGATCTACAAGCTCGTGAAGTCGGGCGCGCCGGCGTAGAACGACGGCGGCGCCACAAACACCGTCATTGCGCGGAGCGAAGCGACGAAGCAATCCAGATTGTCTCCGCCGGCACAGTCTGGGTTGCTTCGCTTGGCTCGCAATGCCGAGGAGAGAGGGGAGCGCGACCAATGATCGACCACATCTCCGTCGGCGTCGGCGATCTCGATCGCTCGGCAAGATTCTACGAGGCGACGCTCGCCGCCCTCGGCCTGTCGCGCCTCGTCACGCGGCCGCGGACGGTCGGCTTCGGCAAGGCCTATCCCGAATTCTGGATCAATCTGCGCGAGGGCATGCCGCATGTCGCCCCCGAGAGCGGCGTGCACATCTGCCTGCGGGCAAAGACGACGGCCGAGGTCGATGCATTTCACGCCGCGGCCCTTGCCGCCGGCGGCGCATCGGACGGCGCGCCGGGTATCCGCCCGCACGACCGCGTGCGCTACTACGCGGCGTTCGTCACCGATCCCGACGGCAACCGGATCGAGGCGGTGACGTTTCCCGCTGGCTAAAGCTTGCGTGCAACTTCCGGCGCGAGCTCTTTTTCCGCCTCGGCGAGCTGCGCCACTGCGGCCTTCAGCTTCGGCAGGATCTCCTCGACCCGATCGGCCTTGAGGATGTCGACCGAGAGGCCGGCGCGGATGAACTCGGTCTGGCGCATGTGCGACAGCAGCGAGAACAGCGGCTCCCAGAAATTGTCGAAATTGGCGAGCAGCACCGGCTTGGCGTGGCGGCCGAGCTGTTTCCAGGTCAGCTGCTCCACCAGCTCCTCCAGCGTGCCGACGCCGCCCGGCAGCGCCACGAAGGCGTCGGAGCGTTCGAACATCAGCCGCTTGCGCTCGTGCATGTCGGGGGTGACGATCATCTCCTGCACGCGGGTCAGCGCGTTCTCGCGCTTCCGCAGGAATTCGGGAATGATGCCGGTGACGCTGCCGCCGTGATCCAGCACGGAGGTCGCGACCGAGCCCATCAGGCCGAGCGAGCCTCCGCCATAGACGAGGCGAATGTTGTTATCGGCGAGGGCCTTGCCGAACGCCTTGGCGCCCTCGGTGAAGCGGGGATTGGTTCCGGGGCCGGAGCCGCAATAGACACAGACGGTTTTGATCGTGCTCATTGGTGCCATGATGCATTGCAGCGAAGAGGCGTCAAGCCCAATCGGTGATTCGGGTGACCCGGATATTTACCGGTAAATGGCGGCAAACAATCGAAGATTCGCCATCTGGCGGGGTGCGCTGGCATCGGGAAGGCTCTATATGACGAGCGAAAATCGCAAATCGTACCGCGCCCGCATCCGGCGGGCTTTCAGGCTTCTTGATGGACCAACCTCAATCGTTCGACGGCGCCGACGTTCCTGATCCGCCTCCCGGGGGACAGCTGGAGCGGGCTACGCTGATGGGCACGCTGGCGCATCTGTGGCCCTATATCTGGCCGGGCGACCGCTTCGACCTGAAGATGAGGGTGGTCTGGTCGATGGTGCTGCTGCTCGCCGCCAAGCTGATCACGCTGACGGTTCCGTTCAGCTTCAAATGGGCGACAGACGCGCTGACCGGCGCCAACACCGCGCCGGTGCTGCCCGACAATTGGCATCTCTGGGTGATCGCCTCGCCATTGCTGCTGACCGCCAGCTACGGCGTGATGCGCATCCTGATGGCGGTGATGACGCAATGGCGCGACGGCATCTTCGCGCGCGTCGCCATGCATGCGGTGCGCAAGCTCGCCACCATCACCTTCATTCACATGCACGAGCTCTCGCTGCGCTTTCACCTCGAGCGCAAGACCGGCGGCCTGACGCGCGTGCTCGAGCGCGGCCGCGAGGGCATCGAAGTCATCGTGCGCATGGTGATCCTCCAGCTGATCCCGACCATCGTCGAGGTCTCGCTCCTGATGGCCGTGCTGCTCTGGCAATTCGACTGGCGCTACGTGGTCGCGACGCTGATCACGGTTACGGTCTACATGTACTACACCTATATCGCGACCGAGTGGCGGATCGGCATCCGCCGCAAGATGAACGATTCCGACACCGAGGCGAACACCAAGGCGATCGACTCGCTGCTCAACTACGAGACCGTGAAATATTTCAGCGCCGAGGCGCGCGAGGCGCAGCGCTATGACCGCTCGGTCGCGCGCTACGAGGAGTCGAGCGTTCAGGCCTATACGTCGCTCGCCGTCCTCAACACCGGCCAGGCCGTGATCTTCACGCTGGGGCTGACGGCGACCATGCTGATGTGCGCGATCGGCGTACGCAACGGCACCAACACGGTCGGTGATTTCGTGCTGGTCAACGCCATGATGATCCAGCTCTACCAGCCGCTGAATTTCATGGGCATGGTCTATCGCGAGATCAAGCAGGCCATCATCGACATCGAGAAGATGTTTGGGGTGCTGGGACGCGAGGCCGAGATCAAGGACGTTCCCGATGCGCAGCCACTGGTCATCTCCGCCGGCACCGTGCGTTTCGAGGACGTGCGCTTTGCCTATGAGCCGGCGCGGCCGATCCTGAAAGGCATCAGCTTCGAGGTGCCGGCGGGCAAGACGGTCGCGATCGTCGGGCCGTCGGGCGCGGGCAAATCGACCATCTCGCGGCTCCTGTTCCGCCTCTACGACATCTCCGGCGGCAGGATCCTGATCGACGGCCAGGATATTCGCGAGGTTACGCAGGCCAGCTTGCGCGCTTCCATCGGCATGGTGCCGCAGGACACCGTGCTGTTCAACGACACCATCCGCTACAACATCCGCTACGGCCGCTGGGACGCCAGCGACACCGAAGTCGAGGAGGCGGCGGGCCTGGCGCAGATCGACCATTTCATTCGCATGGCGCCGATGGGCTACGAGACCCAGGTCGGCGAGCGCGGCCTGAAACTGTCCGGCGGCGAGAAGCAGCGCGTCGCGATCGCGCGCACCGTGCTGAAGGCGCCGCCGATCCTCGTGCTGGACGAGGCGACCTCCGCGCTCGACACCCACACCGAGCACGAGATCCAGGGCGCGCTCGAGCGCGTGGCCAAGAACCGCACCTCGCTCGTGATCGCGCACCGGCTCTCGACCATCGTCGGCGCCGACGAGATCATCGTGCTGGACCAGGGCCGCATCGCCGAGCGCGGCACCCACGCACAACTGCTTGCGCAGGGCGGCCTCTACGCCAGCATGTGGAACAGGCAGCGCGAAGCCGAGGCGGCGCGTGAGAAATTGGCCCAGATGGCCGACAGCCGCGAGGCGCCCAACCGGGAGCCTCCGCCGGTCGCCGACGTCCTGACGGCACCTGCGGCTGCCGAGTGACCTTGTCTCCGGTCCCAACTCTGGCCTAAACAACTCCACCGCGCGGGACGACCTGCGCCATCAACCCTGAGCGGCAGATAGCGATGTCCATTCTCGATTCGATCCAGCGCCAGATCCCGCCGATCCACAAGGAGGGCTATCCCTTCATCGGCGGCTTTGCGCTGGCAAGCCTCATCCTGTTCTGGCTGTGGTCGCCCTTGGGGTGGATCGGCACCATCCTGACCGTGTGGTGCGCGCTGTTCTTCCGTGATCCCGTCAGGGTGACGCCGGTGCGCGAAGGGCTCGTGGTGTCGCCGGCCGACGGCCGCGTCTCGATGATCACCATGGCGCTGCCGCCGGCCGAGCTCGGGCTCGGCGACCGGCCGCTGCCGCGCATCTCGGTCTTCATGAGCGTGTTCAACTGCCACGTGAACCGCAGCCCGATCGCGGGCAGGGTGGACCGTATCGCCTACCGGCCCGGCCTGTTCATCAATGCCGAGCTGGACAAGGCGAGCGAGGACAATGAGCGCAACTCGCTGGTGATAACGACGCCGACGGCGCGGATCGGCGTGATCCAGATCGCGGGGCTCGTCGCCAAGCGCATCGTCTGCTTCGTCAAGGAGGGGCAGGCGATCGGCGCCGGCGAGCGCTTCGGCCTGATCCGCTTCGGCTCGCGGCTCGACGTCTATCTGCCATTGGGCACCAAGGCGCTGGTCTCGGAAGGGCAGACCGCGATCGCCGGCGAGACGATCTTGGCCGATCTTGCCGGAGACGACCCGAGCCGCGCCTACCGCGCCAATTAACCATCAAGTCGGCCTCAAGGGGCCTTCCGCCGCAATGGCGGAGAGGAACATGGCTTGCTATATCTCGCCTCAAGGTGAGGACGAGCCATGACGCCCTATGACTTCAAAGATCCCGACGTGCGCCGCAGGCGGTTCCGCCCGATCCCGGTGCGCATGCTGGTGCCCAACGTCATCACGCTGCTGGCGATCTGCGCGGGCCTGACCTCGATCCGGCTCTCGATCGAGGGGCGGATGTCGCTCGCGGTCTACGCCATCGTGTTCGCGGCCGCGCTCGACGGCATCGATGGCCGCATCGCGCGCCTGATCAAGGGTCAGTCCAAGTTCGGCGCCGAGCTCGACAGCCTCGCCGACTTCGTCAATTTCGGCGTCGCGCCCGGCCTGATGTTGTATTTCTGGCAGCTGCACGAGCTCGGCAATGCCGGCTGGATTGCCGCGATGGTGTTCGCGATTTCGGGTGGCCTGCGCCTCGCGCGCTTCAATGCCACGCTGGACGATCCGAACAAGCCGGCCTTCGCCGCCAATTTCTTCACTGGCATGCCGGCGCCGGCCGGGGCGATCACCGTGATGTTGCCGATCTATGCGGCGTTCCTGGATCTGGGGCGCTGGCCCGCGGCGCTGACGGCCGGCTACACGCTGCTGATTGCCTTCCTGATGGTGTCGCGCTTGCCGGTGTTCTCCGGCAAGACCAAGCGGATGCGCGTGGCGCCCGAGCTGGTGCTGCCGGCGTTCGTCGCCGTGATCGTCTTCATCGCGCTGCTGATCGCCTATCCCTGGCACGTGCTGTCGATCGGCACGGTGCTGTATCTGGTCTGCCTGCCGCTCGGCTACAAATCCTATCGCGACCAGGCGCGCGCGATGCAAGCAGCAGCTTCTTCGGGAGGCGAGGTCCCGTCGCCGCCCTCGGCACCGACGCTGGCAAACCTGTCCGAGCCGCCGCATGACGACGATCGGCCCGGAAGGCTACACTGAGCGGCAAGGCACCGAGCAGCAAGGCACTGAGCGGCAAAACCCGGATATCAGCCATGAGGGCTTCCTGAGTTGGGTTGAGACCCGATCTCGGCTATATCGCCAGTGTCGGCGGCACCGCGCCAACAGCGGCCGCCAATCTGGGAGAGAACGCCGTGACCGATAACGCGACCGGGCCGCTGCCCGCTTCCGTCCTTGAAGCGCTGGGCCGCTATGACACGCCGACGATCTGCAATGCCATGGAGATCGTGGCGCCCGAGCGCCGCTTGATTGGCTACACCACCAAGCAATTGGTCTGTCCGTTTCCCGACCTGCCGCCGATCGTCGGCTATGCCCGCACGGTGGCGATCCGCTCGGTGCTGAAGTTCTCGCTACCGGCCGAAGAGCAGTCGAAGCGCCGCATCGAATATTACGAATATGTCGGCACCGGCTTTGGCCCGCGCATCTCGGTGATCCAGGACATCGACGGTCCCGACGTCGGCTACGGCGCGTTCTGGGGCGAGGTGCAGAGCAACGTGCACAAGGCGCTTGGCTGTCTCGGCGTCATCACCGACGGCTCGATCCGCGACATCCCGCAATGGGCCCCGGGCTTTCAGGCGCTGGCCGGCTCGATCGGCCCGTCGCATGCCTGGGTGCATGCGGAGAGCTTTGGCGGCGAGGTCCGCGTCGCCGGCATGACCGTGAAGTCCGACGACCTCATCCACGCCGACCAGCACGGCGCCATCGTGATCCCGCTCGACATCGCCGCAAAGCTGCCCGAGGCCGCCGAGCTCTGCGGCCGCCGCGAGACGCCGATCCTGGAGATCGCCCGCAGCCCCGACTTCTCGCTGGAGAAGCTGAAGGCCGCGCTGAGGCGCTCGGCGGAAATCCACTAACCGGACCGGCACGATCTACGGCGGCGACGCCGCTCGCGGGCTGCCCTGTTCAGCCAGGAACAGGGCAGCCTGATCCGGCTCGCCCAGCACCGCGGCAGCGCAGCCAATCAAGGTGAAGCCGCCGGCCAAATCCCACAGGGTGATGTCTTCCGCATTGTCGGCGGCGTGGATCAGGCGCGCTGCGATCACGGCGAAGGCAGCCTCGACAAAGAGCAGCACGCTGAACGCCGGCAGGACGAGCTCGGGCTCGAGCATATGGAGCGCCAGCACAGCGGGAAGTGCGGTAAGAAGACTGAACAGCGTCACCATTGCGATGGCTCCCGCCACGAGCGTCCGCCCCGCTCCAGACTACCAACCGATCCTCCGCCCCCTGATGTGGCCCAGGGCCGCAGCCAGACTGTCCACGCGATCAAGCGAGCGCACCGGGCCGAGCCGACGGGGCGCGCGACGCCTTATGGTTAGCAAAACGTTGAGATGCCCGTCGGAGGCCGGCAAAGCCGGAGTCGCTTCAGCGCGCTGCGCCAGTCAGGCGCGTCGGCTCAACTTAACCTTTACGCGGCTTTAAGGGCGGCGCTCTAGGGTTTCCGATGCGGTTCGGGGTTGGACTGCGCCAGCGGCCAGGATGGCCGTTGTTCGTTCGCGTTGGAGTGTCCCATGGATATCATGACGAGCGTCGGGCTCATTGCGGGCATCATCGTCATCACGGCGATGGTCTTCATGGGCGGCGATCTCCACATGTTCATCTCCGAACATGCCATGATCATCATCTTCGGCGGCTCGATCTCCGCGACCATGATCCGCTTCCCGCTCTCGGCGCTCCTGCACGGCCTTCCGCTCGGCGCCAAGTTCGCCTTCACCATGAGCCGCCTGTCGGCCCATGACCTCGTCGACGAACTCGCCCGCATCGCCGAGATCGCCCGCAAGCAGGGTCCGGTCGGGCTCGAAAAGGTCGAGACCGACGAGCCCTTCCTGGCCAAGGGCATCCGCTACGTCGCCGACGGTTACGACCTCGACTTCATCCGCGACAATCTCGAGCGCGACCGCGACAACTTCCTGATGCACCTCGACGAGGGCAGCAAGATCTACCGCGCCATCGGCGACTGCGCCCCGGCCTTCGGCATGATCGGCACCCTGATCGGCATGGTGCAGATGTTCGCCAACATGACCGACCCCTCCAAGCTCGGCCCGTTCATGGCTACCGCGCTGCTCGCAACCCTCTACGGCGCCCTGGTCGCGAACCTGTTCTGTCTGCCGATCGCCGACAAGCTGCACGGCAAGTTGCTCGACGAAGAGACCAACCGCACGCTGATCATCGACGGCATCCTGATGATCCGCGACTCCAAGAGCCCGACGCTCGTGCGCGAAATGCTGCTGGCCTATCTGCCGGAGAAGCATCGTCACGCCGAAGGCGAGCCGGTGCCGGCGTAACGCCGCCCGCCGGGATATCGAGAGATGGCCAAGAAGAAGCGCGGCGATGCTCACGGTGGCGGTCACGGCTGGTTCGTGACCTTCGCCGACCTGATGGGCCTGATGATGAGCTTCTTCGTGATGCTCGTCGCGTTCTCGACGCAGGATGCCAACAAGCTGAAGATCGTCGCCGGTTCGATGCGCGACGCCTTCGGCGTGCAGAGCGAAGCGCGCTATTCCGGTATCGTCGAGTCCGACGGTCTGCCGACACGTCCGCGGCTGAAGAACGTCGACCATATCCAGCCTGAAGACTCCTCCAACACGCCGACACCGGACCAGGAGGACCGCGACCGCACGTCGGGCGCGAAGATCAAGGTCGACCGCAATTTCGCCCTCGCCGCGGCCTCGCTGCGTCAGGCGTTGCAGGACATGCCGGAACTGACCGAGATGTCCAAGCACATCATGTTCGAGGAAACCAAGCAGGGCCTCAACCTGGAGATCGTCGACCAGGACGGCCGCTCGATGTTCGCCGACGGCTCCAAGGTCCCCTACGACCGCACGCGGCGCCTGATCGAGAAGCTCGCCGTTCCGCTCAAGGCGACGCCGCTTCGCGTCTCCATCGCAGGCCATACCGCAGCCGGGTTCGTGCCGACCCGCGGCGACTACGGTGCCTTCGACCTGTCGGCCGACCGCGCCAATGCCGTGCGCCAGATCCTCGAACGCGAGGGCCTGCCGGCCTCGCACATCTTCGCCGTCGCCGGCAAGGCGGACACCCAGCCGCTGTTCCCGGACGATCCCTCGCTCGCGGCCAACCGGCGGGTGACCATCACACTGATGCGCGAAGACCCGCCGCTGCCGCCGAATCTGAAGCCCTAGTTTTCGGGCGAGGCGGACGCTGCTTCGCTTGAACCTGATCCCGTTCCGATTCAATCGGAGTGGAAAGGCTTTCGGCACTTGCGCTACCATCTTACCTGAGGCATGTCGTCGCGCTTGCGATGACCGTTGCTGCGCCGTCACAGCATCTGCCCCGGCGCCTGCTATGGTGGGGTGCCGATTGACAGGCGCGCCAGAACCGTCACAAGCGCCGGATCAATTCTCTGGAAGAAGCGTTTCTAGTTTCACATGACGGCGAGCATCACATCCACCGAAGCTCAGGATGGGCCGGTCACCTCGGGTTTCTGGGGCCTGACGCTCGGGAGCATCGGCGTCGTCTTCGGCGATATCGGGACGTCGCCGCTCTACGCGTTCCACGAGGCGGTCCGGGGTGCGGCCCATGGCGAGCCGGTCTCGCGGGTCATGGTGCTCGGCGTGCTCTCGCTGATCCTGTGGGCGCTCTTCATCGTCGTCACCGCCAAATACGTCCTGCTGCTGCTGCGCGCCGACAACAACGGGGAGGGCGGCACGCTCTCGCTGATGGCACTCGGCCAGCGTGCGCTCGGACGGCGAAGCTGGTTCCTGCTCGCGCTCGGCGTTGTCGGCGCCTCCATGTTCATCGGCGATTCCATGATCACGCCGGCAATCTCGGTACTGTCGGCAGTCGAGGGCCTGAAGCTCGCCACCCCCGCCTTCGAGCATTACGTCGTGCCGCTCACCGTCTTCATTCTGGTGCTGCTGTTCGCGGTCCAGAGCAAGGGGACCGCGCTGGTGGCCTCGGCGTTCGGGCCGGTGATGGTGATCTGGTTCAGCTGCCTAGCGGTGATGGGCGCCGTCCATATCGCCGACGATCCATCGGTACTGGCTGCGATCAATCCCTACTACGCGCTGCAATTCCTGCTCTCACACGGCACCATCGGCCTCGTCACGCTGGGCGCCGTCTTCCTGGCGGTCACCGGTGGCGAGGCGCTCTATGCCGATCTCGGCCATTTCGGCCGCAAGCCGATCCAGTCGGCCTGGATGTTCTTCGTGCTGCCTTCGCTCTTGATCAACTATTTCGGGCAGGGCGCGCTGGTGCTGTCCGACCCCGGTGCGATCGAGCATTCGTTCTATCGCATGGTGCCCGAATATCTGGTGCTGCCACTGGTCGGACTCGCGACCGCAGCGACCGTGATCGCGAGCCAGGCGGTGATCACCGGCGCCTATTCGCTGGTCTATCAGGCGGTGCAGCTCGGCCTCTTGCCGCGCTTCGAGGTGCGTTACACCTCCGAGACTCATGCCGGCCAGATCTATCTGCCGCGGGTGAACCGGCTGCTGCTGATCGGCGTGATGCTGCTGGTGCTGTTGTTCCACACCTCCAGCAATCTGGCTTCGGCCTACGGCATCGCGGTCTCCACCACCATGGTTGCCGACGGCATCATGGGCTTCGTCGTGATCTGGAAATTGTGGAACTGGCGCGCTGCAACGGCAGCCGCCGTGATCATGCCCTTCGTCGTCGTCGACATGACCTTCTTCAGCGCCAATCTGCTCAAGCTGCTCGAAGGCGCCTGGGTACCGTTGCTGTTCGGCGTCGTCATGGCCGGGACGATCTGGACCTGGCGGCGCGGGACGGGGATCCTGATCCAGAAAACGCGCCGGATCGAGGTGCCGCTCGACGACCTGATCAAGAGCCTGGAGAAGCGGCCGCCGCACATCGTCAAGGGCACGGCGGTATTCCTCACCAGCGATCCTTCCTTCGTGCCGACCGCGCTGCTGCACAATCTCAAGCACAACAAGGTGCTGCACGAGCACAACGTGATCCTGACCATCGAGACCGCGCAGACACCGCGGGTCGATCTGTCCGATCGGTTCCGGATGGAGAAGATCAGCGACAAGTTCTCCAAGGTCCGGCTGCGCTTCGGCTACATGGAGCAGCCGAACGTACCCAAGGCGCTCGCGATCGCGCGCAAGCAGGGCTGGCAGTTCGACATCATGTCGACGTCGTTCTTCGTGTCGCGGCGCTCGCTCAAGGCCTCGGCGCAGTCCGGCATGCCGCTCTGGCAGGACCATCTGTTCATCGCGCTGAGCCGGTCTGCCAATGACGCCACCGACTATTTCCAGATTCCCACCGGACGGGTGGTTGAAGTCGGCACCCAAGTCACCATTTGAACGCAATCGGCCGACCTATGCAAATTTTGCATGGTGAGGGCCCAGAATCGGGCTAGGCTATGCCGGTAGCGCAGGCCTATAAGCCGCGCGCCCTTCCGCCGTTGTGCAGTGAAGCATTTTTAGAGGCCATCAGGCTCTCCCATGACAAGTGACGTAGCGATTTCCGCCCCGGAAACGGCGGCGACCAATGGGCATGGCGATGCCCACACCACGGCCCGCTTCGGTGCGCTGACGCTCGGCAGCATCGGCGTCGTTTACGGCGACATCGGCACCAGCCCGCTCTACGCGTTCCGTGAGGCGGTGATGGCTGCCTCGGGCGCGGAGGGGGTGCCGACGCCCGCGGCCGTGCTCGGCGTGCTCTCGCTGATCCTGTGGGCCCTCATCGTGGTGGTGACGCTCAAATACGTCGTGATCCTGCTCCGTGCCGACAACAACGGCGAGGGCGGCACGCTGGCGCTGATGGCGCTGGCCCAGCGCGCGGTCGGTACCCGCGGGGCGACGATCGTCCTGCTCGGCATCATCTCGGGCGCCCTGTTCTACGGCGACGCCGTCATCACCCCGGCGCTTTCGGTGCTGTCGGCGATCGAAGGCATGAAGGACATCACCCTGCACTTCGAGCCCTATGTCGTGCCGCTGACCGTGATCATCCTGGTCGGCCTGTTCGCCGTGCAGTCGCGCGGCACCGCGCGGGTCGCCGCGTTTTTCGGCCCGATCATGTGCGTCTGGTTCGCCGTGATCGCGGTTGCGGCGATCCATCCGATCATCCAGCAGCCGCAGGTGCTGTTTGCGCTGAACCCGCTCTACGCCGTGTCCTTCATGATCCACCACGGCATCATCGGTTTCGTGACGCTGGGCGCGGTGTTCCTGGCGGTCACCGGCGCCGAGGCGCTCTATGCCGACCTCGGCCATTTCGGCAAGCGGCCGATCCAGACCGCCTGGCTGTTCATCGTGCTGCCGTCGCTGGCGCTGAACTATCTGGGGCAGGGCGCCCTCGTCCTCGGTGATCCCGGCGCGATCGTGAGCCCGTTCTTCCAGCTCTTCCCGCAAGGCTTTTTACGTGGCTGCATGGTCGTGCTGGCCACCGCCGCAACGGTCATCGCGAGCCAGGCGGTCATCACCGGCGCCTATTCGCTGACGCGCCAGGCGATCCAGCTCGGGCTGCTGCCGCGCTTCGAGATTCGCCATACCTCCGAAGCCCATTCCGGCCAGATCTTCATCCCGCGCATCAACCAGCTTCTGCTGGTCGCCGTGGTGCTGCTGGTGCTGTTGTTCCGCTCCTCCAGCGCGCTGGCGTCGGCCTATGGCATCTCGGTTACCGGCACCATGGTGGTCACGGCGATGATGGGCTTCGTCGTGATCTGGAAGGTCTGGAAGTGGTCGCCGTTCGCGGCTGCCGCCCTGATCGCGCCGTTCCTGTTCCTCGACCTGACCTTCCTGGCGGCCAATTTGCTCAAGGTGTTCGAGGGCGGCTGGGTGCCGCTGGCGCTCGGCGCGCTCATGATCATCCTGATGTACACGTGGCGGCGCGGCAGCCGGCTGCTGTTCGAGAAGTCGCGCAAGCTCGAATTCCCGCTCGCCGACCTCGTGGCCATGCTTGAGAAGCGGCCGCCGCAGCGCGTGTCCGGCACCGCCGTGTTCCTGACCAGCGATCCCCTCAGCGCGCCGACCGCGCTGATGCACAGTCTGAAGCACTACAAGGTGCTGCACGAGAAGAACGTCATTCTCACCATCGAGACCGCACAGACCCCGCGCATCGATCCGGCCGAGCGGGTGAGGCTGGAACAGATCAGCCCGACCTTCTCCAAGGTGACGCTGAAGTTCGGCTTCATGGAATCGCCCAACGTGCCGAAGGCGCTGGCGATCGCCCGCAAGCTCGGCTGGCAGTTCGACATCATGTCGACCTCGTTCTTCCTGTCGCGGAGGGCGCTCAAACCGGCCGCCCATTCGGGCATGCCGCGCTGGCAGGACCGGCTGTTCATCTCGCTCAGCCGTTCCGCCAACGATGCCACCGACTATTTCCAGATCCCCAGCGGCCGCGTCGTCGAGGTCGGCACCCAGGTGACGATCTAGTCAGGCAAACCAAGGCCCCACTTCAAGTCGCTGCGATTTAGCTTTAACTTGCAGGACCGAGCTCAAGCCTTTGTAGCGCTTGATTTTCGTGAGCCGAGAGGCGAGGTTGCCGCCGGCCGGGATCGCTCCGGCATGCGGCTGCGACGTTTGGAGGATGATGTGGCAAATCAAGTGCAGGATCTGACCCCGGACGAGGTCTCCAAGGGTGTCGCGGAAGGACGCTATCTGCTGGTCGACGTCCGTGAGCCGAACGAGGTCGAGGCCGAGGCCTATCCCTACGGCGTGGTGGTGCCGCTCTCGACCTTCGATCCCAAGGCGATCCCCGATCCCGCCGGCAAGGAGGTCGTGTTCGCCTGCCGCTCGGGCAAGCGCTCGGTGACCGCCTCGCTCGCGGCGCAGGCGGCGGGCCTGCCTTACGACAAGCATCTGGCCGGCGGCATGCTCGGGTGGAAGGCGGCGGGCCTTCCCAGCAAGGTCGGCGGCTGACCCGGCCGATGTCCAAAAGCTCGTCCCTCAACAAGGTCTTTGCCGACCTTCCCGTCACCATCTTCGAGGCGATGTCGCAGGCCGCGCGCGACAATGCCGCCATCAATCTCGGCCAGGGCTTTCCCGACGATCCAGGCCCTGAGGACATCCGCCGCGCCGCGGCCGACGCCTCGCTGAACGGCTACAACCAGTATCCGTCGATGATGGGCCTGCCGGAACTGCGGCAGGCGATCGCAACCCATTACGGCCATTGGCACGGCCTCAAGCTCGATCCGATGAGCGAGGTGATGGTGACCTCCGGCGGCACCGAGGCGCTGACCTCGGCCATCCTCGCCGTGGTCCAGCCCGGCGACGAGGTGGTCTGCTTCCAGCCGGTCTATGATTCCTACCTGCCGATCATCCGCCAGGCCGGCGGCATTCCGCGCCTCGTCCGGCTCGAGCCGCCGCACTGGCGGCTGAATGAGGACATGCTGAAAAGCGTCTTCAATTCAAAGACCAAGGCAGTGCTCTTCAACAACCCCTTGAATCCCTCCGCGGTGGTCTATCCGCGCGAGGATCTCGAGCTGCTGGCGCGCTACTGCCAGGAGTTCGACGTCATCGCGATCTGCGACGAGGTCTGGGAGCACGTCACCTTCGACGAGCACAAGCACATCCCGCTGATCACCATCCCCGGCATGCGCGAGCGCACCATCAAGGTCGGCTCGGCCGGCAAGATCTTCTCGCTGACGGGCTGGAAGATCGGCTTCGTCTGCGCCGCGCCGCCGCTGCTGCGCGTCGCCGCCAAGGTGCACCAGTTCCTGACCTTCACCACCGCACCGAACCTGCAGGCCGCCGTTGCCTACGGCCTCGGCAAGTCCGACGACTACTTCCTGTCGATGCGCAAGGACCTGACGCGGAGCAGGGACCGCTTGGCCAGGGGGCTGGAGAGCCTCGGCTTTCCCGTGCTGAAGTCGCAGGGCACTTACTTCCTCACTGTCGACCTGTCCCCGCTCGGGCTCAACGAGAGCGACACCGAGTTCTGCTGGCGGATTGTGAAGGAATACAAGGTGGCGGCGATCCCGGTGTCGGCCTTCTACGAGCAGGACCCCGTGACTTCGGTGGTGCGCTTCTGCTTTGCCAAGAAGGACGAGACGCTCGACACCGCGCTGGAGCGGCTGTCGGATGCGGTGCGCGGGCGCAAGAGGTAGATCGAGATGACGAACGTCAGCGGCTGGAGGCTTTGCCTTGGTTTTGCAATCGTAGCCGCGCTGACGCTTTCCGCCCCTGCAAAGGCCGAGGAGCGGGTCGTCAACTTCTACAACTGGTCGAACTACATGGCGCCCGACGTCCTTGAGGCCTTCACCAAGGAGACCGGCATCAAGGTCGTCTACGACACGTTCGACGCCAACGAGACGCTGGAGACCCGCCTGATGGCCGGCAAATCCGGCTACGACGTCGTGGTGCCGACCGCCTATTTCCTGCAGCGCCAGATCAAGGCCAACATCTTCCACAAGCTCGACAAGTCGAAGTTGCCGAACCTTAGCCATGCTTGGCCCGTGGTGACGCAGCGCCTCGGCATCTACGACCCCGGCAACGTCTACGCCGCCAACTACATGTGGGGCACAACGGGCATCGGCTACAACGTCGCCAAGGTGAAGCAGATCCTCGGGGCTGATGCCAAGATCGACAGCTGGGACATCGTCTTCAAGCCGGAGAACCTCGCCAAGTTCAAGGACTGCGGCGTGCACATGCTCGACTCCGCCGACGACATCTTCCCCGCGGCGCTGAGCTGGCTCGGGCTCGATCCGAACTCGACCAAGCAGGCCGACCTGGAGAAGGCCGCCGACATCGTCGCAAAAGTCCGCCCCTCCGTGCGCAAGTTCCATTCGTCCGAATATTTGAGCGCGCTCGCGACCGGCGAGATCTGCTTCGTGGTCGGCTGGTCCGGCGACATCATGCAGGCCCGCGCCCGCGCGGCGGAGGCGAAGGGTGGCATCGAGATCGGCTACACGATCCCGAAGGAGGGCGCGCAGATGTTCTTCGACAATCTCGCGATCCCCGCGGACGCCAAGAACGTCAGCGAGGCCTACGAGCTGATCAACTATCTCTACCGTCCCGACGTCGCCGCCAAGAATTCGGACTTTTTGTCCTACGCCAACGGCAACCTCGCCAGCCAGAAGCTGGTCGACCCGAAGATCCTGAACGACAAGAACATCTATCCGGACGAGGCGACGCTCGCAAAATTGTTCGTCATCACGGCGCGCGATCCGGCGACGCAACGCGTCATCAACCGGCTCTGGACCAAGGTGAAGACGGGGCGATAAGTGTTCCCGCGATCAACCTCAAAACCAAATCCGCAAAACAACCCCATGCACAGTAGAACCGCGATTTCGGCGGTGATGCTCAAGTGCCGATGCCGCTTGATTGAATTGGCGTGCGCGCGCAAAGGCGCTTGGCGCACCTCATGGACTACACGACGTGAGCCGTCCGACGCGCCGCAGAGTCAGGCGTGGGTCATTTGACACGTCGGGCAAAACACTGGCATGATGACATCCTGCCCATCACCGCTCAGAACCCGACACGCAGGCCCGCGCGGCCGCTGACCACGTTGGAATTGTCGGCCAGCGCCAGATATTCGGCGGCGGCGAAGAAGCTGACATTGCGGCTGCGCCACTCCAGTCCCAATCCGCCGAAGTAACCCCAGACGTTGGCTTGACCCGGTGTCGCGAACGGAATGGCCTGGCCGAGCAGGGCGGCGTTGACGGTGGAGCCGCCGACGCGCTGCGTGCCCAGCACGCCGCCGGAGAGACTGGTGGAGAGCTCGTTCATCGGAGCGATCGCCACGCTCCGCGTCAGCTTGACCTCGCCGCGCTCCTCGACTGTGCTTGCAGTCTGCGTGCCCACCGTCAGCGGCGCGCTGGTGCCGGTCTCGGTGTAGCCGTCGAAGGCACCGAAGAGATAGCGCACGCGCGTGCTCGGCGTCAGCGTGTAGGTGGCATCCGCGAGCTGGCCGAGCGCAAAGCGATGGCCGAAGGTCAGCTCAGGGCTGACATACCAGCCGTTGAAGGAGCCGACGGCGTTCTCGATACCGTTAAGCGCGAGATTGTTGTTGACCGTGCGCGTCGTGATGTTGCGCGAACCGCCGCCCTGGATCGCGCCATGCAGGAAGGAGGCGCCGAAATCGTAGCGGGCATAAGCGCCCGCGAACAGCATGTTGGAATCGGTGCCGCCCAGGCCGAGATCGATGCTGGTGCGGGTCTTGCCGCCGCCGAGGAAGACGCCGGTGTGCAGGTCGGGACGCGCCGCGAAATCGGCGCCGATCATGCCGCCATAGAACAGATTGGCGGTGCGCAGCACGACGCCGTCCTGCTGCTGGATGCGCTGGCCAGCAAAGCCGCGCGCCCACATCGTGGTGCCGTCGGCATAGGTCAATGTCGGCGCCTTGAAGACGGCGGCCTCGCTTGCATAGGCGGACGAGAGCCCCGGCAGTGACGCAAAGGCATCGTCGAAGCGCGAGGGCGCATCAGGTCCCGCGAAGGCGAGCGGCGCGCTGCCGCCGGACGTGCCGCCGGAAAACACCGGCACGGCATCGGACACGCCGCGGGTGAGGTCGGTCAGCGTGCGCCGGTTCGCGGCGAAGGAGGTGACGTCAACGGTGACAATTTGATTGCCGAGCACCACATAGGGCGTCGTGCTGGTGATGGTCGCGCCCGCCAGCGTATCGAAGGTCAGGTTCTGGTTGCCGGCGCGGACGTTGATGGTGTCGCCGCCGCCGCTCGTGATGATCGCGCCGACGATATGCGAGCCCGGCAGCAGGGTCAGTACGTCGGCCGTCTGGCTTGGATCCCATGCATTGTCGAACCTCAACGCCGCCGTCTCGCCGATGATCGTGCCGGAATTGGTTACATTCAGTGTTCCGTAGCTGTAGATACCGATGCTGGATGCTCCGCTGGCGCGAATGGTGCCGGAGTTCGTGACACTGCCGCCGCTAATGGTGATGCCGCGGCTCCCAGATCCGGTCGCTTCGATCAACCCGGAATTCACGACGTTCACGCCGAGGCCGCCAATGATGCCGTAGCCGCCGTTCCGCCCCAGGATGGTGCCCGAATTCATGACGTTGCCGGACTCCAGGTATATGCCGGATATGTCGAAGACACTGTCCGACCCCATGATGGTTCCGGTGTTGATGATGTTGGCGTTCCATGCGCTGACGGCAGAGCCAAATATCAGCGACTGGATCGTGCCGGAGTTGGTGAGGTTGAGGGTGTTGGTGGACGCTACGCCGTAGAAATATCCGACAATGGTACCCGAGTTCGTCACGTTGACGTCGGTGCCGGAGACTGCGCTGCCGCCGGTAAAGCCTCCGTTCCATGGAATCCCGATCCCCCGGATCGTACCGGTATTCGTCAGGTTGATGGTGGTGGCCGAAACGGCCACGGGGAAGTCTCCGTTCGCCTCAATCGTGCCGGCATTGGTGACGTTTGCCGTGATTGCGCTGATGCCCATGCTAATCGTGCCCACCGCTGAGATCGTACCGGCCGCAGTATTGGTCAATGTCAGTGTCGCCGTGTCGCTGACGCCGATGCTGTTGCCCGAGATTGTCGTCGCGTTCGTGCAGGTTTGATCGGTGCCGGCGATGGCGCAGGAGGTCTGCGCCCGCGCTGTCGCAAGCGGACATGACAGCAGCGCCAGGGCGGCCAAGGCGCAGACGATCTTGCCCAGCCTCGTCCGCATTGCGTGTTGGCTCGCGAGCCGGGAGCCGATGTGCCGCCTACCATTCATAACGCACCGTGCCCTTGCCCGTGTAAGTCTGCGTGCTCTGCGAGAATTCGCCTTCGACCGTGCCCGCGAGCGAGAGGCCGTTTCGCCATTTCATCTCGGCACGGCCGCCGAGAAGCGCGGAGTCCGCCGCCGGTTGCGCGCCGCTGACGGTGAAGGCTGCGCCCGGCAGCGTCTGGAAGGCGGCGCTGACGAGGCGATTGGTGTTGGAATCGTGCGCCCAGGCGAGCCGGCCGCGCAGGGTCAGCTCGCCATCGTTGACGAGGAAGCGCTGATCGGTGCGGGCGCCGAGCTCGGTGCGGACGTTCGTCGTGTCCTGCGAATTGTAGGACAGCGCGAACTGGTTGCTGCCGACGATCGCGGTCTCGCCGTAGCCGGGCAAATGGAAGGTCGTGACTTGGGTGGCCGCGTAGGGCGTGACGCCGAAGGTGGAGGCGGGGATGGGTGCGAAGCGCCAGCCGGTTTCCAGGCGGCCTGAGAAGGTGCTGGCCTTGTAGTTCGCGGTGAGCTTGTCGGTGCCCGACACCGTCACGGTGCGATCGGTGGTGACGTCCTGCCAGCCATAGGCGAGGGACGCGGAGAGATACGCCGGCCCAAAGTTGTGACGGCCATAGAGGCCGGCCTGGAACAGATCGGCGCGGCCGCCGCCGAGGCTGTCGGACAGCGCGAAATTGTAGCCGGCGCCGCCGAGTGCGAAGCCGATCACGGTGTCGGGCGAGACGCGATAATCGGCACCGACCACGGTGCCGTAGATGCGGCTGGTGGTCGTGCTTGAACCTGCGGCACTGCTGCCGTTCAACGTGCTGGCGCCGCCATAGGCGGAAGCCCACACGCCCCAGCGACGGTCGATGACATCGCCGCTCGCGTCGCGTGGCGTGACCGCGGCATAGGCTTCGCGCACCCTGGCATCGCCCGGTGCTGTGGACGCATAGCCGAGCGCGCCGCCACCCGGGGCGGAGCCACCCGCGCCGCGCCCGGCGTCCATGCCGCCGCCGGGATCGAGCATGCCCACGAACTGCTGCGTCGCGCCGAACGAGGCCTGCGTGCCGGCGGCGCCGGGCTGGCCGGAGACCTGGTTGAGCGCGTGGCCGAGTTGCGGATTGCCCATGTTGAGCAACGCATCGAAGCCGGCCGGCGGTGTCGCACCGCCCACGACCGCCCTGTTGATGGCGTCGGCCACACGGGTCGGGTTGGCACCGGTGCCCGCCGGCAGCGCGATCGCGCCGGGATCGAGCACGAGATAGACGTTGTTCAGATCATAGGTGAGGTGCGGATTGCGCGCGCCGGGTGCGAAGCTGCTGCCCGTGATGCCGGCGAACTGTGTTCCGCCGAATCCGCCGGTTGCCGTGAGGATGGTATAGGTCTGCGCACGGAAGCTGCCGGACAAGGCAACGGCCTGCACGGTGGCGCCGGCGAGTGTTGCAATACCCGAGACATTGGTCCGGTCGGCGGCAGTGGGGGAGACCTCAACCCTGTAGAAGCTGCCGGCACCGAAAGTAAGATTGCCGCTGACGGTGAGGGTGCCCACGGAATTGCCGGGTGCGAGCGTGCCGCCGCTCGCAATCGTCGTGTTGCCGACGACGCCGGTGCCGCCGAGCGCGCCGCCCGCGTTCACGGTGACGCCACTCGATGCCAGGATCGAGCCGTTCACCGCCAGCGTGCCGCCGTCGACGATCGTGGCGCCGGTATAGGTGTTGATGCCCGAAAGCGTCAGCGTGCCGGTGCCGACCTTGATCAGCGATGTCCCTGTCATCATGCCGTCGCCGGTGAGCACGCCGGTGACGGTGGTCGACAAATTATTGCCGCCAACCGTCAGCTCTATGCTGTTGAGGTCAAAGCGGCCGTTGCCGGCGATTGAGCCGGCGGTGAGCTTGCCGTCGCTGTTCGGGCCGGGGGTGAAGAAGTTGATGACGGCGCCGGCCGTGGTGTTGACGAGCTGCGCGTTGCCTGCCGTGGAATTGCCGTCGAACAGCACATTGCCGCTGTTGACGATGGTCGCGCTGCCGGCCGTGGAGTTGCCGTAGAACGTCAGCTGCGCGTTGTTGGTGATCTCGGCGTTGCCGGCCGTGGCATCGAGGAATGCGAGCGTGCCGGCAGACACCGTCGCGCCGGAAAAATTTGCCGCGCCGGTCAGGGTCAGCGTGCCAGCGCCCGACTTGGTCAGCGTGCCGCCGCTGATGCTTTGGCTGACGACGAATTCGTTGGCTGCGTCGGCAATCTCGATCGTGCCGCCGCCGGCACCCAGGGTGATGGCGCGTGCGGTGGTGTTGAATGTCGTGCCGGTGACTTGCAGGGTGCCGCCATTGAAGGTCAGGCCGCCCGCGAGGTCGCCGAGATTGGCGTCCGAGGAGACGCTGACCGTCCCGCCGGCGAAGGTGGTGCCGCCGGTATAGGTGTTGGCGCCCGACAGCGTCAGCGTGCCGGTGCCGGTCTTGACCAGCGAACCGCCAGTCCCGCCGAAGTAGCCGCCATCGGCGATCACGCCGCTCACGGTGGTCGACAGATTGTTGCCGCCGACCGTGAGCTCGTTGGCGCCGAGTGAGAAGGTGCCGTTGCCGGCGATCGAGCCGGCGCTGAGCTTGTTGTCGCCGTTCGGGCCGGTGCTTCCGGAGAAATCGAAGACCGCGCCCGGATCGTTGTTGACCAGCTGCGCATTGCCCGCGGTCGCGTTGTCCCGGAAATAGGTCGTTCCGATGGAGCTGTGGAAGGGACCGCCGCCATTGTTGGTGATGATCGCGTTGCCGGCCGTGCTCCAGCCCATGAAGGATAGATTATAGGTGTTGGTGATGGTCGCGCTGCCAGCCGTGCTGACGCCGACGAACCCCATCGAAAAGTTGTTGGTGATGGTTGCGCTTGCGGCCGTGCTCGAAGCATTGAAGTTCAGGGTACCGTTGTTGGTGATGCCGGCGCTTCCCGCCGTGGCGCTGTCGTTGAAAAAGACTGTCCCGCCGCTGCTGTTGGTGATGCTCGCGCTGCCCGCCGAGCCGGTCTGGTAGAAAGTCAGCCAACCGCCGCTGTTGTTGGTGATGGTGGCATTGCCGGCCGAGCTGTAGAAATCCAGGCCGCCATTGTTGGTGATGGTGGCATTGCCGGCCGTGCTGGTGTTGATGAATTGCAGGACGCTGTTGTTGGTGATGGTGGCGCTGCCGGCGCTGGTGGCGCTGCGGAAAGCCGTCCAGCCATTGTTCAAGATCGTCGTGATGCCGCTTGTGTCGGCGTTCGAGATTTCGAGCATGCTCCCACTACCGACGGTGACCGCCCCCAGAATGGAGCCGACGCCGCCGGCGAGATTGCCAAGCACCAATGAGCCGCCGTTGATGGTGGTGCCGCCGGTATAGGTGTTGGCGCCCGACAGTGTCAGCGTGCCGGTGCCGATCTTGACCAGCGAGCCGCCGGCGCCGGAGATGACGCCGCTGACCTCGGTCGAGGAATTGTTGGAGCCGACCGTCAGTTCATTGGCGCCGAGGTTGTAAGAGCCGGCGCCCGCGATCGAGCCGGCGCTGATCTTGTTGTCGCCGTTCAATCCTGTGGTGAGGGAGAAATCGACCGAGCCGCCGGCATTGTTGATGACGGCCGCATTGCCGGCCGTGCTGCTGTCCCGGAACCGGACGACGTAATTGTTGGTGATGGTGGCATTGCCGGCGGTGCTGGTGCCAAGGAAATACAGAGTTCCGTTGTTGGTGATGGTGGCGTTGCCTGCCGTGTTGGCGTCGTTGAAGTCCAGCTCGTTGTTGTTGATGATGGTGGCGTTGCCCGCCGTGCTGGTGCTGAAGAATCCCAGGGTATCGTTGTTGATGATGGTGGCGCTTCCGGCCGTGCTGCTGTTTAAGAAATTCAGGACATTGTGGTTGGTGATCGTGGCGCTGCCGCCGTTGACGGTGATGCCGGCACCCGTGAAGGTCAACGGACCGTTGACGTCAAACGTGTAGTTCGAGGCGCCGGCATTGAAGGTCCAGCCGCCGACGCTGGCGCTCGTAATCGCCAGGCTGGTGGTATCAGAGGTGCCGAACGAGGCCGTGCCCAGGGGCACGAAGCCGCCGTCCCAGTTGGAGCCGGTGCCATAGTCGTTGCTGCCGGGGGAGGTGAGCCAGGTGCCGTTCGACGCGGCGCGCGATGGCGCGGCCGGCAGCGCCCAGGCCAGAGCCAGCGCCGACGACGTCAGCAGCGCGACCCGCAGGCGACGGGTCGCTTTGAAACAATCTTTCCCGGTCACCAACTTCCCCCAAAGCACGCGGTCGCGAGTCCACGACCGGATTCATCGCATCGGGCTGGGAGTGGTGTCCTGATAAGGGGGTGGCCAGTTTCTGAAAGTTTCTGATATTTCCGTTTCAGGGAAACTTTTCGGGCTTTTTCGACACAGTTGCCCTATATGAGCCGGCCAGTGAGACGCCGTGGGGGATAAGTTGCTTCGTTTCGCCGGCTTCGAGCTGGATCAGCAGCGCGCGGAGCTGCGTGGGCCCGATGGTGCTCCGATCAAGCTCCGGCCCAAGACTTTTGAGATGCTCCGGCTGTTCGCCGCCAGTGGCGGCCGGGTGCTGAGCAAGCAAGAGCTGATGGAGGCGGTCTGGCCGAACGTCCATGTCGGCGAGGACAGCCTGTTTCAATGCATCCGCGAGCTACGCGCCGCGCTCGGCGACGAGCAGCGGCAGCTGATCAAGCTCGCCTCCGGCGGCGGCTATTCGCTCACGGCTGAGGTCGTGACCGAGCCCGAGCTGAGCCATGCTCATGCCGCGGTGCCGGCTGCCGGGGCAGCCGCGCCGGCCGAGGTCGTGGCGATACCTGCACCAGCGACGGCACAGCGCTCGGTCTTCCACCTGCGCAGCCCGGCCGTGCTTGGTGCCGTGACCGCGTTCTGCGTCATCATCATCGGGCTTGCGGTTGCCGCGCCGGTGCTGAAGCCCGACTCCCTGTTCAAGCGCACGCCGCCACGGATCGCCGTGACGGCGATCGTTGACGAGAGCAACGATCCGCGCGGCTCGGCCATGGCGGCCGAGGTCACTGGCCGCCTCACGGACGGCTTTGCGAAGATCCAGAACATCAGCGTGGTCGCGCCGCGCGCATCGGCGGGTGTCGAGAGCGCAAGTGCGGTGGCCGCATCGCCCGACTACGAGATCCGCGGCGAGCTCCAGCACGGCGATCAGTCCTGGACCTTGCGGGCGCGCATCATCAAGACCGGAAGCGGCGAGGTTCAGGCGGTCGCCGCCGCGTCGGTCGGTACCGCCGAGGCGGATGCACAACTTCAGCAATCGCGCCTCGTCGCCGGCGTGGGGCATGTGCTGGCGCGCCGCCTCAACGAGCTGCTGGAGCCCAGTGTCGCGTCGTCGGCAAGCCGGAAATCGTCCGCGGGCGGTGACAAGGTCGCCGTCGAGCAGTCGCTCGCATCGATCAACCAGACCACGCGTGAGCGCTTCGGCATGGCGCAGTCCATGCTGCAAAAGGCGCTTGGCGAAGATCCTGACAATGTCGATCTCGCCGTCGCGCTCGCCTCGCTCCAGATGCGCGGCATCCAGATGGTCTGGTTCAGCCCCGAGGAGGCCGTCGCGGTCGAGGCGAAGGCCAATGCGACGCTCGAGCAGGCGTTGCGCGCGAAGCCGAATTCGATTCCGGTGCTGGAAGCCACTTGCCGCTTCCTCAGCGCCACCAATCATTTCGTGGAGAGTCTCGTCACCTGCGCCAAGACATTGGGCTTCGACCCGTGGAACGGGTCTGCGCTCTACCTGATCGGTCTTGGGCAGGTCTATCTCGGCCGCTTCGACGATGCGCTCGCGACATTCCAGCAGGCCGATCGTTACGACACGCCGCCGGCCTCGCGCTGGACCTGGCTGCTCGGCGCGGGCATGACGTATGTCCTGATGGGGCGCTACGAGGAGGCATTGCCGTGGCTGCAGCGTTCGATCGCCATCACGCCGGCGACCGGCCGCTCGCATTTGCTGCTTGGCGCCGCCTACCAGAGATCGGGCCGGTTCGACGAAGCGAAGGCGGCTGTCGCGGAGGGACTGCGATTGCGGCCCGGCACGAACAGGCGCAGCGTCTGGCCGCCGATGAAGAACGCAAGTCCGATTTGTATCGCAGCCTGGGAGCGCATCGTTCAGGCCGAGGTCGACGCAGGACTGCCGGAGCAGTGAACGCCTTGCGGGCGTGCCGCTTCGCCGCCGGCCTTCACGGATGTGCATCGAGCGATCCTGTCAGCCTAACGTTATCGTCCTGTAATGTTCGATAAATAGGTCAAACGCGGGGATGGCATCAGACAGTCGAGCGCGTCCTCACCCGCGTGCAGAAGCGCCGGGTGGATTCAGCACGCCACGATCTGGAGCCAGTTCAGATGATATCCCTGCCGTCCGCGAACTTCTGGAAATATGCGACCCTCGGCGCCGCGCTGCTGCCGGCCGTGGCGCATGCCGGCTCCATTCCGACGATGCCGCCGGTGAATTTCACCAACAGTTCGACCGCCTCGGTCGGCTCCACGATCGTCAACCTGCTGGATTCCTATACCCGTCTCATGCAGGTCGATCCCAGGCTGCACAATGGCGGCGGCTTGATGGAGCAGAATTATCAGACCGTCATCAGGATGACGCAGGAACGTACGCCGGCGCAGACGCTCGCGGCGATCCATGACGATCGGACCTCGCAGCCCTACAGCGTCCTCAACGGGCTCGGCCCGCTAACGTCGTACTTCATGACGGGGATCGGGTCCTCCACGACGGCAACACCGCCAGCGAGCCTGACACCGACGTCGTATCAGGTGACCACGCTGCAGGATTACGAGGCGAGCGCGCAGGGTATCAACTATCTCAACAGCGCGACCATCGGCTTTGCGGCGTTCGGCAACGGCACCGCGACACCATTGGCGGATGCCGCGAACTTCCTCAACACCACCATCCGCAACAACGCCTCGACCGAACCGCCGAAGCGCACGTTCGCGCGCTACATGGGCTCGACCGCGCCGGTCGTGAATCCCGCTTCGATCACCACCGGCGTGATCAGCCCGCTCGATGCGCGCTACGCCAACTACAATGCCGCGAGCAACAAGGCCGGTCTTTCGGTGACGGACACCGCGCAGTTCGTCGTTCCCAGCTATTTCAGCAATTTTGCGGTCCCGACCGCCTATTACAACACGCTGAACTGGGTGAGGGGCTTCACCGTGACGCCGGCCCTGGTGGCCGCCAATGGCGGCCGGCCGATCACGGTCCCGAATGTGGGAAGCTATGACGCCGCGGGCAATTTCACCCCCACCCAGTTCGTTGCGGGCGACTACGTCCCGGGCATCGGTACGGCGCCCCGTCCGTTCAGGCTCTCGACCAAGGTCAAGGTCCCGACACTGCTCTGGCAGGTCGCGAATGGCACCAACCCCTATGGCGACGGGGCCTATGTCAGCGGCCACACCAATCTTGCCTACAATCAGGCGCTGGGGCTGGCCTTCCTGGTGCCGCAGCAATTCGAAAGCCTCCTGGTCCGCGCCGCCGACCTCGGCAACAATCGCATCCTTGCCGGCATGCATTCGCCGCTGGATGTGATCGGTGGCCGCATCGAGGCGACGGCAATCGTCGCGACCAACATCTACGGCGCGCTCTACGATACGAGCGGCAACCGGCTGGACTGGACCAAATCCACCAACGCCGCGGCCTATGCGATCTATCAGGCCCATATGAAGACCCAGAAATATCTGGCGCAGTCGTGCGGCACCAGCACGGTGGAAGCCTGCCTCAAGCGCGCTGACGGCGCGCACGACGACGACCACGACCATCGCGATGGTCGCGGCCGTCGCGACGGGCGGGATCACGACCGCGACGATCGAAACAAGTTCGACTGCAACCTCGATCCTGACGACAGCAGGGGTTACACCTATCGCTTGACCTACGGGCTCGCGCTGGCGGCATCCATGAAGCTGCCCGAGACCGTTCCGGTGCAGGCTCAGGCGCTGCTGCTGACCCGTTACCCCTATGCCACCGACGAGCAGCGGACCGAGATCCTGCGCAACACGGCGCTGCCGGCAGGCTTCGCACTGCTCGATGGCAACACCTGGGATGGGTGGGGGCGGCTCAACCTCTACGCCGCGGTCAACGGGCAAGACTCGTTCTTCCGCGCGGTCAAGAAGATGACGGCGCGCTGACGCCGGACGCGAGGTGCTCGGGATCGCCAGCGGTCCCGAGCTGCCTCGCGCGAGGTGAGGGTCAGGACTGCAAGGTCAGGACTGCACGTCTACCGCCACCTGCGGTGCAGCCAGAGCCACTGCTCGGGATGCTCGCGCACCCAGCTCTCCACGACATTCGTGATCGCCTGGGTCGTGCCCTGGATGTCGATCCTGCCCTCGGCGTCGCGCACGGGCGGGACTTCCTCGGTCAGCTCGGCGGTGAAGCGGCCGCCGGGCTTGCGGATGATGCGGACGCCGTGGATCGGGCATTCGACCTGGCGCAAGAGGCGCGCCAGCATCGGATTGGCGCGGGTCTTGCGGCCGAAGAAGGTGACCTCGACGCCGCCGGTCAGGTACTGGTCGACCAGCATCGCGACGTGCTTGCCGTCTCTTAGCGCCTGCGCGAGGCGGAGCGGGGCGTCGCGGCCAGCAGGGATCAACGTGCCCATGTTGACCTGGCGCATCTCCTGAATGATGCGGTCTGCGGACGCGATGTTGGGTCGGCGGTAGAGAATCGCGGTGTCCAGTCCGTGTGCGACGGCGGCAAGCGCCGGCAATTCCCAGTTGGACAGATGCGCGGCGAAGATCAGTGCCGGCTTGCCGTCGTCGCGGACGTGGTCGAACAGCTCGATGGTGCGCTTCGGCAATTCGATCCGGCTGTTTTCCGGATGCGCGCGGTCGTAATCCCAGACGTGGTCCATATGCGCGAATTCGCCGCCGACGCGGCCGAGATTGTCCCAGACGCCCATCAGGATCTGTTCAATCTCTTCAGGCGACTTCTCCGGAAATGCCGCGGTGAGATTGGCGCGGCCGATGCGGTGCTCGCGCAGGCGTGGGCCGATCAGCTTGGTGACGCGTGCGAAAAAATCCGAGGTCTTGGCCGGATCGAAATAGCGCGTGGTGCGCAGCATGCCGACGGTGGCGGCGCCGATCAGGCCGCCGCCGATCGACTTGGCGGCCTCCCGTGCGCGGGCCTTCATGCTCGCAGGAAGCAGCGCCATGCGGACGGTCAGGCCGGTTCGCGGGTCAGGATCAGCGAGGCATTCTGGCCGCCGAAGCCGAACGAGTTCGACATCACCGCGGTGACGCGGGCGTCGCGGGCCTTGTTGCCGACGACGTCGAACAGGATCGTGGGATCCGGGGTCTCGTAGTTGATCGTCGGCGGGATGCGCTGATGTTCGAGTGTCAGCAGCGAGAAGATCGCCTCGACCGCGCCGGCGGCCGAGATGGTGTGGCCAACCATCGACTTGTTGGAGGTGACTGGAATCTTCTGCACGAGATCGCCGAACACGGCCGATGTCGTGTTGTACTCCATCTTGTCGTTCTCGGGCGTCGCGGTGCCGTGCGCGTTGATGTGGTCGATCTGGTCCGGCGTCATGCCGGCATCGGCCAGGGTCTTGTTCATGCAGCCGATGATCGGCTTGCCGTCGGGCGAGGAGCGGGTGCGATGGAAGGAATCGGTGAGCTCGCCGCAACCGGCGATCACGCCCAGGATTTTGGCGCCGCGCGCGGTGGCGGCCTCGTAGCTCTCCAGGACGAGTGCGCCGGCGCCTTCGGCCATGACGAACCCGTCGCGGTTCTTGGAGAACGGACGGGAAGCCGCCTGCGGCGGATCGTTCTGGGTCGACAGCGCCGAGAGCAGCGAGAAGCGAACCAGCGCTTCCGGATTGACGGTGCCGTCGGTCGCCACGCACAGCGCGGCGTCGGTTTCGCCGCGGCGGATCGCCTCGACGCCGAGCTGGATCGAGGTCGCGCCCGAAGCGCAGGCCGTCGACAGAGAGATCGGCGAGCCCTTGGTGCCGAAGGTCTCGGCCAGATACGCGGCCACCGAGCCGAACATGAAGCGATGATGATAGGCGCTGTACTTGCCGCCGCCGGAGATGCGCAGCAAATCGTCATAGGTGAAGTCGGGTGAGCCTACGGCGCGGCCGAGTTCGCGGCGCTGCGGCCATTCGACTTCGACCGGAGCAACGGCCAGGAAGAGGGGACCCGGGAAATCGGCCTTGGCGCCGATGCCCGCTTGCTCCAGCGCTTCCTCCGTGACCAGCTCGGCCATCCGCTCGGACAGGCCGGTGGAGGAGAACGGATCGACGCTGACGAAATCCACCGTGCCGGCCATCGTGGTCTTGAGGCCGTCGATCGGGAAACGCGTGATGGTGCGGATGCCGGATTCGCCGGCGACGAGTTTCGCCCAATTGTCGGCCTTGCCGGCGCCGAGCGAGGTCATGATGCCCATGCCGGTGACGACGACGACGGGGCGCCCGAGTTTGTCGCGTGGTGCAGTCATGTCGATCCCCCGATAGAGCTAGAGCATCCAGCTAGAGCACGCCGCGCTCAGCTGACAGCCTCGACCAGCGCCATGCCTTCGCCGCGCCAATGTCCGGCCCCCACCACGACAATCTGGGTGGGCGCCCCCTGCATTTCAATCTCGGTCCCCGTGGAATCGTTCGGCGGGAACAGCGCGCCGCGCGAGATCGAGAGGGCGGCGAGCGCGAGCCCGAGCGGGAATTGCGTTTCCATGGTGTGGCCGAACATCGTACCGGTCGAGCGCACCGGGAATTCAGCATGGCCCTTCAGGAAGCCGCGCTCTTCCGAGGTCGCAGGCTCCGCGCCGGTCGCGCCGGTGATGATCGCGCCCTTGCCCTCGCGCCTGGGCAGCTTGGCCCACAGCTTCTCGAGCGTCGCGGCCATGTCGCCGGGCTGCTTGCGCCGGGCGAGGTCGGCAACGACGCTCGACAGCCTTGCAAACGGCTTTGCGCCGCGCGCTTCCGCATGCGCCCGGGACTCCAGCACCAGGAACGCGCCGGCCGAGCCGAGCGCGAAGCCGGCGTGGTCCTTGCGCGCCCAGACGGGTGCGAACTTGTCCTTCAAATTGAAGTCGCCGAATTCGTAGAGGACCATCAGGTCCTTGCGCTCGCCATTGTGCGAGCCGCCGATCAGCGCGATGTCGCTCTCGCCCGAGGCGATGCGCGCAAGCGCGATGCGCGCGGCATCGGCGCCCGCGACTTCTTCGCCCATGAAGGTGCGAGAGGTGCCGCCGAGGCCGTGGACGATGGCGATGTTGCCGGCGAGGAGATTGGAGAGCTGGGCCAAAAACAACGTCGGCCGCAAATCGCTCATCAGGCGCTCGTTGAGGAAGCCGGGCGCGTTGGCGCCCTTGGCTTCGGCCGTGAGCACGCCGGTATCGACGTTGAGGTCACGCTCGCCGCCGCCGGCGGCGACCACCATGTCGATCTTCGACAGGATGTCCTTGTTGCCCTTGATCCCGGCGGAGTCGAGCGCAAGGCCGGCGGCATAGGTGCCGATGCGCTGCCAGGCTTCCATCTGGCGCTGGTCGCCCTTCTTCGGGATCTGGCTGTCGAAAGAGACCGGCATCAGGGGATGCACGATGTAGGGCGCAAAGCCCTTCTCGTCGACATTGATGCGCTTCTCCTGGAGCGCGGTCCAGTTGGCGTCCAGGCCCTCGCCGAGCGAGGTGGCAAGTCCAATGCCGGTGATCCAGACTTCCGTCTGGCCGGGCTTCGAAGTGGTGTCGGTCATGGCGATACGGCCTGTTGCGGAAAGCCGACTCGCTCGGCGACTTTCGTCATGTATCCGCGCATATCCGCATTGGGGAAGGGGATCAGCGTGAAGGTCAGCGACGAATTCGCGCGCAGCTTGCCGCCGACCCGGATCTTGGCTTCGGTCATGGCATAGCCCGAGCCCTCATGGGCCACGCTCGCCTCAAGGGTCATCAGGTCGCCCGGAAACACCGAGCCGCGCACCTTGGCTTCCTTCACGGCAGCGAGAATCGGCATGCGCTCGAACTTGAGCACGCCAAGCAGGAGGAAGCCCGAGGCCTGCGCCATCGATTCGATCAGGAGCACGCCCGGCATCAGCGGATAGCCCGGGAAGTGCCCCTCGAAGATGGTGCTCTCCTTCGGGACCAGCGCCTCGACGACGATCTTCTTCTCGCCGACATTGAGGTCGACGATCCGATCGATCATGTGGAAGTATTCGAGTTGCATGACCGCGCGCTTAGGCGCTCGCGCCCTTGGCCGCAACCAGTTCGTCGATGCGGGCGCAGAGATTCTTCAGGACGAAATACTGCTCGGTGGTTGCCTTGCCGTCGTTGACCTCCTGGGTCCACTTTTCCAGCGGCAGCTTGATGCCGAACTGCTTGTCGATCGCGAAGGCGATGTCCAGGAAATCGAGGCTGTCGATGCCGAGGTCATCGATGGCGTGGCTATCGGGTGTGATCGTGTCGCGCGGGATGTCGCAGGTTTCAGCGATGATCGTGGCGACCTGATCGAATGTGGTGGACATCACTAAGCCTTTGATATATTGCGGATATTTGTCTGATTATCCAGGGTGGCACGGCGGGTGGGCATCGCGCCCCTGATGACGCCCTCAACCCCCCTCTGACCGGGTTGAAAGCCCGTATATCGGAGCGCCGCCCTGAGTTCAATGGAGCCGGACAGGGGTGGGGGCAGGGCTGGGGATGCCCGATGGAGCCCTTTCCGCCGAACGACCGGCGGCCGGCGTTGCCAGACATGTCGCCTAGATGTGCGGCGTCGTGATCTTGACGCAGTCGCGGCGGCCCATCAGCACGCAATCCTGGGTCCGGCGCAGGTCCGCGATGCTGACCGCGAGCCAGATCCCGATCGCGGTCAGGGCGATGGTGAAGGCGAGTGCCGCGATGTTGGCGAGCATGCGGTGACGAAAATCGTCGGGCTCGGTGCGGGGTTGCTCGTAGCGCGACAGGTCGAGCGGTTCGGGCGCGACACGCAACGGCTGCACGTTACCGTTGCCCCGGTGGGCCGTCGGGGAAGGCGAGGTGCGCGGCCTGAACTGGAGCACCCGGTGCTCGTCATCCGAGCTTATGGGCCGCTGGGTTTTCATGGTGCAGAGATCACTCCGAAGCAGCGATTTTTAGATAGCATACGTGATGAACGCGTTGCAGAAAATCTTCTCAACGCGCAACTTCATTGCGCATTCGCACTATCCTGCAGGGGGGCGCGAACGATCACGGAACCGCCGTCGTCCCGGCATGCACGAGTTGCGATGCAACAACTCCAGGCCCGGCCGGGCGCATTTTCCCGGCGCCATGCCCCGTGGCATAGTCGAGGGAACCTGAGCCGTCGTTGACAAACCATGTGAAGGGCCGTTCGACCATGACCACCAACGCGCGCGAGCCGAGAGTGCATCCGGTTTCGATCCTGTCGCTTCGGCCGACGCAGATGACGGTCGGCATGCGTGAGGTCAAGGAGAAGCGCAAGCGCTGGCGCGAGCACGACAAGTCGAAGCAGGCCGACCTGCTCGGCAAGCACATGATCCCGGTCGTCCACGGGCCGGACCAGCGCTACTACGTGATCGACCATCATCACCTCGGCCGCGCGCTACACGACGAGGGCGTCAAGGAGGTGCTGGTCACCATCGTCGGCGATCTCCGCATGGTCGAGCGCGAGGCGTTCTGGGGCGTGATGGACAACAAGCGCTGGGTCTATCCCTACGACGCCAAGGGGGAAAGGCGGCCGTTCCGCGATCTGCCGAAATCGGTCGTCGATCTCAAGGACGATCCGTTCCGCAGCCTGGCCGGCGAGCTCCGCCGCATGGGCGGCTTCGCCAAGGACACCACGCCGTTCTCCGAATTCCTGTGGGCCGACTATCTGCGCCGAAAGCTGTCGCGCAAGGCGGTCGATGCCAATTTCGACAGGGCGCTCGAGAAGGCGATGTCCTCGGCCAAGAGCAGGGATGCAATCTATCTGCCCGGCTGGTGCGGACCGGCGGAGGATGATTAGGCGCGGGCGCTCGCAGCAGTGCGGCACGCGGCCCGCAAACCGGGCCTCATCACAGCTGCTTGAGCGACATCATTTCCCGCGCCGATGAAGCCGTCCTGAAACAGAGCAATCCCATGTTGTGAGGTCATCGAGCTCACACAGGAGGCCAATATGCGCCGTCTGATTTTCATTGTTGCCTTGCTCGCGGTCGCGTCAGCAGGAATCTCGGCATCGTTTGCCGCAGTCCACCACGCCAGGACTTTGACATTCTCCGAGCGCTTTGCTCCGGCGCTGGATTTGATGGTGAAACGCTAGCGACCCGGCGGCCCGGGCACGCTTGATCTTTCGCAAATTCGCGGCGGCGGTAGGCGGCTATGGTCCGCCTGCATGATTGCCGAACCAGCGTTGCGCCCCGTGCCGAGAGGCCAGGTCGGCTCCAGTCATGCTGACCTGGAGACACGGCCATGAGCCTCATCTTTCGTATTCTCTTTGTCGCCGCCGGCGCGATCACGGCGCTGTTTGTCGCGCGCGATGCCTTGAATTTCACCATCATTCAGACCTTCATCGCCGTTCTGCTCGTCACTGCCATCGTCGGTGCCGGCAGCCTCTGGAGCCTACGGCGGACGACGTGAGCCAGACGCAACGCCGCAGATCGGCCGGGCTCAGCGAGACCGAGGCCCGGGCGAGGCTGAAGGCGGACGGCGCCAACGAATTGCCTCGGCCCGAACGACGCAGTCCGCTGCGCATCGTGATGGAAGTGCTGCGCGAGCCGATGCTCGTGCTGTTGCTATGCGGCGGGCTGGTCTACCTCGTGCTCGGCGATCTCAGGGAAGCGCTGATCCTCCTGGCATTCGGTGCGATGTCGATCGTCATCACGGTGGTGCAGGAGAGCCGGACCGAGCGCGTCCTGGAAGCCTTGCGCGACCTGAGCAGCCCGCGTGCGCTCGTGGTGCGGGACGGTGCACGTCGGCGCATTCCGGGCCGCGAAGTCGTGCACGGAGATCTCCTCGTCCTTGGCGAAGGCGATCGAATTCCGGCCGACGCCGCGCTCGTGGACGCGCGCGATCTGCAAGTCGACGAGTCTCTGCTGACCGGCGAATCCGTACCGGTCCGCAAGCAGGTCGCCGACGAGGCCGCATCAGTCGATCACCGGCCCGGCGGCGAGGATCAGCCCTTCGTGTATTCCGGCTCGCTCGTCGTGCGCGGCGAGGGGATGGCGCTGGTCGAGGCCACCGGCCCACGCAGCGAGATCGGGAAGATCGGGCTGTCACTGCGCGGGTTGCAGTCCGAGCCGCCCCGACTCCAGCAACAGATCGCAAGACTGGTGCGGCTCTGCTTTCTCGGCGGCGCCGTGGTCAGCTTAGCCGCCATCGTGCTCTACGGGGTCTTGCGCGGGGATTGGCTGCAAGCGCTGCTCGCAGGAATCGCAATCGGCATGTCGATGCTCCCGGAGGAGTTCGGCGTCGTGCTCACGGTCTTCATGGCGATGGGAGCATGGCGGATTTCGCAAGCCCGCGTGCTGACGCGGCGAGCCGCAGCCATCGAGGTGCTCGGTTCTGCGACGGTTCTGTGCACCGACAAGACCGGGACACTGACGCAGAACCAGATGTCCGTCGCAGAGCTGCGGTTGCCGGATGGTGCGCGCATGCGTCCGGCGGTGGTGGGACACGACGACGCCAGGCCCGAATTTGTCGAGTTGGCGCGCTGTGGTGTCTTGGCGAGCTCCCCGGAACCGTTCGATCCGATGGAGAAGGCTCTGCATCTGTTCGCGCATGACGCCTTTCGGGACGGCGCTGCGCTGGATGGCGAGCGGATGCTGGTACGTACCTACGGTCTGCGCCCCGAGCTGCTGGCCATGACGCAGGTCTGGCGGTTAGCCGGCCGGGCCGACCTCACCGTATGCGCGAAGGGGGCGCCCGAGGCGATTGCGCGCCTGTGCGAGATGAACCCTGCCGAGCAAGAGACGATGCAAGCTGCCGTCGGAGCGATGGCGAAGGACGGGCTTCGCGTGCTGGGCATGGCGGTCGCCGCCTGCGATGACGCTTCACTCCCGCCGACCCAGCAAGCTTTCGTGTTTCGCTTTGTCGGCCTGGTCGGGCTTGCCGATCCGCTGCGGCCTGCTGTCCCGGCGGCGGTTCGCGAGTGCCGTGCGGCGGGAATCCGCGTCGTCATGATTACGGGCGACTATCCGGCAACGGCTGTTGCCATCGCGAACCAGGCCGGGCTCGAGGTCGGGGACGTCATGACCGGCGATCAGGTCAAGCGGGCGGACGATCAGGAACTTGCAGACCGCGTGGGGCATGTGAACGTGTTCGCCCGGGTCTTGCCGGAACAGAAGCTGCGCATCGTCCAGGCGATGAAGCTCAACGGCGCGATCGTGGCGATGACCGGGGACGGCGTCAACGACGCGCCCTCGCTCAAGGCCGCCCATATCGGAATCGCGATGGGAGGGCGCGGGACCGACGTCGCGCGAGAGGCGTCGTCGATCGTCCTGCTCGACGACGATTTCGGCTCGATCGTGTCGGCTATTCGTCTGGGACGCCGCATCTACGACAATCTGCGCAAGGCGATGGCCTTCATCTTCGCCGTTCATATCCCGATTGCCGGGCTGGCGCTGTTGCCTCTCGTCTTCGGGCTGCCGCTGATTTTCAGTCCGGTGCACATCGCGTTTCTGGAACTGATCATCGACCCCGTATGCTCGCTTGTGTTCGAGGCCGAGCGGGAGGAGCGCGATGCGATGATGCGTCCGCCGAGACGGCCTGATACCGAACTGTTCTCATGGACACTGGTTGGCTGGAGCGTGCTTCAGGGCAGCTTCGCATTTGCCCTGACCGCCGTCATTTTCATTGGCGCGCTTCGCTCCGGCCTTGCAGCCGACGAGGCGAGGACGCTCGCCTTCGTGACGCTCGTCGTCTGCATCGTCGCCCTGGTCCTGGTCAACCGGTCGTTCAGCGCATCGTTCGCGTCCGCATTCTTCCGTCCAAATCCCGCATTGGTCTGGATCTTCGCAGCAGTCGCCCTCGTTCTCGCCACGGCGCTGCTCTGGCCGCCGGCCTCCGGCCTGTTCCGGTTTGGTCCGTTGCATGCGGACGATTTGATGATCACGCTCGGCGCGGGACTGCTGGTGCTCACGATGCTCGAATTGCTGAAACCGCTGTGGGCGCGGCGGCTTCGGTTCTAGCGACGACCGCCCAGTTCTCCGCATGCATCTCGGCTAGCGCGGCTCCTTTTGCCTCCGGCGCAGCGGGTCAAGAGCGGCACGGATGGATTGGACGTCCGCTTCAGGCAGCCGCGTCGCGATCGATTTTCCGCAACCGCACGAAGGCGGCCCAGGCCCGCGGATACTCCTTGTCCGTGGGATCGATCGTCAGCAGCGCGCGGCATGCCTCCCTGATCTCTTCCGGCGAAGGACGCCTCGTTGGCCCCTCGGATGATTTCGACTGCTCCCAGCGAGCCTCGATATCTTTCGCGAAAGCCAGGGCGTCAGCGGTCGTCCGCTTCTGCGTTGATTTCGCCAGGGAGTGGCCCGAGGGGAACGTCGGCCATACCGACGGCGGCTGGTCGACACGCCACGTGAGTTCATCCTTCTGCGCAGCCTCCACGCGCGAACCTGGATGCTGCTCTGCTGACGTCCAGCCGGCCCCGGCCGAACCTGACGAGACTCCCGATCTCGGCGCGCCTGCCGAACCTGGTGCGCGCGCCGCTGTCTGTCCGGCCAACTGGCCAAGCTGCTGTTCCATCGTCCCGCCGCTGGACTTGGGTATGACCTTTTCGACGGTCTTGATCATCGACAGGGCGCCCGGAGATATCAGCGTCCCCCGGTCGGCAATTTTGTCGTCGGCCGCGATTGGGCAGGGCTTGTATGTCGAGCGCTGCGACGTGATCCGTCCCTCGTCGTCGATACGGGCATAATCGATCGCGACCGTGTAAACGAAGGCGGTCTCGACATACTGCCTCTCCTTGTCCATCGCCTTCACGGAGCCGCACACGAATCGTGCGTTGTCCGCGTCGACCGTTCGCAATCCGTTGAAATGAGCTGAACTCGGCTCGATCAGTACGCGTGCGACAGCGGCTCGCGCCATGCCGTGCTCCGATTGAAGCATGCTCCATATTTCGCCGGGGTTGATGGCGTCGGGCTGATAGTTCCATACGTATCCAGCGGCGAAGAACGTTGCACCAATGCAAGACGCGACGGCGAATGCTCGCACGTTCATGAGACAGATCCCCTCTGCAGGCACGACTCATCCGCGTCTCCTTTGACGGAAACTGTGCAAGTTGTGTCGAAGCGTTTCTGCTAGTTGAGGGTGAGTATCTTAAGAAAACGTGTCTGATTGTGAAAACGTCGAGTTCCCGTTAGACGGGAACTCGCGCGTTGCGTTTGCTGGTGAGGCGTTACGTTCGCGTTCGAGACACGGAGCGGTCGATCACTTCTTCGGAAGCCGTCCCATCAGGTAGAACTCGTCGTTGGGCCGCATGCCGGTGAAGTTCGCCAGCCGGTTCGACAGGGCGAAGAAGGCCGAGATCGCGGCGATGTCCCAGATGTCGTCGTCGCTGAAGCCGTGCGGAGCGAGCGCGGCGAAATCCTCCTCCGAGATCCGCTGCGCATCGGCCGAGACCTTCATCGCGAAGTCGAGCATCGCCTTCTGCCGCGGCGTGATGTCGGCCTTGCGGTAGTTCACCGCGATCTGGTCGGCGATCAGCGGGTTCTTGGCGCGGATGCGCAGGATCGCGCCGTGCGCGATCACGCAATACTGGCATTGATTGGCCGCCGAGGTCGCGACCACGATCATCTCGCGCTCGGCCTTGGTGAGGCCGCCGTCCTTTTCCATCAGTGCGTCGTGATAGGCGAAGAAGGCGCGGAACTCGTCGGGGCGGTAAGCCAGCGTCAAGAACACGTTCGGCACGAAGCCGCTCTTCTCCTGCACGGCGAGAAGGCGCATGCGGATGTCGTCGGGAAGCGTGTCGAGGGCGGGGGCGGGGAAGCGTTGCGCGGGCTTTGTCATGGGCATGGATTCCGGCTTGGGGCCGGCAACCATAGTCGATGCCGGCGCCATGCTCAACGTGACGCCAGGCTCGCAATGACGGGTCAGGGAGCGAGCGTTGCGTTACCGCAGCGGCTTCTTGAGAAGCGAGAAGCGGTCCGGATCGAGCCCCAGCGACGGTTGCAGCATCGGGGCCTCGACGTTGGAGAGCGTCTTGGCGGGCGGTGCCGAGAACACGGGGTCGTTCGGCACGTCACGCTGCGAGGTGGCGCCGCGCCAACGTTCGAGCACGGCGCTGACGAAATGCATGTCGTGGCCGGAGGTGGCGGAGGGCACGCTCGAGATGGTGGCTTCGCCGCGCGGCAATTGGTGCGGCGGCACCTCCTTGAAGCGCAGGCGCGTCGGCAGCGCGACGCCTTCGCCGAACGCCAGCACCTCGCGGGTGCCGAGCGAGGGTACGAAGGACAAGAGGTTCGCGGCCGCATCCGACACGGCGGCGCGCAGCAGCGCCTGGTCGCGCTCGTTGGCAAGACGCATCGTGAACAGCGTGTTGCACTGGGAGATGATGGTGGCGTCGAGCTCCGCGGGGCGCTGGGTGATGAGGCCGAGATAGACGCCGTATTTACGGCCTTCCTTGGCGATGCGCGACACCGCCTTGCGGGTCGGTCCGAAGCCGACATTGCGGTCGGCGGAGGCGTAACGGTGGGCCTCCTCGCAGACGAACAGCAGCGGCGAGACGCCGTCGCTCCACAGGCCGAAATCGAAGGCCATGCGGCAGAGCACCGAGACGACGGAATCGATGACCTCGGCCGGGAAGCCGGCAAGCTGCATCACCGTCATCGGCTTGCCGTTGGCGGGCAGGCGGAACAGAAGGCTGATCACCTCGGCCATCGTGTCGCCGCCGACATTGGCGTTGTCGAACATGAAGGCGTAGCGCGGATCGTTGCGCACCGCTTCGATGCGCGAAATCAGCTTGTGATAGATGATGCGCGAGGAGCGGTTTTCCAGCTTGCCCATGCGCTCGTCGATCAGCGACAACAGGTCGACCAGGCGGTACGGCACCGGCGTGTCGACGGTGTAGCCGACCTGCTTGGGATCGATGCGCTTGAGGCCGATGCGGTCGGCATTCTGGTACTGGGTGTAGACGCCCTTGGCGAGCGGGATCACCTCGGCGAGGATGTCGAGCTCCTCGGGCACGCCGGCGCGGCCGCCGAACAGCACGTCGACGATTTCCTCGAAATTGAACAGCCAGAACGGCAGCTTCAGGTTCCGCGGATTGAGCACCAGCGCGCGGTCGCCGAAGCAGCGGCCGTATTCATTGTGCACGTCGAGCAGGAAGATGCGCAGGTTCGGGCGCGCTTTCAGGATCTCGTTGAGCAGCAGCGAGACACCGGTCGATTTGCCGACGCCGGTCGATCCCAGCACGGCAAAATGCTTGGACAGCATTTCCTCGACATCGACATAGGCGATGACGGAGCGGTCCTGCTGGAGGAAGCCGACATTGATCTGGTCCGATCCGGTCGGCGCGTAGATCGTGCGCAGCTCCTGGCTCGTGATCAGGTCGACGGCATCGCCGATGGTCGGATAATTGGTGACGCCGCGCTGGAATTTGGCCTTGTCGGCGGCGTTGAGGATCTCGCCTAGCAGGTCGACCGAGGCGATGGCGATGTAATTGTCGGCGCTCGACAGATTTTCGCAGGAGACCTCGGTGATCATCGCGACGATGACCGAGCTTGCGCAGCGAATGCTGACGAAGCGGCCGACGGTCGCCCGAACCTCCGAGACCGGCATCCGGCTTTCGGCCAGAAGCCCGACCCGGGCGAGCGATCCGCGAACCGAAATCACGCGTCCAAAGGATGTCACTTGAATGAACCTGGCAAGAGCGAGTGCTTTGGGACGACTATGCGCGGCCGTCGCTGCACAAACGGTTAAACGGCAAGCGCGGTGGCTTCGTTAAATCCGCGACAATCCGGCCATGAAGTTTGTTCCTAATGCATACCGATGGGCGGAAACGGCCGGAATATGCCGGTTTCCTGGGCTTTCGGGTCGAAAAGGGTTTAAGGAATATTTTACCATCCGGCCAGTCAGTCGGCCGTTCGAGGATGTTGCCATGTGGACGGAGCACCATCCGAATCAGTTTGATTTGTTGACGGGACCTAATCATTTGTACATTAGTACAAATAAACCGGCGACCCTGATGCCGCCCCGGCGCGTGAGCGGATTTGCAGCCTGCGCCTGATTGCGGGAGCCGGTCCGCCGGATCCGGCGATGCCTTGGAGGAGACCATGCAGCCCGAACCGATTTTCGATCTTGCTCATCTCGGCCACATGGAACTGCTGACGCCCAAGCCCGACGAGAGCCTCAAGTTCTTCGTCGACGTGATGGGCATGACCGTCAGCGGCCAAAAGGGCGAGTCGGTCTATCTGCGTGGCTGGGACGATTACGAGCGCTATTCGCTCAAGCTGACGGCGTCGAAGACATCGGGCATGGAGCACATGGCGTTGCGCGCGCGCAGCCAGCAGGCGCTCGAGCGCCGCGTCGCCGCGCTGAAGGGCTCGGGCTTCGATATCGGCTGGATCGACGGCGACATGGGGCAGGGGCCGACGTTCCGCTGCCGCGATCCCGACGGCCACATCGTCGAGCTCTATTACGAGACCGAATGGTATCAGGCGCCGCCCGAGCTGAAGCCCGCGCTGAAGAACCAGGCGCAGCGCTTTCCCGCCCGCGGCGTCAACGTCCGCCGCCTCGACCATCTCAACTGCCTTGCGGTGGACATCAAGGCCAACCGCGAGTTCTTCGAGAATTACCTCGGCTGCCGCCTCACCGAGCAGATCGTCCTCAACGACGGTCGTGAAGCCGCGATGTGGCTGACGATGTCGAACAAGAGCTACGACTTCGCCTATTCGCTCGATCATTCCGGCACGCCCGGCCGATTCCACCACGTCACCTACGCGCTGGACAGCCGCGAGGAGATTCTGCGCGCGGCGGATATCTTCCTGGAGAACGGCGTCCACATCGAGACCGGGCCGCACAAGCACGCGATCCAGCAGACCTTCTTCCTCTATGTCTACGAGCCCGGCGGCAACCGCGTCGAAGTCGCCAATGCCGGCGCCCGCCTCATCCTCGCGCCCGACTGGAAGCCGATCGTGTGGACCGAGGAGGAGCGCAAGAAGGGGCAGGCCTGGGGGTTGAAGACCATCGAGTCCTTCCACACCCATGGCACGCCGCCGGTGGAGGCGACGAAGCACGGCTGAGCATGACCCGGAAAAGTGTGAAGCGGTTTTCCGCTAAGGTCATGCTCAAGAAAATCTAACGCGTTGACGTGCGCACCCGTGCAATCGTCTCGCGGACACCGGTCCATGCGGGCTTGTCGGGTGCAAATTGCTTGCGCAGGAAGGTGACGAGCTCTTCGACCTGCGCGTCGCTCATGCTGTTCTTGAACGCGGGCATGTAGCCGAGGTCGCTCGAGACGGGCTCCGCAATGCCGTGCAGGATCACCTGCACGAGATTGTCCGACGTGGCGCTGTGCAGATTGCTGTTGAGCGCGAGTGACGGTCGGCTGCCGAACAGCGGCAGGCCGCCGACCTCGTGGCACACGGCGCAGGCGCCGAGGTAGAGCCGCGCGCCGGTCGAAGATGCGACAGTGACCTGCGTCGCAGCTTCGAGCTTCAGAGCGGTCGCATCGTGCGCTTTTCCGTCGGTCGCGGTGTCGTTGAACGAATTGAGATAGACCGCCATGGCGCGGATGTCCGGATCGGGCAGCGACTTCAGATCCTTCACAACAGGCGCCATCGGGCCGGCCGCGACGCCGTGAAAGCGTGAATGACCGGTGCGCAAATATGCGAAAAGCTCGTCCTCGCTCCATGGGATCGGCGCGTGCGAGAGCGAGGTCAGCGGCGGCGCCTCCCAGCCTTCGGCAAAGCCGCCGGCGAGGTAGGCCTCGCGCTGCTCGGCGCCGAGCGCATTGCGCGGCGAATGGCAGGCGCTGCAATGGCCGAGGCTCTCGACCAGATAGGCGCCGCGATTCCACTGCTCGGACTTGGCAGGATCAGGCTTGAACTCCTTGGTCCGGTGGAACAGCGCATTCCAGCCCGCCAGCAGCGGGCGGAGATTGAAGGGGAAGGCGAGCGCATTCGCGGGCGCCGTCGCGCGCACCGCGGGCTGCGCCATCAAATAGGCGTACAGCGCCTGAAGGTCGGCATCGCTGGTCTTCGAAAAATGCGTATAGGGAAATGCGGGATAGAGCTGCCGACCGTCGCGATGCAAGCCGTCGCGCATCGCGCGCTCGAAGGCGGGATAGGACCAGGCTCCGATGCCGGTCTCGACATCTGGCGTGATGTTGGTCGCGTAGATCGTGCCGAACGGCGTCTGAAGCGCGCGGCCGCCGGCATTGAGCGCGCCACTGAAGCTGGTGTGGCACTCCGCGCAATTGCCGAGCGCGGCAAGCTGCTGGCCGCGCGCGATGGTCGCCGCAGAATAGACCGATGCATCGGGCCGCTCGATCGGCGCGATGGCGCGCCCGGGCAGGAGCGCCGCGCCGATGCCGATCGCCGCGGTGCAGACGGCGGCAATGGTCGCGAAGATGCCGGCGCGCTTGGCGAACGGATTTTCCCAGATGCGGGACGGCTGCGGCGCAGCGGGCCCGGGCAGGGCCTCCGGCGTAGCCGGGGTGTCGCCGCGAAGCCCCGTGAGGATACGCTCCGGCGTGAACGGCGGCTCGCGAAAGCGTACGCCGGTGGCATCGAAGATCGCGTTCGCGATGGCTGCCGCGCTCGGCACTGATGCGGACTCGCCGACGCCGAGCGGCGGCTGATCCTGGCGCGGCAGCATCAGCACGTCGATCTTGGGCACGTCGGGGAAGGGAATAATGGGATAAGCGCCCCATTCGCGTGCCGCCACCGCGCCGCGCTCGAACGAGACCTCTTCCATCAGCGCGCGGCTGGTGGACTGGATGACGTTGCCGTGGATCTGGTGGCGGACGCCGTCCGGATTGATCATCAGGCCGGAGTCCTGCCCGGCAACGACGCGTGTCACGCTGACGTCGCCGGTGGATTTGTTCACCGCGACATCGGCGACCCAGGCCGACCACGCCGCGCCATAACCGGGAAACTTGCTGTGAACATAGAGCGCGTAGGCAAAGCCGCGCCCGTGCACGACCTCGCCGTCCTTCTCTTCGCGGACCGGGCGCGGCGTCCAGCCCGCGCGCTCGGCCACCGCGTTGACGAGATCGACGGCGCGCTGGTCTTTCAGATAGCGCAGCCGGTATTCGATCGGATCGACACCGGCCTCGGTCGCGGCTTCGTCGATGTAGGATTCGTGCGCAAAGGTGTTCGGCAGTGCCGAGACGCCGCGGAACCAGGACGCGCGCACGATCGGCGCCATGTCGTGGGCGACGACGCGCATGTGGTCGTAATCGTAGGGCGGGATCGCGGTGCGGTCGCCCATCTGGAGGACGTCGGGCTCTGGCGAGATCCGCCCCGTCAGCAGCAGCGCCAGCGTCGGGGCGGCGTTCGAGGGATAACGCGTGGCGAGATCGTAAGCAGCGACGCCGCCGTCTGCGTCGAGGCCCCCGTTGACGTCGATCAGCTGCGCCGTGCCCTTGGGCTCCCAGGCGTGCTCCTGCTCGCGCGTCAGCTGCACGCGAACGGGCCGGCCGACCGCGCGCGACAGCAGCAGCGCGTCGGCGGTGACATCGTCGGCGCAGTTGCGGCCGTAGCAGCCGGCGGCTTCCAGTCTGACGACCTCGATCTCGCTCTCGGGACGCTCGATCAGCAAAGCCAGGTCGCTGCGCAGCACGTGAGGATTCTGGGTCCCGGACCAGACGCGGATGTTGCCGTCCTGGAAGTCGGCGACGGCGCAGGACGGGCCGATCGAGGCGTGCATCTGGTAGGGCCAGACGTAGGTGCGCCGCATCGGCTTGGCCGCGCCTGATATCGCGGTAGTCACGTCGCCCTGGTCGATCAGCGTGCGCGGGGTCGACGGGTTGGCGCGCAGCGCGGTCTCGATATCGGCAAGATCGGTCAGATCAGGCGTTGGCTTCCAGCTCACGGCGAGCTGCGCGGCCGCCTGGATCGCATTCTCCTCACGCTCGGCGACTACGCCGACGAAGTCGCCGATGTGGACGACGGCGATGATGCCGGGAACGTTGCGCACCGAGGATTCATCCACCGCGATCAGGCTGGTGCCGACGAACGGGCCGGCATCGACGCCGGCATAGGGCGGGCGCACCACGCGCCCGTGCAGCATACCGGGCAGGCGGATGTCGTGCACGAAGGTCAATTCGCCCGTGGCCTTGGCGGGCAGGTCGACGCGCGGCACCGACCGGCCGACGATGGCGTAGTCGCCGACGGGCTTGACCGCGACATCGTCGGCAAGTTCGAGGCGAATGATCTCGCCGCCGATCAACTCGCCATAGCTGACGCTGCGGTTGTCGTGTCCCCGCACGAGACCGTCCTCGATCTTGAGGTCGCCGGCCGGCAGCTCCAGCCGCTCCGCCGCGCGCGCGATAAGGAAGTGCCGCGCCTGTGCCGCGGCCTTTCGCAGCGGGACGGCGGTGATCTGGATGGTCTCGCTCGCAATCGTCGCGCCCTGGTTCGGCACGATCGCGGTGTCGCCGAGCACCACGACGACGCGTGCAAAGGACACGTCGAGCTCCTCGGCGACGATCTGGCCAAGCGCGGTGCGGATTCCGGTGCCGAGATCGACATGGCCGTTATAGGCCGCGATCGAACCGTCCGCGGTGATGCGGATGAAAGTCTCGGATGTGACCTCGTCCACGGTGCGGACGACGACGAGCGAACCGGCTTGGCGCTCAGCTCCGTTCGAGGAAGGGAAGGTCATCAATCCGCGGCCTCGGTGAGCTGGCCCGATGCACGCATCACGGCACGCAAAATTTCGACATGGGTGCCGCAGCGGCAGAGATTGTAGCGCAGCGCCGCGAGCGCCTCCTGCTCGGTCGGCTGCGGGTTGATGGCGAGCAGCGCCTTGGTGGTCATGATCATGCCGTTGAGGCAGTAGCCGCATTGCGCAGCCTGCTCGTCGATGAAGGCCTGCTGCACGATGTCAGGCTCGTCGCGCGTGCCGAGCCCTTCGAGCGTCACGATGTCGCGGCCGGCGCAGCCGCTGACCGGAACCACGCAGGAGCGCGCCGCGGCTCCGTCGATCAGGACTGTGCAGGTGCCGCATTCGCCCAGGCCGCAGCCATATTTCGGACCGTTGAGCGCGAGGTCGTTGCGCAGCACGTAGAGCAACGGCGTGTCGTGCGCCGCCGCGATCTCGTGGACCCTGCCGTTCACGGTGAGGCGGATCGGTGTTTGCGTCATCTCGTTCCCAAGCCCTGCGATCACAAGCCCTGCGATCACGCGAATTGTACGTCGCGACGATACCGTTTGTACACAAACGTGCAACCGGTCATGCCGCAGTGCAGCGCGGATGCCTTCTTTGTGGACAGTGGTGATAGGCAAATGAGGTTTTATACGGCAGGCGCATCTTTTGCCCCGCTCCGCCGCTTGACACCTCTCGGGAGGGCGCGCAACATCGTTCGTGTACGAATGATAACCGCAAGGTCGGCTGGCTTTGACATGGTGACTGAAACGACGAGCGCCGCCATCGACAAGATCCGCTGCGATGCCTGTCCGGTGATGTGCTACATCAAGCCGGGTGCGGCAGGCGCCTGCGATCGCTACGCCAACCACGACGGCAAGCTCGTCCGTGTCGATCCGCATGTGATCCTGGAGCGCACCGTCTCCCATGGCGGCAAGCTCGTCCCCTTCAGCCGCACGGAAGACTGGGACGGCAAGCTCGTCCACGAGCCGTCGACCTTTGTGACGGCAATCGGCGCGGGCACGACCTATCCCGATTACAAGCCGGCGCCTTTCATCGTCTCCGCGGAAGTCGACGGCGTCGACATGGTGACTGTCGTCACCGAGGGCATCTTCTCCTATTGCGGCATCAAGGTGAAGATCGACACCGACCGCTATCTCGGGCCGGAAACCGCGACCGTGCGCGCGCAGGGCGAGGCGGTCGGCCACGTCACCACCAGCGAATACGGCTCGCAGATGCTGTCGCTCGGCGGCGTGCATCATCTGACCGGCGGCTCGAAGAAGGAGGGCCGCGTCACCTGCGACACGCTGATGGATCTCGCCAATTGCAAGGCGGTCGAGCTCACCATCGACGGCGGAGCGACCGTGGTGGTGCAGGCCGGCCAGCCGCCGATCGTGAACGGCATGAAGGAAGAGCGCATGCGCGTCGGCTGCGGCTCGGCGACGATCGGAATGTTCGCCAAGCAATGGCACGGCAAGGTCGACGAGGTCGTGGTCGTCGACGATCACATCACCGGCGTGCTCTCGGAGCACCAGGCCGGCAAGCTGCTCGACATCGTCGACACCGGCATCAAGATGAAGGGCCGGCGTTCGACGCCTGGCCGCTATTTCCAGGTCGCCGATCCCGGCACGGGCTGGGGCGGCACCAACATCTCCGATCCGCTCGCGATCCTCGGACCGTTCGACGCCAAGGAAGCCAAGGCCGGTCTCTCCATGCTGATGGTCTCCACGACCGGCGAGCATTCGTCCTACTATGTGCTCGACGAGGCCCTGAAGCCGGTCGAGACCGAGATGCCCGATGACCTCAAGTTTTCGGTCGAGCGCATCAAGGAGAATTGCGAGCCGGCGCTGTGCACGGTGCTGTTCATGGCCGGTGCGGGCGGTTCGCTCCGTGCGGGCGTCACCGACAATCCGGTGCGGCTGACGCGCTCGGTGAAGGACGCGCTGACGCGCGTCACCAGCGGCGGTGCGCCGGTCTATGTCTGGCCGGGCGGCGGCATCACCTACATGGTGGACGTGACGCAGATGCCGGCGGGTGCGTTCGGCTACGTGCCGACCCCGGCGCTGGTCGCGCCGATCGAGTTCACGATGAAGCTGTCCGACTATGCCGCGCTCGGCGGGCACATGGATCATGTGAAGCCGCTCTCCGAGGTGCAGGGCGGCGACGATGTCCGCCAGCTCCCCTGGCAGAACCCGATTCCGGGGCCGCGGCCATGACCAGGCTCCCGCAAATCGCGTTGCTGTCTGACGGCCGGCGGCTGCATTTGCAGGATGGACCGATTGATCTGGTCATCGAGGCGACGGGACACGCCGGTGCTGTGCGTGCGGCCTATGAGGCTGCGGCCGGGCGGTTCACCGGGCTTCTCGACGAGCTCTGCGCGGAACTGCCGGAACTGCGGGGCGCCGCCGGGGAGCGGACTTCGTTGAGAGGCGTTGTCGCACGTCGCATGCACGCCGCCGTGGCGCCCTATGCTGAGGACTGCTTCATCACGCCGATGGCCGCTGTGGCCGGCAGCGTGGCGGAGGAGGTTTTGGGCGCAATGCTGGGCGCGGCATCGCTCGATCGGGCCTACGTCAACAATGGCGGCGATATCGCGCTGCATCTCGGCGAGGGCGAGCATTTTTCGGTCGGCCTGATGGACCGGCCCGATCGCGACGGCGTGATGCGGTCGATGAGGGTCGATGCCAATGATCCCGTGCGCGGCATCGCGACCAGCGGGCGGCACGGCCGCAGCTTTTCGCTCGGCATTGCCGATGCGGTGACCGTGTTGGCGCGAACGGCGTCGCAGGCCGATGCGTCCGCGACGATCATTGGCAATGCCGTCGATCTGCCGGGGCATTCCGCCATCATCCGAAAGCCTGCGAACGAGCTTCAGCCCGACAGTGATCTCGGCGCACGGCTCGTGACCCGCGACGTCGGTGAGTTGTCGCAGAACGAGATTGCGGCCGCGCTGGAGTCTGGCGCGAAATGTGCACGGCAATTATTCGATCGCGGACTGATCGAGGGTGCCGTGCTGCAGCTTTGTGGTGATATGCTCGTCATCGGAACGAAGGATATCGAGCGGCAGCGATCGCGCCCGCTTGTGCTGGAGAACGCGGTTCATGCCTGAGCAGGGAAACGAAGCGGGGAAACAACCATGAGCGCGATCATCCGCAAGATCGTCACCGTCGTCGAAGAGACGCAGATGGAGATGGGCCGCCAGGTCTCGCCGCCGACGCGGCGTGCGGCCGCAATCGCCGTGATCGAGAATCCCTTTGCCGGAAAATATGTCGAGGACCTCTCGCCGCTGATCGCAATCGGCGAGGAACTCGGCGAGCTCCTGTCGAAGCGCGCGGTCGCTGCGCTCGGCATCGATGGCGCGAAGGCGCAGAGCTATGGCAAGGCCGCCGCTGTCGGGGAGAACGGCGAGCTGGAGCACGCCGCCGCCATCCTTCACCCGAAGATGGGCACGCCGGTGCGCAAGGTGCTGAGCAAGGGCGCAGCGCTGATTCCGTCGTCGAAAAAGCGCAGCGGTCCCGGCACGACGCTGGACATTCCGCTTGGTCACAAGGACGCAGCCTTCGTGCGCAGTCATTTCGACGGGATGGAAGTACAGATCAACGACGCGCCGCGCGCCAACGAGATCATGGTCGCGGTCGCCGTCACCGACAGCGGTCGTCCTTTGCCGCGTGTCGGCGGACTGACGGTTGCGGAGATCAAGGGCGAAGACGGTCTGCGATAGAGCTTGAACCGGGGAGGCGGACACAGCTTCTCCGATGAGGATCACGCTGAAGACGTAGAGAGTTCAAAACTGGAGGTTGGGATGCGAGCAAGAAACATTTTCGTCGGCGCGGCCTTCGCGCTTCTGGCGGGCGGCATGGCTCATTCGGCCCTGGCGCAGGACATCAAGATCGGCGAGATCAACAGCTATTCGCTGCTGCCGGCCTTCACCGAACCTTATCGCAAGGGCTGGCAGCTCGCGGTCGAGGAGATCAACGCGGCCGGCGGCATCAACGGCAAGAAGCTCGTCGTCGTCTCCAAGGACGACGGCGGCAAGCCGGCGGACGCCCAGACCGCGGCCAATGAGCTGGTGTCGAGCGAGGGCGTCGCGATGCTGACGGGCACGTTCCTGTCTAACATCGGCCTCGCGGTCAGCGACTTCGCCAACCAGAAGAAGGTGTTCTTCCTCGCAGCCGAGCCGCTGACGGACGCTGTCACCTGGTCGAAGGGCAACAAATACACATTCCGTCTGCGCCCCTCGAATTACATGCAGGCCGCGATGCTGGTGGAAGCCGCCAGCAAGCTGCCGGCCAAGCGCTGGGCGACGATCGCGCCGAACTATGAGTACGGCCAGTCCGCGGTCGCGGTGTTCAAGAAGCTGATGTCGGAGAAGCGTCCTGACATCCAGTGGGTCGACGAGCAGTGGCCGCCGCAGGGCAAGATCGATGCGGGTCCGGTGGTGCAGGCCGTTGCCGCCGCCAATCCCGAGGCGATCCTCAACGTCACCTTCGGCGCCGACCTCGTGAAGCTCGTTCGCGAAGGCAACACCCGCGGCCTGTTCAAGGGACGCGAGGTCGTGTCCTTCCTGACCGGCGAGCCTGAATATCTCGATCCGCTCAAGGAGGAGACGCCGGCGGGCTGGATCGTCACCGGCTATCCCTGGTACTCGATCAAGACGCCCGAGCACGACGCGTTCCTGAAGGCCTATCAGGCCAAGTACAACGACTATCCGCGTCTCGGCTCGATCGTGGGCTATCAGACCATCAAGGCCGCCGCCGCGATCCTGGCCAAGGCCGGCTCGACCGATCCGGAGAAGCTGATTGCCGCGGCAGAGGGGCTGTCGATGCCGTCGCCGTTCGGCGAGATCACCTTCCGCAAGATCGATCACCAGTCGACGCTCGGAGCCTTTGTCGGCAAGACCGCGCTGAAGGACGGCAAGGGCGTGATGGTGGAGTCCGTCTACAGGAAGGGCGCGGACTATCTGCCGAGCGACGCCGAAGTCGAGAAGCTGCGGCCGAAGGATTGATACGAAGAGAGACCGGGGCCTCGTGGTTCGAGACGCGCGGCGTCGCCGCGCTCCTCACCATGAGGGTCCCGGACCTCATCCCGAGGAGGCGCGTAGCGCCGTCTCGAAGGATGAAGGCCAAGTACTGAAGCCAATTAGTGAAGCATATGCCTAACCCGGACCGCCGATGGCCTTTTATGTGGTACAGTTTCTGACCGGTCTCGCCAGCGCAGCGTCGCTGTTCCTGGTGGCCTCGGGCCTGTCGATCATCTTCGGCGTGACGCGGATCGTGAATTTCGCGCATGGCGCCTTCTACATGATCGGCGCGTACGTCGCCTTCACGCTCACCGAGCGTCTGTCTGGCGCATTCGGCTTCTGGGGAGGCATCGTGGTGGCCGCGTTCGCGGTGGCGCTGATCGGCGTCATCGTCGAGATGGTGCTGCTCCGGCGCATCTACCACGCGCCGGAACTGTTCCAGCTGCTCGCGACCTTCGGCCTGACCTTGATGGTCGAGGACCTCGTCGTGCTGATCTGGGGGCCCGACGATCTCGTCGGCCGCCGTGCGCCCGGCTTTCGGGGCGCGATCGATTTCTTCGGCCAGAACATCCCGAGCTACGACCTGTTCCTGATCGTGCTCGGGCCGGTCGTGCTCGGCATTCTCTGGCTGCTGTTCCAGCGCACGCGCTGGGGCGTGCTGGTGCGCGCGGCGACGCAGGACCGCGACATGGTCGCAGCACTCGGCGTCAACCAGAAATGGCTGTTCACCTCGGTGTTTGCGGTCGGCGTCTTTCTCGCCGCGCTCGGCGGCGCGCTCCAGATCCCGCGCGATGCCGTGCATCACGCGATGGACCTGCGCATCATCGTTGAAGTGTTCGTGGTCGTCGTGATCGGCGGCCTCGGCAGCATCATCGGCGCCTTCGTCGCGGCGGTGCTGGTCTCTGAACTGAACGCCTTCGGCATCCTGATCTTCCCGAAGATCTCCATCATCCTCGTCTTCCTGGTGATGGCAGCGGTGCTGATCGTGCGTCCCTGGGGTCTGTTCGGCAAGCCGGAGGCGCCCGCGCGCAAGACGCCGGGTCTCACCGTCAATCCCTGGCGGCCGCTGACGTCGAACGAGCGGCTTGCTGCTCTCGCGGCGCTCGTCATCGCAGCGACGCTGCCGCTGTTCGCAGGCAACTACGCGCTGACCGTCGGCTCGGAGATCGCGATCTTCGTGATCTTCGCCGTCAGCCTGCACTTCCTGATGTCGGTCGGCGGGCTCGCATCGTTCGGCCACGCCGCCTATTTCGGCCTCGGCGCCTACGGCGTCGCCTTCCTCGCCAAGATGGCGGGACTGCCGATGATCGTGTGCCTGTTGCTCGGGCCGCTGCTCGGCTGTATGGGCGCGGCCGTGTTCGGCTTCTTCGCGGTGCAGCTCTCCGGCGTGTATTTCGCGATGCTGACGCTCGCTTTCGCGCAGATCGTCTGGTCGATCGCGTTCCAGTGGGTGAGCGTGACAGGCGGCGACAACGGCATACTCGGCGTCTGGCCTTCGAGCTGGGCGGCGAGCCCGTCGCATTTCTATTGGATCGCGCTCGGCGTCGCGGCGCTCGTCACGATCGCGCTGCGGGCCATGGTGTTCTCGCCGTTCGGCTACGCGCTCCGGGCGACGCGCGATTCGCTTCTGCGCACCGAGGCGATCGGCATCAACGCCAAGCGCATCCAGTGGACGGCCTTCGTGATCGCGGGCACGACCGCCGGCATCGGCGGCGCGCTGTTCGCGTACCTGAAGGGCAGCGTCTTCCCGGACAATCTCGGCATCTCGCTGTCGGTCGATGCGCTGGTCATGGTGCTGCTCGGCGGCGTCGAGACGGTGTCGGGTGCGGTGATCGGCGCCATCGTCTACAAGGCGCTGAACATCTGGCTGGTCAGCCAGACCGACCTGTCGAAGCTCGTGCTCGGCGGTTTCATCGTGCTGATCGTGGTCGTCTTCCCCAAGGGCATCGTCGGCATGCTGGAAATGCTGGCGCAGCGGCGCAAGAGCACGTCGCCGCCAGGGGCAACCCTGCTTGCCAAGCCGATGGGGTCTGCCGAATGAGCGTCGCGCCCCCACTTCTCGCGGTCGAAGGCCTGACCAAATCCTATGGCGGCATCCATGCCGTGCGCGGCGTCTCGTTCTCGCTGCGCGCGGGCGAAATCCTGGCGCTGATCGGCCCGAACGGCGCCGGCAAGAGCACCTGTTTCGACATGCTCAACGGCCAGAACAGGCCCGACACGGGGCATGTCCGGCTGCTCGGCAAGGACACCACCGGCAAGAAGCCGCGCGAGATCTGGCGAATGGGAGTGGGGCGCACTTTCCAGATCACGGCGACGTTCGCGACGATGACCGTGCGCGAGAACGTGCAGGTCGCGCTGATCTCGCATGAGAAGCAGCTGTTCAATCTCTGGGGCTCTGCGCCGAACTTCGACCGCGGCGAGGCGGGCCGGCTGCTCGAACTGGTCGGCATGGGCGGCTACGCGGATCGGCCCTGCGGCGAGCTTGCCTATGGCGACCTCAAGCGGCTCGAGCTTGCGGTTGCGCTCGCCAATCAACCCAAACTCCTGCTGATGGACGAGCCGACCGCCGGCATGGCGCCGCGCGAGCGCGTCGAGCTGATGCGGCTGACCGCGCAGATCGCGCGGGAAAAGTCGATCGGCGTGCTCTTCACCGAGCATGACATGGACGTGGTGTTCGAGCATGCCGACCGCATCATCGTGCTCAACCGCGGCACGCTGATCGCCGAGGGATCGCCCGCCGAGGTGCGCGGCAATCCGCAGGTGCAGGCGGTCTATCTCGGCGAGGGTCTTCTCTACGATGCCCAGCATCGCGAGGGGGCCTCGGCATGAAGCTCACGGTGGAAGGGCTCAACAGCCATTACGGCCCCGCGCACATCCTGTTCGACATCGGCTTCGAGGTCGGCGCCGGCGAGGTCGTGGCGCTGCTCGGACGCAACGGTGCCGGCAAGTCGACGACGTTCCGCTCGATCGTCGGTCTCGTCGCGCAGCGAACCGGCCGCATCATGTTCGAGGGCAAGGACGTCTCGGTGCGTCCGACGCATGAGATCGTGCGCGAGGGGCTCGGCTATGTCCCGGAGGAGCGCCGCATCTTCACGGATCTGACCGTTGAGGAGAATCTGGAAGTCGGCCGCCAGCCAAAGCGTCCCAACGCGCCGTACTGGACCCGCGAAAAACTGTTCGCGCTGTTTCCAAATCTGGGTGAGATGAAGAACCGCCCGGGCGGCCGCATGAGCGGGGGCGAGCAGCAGATGCTGACCATCGCACGCACGCTGATGGGCAATCCGTCGCTGGTGCTGCTCGACGAGCCCTCGGAAGGCCTGTCGCCAAAGATCGTGGAGCAGATGGTCGATGCCATCCTGACCATGAAGAAGGAGGGCGTCAGCATCGTCGTCTCCGAGCAGAATCTGCATTTCGCGCGATTGATCTCCGATCGCGCTTATATCATCGAGCGCGGCCGCATCTGTTTCGGCGGCACCATGGCCGAGCTCGACGCGCGTCCGGACATCCGCGACGCGCATCTGTCGTTGTGAGAGGCGGGAGCGGATGGCGAGAAGCGTCGCGGTGAAGAAGGGCGTCAAACCCGGAAAGCCGCCTTACGTGCTGGACGAGCAGGTTGGCTTCATCCTGCGCCAGGTCTGGCAGCGCCACAGCGCGATCTTCTCCCGCGAGATCGGCACCAATATCACGCCGACGCAATGGGCGGCGCTGTCCAAGCTCGCCGAGGCCGGACCATGCTCGCAGAACCAGCTCGGGCGGCTGACGGCGATGGATGTCGCGACCATCAAGGGCGTGATCGACCGGTTGACGGCGCGCGGCCTGACCGAGACCAGCCAGGATCCCGAGGATGGCCGGCGACTGCTGGTCAGCCTGACGCGCGCGGGGCAGCAGCTTGCGGAAAAGGTCGCGCCGAACGCGCTCGCGATCACGCGGGAGACGCTGGCGCCGCTCGAGGCAAAGGAGCGCGAGTTGCTGATGGCGCTGTTGAACAAGCTGCGGTGAGCCGCGACTAACCTCGATGATGGTTTTGTCGAGGCTTACCGGCATGAGAGTGGCGAGGCGGGTTGCGATGGTTTTGGCTCTGGGCGCGGCGCTGGCGGGCGGGTGTGCGCAGGCCTGGGCGGCGCAAGCCTATGAAGGATTCTGGGCGTCGACCAAAAAAGATTGCCGCGATCAGGATAGCGCCAACCGCATGAGCATCGAAGGCGGCAACCGCCTCTATTGGTACGAGACGCGGTGCCGGGCCAGCCAGATCACGGCCAATGGAAAGCTCAGCTGGAAAATGAAGCTCGCCTGCGAAGGCGAGGGCGAGAAGTATCGCTCCAATCCCCGGCTGTCCATCGCTGCGGATGGCAGGCTCGTGATGGACAATGGCCCGGTGGGCCAGGCCAGGCGCCAGACTTATGTGCGTTGTGAGATCGCAAAGCCGCGCTGATCTCCTTACGTCTTTCCCGGCCATTTGGCGCGGTAGCGGATTTCGCTGCCGTCGGCGAGCCGCTGCCACGTTCCGAACTCCGGCGTATGCGGAGCCCGGGCCGTCAATCCGATCGGGTAGACCCGGCTGGGCTGTCCCTGGATATTGACGGCGAGCTGCCGGTGCGAGGTTCGAAACGCCAGTTCGACTTCGCCTGCGATAACGGGCTGATCGCCGTCACGATAGAAGCCGGCTGGGTTCAATTCGCCCGGCATGGTGTTGAGGTCTGTCTGCAATTCGACGGTGATGCCTTGCGGTGATTTCGGCACCGTTGCGCCGGCCGGAAGGCGAACCTCGAACACGAGCAGGGGATTGCCGCCGTTCCGGTTGAGCCAGGGTGTGGCCGTCGCATAGGCGTAGACAATATAGGTGACGCCGGCGGCGGCGCAGAGGAGGACGACCACGCCGAGCGATTTCAGGCTGGTGCGTGCGAGGCCGCCAGTGCTTTCGGCATTGCCCGAGCGCATCGTCAGCCTGGTCGCAAGCACAAGACCGGCGATCGCGCCGATGGGTGAGTAGACGAACAATGCCAGCAGACCCGATGTGATCGGGTCCGCCCGGTTGCCCAGATCGAGCACTGAAAACAGCACAAAGGTCGCGACATAACCTCCGACCGCACCGGCAACGCCGGCGGCAATCCGCGACGAATTCTTCATGTCTTGCTCGACGTCCCAGCAATGAACTGCCGCCGCCAGGGGCTGCCTGCGTTAGACGCAGCAGGCCAGCGACTTGTTCAATGCTTTCAGGGGACCGCGTGGAGCGGCGAGCCGCTCCGACTGCGTCACTTCGCCACCACCTCGGGCACCCTGCCGGCCGGCGGAGTGTTGCGGCTGCGCTGGGTGCGCACGATGCCGTCGATGATGGTCATGCCGATGCCGGGAAGGTCGCCGAGCTGTACGCTCTCCAGGATGCTCTTGCCGGGCGAGTGCTGGGCCTTGTCCATGATGACGAAGTCGGCGGAGCGGCCCACTTCGATGAGGCCGCAATCGAGCGCGCGCATCCGCGCGGTGTTGCCGGTGGCAAGGCAGAACGCGATCTCGGCCGGCAGGTCGCCGAGCGAGGACAGCATCGAGACCATGCGCAGGATGCCGAGCGGCTGTACGCCGGAGCCGGCCGGCGCATCGGTGCCGAGGATGACGCGGTGCAAATCGCCCATCTCGCGTGCGATGCGCAGCGTGAACAGGGCCGAGCGCTCGTTGCCATTGTGCACGAGCTCGAGGCCGCGCTTGCAGCCCTCGCAGATGCAGCGGATCTGGTCGTCGGGCAGGGCGGTGTGGCCGCCATTGATGTGGCCGACCACGTCGGTATCGGCCTCCAGCACCACGTCCTTGTCGATCAGGCCGGAGCCGGGGATCGAGGGACCGCCGGTGTGGATGGTGCTCTGGATGCCGTATTTGCGCGCCCAGCCGACCATTTTACGCGCGGTGGGACCGTCCTTGACGCCGCCGAGGCCGACCTCGCCGAGCAGCTTGACGCCCGCGGCGGCCAATTCCTTGAAGTCCTCTTCGACCATCTCGCATTCGATCACCGGCGCGCCGGCATGAACCTTCACACCGCCAGGCCGCAGATTCCAGAATGCGCGCTGGGCGAAGATCGCCATCGCCTTCAGGCCGACGACGTCGCGGGGGCGGCCGGGCATGTGCACTTCGCCGGCCGAAATCATTGTGGTGACGCCGCCGTGCAGATTGCTGTCGATCCAGCCGATCTGGTTCTGGCGAGGCGTCCAGTCGCCGGCGACGGGGTGGACATGGCTGTCGATCAGACCGGGCGCCACCGTGGTGCCGTTGGCCTCGACGATGGTGGTCGCGCCTTCGGTGTCGAGGTCCTTGAAGCGGCCGATCGCGGTGATCTTGCCGTTCTCGGCGACGATGGTGTCGCCGTCCAGGATCGGCTTTTCCAGCGCGCCGGACAGGATCAGGCCGATATTTCGGATCACGAGCTTCGAGGGTCCGGTGGCCTGGGGTGCGTCATGCGCCATGGAATGGGTCCTTGTCCTTAACTGCAACGCTTCCGATCTTGGGCAGCCTTGACCGCGGGATCAAGCCGGATTATTCATTAGTATACGAATGATAGTGTACAAACGACGCATAGCTGACCGCCTCGGAACCGCAAAGAAGCGCCACGGAAGGGTGAGATGAGCAATTTCAATCAGGAAAGCGTTTTGAGCGTCCATCACTGGACCGACACGCTGTTCTCCTTCAAGACCACCCGCAGCCCGACCTTCCGTTTCCGCAACGGCGAATTCACCATGATCGGGCTCAAGGTCGGCGAGAAGCCCTTGCTGCGGGCCTACAGCGTCGCCAGCGCCAATTACGAGGACACGCTGGAGTTCTTCTCGATCAAGGTGCCGGACGGTCCGCTGACCTCGCGGCTCCAGCACCTCAAGCAAGGCGACGAGATCATCGTCAGCCGCAAGGCCACCGGCACGCTGGTGATCGACAATCTGGAAGACGGCCGCAACCTCTATTTGATCGGCACCGGCACGGGCCTTGCGCCGTTCCTGAGCGTGATCAAGGACCCCGAAACCTACGAGCGGTTCGAGAAGGTCGTGCTGCTGCACGGCTGCCGGCACGTGAAGGAGCTCGCCTATGGCGAGATGATCACCGAGACGCTGCCGAAGGACGAGCTGATCGGCGACTATATCCGCAATCAGCTGATCTATTATCCCACCGTGACGCGCGATCCGTTCCGCAATCGCGGTCGCATCACCGACCTCATCACGTCAGGCAAGCTGTTTTCCGATATCGGCCTGCCGGCACTGGAAGCCGCCCACGACCGCATCATGATCTGCGGCAGTCCGGCGCTGGTCACCGATACCCGCGCGCTGCTTGGCGAACGGGGCTTCGTCGAGGGCAATCACGGCGAACCTGCCCAATTCGTGGTCGAAAAAGCCTTCGCCGAGCGCTAGGCCCGCTGTTTTCGCGCAATAAGACCGTATTTTCGCAGCCGGGCGCCCGTTGCGGCGCCGATTCGGCACACGATACTATGCGGGAACGAATCAGCGGAGTTCCCACATGGTTGCGGACAGCGACAGCAACATCGCCTGGCACCGGGTTCAGTTGAAGAGGAACCGCGCCGAGTTGAAGGCGCTCGAGACCGCGCGCTTCACGATGGGCGAGATCGCCACCTCGAAGCGGAACGGCCAGACCCTGAAGGCGACCGCGGAGCTCAAGCGCAAGATTGCGCAATCCGAGCGCGTCATCGCCGATCACGACAAGCGCACGCGCCGTCCGCTCACCACCGACCTGCAAAGCCTCAGCAGCGGCAGCTGGAGCCATTGGGACGCCTACACCAATCAGCAGCAGCGCAAGACCGGCCCGCGTTCGCCGGGACGCGGATAGGCCCGCCGCTCTACGCCTGCGCCGGAGGTGGAGCGGAGGTTCCGGCCCCTTGCGCCGGCCGCGCCGTGCACCATCTCGGACTGAGACGCCACCAGCTGCACCGGTGATCACATGGCTCTACGCCTCGACTTCACCAGCGAGGCCTTCTTTCGCGATCCGCCGAAGGCGATCGCGCGGTTGCGCATGTCCGGCCCCGTGGTCGCGACGCGATTTCCTCTCGTCGGCGATGTCTGGATCACCACCACTCATGACGCGACGGCCCAGGTCCTGAAGGACGGCACCACCTTCACCTTGCGCAGGGAGGATGGCGACGTCGCCGGTCTGCGCTGGTGGATGCCGGGCTACGTCAGGACCATCGCCAACAACATGCTGACCATGGACGAGCCGGATCACACGAGGCTGCGCAGCATCGTGGACGAGGCCTTTCGCCGCCGCGCGATCGTCGCGATGGAGCCGCGTATCCGCGCCATCGCCGATGGCCTCGCGGACGAACTGTTTGCCGATGGTAGCCCCGCCGATCTCGTCCAGCGGTACGCGCGCATCCTGCCGCTTGCGGTGATCTCCGAACTGTTGGGCCTGCCGCCCGCCGATCGGCCGAGGTTCATCGCCTGGGCCAATTCGATGTCTTCTCTGACCAACGTTGCCGGCTTCTTCCGGCTGCTGTTCGCGTTCCGCAAGATGCGAGCCTACCTCGAACGGCAATTGCAGATCGCGCGCGTGCACGGCGGCGAAGGCCTGATCGCGGAGCTGGTCCAGGTCGAGCGGGAGGGCGGCCAGATCACGCCGGACGAAATGGTGTCGATGGTGTTCCTGCTGCTCGCGGCCGGCTCCGAGACCACCACGCATCTCGTCAGCGGCTCGGTCTACGAATTGCTGAAGAACCCGGGCCTTCGCGACTGGCTGGAAGAAGACTGGAGACGCGCCGGACTCGCCGTTGAGGAGTTCCTGCGCTTCGTCTCGCCGGTGCAATTTTCAAAACCGCGCTATGTGCGGCGGGACATCGAGCTGGAGGGCGTGCGCCTGAAGAAGGGCGACCGCGTCATGGTGATGCTCGCGGCGGCGAACATGGACCCTGATGTGCACGACCAGCCGGAGAGGCTCGACCTCGAACGCAAGCCCAACCGCCATATGTCCTTCGGCACGGGAATCCATTTCTGCCTGGGGCATCAGCTTGCGCGGATCGAGACCACTTGCGCGCTTCAGGCCTTGTTCACGCGCTGGCCACGACTAGGCCTCGCGGTCGATGCCTCACAGATTCACTGGCGCAAGCGGCCGGGGATTCGCATGATTGCGAATTTGCCGGTCATTGCCGATGCCGGCGCAACGCCCCAGCCGGGTTCGGCTACGGCCGACGTCTCGCAATTGCTCGCCAGTTGACGTGTTGCCCCTTGCTCGGGAACCGTGGCCAACCGGCTTGCGGAGGACGAGGACGAGTAGGTGGGCGAAGCTAAGAGCCGGTCAGCTTCTTCGCGGCGACAAGATCGCGCTCCCAGCCGAAAACGGAGCGGCCGTCGAGATCGGGCGAGGCCGCCCGTTCACCCGCGATGAACGTCTCCACCGATGGACCGTGCGCGGTGCGTTCCAGCCGGCGCGCCTGATCGTCGAGGCGGCGGATCGCCTGCATCTCCTCCTCGCGCCCGAGCTTCGCGTTCTGGATCGCGCCCTTGAGCACGCGAATGGTCTCGTCATAGACCTTGATCGGGACGGGGTAGGGATGCCGGTCCTTGCCGCCGTGGGCAAGCGATAAGCGCGCGGGATCGCTGAAGCGATAGGGCGCGCCATGCACGACCTCGGCCACCATCGCCAGCGATCGCACCGTGCGTGCGCCGACGCCGGGCATCAGCAGGAGCTCCGGAAAATCGACCGGGCCACGTTCGGCCGCAGCCGCCAGCGTGCCGTGCAGGCGGCGCGCGAACACGTCCTTGGGCCTGACATCGTGATGCGCGGGCATGATCAGGTGCGGCAGCATCGCCTGCGCAGGCTCGGGCGCGGTCCCGGTGAGCCGCTCGAATTCGCAGAGGATGCGATCCGGGCCGAGGACGCTCAAGAGCTCGAGCTGGGCATCGCGCGAGACGCCGGCGCGATGGTCGGTGAGATTGACGATCTCGCCTTGCAGCGGCCCGTCGATCGCGCTGTGCGGCGCATCGACAAAACTCGTCAGCGCCTCGGAATGCCAGTGATAACGGCGGGCCTGCCGTTTGTCGCCGTTCATACCCTGCTGCACCACCGTCCATTTGGCATCGGCGGTGACGAAGAAGCCGTGCAGGTAAAGGTCAAATCCGTCCTGGACCGCGGCGCTGTCGACCTTTGCCACGAGGCGACTCGCACGCGTGAGCATGGCGCCGTCGAAGCCGACGCGGTCGCCGAGTTGCAGCAGTTCGTCAGGCGTCTTGCGCGAGTGCTGACCGCGTCCGCCGCAGACGTAAATTCCGAGCTCGTCCTGGAGCGGTGCGAGCCCGCGCTTCAACGCGCCGATCACGGACGTCGTGATGCCCGAGGAGTGCCAATCCATCCCCATGACGGCCCCGAACGACTGGAACCAGAACGGATGCGAGAGCCGCTGCAGGAACGCATCGCGGCCGTAATGATGCACGATTGCCTGCGTGACGATCGCCCCTAACGAAGCCATGCGGTTCGCCAGCCACGGCGGAACCCGTCCCGTGTGGAGAGGAAGATCAGCGCTGCCGGTGCGTCGAGTCATGATCGCCTAGAAATAGCGCAGTTCGGCGGTGATTGCATCAGAGGGATGCTGCGTTGCACTGAACGCGGGAGCGAACCACGCTGCAACGCGTTGGACGGCAAGCGCGGATGCAAATGCGGGGACTTTAATGAATCGGCAGGCCCTTTTGGCCGACATCGACAGGATGTTCGGGTGGATACCGTCATGGTTCGTCGGCCTTGCTCTGGTCGCCGGCGCGATCCTGGTTGCCCTGTCGATCTATCGCCTCGCGGTTTGGCTGTTCAACCGCGCCTTCGGAACCCGTCTCCCGCTCATGAGCGTGTTCATCGAGCGGACGGCTGGCCCTGCCCAACTTGCCCTCTGTCTTGCCACTGTAGCATTGGTGCTGCCGCTCGCGCCGCTGGACGATGCCTTTCGCACGCCGCTGACGAGCCTGTTCGTCGTCGCCTTCATCGCGCTGATCGGGTGGATATCGATCCGGATCGTGGACATGAGCGCGGCACGCTATCTCCAGAACTTTCGCGACGTCACCGAGAATTTCATCGCGCGCAAGCACGTCACCCAGGTCCGTGTGTTCAAGCGCGTCACCGATATCATCATCGTCATCATCACGGTGTCGACCGCGCTGATGACGTTCGACTCGGTGAGGCAATACGGCGTCAGCCTGTTCGCTTCCGCCGGCGCAGCCGGTATCATCGTCGGTCTTGCCGCCCGGCCGCTGCTGAGCAACCTGATCGCGGGCGTGCAGATCGCGATCACCCAGCCGATCCGCATCGAGGATGCCGTCATCATCGAGAACGAGTGGGGCTGGGTCGAGGACATCGCCTCGACCTATGTGGTGATCCGGCTGTGGGACTGGCGCCGCATGGTGGTGCCGCTGTCCTATTTCATCGAGAAGCCGTTCCAGAACTGGACCCGCGACACCGCGTCCCTGATCGGTGTCATCGCGCTGCACGTCGATTATCGGGCCGACGTGCCGCGCATCCGGCGCTGGCTGGAGGGAGCGGTGAAGGACTCCAGGCTCTGGGACGGCGCGGTGGTCAATCTCCAGGTGATCGACGCGGATTCGCGCACCATCGAACTGCGCGCGCTGGTCAGCGCGCGAAATGCGCCGCAATCCTGGGACTTGCGCTGCGAGATGAGAGAGAAGCTCATCGCTTTCATTCGCGACGAGATGCCCGAAGCGCTGCCGCGCGAGCGCGCGATCCTGATCCCGTCGGGCGACGATGACGCCGATGTCCTGCGGCGCCCCGCGCCGCCGGAGAAGATGCGAGCGAGCGTGCGCAATTGAATCGCGGGCACGATCAGCCGGCGCCAACCACGGCTGCGCCGGCTTGCCGGTCGGGGCGCGATCGCGGCTTGCGCAGTTTTCGCCGCGCCCAGACCAGGGTGGAGATCGTCTCGCGGTCCGCGAAGCAGGTGGCGAATTGCGGGTTACTCGCGTGTCGCCTTCGCCGCGCCGCGCAAGCCGGCCTGCTGCTGGATCGTGTCCAGCGCGCCGGACGACTGCTCGTCCGTGACGAAGCTGTTGAGCAGGGGAAGCGCATCCTCGCGTCCCTTGGGAATCGCAATCGCCATGTGTTCCAGGCCCCAATTGCCGTCGAGGACCCTCGCGCCGGGCATCTGGTCGGACATCTCGAACAGTGTCGGCTTGTTGGTCGCGTAGAGATCGATCTCGCCGCGGCCGAACATGGCGATGGCAACCTTGACGCTTTCGGCGGGAACGATGGTCGCGTTCTTGAATCTGGCCGGCAGCGTACGCTCGGAGGTCGAGCCTTTGGTGACGCCGATCTTGATGCCCGGTTTGTCGATGTCCTCGACCCTGCCGACAGGCGAGTTCGCGGGAACGAGATAGCCGAGCTCGATCGCCAGCACGGGCTGGCTGAAGCTGACGTCGTTGGCGCGGGCCGGCGTGGCGTTGGTCACGGTAAAGTCGACCTGGCGATCATGGATCGCGGTGACGATGTCGGCGACACGCTGGAACCTGACATAGTCGACGTGCACGCCGAGCCGTTTTGCAAGCTCGCCGCCGAGATCGTAGGCGAGGCCGTGCGGCTTGCCGGCCGCGTCCGAGACCATCGAGGTCGGACTGCCCGGATAGATGCCGACGCGCAAGATGCCGCTCGGCGCCAGCAGTTTTGCTTCGCCATCGGCGCACGCGGGCGCACCGGGCAGACCGATGACTGCAAACGCGAGCAGGACGGCGCGGACAAGGCGACCGTAAGAGGTCCTCATGTAGCGAGCCTCACTGCGCGCGGATGTCGGCGGCCTTCAGCACCGGCTCCCATTTGGTTGCCTCGGCGTGCATGTAGGCGTCAAACTCCTTGGCGGAGGAGCCGATCGGGGCTGCACCGATCTTGCCGAGTGTCGACAGCACGTTCGGATCCTGTAGTGCCGCCTTCAAATCGGTTTCGAGCTTCGCCACGATTTCCGGCGGCATTTTTGCAGGTCCAAGCACGCCCCACCAGACCGAGACGTCGTAGCCGGGGACGCCTGATTCCGCGACCGTCGGGACATTGGGCAGCGCCTTCGAGCGCTCGGCCGAGGTCACCGCGAGCGCGCGCACCGGGCCGCCTTCGATCTGGCTGATCGCTTCCGCAAGTGGATTGATGCTGATTGGTATGTCGCCGGCGATCACCGCGGTCAACGCCGGCGCGCCGCCCTTGTAGGGGATCGCGACGATCTTGGTGCCCGACATGTATTTGAGCAGCTCGCCGGCGAGATGCGCCGAGGTGCCGTTGCCGGACATGCCATAGGAGAGCTTGTCCGGCTCCTTCTTGGCCGCAGCGAGCAGATCGCCGAGTGTCTTGTAGGGGCTGTCCTTGGCGACGACGATCGCGAGCGGTGAGGAGGCGACTTCACTGATCGCGGTAAAGTCCTTGAACGTGTCATAGGGCACGCTCGGATAGATGAACTGGTTGAGCGGGTGGCCGCTCGCGACCAGGATCAGCGTATAGCCGTCGGGCGCTGCCTGCGTCAGCGCCTGCGAGGCGACGATGCCGCCGGCGCCCGGACGGTTGTCGATCACCGGTTGCTGGCCCCAGGTCTTCGCCAGTGCCTGGCCGAGCGTGCGTGCGAGCACGTCGACCGCGCCGCCGGCGGCGTAGGGCACGAGGATGTGAACCGGCTTGCTCGGATAGTTGTCGGCGGCCTGCGCGGCGCCACCCGCCAGCAGCAGGCCGGCGCCCAGCATCAACCCGCCGATTGTCTTGTTCAAACCCAGCATTTCCCAGCACTCCTTGATGGCGTTCGCTTCCCCGCGGCGGTCTCCAGGCCGTTCCGGACGCCGCCCATGGTTCTTGTTGACGAGACCTGATCTTTTGTACGATAGTACAAATCACATGGTACGCAAGCCCACCAGCAAGGAAACGGCCCGCAAGCCGAACATGCGCGAGGCGATCCTCGCCGCGGCCGAGGAGCTGTTCGCCATCAACGGCTTCAATGCCGTTTCGGTGCGCGACATCGCGCAGGCCGCCGGCGCCAATCCCGGCAGCGTGACCTATCATTTCAAGACCAAGGACGGCCTGCTGCTGGAGATCTACCAGCGTCATTGCGGGCCGATGAATTTGCGCCGTTCCGAGCTGCTCGCGGCCGCCAAGCGCGTGCGCGATCTCCAGGACCGGCTGGAAGCGGTGGTGCGGGCCTATGTCGTGCCGGCCTTCACCTCGGGCAGCGATCTCGCCGGCGGGGGAGCGCGCTTCACGCGCCTGCGCGCCGTGATGTCGGCCGAAGGCAACGAAGTCGCGCGAAAAATCATCGCGCAGACTTTTGACGACACCAGCCACGCCTTCATCGACGCGATCCACGACAGCCTGCCGCACATTCCGCGCACCGACATCGTCTGGCGCAGCCACTTCCTGCTCGGCGCGCTCTATTACTCGCTGGTGACGCCGGATCGCGTCTCGCGCCTGTCGCGTGGCGAAGCCGACGGCAACGATGCCGCCAGCGCCATCGAGCAATTGGTGCAGGCCACCGTTGCCGCGTTCCAGGCGCCGGCGCTCGATCAGGCCGCGCCGGTGAAGCGGCGGCCGGTCGTCAGCAGCAAGACTTGAAAGAAACCGCTCGAGCGGAGGCGCGCAACAGCGCTTTCGCTCGCAAGCGGACCATGTGACAGGGTGTTGAGGAAATGAACAGGCGGGAGTGTTTGCATCTCTTGACCGGATTGGCCGGTGCCGCGCTCACGAGCGAAGCGCGCGCGCAAGGTGCCGAGCCCAAAGCGATCCCGACGATCGCGCCGCCGGATCCAAATCCCAAGACGCCATCCTTCAAGCTGCCGCCGAAGTCGTGCGACAGCCACACCCACATTTTCGGGCCGGCGTCGCGTTATCCCTTCTCGGAAAAGCGCCCTTACAATACGGCCGATGCGCCGCTGGAGACGTTCCGCAGCGTGCACGAGAAGATCGGCGTCGAGCGCTGCGTGATCGTCAATGCCACCGTGCACGGCACCGACAATCGCGTCGTCACCGATGCCATCGCGCAGAGCGAGGGCGCCTACAAGGGCATCGCCAACGTCAACGACGAGATGACCGAGAAAGAGCTGGCGGCGCTTGGCAAGGGCGGCATCTGTGGCTGCCGCTTTGCCTTCCTCAAGCGCCTCGGCGGCGTCGGCGACATGACCAAGTTCCAGCGCATCGTGCATCGCGTCGCCGAGCTCGGCTGGCATGTCGATGTCTATTTCGAGCCGGGCACGATCTCCGAATTCGCAGCCCTTCTGACCGCGCTGCCGACGCCTTACGTGATCGATCACATGGGAACGGTCCAGGCGAGCAAAGGGCTCGACGATCCCGGTTTCACGGCCTTGCTCGACCTTCAGAAGAAGGACGAGAAGTGCTGGGTCAAGATCACCGGCCTCGAACGTGCCTCCGCGGCCGGCAAACCGTTCCACGATGCCGTGCCGTTCGCGAAGGCGCTGATCGACAATGCACCCGACCGCGTCATCTGGGGCACCGACTGGCCGCATCCCAACGTCAAGATCATGCCGAACGACGGCGAGATCGTCGACCTTGTTCCCCTCTACGCGCCCGACGCAAAGGTCCGGCAGAAACTGCTGGTCGACAATCCCGCGCGCCTGTTCAAGTTCACCTGATGAGCATGATGTACACGCCGACCATTCCGCCGCCCGATCCGAACACCCGTACGCCGAAGTTCAAGCTGCCGAAGCTGTCTTGCGACGCGCATTGCCACATCTTCGGCCCCGGCGCGAAATACCCTTACGCGCCCGACCGTTCCTACACGCCGCCGGATGCGCCGCTCGCCGATTTCCGCGCCCTGCATGCCAAGCTCGGCGTCGAGCGTGCCGTCATCGTCAATGCCAGCGTCCACGGCACCGACAACACGGTCGCGCTCGATGCCATCGCGCAGAGCAATGGCGCCTACCGCGCGGTCGCCAACATTGACGACACCATCACCGAGCGCGACCTCCGCGTGCTGCACGAGGGCGGCTTTCGCGGCTGCCGCTTCAATTTCGTCCGTCATCTCGGCGGCGTTCCTGACAAGCGGGTGTTCGACCGCATCATCGCGATGGTCGCCCCGCTCGGCTGGCACATCGACCTGCATTTCGATGCGATCGACCTGCCTGAATATGCCGACATGCTGACACGGCTGCCGCTGAGCTACACCATCGACCATATGGGACGGGTGAAGGCGTCCGACGGGCTCGACCAGATTCCGTTCAAGATTTTGATCGAGCTGATGCAGCGCGACGAGAAATGCTGGGTCAAGATCTGCGGCTCGGAGCGGGTGTCCTCGGCCGGTCCCCCGTTCACGGACGCCGTGCCGTTCGCGCGAAAGATCGTCGAGACCGCTCCGGACCGCATCATCTGGGGCACCGATTGGCCGCATCCCAACGTCAAGGCGATGCCGAATGACGGCGATCTCGTCGACCTGATCCCGCTGTTCGCGCCGGAGCCGGAGTTCCAGCAGAAGATCCTCGTCGACAATCCCGCGCGCCTGTTCGAGTTCGACCAATGACGGCGCTCGCGATCGACAAGCCGCGCGGCCGGGCCTGGTGGAAGGAGCTCTGGATCCAGGTGCTCATCGCCATGGCGGCGGGCATCGCGCTCGGGATCGTAAGCCCGGAGGCGGGCGCCAAGATGCAGCCGCTCGGGGACGCCTTCATCAAGGCGATCCGGATGCTGATCGCGCCGATCATCTTCTGCACCGTCGTGCACGGCATCGCGCACATGGCCGACATGGCGCGGGTCGGGCGCGTCGCGGTGAAGGCGATCGTTTATTTCGAGATCATGACCACGATCGCGCTGGTCATCGGCCTCGTCGCGGTGAATGTGCTCAAGCCCGGCGTCGGCATGAACATCGATCCCGCCAGCATCAATGCCAGCGTGATCGAGCCCTACGTCAAGCAGACCGCCGTCATCGGCTTCGTGCCGTTTCTCTTGAACATCGTGCCGGCAACCTTCATCGGCGCGTTTGCCGAAGGCAACATCCTCCAGGTGCTCTTCATCTCCGTGCTGTGCGGGTTCGCACTGGTACAGCTCGGCGAGCGCGGCGCACCGCTGGTTCATCTGATCGACATCGCCGCAAAGATGGTGTTCGCCGTCGTCGGCTTCGTGATGTGGGCGGCGCCGATCGGTGCGTTCGGTGCCATCGCCTTCACGGTCGGCAAGTTCGGTGTCGGCTCGCTGGCCTCGCTCGGCAAGCTGCTCGGCGGCTTTTATCTCACCTGCGTGATCTTCATCATCGTGGCGCTCGGCCCCGTCGCGCGTCTCTGCGGCTTCTCGCTGCTCAAGCTGATCCGCTACATCTGGGAAGAGCTTCTGATCTGCATCGCCACGACATCGTCCGAGACGGTGCTGCCGCGCATGCTGACCAAGCTGGAGAAGGCCGGCTGCGAGAAGAGCGTGGTTGGCCTCGTGATCCCGACCGGCTATTCCTTCAATCTCGACGGCACCTGTCTGTATCTCGCCGCCGCCTCGGTGTTCCTGGCGCAGGCGACCAACACGCCGTTCGGGCTCGCCGAGCAGATCGAGCTGCTGCTGATCCTGCTCGTGACCTCCAAGGGCGCCGCAGGTATCGCGGGCGCCGCCTTTGTCGTGCTGGCGGCGACGCTGTCCGCCACCGGCTCCATTCCGGTGACGAGCGTGGCGCTGGTGCTCGGCATCCATCGCCTGATGTCCCAGGGACTGACGCCGACCAATCTGATCGGGAACGCGGTTGCGACGATTGCGATTGCCAAATGGGAAGGCGCCCTCGACGGCGAGCGCCTCAGGCGCGTGCTCGACGGCGAGGAACCCGCGGCCGTCACCGCTTGATGAAATTGCTGCCTGCGTGGCGCGGGTGGCCTATGCTGCGTACGAACGAAAGAGGGGAGTTTGTCCCATGAAGACAGGTCTCGTGGTCACGGCCCATCCGGGCGATTTCGTCTGGCGCGCCGGCGGTGCCATCGCGCTGCATGCGAAAAAGGGCTATCGCATGAAGATCGTGTGCATGTCCTTCGGCGAGCGCGGCGAAAGCCAGTTCGCCTGGAAGGAGAAGGGCGCAACGCTGGAATCGGTCAAGGCCGGCCGCAAGGACGAGGCGGAGCGGGCGGCAAAGCTGCTCGGCGCCGAGATCGAGTTCTTCGACTGCGGCGACTATCCGCTGAAGCTTGACGAGGCGCATTTCGATCGCATGGTCGACATCTACCGCGAGCTCAATCCGAGCTTCGTGCTGACGCACGCGCTGGAAGACCCGTATAATTTCGACCATCCGAACGCGGCGCATTTCGCGCAGGAGACCCGCGTGGTCGCGCAGGCGATGGGCCACAAGCCCGGCGCGCAGTACAAATATTCGGCGCCGCCGGTGTTTCTGTTCGAGCCGCACCAGCCCGAGCAGTGCAATTACAAGCCGGACCTGCTCCTCAAGATCGACGAGGTCTGGAAGGAGAAGTACGAGGCGTTCCAGATCCTCGCCGCGCAGAAGCATCTGTGGGGCTATTACGAGCGCGTCGCGCTCAACCGCGGCATCCAGGGCAGCCGCAACACAGGCGTGCCCATGACTTACGGCGAGGCCTATCAGCGCCTGTTCCCGACCGTTGCGGAGGAGCTTGCATGAAGCCGGTCGTCGTTCGCAACATCAAGCGTGCCGATCCCGCCGGGATGGCGGAGTACGGCGTTTCGACCGTGCACGAAGCCTACGGCCGCATCGGTCTGATGAAGCCTTACTTGCGCCCCGTCTGGGCCGGCGCGGCGATTGCCGGCCCAGCCGTGACCGTGCTGGCCCAGCCCGGCGACAACTGGATGATCCATGTCGCGGTCGAGCAGTGCACGAAGGGCGATATCCTCGTCGTCGGCTGCACCACCGACAATACCGATGGCATGTTCGGCGAATTGCTCGCGACCTCGCTCCAGGCGCGCGGCGTGCAGGGGCTGATCATCGATGCCGGTTGCCGCGACGTGAAGGCCCTGCATGAAATGAAGTTTCCGGTGTGGTCGCGCGCGATCTCGGCCAAGGGCACGGTCAAGGCCACGCTCGGCTCGGTCAACATTCCCGTGGTCTGCGCCGGCGTCAGCGTCGATCCCGGCGACATCATCGTGGCCGATGACGACGGCGTCGTGGTGGTGCCGAAGCGCTATGCCGCGGAAGTCGCCGAGAAGGCGAAGAAGCGCAACGCGGATGAAGGCGGCAAGCGCACGCGTCTCGCGTCGGGCGAACTGGGCCTCGACATGTACAGCATGCGCGAGACGCTGGCCAAGGCCGGGCTCGTCTATGTCGACAATCCCGAGGACGTCTAGGGCGAAGAGAAGCGGAGCGCGCGGATGGATCGTCTCAAGCTGAAGGCCGTGCTCGGCAGTCACCCTCACGTCCGGGCGGTGAAGAGCGGCGAGCTCCGCTCCGACCTTTTCGACCTCGACTTCATCGAGTACACGCCGACCAACACCGCGTTCAAGCCGATGGTGCGCGAGCAGGCTTTCGACGTCTGCGAGATGGCGATCGTCACTTATCTGATGGCGAAGGCCCATGGCAAGCCGCTGGTGCTGTTGCCGGCGACCATGCTCGGCCGCTTCCAGCATGCTTACGCGCTGTACAATCCCGCGCAGGGTACGCTTGGGCCAACCGATCTCGAAGGCAGGCGCGTCGGCATCCGCTCGTTCACGACGACGACGGGGGCCTGGATCAGGGGTATCCTCGCCAACGACTACGGCGTCAATCTCGAGAAGATTCGCTGGGTCACCTTCGAGGACCCGCACGTCGCCGAATATGTCGACACCACCGAGCGGGCGCCGAAGGACAAGAAGGTCCTTCAGATGCTGCTCGACGGCGAGCTCGATGCCGTCCTCGGCGAGACCTCTGATAATCCCAAGCTGAAGCCGCTGTTTCCGGATCCGGCCGCGGAAGCCGCCAAATGGTTTGCCCTTCGCGGCGCTGTCCCGGTCAATCACCTCGTGGTCGTGACCGAGAAGCTGGCAAAATCGCGCCCCGATGTCGTCGCGGGCGTCTATGACCTGCTCAAGCGGAACAAGGAACAGATGGGCGCTGCCGCTACGCCGGACCTCGTGCCGTTCGGAATCGAAGCGAACAGAAGACCGTTGGAGCTGATCGTCGATTATGCATTTCAGCAGGCGCTGATCCCGCGCCGCTATGCGGTCGAGGAGCTGTTCGACGAGACGACGCGAGGATTGAACTGATGTCGGATCCGAGGCGGTGGCAGATCGGGCTGGTTGGCTATGGCGAGGTCGGCAGGATTCTTGCCGAGGACTTGCGTCAGCAGGACATCAAGGTCGCGGCCTACGACATCAAGCTCGCAGGCGAGCAGGGCGCTTCCCTGAAGGAGCATGCGGCCAAATTCGGTGTCACGCTCGCGACCTCTCACGCCGATCTGACCGCGAAATCCGATTTCATCATCTCCGCGGTCACGGCGAGCCAGGCCGTTCCGGTGGCAAAGGCCTGCGCGGCCGCGATCAACCAAGGCACCTGGTTTCTCGATTTCAATTCGGCGTCTCCAGGCGCCAAGCAGCGCGCCGCAGCGCTGATCGACGGCGCTGCCGGACGCTATGTCGAGGGCGCCGTGATGACCTCGGTACCGCCGTATCGCATCAAGGTGCCGCTGCTGCTCGGCGGTCCCGGCGCCAGGGAGCTGGAACCGCTCCTGAACACGATCGGTTTCGCGGCGAAGGTTGCCAGCGACAAGCTGGGCGTATCCTCCGCGGTGAAGATGTGCCGCAGCATCATGATCAAGGGTCTCGAGGCCATGGTCATCGAAAGCTTCACCACTGCGCGCGCCTATGGCGTCGAAGATGCGGTGCTGGGGTCACTGGCGGAAACCTTCCCCGCCATCAACTGGGAAAAGCAGGGGGCCTACTTCTTCCAGCGCGTGATCGAGCATGGCCGTCGCCGTGCCGAAGAGGTTCGCGAGGTCGCCGAGACCGTGCGTGAGGCAGGACTGACGCCATGGTCCGCGCAGGGCACAGCCGAGCGTCAGACCTGGGTCGCCGATCTCGCCGATGAGGGGCTGTTCGGCACCAGGGGCAGCACGGAGTTCGCACGCAGTGCGGACTGGCGTACCGAGGCGGATCGAATTCTGGCGAAGATCAATCGCGAGACGTAGGCGGCATCCTGCTCAGGATTTAGCAGCGCGGCAGCCGGTGAGTTCGTCGCGCGCGCGTTCGATCAGCACCATCAGGTTTTCAGCCTTGCGGGCCAGCCGATCGCTCACGGTTTCGAGGCGGAATTCCGCGCGGATCACCCGAATGCACTTGTCGGCAGTATCCAGCGTCAGGAGCATGCGCGTCAGGTCATCCTGGTTCCGGACGCCCGCCAGATCGAGGTCGGACAGGACGTGCCCGATGCCGTCGAGCCGTTGCATCGCGGCTTCGCTCGGCGTTCTCGCTCGAACGGCGTGACGGTCGATGCTGTTGAATGCGCTGAACATGTCGATGCTTCCCCGATGAATGCAGACATCAGTGCAGGTTCTGCTTCGACCGGCACCGCGGGACTGGCAATGCGTGCAGCTATCGGGAATCAGTGCGGATCGACTATCCGGTGTTCTACCGGATTCGGAATATGAGAACGATCAGCGGTAACATCGAACTGAAATGGCGCGGCAATCCGCCACGCTTCAATGCAGATATGCGCCGACAGCGGGTCAGCGGCCGGGGCGGAACAGAGTGGGCCGTTGCCGCGCGAAAGTCTGCCGGCCGCTTTTGAAGCCCATCACGATGTCCGGCAGTTCGGCGATGGCGAAGCGGCTGTCCCGGGTATCGAGCACGATCAGATCGGCGGGGTTGCCCACCTTGATGCCGTAATCCCCGAGGTTCATCAGCCGCGCCGGCAGCTCGGTCACCAGATCGAGGCAGGTGTCGAAATCGCTGACCGAGGCGTGCGCGACATTGGCGTAGAAATTCGCCATGCGCAGCAATGACGCATCGCCGAACGGCGTGAAGGGATTGAGCACGTTGTTGGTCGCGACCGAGCACAGCACGCCGTTGCCGGCGAGCTTGTGGGCAAGCGTCAGCCCGCGCGGCGCGTTGTGAGTCGCTTCGCGCCCCATCAGATAGAGATCGGTCGCCGGCAGCACGGTGACGGCAACACCGGCCTTGACGAGTTGCGCGGTGGCCGCCTTCATCCGTTCCGGCGGCAGGGCCGAGAGCTTAGTGGCATGGCCGATCGCCACGCGTCCCCCATAGTTGCGCCGCTCGGTCTGCCGGCAGACCTCATCGAGATGCCACCAGGAGGGATCGAGGTCGAAGTCCAGATGCAGGTCGACATCGACGTCGAACTCCTGGGCCAGATCGAAGATGCGCGCGAGGTGCGCATTCGGGTCGGTGTCCATGTAAGGGCAGCCGCCGATCGCCTCGCCGCCCTCACGCAGCGCCTGGATCAGCAGCTCCTCAGCTCCGGGATCGTTGGTCAGGCCTTCCTGCGGAAAGACACAGAGCGACAGGTCGATCGCCCAGGCATAGTCGCGTTTGAGCGCCTTCACGGCTTCGAAGCCGCGCAAGCCGACGCGCGGATCGATCTCGACATGCGTGCGCATCCGCGTCGTGCCGTGCACGATCGCGCGCTCGAGCACTTTTGCGCCACGCGCGTAGACATCCTCGACCGTAAAGTCCTTTTTCATCCCGGCGACGGCGCGGATCGCCTCCGAGACGCTGCCGTGATCGTGCCCGCAGCGGCCGAGCAGGCAGGCCTTGTCGAGATGGATGTGGGTATCGACGAAGCCGGGCAGGGCAAGGTGCCCGCCGACATCGACCTCGACGGCCTCGCAGGCGAGCTTTGGCTCGATCGCAGCAATGCGGCCCCCCTTCACGCCGATATCGACGGGTGCGGCGGATGATCGCAACAGCGTGTTACGGAAGATCAGGTCGAAGGCGGTCTGCGTGGTCATGGCGTCGGATTCAACTGTGGTAACCTAGCGGAAGCTGGGGAAGCGGGCAGCTCCAGATTGTGTGCAGTAACGCGCCCAAAATGTTCAAAAAATGTGCATGCAGTTTAGCGCGCGAATTGTAGACTATCGAGATCCCGGAGAACCTGCCATGTCCGCCCCTGCAAAAGCCGAACGCCCGATGACCGACGCCGAGATCGTGGAAGCCTATCTCACCGCCTCGATGATACCCGATCCTGATGCCGCCGCGGCCTACATGAAGCCCGGGACACTGATCACGTTTACCGGCGGGCGCGAGTTCGATCATCCGCGCGGGCCGACCGGCTTCAACGCCAAACGCTATCGCTGGGTGAAGAAGAAGATGGACAGGTTCGACGTCTGTCCGGGTGCGGATGAGACCGTCGTCTACAGCGTCGGTACTCTCTTCGGCGAGTGGATCGACGGCACCCCGTTCGAGGGTAACCGCTATGTCGATCGCTTTGTCGTCAGGGACGGGCAGATCGTGAAGATGGACGTCTGGAACGACAGCGCCGAGCGCATTCTGGTCCAGCGCGGGATTGAAGCCTAGCACGCGCATGATCCGGAAAACTGCGCAACGGCTTTCCGACGAGATCATGCGCAATTAGAAAAGGCTGAAGCGCAATTCATTGCGCTCTAGCGGCGTGCCACCTTCGGCAGCTTGACGACGCGATCGCTCGTCGCCTCGTCGGCATAGGGCGCGAGAATATCGAGCAGGTCGCGGCCGCGCTGCGGGGCAGGAGCCACCAGCGCGCGACTGGCCACGGAATCGAGATGATGATGCATCAAGTCCATCACCTTGGCCCCGTCGCCCTTGGCGAGCGCGGCGATGATGGCGCGGTGCTCGTTGATCGCGCATTCGGTCGAATGCGGCCGGCTGTAGAGCGACAGCGTCAGGCAGCAGCGATAGGCGACTTCGCTGACATAGCGCACCAGGATCGGGCTGCTCGTCATCTGCGCGAGCAGGATGTGGAATTCGGTGGCGAGCCGGATCGAGACCGCATCCGTGCCGCCGCGCGTGCGGTCCTCCGCGTCGACATGGTCGTTCAGCTCCGCGATCTGGCTCTTGGTCAGCTTGCCCGCGAGCTGGCGGACGACGAGGCCCTCGAGCTGGATGCGGATGTCGAAGGCATCGCGCGCCTCCTGCCAGCTCGGGGTCGCCACCACGGCGATCCGGTTGCGGCGGAGCTCGACCAAGCCTTCGGCGGCGAGCTGCCCCAATGCATGGCGGGCAATGGTGCGGCTGACGCCGAACCGTTCGCCGAGTGAATCCTCCGGCAGCTTGGCGCCGGGCTCCAGCGCCTGCTCGATGATCGCGCGCCGCAGCGCGCGGCAGATCACGCTGACCTTGTCGGACGATTCGGAAGTCTTGTGGGAGGCGCGAGCGGCCATCGGCGAATCCATGGAGCGGGACTTCTTCTGTCTTTAGCACAGCATTTTGGCAAACCGGCGCTCCAATTGCATGCAGTTTGGCGCGCGGATTGCCTAAATCAAATCCCGCCATCTCGCGCACCTTTCGGCTACGCCCTGGATTTTTCGGAGATCGGCGACTGGCATTCAGCTTGCATGCACTTTGGCTGTGATGCGCATGCAACCTAACGTCCAGTTTGACGGCCAGCCAGTTCCCGAAGGCTCCGGCCCCGCCGCCATCGAGCTGTCCGAGGCGTCGGTGACCTTCGGGCGCGGCGATCGCGCCGTGCCGGCTCTGTCGAAGACCAGCTTGCGGATCGCCGACGGTGAGTTTGTCGCACTGGTCGGCCCATCCGGATGCGGCAAATCGACCATTCTGCGTCTCGTCAGCGGCCTGGTGCAGCCGACCGGCGGCGTCGTCATCGTCGGCGGCCGCGAGGTCGCGGCGCAAGCGCTGCGGGTCGGCATGGCCTTCCAGAACCCGACCATGCTGCCGTGGATGACGATCGAGCGGAACATCATGCTGCCGCTGAAGATCGTCGAGCCGTTTCGCTCGGACTTCCGCAGGCTGCGCAAGACCGAGTTCCGCGACAAGGCCAATGCACTGCTGGAGCAGGTCGGCCTCAAGGGCTTCGGCAGCCGCTTTCCCTGGCAGCTCTCGGGCGGCATGCTCCAGCGTGCCAATCTCTGCCGCGCGCTGATCCACGAGCCGCGCCTGCTGCTGCTGGATGAACCTTTCGGCGCGCTCGACCAGTTCACCCGCGAGGAACTGTGGGCGATCCTGCAGGACCTCTGGATGACGCACAAGCCGACGGTGCTACTCGTCACCCATGACCTGCGCGAGGCCGGGTTCCTGGCCAGCCGCATTTGCGTGATGAGCGCGCGACCGGGCCGCATTCTCGACGACAGCCGTGTGGATTTCGCGCGGCCGCGCACCGTCGCCATGACGTTCGAGCCGGATTTCGTCGCGCTGAACCAGAAGCTGCGCGCCTTCATCGAGGATGCGCGCGGCGCGGCCGAGCAGGGGGCAGGCTGAGATGTCGGGAATTGATATCAGGCAGAAGGCGTGGTCGGCGGGGCTGATCGTGCTGTTCTTCGTCGGCTGGGAGCTGTTTTGTCTCGCGACCGGCATGTCGGATCTGGTGCTACCGCGGCCGTCGCAGGTGTTCGTGACCCTGTACCAGCGCTTTCCCGTGCTGTGGCCGCATATCGTACAGACGCTCGCCACCACGATGTTCGGCTTCGTTCTGGGCGTCGCGCTCGGCGTTGCCCTTGGCGCGATCATCGGCGTTTCCAAAACTGCCTATGACACCTGCTATCCGCTCCTGATCGGCTTCTCCTCGATCCCCAAGGTCGCCGTGGTGCCGATCTTCGTGCTGTGGTTCGGCTCCGGCACGGTGCCGGCGGTGCTGACTGCGCTGTCGATCTGCTTCTTCCCGATCGTCGTCAACATCGCCACGGGCCTTGCGACCACCGAGCCGGAGCTCGAGGACGTGCTCAAGGCGCTCGGCGCCAGCAAGTTCGACATTCTCTGGAATGTCGGTCTGCCCAGGACCATGCCGTTCTTCTTCGCCTCGCTGAAGGTCGCGATCTCCTACGCCTTCGTCGGCGCGGTGTTGTCGGAGACGGTCGCCTCCAACCGTGGCCTCGGCAACGTCATGATGACCGCTTCGTCCAATTTCAACGTGCCGCTGGTGTTCGCCAGCCTGTTCGTGCTCGCAGCCCTCGGCGTCGCGCTCTACGTCGTGTTCTCGCTGATCGAGGGGCGGGTCACCGGATGGGCCACGCGCAAGAACGACGTCATCGCCACTTGATCTGAATTTCTGAACCGTCACGCAACGAAGCTTGAGGAGGTCTCGATGTTGAGAAGAGCAACTGCCGCACTGCTGGGATTGGCCCTGTCCACGGGCGTCGCCACGGCCGAGGACACCACGATCAAGTTCACGCTGGGCTGGAAGACGCAGGGCAGCGACGCCGCGTTCTTCTACGCCAAGGACAACGGCTTCTTCAAAGAGGAAGGCCTCAACGTCGTGATCGACCAGGGCGAAGGCTCCGGCGCGACCGTCACGCGCGTCATGTCGGGTGCCTATGACGCCGGCTTCGGCGACGTCAACGCCATCATCCAGAACGCCTCGACCAAGCCGCAGGACGCCCCCGTCATGGTCTACATGATGTGGAACCAGCCGCCGTTTGCGATCGTCGCCAAGAACAGCAGTGGCATCAACACCATCAAGGATTTCGAGGGCCACACGCTCGGCGGCGCGCAGGGCACGCCGACGACGCGGCTGTTGCCGGTGTTCACGCGCAAGAACGGGCTCGACGGCGAGAAGATCAAGATCTCGAACATGGCGCCGAACCTGCAGGAGCCGATGCTGATCAAGGGCGACATCGACGCAGCCTTGGTCTTCAACATCACCAGCTACTTCAACCTCGTGCTCAACCGCCAGGATCCGGACAAGGACTTCAAATGGTTCTCGTTCGGTGAATACGGCCTCGATCTCTATTCCAACGGCGTGATGGTCTCCAAGAAGCTGCTCGCGTCGAATCCGAAGGCCGTTGCCGGCCTCGTGCGCGCCATCAACAAGGGCGCGATCGCGGTCGCCAAGGACCAGAATGCGGGCATGAAGGCCGCACTGAACTATGACAATCTGATCGACGTCGCCGTCGAGAAGCGCCGGCTGCAATATTCCTTCGACAAGCTGATCGTCTCCCCGGAGATGAAGGAGATCGGCATCGGCGACATCAAGGACGACCGCATGACGCGCGCGATCGGGATCATCGTCGAGGGTTACCAGCTCGCCCGCGCCCCCACGCCTGCGGAAGTATTTTCCCGCGAGTTCCTGCCGCCGCGCGCAGAGCGGGAGCTTGTATATACTGCCAACTAGCTTGGAGTAACGGCGGTCATGGCCACGGAGATTGCGGCAACCGGCCTGTTCTGTCGTCCTGACCGCGCCATCCGCGACGACGTCACGCTGCGCCACGACGGCGGCGTCATCACTGACATCTCCGGTGGAGCGGGGCCCGTCAGCCCTCGCTCCTTCGTCATTCCCGCCTTCATCAATGCGCATGATCATGCCCGCGCGACCGCGTCGTCCTTCGGCGCGGTCGGCATGCCCCTGGAAAGCTGGATCCTGCGGACCGCGCTGGGCACGCCGGTCGATCCCTATCTGACCGCGGCCTCCGCGCTGGCGCGGGCGGCGAAGGCCGGCTGCGCCGCCATGATGGTGCATTACACACGTCCGAGCGGAACGATGCCTCTGGTCGACGAAGCCAAGGCTGTCGCGAGAGCCGCGTCCGACGTCGGCCTCCGCATCGGCTTTGCGATTGCGGTGCGTGACCGGAATCCGATCGTCTATGGCGACGCCGAACCGGTGCTATCGGGACTATCAAGCGATGACCGCAAGACCATCGAAGAGCTGTTCATCCGCGCGCCGATGTCGCCAGCGGCCTATATCGAGCTGACCGACGCGATTGCCGCTGCCATCGCCGGCCCCATGGTCGACGTGCAACTCGGGCCTGCCGGTGTGCAATGGTGCTCGAAGCCGCTGCTCGAGGCGGTGGCGGAGAATTCGGAGCGAACCGGTCGCCGCATCCACATGCATCTGCTGGAGACCGTGTATCAGCGCGCCTGGGCCGATCAGTATTTTCCGGACATGGTGCGCTGGCTGCGCGACATCGGCTTCCTCTCGGAGCGGCTGACGCTGGCGCATTGCATCCACGCCCGTCCGGACGAGCTCGAGATGATCGCAGCCTCCGGTACGCGTATCGTCACCAATTTCAGCTCGAACATGCATCTGCGCTCGGGGCTGGCGCCGATCGCCGCCGCCCACAGATGCGGCTGTGCCATCGCTGTCGGTGTCGACGGGCTGGCGCTGGACGAGGACGACGACATCCTGCGCGAGATGCGGCTGGTGCAGATGGTCCATGGCGGCCTCGGCTTCAAGGCGACATGGACGCCCGCCGAGCTGTTCGCGCTCGCCGTCCGCAACGGCCGTCGTGCCACCGGTGCGCCGGGCAGCGGCGAGCTCGTCGCCGGCAACCCGGCCGACTACGTCGTGACCGACCTCGACCGGCTCGATCGCGACCGGATCATGCCCGTCGATCCCATGGCGCTGCTGTTCGCGCGGGGCAATGCGTCGCTGGTGAAGGAGGTCGTGGTTGCGGGCAAGACGATCGTGAGGGACGGGGTCTGCGCCGGCGTCGACCTTCCGGCCATCGAGCGGGAATTGCGTGCGATGTACCGCGCCAACGTCGGCAAGCTGTCGAATTTCCAGCGGATGTGGCCGCCGCTGTCTGAGCGACTATCCGGTTGGTTCGAGCAGCAGCTCACCTGCGAATAGGGAGGAGCCATGATGCCGCCTTTCTCGGCCGATATAAAACCGCGATAGCTGATAGTCGGAACCTCGTCTGGTGATTGGTTCGGCCCTGGGGTACACCGTGCGCGGCCGCGCGCCGGCGCAGCCCATAATCGCCTTGAGGAGTCCCCGATGCGTCTTCCCACCGTTCTTTTGGCCCTCACATGCCTTGCGACTGCTGCCTCGGCCGAAGACCTGTCGGGCACGCTCCAGAAGGTCAAGGAAACGAAGAAGATCACGCTGGGCTATCAGGAAGCGTCGGTGCCGTTCAGCTATCTCGACGGCAACCAGAAGCCGGTCGGCTTTGCGATGGACATCTGCCTCAAGATCGTGGACGCCGTGAAAAAGCAGCTCGGCATGCCCGACATCGCCGTCGACTATCTGGCCGTGACGTCGTCGAACCGGATTCCGTTGATGGTCAACGGGACGCTCGACCTGCATTGCTCGGCGACCACCAACAACGCCGATCGCCAGAAGCAGGTCGCCTTCACCAACACGCATTTCCTCAGTGCGACCCGGTTTGCCGCCAAGAAGGCCGCGAAGATCAACACCATCGACGACCTCAAGGGCAAGGCGGTGACGGCGGTGGCGGGATCGGTCAACCTGACCCAGCTCGCCAAGGTCAACACCGAGCGCAATCTCGGCATCAAGATCATGCCGGCTACGGACCAGGCCGAGGCCTTCCTGCTGCTGGAGACCGACCGCGCCCAGGCCTATGCGCTCGACGACGTTCAGCTCGCGGTCGCGATCGCGCGCTCGAAGGAGCCGGCGCTGTTCATGATCAGCGAAGAAACGCTCTCGAAACCTGAGCCCTACGGGATCATGCTGCGGCGGGAGGATGCGCCGTTCAAGGCACTCGCCGATCGCGCCACGGCCGAGCTCTATGCGAGCCCGGAGATCGAGGTGCTCTACAAGAGGTGGCTGGAATCGCCGACGCCGCCGAACGGCCTCAACTACAACGTCCCGCTGTCGGGCGCCTTGCGCAACGCCTTCAAGAAGCCGAGCTCGAGCGCCGATCCCGACGTCTACATGGTGAACTGAGGCGAGGACGAAGAGCGCCGAGCTATCTGACGAGCCCTTCTCTCAGGCGTTCGAATATTTCTTCAGCTCGAACCGCGCGATCTGGTTCCTGTGCACCTCGTCCGGCCCGTCGGCCAGCCGAAGTAAACGCGCGGTCGCATAGGCCTGGGTCAATCCGAAATCGTTCGACGTGCCGCCGCCGCCATGCGCCTGGATTGCCCAGTCGATGATCTGGCAGGCCATGTTGGGTACGGCAACCTTGATCATCGCGATCTCGGCTTTGGCGACCTTGTTGCCGACCGTGTCCATTGCATAGGCGGCGTTCAGCGTCAGCAGCCGGGCCTGCTCGATCATGATGCGGGCTTCCGCGATGCGCTCCTGCGTCACCGTCTGCTCGGAGACCGGCTTGCCGAAGGCGACGCGGCTGCGCACCCGGCGGCACATCTTTTCCAGCGTGCGTTCGGAGAGCCCGATCAGCCGCATGCAATGGTGGATGCGGCCGGGGCCGAGGCGGCCCTGCGCGATCTCGAAGCCGCGGCCTTCGCCGAGCAGCATGTTTTCCTTCGGAACCCGGACATCGGTGAAGACGACTTCGGAGGCGCGATCGGGCACGCCGTAGAAGCCGAACACGGGCAGGGGACGCTTGACCTCGACGCCGGGCGTGTCCATCGGCACCAGGATCATGGATTGCTGCTTGTGGCGATCCGCATTGTCGGGATCGGTCTTGCCCATGAAGATGCAGATCTTGCAGCGCGGGTCGGTCGCGTTGGTCGTGTACCATTTGCGCCCGTTGATGACGTAATGGTCGCCGTCCCGCACGATCGAGCTCTCGATGTTGGTCGCATCCGACGAGGCGACCGCGGGCTCGGTCATCGCGAAGCAGGAGCGGATTTCGCCTGCAAGCAGCGGCTTCAGCCAGCGCTCCTTGTCCTTCTCCGTGCCGTAACGCTCCAGCACCTCCATGTTGCCGGTGTCGGGCGCCGAGCAGTTGAACACTTCGGGCGCGAGATGCGAGCGGCCCATGACCTCGCAGAGCGGGGCATATTCGAGATTGGTCAGGCCTGCGCCGTGGCGGGAGTCCGGCAGGAACAGGTTCCAGAGGCCTTCGGCGCGTGCCAGCGGCTTCAGCTCCTCGACGACCGGATAGACCTTCCACGGCCCGAGCTCCTCCGCCTCGCGATAGAAGCGCTCCTCGTTCGGGTAGATGTTCCGGTCCATGAAGCTTTCGAGCTTGCGCTTGAGCTCGGCGACTTTGGGCGACATCGGGTAGAGCATCTTTCGTCTCCTTGATCGACGGACAGGCCGGGTGCGCGATCGCGCGGCGGTTCAGCCGACGCGGTATTCCCTGAACTTCTCGCGCAGCGCCGATTTAAGAACCTTGCCGGTGCCGGTCATCGGGAATTCGTCCAGGAATTCGACGGCGTCCGGCATCCACCAGCTCGCGATCCTGGGGCGCATGTGGTCGAGCAGTGTCTTGCCGTCGACGGTCGCGCCTTTCTTGCGGACCACGAGAAGCAGGGGGCGCTCCTGCCATTTCTCGTGGCTGATGGCGACCACCGCGGCCTGCAGCACATCGGGATGCGACAGGGCGACGTCCTCGAGCTGGATCGAGGAGATCCATTCGCCGCCGGACTTGATCACGTCCTTGGAGCGGTCGGTCAGCGTGACGTGGCCTTGGCGGTCGATCACGGCCATGTCGCCGGTGATCAGCCAGCCGTCGCGGTCGAGACCCTCGTCGAGCTTCATGTAGCCGGAGGCGACCCACGGACCGCGGGCACGCAAATGGCCGACGCTCTTGCCGTCGCGCGGCAGTTCGTTGCCGCCGTCGTCGACAATGCGCAAGGCGGTGCCGAAACAGGCGCGGCCGGAGACCTGGCGCCGGTCGAATATCTCTTTCTCGCTGAGATGCTCGGAGCCGGGCCGCAAGCTTGGCATCGAGCAGCCCAGCGCCTCGGTCATGCCCCAGGCCTGGATGTAGTCGATGCCGTAGTCGCGCTTGAGCTTCTCGACCATCGCGCGCGGCGGCGCCGAGCCGGACGACAGCGTCGCGCGCAGTGTCGAGAATCTGTTGCCGGTGCGTCCGAGCCAGTCGAGCAGGATCAACCAGAAGCTCGGCACGCCCGCCGACAGCGTCACCTTCTCGCCCTCGAGCAGTTCGTAGAGCTTGTCGGGCTCGTAATTACGGCCGGGCAGCACCAGCTTCGAGCCGGTATAGGGCGCGGTGAACGGCATGTTCCAGCCATTGCCGTGAAACAGAGGGGCCATCGGCATCATCACCTCGCGCACGCCTTCGACGTGGCCCGGCAGGAAATCGAAGCTCGAGCAGGTCATGGTCTGCAGGACCGCGGCGCGGTGCGAGTAGATCACGCCCTTGGGATTGCCCGTCGTGCCCGAGGTGTAGCAGATGGTGGACGCCGACTTTTCGTCGAATTCCGGCCAGGCAAATCCGGCGTCGCTCTCCTTGTCCAGCAGCTCCTCGTAGCAATGGACGTTGGCGAGTTTCGTCTCCGGCATCCGCTCGCGCGAGGACATCACGACATAGGCCTCGATCGTCTTCAATTGCGGCGCGATCGCTTCGACGATCGGCAGCGTGGCGCGGTCGATGAACAGCAGCCGGTCCTCGGCGTGATTGACGATGTAGACGAGCTGCTCGGGAAACAGCCGCGGGTTGATCGTGTGCAGCACGTAGCCCATGCCCGGCGCTGCGTAGAACATCTCGAAATGACGGTGGGTATTCCAGGCCAGCGTGCCGACACGGTCGCCTTTCTTCATGCCGAGCCGCTGGAGCGCCAGCGCCATGCGCTGGATGCGCGGATGGGCGTCCGCATAGGTGTAGCGATGGATGTCGCCCTCGATCTCGCGCGCGGCGATCTCGGCCTCGCCGTGATAGTCGGCGGCATATTGGATCAGACCGCTGATCAGCAGCGGCATGTCCATCATCAATCCCTGCATGGTTTCCTCCGGATCGCCATGTCGTTGCATGGCAAGCTTGTGATTTGCGCGGAAGGTTAGCGGAACGTCACGCGGCGTTCACGCAAAAAACGGCAGACGCGATTGCGTGCGTCACTTTTTAAGGGCTAACGTGAGGTGAGCTGCCGGCGAAGCAGCGTTCGCCGTGGAGGAAGTCGATGTCAGCGGAAAGACACAAGACCGGTGCAGCCGGCGGATCTACCATCGACATTGCCGCACTTCGTGCGCGCTATCGCGACGAGCGCGATCGCCGCCTGCGCACCGAGGGCAAGGCGCAATATGTCGAGGTGACCGGCGCGTTCGGGCGCTATCTCGACGATCCCTGGGCCGATCCCGGATTTGCGCGCGAGGCCGTCAGCGAACAGACCGAGGTGCTCATCGTCGGCGGCGGCTTCGGCGGTCTGCTTTGTGGCGCGCGTCTGCGCGCGGCCGGCATCGACGATTTCCGCATTGTGGAAAAGGCCGGCGATTTCGGCGGCACCTGGTATTGGAATCGCTACCCCGGCGCCGCCTGCGATACCGAGAGCTACATCTACCTGCCGCTGCTGGAAGAGACCGGCTACATGCCGGTGCGCAAATACGCGCGGGCGCCCGAGATCCATGAACACTCCCGCCGCATCGGCCGTCACTTTGGTCTGTACGAGCGTGCCCTGTTTCAAACCGTGATCTCGCGGATGGAGTGGCAGGAGCCGGAGGCGCGCTGGCTGGTCGAGACCGATCGCGGCGATCGCATCAGCGCACGCTTCGTCATCCTGGCCGGTGGTCCGCTGAGCCGTCCGAAGCTGCCGGGCATTCCCGGCATCGACAGCTTCACGGGACATAGCTTCCACACCAGCCGCTGGGATTACGCCTACACTGGAGGCACGGCCGAAGGTGGACTCACCGGCCTAGCCGGCAAGCGCGTCGGCATCATCGGCACCGGTGCCACCGCCGTGCAATGCGTGCCGCATCTCGGCCGGTCGGCCAAGGAGCTCTACGTCTTCCAGCGCACGCCCTCCGCGATCGGCGTGCGCGACGACCGGCCGACGGATCAAGTCTGGGCGCAGAGCCTCAAGCCCGGCTGGCAGCGCGAGCGCATGGACAATTTCACCGCGGTGATCTCGGGCGAGCCGTTCGAACAGGATCTGGTGCAGGACGGCTGGACCGGCCTGCTCGGCGAGATCCTGCTGGCGCCGCGCCGCCAGCCGCAGCCGGTGACCTCGATGGAGGAGGCGCTGAAGGTGATCGAGCAGGCCGATTACCGCAAGATGGAGGAGATCCGCGCCCGCGTCGATGCGATCGTGAGGGACGAAGCGGCCGCTTCGGCGCTCAAACCCTGGTACAAGGCGTTCTGCAAGCGGCCCTGCTTTCACGACGAATATCTCGACACCTTCAATCGCCCCAATGTGCATCTGGTCGACACCAAGGGGCAGGGTGTCGATCGCATCACCGGGAATGCCGTCGTGGTCGCCGGCAAGCCCTATGAGCTCGACTGCCTGATCTATGCCAGCGGCTTCGAGGTCGGCACCGACTACGCCCGCCGCATGGGTTTCGAAGTCTATGGCCGCGACGGCATCAGTCTGTCCGAGCGCTGGCGCGACGGCGTCAAGACGATGCACGGCTTCTACAGCCGCGGCTTCCCGAATTGCTTCCTGATCGTCACGGTGCAGGCGGGCCAGAGCGCCAACTTCCCGCACATCATCGACGAGCAGTCGCAGCACATCGCCTATGTGATCGCCGAAGCGCGCAAGCGCAAAGCCCGGACGCTGGAGCCGACGCTTGCCGCCGAGAACGCCTGGGTCGCGGAGGTCGTGAAAGCCGCGCTCGGCCGGCAGACCTATCTCGCCGAATGCACCCCCGGTTATTACAACAATGAAGGCGTGCTCGATCCGATCGCGGCAAGAAACAGCCAGTATTGGCGCGGGCCGGTGGCGTTCCTGCGGCTGCTCGACAAATGGCGCAGAGAAGGCGATTTGGCCGGGCTGGAATTGACTTCAGAAGCTGCTGGAGAGGGGGACGGATCGCAGGCTCCGGCTCAAACCGCATGATCCCGCCGCCGACAGGCGCGACGCGACTCTACGTCATCATCGGCGATCCCATCGCGCAGGTGCGCTCGCCCGCGGGCGTGACGGCCGCCTTTGCTGCGCGGGGGCACGATGGAATTCTCATGCCCGTTCAGGTCGCGCCGGCGGATCTGCCCGACTTCATCTCCGTCGCGACGCGCCTGAAGAATCTCGACGGCATCGTCGTCACCATCCCGCACAAATTTGCCTGTTACCGGGCCTGCACGAGTGCGACGGAGCGCGCGCATTTCCTGCGCACCGTGAACCTGATGCGACGACGTGCCGACGGCTCATGGCACGGCGACATGGTGGATGGCCTCGGCTTTGTCGGCGCGGCGCGGGCGAAGGGGATAGACCCGAAGGGAATGCGGGCACTTCTGGTCGGGGCCGGCGGCGCGGGATCGGCGATTGCACTTGCGCTGGTCGAGGCCGGCGTGAGCGAGCTTGCCATTCATGACAGCGCGACGGAGCGCCGCGACGCCCTGATTGGACAGCTCAACGGACTCGGCAGGTCGGCTGTGCGGATCGGCACGGCGGATCCCGCGGGCTTTGACTTCGTCGCCAATGCGACCCCGGCCGGGATGACGGACGGCGATCCGCTGCCGGTCGATGTCACACGCCTTGCGCCGTCGGCCTATTGCGGCTGCGTGATCACAAGGCCCGAAGTCCCGTCCTTCATCGCAGCCGCCCGAAAGCTCGGCTGCGTGACCGGCACCGGAACGGACATGTACGAGCAACACCAGGGCATCATGGTCGATTTCCTGCTCGATCATGACGGCGGAGGGTAGGCGATCGGCTCGATGTCAGGGCGCCGGTTGCGCCCGCTGGGGCTTGAGCGGTCAGCGCCGACGTAGGATCATGCGCCCGCGCGAGCCGGTCGCGCACCGCAAGTGAGAGGAACTAGGAATGACCAAGGGCAGGACCGTTGCGACGGCCATGATCGGTGCTACCACGCTGCTTCTCTCTCTGGCATCCGTGGCCAAGGCCGCCCAATGCGGCAGCTCGCCGGCGGGTTTTGAGGCCTGGAAGCGCGAGTTCAGTGCCGAAGCACAGGGCAAGGGCATCGGCCAGACCGCGCTCTCGGCGTTGATGCAGACCAACTACGCCAGTGCCACCATCGCGGCCGACCGCGGCCAGCGCAGCTTCTCGCTGTCGCTCGACCAGTTCCTGGCCAAGCGCGGCGCCACCACCATCGTTGCCAAGGGGCGCCAGCTCAAGCAGTCGCAGGCGGCCTTGTTCGCCTCGATCCAGCAGCGCTATGGCGTCCCGCCGGGGCCGCTGATCGCGATCTGGGGCATGGAGACCGGCTTCGGCAGCCAGCGCGGCAACCAGAACATGCTCTCGTCGATTGCGACGCTCGCCTATGACTGCCGCCGTCCCGAATTCTTCACCGACCAGCTCTATGCCGCACTGAAGCTGGTCGATCGCGGCACGCTGTCGGGAGCAACCCGCGGCTCGATGCATGGCGAGGTCGGCCAGACCCAGTTCATGCCCAAGAACATCCTGGCCTATGGCACCGGCAATCTCGAGGTTGCGGCCAATGCGCTGAACTCGACGGCGAATTTCCTGAAAGCCCATGGCTGGCGCGCAGGAGCCGGTTACCAGCCGGGCGAGCCGAATTTCGTCGCCATCGAAGCCTGGAATGCCGCCGGCGTCTATCAGAAGGCGATCGCCTTGATGGGACGGCAGATCGACGAGGGGGGAGGAGCGGCCGCCTTGCGCTGACCAGAGCCCGGTTTCGAACGGGGCGCTGGATTCTTGTTTGGACGCGTTTCTTGACGCGGACCGGCATCCACTTCGCTTGAGAATGCTCTTGCTCAGCAAGGCGTGATGCGCCGGCGCGAGAAAGTTGTTGCCATCAGGAACCGACGGCACGAGGTTTGCTTTGATCAGGTTCAGGGCTGGGCATGAGGAGACTCAACTATGGCAACCCAGATCGTGATGGACCAGACTGGCGACACGCGCCACGAGTTTGATCCTGGCAATGCCGAAGCGCTGGCGCGGGCCGAACAGCGCTTTCGGGAGCTGACCGGAGCCGGCTTCACCGCCGCCTTTCGAACCGGGCCCGGCGAAGTCACGCGGATCCGATCATTCGACCCGACCGTGCAGGAAACGCTGTTCTATCCTCGCCTGGTCGGCGGTTGATCTGAGCTGCCCATGATCGCGGCAGTCTGGCTCCGTGCGCCGGCGCGTGCGCGTCTGCATGCGCTGCGCGAGCTCTATCGGCGCTTCTTCGGCGAGAACACGCCGGATGCCCGCGGCCGCCGGCTTCTGACCGAATGGCTGTCACCGGCGCAGCGCGCGCAATTCGAGCAGCACCGGTATTTCGATGTCGTCGGCTGTGATACGGGCAAGACCTATCGCATCCACTACGGCACGGCGGCAAATGTCCACGAGGTCGACGAAGCCGGAATTGCGAGGATGGGCTGGTGCTTCGTCCCGTCGGGCTTTCTTGTTCCTGGCGACGTCATGCTCGCACAGAAAATCGCCCTCGAGACGGACGAGAAGGCCGCTCTCGCGCTCGCCAACAGGTTTCCGCCGGCAACGCATTCGGAGCATTTCTACCGGCGGCCGTTCTAGGCGTTTTCGATCAGGAGTGCGTGGTGCGATAGGCGTCCAGTGCGTGCGCCGCAAAAACGCCGATGCTGCAAAGGGCGAGCAGAGCTGAGATCACTTCGATCATGGCTGGTCCTCCTGCGGTTGCAGGGCGAGGAGGTGCTGGCAGCAGGAATAATCCCAGATCAGGTCGAGAAAGAACTGCATGACGGCCGTCCCTGTTTTGATTTTGATAACGAGATAATCAGCGATCTGTTTCAGGCGTGCTTCGTCGCATCGGGAAACGGGTTTCGTGGGGAACCCGGGGCTGGTTTGTGCACTGCGGAGCCGCTACATCCCCACTCTTCCTCAATTCTTTCAGCCGCGGTCGCGGCGCATCCCATTGCGAGGCAGAATCATGGCGCAGGTCGAGTGGTTCGACGATCTCACCGTCGGAATGCGGTTCAAATCCCCGGAAGTTCAGGTCACCGAGGCCGACATCAAGCGTTTCGCAGCCGAGTTCGATCCGCAGCCGATGCATCTCGACCACGAGGCCGCCAAGGAGACGCTGTTTCGGGGCCTTGCTGCCTCGGGATGGCACACCGCCGCGATCGCGATGAACCTCGCGATCCAGACCCGACCCTTCGGTCCGCATCCGCTGATCGGCGCCGGCGTCGACGGGCTGCGCTGGACGGTCCCGGTGAGGCCCGACGACCGCCTGCATCTGATCGGCGAGGTCATGAGCCTGACGCCGTCGAGGTCGAAGCCGCAGGGCATCGCGCTGGTCAAATGGACGATGTTCAACCAGAGCGGCGAGGAGGTTTACACGTTTACTCCGATCGCGATCGTGCCGCGGCGGACGTAGGGCATGGGCTACTCCATGCAGGCGCCTGAAACCCTTGCGGGTTGCAAATAGAGATGGTCATCTTCGCGTGGGGAACACGCTGGAGGCTGACATGAAAAAATTCCTTCTCGCCGCCGGGGTGCTCGCGGGCGCCTTGAGCGCGGGGCCGGTGCTGGCGCAGCAATCCAGGGTCGGCGACTGGACCATCGAGAAGCGTACGCAGGACACGCATTGCAACGCCAGCCGCGGCTACAAGGACAAGGAAGACGAGAACCGGGAGTACGTCATCGTCATCACCTATTCCGAGAAGGCCATTGTCATCGTGATGATCTATGACGGCTGGGAGTGGGACAAGGTCGGAGAGATCCTCCGGGCAGATGTCGGCACCGACGACGCCGATATCATGAAGAAGGCCAAGTGGGAGGTCATGGACAAGACCACGGTGCGCGGCATCTTCGAATACGATCAGTCGATGATGGACCGGCTGTCCAAGGCGAAGCGTCTCTCGCTCGATTTCGAGGACGACGACGAGGACAGCATCGAGATGCAGATCCCGCGTGCCGGCGAAGCGCTGGCGGCGCTCAAATTCTGCGAGGAGAATCGGAAGTAAATTGCCGGGGCCGGCTGCGAAGGCAGCAGGATCGCCGGCAACGGACTCTTCAGCGTGCGCCGGCGCGTGACCCATCGCACACAGTCCGCGCGCTGTTCGCATTTATCCTAGTCTTTGGCGAAAACGTCCAAGCCGCATCCTGCGGTTGACGTTACGCAAGGACGATGTTCGATATTCCAGCATTTCGCTGCAACGATTTCTCCTCCTCGAAGGGGACGGTCGACCGGTCCGTCTCCTCCCCCGGATCCCGGATCGCGAGCTCTCTTTTTCGCGCGGGCAACACGCCGATTGCGTCGTCCGGCCGATGACGATCCTCCACGCAAACCGGTTCTCGTCCCTCGTCGGGGAGATCTACGATGCGGCGGTCAATCCCGCGCTGCGCAGCGGGGCGTTGGAGCAGGTTTCGCATTTCGTCGGCGGGTGTGCCGCGACCATCCTGTCGAGGGATTCAGCCAGGCTCTCGATCGAGATTCACCAGCATTTTGGTACCGAATCCCGCTTTCGCCAGCTTTATCGCGACCGTTATGTGGAGCTCGACCCTCTGCTCGACCGCCACCTCACGATCGCGGCCGAGCAGACGATCGGCGTAACCGACGTCATGCCTCATGCCGATTTTCTGGCGACGAGCTTCTATCGCGAGTGGATGGAACCGCAAGGGGCGATCGACCTTGCGACCGTCGCACTCGAGAAGTCGGACGTGCGGACCACGATCCTGCAGGTGTTGCGCCACCGGTCGCGCGGAACGGTCGATGAGCCGATGCGAGAGCGCATGCGGCTGCTTGCTCCGCACCTCCAGCGTTCGAGGATCATGGGCCGGCAGATCAGGGCGCGCGCGCATACCGTGGACGACCTTGCCGATGTCCTCGATGGGTTGAGCACGGCGATCTGCCTGCTCGATGCAGACGGCCGGGTCGTGCATGCCAACGCCGCATGCCGCCGGTTGTTCGCCGATGCCAATCTGCTCGCAATGGTCGGCGATCGGATCGTGGCCCGCAACACCCAGGCCGACAAGATATTCCGCAGCCTGTGCGAAATCGATTCAGACGTCGGAACCCGTTCCGCTGCTCGCCGTCAGATCGAGCTTGCGACGTCGGTTGATGGGCAGCACTACCTGCTTCACGCCTGTCCGTTGAAGCGCGATCGCAGCCTGTCGCGAGATATTGCTGCCACGGCGCTTTTCGTTCAAAAGGCCTCGACGATGCCGTCGCTCGCGGCCGACGCGATCGCAGCGGCCTTCAGGCTGACGCCATCCGAGCTGCGTGTACTGATGGCCATCATCGAAATAGGTGGTGTTCCCGACATCGCGGCAAAGCTCGGCATCGCAGAGACGACGGTGAAGACGCATCTCGGTCGTCTGTTTGAGAAGACCGGAGCCGGCAGGCAGGCCGATCTGGTGAAGATCGCCGCCGGCTTTGCCGTGCCTTTCGCACAGCGAACGAGCTTCGGTGACGACGCCGTGTGATCCATTTCACATGGTTCGCCGTTACGTGCCGCAATCTCAATCCATTGTGATGAACCCAGCTACCGGGTCCTCCGAATGCAGGACGCGCGTCATTTGATACTTTCGTATATCGCGCTCCAGAAGAGCGAGAGCAGCGTACGCCGCGAAGAGATGCCGTGTCGGCATCGAGCGCGCGTGTGAGGAAACAGCAGCGCGTGGCTGGGCCTGCTCGTGGCTGGAGAGATTGCAGTGAACAGCATGGTTGATTTTTCCGTTCTCAATGTTTCCACGAACGAGATTCCCGAAGGTGAACGCATCCCGCTGCTTCGCGACTTCTATTGCCGTGGGGTGTTGAAAGCGGAGGTCGAGGCAAGGGAGGGAAGACCGGCCGCGGCGAGCTTCACGTCCCACGTCTTGCCGGAAGCCCAGCTGTTGATCGGAGGATTGTGCGGAGCGCGGGTCATTCGCACCAGGCAACTGGTGGCCGACGGCGACGACAGCCTCGCCCTGATCGTGAACAGGTCGGGCGTTCTCGGGATATCCGAGCGAGGACATGATCTGAGTCTTCGTGCGGGAGAGGCGGTCCTGACGAGCGCGGAGGACGTCACGACGTTCGAGCGATTGTCACTGGGCAGCTGCTTCTCGCTGCGGGTGCCGAGACGCGTGCTGTCGCCGATGATCGTGGATGTCGATGATGCGGTGATGCGTGTCATGCCGGAGAGCTCGACGGGACTTCGATTGCTGGTCGATTACGCGGTGACGCTGGTGCGGGAGAAGGTATTCGCGATGCCCCATTTGCGGCAGCTCGGGGTCGGGCATCTGCACGATCTTCTGGCAATCGTCCTCGGTGCCACCAGCGAGCCGCTGGAGCTGGCCGGGCGGCGCGGCGTCAAGGCGGCGCGGCTGCAGAAGGCGAAAGTCTCCATCGCCAACAATTGCTGGCGGCAGGATCTCTCGGTGGCCACGGTTGCCCAGGAACTCGGCGTCACGCCGCGTTATCTCCAGCGCCTGTTCGAGGCCGACGGCAAGACGTTCTCCTCCTTCCTGATCGATCAGCGCGTCAAGCGCGCCCATCGCATGCTGCGCGAGCCCGAATTCGCCGAGCGGACCGTGAGCTCGATCGCCTACGATGTCGGCTTCGGCGATCTCTCCTATTTCAACCGCTGCTTCCGGCGGACCTACAACGCGACGCCAAGCGACGTCAGGAGCGGCGAGATGCCGTAGCTGTCGCGACTGATTTCAAACCAATTTCAATCGACGGGCAGGGATCTGGCCGATCCCTGATCGCGAAGTCATGACCACCGCCTTGCGTGCGGCGTCGGCAGCCGGAGTGTTGAATGCGCCGTTTTTTCTTCGACCTCATGGTCGGCAATGTCGTGAAGATCGACCCCGGCGGCATGGTCTTCGAGCAGGCCAACGCGACATTCGTGGTGGCCGACGAGATGGCCAGACATCTGTTCGTCTGGCGTGACGATTTGCGCGACCGCGATGCCTGCATCCGCGTGAGAGACGCCGGCGGGCGCGAGATCTATCGCGCCGCGGTCTGGTCGGAGAATGCGGAAAAGGTCGGCTGGGACGAGGCGTGAGCGTCCCGGCGACAGTGTCGCAACTGTGCACCAGTGACCGGCAAAACGGCACTGGTTCGTTCCGGGACGAAGTCCGGCCGCCTCCGTCCAAGTCGAGCGCGGCAGACGTTTCTACCGTGGAGATCGGCGATTCCGATTTCGCTGCATCGGCCCTCTCCGATCGGAGAAGGCCGGCTGAAGCACGCCCGCGCGCGAGTGGGCCTCGACTGGGGAATGAAAATGAAACGAAGGCTCGTTGCGACCGTCAGCCGGCGCCTGCTGCGGATTCCGCACCGGCACGGCGAGGGGGGCGTTCGCGTCGCGTTCTGAGCCGGCATCCAGCCCTGGCGGCTCTCGCGCGACGCCCGCCGGCCGGGCTCCATCCGCCCGGCCGGCGTGTCCTCCGATCGGAGGATGTCGCATGCTGTGGTTGTGGTATGCTTGGTGATATTGATCACTCAGGCCATTTCAAACCATGCACGAAGCTCGGAAGCTGCCCGAACTCGTCGAGTCCATCTATGACGCCGGACTCGAGCCGTCGCTGTGGAATAACGTCGTCACCGGCATCCGCGACTTCGTCGGCGGTCAGGCCTGCGGGCTGTTTTCCAAGGATTCGATCAGCAAATTCGGCGTCACCCATTACTATTGCGGCGCGGACCCGCACTACATCCAGCTCTATTCCGAGACCCATTCGAAGTTCGATCCGCTGACGGTGCTGCCGCCGCATGGCGAGATCGTCAGCATTCCGGATCTGGTCAATTTCGAGGAATATCGGAGAGGGCGCTTTTACCAGGAATGGATGCAGCCGCAGGGCTGCAGCGATGCGGCCAATGTCGTGCTCGACAAGTCGAATGCGAGCTGCCCCGTGATGATGACGGTGCTGTCGGGCCGCCGGATGGTGGATCCGGCGATGAAGCACCGCCTCTCGCTGGTCGTGCCGCATGCCAGCCGCGCGCTGCTGATCAACCGCGCCATCACGTCCCAACTGACGCTGGCGACGGCGCTGGCGGACGTCCTGGACAATCTGGCATCCGGTATCTTCCTGCTCGATGCCCTCTGCCGGGTGGTGCACGCGAATTCCGCAGGCCATGCCTTGCTTGCGGCCGACGAGGTGGTTCGGTCCGTCGCCGGGCAACTCGTGACCGGCAGCCCCGAGGCCAACCAGACGCTGCGGGAGGTCTTCGCGGCCCGCAATGAAATGGCCCTGCTTGCCGCAAGGGGACATGCGTTTCCGCTGCTTTCACCCAGTGGCGAGCGCTACGTCGCGCATATCCTGCCGCTGTCGTCCGTGCTGCGGAACGGCAGCGAGCGCGTGGTCGATGCCGTCGGTGCGCTGCTCCTGCGGAAGGTCTCTCTCGGCGGCCAGTCCTATGGCGATCTGATCGCGCGGACCTTCGATCTGACGCCGGCCGAACTGCGCGTGTTCCTGTCGATCGTCGAGGTCGGTGGCGTCCCGGAGACGGCGATTGCGCTCGGCATCGCAGAAACGACGGCGAAGACGCATCTGCACCGGGTGTTCGCCAAGACCGGCGTTTCCCGCCAGGCCGACCTCGTCAAGCTTGCAGCGGGATTCTCCAATCCGCTCGTTCACTGATCGATGGACCGTTGCCGGAGTTGAACCTTTTGCTCTCGCGAGTGACTCACCTAGGCCGCCGGGCATGAAGAACATTTCGCTATCTCCATGTGTCACCATTAGCTGTTCCGATGCCCCGTCCTCCAAAACAGTCCGAGTTGATCGAGACGATCTATGACGCCGGTCTCCACCCGGAGTTGTGGAGCGATGTCGTCGTCAAGCTCAATGCGTTCATCGGCAGCCAGGCCTGCGGCCTGATTTCAAAGGACCCGGTCAGCAAGTCCGGCGCGACGCATTATTACTGCGGCGTCGATCCGCACTACATTCAGCTCTATGCCGAGACCTACTCCCGCTACGATCCGCTCGCCAGGCTGCCGCGTTACGGCGAGGTCCGAAACATCCCCGACCTCGTGAATTTCGACGAGTACCGCCGCGGACGCTTCTACCAGGAATGGCTGCGTCCGCAGGGCTGCGTCGATGTCGCCAACGTGGTGCTGGAGCAGTCGAAGTCGCCGTGTCCAATGCTGATGACCGTGATCCCCGGCCGGGACATGCTCGACGCCGGGCAGCGGGCGCGGATGCAGTTCCTGGTTTCGCATGCGAGCCGGGCGCTGCTGATCAACCGGGCGATCGAGCGGAAGCAGCAGCGTGCGATCGCGCTCGCCGACGTGGTGGACCGGCTCAATGCCGGCGTCATCCTGCTCGATCCCGCCTGCCATATCGTCCACAGCAACCCGGCGGCAGACACGATCCTGGCCGCCGATGATGTGCTGCGGTCCGTCGCGGGCCGGCTCGTGGCACGGTCCTCCGCTGCAAGTTCGGCTCTGCGCGACATCTTCCGCGATGCAGGCGAGGTTGCCCTGGCGGCGGCTTCGGGGCGGAAAATTCCGCTGATGTCGCATGACGGTTCCTACTACGTCGCTCACGTCATCGCGCTGCCGTCGCTGCAGCGTGAAGGCGCGGCGGAGCGCAGCTCGGCCGTCGGCGCCCTGTTTCTGTGGAAGGCGGAACTCGACGGACGCTCATGCGCCGGCCTGATTGACCGCACCTTCGATCTGACGCCTGCCGAGCTCAGGGTGTTGCAGTCGATCGTCGAGGTCGGCGGCGTTCCGGAGACGGCGGTTGCGCTCGGCATCGCGGAGACGACGGTGAAGACGCATCTGCATCGCGTTTTCGCCAAGACCGGCGTCTCCCGTCAGGCCGATCTCGTCAAGCTCGCGGCCGGATTCTCCAATCCGCTCGTGCACTGACGCGCACGGCAAGCGCAGGCGAGTCGCTGCAGCTCGCGATAGGTTCAAACAGAAGCATCATTAGAAAGTTATCGCGCGTCGTTCGATCGAATGACGCGATTTTCCGCGTTCTCTTCTACTAGACGTCACACGATCGGTTGTTCGACGTTTCAGACATCTGTGTGAAGCAACCCACTGCAAGCGGAAGTGAATCCCGCCAATCTCTCGTACAGGTTGAGAGGAGATTGTCATGCCAACGGCGTCACCCGGTCTGGCAGCCAGGTTCAGCGATATCGTCACGGCAATCGGCGCGGCCTTCCGCGAGCAGCGGGAAATCGACGCGCGGCGCGTGCTGCGACGCTATCGCCATCTGCTGGGGCAGCCGGACGAAAAATCGTGTTTGAACGAAATGAGTCCCGTCTCGGCGCGAAGAGGATATTTTTGAGAATGCCAACGGAGTTGATCCGCGCCAGCGCGCGACCGGCCACCCCACGTTCGAACGTGCGTAACGTCAACATCGTGGCGATTGCGCTGACCGCGGCGCTCGTCACCCTCCAACTGGTCGGCCTCGCGATGCTGGAGCGATCCCACGCCCACGCGATGCAGGCGTCATTTCCACGCGAACCGGCCGTTTGCACCGACAGCGCCGAAATCCGCGTCTCGCAAATTCCCTACGATTGACCGGAGGACGGTTTGTGCCTGATATCACGACTCTGATCCTGCTGAGCGTCGCCGTGTTCGCGGGCGCCTTCGTCTCCGGGCTGTCGGGCTTTGCCTTCTCGGCGGTGGCGGGCGCCATTCTGCTCCGGGTGTTTCAGCCGCTCGAAGCCGTGCCGCTGATGATGGCGTGCAGCATCGGCGTGCAGGCCACCAACCTCTGGGCACTTCGGCGCAATATCCGCTGGGAAGGCAGCCTGCTGCTGATCGTAGGCGGATTGATCGGCGTTCCCATCGCGGTATCGCTGCTCCAGAGCACGGATACGCATCTGCTCCGGCGCGGCTTCGGCATCATCGTCGCGCTGTACGCCGCTTACATGCTGCTGCGGCCGACGCTGGTGACGGCCGGCGAGGCTGTCGGCCGGCACTGGGTCGCCTTGATCGGGTTCGGGGGAGGGCTGGTCGGCGGCCTGACCGCGATGCCCGGTGCGATTCCCACCATCTGGTGCGACATGCGCGGCGTGCCCAAGAGCGAGCAGCGCGGTCTGGTGCAGCCCTTCATCGCCGCGATGCAGGTCTTCGCGATCGCGCTGCTGGTGGGACATCAGGATCTGTCGTCAAAGGTGTTCATCGATCTCGCCATCAGCCTGCCGGCGCTGTTCGCCGGCTCTGCGCTCGGCGTGATCGCGTTTCACCGGGTCAACGAGACGGTCTTTCGCAAGACCGTGCTCGTGCTGCTGCTGGTCTCGGGGATTTCCCTGATCTAGTGGCCTGCGCCTTCGTGATGTAGCTCCTGGACCGGAGCCACGCTGGAGCCGCTGCCGTGATGCACCAGCGGCTTCATGCCGGTGACGGTCCGCAGCAGCACGTAGAAAATCGGCGTCAGGAACAGGCCGAACACGGTGACGCCGATCATGCCGGAGAACACGGCGACGCCCATGGCGCGCCGCATCTCAGAGCCCGCGCCGGTCGAGAGCACCAGCGGCAGCACGCCCATGATGAACGCCATCGACGTCATCAGGATCGGGCGGAGCCGCAGCCGGCTCGCCTCGATCGCGGCCCGGATCGGCGTGCGGCCTGCGAACTCGAGTTCGCGCGCGAATTCGACGATCAGGATCGCGTTCTTGGCCGAGAGTCCCACCAGCACGATCAATCCGATCTGGGTGAAGACGTTGTTGTCCCCCTTGGAGATCCAGACGCCGAACATCGCGGCGAGCAGACCCATCGGCACGATCATGATGATCGAGAGCGGCAGGGTCAGGCTCTCGTAGAGCGCCGCCAGCACCAGGAACACCAGCAGGATCGCCAGCGGGAACACCCAGAGTCCGGAATTTCCGGCAATGAACTCCTGATAGGTCAGGTCGGTCCATTCGAAAGCAAAGCCCGGCGGTAACGTCTCCGCTGCGATCCGCGTCGCCGCCTCCTGCGCCTGGCCGGACGAAAAGCCGGGCGCGGCCGCCGCGTTGATGTCGGACGACAGAAAGCCGTTGTAGCGGATCGCACGTTCCGGTCCCGCGCTCTGGCGAATCTTCAGCAGCGCCGACAGCGGCACCATGTCGCCGGAGGACGAGCGCACCTTCAATTGCCTGATGTCGTCGGCCCGCGCACGGAATGGTGCGTCGGCCTGGACATAGACGGAGTAGGTGCGGCCGAATTTGTTGAAGTCGTTGACGTAATAGGAGCCGAGATAGATCTGCAGCGTGTTGAACACCTCCGTCACGGGCACGCCGAGCTGGAGCGTCTTGGTGCGATCGATGTCGGCGAACAGTTGGGGCACGTTGACCTGGAAGCTCGAGAACACACCGGCGATCTCCGGCGCCTTCTGCATCGCCGCCATGAATGCCTTCGTCGCCTCGTTCAGTGCCTCATAGCCGAGACCGGCACGGTCCTCGATCTGCAGCTTGAAGCCGCCGATCGTGCCGAGGCCGTTGACTGGCGGCGGCGGGAACATCGCGATGAAGGCTTCCTGGATTCCGGCGTATTTCTTGTTGAGATCGGCCGCGATGGCATTCCCGCTCAGGGCCGGACCCTTGCGCTCGTCGAACGGTTTCAGCGTCGAGAACACGATGCCGGCGTTGGATGAGTTGGTGAAGCCGGCGATCGACAGGCCCGGGAAAGCGACCGAGCTCTCGACACCGGGCTGGGTCAGCGCGATGTCGCTCATCTTGCGGATCACCTCTTCGGTGCGATCGAGCGCTGCACCATCGGGCAGCCGTGAGAAGCCGACCAGATATTGCTTGTCCTGGCCCGGCACGAAGCCGCTCGGCACCTGCTGGAACAGGAAGGCGGTGAGGCCGACCAGCACCACATAGAGACCCATCACCGCGGCTTTGCCCGAGATCACCTTGGTGACGGCGCCGCTGTAATTCTCCGACGAACGGGTGAAGGCCTTGTTGAAGCCGCGGAAGAACCAGCCGAGGCCCTTCTCCATGATGATCGTCAGCCTGTCCTTCGGCTCGTTGTGGCCCTTGAGCAACAGCGCGGACAGCGCCGGCGACAGCGTCAGCGAGTTGACGGCTGAGATCACGGTCGAGATCGCGATCGTCAGCGCGAACTGCTTGTAGAACTGCCCGGTGAGGCCGGAGATGAAGGCGAGCGGCACGAACACGGCAATCAGCACCATGGCAATGGCGATGATCGGACCGGAGACCTCGCGCATGGCCTGATAGGTGGCATCGCGCGGCGACAGCCCGCCCTCGATGTTGCGCTCGACGTTCTCGACCACGACGATGGCGTCGTCGACGACGATGCCGATCGCGAGCACCAGGCCGAACAGGCTGAGCGCATTGATGGAGAAGCCGAACAGGTGCATCACTGCGAACGTGCCGACGATCGACACCGGCACCGCCAGCAGGGGAATGATGGAAGCGCGCCAGGTCTGCAGGAACAGGATCACGACCAGCACCACCAGCGCGATCGCCTCGAGCAGGGTGTGGATGACCGCCTCGATCGAGGAGCGCACGAACTGGGTGGGATCGTAGACAATCTGGTAGGACACGCCTTCCGGCATGTTTTTCTTGATTTCGGCCATGGTGGCGCGGACATGGTCGGAAATCTCCAGCGCATTGGAGCCCGGCGCCTGGAAGATCGGGATTGCGACGGCCTGCTTGTTGTCGAGCAGCGAGCGCAGGCCGTATTCGGACGCGCCGAGCTCAATCCGCGCGACGTCGCGCAGTCGCACCACTTCGCCGCGCGTGCCGGTCTTGACCACGATATCGCCGAACTGCTCTTCGTTGGCGAGCCGCCCTTCCGCATTGACCGACATTTGCAGGTCGATGCCCCTGACGTTCGGGGAGGAGCCGACGACGCCGGCGGCGGCCTCGACGTTCTGCGCCTGGATCGACTTGACGATGTCGCTCGCGGTCAGGCCGTGCTCGGCGGCCTTCTGCGGATCGACCCAGACCCGCATCGAATAATCGCCGGCGCCATAGAGCTGGACGTCGCCGACGCCGTCGATCCGCGCCAGCCGGTCCTTGACGTTGAGCACGGCGTAGTTGCGCAAGTAAGTCATGTCGTAGCGGCCGTTCGGCGACAGCAGATGCACGACCATGGTGAGGTCGGGCGACGACTTCTTGGTGATGATGCCGAGCTGGCGCACCACGGCCGGCAGGCGCGGCTCGGCCTGCTGCACGCGGTTCTGCACCAGTTGCGTCGCCTTGTCGGGGTCGGTACCGAGGCGGAACGTCACCGTCAGCGTCATCGCGCCGTCGGTGGTCGCCTGGCTCGACATGTAGAGCATGCCTTCGACGCCGTTGATCTGCTCCTCGATGGGGGTCGCCACCGTCTCCGCAATCACCTTCGGATTGGCGCCGGGATAGGTCGCGCGCACCAGCACCGAGGGCGGCACGACGTCGGGATATTCCGAGATCGGCATCGCGAACAGCGAGATCAGGCCGGCGAGGAAAATCAGGACCGACAGCACACCGGCGAAAATCGGACGATCGATGAAGAATTTTGAGAGATTCATGGCTTTGCCCCTGGGCAATATCTTGGTCGTCTCCACACAGCTCCGCCGTCATTCCGGGGCGCGGGCAAAGCCCGCGAACCCGGAATCTCGAGGTGATGTGCTCGGAGTTCTTAAACTTCTAGATTCCGGGTTCGCGCTACGCGCGCCCCGGAATGACGGAGTTTGTCAGCGCTGCACCACGTCCTGGTTGCTGTGGTTGGAAGCCTGTTGCGGCCCGCGCGCGCCCATTGCGGCGACCTCGGTCTTGAGGAGGGCGCCCGGGCGCACACGCTGGAGGCCGTTGACGATGATGCGGTCACCGGTCTTCAGCCCCGCCGTCACGATACGCAGCCCGTCGACCGAGCCGCCGAGCGTGATCGGCCGGTAGACCGCGCGGCTGTCGTCGCCGACCGCCATCACGAACTTCTTGTCCTGGTCGGTGCCGATCGCGCGCTCGTCGATCAAGACCAGCGTCTGCTGCTTCGGCTGGCCCATGCGCACGCGGGCGAACTGGCCCGGGATGAGACGCCCGTCCTCGTTCTGGAACACCGCGCGGACACGGATGGTGCCGCTCTGGCCGTTGACCTGGTTGTCGATGAGCTGGATGTGACCCTTCGCGGAGAGACCGCCGGAGGTCGCCATCTCGACCGGGATCTGGTCGAGCTTGCCGCGCTGGCCGGAGGCATCCGCGATCGAGTTCAGCGCCCGCAGCACCACCTCTTCATCCGCGTCGAACGAGGCGTAGATCGGGTTGACCGAGACCAGCGAGGTCAGGACCGGGGAGGCGGTACCGGCGGCGACGAGATTGCCGACGGTGATCTCGAACTTGCCGACACGGCCGTCGACCGGCGCGCGCACCTCGGTGTAGTCGAGGTTGAGCTTTGCGGTCTGGAGCGTCGCCTCGGCGGCCTTCACGTTGGCGATGGCTTCGCGATTGGCGTTGTCGCGCTGGTCGTAGTCGCGGCGCGTGACCACGGCGTTGCCGACCAGCTGTGCGCCGCGCTCCAGCTCGCTCTGGGTGAACACGACGCGCGCTTTCGCCGCCTCGAGCTGCGCGTTGGCCTTGTCGACCTCGGCCGCGTAAGGCGCCGGATCGATCTTGAACAGAACGTCGCCTGCCTGCACCAGCGCGCCTTCGGTGAAGTTGGTGGACATGATCGCACCGGACACGCGCGGTCGCAGGTCGACCCGGTTGATGGCTTCCAGCCGGCCGGAGAAATCGTCCCACAGCACGGTCTGCCGCGGCTCGATCATCGCGACGGTGACGGAGACGGCTTGCTCGGCCGCGGCGGCCGTTGCCGTCGCCTGGGCTGCACGGAAATAATGACCGGTCGCGATCGTGCCGGCTGCGGCGAGGGCGCCCACAATGGCGACGCCGCCGAGAAGGCGGCGGAAACGACCGGTGCGGACGGTATTTTGGGAGGGATGCATTTGCGCGCTCCAGATATGTAGTGTTCACTACAGATGTGGAGCTGGATGCCGCAGTGCAAGATACTTATGTACCATTCACTAAGAAAATTGTAGCGGCATACCGCAAGAATTGGAAGCGGCAGAGAAAATAAAGCTAGAACAAATAGATAGGATTTGGCGTTAAGGCTCAGGCTGAACGCGAATCCCGAGGAGACAGGCACATGGGCATGGGACGCCCCCGCGAATTCGACGCCGAGACGGCGTTGGACCTGGCGATGGAAGTGTTTTGGCGCCATGGCTATGAGGGCGCCACCATCGCCCAGCTCACCGAGGCGATGGGCATCAATCCGCCCAGCCTCTACGCCTGCTTCGGCAACAAGGAAGGCCTGCTGAAGGCCGCGCTCGACCGTTACACCAAACTGCGCAATGTCTGGATGGACGAGGTGGTGGCGGCTCCGACCGCCCGCGATGTCGCCGAACGAATGCTGATGGGCATCGCCGAAAAGCAGACCGATCCGGCCAATCCGCCCGGTTGCCTGCTCGTGCAGGGCGGCATCGCCTGCGGCAGCGGCTCCGAGAACGTCCCCTTCGAGCTCGCCGCCCGCCGCGCCGAGAACGAAGACCAGCTGCGCGACCGCTTCATCCGCGCCAAGGCGGAAGGCGATCTCAAGCCGACCTCGGATCCCGCCGCGCTCGCGCGTTATGTCTCGGCGGTCTCCGTCGGCATGGGCGTGATGGCGTCCTCGGGCTCCGATCGCGAGGCGCTGCGGCAGGTGGCGAGCGTCGCCGTTCAGGCGGTGGAAGCGCAGTCGGCTGATAGAACCTGATTTATCTTGCGGATTGCATTGCAGCCAGCGACGGCGGCGGGACAAAGCCGCCGTATTCGCGTTCGATCAGGCCGGCCAGCGCAATCGTGGTGCGATCCTCGAGATAAGGCCCGATGATCTGGACGCCGATCGGCAGGCCCGACGGCGTGCGCTCGATCGGGACGGCGGTTGCCGGCAGTCCGCAGGTCGAGGCGGGATCGGCCCAGATGAAGCACGCATCCGAGTAGTTGTAGAGCTTTCCATCTATGTCGAGCCGTCGCGCGTCGAACGGCTCGGACTGGTCTTGCGGAAAGGCCGGCACGGCCGCGGCCGGGTAGATCGCTGCGTCGAACTCGCGGAAGAACTGCTGCCACCGTTGCTGCAGCTGCAGGCGGGCCGCGTCGGTCGCCAGCCATTCGCGATGGAGCATGCCCCAGCCGCGGGCGCGCTCAGCCTGCAGGCTGTGGTCGTCGGGCGAGAGCGCCGCGGCAACTCCTTGCGCCTCTGCGAGGGCGGCCGGTGTCAGGCGCGGACTTCGCGCGGCGTTCAACAGTTTCATGTAGAGCCGCGCGGATTCGACGAGATCGGGCAGCGAAATGCTCGCGCGCGCGACCCGCGCGCCTGAACGTTCGAGCCGTTCCGCCAACCGCCCAATGGCCGAACGCACGGCATCACCCGTCGGCATCAGCGGATGGGTATCGATCACCAGGATCCTGAAATCCTTGAGGTCGTTGTGGCGCGGGGCGGGCAGCGCAAGGCGATAGCCGATCCCGTCCCGCGTCTCGTCGGGGCCAGCAATCACATCGAGCGACAATGCGAGGTCCGAGGCGGTGCGCGCCATCGGCCCGACGACCGCGAGATCACCTTGACCCGGGACGGGAGGAGCCGGCGGCAGGCTGTATCCGCGCAGCGGGACCAGGCCGAGGCTTGGCTTGTGTCCGAACACCCCACAGAAATGCGCGGGCACCCGGATCGAGCCGCCGATATCCGAGCCGATCGAGAGCGGACCGAAGCCCGCGGCCAGTGCCGCGGCCGATCCGCCCGAGGAACCGCCCGGCGACCGGCCGAGGTCCCACGGGTTGCTCGTCGTCCCGTAGATCTCGTTGTAGCTCTGGAAATCCCGCAGACCGATCGGGATGTTGGTCTTGCCGATGATGACGGCGCCCGCCGCCTTCAGCCGCGAGACGACGAGGGCATCTTCCGCCGGTTGAAAGTCGCTGAAATGCGGAAAGCCCCATGTCGTCGGCAGGCCGGCGACGTTGAACGGCTCTTTCAAGGTGATGGGGATGCCGAGCAGTGGAAGCCGCTCGCCGCGGCCAAGCGCGGCATCGGCGGCGCGCGCGGCGTCCCTTGCGCGATCGAAATCGCGAACGATGACGGCATTGATGCGCCCGTCCAGCGCCTCGATGCGTCCGATCGTGTGCTCGAGCAATTCCGATGCCGACACCTTGCGCGCGTGCAGGGCGCTCAGCAGCGCGCTGATCGAGCCGTAGTTCAAGTCGGCGGCGTCTGCGTTCATCATGAACTCCAATGTATCTCATCGCTGTGTCGAGGCCATCCCCGCTGCAGATTGCTCGGGGCGCCGAACGTGCGATTTTGCAAGGGCATGGGGAGGTGGGTGCCGCGGACACCAGACCTGCTTGCCGGTCGAGGGACCGCATCATCCGAAACCGCGATGCCTTCCGTACGGCTAATGGTCCGGTGCAGCGGCGAACTCACGATTGGGGATAATGCAAGTCTGCGCCTGTTTTGCCCGACGGCGCAAGTGAATATTTCGCTTTTACAGAAGTTAAGGAAAGGTCAATGATTCGATCCGATCTCTACTGTGCATGGGGTTGTTTTCGCATTTTTTGTCGGAGCGTCACCACGCCACAGGGTCCGGGCATTAGCCGCCAGGATTGAACGGGAACCCCTAAGGGTTTTTATACACAGTTCTGGCACGCTCCCGCGCGTCAAGATCCGCAACCTGCATCGTCGCGTCTCAACGCGTGCACGAAAAGACGGGGCGGGCACTGTGGGGGCGTTGCTTCATGACTGCACTTGCTTCGGACGCCGGTTGCGCGAAGCGCGGGATCGTGCCGATCCTGCTGTGCGTCGTGCCGTTCAGCCAGATCCCGCTCGATGCCTATACGCCCGGCCTGCCGCAGATGGTGGTCGATCTCGCCGCCGATCCCGCCTCGATGCAGAACACCGTCACCGCCTACATGCTCGGCATGTCTTTGGCGCTGGTGCCGGTCGGCGTCGCCTCCGATACGCTCGGCCGCCGCCACGTTCTGCTTGCGGGGTTCGCCGTGCTCATCGCGATGAGCATCGCGTGCGCGCTGGCGACCAGCGCCTCGCTGCTGCTTGCGCTGCGCTTCCTGCAAGGCGTCGGCGGCTGCACCTGTCTCGTCGTCGCTTATGCGATTGCCGCCGATTGTTTTCGCGGCCGCGAGCTCGCGGCGATCTCCGGCCTGCTTGGGGCCGCCTGGGGGCTGGCGCCGGTGCTTGCGCCGGCGGCGGGCGGATTCATCGTCGAGCTGACATCCTGGCGCGGCGTCTTCGTCGTCATTGCCATCGCCGCGGCCATCGTTGCCGCGATCGTCGCGCTGCTCTTGCCCGAGACGTTGCCGGTGGAGCGGCGCGCGCCGTTCGATCCGCGCCGTACCGCCGGCATTCTGCGCGGGGCGCTGGTCCGTCCGGGCTTCCTGGCCTTCGTGCTGGTGTTTGCCGCGGCGGCCAGCGCGCAACTGGCGTTCGGCGTCGTCGCGCCGTTCTTCTACCAGACCGGCCTTGGCTATTCGGCTTCCATCTACGGCCTCGTCGCGCTCGGCCTTGGCGGCGTCAATCTCGCCGGCGAGCTCGGCTGCGCGCATTTCGCGCACTGGATGCCGGCCCGTGTGATGGGCTTTGGCGCCTTCGCGCTGTTTGTTGCGGGCGCTGCCGTGCTGGCCGCGACCGGCATGACCCTCGGTCTCGATTTCGCTTCGATCACGATCGGCGGCGCGCTGGTGCTCGGCGGCTGCGGCGTGTTGTGCCCGATGATGTACGGCATGGCGCTCGGCCTGTTCGAGCGCGACCACGGCCTGATCGGCGGTTTGATCAGCGCGCTCTGCTATCTCGCGGTGAGCGGCGTCATGGCGATCGCGGCGGTGCTGCCGGAAGCAACGCAGGCGCCGATCGGATGGCTTTATCTCGGCCTCTGCGCCGTTGCGGGCACGCTGCTTGCGATCTCGCTGCCTTCGGCGCGACAGCCACACAGACCTAGGGAAGGAACCAATTCATGACCACCGTCGGTATTCGCGGCACGTTCTTCGACTTCGTCGACGATCCCTGGAAGCACGTCGGCAACGAGCAGGCCGCCGCACGCTTTCACCAGGACGGTCTCATGGTCGTCACCGACGGAATCATTAAGGCGTTCGGTCCCTACGAGACGATCGCGGCCGCACATCCCGGCGTCCAGATCAGCCACATCAAGGACCGCATCATCGTCCCGGGCTTCATCGACGGTCACATCCATCTGCCGCAAACGCGCGTGCTCGGCGCCTATGGCGAGCAGCTGCTGCCGTGGCTCCAGATGTGGGTCTACCCGGAAGAGATGAAATACAAAGACCGCAACTACGCGCGCGAGGGCGTGAAGCGCTTTCTCGACACGCTGCTCGCCTCCGGCACCACCACGTGCCAGGCCTTCACCAGCTCCTCACCGGTTTCGACCGAGGAGCTGTTCGACGAAGCAGCCCGCCGCAACATGCGCGTGATCGCCGGCCTCACCGGCATCGATCGCAACGCGCCGGCCGACTATGTCGATACGCCCGAGAATTTCTATCGCGACAGCAAGCGGCTGATCGCGCAGTACCACAACAAGGGTCGGAACCTCTACGCCATCACGCCGCGCTTCGCCTTCGGCGCCTCGCCGGAGCTGCTCAAGGTGTGCCAGCGCCTCAAGCACGAGCATCCGGACTGCTGGGTCAACACCCACATTTCCGAGAATCCGGCCGAATGCAGCGGCGTGCTGGTCGAGCATCCGGATTGCCGGGACTATCTCGGCGTCTACGAGAAGTTCGACCTGGTCGGTCCGAAATTCTCCGGCGGCCACGGCGTCTATCTCTCGAACAACGAGTTTCGCCGCATGTCGAAGAAGGGCGCGGCGGTGGTGTTCTGCCCGTGCTCGAACCTGTTCCTCGGCAGCGGCCTGTTTCGCCTCGGCCGCGCCACCGATCCGGAGCACCGCGTGAAGATGTCGTTCGGCACCGACGTGGGCGGCGGCAACCGCTTCTCGATGATCTCCGTGCTCGACGACGCCTACAAGGTCGGCATGTGCAACAACACGCTGCTCGACGGCAGCATCGACCCGACGCGAAAGGATCTCGCCGAGGCCGAACGCAACAAGCTCTCGCCCTATCGCGGCTTCTGGTCGATCACGCTCGGCGGCGCCGAGGGGCTCTACATCGACGACAAGCTCGGCAATTTCGAGCCCGGCAAGGAGGCCGATTTCGTCGCGCTCGATCCGAACGGCGGGCAAGCCGCGCAAGCGTGGCACCAGTCGCTGATCGCCGACGGCAATGGGCCGCGCACGATGGACGAGGCCGCGAGCATGCTGTTCGCCGTCATGATGGTCGGCGACGACCGCTGCGTCGACGAGACCTGGGTGATGGGCAAGCGTCTCTACAAGAAGAGCTGAAGCGGACGGCCGCGATGAGCGAATCTCCTGATACAGCCGGGCAGCCGGTCGCCCTCGTCATCCAGCGTCGCATCGCCGACGACGGTTTTGCCGCGTTCGCACGGTGGAACGGCGAGGTGGGCGAGGTGCTCAAGGCATGGCCCGGCTTCCTGGGGCAGGAGGTGGTGCCGCCGCAGCCGCCGGCGCATGTGGACTGGGTGACGATCCTGCGTTTCGCAAGCCCCGCCGCCGCACGCGCCTGGCTTCAGAGCGATGTGCGCGCCCGCCTGATTGCAGAGGTGCAGCGTTTCTTCGTCGGTTCGGAGGACGTCCACATCCTGCCCGACACCGGCGTCGCGCGCGACAGTGTGGTCTCCGCCGTCATCTCCTTCAAGGTCCCCGATGGACTCGAGGATGCCTTCCTCAAATGGCAGCTGCGCATCCAGGCCGCGGAGGCCGAGTTCAGGGGATTCCTGCGCCACAAGATCGAGCGGCCAATTCCGGGCCTGCACGACGAATGGATCATCATCCTGTCGTTCGACAGTGACGCCAACCTCAACGCGTGGCTCGACTCGCCGTTGCGGCAGACGCTGCTGAAGGAGGGCGCGCGCTTCAACGCCGGCATGAACGTGAAGCGGGCGAGCTACGGCTTCAATTTCTGGTTCCCGGCCGGCAAGGTCCAGGCGTCGGAGCAAGGACCCGGCCTGATCTGGAAGAGCAACCTCATCGTACTCCTGGTGCTCTATCCCGTGGTCTACCTCTGGGGCTATTTTGTCAGCGCGCCCTTGATCGACAGTCACGGCATGCCGGTCTGGTTGTCATTGTTCGTCGGCAATCTCGTCAGCACCCAGCTTCTCGGCTGGCTTTTGGTGCCCGCCGCCTTCAGGGCGCTCGGCTGGTGGATCAGGCCGAAGGCGGCGCTCGGACGCCAGATCGCGGGATACGCGCTGCTTGCCGCGCTCTACGCGGCGTCGATGGGCCTGTACGCGCTGCTCATCGCGTGGCATTGGGGGCGGTGAGGCCGTCCACCGCTGCGGACCGTTGAGGTGTCGTCGGGGGAAGCGGCGTTCGCTGGACACTGACGATCATGTTCGCCCTGACATTTCTCGGGACCTCGGCAAGCGTTCCCTCAGCGGAGCGCAACCATCCGGCTCTCCTCGTGGAGGCCGCGGGCAAGCGCATCCTGGTTGATTGCGGCGAGGGCACGCAGCGCCAATTGCTGCGCAGTGGCGCCGGATTTCGGCGGCTCGACCGCATCCTGCTGACGCACGCTCATCTCGATCACGTGCTCGGTATCCCCGGCCTCTTCTCGACACTGGGCTTGCGGCAGAACTCCGACGCGATGACCATTCATGGCGGCCCGGGTACGCTCGACACCGTCGCCCGCATGCTCGCAGGCCTGTGGGGCGAGGGCAGGGCGCCGATCCCGGTGGCGTTCGCAGCGCTGACCGTAGGACAGGTCATCGACGCCGGAGACTTCACCATCGACTGCTTTCCGGTCCGCCATCGTGACACCGACAGTTTCGGCTTTTCCTTTCAAAGCACCTCGCGCCGCCATCTGTTGTCCGGTCGCCTCACGACCCTTGGTGTCCCCGACGGTCCCTTGCGCAGAGAACTGGCCGAAGGACGACCGGTCGTGATCGAAGGCGGCCGAACGATCAATCCGGAGGAGGTGCTGGGGCCGCCGAGCGGCGGCAGGAGGCTTGTGGTGATCGGCGACACCGAGACCACCGAGGGGCTGTCGCAATACGTCGCTGGCGCCGACTTGCTGGTGATCGAGGCGACGTTCCTCGATCGCGATGCGTCGACCGCGCGGGACTACGGCCATCTCACCGCAGCAGAAGCAGCCGCGTTTGCGGCCGCGAACAATGTCGGGCGGCTCGTGCTGACCCATATGTCGGGACGTTACGACGACAAAGAGATCCTGGCCGAAGCGGCAAGAATCTTTCCGAACACCCGGATCGCCGCCGACTTCGACCGCATCGTGATCTAGTCGCTGCCCTCAGCCCGATAATCCCGACTTGATCGCAATATCCTGCACCTGGCGCGTCACCTGCATCAGTCGCGGCAGCGCCTGGTCGCGAAAGGCCGGCATGTCCATGCGCATCGCGTCGATGGTGACGCTCAACCCTCCGATCACAACACCCTGGGCGTCGAAGATCGGCGTTGCCAGCGTACGCAAGCCGTAGGCGTTCTCGCCGTCGGAGACGGCGTGGCCCTTCTTCTTCACCTGATCGAGCCGGGCGAGCAAAGCATCAAGATCGGTCAGCGTTCGCTCGGACAATTTCACCCGAGGGCGCGCTTCCAGCCGTTCGATCTGCTCGTCCCGCGCAAGATGCGCCAGCATGACATGCCCGAGCGCAGCGCTGTAGGCGGGAATGCGCGTGCCCGGACGGCGATCCATCTTGTGACGGTCGAGACCCGCGCCGATGCGTGCGAGATAGACCACGTCGCCGCCATCGAGGATCCCGAGCGAGGCCGCATCGCCTACTTCGGGCACGAGGTCGCGCAGCAGCGGCTCGACGATCGGCCGCAACGAGCCGTGCGACAGCACGCTATAGCCGAGGTCGAGACAGGCAACCCCGAGGCGGAACCGGCGGCTTTGCGGAACGGACTGGACATAGCCGAGCTCGACCAGGGTCTGGATCAGCCGAAATGCCGTCCCGCGATCGAGATCGGCACGTGCGGCAATCTCACTCAGGGTCAGCTCGAAGGCCTCGCTGCTGAAACTCTTGAGCACGGCGAAGGCCTTGCCGACCGAAGCGACGTAATTCTTGGCATTCTTCGGGCTAGCTTCAGATTTGTGCTTTGTGGCCTTGGCCATGCTCGAATGCCCCGCCAGGGTAGCCGTCGCCCTTGACGTGGCGGCGAGCTGATTTTACGACAGGCCAAGCCAATAACAAATGTTCGCATTCCGAACAACATCGATTTGACGATCGGAGGAAGTTTGTCGACATCATCGCTGCACCCTCATGGCGTCTTCTCCGCCGCGCTGACGCCGCTCGACGCTGAGCTCGCCCCCGATCATGCTCGCTTCGTCGCGCATTGCCGCTATCTGCTGGACGAAGGCTGCGACGGCATCGCGCTGCTCGGCACGACCGGTGAGGCGAACTCCTTTTCGGCCACCGAGCGCACCGCACTGCTCGAGGCGGTGGTCGCCGCCGGCATCGCGCCGCAGCGGCTGCTGCCCGGCACCGGCGTCGCCGCGCTCAGCGAGACCATTGCGCTGACGCGCCACGCGCTCTCGGTCGGCGTCGAGACCGTCGTCATGCTGCCGCCGTTCTACTACAAGGGCGTTACCGACGACGGCATCTTCGCCTCCTACAGCGAAGTCGTGCAGCGCATCGGCGATGCCAGGCTCAAAGTCGTGCTCTATCACATCCCGCAGATGTCGGCGCAGCCGATCTCGCATGCGCTGATCGAGCGGCTGCGCGCGGCTTATCCGTCCACCTTCACCGGCATCAAGGACTCCTCCGGCGACTTCGTCAACATGACCGCGATGGTCGAACGCTTCCCGGGCTTTGCGGTCCTGGTCGGCGCCGATCCGCTGCTGCTGCCGCTGCTGCGCAAGGGCGGCGCGGGCTGCATCACCGCGACCTCCAATCTCGTCGCGCGCGACCTTGCCCATGTCTACGGGCATTTTGGCGATAGCGACGACGACTCGGCGCTCAAGGCGGCGCAGGCGCGCATCGTCAAAGCGCGCGAACTGGTCTCGCGCTTCCCGCAGATGGCCTCGCTGAAGGCGCTGGTGGCCGATCGCACCGGCCACGCCGGTTGGCAGCGCCTGCGGCCGCCGCTGGAGTCCTTGCCGCCTGCCGAGGCGAAGGAGCTGCTCGCGGATGCGGCTGCATTCGCTGCCGTTGCCGTCTAGGCTTGGCACGGGCGACGAGGCGATCCGATGTTCGACCCTTTCCATGATGCGTTGAGCGGGCTCGCTGCGATCGTTGGCGACAAGCACGTCATCGCATCCGGGCCCGACCAGGAGCCCTATGTGGTGGACTGGCGCGGGCGGTATCACGGCCGTGCCGTCGCGGTGGTGAAGCCCGGCTCGACCGCCGAGGTTGCTTCCGTCGTCAAATACTGCGCCGGGAAAGGACTTACGATCGTGCCGCAAGGCGGCAACACCGGGATGTGCGGGGCCGCGACTCCGGACGATCGTGCGGGCAATGTCGTGATCCGGCTCGATCGCATGCGAACCGTGCGCGACGTCAGCCCGCTCGCCAACACGATTACCGTGGAGGCTGGCTGTATTCTCGCCGAGGTGCAGAATGCGGCCCGGGCCGTCGATCGTCACTTCCCCTTGAGCCTGGGTGCCGAGGGCTCCTGCCAGATCGGCGGCAACATCTCGACCAATGCAGGGGGCACGGCCGTGCTGCGCTACGGGCCGACGCGCGATCTTGTGCTCGGGCTGGAGGTCGTGCTGCCCGACGGGCGTGTCTTCGATGGCCTGCGCGCGTTGCGCAAGGACAATACCGGATATGCGCTCAAGCAGCTCTTTATCGGTGCGGAGGGCACGCTCGGCATCGTCACCGCGGCAGTGCTGAAACTGTTCGCGCCGCCGCGCAGCTCGGCTCTGGCGCTCTTGAAATTGCAGGGCGTCGAGCAGGCGCTCGAGATCATGCAACGCCTGCGCGGTGCAGTCGGCGACCGGCTTGGCAGCCTCGAGATCATGTCGCGGTCGCAGATTGAGGCGATCGCGCAGACCGTGCCTGATGTCACGATCCCGTTCGAGCTGACGACGCCGTGGTATCTGATCGTCGAGCTGACCGACACGCTCGCGGGCGTCGACCTCGACGAGCTGCTTGCTGCGGCGCTGGCGGAGGCGATGGATGCAGGGCTTGCCGATGACGTCATTCTCGCGTCCAACCTTGCGCAGGCGAAGGCGATCTGGGCGGTCAGGCACAGCGTGTCCGAGGGCAACAAGCGCAGCGGCTATGTCGTCTCGCACGACAGCGTGGTGCCGCTGGAGCGTCAGGCGGCCTTCGTCACCAAGGTCGATGCGAGGATCAAGGCCGCCGTGCCGCATGCGCGCGTCGTCATGCACGGCCATATCGGCGACGGCAACATCCACGTGATCGCCCTGGTCGACCGCGCATACTGCCAGGATCCCGGCACCACGGCCGCGCTGGTGGCGCAGATCAACGAGATCGTCGACGACGAGACCGCGGCACAGGGTGGGGCGATCAGTGCCGAACATGGCATCGGGATCACCAATCGTGGCCGGCTTGCCCGCGTTGCCGATTCGCTCGATATCGAGCTGATGCGCGGCATCAAGCAACTGCTTGATCCCGACGGCCTGATGAATCCCGGCAAGATTTTTGGCGCGGGAGCGGCATGACGATGACGAGCGTCCGCCTGCTTGCCGACGATCTCACCGGTGCGCTTGACACCGCTGCGGAGTTCGTCGGCCTGTGCGGACCGTTCAACGTCACCTGGCCGGAAGCGTCAGCACCGCTGGATTCCGGGAGTCTCGCGATCGACAGCGGCAGCCGCGAGCGGTCGAAGGCCGAGAGCATCGAGATCGTCGGACGGCTTGCGCCGCTGCTTCAGAGCGGAACGATCGCCTACAAGAAGGTCGACAGCCTGCTTCGTGGCGCGTGGGCGGCCGAGCTTGGCGCCTGCCTGCGTAGCCGCCATTGGACCTCGTGCGTGGTCGCGCCGGCCTTCGACTATCAGGGGCGCCGCACCGTGGGTGGCCAGCAATTTGCGCGTACGGTGCAAGGCGATTGGCATCGTGTCGGCGACAATCTCCTGACCCAAATGCAACGCGAGGGCATCGAAGCGCGGCAGGGCGCGGCCGATACGCTGTCGCAAGGCGGCGTTCAGGTCTTTGATGCCGAGAGCGATATTGACCTCGATCGTGTCGTCGAAATCGGACGGCGCATGCCCGGGCCCGTACTGTGGTGCGGCAGCGGCGGGTTGGCCGGGGCGCTCGCCCGCAGCCATCGCGCCGATTCGCCGGACCATCTGAAGCTGCCGGTGCTGGGGCTGTTCGGCTCAGACCAAGCGACTACCGCAGCGCAGCTTGCGGCATGTGGGGGCGCCACCGTCGCGCTCACTGAAGGTGAGGGCGCAGCGCGGGTCCGGCGCAAGCTGGCCGCCGACCGCGTGGCGCTGGTCGAATTCTCTCTTCCCAATGGCCTGACCCGCGCCGAGGCGGCGCGGCGGATCGCGCGTGAAATGACGGCCCTGATTGCGGCACTTGAACCGCCGGGCACGCTGATCGTTGCCGGTGGAGAGACCTTGAAGGCCGCATGCGTCGCTCTCGGCGCGCAGGCGCTGCAGGTGACAGGACGTATCGTGCCGGGATTGCCGCGCTCGATCCTGCGGGGCGGCCGCTGGGCCGGCGTCGATGTCGTTTCGAAATCCGGCGCATTCGGCACCAGCGAGCTCTGGCGCGATCTGCTCCGGACCAATCATTTGCTCAACATGGAAGGTCCGACATGACCTCTCGCCATCTTGCCATCACCATGGGCGATCCGGCCGGGATAGGGCCGGAGATCATCGTCAAGGCCTGCGTCGCGCTGAAGGACCGGATCGCGACGGGCGATCTGCGTCTGCTGATCATCGGCAGCGGCGCGGCACTCGACGGCGCGAAGGCGTCGCTCGGCGCGGGCGTTGCGATCCCGCAGGTGGCAGCCGACGATCGCGAATGGCCCAATCTCTGTTACCTGCAAGCCGACGCTGAAGGCGATCCGATCAAGCCCGGCGTGCTCAGCGCCGACGGCGGCCGTTTCGCCTACAAGGCGATCGAGCAGGGCGTGCGTCTGACGCAGGCCGGACGGACGTCCGCGATCGTCACGGCACCGCTCAACAAGGAAGCGCTCAACAAGGCCGGCTATCATTTCCCCGGCCATACGGAGATGCTGGCGCATCTGACCGGTGTGCGCGGCTCGGTGATGCTGCTCGCCCATGGCAACATGCGCGTCAGCCACGTCTCGACCCATGTGGCGCTGGAGGATGTGCCGAAGCGTCTGACGCCGGAGCGCTTGCGCATGGTGATCGACCTCACCAACGATGCCTTGCTGCGGCTGAGCATCGCCAAGCCGAAGATCGCCGTCGCCGCGCTGAATCCGCATGCTGGCGAGGGCGGCCTGTTCGGCCGGCAGGATATCGACGTGTCGGCTCCTACGATCGCCAAGGCGGTCGCCGACGGCCTCGATGTCGTCGGCCCCGTGCCGGGCGATACCATCTTCGTCAAGCTGCGCGCCGGCCAGTACGATGCCGCGGTCGCGATGTATCACGACCAGGGGCACATCCCCGTAAAGCTGCTCGGCTTCCAGATCGATCCCGCGACGGGCCGCTGGCAGGAGCTTTCCGGCGTCAACATCACGCTGGGCCTGCCGATCATCCGCACCTCCGTCGATCACGGCACCGCTTTCGACATCGCCGGCAAGGGCATCGCCAACGAGCACAGCCTGATCGAGGCCATCGACTATGCCGAGCGGCTGGCCGCCGGCGCCTCTGCATCCAGATGACGAGATCGAGCGCACGATGACCAACGCCTTCACGCCCATCGAAATCCTTCGCCCCACCGTCCTCGAGTTCGGCTGCGGCACGATCACCGCAGCGGTGCGCTTCGCCGAGCGCATCGGCGCCAAGCGGCCGCTGGTGATCTCCGACCCGTTCAATGCACGCCGCGTCGACACGCTGGCGCTGCCGGGCGCAGTGAAGCTGTTCGGTGAGGTCAAGCCGGAACCCGACCTGCCCAATCTCGAAAAGGCCGTGGCGATGGCGCGCGAGGTCAAACCCGATCTCGTGATCGGCTTCGGCGGCGGCAGCGCGATGGATCTCGCCAAGCTGGTTGCCGTTCTCTGTACATCGGATGTGGCGTTTGCCGACATCGTCGGTCCCGAGAAGGTGGCCGGCCGCAGCGTCGCGCTGATGCAGATCCCGACCACGTCGGGCACCGGCAGCGAGGCCGGCACCCGCGCGCTCGTCACCGATCCCGTCAGCCAGAACAAGCAGGCGGTGCAGAGCCGCTTCATGCTGGCTGATATTGCCATCGTCGATCCGGACCTGACGATGACCGTGCCGAAGGAGGTCACCGCGGCCACCGGTGTCGACGCGCTGGCGCATTGCGTCGAGGCCTATACCAGTCGCAAGGCGCATCCGGTGATCGATCTCTATGCGCTCGAAGGCGCGCGGCTGGTCGGGCAATATCTCGGGCGCGCGGTGGCCGACGGCGGCGACCGCGAGGCGCGCGCCGGTCTGGCGCTGGCCTCGCTCTATGGCGGCTATTGCCTCGGGCCGGTGAACACGACCGCCGGCCACGCGGTGGCCTACCCGCTCGGCACGCGCCATCATGTGGCGCACGGGCTCGCCTGCGCGGTGATCTTCCCGCACACGCTGGCCTTCAACATGCCGGCGGTCGAAGCGAAGACGGCGGCGGTACTGGCGGCACTCGGCCTGCCGGCGCATGACGACGCAAAGCCTGCGTTCGAGGCGACCTATGAGTTCTGCAAGAATCTCGGCATCGAGATGCGGCTGTCCGCGCTCGGCGTTCCCAAGAATGATCTCGGCGTGATGGCCGACGAGGCGCACGCCATTCGGCGTCTGCTCGACAACAATCCGCGCGACCTCGGGCGGGACGCGATCCTGAACATGTACGAGGTCGCGTTCTAGCGGTGGCTGCCGCGCGCGGCAGCCAACCAATAACAGAATGACAACAGAGGAAACTTCGATGAAATCGATCTTGCTTGTTCTTGCCTCAGCGATGCTGCTGGCGACGTCGCCGGCGAAGGCGCAGGACGGCTATCCGTCCAAGCAGGTGACGGTGATCGTACCCTTCGCCGCTGGCGGCACCGCCGACATCTTCGCGCGCATGGTGTCCAATCATCTGCAAATGAAGCTCGGCAAGCCGTTCGTGGTCGAGAATGTCGGCGGCGCAGGCTCGATCCTCGGCGTGACGCGGCTGGCAAAATCTGCCCCCGATGGCATCACGCTCGGGCTTGCCAGCACGTCCGCGCTCGCGATCAACCCCACGCTCTACGGGCCGAAGCTCAGCTACCAGCCGGACAGGGATCTGGTGGCGGTCGCCCAGATCAGCGTCGTGCCCAACGTGCTCGTCGTCAACCCGAACAAGATCAAGGCGCGCACCGTGCCGGAGCTGATCGCCTACCTGAAGGCGAATCCTGACAAGGTCTCGTTCGGCTCGGCCGGCGTCGGCACCTCGCAGCATCTCGCCGGCGAGCTGTTTCAGCAGATGACCGGCACCAGGATGGTGCACGTGCCCTACAAGGGCTCGAGCCAGATGCTGACGGATCTTCTCAGTGGCCAGATTGATCTCGCCTTCGACAACGTGCCGCTGCTGCTGCCGCAGGTGAAGACCGGCCAGCTCGCGATGCTCGCGACCGCAACGCCCAAGCGCGCCGCCTTCGATCCCGAGGTTCCCGCCGTCGCCGAATTCCTGCCCGGCTTCGAGGCCGTGGCCTGGCACGGCTTCTTCGTTCCCGCGGCGACGCCGAAGCCGATCGTCGAAAAGCTCTCGGCCGAGATCCGCGCCTACATGCAGCAGCCGGAAACGGTGCAGAAGATGGCCGAGCTCGGCGCCGTCGCGGTCGCGGTCGATTCCGAACCGTTCAAGGCCTACATCGCTTCCGAGACCGAGCGCTGGAAGAAGGTGATCGAGGCCGCCAACATCAAGATCGACTAGGCGCGAGGAGTCGGCTGACCATCCACCGCAGCGCTTGCCAGCCCAGAGCCGAGCGGGTAGAACGCTGCCACGCCTGAGCCGTGATTTGCGCCAAACGCGCTTCCGGCCACAGCCGGGCAGATCAATAAGTAATTGAATTTGTTCGGCTATTCCGTTGGGGAATGGTGTAACGGTAGCACAACAGACTCTGACTCTGTTTGTCTTGGTTCGAATCCAGGTTCCCCAGCCAATTCTGGCACTTTTCTCGAGACCTGCATCCGATCCCGCCGCCGCGCGTGGCGGTTTGCCTCATCTGAAATGGCGTCGCCGGGGTCGGATCGCCGCGCGCTCCATCGTCCTTGGGACACACAACCCAAGGAGATCCGTGATGCCCTATGTCGATGGTTTCGTGCTGGCCGTGCCGAAGGACAAGATCGAGGCCTACTAAGGCGCTCGCGCAACCGGCCTGCGCGATCTGGATGGAGCACGGCGCGCTCGATTACGTCGAATGCATCGGCGACGACGTTCCCTATGGCGAACTGACCTCGTTTCCGCGGGCCGTGATGGCGAAGGAGGATGAGGTCGTGGTGTTCTCCTGGATCGTCTATCGCGACCGCGAGACTCGCGACGCCGTCAACAAGAAGGTGATGGCGGACCCACGGCTGAAATTGGACGGCATGCCGTTCGACGGCAAGCGCATGATCTATGGCGGCTTCACGACGCTGCTGCGGGCACGCGAGATGGCGGGGTGAGTGCACGCCGAGACGCGATCCGGAACGGCGGCAGCCGCCGGATCGCACTTCGGATTGCTAGCGGGTCCTTACTTGATCTTGTCGTAGGCGGCCGCAAAATCGTTCAGCGGCATCGGGATCGCGATCGTCTCCTTCGCCATGTTCTGGAAGGAGACCTTCAACTGCTTGCCGGACCTCAAAGCGCCCAGCAGGTCCGCCGCGATCGGCGTCGAGGCGTAGCAGCCGCGGTTCTCGCAGGTCTGGATCTGGAGATCGACCGTCTTGCCTTCGTCGACCTGGAGCTTGGCGCCGATGGGAAGGTTGAGGCCGAGCGGCAATTGCAGCAGCGCCACCGGCGTGCGGGTGTCGGGCGCGATGCGGATGTTGATCAGGACGATGGTCTGGCCGGTCTTGGTCAACACCGCGTTCTGCTCCATCGCGCATTCGAGCGGCGCGTCGCGGCTGATGCTGGTGCAGCGCACGACCCAGCCGGGCTGCTGCGCCGGAGCGCCGTCAGCCTGTGCTTGCGTCGGAGCCGGCGCAGGCTGGGCCGCCGGGGCGGGAGCTGCGTTCTTCTTGGCGCCCTGCTGGGCGTACGCGGCGCCCGTCGACAACAGGAGGGCTGCGGCAAGGGCGGCAAGTCTGGATTGCATGAGCATGGCGAAACCGCGTTGGCGTGAACCTTGGCCATCGCTGTAGCGTCGCCGGAAGCGCCGTGCAAGCCGCTACTCGGCAGCTTCCTTAACGGTGCCGTGCTCGACCGCCGCGTCGCCTTCGCCGTCACCTGAGCGGCCCCAGCCCGAGAACCAGTTGTTGAGTTCGTCGAGATAGAGATAGACGACCGGCGTGGTGAACAGCGTCAGCGCCTGGCTGACGATCAGGCCGCCGACCATGGCGTAGCCGAGCGGCTGGCGGATCTCGGCGCCGGTGCCGTGGCCGAGCATTAGCGGCACGCCGCCGAGCAGGGCGGCCATCGTCGTCATCATGATCGGACGGAAGCGCAACACCGCGGCCTGGCGGATCGATTCCGCCGGCGTCTTGTGCTCGTCGCGCTCCGCGGCGATGGCGAAGTCCACCATCATGATGCCGTTCTTCTTCACGATGCCGATCAAGAGGATGATGCCGATCAGCGCGATCAGGCTGAAGTCGAAGCCGGCCGCCATCAGGATCAGCAATGCGCCGACGCCGGCCGAGGGCAGGGTCGACAGAATCGTGATCGGGTGGATGTAGCTCTCGTAGAGGATGCCGAGGATCAGGTAGACCACGACCAGTGCAGCGAGGATCAGCAGCGGCACGGTGCCGAGTGACTGCTGGAACGCCTGTGCGGTACCCTGGAAGCTTGAATTGAGCGTGGGCGGCGCGCCGAGGTCGGCCATCGCCTTCTGCACCGCCTGGGTAGCCTGGCCGAGCGCCATGCCCTGCGCCAGGTTGAAGCTGATCGTGGTTGCTGGAAATTGACCCTGATGGCTGATCGAGAGCGGGCGAACCGGATCGGTGGTCCAGGTCGCGAACGTCGACAGCGGCACCTGATCACCCGTCAACGGCGACTTCAGATAGAGCTTGTTCAGGCTTTCCAGGCTGCCCTGCATTTCCGGCAGGATTTCCAGGATCACCTTGTAGGTGTTGAGCTGGGTGAAATACTGCGTGACCTGACGCTGGCCGAATGCATCATAGAGCGTATCGTCGATCAGCTGGGGCTGGATGCCGTAGCGGGACGCAGTATCGCGGTTGATCTTGAGCTGGACGGTGGTGCCCTGGGTCTGCTGATCGGTCGCGACGTCGCGCAATTCCGGCAGCGTCTGCATCTTCGCAAGGATCTTGGGCGCCCATTCGTTGAGCTCGGCGAGGTTCGCATCCTGCAGCGTGAACTCGAATTGCGTCCGCGTCGGCCGGCCGCCGAGCCGGACGTCCTGCGCGGCCTGCATGTACAGGCGGACGCCCGGCACTTTCTCGAGCTGGGGACGCAGGCGCGCGATGATCTGCTGGGCCGTGGCATCACGCTCGCTGCGCGGCTTCAAGGTGATGAACAGGTTGCCGTTGTTGCCGGCCCTGCCGCTGCCGCCGATCGCCATGGCGATGGTGGCAACGCCCGGATCCGCCTGGACGATTTTGGCAACCGCTTCCTGCCGCTCCTTCATCGCCGCGAAGGAAATGTCCTGCGACGCTTCCGACGTCGCGGTGATCAGGCCGTTGTCCTGCTGCGGGAAGAAGCCCTTGGGGATCAGGACGAAGAGATAGACCGACAGGGCGAGGGTCGCGAAGAAGATGAAGAGCGTCGTCCGCCGCCAGCTCAGCGCGATGTCCAGAACATGTTCGTAGCCGCGCAGCATCGCGTCGAAGGCGTTCTCGCTCCACTGATAGAAGCGGCCGTGCTTGACCTCGCCATGAGCGCGCAGGAAGCGCGACGCCATCATCGGGGTGAGCGTCAGCGAGACGATCATCGACACGAAGATGGTCATCGCCAGCACGACGGCGAACTCCCGGAACAGGCGCCCGATGATGCCGCCCATCAGGAGCAGCGGGATCAGCACGGCGACCAGCGAGATGCTGATCGAGACGATGGTGAAGCCGATCTCTTTCGCGCCCCTGTAGGCGGCGGCCATCGGCGATTCGCCCTCTTCGACGTAGCGCGAGATGTTTTCGAGCATGACGATGGCGTCGTCGACCACGAAGCCGACCGCGATCGTCAGCGCCATCAGGGAGAGATTGTCCAGCGTATAGCCGAACACCCACATCAGCGAGCAGGCGCCCAGAAGAGCCAGAGGCACGGTAATGGCGGGGATGACGGTCGCCCAGAAGCTGCGCAGGAAGATGAAGATGACCATGACCACGAGGAAGATGGTCAGCAGCAGCGTGAACTGGACGTCCTCGACCGCGGCGCGGATGGTCTGGGTGCGGTCGCTGATCACCTCGATCTTGATCGAGGGCGGGATTGCCGCCACCAGGCGAGGCAGGGCCGCCTTGATCTTGTCGACGGTCTCGATGACGTTGGCGCCGGGCTGCTTGAATACGACGAGGAACACGCCGCGCTTGCCATTGGCCCAGGCGGCCTGCTTGGCGTCCTCGGGCCCGGTCACGGCCTGACCGATGTCGCGGATACGCAGCGGGCCGCCGTTGCGGTACGCGATGATGACGTCGTTCCAGTCCTTGGATTGCGTCAGTTGATCGTTGGCGTAGATCGTGTAGGCGCGCTTCGCGCCGTCGATGTTGCCCTTCGGGCTGTCGACCGTGGTGATCGCGATCTGGCTGCGCACGTCCTCCAGCGACAGCCCTTTGGCGACGAGCTTGGCCGGATCGATCTGGATGCGGATGGCCGGCTTTTGCTGGCCGCCGATGATGACCTGCGCGACGCCGGAGATCTGGCTGATCTGTTGCGCCAGCTGCGCATCGACGGAGTCGCTGACGGTGGTCAGCGGCAGCATGTCCGAGGTGGCCGACAGAATGAGGATCGGCGAATCCGCGGGGTTCACCTTGCGATAGGTCGGAGGCGAGGGCAGATTCTTCGGCAATTGACCCGACGCCGCATTGATCGCGGCCTGCACGTCGTTGGCGGCACCGTCGATGCTGCGATTGAGATCGAACTGAATGGTGACCGACGCCGTTCCCAGATAACTCGTCGACGTCATCTGGGCGATGCCGGGAATCTGCGCGAACTGGCGCTCCAGCGGCTGCGCCACCGAGGAGGCCATGGTCTCGGGGCTGCCGCCCGGCAGGTTCGCGGTGATCTGGATGGTCGGGAAGTCGACCTGCGGCAGCGGCGCGACTGGCAGCAGGGGGTAGGCGACGAGACCGACGAATAGAATGCCGGCCATCAGCAGCGAGGTGCCGATGGGATAACGGATGAAAGGTGCCGAAATCCCGCCGCCTGTCATTCCTGTCGAACCTTGTTCTGACCCGGATCCGAGCTTGCGACCGCCGAGGTGACGAGGCTTCCGGGCTGTACCTTGAACTGCCCGCCGGTGATGACTTGCTGCCCTGGGCTGAGTCCTTCCTCAACCACCGAACGACCGTCGATGGCATAGCTGACCTTGACCTTGTGCAGTTCGGCCTTGTTGTCCTGATTCACAGTGTAGGCGTAGAGGCCGTTGGTCGAATGCTGGACAGCGTCGTCGGGAACCACGGTGGCATCCCTCAACGTCCGGACCAGAAGACGCGTCGAAACCGACTGACCGGGCCACAGCGCGTGGTCCTTGTTGTCGAACACCGCCTTGAGCCGGATAGTCCCGCTCGTGGTGTCGACCTGGTTGTTGATGACCGCGAGCTTGCCCTCGGCCAGCGTCTTCTTGCCGTCGGTGGTGAACGCGATCACCTTCAGCGCGCCGGCCTTCTGGCCTTCGCTGATGTAGGGCAGTTGATCCTCCGGCGCGGTGAAGATCACCGAGATCGGCTCGACCTGCGAGATCGTGACGATGCCGGTCTGCGTCGAGGAGTTGACGATGTTGCCGACGTCGACCAGGCGCAAGCCGGCGACGCCGGTGATCGGCGCCTTGATCTGGGTGTAATCGAGCTGGGTCTGCGCGTTGGAGATGGCGGCATCGTCGGCGGCGATCTGCGCGGTGAGCTGGGCGACCGTCGAGCGCTGGGTGTCGACCCGCTGCGCGGTGGCGAACTCGCCGAGCTTCATGGCGCGCTGGAGTTCGAGATTGGCGTTGGCCAGGTTTGCCTCGTCCTGCGCCTTCTTGGCCTTGGCCTGGTCGAGCGTGGCTTGATAGGGGCGGGGATCGATCGAGGCGAGAAGCTCGCCCTCCTTGGCGATCTGGCCTTCGGTGAAGGCGATCTTGTCGATCTGGCCATCCACCCGGGTGCGGACCTGCACCGTGTTGAAGCCCTGAACCGTGCCGAGACCGGTCAGGTAGACCGGAAAGTCGATCTTCTGGACCGGCGCAACGCTCACCGGCACGGCGGACGGGCGCGGCGGGCCCTTCTGTGCGGTCTGGGTTTTCCCGGCCTCCGGCGAGCCGAATTTCCGCCAACCATAGTAACCCGCGGAGGCCACGGCCGCGATGATCAGAATCCAGAGGATCGGCCGGGACTTTTTCATATCGTCTCGTGTCGGCTCGTATGCCCTGAGCTACGAATTATGGGGCAATCATAGGGTTCCAGCGGGCTTGTATAATACACGCCAAGTTCCAGTGTAAACAGCACTATCGGTTGAGAATCCTAAACAATTGGAAAGCTTTGCACTGTCTAGGCAGCTCCGTGACACGACGGTGTGCAGTGCTGCATTTTCCCGCCACGAACGACCGGCGTGCAAAGCTTGTGCAATGCCCGGAAGCGGTGTGCACGGGACAGGCCGGCGCCGCGCGGGAGCCGCGATGGGGCGGTTCGCAAGAACGGTTCTAAATCGTGCGGAGGCCGTTTCGGTTGTCAGGAAATCCGGCATCGGCCATATCGGCGCGCTACAACGGGAGCGCGGCATGGACGAACTGAACGGCAAGCTGATCGCGTGTCAGATTCTGATCACGGGACTGATCGCGCGCGTCGCCAACGAGCAGCGTGATCCGTTGCGCTTCCTCACCGACTTCCGCGACGAGATCAAAGCCGTGGTTGGCGGCGTCAACATCGCCGGCATGGACAACAGCGATCGCGTGCGCGCCGTCGCGCAGAAAACCGTCGATGAATTGTTCTCGCTGATGAAGCCACCGAGCAGCGACTGACGATTCGAACGCGATAGTGATCTCGCGGCATTTTTCGCGGTCTCTTTAGAACGAATCCAATCCTGCCTTAGAACGATTTCAAACTGCAGTTTAGAATCGTTTTGATCTGGACTTATTCAAGGGGTTCTCGCGGCTTGCTCGCATTGACCCGCTATTTTGCGGCCGATACCAACACTCCAATCGTTCATCGAATTGAATGGACGAACAGGAATATGGGGCGTGTGGTAATGGGGCAGGTGGTCGCACCGAAGTCGTTGCGTTCGGTCGCAGCATTCGATGAAAAGTTCACGAGCGTTTCCGGCAAGAAGGTCTCCGCTGTTGCGGGTCTGATCGCGGCAGCATCGGTGTCGAGCGGCGCGGAAGCGCAGCAGTCGAACCTGCCGCCGGTCACGGTCGATGCGCCGGTTCAGCGTCCGCGCCCGACGGCCTCGAAGCCGACGCCGGATCAGGTCCGCGCACGCAATGCGCTTCGTCGCGCCGCGCAGCGTCAGCAGGCGGCGCAGCAGGCCGCTCCCACCGTCCCCGCCGGCGACGTCGACCGCAATCCGTATTCCGATCCGGCGGCGCCCTACAAGGTCGACCATGTCCAGGCCTCCGGCAAGTTTCCCGAGCCGATGCTGAACACGCCGAAGACCATCACCGTGCTCAGCAAGGAAGTGCTCGAGGACAAGAACGCCACGACGCTGAAGGAGATCGGGCGCTCGACCGCCGGCGTGACGCTGGGATCGGGGGAAGGCGGCAACGCGTTCGGCGACCGTTTCTTCATCCGCGGCTTCGATGCGCGCAACGACGTCTTCATCGACGGCATCCGCGATCCCGCGGTCTCGATCCGCGAAAACTTCTTCACCGAGCAGATCGAGATTCTGCGTGGCCCGGCCTCGTCCTACGCCGGCCGCGGCACCGCCGGCGGCGCCATCAACATCGTCACCAAGCAGGCCGGCGACGTCAACTTCAAGCGGATGGACACCGAGTTCGGCACCGACCGGACCAAGCGCGTCACGCTCGACGTCAACCAGGTCATCGACCCGACTTTTTCGGTGCGTGTTGGCGGCCTGTTCCAGGACGCCAACGTCGCCGGCCGCAACTACGTGACCGATGATCGCTGGGGCTCGTTCATCTCGACCAAGTACACCCCGACCAACGACATCAAGATCACGACGAACTACGTCCACACAGACCTCAGCGGCCTGCCGGATTTCGGCGTGCCCTATTACAAGCAGGGCAATGTCCCGGTGACGTCGGCCGGCATTCCGCGCGGCACCTGGTACGGCTTCCTCAACCGCGACTTCCAGACCGCGCGGCAGGATTTCGGTACCGGGACGATCGAATACAAGGTCAACGAGGCCATTACACTCAGCAGCAAGGTGCGCGGCGAGCACTCGCTGCTGAATTATATCGGCACGCTGCCGCAGAACCCGAACACGACCAGCCCCAATCCGCTGCTCTGGACCACGACAGCGAGCGCACAGAGCCGCTACCAGAACGTGGACGTGTGGGCCAACCAGAACGAGGCCACGTTCAAGCTCGACACCGGCGGGGTCAAGCACACCGCGGTGTTCGGCGTGGAATATACGAACGAGAACATCTCGATCGATCGGTACACCGGCCTTTCGTCCGAACTGTTCGGCGGCGGCTCGACCAGCAACGGGGCGGTCACGGGGGTCAATCTCTACTCGCCGCAGTACACCAACATTCCCTTCAGCAACACGCCGTCGCTGGTTGGAAATCCGACGCGCTACGGCGTCAACACTAGCAGCGTCTACGTCATGGACACCGCGAACTGGCAGGACACCATCATCGTCAATGGCGGCGTGCGCTACGACGGCTACAGCCAGAGTTCGTCGACAAACTCGGCCTACCTCAAGCAAAGCAGCGATCTCGTCAATTACAACGTCGGTCTGGTCTACAAGCCGATGTCGATCGGCAGCCTCTATGCAGCCTACGCGACCTCGGCCAATCCGTTCGGCTCGGAGCTCGACGCGACCGGCACCGACTACGGCGGTGTTCCCGCCAACTCGACCATCTTGCTCGGGCCCGAACGCAACAAGGCTGCCGAAATCGGCACCAAATGGGAGCTGGCGGACCGCCACCTGCTTGTCAGCGCCGCGCTGTTCCAGACCACGAAGGACAATGCGCGCGAGACCGTCAGCGGCCTGCTGACCTCGGGCGCTGCCTACAGGATCCAAGGCATCGACATCGAGGCCGAGGGCAAGATCACCGACCGCTGGAGCATCTTCGGCGGCCTGGTGCTGATGCAATCGAAGGTCACGCAGAGCGGCGTTGCCTCAAATCTCGGCCTGCAGCTTGCCAACGTGGCCCATCAGTCGTTCAGCATGCTGACCAAATACAAGTTCGACGACGGCTGGGAGCTGGGCGGGCAGGCGGTCTATCGCTCGAAGGTCTATGGCGGCACGTTCGCGGCCAATACCGGCAACGAGCTGCCGAGCTACTGGCGCTTCGATGCGTTCGTCGAGAAGAAGATCGACAAGAACTGGACCATGAAGTTCTACGCCCAGAACCTCACCAACAAGCTCTACTACGACACGCTCTATCGCAGCGCGGTGCCGTTCGTCGCGGTCGCGCCGGGACGGGCGTTCTACCTCATCACGACGGCGAAGTTCTGATCATGTTGACGTGCCTGTCTGGCGTTCTCAGCAAGGATGATGTGGCGGATTTCCGCCGCATCATGGACGCCAGCGAATGGGAGGACGGACGCTCCACCGCCGGCTCGCAGTCGGCGATGGTCAAGCGCAACCAGCAATTGCCGCCGGACAGCGAGGTCGCGCGCAAGCTCGGCAACCGCGTCATCACGGCGCTGACATCGAATCCACGTTTCGTCGCGGCGGCTGTACCGCTGCAGATCTTCCCGCCGCTGTTCAACCGCTATGCGGCCAGCAGCGGCCACCATTTCGGCCTGCACGTCGACAATGCGATCCGCGGCGACCGCCTGACCGGCCTTCGCATCCGCACAGACCTGTCGGTCACGCTGTTCCTGGCCGAGCCGGAAGAGTATGACGGTGGCGAACTTGTGATCGAGGACACCTACGGATCCCACGAAGTCAAGTTGCAAGCCGGGGACTGCGTGCTCTATCCCTCGACCAGTCTGCATCTGGTCACCCCGGTGACGAGGGGAACGCGGGTCGCGTCTTTCTTCTGGCTTCAGAGCATGATACGGGACGATCAAGCCCGGAGCATGATCTTTGACCTCGACACCGCGATTCAGGCGCTGGTGGAACGGCTCGGGCGTGACGATCCCGAAACGGTCAAATTGACGGGTATCTATCACAACCTCATTCGCTACTGGGCCGAAGTATGAAGATCATGTCCTTCCAAGCAAGCCTTGCCGCAGCTCTGATGCTGGCGGCCGCCTGGCTCGCATCCCCCGTTTCTGCCCAGACACAAACAGCGCCCGCGGCACCCGTCCAATCGACGGCTCAGCCGTCTGCGGTCAGCCCGGCCCCGGTTGCCGCTCCAGCCGCGGCGCCTGCGGTTTCCTCGGTCACCGCACCGGCGGCGGCAAAGTCCGATACGGCGGCCGGCGTTGCGCCGGCCATGAAGGAATTGTCGCCCTGGGTGATGTTCCAGTCGGCGGACGTCATCGTGAAGGCGGTGATGATCGGGCTCGCCTTTGCATCGCTGATGACCTGGACGGTGCTGATAGCCAAGTCGATCGAGCTGTCGGTCGCCTCGACCAGGCTTCGTTCGGCGCTGAAGAAGATCGCGGAAGCGCGCTCGCTCGCGGAAGCGCAGATGGCGCTCGGCGCCAAGGAGGGCATCCTGCCGTCCTTTCTGGCGGCGGCGCTGCGCGAGGCGCGGATGTCGGCCGGCCTGTCCAGCGATGCCGGCATCAAGGAGCGCGCCGCTTCGAGCTTTTCCGAGATCGTGCGCGCGGAGGCGCGGCGCATCCGCGTCGGCATGGGCGTGCTCGCGACCATCGGCTCGACCTCGCCCTTCGTCGGCCTGTTCGGCACGGTGTGGGGCATCATGAACAGCTTCATCGGCATCTCGAAGTCGCAGACCACGAACCTCGCCGTCGTCGCGCCCGGTATCGCCGAGGCGCTGCTCGCCACCGCGATCGGTCTGGTCGCCGCCATTCCCGCCGTCATCATCTACAACCACTTCTCGCGGGTGACGAAGAGCTATCTCGAGCTCGTCAGCCGTGCCTCGGGTGCGGCGGGGCGGCTACTCTCGCGCGATCTCGACCGCAGCCACGGCAGCGTGCATTCGCGCGCGGCGGAGTGAACCATGGCCGTTTCGCTCGCAGACAACGACGACGACGACGATTTCTCGGAAACGCATGACATCAACGTCACGCCGTTCATCGACGTCATCCTGGTGCTGCTGATCATCTTCATGGTCGCAGCTCCGCTTTCGACCGTCGATCTGCCGATCGATCTGCCGACATCGAGCGCGACGCCGCAGAAGAAGCCGGACAAGCCGACTTATCTCAGCATCAAGCCCGATTTGACGCTCGCGATCGGGGAAAACCCGGTCCACCGGGCCGAGCTGCTCGGCACCCTCGACGGCCTGTCCGACATGAGCAAGGACAAGTATGTCTTCCTGCGCGCCGACAAGTCGGTGCCGTATGGGGAGTTGATGGGCGTCATGGAGCTGCTGCGCTCGGGCGGCTATACGCGGGTCAAGCTGGTCGCGCTGGAAGGCGCGCCGGGGGCGCCTGCGGCAGGCGCCGCTCAGCCGTAGAGGCCCGCCATGTCTGACGAATCCAGACCATCCCGGAAGCTTTGGATTTTGGCAGCGGTGGCAGCGCTCGCGCTCCATCTGGGCGGTGCCGCGCTCGCGCTGGCGCACCTGAAGACCGATGACGTCGACGATGGCCTGGGCGCGGCCGGCGCGGAGTTCGCCGTCGAGATGGCGTCGCCGAAGGCGCCTGACGCCGACCTTCCGCCGGGACCGGACAGCGAAGCGATGCAGGAGCAGCAGGCGCTTCCCGAGCAGAAGGCCGAGACCAAGGAAACCGAGCTGCCAAAGGATCAGTCGCAGCAGGTCGACGATCCCGATCGGGTCGTCACCGAAAATATCTCGAAGAAGCCGCAGGACGAGGATCCGAAGATCGCGGCGGTCGAAACTCCCGCTGCGGAGGCTTCGCCGCAGTCGGTTGCGACCGCACGGCAGACACTCGATGAGGACGCGCGCGAAGCCGAGAAGGCCTTGGCGCCCGTGCTGGGCATCGGCAAGGACATCTTGAAGATAACGGCCGACTGGAACCGCAAGATCAGCGCGCACCTGGCGGCCCACAAGGTCAATCCGGAAGGCAAGGAGCCCAAAAATCAGAAGGTGAAGGTAAGCTTCGCGATCAACCGGCGGGGCAACGTCCTTTCGGTCGACGTCGTGGAATCGTCCGGAGACGCAGCTTACGATGCTGCCGCGGTCTCGATCGTCCGCAAGTCCGATCCGATCCCGCAGCCGCCTGCCGGGCTGACCGAAGATCGGTTCGAGCGCACCGTCGACATCATCTTCACGCCGCCGGACGCAAAGAAAAAGAAGAAGACGGCTCAGCGCCAGTAGAGCCGGATCCCGACATAGACCACGACCAGGCAGGCGAAGATCAGCGCCACCGGGAGCGGCCGTTTCTGGGTTCCACCGGATGCCGTCGCGGCGAAGAAGGCAGCCTTCTTCGGCTTCGGAGCTGGCCGGCGGAAGGCGGTAACATTGTCCGCTGCCGGCTCGGCCGCGCGAATGCGGACGTCGGGCGGGGTTCCGGCGCCGCCCATCTCGGCATAATAGGCCTTGTAGATCGCGCCGATGGTGGCCTCGGTGGCATCACCCTCGTCCATCTGTGCCAGCAGGTTCTTGTAGCTGACGAGAAACTCCTGCGCCTCCGGAGGCAGCGCGGAAGACCCGTTGAGCTTGGCCATCATCCTCCAGGTGGCAAAATCCGCGCGGGCGCGGGTATCGGCGCGTCGCGCGATCAGCATATCGGCAGCTTTGACCAAGTCGGCCTCGGGCCCTTCGGCTTGTGTTCGGGTGGCGCTGTTCAACTACGCATTGCCGGTCAGGAAGAGAACAGCCTGAATCACATAACCGGTCAACGTTCGCAGTATTGCTGAAATAACATCAAGATTTAGACCGAACTGGGAGCCCGCCAGCGGCAGCAGTATCAGGAGACCGATCAGGATCAGCATCCCGAACGGCTCGAGCCGGGCCAGCGGCAAGGCGAGCGGACGAGGCAGCAGCCCGACCGCGACCCGCCCGCCGTCGAGCGGCGGGATTGGCATCATGTTGAACACCGCCAGCACCGCGTTGATCAGCAGCGCGTTCTTGAGGTTGTCGAAAATCCACTGCGCCGAGCCGGCGGGTGCAAAGGGCAGGGCGTGCAGGGCCAGAGCCGCGACGAGCGCCAGCAGGATGTTGGTGACCGGCCCGGCCAGCGCCACCCAGACCATGTCGAGCTTGGGGTTGTTGAGGTTGCGGAAGTTGACCGGCACCGGTTTGGCATAGCCGAACAGGAACGGCGAATGCGCGAACAGCAGCATCGCCGGCAGGATCAGGGTGCCGAACGGGTCGATGTGGCGCAGCGGATTGAAGCTGACGCGGCCGAGCTGCCGGGCCGTGTTGTCACCAAGGCGGTTCGCGACGAAAGCGTGCGCGGCCTCGTGGAAGGTGATGGCGAGCACCAGCGGCAGCACCCACACCGACAGGTCATAAAAAGAGATGTTCACGGCTCGTCCGTCCCGGTTTGCCCGCGGCCTTGTTAGCCGTCCCAGCCAAACCGGTGGTGCAGCAACGCTTCACCTCAACATAGGGCGGCCAGGTCCGAAATGCCACGCTGCAGATGATCGGTCGGGCCTGCCGATCCCGCCGGGGCGAGCTATGTCGGGATCGTCCCCGGGTATTGCGTCAGGCCGTCGTCGAGCTTCAGCCAGGCGAGCTTTTCCGAGACCCAGATGTGCTCGGTCGGCGCAAAGGCGTTGCGGTCGTCGAAGGTCGTGAGCGCAACGCCCGCCAGCGTGCCGTTGCGCCGCCAGGAGAACAGGCGCGTGCCGCAGCGCTTGCAGAACACGCGGTCGATGTTCTCGGACGACGCATAGCGCCCGGTATCGCCCTCGACCGTCAGCGCGCGCTGGTCGAACTGCGCGCGGGCGAAATAGGGCGATCCCATCGCCTTCTGGCACATGCGGCAATGGCAGATGCGGACGTTGAGCGGCTCGCCCTCCGCTTTGAACCGCACCGCGCCGCACAGGCATCCACCTTCCCGGATCATGCGACCCGCCACTCGGCGACCTGACGCGCCATGCTCCAGTTGAGGTTGTCGAGATCGCCATCCATGTTGGAATTCCCGCGCCTTGTGTTGGTGAGGGCGGCCCAGCAGAAGCCGCCATGGGTGCGCACGGCAATCGTGCTCGTGCCCGGCAGGCTGCCATTGTGCCACCAATTGCCGAATTTGTTGACGCAAAAACCCTTGGCATAGTCCGGGCTGTAGCTGGGCGCGGTGGTCATGACCTCTATGGTGCGCGGCCGCAGGATGTTCGACGGCCGAGAATAGCCGTCCACATGCATCAGGAACTGCACGAGGTCGGTCGGCGTCGCCATCCAGCCGCCATGGGAATCCATCCGCCGGACGTTCATGCCGTAGGGATTTTCGCCCTGACCGTAATAGACGACTTCGCCGGCCTGGCGCTGGTCGCGGGTGTTGCCCGCAATCGTCATGTCGGTGGCGCCGCAGCGTGCAAGCACGTCGGTGCGGACATGCTCGGCATAGGGCTGGCCGGTGAGCTTCTCGATCACGCGGCCGAGCACGCAGTAGCCGAAATTGGAATAGGCGTAATGCTGGCCCGGCGTCCGCTCCAGCGGCCGGTTGGCGAGCGTCCAGGCGATCAGCTCGGCATGGTCCATCCGCGGATGGGTGAACATGGGATCACGGTTGTCGTTGCTCCAGCCGCCGGCGGTGTGGGTCAAGAGATGCTCGAGCGTGATCTGGTCGATGCCGGCGGAGTAGGGCGGCTGTCCGCAATCGGTGCCGAGCAGCGCGCCCGGGCCGAACACGCGATCCGTCAGCTTGAGGCGGTTCTCCTCGATCAGGCGGAAGATCGTGACCGAGGTGATCATCTTGCTGACGCTGGCGATCCGGAACAGCTGCCGCGGCGTCACGGCCTCGTTCCGCTCGGTATCTGCAAGACCGAAGGCGTCCTCATGGACAACAGTGCCGGCATAGCCGATCGCAACGGACAGCGCCGGCACGCCGTATCTGTCCATGAAGCTGTGCGCGAGCCGAGCCATGGCGCCGCGCTCGGCCGGCGAGGGCGGACGGATGCTCGGCGGGGTGGGCGTCAGTTGCGCGAGCGTCGTCGACGACAGCAGCGGCAGCGCGGCTGCGCCCGCTGCGAGCTTCACGAAATCCCGACGCTCAAGCCGCATGGTCCGCCCCTGCGGGCGGTACTGCCTCAGTACGTCGCCCGTCCCCCGGAAATATCAAACACCGCGCCGGTGGAGAAGGCACAATCTTCGGATGCGAGCCAGGCCGCCATCGCGGCGAGCTCTTCCACCAGAACAAAGCGGCCTTTGGGAATCTTCGACAGCATGAAGTCGATGTGCTGCTGCGTCATCTGGTCGAAGATCGCGGTCTTTGCCGCCGCCGGCGTCACCGCATTCACCAGAATGTCATGTGCAGCGAGCTCCTTGCCGAGCGATTTCGTCAGCGCGATCAGGCCGGCCTTGGACGCCGAATAGTGCGAGGCGTTCGGATTGCCCTCCTTGCCGGCGATCGAGGCGATGTTCACGATGCGCCCGTATTTCTGCTTGAGCATTGTGGGCACGATCGCCTTGCAGCAGATGAAGGGGCCGTCGAGGTTGATGCGCAGGACTTTCCGCCACTCCTCGAGATCGGTCTCCCAGACCGGCTTGTTGACGCCGGCGATGCCGGCATTGTTGACCAGTATGTCGATCTTGCCGAAGGCGGCCAGCGTCGCATCGCGGGCCTGCTCGACGGCTGCGGTGTCGGTGACGTCGACCTTGAAGACGCGGACATTGTCGCCGATCTCCTTGGCGGTCTTCTCGGCGAGAGCAGAGTCGAAATCCCAGATCGCGACCTTGGCGCCTGAGGCGACGAAGCGCTGGGTGATGGCGCGACCAAAGCCCTGCGCGCCGCCGGTGACGATGGCGACGCGGCCGTCGAGATCGATCTTGTTCATGCGAGGAGCCCTTGACCGTCAGAGCATGTAGCCGCCGTCGACGACGAGGTCGACGCCGGTGGTGAAGGCGCTTTCGTCACTGCCGAGATAGACCGCCATGGACGCGATCTCGTCGGCGGTGCCGAGCCGGCCCATCTTCTGGCGGGAGACGAACATCTCCTTGCCTTGCGGCCCCTGCGCGGCGGCGCGGTCGAGCATCGAGGGCGTCTCGACGGTGCCCGGGCAGATGCTGTTGCAGCGGATGCCCTTGGTGATGAAGTCGAGCGCGACCGCGCGCGTCAGCAGTGACACCGCGGCCTTGGACGCGCTGTAGACGTAACGGTTGGCCGGCGGCCGCAGCGCGGCGCAGGACGAGATGTTGACGATGCTGCCGCCGCCGCCCGCGAGCATGTCCGGCAGGAATGCCCGGATGGTCCGGTGCATCGACTTGACGTTGAGGTCGAACGAGAAATCAAAATCCTCTTCCGAGCACTCCAGGATCGTGCCGTGATGCACGAAGCCTGCCGCGTTGAGCAGGATGTCGACCTTGCCGATGCGCTTGGCGAAGGCGTTGACGTCGGCGGTGTTGCGGACGTCGAGTTTTGCCGTCTCGGCGATGCCTTCCTTGGCAAGGCTCGCGATGCCGCTCTCGTTGATGTCGGTGGCGATGACGGTGGCGCCTTCACGCGCGAATGCGATCGCGCATGCGCGCCCGATGCCGGCGGCTGCAGCCGTGACGACGGCGCGTTTTCCCTTGAGGCGGTCTGCCATTTTGTTTTTCTCCTCTGAATTTCTTGCCGTCGATCCGGGGCGCGCCTCTTGGCGCGAGCCCGGAATCCATTATGCGACGGATTCGATGGCTAGATGGATTCCGGGCTCGCGACTTCGTCGCGCCCCGGAATGACAGTGCTAGTGATTATCCCGCGCCACGCCAAACGTGCCGGCGACGTTCTGGTAGCGCGTGGCGAGCTCCATGCAGGCGCCGGTCGACTGCTGGCCGACGGTGTTGCGATAAAGCTCCTGCCACGGCGTCTGATTCGGCGGATGCTTGAAGCCGCCACTGGCCTTGAGCTCGGCGTGGCGCTTCTTCACCTCGTCGTCGGAGATGAGAATGTTGGCGCTGCCCTTGTTGAGGTCGATGCGCACCTTGTCGCCGTTCCTGAGGATCGCAAGCCCGCCATTGGCGGCGGCTTCCGGCGAAGCGTTCAGGATTGAGGGCGAACCGGAAGTGCCGGACTGGCGTCCGTCGCCGATGCAGGGCAGGGACAGGATGCCGCGTTTGATCAGCGCCGCCGGCGGCTGCATGTTCACGACCTCGGCGCCGCCGGGATAGCCGATCGGCCCGGTGCCGCGGATGAACAGCACGCAGCGCTCGTCGATCTCGAGCGCGGGATCGTCGATCCGCTCGTGGTAATCCTCGGGACCCTCGAACACGACGGCGCGGCCTTCGAAGGCGTTGAGGTCCTTCGGGTTGTTGAGATAGCGGTCGCGGAATTCCTTGGAGATCACGCTGGTCTTCATGATCGCGGAATCGAACAGATTGCCCTTCAGCACCAGGAAGCCGGCGTCTTTCACCAGCGGCTTGTCGTAAGCCCAGATCACGTCGTTGTCGGGCTTCGGCGCATCGGCGCAGTTCTCGCCGATGCCGCGGCCGTTGACGGTGACCGCGTCCTCATGGATGCGCTTGTGCTTCATCAACTCGCGCACCACCGCCGGCACGCCGCCGGCGCGGTGGAATTCCTCGCCGAGATAGAAGCCGGCCGGCTGCATGTTGACCAGCAGCGGCACGTCGTGGCCGAATTTCTGCCAGTCGTCGATCGACAGCTCGACACCGATGTGGCGGGCCAGCGCATTGATGTGGATCGGCGCATTGGTCGAGCCGCCGATCGCCGAGTTGATGACGATGCAGTTCTCGAACGCCTTGCGGGTCAGGATGTCCGACGGCTTGAGGTCTTCCCAGACCATCTCGACGGCGCGCTTGCCGGTCTCATAGGCGATCTGGCCGCGTTCGCGGTAGGGCGCGGGGATCGCCGCGCAGCCCGGCAGCGAAAAGCCGAGCGCTTCGGCAAGCCCGTTCATGGTCGAGGCGGTGCCCATGGTGTTGCAATGGCCGACCGAGGGCGCCGAAGACGCGACGATCTCCATGAACTCTTCGTAGTCGATCTCGCCGGCGGCGAGGCGCTCGCGCGACTTCCAGACGATGGTGCCCGAGCCGGTGCGCTCGCCATTGTGCCAGCCGTTCAGCATCGGGCCGCCCGACAGCACGATCGCGGGCAGGTTGACGGTGGCCGCCGCCATCATGCAGGCCGGCGTGGTCTTGTCGCAGCCGGTGGTCAGCACGACGCCGTCGAGCGGATAGCCGTAGAGGATCTCGACCAGGCCGAGATAGGCGAGATTGCGGTCGAGCGCCGCGGTCGGGCGCTTGCCGGTCTCCTGGATCGGATGGGTCGGGAATTCCATCGCGATGCCGCCGGCCTCGCGGATGCCTTCGCGGACGCGGTGCGCCAGCTCGATATGGTGGCGGTTGCAGGGGGAGAGGTCGTTGCCGGTCTGGGCGATGCCGATGATCGGCTTGCCGGACTGGAGCTCGGTTCGGGTCAGGCCGTAGTTCAGATAGCGCTCCATATAGAGCGCGGTCATGCCCGGATTATGCGGGTTGTTGAACCATTCCTGCGAGCGAAGGTGGCGGCGAGCGCCGTTGCCGGCGGGGGCATGCCCATTGGTTGGCTTTTTTGTCATTGGTTTCTCCTGCAATGCAAACGCACTGACGTCCGTTTTACTGACGTCCGTTTTATGGTGTCGGCTTGTGCGATGCCCAACGGCGCGAGCGATGGTCTGCCTGCCCGGTGGCGGGTCGATTCCTCACAAATCCGATACTAGTCATGGCTACTTGGTAACGCTACCATTTTGTTCGCCGCACCCGTTCCGGACGCGGCCGGCTTGCTGTCCGCGCGCCGTGATGACGAGCTTTGCCGTTCGATCACCTTGAAGCCGAGGTCGAGCACCGGCTGCTCGGGACGCCGTCCCTCGATCGCATCGATCAGCATGGTGGCGGACGTTCTGCCCATCTCGTAGCGGTTGGTGCGTACGCTGGTGAGGGTCGGGACGGCGGATGCCATGAATTCCAGATCGTTGAAGCCGACGATCGCGATCTGTTCGGGCACCGCTATGTCCCGGCGCCTGCATTCGAACAGCACACCGAGCGCAAGGTCGTCATTGGCGCAGAACACCGCGTCGATGCCGGGCGCCCGCGCCAAGAGATCGGTGAACAGGGCGCCGCCGAGCGTCACCGAGGTCGGTGTCGAAGTCGTGACGACGAGGCGCTGTTCGAACAGTCCCGCGTCCTTCATGGCCGCGACATATCCGTCCAGCCGCCGCTGCACCCGCGGATCCATCCGCGCGCCGACGAAGCCGATCTTGCGGTGGCCTTGCGCGAACAAATGCGCAATCGCCGCGCGCGCTGCATCGTAGTGTGAAAAGCCGATCATCATGTCGACCGGATCAGGCCCGATCTCCATGATCTGCACGATCGGGCAATCGGCGGCCTCCAGCATCGCGCGGGATTCCGCGGTCTGGTCGATGCCGGTGACGATCAGCCCGGCCGGCTTCTGCGCAAGAAACAGGCGCAGCAGCTTTTCTTCCTGGAGAATGCTGTAACGTGTGTTGGACAGCTGGATCGAGTACGGGCTGCCTTCGGAAGCGTCATAGATGCCGCGCAGCACGTCGGAAAACACGTTGTTGGTCAGTGACGGAATCAAGACACCGATCACCTCGGTGCGTTGCGAGGCCAGCGCGCGTGCCGCCAGGTTCGGCACATAGCCGAGCTCCTTGGCCGCGCTCTCGACCCGCGTCCGCTTGGCGACCGACAGCGCCTCGGGATTGCGGAAGAAACGGGACGCCGTGATCGGGCTGACGCCGGCAAGCTCGGCGACTTCCGCCAGCCGGATTTTGCCTGACTTGGTGCGCTTTCGACCCATTTGTTGCTCATAACACACTCACTCCCGCAAACAAAGGAACGTTGACAGCGCTACCAGCACAGACTAACCAAAGACAAATTGCCAAAACCGCACAAACTGCCGACAATGTCGCCCGCTAAGATCGGGCTTCGATCGGTGAAGTCTGAAAAAACAAGACGGTCGCGGCGCGAAAGGCGTCGTGGACTTTCGAGGAGGGAGCTAGATGTCGTCTGTGCAAATCCGCGACGTGCGGAAATCGTTCGGCAATTTTGAAGTCCTGCACGGCGTCTCGATTCCGATCGAGGACGGCCAGTTCGTCGTCCTGGTTGGCCCCTCCGGCTGCGGCAAGTCGACGCTTCTGCGCATGCTCGCAGGCCTCGAGAACATCACCTCCGGCACGATCTCGATCGGCGACCGCGTCGTCAACAATATCCAGCCCAAGGAGCGGGATATTGCGATGGTGTTCCAGAACTACGCGCTCTATCCGCACATGACCGTCGGCGAGAACATGGGTTTCTCGCTGAAGCTGCGCAACGCGGGCTCCGACGAGATCAACAAGCGCGTCAAGCGCGCCGCCGAGATCCTGGCGCTGTCGCCGCTGCTCGAGCGCTATCCGCGCCAGCTTTCCGGCGGCCAGCGCCAGCGCGTCGCGATGGGCCGCGCCATCGTGCGCGATCCGCAGGTGTTCTTGTTCGACGAGCCGCTGTCGAACCTCGACGCCAAGCTGCGCGTCGCGATGCGCACCGAGATCAAGGAGCTGCACCAGCGGCTGAAGACCACGACGGTCTACGTCACCCACGACCAGATCGAGGCCATGACCATGGCCGACAAGATCGTCGTCATGCATGACGGCATCGTCGAGCAGATGGGCACCCCGCTCGAGCTCTACGACAAGCCCGAGAACCAGTTCGTCGCCGGCTTCATCGGTTCGCCCGCGATGAACTTCCTCAAGGGTCATGTGCGCGTCAACGGCGTTGCGACTTTCGAGGGTCCGAACGGCGTCAAGCTGCCGCTCCTGAACGCGCCGGCGGCGTCCGACGGTCGCCCTGTCGTCTATGGCGTGCGGCCCGAGCATTTCACCATCGCCGACGACGGCGCCGATGCCGAGATCATCGTGGTCGAGCCGACGGGCTCCGAGACGCAGGTGTTCGCCAAGGTGGGCGGCGAGCAGGTCGTCGCGGTGTTCCGCGAGCGTCACCAGTTCAATCCGGGCGACAAGGTCAAGCTGAAGCCCGACCCGTCGCTGGTTCACCTGTTCGACGAGACGACAGGCAAGCGCATGTAGCGACGTGTAGCGACTTAAAAGAACGACCAAATACAAACATAAAAATTCAGGGAGAGAACGATGAGCAATTTCGACAGGAGAAGTGTGCTTAAAGCCGGCCTGGGCGGCGCAGCCTTGCTCGCCGGCCCGGGCATCGTCCCGGTCCGCGCTGCGGAGTGGACCAACACGCCGGAGCCGAATGCCTCCATTCGCGTGCTGCGCTGGAAGCAGTTCATCCAGGCCGAGTACGACAAGTTCGCCGAGCAGACCAAGAAGTTCTCCGAGAAGACCGGCGTCAAGGTGAAGCTTGAAGCCGAGAGCTGGGATGACATCCGGCCGAAGGCCGCGGTTGCCGCCAATGTCGGCGCTGGTCCCGATCTGATCATCGGCACGCTCGACGATCCCTTCAAGTTCCCGGAAAAGCTGATCGAGATGACTGACGTCGCCGACTATCTCGGCGCCAAATATGGCGGCTGGTATCCGGTTGCCGAGCGTTACGGCAAGAAGGGCAACAGCTGGATCGCCATTCCCCAGGGCGCGACCGGCGGCTGCCTGAACTACCGCATCAGCCACATGAAGGCTGCAGGCTTCGAGCAATTCCCGAAGGATACCGACGGCTTCCTCAAGCTCTGCCAGGCGTTGAAGAAGAACAACACGCCGGCCGGCTTCGCGCTCGGCCATGCCACCGGCGATGCCAACGGCTGGTGCCAGTGGGCGCTATGGGCGTTCGGCGGCAAGGTCGTCAACGACAAGAACGAGGTCGTGATCGACTCGCCGGAGACCATTGCGGCGCTCGAATACGTCAAGCAGCTCTATGCGACGTTTATCCCGGGTGTGCTGTCATGGAACGACTCGAATAACAACAAGGCGTTCCTCAACGGCGAACTCAGTCTGACCCTGAACGGCATCTCGATCTGGACGGTCGGCAAGAACTCCCCCGATCCGAAGCAGCAAGAGATCGCCAAGGACATGGACCACGCGCCGATGCCGATCGGGCCGGTGGGCGTGCCGACCGAGCAGCAGAACGTGCTCGTCTACTACGGCTACAAGCACTCGAAGTATCCGAAGGCGGTCAAGGAATTCATCAAGTTCATGATGGACAAGGAGAACTACGACGCTTGGGAAGTCGCCTCCAACGGCTATGTCTCGCCGCCGCTGCCGGCCTACAACGACAATCCGGTCTGGACCTCCGATCCCAAGATCACGCCGTATCGCGACTGCCTGAAGCGTTGCCGCGACAACGGCTATGCCGGCGATCTCGGCTACGCCTCGGCCGCCGTCATGGGCGACTTCGTCGTGGTTGATATGTTCGCTGAAGCGGCGACCGGTTCGGTCACGCCGAAGGAAGCTGCGGCGCGGGCCGCCGAGCGAGCCAAGCGCTACTACCAGGTCTGATCAGCCACAGACGGCGGCGTCCAGTTCGCTGGACGCCGCCGTCTTCGTTCGGTGAAAGGAGTCCGAGATGGCAGTTATGGCCGAGCATGGCGTCGCCCAAGTCAAGCGCAGCAGCCTGTGGACCAGAGCATTCGAGAGCCGGAACTTTCTCGGCGCGATGTTCATGGTGCCGGCTATCGCTATCCTCGTGCTGTTTCTGGCTTACCCGCTGGCGCTGGGGCTCTGGCTCGGCATGACCGATACCAAGATCGGCGGGGTCGGGCGCTTCATCGGCTTCGGAAACTTCGTCTCGCTGGCCAAGGACTCCGTGTTCTGGCTGTCGGTGTTCAACACCATCTTCTACACGGTGGCCGCCAGCATCGTGAAATTCGCCATCGGACTTTACCTGGCGCTGCTGCTCAACGAGCGGCTGCCTTTCAAGTCGATCGTCAGGGCAATCGTGCTGCTGCCCTTCGTGGTACCGACGGTGCTCTCGGCGATCGCGTTCTGGTGGATCTACGACAGCCAGTTCTCGATCATCTCCTGGGTGCTGATCAAGGCGGGCCTGATCACGCATTACATCGACTTCCTCGGAGATCCCTGGAATGCGCGCTGGTCGGTGGTTGTCGCCAACATCTGGCGCGGCGTACCCTTCGTCGCGATCACGCTGCTTGCCGGGCTCCAGACCATCTCGCCCTCGCTTTATGAGGCCGCCAATCTCGACGGCGCCACCAATTTGCAGCGCTTCCGCCACATCACGCTGCCGATGCTGTCGCCGATCATCGCGGTGGTGATGACGTTCTCGGTGCTGATGACCTTCACCGACTTCCAGCTCATCTACACCATCACGCGCGGCGGGCCGATCAATGCCACGCATCTGATGGCGACGCTGTCGTTCCAGCGCGCCATCACCGGCGGCAATCTCGGCGAGGGGGCGGCGATCTCGAATGCGATGATCCCGTTCCTGGTCGCGGCGATCCTGTTGAGCTTCTTCGGACTTCAGCGCTCCCGCTGGCAGCAGGGCGGAAGGGACTGATCATGAGCACCGCAGACGACCAAACGGTCGGAATGTCCTATTTGGAAAGCCTGCCGCGGAGGTTTCTCCGCGTCTATCTTCCGCTCGGCCTGATCATGGTTTTCCTGCTGTTCCCGTTCTATTGGATGGCGATCGCGACGTTCAAGCCGGACGCGGAGATGTACGACTACGAGAAGTACAATCCGTTCTGGATCGTGCATCCGACGCTTGAGCACATCAAGAAGCTGTTCATCGAAACCGACTATCCGCAATGGATGTGGAACACCGTGATCGTCTCGGTGTCCTCGACCTGCATCTCGCTGTTCGCCAGCGTCTGCGCGGCCTATGCGATCGAGCGGCTGCGCTACAAGGGTTCGCGCTACGTCGGTCTGGCGATCTTCCTCGGTTACCTGGTGCCGCCGTCGATCCTGTTCATTCCGCTGGCGACGATCGTATTCCAGGTCGGCCTGTTCGACGGCAATCTGGCGCTGATCCTGACCTATCCGACCTTCCTGATCCCGTTCTGCACCTGGCTGCTGATGGGCTATTTCCGCACCATCCCCTATGAGCTGGAGGAGTGTGCGCTGATCGACGGGGCGACGCGGCTCCAGATCCTGACCAAGATCACGCTGCCCCTGTCGCTGCCGGGGGTGATCTCGGCGGGCATCTTCGCCTTTACGTTGTCATGGAACGAGTTCATCTACGCGCTGACCTTCATCTCCTCGTCCGAGAACAAGACCATCCCCGTCGGCGCGATCACCGAGCTCGTCAATGGCGACGTCTACCATTGGGGCGCGCTGATGGCCGCGGCCCTGACCGGCTCGGTCCCCGTAGTTATCCTTTATTCCTTCTTCGTAGAGTACTATGTGTCGGCGATGACCGGCGCCGTGAAGGAATGATCGCGGGGCCTGCCTTGAGAGCACGCCAGGACGAACTGCCAAGGGCGGCGCGCTCCGGCCAATAAGAAGGAGTAGGCTCTTGCACATTCTGGTTCTGGGCGCCGCCGGCATGGTCGGCCGCAAACTCTGTGAACGGCTGCTGCGCGACGGCCGGCTCGGCAAGAGCGAGATCACCAAGCTGACCATGCATGACGTGGTCGAGCCGAAGAAGCCGGAAAAGGCTGGCTTTGCCGTCGAGACCGTGTCGGGCGATTTCGCCGTCCCCGGCGCCGCCGAAAAGTTGATCGCCGGCCGTCCCGACGTGATCTTTCATCTGGCTGCCATCGTCTCCGGCGAAGCCGAACTCGACTTCGACAAAGGCTACCGTATCAATCTCGATGGCACGCGGATGCTGCTCGATGCCGTCAGGCTCGCCGGCGGCGGTTACAAGCCGCGCGTGGTGTTCACGTCCTCGATCGCGGTGTTCGGCGCGCCGTTCCCGGACGCCATCGGCGACGAGTTCTTCCACACGCCACTGCTCAGCTACGGCACCCAGAAGGCGATTGGCGAATTGCTGCTCGCCGACTATTCGCGCCGCGGCTTCCTCGACGGCATCGGCATCCGCCTGCCGACCATCTGCATCCGGCCCGGCCTGCCCAACAAGGCGGCATCGGGCTTCTTCTCCAACATCCTGCGCGAGCCGCTGGCCGGCAAGGAGGTCGTGCTGCCGGTCTCCGAGGACGTCCGCCACTGGCACGCCACGCCGCGCTCCGCCGTCGGCTTCCTGCTCCATGCCGGCACCATGGATCTTGCCACGGTCGGCCCGCGCCGCAACCTGACCATGCCGGGCCTGTCGGCCACGGTCGGTGAGCAGATCGCGGCGCTGAAACGGGTCGCCGGCGACAAGGTCGCTGCCCGCATCAAGCGCGAGCCGGATCCGTTCATCGTCGGCATCGTCGGCGGCTGGCCGCGCAATTTCAATGCAAAGCGGTCGCTCGAGCTCGGCTTCACCACCGCCGAGAAAACCTTCGACGACATCATCCGCATTCACATCGAAGACGAGCTCGGCGGCAATTTCGTCGCCTGATCTCCGGCTGAGCGGGTAAAGTGATGGCGAGCGTTGCTTGCATCGGCGAATGCATGGTCGAGCTCCGGCAGGCCCAGGGAGGACATTCCGCCGGCCAGTCCGGCGGGCAGGGGCAGGGCGGCGGGCTGTATTCGCGCGGCTTCGGGGGCGATACCCTCAACACCGCGGTCTATCTGGCGCGGCTCGAGGTCAAGGTCGATTATCTCACCGCCCTCGGCGATGACGCCTTGAGCGATGAGATGATCGCGGCCTGGACCGCCGAGGGCGTCGGCACCCGCCGCGTCGTGCGGTTGCCGGGCAAGCTGCCCGGCCTCTACATGATTCAGCTCGATGCAAAGGGCGAGCGCCAGTTCTTCCACTGGCGCGACAGCGCGGCGGCGCGCCTTCTGATGAACCTGCCGGAGACCGACGAGCTCCTCAACTCGCTGATGAGCTACGACATCACCTATCTCTCCGCGATCACGCTCTCGATCTACGACGCGGCCGGGCGCGAGCGCCTGTTCGCGGCGATCAAGCGCGCACGCCTGCTCGGCACGCGCTTCGTGTTCGACACCAATTTCCGCGCGCGCGGCTGGCCCGATCGCGATGTCGCGCGCGAGGTGTTTGCCGCGGCCTTCGCGGCTGCCGACATCGTGCTGACCTCGACGGAAGACCTGCTCGCGCTCTATCCCGGCGAGAGCCCCGAGCAACTTATGGCGCGCATCCCGACGCCCGAGCTGGTGTTCCGCCTCGCCGAGCCCGTCAGCCTGCTGCGCTTCCCCGGCGGCACGAGCGAGGTGCACGCCGAGCCCATGACGAGGCCCGTGGCCGACACCACGGCGGCCGGCGACAGCTTTGCCGCGGCCTATATCGCCGCCCGGCTCGCCGGTTCCGATCCGGTCGAGGCGGCCCAGGCCGGCCATCGCCTCGCCAGCCTCGTGATCTGCTATCCCGGCGCCATCATTCCGGGCTATGCCATGCCGCCGAAGAAACGGCACCGGCCGGCACCCACGCGTCAGGCGACCAAGTGAAGAAGTGATAGCGATGACCACGACTGCCCAACAGAACCACCTCGTCGCACTGTTCAAGGCCGCGACCGTTATTCCTGTCCTCACCATCGAACGGATCCAGGATGCCGTGCCGCTGGCGAAAGCGCTGGTTGCCGGCGGCGTCCGCACGCTGGAGGTGACCATGCGCACCCCTGTTGCGATCGAGGCCGCGAGGGCGATGATGGCCGAGGTGCCCGAGGCGGTCGTCGGCATTGGCACGATTCTCAATCCGGCCGACTTCACCCGTGTCGAGAAGCTCGGCGTCGCGTTCGGCATCAGCCCGGGCCTGACCCCCGATCTCCTCAAGGCCGCGGCCGACAGCTCCTTGCCGTTTGCCCCGGGCATTGCCACGGCGTCCGAACTGATGATGGCGCTTTCCTACGGCCTCGACGTCGCAAAATTCTTCCCTGCCGAGCAGGCCGGCGGCATCAAGGGCCTGCGCGCCCTCGGCGGCCCGTTCCCGAACGTGCGGTTCTGTCCGACCGGCGGGGTGGGCGAGGCCAATGCGGGGAGCTGGCTGGCCGAGCCCAACGTGGTGGCGGTCGGCGGTTCCTGGCTGTGCCCGGCGGCGGAGGTGAAGGCCGGGAACTGGGCCGGCATAACTGCCATCTGCCAGCGCACCCTCGAGGCGCTGAAAGCCGCGTGAAGTCTTGCCATCCCTGGGCTAAGACTTAGCTCAGGCAGGATTTGAGATCAGACGACCCCAGGGAGAGAAGACCATGTCAGCCAGCATCGTCGGATGGGCGCATACGCCGTTCGGCAAGTTCGACACCGAGACCGTGGAAAGCCTCGTGGTGAAGGTCGCCAACGAGGCGCTGGCCGATGCCGGCATCTCGGCCGGTGACGTCGACGAGATCGTGCTCGGTCACTTCAACGCCGGCTTCTCGCCGCAGGATTTCACCGCCTCGCTGGTGCTTCAGGCCGATCCGAAGCTGCGCTTCAAGCCGGCCACCCGCGTCGAGAACGCCTGCGCCACGGGATCCGCTGCCGTGCACCAGGGTCTGCGCGCGATCGCTGCGGGGGCCGCGAAAATCGTGCTGGTCGTCGGCGTCGAGCAGATGACGCGCACGCCGGGTCCGGAGATCGGCAAGAACCTCTTGAAGGCGTCCTATCTGCCCGAGGACGGTGACACCGTCGGCGGCTTCGCCGGCGTGTTCGGCAAGATCGCCAGCGGCTACTTCCAGAAATACGGCGACCAGTCCGATGCGCTGGCGCTGATCGCGGCCAAGAACCACAAGAACGGCGTCGCCAATCCCTACGCCCAGATGCGCAAGGATTTCGGCTTCGATTTCTGCCGTTCCGAGAGCGAGAAGAACCCCTACGTCGCCGGCCCCCTGAAGCGCACCGACTGTTCGCTCGTCTCCGACGGTGCCGCTGCGCTGATCTTGGCCGATGCCGAGACCGCCAAGACCATGAGCAAGTCGATCGGGTTCCGCGCCACCGCGCACGCCCAGGACTTCCTGCCGATGTCCAAGCGCGACATCCTTCAGTTCGAGGGCTGCACGGTCGCCTGGCAGCGCGCGCTGGAAAAGGCGGGCGTTACGCTTTCCGATCTCTCCTTCGTCGAGACTCACGACTGCTTCACGGTCGCCGAGCTGATCGAATACGAAGCGATGGGCCTGACGCCGAAGGGGCAGGGCGCCCGTGCCATCAAGGAGGGCTGGACCCTCAAGGACGGCAAGCTGCCGGTCAATCCGTCCGGCGGTCTGAAGTCCAAGGGCCATCCGATCGGCGCCACCGGCGTCTCCATGCACGTGATGACCGCGATGCAGCTTGCCGGCCAGGCGCCCGAGGGTATGCAGCTCAAGAACGCCAAGCTTGGCGGCATCTTCAACATGGGCGGTGCGGCGGTTGCCAACTACGTCTCCGTGCTGGAGCCGTTGAAGTAAGCCCTCGCAGGGTGGGCAAAGGCGCGAAAGCGCCGTGCCCACCGTTTTCCTTGCGTTAAATCATGGTGGGCACGCTTCGCTTGGCCCACCCTGCGGCTCCTGATTGATTTGCGGAAAAGCATCATGAGCAATGACTACGAAGACTCGCTGTCGATGGACGCACTCAACGACCGCATCGCGATCCTCGAGGACAATATCCGCCAGCTCATCGAGCAGGCCGCGGCTGCTTCCGGCGAGCAGAGCGAGTCGCGCATCGCCGACCGCATCAACCAGCAGAATGAGGAGCTCGACCGCCTCCTCAAGGTTCGCGAATCCCGTCAGAAGAAATAGCGGCCGCATCGCTGCGCATGCGGCCATACGCCGGCTGCCCTTGCGCGCCCGGCGTCGCTGCCGTTAGCTGGACCGAAATCGCGGGGCCCATGTGAGCCCGCGCAATCGGGAGTGAACGAATGGGGCCGCTCAAGGGCATCAAGGTCGTCGACATGACCACCGTGCTGATGGGGCCCTATGCGACCCAGATGCTCGGCGATTACGGTGCCGACGTGATCAAGGTGGAGTCGCTCGACGGCGACGTCACCCGCCTGATCGGTCCGATGCGCCATGCCGGCATGGGCCCGGTGTTCCTCAACACCAACCGCAGCAAGCGCTCGATCTGCCTCGATCTGAAGAAGCCTGCGGGGCGCGAGGCCGTGCTGCGGCTGCTCAAGGACGCCGACGTTCTCGTCTACAACGTCCGCCCGCAGGCGATGGCGCGGCTTCAGCTCGGCTATGACGTCGTCTCCGAAATCAATCCGCGGCTGGTCTATGCCGGCGTATTCGGCTTCGGCCAGGACGGGCCTTATGCCGCCAAACCCGCCTATGACGATCTGATCCAGGGCGCCACGGCGCTCCCCGCCTTGATGGCGCAAACCGGCGACGGCGTGCCGCGCTACGTGCCGAACGCGCTGGTCGACCGCATCGTCGGCCTGACCGCGGTCGGCGCGATCTGCGCCAGTCTCGTGCACCGCGACCGCACCGGCCGCGGCCAGCGCGTCGACATCCCGATGTTCGAGACCATGGCGGGCTTCGTCATGGGCGACCACATGGGCGGTCTCACCTACGAGCCGCCGCTCGACAAGGGCGGCTATGCCCGCCACCTCTCGCGCGACCGCCGGCCGTACAAGACCTCGGACGGCTATCTCAGCGTCATCGTCTACAACGACAAGCAGTGGGAAAATTTCTTCAAGGCAACCGGCCGCGACGATCTGCGCGCCGATCCCAAATTCGCGACCTTCGCGGGCCGCGCCGCCAACATCGACGTCGTCTATGCCGAGCTCGCGCGCATCTTCGAGACGCGCGCCACGGCGGAATGGATCGACCTGCTGACCAGGGCCGATGTACCGGTGATGCCGATGCACGACCTCGCCTCGATGCTGCACGACGAGCATCTGGAGGCCACCAACTTCTTCCCGGTTGTGAACCATCCGACCGAAGGCCCGATCCGCAGCATGAAGGTGACCGCCACGTGGTCGGAGACCGGGGCCGAGCCGGTGCGGCTCGCACCGCAGCTCAACGAGCACGGCGCGGAGATTCTGCGCGAGATCGGCTATTCCGCGGACGAGATCGCCGCCATGGTCCGCGACGGCGTCACCCGTTCGCCGCCTCGCAATGACGATGCACAGGTGCGCCCATGAGCTTCGTCACCGGCGTCGGCCTCACGTCCTTCGGCAAGCATGAAGGCTCGTCCTCGCTCGACCTGATGAGCAGGGCCGCGCAGGCCGCGCTCGACGACGCCGGGCTGAAGCGTCCTGATATCGACGGCATCCTCTGCGGCTATTCCACCGTCTCGCCGCACATCATGCTGGCGACCGTCTTCGCCGAGCATTTCGGCATCCGCCCGTCCTACGCCCACGCCGTGCAGGTCGGCGGCGCCACCGGGCTCGCGATGACCATGCTTGCCCATCACCTCGTCGGGGCAGGCGTTGCCCGCAACGTCCTCGTCGTCGCCGGCGAGAACCGCCTGACCGGGCAGAGCCGCGACGCTTCGATCCAAGCGCTGGCGCAGGTCGGCCATCCCGACTACGAGGTGCCGCTCGGCCCGACCATTCCCGCCTATTACGGCCTGGTCGCCACTCGTTACATGCACGAATACGGCGTGACCGAAGAAGACCTCGCCGAGTTCGCCGTGCTGATGCGCGCGCACGCCTGCACCCATCCCGGCGCGCAATTCCACGATCCCATCACCATCGCCGATGTCATGGCCTCGAAACCGGTGGCGATGCCGTTGAAGTTGCTGGACTGCTGTCCGGTGTCCGATGGTGGTGCGGCGTTCGTTATCGGCCGCGAGAGCACCGGCGAGGCCGGCGTGCGTATTCGCGGCTGTGCCCAGGCCCACACCCATCAGCACGTCACGGTCGCGCCCGGCTTAAGCGAGCTCGGCGCCGAGATTTCCATCGCCCGCGCCAGGGAGGCCACGGGGCTGGCGATCTCCGACGTGCGCTACGCCGCGATCTACGACAGTTTCACGATCACCCTCGCCATGTTGCTAGAAGACCTCGGCCTTGCGGGCCGGGGCGAGGCGGCGGCACGCGTGCGATCAGGTCATTTCAGCCGCGACGGCGCGATGCCGCTCAACACCCATGGCGGCCTGCTCAGCTACGGCCATTGCGGCGTCGGCGGAGCCATGGCGCACCTGGTCGAGGCGCATTTGCAGATGACCGGGCGGGCGGCGAATCGCCAGGTGCGCGACGCCTCGATCGCGCTCCTGCACGGCGACGGCGGCGTGTTGTCCTCCCATGTCAGCATGTTCCTGGAGCGGGTGCGATGAGCGAACGTCTGGCGGATTGGACCAGGGGCGAAGAAGCCATCATCTACCAGGCCTGCGCTTCATGCGGCCATGTGCAATATTTCCATCGCGGCTTCTGCGCGGCCTGCGGCGCATCCGATCCGCGCGAGGCGCGTGCCAGCGGCAAGGGCAGGGTCTACGCGACCTCGCTGGTCTGCCGCGCCGCGACCCCAGAGACGCGCGCGCACGTGCCCTACAACATTCTGCTGGTCGATTGCGCCGAGGGTTTTCGCATGATGGCGCATGGCGAGAACGGTCTCGCCATCGGCGACGAAGTGATCGCGGGCTTCAGGCCCTTTGCCGGAAAACTGGTGCCGTTCTTCTCGAAGGGGAAATAGCGGGATTCGTCATTCGGGGGCGGTCCTGAGAGACCGAGCCTGGAACGGGTATTCTGGGCCTGGCCTGTGCGAGAGCCACCCCGGAATGACGAAAACTCGTAAAGCGCTTAGTAGCGCCCGTAGAACAAGATGCTGGCGATGACGAGCATCGCCGTCACCGCCAGCATATGCGCGAGCGCTCCCGAGGCCGCCCCCTTTGTGGCTTCCTTCATGCCATTTTCTCCCTAGACTTGGGCGTGACTCATCGTTGCGCGGCTAGCGCACCCGACGGCCAATTGTTTTTACTCGGAACACCCCTTGCGAGTACTCACCGCGATTTGTCCCCACGCGGCGAATATCGACTGTGCCAAGGTCGATCAGCAATGCGGCGGCATTTTGACTCGATGTTGTTGCTCCTGCGGACGCGCAAGAATAGAGTTTCCTGGAACTTTCGCCGCTAACGACAAAAAGCATCAAAGGCTCAGGGAAAATCTTCAGGAAAATCATGGCCCGCATCAACTACAGCGACCCGTCCAGGGCATCCGACCGCACCCGCGAAATCCTCGACAAGAATCGCAATGCCAACATTTTCCGCATGATGTCGCATTCGCCGAGCTATTTTGAGCAATACTGCCGCCTCGGCGGCGCCATCCGCCACAAGGGCGAGCTTGACCCCATCGTGCGCGAGCTCGCCATCACCCGCACCGGCATTTTGTGCGAGGCGCCGTATGAGATCGTCGCGCACAAGCGCATCGGCAAGAATGTCGGTGTGACCGACGAGCAGAACGAGGCGCTCGAGAACTGGCAGGCCGCCAAGTGCTTCGACGAAACCCAGCGTGCCGCGCTCGCCTTCACCGACGAGATCGTGAAATTGAACAAGCCGACCGAGGCGACCTTCAAGGCGATCGCATCGAAGCTGACGCCCGCCGCACTGGTCGAGCTGCAGCTTTCGGTCGGCTTCTACATCATGACGTCAAAGTTCCTGGAGACGTTCGAGATCGATCTTCAGCCGGTCACGGAAGTGGTGGGCTGATCCATAGCTGCGGCGAGGGATGCCGATGACGATCGATGAATATGCGGCCTGGGCCGCCAGCGTTGCGAAAGTCGATGAGCATCCGTCCAACGAGCGGCTGTCCTATCTCGGGCTCGGCCTCGCCGGCGAATCCGGCGAGGTCGCCGAGCACATCAAGAAGCTGCTGCGCGATGACTGGCTCGACAAGGCTGGTCTCGTCGAAGAGCTCGGCGACGTCATCTATTACTGGGCCTGCCTGTGCGCCGCGACCGGCCAGCAGCCATCCGAATTGCTCAAGGCCAGCGCCGCCAAGATCAGGCGGCGGATCAGCGAGGCGGCAAGCCGCTAGAGGGAACGATTTTCCTTGTGGCCATCCTTCGAGACGCCCGCCGCAGCCGGGCCCTCAGGATGAGGACCGAGCGCGCGGCGGTGGTTTCAACGAGTGCTGATGCCGCTTAGGCTCATCCTGAGGAGACCGCGAAGCGGTCGTCTCGAAGGACGAGGCGCGCGCTCAAGCCGACGTCAGAATATCCACCTTGGCGTTGGCGACAATCAGGCGATCGGCGAGGAGCTGCGCCAAATTGCGCATGATGCGCTCCGAGGCCCGCGGGTGCTGCTCGCGGAAGCGCTCGAAGTCCTTCAGGGGCGCCTCGAACGCGGTCGCCGCCATGTCCGCGAACACGTCGGCGGAGCGGGTGGTCTCGATCAGGGCCATTTCGCCGAAGGCCATGCCGGCGGTGAGCGTCGCCAGCCGCACGCCGTCGGGAAGCGTGACATGCACCGCGCCGCTGCGCAGGAAGAACAGAGCATCGGCGGGATCGCCCGTGGTGAGGATCTTTGCACCGGACTGATAGGTGCGGATCGTGCAGATCGAGGCGAGGTCGGTCAGCTCTTCCGCGCTGAGCCCTTCGAGCAGCGGCTGCTCGGCAAGCTCGGTGGTCTCGTGAAAATCGATCGAGCCGCCGTAGCGGTAGACGATCTGGTCTTCGGCCCATTCGATCGCGGTGTCGAGCAGATAGAAGTCGCGGACATTCTTCAGCTCCGCGGTCCATTCCCGCAACGTATTCCACTCTTTCGAGGCGCGCCTGACGCCTGACAGCACCACCGTGACATTGAGCGCGGCGAGTTCCGCGAACGCCTCGGCCACGAGCCGTGCGCCGGCCCGTGTCGTGGAGGTGACGCGGTGCAGATCGAAGATCACGAATTGCGGCCGCGGCCGGCCCGCAAGCCGGCGCGAGACGTAGTCGACCGCCGACAGTGACAGCGTGCCGACCAGCTCGATGATCCTTACCTCCTGCTCATGCGTCGCGAGAATGTCGCGCTCCTGAGGCCGGCGGACACGGCGCGACGGGCTCTTGCCGATGTCGTAGTCGGCGATGACGGCGTTGCGCGCATCGTCGCTGCGGTTGAGCATGTGCAGGTCGTAGTGCGAGGACAAGGCTTCGCACACCTTGATGCCGCGCACGCTGTTGCCGTGCTTGTCGAGCCTCGGCGAATAGCTGCCGAGCCCGAGGCGGGCAGGCAGCGCGGCCAGAATGCCGCCGCCGACTCCGCTCTTGGCGGGAATGCCGATCCGGTAGATCCATTCGCCGGCATAGTCGTACATGCCCGACGACGTCATCACCGACAGCGTGCGCGAGATCGCGTAGGCGCTCAGCACCTGTTCGCCCGTGACGGGATTGACGCCGCGATTGGCGAGCGTTGCCGCCATCACCGCGATGTCGCGCGCGGTGACCAGCACCGCGCATTGCCGGAAATAGACGTCGAGCACGGCTGCGACGTTGTCCGAGATCACCGCATTCGTCTTCAGGAGATAGCCGATGGCCCGGTTGCGGTCGCCGGTCTGGCTCTCCGAGGCATAGACCGCCTCGTCCACGGCGAGATCGCGGCCCGCAAAGCGGCTGAGCGCGAGGCGGATCTGCTCGAACGCGTCAGGGCCCTTGCTGTCGTAGATCAGCCCGGTGCAGGCGATCGCGCCGGCATTGACCATCGGGTTGAACGGATGATTCTCCGAGTTGAGGCGGATCGAGTTGAAGGGATCGCCCGAGGGCTCGACGCCGATCGCACTCTCGACCCTGTTTGCGCCGAGCAGATCCAGCGCCAGCGCGAACACGAACGGTTTCGACATCGACTGGATGGTGAAGGGCACCCGGCTGTCGCCGACTTCATAGACATGCCCGTCCAGCGTCGCGAGGCTGATGCCAAAATAGGCAGGATCGGCTTTGCTGAGTTCGGGAATGTAGTCGGCCACGCTGCCTGCGGTCTCGGCCGAGAATTCGTTGAGACAATTGTCCAGAAACCGCAGCAAGGGCGGCTTCGAGCGGGTCCAGGCGGAGGCGAGCGGCGAAAGCGGTTCCATCGCCTCTCTTTGTGCAACGCAATCAGGGCACGCGCAACCCGTTCGGCACCATGGTCTGCCGACGGACCAGCAGCAGGGCGAGCAACACGGTGGGGCCGAGGATGGCGAGGCCGAGCAGCGTCACCTGCATCTGCGACAGCGGCATGATGCCGCCGCCCGGGGTCGCCACCACAAAGCCGCCGATCACCAGCAGCACGCGGATCGGCCATTCCAGTGCGCCGGCGCCGCGCAGGTCGCCGACGAAGGGCTGATAGCCCTGGATGCCGCCGCAGATGAAGAGGGTGCCGAACGCCGCCAGCCCCATCAGGCCGAGAGCGGCGAGATAGGGGCTGGGTCCCTGCAGCACCAGCGCCGGATTGAGCACGAAGAAGAACGGGATGAAGTAGATGATGCTGCCGACCCACATCGATTCCCAGCCCGTCTTCATCGCCGGCGAGCCGGCGATGCCGGCCGCCGCAAAGGACGCGATCGCGACCGGCGGGGTGATCGACGACAGCATGCCCCAGTAGAAGATGAACATGTGCACGGCCATCCTGTTCAGCCCGAGCTTCTCCAGCGCGGGCGCCACCAGGATGGCGAGGAAGATGTAGCAGGCCGTCGTCGTCAGCCCGAGGCCGAGAATGAGGCTGGTGAGGGCGCACATGCCGAGCAGCAGGAACGGATTGTCGCCGGCGATGTGCAGCAGATCGTTGGCAAGGCTCGACACCACGCCGGTCATCGAGAACGCCCCGATCAAAAGGCCGCAGCCGGCGAGAATTCCGACCAGTTCGACGAAGGTGCGGCCGTTGACCTCGAGGAATTTGCCGATGGTCGCCATCGTCCAGCGCGTGTCCCTGGAAAAGAGCTGGTTGAGAACCAGCAGCAGCGCGGTGGCATAGAACGGCGCGTGGCTCTCGCGCTTGAAGTAGAGCAGCATGACGATCAGCAGCGCGATGACGAAGACGTAGTACCAGCCGTCCTTGATCGTATCCAAGACACGCGGCAGCTCGGCGCGCGGAATGCCCTTCAGCCCGTGCCGCGCGGCGTAGGAATCGACCTGCATGAACAGGCCGATGTAATAGAGCGCGGCCGGAATAACCGCGGCGAGCGCGACGTCGGCGTAGCTGACATTGAGGAACTGCGCGATGACGAAGGCGGTCGCCCCCATCACCGGCGGCGCCAGCACCGCGCCTGTCGAGGCGCAGGCCTCGATCGCGCCGGCATAGGAGGCGCGGAACCCGCTCTTCTTCATGACAGGAATGGTCATGGTGCCGGCCGTTAGCACGTTGGAGATGATCGAGCCCGACATCATGCCGAGCAGGCCGCTGGCGAAGATGCAGACCTTGGCCGCGCCGCCGCGAAAGGTGCCGCACAGCGCGAAGGCGAGATTGATGAAGAATTTTCCGGCACCCGTCATCATCAGCGCGGTGCCGAACACCAGGAAGCCGATCACGGTGTCGGCGAAGGCCTGGATGGGAATGCCGAGCAGGCTCTCGCCCGACAGAACGTGATAGGCGGTCGCCTGTTCCAGCGTCGATTGCGTGCCGCGGAACGGCCCGAGCCAGCCGGACTCCGCGAACAGCGGATAGACCGTGAAGGGGAAGACACTCAGCAGCAGGCTCCAGCCGCCGGTGCGGCGCAGCGCCTCCATCAGCATCACCCACATCACGAGACCCGCGGCGATCACGGTATTCGGCGCGCCGCCGAATTCCCAGCCGGCCTCCGCCGCCTTGCGCACGTTCGACATCAGCAGCAGCGCGGCGGCAAAAGTCACAAGGAAGAAGACGAGGTCGTACCAGGGAATGCGGTCGAGCGGCGCGCGCTCGGTGCCCGGGAAGATCACGAATGTGAAGGGCAGCATCAGGGCGATCAGGAGATAAAAGTACTCCGTGTTGAGCTGGGTGTAGCCGACGAAGAAGCGCAGCGAGAATTGCTGATTGATGCAAAGAAGAATCGTCGCCGCGGTCGCGATGACGAGCGTCCAGCGCCAGGCACCGCGCAAGCTGCGGACGCGCGTGACCTCGGCTTCCTGCATGTTGGCGGCGGCGCCGTGCGGATCGTCGAACACGACCCGCTTGGCCACGTCCTGCGGGGCGGTGGAGACGGAAGCAGACGACATGATCGACCCCGCGTGGGCAATTGACCGCTGACGATTATTCGTCGAAGCCGTTCGGCATGTCGGCCTTGGCGAGCGCAGCGGCGCGCGCCTTCATCCAGCCGTCGAGAAAGGCCTTGTCATCCGCAGGCGGGCTGGTCTTGCCGTAATCGGCCCATGCCGCGCCGAGCACCTCCTGGCGTTTGATCAGCTTGTTGTTGTAGGCGTCCTGCGCCTCGCTCCATTGCCCGGCTTCCTTCAGCGCCTTCACCGCCCCGGGATGCACCGGCACCACCCAGTTCTTGGTCTGCCGGTCGGCGGCAAGCCCACCGGCGCCGGGCGCGGAATCCTTGTAGGAATCGTAGTTCACGATCATCGCCTTGGTGATCGCATAGACCTGGTCGGCCGGCTGCGAGGCGTAGGCGACGAAGATAGGGTAGGGGTAGTTGCCGAGTTCGATCGGCTTGTCCGGCGTGATACCCGCGCCGCAGGTTGCAAGTTGCGGGAAGAAGAACGAGCCGACCTTCTGCATCCGCGCCCAGCCTTCCTTATCCTTGGCCGGCAGCGGCGGCCAGACCAGGCCGCGCGGCGAGGTTTCGGCTTCCTTGGCCGGGCCCGTGATGGTGGTGCCAAAGGCGGTGTCGGTGTCGTTGTTGATCAGGCCCTTCCACATCGCGCCGTAGCTTGCGAACTCGACGATCTTGACGTCCTTCTGCGTCAGCCCTGCGAAGGCGAGCACCGCGAGCGAGTTCTGGTTCAGCGCCGGCGAGCCGACGACAAAGCCGACGCGCTTGCCCTTGAGGTCCTTCAAGTCCTTCACGCCGGTATCGGCGGCAACGCCGAGCGTGCCGCAATTGCAGTCGACCGACGAGAGCAGGATCTGGAGCGGCTGCGGACCCCATTCCCTGGAGCCGAATTCGAACACGCCTTCCTGTGCGAAATAGCTGCCCGACCCCATTGCCGCGGAGGCCGCGCGCTTGGCGCGCAGCGGTGCGAGGCGCGCGACGTCGTTGCCGGCCGGCAGCACGCGCACGTCGGTCGAGTATTTGTCCTTCATCATCTTGCCGACGCCGACCGCGATGTTGAATCCGGCGGTGCCGGTGTCATAGGCGGTGAACGTCAATGTCGCCGGCAGCTTGATGTCATCGGCCATTGCATAGCGTGTAGACGCAAAAGAAACGCCCGCAACCAAGGCAGGCGCGAGCAACATCAGCCCACGAGACATATTTCCCTCCCATCGTCTTCGCTTTCGCCACGAAGATTTCGTTCTTTGTTTGAAACATATTTTTGTTTGAAACAGATCATGTCACCGCGATCAGGCGATGGCAACGCTGTACCGCGCGCGGAGGAACGAGGCTGACAGATTGTCGCGGAAGCCTCGAGATAAGCAGTCAGTTCGCGACGATCGCGATCGCCTGTCCTTCGGCCACGACGTCGTCGAGCTTCACCAGCAACGATGTGATCGTGCCGCTCGCGGGCGAGGGCACCGGTATCTCCATCTTCATCGCCTCGACCACCACAACGTCGTCGCCATCCGCAACGGTTCCTCCAACTTGCACGGGAGTTGCGCAGACGCGTCCGGCGATCTCCGTGACGATCTTAATTTCTGGCATGCCATCGCCTTTTTGTTGTCGCCGCAAAATGCCTGAGGTAGCGTCGTCTGCAAGTGGAATTTAATTCCGCACAGCGGAACAAGCGGTAGGGAACATGGGACGACGTTCAGAGCGGTTGAGTAGGCAAGGAGCACTCGCTGGCGACGCCGGTGAGGGTGATGTCATCCAGGTGGTGTCGCGCGCGTTCGACGTGTTGCGATGCTTCGAGGGCCACGAGGCCAGGCTCGGCAATCTCGAGATATCAAATCGCTGTGGACTGCCGCGCTCGACGGTGTCGCGGCTCACGCACACGCTGACGCGGATGGGCCAACTCGTCTATCTGCCGCGCGACCAGAAATATCGCATCGGCCCGAGCGCGGTCGCGATGAGCGCCTCGATGATGAAGGGCGCGCAACTGCGCAGCATGATCCGCCAGCGCCTGCAGGAAGTGGCCGAGCAACTGCCGGGCACCGTCGGCTTCGTCGTGCCCGATCGCTTCCATCTGGTCTATCTCCAGTTCGCGCGCTCGGCCTCTGCGCTCGGCCTGCACGAGGGCACCGGCAGTCGCATCTCGATGGCCTCGACCGCTGCGGGCGCGGCCTACACCGCGGCGCTGGCGCCCGAGCTCGGTGATGCATTCATCGCGGACATGGAGCGGGAAGCTCCCGAGGCTGTAAAAATCCTGCGGCCCCGCATCGAGGCCAACCGGCAGTCGCTGCGCGAGCGCGGTTACGTCACGGCCTGCGGCCTGTGGAGCCCGCACATCAACGGCCTCGCGGTGCCGATCTGGTCGCCGCAGTACCAGACCTTCGTGGTGATCACGATCGGTCTTCTGTCCGCGATGTATGACGAGCAGCGTCTGCATGCCGAAGTCGCGCCGCTGATGGTCGCGCTCGGCCGCTCGCTCGGCAGCCTGCTCGAAGGCGCGGAAGGCGACGTCTTCAACGCTCGTATCTCGCGCAAACCGGTCGCGATGGCCGTGCACAACAATAACAAGCCGATCAATTCGGAGGGAGTGGATGAACTGGAAGCCGGAACTCGACGAGCTCGCCCGGCGCGAAGCCTTCGCGCGGGAGATGGGCGGCGTTGACAAGGTCAAGCGTCAGCATGACCAGGGCCGGCTGACTGTTCGGGAGCGCATCGACGGACTGATCGACAAGGGCAGCTTTCACGAGATCGGTGCCGTCTCCGGCATCGGTGAATATGATTCCGGCGGCGAGCTGAAGAAGCTGACGCCGGCGAACTGCGTGTTCGGCCGCGGGCGCATCGACGGCCGCACAGTGGTCGTCGTCGGCGACGACTTTACCGTGCGCGGCGGTTCGGCCGATGCGTCCATTTCCGCAAAGCCCCTGATGGCGGAGGAGATGGCGCACGACTTCCGTCTGCCAATCGTCCGCATCATCGAAGGCTCCGGCGGCGGCGGCTCGGTCAAGACCATCGAGACCAAGGGGGCCGCGAATTTGCCTGGCGGCATCGGCGGCACCCGCTGGTATCGCTTCACGACCGAAAATCTGTCGCGTGTGCCGGTGGTCGCGCTCGGCCTTGGCTCGGTTGCGGGCTTGGGTGCGGCGCGGCTGGCCGCCAGCCACTATTCCATCATGACCCGGAAGTCAGCGATGTTCGTCGCCGGGCCGCCGGTGGTGAAGGCGCTGGGGCAGGACCTCTCGAAGGAGGAGCTCGGCGGCGCGGACATCCAGACCCGCGCCGGCGCGGTCGATCATGCCGTCGACACGGAGGAAGAGGCTTTCGCCTGCACGCGGCGCTTTCTGTCTTATCTGCCGTCATCGGTTCATGAGCTGCCGCCGACCTTGCCCTGCACCGATAATCCGGAGCGCACCGAGGAAGCCCTGATGAATGCGGTGCCGCGAAACCGCAAGCAGGTCTACAAGATGCGCCCGATCATCGAGTCCGTCGTCGACAAGGGCTCGTTCTTCGAGGTCGCAAAGAATTTCGGCAAGCCTGTCATCGTCGGGCTGGCGCGACTCGAGGGCAGGGCGGTGCTGCTCCTTGCGAGCGACAGCTTTCACTATGGCGGCTCCTGGACGGCGGATGCCTGTCAGAAGGTGGTGCGCTGGGTCGACTTCGCGGAAACCTTCCATCTGCCGATCGTCTATCTCATGGACTGCCCCGGCTTCATGATCGGCCTCGATGCCGAGAAGGCGGCGACCATCCGCCACGGCGTCCGCGCCATGGCGGCGGTCAACCAAACCACCGTGCCCTGGTGCACCGTGATCCTGCGCAACGCGTTCGGCGTCGCCGGCGTTGTGCATCAGCCGGCCGACCGGTTCTCGATCCGCTATGCCTGGCCGTCGGCCTATTGGGGCTCGCTCCCGCTCGAAGGCGGAATCGAAGCCGCCTACCGCGCCGACATCGACGCGGCCGAGGACAAGGCGGCCAAGCTCAAGGAGATCGAGGAGCGTCTCAACAAGCTCCGCTCGCCGTTCCGCTCGGCCGAGAAATTCTGGGTCGAGGAGATCATCGATCCCAGGAAGACGAGATCGTTGCTGTGCGAGTTTGCAAGGCTGGCCGAGCCGCTGCGCAAGGCCGGACCGCCGGAGAACATGACGATCAGGCCGTAGCGCGCCACGGAGGCGGGCATCCGAAAGTCCCGAATCGGTCCGAAAGGCCGATTTGCCATGGGTGGGGCGGGAGTCCGCCGCTTGCGACCTGCCCGGGAGGCGGCGCGCGGCCGGGCCGGCATCGCTTGTCCCTGGGGCGGCAATGGGCCGGCCGGCCCCGTTGCCGTATACCGCCCCGACTCTGCGATCGCGTTTAACCCACGTTAATGATGCCTTCTCAATATGATACATCCAACCTGTTGCAGCCCATGTTGCGGATGGCTCGTAAGTCTTGATTAAGACAGCCCTCCGCATATTCCGCCCATGACAACGATTGCCGGGATCGAAACCCGGCAGTCTTTTCGTTGATTTCAGGGGAAGGGCCGCTGCCGTAGCGACGGCAGCCAGGATGAAACTCATGCTCCGCCGCGCAATGCTTCGTTTCGTGAGAGACCGGAAGGCCAACGTCGCCATCATCTTCGCGCTGGTGATGATCCCCACCATCTTTCTTCTCGGCATGGCGCTCGACTACACGCAGGCGCTGCGCAAGCGGGAGCAATTGAACGCGGCGGCTGATGCGGCCGCGATCGCGGCCGTGAGGCCGGCGATGCTGACGCAGACCGACAACGCCGTCGTCAAGGCGACGGCGGAAGCCGTCTTCGCGGCGAAGGCGAATCTTCCCGGGCTGTCCGCGACCCCGACACCGACGGTCACCGTCACCGATTCTGGGCTCGCGCGGACCATCACGGTTGCCTACACAGCCCAGTCCATCAACAATTTCCCGGGCGTTCTCGGCAAGCAGACCTGGCAGGTCAACGGCTCCGCGACGGCGAAGGCCTCCAGCGCGCCCAACATGAACTTCTATCTGCTGCTGGACGACTCGCCGTCGATGGCGATCGCCGCGACCCAGACCGATATCAACAACATGATCACCGCCACGAAGAACCAGCCTGGCGGCTCGAAGAACTGCGCGTTCGCCTGCCACGAGACGAACCCCCAGAAGGACAGCGGTGCGTCCTCCTCGACGAAGGACAACCTCACGATCGCCCGCGCCAACAACATCACGCTGCGCATCGATCTTGTGAGCAATGCCGTCACGCAATTGCTGGTCGGCCCCTGGACGTGCCCGCAGTCGGGTGTGTCGGGCGGCGTGATGCAGTGCATGTCGGCGCTCAACAACACGACCTACAAGGCCGCCATCTACACCTTCGACTACGGCCTGAACACGATCCAGACGCTGACCACCCCGACCACCGCCGGCACGAAGATCGCCAACATTCAGCTGATGACGGTCGATCACCAGAACTGCATCATTGTCGACAGCAAGGGCGCCTGCGTCTACTCCACCGACTACGGCACGGATATCTCGGGCGGACTCACGGGCGTCAACAACGTGATGCCTGCGCCGGGCACCGGCACCAACCAGTCGGGCGATACGCCGCAGGAGGTGGTCTTCCTCGTCACCGACGGCGTCGAAGACAAGCTGATGCCGAAGCCCGGGACCTGTGACGCAGCCGCCACCTATCCGCTCCCGACGGGCAGCAGCTCGACCGTGCGCTGCCAGCAGGCGCTCGACACGACGGTCTGCACGACGATCAAGAATCGCGGCATTCGCATCGCGGTCCTCTACACCGAGTATCTGCAACTGACGACCGACAGCTGGTACAACAGCCGCATCGCGCAGTTCAACAATCCATCCTCGTCCACGGGCATGATCGCACAGCGGCTGCAGTCATGCGCATCGCCGGGGCTGTATGCGAGCGTGCAGACCGGCGGCGACATTTCCGCGGCGCTGACGAACCTCTTCCTCAAGGTTGCGTCAAGCACCGCCAGCCTCGTGCAATAGAGAGCGTACCATGACCGTACGGGACGCCACGACAACGAAGACACGTCGCAATCGCTGCGCCGCTTTCGCTGCCGACAGCAAGGGGGCCACGGCCGTCGAATTCGCGCTCGTTGCCGCGCCGTTCCTCGCCCTCGTCATCGCGCTCATTCAGACCTTTCTCGTGTTCTTTGCCCAGCAATTGCTCGAAACCGTGGTGCAGCAATCGGCGCGTCTCGTCATGACGGGACAGGTTCAGTCGGCGCAGCTGACAAAGGATGTGTTCAAGCAAAAGGTCTGCGATCAGATCGTGATCCTGTTCAACTGCAGCGACCTGATGGTCGATCTGCAGGTGGCAAATACGTGGTCTTCCGCCAATACAGGCATGCCGAGCTTGACCTTCGATGCCACGGGTGCGGTCAAGAACGCCTGGCAGTACGATCCAGGCGATGCCGGCGATATCGTCGTGCTCCGGGTGATGTACCAATGGCCGGTGTTCCTCGGGCCACTCGGCTTCAACCTCTCGAATCTTTCGAACGGCAACCGGCTGATCATGTCGTCGGCCGCGTTCCAGAACGAGCCAGGAGCTACCTAATGATTGCCGCCCTGTCGTCTCGCGCCCGGCACCTGTGCACCGATGTTCGCGCCGTTGCGGCGACGGAATTCGCCATCGTCGCGCCCTTCATGCTGCTGCTCTATGTCGGCGGCGTCGAGCTCGGAAACGGGCTGGCGATGAACGTCAAGGTCAGCGCGACCGCGCATAGTGTCGCCGACATGATCACGCAGAACACGCAGGTCACCTCGACCCAGATGGACAGCATCCTCGGGGCTGCGAGCGCCATCATGGCGCCCTATGCCGTCAAGAACAGCAGCGGCGCCTCCATCATGACGATCACGGTCTCCGAAGTCTCGACCGACAGCAACGGCAACGCGACGGTCCAATGGAGCAAGTCGACCAGCTCGTCGGGGGCGAGAACCGTGGGTCAGCAGATGACCCTGTCCCAGTTCACCGCGACCAATCCGAGCAATCCCAACAACGCCAACATCTCGCTCATCCTGAGCGAGGTGTCCTACGACTATACGCCCAACCTCGGCTACACCATCAGCGGCACGGTGAAGCTGACCGACAGCTACTACCTGTTCCCGCGCTGCTCGACGAACAGCCCGACGACGTCGACCTTCCCATACTACGACGTGAAATATCCGGCGACGACGACATGCACGTGCGTTCAGCATCTGCAGCAGAAGACCTGCTAGCGCTCCAGACGGCGCGATCAACGCAAGCCGCGAAGGCGACGCGGCGGCGTGACCCCGGAAGAATATCGCGCTACCCTCTCTGGACAAGAACAAGAGGGAAACGCCAATCGTGTACGACTTCATTATCGTGGGCGGCGGCTCGGCGGGGTCCGTGCTGGCCCACCGGCTCTCCGCCAGGAGCGCCAACAAGGTCCTGTTGTGCGAGGCCGGACAGGACACGCCGCCCGGCAACGAGCCGGCCGAGATCAGGGACAGCTATCCGGGCACGGCTTATTTCGATCCGCGCTTCCACTGGACCGAGCTCAAGGTCACGACCCAGATCGTCAGCCACAACAATCCGAACGAGGGGCGCCCGCCTTTGCGCAAATACGAGCAGGCGCGGGTGCTTGGCGGCGGCTCGTCGATCAACGGCCAGATGGCCAACCGCGGCGCGCCGACCGACTACGACGAATGGGACGCGCGGGGCGCCGCGGGGTGGCGCTGGAACGACGTGCTGCCCTTCTTCAAGAAGGTCGAGCGCGACCTCGATTTCGACGGACCGTACCACGGCAAGGATGGCCGGATTCCGGTCCGCCGGATCCCCAGGGAGCACTGGACGCGGCACTCGCAGGCATTCGCCGAGGCCTTCCAGCAGGCCGGCCATCGATTCGTAGCCGACCAGAACGGCGAGTTCGTCGACGGCTATTTCCCGGTGACGCACTCCAACCAGGCCGAGCAACGCGTCTCGGCCGCGATGGGCTATCTCGATCGCGACACGCGCAAGCGCACCAACCTGACGATCTCGACCAATACGCAAGTCAGGGAGTTGCTGTTCGAGGGCACGCGGTGCGTCGGCGTGAAGGCCGTGGTCGACGGCCGCGCGCAGGAATTCCGCGCCCGCGAGATCATCCTCTCCAGCGGCGCCATCCATTCGCCGGCGCATCTGCTCCGCGCCGGCATCGGCCCGGTCGGTCATCTCAAGGATCTCGGGATTCCCGTGCTGATGAGCCTGCAAGGCGTCGGCCAGCGCCTGATGGATCATCCGTCGATCTCGCTGTCGTCCTTTGTCCGCCGCGGCGCGCGCATGAACGAGCACACCAGGCGCCACATGCAGCTTGGCCTGCGTTATTCGTCCGGGCTCGCAGGCGTGCCGAAGGGCGACATGTTCGTCGTCGTGCTCAGCAAGTCGGCCTGGCACGCCGTTGGCGCCCAGATCGGATCGCTGCTGACGTTCGTCAACAAGACCTATTCCGAGACCGGACAGGTCAAGCTTGCCTCGCGCGATCCGGAAGCCGAGCCGATCGTCGAGTTCAACCTGTTGTCCGACCGGCGCGACCTCGATCGCCTGATGAGCGGTTTCCGCAAGATGGCGGCCGTGCAGATGAGCGACGCCGTGAGGGCGGTGACGGACAAGCCGTTTCCGGCGTCCTACACCGATCGCGTGCGCAAGATCGGCGTGGTTAACACCAGGAACAGGATGCTGACGAAAATCGCCGCGGCGCTGATGGACGGGCCGGCGGCGCTGCGCCACTACATGATCGACAAATTCGTGGTCGAAGGCTTCACCTTCGACGACGTCATCAACGACGACGAGGCGCTGGAAGCCTTCGTGCGCAAGGCGACCATCGGCGTGTGGCACGCCTCTTGTTCATGCCGCATGGGCCGCGCCGACGATCCGATGGCGGTGGTCGATCCGGAGGGCCGGGTCAAGGGCGTGCAGGGCCTGCGCGTCGTCGACGCCTCGATCTTCCCGGTGGTGCCCTGCGCCAACACCAACTTCCCGGTCCTGATGTCGGCGGAGAAGATCGCGGCGGCAATGATGCCGTAGGCTGCAGCGGTTTTCTTTCGCCGTAGCGGGCCGCCGTCTCGACACGCAAATCCCTCGGTGGGCGAGAGCCGGAACTGTCCACAGATGACAATCCGGGCATGCGCCGTGACACGGAACCCGGAACCCGCCTTCGGCGTTCTTTTCCAAATCTCGCCTTTCGGCTTGAAACGGGTCGTCAGCCTGCGCGACCAGCGACGGGCCGGAGCGCGCCTTGTAGAGATGGAACAGGGGGTTCAATGATCGATCCATCGAGCGGGGCCCAGGCCAGCGACGCCGGTGATCTGCCCAGGATCTCGACCGGCAGCGACGGCCTCGACAATATCCTCTATGGCGGGCTCGATCCCAATCGCATGTACCTCTACGAGGGTCGGCCCGGCTCGGGCAAGACCACCATGGCGCTTCAATTCCTCCTCGAGGGCGCCCGTTGTGGTGAACGCGTGCTCTATGTCTCCCTGTCGGAAACCAAGCGTGAGCTGATGCTGGTGGCGCGGCGCCACGGCTGGTCGCTGCAAGGCGTCGACATCTTCGAGCTGGTGCCGCCGGAAACGACACTCGATCCGGATCGCGAGCTCACCGTGTTCCATCCCGCCGAAATGGAGCTGAGCGAAACCACCGGCCTGATCTTCAAGGAGGTCGAGCGGATCAATCCCACGCGCGTGGTGCTGGACAGCCTGTCCGAGCTGCGCCTCCTCGCGCAGAACCCGCTCCGGTACCGGCGCCAGGTTCTGGCCTTGAAGCACTTTTTCACCAACCGCAATTGCACGGTCATCCTCCTCGACGACCTCTCGTCCTCCCAGGACGATTTGCAACTCCATTCGATCGCCCATGGCGTCGTGATGCTCGAACAGCTCGCCATCGACTATGGCGCGGAGCGCCGGCGCCTTCGCGTGATCAAGATGCGCGGCATCCGGTTTCGCGGCGGCTTCCACGATTTCACGATCGAAGCGGGCGGCGTGCGGATATTCCCGCGTCTGGTGGCGGCGGAACATCACGCCTCGTTTGTCGGCGAATTCACGCCCAGCGGCAATGCGCAGCTCGACCAGCTCCTGGGAGGAGGGCTCGAGCGCGGCACCAGCGCGCTTCTCTTGGGCGCCGCCGGTGTCGGCAAATCGTCTCTCGCGCTGACCTATGCGATCGCGGCGGCAAACCGCGGTGAGCATGCCGTGTTCTTTGCCTTCGATGAAGGTCGCGGGACCGTGGAAGCACGGGCTCGAACGCTTGGGCTCCCTCTTGAAGGCTATCTGCAGTCGGGGCTCATCCGATTTCAACAGATCGATCCCGCCGAGCTCTCCCCCGGGGAGTTCGCCGCCAACGTGCGCAAGAGCGTCGAAAGGGACAACGCCAGAATTGTCATCATCGATAGTCTGAACGGCTATCTGAACGCGATGCCGGACGAGCGGTTTCTCATCCTGCAGATGCACGAGCTCCTGAGCTATCTTGCACAACAAGGCGTGCTGACGATCCTGATCCTCGCTCAGCACGGGCTGGTCGGTCCGATGGAGACGGCTCTCGATATCAGCTATTTGAGCGATGCCGTGCTCATGCTGCGCTATTTCGAGGTCAGCGGAACGGTGCGGCGTGCCCTCTCGGTCGTGAAGAAGCGCAGCGGAAATCATGAAAATTCCATCCGCGAGTTTCGTCTCGGCGGCGCCGGCATCACGCTCGGTCCTCCGCTGAGAGGGTTCAGCGGCATCTTCTCCGGCAATCCGCGATACACGGGCACGGAGATACCGGAAGGGCCGGCGGAATGAGCGCTAACCGCGATCATTGCGTCCTCGTGTTTGCTCCTATCGGCCGCGATGGACCGGCATCGGTCGAGCTGTTCCGCAATTCGGCACTTGAAGCGATCAATTGTCGAAGCCTGCCTGAACTGGTCGGCGAGATGTCCGCCGGCGTGGGCGCGGTCTTTCTGGCCGAGGAGGGCTTGTTCGGGAAGGATACCCAGCCGCTGGCACAGTGGATCGAGAGGCAGCCGCCCTGGTCCGACCTGCCGTTCGTCATCCTCACCAGCCATCGCGAGCAGCCGGCGGTGGTGGCCTGGCGCCGCAGCATCGTGGAGACGCTCCGCAACGTCTCGCTGCTCGAGCGCCCGGTTCAGCCGATCACGCTGACCAGCGCGGTTCAGTCCGCTATGCGGGCGCGCCGGCGGCAATATGAGATTCGAACCTTGCTGCAGGCGCGCGAGCGGACGGCTCAGCAGCTCGAGAAGCTCGTGGTCGAGCGCACCGGCGCGCTCGAGGAGGCCAACAAGCATCTGCGGACCGAAATGGAAGAGCGCGCCCGCGTCGAGGAGACCCTTCGTCAGGCCCAGAAGATCGAAGCCATTGGACAGTTGACCGGCGGAGTGGCTCACGACTTCAACAATCTGCTGATGGTGATCTCCGGCGGCCTGGATATGCTGGACCGGCAGACCGATCCTGACCGGAGGCGTCGACTGTTGGAAGGCATGGTTCAGGCGGCGCAGCGTGGTGCCGGCCTCACCAGGCAGCTTCTGGCTTTCTCGCGGCGGCAGAAGCTCCGGCCCGAGGCCGTCGACATCGCGGCGCAGATCGGCGGAATGCGCGAATTGCTCGACCGCAGCCTGCGCGGCGACGTTCACGTCGAGTTCGATTTTCCGGATGGCCTTTGGCCGGTGGAGGTCGATCCGGGAGAGCTCGAGCTGGTCGTCCTCAACCTGGCGGTCAACGCCCGCGATGCGATGCCTAACGGCGGCACGATCCTTGTTTGCGGCGAGAACCTGGCCGGCCTGAACGAGGGTGAGATCGCGGGCGATTACGTTCGTCTGTCGGTGGTCGATACCGGCGTTGGCATGAGCCCCGAAACCCTGGCCCGGGTCTTCGAACCGTTCTTCACGACCAAGGATGTCGGCAAGGGTTCGGGCCTGGGGCTTGCCCAGGTCCATGGATTTGCGACGCAGTCGCGCGGGATGGTTCGCATAAAATCGACGGTCGACGAGGGCACTAGCATCGAGCTCTATCTGCCGCGATCCAACAATATTCCTTCCGGTTTACGCCATCTCATCGACCTGAACAGGGCCCGGCCCAAGAAGGCCAATCATGGCCAGATTCTCCTCGTCGAGGACGACGACGAGGTCGCCGCGCTGGTCAGCGAGATGCTTGAGCAGCTCGGCTACGACGTCACGCGCGCGGCCAGCGCCGCGGCGGCTCTCGGTGCTCTGGCGGACGGCCGCTCCGTCGATCTCGTGTTTTCCGACGTCATGATGCCGGGCGGCATGAACGGCGTCGAGCTTGCGCGGGAGATCAAGAGAAGGCGAAGCGACATCCCGGTCCTGCTGACCAGCGGATACGCCGAGGCCGCGGTTCGCGACGCCGAAATGGCCGGCGTCCAGATCCTGCCGAAGCCCTACCACATCGACGAACTCGCCGCGGCACTCGGCACCGCCAGCTCGAACTTTCGAATTGCCGCGGAAACCAAACGCTCGGGTGCGTCGTGATCGAACCGAGCATAGCCGCCGGGCCTCGTGGGACCATCGGCAGCTTTGCCGGCGGAGGACGAGTTCGCTGCCGAGGAGTACCTGGATCAAATTGATCTAACACAATACCACCCGTCCAATTGTCTGCGACTGTCTCGTTGGAAACCCGGGAGAGACGTCATGACAAACGCGTCAAACGCGATGCTTTGGACGGTCATATTTTTCTGTCTGTCTTTCGCTGCAATTTTTGCGGTTTGGTGTGCCGAGCGGTTGCGCAGGTACACCTCGACGAAGCCATAACGCATCTAGGTTGGCGCCAGAGGATCTGCCGACCGGACGGCGCATGCGCGCCAGAAGATGATGCATTGGCTGGGCTTCGCAGAGATATTTCCATTTGTCCGGCGGACCGAGCCGGCGCGCCGGCCCGGTGGGTGTGGTCGCTCAGGCCATTGCCGGCTTCGGCTCGGGCTTTGGCTGTCGCGACAGCGTCAGCACGATCAGCGAGGCGAAGACGCAGAGCGCGCCGGCGATGAAGAACGCGGGCAGGTAGCTCTGATAGACCGTCCGCGAGAAACCGGCGCCGAAGGCGGCGGTGCCGGCGCCAAGCTGGTGGCCGGCAAAGATCCAGCCGAACACCAGATTGGCACGCTCGGGCCCGAACTTCTGCGCGGTGAGCCGTACCGTGGGCGGCACGGTGGCGATCCAGTCGAGCCCGTAGAACATCGCGAAGATCGACAGGCCGTAGAACGAGAAGTCGCTGAACGGCAGGAAGATCAGCGAGAGCCCGCGCAGGCCGTAATACCAGAACAAGAGGTAGCGGTTGTCGTAGCGGTCCGACAGCCAGCCCGACATGATGGTGCCGAAGAAGTCGAAGATGCCCATCGCCGCCAGCAGGCCCGCGGCCTGCACCTGCGGGATGCCGAAATCCAGACACATCGGGATCAGATGCACCTGCACGAGACCGTTGGTGGACGCACCGCAGACGAAGAACGTCGCGAACAGAACCCAGAACGCGCTCGACTTCGAGGCGTCGCGCAGCGTGCCGAGCGCCACGCCCGTGATCGAGCCGTGGCTGGCCGGCGGCGCGGGCAGGGGTGCGGTGCCCTCGTCGCCGAACGGGCGCAGGCCGACGTCGCTCGGCCTATCGCGCATCGCGAGCAGGACCGCGAGGGCGGAAACGCCAAGCGCGATGCAGACGAAGCCGAGCGCAAGCCGCCAGCCGAAACGTTCGGTCAGGCTTGCGAGCAGCGGCAGGAACACCAGCTGGCCGGTCGCGACGCTCGCGGTCATGATGCCGACGACCAAGCCGCGCCGCGCCGCGAACCATCGCGTCGCGATGGTCGCGCCAAGCACCAGCGCGGTCATGCCGGTGCCGATGCCGATCACCACGCCCCACAGCGCGACGAGCTGCCAGACCTGGGTCATGCCGAGCGAGAGCACCAGCGCCGAGACCACGATGAGCTGCGCGGTGAGCGTCACGTTGCGCAGGCCGTAGCGGTTCAAGAGCGCTGCGGCGAACGGCGCCATCAGTCCGAACAGGATGAATCGGATCGACAGCGCGGAGGAGATCTCCGCCGTGCTCCAGCCGAACTCCTGCTGGAGCGGAACGATGAACACGCCGGGCGCGCCGACCGTGCCAGCGCTGATCAGCGCGGTGAGGAAGGTGATGCCGACCATCACCCAGCCGTAGTGGATATTGCGGCGGCCGAGTGCTGCCGCGAGCCAGTTCGAGATCATCGGGCCTCAACGTTGATTGGCGGGCTTCGAAACACCCGCGTGAGGTTGCAGAATGGCACGGGAGTCGTCTGTCGGAAATGACAGAGTTCCCTCATTTTCAGACTTTACGTCAGTGCGGCAAACGCTCCACCGCGATCGCGGTGGCTTCGCCGCCGCCGATGCAGAGCGCCGCGACGCCGCGCTTGAGGTTTTGCGCCTCGAGCGCGTGCAGCAGCGTCACGATCAGCCGCGCGCCGGTGGCGCCGATGGGGTGGCCGAGCGCGCAGGCGCCGCCGTTGACGTTGAGCTTGTCGCGGGGGATGCCGAGGTCGCGTTGTGCCGCCATCGCCACTACGGCGAAGGCTTCGTTGATCTCGAACAGATCGACGTCACCGGCACTCCAGCCGATCTTGTCGAGCAGCTTGCGGATCGCCGGGATCGGCGCCGTGGTGAACCATTGCGGCTCCTGGCTGTGGGTGGCATGGCCCTTGATCTCGGCCAGAGCCGGCAGGCCGCTGCGATCCGCAAGCGAGCGTTTCGCCAGCACCAGCGCGGCGGCGCCGTCGGCATTGGCAGAAGAAGCCGCTGGCGTGATGGTGCCATTGGCGCGGAACGCCGGCTTCAGCCCGGGGATCTTTGCAGGATCGACCTTCAGTGGATGCTCGTCATTGGCGATGATGCGAGGACCTGCTTTCTCGCTCAGCGTGATCGGCGCGATCTCCGCCTTGAACGCACCGCCCTCGACCGCCTTGCGCGCGCGGCTCAGCGTCTCCATCGCGTAGGCGTCCTGGTCCTTGCGGGTAAACTGATAGGCCTCTGCAGTGGCCTCGCCGAAATCGCCCATAGAGCGGCCGGTCTCGTAGGCGTCCTCCAGCCCGTCCATCATCATGTGGTCGATGATGCGGTCGTGGCCGGCGCGATAGCCGCCACGCGCCTTCGCAAGGAGATATGGTGCGTTGCTCATGCTCTCCATGCCGCCGGAGACGACGATCTCCGCCGAGCCGGCGCGGATGATGTCGTGCGCCAGCATGGTCGCCTTCATGCCGGAGCCGCAGACCTTGTTGACGGTGGTCGCGCCGGTGGCGTCGGGCAGGCCGGCCGCGCGGGCAGCCTGGCGCGCCGGGGCCTGACCCTGACCGGCGGGAAGAACGCAGCCCATGAAGACCTCGTCGACTTTTTCCGGCGAAAGCCTGGCGCGTTCGAGCGCGGCGCCGATCACATGCGATCCGAGCTTGTGGGCGGCCAGCGGCGACAATTCGCCCATGAAGCGGCCGAGCGGGGTGCGGGCGGCGGAGACGATGACGACGGGATCGGCAGCTTCGGCCATGACGAAATTCCCTGCGATGATGTTGGATTATGATCATCATATGATGCGACGCAAAAAATGCAACTGCGCCCGGCATGAGAAATTGTCGTGGTTCGGATGAGAATTGCTCGTTCGAACGGAGGAGGCGGCCCTACCGCTTCCGGTTCACAAATGCCTGCATCAGCCGCGTCGGCTCGTCCGTCAGGAACGACTCGCCGAACACCTTGACGCTGAGGTTCACCGACTCGGTCAGCGGCAGTTCCTCCCACTGCCGCAGCAGTGCCTTCTGCGAGCGTAGCGCCTCGGGGCCGCATTCGAGCAACGCATTTACGAGGTGCTCGACCTCGGCATCGAGCCCGCCCTCCGGCGCGACCTTGTCGACCAGTCCCCAGGCCAGCGCCGTCGGCGCGTCGATGTTTTCCGCCGTCATCACCAGCCAGCGCGCGCGGGCCCAGCCGATCAGGCGCGGCAGCAGCGCGGCGTGGATCACAGAGGGAATACCGACGCGCACCTCCGGCATGCCGAAATGCGCATCATGCGCCGCGATCCGGAAGTCGCAGGCGGCCGCGACCTCGAGCCCGCCGCCGAGGCACCAGCCGGGCATGCGTGCGATCATGGGGGCCGGGAAGGCGCGCACGGCCTCGCAGAGGTCGCGCAGGCGGCTGATGAAGGTCTCGGCGGACTTCTGGTCGAGCCTAGCCATCTCCTTGATGTCGGCGCCGCCGATCATGCTCTTCTCGCTCTGGCCGCGCAGCACCACAACCCGGATGCTGCGATCGGAAGAGAGCTGCTGCAAGCCTTCGCGAAGCGCATCGGTGACGGGCGAGCCCAAAATGTTCAGCGAACCGGCGTTGCAGATCGCGACATGAATGACGCCGCGCGCATCGCGCGTCACGCCGCAGTGGTTGTTGAGCATTTCCATCGTGGCATCTCGAAAGTTTCGTGGACCAGCGCGAGGCGCACCCGTCGGGATCACTTCCGGGCCGAAACGCCCGGCTTGTCAAGCGGACGAGACGGGAGTTGCCAGTGCGAAGTCCGCAGCATAGTATGACGTCAATCATACAAAGAGGCCGCCATGACCCCTAACGATCAACTCGACCTGTTTTCGCCTGCGGGCCGGCGTGAGCGGGTGGTGGACTGGCAGGTGCCTGCGCCTGTTGCGAAAGTGGCGATGGGCCTGTCGGGCATGGACGCGATGCGGGGCATCCGCGACGGCCGGCTGCCGCCGCCACCCTTTGCGAAGCTGATCGGCTTCGTCATGGCCGTGGTCGAGCCGGGCCGAATCGTCATGGAACTGGAGCCGCGCGAGGATCTCGAGAACACCATCGGCCTCCTGCACGGGGCCACAGCCGCCGCGCTCGTCGATACCGCCATGGGTTGTGCGATCTCGACCAGGCTGGAGTCCGGGCAGGGGTCCGTCACCCTCGACCTGAAAATGACCTTCCTGCGCCCGCTCTCGGTCCGGTCCGGGCTGATCTCCGCCGAAGGCAACGTGATCAAGCTGGGACGCCAGACCAGTTACACCGAGGGCTTCGTCCGCGACGGTAAGGGGGCACTTGCGGTGCACGCAACGGCGACCTTTTCCATGATCGGCAACAATTTTACCGGGAATTAATGCGCCGTCTGGCCGATATCCATGTTATTAGATGACCTCCGACATTCAATGAGAGCCGCATGCGCTACTCCCGGGAACACAAGCAGGAAACTCACGATCGCATCGTGAAGAAGGCCTCCGTGCGGCTGCGCGAAAAGGGCGCTCACGGCATCGGCGTCGCCGACCTCATGAAGGAGGCGGGTCTGACCCATGGCGGCTTCTACGCCCATTTCGATTCCCGCGAGGCGCTGGTGATCGAGGCTTTCGCCTACGCCATGGATCGCTCCATGGACCATTGGCGCAAGCTCACCGGCGAGGCCGCTCCCGACAAGCGGTTGGCGCTGATCGCGGAGAGCTATCTCTCCGCGCTGCACCGCGACAATCCCGGCCATGGCTGCTCGATCCCCTCGCTCGGCGCCGAGATCGCCCGCGAGAGCCCGAAGACGCGCAAGGCTTTTGCCGGCAAGCTCGACGAGATGATCGAGATGATGACCGATTTCATCCCCAATCTGCCGCGGAAGGCCGCACGCAAGCAGGCGATCGCGACCCTGGCGACGATGGCCGGCACCATGCTGCTCGCGCGAATCGCCGGATCGAGCGAACTGTCGGACGAGGTGCTGAAGACGGGCAAGGACAGTGCGCTTGACGGCGCGCGGCGTGAGACGAAGGTGACGACTGCCAGGAAGGCGAAGCAGAACTAGGCTTCATCGTCCCGCAAACAACGCCCGGTCGCGCTCCACGATCTCGCCGATGTAATCCGCCACCGCTCTGATCCGCGCCAGATCCTTGCTGTCGGCGTGCATCAGCATCCAGAACGTCCGCGTGATCGAGACCTCGTCCGCCAGCACCGGCACGAGCTGAGGATAGTCGCCCGCCATGAAGTGCGGCAGCACCGCGATGCCGAAGCCGGCGAGCGTGGCATTGAGCTGCGCGATCAGATTCGCGCTGCGCAAGCGCGCGGAAATCCGCGGCGAGACCTGCGGCAGATAATCGAGCTCCGGCGTGAACAGGAGTTCCTCGATATAGCCGACGAAGCGGTGCTGCGGCAGCGCCTCGCGCAAGGTGATTTTCGGGAAGCGATCGAGATAGGCCGGCGCGGCATAGAGCCCGAGGCGGTAGTCGAGCAGCTTGCGGCCGACGATGCGGCCTTCCTTCGGCATGGTCAGGCTGATGGCGATATCGGCCTCGCGCTTGGAGAGGCTGAACAGCCGGGCGGTGGCCACAAGTTGCAGGTCGAGGTCCGGGTAACGGTCGGCGAAGGGCGCCAGCCGCGGCGCCAGGAACGCGGTGCCGAAGCCGTCGGGCGCGCCGATCCGTACCGTGCCGGTCAGCCGCGCCACCGAGCCGCCGACCTGCTCCTGGTTGGCGACGATGGTCGATTCCATCGCTTCCGCGCTGTCGGCGACGCGCTGGCCGGCTTCGGTCAGCAGATAGCCGGTCTTCCGCCGGTCAAACAGCTTGGCCGAGAGGTGCTTTTCCAGCCGGTCGACGCGGCGGATCACGGTGGCATGGTCGACGCCGAGCTGTTTTGCCGCAGCCGACACCGAGCCGCCCCGCACGATGGCCAGCACGAAGCGGAAGTCGTCCCAATCGATAGCGCCTTGATCCAGCATTTTCGCACATCTATGGTGCATTATCTCAGACTTGAATCCTATAAAATGCAGGTCGATAGGATTTGTCAAAGCGTTCAAGCTCGCCTCAAGGAGATCATTCCATGCGTTCAGTCGGACATTTCATCGGTGGCAAGGAGGTCAAGGGCACCTCGGGCCGCACCGCCGACGTTTTCGAGCCGATGACCGGTGACGTCCAGGCCAAGGTGGCGCTGGCGTCCAAGGCCGAGGTCCGCGCCGCGGTCGAGAATGCCCGTGCCGCCCAGCCGGAATGGGCTGCGACCAATCCGCAGCGCCGCGCCCGCGTCATGATGAAATTCGTCGAGTTGGTCCAGCGCGACTACGACAAGCTCGCCGAGCTGTTGGCCCGCGAGCACGGCAAGACCGTTCCCGACGCCAAGGGCGACATCCAGCGCGGCCTCGAGGTCGCCGAGTTCGCCTGCGGCATCCCGCATCTGATGAAGGGTGAGTACACCGAAGGCGCCGGGCCCGGCATCGACATCTATTCCATGCGTCAGGCGCTCGGCGTCGTCGCCGGCATCACCCCGTTCAATTTCCCGGCGATGATCCCGATGTGGAAGTTCGCCCCGGCGATTGCCTGCGGCAACGCCTTCATCCTGAAGCCCTCGGAGCGCGATCCCGGCGTGCCGATGCTGCTGGCCGAACTGATGATCGAGGCAGGTCTGCCGGCCGGCATCCTCAACGTCGTCAACGGTGACAAGGAAGCGGTCGACGCGATCCTCGACGATCCCGATATCAAGGCCGTCGGCTTCGTCGGTTCGACGCCGATCGCGCAGTACATCTACGAGCGCGCCGCCCAGACCGGCAAGCGCTGCCAGTGTTTTGGCGGCGCCAAGAACCACGCCATCATCATGCCGGACGCCGACATGGACCAGGCCGTCGACGCGCTGATCGGTGCGGGCTACGGCTCCGCCGGCGAACGCTGCATGGCCGTGTCCGTCGCGGTCCCCGTCGGCAAGTCCACCGCCGACCGCCTGATGGAAAAGCTGATCCCGCGCGTCGAGTCGCTCAAGATCGGCACCTCGATCGATCCGTCGGCCGACTACGGCCCGCTGGTGACGCGCGAGGCGGTCGAGAAGGTCAAGGGCTACATCGATATCGGCATCAAGGAAGGCGCCACGCTTGCTGTCGATGGCCGTGGCTTCAAGATGCAGGGCTACGAGAACGGCTTCTATCTCGGCGGCTCGCTGTTCGACAACGTCACCAAGGACATGCGGATCTACAAGGAAGAGATCTTCGGCCCGGTGCTCTCGGTCGTGCGCGCGCACGACTACAAGGAAGCGCTGGCGCTGCCATCTGAACATGACTACGGCAACGGCGTTGCCATCTTCACCCGCGACGGCGACGCCGCGCGCGACTTCGCGGCCAAGGTCAATGTCGGCATGGTCGGCATCAACGTGCCGATCCCGGTGCCGATCGCCTATTACACCTTCGGCGGCTGGAAGAAGTCGGGCTTTGGCGATCTCAATCAGCACGGTCCCGACTCGGTCCGCTTCTACACCAAGACCAAGACGGTGACCTCGCGCTGGCCGTCCGGCGTCAAGGAAGGTGCGGAGTTCTCGATCCCGCTGATGAAGTGATCCCCTCGGCCGTCATTGCGAGGAGCGTAGCGACGAAGCAATCCAGCGTCTTTCCGCGGAGGAAGTCTGGATTGCTTCGCGTCGCTCGCAATGACGAGAAAATATGAGCAGCCCAGCATGCAGTTCGCTCTGAACGAGGATCAGGTCGCGGTTCGTGACATGGCGCTGGCGTTTGCGGTGGAAAAGATCGCGCCGCACGCGCTGCGCTGGGACGAGGAGAAGCATTTCCCCGTCGACGTGATGCGCGAGGCCGCAACCCTCGGCATGGGCGGCATCTACATCCGCGACGACGTCGGCGGCTCCGCCATGACCCGGTTCGACGCGGCGCTGATTTTCGAGGCGCTGGCGACAGGCTGTCCGACCACCTCGGCCTTCATCTCCATCCACAACATGGCGTCCTGGATGATCGATGCTTATGGCAGCGACACCCAGCGCCACACATGGCTGCCAAAGCTCTGCACCATGGAGCTGATCGCGAGCTACTGCCTGACCGAGCCGGGCGCGGGCTCGGACGCGGCGGCGCTGCGCACCCGCGCGGTGCGCGAGGGCGATCACTACGTCCTCAACGGTCAGAAGCAGTTCATCTCCGGCGCCGGCGGCACCGACCTTTTGGTCGCGATGGTCCGCACCGGCGGCGACGGCCCCGGCGGCATCTCGACCCTCGTCATCGACGGCAACACGTCGGGCGTGTCGTTCGGCGCCAACGAGCGCAAGATGGGCTGGAATGCGCAGCCAACCCGCGCCGTGATCTTCGAGAACGCCCGCGTGCCGGTGGCCAATCGGTTGAGCGAGGAGGGCGTCGGTTTCAAGATCGCGATGGCCGGCCTCGACGGCGGTCGCCTCAACATCACGGCTTGCTCGCTTGGTGGCGCGCAGACCGCGCTCGACAAGGCGCGCGCCTACATGAAGGAGCGCAAGGCGTTCGGAAAACGTCTCGACGAATTCCAGGCGCTCCAATTCAAGCTCGCCGACATGGCAATCGAGCTCGAGGCCGCCCGCACCTTCCTGTGGCGTGCCGCGGCGGCGCTGGATCGCAAGGACCCCGACGCCACCATGCTCTGCGCGATGGCCAAGCGGTTCGGCACCGATGCCGGTTTCGAGGTGGCCAACCAGGCGCTGCAGCTTCACGGCGGCTACGGTTACCTCAGCGAATACGGCATCGAGAAGATCGTGCGCGATCTGCGCGTGCACCAGATCCTCGAAGGCACCAATGAAATCATGCGGCTCATCGTGGCGCGCAAACTGATCGAGGGGGCGCGATGACGGCGGTGGAGGAGGGCGACCTCATCGTTCGCCGCGAGGGCGCGGCGGGCGTGATCCGGCTCAACCGGCCCAAGGCGCTCAACGCCATGACGCTGGAGATGTCCATCGGCATCGACGCGGCGCTCGATCGGTTCGAGACCGATCCAGAAGTCGCGGTGATCGTGCTGGAAGGCGCGGGCGAGCGCGGCCTCTGCGCCGGCGGCGACGTCCGCGGGCTCTGGGAGAGCTCGCGCGAAGGTGGCGACCTCGGCGCGCGGTTCTGGCGCCAGGAATACGTCATGAATGCGCGGATCGCGAGATTTCCGAAGCCCTATGTCGCGTTCATGGACGGCCTCGTGATGGGCGGCGGCGTCGGCCTCTCCGGCCATGCCAGCCACCGAATCGTCACCGATCGCACCAGGCTCGCGATGCCCGAGGTCGGGCTGGGCTTCTTCCCGGACGTTGGCGGCACCTGGCTGCTGTCGCGCTCGCCCGGCGAGATCGGCACTTATTTTGGCCTGACCGGCCAGACCATGAATGGGCCAGACGCGATCCACGCCAGGTTCGCCGACGCCGTGGTGCCGGCGGCCAAGTGGCCGGTGCTGCGTGAGGCGCTGACCAGGGTTCGAACGGGTGCAACAGCGGCCGAACTCACCAAGCTCATCAACGGTTTTGCGACCGGCGAGACTGCAGGGCCGGTCGCTGCCAAGGAGCCGGCGATCGACGCATTGTTCGGTTTCGACCGCATGGAGGACATCTTCGCTGCGCTCAAACGCGACGGGTCGGAGTTCGCGCAGGTCACGCTGAAGACGTTGAACGAGAAATCGCCGCGCGGCATGGTGGTGACGCTGAAGCTGCTGCGGCTGGCGCGCGCCGCCTCGAGCCTGGAGGAATGTCTGGTGCGTGAATATCGCGCCGCGCTGGAGGTCTTCCGCAGCGACGATTTTCGCGAGGGCGTCCGTGCCGCCGTGATCGACAAGGACCGCAATCCGACCTGGTCGCCGCCGCGCATCGAGGATGTGACGCCCGGGATGCTTGCGCCGTATCTTGCCGAGATCGGCGCCGACGAACTCAAGTTCAATTAACAACAGTCTCAAGCGGAGGAACGACAATGGCCACGATCGCATTCATCGGTCTCGGCAACATGGGTGGCCCGATGGCCGCCAATCTGGTCAAGGCCGGCCACAAGGTGGTGGCGTTCGACCTCGTCGAAGCCTCGCGCGCGCAAGCCAAGGCCGACGGCGCTGGCATCGCCGACAGCGCTGCGGGCGCGGTAAAGGGTGCCGACGTCGTCGTCACCATGCTGCCGGCCGGCAAGCACGTGCTCGGCGTCTGGAACGAGGTCTTGCCCGCCATGGCGAAGGGCGCGCTGATCATCGACTCATCCACCATCGACGTCGAGAGCGCCCGGCAGGCGCATGCGCTCGCCGGCAAGCACGGCGTGCTCTCGGTCGACGCGCCGGTGTCCGGCGGCACCGGCGGCGCCAAGGGCGCGACGCTCACCTTTATGTGCGGTGGCGAGGAAGGCGCGTTCGCGGCGGCCAAGCCGGTGCTGGAGAAGATGGGCAAGAAGATCGTGCATTGCGGCGGCGCCGGCGCGGGCCAGGCGGCAAAGATCTGCAACAACATGATCCTCGGCATTTCCATGATCGCGGTGAGCGAGGCGTTCGCGCTCGGTGAAAAGCTCGGGCTCTCGCATCAGGCCTTGTTCGACGTCGCATCGACCTCGTCGGGCCAGTGCTGGTCGCTGACGACCTATTGCCCGGTCCCGGGCCCGGTGCCGACTTCGCCCGCCAACAACGACTACAAGCCGGGCTTTGCCTCGGCGCTGATGGTAAAGGATCTGACGCTGGCGCAGGACGCCGCCAAGGCCGCGGGCGCTGCAACGCCGCTCGGCCAGCATGCGCAGGAAATCTACCAGGCCTTCGACAAGGCTGGCCAAGGCGGGGTGGATTTTTCCGGAATTATCAAGCACGTTAGGGGGCTAGCCGGGAAAGCTTGATGACGACATTTCAGGAAGCACGCGCGTTTCTGCTTCATAACCGCACGGATTACGAAACAGCGGTCAGGGGCTTCCGCTGGCCCGATCCGGTTCCCTTCAACTGGGCGCTCGACTGGTTCGATGCCGAGCTGGCGGCGAACGCGGAGAGCAAGGATCGGCCCGCGCTCTGGATCGTCGATGCCGCGCAGGACAAGCAGACAAAACTGACCTTCGCGGCGCTTTCGAAGCGCTCAAACCAGGTCGCGAATTTCCTCCGCGCGCACGGCCTCAAGCGCGGTGATCATCTGCTGCTGCTGCTCGGCAATGTGGTTCCGCTGTGGGAGACGATGCTGGCGGCGATGAAGCTCGGCGTCGTCGTAATCCCGGCCACGACGCTGCTCACCGCCGATGAACTCCGCGACCGGCTCGATCGCGGCAAGGCGAAAGCGGTCGTGGCCGCCGAAGATCAGGTCGCGAAATTCGCAAGCCTTGGCGTGGAGAATGTCGTCCGCGTCGTGGTCGGCGCGTCGTCCGATGGCTGGCTTGCCTACGATGACGCCGCAAAAGCGTCGGAGAGTTTTGCGCCGGATGGCCCAACCAACGCCGACGATCCGATGCTGCTCTATTTCACCTCGGGCACCACTGCTAAACCAAAGCTCGTGCGGCACAGCCAGCGCAGCTATCCGGTCGGGCATCTCTCGACCATGTACTGGATCGGGTTGAAGCCCGGCGACGTCCACCTCAACATCTCCTCGCCCGGCTGGGCCAAGCACGCCTGGAGCTGCTTCTTCGCACCGTGGAATGCGGGCGCCACCGTGTTCGTGGTCAACCAGCCGCGTTTCGACGCCAAGGGCCTGCTCGCCACCATCGGCCGCTGCGGCGTCACCACGCTGTGCGCGCCGCCGACCGTGTGGCGGTTGTTCATCCAGGAGAATCTCGCTGCGTTCAAGGTGAGCTTGCGCGAGGTCTGCGGCGCGGGCGAGCCGCTCAATCCCGAAGTGATCGACCAGGTGCAGGCCGCCTGGGGTCTCACCATCCGCGACGGCTATGGCCAGACGGAAACCACTGCGCTCGCTGGTAACTCGCCGGGCCAGACGATCAAGGTCGGTTCGATGGGCCGGCCGCTGCCGGGCTATCGCGTGCAGGTGAGCGATGCCGACGGCTATCCGGCCAAGGAGGGCGAGGTGGCTCTGGTGCTCGGCGCGAACCGCCCCGCCGGCCTGATGCAGGGGTATCAGGGCGACGACGGCAAGCTTTCCGGCGCGGAAGGCGATCTCTATCGTAGCGGCGATGTCGTCTTTGCGGACGACGACGGCTATCTCACCTTTGTCGGCCGTTCCGACGACGTGTTCAAGTCATCGGACTACCGCATCAGCCCGTTCGAGCTGGAGAGCGTGCTGCTGGAGCACGAGCTCGTTGCGGAAGCCGCCGTGGTGCCGAGCCCGGACCCGATCCGGCTCGCGATCCCCAAAGCCTTCGTGCTGCTGATTTCGGGCGCCGAGCGCTCGCCGGCGACGGCGCTGTCGATCTTCCAACATTTGCATACGCGCCTTGCGCCGTTCAAGCGCATCCGCCGCCTCGAAATCGTCACCGAGTTGCCGAAAACGATCTCGGGGAAGATCCGCCGCGTTCAGCTCCGGCGGCTAGAGCGCGAGGACGACCGCAGCGATCCCCTGCGCGGCCGGGAATTCCGCGAAGAGGACTTTCCGGAGCTGCCGAAGACACGGAGTGAGACCTAAGTGAACGAAGTCTGGAAGAAGCCGCCGATTACGCTGGATGCCTATCAGGGCATGGTCGGCACGGAGATCGGCGTATCGTCGTGGCACCTGATCGACCAGCCCCGCATCGACACCTATGCCGACGTGATCGAGGATCACCAGTTCATTCACGTCGACCCTGAGCGAGCCGGGAAGGAGACCGCCTTCGGCACCACCATCGCGCACGGCTTCCTCACGATGTCGCTGCTGTCGATAATGTCCTATGAGGTGATGCCCGTGATCGCCGGCACCACGATGGGCGTCAATTACGGTTTCGACAAGCTGCGCTTCATCTCTCCGGTGCGCTCGGGCAAGCGCGTCCGCGGCCGTTTCGTTCTGACGGAAGGCAAGCTCCGCAAGCCGAACGAATTGCAGTCCCGCACCAACGTGACGGTGGAGATCGAGGGCGAGGACAAGCCCGCGCTGGTCGCAGACTGGCTCGGGTTGATCTATTTTGCCTGACCTGAGGCGTCGTTGCCGGGCTTGACCCGGCAACCCATCGCTGCTCAAAAGCTGTCCAAATTGGTGCGCTCGTACCCTCTCCCCTTGTGGGAGAGGGTGCCTCGGGGAACGCGAGGCGGGTGAGGGGTCTCTCTCCGCGAGCACATCTTTGGAGAGAGACCCCTCATCCGGCGCTTCGCGCCACCTTCTCCCACACGGGGAGAAGGAAAGGGAAGAACAGGACTTTACTCATGGCAATCAGGTTCGACGGACGCGTCGCCATCGTCACCGGCGCGGGCAATGGCCTGGGACGCGCGCATGCGCTGGGATTGGCCAGCCGCGGCGCCAAGGTGGTTGTGAATGATTTCGGCGGCGCGCGTGACGGCAGCGGCGGCTCGCTGTCGCCAGCGGAGACCGTGGTCGAGGAGATCCGTAAAACCGGCGGCACCGCGATGGCCGACGGCGCCGACGTCTCCAATTTCGAGCAGGTCACGGCCATGGTCGAGCGCGCCACCAGGGAGTGGGGCAGCGTCGATCTGATGTGCGCCAACGCCGGCATCCTGCGCGACAAGTCGTTCGGCAAGATGGAAGCCGCCGACTTCCAGAAGGTGCTCGATGTGCACCTCGTCGGCACTTTCTACTGCTGCAAGGCGGTTTGGGCCGGCATGCGCGACCGCAACTACGGCCGCATCGTGCTGACGACGTCGTCCTCCGGCCTCTACGGCAATTTCGGCCAGGCCAATTACGGCGCGGCCAAGTCCGGCATGGTCGGCCTGATGAACGTGCTGGCGGAAGAAGGCCGCAAGATCAACATCCGAGTCAACATCATCTCGCCGACGGCGGCGACCCGCATGACCGAGGAACTGCTGCCGCCGCAGGCACTGCAATTGATGAAGCCGAACGCGATCACGCCCGCGGTCGAGTACATGCTCAGCGAGGACGCGCCGACCCGCACCATCATGGGCGCCGGTGCCGGCTCCTTCGCCGTGATCAAGATATTGGAGAGCGAAGGTATCAACCTGCCCGAGGCCGAGTGGACGCCGGATGCGATCGCGGCGCATTTTGCCGAGATCAGCGACATGTCGAAGGCGAGGGCGCTGCAAGGGGCGTTCGAGCAGACGCAGAAATATGTGGCGCAGGCTGCAGCGCGAGCCGGGGTAAAGCTCTGACGGCCGTCGCCGTCATCGGCGCCGGCCCCGCTGGCTTGATGGCGGCGGAGGTGCTGGCGCAAGGCGGCGCCCGCGTCACCGTGCACGATGCGATGCCGTCCGCGGGCCGCAAATTCCTGATGGCGGGCCGGGGCGGGCTCAACCTCACCCACAGCGAGCCGCTGCCGCAGTTCATGGCGCGCTACCGTGAGGCCGCGCCAAGGCTGCAAGCTGCGATCGACGCATTTTCACCGGATGCGCTGCGCGCCTGGAGCGAGGCCCTTGGCGAGCCGACTTTCGTCGGCAGCAGCGGGCGCGTGTTTCCGAAGGCTTTCAAGGCCTCGCCCTTGCTGCGGGCCTGGCTGCGGCGTCTCGATGCTGGCGGCGTAAGGTTTGCCTTTCGGCACCGCTGGACCGGATGGGATGATGAGGGGCGGCTACAGTTTCAAACGCCTGAGGGCGCGCTTGCCATCGCGGCCGATGCCGCCGTGTTCGCGCTCGGCGGCGCAAGCTGGCCGCGGCTCGGCTCGGACGGCAGCTGGGTCGGTGTCCTCGCAGCAAAAGGCATTGCCGTCTCAAAACTGCGGCCGGCGAATTCCGGCTTCACCGTCGCATGGTCCGAATTGTTCCGCGATCGTTTCGAGGGCCAGCCGCTCAAGGGCGTGGCGCTGACTGTTCGTGCACACGCGGTGCGCGGCGAAGCCATGATCACGCGCAACGGCATCGAAGGTGGCGCGATCTACGCGCTGTCGGCGGAGCTGCGTGAGGCGGTGCTGGGTCTCGGGCAGGCGACGCTGACGATCGCACTCCGGCCCGACCTCGACGCTGCCGCGCTGACCAAGCGACTGTCGGGCACGCGCGGCAAGCAATCGCTCGCGAACTTCCTGCGCAAGGCGGCGCAAGTGTCGCCGGTCGGCATCGGCCTGATGCAGGAGGCCGCCATTGCATCCGGCCGGCCGCTGGCATCGTTCTCGCCGGCCGATCTCGCCCATCTGATCAATGCAATTCCGGTTCAGCTCACCGGCGTTGCCCCGATCGATCGCGCGATCTCGACCGCAGGCGGGATTGCCTTCGATGAGCTCGACCAACGCTTCATGCTGCGCAAATTGCCAGGCGTATTCGCCGCCGGCGAGATGCTGGACTGGGAAGCGCCGACCGGCGGCTATCTGCTCCAGGCATCGTTCGCGACGGGAGCTGCCGCGGGCAGGGGCGTGCTGGAGTGGCTGAAGTGCTAACTGCCGTCATTGCGAGCGCAGCGCAGCAATCCAGAGTCTTTCCGCGGTGACAATCTGGATTGCTTCATCGCTTCGTTCCTCGCAATAACGATTGAGGAGGCCGCGCCTACCGCAATTTCCCGCGCGCCGCCACCGGCAGCGTGCCGATGATCTCTTCTCCGCGCACCATCACGACTTCGTCCATCATGTTGACGACGACGCAGACATGGTTGGGAACGATGCGGACGACGTCGCCGACATTGGGCCTGGTGTTGCTGCGGGAGAGGTCGAGAAAACCGTGCTCCTCGGCGAAGCGCGCGATCTTGGCTTCGGGATGCTCTAGGATCAGGCCGTGGCCGTCGAGCCCGCCGGTGTCGGATGTCAGCGTCTTGGAGCCGGCGTCGAGAATGCCGCGCTCGGGCGCGGCGCGGCTCACCACGGTTGAATAGATATGCAGCGCGCAGTCGTCCCAGGTGGCGACGCCGGCGGCGACCTGCATGCGGTCGTTATAGATATAGGTCCCGAAGCGATGCTCGGTGCCGCCATTGAGCTTGCCGAGATTCTTCAGGTTCGGCGTGCCTCCGGTGGAGACGATCTTGGCGTCCAGCCCGTGTGCGCGCACGCCGGCCAGCGCCTCGTCGTAGAACTTTTGGGCGTCGGCCCAGCCGGTCTCGGTCGGATAGAGCATGAATCCCGCGAAGTGCAGCCCCTTGGACGCAGCGATCTCGCGCGCCAGCGCAATCGCCTGCGTTGGGGTCTCTACGCCGGCGCGCTTGCGTCCCGTATCGCATTCGACCACGACCGAGAGCGGACGGCCCGACGCCGCCGCGGCCCTGGGCAAGCCGGCGACGACCGTCGAATTGTCCGCGGCCACCGTCATGTTGGCCCTGGCCTGCAGCGCGCCGAGCCGCGCCATCTTCTCTTCGCCGAGGAGATTGTAGCTGATCAGGATGTCGTCGATGCCGGCATTGGCCATGATCTCGGCCTCGCCGAGCTTCTGGCAGGTGATGCCCTTGGCGCCGGCCGCGACCTGCATCTTCGCGATCGTCGGATTCTTGTGCGTCTTGATGTGGGGTCGGCTCGCGACGCCGGCGTCGTCGCAGGCCTTCTGGATCCGCGCGATGTTGCGCTCGACCTTGTCCATGTCGATGACGGCGCAGGGCGTGCCGTATTCGCGGGCGATCTTTGCGGCGAGGGGAGTTGTCATGGGTCAGGCCTGTTCAATTTCTTCGCGAAGCATCTCTAGTTCGAGCCAGCGCTCTTCCGCGGCGGACATTTCGTCATGCGCCTTGGCGATGGCGGCGGACGTGTCGTCGAATTTTTTGCGATCCTTGGCGTACAAGTTTGGATCGTCGAGCACCCGCTGCAATTTTGCAATATCGGCCTGCAATTTTTCCATCATCTTCGGCAGCGTTTCCAGCGCGTGCTTCTCGTTGAAGCTCAAGCGCCGCTTGGGCGCAGAGGCGGGTGCTGCGAGCCGATCCTCTTTCTTCTCCGCCGGGGCTTGCGCCTTCGCCGTCTCGCGCTTGAGGTCAGCGCCGCGCTGCGCGAGCATGTCGCTGTAGCCGCCGGCATATTCGGTCCATTTGCCGCTACCCTCAGGCGCGAACACCGAGGTGACGACACGGTCGAGGAAGTCGCGGTCGTGGCTGATCAGGATCACGGTGCCCTCGTAGTCGCCGAGCATGTCTTCGAGCACGTCGAGTGTTTCGAGATCGAGATCGTTGGTCGGCTCGTCCAGCACCAGAAGGTTCGACGGTTTCGCCAGCGCGCGCGCCAGCATCAGCCGGCCGCGCTCGCCGCCCGAGAGCACCTCGACCGGCGTGCCGCGTTGCTCCTGTGCGAACAGGAAGTCCTTCATGTAGCCGACGACATGCTTCGGCTTGCCGCCGACCATGATCTGGTCGCCGCGGCCGCCGGTGAGCGCTTCGGCCAGCGTCGATTTGGGATCGAGGCTTTCGCGGTGCTGGTCGAGGGTCGCTATCTCAAGATTGGCGCCGAGCCGAATGGTGCCGGAGTCGGGCTGTGCGCCGCCGGTCAAAAGATTGACCAGCGTGGTCTTGCCGGCGCCGTTCGGTCCGATGATGCCGAGCCGGTCGCCGCGCTGGATGCGGGTCGAAAAATTCTCGACGATCTTGCGCTCGCCATAGGCTTTCGTGACGCCCTTCGCCTCGATCACCAGCTTGCCGGATTGCTCGGCCTCGGCGGCGGCGAGACTGGCACTGCCTGCGGTGCCGCGATAATTGCGCCGCTGGTCGCGCAACGCGTGCAGATTGCCGAGCCGCTTGACGTTGCGCTTGCGCCGGCCGGAGACGCCGTAGCGCAGCCAGTGCTCCTCGTCGACGATCTTGCGGTCGAGCTTGTGCTGGTCGCGCTCTTCCTCGGCGAGCACCTCGTCGCGCCAGGTCTCGAACGACGCAAAGCCGCGATCGATCTGCTTGATCCGGCCGCGATCGAGCCACGCCGTCGAGCGCGATAGATTGGTGAGAAAGCGGCGGTCATGGCTGATCAGCACCAGCGCGCTGCGCCGGCTGTCTAGCTCCTTTTCCAGCCACTCGATGGTGGAGAGGTCGAGATGGTTGGTCGGCTCGTCCAGCAGCAGGATGTCGGGCGAGGGCGCCAATACGCTCGCCAGCGCCGCGCGACGCGCCTCGCCGCCGGAGAGGTTTTCGGGGTTTTCGTTACCGGTGAGCTCTAGCTGCTCGAGCAGATAGCGTGCCTGGTAGGGATCGTCACCCGGCGCGAGGCCCGCCTCGACATAGGCGAGCGTGGTCTTGTGTTCGCCGAAATCCGGCTCCTGCTGCAAATAGCGCACGGTCGCGCCGGGCTGGACAAACCGCGTGCCGCCGTCGGGTTCGACGATGCCGGCCGCGATCTTCAGCAGCGTCGACTTGCCCGAGCCGTTGCGGCCGATCAGGCAGACCCGCTCGCCAGTCGCGACGTTGAGTTCGACGCCGTTCAGCAACGGTGTGCCACCGAAGGTGAGCTTGATGTCCTTGAGTTGGATCAGCGGCGGCGCCATGTCAGCCTTGACTCGAATTCTGGCTCGTTGCGGCCTGATCGGCGCGGCGACGCTGGATCCGGCGCAGCGTCTGGTCGAGCGCAGAGAGAAACGTCGAGCGGTCGCGTGGCGCGAACGATCGCGGGCCGCCGGTGACTTCGCCGGCCGAGCGCAAATCCGTCATCAAATTGCGGACCGCCAGCGTCATTCCGATCGATTCTTCCGTGAACGGTTTTCCGTTCGGCGCGATCACGTCGGCACCCGCCTTCACGCAGCGGCTGGCGAGCGGAATGTCCGATGTCACGACCACGTCGCCCGGCCTGGCCCGCTCGGCGATCCAGTCGTCGGCAGCGTCCATGCCGGCACCGGCGGCGATGCGCTCGATCATCGGGTCCTGCGGCACCCGGATGAAATTGCCGGCAACCACGCTCACGGGCACGCCGTGGCGGCTGGCAACGCGGTAGATCTCGTCCTTCACCGGACAGGCGTCGGCGTCGACATAGATGCGGGTGGTCGTGTCGGTCATTCGCCGCGTGGTACCCCATTCGGGCCGCAAAGGCGAGGGGATTGACCGGTGTTCCCTGGGGCCTACGATCGGCCCGAAGCAACAAGAATTTGGGGAAAGCCAAGCCATGCCGAACCGGCTCGAAACCTGGCGCGTCGAGGCCTACAACACCGCGAAACAATCAGAAAACAAGATGCATGACGACAGGGTGGCGCGCCGCTTCGGCTTTTCCGGCGGACTGGTCCCGGGCGTCGACGTCTTCGCCTACATGATGCACGTGCCGCTGGCTCGCCGGGGCCGCGATTTCCTGACGCGCGGGCTGGTCGAGGCCCGCTTCATCAAGCCGGTCTATGACGGCGAGACCGCCGACGTCGACGCCACCGAGCACAACGGCCTGCTCACGATCGAAGTGTTCAGCCGTACTGAGCTCTGCGCCACCGGGACGGCGTCGCTGCCGGCGGTCGCGCCCGTGGTTTCGCTGAGCGACTATGTCGATGTTCCCGCTATCGCCGAGCGCAAGCCGGTCAGCCCGGCGACGTTCGAGACTGGCAAATGGTTCGGAACGACACCGCGCCGCTGGGCCGGACAGGACGCGGCCGGCTATCTCGCCGACATCAGGGAGACCGATCCGATCTTCGCGCGCGAGGGGCTCGGCCATCCCGGCCTGATCCAGCGCGTGATGAACCGCGTGCTGGTGGACAACACCATCCTGGGGCCGTGGATCCATGTCGGCAGCCGCATGCAGCTGCTGTCAGCCGCGCGCACCGGCGATGAGATCACTGCGCGGGCCAGGGTCACGGCGAATTACGAGAAGAAGGGTCACCGCTTCGTCGAGTTCGACGCGCTGGTCGTCGCCAACGGCACGACGCCGCTGGCGCATTGCCAGCACACCGCGATCTACCAGCCGCGCGAGCAGGCGGCGGCGTAGTTTCCTCACCTCGCCCCGCTTGCGGGGAGAGGTGAATAGCAGTCTTACGCCGCCCCCTTCGCGTCCTGGATCGCGCGCCAGACGCGCTCGGGCGTCAGCGGCATGTCGATGTGCTTGATGCCGTAGTCGGAGAGCGCGTCGATCACGGCGTTCACGACCGTCGACAGGCTGCCGGCGCAGCCGGCTTCGCCGCAGCCCTTGCTGCCGAGCGGATTGGTCGTGGCCGGCACCGGGTGGTCGCCTACCGTCATGTTCGGCACGTCCTCGGCGCGCGGCAGCGCGTAGTCCATCAGCGAGCCCGTGATCGGCTGGCCGCTCTCGTCGTAGCGGATTTGCTCCATCAGCGCCTGGCCGATTCCCTGGACGACGCCGCCATGGAGCTGGCCCGCGACCAGCAGCGGATTGATCACCGTGCCGAAATCGTTGACCGCGCTGTAGCGCACGATCTGCACGACGCCGGTGTCCGGGTCGATCTCGACCTCGGCGACGTGGCAGCCGTTCGGGAAGGCGGAGGGCACCGGCTCGCTGGTGTGGTCGACGTCGAGGCTGTCGGGCACGCCCTCCGGCATCTTGCCGTCGTGCATGCGCTTGGCGAGTTCCATGATGTCGATGCTGCGATCGGTGCCGGCGATCGTAAAGCTGCCGCCTTCGAATTCGATGTCGGCCTCGGAGGCCTCCAGCATGTGCGCGGCGGCGCGCTTGCCCTTTTCGATCACGAGCTTGGCGGCGCCCACGATCGCCATGCCGCTTGCGGTGATCGAGCGCGAACCGCCGGTGCCGTTGCCGGTGTGGACGATGTCGCTGTCGCCCTGCACCAGCTTGACGCTGTCGAAGGGCACCCCTAACTGCTCGCACAGCACCTGCGCGAACGGCGTGGCATGGCCCTGGCCGTAATCGAGCGTACCGGTGATGAGCTGCACCGAGCCATCGGGATCGAACACGATCTTGCCGAGCTCGGGGCTCGGCGGCGCGGTGACCTCGAGGTAGGAGCCGACCGCGATGCCGCGCAGCTTGCCGGCCTTCTTGCTCTCCTTCTTGCGCTTGGCAAAATTCTCGTGGTCGGAGATGTCGAGCGCCTTGTTGAACACCGCCTGGAAGTCGCCGCTGTCATAGGTGACGCCGGAGGAGGCCGGGAACGGCATCTGGCTCTGCTTGATGAAATTGCGCTTGCGCAGCGTCAGCCGGTTGATGCCCATCTCGTCGGCGGCGCGGTCGATCAGCCGCTCCATGTAGTAGTTCGCCTCGGGCCGGCCGGCGCCGCGATAGGCGCCCATCAGCGTGGTGTTGGTCAAGACCGTCTTGATGTCGACGCCCATCAGCGGCGTACGGTAGACGCTGGAAAAGTTCTTGCCGGTGTTGAGCGAAAGCGGGCCGGGCGCAACGCCGGTGATGTAGGCTCCGAGATTGCCGTAGCCCGACAGCTTCGCCGCGAGGAAATGCCCCTCGGCATCGAGCGCCAGCTCGGCATGAATCTTCTGCGCGCGGCCGTGGCTGTCGGAGAGGAAGGCGGTCGAGCGCTCGTCCAGCCACTTCACCGGGCGGCCGAGTTCCTTGGCCGCGTACAGGATGCACATGTATTCGGGATAGTTGACGTTCTTCATGCCGAAGGAACCACCGACATTGGCGGTGAGGATGCGCACCTTCTCGTTCGGCACCTTCAGGTTCTTGGCGAGGTTGGCGCGGTTGCCCGCGACGCCCTGCGTCGGCATCTGGATGGTGTAGCGCTCGGTCTTCTTGTCGTAGGAGGCAAGGCCGACGCGCGGCTCCATCGAGACCACGGCGACACGGGTGTTCTCGATGTCGATCCTGGTGACATGGGCGGCGCTGGCGAAGGCTGCGTTCACCTTGTCCATGTCGCCATAATGGTAGTCGAGCGCGACATTGTTCGGGATGTGGTCGTAAAGCTGCGGCGCGCCGGGCTGGGCGGCTTCCTCGGGATCCGTCACCGCCGGCAGCGGTTCGATATCGAGCTCGACGGCCTCGGCCGCGTCGCGCGCCTGGGCCAGGGTATCCGCCACCACGAAGGCGACGGGATCGCCGACGAAGCGGACCTTGTCGGTTGTGAGCGGCTGGCGGTTGGTCTGGAGCAGGGGCGAGCCGTCGCGGTTCTTCAGCGGCAGGCCGCAGGTGAAGGGACCGTAGCCGGCGGCATCGAGGTCTTTCCCGGTCCATACCCCCAGCACGCCCGGCATCGCCTTGGCGGCATCAAGGCCGATGCCGCGGATCACCCCATGGGCATGGGTCGAGCGGACGATCGCGGCATGGGCCTGGCCCGGCAGGTTGAAATCGTCGGTGTAGCGGCCTTTGCCGCGCACCAGCGTGTCGTCCTCCTTGCGGCGGACCGGTTGTCCGACACCATATTTTTGCAGTGCAATAGCGTTTTCGAGCGTGGACGATTTGGTGTGTTCTTGCATGGAATTGACCTGAAAAGCCGGCAATTGCGCGGTTTGGGGGGCGCCTAGAGGACCGGACCCTCCAAAAATAACCCACCACCCCGTTCACGACAACGCACGAATGGGCATGGTCCTATGTGATGCGTTGTTGCGCAGACCTGCCGCGCTGCTAATGTTTCAGGCGAAAAAGCAATTCCAGATCGGCCCCTTGGGCCGCGGAAAGAAAGTTTGTATGAATGACCACACGCGGCTCCGCGACGGCCATGCGCCGCACAGTGAGCTCGAGGGGTCGATGGCGGCGGTGGCGTTGGCCCCCGAACCGGCCGTCGCCGCGCTAGCGCCGGGAACCGGCGTCTACGCGGCGCTGGACCTCGGCACCAACAATTGCAGGCTCCTGATCGCCTGCCCGACCCAAGACGGTTTTCGCGTGGTCGATTCCTTCTCGCGCATCATCCGGCTCGGCGAGGGCGTCTCGGCGACGGGGTGCATCAGCGAGGCCGCGATCGAGCGCGCCATTGCCGCGCTCAGCATCTGCCGCGACAAGATCAATTTGAGAAAGGCGCGGCGGCTGCGGCTGATCGCGACCGAGGCCTGCCGCGCGGCCTCGAACGCCGAGGGTTTTCGCAGCCGCGTCGCGGCCGAGACCGGCATCGAGCTCGAGGTGATCGACCGCGAGACCGAGGCTGCGCTCGCCGTGCTCGGCTGCTCGCCGCTGGTCGATCCGAGGGGGCGCGGCGCGATCCTGTTCGACATCGGCGGCGGTTCGACCGAGCTGGTGCGGATCGAGCGGGACGCCGCAAATCCGGAGCCGCGCATCAAGGCCTGGATGTCGATCCCGTTCGGCGTGGTCACGCTCGCAGAGCAGTTCGGTGGCCGTGACGTGACGCCGGAGATCTATGCCGCGATGGAGCACGAGGTCGCCCAACACATCGCCCCCTTCGCCGAACAGCATGGCGGCGATCTCGCCGACATGCATCTGCTCGGCACCTCGGGCACGGTGACGACGCTCGCCGGCATCCATCTCAACCTCGCGCGCTACGACCGCCGCCGGATCGACAGCGTCTGGATGAACGATTCCGACCTCACCGCGACCATCAGCAAGCTGCTCGGCATGAGTTACGAGGAGCGCGCGAACAACAACTGCATCAGCGTCGAGCGCGCCGATCTCGTTCTGGCCGGCTGCGCCATTCTCGACGCGATCCGCCGCGCCTTTCCGCTGCCACGCCTGCGCGTCGCCGACCGGGGCCTGCGCGAGGGCATGCTGGTCGAGATGATGCGCGAGGACGGCGCGCTCAGGAGCTGGTGAGATGGCGAAAGACACCACCGGCCGCTTGCATGTCCAGGTCAAGACCGGCGGCAAGCGCAAATTGTCGTCGAAGCTCTGGCTGGAGCGGCAGCTCAACGACCCCTATGTGGTGAAGGCGAAGTCGCTGGGCTATCGCTCGCGCGCCGCCTTCAAGCTGCTCGAGATCGACGACAAATATCGTTTGCTGAAACACGGCATGGCGGTGGTCGATCTCGGCGCCGCGCCGGGCGGCTGGAGCCAGATCGCCGCCAAGCGCGTCGGCTCGGTCGATGGAAAAGGCAAGGTCGTCGCGATCGACCTGCTGGAGATGCCCGAGATTGCCGGCGTTGAGTTCGCCCAGCTCGACTTCATGGACAACGACGCCCCGGAAAAGCTCAAGGCCATGCTCGGCGGCGGCGCCGACTTTGTGATGTCCGACATGGCCGCCAACACCACCGGTCACCGCAAGACCGACCAGCTCCGCATCGTCGGCCTGATCGAGACCGCGGCCGCCTTCGCCTGCGACGTGCTCAAGCCCGGAGGGACGTTCCTGGCCAAAGCGTTCCAGAGCGGCGCCGACGCCGATCTGCTCGCCCAGCTCAAGCGCGACTTTGCGACGGTGCGTCACGTCAAGCCCGCCGCGAGCCGGCAGGATTCGTCGGAGCGCTACGTGCTGGCGACGGGATTTCGGGGTGGTGCGGAAACGTAGCCGCAAACGTCGTCATTGCGAGGAGCTCTCGCGACGACGAGGTGGGACTAACCCAGCCGCTGGTCGCGGGCGTCCTGGGTATCCTCGGTTGCGGTTTTGACGGCGGCACTTGCCGCGCTCTTTGCGGCACCCTTGCGGCTCGCGATCTCCACCGCCTTGCGGCCGGAGATCTCGTGGCCGGCATCATCGGGCATCTGCCAGAAGAACCAGCTCGATGCCGCCGAGGTCAGCGCGACCACGATGAAGGCCGGCGCGAACACCGTCGCGTTGAGCTCGCTGACATGGCTGAACCACATCGTCGTCTCCACCGACGCTGCGCCGACGGCGACGCCGGCGGAGACCGCGAGCTGCTGGTTGACGCTGACGAGCGTGGTGGCGCGGCTCATCTGCGGGGGCTCGACGTCGGCATAGGCCACCGTGTTGATCGCGGTGAACTCGAGCGAGCGGAAAAAGCCTCCGACCACCAGGATGATCATGATGATGAGCAGCGGGGTCGTCACCGTGAACAGCGCACAGGCGGCGAGGAAGAATGCGCTGACGATCGCGTTCACCGTCATCAGATTGCGGAAGCCGAAGGTCCGGATGAGGCGCGCCGCCAGCGCCTTCATGCCCATGGCGCCGAGCGAGGAGCTAAAGGTCACGAGACCGGATTTGAACGGCGACAGCCCGAAACCGATCTGCATCAGGAGCGGCAGCAGGAACGGCAGCGCGCCGATGCCAAGCCGGAACATGAAACCGCCGAAAATGGCCGCGCGCAGCGTCGGCAGCTTCAGCAGGGAAAAGTCCAGCACCGGCGATCCCGTCCGCCGGGCGTGCAGGACATACAGCGTCATCGAGATCGATCCGCCGACGACCAGCGCGGCGACCGTGCTCCAGGGCAGCAGGTTGAGACCGGCGACCGAGAGGCCGAACGCAATGCCGGCAAGTCCCATGCCCGCCAGCACCATGCCATAGAGATCGAACGGCTCCCGTTCTTCGCTCTTGATGGGATCGATGAAGCGCAAGGCCATGAAGATGCCGAGCAGTCCGATCGGGATGTTGATCAGGAAGATCCAGTGCCAGGACGCGTAAGTGGTGATGAAGCCGCCGAGCGGGGGGCCGATCACGGGGCCGATCAGGGCAGGGACCGTCACCCACGCCATGGCGTTGACCAGCGCGCTCTTGTCGACCGAGCGCAGCAGCACGAGGCGCCCGACCGGCGTCATCATCGCCCCGCCCATGCCTTGCAGGATCCGCGCGAACACGAAATCGGTGACCGAGGTCGACAGCGCGCAGCCGACCGAGCCGACCATGAACACCCCGACGGCAATCGCGAACACCATGCGCGCGCCAAACCGGTCGGCGGTCCAGCCGCTCGCCGGGATGAACACTGCAAGCGACAGCAGATAGGAGGTGATCGCTAGCTTGAGCGTCAGCGGGCTGGTGCCGATGTCGGCCGCGATCGCCGGCAGCGAGGTGGCGATCACCGTCGAGTCCATGTTCTCCATAAAGAGAGCAGTGGCCACGATCAGCGGAATGATGCGTTGCTTGTCGACCATGACGGATTGTTAATGGAGAGCAGGAGGAATGGCGAGAATTGCGGCTTATCACCACCACTGACCCGGGACCATTGCGGTTCAACGCATAGCACCTAAATCCCGCGTAACAACGGTGTGACCCCCAGGGGCGTCGCGCCGCGCCGGAGACGGCGCGATGATCTACCTGCTTGCCGCGCTGCTGCCGCCTATCGGGCTGCTCCTGAACGGACAGCCGTTCGGGGCGATCCTCAACCTCGTGCTGTGCGTCGTCTGCGCGATTTTGGGCCTGGTCTTCCACGTCCTGCTTCCGGTGCCGTCGGCCCACGCCCTCATCGCGGTGCACATGAAGCGGGAGGATCGGCGTCACCGGGAGGTCGTGGATGCGATCCGCCGGCACGGCCTGCCGCCGGGCAATCCACGCTGATTTACCCAAAATGCCTGTGCATGGCTGGCCAGCGGTCCGATTTGCTTTGATTCGTCGCTCAGCCGTGCTATCGACCCGCGTCAACCCCACCGATGGGCTCCGATTCTCCGGCGTTGCCGCAAGGTACGCCGAGGGCGGCGCTCATCCATAGCTATTTGCGGCAGGGCCGCTGGAAGGAGTTGGCAAGATGGCCACGGTGCAACTTCAAGGCATTCGCGAAGCCCTCACGTTCGACGACGTGCTGTTGAAGCCGGGCCTGTCGGACGTCATGCCGGGCGAGGTCGACATCCGTTCCCGCGTCACCCGCGCCATTCCCCTCAACATCCCGATCATGGCCTCCGCCATGGACACAGTCACCGAAGCGCGCATGGCGATCGCCATGGCGCAGGCCGGCGGCCTCGGCGTCATCCACCGCAATTTCGACCCTGAAGGGCAGGCCGCGCAGGTGCGGCAGGTCAAGCGCTACGAGTCGGGCATGGTGGTGAACCCGCTCACCATCAGTCCCGAAGCCAGCCTCGACGACGCGCTCAAGCTGATGAGCGATCACGGCATCTCCGGCATTCCCGTCGTCACCGGCGCCGGCAAGTCCACGCCGGGCAAGCTGGTCGGCATCCTCACCAACCGCGACGTGCGGTTTGCGACCGATCGCCGGCAAAAAGTCTCCGAGCTGATGACGCATGAAGGTCTCGTCACGGTGCGCGAGAATGTCAGCCAGGACGAGGCGCGGCGGATGCTGCACCAGCATCGCATCGAGAAGCTGCTCGTGGTCGATGAGCAATATCGCTGCGTCGGCCTGATCACCGTCAAGGACATGGAGAAGGCGGTCGCCCATCCGCTCGCCTGCAAGGACGCGCAGGGCCGCCTGCGCGTTGCCGCCGCCACCACGGTCGGCGATACCGGCTTCGAGCGCACCGAGCGGCTGATCGATGCCGGCGTCGACCTCGTCGTCGTCGACACCGCGCACGGCCATTCCCGTCACGTGCTGCACGCGGTGAACCGCATCAAGCGCCTGTCCAACTCCGTGCAGGTCGTCGCCGGCAACGTCGCGACCTCCGAAGGCGCGCAGGCGCTGATCGATGCGGGCGCGGACTGCATCAAGGTCGGCATCGGCCCGGGCTCGATCTGCACCACGCGCATCGTCGCCGGCGTCGGCGTGCCGCAGCTCACCGCGATCATGGATGCGGTGGAAGCGGCGAAGAAGTCCGACATTCCCGTCATCGCCGACGGCGGCATCAAGTTCTCCGGCGACCTCGCCAAGGCACTCGCGGCCGGCGCCGACATAGCCATGGTCGGTTCGCTGCTTGCCGGTACCGACGAGACGCCCGGCGAAGTGTTCCTGTGGCAGGGCCGTTCCTACAAGGCCTATCGCGGCATGGGCTCGGTCGGCGCGATGGCGCGCGGCTCGGCGGACCGTTACTTCCAGCAGGACATCAAGGACGCGCTCAAGCTCGTGCCTGAAGGCATCGAAGGCCAGGTGCCCTACAAGGGCCCGGTCGGCAACGTCATGCACCAGCTCGCCGGCGGCCTGCGCGCCGCAATGGGCTATGTCGGCGCAAAGGACATGAAGGAGCTGCATGAGAAGGCGCAGTTCGTTCGCATCACGGGCGCGGGCCTGCGCGAAAGTCACGTCCACGACGTCACCATCACGCGCGAAGCGCCGAACTATCCGGGCGGGGGTTAGCTTCCGCGCTGCTCTCGTGCCCCGGACGCAGCGCAGCGCTTGTTCAGCGGTGCGCTGCGGCGCGTCCGGAGGAACGCACGGCTGGCGACAACGCGCTCCACTGCTTTTGTATTGACGCAGCTGCCTCCCTCCGCTTCCGTTCGCGCCGAAGCATAATCAGGAGGAAGTCATCATGTCCCAAGGCAAACGCATCGTTCTCGCCGCGCGTCCCGTCGGTGAGCCAAAGCCGTCCGATTTCCGCATCGAGGAATTCGCTGTGCCGACGCCTGCGGCAGGTGAAGTCCTGCTGCGCACGATCTGGCTGTCGCTCGATCCCTACATGCGCGGGCGCATGAGCGACGGTCCGTCCTATGCAGCGCCGGTGCCCGTTGGCGGCGTGATGGAAGCCGGTACGGTCTGCGAGGTCGCAGCCTCCAACAATCCGAACTTCGCCAAGGGCGACATCGTGCTGTCGCGCACGGGCTGGCAGACGCACGCGATCTCCGACGGCAAGGGACTGAACAAGATCGACCCGAAGCTGGCGCCGATCTCGACGGCTGTCGGCGTGCTCGGGATGCCCGGCATGACCGCGTATACGGGCCTGCTCGACATCGGCAAGCCGCAGGAAGGCGAGACTGTCGTCGTTGCCGGCGCCTCCGGTGCGGTCGGCTCGGCCGTCGGCCAGATCGCGAAGATCAAGGGCGCGCGCGCGGTGGGAATCGCCGGCGGCAAGGACAAATGCGATTACGTCGTGAAGGAGCTCGGCTTCGATGCCTGTATCGATCACCGCGATCCCGATCTGGCCGCGAAGCTGAAGGAGGCCTGCCCGAAAGGCATCGACGTCTACTTCGAGAATGTCGGCGGCGCCGTATTCGAGGCGGTCTTCCCGCTGCTCAATCCGTTCGCGCGCGTGCCGGTTTGCGGGCTGATCGCCCATTACAACGACACCGAGGCCAAGCCGCCGAAATGGGCGGCCTCGATGATGCGCGCGACGCTGACCAAGCGGCTGACCTTCCGCGGCTTCATCGTCTCCGACTTCGCCTCCCGCCATGGTGACTTCCTGCGCGACATGTCCGGCTGGGTTCGCGACGGCAAGGTCAAGTACAAGGAGTTCGTCACCGAGGGCCTGGAGAGCGCGCCCGGTGCCTTCATGGGGCTCCTGAAGGGCGCCAATTTCGGCAAGCAGCTGGTGCGGGTCGGGCCGGATAAGGTTTGATCCGCCGCTCCGGCTCCCTCGGGGTCCGGATATGGTTAATAAAGAGTGACCGATCGGCCACACCCGCCCGTAAAAGCCGCAGGTGTGACCGTCGGTTCATTGACGGACCCACGAAGGCATTGAATCATTGCGCATATTTCAGGTGCGATGATGTTAGAGATTGTTGTTTTCTGCGTAATCCTGCTGGCTGCCGGATATTGGGCGACCATGTTTGTCATGGGCCGTCGCGACGACGTCATCCATGGCAAGTTCGTTCACACCGAGGACGCCGACACGTTCGCGCAGTCCGCGATGCCCACACCCATGCCGCCATTCCCCAGGCGTCCGGTCAAAGCCGCGCGGCCTGACAATGTCCAGCCTACCAATGCCGGGGCCAAGCCGGTGGACAGCGCGGCGCTGCAGTCCCTGCTGGCTGCGATCCAGCAGGACCTCAAGAGCGTCGCCTGACGATCGCTGTTAGTGCTCGCCACCCATCTGGGCGAACAACTCCTCGATATCGACGTCGACCTGGCCCGGCGCCCTGACGTGGCGAACCTCGAAACCGTCGGGCTGGAAGCGGTATTCCACGAGCCCGACTTCCTTGATCGCGATACGGTCCTGCCGCGCGTCGTTGATCTTGAAGCCGGCCGACGGCGCCCAGACGTGGCGGGTGTGCCTATAGGTGAAGTCGCGGCGCTGGTGCACGTGGCCGCTGGCGATCAGGTGCAGGTCGACATGCGCAAACATCTCGATCAGCCGCGCCCGGGCCGGCTGCGGCACGTAGCGGATCGAGGTCTCCGGCGTTTCAGCATCGTCGGGCAGGTTGAGGAACATCGGCTTGTGCAGGAACAGCGCGACCGGCCTGCCGTTCACGCGTGAAACTTCGGAAGCGAGCCAGTCGAACTGTTCGGCCTCGAAGGCGAGCCCTGAATTCATCACCAGCGTGTTGAGGCCGATGAAGCGCCAGCCCGCGGCCTCGAACGACCAATGGTCCTCGCCGATGATGTCGCAGAATTGCCGGCGGTGTGCTTCTTCGACCGGCGGCTTCGGTGCCGGGCCGATCGCGGTCGGATTGTCGCCGATGTCGTGATTGCCGGGAAGGTAGCGGCAGGCGACGGGCAGGGCGTCGTGCAGGCCTTTGGCAAATGCGACGTCGTCGCGGCTGGTCGGCCCGTCGAACGAGACATCGCCGGTGTTGACGACGAGATCGGGCCTGTCAGCGTCGATGTGCTCGCTGACGCGGTGGAAGTTCGCAATCAGGCCGGGAAAGCGCCGGCGAAGATGCGTGTCGGAAATCTGCGTGAGGCGAAATTCGGACATGGGATGAATCATATCCGTGGTCGCGCGTCGGAACGATGACGGTGCGGGCATGCATCGCAGCGAACAAAGTTTAAAACACGCGGTAGCGGATCGTGTAGGCGTCTTGTGCCGCCGCGTTGCCGGTAAGCGGCGAGGAGATGCGGTCGGCGAGGTGCCAGGGTCCGAACAGCTCGGTGCGATGCGGCTCTGCCGGCAGGCGAAGGCGGAATTCGAAGGTGCCCTTGCCGGGCAGGTTCACCACCAGCACGCGGTCTGCGGTGCGATGCTTGAGCGCCACCGCGCCGCGCAGCACGGAGCGGCCATCGCCGATGTCCCGCACGCCGTCGACCAGCGCCAGCGTTTGGTTGCGGTCAGTGTGCAGCTCGATCTGGCTGTCGGCCGCCGCCGTCAGCGTCTCCTTGGGCATGCGGATCTCGAACTCGACCGCCGGCTTGGACGGGTTGAGGCCGAGATAGGCCATCGCGGCGTGACGCATGTCGTAGGCGGCAAAGGCCAGCAAGGCAGCCGCGGCCAGCGCCGCGAGGCCATGCCTGACGACATCGCGCCAGGTCCGGTAGCTCATTCGGAAGTACACCGACATCGCCAGCGCCACCGCGAGCGCCGCCGCGATGCCTGACAGCGCCGACATCAGGATGCTGAACTGGCCATTAGCGGATTCGGACCAAACGACGGTCAGGCCGGCGATCTGGCTGAAGAGGGTGTTCATGGCTCGCCTTGCGCCCAAAGTGGCAAAAGTCGCTTTAACGATCGCCATTTGGTCGCCGGATCGGGAACGCCGGTTCAACTCGTCGATTGTCAGCGCCAACGGTCGCGGCTAATGACGGTCCGCGGCGTTCCGCCTTACGGGAAAGTTCCGATGTCTGCTCAAATGGTCCTGCTGCCTGTCTTCGTGCAGGTCGGTCTCACCTTCGCGCTCCTGATCGGCATGGTCTTCGGGCGCCGGAAAGCGCTGGTCTCCGGCGAGACCAGGATCCGCGACATTGCGCTGGGCGAGCCGAACTGGCCCAAGGGCGCCACGCAAATCGCCAATTGTTACCGCAACCAGTTCGAGTTGCCGATGCTGTTCTATGCCCTGATCGCGCTGGCACTTCCCTTGCGCCACGCCGATCTCTTCATCGTGCTGATGTCCTGGGTGTTCGTGGTGACACGGTTCGCCCATGCCGGGGTGTTCGTCTCCTCCAACGACCTTGGCCGGCGCTCGACGATCTGGCTCGCCGGCGTGCTCGTGCTGCTCGCGATGTGGATCTATTTCGCGCTGAGAATGCTGTTGCTGATCTGACGCTTGCGCGCCAATCCTGATCTGAAAGATTCAAATGACTCCCGCTGCCCGGCTGTCCGCCGCCATCGAACTGATCGACACCGTCGAGAGAGACCGCGTGCCCGCGGCCAAGGCGTTGAAGGAGTGGGGCACCGCGCACCGCTTTGCCGGCTCCGGCGACCGCGCCGCCATCGCCGGCCTGGTCTGGGACGTGCTGCGTCGCTACGCCTCGAGCGCCTTCCTGATGGATGCCGATACCGCGCGGGCGCGGCTGATCGGCATGCTCCGGCTCGAGCGCGACATGGATGCGGCCACCATGGCCGCCTTGTTCGACGGCAGCCGCTTCGCGCCGGCTCCGCTCACCGAGGCCGAGCAGGCCGCGCTCGCCTCGCGCTCCCTTGAGGGTGCCCCGGCCGCGATCGCCGGCGACTATCCGGAATGGCTCGATTCGCATCTGGCAAAAGTGTTCGGCGAGGACCGCGCGGCGGAGGCCGCCGCGATGGCCAGCCGGGCCCCGCTCGATTTGCGCGTCAACACGCTAAAATCCAATCGCGACAAGGTGCTGGGCGCGCTTGCTCATCTTCATGCGAAACCGACGCCCTGGTCCGCAACGGGCCTGCGCATCGAGCTTTCGGCCGATGCGCGCAACCCGGGCATCCAGGCCGAGGAGGATTTCATCAAGGGTGCCGTTGAAGTGCAGGATGAAGGATCGCAGCTTGCGGCCCTGTTCACCGCGGCAAAACCCGGCGAGCAGGTGATTGATCTTTGCGCGGGGGCCGGCGGCAAGACGCTGGCGCTCGCCGCCATGATGCAGGGCAAGGGCCGGCTGATCGCGACCGACAGCGACAAGCGGCAACTTGCGCCCATTCACGAACGCCTGTCGCGCGCCGGCGTCCACAATGCCGACGTGCGCACGCCCAAGGGCGAGGCCGATCCGCTGGCCGACATCAGCGCCACCGCCGATCTCGTCGTGATCGACGCGCCCTGCACGGGGACCGGAACCTGGCGCCGCAACCCCGACGCCAAATGGCGCATGCGGCCGGGCGCGCTGGAGATCCGTCTGCGCGACCAGACCGCGGTGCTCGATCGCGCGGTTCCGCTGGTCAAGGCCGGCGGCCGCATCGCCTACATCACCTGTTCGGTGCTGGCGGAAGAGAACGGTGAGCAGGTGAGAGCGTTCATGGGCCGTCATCCCGAGTTCGCGGTGGTGCCGCCCGAGCAGACCGCGAGCGTGCTCTGGGACAAGGCGGACGACTTCGCCCAAGCGGCGCTGCAATCGCCGGAAGGGTGGCTGATGACGCCGCGGCGCACCGGAACCGATGGCTTCTTCATCTCGGTGTTGAAGAAGGCGTAACGCGGCTTCGTTCGCCCCCCAGAAACAAAAACCCCGCGAACCGGAACCCGGTCGCGGGGCTTTCCAACTCTACGCTCTGCCGGTACGTCCGTGGTCAGAGCGCTCTTGCGTGGCGATTAGCCGACGCGGAGGTTGTCGGCGGAGGACTTGCCGCTGCGACGATCGGCGACGATGTCGAACGAGACCTTCTGGCCCTCGTTGAGGGTCGAGAGGCCAGCGCGCTCGACGGCGCTGATGTGCACGAACACGTCCTTGTCGCCGTCATCCGGCTGAATGAAACCGAAGCCCTTTTGATTGTTGAACCACTTCACGGTGCCCATAGCCATGGGAATTTCCTTTGCTTAAGAAGTTAACACGCAGACCGGTACGCACTATTGCGCCCATAGTCCTGATCAGTCGATGTTGGAGAAATCATCTGAAGCGTGCGCGCCCGTCAGCAACGAAGCGAAGCGGCCCAGTCGTTCGGCCAAGTATCGATGATCACAATATAGCGAGATTTTGGGGCCACTTCAAGGCACCACCCGCGGCTCGGGATATCCATTCGGTTTGCTATTTTGCGGTGCAAATTAACCGTTCGGGGCACCTCAATCGACGATGAAAAGCGTCGCTCCCGTCGCCGTGGAGGACCGATGCGCGGCGTCGCCGAAATCCGAGACCTGGTAGCTCATCCCCGCCGTGAGCTTGAACTTGCGCCCGTCGCGCAGCTCGCTGTCGAGCTCGCCTTGCAGAACGTAGAGCACGTGGCCGCGATCGCACCAATGGTCGGCGAGATAGCCCGGCGAATACTCGACCATCCGCACCCGGAGATCGCCGATGTTGAGCGTACGCCACTGGGCTTGCCCGGTCTCGCCGGCATGCGTGGTCGGCGCAACCTTGCTCCAGTCGGTGACGGTGAAGGGGGAGGCGGGGAGTTTCATGCTGTGTCCTGTCTCGGTGCCGGCGGGCGGAGTGTTAGCGCACGCGCGCGCCGCAGTCTCCGTCATTGCGAGCGCAGCCAAGCAATCCAGAAATGCATTCGCAGCGGCCTTCTGGATTGCTTGGCTGCGCTCGCAATGACGCGGATGGGCTAAAGCATGATCCGGAAAAGTACGAAGCGGTTTTCCGAAAAGATCATGCTCAAACAAGAACCTAAAGCGCGATGACGATTCATCCCAATCTCATCGCGCTTTAGTGCGGCAAATGGTTGGCCGATCCCTGCACGATCAACCCCGCATCATTCACCCGCAGATATTCGCAGATCCGCTTGCCGCGCTCGTTCTCGTAGAACACCACGACGCTGTCAGGGCTGACGAAGACATCGATCAGCGAGAAGTGCAGGTTCGGCAGCAGGGCGAGCGCCTTGCCCCAATACGCCCGCAACGCGTCCTTGCCGCGCACGGTGCCGCTGGCATCGAACCCCATCGCGGGGATGCGGTCCGAGGTCATCATTGCGGCCTCGTCGTAGAGCGTGAGCACGCGCTCGAGATCGCCAGTATTCCAGGCCTCGACCCAGGTTCGGCCGAGCGCGGCAAGCGATGATGGCGGATGGTGCTGTGACACAAGCGTTCTCCCTGATCGGGCCCTGTTTGAGCAGCGGGGCACATTAGGTCAATAATACTTACCTATATCGGTTTGTCCATGCCCAAAGAAGGATGTGGGCGCGCAAACCTGCGCGGTTGCGGGTCGTCGCGCCGTCGCGTATCTGCTTGCCATGACAGCAGCACAGACCGACCGTTCCGCGTCGACGCCCTCCGTGGCCTCGGCGCATGACAAGATTCTCATCGTCGACTTCGGCAGCCAGGTGACGCAGCTGATCGCGCGTCGCGTGCGCGAGGACGGCGTCTATTGCGAGATCGTCCCGTTCAACAAGGCCGAAGAGGCCTTCAAGGAGATGAAGCCGAAAGCGGTGATTCTCTCCGGCGGGCCGGAGTCGGTGCACGAGGCCGGCTCGCCGCGCGCCCCGCAGCTGATCTTCGCCTCCGGCGTGCCCGTGCTCGGCATCTGCTACGGCCAGATGACCATGGCGGAGCAGCTCGGCGGTACCGTCGAGGGCGGCCATCACCGCGAATTCGGCCGCGCCGACGTCGAGGTCAAGGCGCCGAGCAAGCTGTTCGAGGACGTCTGGTCGCCCGGCGGCAAGAACCAGGTCTGGATGAGCCATGGCGACCGCATCACGAAAATGCCGCCGGGCTTCTCGGTGGCCGGCACCTCGCCGAACGCGCCGTTCGCGATCATCCAGGACGAGACGCGCAAATATTACGGCCTGATGTTCCACCCCGAAGTGGTGCACACGCCCGACGGCGCAAAGCTGATCCGCAATTTCGTGCGCAAGATCGCCGGCCTCTCCGGCGACTGGACCATGCGCGCCTTCCGCGAGGAGGAGATCGCCAAGATCCGCGCCCAGGTCGGCAAGGGCAAGGTGCTCTGCGGCCTCTCCGGCGGCGTCGATTCAGCGGTGGCGGCCGTGCTGATCCACGAAGCCATCGGCGACCAGCTCACCTGCGTGTTCGTCGATCACGGCATGCTGCGCCTCGACGAAGCCAAGACCGTGGTCGATTTATTCCGCCACCACTACAACATCCCGCTCGTGCACGTGGATGCCTCGAAGCAATTCCTCGGCGAGCTCGAAGGCGTCACGGATCCCGAAACCAAGCGCAAGACCATCGGCCGTCTCTTCATCGAGGTGTTCGAGGACGAGGCCAAGAAGATCGGCGGCGCCGACTTCCTGGCGCAGGGCACGCTTTATCCCGACGTGATCGAGAGCGTCTCCTTCACCGGCGGCCCCTCGGTGACGATCAAGTCGCACCACAATGTCGGCGGTCTGCCCGAGCGCATGAACATGAAGCTCGTCGAGCCCCTGCGCGAGCTGTTCAAGGACGAGGTGCGCAAGCTAGGCCGCGAGCTCGGCCTGCCCGAAATCTTCGTCGGCCGCCACCCGTTCCCGGGCCCGGGCCTCGCCATCCGCTGCCCCGGCGAGATCACCAGGGACAAGCTCGACATCCTGCGCAAGGCCGATGCCGTCTACATCGACCAGATCCGCAAGCACGGCCTCTACGACGACATCTGGCAGGCCTTCGCCGTGCTGCTCCCGGTCAAGACGGTGGGCGTCATGGGCGACGGCCGCACGTATGATTTTGTGGTCGGCCTGCGCGCCGTCACATCAACGGATGGCATGACCGCGGACTTCTACCAGTTCGACATGAAATTCCTCGGCGAGACCGCCACGCGCATCATCAACGAGGTGAAGGGCGTGAACCGGGTGGTGTACGACGTGACGAGCAAGCCGCCTGGGACGATTGAGTGGGAGTAGGGGGCGCTCCTGTGGTTCAACATCACTGAAGTGGGGCGCCACTTCCCGGAGAGGATGCGCGGCATAGATCATGGGATTTGGGGTTTTCATCCATCGATCGGACTCGATCTACGATGACAGCCCGGCTGAACGGTATCAGTTTCCCAGTCAGTATTTTCGTCGCGTCGAAGCATGCATCGGCGATTGGATCATCTATTATGAGCCGAGCAAAGTCGCCGAAACGCGCGGCTACTTTGCGATTGCTCGGGTTCAGCAAGTCATTCCCGATCCAGGCACTCCGGGGATGTACCTCGCTCTGATCGAACCCGGAAGTTACCTCGATTTTGCCAATCCGGTTTCCTTCAACGGGCCAGCTGGTCCTGTCGAACGCGGCGTCCTGAATGAGCAGGGGCGAATTTCGGGGCGTGCTCAGTCGGCAGTCCGACCAATCTCGCCGGAGGATTTCAACAGAATATTCGAGCTCGGTTTTGCGGAAGGCGCACCGCTGCTGCCCCGCGTTGATACCGATGTTCAGTTGTCTCAATTTGACGAAAAGCAGCAGGCTCCGTTCATATTTGAGCAACAGCGAGATCGCGTCAGCCTAACTGTATCGAGAGTTCTGCGTGACCGCGTCTTTCGCCGGATTGTACTGCGTGCCTACGATGAGCGCTGCGCCATTACCGGGCTGAAGCTCATTAATGGAATGGGGCGCGCAGAAGTCGCGGCGGCGCACATTCGGCCTGTGGAGGCAAATGGGCCGGATATCGTGAGCAATGCGATTGCTTTATCCGGTACCGCTCATTGGATGTTCGATCGCGGTCTGATCAGCTTGGCTGATGATCTGGAAATACTGATCTCGCGCCAGACAAACGACGTGGACGGCGTTCGATCGGTCATCAACAGGACCGGTCGTGCCCTTGAGCCCGAGAGGCCATCGGACCGACCTCATCCGCATTTTCTAAAGTGGCATCGCGAGCATTGCTTTAAGCAATGAACATGTAAGCAAGGCTGCTGGGCGGATTCCAACTTGAAGTGCAATACCCCGTACAGATATCGAGAGTGATCATGGGACGCCACGACAGCCAATGGAGTGCGATCTTGAACGGGGAAGATCCGGGAAAGTGGCGACCACACCATCGCGGTGGTGCATTGATGCGCGCCGCGTTGAAAGTGGTGATGGCCGCAATATTTGCTATGCCGGCTGCGGTGGCTCTGGCGAAGTCTCCGGACTGCGCGAGTTGGCCCACGAACATGGCCCTCACGCACCTCAAGAACGCCGGGTTGATTGATATCCCATCAGTGATCGAGGCGCAGACCAGGGCCGTTCGTTTCGCATCCGAAAAGATCGGCAAAGACCTCTACCAGCAGGTTTACGACATCACGTTTCACACCAAGGATGGCACGAAGATCGAGGTCATCACGAACAGCCGGGCATCAAGCGAGGAATGCTCGATGAGCGGCGTCGACGTCTACGTGGTCTCGAAGAAAATCGGCGGGTCGGCAGAGCAGCCATCTGAGGGCGCGACTAAAAAGTAATCCGGCTGCACCGAGAGCTCAAGAACTGTAATCGACCCGCAGCGGATGCGAACAAGTCCAGCGAAGACATCGAGGCAACCCGCTGCGGAGGTCGAGATGACGTCGGCTACGACCCGTCAGGGCTTCACGAACCGATAGGCGAAGCGATCGGTCTTGCCCTTGATCGAGGGATCGAACACCTTGATCGCGTGTGCATCGTCCTTGTTCGCGAGCAGGGTGCTTTCCGCGTCCAGGACGAAGCCGGCTACCTCCACCTCGTCGCGAACGGATGCAGGCTCAATCCGGTGCAGCGACGGGGCCTCGCTTGTGCCTGCCCCGACGGCGGCGGCGTGGTCTATGATGACGTAGCGCCCGCCGGGCTTCAGCCGCTCGTAGACAGCTCGATTGAACTGGGCCGCCGTCGCGCCTTTGGCCTGGATCAGCGCGGTGTGGAGATCGTGGTAGAACAGGTGCAGCCACAGCACGTCCGCAGGCTGCGTGGCCTGCGGCATCGCCACGAGGTCCGCCGAGACGGCTTCGACATTCTCTCGGCCCGGTTCCTTCGCAAGTGTCCGCATGCGGCCGACCGGATCGGTCTTGAAGTGGGCGACTTCGGCCGGCACGAAGCTGTAGACCCGTCCGCCGGGTCCGACGATGTCGGAGAAGAGACGGGTCCAGTCGCCGTCGCCCGGGTAAACGTCGATGACGGTGGAGCCCGCATCTATTCGTGCGAACCGGATCAACTCGGATAGCTTGGATTGGTCGTACATCGTGTTCTCCTTCAGGGTTGGGCATTCGACGGGCGCGCGGCCCGCGCCAGGGCCTGCGTGTCGACGTACTCCCTGATGTCAGTCACTTTGCCGCTTCGAACGGTCATGGCGAAAACCCAGTCGTCCCTGAACGGCTTGTTCGTGGCTTTGATCTTTCCCGTCGCGAAACCTGCGACCAGGACCCGGTCTCCCTGCGCTATGAACTCGCGGGGCTCCGTGGAGGTTTCCATCGTTTTGGATGCCGTCTCGAGCAAATCGGCGAGCCCGTCGTGCCCGCGGTGCGTGCCGGCCAGCGGCCAGTTTTCGCCCGGAATGATCCACTCGATGTCCTCGGCGACCAGCGCCAGCAGAGCTTTCCTGTCGCCGCGGCCGATCGCGGCGAAGAAGTCCTTCACGGTCTGAACGTTCGTCTCGGTGCTCACAGTCGTTTCTCCATTTCGCTCCGATCGGATCGCGCTGGATCCGATCGCGTGCGTCGTGTCCCTGTCGGTAGGAACGTTGTGGGCCTTCAGATCGCCGAGAAGCCGCCGTCGACAGACAGTTCCACCCCGTTCACGAAGCTGGAATCGTCTGAAGCGAGAAACAGCGCGACCGCCGCAATTTCCTCGGGACGACCCATCGTCCCCCGCGGGATCAGGGATTCGAACATCCGCTTCGCTTCCTCGGTGAGAACCTGGTCCTGCATCGGTGTGGCGATCGGCCCCGGGCTCAGCACGTTCACCCGGATATTCCGGCCCTTCAATTCGTTGAGCCAGGTGCGTGCGAATGAGCGCAACGCCGCCTTGCTCGCCGCATAGACGCCGTAACCGGGAAAGCCCTTCACCGACGCAACGGACCCGGTCATGAAGATGGATCCGCCATCGCGAAACAGCGGCAGCGCCTTCTGAACCGTGAACAGCGTGCCGCGCGTATTCAGGCCGAAGGTCGCATCGAAATGCTGCTCGGTAATCTCGCCCAGCGGGACAGCTTCGCCGATGCCGGCGCTCGCGTACAGGACGTCGATCCTGCCCTTGTCCCGCGTGACCGTGTCGAACAGGCGGTCGAGGTCGTCGAGATTGGCCGCGTCGCCGCGCACGCCGGTCACGTTCCGGCCGATCAGTTTGACGGCAGCGTCGAGCGCTTCCTGCTTCCGGCCCGTGATGAAGACATACGCGCCTTCTTCGACGAACCGCCTGGCGCTCGCCAGCGCCATGCCGCTCGATCCGCCCGTGACGACGGCAACCTTACCCTCAAGCTTTCCCATAACTTCTCCGTTCGTGGTGTCGGGACAGCATCTGTCCCCGAGAACCCCGAGATGGGTCTGCCGGCGTCAGGTGGTGAGTGCGGAAGCGCGCACATCGGTGGTGCGAAATCGATCCGGTTGGACGACTGACTCCAACCGCGAGGATCGGTGTCTGCCGTTCGGAATTGGGCCGTGTTGCCGGTCTGGGCTATGATAATCGCCCCGCGCCACCCACATACGAGATGCTGTTCGATGGGTTGGACACGGCTCTGGAAGGCGCACCGCGCGGTGCGGGATTGCACCATGATCGACTGGGATGACGTTCGCTACTTTCTTGCCGTCGCGCGCGGAGGCTCGGTGCGGGCTGCCGCCGAGCGCCTCGGTGTGAACCACGCGACCGTGCTGCGACGCATCGCGCAGCTCGAGGAACGCCTCGGGGTCCACATGTTCGAAAAGCTGCCTTCGGGCTACCGCCTGACGGCTGCGGGCGAGGAGGTCCTCGAGTTCGCGGACCAGATGGAGGCGTCGTCGCACCTGCTGGAGACGCGCGTCTTCGGGCGCGACCAGGGCGTCCGCGGGCTCCTGCGGGTGACGCTGGCGCCGCCGCTTGCGACACACCTGCTCATGCCTGATCTCGCCGATTTCGCGCGTCTGCATCCGGACATCGAGATGGAGATCCTGTCGTCCGGCGAGCTGGCGAATCTGACCAACCGGGAGGCCGACGTCGCGATCCGCGTCGTCTACGACCGCAAGACCCTGCCGCTCAATCTTCACGGCCTGAAGGGACCGGAGGTGTTCGGCGGCATCTACATGTCCAGGGATCGACTGGCCGCGTGGCGCGCCGGCGCGCCTGATCCTGTCAGGTGGATCGTCATCAGCATTCATGGAATTCCGGATTGGGCCAGCGAGGGTGAGGTTCGCACCACCGGCGTTCCGTTCAGGATCACGGACGCCGAGGCGCAGATCGTTGCCGTCAGGCAAGGAATCGGGATCACGACACTGCCTTGCTTCGTCGGCGATGCCGACCCGCTGCTGGTGAGGGTGCCGGGCACCGATCTGCACATGTACGGAACGCTCTGGCTTCTCACACAGGGGGAGACACGCAAGACGAAGCGCGTGCGGCTCTTCACGGAGTTCGTATCCCGCAGGCTCGCCGCGTACGCGCCGCTTCTCGCGGGCCTGTCGATATCGCGCGACTGACGCGCGGCAGTGCTGCCGGTGTTAGCGGGGCCTCCCGGGCAATCCCGGAAGCAACCCTCCAATCCTTCTCTGAGCAAACGTAGACTGCTCCCGACACTTAAATGCCGGGAGCAAGGTTGTCACTTCGCGAGCGTTGCCTTCTCGATGACTTCAGCGACTTGCTTCGCATGGACGACGAGCGAGGCATGGCTGCCGGCGACTTCCGTCGTCTGGGCCTTGATCCTGGCTGCGAACGACTTCTGGGCCTCGGGCGCGAGCACCTTGTCCTTCGTGCTGATGACATAGAACGTCGGCTTGTCGTGCCAGGCCGCAATGTCGACGGGAGCTTCGAACGCAACGTGGTTCAACGGAAGCTGCGAGTTGGCGAGGTGCGCGGCGATCTCCGGAGGTAGGTCAGCCGCGACGGCCGACGGAAACACCTTGGGGTCGATGTACAGATTGCCCTTCGCGTCGGGATGGATCGCGCTGCCGCCTTCGGTCGGCGGGCCGGCTTTGGCCAGCGACGCCAGGGATTCACCGACCTCGGGCGCAAACGCGGAGACATAGACCAGCGCCGAAACCTTGGGATCGTTGCCGGCTTGCGTGATCACAACGCCGCCCCATGAATGGCCGACCAGAACTGTCTTGCCGTCCTGCTTCGCGAGCGCCTGTTTGGTGGCATCGACATCAGCGGCGAGCGAGGTGAGCGGATTTTCCACGAGCGTGACGTGATAGCCCTTCTTCGTGAGAATGTCGGCAACGGGCTGCCAGCTCGTCTGGTCCACGAAAGCGCCGTGCACGAGCACGATGTTGTGGGCTGCACCCCTGGGCAGTTCGGCGGAATGGGCGGAGCCGACCAATGGCGATCCGGCCAGGAGTGCGGTGGCGGCTGAGAATAGGAAATTTCGCATTGATTGTTCCTGTTGGCATGTCGGACGGAATAAAGTCCGGGGGAATGGACAGGCGTTTCCAGCAAGGTTGCGGTTTTTTCCATCCGCCGTTGGCGACATGGTTGCCGCACGTGACGTCGGCCCGCCGCGACATGACCTAGTGCGCGGGTATTTCGGACGATAGAGATCAATCGTCCGGATGTTGTGTCCGATCGTCCATCGGATTAGCTTCTCCGGCATGGATATCCTCGCCCAGGTGCTCGATCGCGTTCGTCTCGGTGGAACGTTGCTCTTCCACTTCGAGCTCGGCCATCCCTGGAATCTGGAGCTGCCGGCGCGCCCCTACGCGCTGTTTCACTATCTCAGCAGAGGTTCGGCGACCCTCGCGCTCGAACAGGGACAAGAAATCCAGATGACCGAGGGCGATTTTGTCGTCATCACACGCGGCGAGCCCCACAAGTTTTATTCGGATCGCCGGGCCAAGCCTTTGCGGATTGTGGATATCGATCGATCGTCGCCGCGTCTTGGCGTCGTTCGTCACGGCAGCCGTGCAAAGCCGCTCGCGACGATGATTTGCGGCAATTTCACCGTGTCACGGCCGCTGCTTGGCAGCGTGCTGGAACTGCTTCCGCCCGTGCTGCTGCTGAAGCCGACGGCGGACGGTGGCTGGCTCGAAGCCATCCTGCGCCGCATGGTCAGCGAGTCCGCGCTCGAGCGTCCCGGCCAACGCGTCGCGCTTTCACGACTGACGGAAGTGCTCTTTGTCGAGGCACTCCGAAGCTGGATCGCGTCCCTCAGTCCCGGGCAGGGCGGCTGGCTCGGGGCCATATCCGACCCGCATATCGGACCGGCGCTCAAGTTGATCCACGAAAACCCGGAGCGGCCCTGGACGCTGAGCGACCTCGGCCACCGCGTGGGGCTCGGCCGCTCGGTATTTTCAGCGCGCTTCACCAGGCTCGTCGGCCAGTCCATGCATCGCTATGTGATCGAACGCCGGATGGCGGAAGCGGTGTTCCTGCTCGAAACCAGCGACGAGCCCATCGCACGGATTGCGAGCCGGGTTGGTTACGAGACAGCGGCGGCGTTTTCAAAAATCTTTCATCGACATCACGGCCTGTCGCCCGGCCGCTACCGGACCGCTCAACGCCTTGATGAAAGCAAAGATGCGGACTGAACGGCTTCGACGCCGCACGCCATGTCGAGCTTTCGCGCCGGTGCTCAATTGTCGCACCTCCATGTGAACCCCTTCACACGCACGCTCGCATAAATCCTGCGATAAAGTACCTGCTGTGATTGAACGTGGTGAATTGGGTTGATTGATAGACCCGCCACCACATCAGCTTGAAATGAGCTGCACACGCCAGAACGGCATGTTGAGATAGCTTTCAGCCGGCGGATCACCGCTCGGTCGATGAAAAGCTATGGAGACACTATGGCTGACAAACACGGACAGAGCATGGTTGGTACGTGGACCAAGGCCACGGCGGCTGCGTGTGCGGACAAATATCCCGCCACTCTCACGTTCTCGACCGGCACCTACCGCGGCACCCGCGGGGAAGGGCAGGGCATGGTGTGGTGGGACGCGGGAATCTACCGCCTGGAAGACTCCGAAACGCTCGTCGTGGGGACGGCGACCGACGAACTTGTGACCTATCGGATTTCACTGCACCCCGACCGATTTGAGTTTACGGATTCAGAGAGCTGCCATGTGATTTATCGGCGCGCGTAGGATTTGCGCACGCCCTGGCTGACCGAAATAACGCGGGTGTACCCGCGAACGAGCCCGCTCACGTCGATCGCCTACGTTTCAACGAGGGAGAAGACGACATGTGCAATTGCTCAGAACATGAATCGAGTGGAAGCCTTTCAAACATGACCCCGGCATCGGTCGAGCCGGCGATGAAGCCGCAGGTACCCCTATCGCGCCAGATCAGCTTCGGCGATGACGAGTCCGGCGACCAGCCGGCCACAACCGATCTGCAGCCGTTTCCGCCCTTCAGGCTCTGCAGGCTCGACTTCCGCGAAGGCTGCTACCAGATCAACTTCAGGCCGACCGCGGGCTTCGTGACCTTCGAAGGCACGCTGCGCGTCGATCGCTCCGCGCCCGACGGCGGCGCCGACCATCTGATCGTCAGCGGCGATCTCTATTCGAAGCGGCCGGTGATCGGTCCGATCCCGGGGCCGGTGCTGCCTGTCGTGGGTGCCGGCACGGACGAAGAGGAGGGGGCGGACTCGGGCTTGACGAGCCTCGCCGGTTCGCTCAGCGCGCTCGACAACCCCATCATTCCGTCACCGATCCTCAGGCCGAGGATCCCCATCTTCCCTCGCGCGCGCTATCACTCCTATCTCAGGGTGACCAGTGTGTCCGCGCCGGTCGCGGTGCCGTTCCCAAAGAAGTGCGAGCTGACAATCACAGCCGAGCAGTTCAACTACACGCAGCCGCCGGTCGGCCAGTTCAAGGGCACGTTCCCGGCGACGCCGTCGCGCACCGTGACGATGAAGCTTTCAAAGGTGCCGGCGCCGTTTCCGTTCTCCCTGACCGGCGGGCCGTTCTACCAGGGACGGCTGTTCGAAGGCGGCGTGGACAAGGGCAGCATCACGCTTGCCTGGGTGTCGAAATTCTTCCGGCGCTGCACGCTTGAAATCGACACGCTGGTGGGGGCCGTGCGGCCCGCGCCGGTGCCCGATGGCGCCGGCGGCACGGAGTTCTTCGACACGGTCTTCGCCAAGACCGGCTGGCAGCTCTCGGTCGTGCAGGACCAGCTCAACGTCCCCGTGCCATCAGGCGTGACGCCGACCAATTGCTGGAGCTCGGCCGATTTGCACGCGCTGATGACCAATGTGCGCAATCCCGCGACGAATCTCGACACCGAATGGCGCGTGCACATGATTGTCGTGCCCGCGAAGCTCGGGTGCTCGCGCGGCATCATGTACGACCAGATCGGCGTTCCCCGCGAAGGCTGCGCCAGCTTCTCCGACGACGGCTATCCCGTCGGGGATTCCTCGAACTTCGGCCTCGCCGCCAACAAGAAGCAGCGCGACGTGCCGCGTGCGTTCCTGCGCAGCGCGACACACGAGCTGACGCACACCCTGAACCAGATCCATCAGGAGCAGGAGACGGCGGCCGACAACTCGATCATGACCACGACGCCGAGCGTCGCGGACGTGCTCGGCGGTCCCGCGACCGGTGCACCCGGCGTGTTCCCCGATCAGATCAAGCTCGCACACAACACCAACGTCCGTCATCACCTCAACCACATGCCGGACCCGGTCATTCGTCCCGGTGGATGGCCGTTCGCAAGCTGGTTCCCGACCGGTGCGCCGCAAGCCGCCGACCGGCACGATTTCGACTCCTCCGAGCTGGCGCTGACGGTGACGGCTACGACAGGCCGTGTGGCGCTCGGCCAGCCGCTGGATCTGTCGTGGACGATGACGAACACGAGCGGCGTGTCGCTGCGCGCGCCGAACGACGTCAGCATCGAGGCCTTGTTCGCATCGATCACCGTCACCGATGCCGAGGGGCGCGAGCGTCCGGTCAGGCCCTTTGTGATCCTGTGCGAGCACGCCAAGCTGAGCGAGCTCGAGCCCGGCAAGAGCATCACGGCCTCGGCGAAGGTGTTCTGGAGCACGGCGGGCTTTGCCTTCGAGAAGCCGGGCCGCTACCGCGTCGACGTCGCCGTGTCGTGGTCGGCGCAGGGCGTGATGGTCGGCGTGCAATCGGGGGTCGACGTGTTCGTCGATTATCCGACCAGCGATACCGACAACCATTCGGCCAATCTCGTGCTGCATCCCGAGGTCGGCACATGGGTGGCGCTCGGCGGCGAGGCCTATCACCTCGGCGAAGCGTGCCGGCGGTTGCAGGCTCTCAGCCGGACCGCGGCGCCGGCAGGCGCCCGGGCGATGGCTGTCGGCGGCGACGGTGCGGCCGCGCCGCGTGTGCTCGACGGCTTCGCGGACATGCTGCCGGACCGCGCCAAGCTCGCCAGATTGCGTCCCGAGTTGACCGCCGACACCGGTGGCCGCAGGGAAAGCGGATCCGCGCGCGCAGCGGCGCCGGGGCGCAAGCGTGCGGCGAAGGCAAAGAAGCGCACCGGGCGAAAGGGCTAAGGCGCTGACCTGACGACCATCGGCATCACGGGCGGCGGCGCACCTGCGATCATGACATCGTAGGTGCGCCGTCGGCTCTATCGACGGATTTCGTTGTTGTGTTCCGGCCGCCGTGCTGATTGTCGCGCAGCACCCCGGCGCAATCGCGAGATGTACGCTGCGCGAGCCCATGATACGACACCGGCATCGTTCTCTCCGGAGCCAGTGTTCATGTCCGCCGCGTCCATGCCCGACCATCCTTCCGCCACCGAAACCGATCCCGAAACCCTCGGCTGGATGAAGGGCTCCCCGCCCGCGCCGGACCGCACCATCACCTTCCAGAACGGCTCGTTCCGCAGCTTCCCCGAATTGCGCTGGGCCTGGAGCAACATCCGCCAGCTGGTGCCCACCGTGAACGTCTGGCGCGGGGCGGGGCCGGCGTCGCCGCTGCCGCGCGAGGATCACGACATCGGCGCGGTCGCCTCGACCACGATGGACGGCCGGCCCATGACGTTCGCGAAAATGCTGGAGGAGACATACACCGACGGCATCGCCGTGCTGCACCGGGGCAAGCTGATCTACGAGCGTTATTTCGGCGCGCTGAAGCCGCACAAGCCGCATATCGCGATGTCGGTGACGAAATCGTTCACCGGCACGCTCGCCGGCATCTTGATCGCGGAAGGCAGGATCGACCCGCAGGCGCCGGTCACGGACTACGTGCCGGAGCTGAAGGCCAGCGCCTTTGGCGATGCGCGCGTGCACGAGGCCATGGATATGACCACGGGCCTCGCCTACACCGAAATCTACACCGACAGGAATTCCGCCGTGTGGGGATTGCGGCGCGCCAACGGCATGGCGCCGATCGAGCCCGGCTATGACGGTCCCACCAATATTTTCGATTTCCTAGTCGCGCAGAAGAAGCAGGGTGAGCACGGCAAGGCGTTTGCCTACAAGACCGTCAATTCCGACGTGCTTGCCTGGATCATCAGGCGCGCCAGCGGCATGACGCTGTCCGACCTGCTCTCCGAGCGCATCTGGACTCCCATGGGTGCGGAAGAGGACGCGCATTATCACGTCGATCGCATCGGCACCGAGAGCGGCGGTGGCGGCCTGTCCACCACCTTGCGCGATCTCGCCCGCTTCGGCGAGACCATGCGCAATCACGGCCGCTTCAACGGCCGCCAAATCGTGCCGTCAACCGTGGTCGAGGACATCGCGCGGGGCGGCGATCCCGAAAAATTCAAGCCGGCCGGCTACACCACGCTGCCTGGGGCCTCCTACCGCAATCAATGGTGGGTCACGCACAATGCGCACGGCGCCTATATGGCGCGCGGCGTCCACGGCCAGGGCATCTACATCGATCCCAGGGCCGAGATGGTGATCGCGCGCTACGCGTCGCACCCCGCAGCGGGCAACGCCGCCAACGATCCCGTGACGCTGCCGGCCTACATGGCGCTGGCGAAAGAGCTGATGGCGGGCGGCTGAGCCGAACCCCCACCGTCTCTCTCATCGCAGCACGCTGATTGATGGCGGGTTACGCTTTGTTAGCCCGCCCTGCGAATTATGATCGTGGCCCGTCTACGCCATCTCGCGCCAGCGCGTCGGCAGGACTCCGTCCTGCCTGAAACTGTCGAGGAAGCCGAAGCGGGCGGCTTGCGGATTGGGGCCGGCTTCGATCGTCGTGCCGAGGATCTGCACCACATCTGTCTCGTCATAGGCGGGCCAGGCCGGCAGGCCGGGCCCGTTGGGATCGCCGTGCGCCGCGAAATTCAGCCAATAGTCCATCATCGTTCGCGCCATCGCGCGGTCCTCTTCGGCCGGCGGCGCCGAGCTGCCGATCACCTGTTGCGGCGTCAGCGTGCCGAACACGAACGGAATTTCGGTGACGTGCGAGGCGATCGGCGTGTAGCGCGACGTGTAGCCGAACACATAGCCGTAGACCGGCGCGCGCTTCCCGCGCCGATGCAGCCGTAGCCACTGCCAGCACTGTTCGCCGATCACGGTGTCGCCCGTGAGCGCGGCTGCGGATGCCTTGGCCTCCGTGTCGGTCGCGGCGGGGTAGACCTTCAGGAAGTCGGCCATGCGTTCGCGGCCGAACATCGCCTCGGCGGCGGCGAGAAAAGCGCGCGCCGATTGATCGGGGAGCGATTGTGCAGCGAACGGGAATTCCTCGGCGGTGTTCCAGCCCGCCAGCAAGGGGATGTGCATCTGCTCGCCGCGCAGAAATCTTCGCGCGGGCACATCCGGCACCACATGATGATCGATGCTCGGAGAGAACGCGGTCACGACCGGGCTGGTCGCAAAACTCCAGGTTGCGGCTGCATTCAACCGGTCGGCCGGCATGGCGCGCAAGGCTGCGATCGACGCCTGGCCCCGTTGCCGGGCGAAAGCGAGACCACGCGTGCGGGCTTCTTCAAAGCTTTGGAGCGGCCCGCGCTTGCCGTCCCAGAACGCGCCGCTCTGACCAATCGCCTTGTGAAACAGTCCATGCGCCAGCGGCGAGGCCATCAGGATGCCGACGGCCATGGCGCCGGCGGATTCGCCGAACAGGGTGACATTGTCGGGATTGCCGCCAAAGCCGGCGATGTTGGCCTTGACCCAGCGCAGCGCCGCAAGTTGATCCTGCAGGCCGTAATTGCCTGACGGCGCTTCCGCATCGAGATCGGGATGGGCGAGAAAGCCGAAGACGCCGAGGCGATAATTGAAGCTGACGACGACGGCCCCCTTGGCGGCCAACGCACCGCCGTCGGTCGCGGGGTTGGCCGAGGAGCCGAACTGAAAGCCGCCGCCGTGAATCCACACCATCACGGGCCGCTTCTCGTCCGCGTGGCTCGCTGCGGTCCAGACGTTGAGATAGAGGCAATCCTCATCGCGCGGCCCCGGCCGATGATCGTTCTCTAGCGATGAAAGACAGCCCGCGCCAAAGACAAGCGCATCGCGCACGCCGTCCCATGGCGTGGGCGGCTGCGGGGCGCACCAACGCAGAAGCCCGACAGGGGGCGCTGCGTATGGGATGCCCTTGAACGCCAGCACGCCGCTTGCGTCGCGTCGAAGGCCGCGTACGAGACCTGCTTGCGTGCGGATATCGCGTCCAAGCTCGGCGGTTGTTGCGGTGCTGAAGCCATGCATGGTCATGTCCCTTGATCGCGTGAGCGCCTGGCCGCGGCCGGGCAGATCCAGGGCGGCAAGCTATCGACTTTCGCGCGCGCTGGATTTAGATATTCAGGCAATCAATGACTAAAAACCGGCAAGCATGAGACAGCCCCTTCGCTTTCCGTGGTTGAATCTCGATGTGGACGATCGCTCCGCACCGGTCATCGCCGTGCGTGTCGATGTCATCGGGACCAAGGCGGAGGTGCCCGATCATCGGCACCGTAAGGGACAGCTGATCTTTGCGCTGGGCGGCGGCGTCACATGTCGCGTTCCCACCGGCCTGTGGATGGTACCGCCTCATTGCGCGGTGTGGGTGCCGGGCGGCATGCAGCACAGCAACCTCGCCACCGCCAATGCGCGGCTGTTCTTCGTCTACATCGAGCCCGACGTCGTCGAGCTGCCGGATCGATGCAGCACGCTGTCGATCTCGCCGCTGCTGCGTGAAGTGATCATCGAATTGTCCGATCAGGTCGCCGGCGACGAGGCGGGGGTGGACTTGCTGGCGAAGGTCCTTTTGCGCGAGCTTCCCCGCATGCCCGTTCAGCAGCTGCATCTGCCGCTCTCGCCCGAGCCGCGGCTGAAGCGGATTGCTGCGGCGCTGGCGAAAAATCCCTCCGACCGCAGCACCCTGGCACAATGGGCCAGGCGCGTCGCGCTCAGCGAGAGCAGCCTCGCGCGCCTGATCGTCAAGGAGACGGGGCTGAGCTTCGGGCGCTGGCGCCAGCAATTGCACCTGATCGTCGCCTTGCGGGAGCTGACGTCCGGCGCGAGCGTGCAGCAGGTGTCGGCCGACCTCGGCTACGACTCAGTCGCAGCCTTCATCACCATGTTCAAGAAGGCGCTCGGGAAACCGCCGGGGAAATATCTGAGCAGTGTCGCGCAAAATTCCGGTTCTGGATAGCGGGCTGGATTAGCCGCCAGCGTAATCGACCAAACCCTTTCGTCTCCAGTGAGCCGACCTGCGCAGTGATCCTCGATAGTTTTTGGTTCTCCGTAGATTGAATGGAATCTAGCTCCCCCGCGACATCTTCTCGAACCGCTTCACCAGCCGCTCCCGCCTCAGCCGCGACAACCGCTGGATCCAGAACATCCCGTCGAGCTGGTCGATCTCGTGCTGGTGGCAGACCGCGCGCAGGCCGTCCGACTCCTCGCTTTGCACCTTGCCGTCGAGATCCCGATAGCTGATCCGCACCCGCGCGTGGCGCTGCACCTCGTCGTTGACGCCGGGCATCGAGACGCTGCCTTCGCGGTGCATGATCAACTCGGGCGAGGCCCACGCGATCTCCGGATTGACGTAGGTCTGCGCACCCTCCTTGTCGTCGAGCTCGAGCACGACGACGCGCAGGGGCACACCGACATGCGGCGCCGTGATGCCGATGCCGGGTGCGGCGCGCATCGTCTCGATCAGGTCGTTTGCAAGCTCGCGCAAGGCATCGTCGAATGCGGTGACGGGGCGGGCCGGCATCGCGAGCCGGCGGTCGGGATAGCGCATGATCGGGCGAATGGTCATGAGAGGCTCCTACCACTCACGGATGGTTGAAGCATCCCATTCTTGACGCTCTACCAACTGGAAGGTAGTCAATCCGACATGAGCAACGCCACCTCGACCGCCGACGATATTCTGGCCTGCGCGCGCACACTGATCATCGCGGGCGGCTACAACGGCTTCAGCTACGCCGACGTGGCTGAAGTGGTCGGCATCCGCAAACCGAGCATCCATCACCATTTCGCCAGCAAGGTCGACCTGGTCCGCACCCTCGTGTCGCGCTACCGCGAGGAAGCGCAGGCGGGGCTGTCCACGCTCGAGCGCAATATCCCTGATCCGCGCGAGCAGCTCAAAAACTATGTCGGGTATTGGGAGGCGTGCATCACGGACGCGACGGCTCCGTTCTGCGTATGCGCGCTGCTGGCCAGCGAGCTTCCGATCCTGCCCGAGGAAGTGGCGCTTGAAGTTCGGGCTCATTTTCGCGCGCTCGCCTCGTGGCTGAATTTGGTGATGGAGCGCGGCAAGCGGAAGGGGCGGCTTCAGCTCTCCGGCACGGCCCGGGTCGAGGCAGAGGGATTCATGGCGACCGTTCACGGCGCAATGCTGTCGGCTCGTGCCTTTGGCGATCCAAAAATGTTCGGTGTGATCACCGGGCCGCTGCTGGATCGGCTGTCCGCCAGGCACTGAGAGACATCCGCGAAACGATAACATGAGCGCGCGGGCAAGCCCGGGGACGAAGACGGCTGCGCGCAAAAACTACCAACTAGTAGGTAAAGGAGAGAATGCAGTGGTGCACTATCAGTTGGATCTGGTTCGTGCCGATCGCGAGCGATGGCTGAAGCAATACTACTTTATCCGGGCGGCGTTCTCCGTCGCCTGGGTCGCTGCCGCGCTTGCCGGCGGAGCCGTTTCTCCGGTGATCGCCGGCGCCTTGCTCGTCCTCTATCCGGCATGGGACGCCGCGGCCAATTTCGCGGATGCCTTGCGCAGCGGCGGCTTCAATCAGAACCGTACGCAGGTCCTGAACGTTCTGGCGAGTCTGGCGACGACCATCGCAGTCGTCATCGCATTGCAGGCGGGCATGAACTGGGTGCTCGGAATCTTCGGGGCATGGGCGATCCTGTCCGGACTGCTCCAGTTGGCGACGGCCATCCGCCGCTGGAGGAGTTTTGGCGCGCAATGGGCCATGGTGCTCAGCGGTGGCCAATCAGCGCTGGCAGGCGGCTTCTTCATCTTTCAGGCCACGCTGCCCACGGTTCCGTCGATCGCGAATGTTGCGGGATATGCCGGCGTCGGTGCGCTCTACTTCGGGGTCTCGGCGGTCTGGCTCACGGTCGGCAAGTGGCGGCGTAACGCAGCGATATGAAGCACTGCCACGTGAAACCCTGCCACGTGAAACCTCACCACGGCGGCTCACGCGTCCGGGTAGGGCGTGCCGTCCTTGTGCACGAACCGGCCGTCGGAATTGGCGCTCTTCATGTCGATGTCGGAGCAGGTGGTGAGATCGTCGGCCGAGCGCGAGCCGACCTCGAGATAGAGGGCAACCGCATGCGAGCGGTTGATCATGTGGTGGCCGTTGCCGCTGCCCTTCGCGAAGGCGGCGCAGTCGCCGGCGCGGAGCACCGTCTCGCATTCGTCCTCGATCAGCGTCACTTCGCCCTCGAGAACATAGACGAACTCGACCTCATGCGAATGCCAGTGCCGCTGGCTCGACCAGTTGCCCGGCGGCAGGCGCATCAAATTGACGCCGAAATCGGACAAGCCTCCGGCATTGCCAAGCCGCTGCCGGACCCGATCAGCGCAAGGTGCATCGAAGGGCGCGGGATAGCCGGAGCCCTTTGGGGCGGGTACGGCAGCAAGGTCGATTTTCGGCATGTGGGCTTCCCCTGAAGTCTTTCGTTTGAAGTTATTGGGCGAAAGCCGGGCGCTCCAGAGGAGCAGTCGTGGGAACAATGCGCTGTCGACGGTCGCGACCGCGCGCGAAATAAAGTACCGTTGCCGTGTCGGCCCCCGCCGTTCCCATTCGTCTTCCACCCAGACAGACCTGACGGGGAGACCAAAATGTTACGTGCCAACTATCGCTGGGTGATCGTCGCCGCCGGCGGCTTGCTCGGCTGCGTCGCGATCGGCGGCATGTTTTCGCTGCCGGTGTTCCTGCAGCCGATCGCGACGGACACCGGCTGGTCGGTGACCGGCATCTCCAGCGCGATGACGATCGGCTTTCTGGCGATGGCGTTCACCAGCATGGCCTGGGGCACGCTGACCGACCGGTTCGGGCCGCTGCCGGTGGTGCTGACGGGATCGACGGTCCTGTCCCTCAGCCTGTTCGCGGCCAGCCATGCGACCTCGCTGCTCGCGTTCCAGTTCGTCTTCGGCCTCCTGGTCGGCGCCTCCTGCGCGGCGATCTTCGCGCCGATGATGGCGACGGTCACCGGCTGGTTCGACACCCATCGCAGCCTCGCCGTGTCGCTGGTCTCGGCCGGCATGGGCATGGCGCCGATGACGATGGCGCCGCTCGCGGCCTGGCTCGTCTCCGGTCATGACTGGCGCACCTCGATGCAGATCGTGGCGCTGGTGGTCGGCGCCATCATGATCCCGGTGTCGTTCCTGGTGCGACGCCCGCCCGCGCTCGAGCACGCCGTGGCCGCGCCTGCGGGCGAGGGCGCGCCGCAGACCGAAATGTCGATGGCGGAGGCGCTGCGCTCGCCGCAATTCATGATCTTGCTGGCCACCAATTTCTTCTGCTGCGCCACCCATTCGGGCCCGATCATCCACACCGTCAGCTATGCCGTGAGCTGTGGCATCCCGCTGATCGCCGCGGTCACGATCTACAGCATCGAGGGTTTTGCCGGCATGGGCGGGCGCATCGCCTTCGGCCTGATGGGTGACCGCTTCGGTGCCAAGCGCGTGCTGGTCTCCGGGCTCCTGTTGCAGGCGTTCGGCGCGCTCGGTTATGTGTTCGCGCACCAGCTCGCGACGTTCTACGCGGTCGGCGCCGTCTTCGGCTTCATCTATGCCGGCACCATGCCGCTCTACGCGGTGCTGGTGCGTGAAAACTTTCCGCTCAGGATGATGGGTACGGTGATCGGCGGCACCGCGATGGCCGGAAGCCTCGGCATGGCCACCGGTCCGCTCGCCGGCGGCCTGATCTACGACGCCTTCTCCAGCTACGCCTGGCTCTACATCGCCTCTTGGGCGATGGGCCTCGGCGCTTTCCTGATGGCGGTGAATTTCAGGCCGTTCGCGAAGCCGCAAGCGGAGGTGGCGCCGGCGGCGGCGTGAGGGGTCTCGTCGAGGCGCAGCGTTAGAGTTGCGCCTCGATCGCGGCCTTTTCGACGACCGAGTGCCGGCCAGTCCTGCCGGTTCAGACAGCCGATGCAGTCGCGGAAGATGTCAGCGAGGTCGGATCTGGTCACGGCGACGCTCCTGCGGCGTGGCGCTGCTGACGCGGCAGGCCGGGAGTCGCCGCGCCTTCACAACCGTTTTTCGAAGAACAGGTCCGGGTAGGGGTCGTCGTTGAAGCGAGGAATTTCGCTCCAGCCCGTGGTGCGGTAGAGCTGGCCGGCTTCGGTAAGCGCGCTGTTGGTGTCGAGCCGCAGCAGCTTGATGCCGAGCTGGCGCGCAGCATTCTCGGCCGCGTCCATCAGGCGCCGGCCGAGCCGCAATCCGCGCGCGGCGGGAGCGACCCAGAGACGCTTGATCTCGGCATAGCCGTGATCGGTGCCCTTCAGCCCGACGCAGCCGATCGGCAGCGTGTCCGACATCGCGACGACGAAGGTGCCGCGCGGCCGGCGCATGTCCTTGGCATCAGGGTCGCGCGACAGCGAGACGTCAAAGCCCTGCTTGAAGCGGCGGCCGAGCTCCGCATAATACTCGCCGAGGCAATAGCGGGCCGCTTCGCACCCCGGATCCATCTCGTCCAGCGTGACGCGCTCGCGCGTCAGCGCGGAGGCGATCATGTCCATCGCCGCCAGCAGCGCCTCGCGCTGCGAATGCTGCGCGACAAAGCCCTCGGCCTGCGCGTTCGACAATGCCTCATAGGCGTTGAACTCGCGCCGGCCGGCGCGTGTCAGCCTTGCGACGCGGCGACGGGCGTCGTCGTCATGTGCCGTCGTCTCGATCAGGCCTTCATCCTCGAGAGAGCGCAGCAGGCGGCTCATCAGACCGGAATCGAGACCGAGATAGTCGCGGATATCGGCCACGTCCGAACGCCCGTGCCCGATCGCATTGAGCACGCGCGCCGCCCCGAGCGGACGGCCACGCCCGAGGAACGAGGTATCGAGCGCGCCGACGGCAGACGTCACGGCACGGTTGAAGCGGCGAACACGGGAGACAGGATCAAGCATATATCTGACTTTAGTCAGATATCGTCTTCAGTCAATTGGGGTGTTGTTCACTTCAGCGTCAGCAGCGGCTTGTCCTTCTCGACGATGTAGGTCGCAAGCTCGCTCGCGGTGTCCTGGCCGACGTTCCTGGCCGCATGCACCGTTCCGGCCGGGATGAACAGCACGTCGCCGGCCTTCAGCGTCACCGGCGGCTTGCCTTCGACGTCGTATTCGATCGCGCCCGCGAGCACGTAGATGATCTCTTCGCCCGGATGGGTGTGCCGGCCGAACGCAACCCCGGGGGCGAGGTCGACGCGCACCTGCACGGCCTCGCTCCCGGGCGCGCTGAGATCGTGGCGCTGGAGGTCGGTACGCGTGACGCCGGCCGGCTGCGCGGCCGTGGGCAGGGTGAGAAGATTGACGGCGAGCACGGCGGCGCTGGCGAGAATACGCACGGCCGGCAAAAGACGATAGCCCATGGTCGGCTCCCGAAGTTCACGGAATTGATTGCGCCGCGCGGGCCCGGCCGATCTTCGGCCGGCCCGCGTCGTGGCGTTTCAAGCAAGGGTGGTGGTCACCTCGATGTTACGGTGCACCGCCTTGGAATAGGGGCAGATGCCGTGCGCGGCTTCGATCAGCTCTTGCGCGACGGCGCGATCGACGCCCGGGACGCTGACGTCGAGGCGGGCACGCAGGAAGAATGCGCCGCCGGCGTTGTTCAGGTCGATCGTGGTGTCGACCGACGGCTCGCTCGGCAGCTTGACCTTGCGCTGGGCGGCGGCAAGGCCGAGTGCGCCGAGGTAGCAGGCCGACCAGGCGGCGGCGAACAGGTTTTCGGCAGCGGGATGTGGCTGGGCCAGCTTGATGTCGAGAGTGCCGTCGCTCGCGTGCGCGGCGCCGTCGGCGCCGGAGGTGACGTGGGTCTTGCCGGTGAAGAGAAGCTTTGCAGCGGTGGTCATGGCGGATCCTTTCGGGTTGTATTTAGATCGTATCCGATTTAATCGGATGCGCGTTGAAATAAACCCCTTGGCCCCGCTGATCAAGCTCTTCCGATTTAATCGGATGCGATTTATATCCTGTGCCGGATCACGAATTGCGGAGGTTCCCGTGTCCCGTCCCGCCAAAGCTGCCGGCAAAGGCCGGAAACTGTCGAACTTCCTGTGCTTCGCCGTGTACTCGGCCAATCTCGCCTTCGGCCGCGCCTACAAGCCGCTCTTGGACAAGGTCGGTCTGACCTACACCCAGTACATCGCCATGGTGGCGCTGTCGGACGAGGACGAGCAGACGGTTAGCGCGCTCGGCGAGAAGCTGTTCCTGGAATCCAACACGCTGACGCCCATCCTCAAGAAGCTCGAGCAGATGGGCTACATCCGCCGTCACCGCGATCCTGACGACGAGCGGCAGGTGCTGCTGAGCCTGACGTCTGCAGGGCGCAAACTAATCGAGCAGGATCTCGGGGAGGCCGTGATCGAGGCGACCGGGCTCGGCGACGAGTTTCCGGCCGTGCAGAAGACGGTCAGCAGATTGCGCGACAATCTGCTGCGCAACACCAAGCCTCGATAGGCCGGGTCTTGAAGCGTGCCGACGCTCGCGCTCAGCCGAGTCCCAGCGCCTTGCGCGATTTGCGCGTCAGCCTCGCCACGATCAGCGCGTGGGCCTGCGCGAGATAGGCCGTGAGCTCGGCGTCTGACAGCGCGTTGTTGCTGACGAGCTGCACCCATTTGGCGCGCGCAAGATACGGCGCAGGCCGCGCCAAGCCGTGCTCGATCAGCATGGCATAGGCCATGTTCGAGACCTTGAACATGTAGCCGCCGGAGCTTGCGGCAAAGCCGCCGCCGAGCGCGAACATCTTGCCGCCGACCTTGAACACGGAGGTGCCTTCCCATTGCACCACCTTGGTGACGGATGGCAGGCGCAGACAGCGGGTTTCGAAAGCCTTGGGCGTCATGCGATCGCAAGCGAGAGTTGGGACATCGGCAGGCCGGCATGGCACATGCGGCCGCCAACCAGGGAATGACATGCCACGTCGCCAGTTTCGATCAAGACCTGGCGCGCCGTGCGGTGTTTTCAACCGTGTCACCGACATACTCCAGCTCGAAGCAGGGGGTTCCCGTCAGCGAAGCCGCCGAGTGGACCCGACGCCCGGCGGCATCGCTCCCTGCGGGAACAGCGCCATGGTGTCCGATCACAGATCTGTGGGTTGCGGCGGCATCATCGCAAATTATATCGTAAGATATGTTTTACATAAGGACTTACGAAATGCACCACGGACGAGACCACAAGGACTTCCATTTCGGGCATTTCGCCCATTTCGCCATGGGCAGACACGGCGGACGGCATCGCTTCGGTCGCGGCGGCCATGGCTTCTTCGGGCGCGGCGGCGACGATTTTCCGGGTGCGCGGCGGCTGTCGTCGCAGGACCTTCAGCTCGTGATCCTGGCGCTGCTCGCCGAAAACCCGGCGCACGGCTATGAGCTGATCAAGATCATCGAGGAGCGGTCCGACGGCTTCTATACGCCGAGTCCGGGGGTGATCTATCCGGCGCTGACCTATCTCGAAGAGGTGGGCCATGCGCGCGTCGAGCAGGATGGCGGCCGCAAGCTCTACAGCATCACGCCCCAGGGCGAGGCTCATCTCGCCGAGCACCGTTCGACTGCGGACACGATCCTTCAGGCGCTGTCGCGGATCGGCCGCCGGATGGACGAGGTGCGCGAGGCCTTTGCCGGCGTCGGCGATCTCGATGGCGGTGCGTCGGACGAATTGCACCAGGCCCGCCATGGCCTCAAGCGCGCCCTGCGCGCCAAGCAGGGCTGCGATTCCGCCGAGGCGCGCCGCATTGCCGGAATTCTGGACCGTGCTGCGGCGGAAATCCTCGGCAAGTGAGATTTCGCGATGACGCCGCTTCGTCGAAATAACAAGCCCTTGTGTTGCCCGTCGGGCAAATCACGCCATCGGTGGGTCGATGCCGGCCGGCGAAAATATTCCACTTTACCGAAATTCGGCTTTGGCGTATTCCTGCGTCACCTCATCCCTGTCAGAGGGGCGTATCGCGATCGTCACGAAACGCGGGATGGGTTGTGGCGGACGCTGGCAGCACTGGCGCGAAGGGC